>NZ_LMQN01000001.1 GCF_001425355.1 Chryseobacterium sp. Leaf405
GAATAGGGTAAAGATGGCAGGAAATCGGTTTCATTTATAGCTTCATCTATAGTTTTTAAGTATCTGGAAGCATAAACATAAACATCCTTATACATTTTTTGAGCCTGCTCCTTTTTCTTAATCCATCTGGATTTTAAAAATAGCGAGTGCGAAAAGCCGGATAAAGCTCCTAAAAAACATAAAAAAGGATAAACGAAAATTCATTTATCCTTTTTTATAATGGTCGAGAGAAAAATATTATCCTCCGAATTTTTCTGCATAATCTTGCTGAGAAGCTTTGATCACAATTTTAGCGTGTTCTGCTCCGTAAACTTCCTGGATTCTGCATTTTGCAGGCTCATCCGGTAAGTTTTTATACGTTAAGAAATAGTGCATTAATCGTTTCACTTCTGCTTCCGGCAATTCTGAAATATCTCTGAAATGTCCGAATGCGTGGTCGTCTACCATTACAGCAACAATTTTATCATCTGCCTCGCCTCCGTCGATCATTTTGAAACCACCGATTGGAATAGCCTGCATCAATAAACCACCTGAATGGATATTGTGAGAACTCAACACACAGATGTCAAGAGGATCATGATCTCCCATGGTAACGTCTGTAGCACCTCTTTCGATCGCCAAATTCATTACCGCCTCATTACAGTACGTTCTAGGAACGAAACCGTATAATGCAGGAATGATGTTTGAGAATTTTTGAGGTCTGTCAACTTTCAAATATCCTGTTTCTTTATCTATTTCGTATTTAATGGTATCTGAAGGAACGATTTCAACGAAAACGTTTACAACATCTGGCGCATTTTCTCCTACAGAAATCCCGTGCCATGGATGCGCTTTAAAATTTGGAATCATTATTTAAATTTTTATTTTTAGTTTAAGTTATTATTAAAATTTCTCTTCTTAAATTTTCTATCGTTGCAGAAATATAATCTTCACTTTCCATATAATTCATGATGAAAATTGTTTTGAATTCATCAAGGCTGGCGTTTCCTTTTACACCATCGTATGTTTTGTGAAGCAAATCAATTACTGCATTTTTAGAATCAACAATATCTTTCCAGGAGTTTTTTGTAATATATAATTGCTGAGAAGAATTATAATCAAATTCTTCATTGATAGATTTCTCTGTAAGAAAGATAAACTCATGAACTGCCAATCCTTTATCAAACTTCTGAATTAAATTAGAAGGCTTGAGCCGATCCATAAATAACGTCATTCTTTCATAAGACTGAGACTTGTTTTCAGAATTGGATTTCACCGAAAGCAATCTGATTTCCTGTTCTTTAAGTCGTATATAATTAAACACAAACTGTCTTAGCAAAACCAAAAACGGGATTGCAATAATCAATGCAAATGCATAGGGCAAATATTCTGAAAAACCTGTCATAATTTAAGGCTACAAAATTAGTGATATTTTCTGAATTTATCGTTGAAAAACATTGGTTTGTGCAACAAGGGGGAAGACCACATTTTTTTATAAAATTTTCTTTAGGATCTGACTCTCAAAAAAGCTGTAATCTTGAAGTTCTGCACCAAAACTTTTAAAGAAAACTTCAATGCCACGGATATTGCTTCCCATGAAATCGAAGGTTTTTTCATGAATATATAAATTGAGGATTTTATCAATTAGAAATGACGGTCCGTTTTCATTTTTATACCTTTCATCATTGATTAAAGCCAATAATGAAAGTTGAGTTTCCTCTGAGATTAATACCGCAATATTAATCAGTTTATCATCCAGATAAGCCGCACAAAGTTTTAGAGAATTCATTTCATTAAGAAAACTTAGATATTCTTTAAATTTATTAACATCCTTCTGTTTGGTAAGTCCTTTAAAGTTATTTTCTATAAATGAAATATGTTCTGCATTCAATTCAATTTCTTTATAGAATAGATGCTGCGCCCATTTTGCAGTAGATTTTCTTCCTTTAAAATACTTTTTTCTTCGTAAAACGTCATAATCAGAAATTGGAATCTTATAATTTTTCCGCTGTTCTAAAGCAGACGAAAATGAATTATACTGATTAAAAGAATAGTAAAATATTTTATAATTTTTTCTAAGCGCTTTTAAAAACTGATCATTAATTTCACGATTATCTTTTGATGAAAAAACACCCAACTGCTGGCAAAAAAGTGGCATAATGACAAATCTTAATCCTAATTTCTTCATCAGCGGAACTGGTAAAACGGCTTCATAATCTTGATATATCAAAACTTCCCAATTTTCTGAAAGTTCATCCAAGACCTCTTTTTTTGCATACCAATTTTTCTGTTCAGAATTCTCTAAACACTGAGTATATTTTTTAAAATCAATGGATTCGTATTTCAATCTTCTAATCATAATAACCCTTCGTCTGCGAAACTGAAATATGAATTCTGCGTAATAATTAAGTGATCCAGCAGCTGGATACTTAACATATTTCCTGCCTCTTTTATTTTTTTTGTAATATCAATGTCTTCCTTGCTCGGTTTCAGATTTCCGGAAGGATGGTTGTGTGAAATAATAATTCCTGTAGAAAAATGATCTAATGCTGTTTTAAATAAAATTCTGACATCCACAATTGATTGATTAATCCCGCCCTGGGTTAACTGTGCAATATGAATAACCTTATTGCTCTGATTCAGAAAAATTGCCCAAAATTCTTCTGTTCTCAGATCTGACAAATGATTTTTTAATACCAAATATGCATCATTACTTTTCGAAACAACGGGTTTTTCCGGAATTTCCTGACTCGATCTTCTTCTGCCTATTTCCAGAGCCGTTGCGATAGAAATCGCTTTTACTTCACCAACTCCTTTGAATTTCATGAGATCTTTAACGGAAAGTAAGCTAAGTTGATTCCAGTTATTATTTACTGAATCTAAAATTCTTCTCGCCAATTCCACTGCAGTTTCTTCTCTGTTTCCGCTACCCATAATAATTGCTAACAGTTCAGAATCCGATAATGAATTTTTACCTTTCAGTAAAAACTTTTCACGGGGTCTGTCGTCTTCAGCAAGGAATTTTATGGACATCTTTTGTATAAATAATTAATTAAAAACCTTTTGCTTTTGGAGTAATCGTAAAACTAGCCGTACCGCCACCCATCTGAACAGGCATATTTCTTTCAGCGGAAATCAGGCTTTTTGTCTTAGCATCAAAGATATATTTCCCTTCGATATCAGTATCTTTCATGATAGCTCCACCCTCCATTTTCGAATTCAGGGCAACCTCAATCTTATTATCCTTAGTACCTTTATAAGTAAAACTACTCGAAACAGGCATAATAGATTTTGTAAGAGGGTTTGAGGTATCCTCCTTCCATGTAAATCCCGTTTCAATCGCTTCATGTGGAAAAACCACCGGAATGATATTGTACTGATCTGCATTTAAATCTCCGGAAATCTCTTTCGTAAATTTCTGCTTTTCAAGGATTTTCCCGTATTTATCAATTTTAAATGTAAACGGATTATTGATTAACGGTTTAAATTCGTCTCCAAACTCTTCATCTGAATTAGTATTTTCTCGTGAATCAAAATGAATTTCTTCACCAAACATCTTTTGGTTGTAAGTCATTCTCATGATCTCCCCTGTCACATAATAATTTGAATCTTTATCTACAGAATCTATGATATATTTAACTTCCGTAGCGTCATTCATTCCGCCGTTATTATTTCCCGTTGTAGAAGTGGAATAAATTAAAGTCTGTTCAAAACCTTTTTGAAGGTTAAGTGATAAATTTTCTTTCTGAACTTCCTTTTTTTCGCACGATACAATGGTGAATAAAGCCGAAGCAATGATAATAATATTTTTCATGTAATAGTTTTAATAAAAAGCGTATAAAATAATTGTCTTTTTTGATGGATCGATATATTTCGCCGTTTCCACGAATGCATTTTTCGAAAGCATCGGACAGCCAAAACTTAGACAAGCAGGATATGCAGATTCTTTGTCAGGAATGCAATAATAAGAATGAAGAACAATTGCTCTTGCCCTTGAATTGCTGTTTGAGGCATCCAAGCCGTCTAAACGATACGCTTTCCCAAACTTTCCATTGTAACTTTCTCTGATTTCGTATTTTCCTAATGACGACTGATGAGAACCATCAACATTACTAAACTGTAAAGCATCAGAGTTTTTAACAACAGAACCTTCACCGTGAGCAACGACCGCTTTTTGCAAGATCTTGTCATTTTTAAGATCATAAACAAAATATCTGTACTTTCCGGAATGAACTTTAAAATTGATGAAAACAGCCAGATCCTGATTGTAATTTTTCCCTTTAATATAATTCTTGATCTCTAAAATTTTAGATTTAGGTAAATCATCAACAAAATTAGTCGCCTGAGATTCAATTTTTGAACAGGAAATAAAAAAGAGGAATAAAAAAAGAACGTTTTTCATCATGTGTTGGACAGTTTTATTCGATAATCATTCCGTCTTTCATGACTAATTTCCGGTCGGTGATTTCTGCAAGATTCGGGTTGTGTGTCACAATCACAAAAGTCTGGTTGTATTTATCTCTTAAATCAAAAAATAATCGGTGCAAATCATCGGCATTTTTAGAATCTAGGTTTCCTGTCGGTTCGTCTGCAAAAATAATTTTCGGAGAGTTGATTAAAGCTCTTGCTACCGCTACCCTTTGTGCTTCACCACCTGATAACTGGTTGGGTTTGTGATGTAATCTCTGTTCGATTTTTAAATCTTCAAACAAAGCATACGCTTTTTCTAAAGATTCTTTTTCGTTTGCCCCTCCTATTTTTGTTGGCAGCAACACATTTTCCAACGCCGTAAATTCCGGTAGCAACTGGTGAAACTGAAATACAAAACCAATATTCTGGTTTCTGAATTTAGAAAGCTGCTTATCATTCATATTAATAAATGATTCGCCGGCAATGGAGATCTCAGTATTGTATTTACTGGAAGTCGTTGGCTGATCCAACGTTCCTAAAATCTGCAGCAGAGTAGATTTACCGGCGCCCGATTCTCCGACGATAGAAACAACCTCTCCAGTTTTTATGTGAATATCAACCCCTTTTAATACTTCTAAATTCCCGTAAGATTTACGGATATTTCTTGCTTTAATCATGATTCAAAAATAGCAACATATTGTTGTATTTACAACTTATTGTAGTAATAATATGATATTTTAGATTTGAAAACAGGTATTACTTATTTTCTGGGAAGTTAATTACACCCCAGCAAAGGGTTTTCCGGAAGCTCCGAAAGCTTGTTGCACCCTAGTACCAGCTTTCCAGGAATGTCCGAAAGTTAAAATCACCCCTGCGACAGACTTTCGGAGAGTTCCGAAAGGTTCCTGCACCCTGAACAAAGTTTTCCGGAACTTTCGGGGAATAATTTTCAATAGATATTAATAAACCCGTTTATATTGTGACAAACTTTGATAGTGAATTCGTCTGGTCGAGTGTTTTTTCGTAACAAAGTGGAGTATCTCGAAAATAGATTTTATCACCAAAATTATAAACTTTTCGATACTATTTTTTCAAAAATCTACTCAAAGTGACGAAAATGAAAAAAAATGCAAAACGGGTTATAAGAAATAAAAAACACCTCCCAAAATTGAGAGGTGTTTGTATTTTTAAAAAACTTAGAAAATTACAGTAACAATGTTAATGGGCTTTCTAAATATGTTTTTAAAGTCTGTAAGAACTGAGCACCCGTAGCACCGTCTACCACTCTGTGGTCACAAGCTAATGAAAGCTTCATGATATTACCCACTACGATCTGACCGTTTTTCACAATCGGTTTCTCGATAATTGCTCCTACTGAAAGGATTGCGGAGTTTGGTTGGTTGATGATACTTGTAAATGTTTCGATTCCAAACATCCCTAAGTTTGAGATAGAGAATGTAGAACCTTCCATTTCGTTTGCTTTAAGACCTTTAGATTTTGCTCTTCCTGCCATATCTTTTACAGCAGCAGAAATCTGAGTATAACTCATCTGATCTGTATTTTTAAGAACAGGAACTACCAATCCGTCAGGAATTGCAACCGCTACCCCAACATTAATGTTTCCTCTGTGAATGATCTGATCACCTGCCCAGCTAGAATTTACCTGCGGGTGTTTTTTTAAAGCAATCGCAGTCGCTTTAATGATCATATCGTTGAAAGAAATTTTAGTATCAGGTAAAGAATTGATTTCTTTTCTTGCATCAATTGCCTTATCCATATTGATTTCTACCATCAGGTAGTAGTGAGGTGCAGAGAATTTACTTTCAGCAAGACGTTTCGCAATGATATTTCTTACCTGAGAATTCGGAGTTTCTGTATCTTCACCCTGTACGAAGCTTAATGCAACTTGTGCAGCAGCAGGACTTGCAGCCGGAGCTGAAGCAGTCTCTTTCGCAGATGGCTGATAATTTTCAACATCTTTTTTAACGATTCTTCCGTTTTCACCAGAACCCTGTACACTGTGAATATCAACACCTTTTTCCTGAGCGATTTTCTTCGCTAGCGGAGAAATTGCCACTCTGTCTGTAGATGAAGAACTTGAAGTTTGCGCAACCGATTTCTCTTCTGTCTTGGCTTCAGGTTTTTGTTCAGCAGGTTTTTCTGATAACGAACTAGCCGCTTTCGTAGCACCAACTGCGGAAACGTCTGTTCCTTCAGGTCCGATAATTGCCAATACGGTATCAACCGGAGCAGCACCACCTTCTTCAACACCTTGCTTCAATAGAATACCATTGAATTCAGATTCAAAATCCTGAACGGCTTTATCTGTTTCAATCTCAGCAAGAAGATCACCTTCTTTTACAGTATCACCTACATTTTTGTGCCACTTAGCAACCTTTCCTTCCGTCATTGTATCAGAAAGTCTTGGCATTGTGATTACTTCTACTCCTGCCGGAACTTCCGCAGTAGTCTGTTCAACACTTGTAGATTCGTTTTCAGTTTTAGACTCTTCTTCAGATTTTTTCTCTTCAGAATCACCTGCAGCCGGAGCAGCAGCTCCACCCGTTAATCCTGAAATATCTTCTCCTTCGTTTCCGATAATCGCCAAAACTAAATCTACCGCAGCAGCTGAACCTTCTTCAACGCCAATGTATAAAAGAGTTCCTTCAACTTCAGATTCAAAATCCTGAACGGCTTTATCAGTTTCGATTTCAGCTAAAATATCTCCTTCTTTTACTTTATCTCCTACTTTTTTATGCCATTTTGCCACTTTACCTTCCGTCATTGTATCGGAAAGACGTGGCATTGTAATAACTTCTGCCATAATTTATATTGATTTGAGATTCGAGATTCGAGATTTGAGATTAGGGAAACTCAAATTCAAATATCAAATTAATTATTATTTTTTAGTTTTCTAATTTATCTAAGAATGGATAGTTTTCCTGAGAATATACATATTCATATACTTTCTCTGCATCAGGATACGGAGAGTTTTCCATGAACTCGATACACTCTTCAACAAAATCTCTTGATTTATTGTCTGTAGCTTCCAATTCTTCTTCAGTAGCCCAATTATTAGCCAAAATTCTTGCTTTGATTAATTCAATAGGGTCGTCGTTTTTGTGGATAGCTACTTCTTCTTTAGATCTGTAAGGCTCAGCATCAGACATAGAGTGACCTCTGAAACGGTACGTTCTAGCCTCGATGAAAGTTGGCCCGTCTCCTCTTCTTGCTCTTTCGATCGCTTCATAAGCAGCTTCAGCCACTTTTTCAGGATCCATTGCATCTACTGCAAGGCAAGGCATTTCGTATCCTAAACCTAATTTATAAATATCTTCGTGGTTTGCAGTTCTCTTCACAGAAGTTCCCATTGCATACTGATTGTTTTCCACAACGAAAATCACCGGTAGCTTCCAGTTCATCGCCATGTTAAACGTTTCATGTAATGAGCCCTGTCTAGCTGCTCCATCTCCGAAAAAGCAGATATTTACCGCTTTTCTGTCAAAAAATTTATCTGCGAAAGCAATACCAGCCCCCAAAGGAATTTGTCCTCCAACAATACCGTGACCTCCATAGAATCTGTGTTCTTTGCTGAAAATGTGCATAGATCCACCCATACCTCCTGACGTACCTGTAGCTTTACCACAAAGTTCTGCCATGATTCTTTTAGGATCTACCCCCATCGCCATCGGATGGATGTGACATCTATAAGCAGTGATCATGCTATCTTTAGTTAAATCCATTGCATGCGTGAAACCGGCAGGAATCGCCTCCTGACCATTATACAAATGTAAAAAACCTCTGATTTTTTGTTTTAGATAAAGAGAACGGCATTTGTCTTCAAACCTTCTCCACATTGTCATATCTTCATACCATTTCAGGTATACCTCTTTAGAAAATTCTTTCATGTGTTGAGCTCTTGCTTATTTATTATGAAATAGTTGAGCAAAATTATAAAAAAAACTTCGTTTTTATTGTATACATACCAATTGTTTTTTTGGTTATAGTCTTATATTTACATTATCAAACTTAAATATGGAAGAAAAACAGCCTTCGTTAATACATAATATATCAAAAGTAATCTCTAATTTTTTCAACCCGCTTGTTTCATTATTACTGTTTTACATTTATTTAAGCATCCGTCAGTATTCTTTTAAAGACTCTCTTTCGTATTTTCTTCCGATATTATTGATGATTATGATTCCCGTAATAGTATGGCTGATCTGGAACGTAAAAACAGGCAGATATACGAATATGGATGTTTCCAATCGTATGCAGAGAAAGTCTTTATATATCTTTATCGGTGTATGTGTTGTTTCTTATCTTGGCTTTAATTATTTTAAGAATGGGATTATCGATTTTGTCATGCTGTTCATTTTAATACTGCTTTTCGCAATGCAGATTAGTAATTTTTATATTAAAAGTTCGATGCATACTTCTTTCAATATATTTGTGGCAGCACTTTTTTTTAATTTAAGTACAGGCATGGGAATCATATGGTTAGGAATTGCCACGTTGGTAGGAATTACAAGAGTTATTCTAAAAAGACATACCTTAATGGAAGTTCTGATGGGCGCCGGAATTGCTTTTATGGTATCTTTTATCTACCTTTATTGCAATATACAGTTTCAACAGTAAGAATTTAATATGAAAATAAATCACCTAACGCCAGCCGAAGAAAACCTCATGCGATTATTCTGGAAGTTGGATTCCTTTTATCTAAAGGATGTTATGGAACAGCATCCCGAGCCGAAACCCCATCAGAATACCGTTTCTACTTATTTAAAAATATTGGTTGAAAAAGGATATTTATCTACTGTAAAAGAAGGAAGAATCTTTAAATATACCATTTTAGTTCCCCTCGTAGAATATAGAAAATTTCTTTTAAAAGAACTTTCTGTTCACTTCTTTAACGATTCAGGAAAGGAAATTTTAGAACTTTTGTTAAGCGAAAATATGGTTTCTCAGGATGATTTCAATAATTCGGATTTGGAAATTGATATAAAACCTGTCAAGACAAAAGAACCAAAGTTTGAATATGCCAATGAAGTCTTAAAACCTAAGAAAGACAAAAAGAAGGAAAAAGATAAGAAAAAGAAGAAGAAAAAGAGTGATGATTAGTTAGTTGCTTTTAAACTATAGTTGCTGGAAATAATAAATTACAATTATTTTATTCAAAACTAATCAAACTTAAAAATAAGACATAAAAAAAGCGGCTCAAGAGCCGCTTATATTTTTTACCAACGTTTTCCACCGCCGCCGTTTCCGCCACGATCACCGCCACCACGGTTGTTACCGTAGCTACCGCCACCGCCGCTTCTGCTTCCGCCACCGTAACCACCACCGCCGTTTCCGCCGCTGTTACTACCGTATCCGCCGCTGCTTCTACCGCTTCCACCACCGTTGAATGTTCTTCTTGGCTTGTCTTCTTTTGGCTTAGCTTCTGAAACGTTAAGTGTTTTTCCGTTAAATTCTTTCTCGTTAAGAGCATCAATAGCTTGTTGTCCTTCTGCGTCCTCCATTTCGATAAAACCGAAACCTCTTGAACGACCCGTTTCTCTGTCAGTAATAATTTTTACAGAAGAAACTTCTCCAAATTCTGAAAATAAATCTTGCAACTCATAATCTTTAGTTGCGTAGTTGATGTTTGAAACAAAAATGTTCATCTTGATAATAAAATTAAAAAATGTTAAAAATGATTTGGTTTATAAAAGAAAAACAACATAGAGTAATGAACAAATATTGATTCCAGATATAACTGATGCAAGATACAACTATTAATTTCATATCAAAACTTTTTTTACAAAAATTTCAACAATTTTCCATCTTAAATTTAATTATTGTTAAAAAGTATTAATTTTTAACTAAATAATTATAATAAAACATTAAATAATCCACTATATTCGATCTTTTTAATCTATATCACATATGAATTGCCAAAATCAAAGCATCATATATTAAGTAATACCAATAAAATCTTTATAGCGATTGAGAGAATGAATAATTGTCTTTAGATAAGTGAATACAAATACTTGATAAAGCCAGTTTTTAACGTTAAATTTGCAGTACAAAATTTTAGACATGAACTATCATACAAGAAAATGGGTAAAACCGGAAGATTTAAATCCTAACCAATCACTTTTCGGAGGACGACTTTTACAGTGGATCGATGAAGAAGCAGCTTTATACGCTGTTATTCAGCTGGAAAACAAAAAAGTGGTTACCAAGTTTATCTCTGAAATTAATTTTGTAAGTTCCGCTAAACAGGGGGATATTATCGAAATAGGAATTGAAGTAACTAAATTCGGCTCTACTTCGCTTACTTTAGCTTGTCAGGTTCGAAATAAAATGACACATCAGACGATCATTACTGTAGACAGAATTGTAATGGTAAACCTGGATCAGGACGGCAATCCGGCTGCCCACGGAAAAACTCAGGTTGAATTTGTAAAAGACAGATTAAGCAACCAAAATCCTCTATGAAAATCTTTATAAAAAATATGGTCTGCGGCAGATGCATTTCTGCTGTTGAAAATATTTTTACTGATATGAATATTAAGGTTAAAAATATTAACCTTGGCGAAGTTGAAACAGCATCCGAAATTCTGGAAAAAGACTTAGAATCTTTAGAAAAACATTTAGAAGAAACAGGATTTGAAAGAATAAAAGATTCCGTTCATCAACTTACAGAGAAAATTAAAAACTTAATTATTGTAAAAATAAGTGAACTTGATATTGACGATAATTTTCTTTTATCTGAATTTTTAAGTTCACAACTTAACAAAGATTACAGTTCGCTTTCAAAAACTTTTTCTCAAAATGAAAGTATTACATTGGAACAGTTTTTTATTCTTCAAAAAATTGAAAAAGTGAAGGAACTTCTCCTCTATAATGAACTGACTTTAACTGAAATTGCCGGAAAACTGGGATATAAAAGTGTTCAGCACGTATCTTCGCAATTCCGCAACAGCACAGGCTTTACTCCTACCGAATTTAAAAAGCTGAAAGTCCACAATAGGAAGCCGCTGGATCAGGTATAATTGAGTTTAAGCAACTTAACATTTGAAATTTAAACCATTCTTCCACACTTAAATTCTCAACAACAGAATTCTATAAACATTATCCTTAAAACTATAACTCATTTCCATTTGCATTTTGGAAATTTGTACTATCAATTATAAGGATCATGGAAAAACAATATAAAATTCTCGGAATGACTTGCTCTGGCTGTCAGAAAAAAATTTCCGAAAAACTCAATAATATAGAAGGAATTACTGCTAATATTGATCTTGAAAATGCAAAAGCAACCATCATTTCCGATAAAGAATTTGATCTCAATACTTTAAATAAAGCTTTAGAAGAAATTGGAAACTATAAATTAGAAGATTCCAACAATCCTGAAAAATCTTTTATCAAGCCACAAGACAGAATTTCTCCTTCATCGGTTTATTATTGCCCAATGGAATGCGAAGGTGACAAGGTTTATTTTCAACAGGGAAAAAGATGTCCGACCTGCAATATGTTTTTGGTTCCGATTGAGGAAAAATTAGCAAAAGATCCTAATTTCAAACCAACCTATTCTTCCACCAATTTGCCTGAGAATTTCAAAGATAATATCGGAAAATATTACTGTCCGATGTTCTGCGAAGGTGATAAGGTATATGATGAAAAAGCAGATTGCCCTGTTTGTCATATGCATCTGGAAGAAATTACGGAAGATTTGGTTAAAAATACGGAAACACATTCACACAGTCATTCTCATCATCATGAGCACACTTATAAAGCTCCTGAAGTAACTGATGAAATGGCAGGAAAATATTTTTGTCCGATGTTTTGTGAAGGTGACAAAGTGTACGACAGTAATATTGGATGTCCTGTCTGCGGAATGGATTTAGTGAAATATCCTGAGAAAAAAGCTGCACAATACACATGCCCAATGCATCCTGAAATCATTAAACATGAGCCGGGAGATTGCCCCATTTGTGGAATGGATCTGATTATAATACCTGATGAAAACAATGGTGAAGAAGATGAAACGTACAATATTCTGAAAAGAAAATTCATAATTTCCTTAGTGTTTACGGTCCCTGTCTTTATTCTTTCGATGGGTGGAATGTTGATCGATTTTTCAATTCCAAGCAAAATTCAGGGATTTATTGAATTGATTTTAACACTTCCTGTCTTATTTTATTCTGGTTGGTTTTTGATTAAAAGAGGTTGGGTTTCGTTTAAAACATGGAACTTAAATATGTTCAGTTTGATTATTTTAGGAGTAGCGGCAGCATTTATTTTCAGTATTGTTGCTTTAATTTTTCCTGATATTATTCCTCACGAAATTCGTAGTCATCATCATGAAATTCCTTTATATTTTGAAGCGGTCTGTGTGATTTTAACATTGGTAATTTTAGGACAGCTAATGGAAGCCGCTGCCCATAAAAAAACAGGAAATGCCATTAGAGAATTAATGAATCTTTCTCCTGACGAAGCCAATCTCATCATTAATGGTGAAGAAAAAAAAGTTTTGCTTTCGCAAGTTAAAATCGGTGATTTATTAAAGGTAAAACCTGGAGAAAAAATTCCTGTTGACGGGAAAATTACAAAAGGAAATTCGTACGTCGATGAAAGTATGATTACGGGCGAACCGATTCCTGTTGAGAAAAATAGTAATGATAAAGTGTCTTCGGGAACTATTAATGGAAATCAGGTTTTCATCATGAAGGCTGAAAAAGTAGGCGATAAAACATTACTTTCTCAAATTATCAGAATGGTAAATGAAGCGAGCCGAAGCAAAGCGCCCATTCAGAAACTGACGGATAAAGTGGCAAAAGTTTTCGTCCCTACAGTTATTTTGATTGCTGTTTTAACCTTTATTATTTGGCAGTTTTTCGGTCCGGAAGGGAAGAAAACATTGTTTGCTTTTGTGAATGCAGTTGCTGTTTTAATTGTTGCTTGTCCGTGTGCTTTAGGTCTGGCAACACCAATGTCTTTAATGGTCGGAATCGGAAAGGGCGCAAAAAATGGAATTTTAATAAAAAATGCAGAAGCTCTTGAGCAAATGAATAAAGTTAATGTTTTAATTACCGATAAAACAGGAACTTTAACCGAAGGAAAACCATCTGTAGAACATATTGAAACGATTAATAATGATGAAAATTTAATCCTGAAATTAGCCTATTCATTGAATCAAAATTCTGAACATCCTTTATCAAATGCCGTAATTAAAAAAGCAAAAGATGAAAATTTAACTTCTGAAAAAGTCAATAATTTTGAAAATATTTCAGGAAAAGGTGTAAAAGGAAATATTAATGGAAAAACAGTTTATGTAGGAAACGAAAGTCTATTAACATCAAATCAAATTATAATCCCAAAAAACCTTAAGCAAAAGGCATTGGAAATTCAAGCGAAAGCGCACACCATTTCTTATATTGCTCAGGAAAATGAAGTATTGGGATTTATTAGTTTTACCGACAAAATTAAAGAAAGTTCTAAAAAAGCAGTTCAGCAATTATTTAGTGAAGGCATTGATGTTATCATGATGACGGGTGATAACGAACATACTGCAAAAGCTGTTGCTGATGAATTAGGAATCAAAAATTTCAGAGCCAATTGTCAACCTGAAGATAAATTAAATGAAGTAAAAAAACTTCAGCAAGAAGGGAAAATTGTTGCGATGACAGGTGACGGAATCAATGATTCTCCAGCTTTAGCCCAAGCCAATATCGGGATTGCGATGGGAACGGGAACCGATATTGCCATCGAAAGTGCAGAAATTACTTTGTTAAAAGGCGATCTTCTCGGAGTTGCCAAAGCCAAATTGTTAAGTGAAAAACTGGTAAAAAATATTAAAGAAAATCTCTTCTTTGCTTTTATTTATAATGTTTTGGGAGTTCCTATTGCGGCAGGATTGTTGTATCCTTTTTTTGGAATTCTCTTGTCTCCGATGATTGCAGCAGCAGCGATGAGCTTCAGTTCTTTATCGGTGATTTTGAATTCATTGAGGCTAAATTCTGTTGATCTAAACAAAAAATAATATGAAAAAAGAAAATCTTTACATCGGCTGCTCGGGGTTCTATAATAATGATTGGAAAGGGTCATTGTATCCCGAAGATGCAAAAAGTAAAGATTTTCTTTCGTTATATTCTCATCAATTCAATTGTGTTGAGATCAATTCTACATTTTACAGAAAACCAACGGCAAAAACTCTTTTAAAATGGTTTGATGAAACTCCGGAAGATTTTAGATTTTTCATTAAAATTCCCAAAACAATTTCTCATGAAAAACGATTGAAAGATTGTAAAAATGAAATTTCAGACTTCTGCAATCATATTAAAACCAATTTAGGCAAAAAACTTTCAGGATTTCTTTATCAGTTTCCGCCCTCATTTAAAAATAACAAGGAAAATATTGATTTAATTCTTAAAAACATCGATTTCAATTTTTCAAATGTTATAGAATTCCGTCATGAATCTTGGTGGCAAAATGAAATTTTTGACATTTTGAAAGAAAATAATGTCATTTTTTCAGGTGTCAGTTTTCCGGGAAATCTGCCGGAAGACATCATCATGAATCATTCTGAGATTTTATATTACAGACTTCACGGAAAACCTATCCTTTACAAATCGGAATACAGCGAAGAATTTCTCAATAATCTAGCTGAAAAAATAAAGAATAATCAACATAAAAGTTTTATCTTTTTCAATAATACCTGGGGAATTGCAGCTATTAAAAATTCACTGTATTTGAAGAATATTTTAGAATAAAACCTGCTGAAAATTAAATTATTAAAATAAACTTAAAAAGTAAAATTTCAGATTAAATCGGCATATTTTTTGTTAAGAATAATTTAGAAAAATTAACAATTTTTAACAATTTAAATTCCATTTAATTTTATGAAAAAAACTTTTGCGGAAAAGTCTAGAAACAGGACTTTTCTAGGGATGTTTGCAGTAATGAGTGCAACTTCGATTTTATCTAACAGCTGTAATGTGAAAAGCGAAAAAATTGATTCTGAAAAGGTCATTTTGAAAGATCCTCCCGTCGCAAAAGTAGTTCCAAAAATTGATGATGAAAATGTTGATTCCGACAAAAGAGTAATTTATCTGACATTCGATGACGGACCCAACCGCGGAACCGAAAATCTCCTGAAAATTCTTCACAAAAGGAATGTATGTGCAACCGCTTTCTTAGTCGGAAAACATGCTTCTGGAAGCACAAAACAAAAAGATGATCTTGAACTTTTGAGAAAAGATGTATTGGTAGAACTTGCCAATCACAGTTACACGCACGCTCATAATAAATACTCAGATTTTTATAAAAATCCACAAGTGGTTGTTCAGGATTTTAATGCCGCCAAAGACAGTTTACAATTGAAAGATTACATCGCAAGAACACCGGGAAGAAATATCTGGCGACTGAACAATATTACCAATACCGATATTAAAAGTTCTTCTGCCGCTGCAGATCAACTGAAAAAAGCAGGTTATAAAGTTATTGGTTGGGATCTTGAATGGAAACCGACCAATAAAATGGCGTTAAAAGGCAATCACGAAATGATGCTGAAAAGAATCGACAGTATATTCTTTAATGATCTGGAAAAAACTTCGAGACACTTGGTTTTTCTTACGCATGATCAGTATTTAAGCGATACAGATTCTGTAAATGAACTGGATTTATTTATTGAAAAACTACAGAAAACCAACCGGTTTGTTTTTAGAAAAATCTCGGAATATCCGAAGATTAATGAGGTTTTAAATTAATGATTAAAAAAAGTCTGGTTGTATCATAACAATCAGGCTTTTTTCATTGGTCTAAACTTGTTATGTAATACAAAATATCAAATTCATTAGTTTTTTGCCTTTAAAATTCAGAAATTTGCAATTATGAGCTTACAAGAAAATTACAAAAATATAAAAAATCAACTTCCAGAAAATGTACAGTTGGTTGCTGTTTCAAAAACACATCCTACAGAAGCGATACAGGAAGTTTATGATTTCGGACAAAAAGTGTTTGGAGAAAATAAAGTTCAGGAATTATTAGAAAAGCAGCCTATTCTACCAAAAGATATTCAATGGCACCTGATAGGTCATTTACAGACTAATAAAGTAAAATATATTGCTGAATTTATCGATACCATTCAAAGTGTAGATTCTGAAAAATTATTATTAGAAATCAATAAAGAATCAGGAAAACATCATCGCAAAATCAAAGTTTTGCTTCAGATAAAAATTGCTGAAGAAGACAGTAAATTCGGATTGGAGATTGATGAAGCAAAAGATTTGTTTCAAAAATATATTAACGTAGAATTCCCTAATGTTGAAATTACAGGCTTGATGGGAATGGCAACTTTTACTGATAACAAAACTCAGGTTCGTAATGAATTTTTAAAGCTGAAAACCATTTTTGATGAATTAAATCAACTAAAATCGTTAGAAACATTATCCATGGGAATGAGTGATGATTTCCCGATTGCAATAGAATGTGGAGCCAACTCTGTGAGAGTAGGTTCTGCGATTTTCGGCAGTAGAAATTACATATAATAAATGATTTAGGTATAGTTTTTGCTAATAATCAATCAAAAAAATCTAAATTTGCAACTATGCAAAAAATCCTTATTGTAGAAGACGAAAAAGCAATTTCCGGAGTACTTCACAGCATTCTTTCCGATGAACTTCCTGATTATGAATTCTTTATCGCAGAAGATGGACTTGAAGGCTATAAATATGTAGAAAAAGAAGATTTCGCATTGATTATTTCTGATATCAAAATGCCAAAACTTTCAGGAACCGAACTTTTAAAACAAAGTTTGACATTAAAACCTGAATCTACATTCATCATGATCTCAGGACACGCAGATATTGATTCTGCCGTATCTTGTCTAAGGGAAGGTGCATACGACTTCATTTCTAAGCCAATTGACATCAACAGATTGATTACGAGTGTGAAAAATGCTTTGGCAAAAGAAACTTTGAAAAAAGAAAATAAAAATCTTCAGACAGAAAATAAAACTTTAAAGCGAAAAGTTAACAAAAAGTACCAAATGATCGGTGAATCAGAAGGCTTGCAGAAAATTCAGAATATGATCGAAAAGGTCGCTGTTTCTGATGCAAGAGTTTTGATTACTGGTCCGAATGGAGCCGGAAAAGAATTGGTAGCTCATGCCATTCACAATCAAAGTGAAAGAGCAAGAGGTCCGATGGTGGAAGTTAACTGTGCTGCTATTCCTTCAGAATTGATTGAATCTGAACTTTTCGGACACGTAAAAGGTTCTTTTACAGGAGCAATTAAAGACAAGCAAGGGAAATTTGAACAAGCGAACGGAGGTACAATTTTCTTAGATGAAATCGGAGATATGAGTCTGATTGCTCAGGCAAAAGTATTGAGAGTACTTCAGGAAAGCAAAGTTTCTCCTGTGGGAAGTGACAAAGAAATTAAGGTAGATGTAAGAGTTCTTGCAGCAACCAACAAAAATATGCAGGTGGAAATTGAGGCTGGAAGATTCAGAGAAGACCTTTATCACAGACTTTCTGTTATCGAAATTTATGTTCCGCCATTGGATGAAAGAAAAGAAGATATCAAACTTTTGGTAGATCATTTTTCAGTTATGATTTCTGATGAGCATGGTACTGCTGTGAAAAAATTTGACGAAAAAGCTATTGAAGCATTGAAAGCACTTTCATGGACAGGAAATATCAGGGAGTTGAGAAATGTTGTGGAGAGATTAATTATTTTAGGAGGAAACACCGTTTCTGCCGAAGATGTTGCAAGTTTTGTAAGGAAATAATGTAATAATTATTTTTAAATATATAAAGATTTGCAGTATGATACTGCAAATCTTTTTTTTTGGATTTTCTTAACTAAGAAAGAAATACTTTAAGCAAATTTGGGTGACAACTACATGAATATAAACTATTATGAACTTTTTAAATAAAAAATATACAAAAGAGTGCCTGACACTCGCTCTTCCTGTGATGTTGACACAGGTTGGGCAGGTTTCAGTGAACTTATTCGATAATATTATTGTAGGAAAATTATTGGGAGCTGATGCTTTGGCTTCCGTTTCGTTGGGAAATGCGGTATTTTTCTCAATGTTTGTTTTGGCATTGGGATTTTCTTTTGCCATTCCGCCTTTGGTTTCAGAAGCTCATTCGAAGGGTGAACATAAAACAATCAACTCCGTTTTCAGTCATGGATTCATCATTAATATGACCGTGGGAATTATTTTAATGGGAGTTCTACTGTTGGGATTACCTCTACTCTATCATTCTGGTCAGCCGGCGAAAATTATTCCGGATACAGTAGACTTTTTAGGAATTATGGCAATCAGTATTGTTCCGTTTATGGCTTTTCAGACGTTGAGAGAAGTTTCTGAAGGTTTATCTTATACCATTGGGGTTACGAAAGCAACGATTATTGCCAATATCATTAATATTGTTTTAAATTATGTCTTTATTAAAGGTCTGTGGATTTTCCCGGAAATGGGTGTAAAAGGTTCTGCATTAGCTAGTTTAATTGCCAGAATCTTTATGGTTGTTTTTCTTTATTTTGTTCTTTTAAAAGAGAAAAAGACAAGACAATATATTAAAGACTTTTCTTTAAAAATTCAGGTTTTCACAAGAGAAATGTTTGAAAAAATGATCCGATTAGGTTTTCCTACGGCGCTACAGATGTTCTTTGAAGTTACTGCTTTTGCAGGTGCCGCTTTCATCTGTGGATTGATTTCGGCTCATGATATTGCTTCTCACCAGATTGCTTTGAGTATGGCTTCATTTACCTTTAATTTATGTATCGGTTTCAGTGTTGCTTCAACAGTGATGATCGGAAGAAAATTGGGCGAACAAAATTTTGTCGAATTAAGAAAAGTCGGCATTAATAATTTGAAAATTGCATTTATTTTCATGTGCATCTGCGGAATTGTTTTTATTTTAGGAAGAAATATTCTGCCGACATTTTTCACTAAAAAAGAAGAAGTTGAAGTTATTATTTTAGCTTCAAAATTAATGATTATTGCTGCTTTATTCCAGTTATCAGACGGAATTCAGGTAACGGCTCTGGGAATGTTGAGAGGCTTGCAGGACGTCAAAATCCCTTCAATTTATACGTTCATTGCATATTGGGTGATTACTATCCCTTTGGGATATTTCCTTTGCGTAACGATGAAAATGGGAGCATTTGGAATGTGGATCGCTCTTGGATTAGGATTAACGATTTCTGCTGTAATGCTTGTCAAACGATTTTTAAATATGTCGGAAAAGAGAGTGAAACAAAATTTTTAATATTGTAAAGCGGTCTTTTGGATCGCTTTTCATACTTATAATCAATAAATTTTAGAATGGAACACAAGCTAAATGAAATTTTTCAATTTCTAAAAGAAAATAGAAAATACAATAAAGAATTACAGGAAAAATATTATTCTTCAATTATTCTTCCTTTTGAAACAAAAGAAGATAAACTTACATCAGCTCTTTACAATATAGCTTCAACACAGAATAAGCCTAAGATTAATGAACTGTCTACTTTCTTCAAGCAAATATTAGGTGATAAAAACTCATTTAGCTCTTTCAATAATTTTGTAGAAAAAATAAATCCAAGTAGCAAAAAAAATTATCAATCTTTATTTGAAGGGATGAGAAGACAAAAAGGATGGGGTGACAAAACATCTGCCTTATTCACAAAAATCATATTTCATTTACATAATAAAGAATATTCTCAAAGACTTTCAATTTGGGATGACGTTCCACAATTTTCATCAGATGACAAATTTTTCTTACCTGTTGATTTTGTTATAATTTCCATATTTAACAGAATTCAAAAGACTAACTGGAATTTTAAAAAAATTAATGATTTATTACATACATATTATACAGGAGATAAAATTGAAATTTGGGATGATCTTTGGTTTTGGGGATTTATAACACAGCACGGATCCGGAATTAATCGTGATTTTAAATGGAATGAAAATAAATATTGGATGATGAAAGAAAGTAATAAAAATGAAAATATTATTTCAGAAATAAAAAGTAAAACAACAATATTTTTAGATCTAATCGATGGTGAATATTTTTGAGATTACTTCGTCGCTTCGCTTTTCGCAATGACCTAATTAATCCTCTTTCCTAAAATCACCAAAGTTCTTTCCACACCGTCCAAAACTGCTACATCAGGTAAAACTCCCCAATCTGTAAAACCAAAATGTCTGAACAATTTCAAACTCGGTTCATTATGTAAAAAGATAAAACCTAATAATGTTTTAACCCCAAATTTTCCTGCATTGTCAATGCAATATTGAAGAACTTTCTTTCCAAAACCTTTTCCACGACAGTTTTCATCCATGTAGATGCTTAATTCAACCGTTGCGTGGTAAGCAGGTCTTCCATAAAACGATGAAAAGCTCACCCAACCAACGATTTCGTTTTCCTGATCTTCAACCATCCAAAGAGGTCTGGTTTCAGAATTATGCTGTTTAAACCACTCCAATTTACTTTCTACAGAAACATTTTCCGTATCCGCAGTTACCATTCTTGAAGGTATAGTAGAATTATAGATTTCTACAATTTTTGGTAAATCTTCTTTATTTGCATTTCTGAACTGTAATTCTTGCATCAGATTAAGACATATTTATGCAAAGATACAGGAAGATTCCTTTATACTGTATTTGAATTATTCCTGATTTTTACTTTCTTTTTTCTCAAACTCTTTTAAAGTTCGGTTAAGACTTTTTACCGTAATTCCCAAATATGCCGCCATATCTTCTTTTGAGATTTCCATTTCTTTTGCTCTCAATTCTAAAAGCTGAGATAATGTATGCTCTGTGGTATGAAGCTGTTGGTAAGATGCCCTGTTTGAAGTGTTGAAAATACGTTCCGCAAAAACATCAAGCAGTAAATTATTTAATGTTAAATCACTTTTAATTAAGGACTGAAAATAAGGAATCGTCATAGAATATGCGCTGACCTCGGTGATGGCTTCTATACTGCAAATACAGGAAACATTTTTAATAACTTCTATTTCACCGATAATTTCTCCTTTCCCAAGAAACTCAACGATGTATTCTTTATCACTTTCTTCCACGAAAAAACATTTTGTAATTCCACTTTTTATCAACATAATTTTAGTGGAAACTTCATTTTGTTTCAGTAGTTTTTCTCCTTTATCAAAGGATTCTAAAATAATGTTATCTTTATGCTCCTGGTTATGATATAACTTTTCTAAATAATCTAAAAATTGCTGATTGGTTCTTAACATAATTTTATTCTGAATAAATATCCGTTCAAAGGATTATTTTATAATACTTTTTGTTGGCAGAAAATTACAAAAACTAACGTGAATATAATATGAATTCTTTTATAACTTCCATTATTTTAAAATACTTAAAATAAGCTTTAATAGTACTTTCCGGAAATAATTAAAAGAAAAAACTCATCCAAAATTTGAATGAGTTTTATTTATTTTAAACTTGATTATATTTTAATATTACCAATCGCTGGCTCTTTTTCTTTTCTCAATAAGATAATCTACAGATATTTTACCGGCTCCAAAAGCAATTAACAAAAGGTACACTGATAAATAGATCATGCTCATTTCTCTTTTTTCAAAAGGATCTGCACCATGTACAACAAATCCTGCAATAATCATTGTGAAGATTAAAAAGCCTAATGCAACTCTTGTAAAAAGTCCGAGAATCAAAAGAATTGAACAAACAAACTCTGCAATAACCGTAAGAACCAATGAAATCATTGGGCCAAGCCCTAAAAAATCAAAGAATTCTATCTTTCCGCCATCCAGAAGCATCTGTAATTTTGGAAATCCGTGAGACAACATGGCAAAACCAATAAATACTCTCACGATCAATAAAACAATATCTTTTAAAACGGTATTTGACTTTGAGTTCGAATAGTTCATCAAGTTGTAATTTTGAATTAAAGATAATGAAAATCTTTTAATACAACGGTTATTACTGAACTTTTAGTCTATCTGTACCCGAAATTTTTCAAATCTCTGTCGTTTTTTCTCCAGTCTTTTTTCACTTTTACAAAAAGATTTAAGTGAATTTTTTTCGTAAAGAATTTTTCAAGATCTAATCTTGCTTCTGTTCCTACTTTTTTAATTGCCTCACCTTTATGACCAATAATGATCCCTTTTTGTGTATCTCTTTCTACATAAATAATAGAATCGATGAAAATTATTCCTTCTTTCTCTTTAAATTGTTCTGTAACAACTTCTACAGAATATGGAATTTCTTTATCATAATTCAGTAAAATTTTCTCACGAATCGCCTCATTAACGAAAAATCTTTCAGGCTTATCTGTATATTGATCTTTATCGTAATATGCCGGACTTTCAGGTAAAAGAGATTTTAATTTAGGTAAAATAATATCCGTATTAAAAGCATTTAACGCCGAAATCGGAAGGATTTCTGCCTTTGGGATTCTTTCGTGCCAAATCTCCACAAATTTTTCTAAACCGGCTTGGTCTGTCTGATCTACTTTGTTTAACAAAAGTAAAACCGGAACAGGAATTTTATTCAATTTATCAATTAAAAATTCTGAAGGTTCAGCCTTATCCGTAACATCTACAATGAAAAGAAAAACGTCGGCATCCTGCAAAGAATCTTTCACAAAATCCATCATTTTTTCCTGTAAACCATATTTGGGATCAAGCACTCCCGGAGTGTCTGAAAATACGATCTGTAAATCTTCTTCATTATAAATTCCGAAAATTCTGTGGCGTGTTGTCTGAGCCTTTTGAGTAACAATTGCCAGCTTCTCCCCCATTAATTGGTTCAATAAGGTAGATTTTCCGGCATTGGGCTTTCCAACTATATTTACAAATCCTGCTTTGTGCATAAAATAATATTAAGAAATGCAAAGTTACTAAAACAAATTTGGTATAGCGGTCAATTCTTAAAATTTTAAAGAAAAAGGAATTCCTATTTGTGAAATATTTTACCTATAATTTAAAAAATTATCTGCTTATTCTGCTTGAATTACCTATATTCTAGAGCGAATAAGTTTCTTTTAATTTTTCAAATTCTTCATAATCATAATGGGGACACGCACCGGATTTTGATGTAATAAATGCACCTAAAGAAACGGCCTGTTTCATAATTTCTTCCGGCGATTCATTCTTAATTCTTTTAGAAACAAATCCAGCAAGAAAAGCATCGCCACTTCCCACGGTATCATCTATTTTAATCGGTAAAGCATTGAATTGATACTGTTTGTTATTAAAAAAATATTCTGCGCCTTCACTTCCTTTGGTTAAAATAATTTCTTTAGTATTAAAATGATTGGCAATAATTAATAATGAGTCTTCTATATTTCTATATTCTTCATCAATGAATGATAAAATTATGTTCATTTCTGCTTGATTCATTTTCACAATATTAGCCTTAAACAAAAGCATTTTAATAAGCTCAGTATCAACAAAAGGAGGTCTGAAATTAACATCAAAAATTTTCAATGGTGCATATTCCAGCAATTGAAGAAGAGTTTCCTTTGTTTTTTCATCTCTGGCAGAAAGACTTCCAAAAACAAAAGCGTCCGCATTTGAAATTAATTCCTTATGTTCAGGAAGCAATTCTATATAATCCCAGGCAACATCCTTTACAATTTCATAATTTGCTTCATTGTGTTCATCAATTTTAGCAATAACAGTACTTGTAGGATTTTTTTCGCCAATCTGAATATAATCTGTGGTAATCCCCCATTGAGAAATCTGTTGGATTAATTTTTTTCCTAAATCATCATTTCCCACCTTACTGAGCATTTTCACATCAATACCCATTTTATGCAAATTGTAAGCTACATTGAAGGGAGCACCTCCAGCTTTGGAACCATTTGGAAATATATCCCACAAAACTTCACCAAAACATACGACATAAGAATTTTCATTCACCATAGGTTAAAAGTTTAATTATATTATTAATTTTTTTACTCTACTGAGCTCCTCTCCATAAACTTAGCATCGAAAGTCACTCTTTTTCCGTTAGGATCATAATTATTTATCTGGCTATCAATAAGTTTTACAGATTCTTTCGCCATATCAATCAAAGGCTGCTGTATAAAGCTAACTTCAGTCGGAAAAAGATGATAGGCTTCTGTTTCATCAAATGCAATCACAGAAAGATCTTCAGGAACTTTAATATTATGATCAATTAAATATCGTAGTCCTGCAATTCCTAATTTATTACTTGAAAAATAAATGGCCGTCTTTTTGGAGAGATCAACATTTTCTTTAAGCTGAGCATGAAGATCTTCTGTAATATTCTGAATTCCAATCAGAAGTCTCTTAGCAGGAATATCAGAAACAGAAATTCTCTTGTCAAAACCATCCTGTCTGTCAAGCAAATGAGGAAGTTTTGTATCGTATCCCACATAAATAATTTCTTCAAAATCTTTATTGACTAAATGGTCACAGATTTGCTCAGAAATCTCAAAATTATTAATCATAACTCCCGGAATATCAACGTTTTTAAGATAACGATCTATCGTTACGAGCGGATATTCTTCACTGATGAATTTATTAATTGCTTCATCTGAATCTAAAACCGGAGCGACAATCATTCCATCAACCTGTTGCTCAGAAAAAAGTTCCATCAGCTTCCTGAATTTTTCCGGCGTCTCATCTGAACTTCCGATTAGTAAAGTATACCCCATTTTCATTGCTTCATCTTCAATATTTCTTGCAATATTTGAATAAAAGTCGTTTGAAATATCAGCGACAATAAGCCCGATCAGCTTACTTTTACTCATTTTAAGACTTTTGGCAATCTTGTTGGGTGTATATTTAACTTCCTTGGCAACTTCTAAAATCTTTTTTTTCGTTGCTTCACTGATGCGGCTTCCCTCTTTTTTATTCATGACATAAGAAACCGTAGCAACGGAAACTCCTGCAATTCTGGCGATATCTTTAATGGAAGCTCTTTTCATAATTAATTCTGAATACAAAAATAGGTCGTAAAATGTGTAAAAAACAATACAGTCATTCTTTTGGTGCTTTCAAAAATTATTGTACTTTCGCCACCTTTTAAAAACCTCAAACACAATTAAATAACCATTTGATAATCATATATTTAAATTCTAAAATAACGGTTTTGATAGTTCCATATTAACTCAGTATGAACAGATTAAGATAATTAAAGTCGTGAATTTGGTTACACGTTTAGTCTTATAAAATTCAAAATAGTTTGAAAAAAAATTAAAATACAGTTTCATACATTATAAATTCTGATAATTTTGAAAAAAATAATTTTTTCATGAATATTGATGAAACTCTTGATCAGATTTATATACTTCCTGAAAATTCTAAGAAAAATCTGAAAAAATATATTACGGAAATTTCTCATCCAAAGAATTTTTGTCTGATGGAAGCAAATAGAATCGTACCCTATATTTATTTTATAAAAAAAGGTATCGTGCGTGCTTATGCCACAACAGAAAGTAAAGACATTACTTTTTGGTTCGGCAGTGAAGGCGAGCCCGTAGTTTCTATGAAAAGTTATGTTGAAGATAAACCCGGTTACGAAAATATTGAACTTCTGGAGGATTGTGAATTTTATAAATTAAAAACTGATATTTTAAGAAAGTTATTCAATGAAGATATTCATATTGCCAATTGGGGACGAAAGTTTGCAGAAAAAGAATTGGTAAAGACAGAAGAAATTATCATTTCGAGGCAGTTTAAAACATCTCTGGAATGTTATAAAGATCTTATGAGAAATAAACCAGACTTATTAAAACGGGTTCAGCTAGGACATATTGCCTCTTATTTAGGAATTACACAAGTGAGTTTGAGCAGAATTCGGGCGGAAATTAAGTAATTTAAATCATTTTTTAACAATTGTAAAATTTTAAATCTTTATAAATACAGACCTTTGCTATATAAAAATAATTAAAAAATGAATTGGATTATCTTAGTGATTGCAGGATTATTTGAAGTGGCATTCGCCTCTTGTCTGGGGAAAGTAAAAGAAACGTCGGGAACAACTATGTACTTTTGGTTTGCAGGTTTTTTGATTTCGTTAACGATAAGTATGCTTTTACTGATTAAAGCCACCCAAACCTTACCCATTGGAACAGCTTACGCAGTATGGACTGGAATCGGTGCCGTAGGAACTGTCTTAATGGGAATTTTCTTTTTCAAGGATCCTGTAAGTTTCTGGAGAATATTCTTTATTGTTACTTTAATTGGATCCGTTGTCGGACTGAAAGCTGTTTCTTCACATTAAAATTAAAAGATAATTAACTTTAATTTGTTTATCAATTAATACAACTTAAAATCTTTTCAAAATGCAGCCGTTTCCAAAGTTTGGAAGCCGTTTTTTAATTCAAATAAATGAAAATTTATTAAATTTGATGAAAATTATTAAACATGAAAAAAGCTTTATTTCTTTTATTATCGGGAGGATTTTTATTCGCACAAAATTCTGAACTTTTTAGCAATGACTGGCATATTTCAAAAATCGTAACTGGTGGACAAACCGTGATAACACCCATGATGGATATTGCTCTTGCAAAATCTGACTTTGTAACATATACTTCACCAGTGGGCTATGCCTTTAATTCCAGACATTTTAACAGCTGCCAGATTGAAGCAACTTTTTCTGGCTCAAACATTTTTACAAGAGTAAATTCTGCTTGTACATTAGGGATGTATGGAGGAAATAATGTAACTGCTGTAAATAGTTATGATCAAAAACATACGGATTTTTATATTGTTCCTACAGGTACTTCTTATCAATATGAAATCGTACCCAATGGTTCAGGTAAAACCTTAATCGTTACCAATACTTTAAACGGAAATCAAATATATTACAATAATGTTAATGCGATTTTAGCAGCAAGAGAAGCTAATCTCAAAAAATCTTTTTTAGTTTTTAGCAATCCTGTAAAAGATCAGCTAACTGTTGATAATATTGAAAATAATCTTTCAGTAAAGGTTTTCAATATGCTTGGGCAAAAAATGTATGAAGGAAAAAGTGCTGATAAAAAAATCACAATTAATACACAGAATTTTGCAACAGGTCAATATATTTTAATCATTCAAGATGAGAAAGTATATAAATTCATCAAAGAATAATGGTCAACTTTTTTATATAAACAAAAACCGTCTCCAAAATCAGAGACGGTTTCTTATTTATTTTTATAAATAACGGGAAGAATTTCGTTAGTTCTTAATCCGTATTTTTTAATTTCTTCTTCTGAGAATGTTTGGGAGTAAAAATTAATATCAGTTTCAAAACCTGCTTTTTTCAAACGATCAAAATAATCCATTCCGTACCAGCGAACGTGGTCGTATTGTCCGAAATGTTTTTGACGTTCTTTAGGATCTTTAATGGTGAAATCTTCGTAGGTCTTCTCCAAAGAATTTTTCATTGGAACCTGCAAAATTCCCCATCCGCCTGGTCTTAATACACGATATAGTTCACTCATTGCTTTTGCATCGTCTTCAATATGTTCCAACACATGGTTACAGAATACAATATCAAAACTTTCATCAGCAAAAGGAAGATCCAGAATATCTGCTTTTACATCCACAATCGGAGAAAATAAGTCGGCTGAAATATAATCCAGATTCCTCATTTTTTTGAATTTTCTAAGAAATTCCTGTTCGGGAGCAATATGTAAAACTTTATAATTTTTAATAAAAAAATCAGTTTCATTCTGAAGATACAGCCACATCTGGCGGTGTCTCTCTAAACTCAAAGTTCCCGGTGACAATGCATTTTCACGCTGACTTCCGTATCCGTAAGGAAGAAATTTCCTGTAATATCTACCGTCAATAGGATCCTGAAAATTGTTCCCTTTAAAAAACTGATAGATAAGAGGTCGTGCCCAGATACTCATCTTAATAAGTACTGGACGCGGAATTTTATTTAATAAAAGTTTCGTTACTTTTTTCATTAAAAATCCAATTGGAAAGCTTTTTCTTCATCAGTTACAATTCCCAATGCATCATAAATGTACTGGAAAGTAGACAACAATACCGGTTTTCCGTTAATCACCGCTACATCATGCTCAAAATGCGCAGAAGGCAGGTTATCCAACGTTGTTACCGTCCATCCGTCATTATGAAATTTCACTTTTTCAGTTCCAAGATTAATCATGGGTTCGATAGCAATCGTTAAACCGTCTTTAATCACTTTGCCACTTCCTTTTTTACCATAATTCGGAACCTGAGGATCTTCATGCATCTGTCTTCCAACACCATGACCCACAAGCTCTTTTACAACACCATAACCTTGCTTTTCACAATGATTTTGGATTGCGTAAGAAATATCTCCGATTCTCTTTCCTCTGACGCACTGTTCGATGCCCTTGTAAAGAGATTCTTTTGCTACTTTAAGTAATTTTTTAGTCTCAGCATTTACTTCACCGATTTCAAAAGTGTAAGCATGATCTCCTACAAAACCATTCAAAACTGCTCCACAATCTACCGAAAGTACATCACCTTCTTTAATTTCTACGTTGCTTGGAAATCCATGAACTACCTGTTCGTTTGGAGAAATACACAAAGAGTACGGGAAACCTCCATATCCTAAAAATGCAGGTTCAGCACCGTGATCTTTAATAAAATCATGTGCTAATTTATCTAAATACAAAGTGGTGATCCCCGGTTTGATTTCTTTCGCCAACATTCCTAATGTTCTGGAAACCAATTGAGCACTCTGCTTCATAAGACGAAGTTCGTCTATTGTTTTTAATTGAATCATTTATATATAGATGTTAGATTAGATGTTAGAAGCTAGACTTACAACTTTATGAATATTAACTTCCAAACATCTATTATTCCTGATAAAATATTTAAAACTAAAAGTAACATTAAAACTAATTTCTAACATCTAACTTCTAATTTCTTATAAAAATCTACCAGAAAAGTCCTTTTTTCTTTTCTTTTTTTAGTTTTGAATAGGCTAAAACTTCTTTACCTTCAACACGGAATTCTATCCTTTCCTGAATAATATTGTAGATCTCGCCCCAACCTGGAAATCCGCCAAGATTTCTGTCGTCTATAAACCAATCTGCATCCAGTTTTCTTGATTGATTTTCAGAATCAAAAACTTCTCCTTCAAAACTAGAATTAACAGCGTAGAATTCGATCCCGTTACTTTTACAAAACTCAACAGCCTCATCCAATGTTTTTCCGTGTCTGTATGTCCAAAGGATTAGTCTGTAACCTTCTGCCTGAAGTCTTTTAAGTGTTTCAAAAGCAAAAGTCTTAGTTTTGCCAATTGCCGGATAGGCGTCATCAACGATAGTTCCGTCGAAGTCTACAGCAATTTTTTTATTATTCATCATATTGAATATTTTTTGAAATGCAAAGATACAAAAAAGTGCCAAAATACTTGGCACTCTTTGTTTTATAATTTATGTTGAAAAACAATCTACTTTTTCACCCAGTTAAACTCAAACTGTAAATCCGGTGTAGAGATTCTGTCGGTGATTTTCTGTAATCTCCCCGGTAATTTCATTAGATATTCCTGAGCTTTTTCTGCTTTTTCATTAAGACCTTTTATATGCTCAATTTTCCATTCATCCAATAGATCTTTCATAATATTAATATAATCCTGACCTGTATAAACCATACATCTTTGTGCAGCATCAGAAAAATGTCCCCAAAGCTCCCCTGCTTTCTGACCAGATTGTCTCATCATATGAGCCGGCATTACAATCTTTTTACGCATCATATCTTCAAAAGCGATAATCATTTCTGAAGGATCGATCTCAAGAATTCTTGATACGAAATATTTATAAGCCTTAGCGTGTCTTGCTTCATCAGCGGCAATTACTCCGCACATTTTAGCCAATTTCCCGTTTCCTGTCTGTTTAGCTAATGTTCCTACTCTTCTGTGAGAAACATTAGTAGCCGTTTCCTGAAAACTTGTATATACGAAATTTCTATAAGGATCCATACTTGTTCCGATATCAAAACCATCACTAATCAGATATTGGGTAGTAATCTCCATTTGTCTCATATTTACCCTTCCGCATAAATAAAGATATTTCCCAAGAAGGTCTCCGTGTCTGTTTTCTTCAGCAGTCCAAGATCTGATCCAGCTGGCCCAGCCAACGGCATTTTCTTCCTGATCAATTCCTTCAACACCCATCAGCCAAGATTCGTAAGAAGGCAATGCTTCCTCCGTAATACAGTCACCGATAAGCGTTACAAAAAGATCGTAAGGCATTTCCTGTGCAAAAGTCTGAATTTCTTCTAAATCGTATTTAAAATCAGCGCTTGACGGATCTGGAAGATAATCGGAAGGCTGCCAAATTTTTTCAATTGGCGTTAAAAACTTATCTAGAAAAGAACCTACTTCTTTTCCTAAAATACCCATTACTTCTTTCCTTACAAGGTTCTGATACATTTTTTATATTTAGATATTAATATGCAAAGATATAATTTATTTATTATTTAAGGCATAGCAATAAGTATGCCTGACATAAATCATAAGAATTGCTGTATAAATATAACGATAATTATTCTTTAATAGTATTTAATTTTAGCTAACTAAAATATCTCCATTCATAATTTCAGGAATTTCAACGCCCATTACGCTTAAAATTGTCGGAGCAACATCGCCTAATTTTCCAGGTTTAAGATTCCAGGTATGCTCTTTATCCATCACAATAAATGGAACTAAGTTTGTTGAATGCTGTGTATTCGGACTTCCGTCTGGATTAATCATTACATCAGAATTTCCGTGATCCGCCAAAATGAAAACCGCATATCCATTTTCATACGCTGCTGTTGCTACTTTTTCGATACAGTTGTCAACAACCTCCGCCGCTTTTACTGCTGCTGAAAAAACTCCTGTGTGACCCACCATATCTGTATTCGCAAAATTCAAACAAACAAAATCTGCAGTTCCATTTTGTAATTCTGGAACAATAGCATTTGTGATATCATATGCTGACATTTCAGGTTTTAAATCATATGTAGGAACATCTTTCGGGCTTGGACAAAGCAATCTTCTTTCTCCTACAAATTCCTCTTCACGACCTCCAGAAAAGAAAAATGTAACATGAGGATATTTCTCTGTTTCGGCAATTCTAATCTGTGTTTTATGATTTCTTTCTAAAATTTCGCCCATTGTTTCATGCAAAACTTCTTCATCGAAAACAACGTGAACGTTCTGAAACGTTTTATCGTAATTAGTTAACGTAACATAATAAAGCGGTAATTTTCTCATGAAATATTCCGGATTATCGTGTTGAGAAAGTACTTCTGTAATCTCACGACCTCTGTCTGTACGGAAGTTAAAGCAAATAACCACATCATGATCCGTAATCTTGGCAACGGGAACTACATTTCCTATTTGTGTAGAATCAATCATAATGATTGGTTTGATGAATTCATCCGTCACATTATTATCATAAGATTTCTGGATTGAAAGCAAAGCATCCGTAGACTGCTCACCGACTCCTTCTACCATCGCATCATAAGCCAGTTTCACACGCTCCCATCTTTTATCTCGATCCATGGCGTAATATCTGCCGACAATTGTTGCCAACTTTCCGACTGTTTTTTCCATGTGCTCACCAAGTTCTTCGATGAATCCTTTTCCTGAATGCGGATCACAATCACGACCGTCTGTAAAGGCATGAACGAAAACATTTTCTTCCAGTCCAAACTCATGAGCCGCCGTTAAAAGACCTTTTAGATGATTGATATGTGAATGTACTCCTCCGTTGGAAACCAAACCAATGAAATGTACTTTTTTGTTCTCTTTTTTAGCGTATTCAAAAGCATCCTGAATGACTTTCTGCTGACCTAATGAACCATTTTCAACAGCCATATTCAGCTTTACTAAATTTTGATAAACGACTCTTCCAGCGCCTAAATTCATGTGTCCAACTTCAGAATTGCCCATCTGTCCTGCCGGAAGTCCAACCGCCAAACCACTCGCTTCAAGCGTTGTGTGTGGAAAATTTTTAAGACAGCTATCTATAAATGGTGTGTTTGCTTTATCGAGTGCAGAAACGTCAGGATTCATTCCTAATCCCCATCCGTCAAGGATCGCTAATATTGCTTTTTTTGACATTATGTATAAACTTTTATATATACAAATTTATTTATTTTGAAATGAATGAAAGAATTGACGGACTTAAATTTTGTTTAAAATTCCTCATTTTCTTTTGTCAGATTGCTTTCTTCCATTCAAATAATTATTAATTTTGCTGTATGGATTTAAGAGATCAATTAAAAAACCTTTTTCCTGAACATGAAGAACAGGATTTTGTGATGCCCGAAGAACAATTCAAGCAGAAAGAACCTTTGGTATGCAAGTTTGAGAAAAAAGGAAGAAACGGAAAACCTGTAACCATTGTTGAAGGCTGGGAAGGAACTGAAGAAGGACTTAAAAATATCTCAAAAAAAATAAAAACCACCTTGGGAATCGGTGGTTCAGAGAAGGATGGAACGATTATCATTCAGGGAGATAACCGTGATAAAATCATGAATATCCTTAAAGAAATGGGCTATAAAACCAAAAGAGTCGGCGGATAATTTAGAAATAAATCTGCGTTTGCGGCATAATAACTTTCAGTTTTTCAATGGTTGATTTTTCCATTGGATTGCCCGTTAATATGAGTGTTTTAAGATTTTTCAATTGTGAAAATTCCGTTGGAAGATCTTTTAATTGATTATTTGCCAAATTCATGCTGACAATATTTTTCAACCCTCTTACTTTGGTTGAAATTTCTTTGATATTGTTCTGGCTTGCATTTAAAAATTCCAGATTTTTTGATTTAAACAGTTTTTCAGGGAATTTTGCGATTGAATTTTGCTGTAATTCAAGATATTTTATTTGTTTAGGAAATTCTAAGTTTCCTAAATCATTGATTTGATTTGCTGAAAGATTTAATGATCTTAAATTTTTAATTTCATCTAGATCTTTTGCAATAAAACTGATCTGATTTCCCTGTAAATTAATTTCCTCCAAAGTTGGAATCTTCAATAAAGCTTCGGGAAAAACATTCAGATTGTTAGCATCTAAATGAATAACTTTTAACTTCTGAAGTTTTGCCAAGTTTGGATTAACACTCGTCAAACTATTTAAATTAATTGAAAAACTTTCCAGTTTCTGAAGTTCGGCGATTTCATCAGGAATGAATTTAATGCTGTTTTCGTTCAGATTTAAAATCGTCAGTTCTTTTAAAGCAAAAATCGATTCATCCATTTTCTCAAACTTATTTTCCATTAAATTCAGAAAGAAAATGGAATTTAATTTTTGAATTTCTGTCGAAAGATTAAACATCTTTTTTCCTCTGAAACTCATACTGTAAATTGTTTGTCCGCTTTTTACCGCATCATCAAGATTCGTGTATGTTGGATATTTTACCGGATCAATCTGGGCTTTTGCCTGTGAAAGAATTACTAATGAAATTAAAAAAAACAGCTTTTTCATACAAATAAAAAACTACCGGCAACACAAAGTATCACCGGCAGCAATGTAAATATTAATAGTTATTTTTTCAGCAATTTTACGGTCTGCTGGAATCCTCCTTCTGCTTCGATATTTAAAACCAAAACTCTTGAAGCTTCCAATTGTTTTGTAAAATCTAAGTCTAAAGATTTATTCGTTCCTGAGTATTTCTGAGTAAATACGATTTTACCGTCGATGCTGTAAGCCGTCACCAAGATATTTTTCAATCCTTTTGGAGAATTAATTTTTACTAATCCTGAAGTCGGGTTTGGAGCAACGGTTACTGTAGTATCTTCAGCATGAGTATCAATCGTTCCTAACGTTCCCGCTGTTCCTAAATTATTTTTAAGAGCTACAACAATCGTTGCAGATTTTCCTCTGTAGTCGATAGTGTTTCCTGTTGCATCTACATCAGTTGTAATGGTAGAATCCGGGTGCTGGATCGAGAAGAATCCGAATTTATGATCCGGTGTAAATGTAAGACCCGTCGGCTCTGAACCTGCAGGCATAGAAGCGAACAGTTTCACTTTCGGATTTGCCTGAGTATGATCTGGAGCAATTACCCAGATGTAGTTTTTACCGCCATCCTGAAGAACCCAAAGGTTTCCAAGCTCATCGAAAGTAAGGTTATCGTTTCCATCTCCCCAAGCTTCCGTTTTTGTTCCCTGAGCCGTGTCGAAAGAATAGTTTGTGGTAAGACCACCTACGAAAGTTTCAACGTTAGAAGCCGTCATTCCGTTGTCCTGAAGTCTGTACACTTTATTCAAACCTTTAGCCGTAAAGTAAATTTTACCGTCAATTGGGCTGATATCTACATCTTCAATTCCGTTGAAAGAAGTTCCTAAAGATTGAGCTAAAGTAGCTGTATTGTTTTGGTCAGCTTTCGTTTTATTCGGCACCTGAACCCACGTTGCTGTTGTAGCAACCGGATCTCCACCGCTTAATCCCTGATCTAATTTTAATACATAAAGATTCCCTGAAGCAAGATTGTTCGGAGTATCCATCACATATTTGTAAACCATGTGACTTCCACCGTCTTCACCATAATAAGCAATAGCTCCTGCATTATTAATCACTACGTTTTCGTGATTCATAATACCCATCTGCCATAGTTTACCTTTAGACCCGTCAGCATTCTGAGAAATTACCTGAGCCGTTGCAGGATCTATTTCTACCAACCAACCATAATCTTTCATTCCGTCAGCATTTACATCACTTGAAGTAGTTTGCTCTTCAGCCGTAACTATAGTCCCCCAAGGTGTAATCCCTCCAGAACAGTTTCTGATCGTCTGAACCAAGCTCGGAGCCGAGAAGCTTACCGCTCTTGATCTTGTTAACTGCCAAAGTTTTGTTGTAGCATTATAATTAACTTCCGCCATCGTAACACCTCCAGGATTTGTTTCGTGGTTTACCGAAAGATATCCGTTGGTAGCACTTCCTGCTTTTGGAACATAAGCTGTAAAGTCGTTCTGACCTCCTACTAATCCTCCTCCTTCTGTATAATTATCACCTTCTTTAAGGATTAATTGATATTTATGTTCAGCAGGAATTATTAATTTACTAGTCTGAGCGGTAGGAACGATTGAAGTAAAGCAGCTAATGTGCATCGCATTACAAGAAACAGGATTTGTTGTAACTGTTGTTTTAAGATAGGCATCGATTCTTAAATCTGAACTTGATGCACCTCTGTTGTGTAATTCGATAGAAAGCCTGTTATTTCCGTTTACAAATTTAGATTTTGGAATAGAGAAAACATTATATACACTTTCTGCAGCACCGTCAATTGTTGTGCTGGATAATGTATTGAAATCAATAGTTCCGGCCGGCATATTGTCTCTTACTATCTCTTCACCGTTTAGATATACAACGATACCGTCATCTCTCATGATCCCTAACTCCATAGTAGAAGAAAGATCGTTTAAGTTTACTGTAAAATCTTTTGCAAAATAAGCCGTAATAAGACCTGTAGCCGTAGTTGTTGTTACGGGATCACCATATCCAAGAGGTCCATTTCCTTGTGACCAGGCAGAAACATCAAATGTTGTATTTTTCCATTGAGATGCCAATGCTGTATTGGTATCATTATACTTCCAAGAAGAATTCTTGTTGAAGATAAAAGTCTGAGCGTTCAATAGAGAACTTGAGACTAGTGCAAGAGCTGCAACTGTTAGTAGTTTTCTTTTCATTTTAAATTTCGATTTATTAGACAATGCAAAACTATCAGATTAGTGCGAAGCCCCTGTTAATTGGAGTTTAAATAAAAGTTGGGAAATATTAATTAATGAAGAACCTAACGTTAATTAAATTAATTTTATGTTAAATTAAAAAAATATTAAAAAGTGAGTGAGCGGATAAGAAAATGCAATTTTATATTTTTACATCGTTTAAACCACTCCTCACAATTAATTTATTTTTTAGTCTTACTGATATCTGTTAAAGTATGTAAAAAAGCAATAATCTGCTTAATTTCAGTTTGAGATAAATTCAGTTTATCCGGAGCCAATGTCTGATTTTTCACTTTTAATCCGAGACCTTCTCCCCCGCCTTCGTTATAAAAATCCATCACTTCTTCTAATGTGTTGAAAGCTCCGTTGTGGAAATAAGGTTTCGTTAAAGCACTATTTCTTACCGTCACCGTTTTAAAAGAATTTTCGTATATCCACGAATTTTCTTTTTTCACCGGACTGTTGAGCCTTCCTTTATCTGAATCTAATTCCAAAGGTTTTTGGTTGATTGGTTTTGTCGTAATTCCTAAAACTTCGGATTCATTTTCGTTAAAGAAAGGTGGCACCAATCCGGAAAAGTTAGGAGCAAAATGGCACGTCGCACAATTGGCTTTTCCCATGAATAAATTAAACCCTTTCTTTGCATCGGATGAAATTTCTTTTTCATTTCTCATGAATTTATCAAAATCACTTTCATAAGAATATAAAGACGCAACGTACGAACTTAATACTTTGGAAAAATTTTCTTTGTTGATATTTCCGTTTTTAAACGCTGCTTTGAAGGCTTTTTTATACTCAGGTTTTGTTTTTAATTTTTTGATGATGCTTTCGTAACTTGTATTAAACTCATCTTTGTTGTAAATGACGTGTTCGGCTTGCTGTTCAAGATAAAAAGCTCTTAAGTCATAGAAAAATCTTTTCGCAAAAACTGCATTATATAATGACGGAGAATTTCTCAAAACCGTTTTCCCCTCTACATTGCTTGGAGATTTCATTTTTAAATCTGTAAATGCATTTTCAGGTAAATGGCACGTTGCACAGCTCATTTTTCCGTTGTCACTTACATTCTGGTCGTAGAAAATTTCTTTTCCTAAATTTCTCAGATCAACATTATCTTCCTCTTTTTTCAACAATGTATAAAAATATGGATCTAAAAAATCGCTGCTGAAAAGGTTTTTATTATTGACATTCCAGCCTGAAAATTCTTTCAGATCATCACTTCTCCCGGCCCATTTTCCCAATTCTTCATATAAAGGCTGAATGTACTTTTTGTAGAATTCTATTCTGTCGAATGTTTCAAAATCGGTATTTCTTGACAAATAATCGATTCCTTCCGTTAAAATTGTATTGGCTTTCTGAACATTGTAATTTTTAAAATAAGGATCATCATTTATGTACTTTTTCATTCCTAAAAAAGCGTGATTGGTTTCGGCAGAAACATTTAAAGAGCCGGGAGTATCAAAACCTGTAACGCCTAAGCTGTATATTCTGATCAATTCAATTCTTAATGGCAACGTTTTGTTATTTCCCTTGCTCAAACCGTTTTTAACTGAACTTAAATAAAAATTTGCATAACTGTTGTATAAAAAATCAGTGATTTTTTTTATTTCTTCTTTTTGTTCCGCTGCTTCATCAGAAAAAATAAGTTCATCCAATACCTGCAATCCTTCGGGAGGAAGTGTGTAAGCGGTTGTACCTGCCGCTTCGATATGAAATAACGGTGCTGCATTAAGGTGAGTTTTCGTAAATTCCGGATAATGATAAGCAACATAAAACTCGATTTCTTTGAATGAATTTCTTGTCTCTTTTAATGATTTTTGAAGGTTTTGAAGAGAAATTTTATCCTCGGAAAATTGGTAGACATCGGATTTTAACTGTTCGAGTTTTGTTTTAAAATCAGTTAATCCTTTATTAACAACAGAATTTTCGGTTTCAACACCTTTGTATGTCGGGTTGAATGACATTATTGCAAAACCGATCAAAAGAATCACAATAAGTAACGAATAAGATCTCATGAATTTTTTCGCAAAACTATTGATAGAAAGCCCATCTGACGTTACCACAACTTTAACTTTGAATTAAATTATGTTTACATTCTATTTAAAGTATTTTTTATTAATTTTAAACCCCGAAATCAAATTCATTACTAAAACAGTCAATTTCTATACTGACTTTCTTTTAAAAATAATGATGAAGGATATTTGGGGGAGGATTTTTAATGTTGATTGAAGACAATCACAATTTTCAATAATTAAACTAAAAATATATTTATGCTGAATAAACTTGCTGCTTCAGAGCTTGTGCTGAACGACGACGGAAGTGTTTACCACCTTAATCTTTTACCGGAAGACATTGCAGAAAAAATAATTCTTGTGGGCGATCCTGACCGTGTGGCAAAGGTTTCCAAGTATTTCGACACTGTAGAAATCAAGAAAAATAAAAGAGAATTTTATACGCATACAGGAACGTTAAGAGGCGAAAGAATCACGGTGATGTCTACCGGAATTGGTACGGAAAACATCGACATTGTGATGAACGAGCTGGATGCTTTGGTGAATATCGATCTTCAAAATAAAGAATTTAAAACGGAACATTCTGCATTGCAGCTATTCAGAATGGGAACTTGCGGAAGTGTGAATCCCGATGTTCAGGTTGATAATATGTTGGTGACTCAAAATGTTGTAGGATTGGACGGATTGATGCATTTTTATCAGGATTATGAGTTTGAAAATGAGTTTTCGAAAAACTTTTTAGAGAAATTCCCTTATGCGAAAATTAAACCGATGCTGTATTTTGCAGATTGGTCTGAAGAATTGGGAGAATTGTATAAAGATGCAAAATATCACGGAAATACAGCGACTTTCCCTGGTTTCTACGCTCCACAAGGGAGACAGCTTCGATTGAAAGCGTTAGACGACCAATTCCTGGAAACTTTGAATGATCTTGGTGTGACAAATTTTGAAATGGAAACGTCTGCAATTTATGCTTTATCAAAATTATTGGGTCACAAAGCGATTACCGTAAATAACGTGATCGCTAACAGAAGACGCGGGGAATTTTCTACGGATCATCATGCTTCCGAAAAGAATTTAATTACTTGGGTTTTAGATAGAATTGTTAAATAGAAATTCATTCTAAAATATATACAAAACAAAAAGGATTTCAAATTTTGAAATCCTTTTTTATAACCATACCATGAAATTAAACTTCTCAGTAGACTTTCATCTATTTGAAGTAATATATTGTTTTATGCAATTCTCTAAAATTCATTAATTGTTACAAAGAAATGCGATGAATAAAGACTCTCTGCATTCCCTGCGATATTCGTAAGATTAATATCAATATTTGAAGTTGAAGTCATTCTCGGATTTGAAATCGAAAATGTAGAGTTTCCAGCAAAATCTCCTGCCGGAGTTACTACAATTGTTGCTTTTGTAGAATTCGGAATTAATCCCTGAGGAATTGCAATACTCATTGTTGTAGATTTTCCTGAACCCAAATTATACACAGAAACACTTGGCCAAACTTCAAAACTGATCTGGTTTTTATTTACGGTTCCTTTGTTTCCTAATTTATATTGTCCGCTTACATCTAATTTTGCAGTAGTATTAGGCGTGTTTGTTCCAATACCTACATTTGCATTATTGTCGCCCAAAACAATTGCATTATACTGAGAAGTTGCTGCATTATAACCGATTGCCGTTGAATTTTGACCTGTTGCCGCTGCACCCGATCCTATTGCCGTTGAATTCTGACCGTTGGTTGAAGAATTATATCCTATTGCTGTTTCGCTGTTCGAGTTTGTTTTTGCAGCATATCCTAAAGCTACAGACTGAAAACCTGCCGCCACCGAGTTATTTCCTAATGCTGAAGATTCATTAGCCGTTGTTTTTGCATTGTAACCAATTGCTGTGGATTGAAACCCGTCCGCAAGAGAATTGTTACCTATAGCAGTAGATTCATTCTTGTTAGTTTTAGCATTATATCCGATTGCGTTTGATTTAAAGGCAGCCGCAGTAGATTTATTACCTAAAGCCAACCCGTCATTTGCCGATACTGAGGCTTCATTTCCTACAGAAACCCCTTGATAAGCAGAGCTGGAAATACCAATTGCAATACCGTTTTGTCCTGCATTAGCCGCAGAACCTAGACTCACAGAGTTATCAACTCCCAATCTTCCTGCTTTAGATGAATTCACTTTAAACACCAAATCATCAGAAGTATTGGTACCCAAAGAAAGGTTGGTATCCGAGCCATGGAAATTTCCACTATTTGTTCCCGAATTATTCCAAGTATTAGCAATGCTTCCGCCCGAGCCATTTGTTCCGTTTCCACCTGTTGTAGAAAGCATATTCCATTTTTGATTGTTCCAATAGTACAATCCTGATTCTGTTAATGCGCCGAGCCCATTATTCCAAATAATAAGTCCGTTTGCCGGAGAAGCTATTGTTTCGCTGTCCGTTAAAGATTTCAAGGCAATCCTTGGAAACAGGACTCCTTTGTTTACTGAATTAATCTCCAACATTGCTGAAGTATCCGGGCTTGGAATACCTATCCCCACTTGAGCTTTTGAAAGATTAATAGAAATTGATAATAAGAATAGAATTCCGGCTGTTAGTTTAGTTTTTTTATACATCCCAATTTTTAGCAATAATTATTACTTACTGATGCAAAGATATGAAATTTTCAATAAAACTATACTTTTTTTACAAATTACATAAAATGACACTAATGTGTGAATAAATGAATAATTAATCACCATTTAATGAGTGTTAACATAGAATTAATTCTATATTAAAAATATGCTTAAAATACGTTAAAAGGCTATTTTCCAGATATAAATCAGATATTCTTAAAAACATTAAATTTCAATTATCCTTAAATAAAATCACTTTAATTTGAATAAAAACCAATTTCTCACCAATTGATGAATGGCTTTTTGATTCATCTCATACTAAAATTTCGCCGTAAAAGCACAAATCTTACTTATTTACAGTACGTTTGAAATAATAACTCAAATAAAAATAATTTGAAGTATCAATTAATCCGAATTCTAGAGCCTTTACACGCAATTAAAATGTTATTAGTAGACAATGTTTTTTGATTATTTTAAATATTATGAAAACTTTAACAATATGATTTTATTTTAGGAATACTTCTTGTTTATTTCAAAACATCAAATAACAAATACTTAAACATTATGAACAATTCAGAATACAACAAAGCGGAAAATGCAGTAAACAACACTGAAAATTCTTTGAAAAATGCAGCAGATAATACGAAATGGAAAGTTGAAGAATTAGCTGATAAAGCTAAAGAATATATTAATGAGAAAAGAAACAATGATGAAGAGGCGCAACAGGAAGACTGGTTTGACAGAGTGAAAAACAATGCATCTGATGCTTGGGACGATATTAAAGATAAAGCAAATGATGCTTGGGAAAAAACCAAAGATGCAGCAGAAGATGCAAAAGCAGAATGGAATAAGAAAACCAATTAAAATTTCAGTCATATAAATATTTTCAGGAAAACGGAGCCTTTTTATAGAAGGCTCCGTTTTTTATTGTGTTATAAACTCAAATATTGCTACATTTGTATTATTAATAAACATTAAAAAATATGTCATACGGTTTACTTAAAGGCAAGAAGGGAATTATTTTTGGAGCCCTTAATGAACAATCTATAGCATGGAAAGTTGCAGAAAGATGTCATGAAGAAGGTGCTGAATTTATCTTATCTAATGCTCCTATTGCTTTGAGAATGGGGGAACTTAACGGTTTAGCAGAAAAAACAGGTTCTGAAGTGATTGGTGCAGATGCTACTTCACTTGAAGATCTTGAAAAACTTTTTGATGCTGCAGTTGCCAAATTTGGTAAAATCGACTTTATCCTTCACTCTATCGGAATGTCTATCAATGTAAGAAAAGGAAAACATTATACAGAGATGAACTACGACTGGTTGGAAAAAGGCTGGGATATTTCTGCTGTTTCTTTTCATAAGGTAATGCGCGTTGCTTACCAAAAAGACTGTATGAATGAATGGGGAAGCATTTTAGCACTTTCTTATATCGCAGCTCAAAGAACGTTCCCAGATTATAATGATATGTCTGATAACAAAGCATACCTTGAAAGTATTGCAAGAACTTTCGGAAACTATTGGGGAGAAAGAAAAGTGCGTGTAAATACGGTTTCTCAATCTCCTACCCCAACTACTGCAGGAAGCGGTGTAAAAGGTTTCGGAGGTTTCTTAGGATATGCCGAAGATATGTCTCCGCTGGGAAATGCTACAGCTCTTGAGTGTGCAGATTATTGTGTAACGCTATTCTCTGATCTTACGAAAAAAGTAACGATGCAGAATCTTTTCCATGACGGTGGATTCAGCAGTTCTGGTGTTACTCAAAAAGTAATCCGTAAATATGATGTTGAATAATTAAAATTTTCAATAGATATAAATTAAATCCGAAACATTTCTGTTTCGGATTTTTTGTTTTAACTGATATGATTTATATAAAATAAACTCGGCGGCATTTTCGATGCCGCCGAGTTGTAAAAAATAATGTTAATATGAAGTTTTATAAAATGACAGTTTGAATAGAATGAGCGGGAGCAGATAATTTTGCAGACATTCCTTCGATCCACAGATTGGTATCAATATCCGTGTCGGTGTCGTTCATGATAACGGTTACTAATTGTCCGTTTTCATTCATAAAAGTTGTAGATGTTAAGGCAAATCTGTTCGATGAACTGCCGATTCGCTGAGCATTTGGTTTAATGAATTTTGAAACGTGCCCCACGTAATAATATTCATAAGTATAATGAACTTTACCTGTTTTTGTATCAGCAATAATCGGTGCAAAACAGAAGTTTCCGACGTGGTTTGGTCCGCCTGTTTCATCCAGAAGAACATTCCAGTCTGTCCACAAAGCCGTTCCTTTGTTGAAATCGTTGATCATATTTTTCCCGTATAATTCACCCAAACTTACATCGTAGATTTTAGACATATCAAACTGCTCTTTGCAACCTTCCGTAAAAGCCAGAAACTTATCCGGAAAAGCTCTTTGGGTTTCGATTAAATTATCGAAAAGCTGCGTTTTGTTATTCCATGTTTCATACCAGTGATAGCCAATTCCGTGAGCATATTTTGAAGTTTCGGGATCGCTTAAAGTTGTGGTGGCTCTTTGGTAAATCAAGTCGCGGTTATGGTCCCAGATCATCACTTTTTTGTCTTTAAAACCATTTTTCCAAAGGGTTGGTCCTAAATTATTTTTCAGGAAATCACCTTCCTCTTCTGCCGAATAGATACAGGATTCCCAGGTTTGCGTCGCCATTGGCTCGTTCTGCACGGTCAATCCCCAAACATTAATTCCTCTTTTTTCGTACTCTTTAATGAACTTTACATAATAATCTGCCCAGGTTTGATAAAAAGCATTTTCCAGCCTGCCACCTTTCAGCATACTTTTATTTGATTTCATCCAAGCCGGTGGACTCCACGGTGAGAAATAAAAGGTGAAATCTTTTCCGATTGATTTCTGAGCTTCTTTAATCATCGGAATTTTATACTTCTCATCATGAGAAACATTGAACGATTTCAGCGAATTATCATTTTCCTGAACATAGGTATAAGAATCGCTTGAGAAATCACACGAGTTCATATTGGTACGAACAACCGTATATCCCAAACCGTTTTTCCCGTAATAAGCCTCAAGAATTTCTTTTTGCTTGGCTTTCGGCATTTTATAAAAAGTTTCTGCAGATGCATCTGTAATTGCCCCTCCGATTCCGATTAATTTCTGATATTTAAAATCCGGATCTACGAAAATGCATGCATCCGTTTCTTTTGGCTGACCAAATTTTTCGAATTTAACCGTTCCTTTATCAACCATTTTTTCGTTGGTTTTGGCATTGGTAAGAAAAACTTTTGCGGTTTTTCCTGCATTTTTTTTCCAGTAATTTTGTGCATTTGCATTAAAAGCCATTCCGATCACAAAACAACTTACCACTAATTTCTTCATAATTTCTTTCTGTTTTAGAGGAGAAAATCTCCTGCTTCATTATTTGTCATTCAGTGTAGAAAGTTTTTAAACTTTAAACTTTTCATTATTGAATTGAATAACATTAATTGGACTTTAAGTCTTTTACTGCCAAAAGCGGGGTTCATCCCGCTCTTAGTAAGAAAACTAATATTTATTTTGACCAATAAATTCTTTTTGTCTGAACATGCTGAGAATCGGTTCCGATCATAATATCAAACTCTCCGGCTTCCCAGTCATACTTTAATTCATCATCATAAAATTTCAAATTCTCCAGAGTCAGTGTAAAATTCACCGTTTTACTTTCTCCTTTTTTAATGTATATTTTTTGGAAACTTTTTAATTCTTTCACAGGTCTTACGACCTTTCCAACCAAATCTCGAATGTATAGCTGCACCACTTCTTCCCCATCATAGTTTCCGGTATTGGAAACATTTACAGTGATATTCAAAGTCTGATTTCCTTGAAGATTTGTAGAACTCAAATTCATATCAGAATATTTAAATTGGGTATAACTTAAACCATAACCAAAAGGAAATTTCGGATCATTATCCAAATCAATATAAGCCGAAACGTAATTTCTGTCTGTATTGTTTTTCGCCGGTCTTCCTGTGTTGTAATGATTGTAATAAACAGGAATTTGCCCCTCCGTTCTTGGGAAAGTCATTGGTAATTTCCCGCCTGGATTTACGGTTCCGAAAAGAACATCCGCAATAGAATTTCCAGCTTCCGTCCCCAGCCACCAGGTGTAAAGAATCGTCGGAATGTTATCTGCAGCCCAGTCAAAAACCAAAGGTCTTCCGGCGTTAATCATCAAAACAATCGGTTTACCCGTTTTTGCAATTTCTTTCAGTAAATCTTCCTGAACACCTGAAAAGTGGAGATTGCTTCTGCTTTTCGCCTCGCCGCTCATAGCATGACCCTCACCTAAAGTCATGATGACAACATCTGCTTTTTTAGCCGTTTCTACGGCTTCCGCAAACATCGATTTATCCTGATCTTCAACGTTGGCGCCTTTTGCATATAGTAACGTTGAATTTTTATCCAGTTGATTTTTAATTCCGTCAAACTGAGTGATAATTCTCTGACTGTCATCTTTAAAAGGTACCGACCAAAACCCGTGATTAGCAACCGTTTCTTTTCCGAAAGGTCCGATTAATGCAATCGTTTTTGTAGTTTTTGAAAGCGGAAGAATATTCTTTTGATTTTTTAATAAAACAATACTTTTCGAACCAAATTCTCTTCCGAACTTTCTGTTTTCCTGATTATTTAATTGTTCTTTCTGTCTTTTTTCGTTGCTAAAACGGTAAGGATCATCAAATAATCCCATCTCGAATTTTTTAAGCAAGATTCTTTTTGCAGCATCGTCAATAAACTTAGGATCAACTTTTCCTTCTTTAACTAAAATGGGAAGTTCTGCCATATAAGCACGGCTTTCCATATCCATATCGCTTCCTGCATTGATTGCTTTTTCCGCAGCTTCTTTATTGTCTTTCGCATAACCATGAGAAACCATTTCGCCGATACTTCCCCAGTCGGAAACCACAAAACCCTGATAATTCCATTTTCCTTTTAATAAATCTCTAAGAATATATTTGTTTGCCGTCGCCGGAATTCCATTAATATCGTTAAAAGAATTCATAAAAGTCGCAACACCTGCTTCAGCAGCTGCTTTGAAAGGCGGTAAATAGGTTTCATTTAATTGTCTTAAACTCATATCAACCGAATTATAATCTCTGCCACCAACTGCCGCTCCGTATGCTGCAAAATGTTTTGCACAGGCCATAATAGCATCAAGATTACCAAGACCTTTTCCCTGAAAACCTTTGATTCTTGCCAAACCAATCTGTGTTCCCAAATATGTATCTTCACCGGAACCTTCCATTACTCTACCCCATCTCGGATCTCTCGCGATATCAACCATCGGCGCAAACGTCCAGTGAATACCGTAAGCAGATGCTTCTGTTGCTGCAATTCTTTCAGATTTTTCAATTAATCCTAAATCCCAACTCGCTGCCTGACCTAAATTTACAGGAAATGTTGTTCTGTACCCGTGAATTACATCCTGTCCGAACAACAAAGGAATTTTCAATCTTGATTGTAAAGCTAATTCCTGAAATTTTTTGGTTTCTTCTGCACTGGCAACATTCAGCATAGAGCCTACTTTCCCCTGTTTTATTTCATTTAACACATTCGCAGAATTGGAATTCTGAGGTCCTGTCGCATATTCGAAACCGCTGTATTGCACCAACTGCCCTACTTTTTCTTCCAAAGTCATTTTCGACAACAGCTCAGAAACTTTCTGATCAATCGTCTTTTGTCCGAATGCATTCATTCCGAATGCAGTAACTGCCAATAAGAAATAAGCTCTTTTCATGTCTTTATTTTAAAAAATATACGTCGCAACCGAGCTTCCGGTGATCGTCACAGGAGTTGTCTTTTGATTATATTTAATGTTGAAATTTTCATTTGTTTTGCTGTTGTTCTGAACAATCAGAACTGTTTTTCCGGCAGGCGTTTTAAATGCTACTGTCGAAAGATTTTCTGTTTGAGAGGAAGCAATTCTCTGAGAATTTGCAGGAACAAACTTCGAAGCGTGTGCAATAATATAATAGGAAACATTTCTGGTGAAATATTCACTGTCGGAAACCGTAATTGCTCCCTTACATTCTGTACAACCTCCTTCTGTGTGAGGTTTATATTGTGGATCATTCGCTACATTCCATTCCAAAGCAATTTTGCTCCAATTTCTCATAGATCCTATGATTACATTTTTTGTATGCCAGTTCAGATCTTCGTTAAAAGTCCCTTTCGCACCCGTCCATTGCTCTGTAAAATACAAATTTTTATCTGGAAAAGCATCATGAACAGTGGACAAAGCCGAAATATCACCTTCATATAAATGAAACGCCGAACCGTCGATATATTGATTGGCAGCAGGATCTTTCAGAATATCAGTAGCGTACTCCGGTTTGTTACAGTTGTGATCATAAACAACGATTTTAGTTTTAATATTGTTTTTATCGAAAATTGGTCCTAAACTTTGTTTGATAAAATCTCTCTGTTGGTCTGAAGGCATTAAAAGACTCGGATTGTTTCCGGGATGCAGCGGCTCATTTTGAGGAGTAATGGCATCAATTGTAATTCCTTCTCTTTGCATTCCCTGAATATATTTTACGAAATAGGATGCATATGTATTGTAAAATTCGGGTTTCAAACTTCCACCTTTAGATTTTCCGTTATCTTTCATCCAAACCGGTGGTGACCAAGGGGCTGCAATGATTTTTATGTTTGGATTGATTGTTAAAATTTCTTTCAGCATCGAAATCAGATCTTTATCTTTTGCTAAGCTGAATTTTGATAATGTCGGATCTGTTTCTCCTTCCGGTAAATCGTCATAAGAAAAAACTTCGCCGTCTAAATCGGATGCGCCAATACTTAATCTTAAATAACTGATAGAAATAGAATTTTCATCATTTCCGAAAAGTTCGTTCAGTAAAGCTTTTCTTTTGGATGGTGAAAGACGGTTGATCACTTCAACACTTCCTCCTGTTAATGTATATCCAAAACCATCAATATATTGAAATTTCTGAGAATCATCAATGTCAATATTCTGAAAGTTATTAGAATTTTTTACAAAAACTAAGGGCAACTGCTGCTGTAATTTTACGCTTTCATCTCCTTTTGTAAGCCATGACTGAATCTGAGTATCTGTACTGATTGTCGATTTACATGACGTTAAAGGTAAAAGTACCACACCGCCAAATAGCAGTGCAGTACTCTTTAAAAAGAAACTATATAAACTGTGAAGTTTCATGTTTAATAATTAGGATTTTGCTTTAAAACTGTGTTTGTCAGTTCGTTAAACGGAATTGGAAGAATTTCATTTTTCCCTGCCGTAAAACCTCTAGATCCTAGCTTTGTAGGAGCATCTCCCCATCTTACCAGGTCGAACCATCTGTGACCTTCTCCTGCAAGTTCTCTTCTCCTTTCATCTTTAATTGCCTGCATAGAAACTGTAACTGATGGCAAACCAACTCTTGCTCTAACTGCATTTAACAAAGCTTGTGCTCTTGCACCTGCTCCACCCAATGCTTCTGCTTCCATTAAATAAGTATCAGCCAATCTGATAGCAATATAATTTTGACGGAAATTTAATTCTGTAGCTCCAGGTTGAGTAGATTCATCTGAAGTTCTTGGTAAATATTTGTTTAAGAAATATCCTGTATCTCTAAATCCTGCAGAATAGGTAATTTTATTTTGTTGCACTAATGCTTTTGCATTAAAAACTGTGGCATCCAAACGAGGATCTCCCTGCATAAAACTAAACAAATCATCTGTTACCGGATTAAATCCCCAACCCTTGTGTATACTTGGAGCGTCATTAGGAGGAAGAGGAGGCTGTTGGTTTACAAGACCATACGAAATTATACCCACCATTTGATTAATTGAGTTTCCTTCATCTTTTCCTGTACCCCAAAATGCCCAATCGGCATTACTCAGATTGGTATGCATTACTTCTAAAATAGATTCTGTCGTAAATTTATTTTCAACTTTCCAGAGATCAGCAAAATTCGTCACCAACTTATAACCATATTGACTTGTCGCTCCTGGTGTACCATTCACCATTTCAAACTGAGCAGCTGCTAAACTGTACTTTTTATCATACAAATAAATTTTACCTAAAATAGCACGAGCTGACCCTTGAGTAATTCTTCCTTTTTCATTTGCGGAAGATATGGTAGCAGGAAGATCATTGACAGCAGCAAGAATATCTGCCTCTATCTGAGCATAAACGTCTTCTGGTTTTGCCTGAGCAACATTGTAATAATCATCATTATATTTAAATGGTTTTAAAATCAAAGGAATATTTTTGAACATTCTCAATAATTCAAAATAATACAGTGATCTCAGAACTTTCGCTTCAGCGATAAATCTATTTCTTGTCTGATCGTTCATCTGTGCAGCAGGAATTTTTTCAAGTAAAATATTAGCTTTTGCAATTCCCTGATAATAATCTCTCCAGTAACTTGCCGGCATAATAATCGGGTTCAATGTATAATTTGAAAATCCCTGAATACCGGCTCCGTCAGAAGAATTTCCTCCCCCGGAATAAAAATCATCAGAAGCTCCGTTAAAGAATGTCACCATATTTTCGAATCCTCCGGAATATTTTCTCAACATATCATATGTCGCCACCAAACCTGAAAATGACTGTTCTTCATTTTGGAAATATGTACTTTCATCAAAAGTTCCTGTATTTTCTACATCTTCCAAATTACCGTTACTGCAAGAAACAGCTCCGAAACCAATACCGGCAAGCATTAAAACGGCTACACTTTTATATATAAATCTTTTATTTTTCATTTTTCTTATAATTAAAATTGAACATTAGCACCAAAAAGGAAAGTTCTTGCCTGTGGATAGAAAGCTCTGTCTATCCCGAAGGTATCTGCTCCGGCAATTTCAGGATCGTAACCCGTATATTTCGTGAAAGTGACAAGATTTTCTCCTGTTACATAAAATCTGATTTTCGATGCACCGATTGATTTTGCAGCTTCTATAGGAAGCGTATAACCTACCTGAACTAGCTTCAAACGTAGATAATCTCCTTTTTGAAGATAATAATCAGACATTCTGGTGTAGTTTTGGTTAGGATCATCTTTTGTAACTCTTGCCACTGTATTTGATGTTCCTTCTCCTGTCCAGCGATCTAAAATTGATGTTTGATAATTTGCTTCCGGAATATCTAGCCTTCTTAAACCTTGGAAAATTTTATTACCTGCCTGCCCCTGCGCAAATACCATTATATCAAAGTTTTTGTAATTCATGTTCAAAGTAAGACCAAATGTATATTTTGGTACAGAATTACCTAAATTTACATAATCTGCATCGTCAATTTTACCATCACCATTGGCATCCAATCTTTTGAAATCACCCGGTTTTGCATTAGCTTGAAGTAATCCTCCATTTGAGTTTCTGTAAGCATCAATTTCTGCCTGATTTTGGAAAACTCCTAAATTTTGATATCCATAGAAAGAGCCGTAAGACTGACCAACCTGTAATCTGGAAACAGTTCCTAACGTTTGGAAGCTCGCAAAATTAACATATTCTTTATTGGCTTCAAGTCTTGTGATTTCATTTTTCAAATATCCAAAATTACCGTTTGCTGAAATGCCAAAATCTCCCCAATTCTTTTTGTATCCAAGGCTTACTTCTATCCCGTCATTATTCATGTCACCGATATTTCTCCATGGGCTGTTAATTAATCCTAAATACCCGGGAAGATCTACTCTTCTTAAAATATCTGTACTTTTCTTTCTGTATACATCAACACTCAAATCAAAATTCTTTAAAATCTTAAGATCTGCTGCAATGTTTAACTGAGATGTTCTTTCCCATTTCAAATCCGGATTTTCTAATGTACTTGGTGCATACCCCACATGTACAACATTATCTCCAAAGGTATAATTGCTACCCGCAACAAAAAAATTGGCAAACTGGAAATCATCAATGGCATCATTTCCTAACACCCCATAACCTCCTCTCAGTTTAAAACTCGTAACCACATTATTTTCCGGCCAGAAACTTTCATTAGATACATTCCAGCCTAAAGACATTGCAGGAAATGTTCCCCAATGGTTTGCTCTCGCAAATTTTGAAGAGCCATCTCTACGGATAGTACCTGTGAAAAGGTATCTGTTGTCATAATCATAAACGACTCTCGCAAAATAAGAAGCTTTGTGTGTTTCTTTTCCATCCCACGCATTAGACGTTTTGTCTGTAGCTGAAATATCGAAATTGAATGAGGCATCTTGCCAATTGTTTGTGGGAAGATTCTTATAGGTTGTATTCTGTCCGTAAGAAATATTATACTCATAATATCCCTGACCTAATAATACACTTAAATTATGGAGTCCAAATTTATTCTGATACGTAAGCGTATTTTCCGTATTCCATTCAAATTTTCTCTGAATTTCTCTGAAAAGATTATTGGTATTGTTTGAATTTGCTGAACTTAAATAAGCTTTTGGTGTAAATGCCTGATTTCCCCAATACGATAGTTTCCCATTTACGGTAGATTTAAAATTAAGATGTTTATTAATCTTTAAATCACCAAAAACATTCGCCACAATATCATCAGACCATCTGTATCTCCCTCTCTGTGTTTCCTGAAAGGCCAGAGGATTCGACATTTCTTTGCTTACATAATGAGAAATCCCGTAAGGATTTCCGTTGGGATCTTTTACGATATTAGCATTGTTTGTATAATCACTCGGAAAAGGCTGGCTTGCAATGTCGGTAACAACAAGAGGTGTTGTCGGGTCAAGGTTGATTGCCGAACTTAAAGGACCTCCAAATTCATTATTATCGCTGATTCCCTGTGCTTTTACATGAGTGTAAGCAAAAGTTTGTCCTATAGTTAAAAAGTCAAAAACTTTATGCGTTGAATTAAATCTTGCATTAATTCTTTTATAATTTGAAATATCTCTCAGTACAATACCCTCTTGGTCATAATATCCGAATGAAGTATAAAATGTAGACTTATCATTTCCTCCATTGATACTGAACTCATGAGACTGTCGCTGTGCTGTATTGAAAATCTGTTTCTGCCAATCTGTACCCGCTCCAAAAGAATTTGGATTAGAAAACATCGGAGCTTTACCATCGTTGGCATTTGCCTCGTTCATAATGTTAGCATATTGATTTGCATTTAGCAGATCAAGTTTTTTAGCAGCACTTCCAACTCCAAAAAACCCGTTGTAAGAAAGATTCATTCTTCCTTTAGCACCTTTTTTAGTAGTGATTAGAATCACCCCTTTTGCGGCAGAAACTCCGTAAATAGCAGCAGAAGCACCATCTTTAAGAATTTCCATGCCTTCAATGTCAGATTGGTTCAGCCATCCGATATTGTCAACAACAATACCGTCAACTACCCAAAGCGGATCATTACTTCCAGCTCCAAAACTGGTGATACCACGAACTCTTACCGTGGGCGCAGCTCCCGGTTGTCCGGAATTTGATACTACAGAAACTCCGGCTGCTCTACCTTGCAGTACTTGTTCAGGTCTTCCTGCAACGGGTGCATTTTCGATATCCGATGCTTTTATGCTGGAAATGGCTCCTGTTACATTACTCTTTTTCTGAGTACCATAGCCGATCATGACAACTTCCTCTATTTTTTGTTCTTTAGGAAGCGTATGGTTCTTTGTGTTTTGGGCAGTGAAATTGGCAGTAAAATAAAGCACCGCAACCATTCCCAAACTTCTAGATATTCTTACATTCATATACAGTTAGTTTTTTAATTCTCAAATTGAGACAATAAAAATATATTTTTTTTTAAATAATTAACATTTTATTAATAAATATTTTAATATTTCGTTTATTTTTGGGGGTTTAAAGCCATAAATTTGCTCGTAAAAAATGTATTTTTCGACGAAAAAGGAATAAAATGAATCCCCAAAATGATAACTAAACCTTCTAAAATATCACTTCCGTTAAAGTTAACTTTCCTGATTTTCTCAATGGTGTTGAACTGCATGGGCATTGTAATTCTGCAACTTTCTGAAGCAAAAATCACCTATGATGAACTTGGATTTTTAGAATCTTTCAAGGATATCCCGATAGCATTTATTTCACTTTTTGCCGTTAATTTTATCAGCCGTTTCGGAACTAAAAAATCATTGATTCTGGCTTTAACAATTGTTGGGATTTGTTCACTTATTTTACCATTTGTTGAAGTATTCTGGTTCTACAAACTCTGGTTTGCGATAATCGGGACTTGTTTCGCAATTGGAAAAATATGTGTTTTCGGAATCATCAGAAACAACATTTCAGACGAAAAATCTTTAGCAAAGACCATGAATAATGTAGAAGCTTCATTCATGATCGGAATATTTGTGGTAAACACAGGTTTTGGATGGTTAATTTCAAGTCAATATTCTCAATTCTGGAAATTCGGGTTTATTTCAATATCCATTATTTGTGCTTTAACAATTTTTCTTTTTTCTAAACTTCCGATTTCTGAACCTGTAAAAGACAAAAAAGAAAATGTCTTCAAAGAAGTATCAAAAATAATTAATCCGTTGATTATTATATTTTTAGCAGTTATTTTTTCTATCGTATTTGTAGAGCAAAGTTTCAATTCCTGGCTGCCATCATTTTATAAAAATCATTTAAAAGTTAATTCTTTTTTTGCGCTTCAGGCAACATCCTTTCTTGCTGTATTTTCATATGTTGGAAGAACAATTACAGCGAATATCATCCATCGATTTTCTTTGTCAAAATACTATATTCTATGTCTGTCTTTAATTGTTTTCGTCCTTGTAACAATCATCGGAATACAATTTATAGATACAGAGGATTCACGAGCTTTATTATTTCTATTTCCTATAATTGGTTTGGTTTTATCACCATTATATCCCGTCATCAATTCAAAAATGATCGCTCAGATCGATAAAGAAAAAGCCAATCTTTTTACTTCATTAATTGTGATTTTCTCATCTCTCGGCAGTTCTGTAAGCTCGATAATAATGTCAGTTTTGTTTCAGCACAAACTTTTAGACTTTTATCCGGTATATATTTTAATCTCTGTTTCTGCATTGTTCATAATAAGTTTATTTTATTTTAAATTTGCCGAAAAAACATTTAGAAAATAATTTTACTTTTACCACATGAAAACTGACCATAATAAAAATATAGAAACCTTAAAAGAACTCATTGAAAGTAAAGACTTTATCCCCAATGTTTCGGTAGACTGTACGATTTTCGGTTTTCATGATGACATTCTTAAAGTACTTTTACTCAAATATCATGATCTTAATTTATGGTCTTTACCCGGCGGTTTCGTTTTTATTGATGAAGATCTGAGAGAGGCAGCAGATCGTGTTTTATACGAAAGAACTCATCTGAAAGGGCTTTTTTTAGAGCAGTTTCATACTTTTGGGAGACTGGACCGTACCGTAAATAATGTTCATAAAACTTTGATTAATAATAAAGGATTGGATGTTCCCGTTGATCACTGGATTTTACAGCGTTTCTTAACAGTCGGATATTGCAGTTTGATTGATTTTTCCTTAGCCAATACTTTTCCCGATGCATTTAACGAAACTTGTGCCTGGTTTGAAGTCAGTAAATTACCAAGTATGGCATTTGATCACGACAGAATTATTAATGAAGGTTTGGAGTATTTACGCAAAAACATTGATACTCAGATTGCTGCAAGTAATTTATTGCCAGAAAAGTTTACGATGAAAGATCTTCAGTCCTTATATGAAACAATTTTAGGTGAAAAATTCAGACGTAATAATTTCCAACGTAAAATACTGAGCATGAATTCATTAGAACGAATGGAAAAATTATACGACGGTTCAGCCAACAAAGCTCCTTATCTTTACAAATTTAAAAGTGATTTAGAAAATTCAACAAATCAACACTCAGTTTTTAACGAAGATGAAATTTAGTTTTTAGATTTATTCAATTCAAATAATTAAATAACTTATTGAAATTCAACAAATAAAACATATTGTAAAAAAATTTTTCTGTCCTACTTAAAAGTACTATTTTTAGAAAAATTAAAAAACAATGTCATATTATCCTCTTACGAGCATTCCTGACTATTACGGGATCGATGCTTTGCTTACCGAAGAACACAAACTTATTCGCCAGTCTGTAAGAGATTGGGTAGAAAGTTTTGTAATGCCGCAGATTGACCATGCCGCACAAAATCATACAGATTTGCCTGGTTTAATGAGAGAATTAGGCAAAATCGGGGCGTTAGGACCTTATATTCCAGTAGAATATGGCGGTTCTGGTCTTGATCAGATTTCTTACGGTCTGATTATGCAGGAATTGGAAAGAGGTGATTCAGCAGTTCGTTCTGCAGCATCTGTACAAAGTTCTTTGGTGATGTTTCCTATCAATGAGTTCGGTTCTGAGGAGCAAAAGAAAAAATATTTACCAAAATTAGCTTCCGGTGAATTTATTGGTTCATTTGGTTTAACAGAGCCTAATCACGGTTCTGATCCGGGTTCTATGGAAACTTATTTTAAAGATATGGGCGATCATTATCTTTTGAATGGTGCTAAAATGTGGATCACTAATTCTCCTCTTTGCGATATTGCTGTTGTTTGGGCAAAAAACGAAGAAGGAAAAGTTCAGGGATTGATTGTTGAAAGAGGAATGGAAGGTTTTACAACTCCGGAAACTCACAATAAATGGAGTCTAAGAGCTTCAAAAACAGGCGAATTAGTATTTAACGATGTCAAAGTTCCGAAAGAAAATTTACTACCGGGAGTTACTGGATTGAAAGGACCTCTATCTTGTCTAAATTCTGCGAGATATGGAATTTCTTGGGGCGTAATTGGTGCAGCAATTGATTGTTATTGTACTGCTGTTCAATATTCTAAGGAGAGAAAACAATTCGGAAAACCAATCGGATCTTATCAGTTACAACAGAAAAAATTAGCAGAATTTTTAACGGAAATAACTAAAGCTCAATTACTTTGTTTACAATTAGGAACGTTGAAAAATGATCATAAAGCAACTCCTGCACAAATTTCAATGGCTAAGAGAAACAATGTGAATATGGCTATCGAAATTGCAAGAGAATCCCGCCAGATCCTTGGAGGAATGGGAATTATGGGTGAATTTCCAATGATGCGTCATGCTGCGAACTTAGAATCTGTAATTACTTACGAAGGAACGCATGATGTTCATTTATTAATTACTGGTCTTGACATTACCGGAATTAATGCATTCTAAAATTTAAAAACTTATAATAAAGAAGAGCCTGATGAATTTGTCAGGCTCTTTTATTTTACTTAAAATCAGTTATTTATTTAATTTGAAAATGTTTTAATATTTTCAATAAAATTAATATCTGGGTTAAGAATTTCTTCAATTAGATTTTTTATTGATTTCATAGCATCATCAATTTCTCCTTTTTCAAACTGTAAAGAAACCACTCCTTTTTTAGCTTCAGCAAAACTCCAGATTCCGGTTTCTATGGGAAGTCCCCAAAATTCAGGAAGATTCTGTACTACATAATGATAAATACAGAGCTGCAATGCCTGTTTACGATCACCATTATGGAAATATTGATCGATATTATCCTGATCTATTTTCACAACCAAATTTTTAATTTTAGCTGTTTTATAATCAATAATTCTCAGTGTTCCATTGAGTCTGTCGATCCTGTCAATGAATCCGAAGAATGAAATTTTATCTTTATCGTCAAGATAAAAATCAACATTTTCAAACCGTTTTTCTATGTCAAGAATTTCTAATGTATTGCCACTTTTTATTAATTCAAGATCATGGCGTAAAATACTTTCGATTACTTTTTTAGCGATAGCTTTATGAATAAAGTTCATCCCTTTTTCATAAAATTCGGGTTGGTGCTTTAACTTATCAATGGCTATTGTTATAAATTGATCTATTGCTTTAATTGAATTCAATAAATCATTTTCTTTTAATACTTTACCTCTCAACACTTCATATACTTCTTGAAGTGTATAATGAACTAAATTTCCATAATTTTTTACTGATAATTCCTCTTCAATTTCATCGCTTTCCGAGGTTTTTAAAATCTTTGAAAGATAAAAATCGATGGGATTATACAGATAACTTGTGAGGTGAGAAGCCGAAACTTTTTCTTTCCATTTTTCAAGTCTTTGGAGGACGATTTGTGTTTTCGAAATTTCTATCGGTTGTGTAAGAATTGGCTCAGAGGAATTTTCAACAATAATATGCTCAATTTTATGAGAACTTTCTATTTCGATTTGCGTAATAAATCTGCTTTTTTCACCCGTATTTACTCCGGAACTCAACGCGTTAAACAGTAAGTGAACATTTTTAGCATCCTGAATCAGGCGGTAAAAATGATAAGCATAAATACTGTCATTTTCCAGAAAGGTATGCAAGTCAAAAACTCTTCTAATATCAAAAGGAATATAGGTATTTTGTGAATTTCCAAGAGGTAATTTTCCTTCATTGACAGATAGCAAAACGACATTCTCAAAATTCAATAAACGGGTTTCCAGCAATCCCATGATTTGTAAACCACGCAAAGGTTCACCCTGAAAATCAATGCTTTCTGAATTAATGTGCTGATTGATCAAAATTTCCAGCGTATCCATTTTAATCTCAAAGGTATACGGAGAAATCTGATTCTTAATAATTTTGAATGTATTTTCGAAATGCGAAACGTTTTCGTATTGAATATCATCTATTTCAAGCCATTTTATCCGCTGGCAAAAATCAATTAATAAATCCAGATAAACAGTTGTAGAATCAGCTTTTCCAAGTAAATTATAATACGATAACTCACCAAGTAATTCAAAAAATAATTTTCTAGAAATGTAAACAATATTTCGTTCTTCTATTTGAGTTTTAAATTGATTGATAATTAATTCATCCTCAACAGATTTCGGCAGTTCTTCGAGGATAGGAAAAATATCACGGTAATAATAGGAAGATTTATTCTTTTCTAATTGTTTCTGCAGATAAAAAAGCTGTTTTACAGCATTAGAAAAAGAAAGATTCTTTAGAGGAAAACCCATTGTAATGTTCAGATTCTGAACTTCATGCATAATATCTAAGCTTGCCGGAAGAAGATTTTCATCCAACAAAACCAATGCGGTAGTTGAAAAGGTTTTATTTTCTATATTTTTGAAAATCTCCGGTAAAATTTTCGTTTGTGTTACATTTCCGGAAACTTCATAGACTTTAATGTCTTTGGGTTGATTAAAATCATCTTCAATCCATTGAAAAGCACGGTTGTCATCAAATTCTTTCCATGTTTTATGATTTCTCAGAAACTTTCCTGCTTCCTGTCTTTCATCATCAAAATAATAATGATCTGCCTGAAAAAAACACTGTCCTTTATTCCATTGCAAAAGACTTCTTACTAACTTTTCTTCAACGGGAGTAAAGGCATTGAAACCACAGAAAACAAACTGTTCGTTGGTATTTTTAGCAAAATTAATAATTTCAGACTTTGCTCTCTCATGAATCATTCCGGAAGTTGCCCAGTTTTTCTCCTGCAATTTTTCTTTTAAAACAGGAAGAAAAACATTCATATTTTTCCAGAAATTAAGGAATTTTTTTCTCGGAACATCATCATCTTCACCCAGATCCTGCGCCCATTCTTTAATTCTTTCTTCATCAAACATATATTGCAAAACTGCCTGATCGCTGTCTGAAAATTTTAAAATATCGTCCCAATCTTTCTGTAAAGTCGGAAACCACTTTAAAAAATCAGCAAAATCATCATTTGGAATAAGATTGAGACTTTTATAAACATCAAATGCAAAAAGCCACAAAGAAATTCCCTGGATCGGTTGCTTATCAGCAATTCTGTCAATTAATTCTTCAATAGTAAAAAAATTCGGAAGAAATCCTGAATAATTATTTTCTTCCAAAATCTCACGAATGAACACGATCGGACGCTTGCCCGGCAGCACAATATTGAAATCCGAAAGATCCGAATTCTGAGATAAAAGTTCATGAATGATTTTGTTGAGAAATTTCAAGAGGCTTTAAAGTTTTTTAAATGATCCAACTCCTCAGCAATAATACGATTATATTCTGATTGTTTTTCTTCAATCATTCCGTTTTTAGTTTCTCCGTCGTAGGTATTCTGAAACTCTCGGTACTCATTCAGAATTCGGTTATAAATAGCCTTAAAATAGCCATCAAAATCTGAAGATGTTTTTATTTTTTCACTTACTTCCTTGCGCAGTTTTCTTGCAAAAACTTCTGCTACATCAAAATGTTTCTGCTCGTGTAACAAAACGTAATTATTTATCCTTTTTACATCTTTCCACGATTGATCCTCGTTGAAAATAGTCTGGATTTTTATTTTTATCGGAGCTTTCGGATTGGATGATTTAACATAAGAATACGTCCATCCGCAATTGGTATAAGCCACCACATTTTCTCCTTTCTGATTGTTTATTTTACTTTTAAAATTACTCCAATTCAGTTTTCTATCCTCTTCCCAATATATTTTCTGACTCCATATCATATTAGAAATCAGAAAACAAGCTGCAAAAATCCATTTCATTATATTATTTTACGACAATTGTTTTGGTGATCCAATTTGTTCCACCATTCCAAAATTTTAAAGTGTAAGTTCCAGTCTGCTGAGGACTGAAATTAATCTGGTTAGTTCCGGTATACACGCTTTGAGTACAAGGTCCGGTAGAAATATATTTATAAGCAGTAATTGTTCTTGTCAAATTCTCATTATGAATATAATCGTAACCATAAAACCCCTCACAATGAGAAGGATAAGTAGAATAAGTCCTGATACTCTGAATGGTAAAAACGTCCATCGTGTCGTTTACAATTTTCACACTGTCAATTTTAATTTTATCAATTGATTCGACTGTCTGATAATCGTCGTCGTCCTTACATGAAGTAAAAAATAATCCTAATAGTACTGCTGAAAATCCGATGTTTAAAAACTTTTTCATAAGGCTATTTATATTTCGATTATTAATAAAACTTAAAAAAATTATTCCTTAATGATATAAAATTAAGAATTAAAATTACCTTTTGACAGATAAACTACTTTTTTCGTCTCAAAAAATTCTTCATCAAAATAGTTTTTAAGGCTGAAAATTTCACATTTCAGTCCGGCAAGTTCTTCAGCAAGATCTCCACCTTTTAAATATAAAATCCCGTTGTGTTTAGGATTAATTTGTTCTTTTTCAAACTTTCCTTTCAGCCATCTTAAAAATTCCGGCATTTGTGTAACCGCACGGCTCACTACAAAATGGAATTTTTCCTTTAATTTTTCTGCTCTTCCGTGAATAGCAGTTAAATTTTTTAACCCAACACCTTCTGCAACAGCATTTACTACAGTGATTTTTTTTCCGATAGAATCAATTAAAGTAAATTGTGATTCGGGAAACAAAATCGCTAAGGGAATTCCTGGAAAACCGCCACCTGTACCGATATCCAAAACTTTGGTTCCCGGTGCAAATTCCATCACTTTCGCTACTCCTAACGAGTGCAGAATATGCTTTTCATACAGAGATTCCATATCTTTTCTGGAAATCACGTTGATTTTTTCGTTCCATTCCTTATATAAATCTTCCAATTTATTGAACTGATCAATCTGTGTTTCTGTAAGATCCGGAAAGTATTTTAGTAGTAACGTTGTAGACATGTGAAATATTATAGAATGCAAAAATAAGTTTTTTACCAGCGTTATTCAAATCTCAAAAAATAAAAGATTGCCAAATGACAATCTTTCAGGTTTAATACCCGTTGTGCATTTTGATGTATTTTCGTCACTTCTTGAAGGCAGATCTATTCTCGATACATTTTTTCTCCACTTCATTACGAAAAAACACTCGAATTGACGTATCTAACATTAAAATTTTTCAAAATGCACACCGCGTAGGTTTAATTTCTTTCGATATAATTATTGGTTCGTCTCAGTCGCTTGGTAATTTCTTCATCAAATTTCTTCATTTTTTTCATTTCATCAAGTCCGATTTTAGTTATATAGCCGTCTTTTAACTGAATATCTGCTTTACCGGTTTGCTTATTAATACTCATACTTTCAATATCATCATTGCTAAAAGTATAACTATTCATGTACTTTTTATATTCAGCAAATGTCATTTGTTTACTCGACTTTGGTAACAGTGAAAAAATTTCTTTTACTTTTTTAATTTGAATTAAATTGAAAACATGATCATCATCAGAATCTTTCAGACTTACAACCAATCCCGGAAGCCCTGAAAACTTATACGGACCGTCGTTCACAGGATAATCTTTGCTGAACCAAGCTTCCCAAATTCTTCCTTTATAATTTGTAGTCGCTTTTTGACAATTAATATTATTGATTTTTAAAAATTCTTTCTCAATTTTCCATTTCGGACTTTCATTTTCAAATATCAACAAGTTGACAGTCTTAAATTTATCATAAAAATTCATACTTTTTTTAGAATAGTCTTTTTCAACAACATAACTCAAGTTTTGATCATAAGATTTTGCATTCAATAGATCTTTATAATTTTTTGATGCATTATAAGTTGAATCTCGCTCATATTTTGTGGAATTATAGAAATACGATTTCTTCCCATCCGTATCAAGATTCATATAATCAGTAACTATAGAATCCTTTTTATTGGTGTCCGGTTTCATTTTATATTCGTAAACAAATCGATAATTCTGTGCAGAAACAAAAGACACAATTAGTAAGAAAAGTAATTTATACATATTTAAGATTAGTATTTAAAAATTCATACCACATAACTACAAAAATAGTGATAAAATTTGTGTTGAACAAAAAATACCACAATCTTACTTGGATAAATTTTTTAAGAAATACTTTTTATCATATATTTGTTACAATAGAAATAATTAAATGAATAAACTTTCAGATAGAGTAAATAGACTAGGTTACTCGCAAACTTTCGTAATGTCAAATAAAGCAAGAGAAATGAAAGCCAATGGAATTGACGTCATCAGCTTAACTCTTGGTGAACCAGATTTTGACGTTCCCGATAACATTAAACAAGCCGCTTTTGACGCCATCAACGAAAATTACAGTCACTACTCTCCTGTTCCAGGATTTTTGGAACTTCGTCAGGCAATTGTTCATAAACTTAAAAGAGATAATAATTTAGAATATCAACCTTCACAGATTTGTGTTTCAAATGGTGCTAAACAGGCTATTATCAATGTTTTGGCTGCACTTGTAAATGATGGAGATGAAGTTATTCTTCCTAATCCGTATTGGGTCAGCTATGATGAAATGGTAAAAATGATGGGTGGAAATTCTGTCATGCTTCCTACCTCGTATGTAACTGATTTTAAGATCACTGCTGAACAACTGGAAGAAGCAATCACCGATAAAACAAAAGCCGTTTTATTTAGTTCACCATGTAATCCTTCAGGAGGTTATTACACGTATGATGAACTAAAATCTATCGCTAAAGTTATCGCTAAATATCCTCACGTAACAATTATTTCTGACGAGATTTACGAATATATCAACTACGAAACACAAACGACTTCTATTGCCCAGTTCCCTGAAGTTTATGAACAAACAGCCGTAATCAACGGGATGTCTAAAGCTTTTGCAATGACAGGCTGGAGAATAGGATATTCTGCATGTCCCGAATGGTTGGCTAAAGCTTGTGAAAAAGTACAGGGACAAATGACCAGTGGCGCCAATACAGTAGCACAAAGAGCTTCGATTGTTGCTTTACAGGCTGATCCTTCTGAATACAAATACATGATTGATGCCTTTAAAATAAGAAGAGATCTTGTGTACGATTTAATGAAAGAAATTCCTGGCTTTAAAGTTGTTTTACCTAAAGCTGCATTTTATTTCTTTCCAGACATTTCATATTATGTAGGAAAAACATTACATGGAACAGAAATTAAAGATTCTGACGATTTTGCGATGTTCCTATTGGAAAAAGCTCATGTTGGCTGCGTTGGCGGAGTTTCTTTCGGAAGCCCGGAATGTATCAGATTTTCTTACGCCGCTTCGGAAGAAGAATTAAGGGAGGCGATGAGAAGAATTAAAGAATTATTAACAAACGTATAAATAAAAAGTTCTTCCTTGGGAAGAACTTTTTTACTGTATTTCATTAGCAAGATAAACAACCTGCTTCTGGTATTTCTGGAACAATTATATAGCATTCCATTATAATAGGAATACATACTGCAGCATCTGGACACCAGTGATCTCCTGGAGGACATTTTGAAGTTGACGCCGCTCCTTTAATTGTTTTCAGTTCTTTTCTTGACAGACTTTTTAAATTTTTCATAATAATTATGTTTGGTTGTTTTTAAGTTTTTTGTTCTATATTCTCAAAGTTATAATATATTTTCATTTGTTTTAAATTTATTTTTTTGATAATTCTTACTAGAAAAAGATTATAAATTACTAATTATGAATAATTTATTATTTGACTCCACCCTACAAGATAAGTTTTCAATAAAAATTAATATACAAAAAGCCTTTTAGTTAAGCATCTTTTATATGATTGATACCAAAAACAATTATAGATTTTATTTATCAAAATACAATTGTTTGATAGATGAAATATTTCTATATTTGTACCGGAAAAATTTAATTATAAAAACGAGAAAATTATGTCTTTAGTAGGAAAAAAATTCCCGAATGTAACAATAGACGCAATGTCTGAAATGGGTGATGATCTTAAAATCAACATCTTTGAAGAAGCAACAACAAATCAACAGAAAGTAATTTTATTCTGGTACCCAAAAGATTTCACTTTTGTTTGCCCGACAGAACTTCACGCTTTTCAAGAAGCTTTAGGTGAATTCGAAAAAAGAAATACTAAAGTAATAGGTGCTTCTTGCGATACAAACGAAGTACATTTTGCTTGGTTGAACGTATCAAAAGATAATGGCGGTATTGAAGGTGTTACTTATCCTCTTTTAGCTGATACTCACAGACAATTGGCTAATATGTTGGGAATTGTAGATCAGGATTTCGAATACAATGACGAAGGTGAAGAAGTTTTCACTGGTTCTAACGTAACGTACAGAGCAACTTATTTGATCGACGAAACAGGAAAAGTATTCCATGAGTCGGTAAATGATATGCCTTTGGGAAGAAACGTAAAAGAATATTTAAGACTAATCGACGCTTACACTCACGTACAAAAGCACGGTGAAGTTTGCCCTGCAAACTGGGAAGAAGGAAAAGATGCGATGAAAGCTGACAGAACTTCTACTGCTGAATATTTGGCAAAAAACTAAAGTTTTAATCTAACAATGTATCAATCTAATAATGTAACAATAATGCAGCAGAAAATGATATTGGTAAACTGTTGTATTGTTATATTGGTACATTGTTAAATTTTATTAAAAATTAACTTATGTATACAGAATTAACAGAAGATACGCTGCAGAATATTGTAAGCGATAATGAAAAAGTGATTGTACAGTATGGAGCAACATGGTGCGGGAACTGCAGAATTATGAAGCCTAAATTCAAGAAATTAGCTTCAGAAAATGATTCAATTCCATTTTTATATGTAGATGCTGAAAAATTACCGGAAAGCAGAAAATTAGCTAAAGTCGATAACTTACCTACATTCGCAATTTTCAAAAACGGAGAATTGGTAAATCAGGTTCAGTCTAATCAGGCAGAAAGTTTAATTAACTTATTTAACGAATTGTAATTATGAAATTACCAATCATCAGACAATTTTATCAGAACCAAACTCCTGAAAATTTAGAAAAAACGTTGGAAGTATTGGAAAGCTTCACAGAATTCAGAGGAACTACAGAAGAAGATATGAATGTTGCAGGAGAATTAATCACGAACATTTGTGGAGCATTGGAAGTACACGCCAACGTACAAAACGGAATGAGCGAAAAAGATGCTTTAAACTCATTTGCGCAAAAGGTTTTAGGATCAATTGATAAATAATTTCAAATAAAATTCTAAGAATAATCAACTATTCTTACAATAAAAAATCCCGATGAAAAGACATCAGGATTTTTTGGGTTTATAAAATTTCTTTAATTCTAATTAGCTTCTTCTGCTCATCAAAATTCTCAGGATATACCAGAACAACAACATAATAGAAGCGAATAATTGTAAAGAGGCTCCAACGTACTGATTCGTAGTATAAGAATCTTTCAGTTTGCTCGTCTGATATAAGATCGTCGCAGAAGCCAAAATTACCATTCCTACCGAAAACCAAAGTCCAAGGTTAAAACCAAAGATTGCTCCGACAATAATAAGCCCCAAAGCAATAAAACCGCCAATTACGATAATATTTCTAAGGAATGAAAAATCTCTTTTTGAAGTAAATGCAACTACGGAAATTCCCGCAAACATTGCAACCGTCAACATCGCAGCCTGATAAATCACTACTCCACCAGCCTGATAGATCGCAATATAAATTAACGGAAGGAAAATTGCCGCTTCAAGCAAAACATAAAATCCTAATCCTAAATATTGAGTTGATCTGCTTTGAGATAATGACCATTTATTAGCCAAAATAGAAGCCAGCCAAAATGCACCGATAATCAATAGCCAAGTATATTTCTGACCAAACATTAAACCGATAATTTCGGGTGGTACAATATTAAACAAAACAGTTTCTACACCGATAAATGCAAGAATTGCAAAAGCAACATGCATATACGTTTTTTTGTAAAATTCTGCCTTTTCCACATCCGTAGAATGCGCAACTAAAACATCTGTCATCATAGTTATATTCTTAATTTTAATTTATTATAATAAGTTTATTCACTGTATTCAGGTTTTACCCCTAAAATTTTTCCATCGTTTTCAAAAATGACCGTAATAAGATCTCTCGGCGGAATCGATTGATCATCAACATATTTATACTGAATTGCAGGATAAATTTCTCCGCCGAGTATTTTTTGATTTCCGGATTTATAAACTTCTGTTTTTCTGTTGAAACTTATTCCCCCGGAAAGTGTCTGAATCATCTTATCACCGACAATAGTTTTCACTTTATCTGAAAGTAAAGTATTGATTGTCTGTTTGTCCGAAGTCTTTAAAGCATCGACAAATTTCAAAAAAGACTGATTGTACAAATCAATTTTATCGTTACTTAATTCTCCCTTTAATTCAATTTTCTTACTTTCAACAACTGTAATACTGCTGTTTTGAGAAAATCCCAACTGAAAAGCCAAAACGCTAAGAATCAGAAATATTTTTTTCATATTAAATTAATGATTGGTTGACAGCAAGGTACGAAGAATTATATTACCGATAAAAATTTCATCGTATCTACATTATCTGCATATGTATCCAAACTTGGATTTTGTGCTTCTCCAAGACCTATCGAATCCAATCCTAATTCCTCTTTTGCTACTATACATTGAATATCATTTTCATTTTCAGCAAGAAAACTTTTCACTTCATTCAAAGAAGAATATCTGCTGAAATTGATCACAGAAAGCGGACTGAATAATTTTTCATCTTCTTGTAGCATGACAAAATTATTATCCCAGAATTTTTCCTGATTTAAAAGGTAAACTGCTCTGTTGTAATCATAATTATTCGCATATTTATGGTGATTGATAATATCTTTAAAATTCAAAAAGTTCTCAAAAATCCTGTCGATTAAAAAATCCTGCGGAATTAAAAGTCTTGTTACATTTCTGCAGCCCAGTCCGAAATACTGAAAAATATCCTTTGCTAAAAGCTGTAATTCTTCATCCGATTCATCGCCTTTTAAAACCGCTACAGAAGTTCTGTTTTTTCTGATAATACTTAAATGATTTTTAAAATAATATTCTAAATATCTCGCCGTATTATTACTTCCGGTTGCAATGACGGCATCGAAATCCTCTAACTTCTCAACAAACTCAAATTTAATATCTTCTCCTGAAAATTCTTTCCACTTTTTTAATAAAAACGGAATCATATATCGGTCTTTAGAAGATAATTTAATTAACGGAATGTGATTGCTTAAAACCACAGAAATCACATCGTGTAATCCGACCAATGGTATATTTCCGGCAAGAATCAATCCTACTTTCTTTGATGTTTTTGAAGTTTTATATTCTTTGATCCAGTTGTTAATATTTTCCTCTGTCAACAAATCTGCCCATTGCTGTAAAGCAAATTTCTGATTTTCAATCGTAAACCACGGATTATCTATTTTTGACTTCTCTAATAATAACTCAAAATCGGAATCATTTTCATTATAACTCTCCTTATTTTTTGTTAAAAATTCTTTTATATAACTGCTTAATTTCGCAAGTCCTAAAACTTTGTTTTCAATATTCATAATTACTGTAAAATTGGGGAATATTTTGTAATTTTGTGCAAATTTAAAAAAAATTAGCGATGGCTATTAAAATAACTGATGAATGCATTAATTGTGGCGCCTGCGAGCCAGAGTGTCCTAACAATGCAATTTATGAAGGAGCCGTAGATTGGAAAGCTTCCGAAGGTACCGAACTTTCAGGTACCGTAACATTACCATCAGGTCTTACTGTGGATGCAGATTCGCCGCAAGAACCTGTAAGTGACGATGTTTATTTCATTGTAACAGATAAATGTACAGAATGTAAAGGCTTCCACGAAGAGCCACAGTGTGCGGCCGTATGTCCGGTAGATTGCTGTGTTCCGGATGAGGATCATGTAGAATCTGAAGAAGCACTGCTTAGCAAAAAAGCATTCTTGCACGGAGAATAAAAAACTGCCGTCTCATTCAGCATGAGGCGGTTTTTTATATCAAAAAATCAGAATTTAAATCATAAACCAAAATATAGCTGTAAGACAAAAACCTTTACAGCAACCAAAAAAGTAAAAATATGAGCAAAAAGCATAACTTCAGCGCAGGACCATGTATTTTACCTCAAGAGGTATTCGAAAAATCAGCACAGGCTATCCTTGATTTTAACGGAATCGGACTTTCTCTTCTTGAAATCTCTCATAGAAGTAAAGATTTTGTAGCTGTAATGGACGAAGCGCGTGCGATTGTAAAAAGACTGATGAATTTGGGTGATGATTATGAAGTTTTATACTTGGGAGGCGGTGCAAGTCTGCAATTTGCAATGGTTCCTTACAACTTGATGAAAGTTGGCGGAAAAGCAGCATATACCAATACAGGAACCTGGGCTGCGGGAGCCATTAAAGAAGCTCAAAAAGTAGGAACGGTAGACGTTGTAGGTTCTTCGAAAGAAGAAAATTATTCTTTCATTCCGAAAGATTATACGGTTGGTTCAGAATATGATTATTTCCACTGTACTTCAAACAATACGATCTATGGAACTCAAATGAAATCTTTCCCGGAAGTTGATACTTTGATGGTTTGTGACATGAGTTCTGATATTTTCTCAAGACAATTAGATTTTTCTAAATTTGATTTAATCTACGCAGGGGCTCAGAAAAATATGGGACCTGCAGGAGTAACTTTAGTCGTTATCAAAAAAGAAATTTTAGGCAAAACAGGAAGAGAAAATATGTTCTCCATCTTAGATTATTCTCAGCATATTGCGAAAGAATCTATGTACAATACACCACCGGTTTTTCCTGTTTATGCATCTTTGCTGACTTTACAACATTTAGAAAACAACGGAGGAATTGCCGCCGCTGAAGCAAGAAACGAAGCAAAAGCAAAACTTTTATATAACGAAATCGACAGCAATCCTTTATTTGAGACGTTCTGCGTAAAAGAAGACCGTTCTTTAATGAATGTTTCTTTTAAGCTTATCGACGACAGCAAAAAAGAAGAATTTGATGCTGCATGGAAAGCTGCAGGCATCAGCGGACTAAACGGACACAGAAGTTTAGGAGGTTACAGAGCAAGTCTTTACAACGCTTTACCAATTGAAAGCGTGCAGGTTTTGGTGGATGTCATGAAGTCAATAAAATAACTTATATTAGACGGCTTAAAAAATTGAAAGATTGAGGTACCTGAAAATTAATATTTTCCTTTAAAGTCAGGGAATTGATGATTTTTATTCATTTCTCATCTTTGTATAATTTTAAATAAAAACCATGAAAGTTTTAGCTAACGACGGAATTTCGAAATCAGGAACACAGGCATTGAAAGATGCAGGTATAGAAATTCTGGACCATAAAGTGGCACAGGATCATGTCATTAATTTCATCAACGAGAATAATGTAGACGTTCTTTTGGTAAGAAGTGTGACACAGGTAAGGCAAAATCTTATCGATGCCTGCCCGACTCTGAAAATTATCGGAAGAGGTGGCATCGGAATGGATAACATTGATGTTGAATATGCTAAAAGCAAAGGAATTACGGTCATCAATACTCCGACTGCTTCCTCAAAATCGGTTGCAGAATTGGTTTTCGGGCACTTTATTTCTTTGGCAAGATTTCTTCATGAATCCAACAGATTAATGCCATTGGAAGGAGAAACTCATTTCAATGCCATGAAAAAATCGTTTGCTCATGCGTATGAACTTTCAGGAAAAACATTAGGAGTAATTGGTTTTGGAAGTATTGGTCAGGAAGTATTAAAAATAGGAATTTCTTTAGGAATGAAAGTTAAAGTATTAACCAGAAAGCCTAAAACTAAAGTTCTAACCTTAAGTTTCTTTGACGGACAGTCGGTAGACTTTGAAATTACTTCAATAAATGATATGGATGAATTTCTGAAAGATGCAGATTTTATCAGTATCAATACTCCGAAAACGAACGAATATATCATAGATACGCCTCAGTTTGAAAAAATGAAAGACGGAGTCTATATAGCAAATACTGCAAGAGGTGGTGTAATGAATGAAGTTGCTCTGATTGATTTTATTGAGTCAGGAAAAGTAGCAGGTGCCGCACTGGATGTTTTTGAAAAAGAACCCAATCCGGAAGTGCTTTTGCTGATGAACCCTGCCCTGTCGCTTTCTCCGCACATCGGAGGAAATACGGTGGATGCTCAGGAAAAAATCGGAATCGAACTTGCAGAACAGATTATTAAGATTAAAGAAACCATACTATAAAATATGCCTATTTTTAAACCCTTTCGTGGAATAAGACCTCATAAAGATCATGAGAGCACTTTCCCTACTCACCCTCTGGATAATTTTACTCAGGAACAGATAGCGGAAAAAGCTCAAGTTGAAGATACTTATATCAATATGATTAAGCCATATGTTGTAAGTAAATCAAAAGATATAGACAGGAATTTAAGGAAAATACGTTCTACATTTGAAGAACTCGTGGAAGAGAAAAAACTCGTTCAGGACAATTCTTCCTATTATCTTTATGAGCAGATCTATCCCAACAAACAGGTTTTCAGAGGGCTTTTAGGATTGGCAAGCATAGAAGATTTCTGGGCTGGCAAAATCAAGAGACATGAAAGTACCATTCCTCAGAAGAAAGAGAAACTGGCACATTATCTTGAAAAAGTAAACATTCAGGCAGAACCGGTATTGCTTACCTATCCTGCCAATTCTAAGATTGAGCTGTTGATGAATCATGAAGAGAAAAATGTTCCGATTTTTAATCATGTAGATTCAATAGGCATCAGACATAAAATCTGGAGAATTGATAACCGTTTAAAACTTCAGCAATTTAAGGAAGTTATCGATCAGATCGAGTCTTTCTATATTGCTGATGGTCACCACAGAATCGGTTCTACGGCTCTTAATGCAAAACATCAGAAAGATAAAAACAAGAGACATAACGGTACGGAATTGTATAATTTTGTTTACAGTTTTATTGTTTCCAACCAATCCATTAAAATTCATGACTACAACAGAATTGTGTCGGATCTTAACGGATTGTCTACTGAAGAATTTTTGAAAGAATTGGAACAATATTTTTTAATTCACGAAAAAGGAGAAACGGCATATTTTCCTTCGCAGAAATTCCACATTTCAATGTATCTTGATGGTAAGTTTTATTCTCTTCACGTAAAGCATGATCTTCGTTCCCAACATATGTCTCTGGATAATCTGGATCATCATCTATTGGATAAATATATTTTTAAAAATATTCTAAAAATAGAAGAATCAGACAGTTCTGATAAAATTTCTTACATCAAAGGAACTTCAAATCTCCAGGGAATTGCTGAGATTAAAGAAAAAATAGACAGTGGAGAAGGAAAAGTAGGATTCGGAATTTTCCCTGTAAGTTTTAATGATATGATTAAAATTTCAGACCTGAAACTCAGTATGCCTCCGAAATGTACATTTATTGAACCAAAATTGGTTACAGCCTTGTTAATGTACGATATGAAACCTTAAAAAATTACTATTTTTTCGCTACTTTTATCAGCGGAAAAAAGAAAAATAAAATGAAAAAAACGTTCATTATGATTCCACTCTTTTTGGGTGGATTTTTATTTTCTCAAAAAAAACCACAGAAAAATCCATTTAAGAAACCTACGGTCACGGCTAAATTCAATTATCATGAGGAATTTAAAAAGATTTCTGATGAAATCATGACCAACGGAACGGCTTACGATAATCTGAATGAACTGACAAGAGGTGTCGGATCACGCTTCAGTGCGACTCCAGGTTATGCAAAAGCCGTGGAATGGGCAGAAAAAAAACTAAAAGACATTGGTATTCCAATGATCTGGAGAATGGAAGCAAAAGCCCCGATCTGGATCAGGGGACGCGAATCTCTACAGATAAAAGCGTCAAACGGCGACTGGAAAAATATCAGAATGCTTTCTTTTGGAAATTCTGAAGGAACAGGCGGAAAAGATCTAACCGGTGAAATTGTTTTAATAACCACAACTTCAGAGCTTAACGCAATGTCAGTTGGTCAATTGAAAGATAAAATTGTTTTCGTGAATCTTCCCATGGATCCGAAGATTATCAACACCAGTGATTCTTATTTAATTACCGCAAAATCAAAATTAATTTCTGCATCTGTTATTGCTAAAACAGGAGCAAAAGCTTTAATTATAAGATCATTAACAACTGCTAATGATGATGTTCCGCACGCAAAAATGATCTATTACGAACCGGATGATAAGGTGAAAATTCCTGCCCTGTCAATTGGCGCAAGATCTGCTGATGAACTTGAAAAATTATTAAAAAAGCAAAAAGTCACCGCAAAAATCAATATGACCGCCGAATCTAAAGGTGATACAACGAATCCTAATATCATTGGTGAAATTCAGGGTAAAAAAGATTCTAAAGTGATTCTTTTGGCTGCTCAGCTAGATTCCTGGGATTTTGGCGAAGGTGCTATTGATGACGGAACCGGCGTAGTACAATGTATCGAAGTATTAAGAACACTGAAAGCTTTAGGCTACGAAAATAATCACACCATAAGAGTTGTTCTTTTTGCCAATAGCGAAAATGGCGGACAAGGCAGAGAAATGTACTCAGCGTACGTAAAGAGAAAGGAAGAAAAACACGTTTTTGCATTAGGAACAGATGCCGGAGGTTATTCTCCGAGAGGATTTTCATTAGATATGTCACCGCAGCGAAGACGGCAGGTTTTTGAATGGAAAAACTATTTTCTTCCTTACGGTATCTATGACTTCGACCAAACCGATGCCATTCAGGATATATCTCCTTTGAAAAAAATGGATATTCCTTTGGCAGAGCTGGTTGTAGATACACAACGATATTTCGATTATCATCACTCTGTGGAAGACACTTTCGATAAAGTAAATAAAAGAGAACTTCTGTTGGGCGCAGTTGCCATGACACAAATGATCTTAATGATCGATAAAAACTGGTAAAATGAAAAAGATATTAGGAACATCACTATTACTACTGAGCATAGCAGTCTTCGGTCAGAAAGAAGATTCTATACAATTTGCAAAAATTTCTACAGAAATATTAAATAATGGAAAAGGATACTCCGAATTAAGAGATTTAACTAAAAATATTGGTCACCGTTTAAGTGGTTCCGAAGCTTATGAAAAAGCGGTAAAATGGGCAGAACAAAAACTTCGTGATGCCGGAGCCGATAAAGTGAGGCTTCAGGACGTGATGGTTCCGGTGTGGATACGGGGAAAAGAATCTTTACAGATCAAAACTTCCAGCGAAAAATGGAAAAGCTTAAAAATGCTTTCGTTAGGAAATTCTGAAGGAACAGGTGGAAAAGATGTTTCAGGAGAAATCATCATGGTAAAATCCATGGAAGAATACGAAAAACTTTCGCCGGAACAGGTAAAAGACAAAATAGTTTTCTTTAATTATCCTTTCAGTCAGTCTTATATTGAAACTTTTAAGGGATATAGTGATGCTGCGAAATACAGAACAACTGCCGCTTCATTAACAGCGAGAAAAGGAGGAAAATTTGCGATCATCCGTTCGCTTTCTTCAGCATTTGACGATGTTCCGCATACAGGAGCGATGCGTTACGAAAACGACAAAAAAATTCCTGCCGTTGCCATTGGGAATACGGTTGCCGATGAATTAGCTGAACTTTTACAATCTCAAAAAATCATTGCAAAACTCAATTCTAATTGTGGAATGAAAGGCGAGAAACTCTCTCACTCTGTGATTGGTGAGATTACAGGTAAAAAAGACAAAAGCGTCATTGTTGTCGGCGGACACTTGGATTCTTGGGATGTGGGTGAAGGCGCACATGATGACGGAGCAGGAATTGTTCAGAGTATTGAAGTATTGAGAACTTTTAAGAACCTCGGAATTCAAAATAATCATACAATCCGTGTTGTCTGTTTTGCGAATGAAGAAAACGGTGTGAAAGGCGGCGTTCAATATGGAAAAATAGCCAAAGAAAATAACGAGAAACATTTATTTGCGATAGAAACTGATGCGGGAGGTTTTACTCCGAGAGGAATTTCCCTGGAAATGGATAATGAAAAAAGAATGCAGATACAAAGTTGGGCAAAGCTGTTTTTACCTTACGGAGTGTACGATTTTACGGGAACGTATTCCGGGACAGATCTTTATCCGCTTCATGATTTGGGCGTTCCGACGGCAGAACTGGTTCCTGATTCTCAACGCTATTTTGATATTCATCATACAGAGGAAGATACGTTTGAAAAGGTAAACAGAAGAGAATTACTGCTTGGAGCCTCTACTTTGACACAACTTATTTACATGATCGATAAGAATTGGTAAAATATATGAAACCGCCTGTTATGGGCGGTTTTTTTTATAAAATACTATTCGCCATGTGTAATTTTAATAATTTCAGCATTCTTTTTATTCATAATAATCAAAAAAGTTCCGCCAATGCCACTGCGTAAAATACCTTCAATTATATAATATCCTTTCAACTCACTTACTTTATACGGTCTTTGTTTTATTTATGATATTTTTTCTACCATAGATTCCGAAAAGAATGGGTTCTGCAACTTTTACGGCGATTTCTGGAGTTTCAATAATATTGGTATCTGAATTAATAAAATTATGATCTTTATTTTTAGTTAATACTTCTTCTAATGTTTCTTCTGCATATTTTCTTTCTTGGCTGTCTGCAATTGTAAAAAGATTCGAATCTTTATTTTGGATACATCCTGAAACGAACAGCGTAATTATTATAAGAGAAAATATTTTTTTCATAATTAAATTTATATCTCCAAAGATAAAAATTAAGCATTCAAAGCAGCGATTATTATTCAATAAATTAGCCTTACATAATCCCGTTATCGGAATATCCAAACCGAAATAATTTCATCCAGTCCCACGTTAGCAAAGTCTAAATCAAAACTATTTCTCTCCGTCCCATCATGGGAAAACTTAAACTAATTTTAATTTGTGTCGTCCCAATCTCGGACGAAGCGAACGAGTAATTTGTTTAATTCACTCTTCATACTGTGAGATAAAAAGATATTTATTTTCTTAACTATTTAATTATTAACACTTAAAATATAATTCTGGCATGATTATGGCTACATAAAACTTTGAAAAAAAATTATTTAAAAACACAAAACGATGAAAAAATTAATCAATATGGACCTTCAGAGGCTCCATCACGCTGAGTTTGGGCAATTAATTGTCCGCTTCTTTGAAGATTTCAGCACTTCATCTTTAGATGCAAACACGGATACGGATTTTAGTAGATTGCTTATGGCAATTCAGGAACAAATTCCGGTTTATAATACCGCACTTGACCAGATCAGGAGAAGTGAGGAAACGGCAGCCATTGCTTATGCAGACGCTGTACGTGATGCCGATTTGCAGGCACTGAAAGATGCTGTGAAACCTTACAGATATGCAAAAACTCAGGCAGAAAAAGATGCATATACAACCGTAAAAATGTTGTTGGATCAGTACAAAAATGTACAGAATGCATCGTATGAAGAGGAAACCATAAGGCTGAATATACTTGTGGAAAAATTACTCTCTGCGGAATATAGCTTCCATATTTCCGTATTGAGCATCGTGAAATTTGCCAATCATTTGTCGGATTCCAACTCGGCTTTCAACACAATTTTTGCCAAACGTTCTTACCGGACGTCGCAAAAAGAGATTTATGATATCAAGGCATTGAGGAAATCCTCACTCACGATTACAAACAGATGGCGAACTACATCGTAACCTTAGCCAACGTAAAAAGCGAACCTTTTTACACCGATGTATTAGCAATCTTGAATAATGGCAGAACGTACTTTTCAACAGTCGTTCTGTCGAGAAGAAATAACCATAAAAAAGTAGTTTAACAATTAAAAGTAATGTATGATGAAGTATATGTTTAAGAGCCAGGAAGGCTCAATGAAAATGAGAGTTTTGAGTATTATTTTATTAATTGGTTTTGCACTGTTTTCGGTGCTTGTATTTGCAGCAAAAATCAGTTTTAACAATCTGATGGTCTACCTGATCGCTTTTGTTGTGTACGTCGGATTCAGTCTGATGTTTATCAGTTCATTAAGTGAAAGAAGCAATAGCTTGTATATAAAGAAAAGAATGGACAGACATTCGTAAAACTTTTTAGTTTGATTGTATTGAAAAACCGCACCTTTGGATGCGGTTTTTGTTTTTAGTATGTAACTTCTTTTTATTTTAACAATATATACTTTTAAATATAAGAATAATTCTCTCAACTGGATTCTAAAGTTGTGCTTAATATTTTTGAAAAATTACCTTGTACTTCCCGAAAAATCACAACTATTTAAAATATGAAAAGGCAACGTAGTAATTTTTTCATTTACTTCTTTTATATGAAAATAAGATTTTTTGTAGGAATAGGGAAATTATAAAAACTCCTTGATAAAGACGATTAATTTAATATTTTTAGTATTCTTTCTTTTTCCGACCAAAGAATTGGTTGTTCTGTTAGTTTTTCTGATAATAAATTTATTAGACTTTCAGATTTATTCGCATTATATCCCTCACTTTGATCATTTATTATTGATATTTTATTTTTAATATCTTTTTTAGATAATGATCTTTCTGAAATCTCAAAATTTACTATAGATTTTCTTAAATCATTTTCAAAGTATGTTGTGGTTGAACCTGTTACATAAGATACTAAATTAAGTTCCATACCTTTATAAATAATCGCATTGAATTTAATATTTTTAAAATCATCTAATGGCTTTCTCATTTTAACTCTACCTTCGTAGTTAATTTTCAAGAATAAATCAGCCTCCTTTCTGAATGTTTCTCTTTCTTTTTCTTCTTTTTCATCTTTGAATTGAACACAGTAAGAATTAATAATACCTAATAAAAAATTAGATAAATCATAAACAAGAGTCGGAATCTGTTCAATATTAAAAGTTGATTTATAATAATATATATTTCCTTCTTTATCACTCGTATTTTTTATATCATAAGTGTAAATATATGTATTCTTAATTTTAACTAGTATGTCTTCTGATTCATCATAATATGGCGTATCATAATAGTTTTGATCAAACCAACCAAAATCAGTAACAATATATTTACCTTCATTTGACCTATAAATAAAAACAGAAATAAACTTATTATTTATAGTAGAATATCCCGTTATAACTTCAAGAGTTTTTTTTCTATTTTTAATAGCTACTAAATTACAAAATGACGTTTTTATCTTTTCAGCTATATCTACTTTATCCATTAATCAAAATTTAAAGAGTCAAAATTAAACATTTCCTCATAGTCAAAATCAAGTTGCAGATCATTTTCTAAAACTTGAGGGTACAAATTATTTTTTAATTTCGAATTTGATTCTTGACAAAATAAAGCCATTCCAAAATTAATATCATTTAAAATTATGTCTGCTTGATCTTGATCTTGTAATACCTTATTTTTATAGGCGATAGAAACTCCAAGACTATTAAAAGAATTAAAATGAGGTGTAGTTACTTTCTGTTCTGCTAATGGAATATTATCATCATTATTTCGATGTGCTGGTCCATCTGAATCAAATCTAAAAAAAGGTTCTTGTGAAAGTTTTGAGGTTCTTAATTTAATATGATATTTTTTATCTGCTTTTTGTTTCTCTACAATTAAATGCAAATCATCAATTTCTAAAGAAATGCTACATTTAGAATTACTTTCTGACCATCTTTTATTATTAACCTTATTTTTCAAAATAATTACTTCGTCAAAAATTATTTTTTCTTCAGTAAAAAGTTTTTCAAAAAAAGTGAAATTTTCTTTTATTTCATGGTTTAGTTTACTCATATTTAAAATTACAAATAATAATTAATACTTATGTATACTTAACTTAATTTTCAAGTATTTAGCTTAAAAAAACAAAAGCCATCCTCACGGATGGCTTTTCAAAATATCTTAAAGATTCAATTATTTTACTTTTACAAGCTCAACATCGAAAACTAACCATGCATTTGGCGGGATCACTCCTCCTGCTCCGTTTGCACCGTAACCCATTGCTGGCGGAATCAATAAAGTTGCAGTTTCACCTTCTTTTAATAAAAGAATACCTTCGTCCCAACCTTTGATTACTCTTCCCATTCCGATAGGAATTTCGATTGGTTCGTTTCTTTTGAATGAAGAATCGAATTCAGTTCCATCTACTAACTTACCAGCGTAATGTACAGAAACATTATCTCCTGCTTTTGGAGCTTTCCCGTCAGCAATTTTAGTAATCTTATAGTAAAGACCAGATTCAGTTTTTTGCATTCCTGCTTTCAAATCTTCAACCATTTTTTCCTGGTTAGCTTTGAATTCTTCCTCTTTTTTCTTCTTGTCAGCTTCAGCTTTCGCCATTGCAGCTTTGTTGTTTTCTGCAATTTTAGATTTACCTTCAGTGAAAGTTTTTGCAGGATCGTAGTTTTTATACTCGTCACCTTTGCTGAATACAGAAACTTTTTCTAAAACAACATCGGTTTTAGGTTTGTCCTGAGCTCCTTTTTCTACGTTGGCAATCGCATCGATCACGTCGTTACCTTTTACCACTTTTCCGAAAATCGTGTGTTTTCCGTCTAACCAAGGGGTAGCAACTTCTGTGATGAAGAACTGAGAACCGTTGGTATTTGGTCCTGAATTCGCCATAGAAAGAATTCCTTTTCCTGTGTGTTGAAGGTCGTTTTTCTCGTCCTCAAATTTATATCCAGGATCTCCCATTCCTGTTCCTTGAGGATCTCCTCCCTGGATCATGAAATCTTTGATTACTCTGTGGAAAATTGTTCCGTCATAGAAAGGAACTCCTTTTGCCTTAGCTTTGTTATCGATTTTTCCTTCTGCAAGACCAACAAAATTAGCCACAGTTACAGGTGCTTTTTTATCTTCAAATTTTACGATAAGGTTACCTTTTGTCGTTTGAAGATTTGCATAAAGTCCGTCATTAAGACCTTCGTAAGTTTCTTTGTCTACGTTCATTTTTTTATAAATTGGTGTACAACTCATCAGCGAAATACTTGCCGCCGCCAGAATTATATTCTTGTTAAACAATTTCATTGATTATAATGCTTTTAATTTTATGATTAATGGTACGTCGTTGTCTATTTTTTTCTCATCACCGTAAGTTCCATATGCTAAAGAAGACGGAACCAAAAGTGTAACTTCCTCACCATCCTGTATAAAACGCAATGCATCTTCTACTGCTTTTAATTCATCAAAGTGCCCGAATCTGGCATTTCTTCTTTCAATCGGCTGATCATAGATTTTAGTTTCGTCAAAATCGTAAAGATCATAGGAATACGAAATAAAAGTTTCATCCTGTCTTCTCTGTCTCTGATCAAAACCCTGTGTACTTACCCAGTAATTAAGCTGTGTAGGATAATATCTCACCGACTGTCCGTTGATCCATTCCTGCATATGCATTCTTTCCTGAGTATTAAGATTTTTCATCCTCTCTCTGGAAATATTCAGATCATCTTTGCTCAGAACACCGCCGATGGGTGGATGAGTCTGCGCATTTTTGCTACAGCTCAAAAAACTTAACACTGATATGAAGAGTATTTTTTTCATAAACATTTGCGAAAATACACATTTCGGGAATCAATTACAAAACTTGATGAAGTTATTGAAATAAAAGTTTCCACATTTTTCAAAATTGAATTGATTTTAAAATTGAACCAATAAAATTTTTCTTACCATCCTTTTGATGAGGGAAGAATCTCCAATGATTATAATTTGGATTCTTCATTCCACTTTGCTCTGTTCAGAAATAACAAAAGTGAATATTTCCAGAACAAAAAAAGCCGGGAAAATTCCCGACTTTATATAGATTGTAAGTTTAAAATTAAACTGTTTCCAATACGTGATCAACCAATACTCTCCATCCGAAAGAATCTTCTGAAAGATTAGTCTGTAAATTTACTAGATCGTTTTTCAAGATCACCGCGTAGCTTTCTTCGTCTGATAATCTTGGTAATTCCAATTTCTCCCCGTTATATCCCAAAGCCTGGAAAACTGTTGTAACAACCGCTGTTCCTACTCCCCAAACCTCTTTTAAAGTTCCATTTTTTTGAGCTTCTACAACATCTTTTACTTTAATTGGCTCTATTTTTACTTCAAATCCTCTTTTCTTTGCTAAAGTAATGAAACTGTCTCTTGTAACACCATCTAAGATTTTCTCAGAAGTTGGTGGCGTAAAAATCGTATCGTTAATTCTTACAAAAACATTCATTGTTCCACTTTCTTCGAAATACTCGTGAGTCGCATCATCTGTCCAGATAATTTGGTCGTATCCTTCTTCGATCGCCAATTGAGTCGGGTAAAAAGATGCAGCATAATTTCCGGCAGCTTTAGCAGAACCTACTCCACCGCTTGCCGCTCTTGAATAATGATCAGAAATCTTAACAGAAACAGGCTCAGTATAATACATTTTTGCAGGTGTCGCAACGATTGCAAACATATATTTATCAGAAACTCTCGCTTTTAAAGCTTCTTCTGTAGCGAAAATCAACGGTCTGATATATAAAGACATACCTTCTCCCTGAGGAATCCAATCTCTGTCGATGTCAACCAATGCTTTTAGTCCTTCCAAAAACATTTCTTCTGTTACTTCCGGCATTGCAAGACGTGTCGCCGACTTATTGATACGTTCAAAATTCTTTTCAGGCCTGAAAAGGAAAACCTGTCCGTCTTTGTCTTTGTAAGCTTTCATACCTTCAAAGCAAGCTTGCCCATAGTTTACACCCATCATCGCCGGTGTAAATGCCAAAGGACCGTAAGGAACCAATTTTACATCTCCCCATTTTCCATTCTCATACTCGCAGATCACCATATGATCAATAAAAGTATTTCCGAATGAAAAGTTATTTGGGTCGAATGTAGAAATTCTGGAGTTTTCAGTTTTTTGAATTATCATTTCTAAAATTTTTTATGATGTTCTACAAATTTAACATAATTATTTAAATATAAAAATTTTAGAGTAAATTTGTAAAAAAATAGCTTGAAAAGGGAAATTAAGACCACAAATGACGGCAGTAAAACATTGTTTATCAATGAATTAAACGAAAACTATCATTCTCATCACGGTGCGCTCCAAGAAGCAGAACACGTGTTTATCAAAAACGGATTAAATTTAGTTAATGATTACGAAATTAATATTTTAGAACTCGGATTTGGAACAGGTTTGAATGTTTTGGTGACAATTAATGAATATTTAAAAACTGACAAAAGTCATATCATCAACTATTTTACCCTTGAAAAATATCCAATAAATGAATCGGAAATGAACGATTTGGCATATTTTGAGCTGTTCGATAACCCGGAATTCAAAAATATTTATCAAAAAGTTCATCAATCAGATTGGGAAAAGTCAGTTGAAATCATTAAAGGATTCAATTTAAAAAAAATACAATGTGACTTCTTTGATCTGAAAAACATAGACTTACCCGAAATAAATCTTGTTTATTTTGATTGCTTTGGCGCAAGGGTGCAACCTGATCTTTGGGAAAATCCTTTATTTGAAATGGTTTCGGACAAAATGGCGGTTAACGGACTTTTAACAACCTACTCTTCAAAAGGCAGTGTAAGAAGAATTCTTCAGGATCTTAATTTTAAAGTAGAAAAGAAAGCGGGGCCTCCGGGGAAAAGAGAAATGATTAATGCTGTTAAATTATAGAAGCTAGATATTAGAAGTTAGAGCTTAGTAAATAAGAGATACACATATATAATATAGATCAAAAAGACATTATTCATCATATTAAAACTAATTTCTAGTTTCTAAATTCTAACTTCTTTCTAAAAATTCCTAAATTAGCTTTACAAATTATTATATATGATAGATAAGATCAACATTAGAGTGTATGCCTGCGCTGTGAAAGATAAAAAAGTTTTGACTTTATTTGAAGAATATGCCGGCGAACCTTTAATGAAATTCCCGGGTGGCGGACTGGAATTTGGAGAAGGAGTAATAGAATGTTTACATCGTGAATTTGATGAGGAGCTTAATGTAAAAATAGAAATTGTAGAGCACTTTTATACTCAGGAAGAATTTTTGGTTTCCCGTTTCAGAGATAACGAACAATTGCTTACCATATATTATATTGTAAATATAGTGAATGAAGAAGATTTTTTAATTCTCGATCCATGCATTGAAAAAGCAGAATGGATTGACATCGATACTTCTGACAATCTATTTCCTTTACCTATTGATAAAATTGTTTTTGATAAGCTAAAAGAAAAATTCCTGTAAGCTTTACAGGAATTTTTTATATTTAAAATATTATTTGTAAACTTTAAAAGTATTTGCTCCCGGATAAGGCTGCAAATAACCAGAATTCCAATTGGACTGAAGAAGTGACTCCAAATATTCATCGGTTCTGTTTTTATGAGGATCATACTTGTCTTTAAGATCAATATCTGCCATTTTACCTTTCACGTTCCACCAGAAAGCACTCCATCCACCTCTTAATTCTTTGATAATTTCATAAACATTTTTCCCGGTAGCTCTGTTCATTAACTTTGCAAAAAGCTGACCTTCCGTTGTTGTAAGATCTCTCAATTGCTTTTCATACTGGTCGGCTAATATATTTTGTCGGTCTTTCATGTACTTTCTCTTCGCTTTACTATCCAGATTTGTCATTTCGCCCTGAATATCTCTGTATTGCTGAAGAGCCGTTAAAAATAAAGGATATACTCTGTATAATTTTTTATTCAGAAAATAATAATAATTTCTATCAAGCTGATTATTGAATTTAGGTTTGTTTACTAAAACCAGTTCATCCATCACAACAACTGTTTCACCATTGATATCATATACCCGCATTTTCTGTCTTTCGTCGTAGTAATATTTTTTTCCGAATTCATCCGTTTTCAAAAGTTCCTGCGGATATTGACTCAAAGGAACTGCGATAATCGAGTCCTGCTGACCAAAAACATTTACTCCTAAAAAGAAAATAAAAAGACAAACAATCTTAGTAAATTTCATTATTTTTACACCTATTATAGCAAAAATTAAACGCAAAAATCATTCCTTTTTATGAAATTTGAGAAGAAATCTTTAAAGTTTTTAGAAAAATATTTAAACACATCCTCACCAACAGGATATGAACATGAAGGTCAGAAAGTTTGGATGGACTATATTAAACCTTACGTTGATAAAATTGAGGTAGATCATTACGGGACATGCTACGGAATTATCAATCCTGAAGCGGAATTTAAGGTGGTTATTGAAGCTCATGCTGATGAAATTTCGTGGTATGTCAATTATATTACAGATGACGGATTAATTTATGTTATTAGAAACGGAGGATCAGATCAGACAATTGCCCCTTCAAAAGTGGTGCATATTCATGGTGAAAAAGGAATTATAAAAGGCGTTTTCGGATGGCCAGCAATTCACACAAGAAGTGCTAACCAAAATGAGCCAACTCCAAAAATTGATAATATTTTCATCGACTGTGGAGCAACTTCAAAAGAAGAAGTTGAAGAATTGGGAATTTACGTTGGATGCATGATCACTTATCCTGATGAGTTTTTCGAAATGAATGATCGTTATTTCGTTTGCAGGGCTTTAGACAACAGAATTGGAGGTTTTATGATTGCTGAAGTGGCGAGGCTTTTAAAGGAAAACAAAAAGACAATTCCGTTCGGGTTGTATATTACCAATTCCGTTCAGGAAGAGGTTGGTTTGTATGGTGCTGATATGATTGCAGATACGATTAAACCCAATATCGCCATCGTAACAGACGTTACTCATGACACGACAACTCCAATGATAGAAAAGAAAAAAGAAGGCGATCAGAAATGTGGAGACGGGCCGGTTGTTTTCTTTGCACCAAGCGTTCATCATACCATTAGAGAATTGATTATTAATACCGCAAAAGATAAGAAAATTCCTTTCCAGAGAGCAGCAGCAAGCAGAGCTACAGGAACAGATACTGATGCGTTTGCACATTCAAACGGAGGTGTTCCGAGTGCATTAATCTCTCTGCCTTTACGATATATGCACACAACTGTAGAAATGGTTTCAAAAGAAGATGTAGGAAATGTGATTCAACTGATTTACGAAACACTTCTGAAGATTCAACCGGAAATGAAACTGAAGTATCATTAAAATGAAAAAAATCTTTTATCATTTAGTCCGAAAGCCTACTTTTATATCCATTATAACAGCTTTATTCTTTATTTATATAGGTTTTTTAATGATATATAAGTTGTTTGATCCTCCCAAAACTGGTTCAGTATATAATATGGTTCTGGAAACGTTATTATTTTTCAGCATCATCCCTTTAGGATTATTTATAATTGATAGATTATTAGTTATTAAAATTAATAATATCCGATTAACAGTCATAGAAACAATTCTATTTACAGGTATTTTCTTGTATTATTTTCTGTTGGTTAATCCATTTTAAAAGATCAAAATAAAAGTAAAGTAAAAATGAAAACGAAACTTATTGCTCCTTCCCTTTTAGCCGCAGACTTCGGGAATCTGCAAAGAGATATTGAAATGATTAACAATTCGCAGGCAGACTGGTTTCACGTAGACGTGATGGACGGGCGATTTGTTCCCAACATTTCATTCGGTTTTCCTGTGATGAAAACGGTGCAGCAACATGCAAAGAAATTTGTGGATGTACACTTGATGATCGTAGAACCGGAAAAATATGTTGAAGAATTTATAAACCACGGTGCAGACTTAGTTTCGGTTCATTATGAAGCATGTACACATCTTCACAGAACGATTCACCATATTCAGAGTTTGGGCGCAAAAGCAGGAGTTGTTTTAAATCCTTCCACTCCGGTTTTGATGTTGGAAGATATTATTGCTGATGTAGATTTAGTTTTATTAATGAGTGTAAATCCAGGATTTGGCGGACAGAAATTCATTGAAAATACCTACAAGAAAATTGCAGAAACCAAAGATTTGATTTTGAGCAATAATTCTACTGCTTTGATTGAAGTTGACGGAGGAGTGAATCTTGATAATGCAGGAAAACTTTTCGAAGCCGGAGCAGATGTTTTGGTGGCAGGAAATGCGGTGTTTTCAGCAGAAAGTCCGGAAAGAACAATTGAATTACTGAAGATTTAAATTCCTTCAAAATTATAAAAAACAAAAGGCAGCTAGATTTAGCTGCCTTTACTCTTGTTGAAAATTTCGTCTTAATGGTTATTAGTTTTAAAGACTTTAATCTTAATTTTCCTGTTTTAATTCTGGCGTAAAGATCATAAAAAAATCCAATACAAAACATCCGTAAAAACACTGAATTTTAACGCAAGTATTTCTACCTAATCCTGATTTTAACTGAATTTTTCAACAGCTTTTTTATATTTTAGTAGGCACATAAACTACTGAATCTTAAATATTTCCGATAAATTTTTCATTTAAAAATGAATATTTACTGTAAATATAGTAACAATGGCAGCATTGTCACGAAATGACACATTATGTCCTAAAAAAAAGAAAGTCCGAAGAAAATATTCTCCGGACTTTTTATTGTAATTATTTTTTTCTTAGAAAATCTCTCTTCCTGAAAAATGAAACTGAGCTTCGATAAGTGCATTCTCGTCAGAATCTGAACCGTGAACCGCATTTTCTCCGATGCTTCTTGCAAACATTTTTCTGATCGTACCCTCAGCAGCGTCTGCCGGATTAGTAGAACCGATTAAAGTTCTGAAATCTTCAACAGCATTATCTTTTTCCAAAACAGCAGCAACGATTGGTCCTGAACTCATGAATTCTACCAATTCTCCGTAAAACGGTCTTTCAGCATGTACTTCGTAGAACTTTTTTGCATCAGCAACTGTAAGCTGAGTTAATTTTAATGCTTTGATCTTGAATCCTCCTTCAGAGATTTTACCTAATATAGCACCGATATGTCCGTCTGCAACAGCATCAGGCTTAATCATAGTGAATGTAATGTTAGACATAAATGAATATTTTTTTAATGGCGCAAAAGTACAAAAAATATCTTTGATTTTAATTTTAAAATTTCTTTAACATAAAAATAACTTTTATTAAGAAATCATGAATTAAATCTTGGCACAGTAATTGTATAATCTATTTCGATTCTCATGTTTAATTTGAGTTTTCATGGTTATTAGTTTTTACCCAGCTTCGGCTGGGTTTTTTATTGATCAATGTTTGCGTAATTTAACTCTACTTTTTTCAAAATCAGCAAGTTAAACAAACGTTTACTTTTTCAAGCATAAAATATTAAGGATTATTAATCTAAGAATGATTATTTTGAGACAATTCTTCTGCTTCATCCATTAGTTTGATATAAGTAGAATATCTGGAATGTTGAATTTCTCCGGTTTCTAAAGAATCAAGTACGGCGCATTTTGGCTCGTTGATGTGAAGACAGTTGTGATATTTACACTCTTCTCTCTTTTTGAAGATTTCTGGAAAATAATGTTGTACTTCTTCTTTTTGGATATCGATCATGGCGAACTCACGAACCCCTGGTGTATCAATTACATTTCCTCCAAAATGCCAGAAATGCATCTGCGCAAAAGTAGTAGTATGTTTTCCTTTTAAATTAGTATCAGAAATTTCCGATGTTTTTAAGTTCAAATCAGGCTGTAAAGCATTCACTAAAGTAGATTTTCCACAACCGGAATGACCGAAAAATACAGAAGTTTTGTCTTTCAGTAAATCCTGCAGCTGATCTAAATTTAATCTTGAATATGAAGATATCTCTAATGTTTCATATCCAATTTCATTATAATGAAATTCTACATCTTTTACGATTTCAATTTCTTCTTCATGCAAAACATCAATTTTGTTGAATAAAATTAACGGAGTAATATTATATGCTTCACAACAAGCCAGAAATCGGTCAAGAAAACCAAGCGAAGTTTCAGGATGTTTTAATGTGAAAATAAAGCAGGCTACATCAATATTTGAAGCAATAATGTGCGCTTCTTTAGAAAGGTTTACAGATTTTCTGATCAGGTAATTTCTGCGCGGATCAATTTTGGTAATCCATGCAACATCATCCTGCTCCAGTTGAAATTCCACAAAATCTCCCACAGCAAGCGGATTCGTAAGCCTGGTTTTGATTAATTTAAATTTTCCACGAATTCTTGCTTCAAAAATTCTATTGGTTTCCATTTCCAAAACCTGATACCAACTTCCTGTAGATTTAATGATTTTTCCTTTCATACTTTAAGATGATACAAAGATAAGCAATTAGGATTATGTTTGAGAGTTTAAAAGACGTAGAGTTTAATGTTTATCAGCACAATTATTCTCATCATTTAAGCCTCTTAAACTCTCAAATTTAATTATCTATCAATCATAATGCTATTCTGAACCTCAATCGATTCTTCATGAATCATCTTGAAAACTTTCTCAATAAACTCTTTGGACATACCGGTTTCAACAGCTTTTTGTGTTGCATATTCTGTAATTACTTTCCAACGTTCCGGCTGAAAAATAGCGATGTCATTTTCTTTTTTAAGTTTACCAATTTTCTCGGAAATTTTCATTCTTTGGGAAAGAAGTTCGATCAACTGAAAATCAATATCTGAAATCAACGTTCTGTGTCTTCCCATATCACCTTCAAAACCAGCTAAATCTGTACTTCTTACTTTTAGATTGCTGATCAATTCTCCCAAAACTTCGGGTGTAATCTGTTGTGCAGCATCACTCCACGCTTCATCGGGATTGCTGTGTGTTTCGATAATAGCACCCTGGTAACCTACATTTAGTGCCTCTTGAGTAATATCTGCCAACCCCGTTCTGTTTCCACAAATGTGTGAAGGATCAATCAACATCGGAATATTCGGGAACTGACTTTTAAAATCCAAAGCAATCTGCCAGTTAGGATTATTTCTGTATTTTGTTTTCTGGTACGTTGAAAACCCTCTGTGAATAACACCTAAATTATTAATATCCTGTCCTAAAAGTCTTTCCAGTGCGCCAATCCATAATGCTAAATCAGGATTCACAGGATTTTTCACTAAAACAGTTTTATTTGTTCCTTTTAAAGCCATTGCAATTTCCTGAACCGTAAACGGATTCACAGTAGAACGTGCCCCAATCCAAAGAATATCTACATCTGCTTCCAATGCTGCAAAAACGTGATGTGCATTCGCAACTTCCGTCGCTGTTTTAAATCCATATTCTTCTTTTACTTTTTTTAACCAATTTAAACCAATAACCCCAACTCCCTCAAATCCATTGGGTTTTGTGCGTGGTTTCCAGATTCCTGCACGGAAAATCGGAACATTTGCATTAGTTTCCCTGATTCGTTTTGCTGTTTCCAACATCTGAGCTTCACTTTCTGCACTACACGGTCCTGCAATCATCATAGGCTGAGAAAACTCATTGATCCAGTCGTTTTTTAAATCCTTTAAATTCATATCTAATTTATTTTTCTTATTTTATTATTGAGACAACAGCAATTTGCATTATAAAATTTAATTTATAATTTCTTTTCAAAAATGCCGTTAAAAAATGTTTTTGTGGAGGAAGGAATTTCGAAATAAATCAAATATTCCTAAATTTTTGAGAAAGAAATTTAGTTAGCAGTACCAATAAAATCGATAATACTTTCTAAAATTTCTAAGATAACCAAATGAAAAGTCAAAATAGCGGCTGAAAATTTCAGCAGCTGTAAAACCAAGCTGGCTTTTAGACTTATGTGAGATAAATTGTTCCACTTTTTAGAGTTGTGAATCGTCTATTTCTAACTTTTCAATATTAATTTATTTGCCGGAAAAATTGATTTTCTTAACAAATATTGGACAAATATATAAAATTTATTTTAAAATAACCTTTTGTGCCCAATTAATTTAATGCAAGAATTCGACTTTGAATTAGTCATTCTATTACTAAATTCCTTATTGAAGAACGATAATTTTAAACTAATTAATACTTAGATGACACTTAGAATTTATGTCAGATCAAATTTCATAAGATCATCAAGATCTTTCAGAAATGGATTTTTCTCAATAAATTTTTCAAAAATTTTCTTTTTGGTCATTACTTCAACTTTAAGATTTTCAAAATCTCTCTTATATTCAATTTCAATAGAAAAATTGTGAACCTTTGTTTTAAAATGATTGAAAAATTCCCTGCTTATTTTATCAAACTCTGTTTTTGCAGAATCAGATGGATAGGAAACCGTAATCTGATTTTCATCTGATTTAATCATCTTAAAAGTTTTTACCGCATTGAAAACAAAAGTATCTTTTCTTTGGAGCTGTTTCAAGAATAAATTCCATTCTGTCTGCAAATCTGTATCTGTAAAATGATTTTCCGGAAGTTTTTCTGTGGCTGCAACAGTTGTTTCTTCCTCTTTAGGTTTTTCTTCTTTATTTAAAAAAGAATTGATACTAAATCCTGTAGAAATTCCCTGTCTGGATAAAGGTTTAGATGTTTTTTGAACTTCAACTTCCTGAGGCTTATTAAGTTCAACAGCCTGTTTCTGTTCAACCTTTTCAGATGTTATTTCTTTGAGTGGCTCAGCAGATTTTATTTCCTGTTTTTCACTAAGAAACGGTGCGAGTATTAAGAACTTTTTTTTTTAGCAACGTCTAAATCAGCCGTCAGAGAAGTCAATTGCATTAAAGCAATTTCAACAGTAAGTCGTGGATTTTTGGAATTTTTATAATTAATATCTGCGTGATTACAGATCTCAATGGCATCAATTAATTGCTGGGCGTTCCATTTTTGACCTTGCTCAACGAATTTGGCTTTGGTTTTCTCTCCTACCTCGATAAGTTCGATGGTTGAAGCATTCTGAGCCATCATCAAATCTCTGAAATGATTTCCTAATCCGGCTATGAATATGTGCGGATCGAAACCTTTTTTAACAATTTCATTAAAAGCAAAAAGTACTTCAGGAATTTTATTTTCTTTGGCTAAATCAACAATTTTCAGATATTGATCATAATCGAGAATATTTAAAACTTCAGCAGCTTTTGCCAACGTAATATTCTTTTGTGAAAACGTGGAGAGTCTGTCAAAAATAGACAACGCATCTCTCAACGCACCATCAGCTTTCTGAGCAATAAGATATAAAGCATCATCTTCGTATTGAATGTTCTCTTTCTGAGCGATTTTTCTGAGATGATCCTGAATATCTTCAATCACAATTCTTTTAAAATCATAAATCTGACAACGCGATAAAATTGTCGGAATGATTTTATGCTTTTCGGTTGTTGCTAAGATAAAAATAGCGTGAGCAGGAGGTTCTTCCAGTGTTTTCAGGAATGCATTGAAGGCGGCAGAAGACAGCATATGAACCTCGTCGATAATATATACTTTGTACTTACCTACCTGCGGTGCAAAACGAACCTGATCGATCAACTCTCTGATGTCATCAACAGAGTTATTGGAAGCAGCATCCAGCTCATAAATGTTATAAGCAAAACCGTCTTCTGAAACAGAGCCGTCTTTTTCGTTGATCTTTCTCGCCAAAATCCTGGCACAAGTAGTCTTACCCACTCCACGGGGACCGCAGAACAGCAATGCCTGTGCTAATTGATTTTCTTCAATAGCATGTTCTAAAGTATCCGTAATATGAGATTGTCCGACAACAGTATCAAACTGCCGCGGACGATATTTTCTTGCAGATACAATAAAATTTTCCATTGGCCAAAAGTAAGAAATATAGTTTTAATTTGAAAATGAAAACTCTCAAATTATCAATAAACTCAATTTTGGTCAATAGGAAAACTTTTTTTCATCATTATTTTTCTTCGTAAGCAAAATCGATAATTTCAGTAATAGCTTTTTCGATTTCTTTTCTACCATCTTCGCTTTTCAGATCAATACCGCAGAATACGCTGGCATTGTATGCTGTGTAAAGATTCAGATAATAAGCTCCCGAAACCAAAAGTGCAGCAATTGCACGGTATCTCGTCGATTTATCTTTGAAGTGAGGATCTACGATATTTTTAAAAAGCAACTCTCCTGCTTCTTCTCTGTCATCGGCTACTTTTTTTAGAATAGGTTTTCCTTCAGAAAGCCCCCAAAGAATAATTTTCTGAAGCTCTTTATTTCTTCTGATTTGTTCAAACTGATTAAGAATAGCAACTTTAGACATTTCCTTACCTCCGTCACTAAAATCTACATGAAGTTCTTCCTGACCTGTTCTACTCCAATAATCCTGAGATCTGATATACTCGTCTATAAGTTTTTCGGTACTTCCAAAATACTCATAAATAAGCTTTTTATCAAAGCCGGCAACAGCAGCTATCTTGCTTACTTTCAGCCCTGAATAGCCTTTTGTTCTTAAAATTTTTCCAACTGCGGCCAACAGTTTTTGTTTAGTTTTTTCTTTGTCCCTGATGGGACCTTGTACAACTTTTCTAGGCATTTGTTATTATTTTTTCGCAATATGCAATTTTTTATTGATATCCTCAAATGCATTGAGGGTTTTATCAAGATGTTGTATCTCATGTGTTGCGGTAACACTCATTCTGATACGACCATTTTTCCTTGCTACAGCAGGATACATAATAGGGTTTGTATAGACCCCTCTGTCCAGTAGCATTTTTCCTATATCTAATGTTAAATGGGGATCTCCTATTTTTACCGGCACAACCGCAGAACATGTAGTTCCGGTGTCTAATCCCAACTCATCCAATCCTTTTTTCAAGTAATTGATATTTTCCCAAAGTTTAAATCGTAAGTGCGGTTCTTCATCAATTAAATCGATTGCTCTAATAATTCCGGCAGCAGTTCCCGGAGCAATTGTCGCCGAAAATATCTGCTGACGCGATTGAAATCTGATGAAATTGATAAGATTTTTATTCGCTATTACATATCCTCCAAGATTACCAAAAGTCTTACTGAAAGTTCCCGTTATAATATCAATTTTATCTAATAAACCGGTATCTTCAATTGTTCCTCTTCCTGTTTTACCTAAAATACCTACTCCATGAACATCATCGATCATCAAATAGGCATTATATTTTTTGACTAATTTATAAATTTCTTCAATAGGCGCAGTATCCCCATCTTGAGAATAGACCCCATCTATAACGACTAGCTTTGTACGGTATTTATCTTCAGAAGTTTTTAATATATGTTCTAAAGCAGCAAGATCGTTATGAGGAAATGTTTTCCTGTTTGTCAGAATGCAACCTTCATAAACGCTGGCATGTACTGCCATATCTAAAATTGCAATATCTTCTTTCTGAAGCAAAATCTGCAAAGTGGCACTGTTTGCTGTATAACCTGTTGTAAATGTTACCGCTTCATCCCCTGTTCTTCCAAAAAACTCAGCAATTTTTGTTTCAAGTTCATTGTGGTAAGAATAATATCCACCAATAAGAGGTGTAGCTGCTGAACCTGCACCAAATTTCTCAATACCTTTAATCGCAGCCTGCTTTACCTTGGGGTGTTGCGTAAGCCCCAAATAATCACTGGTGACGAAGCTTACCATTTCTTTTGTTGCCTCTTCTTCATCACCAATATTCATCACAGAGCTACATCCCGTATTGTTCTGTAATCTGTATCGGTGACCGTTTGTTTTCATGTATTCGATGAAATCATAATAGATGTCTGCTCGGTCCATCATATCATATCCAGGGATATTTTCAAAATCCTTGAATGTCGCTGTTGAAAAGTTAATGTTCATCCTTAATTTGTTAGCTGTTAATACTAACAAATATATGATTAATTCAAAAAAATATATATTAATATTGCAATAATATTTATTATGCATGAAATATTTTTACTAAAAACTCTTAAATTGAAAACATATTCGTAATACAACTCCATTATTTCAATTAAAAAAAATAATTACATTTTTTGTGCAACCCATTAACAGTTAAATATTTATTCATTATTATGAGAAATAACTCTAATTAGGCTTGCTATCTACAACTGCTTTTACTGAATTTTTAACATTAAGTTTTATCAGTATATTCTGGCGATGTCTACTGACTGTATTAACGCTTATAGAAAGGAAATCCGCAATTTCTTTGCTGGTAAAACCCTCACCGATCAGCTTCAGAATTTCCAATTCCCTCTTGGACAGAATATTTTTATAATTTAATTTATCTTCAACAACTATATTTCCTTTTTCAGAATTAATAATTAGAAATTCAGAAGGCAAAACTTTTGACTGATCTAAAGCAATATTATATAAGCAAAGTGCAAATCTCAATTTCTTATTAAATTCAGAATAAAAATAGAACATCCGATGCTGAATAAAACGATAATTATCGTCCTTATCTTTTATTCTCATTCTTGACAAAACACTGTAATCCGCTCGCTCTTCATTTTTCAGTGATTCCAGCAGTTGAAAAAAACGCAATTCATGAATATACTTTTTAAGTTTATCGTCCGGGTGAATTTTTTTCAAAATTTCTTCTTCCCAAATTGAATCTATTACAACAGGATTTTCTGTAAACGACAAACCCAATTCAGAAATAATCCCTGAAGTGTAAACATAGCTTTTATTATGTTGCATATCACTTAAAACAGCGATAGAATTTTCAATTTTGGAATAGGTAAGAGCAATATTTTTATAGACTTCAATATCAAGTATACATTTTCCGCTCTTCTCTGAATTTATTTGAAGAAGTTGATCGTTCAGCTTTTTTACAATTTCCATGAAAAATGGTTATTTATAAGTATTGATGAAAGGTATTAGAAATTATACTTTTGCTAAAATAATCATTTACAATCAGTTTATTTCTCAATTTAAGAAAATGAAAAGAATATTTTTAAGTTTTTGTACATTTTTTCTCATTTCTAAAAACTTCGCACAGACGTTAGAAAAAATGACATGGTTTAACGAGCCTGAAAAATGGGAAATCAAAAACAACAGTTTATCGATGTTTGTTACTCCGCAAAGTGATTACTGGAGAATTTCTCATTACGGATTTACCGTTGATGATGCCCCTTTTCTATATGCGACGTATGGCGGAGAATTTGAAGCCAAAGTTAAAATCACCGGAAATTACAAAGTCAGGTTCGATCAAATGGGATTGATGCTGAGAATTGATAAAGAAAATTATATTAAAGCCGGAATTGAATTTGTTGACGGAAAATATAATCTGAGCACTGTTGTAACCCATACAACCAGCGATTGGAGCGTAATAACTTTAGACAAAATACCCTCTGCCGTCTGGATAAAAGCGGTGAGAAAACTTGATGCCGTTGAAATCTTCTATTCTTTTGATGATAAAAATTACGTAATGATGCGAAACGCTTACCTTCAGGATAATTCTCCTGTAATGGTTGGATTAATGGCGGCTTGCCCGGATGGAAACGGCTTTAATGCCGTTTTTGAAAATTTCAACGTAAAACATTTACCCGATTCACGTCGCCTGAAATGGCTTGAGAACAATAAGTAGTTGGATTACATCCAAAATACATTCTAGTTTTATTAAACCTCTCAAGTTTTTGGGAGGTTTTTTTACAAAAAAAAGGAGATCCTCATAATAAAGATCTCCTACTAACCGCTATACATCTATCTTTATTAAAAGACATTTATGTAGAATGAACTAACCGGCCATGAAAACTGATGTAAATTTATGATGATAAGTCATTAAAAAGAAATAAAAGCTGTAGAACTAAACCTACACTTATGTAGATATTATTCTACGAAACGTATAATTAAAATAGTTCAAACTATAAAAAACATTTTAATTAAAAATATTGAATAGATACCACAAAATTCACAATAATACCTTAGTATTAAAATAAAATAATGCATATTAACTGCATTTTATTACATATTTTTAATATTTTTGAAAAATATCACAGAATTGGTTAGGTTTTTGAAGTTTAAAAATTTACATAAAAAGGCTACTTTCAATAGCAATTTTATCAACCACACCCACACAAAATAGTAATATCATGAAACCTGAAAAATTTACTTCAGTACGAAAAAAATTGGTCTTCCTATTGAAGAAGTCTTTCCCTGTACCCGTCCGTTGATCTTCTGAATCATTAAATATTTCAATCTTTTTCCTTTAACTTTTAAACTTTTACGATCATGATTTTTGAAGATGAACATTCTGTATTACAGGATAAGCACAATTTGTCGTTTACTAAACACACCATTAATTTCCACGGGGATAAGTCATTTATATTAAACTCTTTACAAAAAATAAAGAATAATACAATATGCAAATTAAAGAGGAAAACAATCAATAAACTCATTAAAGAATATACCCATCACCTAAATCAGTATATCGAAAATGAAGATATTAATTCGAAACCTGAAAACTATGAGCTTTCTCCTGTGTATGCGAGACAATCTTATAATAAAGTGGTAAAAGAAGATGAGTACTTACAGAAAGTCTTAACTTTTTTAATGAATCAATAATATTCTCTCTTCCTCCAGATCGATTTTCATGAGGTGTTTTCTTATAAGATCCTCATCAAAATGTTGTTTTTTGTCATGATTTTGTTCTATAAGCCAATTACGCTGTCTGTTAAGCACGTCAAGATAAGCCAGCTTGATCTCGGAGGAAAGTTTTATATCTGATTCTTCATCCAATTTCCCTTTCCATTTTTCATGAATCTGATGTAGAAACGGACTTTTTTCTAACATTTCACTATAGTTATCAGAAAGATGCTGAAGCGTAATTTTTGCCATTTCCCGACGGATCATATCTTCTGCTTCGTCATCAGGAAGATGATCATCATATGATGGCATATCCATTTTTTTAATCAGATAAGGCAATGTAAGTCCCTGAACTAATAAAGTCGTTAAAATAACGATAAATGTTATAAATAAAATCAAGTTTCTCTGAGGAAAATCCGGACCGTCTGTATGCAATTTTACAGGAATTGATAATGCCGCCGCCAACGAAACAACGCCTCTCATTCCCGTCCAGCCTAAAAGAATAGGAGCTTTAAAGCCCGGACTTCTATTATCTGCCACGGTAATATAATTTCGGGCAATCAATGTAATAATTACAGCTCCGTAAGCAGATAAAATTCTCACAACAATAAGTACGGCGGTTACTAAAAGTCCATATCCTATTGCGGCAGAAATACTTACTCCTTCCAAACCGGAAGTAATTTCTGGAAGATCGAGACCAATGAGAATGAAAACCAATCCATTTAACACAAAAGAAAGACTTTGCCAGACATTGATCCCTCTCAAACGGGAAGATGTACTTAAAAAATTATGCCTGTTATTTGACAAAAGTAATCCTCCACTTACCACCGCCAAAACTCCGGAACTATGCACTTCTTCCGCAGCAATGTACATTAAATAAGGTGCAACAATAGTAAGAATCGTATCCATATTGGCATCTGTAGGAAGAATTTTCTGACCTTTCATAAAAAGCCAGCCAATCAACAGCCCGATTCCTACTCCACCGATTACCATCCACGAGAAACTTAATACCGCTTCATGCCAGATAAATTGTCCCGTAGCTACAGCAATCATCGCAAAACGGAAAATAATTAATGACGAAGCATCATTTAAAAGACTTTCTCCTTCCAATATAGAAGACATTCTTTTAGGTATTTTTACAAACTTTAAAATCGCTCCGGCACTTACCGCATCTGGTGGTGAAACAATTCCTCCCAATAAAAACCCTAATGCTAAAGAAAATCCAGGAATAAAATGATTCGCAACAAAAGCAACTGTAATTGCCGTCAGAAAAACTACAACAAATGCAAAACTTCCAATAATGCGGCGCCATTTCCAGAGTTCTTTCCAGGAAATCGACCAGGCAGCTTCATAAAGCAGCGGAGGAAGAAAAATAATAAATATGAGTTCAGGATCAATTCTGATCATCGGAATATTTGGAATAATGCTGATTAATAATCCTGCAACAACAAGCAACACAGGATAAGCAACCTTTATTTTGTTCGCCAGCATAATCAGCAGAACAATAGCAATAATAAGCGATAAGTAAAACGGAAAATCTTCTATCATTTGTTAAAGAGTTATAGATAAAAATGACTTTAAAATATACAGTCCAAATTACAATTTTTATAAAAAAGATTACATCATAAATATAAAAGCAATAGTTTAATTTTAATAAAACTCCATATGTATTTTATGTATATCACCAAAATTTGAGATTTAATAAAATTAACAATATTTTAAATATACCACATAAGTACCACATATTTAACTTTTTGAAATTTATTTACCAACTGATAATCAATAACTTAATAATATTTTAAAATTTTAAATTCGTTATTTGCTCACAATTTAAATAAAGTTTAAATATTATTCGCCACATAAGGCATAGTATTTGCCAACACTATTATAACAAATAATTCACCTTATTTAGTTTAATTAACATTAACACCCACAAAATATTATGAACGTTGCAGATCTAAAAATTCAAAATTTAGTAGAATACAGAAATCAGATCTTTACCATCACTGAGATTTTTCAGGATAATGACAAAGATTATTTTGTGAAAATTGAAAACGACATTCACAGTTTTTCAGTTCCTTCAAATTCTATTACTCCGATACAGATTACAGAAGAATGGCTGGAAAAATTCGGCTTTTCAAGAACTTACATTTCAGAACAGAGAATACGTTATGAAAGACCTGAAGCTTTTATCAAATATGATATTGATTTAAGTTCTAAGAAAATTGTTGAAGGCTTGAAATTATATGGAAATTCAATCAAATGTAAATACATTCACGAATTTCAGAATATTTTTTCATGTCTTTTCGGGAAATTACCATCAATGAATAACTACCAATTAGCGACCACCGAATCTTAATTATAGTATATTTTTTCAGAAAAATCCACAACTAATGGTTGTGGATTTTTCATTTATTATTAATTATTTCGTAAAAAAGAAAAATTTAGCCTGATTATTCTTCAACCAATTCTTCTTCCAAAGTTACGGGATCAACTTCTTCCTGATATTGTTCCCATTCTGCTTCAAGCTGCTTATTGACTTTCATTTCCTCTTCCAATTTCAACGTTTCACGATATTGTTTTGCTTCAGCAGCCATTGTCCATTTACAGACAATTCCCATAGCATCAATATAATTTTTAACATCATTAATTCCTAATCTGAAAAATTCTTTTCTTGGATTAATCTTATTAAGCTGACTTTTCAAGAACTTTTTGTGAAGTTGTCTTTCGAGCGCCGGTGCATCATCTGAGTAAATCATCGCATGTACATCAAACTCAAATGGAACACTCGCATCACCCAATTCACGAACACGATCAAGAGGTTCTAAACGTCTGGTCATTCCGATTTTATAAACGTCTTCACCAAAAGAACCAATGTTTGAAATAACGTAAACATTTCCTGCTTTTGTTTGCTGCGCCATAGAAATTGCACGCTGATTTTTTTCTTCAGCCAATTCCAATTTATTCTGCAATTCTTCTAACTTTTGTTGGAAAAGAAGCTTTTGTTCTTCGTTAGCTCTTGATACCTGAGATTCAGCTTTTTCAATTAATCTTTTTAATGTTAACTCTTCTTTTTCCGCATCTTTTATAGCTTTTTCAAATTCCTTTCTCGCTTTTTCTTCCTCACGAATCTGCTCTCTGATTTGTCTCTGTTCTTCCTGCTCCTGAGACCTGAGTTCCTGAGCAACAACTGCCCATTTCAATTCTTCCAGACGAGCTTCATGATAAATAGTTGAAATTCTGGCTTTACGGAATGCTTCACCATTAAAGTTCACCAATTGAAAAGCATCATCCATCTTTTGTTTAAGAATTCCATAATTGTCTTTTTTTACAGTAGATAAAATGGTTTCAATTTTTCCATTATAAGCATCAATTACAAAATCAATAGCAATATTTCTTCTGTATTCATCCATATATTCACAGATTCCGGCTTGTCGGCTTACGATCATCAACTTGTTATTCTGTCGAAGCTTTTTAAGATTTTCTCCTGCTTCTTTATGACTGAAATCTTCTGCCAAATCATCCAGTAACGTATAAATTGGAACGATGTACTCATTTCCATAACCTTCAATTACATTTTTCATCGCTTTAATTCTTTCTGCAATTTCATTGGCTTCTCTTAAACTTCGATACGCATCACCACCAATAGATTCTGCCCTATTCTCAGCATTATCGATAATTCTCTGAGATTCTCTTACCGCATTATCATATAACAATTCTACTTCTCGTGTTCTCTTTTCGGTATATTCCCTTGTCATTCTACGAGATTCTTTTGCCTGCAATTGAGCGTTATCTAACTCGAGTTGTGCTCTTTCTGTCAATTTTAAACTTTCTTTTTCGGCTTTCTTTAAAAGATATTCACATTCTACCTGAACATTAATTATATCCTGATATTTACTTAAAATATCGTTATGATTTTTAAGTTGAATATTCTTTTCATCAACAGCTCTTTTATCAATCTGAAGATTAGAAAAGTCTGTTCTCAATCTTTGAATTTTATCATTTAAAGATCTTTTATCGTTTTGATGATTTGAAATTTCGATTTTTAACTGACTGATTTCCCGATTGAGATTTGAGATTTGAGCATCTCTTTTGATAACTTCTTGTTTGATTTTGTTTGATTTGCTAAATGCGTACAGCATTAAACCTAAAAGGAGGATGATTAATACAATTTCCATGTTTAAATTTTGTTAGTTTTTTAATTATTAGCTTTTACAATAATACTGATTTTTATTGTACTCATTTTATGGTAAATCATAACTGCATAAATTCGGCTTCAAATCAAAGATTTGAAGCCGAAACTTATCTATAAATTTTATAATTAATTTATCTCTTCATATTCCCAAATTCCTGAAACGGTCAGCTGTTCCAAACCTGGTTGTTTTTCTCCGTAGCTGAATACACAGATATATTTTGATTGACAATATTGACAAGCAGTTCCAAAATAAAGAGTTGGTAAATTATTAACTGTCAGCTCCCCAAAATGTAATAGATTGTTGAATGTTTTGTAAACGATTCGGTTTTCTAATAATTCTTTTTTAGATAAAATTTTATCTTCATTATACAATTGAAAAATCGGGAAACCTGTTTCATAAGGTGTAATTCGAACTGTATTTTCGTTATCGCAATTACAACATCTGAATTGTATTGGAGTGGAATGTACAATTTCATTGTTGCTAAAATTACTTTTTACAACAGAAGCCTTTCTACCAATATTTATTTTTCTGATAATTGAATACATCTAAATATTTTACTGAATAACTGTACCTGCTAAGGTATTATATTTTCCGCTTGGACTTTTAATAATCGTTACTTTTATATATCCTTCCTGAGCTAATTTATTCCACGTTTTTTGGTAGCCAGTCAACGGGTCGATTGGAATTTTCCACATGGTTTGTACTCCGCCTCCCACTTGATTAAACCAAGGAATAACATCTGCCAATTGTCCTTTGAAAGGGAGTAAATTATTCAAGACATCAATATGGTAATAAAAATCGTACGCATTTTCGGGTTGATTTAAAGCCCTTTGGCTAAAAGTATAAGTATACCCATCAATAATCGGACTTGTAAAACTGCCTCCCAAAGTAGGAACTCCAGTTCCGCTGTAACTGCCGACTGCACCACTATATCTGTCATATTTTTGACCAGCAGTAAACGAGACATTGTCAACAATATTGTATCCTCCACTTGCCGGCGGCCATCCTCCGTTCAGATTATGATTTTTAAAAAAAGTTTCCAATTCGCTCCATTTACCCTGCTTATATAAATTAAATGCTTGATTTCTATCTGTTTGATTTACTTTTCCATTGGGATCATACGTTTTAGCAAAGTCATCGGCATTTTGATAAAACAAGGTCATCACAGGAGTTATCCTATTTTCTAAAATTTCGTCATCTGACTTACAAGCAACTGATAATAATGGAATTGCTAAAATTAAAATGTACTTAAACAAGTTTTTCATGGGTAATTTTTTATATAATTTTTTGTTTTTAAAATATTAATCAGGATTAAATGGAATAAAAAACAGCCTTTAAATCATCCATTCAAAGGCTGCTAACTAATTTAATTCTATGGTGAGACTATTGTGAAAACTGTAAAATATGATTGGTTGGCACTAACTGAAGAGTGAATTAGTAAATACATGGTTAAATTTTAGTTTGCCCTACTCTATTGGCTTTTCGGTTACGCCATAAAAAATGATGACTAGCGCTCTTTTCAGAATAACTTTAAACATCAAAAATCTAATCACAAAAGTGAATTACAGTGACAAAAATATCACTTCGTAAACGGTACAAGAAAGGCAAAAATTTCAACGATAAAATTAAAATAAAAAATTCAATTATTGGTGAGTTTTGTTAAAAAAATTGAAAATCTTCAGATATAGCAAATTGTAAAATCCATTTACTAAAAATTTCATCGACAAAAAATTTCAATAAAAAACCTTCACATCTTTCGATATGAAGGTTGGATATTTTTAATTGAATAACTCATTAACTGATTTTCAAATAATCTTTAATGATTTTCAATACGCCAAAATTATCATTAGAACAAGCTTCAAAATTTGCCGCTTTTTTTACTGAAGGATGTGCGTTTTTCATCGCATAAGAATATTTCGAATTCTCAAGCATCTGAATATCATTCATATAATCTCCGAAAGCCATTGTCTGTTGTGGCGTAATATTAAGAACTTTCTGAAGTTTTTCCAAAGCATTGCCTTTATTGATGTTCTTATTCATAATATCCAGCCAATACTGTCCAGACACTACAATTTCAAGATCATACTTTTCAAATTCTTTTAAGAAAGGATAAACGTTTAATTCAGAGCCATCAGCATGATACACTGCAATTTTAAAAATACTGTCATCAATAGCTTCTGTAAGGTCTTCCCTTCTTTCATTATCCGTATAAAATTGTGAAATATAATCTATAAAATCCTGATTATCTGTTTCAAAATATGCTTTCTTTTTTCCCGATAAAACTGCTGTAGCACCTGGAATTGTTCTTATTACAGTAATAATTTCCGCAACATATTTCTGATCTAACTGATCTGCAAAAAGTTCTTCATTTTTATAAATAACGTACCCTCCATTTTCTGCAATAAAAGCCATTTCATTTTCAATTTCACCAAAATATTTTGTGATGCCCAACATCTGTCTTCCGCTCGCAGGAACGAATAAAATATTTCTCTTTTTCAGTTCTTCATAAATTTTCGGAAATTCCGGGCTTACTTCGTGTGAAGAATTCAGGAAAGTTCCGTCCATATCGGTTACAATTAATTTAATATTTTCCATACTGTCAGTAAAAAATGAATCTATCGAGCGATTTCAAGACATAAAGCTACTGAATTCATTTTTAATTTATTGTTTTCTATTTTTATGATTTCTTAATAATAAAGGTTTAAAATTCTATTCAATAAAAAAATTAAACTCTTTTCTATATTGCGACGGGCTTTTTTTGATATACTGTTTAAACGTTTTATTAAAGTAACTAAAATTATTAAAACCCGACTCAAAGCAAACCTCTGTGATGCTCAAAGGCTTTTCAGCAAGCAGTTTCAGTGAATGTGTAATTCGATATTCATTCACAAACTGAGTAAAAGTTTTATTGGTTATTTTCTTAAAATAACGACAGAAAGACGGCACTCTCATATTCGCCAGATCAGCAATTTCTTCCAACGTAATCTGTTCCTTAAAATGATCTTTTACATAATTAAAAATCAAATTAATCCTGTCATTATCCTCAACTTGTGTCTGTAAGTAATATTTCCCTGCATTCAAAATCCGGTAATCTGACGTAGAAGCCAACGCATCTAATATTTCTATAAACTTAACAAGCTTTTCCAAAGACGAAGACTCATGCATCTCTACAATTTTTTTGCCAATAATCTTCTTTATATTTTCAGAAAACACAATTCCCGCTTTTGCTTTTTCCAAAAGGTTGGCAATTCTTTGCATTTCCGGAAGATCCCAAATATTTTTGCCCAAAAAATCTGGTTTAAACTGAATTACCATTTCATAATCGTTATTCGTATTTTCATTTGTCATTCCGCAATGTGGCAAATTGCTTCCCATCAGTACAAGATCTCCATCAGAAAAGTAGGAAATATTACTTCCAATCTGCCTTTTTCCTGAACCTCCGCAGACGAAAATCAATTCAACCTCAGGATGATAATGCCAAACGTGAGATTTAAGATTTTCATTCTGAAGAAATTTCAAACTGGTAAAGCTACTTCCAATATTAGGTTTTACCGCTTCAAAGGCAGGATGTGAATGTTTCATTTTATACCAATAAATTCATATACAAAATTAACAATAATTATTTATTTAATTACCATAAAGGTTAATATAAAACATAAATATGAAAATTGTATTGTAGATTCCATCAATTATCCGTCATACATTTGCAGTATAAATTATTGATAATAAAAACCTTATCATTATGACTAAAATATTAAAATCTACTTTTCTTGCAGGATTTCTACTAATCTCAGCAAGTTTGATGAGTAAAGACAGAGATTTTTCTCTTTCTTTCGGAAACGCAACAGCGAAAACTGTAAATTTTGAAGTACTAAATGCACAAAATATATCTCTTGTAATTTATAACGAAACTTATGGAGAAGTATTTTCGGAAAAATTGGGAATGGAAAATTCTGTATCAAAATCTTACAATTTGGAAGATTTAGCTTCAGGAACTTATTTTTTAGTCGCTGAATCTGATCAGAAAATTGAAAAATTTAAAATAAAAATCAATTCTGACAACACACTGGAAATCGAAAAGACACCTTTTGCAGAAATTAATAAACCGGAATATACAATTTCCGGAAATATGGTAAAACTTCACCTTTCAGGTTTGAAAACTGACGCCGATATTACTGTAACAGATCTTTCAGAAAATGTATATTACAGCGCAACGAAAAAAGCAGAAGACGGAGATATTAATCTGACATTTGACCTTGGTCTGAGAACAGCAGATAAATATATTATTACTGTGGAAGAAGGCGGAAACGTTTTTAACAAAATTATTGCTCTTAACTAAAAGAGATTCATTTATTTCCGTATTATATCGGAATTAAAATTTTACGTACAATCAGTATTGAGGCATCTATTTTCTTTAAATCACGGAAAATAGACTGCCTCAATTTTTTTATGATAATATCTTGCGTTGATAATTTTAAGACTTTATTCTTCTTTTTTAAAACTTACCACTTGGTATTCATCATCTGAACAGAATTTTTTACAACTCTCATCATTAAACTTATCAGGATTTTCTAAAAAAGTTTCAATGTACTTTGTACTTTCCTCTGTATTGGCAGGAACGATTAAAATGTGAAAATTATCGATTACGTTTTGATCAGCATTTTCAACTGACTCTTTTTTATGCTGGTGTGCTTCTTTATAATTCATAATCAATCAGTTATTTTTCAAAAATTAATCTTCCTTCAAATGGTTCGCTCCAAACGATAAAAATTTGTCCATCGTGTCTATGTATCTGTGCCTGAACAACTTCATATTCACCGTTTTCATTCTTTTTTTCTACAGTTAGATTTGATCCTTCACCAATTTCCTGACTGGTGTATTCTACATGATACTGTTCCTGAGTATTTTTAACAAAGTCTTCTTTACTGAAAAATTTCTGTGCCATGATATTTATTTCTTAATATAACCTGGCTAATGAATAAAGTATGCCAATTGTTGATGAAAATACTACTTGGGCATTTCAGGTGGATTAATTCTTTCTGTTTTAGTTGATAATGTTCTTAAAAATGATTCTAATTGTGAAATTTCTACATCTGTCAGTTCCAATAATCTTACCATATTTGATTTTTCGGAAGTTAACGTATTTCCTTCATGAATGGTTGTTCTGTTTTGATAAGATTCAGGATTTCCTTTGCTGTAAAAATCTATAACTTCTGTCAGCGTTTTCATAGATCCATTGTGAAACCAAGGTCCTGTTCTTGCCACTTCTCTTAAACTCGGAACACGGAATTTTCCAACATCTTCAAAGTTTTTCGTCACTAGATATCTTCCCAAATCTTCCTGCTTGGAATTCAATAAAGCGTTTCCTATATTTTCAAAACGGTTGCTGGAGAAATATCCTGAATGATGACAATTCATACATTGCGCTTTTGTACGGAAAAGATGTAATCCCATGACTTCATCGTCAGTATAAATTTCAGTTTTACCATCAATAAACTGATCAAATTTTGAGGGAGAACTTTTAACGGTCCTTTCGAAAGTTGCAATCGCTTTGGCAATTCTTTCTTTCGTCACTTTTTTATTACCAAAAGCTTTTTCAAATAAGAGTTCATAGCCTTTTATTTTAGCAATTTTTCCTGCTGCAATATCAATATGCTCACTCATTTCCCTTTCATCCTGAATAGGCATCTTTGACTGATCTTCCAGAGATTCTGCTCTTCCGTCCCAGAAAAGAGATTTGGCATATGCAACATTTAAAATAGTCATTGAATTTCTTGTTCCGATTTGTCGGTCGTGTCCGAAAGAAAACGTACGGTTATCCGTCCAGGCAAGTTCGGGATCGTGGCATGAAGCGCAGGCGATCTGATTAGATTTTGAAAGTCTTGGATCGAAAAAAAGTGTTTTTCCTAATAATTCTTTCTCTTGAGAATATTGATTATCGTTTGGAAATTGGATTTCGGGCAAATGTCCGATTTCAGAAAAAGAAGACAAGGCTTCTTGGTCGAGAATGGGTTTTGGCCAACTTAAAGAATTACCGGAAGAATACAGTTTTCTAAGATGAGCTATAAAAGAAGCTTTTTGCTCAATATCTTTGCGAACGCTGCTGTTTAAGCAGTTATTCAGAAGGGATACCGTGAGAAAGAGAATCAGCAACCAGCTTAGTACGTTCTTCATTATTCATTGAAGTTTTCGCAAAATTATGGATTCTTCTGTCGCTATCCTATTTTTCTTTTGAAGCAGAATTTAAATTTGGAATCTTTTTATCTTATTTCGAGCAAATTTTGTATTACTGTGGAATGTTGTAATGACTGACTGCAACTATAGCTCCGATTGCAGCCTTGTTTGAGCTCATTTTTCGGCGCAGCAAAGCTGCGCCGCCGAAACACCTGAAAAATAGCGAGTGCGGAAAGCGGGAAACAGATTCAAAAAAGTTTAAATAGATTTTAAAGTAAAACCCCAGCCGAAACTGAGGTTTTCATTTTTTGGAATTGTAATTAATTTTTCAAATATTTTGCTACTTTTTCTTCCAGATCTTCAAGATTAAAAGGTTTTGCAACATAATCATCTGCCTGAGCCGTTTGTGCCAATGCCACGATATCGTTATTGGCAGTCACATAGATGACAGGAATTTTTTTGAATTCTTCATGATTTTTCAAAAGCTTGGTAGCTTCTACTCCACCGATTTTAGGAATCCAATTGTCCATGAGAATTACATCCGGCTGAAACTGTGAAACACGTTCAATAATGTCGTGCGACGTTTCTGAAATTTCAACAAGATAACCGTTTTCTTCGAAAATGATCGTGATGACTTCCAAAATGGTTTTATCATCATCAAAAATCAAAATCTTCTTATTATTCATATAGGTCTAATTTATTTCTTTTTAACTTTATTTTTTACTACAACTCATTAATATATGCAGCCAAATCTTCCGGCTTTATGATAAGATTATATTCTCCGGCGTGAATAGCCTGTTTGGGCATATAATCTACTTCGGCCGTTTCGGGATCCTGAACCCAAGCTTTACCACCGTTTTTTTTAATATAATGCAGACCTTCCACTCCGTCGGCATTTGCTCCTGATAAAAGTATGCCAACCATTCTTTCACCAAAAATTTCCGCAGCAGATCTGAAAGTTACATCTATCGACGGTCGGGAATAATTCATTTTTTCTGAACTGTCAAGCGATACCCTAAATTCATCTTCAAACAAAAGGTGATAATCGGCAGGAACTAAATATACTTTATTTTTTTCTAATTCCGTTTTGTCCTCAATTTCAATCACTTCAATGCTCGAATATTGCTGCAACAACATACTTAAAATATTATTAGGTTGCGATTTACGATGGACAATAATGATAATGGTTACATTTAATTCTGTATTCAGATTTTTCATCATCTGTATAATGACCTGCAGACTTCCCGCAGAACCTCCAATGGCAACCAAATCAATTGTAGTGTTAGTTTTTCCCATCACTTAATGTCTTTAATAATGACCTATCTTTTTCCAGATCTTTTGATCATCCACCTGCTGATAATCTTTATTAATACCGGAAAATCTGAGTGTTTCTTTTGCTCCCAACGCCAGATAGCCAAAATTTTCCAGACTGTCATCAAAAAGCTTAAAAACTCTTTCCTGTAAAGGTTTATCAAAATAGATCAAAACATTTCTGCAAATAATCAATTGGAAACTGTTAAAAGACGTATCTGAAACGAGATTATGCGTTGACAGAATCAGTTTTTCCTGTAAGCTTTTATCAAATCTCACACTGTCGTAATTGGCAATATAATATTTCGAAAAATCTTCTTTTCCTCCTGAAAGCATATAATTTTCAGAATATAATTTCATCTGATGTAAGGGAAATACGCCAGCTCTTGCTGTTTCCAACACCGAGGGATTAATATCTGTGCCGTAAATCAAGGATTTATGATAAAGATTAGCTTCTTTCAATAAAATAGCAATTGAATAGGCTTCTTCACCTGTCGAGCAACCCGCCAGCCAGATTCTTATCAACGGATAAGTTCCCAATTGCGGCAAAATCTTTTCTCTTAATTCTTTGAAAAAATAAGGATCACGAAACATTTCTGTAACATTTACCGTAATTTCTTCTACAAAACGTTTTAAATAGTCAATATCATTAAGTACAGTGTAGCGTAATTCTGCAAAGCTGGTAAATTTATCAATAAGACAAATCCTGTTGATCCTTCGTTTAAAAGATGCCCTGCTGTAATCGGAAAAATCATATCCGTACAGATCGTAGACATCCTTTATAAGAATTTCAACCTCATCGTCTTTTACAATACTTGGCTCGAGCATCAGGATAATTTTTCTATGGCAGTTAATAGCTGATCTACATTGATCGGTTTTGAAATATAATCATCGGCTCCCGCTTCCAGACATTTTTCCCTGTCACCCTGCATTGCCTGCGCCGTAACCGCAATAACAGGAATTTTACTATTTCCTGAAGGCATATTTCGGATAATTTTAAGCGCTTCATAACCATCCATTTCAGGCATCATCATATCCATTAAAATAATTCCTATCTCAGGATCATTTTCTATCATAAGAATAGCTTCCTGAGCAGATGTACTGCTTTCAGTCTGATAATTGCGTGCTTTTAATGTTATTTTTAAAGCAAATATATTTCGTGGATCATCGTCCACAATTAAAACTTTTTTATTCATCAGAATTCAGCTCTTTAATTTTCATATAACCAAACACGCAACAGCGACAAAAGCTGGTCTATATCTACCGGTTTTGAGATATAATCTGATGCTCCCGCAGTAATACATTTTTCACGGTCTCCAATCATAGATTTTGCGGTAATAGCAATTACCGGAAGTCTTGAAAACGCAGGCATTTTCCGAATTTGTCTTATCGTTTCATATCCGTCCATTTCCGGCATCATCATATCCATCAGGGCAACATCAATATCAGGATTTAATTTAATCTGTTCAAGCGCCTGCTTGCCATCCATCGCCAAGATAACTTCAACTTTATATTTCTCCAGCGCTTTGGTTAATGAGAATATATTTCTGGCATCATCGTCAGTAATCAGGATTTTTTTACCGCTTAAAACATCCGTTAAAGATCCTAGCGCTTTGCTTCTTGAAACTTCACTTAAATTATTTTTTTCTTCCACCAAATGTAAGAACAATCCTACCTCATCCAAAATTCTTTGATATGAATGAACGGTTTTTACGACGATAGAATCTGCATATTGCTTAATTTTAGCTTCTTCAGAATTTGATAAATTACGTTCAGTAAAAATAATTACCGGAAGATTTTCCAAACCTTCATAACTTTTAATCGATTCTATAATTTGGTATTCATTGCCTTTGGACGTTCCAATATCTAAAATAACACAATCAGCTTTTTCTGTTGTTAAGGCTTTCACACTGTCTTCCACATTATTTTCTACTGACAAAGAAATATTAAAATTGCTCAGGAAATAAGACAACGCACTTGCATGTTTGGCATTTTCTTCAACAATTAATACTTTTTGCGGAGACTTTTGCAGTGCTTCTTCAATTTTTCTAAATACTCCTGACATCTGCTCTAACGCAACAGGTTTGTTGATAAAATCAATTGCTCCTTTCATCATACTTTCATGTTTTACATGTAAAGCAGACATCATGTGCACAGGAATGTGTCTTGTTTTCGAATTAGATTTCAACTCATCCATTACTTTCCAGCCGTCTTTTACAGGAAGCTGAATATCCAATAAAACTGCCAACGGACGATACTGTTCTGCCGCCGACAGCGCATGATCTCCTCTTACCACGACAACCCCTTTATAATTCTGCATTCTGGCATATTTCAACAATGCTTTTGCAAAATTGGTATCATCTTCTATAATAAGAATTACTTTGTCATCTTTTGTAATTGAATCTCTGTCATCATCAATATTCTCAGGGATTTCCAAGAAATTGACATCTACAGAATGATCATCTATGATATTTTTGATTTCCTGAACATCTTCCTGAATAATTTCAATTAAATGTTCATCGGTTTCACTGTAAACAGACTTTGATTTTTCATTAACAGGAATGCTAAAACTGAACTCACTTCCTTCATCAACTTTACTTGAGAGAGACAATTCTCCACCTAATAGTCTGGCAATTTCACGGCTGATGGAAAGACCAAGCCCCGTTCCGCCAAATTTACGTCTTGTAGAACCGTCTGCCTGCTGAAACGCTTCAAATATAATTCTCTGCTTCTCTTCGGCAATCCCGATTCCCGTATCTTTTACACTGAAAATAATGAAATTTTTATTTTTAGGATCTTTTTTAATATTTAAATTAATGCTTCCTTCACTTGTGAATTTCAAAGCGTTAGACAATAGATTTCTCAGCACCTGATCTACTCTTAAACGATCTGTCTCAATAGTTTTAAGTCCGTTTTCAATATTGATATTAAACTTAATTCCTTTTTCCTGAACCATCGGATTGAATAATTTCTGAAGATCATCTGCTACTTCATTAATGACAACATTCTGATATTCCAAGGTCATTTTGCCGGACTCAATTTTAGCTAAATCTAATATTTCATCAATTAGAGTTAAAAGACTACTTCCCGAACTTTGGATAACTTTCGCCGATTCTATCTGATCTTCATTAAGATTCTCCTCATGATTTTCAGACATTAAACGGGAAAGAAGAAGGATTGAATTTAATGGCGTTCTCAACTCATGAGACATATTTGCCAGAAATTCTGACTTATATTTTGTACTTAATGCTAATTCTTCAACTTTTTTCTGAATTTCAATGTTACGTTCAGCGATTAAATAGTTTTTATCTTCTAATAATTTTGAACGTTCTTCCAATTCAGTATTTGCCTGCATCAGCTCTTCCTGCTGCACTTTCAGTTCTTCTTCCGATGCCTGAAGCTTTTGAGTTTGTGCCTCTAATTCTGTATTAAGATTTTCCAATTCAGAATGCTGAACCTGCAATTCTTCTGATTGAGCCTGAGTTTCTTCAAATAATTGCTGTTCTTTTTCGCGCCCTCTAGCGGCAGTTAAAGCAATACCGATATTTCTTGTACATTCTAAAAAATAGTCTATTCTTCCTTCGCTGAAATTTTCAGATGAACCCACTTCCAAAACACCTATGGCGTGACCTTCTGAAATTATAGGAATGACTAATATTCCGTTGATTTTCAATTTACTGCTTGCAAAAGTAACCGCAAAATCATTTTCATTAAGATCATTGTATACTTTTTCTTTTTCCTGAATAAATACCTGCCCGATCATTCCTTCACCCGGTTGGAAAGATTTTTTCATATTTCCTTCCAAACCTAAAGCAGTATTTAATTTCAGAGTCCCTTCATCCATTAGATAAATAACTCCGTTGATACACTTTCCGTATTCCACCAACTGATTTAATGATACTGAGGTAACTTCTTTTACAGAATTATTGCCAACCAAAGATTCATTTAGTAAAGCAAGACCTTTCTGACGCCAGTCACTTTTATTAATTTTATCAAAAGATTTCTTCAAAGAATCTGTCATATGATTGAGAGATTCCACAAGATCACCCAAATCATCCTGAGAATCGTCTGATGCTTTCTGACTGTAATCGCCATTGGCAACTCTATTGGCAACCTGCTGAATGGCACTTACCCTTTTCTGAATTTCTAAATCTTTTGCTACTAATGCTTTTTCAAGCTTATCTCTTCGAATTAAATCATTTTTTAATTTAATATAAAAGAGAACCGTTACAATAATCGCTGCAAGTGCCGACAAAATAATAAATACGACGGTTAAATTCGTAGAATCGTTCAGATCTTTATTGCTCTGCTCGCGCTGCTGCTCTTCGTATTTTACAAACTCGTGAACAATCTTACGGCATTGATCCATATAAAACTTGCTGGACAGCATTTGTTCCTGATTCATCTGCTTGCCATTGCGCTTATTTTCAACAAACTGGGTAAGATTGGTGATATTGCTGTTGACGTTTTGCTCCAGTTTATTCAGGCGATTCAGCTGTACCTGATCTTTAATATCCAAAGATTTAGCAATTTCCATAGCTTTTGGAAATTCAATAAGACTTCGCTTGTAAGGATCCAGAAAAATTTCTTTTCCGGTAAGCTGATACCCGCGATTTCCTGTTTCGGCATCCAAAAGGGAAACTAAAACATCTTTTACAGACATTATTGCACGACGGCTTCTGGAAAGATTTTCACGATTTTCAATCTGATTCTGTATGCTCCAGTAAGATGCTGCCGAACTTGTAAGCAAAATCAGCAAAGAAAATCCTACCCCGAACTGTAGATTTCGAATTATTTTTTGTGGCATAATTTAGTTTAATGGTAAGGTAAAATAAAAGGTGGAACCTTCATTTAAAATACTGGAAACACCGATGGTCCCGTGATGTTGGTGAATAATTTCCGAACAGATAAACAACCCGATCCCCATTCCCTGAAACTGTAATGAAGATTCTTCTACACGGTAAAATTTATTGAAAACAGCATCTTGTTTAAAATCCGGAATTCCGATCCCAAAATCTGTTACATTTACTTTTACTTCTCCTTCATCTTCATCCACAAAAGTAGTAACAATAACCTGATTGTTTTTAGGGGAATATTTGATTGCATTGGTGAGGAAATTAATCAAAACCTGCTCAATTCTCACTTCATCTAACGGAATCAGAATATCTGGTTTAATACCGTGACGATCAATTCTTACTTTATCTTCATCATGAGTCTGCAATATGGTTTCAATCGCATTCTGAATAACGTTTTCAAGATTGGTAGGCTTTTTATTGATTTTAAGCTTTCCGTTTTCTATTTTAGAAACATCCAGCAAATCGGTAATTAAATTATTCAGTTTTTCAATCTGATCCTGCACTTTATGCATATATCCCGCTTCGGCACTTTGAGCATCCAGTTTTAACTTTCTGTCAAGTAACTGAACGTACGCTTTAATACTCGTTAAAGGAGTTTTGAGTTCATGGCTGGCAATACTCAGGAATTCATCTTTTTCCTTTTCTATTTTTTTCTGATCATCAATATCTGTAAAAGTTCCCACCCATTTTTTAATCGTTCCCTCTTCATTCACGGGAGTCATTCTCAATAAATGATAACGGAATTCATTTGAATCTATATTTTTGATGCGGGTTTCCAATTCCATGGCTTTCCCTTTTTGTCTGCACCTTGTATATTCTTCTTTAATATCAGGATCGTCGGGATGAGTTTCAGGGAAATTTTCCTCAGAATATGAATATTGATGCCATTTTGCATTCACAGAATCTATAATTCCGTCTTCATTCAGCGTAAAAGCAATTTGCGGCAAAGATTCCATCATCAAATGAAAATGATCGATCTGAGACTTCATGGTAACCTGAGATTCTCTTCTTCCTTTTACTTCAAGCTCCAGACTTTGATGAGCTTTTTTCATGGCAATGTTTTTCTCCTGCAAATTGTAGAAAGTTTTCACCTTAAGTAAAAGAATTTCAGGATCCACGGGTTTAGTTACGTAATCCTTACCTCCGGAAGCGTATCCTTTTGTAATAAATTTTTTCTCTGTATTTACTGCCGATAAAAATATAATCGGAATATCTTTGGTTTTGCTGTATCCTGCAAGTGTTTCCGCCACCTCAAAGCCATCCATGTCAGGCATCTGAACATCCAGAATAATTAATGCGTAATCTTTTTTCAATGCTTTTACCAGAGCCGCTTCTCCGGAATTTGCCGTATCTACCTGAAAATCTTTCGATTCTAATAATTTTTTCAGAGAAAAAAGATTACTTTCATTATCATCAACAATTAAGATCATAAGGGCTAAAGTGTCTATTAAATTTATATTACTTGATACTCCAAAAATACTCACAATATTTCAAAAATACTTTTATTTTTTTGTGTGTCTATGAAGTATTTATTTTTATAACAAATCCAAATTTAGTCATTTTAAAAAAAATCTCATAACAATGTGGTATACACGGCATACTATTTGCTAAAAAGAAAACATCATCATCACACTTACATATATTTTTTAAATTACAACCTCGGCATTTGCTGAGGTTTTTCATTTTATGAATTCTTAAATTTCTCAAATACATAAAAAACAAAAGGCATCCGATGAACAGATGCCTTTTGAAGATTTATTTTAATTTATTATTTATTTCTGATTTGCTTTTACATCAATTGCGATTTCGATGTCTTTGCTGATCATCCATTCTGCAGGATCAGTTTCGTTTGTTCCGAATTTAATTCCCCAGTCAGCACGATTTACAGTGAATTGAGCTTTAACAGCCGCAGATTTATCCGCAACATCTACTTTTGCAGGGAAAGAAACGTTAAGTGTTTTTCCAAGAAGCGTAAGGTTTCCGCTTACAGTTTTGTTTGCTCCTTCTATAGCGTTTTGTGCACCGGCAGCAAGATCTTCAACTTTAGTAATTTTAAATTCTGCAGTCGGGAATTTTTCTACATTAAAGAAGTCAGCACTTTTAAGGTGACCTTCAAGTTCTGTATATTTTTTGTCTTTTTCAGTAACTGAAGCAGGATCTACTTTAATTGATTTCATATCAATCACAAATTCTCCTGAAGATAACTGCTTGTCTGCAACAGATAATTCTCCTGAAGTAATGCTAAGAGTTCCCCAACGTGGAGCCAACCCTCCTTTGTGGAAAGCTTTCCAGTTTACCATTGAAGTTGCCGCATCTACTGCAAAAACATCCCCTTTTTTGTCTGCAACCTGCTGTTCCTGAGCTGTAGAAACTGTATCTGCCTTCTTTTCACACGATGCAAGAAGTAAACCTAAACCCGCTAAAGCGATAAATCCGAATTTTTTCATTTTTTTAATATTAATTATTATTGATTAAAGTTCTATCTGAATTATAATGCAAAATAGTAATTTTTTTGACATCATAACTTTTATTCCTGCAAATGTCAGACAAAATAAGGTATTGCATCTTATCATAAATCAAGAAAACGAGAAAAATCAAATTAAAACCGAATATAAAGCCAATTTTAACTATCGAGCCAGCCGGATTCCCGTAAACTGCCATTGAAGTTTTGTCTGAAAGAAATTGCGATAGGTATTTCTACTGTGCCCTAAAGGCGTTGCTTCGGAAGCTCCCCGCAACACCATCTGATTGACCATAAATTTGCCATTGTACTCACCCACTGCACCGGGTTCTTTTTTAAATCCGGGATATGGTAAATAAGCAGAATTCGTCCATTCCCACCGTTTTCCCCAATCAAACTGGTCAGATGCAACTTCCCATTCGGCTTCTGTTGGCAGACGCATTTCTTTCCATGAGGCAAACGCTGAAGCTTCAAAGAAATTGATGTGACAAAGTTCTTCATCAGCATTGACTTCTGTTAAACCATTCAATGTATAATGCATCCATTTTTCATCAATAAAATGCCAGTATAATGGAGCTTTAGCGTTATTTTCCTTTACCCAATCCCAGCCTTCTGCGTGCCAATGCCTGAAATCCTGATATCCGCCGGATTCCATAAATTCCAGATATTCGCCATTGGTCACCAACTGATTTGATATTTCAAAGTCATTAAGATATATTTTATGTCTTCCCAATTCATTATCGAAACAAAAGCCTTCACCTTTGAAACCAATTTCATATACTCCTTCAGAAAATCGGATCATTTCAGAATTTGCTGAAATTTTATTACTTAAAATCTGATCCTTTTTGTAAGCAGGAAAAAGAGGATTGTGTCCTAAAATATATTTAATATCCGTCATTAGTAATTCCTGATGCTGTTGCTCATGATTAAGCCCCAATTCCAGTAAAGTTTCAGTTTTCGAAGTCATAAAATTACTTTGCAGTAAAATCTTCATATGTTCATCAACATATTTTCGGTATCGATAGACATCTGAAACGGAAGGTCGGCTCAAATTTCCTCTGTCCGTTCGGATTACTCTTGCACCGATGGTTTCGTAATAACTGTTGAAAACAAAATTATATTGAGGATCAAAAACCTGATAATCCGGAAAATTGGGTTGTAGAATAAACGTTTCAAAAAACCAGGTCGTATGACCAAGATGCCATTTCGGTGGACTTACATCTACGATGGGCTGTACCACGTAATCTTCAATTTCTAAAGGCTCACAAATCTTTTCAGAATGCTTACGAATTGCTGAATATTTTTTAACTAAATCTAAAACAGTAATTTCTGGTATCATGTTACTTAGTTTTTTATTACTTTACCTGCCATACAGCATCTACAAACCATTTTTTAGAGTCTTTTATCTCTCCGACAATTTTAAACCCGGATTTTTTACCCAATTCTTTTATTTGATCGTCTGAAAATTTCTGAGAAACTTCCATATCGATGTATTCATTTTCTGAAAAAGAAATAATTTCGTCTCCAATAGTTACTTTTTGATCTTTAAGACTGATCAAAAAACTTCTGCAAGCTCCCGTGATAGGATCGTACGTTTCATAATGCTGAAACTGATCTGTTTTGAAATCTGCGCCAAGTTCCCGATTGATTCGTCGCAAAAGATTAAGATTAAATGCTGCTGTAATTCCTTTTTTATCGTTGTAAGCATCCAAAATAACCTGCGGATTTTTCTTTAAATCAAAACCAATTAAAATAATATCTCCGGAATTAAGATTTTTATTTAACCCCAAACAGAAATCTTGTGATTCTTCTAAACTCATATTCCCGATATTTCCTCCCAAAAACAGAATAACTTTCTTTCGTGAAGATAATAAAGCTGCTTTTTGAAGCATTTCAAAATATTCTCCTTCTAAAGAAACAATTTTCAATTCAGGAATTTCGTCATTTAATTTTTTATTTAATAATGAAAGAATATTTCCTGAAATATCAATCGGCATATACGTAAAATCTACTCCTTCTTTTACGAGATATTGCAATAAGTAGGATGACTTCAATGCGTCTCCCGCACCAAGTTCAATCAAATCAAAAGGTTCATTTTCAGGTAAAATTAATTGAGCAAGTTCTGCTGTTTTATTTTTAAAAATATCGAGCTCGCATTTCGTAAGATAATATTCCGGCATTGCCATGATTTTCTGGAAAAGACGGTCTCCGGTTTTATCGTAAAAATATTTTGAAGATAATTTTTTTGGACTCTTTTTTAAACCTTCCAACACATCAGATTGAAAACTATCGGTATGATAATTTTCTGTGGGAGAAGCTTTATCTAACTGTAAATTCATATTATAGATTTTGTGGTTTTAATTTACTACAACTATCTTGCCGCCACAATAAAAGAATTTTAAAGTTTATAATCTGCCAACATAACTTAATATAATTTCAACGACTATTTTTGCCACTTCATCGAAAATAACCTCATTTTTACAAGATTCTTACAGAACTTTACATCAGAAAAAAGAACAATACACAACAACTTAAATCTTATTATTATGAAAGCAAAAATCGGAATCACAGAAAAAAACACAGAAGCTGTAGCAGAACAATTGTCAAAATTATTAGCTGATGAATTCTTACTGTACACAAAAACAAGAAATGCACACTGGAATGTAACTGGAGATAATTTTCACGCCATGCATATTTTCTTTGAAAGCCAATACAGACAATTGGATGAATTGGTAGACAGTGTAGCTGAACGTATGCGTAAAATCGGTCATTATGCGCCTGCAACAATGCAAATCTATCTGGAATTAACACATCTTACAGAAGCCAGCGACAGAACAAATGACGGACTTGGATTTATGAAAGATTTATTAGCCGATCATGAAAGTATTATCGAGTTTTTACGAGGAAATATTACTCCTTTTGCGGAAGAATTTAAAGATTACGGTACCAGCGACTTCATCACAGGATTAATGGAAACCCATGAAGAAATGGCGTGGATGATCCGCTCTTACTTCAGATAACAGAGACCATAAGGCAAAAAAATAAAATGGAATAAGTATATTTGTATGAAATCATAAATATACCACCATGAGAGCCTTAATCGTTGATGACAATGATATAGCAAGAACTACGCTGGCACATCTGGCAAAACAAATTCCGGGACTTACGATTGTAAAAGAATATTGCAATGCGATTGAAGCTTACCATCATTTGCAGACCCATCAGGTTGATTTGATATTTCTTGATATTGAAATGCCTGAAATGACAGGAATTGAACTCACAAAAAACCTTTCGGGGAAAGATACCATCATTATTTTCACGTCTTCTAAAAAAGAATACGCTCTTGAAGCTTTTGAGCTTAATATTGCGGATTATATTTTAAAGCCGGTTACACCCGCAAGGTTTTTACAGGCAGTCGGAAAAGCGCAATCTATTCTTGAAAGCAGAAAGGAAAATGTTCAGGTTACCCAGAATGAGTTTTTGTTTGTAAGAGATTCCAATATCACAAGACGATTAAAGTTGGATGATATATTTTATGCTGAAGCGATGGGCGATTACGTAAAATTTTACACGAAAGAAAAAATGTTCGCCATTCATGGAACGATGAAAGCTGCGGAAGAACGCTTACCAAAAAACGATTTTATCAGGGTTCATCGTTCTTATATTATCTCTTTGAGCAAGATTGACACACTTCAGGATGGCGGAATTATGATTAACGGAAAGTTTGTTCCCGTTGCCGATGCTTATCGTAAAGCACTGAATGCGAGAATGAACGTTTTTTAACCTAAATGATCATCTGCCTTTTTCACAAGTTTTTCTGTAATTATGTAACGGAATCGAAGTAAAGCAATCATCAACTTTATATATTATTTATGATAAATATTTCTGTAATGGGCAACAAACGATTTAGTTATTTTATAATTCTTACATTCATTGCAGGAACTATACTTTTGATCGCTGTTCAGATCAATTCAGCAAAAAATACGAAAGAACTTATCCAGAATAACAATACACTTCTCAGCGAACTGCGGTCGAGCAATCATTTACGGGAAATCGACCGCGATATTCTGGGAGTGGAAAGCAGGATTCGTGCTTCTATTGCAACCAATGACACCACGCATCTTGAAGGAATCGACAAGAAAATAAATCAGATAGAAAACTTTCTGGATTCTTTATCCAGAGACAATTTTGATGCTGAAGAAGAAAAACTAATCCATAGATTAAGTGTTCTTGCTCTCGATAAAAAAATAGTGCGGGACAAATTATTACAACGCTATGATGCTCTTGGAAATATGGATGATCAAACGTCTATTGCCAATCCCAGAGCGAGGAGAATTTCCAACGAAATTACTTCCATTACCGCAAAAATTTATGAAAAACGCCAGCTACATATGGTGGAACTCAGTAGAAGAAGCGAAGAAATGGGCAGAAAAGCAAGATGGTACGATATTTCTTTGTTGATTTTATTGATATTGAGTGGTGCTGTTGTCGGGTTTCATATTCTTCGTCAGTTCAAAAGATTACGCTTACTGATCGACGACTTAGATATTGCAGAGAAAAAAGCATCGGTTGCTGCACAGACAAAAGAGAATTTCTTAGCCAATATGAGCCACGAAATCCGTACACCGTTGAGCGGAATTTTAGGCTTTACCAATTTACTGCAAAAAAGACCGTTGGATCAGACTTCGGCAGAATTTGTATCATCCATTCAGCGTTCTGGAGAAAATTTAATGACCATTATTAATGATATTCTTGATTTATCTAAAATTGAAGCCGGAATGATGCGCATTACCCCCGGAACATTCAGTATTAATGGTTTATTAAACTCTGTAGAAACATTTTTTGTTGAAAGAGCCAAAGAAAAAGGATTGACGATTTCAAGCAAAGTAGATCCGTCAATTCCCGATACATTAACAGGAGACGCAACGCGATTAACGCAGATTTTAGTTAACCTCATCGGGAATGCCATAAAATTTACCCAGCAGGGAAGCATCAATATTGAAGTTTATAATAAACAGCAGACAGAAAGTGAAGTGATCCTCGGTTTTAAAATTTCTGATACAGGAATCGGGATCGACAAAGACAAACTGAGCGAAATCTTTGAGCGTTTCAACCAAGGTGAAGATTCTATTACCCGAAATTACGGAGGAACAGGATTGGGCTTATCTATCGTGAAAAATTTAATCCAGTTACAACGTGGTGATATTGAAGTCATCAGTGAACAGGGAAAAGGAACAACATTCAGCTTTTATATTCCTTATGGCATAGCAAAAGAGCAGTTAACCGCAATTCCTGTTGTTGATACTCATTATTTCAAAGATAAATCAAATGCTCCGTTGAAAGTTTTAGTAGTCGATGATAATGTAATTAACCAAAGCCTGATGAAACATTTGCTGATGCAATGGAACATCGATTTTGATATTGTTTCCAACGGTTTGGAAGCGGTAGATTATCTCAAAAAAAACGAATACAACTTGATATTGATGGATATTCAGATGCCGAAGATGGACGGATATGCTGCCACGCAGAAAATTCGAGAAGAATTACACCTGGATGTACCTATTATTGCCATGACAGCGCACGCATTGGCGGGCGAAAGAGAAAAATGCATGAGCCGTGGAATGAACGAATATATTTCTAAACCGATTAAAGAAGAAGAACTTTTTAAACTGATTTCAAATTTCGGATTACAAAATAAAGATCAGACAGCAAACAAACCTACAGAAGTAAAACCTGTATTTCAATACATTGAACTGACTTATATGCAGTCTATAAGTGGCGGTGATAAAGATTTTGAACAAACCGTTACCCAACAGTTTATTGATAAAATCCCTAATCATCTTCGTGAATTAGAGACCGCGTATCAGAATAAAGATTTTACAACCGTGAAACTGAGAGCTCATGATCTTAAATCGAGTGTTGCCATCATGGGACTGTCAGCTTTGTTAAACGAAAAACTGGATCTGCTTGAAATGACTGCCGAGCAAACTCTAACGGCAGAAGAAACTTTACAGGAAGTAAAAAATATCATTCTTTCAGCGCTTCAGGAAGCCGAAACGCTCTTACAACATTTACAAAATATTAAAATCTAATAAAATGAACTTATTTTCACCCATAAAACTTCGTAATCTTGAATTAAAAAACAGGATTGTGTTATCTCCCATGCAGCAATACAGTGCTAAAAACGGTGTTCCGAATAATTGGCATCTGGTGCATTTAGGAAGCCGAGCAGTGGGCGGCGCAGGTTTAATTCTAACCGAATGCACAGCTGTTTCATCAGAAGGATTGGCTACATTAAGTGATGTAGGAATCTGGAACGACGAACAGAAAAATGCATGGAAAAACATTGTCGATTTTGTGCACGAACAGGATGCTAAAATAGGAATCCAATTGTGGCATTCCGGTGGAAAAGGCAGTCTTAAACATCCTGATGAAAGGATGAAACCACTTACGCCAGAAGAAGGCGGATGGATTGTAAAAACGTCTTACCCAACAGCAATTAACGGTGTGATCCCCGGAGAGCTGACGATTTCTGAAATTCAGGAACTGAAAAATAAATTTGTGGAAGCAGCCATTCGTTCGGTGGAAGCAGGTTTTGACACTATTGAATTACACGCAGGACACGGATATTTATTTCATCAGTTTTATTCTAAAGTAATCAATAAACGTGAAGATGAATATGGCGGAAGCTTTAAAAACAGAACCCGATTCTTAATAGAAACCGTTCAGGAAATCAGAAAAGTAATCCCTGAAACAATGCCATTACTCGTAAGAATTTCGGCGGTGGATTATATCGAAACGGAAGATGGATGGACGCTGGATAATAGTGTTGATCTCTCAACCTTATTAAAGGAAAACGGCGTAGATTTTATCACGGCTTCCGGTGGTGGACTTACCAATGTGAGTAAAGACAAAGTATATCCCGGCTATCAGGTTCCTTTTGCCACCGCCATCAAAGAAAAAACCGGAATTTTAACGGGAGCTGTCGGAATGATCACCAGTCCGAAACAGGCGAATGAAATCATCACCAATAATCAGGCAGATTTAGTTGTTATTGCCAGAGAACATTTGCGGGATCCATATTTCTCTATTCACGCAGCGATGGAACTGGAATTGGATACGGAAATTCCGTGGCAGTACAAAAGAGCTTTTTAAAGAGAACTTTACAAAAGATATCTGTTATGCATTTTCGTCAGTTCGAGTAAATTTTTGAAAAAAATTGTATCGAGAAGTTGGTAATTTCTTAAGATTTTACTCCATATAAAGTCTGTCTCAATTTCATTATTGAGGCAGATTTTTTTCTGTGAATGTCTAAACAGGTTGTTTTAATTTAATCAGGTTTCTGTTTTAGTTCCTGCAGTCTGTTTTAATTAAAACAGATTTTAGTTTTATTTAAAACAGTTTGTGTAAGATCAAACATATTTCTGTTTTAGTTTCCGCAACTTGTTTTAATTAAAACAGATTTTAGTTTTATTTAAAACAGTTTGTGTAAGATCAAACATATTTCTGTTTTGTTTACCGCAATTTGTTTGTCATAAAATGACTCTTGCTTTTATTTAAACCCATATTGTTTCAAAAATCCATTAAAATTATTTTCCCTGATCCCTAAAAGGGAGTAATGTCGATGAATTTTGCTTTAACTTTATTCTTTTAAAGATTAATAAAGACCAAAATTCCACTGAAAACAAAGGGCTGAAACCACTTTAGATCTTTATTACCTATTTGTTATTTGCACTCACCGACTCTTTTTGCCCATTCATCGAAGAGCTTTTAAAAACAGTTCATTTCTTTAGTAGCTTTACAATAGTAAAACAGACAATTAGTTATTAATCACAAAAAATAGATCATGAAAAACGAATCACTTAGCTTCAGATACGAATTAGAGAAAAAAGAACCCCGCACCAATGACGGCGGAACAACAAGAGGAGCATCTGTTACAGATTTCCCGGCTTCCATCGGTATTGCAGGAGTTTCGATGAGACTGCAGCCGGGAAGCATGAGAGAACTTCACTGGCACGCCAATGCCGCAGAATGGGCTTACGTTATTTCAGGAACAGTGCGCACAACGATTATTCATCCGGACGGGCACAGCTATACAGATAATTTTGAACCGGGAGATGTCTGGTATTTCCCAAAAGGATACGGACACTCGATTCAGGCAACAGGAACAGAAGAATGTCATTTTATTTTAATATTTGATAACGGCAATTTCTCTGAAGATCATACCTTCAGTGTTACAGATTTTGTATCATCTATGCCACCGGAAATTGTTGCTCAGAACTTAGGTTTAACATTGGAAGAAGTGGCAAAATTACCTCAGAAAGAAGCGTATTTCGCAGCAGGCATCGTTCCTGACGAACTTTCATTTGTTGCTGCAGCCCGACCTAATGAATCTGATATTGAACTAACAAGTTTTCACCGTTATCCGTTACATTCTCAACAACCGAGAATCATACCCGGAGGTGGATTGCAACGATTGGTTACCAGCAAAGAGTTTCCTATCAGCACCACAATGGCAGGATCTGTACTTGAACTTCAGCCAGGAGCTTTAAGAGAAATGCACTGGCATCCTAATGCAGACGAATGGCAGTATTATATTTCCGGGCAGGCAGAAATGTCGGTTTTCCTTGCCGAAGGAACGGCGGTTACAGAACAGTTCAATGCCGGAGATGTAGGTTATGTACCAATGGGAGCCGGACATTATATTAAAAACACGGGAGACACAGTTTGTAAAGTATTGATTGGTTTCAACAGCGGTGTTTATGAATCTATTGATCTCAGTGAATGGCTTGCAGGAAATCCTAAAGATGTTGTTGTAACTAATTTTGGTCTTGCTGAGGGAAAAATTGAAAAATTCCCTACTCAAAAAGTATTTATTCAGCCTAAAAAATAAATAAAAAATCCTAATCTTTCATACAATGGATCAGCCCGTATTTTCCAAAACAAACGTTTCTGTTTCACCTGAACAAATCAGGATGCATGAAAGATTAGCCATTTTCTTAGCCTTAATTGCAGGATTTATTGATGCGACAGGTCTTATCAAATGGAAAACGTATGTTTCCTTCATGAGTGGAAATACCACACAGTTGGGCGCTGCTTTTTCAAGTGATAAATGGGGAGTTATTATCACATCAGCTACTGTAATCAGCTGTTTTCTATTGGGAATTTATGCGGGAACGTGTCTTTCTCTATCTAAAAAACTGAAGAATCATACATTACCTTTTCTGCTTGTTTCAGGAATATTAATTCTCTATACGCTCGTGTCCTGTTTTTATATCATCAGTTCACTTCCGTCTATTGCAATAATTGGTTTCGCAATGGGAATTATGAATACGATTGTAACTTCGGTAGGAGATCAGAAAATAAATACAGACTTTGTTACAGGAACGCTGAACAGTCTGGCAAGAAATTCAGCCTTACTGAGCATGAGCAAAGACAAAACCGAAAAAAAGCAATACAGATCGAATGTCGTTCATTTATTACTTTTATGGACAGGCTTTTTATCAGGAGCACTCATCGCCCCTTTCCTACTTCCTGTATTTGGAAACTGGATCTTTGGAATTCCTGCTTTCCTATTATTAATCGGAGCATTATGGATCTCTTCTTCGGTTGTTGAGCTTTAAACTAAAAATAACAAACACTTAAAACAAAATAATTATGTCACTAAAACCAGCGGTCAGCAAAAATGACCATACACAAGGAAATCAAAACGCAGATATTGTCGTTGTAGAATACGGAGATTATCAATGTCCATACTGTGGAGCGGCGTATCCTGTACTGAAAGAACTCATGAAAGAATTTGGAACTCAGATTAAATTTGTTTTCAGAAACTTTCCTTTATCCGAAATCCACGAATATGCAAGATCAGCAGCACTCGCAGCAGAAGCCGCAAACCTACAGGGGAAATTCTGGGAAATGCATGATGCCATTTATGAAAATCAGGAAGATATGAATGAGAACTTTTTATTGGAATTAGCGGAAAAATTAGATCTGAATATTTCTCAGTTCAAAAAAGATATAGAAAGTTCGGCATTAGCAGAAAAGGTGGACTCCGATTTTGAAAGCGGCGTATTAAGCGGTGTAAACGGAACTCCTTCATTTTTCATTAATGGAAATAAATTCAACGGAGGCGCAGAAGATTTGCTACAATTAATCAGCGAAAATGTAAACTAAATAATATTACAATATTAATTCTTAAATTTATGTAACGAAATTAAACTAGATTAACTTCCATTGAGTTACAACTGCGTAGATTTGCTAAAGAATTAAGACAAAAAATAACAATCAAATAAAATTAATCCAACATTAAAAATTTAACAAAATGAGTACACTTACATTAAAAGACGGAACAGAAATTTTTTACAAAGATCAGGGAAAAGGACAGGTATTGATGTTTCACCACGGATGGCCTTTATCATCAGACGATTGGGATGCACAGGTCATTTTCTTCCTGCAGAGAGGGTACAGAGTTGTGGCGCACGACAGAAGAGGTCACGGTAGATCCAGCCAGGATATTTACAATCATACGATTGAGCAGTATGCTTCTGATGCGGCTGAGTTGGTAGAATTTTTAGACCTGAAAGATGTAGTTCACATCGGTCACTCAACAGGTGGTGGTGAAGTAATAAGATACGTTAATAAATATGCTAACGGAAGAGCTAAAAAAGCAGTTTTAATCAGTGCAGTTCCGCCGGTAATGGTAAAAAGTGAAACAAATCCGGATGGTGTGCCAATGGAAGTTTTCGATGGCATCAGAGAGCAGACTTTAAATAACAGAAACCAGTTTTATATCGATTTAACATTCCCTTTTTACGGGTACAATAGAGAAGGTGCGACTGTAAAAGAAGGTGTACAGAAAAACTGGTGGAGACAGGGAATGATGGGTGGAATTGTATATGACGGTTTTTGCTTTATTGTNGATTTAGATTTAACATTCCCTTTTTACGGGTACAATAGAGAAGGTGCGACTGTAAAAGAAGGTGTACAGAAAAACTGGTGGAGACAGGGAATGATGGGTGGAATCGTCGCACATTATGACGGAATTAAAGCATTTTCTGAAACTGATTTAACGGAAGATTTAAAAGCAGTTGATATTCCTGTTTTGGTAATGCATGGTGAAGATGATCAGATTGTTCCGATTGACAATGCGGGTAGAAAATCTATCAAATTGCTGAAAAACGGAAAAATCATCACGTATCCCGGTTTCCCTCACGGAATGCCGACTACAGAGCATGAAACGATTAATAAAGATCTTCTGGAGTTTATCCAATCATAAGATTATTTGTTAGTGAATATATGGTGTGAAAGGGCGAATCAAAAGATTTGTCCTTTTTTTATATCGATGTAATATTGATTATCTTTAAACTTTCTTAACGGATATCTATGGATAAACAGTCAGAACAGAATCTTATCAGACGGCTTCAGGAAATGCAAAAAGAGCAACTGATTATATCAACATTGAGTGCGGATTTTTCCAAAGTTTTAGATAAAAAGCAATTAGCTGTTGTTTTAAATAAAAATTTCAAACATGAACTTGAATGTAATGATATTGTTATTGTTCGAGCTGAAAACCAGACGAAAGAAATTCAGGTTTTCACGACCAGTTTTGTTACTCATCGGCAGCAAGATAATGATGACAGATCTTTTGATGATTATTTCGAAGAATGTATCAATTCAGCGGAACCGATAATTTTTGACCTTAAAGATTTACATGAAAAGAAAACTCAGATTCCTTCCTGTTTTATCACTGCAAAAAATTCAGGAATGCGGATTTCAGTCGGATTTTGTATTCCTTCAATTGATGAAAGTAAAAATATAATTTTTCTTTTTTATAAAAATTTCGATGCGTTCAACGACAAATCCGAAAGAATATTGAGAGGAATTTCTACACAGTTGTCGATTACGATAAGAAATATTAATATCAGTCAACGTTTTAACTCTTCTCAACATTCAGAAAATGAAGTTATTGAAGAAGAAAAAGCAGCAAAAAAGGGCTTTCACGGCATTATTGGAGAAAGTTTGGTTATGCAGGAAATTTATGAGCGGATTTCTCAGGTCGCTACTTCACAATCTAATGTACTTATTTATGGAGAAACCGGTACCGGAAAGGAACTGATTGCCCAGGCAATTCACGATCTGTCTTCATTTTCACACAAAAAGATGATTCGGATAAACTGCGCTGCCATTCCGTCAAACCTCATTGAATCGGAATTGTTCGGACATGAAAAAGGAAGTTTCACGGGAGCCACTGAACAACGTCAGGGAAAATTTGAACAGGCACACAACAGCACAATTTTTCTGGATGAAATCGGCGAACTTCCTCTGGAACTTCAGGGAAGATTATTACGGGTTTTACAGGAAAAAGAAATCGAAAGATTAGGAGGAAATAAACGTATAAAAGTAAATGCGAGAGTTATAGCTGCTACCAACAGAATTCTTGAAAAAGAAGTTGCAGAAGGAAATTTCAGAGGCGATCTTTTTTATCGTCTGAATGTATTCCCGATTAAACTTCCGGCTTTGCGTGACAGAAAAGAAGATATTCCTGTATTAGCATCATATTTTTTAGAAAAATTATCTATAAAAACTGGAAAAAAAATTAATGGTTTTTCACAGAAAGTTATGAAATCAATGATTGATAATCCGTGGCTGGGAAATATCCGCGAACTTGAAAATATGATCGAAAGAAGTATCCTGACTTCAAAGGAAAGCATAATTAAAGAAATGGATTTTCCGAAGATTTCTATTTCACCAAATACAGATCATAATTTTCAGATTAAAACATTACAGGAAATTGAAAAAGAATATATTTTAAAAGTGATCGAAAAATGTAATGGCAGAATTTCCGGTAAACAGGGAGCTGCTGTTTTATTGGGATTACCTTCTACAACATTAATTTCTAAAATGCAGAAACTGGGAATAGAGAAAAAACATTACTTCAAAAGCTGATAATCATTTCAACAATCTTAAAGAGAATAATTTAAAGATTTTTCTCAATGGTCATTTCAATTTTCCCGGAAGATAAAGCCCAAAAAATCCAAAGTCCTAAAATGATCAATAAAGAAACTGAGGGAATCCAAAACGAAAAAAGCAACGCCATAACGTAGATCGGAAGTCCGTACAAATAATTATTATGGATTTTTTTAATTGCAGCATCTGTAATTCCTGGACGAAGAAGTTTTTTATCACGGCTTGCCAGAAACCAAAGTAAATTGAATGCCAGATTGATTAAAACAAATGTTCCCGTATAGATGGCAACGACTATTGAAGACGCTTCACCATTGAAATATCTCGCCAATAAAGCCGTTGGATAAGAAACCGCCGAAACCAGAAAAAGAATCAATCCGTTGGCAAACATAATTGCAGAATTTCGACTGTAAATCTGTTTGAAAATCTTGTGATGATTCACCCACATGATGAAAATACTGAAAAAAGAAAGGATAAATGCCAAAAATGTCGGCCATTGGTTCTTCATAAAAATCAACAGATCATTTCCGTTTACAATTGAATTTTCTTCAGGTAAATGAAGATCCAAAACCAACAGCGTGATGGCAATCGCAAAAACACCGTCGCTAAAACCTTCTATTCTGCCTGTTTCTTTTTCCATAAATTATTCTTTGTTAATGATGCAACAGTCCGTTAATTCGAGTGAAATCCCGAAAGAATTTTGTATCGGGAATTTATTTGAAACTCGTCATATTAGATTCTCGATACAATTTTTCTACACCTTGTTTCGAAAAATCACTCGAATTGACGTTTAATTATTCTTTTTGTCGAATGAATCTTCTATTGATATATTGAATATCGGTTTTAAATATAACTTTTATCAATTCCGAGTTTTTTCATTTTGGAATATAAAGTTTGTGGTTGGATCTTTAATAATTCTGCCGCTCCACCGATTCCGGAAACTTTTCCGTTACAGCTTTGCAAAACATTCATAATATGCTCCCTTTCCATTTCTTCCATCGATTTCAATTGACCCTGATTCTGTTCTACAGGTTTTTCTATCGTTTTTGGAAGATCAAAATTTTCTATTTCGGTTGTTTTTGCCAATAAAACACTTCGTTCAATCAGATGTTCCAGTTCACGTATATTCCCCGGCCAATGGTACTGTAACAATTGTTCTACAGCATTTTTACTAATTGAATCAATATTTCGTTTTGACGCAGTTGCATATTTATGCAGGAAGAAATTTGCTAAAAGTTCGATGTCTTCTTTTCTTTCTCTTAAAGCTGGTAATTCGATCGGGAAAACATTCAGTCTGTAATACAAATCCAGTCTGAATCTGCCTTCTGCCACTTCTTTTTCCAAAGAACGATTGGTTGCCGCAACGATTCTTACATTGACTTTAATAATTTTATTTCCTCCTAACCTTTCGATTTCCTTTTCCTGTAAAACCCGTAATAATTTAACCTGAGAATCCAACGGTAATTCACCAATTTCATCTAAAAATATAGTTCCTCCGTTTGCCTGTTCAAATTTCCCTATTCTTTGTGTATTCGCTCCGGTAAAACTCCCTTTTTCATGTCCGAAAAGTTCAGACTCGATCAAAGAATGAGGTAATGCAGCACAATTTACAACCACAATCGGTTGAGAATTTCGGTTTGAAAGTTCGTGAACCGAATGTGCCACTTTTTCTTTTCCCGTACCGCTTTCTCCAACCACTAAAACAGAAGTATCGGTTGGAGCAACAATTCTTATTTTTTCAATAACGTCTTGCAGTAAAGCACTTTTACCCACAATTCCCTCTACTTGCTGATACTTTTCAGATTCCTGAAATTCAGTATTTTTTTCAATATCGAAACGGTATTTTGCAATATCCAACATTACGATCAAATCACGCTCCCGGAAAGGCTTTACCATAAATCCGTAAGGTTGTGTTTCCTTTACCGCTTCCAAAGTTGTTTGATTGGTATTGGCAGAAATATAAAGAAAAGGCAGATTGATTTCTCTAAGTTCCCATGCCAGGTCAATTCCGGTAAGATCACCTTTAAGCATGATATCAAGCAGTACCCAATCCGGTTTTTTCTCGGCAATAGATTTTCTTGCCTGTACAACAGAAGATGCAATGCCTGTGACCTGATACCCTGCTTTTTTAAGCATGATTTTCAAATCATTAGCTACAATAAATTCATCTTCTACAATTAAAATTTTTTCTTTCATTTTTTGTTAGAATTTCCACCTCTCAGTTCGAAGTTTCAATTTCTGTTTTTTTTCTAAATGTGACCATGATCTTGAGACCATTTTTATTTTCAAGAGAGAATGTTCCGTCCAGCTGATCGGCTAATCCTCTCATCAGGTTCATTCCCAAAGATTCCGTTTCATCAATATTAAAATCTTCCGGCAAACCTATTCCGTTATCTGAAATAATTAACTGATAAAAATCTTTTTCTGTATTTTTAAACGAAATACTTACTTCACCTTTTGCATCTTTAGGAAATGCATATTTTACCGTATTATTGATTGCCTCATTCACAATCAATCCCATAGGAACCGCCTGTGCAACGTCTAAAAATACTTTTTCAGTATCTAAAATAAAGTTGATATTTTTTTCTGATGAATAGCATTCTTTAATATAGGTAATCAGTTCATAAATATACCAGGACATATCAATCATCGAAAGGTTATCCGATTGGTATAATTTCTGGTGAATCAGCGACATGGCGTGCATTCTGTGCTGGCTGTTTTGAATTGCCATCAACGCATCTTCATTTTCCAAATAAGCGGACTGTGTGTTTAAAAGACTAATAACAATCTGTAAATTGTTTTTTACTCTGTGATGAATTTCCTTTAACAACCATTCTTTTTCAGCCAGAAGTTTTTTAAGCTGCTCGTTCTGTTCGTCAATTTGCTTACGTTTTATTTCTAATTTTTTATTGGCATTATTTTTCAGTCTTGAGCGGTTGAAAAGCAATGCCAGGAATAACACCAAAGCAATTAAACTTCCAATAAAAAAATAGCGTATCATTTTTTCATTTTGAATGACTACCTCTTGAGTTTTGCCCTGCTGGGTGAGCAGTTTTATATTTTTGTCTTTTTTCTCGGTTTCAAACTGAATCTGTAAACTGTTAATCTGTCTGCTTTTTTCGCCATTAAAAACAGAATCTGAATGCTTTTTAAATAATTGATAATGCTTAATGGCATCCGGATATTTTCCTCTCATACTATCAGCTTTAAACCATAGCAAAAAATTTTGTGAACTCAGCAAATCGTTTCCCATTTTTGAACTCAATGAATCTAAAAGTCTAACACTTTTATAAAAGGCTTCATAATCTTTTTTGTAAAGATGGTACATCGAAAAACTTAACAACACTGAAGTCTGGCTATTTCCTTTTCCACCATCTTCACCATAATAATCTATTAATTTTTTATAGTAATATTCGGCATCTTTAAGTTGTTTCAGAGTGGTATAGGTATGAAATAGAATATAATTTTCCCTCATTTCAAATTCTTTATCATTAATGGGATATTTTTTTTTATACTCCTTAATCATCTCAATGCCTTCTTTGAATTTTTTACGCCTAATTATCATTGTAGAAATATTAGACGAAACCGTACGTATAAAAGGATTATTTTTATTTTTTTTGGCAACGACAAGTGCCTTTTCCCAATAATCCATTGCGCTTTGGTCTTTACGTAAATAATAATAAACCAGACCAACCTGATTATAAATAGAACTCATTTCTACGGAATTATCACCTACGTCTTCACTCGTTTTTTCAGCTAAATTTGCATACCGTAATGCTTCTTTAAGATCACCTTTCTGAACCTCCGCCAAAGATAAAAGTTTGTAAACCGTTTGTACATTTTTATACTTAATAGACTGATAGGCAGCCAATGACTGCTTGAGTAATTTAATTGTTTTTTCAGGATCATCTTTAATACTATAAAGCTCTGCTAAATCCCTCAGAACCAAAGCTTTTTTTAAGACAGCTCGTGAACTATTAAAATATATTAAAGCCTTTTCTTTAAGTTTTACTTTAGTGTCAAAATATTCAGGATCATTATTGTACATATAAGAAAGCTCATTATAAGCTTCTCCAGTCTGCTCCTGCATTTTATTGTTCAAAAAATAATCAATTGATTTTTTCATTTTAGAAGTCGCAATATCCCATTTACCACGTTCCTTATCAATTCTTGCTTCTAAAAGCATCGATTTTCCTATACCAAGTTTATTATTTATTTTCAGGCTTAGACTTATTGCTTCTTTATTCAAAATCGCTGCACTATCGAGATCTTTTTTCAATTCACCGGGCTTTGTTAAATAATAATCTCCCAGCCTCAACAGCAATTCCACTTTTTCATTATTATTGCTTGATGCAGCCATCTGTTTTCGCAGCAACCCAGAATTTTCTTTCTTCTGCGCTTTTATATGTATACTTAAAAACATCAGAACAAACAAAAAACAAAAGCTTTTCAGTAGATTATTACTAATAGAATTAAATGTGGAATTCATTGTTTAAAGATAATCTATTATCTAAATAGTTGCTAACCTTCAGTTCAGATTTTACGGTGATAATAATAACAAATCATCATTGCCAGACCGGGAAAAATCAAAGTGACAAGACCAAAATATTTCCCTGCATACGCTCCCAGAAAACATCCAATCAAAAAACCAATGATTAAAATAAGCTGTTTTTTCAAGCTTATCATCGCATCAGCATCATTAAAACCATTTTTCAGAAGAGTTCCAAAATCCAGAGAGGCTTGTGTTACGTTTCCTGTCATCATGGTAGTCGGGCCGTGTGTTTCTTTGGCATATAATTTCCCGAAAGCATTCTGAAGTCCCATTGCAAAAACAGTCAACATCACCACAGAATACATCATTGTCTTATCAAACATTCCAAAATAATTAAGAACGGAAACTATAAGTCCCGCTAACAGCAGAAACAAACCTTCCCAAAACAGAATCGTGTAATGATTTAGCACTTTTCCCGCGATTCTTCCGCCAGCAATTACCGCTAAAATAAATACCGGAAAAGTCAGTAATTTTACCCAGGCATGAATATCCGACCCCTTTACAAACTGGTAGGCAAAAACAATAAAGTTACCCGTAACGTGCGCCGAAAAGATAGAATCTGCAGCGACAAAAGTTACGGTATCACAATACCCTGCAATCATCGTTAACAGCAAAGTGACAAAGCCAATATTATGTTTTATTTCCATCCTGTTATTTTAAATGTGAGCGCAGCATCCAAGCCATTTTCTCGTGAGTTTCTAATAATCCTGTGATATAATCGCTGGTTCCTGCATCTTTGAATTCCTCGGCGAAATTGTTAATATTTTCACGCAGATGAATAATAATGCTGTCGTGGTCAGAAAGTAACTCTTTCATATACGTTAGACTGTCATTAGACTGTAAGGGAGATTCAGAAAGATGGGTAAGCTCACTGTATTCTCTCAACGTTGCCGGTGCATAATGCCCCAAGGTTCTGATTCTTTCTGCAAGTACATCAATGATTTCGTCCAGCTGTCCGTATTGTGCTTCAAAGAACAGATGTTTGTTATAAAAATCTGCACCTTCAACGTTCCAGTGTGCTTTTCTGGTTTTGGTGTATAATATAAATTCGTCGGCTAAAGTTTTAATTAATACTTCAGCTACTTTTGCTAAATTTTCTGTTTTAATTCCTATTGAAGTTTTCATTTTAAAGTAAATTTAATAAATAATAATCGAGTGAATATCTTCCTGCGCCTAACGCAAGAATTAATAATAAAGACAAGGTGTACATATAAGGAACGTCGCGCACTTCTAGAGAATCTTTTCTGTGAACAACAAAATAACCGATTGCAGTGACACCAATCGTTGGCAACACCGCCAAACGAGTTCCCAATCCTAAAATAATTAAAAAAGGAACTACTGTATCCGCAAGCGACGCAACCAAAGCATTCATTTTATCAGGAAGCCCAAGCGGATTCGGGACAACTTCTTTTTTCCCGTTTTCAAGTCTGAATTTTTTCAATCCATGAACCCGGAACAGTTCAACTCCCAAAAGTATTCTGAACACTAGAAATGCAGCATCATTGAATGACGAACCTAAATCTGATGAAAGAATTTGTTTTACAATTTCCATAATTTAATTTTTAAAAAGCAAAGCAAGAACATCCTAATGCACCCCAAAATGAATGGTAATTGTTCACAGGAACGTTACTCAATCTTGCCGTATCATGATTATGATGGTGAACGTCGCAACTTCCTGCACAACTATGAATCTGAGAAGTCAAAGGTGCTTTTACACCCGACTTTGCATTTTTTTCAATTGTTGCCTGAAAATGTCCGCCGACAGGAGAATATCCATTATAAAGATTCGTTGGCGACCAATCCGGAAGAACAGGAATCGACGGTGGCGCAAATGAAGAGAATTCACCTTTAGCATAAACGATTTTACCATCTACAACCGTCATTTCAGATTCGATATTTTTAATATCTTCATCATCAACGGTGAAATAATCTTTGTCTAAAACTGCCAAATCTGCAAACATTCCCACCTGGATATCCCCTTTTTTCTGCTGTTCCTGAGAAAACCATGCACTTCCTTTGGTATACAATTCCAGCGCAACATTTCGGTCTAATCTGGTATCAGAATACAATTGAAGTCCGCCAACCGTCTTCCCAACTGTCAGCCAATACATTGAAACCCAAGGATTATAGCTGCTGACTCTCGTTGCATCAGAACCGCCGCCAACAGGAACGTCCATTTCCAGCATTTTTTTGATGGGTGGTGTATTTTCAGCGGCATTTTCTCCGTATCGGTCGGTAAAATATTCACCCTGATATGCCATTCTGCTTTGAATAGCGATTCCGCCGCCGAGCATTTTTACACGTTCTATATTTTTTTCATCAATCGTTTCTGCGTGGTCGAAAATCCATGGTAATCCGTTGAATGGAATATCCTGATTTACTTTTTCAAAAACATTTAAAAATCTCGTAATGCTTTCGTTATACGTTGCATGAAGTCTGAAAGGCCAGCGGTTTTCCACCAATAATCTCACGACTTTTTCCAGATCTGCTTCCATATTTTCGGGCAAATCGGGTCTTGGCTGTAGAAAATCTTCAAAATCTGTTGCCGAAAACACCAACATCTCTCCTGCCCCGTTGTGACGGTACATATCATCGCCTTGATATAATTTTACGGTATTGATCCAATCGCTGAAATCTTCAAATTCGTGCTTTGGTTTTTGCGTAAATAAATTGTAGGCAATTCTTACCGTTAGCTGTTTCTTTTCGTTGAGTTCATTCACCACCTGATAATCATCCGGAAAGTTCTGAAAACCACCACCTGCATCTATTACACTTGTAATTCCGAAACGGTTTAGTTCCGTCATAAAATGTCTGGTAGAATTCATTTGATGTTCAAACGATAATTTCGGACCTTGGGCTAAAGTTGAATACAAAATCATGGCGTTTGGCGTGGCGATAATCAAGCCCGTAGGCTCGCCGTTAGCATCTCTTTCGATTTGACCACCTGCCGGAGCCGGAGTATCTTTTGTAAAACCAACCGCTTTTAAAGCTGCTCTGTTCATCAATGCTCTGTCATACAAATGAAGAATAAAAACCGGAGTTTCGGGAGCAATCGCATTAATCTCTTCCAACGTCGGCATTCTTCTTTCTGCAAACTGAAATTCTGTCCAACCACCGACCACACGAACCCACTGCGGAGAAGGTGTACGGTCTACCTGATTTTTCAACATTCTCAAAGCATCTGCTAATGAAGGAACGCCGTCCCATCTTAATTCAAGATTATAATTTAGTCCACCACGAATCAAATGTATATGAGAATCATTGATTCCGGGAACTACTCTCCTCTTTTTTAAATCGATAATTTTTGTTGATTCTTCAGAAAACTGGTCAACCAAACCATCGTTTCCGACAGCTATAATTTTTCCTTCTTTGATAGCAACTGCAGAAATATCCGGTGTTTCTTTGTTGAAACTGTGAATCTTTCCGTTAAATAAAATTAAGTTTGCTTTCATACTGAATTATTTTACATTCAATTTTGAAATTGCATCCTGAATTCCTCCACCAGCAACGGTAAAAAATGATGGGCCAGCCAATAAAATAAGTTTTTTCAGCTTTAATTCATCTGAAAAACTTTTACTTTTTAAATAAGACTGTGCACGATACGCATCAAACGCTCCCAAGACTACATTTTCTGCTACCAAAGCAGTCGGAGAATCGATTCCTGCATCTTTTAAGTCACTTGCGAAAGAAGCGGTTGTTACCTGTAATTTCAATGCTTCTCTCATTGCCACACTTCCTACTTCTTTCATTAAGTCTGCGTCAAAAGAATTTCTGTCTCCCAATCCGATTAACAATAATTTTTTTGAAGATAAACTCCCTTTTGGAGGAGAAATTAATAAAGTTTCCAATGCATGCCCCTGGAATTTCCCGCTTTTTCTGACATCGGTAATAATTCCTTTTAAAGCTTCATCAAGATGAACCATTCCGTTCAAATCTTTGGGAAGCGCAGGCGGATGGAAAATATCACCGTCTGTATATTCGAAAACACAGGCAATCTGTAAATCTGCCACTGCGGCGGAAGGTCCCTGTACTAAACCAACGATGGAAACGCCGTCAACAGTTCCCCAGTTTTTGGTGGTTCCGACTGCCGTTTTTGTTTCAGCCGTTGCAGTCTGTGCTGAAACGAAATTAGTTACTGAAGTTGTTAAAACAAATGCAGTAAGCATTGCTTTAGACCAGTTAAAATATTTTGAAATTGAATGTTGCATAATAAATGATTTTAGATTGATGATTAAAATTTGAATCCTAAACGGATGTTATAAAAGACACCACTTTTCGCATTAGGAATAATATCTTCGATAAATTCGCCTTTCTGGAAATACTGAATTCCGCTCACCAGAGAGATAAATTTGCTGAAACTGTATGTAAAATTGGTTAGATAGGCAGTTCCGATATATCTTTTGTCTGAGCTGCTTCCAGGACGGTTTAATACTCCGCTTGGTCGGTAAACCCCGTCGTTCAGGGAATATCTCCAGTTGAAAACAACATCGACCTGCATTTTCAGTTTTGACGTTAAATCCAATGTCGCATAAGGATGAATATCTATTAAATTGACGGGTCCAACCTGCGGACTGAAGCCAAAATATCCACCTTTCGGGTACAACGGATTGAAGGTATTAAGCTTCCCGTCTTCTTTGGATTTGTCCCCGGAAATGTAATCGTTTCGAAGATTGATGCTCGGCTTGAATTTTACATTTTCAAATAAATATCCGATGTCTACAGAACCTGTCCACGCTGAAATATCTTCATTCCCAAACGTTCCGAACTGATACGCAGCTTCAAGATTATAGATAAATCCGCCACCGTATTTCCACAGTCTTCCACCGATAGTGTGGCGTTTTTCTGTGGCAGTTCCTACTTCAAAAACAGATTCGTCTCTGCGGATTCCGATGTAATACAAATCGAGATTTCCGGCTTTTGGGATAATAATTTTTGAGTAAGCACCCCAAAGATTGAGCTGTTTTGAAATTGTATTATCGAAAACTCCCGTATTGATGCTATCTGCCATCATTGCGAAAGCATCCACCGAAACATTTTTGTACGAATACATCGCTTTGGCTCCGGTAAATGAAAGCCTTGCGTTTGGACCTTCTCTCACAGAAATTAATCTTCCCGAACCGTAATCCAGTTCTTGCCGACCCACTCTGAAGGTTAGTTTTTGTTCTGGTTTATTAATCACATTGGCATCAATAAATAGATTCTGAACGCTCAATTGGTCTTCATCAATTCCCCTCGAACCGTTTTTTCTTCCGTTTTGTAACGCACTTCTGACTTGTGAAAACACCCGAATATTTTTTCCCAAATGTAAATCCACGTGAACATCATACCGTTGCAGAAAGAAGTTGTTGTGACCGATATTGAGCCTGCCCCAATCTTCGTTGTTGAAATCCACATATTCAAACCGGGCTTCGCCACCGAAAGACAGATAGACATCTTTCTTTTTATTGAGCGGAAGAAATTTAACCTTATTATAAAAAGTATCAGCAGAATCTTTTAAATATTCATAATTTTCATCGTAACGCAGAAGTTTAAAACTTTGAGCCAATAAATTTTCAGAACACATAAAAATTAAGAGAACGATAATTTTTAAAAACGATATGGAATGTGCAGATTTCAACATTGAAAATTTTAGATTAATGTTTGATCATTTTGTGAGCATAGTGAATACCCAGCCCGTAAGAACTGCCGTACTTTTTCATCAAATCAGTTACTGCAACATACGTTTCCTGACGTGCCCAATCTCTCTGTAATTCTAAAATATACTGAATGGATGTCATTGGTTTTACCCCGGCATGAATCATTCTCTGGATAGCTCTTTCGTGTGCTTCATCGCTCACATCGCCGCAGGCATCGGTGATAACGTACACATCATAATTTTCTTCCAAAGCAGACAAAGCAGGTCCAACGATACAAACGCCCGTCCATAATCCTGCGAAAACCAATTTTTGTTTCTGTGTTCCTACAATAGTCTTGTAAGCATTTTCGTCTTCCCACGTGTTCATTGTCGTTCTGTCGATATAGTTTGAAGTTGCCATCGGATACGCTTCCTCAATTTCCGGGAAAACGGGTCCTGAGAAACTTTCTTCAGCAACAGTTGTTACAACGGTCGGAACATTAAATATTTTGGAAGCCCCACAGATTACGGCAACGTTGTTGCGCAGTTCATTCATCGAAATGCTTTTTGTTGCAAATGCCATTTGACCTTCAAAATCAATTAATACAAGTGCATGGTTATCCGGAGATAATAATTTTGGTGATGGTTTCATAAAAGTTTTATTTTATTGTTAATTTTTAGTTTGAAGAAATTATTGTTTTAGAAATTTTAAAAATTCTTCGTTGAATTTGTCTTTTTCTTCAATAAATAATGCGTGCCCGCTGTTTTCAAAAGGAATTAATTTTGAACCTTTGATCGCTTTATTCATTTGTTCAGCTAGCGCATAAGCAACGATCCTATCCTGTTTTGCCTGCATAATAAGAGTAGGAATTTTTATTTTCGGTAAATCACCTCTCAAATCTTCGTCTCTTAAAGCGATTAATGCCTGTTCCATTGCATAGGCAGATGACTGCATTTCGATTCCTCCTAACCACGCTCCGATTCCCGCCGGAACTGAAGTTGCAGATAAAACGAATCTTTCTCCGATGGTGTTCAGTAATCCCGGTCTGTCTACGCTCACACGGTCTACCCAGTTGGTGATTTCTTCTTTTGTGAATAACGGATATGGATAATCCGGTTTTTTAGTGTGAACTGGTGCTGCAGCTGCGAATAGTGCTAATTTGCTGACGTGTGCAGCGTTGTATTTTGCCACATAATGTAAAGCGATTGCACCGCCCATTGAATGTCCGCCCAATGTTGCATCTTTGATATCTAATTTGTCTAACACCGTTTTGATGTCGGAAGCAAACTGGTCATAATCATATTTTCCATAAGGTTTGTCTGACTGTCCGAATCCTCTCAAAGTGATTGCGATAACACGGTAACCTGCTTTTACCAAAGGAAGATATTGGTATTCCCAGGAAGCGTCATTTAAAGGATATCCGTGGATTAAAACAACAGGTTTGCCTTCACCAAGGTCGATAACGTGAAGTTTTACATTAGGCTCTACTTCGATGTATTCTGCTCTCGCTTTTGTAGATTTCGCAGTAGTTTGTGCGTTGATATTGGTAAAGAATATGGCTGATAATAAAACCGCAGTTCCAAGAATTGATTTTAGTTTCATAATTGATGATATTTCAAGGTTGATTTTGACAGATGTTTCCTAAAAAAATGTCGGATGATTAGTTTTTATAAAATTTATCTTTTCAGCAAATATTTATGCTGACCTTCCAGTACAAGTTCAGATTTTTGGTTGTAAACAGTCACTTTGGTAGTAACGACTCCCTTATCTCCTTGTGGAGTTAAATCGGTAATGGTCAATGAAGAATACAGAGTATCTCCGGAATGAACTTCCTTTAAAAAATTACACGACAATTCTAAAAAAGCAATGAAAACATTTCCGAAATAATGCGGAAGCAACGTTGCCCCAGGCGCAGTGAATGCTAAAACCTGTAAACCGTGAACCACAGGCGCTTCGTGACCAAATCTCTTGGCATATTCTGCATCGTAATGAATCGGGTGATTATCACATGAAACCGTTTGAAAAGCTGAAGCGTGTGCATCAGTAAGAGTTCTGCTTGGTGCGCGAAATACTTCTCCCACAACCAATTCATCAAAAGTGCGGGCCTTTACTATCGCAAAATCTTCAGGATTGAATGCTGATGTTGAATTTGAGTTTTCCATAAGTTTTTAGATTTGATAGAAAAGTTATTATTCAGCAATAAACTCCAAAAGATCTTTATTAATCGTTTCATGCTCTGTAGTTGGCATTCCGTGAGGGAAACCGGGATACGTGATGATTTTTCCGTTTTTCAGTAATTTGATAGATTTTCTACCTGCATTATCGATCGGAACAATCTGATCATCTTCACCATGCATTACCAAAACAGGAATATCCACAGCTTTTAAATCTTCCGTTAAATCGGTCTCAGAAAAGGCCTTGATCCCGTCATAATGTGCTACAATTCCACCCATCATTCCCTGTCTCCACCAGTTTTTCTGTACACCTTCTTTTACAGTCGCACCTTCTCTATTGTACCCGTAAAAAGGGAATGTTAAATCGATATAAAACTGGTTTCTGTTATTTAAAGTCTGCTCTCTGATGCCATCGAAAACTTCCATCGGAACACCATCCGGATTTGTTTCACTTTTTACCATTACCGGCGGAACTGCACTGATTAAAACTGCTTTTTTCGCTCTTCCGTTAGCATATTTATTGACATATCTTATTACTTCACCACCACCTGTTGAGTGACCGATGTGAACTACATCTTTCAGGTCTAAAAATTCTACCAACTCAGCCGCATCAGAAGCGTACTGTTCGATGGTATGGTTGTAAATATCCTGGCTGGATCTACCGTGACCTCTTCTGTCATGCGTCACAACTCTGTAACCTCTCTGCAAGAAGAAAATGACCTGCGCATCCCAATCGTCTGATGATAAAGGCCATCCGTGGTGAAACATCAATACCGGTCCTTTTCCTTGATCTTTGTAAAAAATTTCTGTTCCGTCTTTTAATGTAAGTGTACTCATTTTGTTAAATTTTTAATGTTGGATTAATGATTAAAATCAAAACATTAATTGCCAAAAACAGCCCGAAACAAATAAACAATTGAATATCAAACAATTAAATACAAAACGAAAGAATTGAAATTTACGAAATACCGTAATTTTATGATTCCATTATTTAGAATTATATAAAAGACAAGTAATCTTTATCGTAAAGTATAAATCTTCATGAATAAATATCAGATGATTTTACAGCAAAATAAAAGAGAGACCTTAAAAAAGTCTCTCTTTTGTATTTATAGATTATAATTAATTAATTAATTTTCAAATATTTAACCATTAATAATTAAACCACCGTTGGGATGAAGAACCTGTCCGGTAATCTGTGCGGCATCGTCGCTTGCTAAAAACAGGAAATTTGTTGCAATTTCTTCCGGTGTAGCATTTCTTTCGAAAGGAGGTTTGTTAGAATCTTCTTTTTCATCACCGAATGTTTCTTCCGTTAAAGGAGTTGCCACAGGTCCCGGAGCCACAGCATTTACACGAATTCCTTTAGGTTTTGCCTGCAATGCCAGCGAACGTGTAAAAGAAACAATTGCTCCTTTTGTTGCAGAATAATCTAATAGCTCTTCATGACCTTGATACGCAGTGGCAGAGGTTGTATTGATAATTGAACTTCCCTGTTTTAAATATGGAAAAACAACTTTCGTTAGAAGAATCATTCCTATAATATTAGAATCAAACGTTTTTCTGATATTTTCTTCTTCCAGTTCTTCAATACTTTTTGCGGGAAACTGAACTCCTGCATTGTTGATTAAAATATCAATTCCTCCAAATTCAGAAACAACTTTTTGTACAGTCTGTTTACAAAATTCAAAGTCATTAATATCACCTTTAAAAATAATAGATTTTCTCCCTAAATTTTCAATTTCTGTTTTTGTTTTTTCTGCATCTTCATCATCAGAATAGTAAATGATTGCAATATTTGCTCCTTCTTTCGCTAAAAGTAAAGCAGCTGCACGACCAATTCCGCTGTCTGCTCCGGTGATAAGAACAGACTTATTTTCTAATTTCAATTTCATCATATTTAAGATTTTTACAGCTTTTTGTATTCTGTATCGACTTGATTTGTTTTTATTTTAATATTAATAGTTGATTAATTTCACTCTTAAAACATCCCAAAATGAATTCCGTATAATATAACTGTGCATTCAGGGCTTGGGTTTTAGGGTGAAGTTCCAATTTTTTGGTTAGAATAACTTCCCCTTTATAAGCGAAAGAAAAATAAGCAAAAATCTTATACGATGAGTTCCGGATCGGTGTACAATACCCTGTTGTGGAGATCGACCAATCGGTATTGAATAATTTTGCAACATTCAGAGCCATCGTTTCTGCGATATTTTCTGATACGCAGTCGCAATCTTCCGCCTCTGTTTTTTCAACATTCAGCAGTCGTACTTTTTCGGGTAATGTGTAAACAGTCATTCCGCCTTTATAAAATAAAGAAGCGTTGGGCATTTGGGAAAAAGCTAATTGCAGGCAGCCTGAAGTAACACTTTCTACAACGGAAATGCTCTCGCCCGTCGTCATTAACGACTGGCTGATATATTCCAGAAGGTTTTTTTGAAATTCCATAATTTTTATATTTGGTGTGTGGTAAAAATTTAGTCTAAAACTGTTATCGAAAACAGTATTTATCCTGTAATCAAAATATAAGCCGAAAACATCTAACTTTACACCAAATTTACGATTCTCCTCTTAGCTTTTATATGACTGTACTCATAGAACAGATTATTACCTATTAGGAATTATAAGATTCTTAATAAAGTTATGTAATTCTCCAAAGTATTTTTACAGTTTCAAAATACTCTGGAGATATTTATTTTAATGCTCATGCTCTCCTGAATTCGTTAGTTTTGCATTCACAAAAAATGCCCCTTTTACTACAATTTTTGCGTCCTGAGCAATTGGAGAAACAGAAGTTATTGCCGTGTAACCCATATCAGAAGCACCTTTTACGATTTCAATCTTTTCAAAATTTACTGTTTTAGAATTTTCCTTAGTTTCTTTGTTTTGATTTTCTTCGTGATGTTCCTCCGCCTTTTTATGGGTCTGAACAAAAAAATAATATTTTCCATCGGCTTCCACAATCGCTTCGTCAGGAATGGCTGTCGTCGTACTTTTATCCAGACTCACAATTCCGGTAATGTTCATCCCATCAATTAAACCTATTTTATTTCCTGTAACGTTAGCGTGAACGGAAATTGTTTTGCTTTCATTTTCAAAGGATGAACCGATACTGTAAATTTTCGCATCATATTCTGTTTCAGGATTATTGGTAAGTTTAAAATGAACGATTTGCCCTACTTTCATTTTGGGTAAATCTTTCTCAAAAACCTGTAAATCAAGATGAATCGATTGGTTATCAATAATATCCAAAACCGGAGACGAAACATCTACATAACTTCCAATCTGTGCATTGATATTGCTGACTGTTCCACTAATCGGCGACGTAATCACCAAACCTGAACGTAAATTTCCATTCGTAACTTTCCCAGGACTAATTCCCATTAATTGTAATTGTCTTTGCAAAGAAGCCCGCTGAGTTCTCAAACTTTTCAGCTCTGCATCAGCGCTTTGAAGATTCTTTTTCGCTCCTGCATCATTATCAAACAACTCTTTCTGTCTTCTGAATTCCTGTTCTGCAAAAGAAATTCTGCTGTTGACCGTTAAATATTGCTCCTGAACCTGAATATATTCCGGATTATTAATGGTTGCCAAAATCTGACCCTTTTTTACAAAATCTCCAATCTGAACTTTAATCGTTTGTATAACACCACCATACAACGAAGTTACGGTAGCTTTTTTGTTGTTGGGAACTCTCAATAAACCGTTGGCTTTGATGGTTGAAGTCAGTTCTTTCATTTCTATATTTCCCAACGTTACACCAACCGATTTCATTTGTTCTTTGGTCAATTCCGCAATAGTTTGTGGCGTTTCATCGTGATTCTCTTCTGCTTGTTCCGTTCTAATTTCATCTTGTGGTTCTTCTTTTTTTCCACAGTTTATGAGAAAAAGTGAGATGAATACTAACGAAATGATTTTATATTTGATTTGCATTTTTATTGATTTATGATTGAATTAATGATAATAACAGATTCGTTTACCTGCTGAATGGATTCCAGATATTTTAACTGAATATTGGTAGCAGTTTGTAGCGCAAGAAGATACTCCACGTAAGAGATTTCTCCTGTTTTGTAGCCCAATTGCCCCGCTTTTGTAATTTTTTCGGCATTCGGAATTGCCTGATTTACATAATATTCGTACTGTTTTATATTTTGCTGATATTGGTTTAAAGCATTCTCCAGCTGCGCTTCCAATTGTTTTTGCTGGAATTTCGCATTCGATTCCGCCATTTGTTTTTGGAAATCAAAAGACTCCATTCTCGCCTTTGTCGTACCAAAAGTTAAAGGAATTGAGACACCAATTGTTGCCGAATGAAAACGGTTTCCTCCATTGAAATACTGTTCCATCCCATTCACATTCTGAAAACCTATCAACGACTGATTCGTATAACCAATTGTGAATTCGGGAAGTCCTTGTGATTTTTCGACATTTTTATTCTTTTCAGCAATTTCCATTTCCTGATAAAAAACCTTTACCAAAGGATGTTTTGCAATAGCCGAGCTATGCAGAACATAATTGGCTCTCAAAGGCTGGTAATTTTGGTCAAACGGAACAGAAATATCTTCTGAAGTATTTAAAACGGTTTTTAAATTTTTATAAGCATTCGTCAAATACACTTCGTTTTGTTTTAACAATAAATTGATTTCGCCTTTTTGAGTTTCCGCAGTATTAATTTCAATTTTCTTAATATCTCCTGCTTTAAACCGTACGGTTGCAATTCGGATAAAATCATTATACAAACTATCTAAATTTTTCAATTTTAACTGATTATACTGCAGATATTCAATCTGATAATAATAGGTTCTGACCTGTTTTGCCAATTCATTTGCCGAAATTTCCCTATTGATTTGCTTTCCCTTGATCTGCTCGTTGATCAGCTCTTTTCTCGCCTTAAACAAAGTCGGAAACGGAATCGTCTGAGAAATAGAAAAAGACTGGTCGAATTTTCTTGAATTATATTGTCCCAATTGCGCATCAACATTCATTTTAGGAAGTTCTCTTGCAGTCGGTTTCAAAGCTTCAGTTGATTGAATATCCAAATCTTTCGATTTCATTAAATAACTGTTTTCCAGAGCAATTTGAGTCGCTTGCTGTACTGTCAAAGAATTTCCCTGTTGTGCGTTAAATGTTTGTCCGAAAAATAAAAATCCAAGAATAATTACTGTCGTAACCTTTTTAGATTTAAAATTTTTAAAATTAATTTTAGAATTAAAAATAATATATAACATCGGTAAAACGAACAAAGTCAGGAAAGTTGCCGTCACCAAACCTCCGATAACAACGGTTGCCAAAGGTTTCTGAACTTCCGCACCTGCCCCTGTGGAAATTGCCATCGGTAAAAAACCTAATGAAGCCACTGTTGCCGTCATTAAAACCGGCCTTAATCGGGTTTTCGTTCCTTCCATTACCCGTTTCAGAATATTGGTTTCGCCTTCTTTTTCCAGTTGATTGAACGTTCCGATTAAAACAATTCCATTCAAAACTGCGACTCCAAATAAGGCAATAAACCCAATTCCTGCACTGATACTGAACGGCATATCTCTTAACAATAAAGCGAAAACCCCGCCAATGGCGCTCATTGGTATGGCAGTGAAAATCAACGCCGCTTGTTTGAACGAATGAAACGTAAAATATAACAACAGGAAAATCAATAATAATGAAACGGGAACGGCAATCATTAGTCTTTCGCTTGCGGCTTTTAAATTTTCAAACTGACCGCCATACGTAAAGTAATATCCGGAAGGCAACTTAACTTTTCCATCTAATTTATGTTGAATTTCCTCAACAACGCTTTGCACATCACGGTCTTTTACATTAAAGCCAATCACTATTCTTCGTTTTCCAGCTTCCCGGCTGATTTGTGCAGGACCCAATTTGTAACTGATATTTGCCACCTGAGACAACGGAACCTGCGCACCGGAATTGGTTGAAATCATTAGATTATTCACATCATCAATATTGGTTCGGTTCAGACTGTCCAAGCGAACAACCAGATCGAATCTTCTTTCGTTTTCAAAAACCTGACCGGCAGATTTCCCTGCAAAAGCGGTGCTTACAGCATTATTGACGTCTTCGATATTCAAACCGTAATTTGCCATTCGGGTTCTGTCGTATTCAACATTAATTTGCGGAAGACCACTTACTCTTTCAATTTGCGGAGAAGTCGCTCCTTTTACAGATTGAATCACTTTGGCTGTTTTCTCAGCATAAATTCCTAGAGAATCCAGATTCTCACCAAAAATTTTCACGGCAACATCTTGACGAATTCCAGTCATTAATTCATTAAAACGCATTTGGATTGGCTGATTTTTTTCAAAGAAAACTCCGGGAATATTTTCCAGTTTTTCAGAAATTTCATCAGCTAATTCCTCGTAAGATTTTTTTGTTTTCCAGTCTTTTTGGGATTTCAAAACGACAATTAAATCGGTTGCTTCCGGTGGCATCGGATCGGTCGGAACTTCTGCGGCTCCGGTTTTTCCAACAACCATTTTAACCTCATCAAATTGTTTAATAATTCTTGAAGCCTGCATCGAAGTTTCAATACTTTGACTCAACGAACTTCCCTGTGGAAGAATGCAGTGAAAAGCGTAATCTCCTTCCTGCAATTGCGGAATAAATTCGCCTCCCATTCTACTGAAAATCAACACAGAAAACGCAAGCAAAGTGACAGTTCCGCCGACTAACCAATATTTTATTTTCAACGCTTTTTCTAATAAAGGCTGATAGATTTTCTGAAGCTTATTCATCATTTTATCCGAGAAAGTTTCTTTATTCATAGGCTTTTTAGATAAAAATAAGGCACTCATCATCGGAATGTACGTCAATGATAAAATTAATGCTCCCAAAATGGCGAATCCGACTGTTTTAGCCATTGGAATAAACATTTTTCCTTCAACACCTACCAAAGTCAGGATGGGAATGTAAACGATTAATATTATAATTTCGCCAAAAGCAGCACTGCTTCTGATCTTAGATGCAGAAAGGAAAACCTCTTCATCCATTTCGGATTGGGTAAGGATTTTATTCGTTTTTCTCAACCCTAAATGATGTAACGTTGCCTCGACAATAATTACGGCTCCGTCGACAATCAAACCAAAATCTATTGCTCCCAAGCTCATCAAATTGGCGCTTACTCCGAAAACATTCATCATTCCCAAAGCAAACAATAATGAAAGCGGAATTGCTGAGGCAACAATCAAACCTGCACGGAAATTTCCAAGGAAAATTACTAAGACGAAAATGACAATTAAAGCCCCTTCAATTAAGTTTTTTTCTACTGTGCTGATAGCCCTTCCCACCAAATCGGTTCGGTCTAAAAAAGTTTCAATCACCACATCGTTCGGAAGCGATTTCTGAATAGTCGGAATTTTATCTTTGATTCTTTGAACGACTTCATTGCTGTTTGCACCTTTCAACATCATAACGACACCGCCAACGGCATCAACTTCACCGTTATAAGTCAAAGCACCGTAACGGACTGCGTGACCAAAACCGACATTCGCCACATCTTTTATGAAAATCGGTACACTTCCCGTTTCATTTTTCACAGCGATATTTTTAATATCTTCAATCGATGTTACAATTCCGATTCCTCGTATGAAATAGGCATTTGGTTTTTTATCAATATACGCTCCTCCCGTATTTTGATTATTTTTTTCTAAAGCAGTAAAAACATCCGTAATGCTTATTCCCATTGCTTTCAGGCGATCCGGATTGATGGCAACTTCGTATTGTTTTAATTCACCACCAAAACTGTTGATTTCTGCAATTCCGGGAGTTCCGTTGAGCTGTCTGCGGACGATCCAGTCCTGCATAGTGCGTAAATCTTTACTGCTGTATTTTTTTTCACTCCCTTTTTTCGGATGGAGAATATATTGATAAACCTCGCCCAAACCGGTACTCATAGGTGCCATTTCGGGAGTTCCTACCTCTTTTGGGATTTCTTCGGAAGCTTGTTTTAATTGTTCACTGATTAACTGACGGGCAAAGTAAATATCTACATTTTCTTTAAAAACAACCGTAATGACAGACAGTCCGAACCTTGAAATACTTCGAGTTTCTTCGATATCCGGTACATTGGCAATACTTTGTTCGATTGGAAACGTGACTAATTGTTCGACTTCCTGCCCTGCCAAAGTTGGACAAACGGTGATAATCTGAACCTGATTGTTGGTGATATCTGGAACGGCATCAATCGGCAGTCTCGTGGCACTCCAGGTACCCCAAATGATGAGCATCAACGTCATTATCCCAATGATAATCTTGTTTTTGATACTGAATCTTATGATATGATCTAACATGAATTTTAATTTTATTGAACATCAAACTCAATCCATCAACCATGAATTAAGAGTGACAAAGATGAACAGGAATACGTTGCAACGGTATTGCAAAGTTTCCACGACAAATTGATGAAAGACATACGTCTTCCATTAAATCAATAAAAAATTAAATTTTGGGAGGTTGCCAAATCCGGTCATACAGCAAATAGGCGAAATCGTTTTTCTGAAAATGAATTTTCTTTGAGAAATAGGTTTTAACTTCTTTACCAAAATCCAGAATAGGAACGAATTTAAATTCAGAAGCTGTTATTCTGCAACAATTGCAAAAACACAACGGTGAACATGAGTCATTTGCAGAGTGAGAATCTTCTTTTGTGTTATTTATTACGTAAGAAAAATTCTTGTTGGTATTCAGTTGCTCAACGGCTACATCATTGCATGGCATTATAGATAAAGCCACGAAATAAAACGCTAAAAACAACCGTAATAAATACATATTGCCGACAAATGTACAAAAAATAATAAGCCAAAGACTTTTGTAGTTTTAATTTTAGACTGATACCTACATATTCATTTTAAAGATTCTGTATAAATATTAAGTATTTCTACTCAAAAAGGCAATTGGTTATTTCTACTCTACTCAAAATATTTTCTTATTTGTTACTTTGAAAAGCATATTAATTTGGCAATAATATACTTGCATGTACCATAAAAAAGCGTTGAAAATTCATCTTTCAAATATTTGGAATAATTGAAACATATTTAAAAATATTTGCAGATTGACGATCGTGGTACATCCGATTATATTATTGCCTTTTTTTATTCAAAAAAACAACCATAAACTGAAAACTTATGAAAACAGAAAATTATGACGTAATTGTCATTGGTGGCGGTGCAATTGGTCTTGCGACTGCGTATCATCTTGGAAAAAGAGAGGCAAAGACTTTAGTTCTGGAACAATTTACTTTTGTGAATCAACTGGGAAGCTCTGCCGGAGTTTCCCGCCAGTTCAGAATTCCATATCCTGATGAATACATGGTGCAAATGGCTTTGGATTCAATACCTTATTGGGACGAACTGCAAAAACAAACCGACACTCAACTGCTTGATAAAGTGGGAACGCTTTGGTTCGGAGACCCCAACGTACATTCTACAGAAGGAAATATCGCTGAAGCCGAAGAAGCCCTAAAAGCATTAAATGTTCCCTACACGACTCTCACTTCAAAAGAAATCGAAGAAAAATATCATTTCAGAGACCTTCCTGAAACGTATACCGGATTATTTCAGCCGGATGGTGCAAGCATCAATTTTAAAGCAACTATCGAAACACTTTTAGATCTTTGTAAAAAGTCAGAATCAGTTGATCTTGAAGAAAATTCGCCTGTGTTGAAAATTAATCAAATAGGTGAACTTTTTGAAATTGTTACTCCAAACGGAAGCTACATTACAAAAAAATTAGCGATTATTCCTGGTCCTTACATCAACAGTGTGATCAATTTATTGCATTTTAAAATTGAGGCAACGTATTGGAATATGGCTTCGGCTTACTTCAAAAAAACAGATCCAACCATTCAATATCCGACTTGGTTTGTGTTCCAGAATAAAGTGGGAAATAACGGAAATCAGTTTTACGGTTTCCCTTCTGTGGATTGGGATCATCCTGAATATATTCGTGTAGCCCCCGATTTTGTGATCACTCCTCTTGATGAGCCTAGCGAAAGAACATTGATTCCAAATAAATTAGAGCTTGATTATACTGCCGAATGGGTGGAAGAACATATGACAGGTTTGGAAATTGAACCGGAATACACTTCAACGTGTCTTATTTCATTGAGTACCATCGAAAATAAAGAATTATTGATCGACTTTGCACCAAGCTATGTTCCTAATCACAAAAATATTGTGGTGTATGCGACCGGTTGGGCAGCAAAATTCACTCCGTTTTTAGGAAAAATTATGACTGATCTTGTATTGGACGGGCATACTGATTTTGACATTACCCCTTTTCAATTGGGAAGAAATTACTTCAAAAGATTTTAAATCAAATAAAAAACTGAAATACCATGAACAAAAACACACCTCTAAATCCAGGAATGCATCCTGATTTAAGAATAGAAGTAGCCATTATCGGCGCCGGAACTTCCGGATTGTATACCGCTTATCGTTTGTTAACCGACAAAAAATTCAAGCCAAGCGATGTACAGATTTTCGATATGAATAATAAACTGGGCGGAAGACTGGAATCTGTTATCATGCCGGGAATGGATTTCTGGGGAGAATTGGGCGGTATGCGTTACCTAACCTCTCAGGAAATTGTAACGACATTAATTGAAGGTTATCCAGATCCTTTAGATAAAGAAAAGCTTATTCCGGTTTTAAAAGATACAATGACACCTATTGATTTCCCGATGGGTAAAGATTCACAACTATTGATGTATCTTAGAAAAGAACATATGCAACAAAATGCCTGGAATGTTGCCCAGGATAAGGATGAAAAATTAATCACAAGATATTTTTTAAATGAGGATGATTTGGGATTCAGCTCAGATCAATTATTTAACAAAGTTATTTATGATGTATTGATGGCAGATCCATGGGTTGCTGAAAAATATGGAAATAAAATCATCAAAAGCGAAAAATCTATTTATGACTACAGCTTTAAATTAGACAGCAGAGATTGGGATGATATTAAACCTAAATTGGTTTACAATTTTCCAAATTCACCATACGACGGACGCCTGGTAAATGATTTAGGTTTCTGGAATTTACTTAAAGATCAGGTTTCACAGGAAGGTTATGAATTTTTGGCCAATGCCGGTGGATATTATTCAAACACGATCAACTGGAACGCTGCCGAAGCTTTTCCTTACATGGTTGGAGATTTCTCCGCAGACGTAAAATATAAAACCATTCAGGAAGGTTATGACAGCATCGCCTATGCCCTTGCCAATTCTTATATGGAATATGAAACGGAAGGCGCAACTATCTGGTCTGAGAACAAATTGATTACTTTCAGAAAAGATCACGCCCTCCAAAACACTCATAAATATGAATTGACTTTCCTTAATTTAAAAACAAACAAAACATGGAAAGTGTATGCTAATTCTATTGTTTTGGGAATGCCGAGAAAATCTCTGGAACTTTTAGATCAGAATAATTTCTTCTTTAATATTAATGAAAACTCAACACTGAATTATAATATCCGTTCTGTAATTATGGAACCTGCGTTTAAAATTTTGATGGGCTTTCCTTATCCTTGGTGGGAAAACTTGGGAATCACAGAACACGGACATTCAATTACGGATTTACCGATGAGACAGTGTTATTATTTCGGAACCGATGAACATACAAACAATTCCATGTTATTGGGTAGTTACGGAGATATGGAAACAGAAACATTCTGGAAAGCACTTTCTGATGACAAAGTTCTTTTTGAAGTAAAAGCTTCAAAATCTGCTTCATTAAAAGAATTACATGAATTGGATAATGTACAGGCAACAAAATTAATGGTTGATGAACTGATGACACAACTTCGTGAACTTCATGGCGATATAACAATCCCTGAACCTTATGTGACGTATTTTAAAGACTGGACAGATGATCCTTTCGGCGCAGGTTATCACGCCTGGAAAGCCGGATATTCAGTGGAAAATGTAATGCCTTATATGAGAAAACCTGTATCTGATGAGCAGATTCATATCATTGGAGAAGCTTATTCCGATCAGCAAGGCTGGGTAGAAGGCGCATTCTGTGAGGCAGAAAAAATGCTTCAGGAATATTTTGGATTGGATCGTCCTTACTGGCTAAGTCCTGAGTATTATTTAGGTTGGTAACATCTATTTTAATTATCATTAACATGGGGCTCATGCTCCTAAAATAAACATTAAAATGTCACAAAACTCAAATATTACATTATCATTTGTAGGAATAGACGGCAATGAGTCTGCAAATGCTGCGTACATCACATGGACACCGGTCAGATTTAGAATTTCACGTTCAGACAGCACCGGCAAAGAAAAATTAATTCTTAATCAGGAGCCAATTAAAGATTCTGTTCCTGAATTTCCGGAAGATATTGATTTGTCAAAATTAGGAATTCCAACAGTCTTATTTTATACTGAAAGCACACCGAAAAGCACTGGTAAAGAGTCTTATCAAATAACATTTCTGGAAGGTGAAAGCCACAAAGATATTTTTGTCGGCGGTAAGTTTCAGGAAGGAAAACTGTTTAACGGAGCAAGTCCCGAAGATTTTGATATTAAGATCAAAGCTTTGAAAGAAGGAGCGGAAATCAGTTCAGTAAAAACAATGATACGTGTAAGAAAAAATGCAAATCTTTTATCAAAAAAAGCAAAAAGAGCTTATCTGCATGCTTTATCCACCATTAATGAAACAGATTTAGAAGGTCGTGGAATCGGAATTTATTCCACCGATTTTTTCAAAATGCACGTAAAGGGTTCAAAATCCATCGCTCATGGGACGGAAGTTTTTTTGCCATGGCACAGACTTTACATTCTCGATCTGGAAAGACAGTTACAAAATGTAGATCCGGCGGTTTCACTTCATTATTGGAAATTTGATGAACCTGCTCCAAACATTTTCAAAGCAGACTTCTTAGGCGAAAGTATTATCGACCGGGCAGAAAATCCTATTATGACCGACGGAATTTCAACCAATTTTGCTCGATTTAATAAAGATAATCCTTTAAGACATTGGGCAATTGATCGTGAAAAATTAATCAGAAGAATGTCTTGGTTTGATAATCAAAAGGAGCAGGCCGGATTTAATGACTACGATCCAAACACAGGCGAAAGTTCTTTTGATGCTGTTCAAAAAGAAAAAGATACTTACCATAACAAGGAATATTTGTTTAAGCAATCGAAAGATGAAAGTGGAAATGTAAAAACAGATCCTAAATCTTTCACTACATTAGAAGGTAATCCGCATGGTTACACGCATGTGAGCAATAATGGATTTATCAATTATGTTCCTACCGCTCCGAAAGATCCTATTTTTTTCTTCCTTCACTCGAATGTCGAAAGAATGTGGGGAAAATGGCAGACGATTCATCATTTGTTCGATCCTTCCTCTGAAACAAATTACCCCAACCAAGAAGAAGATCCTGCTGTTCCGGCATGGAAAAATGTGAATGCCAGATTATGGCCGTGGAATGGAAAAGTGACTCCAAATGACTATCATTATGAAGCACCGGGAACAAGGACAAATAATTTTACAACTTCAACATGTTTCAAAAATTTTGAAGATAACAGCCCAATTATAAAAGATGCTCTTGATCCTTTCGGCGTAATCGATTATGGAAATTATCTTGGATTTGAATATGATGATACGGCAGCTTTTTCAGATCAATATTATGCGAAATTTGAAAAAAATACTGAAAGAATGATGCAAAATTTCAAAAAATCAGGACTTGAGATTTTTCAAAAGGAAGAAGATGTAGAATCTTTACTTGATGTTATGGAACAACTGGTAAATAGGAATTCCGGAACAGAAAGAAGATTGATGAAATCGAACTCAGAAAGCGATGGGAATTCAGAATTGCGTACTGCATTGAACACCTTAACGCTTAACAAGATTTTTTCATCTGATGTTCCAAAACTGTCTGCCAGAATCAACAATACCCTAGAAAAATTGCTTACCGTAGCTGAACATAAGGAAGAAACAGATGCAATTCTTATTCCGTTGGTGTATGCGGACAATCGGGATATTATTCATCAATTAGAACTGAATTTCAGAGCATTGCAAAAGGACATAACATCTGAAGTATCCGTAAGATATTATGACAGCCGCACAGAGAAGTATGAAACAAAAGTATTTTCAAAGTATTTGGTCATTTATTTATTGGCACTTTACGATTATGAATTTATTCAGGATGAGAAAATTTACGAGCTTGTCATGAAGAATAAGACATTATTTGAAAGAATAGAAGACGAAGACTATCTGGATCTTTTAATTGCTTTGTTATGCTTTGCTTCCAACGAAACCATTTATAGAATATACACAGAATTATTGAAGCATAATGATTTTTTACATGAGCTTAAATTAAAGGCAGATTCAGCCAATGAAAAAACTTCAAATAAATTATGGGCTTTGCATACGTTATTTAGTAATACATTAAGCAATCACAAAAACTAAACAAGATGATCGACCAGCAAATAAAAGGATTGAACAGTGACACCCCAACCGAAGTAATTACCGGATTGATTGATTCCATCAAAAAGCCAGGTCAAAGATTTAACACATCATCGTTAGTGGAACTTTTATCAGAAAGACATCCTATTTATAAAAACAGAAGCTCAATTGCGTCGTCCCACATACGAGGCTATCTTATTGAGGCATTTCACACTATTGGAATGCCTCAAAAAGGGCTTCCTTATATTCTGGAAGAGTTAGAAACATCATTCTCACCTTATATTGTTGCTGCAGCTGCAAAAGCCGTTAGAGGAATCAAAGAACCACATTCCGGTATTGTCGCTTTTTTGAATAAAAGTATTTATAATATTTGGCAGGCAGATGCGATTGTCAACTATTCTTCTTTTTTGGGACCTTATGATCAGACTGTTAATACGACAGCTTTAAAGGAAATCTTCAAAAGTCTGCAGTGGCTTGAGGGCAAAGCACAATATGTTCTGCCGGATTTGTACCATCTGGAAACGCAAATGGCAGAATACTTCAGCTCAGAAAACAGAAAACTTCTGACGGAATGTATTGAAACTATTGAAAAAGCAGACGCTTCGGTAGACGATTGCTGCACGTTGCCTATCGAGGTTTATAATCAGAAAGACAATCATCAGTCTTCGAAATCTGAAATTGCATTAGATAATATCATGCTGCAAGATCACGAAGGAAATCTATTGGAATGGAATGATTATTTTAAAGGGAAATATACCGTTTTGTCTTTCTTTTACACCAAATGCCATAATCCACGAAAATGCATCCAGACGATTTATAATCTTGCCAATATTCAAAAGAAAATCAAGGCAAGTAACTATTCTGATATTCAGACTGCTGCAATAACTTATGATCCAACGTACGATACAAGCTCTATTTTAAAATCGTATGGCAATAACAGGAATTACCATTTTGATGAAAGCAACAGGATGTTTAGAGTGACTGATGGTATGCGATCATTAATTGAAAATTTAGATATTGGAGTTAATTATAAAGGCGCAGAGGTCAATGTACACAGAATTGAAGTTTATATTATTAATCCTGAAGGAAAAATAGAAAGATCTTTCCTGAGATTTCAGGCAGAAGATAACTTAATAATGGATGCTCTGGAAGAATTGGTTGGGAATGAAAAACTTCCTGTTTCAAAAAAAACCGAACAGAAATCAAAAAAGCCAACGATTACAAATCGACTTTCAACAATAGTATTGCCGATTCTGATTGCTTTTTTCCCGAAATGTCCGATGTGCTGGATGGCGTATTTCAATCTGATCGGAATCAGCAGTATTGTTTCTGTTTCTTATCAGCCTTGGCTCGTCTATGCATTCGCCGGTCTTGCGATCTTCAATTTAGTAAATCTCTACCGACTGTCCAAAAAGAGAAACGGACTTTTCCCTTTCTATCTGGCGCTTGTGGGAATGCTTTTGTTAGGTTTGAATTATTGGTTGGAACTTGGTTCGCTAATTATGGTTTTAGGATTTTTATTGACACTAACCTCTACTCTACTAAGTAGTTTGAGCTTCAAACAGTATCATAAAATTTCTCATTTCATCAATGAAAAATGGATCTCCCTTAAGTATGCTTAAATGCGGTTTCCATTTTGAATTTTTTCACATCAAATAAATTAGTAATTTAGCTGTTAAAGTGTACGAACTTCAAAAAGAGGAATATTTAGGAAACATCAGAAACCGCTTTACGACCGAACATGGAATTGCAGTTGTGGAAACCGAGCATCAAAAAAAAGTGTATGAAGGTTGGCATTCACACAATAATGCACATATACGCTTTTTCTGAAAGGAGGGACAACAGAAAAAAGAAAAAATTTCAGCGAAACGTTAGGGCCGGGTTCTTTATTATTTTATCACAGCGACGAACAGCATTTAAATCAAAATACTCTTTTTCCGTCACGGAATATTAATATCGAAATTGAAGAAAATTTACTTAAAAAACTTGATTTATCAGAAGAAATCATTGAAAAATCTATTCAAAATACTGTTTTTACCAAATTTTTGATTTTAAAAATTTTAAAGAAACACTTACTGCCGATTCGTTTTCGGAAGATACAATTACAATGTTATTTTCTCAGATATCCAACTCTCATCATCATTTGGAAAGATTCAACAAAAGTCCGTTCTGGGTAAAGAGTTTAGAAGAATTATTGAACGACTGCTGGAATGAAAATCCGAATCTGCAGGATCTGGCAACGGTTTTACAACTCAATCCGATTACCATATCAAAACATTTTCCAAAATATTTTGGTTGTACTTTGGGCGAATATATGCGAAGAATAAAGATAAATCGTGCCCTTCCACTGATTCAATCCAATAAAAATAGCCTAACAGAAATCAGTCTGGAATGCGGATTTCCCGATCAGAGTCATTTTATCAGAACTTTTAAAAACCAGACAGGATTTTTACCCAAACAATTTCAAAAATTATAGAAGAGGCAAATTTCGTTCTATTTTCAGGCTTCAAGGTTAATTTACATTTGCAGGAAATTAATCTTTAAACCCAATTATATGGAGACTCTTTCTGCGAAACAAAAAATATTTCAATCACCAGCTACCAAAATCATTCTTTCCTTACTCATTTTCATGGCAGTAGTTATTATCGGACAGCAAATTGCGTCAAAATTATTGGGATTGACGTCTCTTGATAAAAATTACAGAAATCTTCTAAAGGGACTTTTGGTTTCCTCAGCGGCCATATTTAGCTATATTATTTTCTTTAAGAAATATGAAAAAAGAGAAGTGACGGAATTAGCATCAAAAGGGATAGCAAAAAATCTTATTATTGGTGCTTCGATAGGTTTTGTTTTGCAATCACTCACTATTTTAGTGATCTATCTTAACGGAAGTTATAGTGTTTTAGCCGTAAATCCTATTTCATTTATCTTGATTCCTTTTGCACTGATGTTTACGGTTGCCATTATTGAAGAAATATTGGTACGTGGCATTATATTCAGAATTATCGAAGAAAAATTGGGAAGTTATATTTCCCTTACAATTTCCGCAGTTCTTTTTGGGGCATTACATCTTGCAAATCCGCACAGCAGTTTTCTATCGGGATTGTGCATTACTACCGCAGGTTTTTTATTCGGTGCAGCTTTTATTTACAAACGTAATTTATGGATACCGATTGCCATACACTTTGCCTGGAATTTTACCCAATCAGGAATTTTCGGAGCGATTACTTCTGGAAATGAAAAAACAAATAGTCTGTTGACTGCAAAAATACAGGGTTCAGAAATCATTACCGGAGGAGCTTTTGGTCCGGAAGGAAGTATTCAGGCAACTATAATTTGTTTTATTGCAACCGTTATCTTATTGATTTTAAGTCATAAAGAAAACAAAATTATTAAACCGTACTGGAAAAAATAAGAAATGATTTAAGAAAAGAAATAACTAATCCAATTAATTTTTTTATCACTTTAATTTAAAATAGTCAATATAAATTTCCATCAAGATTTCCAACCTTATTTTTTTAAAATTTTCACAAAATAATTTGTCAGAATTAAAAATAGTTATATCTTTGCACCACTGAAAACAACGGTATAATCGGAGTTTTTGGAGAGATGGCAGAGTGGTCGATTGCGATAGTCTTGAAAACTATTGACTGTAACAGGTCCGGGGGTTCGAATCCCTCTCTCTTGGTAGAGATACTAAAATAAGCTAAAACGCTGTAAACATTGATGTTTACAGCGTTTTTTGTTTTAGCGCTAGTATCAAAAAAAATCAAAATAGGTCACGATTTATATGACCTATTTCGTGACCCATCCTGAAAATTTGAAAATAGGTCACGAAAAACTCAGGGAAACCCGACTAATAGGCAGTCTAACAATTGTACATCTTGCAAAAAGTGGTAACAAAAACTAAATTATTAAACAATTAAAGTTACCACACTATGAACAAAACATTCAACCTGTTATTCTTTATAAAAAAGAATAAAATCAGAACAAACGGAACTGCTCCCATCTACTTACGAATCACGATAGATGGCAAGGCAGCGGACATTGCCGCTAAAAGATACATTGACCCACAGAAATGGGATGTTAAAGCACACAAGGCAGCAGGTAATTCGCAAGAAGCCAAAACACTGAACCTCTATCTTAAAACTTTGGAACAGCAAGTTTACGATTCTCACTACCAGATGCTGAAAGAAGAAGACTTTGTAACATCTGAAGGTTTAAAATCTAAACTGCTTGGAAACGATGTTTCCACAAGAATGCTCATTCCTATTTTTCAGGATCACAATGATAAAGTAGAAGCACTGGTTGGTCAGGATTTTGCGCCCGGAACATCGGAGCGTTATAAAACATCGTTAAAGCATACGCAGGAATTCATTAACTGGAAGTATAAAAGTTCTGATATCGATATCAAGGCTATTGATCATGCTTTCATAATGGATTATGATTTCTGGCTTCGAAGTGTACGTAAATGCGGAAACAATACCGCTGTGAAATATATTAAAAACTTTAAAAAAATCATCAGACTCTGCATGGCACACGGCTTGCTTACCAAGGATCCTTTTCTTGGTTATAAAGCGAAGCTAAAAGCTGTAGAGCGTCCGTTCCTATCAAAAGAAGAGATCCAGACAATGTATGAAAAAGAATTTGTTTCGGATAGATTGACACAAGTACGGGATGTTTTTCTTTTCTGCTGTTATACCGGTTTAGCTTATGTTGATGCGAAGAAATTGACAAAGTCTCATATCAATATCGGGATTGATGGCGAACAATGGATATTCACACGTCGTCAAAAAACAGACACCTCAACCAGAGTTCCGCTATTACCTGTAGCTAAAGAGCTTGTTTTAAGATATGAGAACCATCCACAGTGTGTAAACTCAAATATTCTGTTTCCTGTTGTAAGTAATCAGACTATGAATTCCTATCTCAAAGAGATCGCAAATGTCTGTGGAATTAACAAAGAGTTGACATTCCATATAGCAAGACATACATTCGCCACTACTGTCACATTATCTAACGGCGTACCCATTGAAAGCGTTAGCAAAATGCTTGGTCACACTAACATAAAGACCACTCAGCATTATGCGAAAATTTTGGATCAGAAAGTGAGCAATGATATGTCGGTTTTAAAAACTAAACTTCAAGATAAAAAATACAGCTGAATTTAAGATTGTATTATAAAAACTAAAAACAATCCCGTCTAGCAATCAAGACGGGATTTTCTTCCAAATAGTATAAGATTATTTTAAGGAGATCAAAGAACATCATGTGTATATCCAGATGGAGATTTCAAGAGTTCAATTAACGAAAATCCGCCAGTTTAAAAAATTTTTAAAGTCCTCTTTACGCAAGGAAAGTAAAACTAGGTTCTTCTATTTGTTTTCTTAGACGCAGGTTTTATTTCTCCTGCAAAATCAAACATCACAATTTGACTGCCCTTGAATGGATTGTATGAAGGTTGATAATCAATATAGCCAGAAAAATGCAAATTCTTCAGACACTTATGATAAGTAGCTTTTGAATTTATTTTACTAATTCGCATTACTTCATCTCTGGAAATACTAACAGGATTTCTGAAACGGTTAAAATTCCAGAATTGGAACAAAGCTATATACAGACTGATTAAGTGTATCATCTTGAATCACCTTTTCATAGAATCCTGTAAGATGTTTTATATAATTCATTTTAATTAGTTTTAGTTTATGCAATATTAATTACCCCTCATTATTCAACATTTTTTCAATATCCTTATAATTGTAGTATAATGTACCTCCCACGCGAGTAAAAGATATATTACCATTAACACGAAGGTTTTGTAATGTTCCGGTGGAAATTTTAAGAAGCTCTTTAACCTCTGATGATCTCAACCATAATTTCTGCTCTGAATTTTTAACATTAAAAAGCATTTTGATATCTTCAAGTAATTCCATCTTGAACTCCTGAAGATCTTCTTTAGTAACCTAAAAAAATGTAATCGCTGATGACATATACATTATTGAGCTGAAAGCTGAGTTTCAAACTCTTTTCTTCGCGAACCGGATTTTTCTCAGATTTCTTTCGGATAATATCCATTGCCATTTTTCTCAGTTCAAGATTAGAAAACACCATTTTATCAAATTCTATTGGCTGCATTGCCTCAGGCTGTATCTGGATATTGGTGATCCTGTTCAGATTGTCCGGACTTCTGTAGATCACTTTGTATTGGGCAATGAAGGATTGTGAAACAACGGTTATGATCCCGATGTTGCTTCCATTGGAATGGGACAAAGGTTTTTTTGTTTTTTCCTCTTTAATAGCAGGATCATCAATGATTTTAATTCTGGCAATATTGGTCGAAGGCAGATCTCCGGTCAGTTGCTGGGTCGACAGATCCACATATTGAATGGGCTCCGGCGAAATAATATGCAGGTTGATCCCCTCAGTAATTTCAATTTCCGGCAGATCGGAGATGAGCTGTTCTTTGGTTGCCGTTTGCGCTGACAATAAATTGGTAAAAAATAGCAGCAGGATATATAATATGATTTTCATTTTTTTATTTTTTTGTTGGTTTTGTGAGTCTTTCAATTGCTTTTCGTCGATCAGGAATACATAGGAATTGTACTTCAATTTGGCTTTGTTGGTCTTGATAAGATTGGCGATGGATTTTGAAGTGGACGTAAATAATTTGGAGCCTATGGTGGTGAAAAATCCCTTTCCACCCATATCCATCTGTGTTCCCTGGACAGAGTTGCTTCCCATCTCCCTGATCATATCCCGAAACACACTCTGAGGAACGTATAACCCTTTCATTCCATCAACATCATAGATCGAAAGATTGACCGGATAGATCTCCCCTTTGGTAAATACCGATACGATGTTGAGATTGACTCTCTGCATTGAAAATCCTGAGATCTGCCCGTAAAGAATTGAGCCTTTATCTATTTTTCTGTTGCCAACAAAGATGTCTTCCAATAGTCGGAACCTGATCCTGCTTCCCAGGAAGCCTTTGTTATTTTCATCAATGACCGCTTTGATAAAACTGTTTTCCTTCTCTTTATAGAAAGCATTGAATCCAATGTTGATCCCGGATTTGCTAACATTGAAAGTGGAATTGAGAAACTCGTCCATCTTTTCCTTGTTAAGCTTCAGTTTTTCCTCTGCCACCAGTTTACTTTGATATTCAGGATCACGGGATTTCTCTAATGAGTCCATCACGAGCATTTGCTGCTTCAGATATTTGACAGGGTCTTGCTGGACACTTTGGGTCTTTTCTTTTGGAGTATCAGCGTAATTATTTTCTTGATTTCCATAGGATCTATCATTCAGCATTTTGATGATTTCCGAAGACCTGTTGTAGTCTTTGTCTTCACGGTCCTGCTGATTGGGTTTGTAGTAGGAAGATTGATTTCCTTTTGCCTGGTATCTATCCTTTCTCCCGTTGACCGCTTTCAATGAATCAATCTTTCTTTTCTGGTCTAATGACAATTGGTCATCATAGCTTAACAAACTGTCCCCTTCCTTGTCCAGACCACCAAGCATCGTCCTGTTATCCTGTTTTTTAAAGAATTCGTCATAAGCATCATTTTTGTTCATAATAGAATCCCTGGTCTCTCCCAATGAAAGAGACAATTCTTTGGGTTTGTCTTTAGCAGAAGTATCTTCCTTCGTAAACTGTGCCCCTACATAGCCGAAAAGAATTAAAAATGGAAGAGCCAAAAGCGGCAGAACATACTTTTTGTCTTTAAAATTTATTTTTTTCATTGATTCTTTATTTTTATATAAATTGCCTCCGGTGCCTACCGGCCATTTTTTAGTTTCTGGTATTGGTTGAACAAGTAGTCAATTCGTAGGCTGTCTTCTTTTTTTAAAGAATGTTGGTCTCTATTTACTTTTAAGGTCTTGAGCTCATCCACTATTTTCTCCATTTCTTTCTCATTGTTGACGGGTAAATTTTGACTCATCTTATTCTTAGAATAGAGAACCGGCGGTCTTATTTTGAATGCTGTTTCAGAGGGGAAAAATATACCCTGAATGAGAGACCCTATAAATGAAATCGACAGCAGGATCATTGAATACGTGAAGAATTTCTTCGGGTTTTGCACTGTCCATTGCAGCCATTTTTATCCCTTTTGTTTTATTGTAGTATTCATTTTTAGTAAGAATTTTTGGTTTGATTAGAAAGCTCTTCATTATTGATGATCCTCCAGTTTTTAAGGATCACACCGTGAGGATTATTCGGGCTTCTAATGATGTCCTCAAAAAAGCCTTCGGTGATGAGCTTTCTCGTAATGACAGAAGATTTCCTTGTGATCATCTGCCTTCCGAAGAATTGAAATTTCTTTTGTTCCATATCGAGTGTAATAGAATCGGTATGGATGCTGACCATTGAGCTGGAAGCAATGATCTGATTGTAAAAACCTTTTTCCTTCAGGTTCGTATATTCTTTTTTTCCGCTGTCATCAATGAGATACAGCGACTTCTGAATATTGTCTTTAACGTAGGCATCGTCCGGCGCCAACGTAAAGAACAATCGGTGGAACAATTCTATCTGCGCTTTGTACTCAACAGGTCGGTTCAGAAGCACGTCGGTCTGTTTAGCAAGAACCGGAACACCATTGTCCAGGATGTAGATCGATCTTCTGGAATCCTCGACCATTTTGTAGGCAAAGAAAAACCCGCCAATAACAATGAAAACGGCAAAACCAATGGTTGCTATGGAAACCACTTTATTGACTTTGATTCTTTGTTCTATATTTTTTATAAGCATTTTGTATATTAATTGTAGGTTGATACTGTGGTTTGTCGGTCGATCGCAATAGATCTATTTTCCGTTTTTCATCGCTTCCTGAACCCTTCCCGATGCTGAACCTGCTGCTGCATTTTTTGCGGTGGCTGCGGCTACAGAAGCACCTCCTGTTTTCGCAGCCAAAATGGCTGTCTTCGCACCGCTGGCGATTTTTCCTGCTGCATTTTTCATTTTGGTCATCGATCCGGCTCCTCCCGCGGAAACGATTGAGTCTGCAATAGTTGGGGTCATTAGAACTCCGATTCCCGTGACCACATAGGCAACACAGGTGAATAGCTGATTGTAGATCATTCCTGAATTACTCACATAGACCATCAAAGCATCTAAGTTGGTAATGGTTCCATTGGATAGCAATGTGTCATATCTTTCGATCTCCATTGTATAACCAGAAGCGATTAATTGCTGACCGATATTGATGATGGTATAGGCAACAAAAGTGTAGAGATTGATATTGATAAATTTGGAAACCCAGCTGTACAAAGAATTTTCAAATCCTGGAATGAGAGCCATCCCAACGGCGATCGGGCCTAAAATGATCAGGATGTAAGCCCATATCTTTTGGATGAAGAAAATAAGGTACACACAGATCCGGAGAATGGAAAGGCAGACAAATTCTATAAGTTCAGCCACTAATTTCTGCATCTGGAATTCCATTCGTATTGACCATTCTTTGATAGGTTGGATTAATTTGTCCAGTCCCTCACTGATGTCAAACCACGAATCATCAGCATCTTCAGTGGTGTTTTCGATGACTTCCTGCTTCGCATCTTCCTCCGCTTTCAGTTTTATTACCGCATCCAATAACTGCTGCTGTTTTTTGAACCGCTCGACACGCAGGTCGTTCACTTCAGATTCTATATCACTGAATATCGCTATTCCGGGTTCGGCAATAGCCTCGAAAGGTGCCTGGATAAGGCTGACAAATCCACTCCAATAAACAAGTGTAAAGCCGATGAGGATGGGTTTTAGCATTGGGGTGATCTCCCATTCCCTGTCACCCGCAGCCATCTGCCAGCCCATATATCCCAGGTACATCAGAGCACCTAAACCGCCAATCGCTTTTCCGACCAAGGCTGACCCTGCAGCACTGTCTTGTACACTGTTGTCTAATTTGGTAAAACCTCCATAAACCATTTCTCAAAAGCCCCGTCTCCCTTTAAAAATTGGAGGAGATTGCTATAATCATTATCTGTCTGTGCAAAGCCCATTACAGGTAAAAGAATTGCCAATAGGCAAAAAGAAAATGTGAGTATCTTATTCATTTTAATATCGGTGTTTGTAATGCTGCATCATATTTTGAACAATTTGCCGGTCTGATGCAGGTGTCCACGAAGGAGGCAAAGCATAATTGGAGTGGTTTTTCAGAATATTCTTGTAATCTGTAAGAAGTGTCGTTTTGTTATTGTGCTTCCTTAATTCCGTTACAAACTTTCTCCATTTGATGAGGGTTTCGTGGTACATAATAAATCATTTACCTCTTGGCATATCCATACTTCTTGACATTGAATATTTTTCCTTGATAAGATCCAGTTCTTCCTGTAATCGTTTTATCGTTCCTGTTGAGCTGAGTGTTTCATAGGTCTGCTGGTCCTTCAACCGCCACTCGATAAAATTTTGAGGGGTGTCAGGGAACTCAGTGATGGGTTTCAGCATCCTTTTGTAATACAGCAACCAAAGAGGGTCTGCATCAACCGTAGCGGAAGTCCAATGGGCAAAATCCTGAACACTTCTTTTATTAATGGTATCTGAAGCTGCTTTTATTTTTTTTGCTTCTTCCTCCTGGAACTTCAACTGTGCAAAACGTTGATTTTGAACTCCGGTAGGTTTTAATGGTCTAATGTCATCACCATCTTTATAATCCCTGTTGATTTTTGCCGCCCTATTCCCTCAGCCATTACTTTTTAAAACTCAAATAAAGTAACCTGCAAAGTCAACCGACCTTGCAGGTTACTAAAAAATTACATCAATTTACTTACTCCCTTCTTTCAGAGTTCTAAAACATCTTCAGGACTCTCCTATTTCTTCATCGGATTCTTAAACGAAAATACGATTCTCCCCATCGTCTTATCAAAACAAATATATCCTTGATAGGTCTTCCCTTTTTTACTCTCCAGTCCCTTTATATAAGCCGTCTCCCCTGCCTTCAACTTATCCATCTGCCATTGACGAAGCCTGACCCCTCTGAAGTGTGAAGGAACTTCACTTTCAGAATGATGTACTACACTAAAACCAGCACTTCTAGGGGTCGGCTCACCAAACGGAAAATATTTAGGGTTAAGGATAAAATCTATCAATATTCATTAATCTAATAGATCATTTAAATTTCTAAGACTTCTGAACTCTCCCTCCTTAAGTTTACTTTTCTCTTGCCAAACATAATCTCCTGTCAGGTGAATGTGTTCCCAACCTAACGGAGAAAGATGCTGTAGTAGATTATCATCAATTATCTCCCCCTTACTCCTCAAGTAATTTACAGCTCTTTCAAGGTAAACTGTATTCCAAAGTATGATGGCTGCCGTTAGCAGATTAAGTCCACTTGCCTGATGCTTTTGACTTTCAATACTTTTATTTCTGATTTCCCCCAATCTATTAAAAAATACCGCTCTTGACAAAGCATTTCTAGCTTCTCCTTTATTGAGTCCTATGGTAACTCTTCTACGAAGAGCTGGATCTACATACCAATCCAACATGAATAAAGATCTTTCTATTTTCCCAAATTCACGTAGGGCAGTTGCCAGCCCATTCTGTCTTGGGTAACTTCCAATTTTTCGGATAATAAGAGAAGCTTTAACAGTTCCCTGTTTAATAGAAACAGCTAATCTGAGGATGTCATCCCAGTTCTGAGTAATTTTTTTTAAATTAATAGTTCCGCCTATATGTTCTGATAAAATAGAAAAATCATGGTTTCCCGGAGGTAAATATATTTTCTTATCAGAAATATCTTTAATCCTTGGAGCAAACCGAAAACCAAGAAGATGCATCAAAGCGAATACATGATCGGTAAAGCCGGCCGTATCAGTATAATGTTCTTCAATCTGTAAATCTGATTCATGGTACAGCAAACCATCAATCATATACGTTGAAATCTCTTATCATACTGACATTTTCTGAATAAAAAGGACTGTGTTGATCTGAGATATGAGTATAGAATTGAGTTCCCGGCTCTGAGCCATACTTGGGATTTATCTGTCCCCTTTTCTTGGCATGGCTTCCTGTAGCAAAACGCTGACCGTCTGAAGAAGATGTTTTACCCTCTCCCCAATGGAGAGAAAATGGATGATTATGATGATAATTTACAATACTGGCTAATGATAAAGAATACGTTTCTTTACGAATATACCATGACTGCATCCACGAAAGTTTGGCATAGGAAGTTTCAGGAGATGATTCTGCCATTTTTCTTAAGCCAAGGTTAATTCCGTCAGATAATATGGTAGTAAGTAAAAGGTTTTTATCTTCTGCTTTTACTCCATTTTTCAGATGAGTAAAACTATCTGTAAATCCGGTCCATGTGTCAACTTCTACCAAAAGTTCTGTTATTTTGACATAAGGCAGTAGGCGATATACTTTTTTTGCCAAATCCTCTGCCTCTTTTGGAACAAGCTTAGTCAAAGGCTTTACTTTAATCTTTCCATTGCTCATATAAGCGTCTATCATTTCTCCACTTTGGGCTAACTTACAATCAATCTCCAATTTTTTCTTTAATAATTTAGACCTTTCATCAAGATACTCCTTAGAGTCTAAAACAACGTTGAGCCCTATATTATCAGTATTTTTCATATCCTTGAAATCCTCTCTGGATATAAGGTACTGTTCAAAATCTTTATAACGTCTGGAACCTTCCACCCAAATATCTCCGGATCTTAAATAGTTTTTTAATTCAGAAAGAATGCATAATTCATAATATTTTCTACTGATTCCGTTATCGGTAAAAATGAGATTTTCCCATCGGGCTCGTATAAATTTAGTGGGAAGTCTTTTTGGAAGTTTCTTGATGATTCCATCATTAAGTTGCTTTATAATTTCTATAGCTTCAAGAATACTTTGAGCGGATGGAAGTGGAGCTGCTTTCAGATCTAATTCACGTAGAAAAGAAGGTGCATATTTTCTTATTTGTGAATAATTATTACTAATCAGATATAAATGATCAAAATTTTCTTTCTTAGTAATACTCTTCGTTTCTAAAATACTTTGGGAGAGTTCTTCCCATGAAATGACAGATTCAACAGCATCGAAAGGATCTTCTCCCGTTTCTCTGGCATCCAATAATGCAGTACCCAGTTTCAAATACATATTAAGCTGGGTATTAATATTCTTTCCTGAATTTTGTAACTCTTTATTTTGTTTATTTTGGGCATCTTTAAACAAAGAGTTCATAATTTTATCATGAATTTCTATGATTTCATCGGTAATAGTTTCTCTTATATCTAATAAAACAGCTATCAAGGTCGCATACTTTCTATTTTTTTCAAAATTACTTAAGTGCTGAGATGTCATTTGCTTTCCCTCTCTGGCTATCTTGGATAAGTAGTTTAAATGAATGTTTTTTCCGATATCTAGAGGAAGAGATATTTTTTTAATGGCTTTAAGCCTTGAGAGATGGATGAGTATGTGTTTAGGGTTGGCAGCAGCCGGAGACTGCATTAACCAGCTGAAAGTACTTATTGAGTATTGTTCACCAGTTATTAGTAGTCGACCCAAAGCATTCTTTTGATCTTTTGTCAATGAAGAAGAAAGCAAGAAATAAATTTTTTTTTCAGCTTTAGTGACTACTTCTGAACAAATTCTCTCTACTACGCTCAGTGAGGGCAAAAGAACTCTTTGCTCTCTTAAAATATTCATTAATTCTTTTGCTAAAACAAATCCTTTATCAGTTTGGAGAGCAGGATCTCGTAATTGTTCAACACAGTTTTTATAGTGAGCAATAGAAAAATTTTGATAATCATACCTCTTTTTCACAATATTTATATGATCATATCTTGATTCATTTTGGTGATAGTTATCCCAATTATTGCTATGAATTTGTAACTGATCGCATACATAATCTAGGATCTTCTGATCCGGGGTTTCATTTAGAGCCAAGGAAATACCAGGATATCTCATATAACATAGTTGTATTGAGAGCCTAAGCTGATTTATTTTTCCTCTAGTTGAGTTTTTTATAAAAATGATATCATCTTCACTGAAAGTATACCACCATATAATTTCTTGATGAGTATTTGGCAAAGAAATTAATTCTCTTTCTTCATTTTCAGATAATATTTGTTTTCTTGGCATATTCTAAATTTATAAACTGCAAAAGTCCTAAGTTTTGCAATTTATTACGGATCTCGCTTAAACCTGTATTTAACAAGATAAATATTTTCGCAAAACTTATTTGCATATATAAAACTTTTTGCGATAACTTTTGCAAAAATTATATTTCATATGAAAATAGGATATGCAAGGGTTTCAACCAAAGATCAAAATTTGGATTTACAAATAAAGCAATTAGAAAATGCGGGTTGCAAAAAAATATTTAAAGAAAAAATTTCAGGAATACATTCTAAAAGAATTGAACTCGACAAAATGATTGAGCAGCTCCGGGAAGGTGATCAAATTATTATCTATAAACTGGATAGATTAGCAAGATCGACCAAAGATCTTTTAAATATCTGTGAAAAAATTAATGAGGCAGGAGCTTCTTTCAGATCATTATCAGAATCTTGGGCAGACTCCATTAGCCCGGGAGGTAAAATGATATTGACGATATTTGCAGGAATTGCTGAGTTTGAGAGAGAACTTATTATTGAAAGAACATCAGCCGGAAGAAAACTGGCTTTGCAAAACGGAATCGAGTTCGGAAGACCTAAAAAATTTAACTCTGAACAAAAAGCAGCTGTTAAAACTCTCATAGATAATGGAAGCTCGGTTAAACAGGTAGCGGAAACATTTAAAGTTCATCCAGCGACAATTTATAGGATCTTACAAATAATGAATTAAGGATATTCAATAGAGTGTTAATACACCAAACATTCAGCAAGATGGGAATATAGATAATTATAGATTTTAATGATATTTTTAGACGGGCAATATTTGCAATTATCCATATCACTAATTCTGATACACGAGGAATGATCTTCAATCACTTAGAGATGTTTTTTCCGGCAAAAATAAACGAGAGCAGGTTATCCTGCTCTCGTTTTGTATTAATTTGATTTTAATTTTAGTTGGTTTTTAGGATGTTAATTACTTAAATTATCCCATCACTAAATCTGATACATGACCAAAAAGCTCATGCAATGCTGGACTGCCCCTAAAAAGTGTCTAACTTTTTGGGGGCAGTCCACATTTTGCGAGGTTTTTTATTTATCTGCCACAGGATGCAATCGTGCGGGTGGGAAGAGGGGTCACCAATTAATAACATAAGCCAATACTCCCCAAATTATAAATGCTATTATAACAATTGAACCGGTTAGAATATCTTTTTTTTCTTCTTTGTCAAAATCTATCTGATGTGCTAAATCTTGTTTTTTTATACTAAATTTATAAATAAATATAAGCCGTATTATGCTACCCACAAGAGCAATCATATTAATATCCAATCCCATTTAATTATTCATTTTCCATTGTTTTACTAATAGCAGTTTTTGTAGCTGCTTTAATTCCTATTTTTAGACCTATATTGGCTGCAGTATTTTTTACTAAATTTAATTTTGTCCCAACACCCAATGTCATTACATCAACACCCGGCATAGCCATTTTTTGCATTTTTTCCTGTTCAGACATTACAGTTTCACCATCTACATATTCCATTGTCTTTACCCAATTACCATTTCTAAATCCACGTAACGTCATATCCATTTTTACATGAATATTTTCCATTCGTCCTTGTTTATACATTTCGCCTGGAACTTGACCTAAGCCATAAAAAAAGTATCCAAAAAACTGAACTCCTTCTACTGGTTTTGAAATAATATTTTCTGAGGCAAAATTCCAAGCCTGTCTAGCTGCTGATGGTTTTTGAGTCATCGTAACTTCCGCAATATCGGTAGTTTTTCCATTTTCTACAGGTAATCCACCACCAGAAGCAGAATCATCATATACATTTCCATCTGCTGCGTAAGTTAAATTTCCTACCTGAGCCGTTTCACCTACATATTCCCCTTCAACTCCTTTATCAGTCATATCTTGTTGACTCTGAATGTCATTTCTAAACTCCATGTCGCCAAAAGAGTTTTTGAACCAATCTTCTCCCTCTCTACCATCAGGATCAATAAAACGTATTGGATTATTAAACGCATAATTATAAGGACTGTGTCTTGTCATCTTCTCCGCCAGCGGATCTACAACACCCCATCTTCCGATATCCGGCATATAGAATCTTGCCCCGTAATCATACATTCCAGTCTCCTGAAGTTCCTTCCCGTTGTATTTATAATTACGATAACCTCCTAAAAGAGATTTAGTTCCTCCAATATGATTCATCCCAAAAGCATAATAGTTATTAACATCTGTAATTTCAAGATTACCGTCTGCATCTTTTCCGAAACTCACCCTCGCATTTCCTAAATGGTCTTTGTACTGATAAATATAGCGATTTTCTTTAAAGCTGTAAAATCCTTCTGCCGTGGGTACAAAATCCAATATCCAACCCAAAGGTGGTGGCGGATCTAAAATAATCGGATCCAAGAAAGCTTCCTGTTCATAGGCTACACTTGTTCTACACCACAGACATGGTTGTATGGTTTCTAAAAAACTATATTGAAAACCATCCAAATAATCGGTATAGTTATAAGTCGTTGATTGACCTCTTCCTCCGCCAGAACTTTGTGTTTTCCGAACTTTAACACCATCTGCTCTGTATAAATAATTTAAACCAAAACTTATATTTGTGCCCAAAAATGGGTCTGTTTGACTAATTGAATACACATCCGGTAAACTCAAATGATTGTAAGTAATGGAACCAATACCCTTATCTTTCATATTAATCATGCTTCCGTTTAAATCATAATCAATCGTATTATTTCCTCCTTCATAACCTGTGCTGTTAGGTATATTTTCAATAACCTTGGTAAGACGGTTTCCCGCATATTGATACTCAAGATTATCAATCAATGTGGCTGTTGGTGAGTTTACTTGGGGAGCAGTTCTCTTCAGTGTCGCTATGTTTCCGTTCAGATCATAGGTAAGATATTCATCAAAATAAGTCGAATTACCTGTTGTAGGTTCCTTATAAAAAGCATTTTTTAGTCTGTTAAGAGCATCATATTCATAATTATATCTTTTCAAAACATCTTCTGAAGAGTTCTTCCAGTCAATTTCTGCGATATTACCATTAAATCTGCCCGGAGTAATAGTTGAAGATTCCGGATTGTTGTACTTTATATTATATCCAAACAGCTTTCCGTTAAGATTAGCAGGATCATTAATCTTGGTCATCCAACCTCGGATATTATATTGATATTCGATACTTTGAAGACCGCTTCCGACGCTTTTAGTTCTTAACTGTGACAACTCGTTGTAGGCATAATCTCCCAACACAACCTCCGGATTATTATCTACTTTATGATAATGCTGTAAAAGCCTGTTTTGGGAATCATAGATAAAACCTTCGGTTATAAATTTTTCAACATCACCTGCGAGCCTGCGATGATAGGTATTGGTTCTCTGCGACATTCCCGCAAAGTCCAATAGAGATTCTGTTCTTGTATATCCTCCTAAATGATTGATAGAATAATTTCCGATGGTTCTTCCTTTTTTATCGTAATAGATATAATTCTTCGTCCAGTTGTCATCTTCGATATTCTTTACCAAACTCATTACCGGAAGGCTTTTGGTACTTACTCCATCTGTGGAAGCATTGTCCATTAAGGTAGGCTGACCTATAATATCAGTAGGGAAAGTAGGATTGAAGCTGTATGAAGGATACGTGTCGTAATAATTAACACTCAAAATAGTTGTAATTTCTCCTGCAAAATAACCATCGGTATAATAAACAGTCATCCCATTTCGGGTAAACCCTGTTGCATTTCTGCTTTCGGTAATCACCAAGTTATTAATCTCATTTTGCCTTGCTGCCCTTTCCCCTCCGGTTCCTAAAAAACCGGTATAGACAATCCTTCCGAACTGGTCGTATTTGGTGATCAGCCATTTTCCTTGTCCTTTCAGAATAATATCCTGAGATAAAATTAAACGATTGGCTTTATCATACACCATGTATTCCCAGCCTTTACCGGGAAGCTTTTTTTCAACCAAACGGTCTCTGCCATCATATTTGTATTGATAGCAAAGGTCGTTAAGCACCGTATTAGGATCTGCTGCAATGGCTGCTTTGGGTGGAATGACATAAGCCAATTGGTTATAATCATTATAAACATAATACGTATCTGCATTTGCAGTAGCACTAAGTACTTTTCTTACCAACAGAACCTGTCCTCTTCCGTTCTTAAATTCTATAGTCTGATTTCCGTCTTCATCGGTCACCGGATTTTTATACAGTTGATTGGCTGCATATCCTGTCGTAGAAACAGTGAGCTCTGCACTAAAAGTACTATAGTTGAAGGTAGCAATATATTTTTTAACTTCCCCGTTCGCATTGGCTTCATATCCGAACTGAACGGGATGCTGCTCCCATGGAGTTCCCGGCTGCACCTGTGAAAGAACCCTGTCCAAGGGCGAATTTTCCAGGTTCTGATGTGTGAAAGCTCGTGGATCATTATGAAAGGTCTGCGCCGCACCATCAACTCCTGATTGAATGGCTCCGTTTAAAGTATTCATCGGTGCCGGAAGCCAGGAATCTACCTGTCTCCCGAATCCGTCATAAGGAATCGTAGTAACCAAATCCTTACCTGAAGGAGTGGCTTTTACATTCACGATCTGCTTGGGTCTTCCCAGACCATCAAAATACTGAACAGTTTCAATTTTTTTAGCCGCAGAGCTACTTGTAGTAACAGGCTCCAAATAAACTCTACTTTGTATATAGTTCTCTGTTCCTGTTAATTGTGCTTGAACTAAACCTGCAATAAGTAAAGTTCCTATAGATATTAATAGTTTTTTCATATTAGTATTTTGTTAAGGAGTATTTGTATCATTAACATTATATGAGAAATTTAAATTAATGATATCTGTACTACCAACTGTTCCATTGACCAGCTGAATGAAAAGGAGACCACTATCAATCATCAGGACTCTCCATGTTCTTCCATTTTCTATAGTTAATAATACATTTTGTGATGCTTGGAGCTTACAGCTGCCCCCTATCCCTCCAATAAGTACCCCAGACCAGTCTGTCCCAGGATTAGCAAAAGCAGGAATATTAATTGTAGCTTGAACATTATCAGTATTAATAATTTTTTGTACTGCTGATGTAATAGAATGTAAAGTATTTTGAGGGGTAAAAGGGCACGATGTATAAACACATGTTCCTAATGCATTTGCACTATTTTGACCATTCATTTGTATTTCATTCAATGCTTGTTGATTAGCGTCTACCAAACTTATACTGGATACATATTTTCCGGCTGGAACAGTATAATTATATCCATCAGCAGTATATCCTGGCGGACAATCGGTTTTGTAAAATATTTGCTCTTGTTTTCTATTATAGAACTTTTCCTGAAGTCGATTAGGAACCCTATGATAAAAATATTCTTTCATTATTTTACCTGAATTATCAAATATTTTTTCCAGTTTATCCTCATTGTTATAAGCAAAGGATTCTTTTGAATTATTGGGTAAAATCATATTGGTTACACCAATTGATGGATTATGTGTATAAGTTGTTGTTCTATGGTTTTGAAAATCGATCGCTGAACGGAAACTCTTTAAAGAATTTAATAAGGTAGCTTCTGAATTAGCATCTAAATCTACATTAGATTTTTGTACAATCTCTAAATTTAAATATGCTTGGTTATCGTTAGGATTAAGATTAAACTTCTGCATTAATTGTCCATAGGTTACCCCTTCTATCTTAGCAATAGGGAGTGTTTGCCCATATCCCCATATATATACTGTAGGAACTCCATTTAGAGTAGTATATTGTAATAAATTACCTTTATTGTCGTATTTATCATAACTTATTGCCGTTGTTTGTGAACTATCTTTATTATACTCAATAACTGACGTGGGTAATATCAGGTTTGAAGTATCCTGATTTTTACCGAAGATTTTTTCGACTTTCGAAATTTCTTTTGTGGTTGAGTTTTTAGTCAAATTATTTGTTATAACTAGTGGTATGTTCAACATATTGGCTGTAATCATAGTCTGATTACCAGTATCGTGAGCATAGAGCGAAGATATCTGATTAATAGTAGAATCACTTCCATTAACCGTTTTAGTTTTAATGAAAGGATAGATTGGATCATATAAAAAATTTGTTGTGGATTCCATATTTCCAACTGTTAAAAAGTTTGTCTCTTTTATTTCAGTCAACAAATATCTCTCACTTCGAAGGTTAGATGTAAATTGGTGTCTTGCAATATTTGCAATATAATTACTATTCAAACTACCATAATTAACAATCCCTAATGGCTGAAACATCGTATTTTGATAGGACAGAGGTAAATCATTTAAAACAGTTTTGGTATAAGAATATTTTTGCTGCTTAACTTTATTACCTAACTCATTATATTCATTTTTTTCTAAAATTTTTCCTCGAAGGATATCATTATTAATAATATGTTTATACTTAAAGTCACTATTATTATATAAAAAATTATAACAATAATTATAAGGATCATGCGGAAGTAATACATCTTCTTCATTATTTCCGTAAGAAAATAAATGCTCTGTAAACCCTCTTCCTTCTTCTCTTTCTATAACCCTAGTATACCCAATATATCCATTATTGGTCAGTTCAATATTCTCTTTGTTATTTGTATAGACAACGAATGAAACATTATTATTATCTCTCTTGGGATCATAAGCTAATGCAGCCCCATACACAGGGATTCCCGTAATCTTTCCTGATGTACGACCATTGGCTAATTTATATTCATATTTAATAAACCTTTCTTTTTCTCCGTCATTAATAATTTGACTTTTTATTCTAGCTCCTCCTCCTTGAATTGTACCAAATATGTCGGTTTCAAAAAAGTCATTTAATTCGTATTCGTATTCATTGAATCCGCCTAGTGGGTTAATCACTTTTTTTAGTATACCGGTAAGAGCATAGTTATTTGCACCAAGACTGTAGTCTCCAGGTATTAACATAGAAGGTACTATGAATGGTGAACTAAGTACAGGAAATGGTGCTATAGCAAGTTTACCAGCATCTCTCCTATAATATAAATTGGGGCTCTTCTGTATTTGTGGGTGAATATGCATGTTAATAGGCTCTAACTCAACCCCATGATTATTATAAAAACCTAAAAAATCCTGCTGTAGAGAATTTACTTTTGGAAGTGGTACGGAATAATCATACTCAAATGTATAATAGCGTTTTGATTGTGTTTCTCCGCTGTTTATAATATCTATATTCTCAAGCTTTAATCTCTTACATTGCCACTCTGAACAATTTTCTTTTGAATTAAAATATGTGTAATTAAAAATAAAGGTTTTTAACTTTTTATTATTAATTGTCACTTCAATTTTAGTTAATGCCTTTTCATTGAGTTCATCTTCCCGGGTTAAATCATAAAAGAAATCAACCTTTCCATTATCCCATTCTATTGAAGAAATTCTATTGGTTTGGGGAGCTTTTGTATATAAGAATTGATTTTTTACTAAGCATTCGTCTGGAGGGTTTTCATTCGACACGGGATAAGGAATATAATCAGCGATTAATCCATAAGAACACATATTAGTTCTAGAATAATTGTATGCCCCCCCAAGAAAAGGCATTGCGTCCTCCAATTTTACGGTGTTAATATTACCACGAACCATTTTTTTATCTGGCTTAGCATATTTCTGGTAATTAAATATAACATTCCTGTTGGTAGCAGGGTCTTCAATTTTATCTAAGTGCCAAGCACTGTTTTTTATACTATATTGTCCACCAGCTTTAGCTTGCTGATAATTTACATAAGTTTGTTGTGAATATCCACCAGGTGTTACAATAAGAGGGATAGTTGATGATGCAAAACTTGGAATAGTTTCTATAATATCAGGGCTTTTGAAATGATATTTAATTCCTTGTGTATTTATTAATTCAAACTTTTCATAATCCATCGGAAAACCTCCATAACCAACATTTGATGGAAAGTAGGTGCTTAAAACCTCACCTGCTGAAAAACCAAATGCCGGCAAATTATTTATGAGAGGCTTTCTTGTTACTGGTAGCCCTTTAGCTCCGCTGCCATCAAGAAAATTGATATTGTAAGTACTTACATTCGTATGATAATTATTAGGTGTTCCACGATCAAGATAAGATAAATAAAAATTACTTTTCAGCCCTGGTGCGAAAGCTGTGAAAAGATCAGGCGAAGCATCTGTTTTAGAGTAAGATAAATTAAGTCCATTCGTATTTCCAACTGATGAAATATCTGTGAACTCCATAAACCATCCTTTTTTTGAGATATAAGGCTTGTTGGTGGGTCCAGGAAGACCTGGACCAAGAGTTAAATCATGATCATCCAAATCTTTCATTTGCCTAATAATATTTCCGCCTGCATTTAAGTTCCAACCCATTCCTACACTTGAAGAAATATTATCAACTCTAATCCCTCCCGAATTATAAGTAAGAGTTATTGGAATATCAATACCTCCAGTTTTTATTTCATATAATGGTATACTTAAATCAATTTTTCCATTATAAAGGTTTATATCCGTTAAATTGTAACGTTGAAATGCGCTTACATCTGGAGATAATAACAATTGACTATTTGGATTCAAATAGTTTTGATCATTTTGTGATAAAAGCTTTGCAGTTGATAATATGAATATTAATAATGGTATTCTTTTCATAATATGTTTTTATTTCTTAATTAATTTTGCATTCGCCGTTTTGTTGTCATCCGTCTTAATCACCACCAGATAAGCTCCTTGAATTAAAGCCTGCGTATTTATTTTAGTGATTTTATTCTTCGTTTTCATCGTGTAAAACTGTCTTCCACCCAGGTCATACAGCGTAATATCCGCTTCCTTGAAATCAAAGCCGATTTCTACATAGGCATAATCAGAGACAGGGTTCGGATAAATCTTGATATCCTGTTTCTCGATCAACTGATCAAGCTGCTTGTCGCCCAGTTTGACGATCTTCCAGTTTTCTTTTCCGAGTTCTTCTGCGCTGGTTCCTGCCAAAATAATCGAACCATCTTTGTTTAATTTTATATCAGATAATCGTTCTTCACGCTTTCTGGATTCTCCTTTTACGTGTTTTCGCCACTGCTCTTCGCCGTTTTGATCCAGATACAACATCCAAAAAGTTTCATCGTCGGTTTCAGTTCTGCCTTCTGCCTGCGTGTAGCCTCCCAACAGAATTCCTTTTGAAGATTGAGCATCTGAAGAATGAATCACGCTCATTCCCATGAGTACATCCCTGTTTTTGAAATTGTAGGATTTCTGCCAGATTTCTTCACCTCTTTCATTGAGTGAAATCAGCCATAAGTCGGTTCCTTCTTCAATACCAACCGATTTATTGCCTGATCTTTCCGACCTTGATTCGCCGCCGATTAAATATCCTGTTGAAGTCAAAGCCAAGGTTCTTAAATGATCGTCACCTTTTCCTCCGAAATTCTTTTCCCATTCTACTTTTCCTTCTTTGGATAGTTTAATGATCCAATAATCTCCCTCACCAAAATTTTCAGTCTTTTTTGATCCTCCAATTGAGCTTCTGGAATACATCCCTAATAAAGCGCCACCATCTTTGGTGGGAATAATTTTTTCCACTTCATCCAAGCCTTTTCCGCCTACAATAACCTGCGATACTTCTTTTCCGTTCTTGTCTAATCGTATAACCAAAACATCCTTAGAACCATAACTTTTAGCAGAGTTTTGAACATTTCCTGCTACAAAAAATCCCAAATCCGTCGTCTGAATTACCGCTCGGGCTTCTTCATCAGAAGTTCCTCCAATGGTTTTCTGCCATAATTCGTCCCCGAATTCGTTGATTCGGATCAGCCAGATGTCTGATCCGCCTTTGGAATCTTCTTTTTTATCCAGCCCTTTTCCTGAATAGCTCGTTCCGGAAAGTAAAAACCCTCCTTCCTGAGTACTCACCGTAGCCGATAGAAAATCGTGATTCTTTCCTGAGAAATACTTTTCCCAGACTTCTTCTCCCTGTTGGTTGAGTTTTACTAAATGGAAATCGTACCCGTTGTTTTGTTTGCTGTCTGCTTGAAGCTTATTGCTTTGAATGGAGCTTCCTGTTATTAAATACTGCTGGTCGATCGTAGTGGTCACCTGCGAAAGGAAATCCTGAGTCGAGGATTCAATATCCTTCTGCCACAAAACTTCCTGAGCCGATAAGCCCAAGACAGTGCCCAAGAACAGTGCACCTGTATAGAATTTGTTCATTCCCGTGTTTATATTGAGTGGTTAATTATTAATTTTTAAATCGCTGCAAAAGTATCGCTTTTACCTCACATCTTTAAGATTTATTAATTACTTTTAATATGAATTGAATCATCTTTTAGCAAAAGTAATATCACAAAGCGACAAATCATGTCGCTTTATATAAAAATGCATAAAAAACAAAAAGGTTGGAAAGGAATGTAAATAAAATAGTGATTCTGGGGCTTTCTTGTATTTTGCACACCAAACATTCAGCAAAATAGGTGTGTTATAATTATAATCTATTGGAATTTTAAAATCAATAGATTTCATCCTTAACCCTAAATGTTTTCCGTTTCGTGAGCTGACCCCTTCTACACTTATTCTCAAACAAAAACTCCACCCATTGCCTATCCGCATTGAGCTGCACCGTTGCAGAAAATAACTTTCCTTTTTTCGACACCATATTTTCAATAACTAAAGGTTTCCCATCACGAAGCACCTGTTTTTGCTCCAAATCCAATCTCACACTGCAAAGAAAATCATGAATCCTTACAAATTCCATACTCAAAGAGATCAGTTCATTGGTCAGCCTGTCCAAACTTATCAGTGAAGGAATTATCTCACCTGTAACCTTATCAATAAGCTCCACCACTCTACCCATATTCCCCGAATTTAAAAGATTGACCCTATCCTCTCTTGTAAACTTATGCCCCTTAAACTTCTTTCTGAAATCCACTTTCTTACAAACCCGATGCACCTTAACAACCAATTCTCCATCATCATCAATTCTTAACTGCAACCGTGCATCAATCTCGCTTACCGCTTCTCCATCATTAAAAAGAATCGGAATCAACATCGGTGTCTTATACCCTTTCAACAGAGTATCCAACACCCCTATCTCTTCCAACTTTTCTCGATCAAGACCTATTTCAGCCATCGTACCCCACGGAACATCCTCGATCTGATAGCGGTAATGCGAACGATTACTAATCGTAGATGACCCATTACTCGACCCATCCTTCAAAACAGAAGATTCCCTTTCAGCAGACTTCTGATTTCTGGCAGTTTCAACCGCTTCAATTGAAACTTCAAACTTTTTTAAATCTTGTCTTTCAACATCCGATGAATCATCAATATACTTCTGCAAACCTTTCGCTGTTTCCTGCGCCTCAAATTCCCTCACTTTAAAAAATGAATATTCAGAAGGATCTTTGAGCTGATGATAAAAATCTGAGTAGAAGTCCGTAAAAGAACTTTCCGACGAATCGATCCGCATAACCGTATCAACTTTTGTGCGGTCAGGCTGAACGTCTACGAGATTTCCGGATCGATTGACCGCCTGTACAATTCCGACAGAATTATTACTGTGACGAAGTACCAATAAAGTACTGACTTCTGAGACTGCTGTATGATTTCCAATGTTTTTCATGATGATGATTTTATTAGTTATTTTAATTATTGTTGTTTTTTAACACACTCAGTATTATTTAGATTATTCCATCATCCGCAAAAGAAAAATGCGAATCCGACGTCAAAATCACATGATCCAGCAAAGACATATCGAATATTTTTGCCGCCTCTTTGATTTTTGCGGTCATTTTAATATCACAACCAGAAGGTTTTAAATTTCCCGAAGGATGATTGTGAGCTACGATAATTCCTGAAGCATTGCAAAGAAGAGCCGCCTGCATAATGATGCGGACATCCACCAATGTTGAAGAAATCCCGCATTCAGATATTTTCTTAATACCCAAGACCTTATTTGCCTGATCCAGGTACAGAGCAAAGAAAGATTCCCTATAATCCATTTGCTCAGCATCAAAATGTGCCATGAAAACATCCACCGCATCTCGTGATGACGATATAGACCTTTCACAATTTCCCTTTCTTGAATAGCTCAATTTAATTTCGTTTACAATATTGAATTTCATATGTCCTGCTCCGAGTACGGCGGAGACCTGTTTTTCCCGCACTTACATTAAAAACCTGTGAATTGCAGCTTGAAGGAAATTTTGACTTTTCTATCTTTTACCTGGTCATATTATTTGATAAATTGATTTATACTAACATCTGAAGAATTGGTTTATAAAAGAATCTGATCAATCGATTTGTAAGAATGTGATCAATTGATTTATACCAACATCTGATGAGATGATTTATACCAAGAGAATAATAAGGATCAAAATTTCAATGAACTGCATTTGCATCTTGTGAGGTTTCTGACTTTTTCTATGCGGATAACCATTCAGGCAGGCACAAGGAAAACTGCAATCAATACCTTGAAAACAATAAGAAAGAACATTGATGAAAGCCTGAAATATTTTTGCGGAGGCTCCGGGATCTCCGATCCCGGATACCCAAAAAGATTTTTTTCCGCAGTGACAACGGAATATATTTGCTACAGAAAATCAGGTAGCCTCACGACGAATCGTGGCAGTTGAAATGACCTGCTTATTATTGTTAATCCAAAAAGAAATGAAAATTAAAATTGTAGCAACAATCATCTTTTTAATTGTATGTAATGAGATTCAGGCCCAAACGATTCAACAAGTTTCTAAATTGTCGCAAAGTATTACTACTAAAATCTTAAAAAATAAATCGAGCAAATCTCCTTTTTATTTTTTCTTTCAAAAGCAAACGTTTAGATTTTGGTCTGCTTTTCCATTTGAAATATCCGCTGGAAGCCACTTTCAAAACCTTGCATATTTTTTCAATCGGAGATAGAATTGCACTGAGACACGTTGATGTCGATGTAATGTATTATTTTAAGCTACGTTTTAAAAAATACGAGAAGCAAAAAAAGAGAAATTGAATATTTTATAAAAAAAATATTTCAAAAGCGCAAATCATTAAAAAAACGGCAACCAATAGAAAATTTATTTCAAAATAAAGTGTCGATTATATTTATACAAAGACCCACATTGTGGGAAAAAGATACCTTATCTTAATTTATCTACAATGTGGAACAATTGGCTTGATTTAGAAGTTTCCAGAGCAAGATTTCAAGGAGGAAGTAATTTAAGATGGATGTTATTTTTTACTATTTAAGTTCCAAAAGAAGAGAAATCAATTTTCTAATAAGTTCCAAGTTACATCTATTGAAAATAGAATTTCTATATATGCTAAAATGAGAATTGGAGCAGATTATTTAGAATATTTAAACTCTCAAAAGCTTTAAACTCACAAAAAAGGATGCGTAGAATTTAATAATCAAATTATCGAATAAATTTTTATATTAGTAACATAAATAATTTTACGAAATTATTATAGATTAGACTGATGCAATTCATAAAGCCAAAAGTTACCTGCCATGAATAAATCAACCATTTAGTATATAATTAGCAAAACAAAAAAATGACAAATAAATATTTCGGACTTTTTTTTCTCATAAACTTTTTTTCTATTTCAATCTTTGCTCAGCAGGTTGGCAAATCAAATTCAACTAAAAGAAGTGAAGCGTCCACTAATTTATATAAAGAAATTTTTTCGGTAGACAGTTCTTTATTTAAGGCCTTTAATAATTGTGATACATCATCTTACAAAAAATTCTTTACTGACGATTTGGAGTTTTATCACGACAAAGGTGGATTGACTATTTCACTTAAAAATGAGTTACAATCATTTACGGATAATTGCAAAACAGACTTACATCTACGCCGGGAACTTGTAAAGGGCAGCTTAGAAGTTTATCCAATTAAAGATTATGGAGCTATTGAAATTGGGAAGCACCGTTTTTATCATAGGACGAAAGAGGGAATAGAGAAAATTGGCGGAACATATAAATTTGTTCACGTTTGGCAGAAGAAAAATGAAGGGTGGAAGTTATCAAGAGTAATTAGTTATGGACATGACTGATAGAAGATTCACCAAAAAATAACACAAAAGATAAAGCAAGATCACAGCAATTTTAGGCAGCATTTCATTCTTCCAGAATGAATAGGATCTTGCCGATTTTAGGAAAAGTCTCTGCATTTCCGGATAGGCAGGCATATCAGTAACATCACTTGCCCTAATAAGTAAAATGATAATTGCCATTACCGCGCAAAGCGTTACAAAAACCATCTCATATACCCGTCATTTGATTTTCATTGTACTATTTTGAACAAATATATAATAGTTTTCTATGGAGAATCAAAAGATGTGACCAAGGCAGCTATAAATGTGATGAAAATTAACTATAATAAATACAGATTTATTTAAATGCAATTATTACTAACGGAATGTATTTGTTATAGAAAATCAGGTAGCCTTACATGCAATATTGAAATTCGATTTTCTTTGATCATTGATTCTTTGATTGCTGATTTATATTTTGTGATAATAAAGATCATTAGGATGGCAATTATTGATACAACTTTGCAACAGCGAAGTATAAAAGAAATAAAAAAATCAGAACATTTTTCCCCTTTACTATTCATCATCCACAAGCTTATGGTACGATAAAATACTTCTAAGTCTTTGTATATTTGTGAAGTAACAAAATACTGAGATTAAAATAATTATCCTATGAAGAATAAACTGATAAGCACTATCCTTCTATTTTTAACACCATTTTTATGGGGACAGAAAATTGATTTTAACATTAAATATTCTGAACCGTTAGCAGTTTTTATCTTTATACAAAACCTTTCTGAAAATTATCCTGAAAATGTTTTCAAAACTGAATTCGAAAGATCAAAATATAATACTGAAGAATATAAAAACCTGATCTCTAAATTTGAAAAACTTGCCATTGATTACAGTTATCAATTTGAAGAGTTTCCCTATGCGTCTAAGACACCGATGCAATCAAGAGATATCTTAAAAAAGAATCTTATGGAAACTAAAAATCTCAATGATTTTAAACTCCGGTCCATAGGTATTGTCCCAAACAATGTTTTGAATTATCTGACAACGTATATAACAGCGTTTACACCGGTATACAATGAGCTTATCTATCAACCTAATAAGCAAAAATTTGAAAAACAATTAGCTGAAATCACAGACTACGCCAATAACCACCAGCTTGAAAATTACTTTGAGACAGGATTATTATTTTACAATTCGAGCTGGGATCCATCTATTCCATTTGAGATCGCATTCTATCCTTTTCCAAATTCAGAGTATTTTACAGCACAGGCATTTTACAACAACTTTATCAGTGCCATTCAAACCAATTTAAAAGATTATAAAGACCTCTTCAGTGTTATGCTTCACGAAACTTATCACATCATTTACAACGAAGAACCTCTTGAGGTTAAAGTTCAAATTGATGAAACTTTCAAAAAAAACCCTTCAAAATACAGCAACTATGCCTATCTCCTAATGAATGAGGTCTTGGCTACAGCCTTAGGAAATGGCTATGTTTATGAGACTCTAAATAGGAAACCGGATGCCAATGATTGGTATTTCCATAAATATATCGACTTAATGGCAAAGAAAATATATCCTTTGGTAAAGGAATATATTATTGAAAAAAAGTCTATTGATAAGAATTTTGTGGATCAGTACATCCATCTGTATGAAATTAATTTCCCCAGCTGGATCAATGAACCTGAAAATATAATGAGTTACAGGTATGTCATTTCTGAAAACAAAAATGATTTTACTGCCATACGCCGAAAGTTTCGTTATCGGTCTATGGAAGAAAATGAAACAGAAATATCTCCTAACAGTATCGAAAAGATGAAAAAAACGCCATTGACCAAAATAATCATCGTCTCAAAAAACAATCCACAAAAACTGAGTCTGATAAAAAGTGAGTTTACAGAACTGAAAAAATGGAAATACGTTTCAGACAAAGAGTTTGTCCACAAGATCCTATTGGAGGACAAAAGCCAACTAATTATTATTAACCAAAAGAAATCATCTCTTAATAAATTTTTATCAACGCTTGAATAGAATCACTATTGATGATTTCCTGCATTAAATTTAAAATCTAAAGATTGGAAAGTGTAAAGGACATCTTGACGTATTGTATTCTTTTACTTAGGCGCACATTATATTAAATGAGTATTCCAAGAGAATAATAAGGATCAAAATTTCAATGAACTGCATTTGCATCTTGTGAGGTTTCTGACTTTTTCTATGCGGATTAACATTCAGGCAGGCGCAAGGAAAACTGCGATCAATTCCTAGAAAACAATAAGAAAGAACATTGATGAAAGCCTGAAATATTTTTGCGGAGGTTCTGGGATCTCCGATCCCGGATACCCAAAAAGATTTTTTTCCGCAGAGACCACGGAATATATTTGCTATAGAAAATCACGAAAGACCTTATATAGCTAATGAACATTGAGATCGCTTCCTTGAAAGATTTCGAATTAATCAATAATAGATAATTAATTATCAGGCAGGATCAAGCATTAATTATTCATAAAAAAATATAAATTATAAGTTGCTTAATTACAGTTTACTAAAACCATTAAGATTTCTATGGTATATTAGCATCAATGTAACAGATTAATAATCTAAGTTGTCATTATAAGAACCAAAAGAATATTTTATGAAAAACTTCCTTTATATTACTTTGTTTCTGCTAGCAACATCTTTCTCTCAACACTTATCTGGTCAGAGCCCTAGTGATAGCATCGACCTTTTCATCAAAGAGAAAATGACGCAGCTGAAGATTCCCGGGCTTCAGTTGGCAATTGTAAAAAATGGAAAGTTGGAAAAACTAAGCCATTATGGCCTTGCCAATATAGAACACAATGTACCCACAAGCTCCAAAAGCACATTTTCGATCAATTCGATGACCAAAGCCTTCGTGGGTGTAGCCATTATGCAACTACAGGAGCAGGAGAAATTAAAGGTGGACGATCAAATCTCCCAGTACATCGGTGATATTCCAAATGAATGGCGGGTAATTACCCTTCGTCAATTGTTGGGCAACATCTCCGGACTTCCCAACAACATCAATGAGAAAGAACAGGTTATCGGCGATGGCACAGAAGAAAACAATTGGGAAATGGTGAAAAAACTGCCGATGGAATTCAAACCGGGAGAAAGATTCAGTTACAATCAGACGGGCTATTACATTCTTGGGAGGATCATCACTAAGCTAAGCGGTCAACATTTTACAAAGTTTATAGAAGAAAACCAATTTAAGGTTGCAGACATGGGTTTTACACAGTCCGGTGATTCTAATGATATCATCCCAAATAACGCAGGTGCATACTCTACAATTGTCAATGTTGACGGTAAATGGATCAATGACGGAAAACTGCATAATGCCTTTGCCTCTTTCCCAATATTCTTCAGAACTGCAACAGGCATTATTTCCAACTCGGATGATCTTGCAAAATGGCTGATCGCATTGCAAAACGGAAAACTTTTAAGAAATAAAACCAGTGTGACTGAGCTGTTCACCTCTGTCAAACTTAACGACGGTCATATTGATGGCTTTAACAAACTCACCAATGGTTACGCTTTAGGATGGCCGACAGTGGTCAGAGATGAACATCCGGCAGCAGCTCCTGTCGGCGGTATGCGGTCGGCATTGTTTGTTTATCCTAACGATGAACTCTCAATCGTTATTCTGACCAATCTGCAGGGTTCCAATCCAGAGTGGTTCATTGACGAGATTGCAGGATTTTATTTTTCTGACATGAAGATTAAAAACGGTTTCGGACTGACCAAAAACCTTAAACAATTACGTCAGCAACTAATCCGCAGCAAATTTAAAAACAGTCTTAACATTTACTCAGACATTAAGCGCAGGAATAAAGATTATCATTTGTCTGAAGATGAGATCAATTCCTGGGGATATCAACTCTTAGAGCAGAATAAGAAAAATGAGGCGTTAGAAGTTTTCCAATTTAATACTTTATTGTATCCTAAAAGTGCAAATGTCTACGACAGCTATGCTGAAACACTTGAATTGACTGGAAATCGTAAGGAAGCCATCATCAATTACAGAAAATCGCTTGAACTGAATCCTGCCAACAGCAATGCCCGACAATTTTTAGAAAACAAAAAATAATTAAAGTTTATCTTTCATTCATACAGGAACAAGGAAAACTGCAATCAATCCCCTGAAAACAATAAAAAAGAACATTGATAAAAGCCTGAAATATTTTTGCGGAGGTTCTGGAATCCCTCATTCCGGATACCCAAAAAGATTTTTTCCGCAGAGACCACGGTATATATTTGCTATAGAAAATCAGTCCGCCTCACAGGAAATCAGGATAGCTTGAAATATGATCTGTTTATGAAAAGTCAATAAAAAGAATGTTGTGGAGGTTTTAAAAGTAAAGAAATCGGTTCAATAGCTATAACTGTCAGAGAATAATAGTTGAATTCAGTACTTCATTTTAAACAATGATAAACATCTACAATGATGATGTATGTCCATTTGAATATGACCTGAGTTGAGTGTAAGTTGAATATGTAACGGGAACAGTATCCTCGAACAAAACTTTTTGATTGGATTAGTGAATATTTTTCTCAGATCCATAAAATATGATCCAGACGATAAAATACTATCCACATAATTTAAAAGCATAGAGAAAAGCCTTGAAGAAATTTTTGATCCTATCATTCAACTTCACAAAAAAAGTACGATGATTCAATTAAAATCATCAAATATCAGTTTTATACTGACTCTTTTTATAAATTTGTTAAACCGCAAAGTAACGCAAAGCCATCTAATTTAGGGTTGATATACGCTACATTGTAGCGTATATCAATAAGTTAGCGGTCATTGTGAAAGAACCAAACTATAATACAACAAAATGATTAAAAAGTATTTAGTATTAACAGGAATTGTAATATCAGTTTTGCTGCTAATTATTGCTACATTGAATTATCCAGGTGGGACAGACCAAGATATGAAGACATTAGGATTTAGTTGGTCTGAAAATTTTTTTAGTAATTTATTCAAAGAACATGCCTTAAATGGACAGACAAACAGTGCAAAGATTTGGGCTATTATTAGTATGTTTTTTTATTCATTTAGTTGCGCTTTATTTTTCTATAACTTTTCTAAAAAAATAGTAAATAAAATTGCTTCGAATTTTATAAAATATGTTGGTATTTTCACAATGCCATTTACTTTCTTTATAGCTACACCATATCACGACTTGATGCTTGCTGTTTCAAACACATTGTTTTGGGCTTGTATAATTTGCATTACTGTATATCTTCTAAAATCAAACCGGCACTTTTTTAAAATTTATGCAATCATGTGCTTGCTCATTTATTATTATGCTATGTATTTATACATATTAAAAGATTGGACTTCATTGGCTGTAGTGCAGAAGTGGAATAATATGAGCGCTATATTATTAATTTTAGGACTTGAATACTTTACGGATAAAAAAGATTTTGCTAACATCAGATGAGATTGGTCTTGGCTAACTAATATATGGAAATTTGGCTTTACAAACGAGAAGAAAACAACGAAATGCTAACATGTTTTTGGCAAAATGTTATTGGCTATTTTAGGAAGACAACTTCACAAAAACAAATATGATATCAAAAAATGGACAATAAAATCATTGCTGAAAAAATAATTGAACTGAAAAACGCAGACTTGACATTAAGAGATAAACTTGTGCAAAGCGGACAACTTAGCGAAGGTTATAACGAACAAATGAAAGAGTTGCATAACGAAAATGCTAAAATCCTGAACGACATAATAGACGCAATCGGTTATCCTACAATTGACAAAGTTGGTAAAGAAGCAAACGAAGCGGCTTGGTTGATAATACAGCATTCAATCGGACAGCCCCTTTTTATGAAAAAGTGTGCGAAACTATTGGAAATGGAAGTTAGTGAAAGTAAAGCAGACTCGATAAGTTTAGCATTTCTAACAGACCGTATAGCAGTTTTTGAAGGTAAGCCACAACTTAACGGAACCCAATTTGACTGGGACGAAAAAGGAAATTTAAACCCTAATCTCTTTGACGACTTATCCAAGGTAAATGAAAGAAGAAAATCAATTGGACTTAACACACTTGAAGAGCAAACAGAAATAATGAGAAGACAAGCAATAAATGAAAATCAATCGCAACCAAAAGACTTTGAAAAAAGAAAGCAGGAGATTGAACAATGGAAAAAAAATGTAGGATGGACCAAATAAAAACATCAATTAACATCGGCTAAGCTAGATTGCAGGTTTTCGGTGACCGGAAGTTTTGTTTTCACGAAGAAAGTTTTATCTTGGCAGAGAAAACTCAGTCCTTTTGAATCGTAATCTCGCTTAAGCGGCGAAACGTTAGCGGTCATTGCAAAACAACTTTCTGCAATTAACAGAGACATAGTTGACAACAAAACAAAAATGATAAAAACATTAGGCCTTGACCTACTAACTTAGGAGACAAAATATATAAAATATGAATTATCTATCTATTGAGCCGTTTATTCCTTCGGGACAAGACTTTGACAAATCAAAACAGCTATTTCAAGAACTGGGTTTTGAAATAGAATGGGACGGCGGAGACCTTGTTGGTTTCCGAAATGGTAACTGTAAATTTATATTACAACAATACGACAATAAGTCGTTTGCTGAAAACCTGATGGTGTCTGTTAAGGTACCTGATATAAATGAATTTTGGAAAAATATAAACAAAAAGAATCTTTCAGAAAAATTTGACATTCTACCAGTTGGACAACCAGTAGAACAGCCTTATGGCAAAGAAGTGAATATTATTGACATAGCTGGAGTTTGTTGGCATTTTATAGAAGAATTAACGTGACAAAACAACAAACCGCTAACAATGTATTTGCGAAAAAGGAGCTGAAGTATAAGCCTCAATATTTGTAATTCTATTGGGCTTTAGTGTAAATTCCGGTGATATTGACCACCCTTAATTCTGGAGATAATAATGTAAGAAGAGTTTCTACAAATTAGTAAAGATTTTGAATTGTTCAGAATCTTTACTTAATATCACTGCATAAGGTTATATTTATATTGATGTCTTTGACATAATAGACCTATTGTTCAAAGTCCGTTGAGATGGTAAGATTCTCCCACTCTTCAATCTGTTGCGATAACTGAGCAATCTTTTCCGCAGCTCTTTTGTGGGCATCGCTTCCTAAAAATAACAATGTCGGAGAATGCTGACTGTCCACCAACTCAATGAAAGTATCAGCGACCTTGTCGGGGTTACCTAATTGTTTTCCATCTATTTCGTTCATTTTCTGATATGCCGTTCTCAAAAAGCTGTAATCATCAATTTGTTTTTTGCTGAAGGCAATGGAGTCCTGTTTTGCAAAATTAGTTCGAAACCATCCAGGCAAAATTGCTGTCACCTTGACTCCCAATGGCTTTAGATCATTTGCCAAAGCTTCCGACAAACCTGTCACTGCAAATTTAGCAGCGCAATAAATGCTCCAGCCAAGTCCAGGCGCAAAACCAGCAATAGAGGAAATATTGATAATGTGTCCTGAATGTTGCCTTCTGAAATAAGGCAATGCCTGCTGGATGACTTTAACGACAGCGAAAAAATTGATATTGAAATTATCGTTGATCTCTTGTTCTGACAATTCTTCAATAGCACCGCCGATCCCATAGCCTGCATTGTTTACGATCACATCAATCCTTCCAAACGTACTGATGGTTTTTTCCATTGAACCTGCTATTGACCTTTCGTCTGTCAGATCAACCTCTAGGGGCAAAAAGTTTTCGTTTGTAATATCAGATAATGCAGAAATCTGCCGTGATGTTGCGGCGACCTTATAACCCTTCAATAACAGCTGCTCTATGAGAGACCGTCCGATACCTTTAGATGCATCGGTAATATACCATACTTTAGAAATATCCATCTTTATACTTTTTATTGAAGCAAAATTAGCGCGGATATATGGAACATTGTTAGTAAGAACAGAAACATAATTTGTACAAATCAAACCAATCTGAAAGAGATCGGGTTTAAACCTGTCTGCTTTTTGAAGAACTTATTAAAGTGCGCAAGGTCATCAAATCCTAAACTGTGACTTATTTCAGAAACAGACCAGTCTGTATGCCTGAGCAAAATTTTGGCTTCCGCATTCAGTCGTTCGGTTATGTGCTCTCTTGTGGTCTTACCCGTCACTTTTTTCAAACAGCGGTTAAGGTAGTTGACATGAATGGAGATCCTTTCTGCAAATTCGTTTGGTAAACGGAATTTCAGTTTATCAGTTTTGTATTGGATAGGAAATTGCTGCTCTAACAATTCCAAAAAGATCATCGTAATTCTTTTGGCAGCATCACCATACTGAAACACATTTTCCGGAGGCGTCCATTTCATTGCCAGAAAGTACAGCTCGCTGACATAGTTTCTGATCAGATCGTATTTGTACATATAGTTTCCGTTTAATTCCTGGAACATCTTTTCAAACAGTTTTTTTACTTCTCGATAGTCATCTGCGGACAATTTAAAAACGGGCAGAACGGAGGTTCTGAACAGGGGAAGATCACCGACATCAAGTTTATGATTGCCCAGAAAAAACTCCATTTTGAAAACACAAAAAACGCCTTTTGTATCAGAGGTTAAAGATTGGTAGGAATAGGGATTATCAGGGTGAAAAAACAGCAAGGTGTTGCCTTATACCTTTACTTCCTCATTTCCGTATCTGAAAATATTTTCTCCTGAAAAAAGCATTATTTTAAAAAAAATTCTGCGCACGTGCAACGGTAATTCTTCTTTTCTTTCCAATCTGCTTTCAATACGAAACACATTGAACTGTCCGATGGTGTGTTCCAATTTACAAGGTAATTCATTGAATTTATGCTGGTAAAATTGTTCTATTGTTTCCATAAATTAAATCTGAACCTATTTACTGATCAGTGTAAACGAAACCAAGTTACAAATTCTTGGTAAAGATGACAAATCGCAACTTAAGTTCAAAAGGTATTTCAATTAAACAACTTTCTGAACCCTAGAGGCGTAACGTTTGTCTTGGTCTTGAACAGTTTACTGAAAGATTGTGAATGTTCAAAGCCCAGCTCCTAAGCAATTTCCGAAACGGAAAGATTTGTTGTTGATAGTTTTTCTGTTGCTTTTTCTATGATGGCGTTATGAATGTATTCAGGCAGGCACAAGGAAAACTGCAATCGATTCCCTGAAAACAATAAGAAAGAACATTGATGGAAGCCCGAAATATTTTTGCGGAGGTTCTAGTATCTCCGATCCCGGATACCCAAAAAGATTTTTTTCCGCAGAGACCACGGAATATATTTGCTATAGAAAATCATGTAGCCTCACGACGAATCGTGGCAGTTGAAATGACCTTCTTATTATAGATGAATAAATAAGAAAGAATGTTTTTGAGAGATACGGTTTAAATGCGTCTGTACAGAGGATCCAGAAGTATCCTTAAAAATTACTAAAAGATTAGGGAAAGATTAATGGTTTAATAAATTTATCTAACAACGATATGCCCAGAAATAAAACATTGATAAATTCCCCATTTTTCTCATAATGTAATAAAAAGTCAGTGATGATTGTCTTAACGTTATGAGAATCTACTTTTTACTCCTATAAGAAAATAATTATTTGAGAAATTGAAATATTTAAGTCTATAACTCACTATTTTTTTTAAATAAATATTTAATATTTCGGACATTTGTGAATCAGTTAATCAATGCTTATGATAAATAATATTAAACTGAAAAACTTCTTCCCATTGACTTTGGTACCAATCTGTCTGGGAATGATTATCTGCTGCTCGACAGCCACCAATGCAAAGAATTCGATTTCAGGGAAAAACGATTCTTTATATGTGGAAGTAGAAAGACTTGGACAGGAACTTACTGTAAAAAATAATGTTCCGGGCATTGCAGTCGCTGTGATCAGGGATGGAAAGATCGACTGGATACAATCGATCGGTTATGCAGATCTTGCAAGCAAAAAGCCTGTGACACCTGAGACTATCTTCAATGTCGGTTCAGTCTCTAAGCTGGCTTCTTCGTGGGGCTTTATGCAGTTGACAGAGAAGGGGCTTATAAAACTGGATGACCCTGTTGAAAAATCACTTACCCGCTGGCATCTGCCAGAATCTGAATTTGATAAATCGAAAGTAACACTTAGAAGGATCTTAAGCCATACTTCAGGGCTTTCCGTACACGGTTATGGCGGGTCAGACCAGGGAACTCCACTGCTTAGCCTGGAAGAATCGCTGAACGGAAAAACCAAACGCAATGGTGAAACGGTACATCTCATCAGCGAACCAGGAACTAAATGGGAATATTCCGGAGGTGGTTACACGCTCGCCCAACTGCTTTTGGAAGAGAGAACAGAGCAGAACTTTTCCAAATATATGACGCAAAATATATTCCTGCCACTTGGGATGAAACATACCACCTATGAATGGACAGCAGAAATGATGGACAATTCAGCAACTGCATATGATGAAAATGGAAATCCGATAAAAAACAAAATCTTCACCGAAAAAGCAGCCGCAGGATTGCAGACCACCATCAAAGATCTTGCTCATTTCGCAGAACTTTCACTTACCCGCAATCCGAAACAATTGAATAAGGTTCTTAAACCTGAAACCATCACGTTAATGGAAACACCTGTTCTTCCAAATTCCAGCGAAGGCGAAAGCGGTCTTGGATATCGGTTTATGAATTACGAAGGGTTCAAAACAATAGGACACACGGGAGAAAATGTCGGATGGAGTGCAGCTCTAATTTTGAATCTTACAACAAAAAGTGGTCTAATTGTTTTATGTAATGGATCCAATGGTGATAGGGTCTGGTACCCAATCTACCAAAGATGGCTGAAAACTATAAAGCTAAATGATTAAATGATAATTGAATCTTAATTTGCCACAATATAGAATTACCAAGATAAAATCAGAATGATATGAAACGAAGTTTTATTAATAAAATGCTAAGTAAACTTGCAAAGAGAGTTAAGGCGAAAATACTATCATTAGAAATTTAATTAAGTATCAGATTTCAGCACATCAGTCCAAGATTTTGACTCAACCATGACGATAGTTATACAATCACCATTATTCTCAATAATAGAATGGGATAAATTTTGGAGTCTCAATTAATACAAATAAAAATCCCTCAAAAAAGAGGGATTCAGTACGGTTAAAAACTAAATATTGAGATTGGCTCAAATTTTTTTTTCCTGAGTGGATCTGACCTTCAGGATTGACAGGTCTTTATTTTTTAAAATATTTAATCTGATTTAAAGGACGGGAACTGGGATAAAATGTGTGAGCAATCAAAAGACTCGTCCTATTGGTATTTCTGTCAATCACCACCACTCCTTTACCGGTAATATAGATGAGATTACCGTCTGATCTTGTTTCTATATTAGAAACGGGATATAGTGAAGGATCTATAGGGATTTTAAATATTGTCTTGCCCGATGTATCCAAAACAAAAATAATACTTTTGGTATAACCAGTAAGCTCATCCTGATTTGCAAGCTGCCAGTTTTTGATCTGATCTCCTGGCTCATAGAGCCATTTTTCCTTACCATTTTTGGCATTGATTGCGATCAAAGCAGATTTATTTTGATTATCAGAAGCTTTGCAGACAATCAGTTGGTTATTCACAAGTTCAGTATTGCCGTCCCCTAAGCCAGGATACTTTTCAGATTGATACTGCCAGTCAAAGATTCCCTTCTGACCACTTGAATTCTCTTCCGGATGATTAACTTCCGCCCCTCTCGTAAAACCATCGCCGCTTAAGCCCACCGAATAAAAAATTCCGTTCTGGACTCCCAAGAACAGACTGTTCTTATTGGATTGCATCTGGGTATAAATAGGGCTTCCACTGTCAGCAATATCCTCCATAGTCAAATACCCAAAAGAACCGCTTGGATAATGTATATCCAGATATACAGCAGAGTTAACATATATTGCGCCACTATTTTCAATGGGCTGGAAGTAATTGTAGCTGGTAGAGTTTGCTTTTTGAGATATGGTCTTTCCGGTAGTGGCATCCACTGTGATAAGTTTTGATTTTAATAAATCAGGAATGCCCGCCGAAGGTATAAATATTTTGCGATCATAAACCAATGGCTTTGTCATAAAAATAGGCCCGGGATATGCGTCGGAATTTTTATAGCCTGTTCCATCATTTGAGGCATCGTCCAAAGTCGGGTCAGGTTTATAATTGTTTTCCCAGCGTATTTTTCCCGATAAGATATCGGCCGCCAGGAGTCTGCCGGATTCAAATGGCATATAGATCGTACTTTCATCATAAGAAAAGCGATTTCGATTGCTTAGCGTATCATCTTTAGATATATATTCCCAGGTGAGTTTTTTTGTTTCCAGATTAAAATTAAACAGTTTTCCTTTGGAAGAAACAATCAGGGTTTCGTTGGGCACTTTTGGTTCAGCAGTTGTTTTTTCTGATGAATTGCAACCCCATATGACGGCAAATAATGCCACCGTAATTACTTTATTTCTAAGCATTTTGAGTTTCTTATTAATAGTATTTTTCTTAATTTTTAACTACTTTACCAGTGCTGTAGACGGTATATTCTTCTCCCCCATCTTTTTGCAAAACGACTTTTCCATTCACAAATTCAGATGTAGAAGTGAATTCCGGCTGGACAACCACTTCCTCTTTGAAATTCATCAGACCCCAGCGCTGCGGCTCCTTCATAAAATAAAACAAACCATTCCCTGCGTAAGTAGCACCTTGATATTTGGGCTTTACAAGAACTTTTCCTGTGTAATCAGCAAAACCATTTTTTCCGTCTTTATTAATAACGAAAAGGTTATCTTTAGCAAAGTCTATCCAGTCATAGATAGTGGGCAGAATCTCCTTCCCTTTGTCATCCACCATTCCTTTCTTGTCAACTGACACCTCGCAGAAACCGTTCACAAAGCCTATCGACAATCCCGAGTATTTTGTAGACACCACGATTTTCCCCTGTTTATTAATCAGTCCCAAATGCGGTTCATCCTCATTGTCTGTCAACCGATAGATGCTTGCATACTCGTTTCCATCAAAACTTGTAGATTCATAAAAAGCATCTTCACTAATCCAGGAATCTTCTTCCTTACTGTAATGTCCCTTGACCTGTTTTCCGAAATCATTGATTTCAGAACCTTTTGATATTGTGATATCTGTCGGTTTTTTGTTGTTTACCTGCTCTGCCTCTTTATTGTTTTTTTGACAAGATGTGAGCAGTATGGTGATTAAACAAATTACGATTTTTTTCATACTTTTTTGATAAAGATAAAGAAAATGAAAAGAAATTTAGGGTCTGTTTAAATTTTCTTCATTAGAAATTTTATAGCGAATAATTTGACTATATTTTAGGAGTTTTCGTTAGAGTAAAAGTAAGATTAAGGTTCTTGTTCCCCAACTATCATTTGTTATTAGCTAATCAAATACTTCATATTGTATACCAATTAAAGGTTATAACTACTTCTGTAACTTTTTTTTAAAAATATAGTTCAGTATCAATTCTTAAAAACTGTCATCCAAAGTCTATTTAACGAAGTAAATACATTAATTTTCCGGGCATTATATTGCGGTCTTAAAAACTGTAGTTATCACATTTGAATCGTTTAAATAAAAAGTATTGATCATAATCTGTTTTCTTTCAACCGCCCTGCCAAATGAATCCAAAATATGGATAAACGTCTCCTCCGCGATTTCTTGTTGTCGAGACCTCATTAAATCGTACACTTCATCTTCATCAAGTTCGTAAATTATATTTAGAATTGAATTGTCTGGTAAGCAAAGCAGGTTTTTTATAATTCAAACAATTTTTAATGAATTAAAGTTAAGTGGTTTCTCTAATATCAGTTGATCAGTATTTTCCAAAACATTTTCGCTTGCAAGTTTTTCTTTCAGAAGTGTGTCACCAAAAACAATTATCAAAGATTGGTCATCCGTCCGGATAGGATAAAATTGTTCTTTAATTCCTTCTTGCATCATTATTTTGTTTAGTTCCAATATGAGGTCAAAATCGAACCATTTTTCACACAAAAGCCTCATATTATATTGGTTATCATTTATTTCGAAATTAATTTCACTGATATAATGCGTTCGATTTTCAGTCCATCCTTCGTTGCCAACGGTAAGGTTTTGAGGAGCGAATTTATTTTTACTAATGATTGCTAGATTATTAATTAATTTAATATATGAGTCACTTTCTTCAAAACTTTCAAGGTCAAACCAAGTGTAGTCTTTTCCGGCGTCAGCAATGCCATATTTTTTAAGAATTTCCATATTATTTTAATTTTATAATCCAATATTTTAATCTGAAGTGAGTCAAGTTGGAATCCAAGTTATTCTTGATACAAATCCTTTTTAGCGGTAGTTTTTAATTTCATTTCTTTTATTTGCAATCATTAAGGCTTCATCAAGTGTATTTTTCAGATTTCCGTACTTGTCAATATGAGATATTGGTTGTTCTAAAAAAGGTCTTTCCATTTTATAAATTTTATAATTTTTAATATGGATTTTCATGACTTCTGAGCTGTGCTTTCCAATGTACCTGTAGAATTCAAAACGCTCAATATGCCGAAAGTAAATGAATCCGAATTCAGCAGTCCATATTCCATTTTTAGAAATTCTAAAAACTAATTTACTTTTCTTAAGTCCGCCATACATGAAGAAAAAACCTATGATAATTAATGACATTCCATAGAGTATATGTACTTTTAGCAGAATGTAAATAGCAAACACAAGCATTAAAAATCCGAAAATGGCTAAACCAAAAGGTTGCTTGGCCTCGTAATGGTCACTGTAAAATTGTTCTTTGCCAACTTCCAATTTCTTAGAAATATGATCTTCATAATTTTTTCTGAAAATGATATAGCTTTTTTTTGTCATTATTGAGGTCGGCTGGATTTAAATTGTATGTTAAGATAAACATTGTTTAAAGATGTTTTTGAAAAATCTTGGTAATGTATTTTGTTATCGTCCAAAGTGAGTAAAACTCTTTAAGACTAAAGTGTTTATAACTCGTTTGCAATTTCAGTTCTTACTTTTCAATAGCTTCTGATTTTGAATTGTAGTCTTCTATAAACAGATCTCATTAATGAAATAATGCTTATTATAAGCTTTGGCTCAATTTGCCAACGACGATTTTCCCAGCTACTGTCCTTTCCGCAGTGTTTTCTGTGTTTTTGCCTGGCAATTTTTTTATTTTTAACCGGCTCAACTTTTAGATTGGCGCCTATTGTATCGCCTGACTTTTTTTCAGTTTGCTGGCTGCCATTTCCATTGCATGTACGGAGCAACAACGCTAACAGAAAAACTAACTGTTTTGTTATTTTTGATTGTGGGAAAATGTTAAGCATATTGATCATTAATAATGATTTGCGGATTACACGCCATCGCTTCATTTTTTAAATAGGTCCTTTGATTGAGATTTCCATTAACGTTATAATGATGTTGCCTCCCATCGACCAATTGGATAGTTATCCTGCAATCCTGTCTGCTTTTTGTAAAATTAAATCTTTTAAATTGGATACTTTTTATCTCGGCAAAAGCATATTCTGGTTGCTTCAATAATTTGAAAAACTTCACTTTATGCTGGAAAATGATAAAAGAAGGTAACCATTTTTCGGCAAAAGGACGAGAACGTCCCTGCTCAACAAAAATTGAGGCCTCCTTTTCGCTTAATTTATTAACAGTAGCTATATAGGTTTTAAAGAATTTAGACATATAAATCCCCATAGTGCTGAACAGGACGCAGACAAAAAAAATAAGAAAAAGAGTGAAATTTAAAGAGTTAATATTATCATTAAATTGATAATATAATAAAACTAATAGTCCTGCCCACATCAAAATAATGCATGTGATGAATATGCTTAAACTCAAACGTTTACGAAAAATGATTTTTTTTAAGATCAGTTCTTTCATTTTTAACAATTTAATTAAATAGTTTTCCAAAATTAACTCCTAATCTGGTCTTTTTTACTTCTTCAATAAATTTTTAATTTTAATTCAGGATATTTTGTGATCAAAAGATCCAAAGTTTGTGACGTTTCCCTTACAAAGTAACCGGATAGTGGTACGAAATCTCTCTGGACACCACTCTTATATCTTTTGCGGTCACTGTAATAATCCTTCAAGATGCCAGCCAAATATTTGATATAGAAAAATAGAGAATGTGGTTTTGCGAGAATGTAAAAATCAGAATTGTCATCCAAGGTCAGCCGGATGGTGGTTATTCTCCATTTAGCAATGATAGAATCAGGATAAATGTTTTCAGTTTTTATTTTAATGATTTGGGAAGCTTGTATTTCGGTACCGTTGAATATAATTCCTTCTGCTAATACCAGTTTATTAAGATGAGATCCAAACTTTCGGAAAATGAAAGCCGAATCGATCAACCAGGTTATGCCAAGAGCAATCCCGCCGAATACAAGGAAACCCTGTAACTTATCATTGGAGAAAATCCCACCGATTATTCCAAACAATATGGCCATCGGAATGATATTATATCTTAACCGGTCTAAATAATTACCACTGATCCTCATCTTTTTATCTACAATCTATTTCACATAATCTTTCAGGTAGAATGAATCCTTACCATCTTCTTTTTCCTTTTCGTCTATAAAATTCCGGTAAGTATATTTTTTTCCTTTGTGCTCAGGCTTATTTTTTTCTTGGAGATAATCGCCGTAATACTGAAAACCTCCCGCAATAAAATAATCGTTCAACAGTTGATCCCCATCGGCCACCACATACAAACTACAGGATTTGAATTTCTCATTATTATATCTCCCGGTATTATTGGTTTCCAAAAGGTAGCGTTTGTTACCTGTATTCCAGATCCTGTAGGAAAATTCTGCATTCCTGTAATAGAAATCGGTCTTCCCGAATTCCTTTACCAATCTACTTTCAAATTCCTCCGCTTTTTAGTCGTCTTTATTTCCAGCCTGTAGGCATTTACCTTATTCGTTGTCCTGTTCTCGTAAAAAGAAACGTAATTGGTTGATAATATGGAAGGATCCTGTTTGTTCAGAGTTCCCGAAAAGGAATATCCAGAAAACTGAAGCAGTGCCGGGTTTGTACTGTTGTAAACAATAATGCCCGAAAGATCACTGTTCGTATTGAGTTCATATTTTTTCTCTAAGGTAGCTATTTCAACCGGAAATGATAATTTATCCAAATCAAAACTATTGACCTGACAGGCCATCAGCAATGGTAAAAGAAGTAAGGTGATGATGCTTTTCATAAGTTATATTTCGTTTGATTAATTTGATTTTATGGCTTTTAATATAAGGTTGTATCAGAAAATTTCATATCCTGTATTTTTGGTAATGGCCTTATTAAGACTTTCTTTTTCCGTATGGCCAACGGTTTTTTTGAACCTAATTTATCATCGGTTTCAGTTCTGATGCCTGTAACCAGGTCAAACTGAGTATCAGTGAATGTCGTATACTCATCAACATAAGCTTTTGTTGAATTATTGGTAAGCTTGCTGACATGAATCAATTCAAAATTTCTATTTTTATACTTGAAATCATAGGTTATATTTCCGTTTTCTATTTCACTCCGCATTTGCAAAATGCCATGTTCTATAAAAAAACTTGGAATCTGAAAACCATTGGATTTCCCTTTATTCTCTGAAGGATATTGAGGTTCGATGATCTTAGTAGAAGATACTGCTAAAATTAATTTTCCGTCGGGCTGGGAAAGAAAGATCTGCAATTTCAGCGGTCTTGTCTCATCGATGGTGTCCATCTTAACTAATACCTTGTCTTCTTTTCCATCATTATTTAAATCTCCATATTCATCCCTGACCTGATAAGTATAAGTGTCCTTGACCATGCCTTTTTGAGCTGATAAGCACATTGGAACAGACATTAAAATAAACAAAGCGCAAAGGTTTAAATTTTTCATTTTGTTTGATTTTTGCCATTGTCTTTCAATTCTTTCAATAGGGTATCCAGAAATCTTTGCTGTTCTTCATCTTCTTTGAAAAAACGCTGATAGATGACACTGCAGCTTGAAACATCCACAATATTTTTTGTATTAAAACTCCAATCTTCTGTATTATTGACCAAAACTGCTAATTCTCCACCGCAATTCTGCCAAATTTGTGAAAACTTAGTTCTTTGGTTTTTCGGCAATTTTTCAAAATCTGCGCTCACAGTGTATCCTTTCATCTCAGGATTGAAGAATTTCAAAAACATATAAACCGGAACGCCGCCCCAGATGATAGGTTTACCTTTTGGAAGCTCGATCGTGGTCAGATTTTTTTCACTCATAATCCTGTCCTGCTGTCCCTCTTTGAAAAAGCTTTCTTCATAGGTTAGTTTTGTTCCTTTCGGCAGGTTTAAATTTCTGATCGTTAGAGGTTCTGTGGTTATAAAATAAGGATAATCTGGTGCCCTGCTTCCGTTTGGATTACCCATACCGCTCAATCCATCAAGTATGATGAGAACGCCGATGACCAGTGCAGCAACGAATGCTAAAACTCCTATAATAATATAATTTCTATTTCTCATTTGTTTTACTTATGGCTGCCCAATGCTAATTGTTTTTATGCTAATATACTTCATTTTATGCTAAGTTAGAATTACTTACGATCTACTGAATTTCTGATGCCGGAGTTCAAGTTTTTATTCCGTTTTGGAAACCATTAAATGATACAATCCTAAACTTTTAACAGTCAATCTGAGGATCACAAATGTTAAAATTTAATGATTGAATTTTATGTTTTAAACTTTTGCAGATAACTAATTCTTAGTTACACAAAGCCAATAGCCCTAAAGAACGTTATTAAATTACAGATACTCCCTACCGGTAAGTATCAAATTAAAAAAAAGATGCAAACAGATCAGCAATCTTCTAATTCGCCAAATCATTATTTTCAATTTTTCTCTTCGTATTTTTGATCTCGTTCTTAAGCTTACCGAATTTATAAGTGATATTGAAACCAAATGACCTGTAATAATCTTTACTATAATTGTTCTGATAGAAATCTGTTCCCGCAGTTTTAGTAATGGCTTTTCTGAATTGATTAAAAGGATTGTTGACATACGCAGAAAAAGAAAGCTGATTATCCAGAATACTCTTGCTGAAACTGAAAGATGAACCTGTAAAAGCATTCGTCGTGCTTTGAAGACCGGCAGGCATTTTACTGTTTAAATCGAGATTTGAACTGACGGTCCAATTTTGATCAAATTGATAACTGGCTGAAAAATAGATATAATAAGTAAAAAGATTATTCTCAACTTCAACATTATTGACTTTTCCCTTTATAAAGAAGAAAGCTGAATTACCATTAACACCAAAAATCAGTTTTTTTGTCACTGGGTAATTAAAGTTGTAGTCCAGACCGAGTCGGCTGACGCTGCTTGAGTTTTCATAGGTTGTTCTTGTTATATTTGTCGCAGATTCATACGTCGAAACTTTCAGATCGATCTTGTTGGAAAATGAATACCCTAATCCAAGGTTCAGATTGATCTTGTTGTTGTAGGAATAATTGGCACTCAGATCATTATTGACGACCGGTTTCAGATAAGGGTTTCCACTGATTTGAAAATAAGGATTTGATTGATTCACAAATGGATTCAGACGATTGATTCCAGGTCTCTTGATCCGCTGCGAAAATCCGAAATTAATGCCGTGGTGCTCTTTCCAGTTCTTACCGATGGAAATATTGGGAATCAGATTAAAATAGTTCTGATCAACTTCCGTATTGGTAGAGGTAAAATTGACATTCGTATCGGTACTTTCCAATCTCAAACCCGTCTGAAAATTCCAGTCGAACAAACTGAACTTTGTGGTTGCATAAGCGCTGTAAACATTTTGCCTGTTTAAAAATTCGTCAGAATTCAAAAGGTCTTCGGGAATCGAAGTATATTGACTGCTGTTTTTTCTGAGAATAGCTTTTAAACCCGTTTCCATATAGACTTTTTTAATATTTTTCACGAAATCAACCTGGAAGGTGTTTTCGCTGTTTTGATTGTCATTATTCTGATTGATATTACTTGCAGAATTGGTCATTCTGTTCTGAAAATCGGTTATACTGATGATCTCGTTATCATAATTATTGAATCTGTAAGACAAGGTTAAAAGTTGACTTTTATCTTTTGTGAATCCGATCTGATAATTTGCCGAAGCCTCAAAACCTTTTCCATTGTTGTCAGAATTGTTGAAAGAACTGATATCTTGTGTAAGATTATTTTGTTGGTAAAATTGAGAACCGAAGAGATCTTTTGACTTATTATGGACAAAATTTGAACCCAGCTGAACATTCAAAAGATTCAGGCTGTCGATTTCGTAACTGGCATTGACATTAAAATATCCACCGTTTCCTTTGCTTGATGTCTTTCCATTTTGTTGTAAATTATTGGAAGCTGTCTGCTGCGAATTTTGATAACTGATCTCAGGGTTATTTCTAAGAAAACCGCCACCGTATGCCGAAACGCCTAATTTATCTTTTTTAATATTCAAAGAAAATCCTGCGTTGTGTTCTTCTTTTGGAAACCTTGAACCAAGATTGACGGAAGCATTGTAACCATCTTTCATTTTCTTTGTTGTAATGATGTTGATAATTCCGGAAGCTCCTTCAGCATCGTACTTTGAAGACGGATTGGTAATGATTTCGATATTCTGGATCGAACTTGCAGGCATACTTTTCAAAACATCTTTGGGATTATTGGTAAGAAGCTGCGTTTCCTTTCCGTTGATCAAAATTTTAAAGTTGGTATTTCCTTTAAAGAGGATATTTTCGTTGGCATCCAATGAGAGATAAGGCATTTTTCGCATCATTTCTAGAAGATTTTTGGATTTACTTTCAGGATCCGACTGAACATTATACACCAAGCCATCAATTTTTGTTTTGATTAAAGGTTTTTTTCCATCAATGATCACCTCCTGAATCGAAGTTTCATTTTGAGGGACGAGAGAATCTTTTACTTTTTCCTGAGCTTTTAAATTACTGAATAAGAGGATAAAAGACAGCACTGAAATTATTTTTGTTTTCATAATTATGGTTTTAAAATTTGGACATAAGAATCCTGAGAACAAGTTTCTTGTTCTTAAAAAAGTGGAATATTATTATTGATTATTTAGAGAGAAACTATTTTTTCTGATTTTTCATCAGTAAATAATAAGTCAGAAAACCGAACGAAACAAAGACGGTCATCACACCATAAGGAAGCGGCGAATTTTCATTATAAGGAAGAAATTCAAGTATGATCAAACCTAGTCCACCAAAGAGTAAAATAATTCCCCATTTTAGCATTTCCGAACCCAGGCCGGTCAGGTTATTGAGAATGATGAACATTCTATCATCAATAGTTTCTTTGTTCAGTATCTTCTTTTTCAAATCGTAATTGGTTAAAACTACGATTACGACGGAGATTGCAATTAATATTGCGATCATTACTATAAAGGGTGCAAGCTGTTTCATTGTAAATGATTTTAACCAATAGACAAATAAATACATTTCAGGTTACAAAATTTTAAATATATTAGAAAATTGTAACCGATCTTAGAAAATGCTGTCTAATGTAATATGTTCGACGAAGAAAAAGTCATTTCTGATATTTTAAAAGGCAACCTGAATACATTTCAGATCGTCGTCAAACAGTATCAGAATCTGGTTTATTCTATTCTGAACAGAATGCTGACCAGTGATGAAGATATTGAAGATGTAGGACAGGAAGTGTTTATCAAGGTTTTTGAAAATCTGAAATCATTTAAGAAAGAATCTAAATTATCCACCTGGATTGCCAGAATTACCTACAATATTGCCATCAATTATCTAAAGAAAGAAGTCAAAAAGAAGTATGACAATTTGGAGGAAAACATTGATTTTCAGTTTTCTTCAGAGACACCGGAATCTAAATTGATCGGGAAAGAATTTGATGTATATTTTAACAAATTGATTCGTGAACTCCCCTTGCAATACAGAACGGTAATTACGCTCTATCATTTGGATGAGCTTAATATACAGGAAGTTCAAAAAATCACAAAATTTCCTGAAGGAACGATAAAGGTTTACCTTCTTAGAGCGAGAAAATTATTAAAAGAAAAATTACAGAAAGATGGATACCCATAGAAAGAATAGCATCGAAGATCAAAAAGAACATAACATTTATCAGGAAATTCCGAAAGCTGATCAGGAAATTTATGATTTTCTTGACAGGAATTTTGAGAAAGAAAATAATGACAATTTTTCGCTTGGATTTTCAAAAAAGATTATCCGGAAAATCGAAGAGAAACAACAACGGCGGTTCAATGTAAAGATTTATTATCTTATTGCTATTTTAGTACTGATAAGTACTCCGCTATTTGTCAGCTTTCTAACTACTGAATTTATTTCAATGCTATTCTTAGTAGTATTAAAGCATAAATTTATAATTTGTTTTTTAATCAGTATGGTGATTTTAATTCAACTTGGTGAAAAATTGATTAATCCCAAGAAAGATCTTCATTGAGGATAACGTAATTTCAGTAGGAGTTAAGACATAACACATTAAAATCTCCCCCGCATGATTCTTGATTAAATTATAATTTTGGAATTTAATATAAGGAATTGTTGTAAATTTTTTATCCGATCAATTGATAAAAATCGATATGCCCTAAATAGATTATCCTAGAAAATCAGCTCGCCTCACGAGGAATTGTGGCAGTTGAAATAATATGCATATTATAGGTCAAGAATGTTTTGAGAAATGCAATAGAATACGTCTGTAGATATGATCAAAAGCATCTTTAAAAAATCACTAAAGCCTAAGGAATGAATTTGATGGTTTACTGAATTTATCTCTCCCAGATATACCCAGAGATTAATATTGATAAATTCTTTTTTTTATTATGATGTAATAGAAAGTCAGTTATGATTGTCATAACATTATGAGAATCTACTTTTTACTCCTATTACTTTCACTACAGCTTTGTGCGCAGCAAACGAACCCCGGTGTCGATGAAATCATCAATCGGGAAATGAAGGAAAGAAAAATCCCTGGACTGCAGTTGGCAGTTGTACAAAATGGAAAAATTATTTTAAGCAAATCCTATGGCATTGCAAATCTGCAGGACAATATTCCTGTAAACAATACAACCATCTTTCCCATCAATTCCAACACGAAGGTTTTTACGGGCGTTGCAGTAATGCATTTGGTTGAGCAGAATAAGATCAAACTAAATGATCCAATCAATAAATATTTAGAAGATCTTCCTGCTGACTGGCAGAAAATTACCGTAGACCAATTGCTGACTCATATTTCAGGATTACCTGAAATCTTGCAACTTCTTGATCCTATGACCGGGAATATAGGACCATTTAAAACTGAGGCAGCAATTTGGGAGAAACTCAAGACGCTTCCTCTGGAATTTAAAACAGGAGAACAATTCAGTTATAATCAAACCAATTATTTTTTGTTGGGTAAAATTATTGAAAAGCTCACCAAAAAACCTTTTACAACCGATTTTGAGACTCATCAGTTCAGGATTGCACATCTTAACAATACGGTATTTGGAGACTCAAGAGATATTATTCCGAATTATGCACCATCATACCGTTACAACAGTTTTTTTGACGGCAAAAAAGGTGAAGCGAAACTGACCAATACCTACACAGAATTTCCGGATTTCGTAAGAACAGGATCTGGCCTCAACAGTACTTCTGAAGATATTGCGAATTGGATCATTGCTTTGCAAAATGGCAGGTTATTTCAAAAATCATCAACACTGGATATGATGTGGTCGCCAAGTACATTCAATAATGGAACTCCTACCAATTGGGCACGTGGATGGGGAATTACAAAATTTAGGAAAAGTCATAAAGCGGTTGGAATGTCTGGCGGAAACAGGTCGGCAATCATCGTTTATCCGGAGGATAATCTTGCAATCATTGTACTGACTAACCTTGCAGGGAGTTCTCCTGAAGACTTTATGGAGGAAATAGCAGGATGTTACAACCCTGATATAGTAAAGGCCGATCCGTTAACCTATTTAAGAAAAAATCTGAGAGAAAAAGGATTTGATAAAGCGATTGAATTTGTAAAAAAAGAACAAAAGGCTAATCCCGAATTTGACCCGAAAGAAGATGAACTGAATAGCTGGGCATACCGAATGATGTCAAATAATCAACAGAAGGAGGCCTTTGAGATCTTCAAACTGAATGTTCATTTATTCCCGAAAAGTTGGAATGTCTATGACAGCTATGGGGAGATCTTATTGAAAATGGGTGATAGGAACAAAGCCATTGAAATGTACAGAAAATCCATTGATCTAAATCCTAATAATGAAAACGGCAAAAAAATTCTCACTGAAATCACCGCTAAATAAATTTTTGAATAATATCTATGTTTAAAAAGAAAGATAATGCACTCCATTGTTTTAAATATGATTCTCGACTTTGAAGGCATCTTAAAAATTTTATTATGAAAAAAATTTCTTTACTTTTTGTCATCCTTACAATCATTTCATGTTCAACCAAAAATTCCATGAAAAGCGATTTTGATTATAAAAAAATTGAACAAATATCTGACGCCATCCAGATTGAAAATATTACCGTCAAAAACTTATTTAAATATCAAATATTAGCTCACCAGTCTAAAATCTTTGACTCAGCGATGATAGACAGAAATGTATACAGGCCTCATCAAAAATTATGGGACAGCTGCTACGGTGTGATTTTCGGCGATGAGAACGGGAAGAAATTCAACAATTCCGCTGGAATGATTAAATGGAACAGAACATTACTTTCCAACGACAAACAAGATTTGATAAAAAGAACAAAGCTAATAACAGACATCAATTTAAACAAATTGATCAGGAAAAACCTGAGTAAATTCAGTCAGCTGGTTCCTTATCAACCGAAGGCGAAATTAAGTTTACTTTTTACACCGATCACAGGTATTGGTTTTGGGGGTTGCAATGCTGAACAGTTTGCTCTTGAAATAAATAATCCTGGGGTTGATATCGAGTATACCCTCACTAAGGGATTGCCCCACGAATTCAATCATCTGGTGTATGAAAAGTTCAGAAACGCTGATCCGGAAAGGGAATCAGCATTAAGCCAGACGATCGACGAGGGCTTTGCCTGCTATTTTACCTACGTTTTCTTCGACAGAAAGATTTCACAACACGAGGCAGTGGAAAATATGAGTCAACAACAATGGGATTGGTATATCAAAAATGAGAAAGAAATATTTAATAAAGTAAAAGAGTTCTTTTCCGATACTTCAGGTGATAATCCTCTTTTAAGAAACGAAAAAATCAAATTTTTTCCTGATGCACCAAAAACGCTGAATTATTGGCTGGGGTTTAGAATAATCACAAAGTATGTAGAGAAAAATGGAAAAGATTCATGGAAGGATCTTTATACCCTGACAGCTAAAGACGTTTTATCGAAAAGTGGGTATGAAGATTATATTACACAACTTTAATTAGGAATAGGTAATTTTAATAAAATATATTTTTACATGAATTTTTTAATTAATGTAAAAACATATCCAAATAAAATATTTGTTTACATTAATCATTCAATAATCTTCATCAATTCGTATTTTGACGATTTAGAATCGCGCAGATCCAGCACAATGTCATATATTTCTGCGCTTACATTCATATTTTCCCCATCGCTTTCCAATTGTCTGTCCTGTTTGTTATCGCCATAACTTATATTCCAACCGTTGGCAAAACGGAATTTCATTTCTCCATCAGTAAGCTTTATATTTTTTAATCTCCAGATCGACCGGTCATTTTTGTCATGAGTCATTTCTATATCGCTTCCCTCCCATCCGCTTGTAGTCTCTGTACGAAATATTCCCCCAAGTAGGAATAAAGCGTTCTGTATTTATAACTTTGCTGCCTCTATAAAAAATCATATTAAAATGATAAGTTTTTGAACTTTCTTTACTGTAAAGACTATTGAATAATTTAAATGTCAACTTTCATAGACGTAATTTATAATATCTAATGCCTTTCGTATTGCCATATCATTGTTGTAGCTTTGTTCTATTGTAATAATTAATATTAATTTAGGCAATTATATATTTGAATGTACCTAATCAAAAATATTAGATTCTAGTCGTCTAAATTCAATCTAAGTATTTGCATTTGGTAGTAATAGTAACATTTTAGATAAAATTTATATCTGGTACATTTAAGTATATTGTTACCTAAATGAACATGGCCAGAAGATCAGTAACCCTTTTAAAGCCTCCCTATTTGGAAAAAGTGCGGGATATACACATCTTCGCGACCACTTTGACCAGTCGAAAGAATCTTTTAAAAAGGAGCCTGCAAAATCTCTGCTTATTAATCATATAGTAGCGGCACTAAAGCTGTCAGCAGATGAAGCTGGTTTCAAAAAGCTGTTGACGGAGAAGGGAATCAATATCGTAACACGTCGAAATGATACCGGACGTATCTACGGAATCACCTTTATTGATCACAACTCAAAAACAGTTTGGAATGGTTCACGCCTTGGCAAAGAATTTTCCGCAAATGTTTTTAATGATTGGTGGAACAACCATCAGAAGCCTGAGCTTACAGAGAGAACAGCTGAAGATTCAAAGTTCCAGCAGATTAATAGTAATGATACACACTCCGATTACAAACCCCACGAACTTTTCGAGTTTCTTAATCATGAACCCAATTTGATAGAAGGTATTGGCGGATTTTTGCCCGATGCTTTGGGTGAGGATTTCGAAGAACTGGTTTTTGAACATCAGATGAAGAAAAAGAGAAAGCGTAACAGGTCTTAATTTATGATTATTAAGGCTTTAGGAAGTATTGTTTGTCGAGTTGTGCGATCAAATATTGTGAAGTAAATAGCCTATCATAGCTTTGCTAAAACTAACTAAAATAGGCTTGGCTGATTAGTGAATCAATAATTTGTAGATAGCTTTAATATATTAATTGAGAAATTTTTCGCGATATTCTGTAGGTGTCATTCCAATTTCTTTTTTAAACAATCTTGAGAAATAGGGTGGATTTTCAAAACCCAATTCGTAGGCCGTCTCAGCTACAGTTTTAAATGTACTCAATAAGAGATTTTTAGCCTCTAATACCAATGCAATATGAATATGCTCTAAAGCTGTCTTACCTGTTTCCTGCTTCAATAAATCACTTAAGTACCTTACCGATAGTGATAGCTCAGAAGCCATGAATTTTACGGTAGGCAATCCCTCTTTTTGAAGGTTTCCACTTTCAAAATACTTGTTTAAAATCTCGGTAAACTTTGTGGTGATTGTACCGGATAATGCAGCTCTGTTTAAAAATTGACGTTTATAAAAACGTTGAGAATACTTTAAGATAGAGTCGATATGAGTCAGCATAATATCTCTGCTGTATTCGTCCTGATTGTTATAGTATTCTTTTTGTATTTTGTAAAATAGATCCCAAAGTGTTTCTTCTTCAGTAGGAGATAAATGTAAAGCTTCATTGGCCTCATAGTCGAAAAAACCATATTTTTTGATCGCTGAATGAAGGCCATGATTGTACAAAAGATCTTCATGGATGTAGATCATAAATCCTTTTTCAGTCAATTCTACATCATTCATCTGAATGGTTTGATTAGGCTTTAAAAAGAATAAAGAACCATTCTCGTGATCGTACTTGGTTCTACCATACATTACATTTCCTGATTTTACCTTTTTTAGAGCAATTTTATAAAATCCTAATGTAAATTCTGTATACAAAAATTTGCATCCTTTTATATCTTCAAAAGTTACCAGTCCCAATAAAGGATTTTCAGGAGGCAAAAATCCATTGGACACATAGAGTTCTGTTATGGTTTCATAATGTTTCATTTTTTAAGAAATTTACGTGTAAGTTAGAAATTAAATTAAAATTTTAAAGTGTTATTTTATTTCTTGTTTTAAGGACTTTTGGCAATTCATCATCGTCCAACATTTCCTTTTGATCAATTTCGATTGCACGACCGATTTGTGATATTGGAACGTGCTGAACATTGCCTTCGAATGGATTTTCTGTACTTTCATTAATCTTATCCAAAGAAATGAAAACCCAGGAAATCAACATAATAATGGTATAACTAAACACACCATCAAACCCTTAAAAATTCCATCAGAAGATACGTTTAATTTATCAAAACCGCCAGGCATGAAAAATGGCAGAAGAAAAATAAAAATCATTTCCAATCAAGAGCCTCATAGCGCAAAACGGGAACCAGACCAACAAAAAGGGATTTGATAATATTGTGTCTGGTCCATCGTAAGACCTGAAGTAATGAATATCGGTGACCTACGTGCATATTGTTCTTCTAAAATTAGATCTCTTCAAGATAGGTAGCTCTGGGAGCAGCCAAAAGTTTATCCTGTAAAAAACTGAAGAAGCTTTTTACATACACCTGTTCAAGATGCCATTCATACAATTCTTTAGACGTGTATACTGCAAATATTACAAGGGTATTAGCGTCATCTTTTTTCCTTGTTAATTTAAAAATTTCTGTACCCTCTTCCAATAGAATCAAGTCTTTTGTTTTAATGGCTTCTGAAACTACTATCTCTATCAATTCAGAATTGACTGAGAACTCTACGTTTGTAATAATTTTATTGTTTGTCATTGCAAATGATTTTAAGATTAAGCAGGAGTATTGATATTCCAAATGTCTCTAAACATTTTCCATTCATCATTTTCCTGTTTCCAGATGATCACAAATTTACCTTTGTAAACTGAAATAGCATTCTCCATAAAAAGTTCTACATTTCCAGATTCAACAACCAACTCAGGGCCTCCCATCACTTCAACTGAAGTTAATTTGATATTCCTGATACCCATTTTATAGGCACCGTCAAAAAATGCATTAATGGCATCGCTACCTGTCATCTTTGGGAAGTTGGTCGGGAATATACTTGCATCTGAAGTATAATGTTTTGCAAACTGGGAAGCATCACCTTTCGCAAAATTTTCATTGTATGCTTCGTGATTTACTTCAATTATTTTCCTTACTGTTTCTAAATTAAACTGTTCCATTATTTTTTTATTTATTAAAAGCAGCGGTGTAATTGTATTCTCACACCGTTACTCAGTATTGTTAATTATTTTTTTTGCTGTTTTTGCTGAACTTCTTTGTTACCTTCGCCAACGTAGAAACCCATATTTTGCTCTACTTTTTCCACGCCGACTTTACCATACATCGCTCCAAAAACAGGCATTCTCAATTGTAGACCAGGCCACGATAATGATTTAAGAAATTCTGTATAAGAAGCTAAACGCTCAGCTTCCGTAGGAGCCGCTACCAAATTAAGTTGTTGCTTTACGGAAACTAGAGCGGTTTTATCGAATCTCGCTAAACGATTCGCCAATTTATCTACAAAGCCATCCAACTCAGCATTTGGTAATGTTCTGGTAACCCAGCCATATTTCTCGGCTATTGTAGCATCGTAATCATCAGCACTTGCAAAAACCTCCAAAGCTCTGTCTCTACCAATTAATCTTGGAAGAAAATTGGTTCCACCGCCACCAGGAAACAATCCGACACCAACTTCAGGCTGTTCGAAAATAGCTAATTCTTTACTTGCATATCGCAGGTCAAAAGCCATCGTTAGTTCATCGCCTCCTCCTTGTGTACGTCCTTTGATCGATGCAATAGTGATGAAAGGTGCATTGGTAATATTAGTCAGTAGATCTACAAACATTGGTTTGCCGTCAGCAGTTACCAGACCTGCAAAATTTGCCATTTGTATCAGGTCAAAATGGTTGAAGAAATAACCTTTTACATCACTTTGAAAAACGACTACTTTCACATCTGGATCTTTGCCTAAGGTTTTTATCGCTTCATTAAGATCGGTAATCGTTTCAGGAACTATGACATTGCTAGGTGCATTTGCAAAATGTATTTTTCTGATTTCTGGGGATACTTTTTCAACACGGATTGTGCTCTTTTGCGCTGTTTGGGCAAAAGTATTGGTACTTGAAACGGTAGCTATAAAAAGTATTACCACTAATTGTAATTTTTTCATTTTATAGATTTATAAAATTTTGTTGATGAATTAATGAGAACCGTTCATCATTTGAAAGGCCTCTGTAGGTGATGACAAATATAATTTTACAAAGTCGGCAGTTTGTGCAACGTGGATTTCATATTCGTCATTTTCCATTGCTGTCATCAGTTCTTTTGCAACTTGGCTTGGCGCAAGACCTGCTTCTCCTCCAAAATCTTTTGTCATATCAGTATTCACCATTGGAGGTAGTAAGTCGAATACCTTCACATGGGTATCTTTTTCCAAGATAAAACGGAGTGATTTGGTATAAGAATGCAAAGCGGCTTTGCTATCACAATACGTCGCTATCAAATGGTGAGGAGAATACGCCGAAATAGAAGATACATTAACAATGGCTGCTTCCTCTTGTGATTTCAGCAAAGGCAACAACTTTTCAATCAATCTTATTACTGAGAAGTAATTTGTAGCAAATTCTTCGGTAGCTCTGTCAAAATCGGTTGCTGTACCATTTTTTGTATCTGCTACTAGGCCCGCGTTGTTGATAAGCACACTTAGTTCTGGATATTCAGAGGTAAGTGTATCCACCAAATTCTGTACATCATTTTCGTTAGTCAAATCACAACGGATAGCTGTAACATCTTTAAGTGAGTCGGCTGCTGTTTTTAATTTGCTTTCCGTTCTGCCTACAATGATTACTTTGTTTCCTTTGCTAATTAGATTTTCTGCGATTGCATAACCGATACCGGATCCACCGCCTGTAACAAGTACTGTTTTATTTGTGATATTCATTTTTTCTAATTTTACAAGTGATTATTTCAACCCTTTCAGCATTGTGCTTTCTAGCATTCCAGGTGCGAAACTTTGTAGGAAGGCAATCATTCCAGACATTTTGCCAACAGGATTGCTGAATTTTGGTTCTTTCGTGTTGATCAATTTTGTAATGCTATTGACCACTGCTTCTGGCGACTCAGCCTCGTTCAAACCTTTCTGTGTTGCAGCATCAGCTTTTACTCTCAATTTGTTATAGTCAGCAATAGCATTTCCTTTTGATACTACTGCATTGTTTCCTAAATTAGTTTTGAACCAAACGGGCTCTACAACACTTACTTTAATATTAAATTGGTTTAGCTCATATCTCAATGCTTTGAAATAGCCTTCTACAGCGTGCTTTGATGCTGCATAGAATGATAAGTTGGGTGGTCCGATTAAACCAACGATAGAGCTCACTGTGATAATCTGACCAGATTTTTGTTTTCTGAAAATTGGCAAGATTGCATTAGTTACTTTAATAGTTCCCCAGAAATTAGTTTCAAATTGTTGTCTCGCAACATCTATTGGTGTTTCTTCGGCTAAACCTGTCACCATAAAACCGGCATTGTTAACCAGGACATCCAATTTGCTGGTTTCTTGGGATAATTTTTCTGATAATGAATTGATAGAAGCATCATCATCAATATCTAACTGTAACAATTTGAACTTTACTTTGCTTTGGTGTTTTTCAGGTTCTCTGCTTGTTCCGATTACTTTGAATCCTTTTTTGTGAAGGTCATTTGCCAGCATCAATCCAAAACCTGAAGATGCGCCTGTGATTAAAATTGTTTTATTCATAGTCTTATTATTTTTACGATTATTTAATAAGACAAAATTAGATCAGCGATGACATTGGGTTGCTATACAAAAGTCGGAAGGTCTGATACATTTGTACACAAGAAAAAAATATAATATATACTTTGGAATCTACATGAAAAAACTCTTTGTTGCATTATGGATATATTGAATACCCCAGTTCATCCTTATAAGGAACAAATTATTTTGCCTCAACGATCGCTGCGTGAAAATTAAATAAAGAAATGCTCAGACTAATTTTTGTCTGAACATTTTTTACATTATAGGGCTTTAGTTATTCTCTTTTAACCAATTCAATCTGCGTTGGTCGGGCACATGGTTAACTAAAAAATTATCGAATTTTGCATTGAAACCTCTTCCATCTGGATTAGCCGCCATTACACCAGCAGAATTCTTTATTACAGGACATAGCGCCTTAGCAAAGCGGACTAGCTCTATGCCCTGAAACATTAAATGTCATATATTCAAATATTGCCAAGCAATTTTAGTCAATCTTACAAATTCCCTTTAAAAAAGCGGGTAACATTTTCAACGGCATAATCAACTTGTTTGGGATTATCATAATAATTGAAATGTGTACCATCACCCCACACCAGCTCTTTTTCACCTTTTAAATTGGAGTAGAACTTTTTAGCCTGGTCAGGGAATGCACATCCATCCGAATGTACGACCATTGTTGGAACTGTAATCAGTGACGCTTTATTAATAGGGTCAAAGTCCTGAAAGGTTTCCCAGGACATATGTGTAAGTTGATTTTTCCATTGGGGAACACCGCCACGTTCTTTGTTCAGGTAATAATCATATGCACCCACCGTTGGTGAAAAGTTGGCAGCGGTTGTATCTGTTTCGCTGTAGGCTGTTACAATGGATTCCTCTCCTGTCTTTTCAAATTTGCTTTTGGCAATGGCTGCTGCTTCACGTCTGCTTTCTACCTTCTCCTTTCCAAACAGGTTTTCTAATAGCGCCGGATCGGGTAAATAACCCGCAACAGTTGCCGTGGCCTTGATTCGGGGATCAGAAGCCGCCAGATAGGCTGCATTTCCAGCGGATGTACACACACCAACCATGCCCACAGATTTTACATAGTTGAGACTTATCAGATAAGAAACCGCCGCTTCCAAATCTTTTAGCTTACTTTCAGGGGATTCCAATTGGCGTGGTTTTCCTTCACTTTCGCCATAATGACTATAGTCAAAAGCAAGTACGATAAAGCCCTCGTTAGCAAATTTCTGAGCATAGGTTTCAGGCATTTGTTCTTTAACCGAAGTTAGTGATCCTTCAACAATAATGGCTTGGTATTGCAGTTTATCGTCAAAATTTTCGGGAGTAAACAAGTTACCTACAAGAGTTAGCCCGTCACGTTTAAAACTTATTTTGTTTTTCATTATTTCTATTGATTTTGTTTTACTGTCATTCTTAATCCCAGCTATTTTCTTTGATGCTCCACAACTCAAGAGGAGTATTGAACATACTATTAAAATTGTGAACTGTTTCATTTGTACAAAGTTAGTTAGATTGGTAACACTACTTGTAGACGATTTACTCTATAACAGATACATTTTACTGAATCCCAAAAAGCGCCAGTATGTATAAACAATTTTGCCAGATCATGTTTTAAGGCGCAAAATTTATCCCGGAGATTATTATTAAGTGATAACTGATTTGTAAATTTGCTTATTTACATTAAAATGGGTAAAAAAGTATTTAACCTGTCAGGATTTTCCAGCTATATAAATGTCTCAGAGGCAAAAGCTGACGATTTTCATATGATCTATTTTGCAGATGAGCACGAACAAATGTTGTCCTCAGATGCAGTGACTGTAGATTTTTATATGTTGAGCATCAAACATGTCCTCCATAAGAATATGATCCGAAAGGAAATTTGGGATGACCAGGCTGATACATTCATCGTTATCAATTCACCGGAAGATACTTTAAGTTGGGATAATGACCAGCCGGCACTTGGCTATATGATTATGCTAACTAATAACTACATCAACAAAATAGGGAAAAATTTAAGTTTTTTGTATTACAGCAGCTTGGATGAAGCCTTGTTTCTTAGAAAAGAGGAAGCGGAAATTGTGTGGGATCTATATCGAAAAACATTCGATGAATTTAAAAAGGAGAAGTTCTCAAATGAAATAATTCTCGGTTATATTTCGCTAATCTGTACTTACACACAGGCATTCTATGACCGACAATTTGAAAATCGCAGTAATGCCTATTCTAGCGTTATCGCAAATTTTAAATTCCAAGTTAAAGAGTACTTCGAAAGTGAAAATGTGACAGGATTACCATCAATCGCCTACTTTGCCCACAAATCAAATCTTTCGGCAAATTACTTCGGAGACCTCATTAAGCGCTTGACCGGATTATCTCCCTTGGAGCATATTCAGGATTATATAATAGAATTGGCTAAGAAAAAGCTTATTGACCAAAGCGTGTCAGTTAGTGAGGTTTCATACAGCTTAGGGTTTGACTATCCAAATTATTTTGCCCGTTTCTTTCGCCGAAAGGTAGGAATGTCGCCTACGGATTATCGAAAGCGAATATTTTAACATGCTCATTCTAAAAATTCTGAAAACACTGGAACATTCTATGCTCACAATAAAAAATTGATGGAAAAGATTAAACTGGTGAAGTTAGGACGTCCATGATTTTATAAATTCCATTGATTCCCTCGAAAATACTGGTCAATTGGCAGAATTCTTGTGGAATTTGTAAAAAAGAATGTAAATAATACTGAATGACCAAAAGTACTAATGGACAAGAATGGTGGAACAAAACTTTTTATAGTTGAGGACAACGAAGATATTCGCTATATATTGAAGTGTTACCTGGAAGATGAAGGATTTAATATAAGTGTTTTTGAAAACGTTAAAACGTTTCGTGCCATGTTGCATAGCAATCTCCCTAACATTATTTTATTGGATGTCATGCTGCCGGATGGTAATGGTCTGGATTTGTGTAATGAATTAAAAGCTGATTCTCAACTGTCGAATATACCGATCATTATAATGTCAGCACATTTGCAACTTGATAAATCCCATCCCATTGCAGCAAACGGTTTTGTTAAAAAGCCATTTGATCTGGAAGAACTTTCATTAACGATAAAGAATCATCTTTAGTTGTATTTATTTAATTGATAATTTATAGACTTACAATTCGGGCAAATCTGGCAACTCCTTCTTCTTAATCACTCCCCAAAATTCAGAATCACTCAAAAAGCACTTACTTTTTCGGTTTAAATGACATTAGTAAATAATCATATGCAAAAAAACCGCCTCATATAAAATGAGACGGCAACATGAATGTACTAAAGAATATATGCTGTTTTTGTGTTTTAATAGATCAATCAAGGATTAATCTCCAACTCTAAATACCAACAATTGGGATGAAATCGCCGCCAGGGTCATTCCTGTACCACTGCAGTTACCCGACTGTCCTCTTCCTAATGCGATTTGCCATGTTCTTGTGGATGGAATTAAGGTAGTATAAGTAATGGTACCCCCATGGTTTGATAAACCTCCTTGATTGTGGGACGCGGTACTATGAATTCTCTGGGTGCCGGAATTTAAAGGAAAATCAACAAGATAAGAGCTGATGCTGCATCCTGTATTGTCGTGGGTCGCTTCATATACAAAAGTCATCTGATAGGTTCCAGGTGGGAAAGTAATCGTGCTGGTTGTCGCATTATAAGTCAATCCATCAATTGCATTTTTAATCACCGCCATCGGAACTACCTGGGTGCCCCCCGCTCCAATACCATTTAAAAAGTTAGACTGTGCAGTAGCTAACCTGAAAACAGCAGGACTCGGAATCCCCAAAACATTCAGTGTGTTGATCGTTTTTACGACCCCATTGGCATCTATCACCACAGGTCTGTCTGTATTAGGATTTCCTGCGGTGGTTCCCTGTAAACGCAAAGGGTCAGCGGTGGATGTGATGTGGAGCGTATTAGTTGGAGCTGTAGTCCCTACTCCAATTCTCCTGTTGGCTGCGTCAACGGAAAATGTACTACCGTCGACAGAGAATGCATTAACAACGCTTCCTGTAAATCCCAAAGTATTTGCGCCTTGAGTAACAGTCCTGTTTCCTGTGAGCGTTCCGTCAGTAGTGTAAATATTCTGAATGCCGGTATTATTTGGATTATGAAGTTTAACCCAGATACTACCATTATAATAATAATATCCTACAGCATCGATATTTACAGCAGTTCCAGTTTGCGTTCCTGTAGCAACAGTACTGACATAAATTAGTGTCGAGGTAGCAATGGTGGTCATGCTCTGAGCCCTTTGCCTGTCCACTCTTGGGACTAAGAGTCCATCAACATTCGTAGTGGTACCTGTAGGATTTTTAGCGTTAATGTCAAAGGTAACTGCGGGAGTATTTGTGTTAATACCTACTTGGGAAAAACCGATTGTACTACAAGATAATGCGATCAAAAAATAAAGTTGTGTTTTTTTCATAGTATTAATAGATTGAAAATCAAATATATTAAATTTATTAACACAAAATACAATAAATCATTATTTGTTGATATATTTTTAATTAAAATGCTTTATTAAATATTTATAAATAACTTATTAAATGAAATTTTTACACAGGCAGTTATAAGCATTAATCAAAAAATCTACTAAATATTAACTATTGAAGGTAGGCTGTTTTAATGCCTACATAGTAATCCGGCATTCCGACTTGTGTTAGCAATAATGGCAGCCATCGATAGCCTTCCACGGCCATTGACTGCCAAGTCATAATAATTTTAAAAGTCAGCATCTACTTTCCTCCCCTAAACATTTAAAATACTTAAAATGCAGGGAGAAGATGATTTAAGAGGGCTGGCAAAAATCATGGGATTTATGCGTGCTGTGAGTATCCTTTTGGTACTCATCCATTTTTACTGGTATTGCTACAGCTTTTTTCTGGAACGGCACTGGACGTTGCCATTGATCAATACCATTTTGTGGAACTTTCAAAAAACGGTAGGCCTATTTTCCCATACTTTATACACCAAAGTATTTGCAGTTATCCTGTTGGCATTGAGCTGTCTGGGAACCAAAGGCGTTAAAAATGAAAAAATCACATGGAATAAAATTTGTACCGTTTTAGCCATCGGCTTTGTCCTGTTTTTTTTCAATACCCCATTCTTAAAGCTCCCCGTTGAACCAGCTGCTTTCTTCTACATTCTTACCCTGAGCTTAGGATGGATTGCGCTAATGGTCGCAGGGCTCTGGATGAGCCGGCTACTGAAAGACAACCTGATGGATGATGTTTTCAATATCGAAAATGAAAGCTTCATGCAGGAAGTCAAACTCATGGAGAATGAGTACTCTGTTAACCTTCCCACCAAATTCTGGTATCAAGGGAAACAACATGACGGATGGATCAATATCGTCAATCCATTCCGTGCGACCATCGTGCTGGGTACTCCAGGTTCGGGAAAGTCCTATGCAATTATTAATAATTACATCAAACAGCACATCGAAAAGGGCTTTTCCATGTATATCTACGATTTCAAGTTCGATGATCTTTCCACCATCGCCTATAACCATCTGCTGTGTATCTGTAAAATGCCGGAATGTGTAACACATAATTTTCATTGCAGACATAAGTTTTAGAGAACCCATCAAATGTTTTTCCGCCAAGTATTTTATCATCAGCGTCGAATAATAACGTCATTCCTTCATCACAAAATTGTTGCTTGTCATCTTCACAATATTCACAATGCAGCCAACTCCTACAAGCTCTCCCAATTAAAATCTTTGACGTGATTGCCTATATCGGTAACTTTTCCAATCGTTTCGTGACCGGGAACTATGGGATAGGTTGTGCCTCCCCAATCATTGTGCACAGCATGCAGATCCTAATGGCAGATACCGCGGTACAAAATTTCAAATTCTACATCGTGAGCCTGCACATTTCTACGTTCGATCATCATCTCCCTTAAAGCATGAGTACTTGATGTTGTGCCGTATGCCTTTATTTGTTTGGTTTCCATATCAATTAAAATAATTTATTTGAGCTGATAGGCAATAATAGAATTGCCATAAAGTGTCGGAACATATACAATTCTCTTTTTTGAATCAAAAATAAGATCTGCGGAACCTATTTTCTGTGCTTCAGTATTTAAGATCAATTCCATTTTGCCGTTTTTGTCTAGATGATAAATATGTCCGTTATAAACCGTAGCTAAAAAACTGTCATTACCCAATGAAGCCAGTCCGTCTGCACCGGAATGAAATTTTGCTAATGAGGTTAATTTTTTGTCAGTATCCAATTTGAATATATCGGTGTCAGTGACCATGTAAAGATGATTTCCGACAATCTGCAAACCATTTACCCCTGGCAAATCCTTTATGTAAACGGATGATTCTTCATTTATAATTCTATAGACAATACCTAAGTCGATGTCTGAGGTATATATAAATCCCTCATGATCGATAACCAGGTCATTTAAAGAACTTGAACCGGAAACAGAAATACTGTGATCAAGTTTCCCCTTCTGTATATCAATTACTAAAATTCGGTTGATATCGGCTACATATAATTTTCCTTTCCAGATCCCCATTCCTTCTGGCGTGTCTAATCCTGTAATCCAGTTTGCATCGATTATTTTTCCATCCAGCCCAATCTTTGCAATCTTTCCCTTCCCCTTTTCACGCAATGGATAATGGTCCAGCAACGAAACATAAAGTATATCCGTTGTGGAAATTACCGATTCAGGAAAAGCAATAGGATTGGTTTCCCAAAGTTTTATCAAAGCATATTGTGCCTGCGCGGAAAAACCGATGAAAACGAACAAAATAATATTGAAATATTTCATAATAAGTTATTAATACATGCCGATTTGAACGTTGTTTTTATTTTAAAAGGTAGCAGCATCAATTACAAATCTGTATCTCGCTTCCTTATTGAGGATTTTAACCCATGCGTTATTGATTTCAGGTGCATTGATCATCTGTATCTGAGGATATATTTTGTTTATTGCACAATAGTCAACGAGTTGCTGAGTCAGTGCTATTGAACCAATAAGACCTGCGCTGAATTTTACTCTGTTGGTATTAAATGCAAAAGCATTTAAAGTATAGTCCCCATTTCTGGCAACTCCCAACTGGATAAATTCTCCATAAGGCTTTACAACAGATGAATACGCACCCACGTTAAAATCATAAGGAATTGTGGAAATCATGCAATCAAGCATTTTTTCGTACGGCTTAAGTTTTCCCAAATTGTCAACCACAATCACTTCTTTAGCCCCAAAATTGAGAATGTCTTGAACTTTCGCAGGAGATGTCGTAAATGCATAGACTTCACAACCTCTTGCTTTTGCAAGCTTAATGGCCAAATGTCCTAATCCGCCTATCCCTGCAATACCTACTTTCTGTCCTTTTTGCATCTTATTATCGACTAACGGCGAGTAACTCGTAATCCCTGCACAGAGTAATGGAGCGGCATCCTGAAGTCTAATAGAGTCCGGGATTTTGATGGCAAAATGTTCCTTTACTACAATATTATTAGCATATCCTCCCTGTGTTATTCCTGTAGGCGCCGTTTTATCTGCAGCACCGTAAGTCCAGAGTACCTCATGCTTGTCACAGTATTGTTCCTCGCCATGCGTACAACTTTCACAGGTCATACAGCTATCAACCATGCAGCCTACACCTGCACGGTCACCAATCTTAAATTTGGTAACGTTTTTGCCAACTGATGCAACAATTCCCGCCATTTCATGACCAGGAACTTGTGGAAATGGCTGCGGTCCCCAGTGTCCTGAAAGTTGGTGAATATCGGTATGACAGATGCTTGAGAATTTGATATCAATTAGGATATCATTGTCACCCACAGCTCTGCGTTCAAAGGTCCACGGACTTAATTTTCCTGAACTATCCCTTGCTGCATAACCTTTGGACAAAATATTTTTACCTGAGTTGTGGTTTCCATTTTTATTTGTACCAATGGCGAAGGTGCTAATAGGCAACATTAACCCTGTGCCTAATAATGCACTTTGCTTAATAAATTTTCTTCTGGAATTTCCCCCATCTTCTTTATGATCCATAATTAAAAGGTTTTATTTGTTGATATTCGTTTTGATTTTACTTATATATTTTGGCAATGAAAGTCGATTGGCGCCAGGTTAGAAAAGCAATGATAGCAGCAGCCATTAAAATGAAGGCACTGAAAAGAAATGTTTTTTCAAACCCACTATGATCAAAAATAAGACCTCCAACTCCTGCCCCTAATGTGACCGAAAGCTGCATAATGGCAACCATCAATCCTCCACCCGCTTCTGCTTCATCCGGTAAGGTTTTACTCAGCCAGATCCACCAGGCTGTTGGTGCAGCGGTACTGATCAAGCCCCAAACCGGTATTAAAATAAAAATTGCGATAACTGATGAGCCAAATAACAACAGTAAAATTACAGTTAGCATCATTAAAATCGGCATTACGATTAAAGTGACGTACATTCTCTCCTTCATAAAGTGTTCAATCAAAAATGTACCTACCAATCCTGCAACTCCTAAAGTCAATAAAATCATTGAAAGCATTTCCGTACTAACTTTTGTTACTGTTTCAAGAAAAGGTCGGAGATAAGTAAAAACTGAAAATTGACCTACAAAAAGCAACATGACAGAAATCATTCCAAAGGCAATGACTGGTTTGGTCAATAATTTCATCACATTTAAAATAGGCTTTTTATCTCTAATACTGGTAGCGGCAGGCAATTTTGGAAGACTTATCCGTTGCCAGATTAAGGCTATCACCGCAATTGGGACAATACAAATAAATGCACCTCTCCATCCTATTACACCACCAAGATAACTACCCAGGGGTGCAGCGACGGTAGAAGATAAAGCAACCCCTCCATTTAACAATGCGATAGCTTTTGGTACTGATTGTTCTGGTACCAAACGCATTGATGTGGCGGTTGACATTGACCAAAACCCACCGATACAGATACCTAGAAGTGCTCTACCTATCATCATCAAACCTGCATTGGGAGCGGCAGCGACAATTATTCCAGACAAAAGTGTAATAAAGGTAAAAAAAAGCAATACCCTGCGTCTGTCAATGTTGCCAATGAGTGAAGTCAGAAACAGACTTGTAACAAGCGCAAAAAGGCCCGAAATAGCAATGGTTTGTCCCGCATACCCTTCCGTAATTTGTAGGTCGGATGCAATTGGAGTTAAAAGACTAACAGGCAAAAATTCTGATGCCACCAATACCATTGCACATAAAGACATTGCCCAAACACCACCCCATCTTACACTTTCTTTTTCTTGCGTTAATTCTTTCATCCTTTTCTTTTATACAGCATACAAAGTTATAAGCTGAGGAGTTCGGCAATGGGTAAATACTACCAGTAAAAAAGAAACAAACTACTGATTACGAGAAAAAAACGTCCCGAAGTACTGGAACGTTTCTATAAAAATCATTCGTTCAAAGACTGTATCCTGTATTGTTTCGGCGTGATAATCATCTGTTTTTTAAAAAACTTAGAAAAATAGTTCGGATAATCAAAACCAAGCAAATAAGCAATCTCAGTTGTATTTAAATCATCACGGTTTTTCAAAAGTTCTTTAGCTTTTGCAATAACAGCATCGTGAATATTTTCAATAGCCGTTTTATTTGTGATTTGTTTAATGATGTCTCCTAAATAATTTGAAGTTAATCCCATTTTATCAGCAAAATATTGAACCGTCGGAATTTGATCGGCTGGCTGATTGTAATAACTTGTCAGTAGTTGCTGAAACTCAGATACAATTGGACTGTACTGTACGACATTGGTAGAAAACTGTCTTCTGTAAAATGATTCTACCAATGAAACCATCACGTGTACATAAGAAAGCAATACTGTAAAATTATCTTTTTTGTAATCATAATATTTCAGCATCAATGCAAAAATAGTTCGAACTTCCTGTTCTTCCTTCTCAATCAGAAGCAAAGGCTCGTGTTCTCCATAGTTGTAATAGTTTTTGAAAAGAAAGCGATTTTTATCAATCAATTGCTTGGAGAATTGCAGATATATCCCATTAAATGTAGGTTCAATATCCCACCCATTGGAAACGTCGGGACTGTTAAAAAATACTGCGGTTACCGGTTGGGTAGTTTCTGGATCATAAACCGAAACAGATTTATCAATGAAATTGCTCTTGATTGCAATCCTGTAAAAATCAATTGATACAGGTTCTGATTTTAAACGCATTGTAGAAATATCATAATAGCCGATATCGATATCATTGTCTAAAGGTTTTGGTAACCCCAGATACTCATTAAATGATGCTATATCTTTGTACAATTTCATTGATAAAACTATAATTACTTAATTCTCTATTGCCAATGAAGAAGATAATTGCCTGTAGGCTTCAATCTGTCCTTCTAATTCGTTGATTTTTCTTTCTGTTTCTGCAATTGCATCTGCTCCTGCAATCCAGCGCTTTGGTGGTATTGATTCTTCTGCAATTGTAAGTAGGCCAGCCGCTAATTTTGCAGGGTCACCTCCTTGCGTACCGCTCATTGCCTGCCATCCTGGTCGAAGTATTGCGATTCGTTCTGCATAATCAGCAATGTTTAATTCATTCCAGATGGTAGATGATGGTTCTAATAAATTGGTTCTGAAAAATCCCGGATTTACGATTGTTGTATTAATTCCGAATTGCGACACTTCTAATTGTAAAGATTCCATCCAGCCTTCCAGCGCAAACTTAGATCCAGCATATGCTGTACAAAGCTCATAACCTACCAATCCTGCTGTTGAGGAAACAGTAATGATGTGCCCGGATTTATTACTTCTCATAATAGGAAGAACAGCTCTTGTCACATTCATTGGTCCAAATAGATTGATGTCAAATTGTTTTTGCATCTGCTCTGCACTTATTTCTTCAAAATAACCTGCATAAAAAGCACCCGCATTATTCACCAGCACATCAACAGTACCAAACTTTTCAATCGCTGTATCTAAGGCTGTATTTATTTCTTCAGGATTTGTCACATCCATCTTAACCACCAACAAATTATCAGTTGATCCTCCCAGTTCTTTAGCAACCTTCTCTGAATTTCTGCCAGTCGCAATGACTTTATTGCCGGCAGCAAGTGCGGCTTTAGTAATTTCTAATCCTATTCCACTGCTGGCACCTGTAATTAACCAAACTTTAGTATTCGACATATTTCCTTATTTTAAATGTTATTAATTATAATACAAATCTATAAAGCGATGACACAAAAGATGGAAACGGATTACTAATAAAAAAGAAACATTTTACTGATAGAAAAACGCCCTCATTTTGAGGGCGCTTCCAATTATTACTACCATTTAATTTCTGTCTATTCTTTCTCTACATCAGCAAAAAGTTTTGGCGACATCCTACCACCTTTTACATTTATATTTGCCAATCTATTGCGAATTTCTTTCAAATCTTCAACAGAAAGTTTAACGGTTGTTGAACCTAAGTTTTCGTGAAGATGATTTAAATTTTTTGTACCAGGAATAGGAACTATAAATGATTTTTGAGCCAACAACCAAGATAGGGCAATCTGTGACGGAGTTGCATTTTTCCTTCTTGCAAAATCCCTGAGCAGATTTACAAAAGGCATATTTGCTTGAAGAGCCGCAGGCTGAAATCTATCATAGCCAGCTCGACCATCATTTTCTTCAAATTTGTAAGTAGCATCTATTTGCCCAGATAAATAGCCAAGACCTACTGGTCCCCAAGCCACGAATCCTATACCTAATTCTTCACACACATCAAGTACGCCATTTTCTTCGGGATCTCTATTCATGATAGAATATTCAGTTTGAATTGCGCTCACCGGTAGCACAGCATGAGCTCGTCGAATGGTTTTTGCCGTAGCTTCAGACATTCCAAAGTGAAGAACTTTCCCGGCTCCTATCAAATCTTTGACCGTACCAGCAACTTCTTCTATAGGAACATTTGGGTCAACCCTATGTTGATACAGAAGGTCAATCCTATCGGTTCTTAAACGCTTCAAGGAATCTTCAACCACTTTTTTGATGTGTTCTGGACGACTGTTAAGAGTTTGCATATCTTTTCCGTCGAAACCAAATTTTGTTGCTATCGCAACTTGATTTCGAATAGGTTGAAGCGCTTCACCAACAAGAATTTCACTAGTAAAAGGACCATAAACTTCAGCAGTATCAAAAAATACAACTCCTTGCTCGTGAGCCTCCCGAATAACTTTTATACCATATGCCTTGTCTACAGGTGGGCCATAATTTGCGCTTATGGTCATACATCCTGCACCTAATTGGGAAACTTCCAATTTACCTAGTTTACGTTTCATCATACTTATATCCTTTAATAATGGTTGATCAGATATTTCATTACTACTATTACTAGGCCTATCTTTGGCAGCAACTGACAACAAAGGACTTAATGCCAATCCTGCGCCAGCTACAAGAGACTTTGCTAAAAATTTACGGCGGTCATTATCATTTGAATAAGTATTTTCTGTATTATCTTTCATCTTATTATTCTTTAATCATTATTTTAAATTCGTTCCAAAGAAAACTGTCATTTTTTCAACCGCCTGATCTACATACTTCGGAATGTCATATAAATCCATATGCGTAGCGCCTTTGACAATAAATAATTCTTTGTTTTTCGATGCTGCTTTTTTATAAAGTTCCTAACTATGCCATAGTGAACCCGCCTTGTCTCCTGCAATAAGCAATAAAGGCTGTGTCAGCAATTTATCTGCCTGACCAAATCCGTCAAATAATATTGCGTAAGTTTGTAAGTTTGACCTATAAATAATAATTTATTGGGAGCTGTGGGCTGCTGTCCACGTGATGTTAAATAATAATCTGCAGCTTCCTGTAAATCTTTTGGAGCAGATTTGTCACCCAGCTGAGGTACGTACGGTGCATACTTAGGAGCTGCGCCGTTTGCTTCTGCAGTACGTTGTTTAGCAACCGCTTCCAAAGTGGCTATCAAATCAACAGGAGTTTTTCAATCCCATCCTTGACGACTTGCCGCACCTACATCCACAGCACTAATTGTCGTTAATGCTTTGATACGGCGTTCAGACACTGATGCCTTGACCGCAGCGCCACTGCCTGCGCAAATCCCAATAGCTCCTATGTTATCTACATCCACAAAGTGAAGAGTGGTCAGATAATCAACAGCACTGTAAATATCACCAACACGGTTTAAAGGATTATCCAAAAATCTTGGTTCACCACCGCTTTCTCCCTGATAAGAAGCATCAAACGCCAAAGTAACATAACCTTTCTCTGCCATTCTTTGTGCGTAAAGCCCAGCCGTTTGTTCTTTAACACCCCCTCCTGGATGTACGCTTATAATAGTGGCATATTTTTTATTTTCGTCAAAATTCTTTGGCAGATACAGATTGCCTGCCATTGTGATATCATTATTTTTAAATGTTATCTTTCTCAAGTTTTGAGCTTGCAAATTTCCCATTGATGTTATAAAAATGATGACTAACGCTATTAGATTATTTTTCGATTTCATAATATTTTTTTTATTAATTACATAACAAAGGTAAAGCGTGATCACTTTTATGAAGGGTACATATTACTATAAAAAAAGAGACAGACTACTGATAATGAGATAAGAATAGATATGGTATGATTATAAATTTCAAAAATTCGTAATTATCATACGTTTATCTTTCAAATGCTGATGTGCTTATTGAAGTTTTTGAATGTCCAACTCAACCCTCTTCAGTGGAGCTTGATTTACTATCACTATGAAATACAACAATGTGCATTGAAAAAAATTTTCACATCTAGTACTATCTACGGAATGATTTTAAGTTCAATCCAATCTGCTCTATTTGCCGACTCTATTTCTTAGATGCTCTGGATACCGTTCGCCAACGATTTTAATTTCAGACAGGGAAAGTCTTATTTTAGCTAAATCTTCATCATTTAGTTCAACAGAAATTGAACCTATATTTTCCCGCAATCTTTGCAATTTTGTGGTTCCAGGAATTGGTGCGATGAAGGGTTTTTGTACCAGCAACCAAGCCAAAGCAATTTGTGCCGGACTCGCTCCTTTTTCTACCGCTATAGATTTTAATAATTCGACCAAAACCTGGTTGGCTTTTCTGTTCTCTTGTGAGAGACGAGGGACGGAATTTCTGAAATCAGTGGGATCAAATTGAGTTTGATCATTGATGGCTCCGGTTAGAAATCCTTTTCCTAAAGGACTGAAAGGCACAAAGCCAATACCAAGCTCTTCCAATGTTGGAATGATATCATTCTCAGCATCACGAAAGAACATCGAGTACTCACTCTGTAACGCAGTAACCGCCTGTACAGCATTGGCTTTTTTGATGGTTTCTACACCAGCTTCTGAAAGACCAAAATGTTTTACTTTACCTTCTAATATCAGGTCTTTTACAGTTCCGGCGACTTCTTCAATTGGTATATTTGGATCAACGCGATGTTGATATAACAAATCAATATACTCTGTATTTAAACATTTTAGGGAGTTTTCTACTACTTGTCTGATTCTTTTCGGACTGCTGTCAAGGCCTTTACTGGGATCACCATCTTCAAATCCAAATTTGGTTGCAATAACCACTTTGTCCCTAAATGAATGAACAGCCTTTCCAAGTAAAATTTCATTCCCTCCTTTGCTATATGCTTCAGCCGTGTCGAAAAAAGTGATTCCCAGATCATACGCATTTCTAATTAAATTAACAGCTTCCTTTTCTTCGGTTGCCGGTCCATAACTGAAGGTCAAACCCATACAACCTAATCCCAAGGCAGAGACTTCCAATCCCTTTTTTCCCAATATTCTTTTTTCCATTTTGATCTTTTTAAATTTTTGATCGATTGTGAAGTAAAACTGATCTTTAAAAATGAATAAAATTTACCTAATGAAAAATTACATTCTCTGCGATCGGACTTCGATCCATTTTTACACTATTCTCTCTCGCTTCTACATCTTCAAATCCAAATGAAATCCCAAACATCATTTTATATTCGCTAGATATATTTAGATGCTCCCTTATTGTATCTGCGAAAAAACCTAAAATTGTCTGTGGAACTCCAGCCAGCCCATTGGCAGTGAGCGAGAGTAAAAATGTCTGTGCGTACATGCCTATGTCGCCCGCAATTCTTACATTATCTCCAGTGGAAGGCATGTGATGCCACGTTTCTTCAGCCAGTTTCCTGTCCCTGGTGATATATCTGATATGGTCATTGACCAGGTTCGCAACAATACGGTGTAAATACGGAGCAACGGGCTTTTCTACTGCTATGGTGTTTCGGTTATTCCAAAACCGGATGAAAAGCTCCTGCAAAATATCATCTACAAGATCCCAGGATTTAAGTAGCCTGAAAACATGAGCGCCCATTTTTTCTTTATGAATTGCATATATCTTTTCAAAAGCTAGATAATCATCATTCTGTAGCCTGATCAACAGTTCTTTTTCGCTATGTAGGGCTGAGGAATCCATAATGTGAAACACAATATAAAAGTAAAGTTAGATAATTGCCTGTTCATTATCAAATTATTGAAATAACGCTCTTGAAATTCGTTTAGGGATCTATTTTTAAATGCGATTGACAAATCGATTCCAAATGTTAATGTGGATTCCGACGATACGGACTAATTTTTTTTTATCCTTAAGTATAAAAAATATTAGCGCTCAATAATATGAGTTGCATTCAATCTAAATTCAATAATAGTTAATCACTTATTCATATTTTTCTATTCTTTATTGATTTTTTGAAATTTAGGTATGGACGAAACTAGAACTACGATTCATCTTGCCTACATCTGATAATTTTTTGAAGATATAATCTTAATTACGTGTTTTTACGGAGATAACTTCATTTTAAAAGATCTAATTTTGTTAAAAATAACTGAATAAATAGTCAATACCCATGAGCCTAAATCAAACGATCAGCTGTCCCGTATGTTCAAGTCCTATCGCCTATAATGTAATGCAACTAATTGCTGGTGCTAGTTTTGAATGTAAGACATGCGGAGCAGTAATTAGAATTGCTCCATCCAGTATGAATGAGGTTAAAAATACGTATGAAAATTACATGAGTTTGAAAGACAACTCAAATGCCAGAAAAGTGAATACATTCGATATCAATGAATTCATAGAGGTTGTTGATAAAGTGTAGTAGGTTACACATTGCTTTAAAAAAAATTATCCCTTCATTTTTAATCTTGGGAGATTGATCTCATGTTCCTGCGGATAGGGTTTTCTGTGGGTCATGCTGACATCTTCTTTTATCCTTTCCTGTGCCGTATATTTTTTGTCTTCATCGTGGTAAAATCTTGGGTCTGGGATGAAGGGCATCTTTGCCATTTTGGTGATGGTGATGTTTGGAAAATGGTAATCGACTTCTACGAAGCCTAAAAGCAGGTAACATCCGCCGCCTTTGAAGGGATAGTTTTTCAGGGAATCTGCAAAATGTGCGGTATCGAAATAGCTGCCTCCGGCATCAATCCAGGTTCCGAAAAACATATCTCCTTTATTGGTCGGCACATATTTTCTGGAAACCAGGTAAGCCATCATCTTGACTTGTTTTTTGTGGTGATTGATGAGGTCTTTTGCTTTAACCGCTCCGCGGTAGTTAGAAACGAGCAGATCGAATGGGCTGACAGAAACCGGAAATCCCAATAGCTCTCTTTCATCAAAGGCATCCTCCATTAGGTCTCTCTTCAATACCGGAAGCTGGTAGGCTTTTACAGGTTCATCGAACAGGGTTTCCATTATTTTTTCGGGCTTCGAGTTGTTTAGTAGGATTCGGGCTTCGATTAGCAGTTCATTTTTTTGTTTTCCGGTAAAACGAAAGGCATCGATAAAAATAAGGATTTCGATTCCTGCTATTCCAATCGGTATTCTTAAAAAGAATACCGCTAATGACTTGTAATTGCCATTTTTTTCTCGTTCTTCCACAATGAATTCTGCGATGGTTTTTTCTATGGATTGCAGGTGCATAAATCCTAAATAAACATCGTTACCATATAATGTGGTTTGATATTCACTATGATTAACGCAGGGATTTAAGATGTTGGCACCTGACATTTTTGCTTCGTGTACATAGACCTCTGTTCGGTAAAACCCGCCCTGATTGTTAATGACCGCTACCATAAATTCTATGGGATAGTACACTTTTAGATACAAACTTTGGTAGCTCTCTACCGCGTAGGAAGCGGAATGGGCTTTACAGAAGGAATAGCCCGCAAAACTCTCAATCTGCCGGTATACCTCAGCACTTAATGTTTCGGAGTGGCCTAACTTTTTGCAGGATTCAAAAAAGTGATCTTTTACTTTCTGTAAAGCGTCCAGTGACCGCCCCTTACCACTCATGGCACGCCGCAACACATCGCCGTCGGAGGCCGAAAGCCCACCAAAATGCAGGGCGATTTTAATCACGTCTTCCTGGTACACCATGATCCCGTAGGTCTCTCCAAGCTGTTCCTGAAAAACTTTATGGAAATATTCGAACTTTGTCGGGTGGTTATGCCTGAAAATGTATTCCTTCATCATCCCGATGGACCGGAATAATAACACAAAACAGCATAAAGGCGGACGGAACCCGAAAAGTGATCCCAGCATCCACCGCCATGTTTTTCGTCTCACCGACGAAGAAAACACCAGGCTGTTATCACTTTTTGAAGCTTCAGGAATGAACAACAAAGCAAAATTTATCATATCCCTCTTGTTCGGAAAGCAAATCAGAACGGTCAAAATTGATAAAGCAGCGATGGATTATTACATGAGGCTGACCTCTTTATACGGACAATTCAGGGCGGTTGGGGTAAATTACAACCAGATCGTAAAGCTCCTTTACCGTAATTTTTCTGAAAAAAAAGCGGCTGCTTATCTCTATAAAGTGGAAAAACAAACGCAGGAAATGGCAAAATTATGTCAGGAAATCATTCGGTTGACGCAGGAATTTGAAGAAAAACACCTTAAAAAAGATTTGTAAAATGATTGCAAATATATGCTGGGGAGAAAATTTATTGGGTGCAATTGCCTATAACCTGCTGAAAGTAGAGAAAGAAAACGGAAAGATTTTATCTACCCATAAGATGGTGGAAACACTGAGCGGTCAGTATACAACCGCACAACTGCTCCGCTCTTTTCAACCTTATCTGCTCGCCAATAACAAAACTGAGAAGCCTGTTTTGCACATTTCCCTTAATCCAAATCCAAAAGATCAGGTCAGTGATGAGAAATTCAGGACGATGGCTGAGGATTATATGAAAGAAATGGGATACGGAAACCAGCCTTTTGTCGTGTTCAAACACACAGACATTGAGCGTACACATATCCATATTGTATCGGTATGTGTGGATGAAAATGGCGTAAAAATATCTGACCGTTTTGATAAAAGACGTTCCGTTAAAATTACAAGGGCATTGGAAGAAAAGTACAGACTATTACCGACAACCGAGGGAGGGGTTCAAAATAACAGAATTTTCCGACCCCTGGATTACAGTATGGGAGATTTGAAAAGCCAGATCGCCTCGGTCGTCCGCCATCTGCCATCCTATTACAGGATGCAAAGCCTTGGCGAATACAATGCCCCGCTCTCTCTTTTCAATATTACCGCGGAAGAGATCAGAGGGGAACTGCATGGAATGCAGAAACAGGGACTCATTTATTTCGCATTGAATGAGCATGGTGAAAAGATCAGCAACCCATTTAAAGCCTCACTATTCGGAAAAAGCGCAGGATACAAGCAGCTTAACAACCATTTTGACCAGTGCAAAGAATCCTTCAAAAAGGAACCTGCAAAGCCGCTGCTGATCAATCTAATCAAGGTTGCCCTACAGGATTCTTTTGATGAAACAAGCTTTAAAAAACAGTTGCAAGAGCAGGGTATCAATCTTGTGATCCGCCGGAATGATACCGGACGGATTTATGGAATCACCTTTATTGACCACAACTCCAAAACGGTATGGAACGGATCACGTTTGGGTAAGGAATTCTCGGCGAATGTTTTTAATGACTGGTGGAATAACCATCAGAAACCTGCTCTTAAAGGTACTACGTCCGAAGAGGTTGAGGACAAACAAAGTGGCATTAAAGACGTTGATTCTCAACATAAACCCCATGATCTGTTTAATTTTCTTTCCGGTACTGATTTCCAATCTACAAACAATCTGAACTAGCAGGATCTGATAGAAAGTATTGCCGGGTTGTTCCCTGACGCTTTAGGTGAGAATTACGAAGAACTGGATTTTGAAAATCAGATGAAGAAAAAGAAAAGAAAGAAACCTGGTCATCAGAAATAGCATACAACTTTTGGATGCTGGCGAGCATTATTATGGAAGAAAAAAGGACAATTTTAAATGGTCAAAATTAATTTCATTGTTTTGACTTTTTAATACTTTACCAGCCAAATTTTAAATACCCTATTAAAAAAACAAGTATCTCCACAACTACATTCCAAATGATTAGTTGTAACAGAGATTTTATTTCAACGCTTTGCCTGCGAACAAATCGGTAAAACAGAAAAATCAACAATAGAATGATGCATGCCGGAAATGCAAGGAATATCATACTATAAAACGTGCCATAAAATACGATGTAAGGAATGGCATATAAAGTAGTTACAGTTGTTTCAAACCGGCCGTAATAGCCTGTCTTAGGTAAAATAACGAACAGCAATGATAAAATACTCAAGCCCAACGACAGCCGGAATATAATCTTAATTATATACATAACCGTTAAAATACATTGGTCGTAGATACCGTTTTTGAATGATTCTTTAATTTTTATTTTCACCTTCTTTCCATTATGTTATTAGTTTTGTCATTATCCAGCTGTAAAATATTGTCAATGCGTTTTTCCTTTTGTTGAATAACCTTTAGGAATTGCCTTTCCTTTTTTAAATGTCCCTGTTACAGCAACTTTGAAGGGTAATGTTTCTCCACTCCATAGCTTATTGACATCCGGCAGTTTTTCACTTCCTCTTTCTAAAAAATGTTTTCTTTTTCTCCCTCAACTTTCCATTGTGCACAGGGACACGAAATTGCTGAATAGGACGCAACGATTCTTTTTTGTGGCGCCCCATATAAAAGTTGTAGGATAGTTAGGAATGTTATTAGTTTTGTCATTATCCAGCTGTAAAATATTGTCAATGCGTTTTTCAGCAATTTTTATCAAATATAAATATTACTCGCAAACGAAAACTTTATTCTGAAACACAAATCCTACGGGTGGCTTTCCTGAGTACAAATTAGAAAAAGTAACTACATTTTTATAGGAATCGATATTTTCCAGAACTTCCTGACAATTTGGAAAATGTTTCTTGATGGCCTCAAGCATTACCTTTTCTTTTGATGGTGTATCTTCCCTATAGAATGCTGATACGATGTCTTTATTATTAGCGTCTAAAATGGAGTAACTGATTTGAAGTCTGTCTCTGTCACTTCCATAAGGTCTGAAACAAATCACCAGCTTTTTACCGGCACCATTTATCAAAGTTTTATAGAAACCATACGGTGCTTTTTCATCTCTTCTAAATGTTGTGTATGTAACGCCATTCACCGTTTCAAGTTTTTCGATCTTTTCTATATCTATCTGGCGAGGCGAAGACTCAAATTTACCGTTTTTCTTTAGTTGATGGATGTAAACTCCATCACGCCAGGTAAAATAAACATCATGGTCTTCTATCATAAGTTTTTCTCCGGTTTTTAAATACAGAAAAGAATTTTGAGAATAGGCATAGATACAAGTTAGAAGAGCTAACAGCAGTAATAATTGTTTCATGTTTAGAAGTTGTTTGTATTATTAGTATTGAATTTTCAAAATCATAAGGAGAAGTGTATGAATCTACTTTCCGAATGCTAATGGTTAGATTAATTTCTTTTAAATATAATCATTATTCTAATACAAGACGCATTTATCTTTAACTGGATATTTGGTGTGTGATGTCCAATACTTTATTAATTTCATTACCATCATTTGCCTGATCGTCGTCATACAATCTAAACTTGCGTGCCACAGACTGCGTTTGTAAGTATTCAATATTTGCCATACATTTTTGCGAGCCTCCTTTTGATCCGTTATAAACTACTCGCATTATGGTTATAATACAAATGAAACAGGTGAATGGTTGAAGGGTGTTTTTCACAAAAATGATAGTTATCAATTACCAATTGTAATAAATCCATTTCGCGAAGAAGGTAATATAGATATAAATTCTGAAAGTACTTAGCATCATCTCGTTTTCTCGTAAATATTTTACAAGAAAAAAATCTTAGAACTATTGCAAGCGGTAAAGATGTTTCACATATATCAATAGAAATTGATTATAAGAAATTTAGTCATTGGGACGAGAGTGAAAAAAAAGATCTTCGGATAAATAATAGAGATGAAGAAAAAATTGAATATCTCGAATTGTTACTTGAAATATTTTATAATGAAAAAATAGAAATCAAAAACGTTATCAACAAAAGTTTTTACCCTTACTTGAAAGATTATATTCTTTGATACAGCATTTAAGTCTAGAATAAATCCCGAAGAACATTATTTAATGAATAAGTTCTCTATTGCACAGTCGCTTCCTTCTATCTTTAAAGTAAATTACTTTTTTGGAGAATTATTCAAATCATAATTTTAATAATTTTAGCTCTGGAGAGAAGCAAAAATTGTATAGCATTCATTCAGTAATTTATCATTTGCGAAATCTAAAATCTGTTCAAGAGTTAATAATAGATGAGAACGATCCAAATGAAAAAATGATTTATTATAAGAATGTTAATATAATTTTTGATGAAATAGAATTATACTCGCATCCTGACTTTCAAAGAACTTTCCTAAATGATTTGTTGAAAGCGATAAATTCCGTTTATCAACGATATGACAATCTCAATATTCTGTTTATTACTCATTCGCCGTTTATATTATAAGATATTCCAAAACAGAACGTACTCTTTTTAAAAGATGGAGGTGTAGATAGTTTTGATAGAGCAAGTACTTTTGCTGCAAATATTTCTGATTTATTAGTTAATAGCTTCTTTTTCAGTGATGAAATCAAAAGTGGCTTATTAATGGGGGAGTTTGCAGAAGAAACAATAAATAAAACAATTCATTGGATCAGCGAAGCTAAAAAAAGTGAAAAATCTTTTAATCAAAATAAAGATGATTTTGATTACCATAGGCAGATTATCAAAATTATTGATGAACCAATATTAAGATTGAAATTGGCAGAAATGCTAGACGAGCTTTCAGGGAAAAGCGAAGTACAAAAGCAGGTAGCAAGAAAACAAATTGATTATTTGAACAAAAAATTTAATTTATAATACTAACAATAAATCCATCTGAAAGTGCGGTAAAATTTCATAAACAAGAAGTTACTAGAATATTCAAAAAAATACTTACCGACAAGTTTGTAATAAGAGTAAAAAGTAGAGAAAGAAAATACTTGCATTTTAGCTTCTTAAAATTCCTAAAGGAGCATTATAAAGAGCTGATTAGTAGCAAACCAAATGAGCTTTTAAAATTGCATAAGAAATATGAATCTTTACCATTATCTTCTAATCACAGAAAACCTATTAAAAGTTTTTTTATTGACACAGGATATGGCAATTTTAATAACCAAGAATTTTTAGAAAAGCTTAATATTGTCAAGCGCAAAGATAATAACTAAATTCTCGATTTGAACTCTAAAAAACCTGTTCAAATTTTGAACTTTTTACTTGCAGATTTGAGCAGAAATTTTCACCTTTACTACCTAATATTTAAATTAGGATTTTACCACTTTTTTGCAAATGCCCTATTTAAGCCCTTTCACAAGATGCTACAGCGAAACGCTTATCAATAAAAGGACGGGAAGAAGTTACAAAAACCCTCTCTCTCCGCATTAATGCAAAAGAAGATTTCTTCTTAATACAAAAAATTATAAAAAAGCCTGTGATTTTAAAGAATTGCAGGCTTTTTTCATTATATGTATTAAATTATTCTTACTTTATGACAAATTTGTGGTTTAAAAAAATAAGTCCCACGATGTCAAGCTAAATTAATCTATCTTCTCTAATTCAAGGACGGTTTTTGTGTTGTCAATGTTTGTATATTCAAGTTTTACAAAACCAAATTTGGGATTAAAGTAAGAGATGAGTTCAGTTTTACCTATTCTGTTATTTGCATTTGCATGAACAACATAACATTCTAAATTTCCTAACTTCGTTAAAATATTTTTCTTGTCTTTTATTTCGTATGTATATTGATTTTCGATGCCTCCTTTCCATTCAAGCCATCTCTTGTCCGACCAATGGTCTCCAATTTCTAGACTCCAATTCCATTTTGTTCCTATTTGGTAAGGTGCTTTGATGTAAGGAAAAGGATTTATCTCTAAAATTTTGAAAAAATCATTTCTTGGTGGATGTATCCAGACGTTCATTTCATTCTCGATTGCACCGGTTTCTTCCGTGCTTAGAAATTCGCCATTAGCCATCACATATTCGTATCCTATGGCAGTTTGGTTGTAATCGGGAACAACTCTTTCAAATGGATTTCCTAGCTTAGGTTTTAAAATTAAATGATTTATGGTTTCTTTATCCTGTTTATCTGTCTTCACAAATTCCCAACCAGCAATACTGTAACCTTCAGGCTGTAAAATTTCCTTCCCTTTTTTTATTAGAAATTTTTCTCCTTTTATATCCTGATAGAAATAGGAGTAAGTGAATTTTTTCCCATGAGTGTAGATGATATTATTGTTGTTATAAATTTCATCATAAGGTCTTTTGCCGTCAGGTTTTTCAACCATTATGCCATCATCAATAATATATTTTTCCGAATTTGTTTGTGAAAAACAAGAATTACTGAATAAAACAAATGGTATAATTTTAATAAGGTTCATTGATAGATATTTAGGTTGGTGATAAGTTCCAAATATACTATTTCTTGAAATAGTGAGAAATTTTATTTATATCTTGATATGTTTCAACAAAGCCGTTTTGTGAGATCATTTTTTAATCTAAAAGAAAAATGAATTAATAAATAATTTTGATTGATTTTATCATTAGTACACAATTTGTATTACTCTTAAAAAAATCATGGATCAGAATTCTAATCGACAAGTATTAATATTTATTTTTTTCACACTAATTCTCTCGTATCCATGTAGTGGACAGCAGATGAAGACTGAAAATTTTTCACTTTTCAACCCTGTTCCCAAAGCCAATATGCGAGAAATGGAAACTGACCGTCCAGATGTGACTGAATCTCCGTATACGGTTGATGCGGGACATATTCAGTTTGAAACAGATGTAGTCAGATTTATAAAAGAGAAAGATGAAATAGTACAAACAAATACCCTATTAATCAATCAAATGAATCTCAAAATTGGATTAACAAATAATACAGCAATACAGATTGGTTTTCAATCTTATGGCAAAATGCACGAAAAAGAATTGGATTCTGATACCGAAGAAATAACTTCCGGTCATGGTGATCTTACATTCAGGTTAAAACAAAATTTAATAGGAAATAACAAAGGCGATTTTGCACTGGCGGTTCTTCCCTATATAAAACTTCCTATTTCAAAATATGACAGGGAGAGTCGCTTTGAGGGAGGTGTTATTGTCCCAATGTCTTACAAATTCGCAGGAGAATGGAAGCTCGGACTTCAAGTTGAAGTGGATCGATTAAAGGATAAAGACCAGCCTGCAATGCATACTGAATTTTTGCAGACATTAACCATTAGTCACCCATTAACTAAACATGTAGACTGGATTGCAGAGACTTACTATACCTATGATTTTAAAGCACATCATTTTTCAAATTTTCTCAATGCAGCTATTCAGGTTGAAATATTTAATGATTTCAAACTTGATGCGGGATTGAATTACGGTTTACAGGATTCTGCGGATAAACATTTCTTTTTCGGTGCTTCATACCGTCTTTAATAAAGTTGAAAAGAATTTTTCAGAATATTATTAGATGGAAAGAATTGATAAGTTAAAGTCACTACTCCACATTATGCCCTTTAGGATTGTATTGGCAAGTTATATAATTTAACTAAGATTCAAACCCCGTAAATATTAATAATTCTGTTTTATCTCCCTATTAATTAAACGACTTTCTGAACTCCAAAGGTGAAACATCAGTTTTAGCCTTAAATAATTTGCTGAACGACTGCGAATGTTCAAATCCCAATTCATAAGCAATTTCTGAAACGGATAAATTTGTATTTGATAATTTTTCTTTCGCCCTTTCTATGATGGTATTTTGAATATATTGTTGCGTGTTGAGTCCTGTCAGTGAACTCAACATATCACTCAGATAGCGTTGTGATAATTTTAATTCTGTGCTGATGTATTTGACAGACGGTAAACCGTTCTTAAGGCTGTTCTCTTCCTCAAAATAATTATTTAGCAGTTTATCCAAAGAAGTGATGATATCGTGATTGACTGCTTTCCTCGTAATAAATTGCCTGTTGTAAAAACGGTTGCTATAATTCAGTAACAATTCTATCTGAGAGACCAAAACATTCTGGCTGAAATTATCAATATTATTTTCCAATTCATTGGCTATTGAAGCAAATAAACCGGCTATGATTTCTTTCTCTTTTGCCGATAAAAACAAGGCTTCTGAAACATCGTAAGAGAAAAAGCCATATTGACCGATTGTTTTTCCTAATGGATAATTTCGGATAAAATCAGGATGGAAATACAGCGAGATTCCTTCATAACTTTCTATTTCTTCAGGCGGAAAAACAATTTGTTTAGGCTTCAAAAAAGCCAGTCCGCCTTCTTCAAAATCGTAATACCCCTGTCCGTACTTGATATGACCTGTGAATGTAGGTTTAAAGGAAACTTTATAAAAATCGATACTCACTTTTTGTCCTTTCGGAAACATATCATTGGAGACCGAATTGTAATCTACCAATGCAATTAAAGGATGCATTGGCGCAGGTAATTCCAGCATACGCACCAATTGCGATATGCTGTTAATATGATTGATGTTGGTTGGTTGCTGCATTTTTTTCTACTACTAATGTAATCAATTTTGCTTTGACGGACGAATGACGATATCACCAATTTCAACATCTTTTGGTTGGCTTATGGCATAAATCACAGCATTGGCGATGGCTGTCGGGTTGATAGCAATTTCTTCCATCCCTTTCTGAATAGCTGTTTTCATTTCTTCGTTTTTGATGTTGTCCGCAAAATCTGTTTTCACAAATCCGGGCGAAATTCCTGTAATACGAATGGTTCCGTCTGACTCCTGACGAAACGCTTCTGCAATCGTACGAACGGCATTTTTAGTGCCTGCATAAACACCTTGCAGCTGAACAATTTTTATTCCCGAAGTTGAAATGATATTGATGATATGCCCCGATTTTTGTCGTTTAAAAATAGGAATTGCAGCCGCCATCCCATACAGAACCCCTTTTAGGTTAATGTCGATCATTTCTTCCCAACCGTCCACGTCCAATTCATCAATTCTGCTTAATTGGCTGACACCCGCATTGTTGACGATAACATCTAATTTTCCGTATTGCTCCACTGCTTTATTGACCAGCCGAACTAGATCGGTTTTATTCTTCACATCAATTTGAGCAAAGGTGGCATCACCACCTTCACTTTTTATTTCTTCAACAAGTTGTTGTAATAGTTCTCTGCGTCTTGCACCCAAGACAACCTTTGCACCTTTTTTGGCTAATTCTATGGCAATGGCTTTGCCCATTCCGCTGCTTGCACCGGTAATAACCGCTACTTTTCCTTTGATATTTTGCATTGCTGTTAATTTTTATTTGTCTATTTGTTTTGCTAAAAATTCAGGATAACGCTCTCCTACCAATGTAATTCCATTGAGTGTTGTGTTAATTTTTGTAAGCTCATCAGCTGTTAAAATAATTTTTGTACTCCCGATGTTTTCCTCTAAGCGATGTAATTTCGTGGTCCCGGGAATTGGTGCGATCCAAGGCTTCTGAGCTAATAACCAAGCTAATGCCAATTGTCCGGTCGTCACATTTTTTTGTTTAGCAATCTCAGAAAGTGCATCTACCAAAACCAAATTGGCTTTAATATTTTCTTCTGCGAAACGGGGAAGAACATTTCTACGGTCAACATCCTCTAATTTTTTGTTAATAATTCCTGTTAAAAAACCTTTTCCCAAAGGACTAAATGGAACAAAACCAATTCCCAGCTCTTCTAAAGTAGGTATGATTTCATCTTCCGGTTCTCTCCAAAACAGAGAATATTCGCTCTGCAATGCCGATACAGGTTGAATTGCATGTGCTTTTCTAATTGTTTTTGCACTTGCCTCCGACAAACCGAAATATTTTACCTTGCCCTCCTGTATCAGGTCTTTCACTGTTCCTGCAACATCTTCTATCGGAACATTGGGATCAACTCTGTGCTGATACAATAAATCGATGTAATCTGTTTTTAATCTTTTCAATGATGCTTCAGTGACTGCTCTTATCGTTTCGGGCCTGCTGTCCAGACCTATCGCCGGGCTCGCATCTTTGCAACCAAATTTCGTAGCGATTACTACATCTTTTCTAAAGGGCATTAATCCTTCGCCTACGAGTTCTTCGTTGGTGTAAGGTCCGTAGGCTTCTGCGGTGTCGAAAAATGTGATTCCTCTTTCAACGGCGTTTTGAAGTAAGGTGATGGCTTCTTTTTTATCAAGACCTTTCCCATCGAGAAAGTTCAAACCCATACATCCAAAACCCAATGCTGAAACTTCCAATCCGCTATTTCCTAATTTTCTTTTTTGCATAATTTTTTTATTAATTGATTTTAAAAGCGACTTTATTTTCAATTACAAAATTGCCGATTATCATTCTATAAAAAGTAGCCTGATTGGTAAGTATTGTAGCCAGATTGTTTCATCCTCTAACACCACAAATCTGATATTGTCCAACAATTTAAGTAACGTTGGATTAAATAATATTTTTAATTAATTAATGTTTTACGATAATTAATTATATATTTGCATTAACAAATTTATTGATCATCTTATGAATCAGAATAAAAACATTTCAAAGATCTTATATTACCTGTGCATTGTATTATCCGCAGGCTATCTCCTTACGTTTTTCTATTCGGTATTTTGCCTGTTGACAGGTTTTGCTGTAACTCCTTACAAAGAAGATCTGTATCTGCATATTAACTATCCTTTTACCGAGCAGCCTTTTTTGAATATTGAAAATAACTATCCGTATATCATTCTGTCTTTCCTGCTGGTCCTATTGACTTACGGAATCTTTTTTTGGTTGTCAGCAAAAGTGTTCAAGGTTTTCTTTCAATTTAAATTATTTACCGAAGAAAATATAATACATCTTAAAAGATTTTACATGTATAACATTTTCTGTCCTTTACCGATTGTCATTATAGCAAGTTTCTTTGTAGAAGTGGAAAGTTTCATTTGGGGACTGGTTTTTATTCATTTCATGTTGGGAATTTTCTGTTATTTTCTTGCCAATATTTTTAAACAGGGATTACATTTACAAAACGAACAAGATTTATTTATATAAAAATGCCAATTATCATCAACTTAGACGTCATGCTTGCCAAACGAAAAATGCAGAGTAAAGAATTGGCAGAAAAACTGGGCATCAGCACAGTCAACATTTCTGTTCTTAAAACGGGAAAAGCAAAGGGTGTCCGTTTCGATACCCTAGAAGCAATCTGTAAGGCTTTGGAATGCCAGCCCGGAGATATTCTGGAGTATAAAGAAGAATAATTAATATAACAAAAGCTTCTGTGACCTTAGTTAATTAAGCTTTATTATAAACACTTTTATGCACAATTTAAAAAGCGATGGAGACGTTGCCAGGAATTCCATGATCTAAAATCAATCCTATGAATACTTTAACAATTAATAATCTAAACCTCACCTACAAAAATGGTTTCCAAGCTATTAAAGACATTTCTTTAAAAATAGAAAATGGGATATTCGGTTTATTGGGACCTAATGGAGCCGGAAAATCATCTTTAATGAAAACCATCGTTGGGCTTCAGAAACCAACTTCTGGAACGATCACATTCAATGGGATAAATGTTTCCGAAAATCCGGATCATATCAAACGAAATCTCGGATTCCTGCCGCAGGATTTTGGCGTTTATCCCAAAGTATCTGCATATGATCTTTTGCAGCATATCGCTCTGTTGAAAGGGATTAGCAACAATACAGAGCTGAGTAGCCAAATTTTAAACCTGTTGGAAAAAGTCAATCTTTCCGATTTTAAAAACAAGGAAGTCCATACCTTTTCCGGTGGGATGCGGCAGCGATTCGGTGTAGCACAGGCATTGCTGGGAAATCCTAAGATCATTATTGTTGACGAACCGACCGCTGGTCTGGATCCCGAAGAACGAAACCGCTTCAATTCCTTACTTAGCGAGATCAGTAATGATGTGATCGTGATTCTTTCTACCCATTTGGTTGAAGATGTACGGAATCTATGTTCAGATGTAGCCATTATCAATCTGGGGAAACTTTTAACTCAGGGAAATCCAACTGAATTGATTGCTGAGTTGGAAAATAAGATCTGGTCAACACCTATTGAAAAAAATCAGTTGGAAGATTACCAATCCCGTTACCGCATCATCAGCCAGCAGCTGATCGAAAGAGAATTATATATCACTGCCTTCTCGGAACAGCCGCTTCCTGATTTTACATCCGTAAATCCATTGTTGGAACACGTCTATTTCAACACACTTACCCAAAACTCATAGTTATGAATGTTTTATTCTTATTCGAGGTCAAACGTACAATCAAACGTTGGCCTGTATATCTTATTGCCTTAATTCTAGTATTGATCGGCATTTTTTGCGGCAATCAGTTCAACCTGACAGTTGGAGAAGGAATTTATCTTAATTCTCCTTACACGATTGGTTTTATGGCAGGATTACTGAGTCTGGTTATCATCTTTTTTGCAATAATTTTTGCTATTCAGGTGCTTTTTAAAGATTGGGATTCGAAATTTGATATTCTTATTTTCTCGTATCCCTTTTCAAAGCGAGCTTATTTACAGGGAAAGTTTCTCACATTTTTTCTACAGACTTTTTTAAGTTTTACATTTTTAATGATCGGATTTGTAATTGGACAAAATCTAAGAACGGGAAGTGAGATCCAACCTTATTTTAACTTTTGGCATTACCTCTACCCTCTTCTGATCTTCGGAGGAATCAATTGTTTTTTCGTGTGCAGTTTTTTATTTTGCATCTCTTTCAACACGAATAAAAAGCTTCTGGTTGTGGTTGGCGGACTGTTTCTTTATGTTCTATACATGATCATACTGGTATTTTCCAACTCGCCCTTTATGGCAGGAAGTTTACCACAATCCCTGGCAACACAGCAATTATCAGCATTGATCGACCCTTTTGGCATTTCATCCTATTTTTTTGAAGCAAGAACATTATCTGCTCAGCAAAAGAATGAAATAATTGTTCCCTTTTCAGGATATTTATTGATCAACAGAATCGTTTTTGTGATTATTTCAATGCCCTTTTTAGTAGTGACATACAGGTTGTTTTCATTCTCTCTGCTTTCTCAAAACAGAAATAGAATCAAAAAAGGGATAGCAAGTATTTCTTTTAATAAAAATTTAGCACCTTTTGGAACCGCAAGATCTTCTTTTGGGTTTATTTCTAATATAAAATCCATATTATCGTTTGCGAAGATCGATCTCATTTATCTTTTTAAAAGCATCACTATTATAGCTGTTTCAATATTACTCTTATTTTTTGTGGGAATGGAAATGTATGCTGAAATTGAAAAGGGAATCCGTATTCCGCAACAATACTCAAGTTCAGGATTGATGTCGACCACCATTTCGGAAAATTTTCATCTTCTCGGAATACTTATTGCCATTTATTTTATCAACGATCTGTATTGGAGAAGCCATTCGTCGGGATTTTTACTGATTGAAAAAAGCACCTTTTTTTCTAAAAATAAATTGAGCGGGCATTTTCTTTCTATCACTGTTTTATTTTTCTTTCTTACCGCAATTTTAATTTTTGAAGGGTTGATATTTCAGTTCATTTACCGTTATTTTCAAATCGATTGGAATGCGTATTTGGGAACCGTTCTTTTTAATACTTTTCCATTGATTCTTTTTTCAGCTTTTATTTTGCTAATCAATGACAATATCAAAAATCGATTTGTAGCGCTGGGAGTTTCCGTGCTTGTTGGTTTTACATTTGCCGGACCGGTTTCAAAAAAAATCTTATCCAATCCACTGTTGAGAATATTTTCTGATTATAAAGGGGTCTACAGCGACTTTAACGGATATCAACCCTATGCTTCAGCTTTTGTAGAACGATTGCTGTTTGGATTAGGTCTAATTGCTGTTTTATGGATGATTAATGAGTATGTTAAAACTAAAAAACGAAATATCAAATCACTTATTTTCGCCACCCTTTTATTATTTATCGGAGTTTTTGCTGGAAATCTTTTTATGAAAGGCTATATTCCTCAAAATGAAGATGAAAAGATCATACAATCGGCTCAATACGAACAGAGATTTAAACATTATAAAAATATTGCACAGCCAACGATCATAGATGTGATAACCGAAATCCAGCTTTATCCATCTGAAAATTCTTATAAAATAAACGGAACCTATAGGTTATCAAATCAGACTGATAAGCCTATTGAAAAGATCTTAATTAATTTCAATCCCGACCTCAAAATAGAATCAGCTACTTTCAAAACAGCTTCCGAATCCAAAAAAATTGATCATACAGTCACTGTGCTTTATCTAAAACAACCTTTACAGCCGGGAGGAAAAGCCAGTTTAGATTTTAAAATTTCCTACCATTGGTCGGCTGTCAATGGTCACGATTCTTTCAATTCAATCATAGAAGATGGATCTTTTATGAGGATCAGCCGATATTTTCCTACTTTCGGATACCAAGCGAGTAATGAAATTGAAGATGAAAAAAAACGGGCCGAATTTAAGCTGGGAAAACAATCGGAATTAAAAAAATTAGAAACTCCTGAAGTATTAAAAAAAGATTTCATTAATCTGGATATGACCGTTTCTACGGAAAAGAACCAGACTGCTATCGGAACCGGAGATTTAATTCAACATTACGGTAAAAATAACAGAAACTATTTTCATTACAGATCGAATGGCATTCCGTTTCGTTTTGCGGTTTCTTCTGCTCGTTATAAGGTAAAAAGTATGATCTATAAAGGAATAACGATCAATATTTTCTTTAACAAAAAACATTCAGAGAACGTAAATCATTTACTTGAAAATGCAAAAATCACATTAGATTACTGTAGAGAAAATTTTGGAAAATATCCATTCAAGACCGTTAATTTTGCAGAAGTTTCTTCTTTCACCAAAGGTTTTGCAGCAACTGCTTATCCATCATCCATCTTTATGACGGAAGATATGCTTTTCCACGCCAATATTCGTGCAGATAAAAATCAGGATGTCATCAATGAGCTTGCCGGACACGAACTTTCACATCTCTGGTGGGGAAATAGCCAAATCGATCCGGATGAAAGAGAAGGTGCGACGATGCTGACCGAGACGCTTGCCATGTACACCGAAATGATGATCTACAAAAAAATGCACGGTAAAGAAAAAATGATGGAAAAACTGAAAGTGCATCAACAGATATTTGACAATGAAAAAGGCTTGTCTGAAAATCAGCCTCTTTACAAAGTGAGCGGTGAAAATACGCATATTTCGTATTCAAAAGGTGCAATCATTATGGTAAAATTAAGCGAAATGATTGGTGAAGACAAAGTTAATATTGCTCTTAAAAATTTTCTTTTGCACAATCAATATCCTAAAAAACCAACCACTTTGGATCTGCTTCAAGAATTTTATAGAGTAAGTCCTAATGAAGAAATCAGAAAGAAAGTCTACAATTTATTCAGTTCTAAATAACTTTAAAACCTGTATTAATCATATTTAGATTACCTAAATGAACAAACAAATCCTCACTTTTATCATTGTGGGGATTTGTTTAATATCAATTTTTAACTCTAAGACATAGTTTCCTTTAAATATCAATGCCTAACCTGAAAGTTTTGTTTTAATTTTCTTATTAAATTTAAAATGAATATATTTCAGTTCATTTTATGTCTATTTTGATGGGTCTTGATGTAGAATCTTTTTCTTTGCAACTATTTTATTTAGCTGGAATTTTAATTGCTTTTTTTGCCTGCTTTCTAATATTGGGAAAGCCTCACAAAAGATCGGCAGATTATTTTCTTTCGGTATGGTTCTCCTTAATTGGGATACATCTGATCTGCTTTTTATTTATATTTTCAAACACCTATATTGAATTTCCTCATTTCCTTGGGTTAGAAATACCTCTGCCTCTGGTTCATGGTCCAATGTTATATTTGTATATTCGATGTCTTACAGGGAATTTTCCGAAAAGAAAGACCTGGCTGCTACATTTCGTACCCATGCTGATTATTTACATTTTTCTGACGAACTTTTTTTTGATGTCATCCCACGAAAAAATTGCTATCTATCAACATAATGGAGGCACTTACAAAATACTTCGTACCATCATAAGCTTAATAATTCTTATGTCTGGTATTTTATATATCATTTTAAGTACTTTAGAAATAAAAAAATATCAAAGACAGATATCAAATATCTTCTCCAATACTGAAAAGATCAACCTGAACTGGGGATATTATCTTATCATTGGAATATCGACAATCTGGATAGCTGTTATCATAAAAAGTGAAATTCTCATCTTTTCTCTCGTGGTATTATTTGTGGTATTAGCAGCTTATTTTGGAATCAGTAAAGTAGGTATTTTAAATCCGGATCTACTCACAAAGAAGGACGAAGAGAATTTAAATACCGACAATGATCTTGAGCATCCAAAATACCGGAAAAATTTTGCCGGTGACGAAATGATCCAGCGCATTTATAAAAAATTAGATTTTTTGATGAACGATCAGAAGATTTATAAAGATCCGGAACTCAATCTGAACCATATAGCAAAACTACTGGATGTTCATGCCAACGTATTGTCGCAAACCATCAACTCTGTCGAAAATAAAAACTTTTACGACTACATCAACCGTTACCGTATCGAAGAATTTAAAAGGCTAGTTATATTACCGGAAAATCAAAAGTTTACAATTCTGACATTGGCATTTGAATGCGGGTTTAATTCCAAGACCTCCTTCAATAGAAATTTCAAGAAATTTACAGGTTGTTCACCTCGAGAATTTTTAAAAGACCAAAAGATTATTTCCTGATGATCTTTCCTGCAATTCAAAACAGACACACCGAGCATTTTTATATTTAAATTATCTAAAAAATAGGTATCATCTCTCATTTTGGAACACTTTGATCATCTGTAATGCTGACATTTACAGAAAATTGATAAATTATATTATGAGAAAATTACTGTTTGTAATACTTTGTATTTCTGCGCTTTTAATTGGTGCCTATCCTTTGATCTATCTTTTTGTAGATCATAAAAACACTTTCCTAAGCACCAAATCGCCAGAGCTTATCACTGATTTAGTTTGGAGATCCGCATTTTTTCTACATATTATTTTTGCTGGTTTTTCATTATTAATTGGCTGGGCACAATTTGGCAGTAAGTTTCGAAATAAGCATTTGAAACTACATAGAGTTGTAGGAAAAATCTACATTATATCTGCATTGATAGGCTCGCTTTCAGGAATTTATCTAGGCTTTTACGCTAATGAAGGCACCTTAGCCGCTTTAGGATTTATATCTTTGGGATCGGTCTGGTTTATATGTACACTTACTGCTTTTTTAGAAATCAGAAAAAGAAATATAATACTCCACCAACAACTTATGACATACAGTTATGCGTGTACATTTGCAGCGGTTACACTGCGATTGTGGTATCCATTTTTGGTAAAAATGACTAATGATAATTCCATCTCATACATTGCTGTTGCTTGGTTATGCTGGATTCCCAATATTTTTGTGGCTTATTTTATTAATAAAAAGAATAAAATAATATCGTAAATGTAAATCAGTACAAATTTGTAAGTATCTTTTATTCTCTGTATTGATTTTATTATTCTTGTTACAAATACAACCATTTTCCGATCAACTCCAATACAAATATCTTTGCAAAAAACTAAATAACAGTATAAAAAGTTTAGTGACTTGTCAATTCAATGTTGTTATAATGAACTGTACAGACAAGTAAATTGAACCGTACGCTAAAGTTACCTGCCGAATAAATACTGAACTTTGTCTTATCAAATTCAATCAAAAAATGTCAAAAATTACAAAAATTCAATTGGGTCATAATGGACCTATGGTTTCAAAACTCGGTCTGGGATGTATGCGAATGTCATCAATATGGGGAGGTTCAACTCCTGATGAGACAGAAAGCATTGCCACAATTAATGAAGCTTTGGACAGCGGGATCAATTTCCTGAATACCGGAGATTTTTATGGTGCAGGCCACAACGAGATGTTGATAGGAAAAGCCATCAAGGGAAGACGGGATGATGCCTTTATCAGCGTCAAGTTCGGAGCTATTTTCCACAATGGGCAGTGGATCGGAATGGATCTTCGTCCTGCAGCCATCAAAAACTTTGTCAACTATTCCCTTACCCGATTAGGAATAGAGACCATAGACCTTTACCAGCCCAGCAGAATTGACAATAGTGTTCCAATAGAAGACATTATCGGAACAATCGCAGGTTTGGTTGAGGAAGGCAAAGTACGTCATATCGGGGTATCAGAGATAACTGCTGATCAGCTTCGTACGGCTAACAGTGTCTATCCGATCAGTGCCCTGGAGATCGGTTATTCTTTGGCAGACCGTCAGATAGAATATGATCTGTTGCCTGCTGCAAAAGAATTGGGAATTGCTGTCATTGCTTTTGCCAACACAGCCGAGGGTCTTTTGACAGGAGATCTGAAAGCACCAATCGCAAATAATGACTATCGAAATCATTTCTCCCGTTTTCAGGGCGAAAACCTGATCCATAATCTTGAGAAAGTTGAGATTCTGAAACAGATGGCTCACAGCAAAGGTTGCACACCGACTCAGCTGGCGATTGCCTGGGTCAAGGAGCAGGATAAAAACATAATGCCATTGGTAAGTATGAGCCGCAGATCAAAGCTGCCCGAAAACATTGCTGCAATGGATATTGTATTTACACAAGAGGAGATGAACATTTTAAACAGTACATTTGCAATAGGTGCCATCAAGGGCAGTACTTATTTACAAAGATAAATGGAAAGTCCAGCAGAAATTCTTCCCGGCGTTATATTTTACTCTTACCTTTCGTCAGAAAAGAAGGAAAAGGCATGTATCTGGAATCACCACACATTGGTAATGCAGGTTTCCGGTCAGATGGTTCTTGAAACTTCGGAGCAGAATTTAACAATCTCTGCCGGAGAAGTGTTGCTGATCCATAAAAATCAGCTGGGAACGCTTACCAAAACACCTGAACCCGGTGGATATTATGAAACGATAGTTATCTCACTACAGGAAGATCTGATGCGTAAGATTTTTTTGGAAGATAAAATGGATGTTGTTTGTAAATATACAGGTGCTCCCAATTTAGTAATCCCCAATGATGATTTTCTCAAAGGTTATTTCCAGTCTATCATTCCTTATGCGCGAAATTCAGGTGCTGCAATGACAGACGAAATGGGACTTTTAAAAGTGAAGGAAGGCATCAAATTAATGCTGCTTGCCGTTCCGGAACTTCGAAATTTTTTATTCGATTTTTCAGAACCGTTTAAAATCGATCTTGAAAGATTTATGTTGAGTAATTATCAGTTTAATGTTCCAGTAGAAGAATTTTCAAAACTAACGGGCAGAAGTCTTTCCGGGTTTAAAAGGGATTTCCAGAAAACTTTTGGAATGCCCCCACGCAAATGGTTGCAGGAAAAAAGACTGAATGAAGCCAGGCATTTAATTGAAAATAAAAATAAAAAACCGTCTTCCATCTATCTTGATCTTGGATTTGAAAGTCTTTCCCATTTTTCTCATGCTTTTAAGAAGAAATTTGGGAAAGCACCCACATTAGGCTTGTAAAAAGAACCTTTTCAATGAATAAACAACAGCCCTGAAACTTTTGATAAAGCATCAGGGCTGTTCATCATTTTTTAGCATGACATTCCTTATTTAATTACCTGAATACAAATAAGATGACTCGCAAATTATTTTTAATCTAATAATAAAGTTTTTTATTTTTCAGATAGATAATCAACTCTTTAGGTCTGTCTGTTTGGATAATATTAACCCCTTTGCTGATGTACCAATCATAAATATTAGGATTTTCCAGCACTTTATCGTCATTATTTCCTGCATTGTGATGTGGCCATAAAGAGTTTACCCATATTTTAACCTTGTTTTCTCTTATTTTCTTAAAATCGATCAGGCTCTTTTCGGTTACTCCAACTGTAAATTCAAAGCCATATACCTTATAGTTTTTAAGAAAATCTGAAATGTTTTTAAGATCTTCATCTTTCCCTAATCTGATAATCGGCATATAATGAATCTCATTTTTAATACTACTATATTTTTCATTAAACTCAGCATAAGATTCGTGACCCTTAAACAAAATCTGATCAAACATTTTTCTATTTTTCACTAAAGGATAAACCTGTTTGATGTAATCAAAACCTTTGTCCAGATTAAGCAGAATTTTCCCTTCAGAAATTTCCAAAATTTCCTGTAATGTAGGAACTTTCATTTGAGTTTCTACTCCCAAACCGTCTCTGAGATTAAGCTGTTTAATTTCAGCTAATGTAAAATCCGATGGTTTTCCTTTTCCGGTTGTTGTTCTGTCGATTGTATTGTCATGCATTAAGACCAAAACACTGTCTTTCGTCATTGCAAGATCTATTTCAGCCATATCAACCCCTTTTTCAATGGCCTTTTTTACCGCCCATACAGAATTTTCAGGAGCTTCCCTCCAATCACCACGATGAGCAACCACCATTACTTTATCATCAGGAAATTTAGATAAAGAAACTTCTTTTTTTTGAGCAGAAAATTTTAAAAAAGCAGCTACAAAAAGCAGTACAAATAATTTATTATTGATCATTATTTTTAGTTTAAATTATTAATTGATTTTGAAAATCCCATCCCGGGAAAGAAAGTGTAAAAAATTAAATCTAAAGGAGGCCGGGATGAGATAAATTATTTTAACCGTTGTACATTTTGCTGCATTCTCGTCGATTTGAATATCTTTTTGAAAAAATTCATATCGAAAAGCTTGTAATTTTGAAGATAAAATCTATTCTCGATACATTTTTTCTCCACTTTGTTACGAAAAAACACTCGAATTGAAGAATTTAATACCAATTTTTTTCAAATGCACAACGGCTTTATTTTATTATATTTTTAATATCCGGGATTTTGCTTAAGCGCAGGATCTGTATTAATTTGTCCTTGTGGAACAGGCATAAAAAGATGATGTTCTTTAATCTGCGCCGTGCTGTATCCCGGATTATTATTGAAATACGTAGTCATTACCGAAATAGCTTTTCCTGTTCTTACCAGATCAAACCAACGGTGCCCCTCTCCCACAAATTCCAGTCTTCTCTCTCTGTCTATTTCATTTAAAAGTAAATCTTTAGTGGAAAGACTGACGGTGGAAATTCCTGCTCTGGTTTTGATTTTATTTAAATAGAAATTAGAATTGGTAAAATCGTTCTGTTCTGCGAAACATTCAGCCATCATTAAATAAACATCGGCTAGCCTTAGAACGACAAAATTACTTCCCCCATCGGCAATGGTATTGGAAGTTTTCGCCAATTTTTTACTGAACGGAATTCCGTTTGATGTAAGACCTATGTAAGCCGAACGTCTTGTATCGCCCGCTGAATAAAGATTATAAACTTCTTTGGTCGGAAGATTATGTCCTTTTGCCCCGGAAACCGACCCCGATGGACTGAACATCTGAAAAGCTGTACTCCCTTCTGAGTTTCCATTTAATCCTGACGCAAACTGTACATCAAAAATAATCTCTGCGTTGTTTTCATTGGCAACATCGAAAATTTTACTGACATCCGTTAATAATTGATACCCCAACCCTTCAATCTGATTGAGATACGTTAAAGATTCTGCATATTTTTTCTGTGTTAAAAGCACTTTGCCTAAAATCCCTAAAGCAGCACCTTTTGTCACTCTCCCCTTCTGAATTGTAGACGTGGGTAATAAAGTAATAGCTTCTTTTAAATCAGTTTCTATTGCAGTATAAACTTCTGAAACAGGTGTCCTTGGCTGACCGAAATAGTCGTTCACATTAGTAGTTTCTTTTAAAACCAGAGGAACATCACCGAAAGTTCTTACGAGATTAAAATACATCAACGCTCTTAAAAACTTCATTTCGCCTTTTCTTGAACTTTTCAGAGCATCTGTCATATCAGAGATTTTATCAATTCGTGCCAAAATAATATTGGCCTGCTGGATTCCAATATAGTTGTCTTTCCAAGTGCTTGCAATTAAACTGTTATTAGGCTGAATGGTAAAAAAATCAAGTTCTCCATACGTGAAAGCGTCGTTTGCAGGAACCTCATCGTAGGTATTGTCAGATGGCAATTCTCCCAACGCCGGCATTCCCAATTGGTATTGTCCTGTATACTGAAGCGATCCGTACACTGATGTTATACCCTGCTCGATTTCTGCAGAATTGGTGTAAAACTGTGATGAAACTTTTTGTGCTTCAGGATTTACATCCAAAAGATCAGATGAGCACGAAGCAATAACTGAAAGGCTGAATATTGTAATAATTATTTTTTTCATAATTTAAAATTTAAGATTAAAGCCCATTGAATAAATTCTGGCAACAGGATAATATGCCTGATCGAAACCTTGTGTCAAAACATTATCTGAAGTGGCATCGATGTTCATTCCTTTATATTTTGAGATGGTAAAAATATTGTTTCCGACAAGGTAGATTTGAGCATTTTCGATTCCTATATTTTCAAGCATATTTTTAGGTAAATTAAAAGCTAATCGGAGTGACCTCAATCTTACATAATCTCCATTTTTGAAATAAAGATTTGAAGTTCTTGCTTCTTTTCTGTTATTTGAAAAATTCATATTTGGCATCCCAAAAAATCCGCCCGGATTGGAAACTGCATTGTAACGGTTATCAAAATAATATTGCGAAGCCATCCCGAAACCTTCCCCGGATTCTAAAGTGGTCACCGCATCAGCATTGTAAATTCTCTTCCCAAGTTCACTGTATAAACTGAAACTTAATTCAAAAAGACCGTATCTGAAATTGTTATTAAAACCGAAAATATATTTAGGAACGCCCGTTCCAAAGCTTCTTTTATCATTAACATCAATTTTTCCGTCTCCGTTCAGATCTTCCATAATATAATCTCCTACCATTGTTCCCGTAATATGTGGCGAATTGTTGATTTCAGCCTGATTTTTATAAATCCCAAGAATATTGTACCCGTACATTTCACCGATCGAACCGCCTACTTTTGTAATCGAGAAATTATTTTCTCCGGTAATAATTTGATTTTGACCATTAGCTAAAGCCAACACTTCATTTTTATTGGTTGAAAAATTTAAACTTCCTGAATACGTAAAATCTTTTGCAATGCTGAAAGTTTTTGATGCAATTTGCAATTCAAAACCTGAGTTTTTAATTTTACCAATATTTTGCAATGAAGTACTAAATCCTGACTGTTGCGGAACCGGAACATCGAGTAACAAACCGTCTCTATTCAGTATATAATAGTCTGCAGATATATTTAATACATTTTTAAATAGAGAAAAATCGACTCCGAAATTATTAGATCTGGACTTTTCCCAGGAAATATTCGGGTTTGGCGCTGTTGCGGTAGTGTAACCGGGAGACAAAGTTCCGCCAAAATTATAATTATCCGGATTCATTAAAGAAAGTGCCCCGAAATTCGGGATCTGATTGTTCCCATTGCTTCCTAAACTGTACCTTAATTTTAAATCTGTTACTACCTTATTCTCAGGGAAAAAGTTTTCATTACTGATCGTCCAGCCTGCCGAAAATGCGTAGAAATCTCCCCATTTGGAGTTTTTCCCAAAACGTGAAGAGCCGTCTCTCCGGTAAGATGCCATCACATTATATTTATTATCATACGTATAATTTACCCTTGTAAAATAGGAAAGCAATCTCCACTTATACTGTGTTAAAGTATTTTTAAAAGCCGTTCCGCCTGCGATATTTCTGATGCTGTTATCAGGAAATGCTGTTGCTTCTGTTAAAAGCTGCGTATTATCTTCTTGTTGGAAAGACTGCCCTGCAATTGCATCTACTCTGTGATTTCCCCACTTTCTGTCGAAGGAAAGCAAGTTTTCAATTAAATAATTTTTACGGATATATTCTGTTCTGTTGGCGAAAGTGACATCCGGGGCGGCAGCTCTGTAAGCTCCAACTGTAGATGGATCAAAGAAATTATATTCATAATTTGAATAATCTCCGCCCACCGAGAATCTGTATTTAAAACCTTTCATCAATTCCAGCTCGGTGAAAATATTTCCGAAAGTTTTAAATAAAGTATATTTTCTGTTGGTCATCTCCTGAACGGCAACAGGATTTTCGACCAAAGCGGCATCTGTAGGTGTGTTTCCTAAAATTTGCTGTGAAATCGTTGGGCTTCCGTCATCATTGTATGCCTTAAAAAACGGATACATCGTTGTTGCCATCTGTACCGGATTATAACTTCTGGACAAATCTGCGACAATAGTTCCTGTGGCGTAAGATGGAGTCATCGTAATACCTACTTTCCATTTATCCGTAAGATCAGTTGAAAGATTTACACTTGTTGAAAATTTCTCATAATCTGTACCTATTACTAACCCTTTCTGGTTAAAATAGCTTGTCGTAAAGGCATATTTACTTTTATCACTTCCTCCCGTGATATTTAATGAAGTCTGACTTATTGGTGCAGGTCTCATGACGGTATTCAGCCAGTCGGTATCTGTTAATCCCGGTTGCTTTGCCAAGTAAGGTGCTAAATAATCCGGAATCAATTCCCTCAAAGAAGCGCCTTTGCTTATTCTTGTTGCAGTATCATCTAAACTGCTTCTGTTACTTCCTTTGGATAGATAATTATTATCTCTTGCCTCTTTAAGGAAAGTCGCCATATCATAAGCATTCACCAGTTTTACATTGTCGCTTCTGGTCTGCATTCCGTAATAAGTATCAAAAGAAACATTCATTCTTCCCTTTTTCCCCTGCTTCGTTTCAATAATAATAACTCCGTTAGCACCTCTTGAACCATAAATGGCAGCAGAAGCGGCATCTTTTAGGATATCAATTTTAGCAATGGAATTAGGGTCTATTGCATTTAGATTTGAACCTTCGGTTAAAGGAAATCCGTCTACCACAATCAATGGATTTGAACCTGCCGTTAAAGTTCCTATACCTCTCACTCTGATGGATGGTGAGCTTCCCGGACTCGCATTAGCTTGTGTAATCTGAATACCTGTAGCCTTTCCTGCAATTAAATCTCCGAAATTACTTGAAGCTACGCCTTTCATCTGTTTTTCGTCAATAGAAGAAATAGATCCTGAATTGTTTTTCTTGCTTTGTTTTCCGTAACCTACCAAAACGACTTCATCAATTGTTTTCTCTTTAGATTTTGCAGTATCTTTTACAGAATTTGCCTCATCTAAAAAGTGAACAGCATTCATTCTCTGGATATTGGCAATTGTTTTTGGATTCAGGCGAACCGTAACTGTTTTCTGATCAACATTAAAATCTAACCCCACATTTTTCTTCAGATAATCTAAAGAAGCTGATAAAGACTGATAATTAATTTGAGATTCATCAATCTGAATATCTTTCAGATCTGAAACTGAATAAAAGAATTTTACTCCATGTAATTTTGAGAGCTTCTCAAAAACTTTAATTAAAGAAGTTTTCCTCTGAATTACAGATTGTTGAAAACATTTTTTAGCCTCTGCGAAGGAAAATTGTGGTGCACACAAAAGCCCTAACAACATCATGCTAATTGTTGTTTTTTTCATAGCTTTGCTTAAAATTAGTTGTTATTTGACTGATTTATATTCAATGCATCGGTAACCCCCATTACCGCTGCATTATTTTTTTAGAACAATATGATTATCTGAAATTTTATTTGTCTTTAAATTAAACGGAAAACTCATGGTTTGAAGCACCTTATCCAGATTTCCGATGATATCACCGTCGATAATATTACTTTTAAATTCCTGCGGATAATCTATGGTGATATTATATGTTTCCTCTAGTTTTGAAATAGCTTCACTGAATTTCATATCATTAAAATTGAACTTCCTTTGTACATCCTGATCATAGAAATGTTTCTCAATTCCATTTTTGTCTGCGAGCCAGGTTTCTTTAGGAAGAAGATAAGTGATATGACCTTCATAATCAACCTTTACTTTGCCTTCTTTCAGATAGACTTTGTTATTTTCTTTCTGATCTAATATAAATTGAGTTCCTAAAACCTGTACCTTAAAACCTTTTGCATCTATAATAAACGGTAAGTTTTTATTTTTTGCAACAGAGAAAAAAGCTTTTCCGGTAAAAGAAACGTTTCTGGCTTTCGAGCCGAAATCTTTCGCCAGTTTCAGTTTACTTTGAGGTTCAAGCGTAATGGATGTTCCATCTGGTAAGACAAATTCTTTCTTTTCATTAGCCGTTTGAAAAACCAGTTCCTTCTGAGTCAAAAATGAATTTTCACCGCCTACAAAAAATAAACCTGTTACAATGAATAATGGCAAAAGAACCGCTGCAACCGTAATAAACTTTCTTCTATTATTTCTAACCTGAATTTTTCGTTCAAGCCCGATCCAAATTCTTTGGTCTGAAGCTGTATTGATTTTACGGTTTTCTTCTTGTACCGATTTCCACTGATTTTCGAAATCCATAGTATTCTTTTGTCTTTATTAGAGAATACGCTGAAGTAGTACAATCGTCCACCCCACTTTTCCTGAATTAATAATTAATTCATATTGATTAACATTGCGTTTAATTTAAAAACAATGTATCATCCGAGTTTGTAATCGGAAAACTCGTAAGTATTAGATGATTAGAAAAAGTTTAGATTTGTTCTTAGAAACTTCAACACTTTATTGACGTGCTTTTCAACAGCCGTTTTGGAAATATCATTTTCCTGAGCAATAGTAAAAAGGCTGAGATTCTGGATTTTATTTTTGATGAAAAAATCCCGGCTTCTTTCGGGAACCTGTTCGAGAAGATTTTCAATTTTTTGAAGCTGATCTTCCTGTGTGATTTTCTTTTCGATATCAGAATTTTCTTCAGTATTTGTCTCCTTAGAATTTTCCAATGGAACGAAAATCATTTTTCTTTTTCGGTAGAAATGGGAGATTTCCTGTTTGGCAGATTTAAATATAATTGCCTCAGTTTGAGATGCAGAATCAGTTTTGGAAAGGTGTTTCCAAACGTGTATAAAAATATCCTGTACCAACTCTTCAATGTCATTTTCATCAGAAACATATTTAGCCACAAAAAAATACACTCGGTGTTTGTATGTGGAATATATTTCTTTAAAATCCTCCATTTTGCAATATGTCTTAGTAGAATTTAGAACTCGGTTTTGCAAAAGTATCTAAAAGTGACATCAATCACATTAAGCTTATATTAAGTTTAATTTTTAGAAATTGTATATATGTTAAATATTTTACTTTCTTGGAAATATGACGAAAATTTTTTCTATAAAAAGAGCCTTTACATACAGTTAAAGGCTCTTTTATTTTTATTTTTGAATCTGTAGAATTTCTATTTCCAACAGAGATATTTGATATTGCTGAAGCTGCTCAATGAGTAACAAATCTTTCTTAAAAAAATCCGATTCTGCGAATATATTCCTGTAATAATAAATTCCCTGCAAAAGATTTTCTTTAAAAGTGTTCCATTTTTTAACCTGAGAATTGGTAATCGCTTCAGAAAAATATGCAATTTCTTTTTTGAGATGATCAACATATAATTTCAGTTCGTTGATAAACATATTCGGCCGGTTATTTTCCGAAATAATATTATCATTTCCATAAATATGCTTTACCATTTTTGAAAGAGAAACTTCTTTATCAAAAAATGCCAAATTCGGTCCCGGACAGATGACAACACCTTGCTTTTCACCTTTTATTTGTAGATTCTGCTCCATGTAGGCCGCATTTACCAAGCCCACGCAGAGACAGGCTTTTTCAGTAATTTTTGCCTTTCTATTTTCAAATTGTTTTTCCGTTAACTGTTCTTTTTCATTTTCAAGCTCCGAAAGTTTAATATCCTGATATTTCTTTGAAGCAGTACAGATTCCTTCATTTGAAAACTCTTTACTTAAAGCCAACAATTTCTTAGGGCAAGAACTTCCGTAATGGTTTTTATTTTCTTTGTTTCGTCTAAAAATTTCGTTTGAAGTTCCTTTCACTGTATTAAAAGGTACTCCCAAAGGAGAAATATTGCTTAAATAAAAATCTTCTTCTTTAGATTTAATCAACAATTCACGGGTCTCTCGATCCATCGCCGTAGCTTCCGGAACCAATAAAAACGGAGATCCCCAACCCACACTGTCAACATCATAATTTTTCAGTAGAAAATCGTGTTCTTCAGATGTTCCTACCCCACCCTGAACGGTAATTTTCATTTTAAGAGGTTCAGAAACTGTATGTTTTCCTTTTTGCTCTAAAGCTTTAAGCATTAATGAAAAAGCAGATTGAATCAAATCATTCTTTTTTTGCTTAAATTCTTCCATAATCGGACCTAACAGCAAACCTTCTGTTGCAAAAGCATGACCACCACAATTCAAGCCGGATTCTATTCTGTATTCTGAAACCCAAAGTCCTTTTTTAGCCAAAAAATTCCCCTGAATCATTGCTGAACGGAAATCACTTACTTTTAGAATAATTTTTTTCTTTAAAAATCCGTTTTCATCAGGAAAAAAATCGTTGAATTCTTCAATATAACTGTACAAACGAGGATTCATGCCTGCAGAAAGTACAACTGATGAAGATAATTTACTGTTGGCAAAACCACGCAAAGACGCATGAGCGTCATTGTACATAATAGGTAGCTGCTCATTTTTACTAAAATTATCTTTGTCAACTTTCGTCATGATGTTGACATCTATACTTCCGGGAGTAAGATGTGTCTCAACAAAATTTTTAATGGAAGAAGTAAGATTATCTTTCTGATTGAGAAAATTCTGAAAACTATCCTTCAACTCAGAGGTATTAGGAAGCATTTCCACAAAATTCATCAAAGCCGTTTTGTTTTTAGAAATTTCTTCTTTAAATGCCTCAAATTTTTCGTTGACAATATCATCCATCATGTCCAGATAAGCGGTTATTCTTTTGGCACGATAGTCTTCTATCTTCGTAGAAATACTTAAGAAATTCAGATTGAACTTCTTACTGTAAAAATTTTTCATCTTTTCTATAATCTCATCATCAATTATAGAAACTACGGAAGAAATTCCGTACTGCGCCACACGAATCGGACTATCGATCGTGTAAGCTAATCCCATTACGGGAATATGGAAATTGTGCAAAGGTTTTTTAATCATTATTATATTTAAATTAAAATAATTCTTACCTCTAAATTCCCATCAACTAATTCACGCCTACAAAATTATCAGTTTAAAATTAATTATGCATATAATAATAAATATTTTTCTAAGAAATATGTTGAAAATCATTCATAGAAAAATTTAAGAATATCATAACATTGATCCGGATAATACTATTTTACGTAACAATTCTTTAAGACAAGCATAAAACTCTGTTCAACTCATTCTCTAACCAACTATTTAATTTTGCAAGAATTTAAATCGAAAGAAAGTGAAGAAAATTTTTACCTCTGTGCTGTTTTGCGCATCCATATATTTTTATGCTCAGACAGGAACGGTTTCGGGAAACATTAATGACGATGCCAGAATCGCATTACCTGGAGCAAAAATATCTCTGACTCCCGGAAATATCTACACAACATCCGACGACCACGGAAATTTTGTATTTCTTAATGTTCCGGCAGGAAATTATACGATGTCAATCGATTATTTGGGATATGGAATTCATGAATATAGTGTAGCGGTAGAATCAGACAAAAATACCAAACAGAATATTGTTTTCGCCAAAAAAGAAACAACCATACAGGAAGTTGTTGTCAACGGAGCAACATTAAAAAATCAGGCAAGAGCTTTAAATAAACAGAAAAGTAACGCCAATATTACCAACGTAATTTCTTCAGACCAAATCGGACGTTTTCCGGATGCCAATATTGGTGATGCATTGAAGCGTGTTCCGGGAATTACCATTCAAAATGATCAGGGTGAAGCAAGAAATTTGATTATCAGAGGTCTGGCTCCCAACTTAAATTCTGTAACACTGAACGGTGACAGAATCCCATCTGCTGAAGGCGATAACAGAAATGTTCAGATGGATTTAATTCCTTCCGATATGATTTCCACGATTGAAGTCAACAAAACCCTAACTCCCGATATGGATGCAGATGCAATCGGAGGTTCAGTTAATTTGATTACCAGAGCTTCACCGAACGGCCAGAGAATTTCTGCAACCTTGGCTGGAGGTTATAATCCGATTCGTGAAAAAGGAAATTATACCGCAGGTTTGGTGTATGGAGACCGTTTTTTAAATAAAAAATTAGGAGCCGTTTTCAGTTTTTCATATAACAATAATAATTTCGGATCAGACAATATTGAGCCAACCTGGAGTTTAGCTAATGATGCTGCGCAAACTGCTTATGTAAGCAAAATGGGAATCCGATATTATGATGTTCAGCGTATCAGACATAGTTTTGATTTAAATCTTGATTATGAATTTAATTCTAAAAATAAGATTTATGCTTCAGCAATGTATAATTTCAGAACCGACAGAGAAAATCGTTATGCTTTAGGATACAAAATTAAACCAGTCTACAACGATGACGAATCTGAAATAACAGGCTGGAAAGGAAGCATGACAAGACAAAATAAAGGCGGAGATTTTAATAATGACAATGCACGTCTTGAAAGACAGAAAATTCAGAATTATGCACTACGCGGAGAGCATCTTTTAGGTTCAAAAATCGATTTGGACTGGTCGATGAACTACGCCATGGCAAGTGAGAAAAAACCGCATCAACGTTATATTGAATTTGAAAGTGACGGCTTGAAATTCAATACAGATTTCAGCGATTCTCAAAAACCAATGATCTCAACAATCGGAGCAGATAATCTTGCAAACTATCAGCTGAGTGACCTTTCGGATGCTAATGATTTTACGCAGGAAAAAGAATTTGGAGCTAAAGTGAATTTACGTTTCCCATTCTCGGTTATCGACGAACAAAAAGGAAGAATCCGTGTGGGAGCCCGTCTGCGTTTAAAAACCAAAGAAAGAGAAAATGATTATTTTGCTTTTGAGCCCATCAATGATATCGGAAGTCTACTGAATGTTCCAACTACGAATTTTGACGGACACAACTTTCAGCCGGGAAATTACATTCCGGGAACTTTTGCCAGTGCTTCTTATTTAGGCGGATTGGATTTGTTTAATGCTAATTTATATAATTCAGAATCAAAACCAGACGAATTTCTTTCCGGAAATTACAGTGCCAAAGAAAATATTTATGCTGGATATATCCGTTGGGATCAGGATTTTAGTGATAAATTATCAATGATTGTCGGTGCCCGTATCGAAACCACAAATATTGATTACACAGGAAATTATGTTTTGGATGAAGAAGATTTAGTAGGAAAAATCACTAACAACAATACTTACACGAATATTCTCCCAAATTTATCATTTAAATATGTTCCGACGCAGAATCTGGTTCTTCGTGCGGCATTTACAACCGCTTTGGCTCGTCCTAATTATTATGCTTTGGTTCCTTATCTTAATGTCGTTTCGGGAGACGAAGCAATTTCTGCAGGAAATCCCGATCTGAAGGCGACTTACGCTTACAATTTCGATTTTATGGCAGAAAAATATTTTAAATCTGTCGGAATTCTTTCCGGAGGTTTCTTCTATAAAAATCTGAAAGACTTCATTTATACCTATTCAAGAAAAAATTATTCTGCGGCTGATTTTGCCAATGATTTTGCCGGCCAGTCAAACCCGATTCCGGCAGGCGACAACAATTGGAATTTTACACAACAAAGAAATGGTGACAATGTAGATCTTTTCGGTTTTGAAGTTGCCTTACAAAGACAGTTAGATTTTATTCCGGGAGCTTTCTGGAAAGGGTTGGGAGTTTATGTAAACTATACTTATACCCATTCCAAAGCAAAAGGAATCACCAATGAGGATGGTTTGGAAAGAACAGATGTCGGATTTCCGGGAACTGCTCCGCATATGTTCAACGGATCACTTTCTTGGGAGAACAAACGATTTTCCGCAAGGGTTTCTATGAACTATGCTTCTCATTACATCGATCAATTGGGAGGAAATGCTTTTGAAGACCGTTATTACGATAAGCAGATTTTTCTTGATGCCAATGCTTCCTACAAGATTACAAGTAAACTGAGAATTTTTGCTGAGGCTAATAATTTAACCAATCAACCATTGAGATATTACCAGGGAATCCCAAGCAGAACGGCTCAGGCAGAATATTACAGACCGAGATTTACGATGGGTGTAAAGTTTGATTTCTAATTGAAAATATAAATAATTGTTTTAATTTAAATGAAAAAAGTAAATTACATCATAGCTTTTTCCGTTTTGCCATTTGTGGTAAATTGTGTCGGGCAAAGTCAATTAGGAAAAAAAATAAAACCAACCGTTGTTACAGAAACGGTCATGTACGATACAGACGATCCTGCGATTTGGATTAATCCTCAAGATGCATCAAAAAGTATCATTATCGGAACTGATAAAGATACGAATGGCGGTTTATATGCTTTTAATTTAGACGGAAAAATCATCAATAAAGTTTTAGGATTAAAACGTCCGAACAATGTTGATATCGAATATGGATTTAATTTAAACGGGAAAAAAATCGATTTTGCAGCGACTACAGAAAGAGAAACCAATAAAGTAAAATTGTACTCTCTTCCCGATTTGAAAGAAGTTGGGGAATTCTCTGTTTTTGATGGAGAAACGGAGCGCGGACCGATGGGAATTTCCATGTACAAAAATCCGGATACAAGTGAAATTTTTGCGATTGTCGGAAGGAAATCCGGACCAAGTGACGGTTATTTATGGCAATACAAATTACTTGAAAGAGATGGAAAAATAACGGGAGAAGTTGTAAGAAAATTCGGTAAATACAGCGGTTTAAAAGAAATTGAAAGTATTGCTGTAGATGATGAAATGGGATATATTTATTATTCCGACGAGCAATTCGGTGTTCATCAATATTATGCTGATCCGGCCAAAGGAAATGAAGAATTAGTAGTTTTCGGAAAAGGAGATTTCAAATCTGATGTTGAGGGAATTTCCATTTATCCTACTTCTTCAAATACAGGTTATATATTGGTTTCCAATCAGCAGAAAGATACTTTTAATGTGTATTTAAGGGAAAATCCTTCAAAAGGAATGATTGCAGAAATTCCGGTTTCTACCAAAGAAAGTGACGGATCGGAAGTAACCCATGTAAATTTAGGACCGAAATTTCCCAAAGGTGCTTTTGTTGCCATGAGCAACGGAAGAGTTTTTCATTTTTACGACTGGAGGATCGTTGAAGAAAAAATTAAAGCCAATATGAAATAAACAAGAATAAAATCAATTACTATATTTTCAAAGAAAGCCGTTGCGATCATTTAATTGCAATGGCTTTAATTTTTAATTAGTTAGCTAATTAATATACAACTTTTATTTTAAATTGATAGTTATTTAATAAAAAACATTTTTTAGTCTAAAGCATTGATTTGAAAATAAAATATTATGCAAAACTTTATTAATTTTGTTTAATTTTTAATTAGTGATACAATTTCCTCCTAATAATGACTATCTTTACTTCATTATTCGTTTAACCAAAATTAGAAGACAAAAAGCGTCTAAGTTTATATTTAATGACAAGTAAAATAACCGGAGTTGGTAATTATATACCTTCAGAAACAATCACCAATTTGTTTTTTGACAAACACGTTTTTCTTAATGAAGAAGGGGTTTTATTGAAAGACAACAATACAGCAATTACTGCTAAATTACAAAAAATAACAGGTATTGTAGAAAGGCGATACGCCAAAAATACTCAGGTAACTTCTGATTTGGGTTTAATTGCCGCTCAGGCAGCAATAGAAAATTCAGGAATAGATCCTGAAACATTAGATTATATCATATTTGCCCATAATTTTGGTGATGTAAAATTCGGTACTGTTCAGTCCGATATGGTGCCAAGCCTGGCATCGAGAGTAAAACATTTATTAAAAATAAAAAATAACTTCTGTGTTGCCTATGATGTTTTGTTCGGTTGTCCGGGCTGGATTGAAGGAGTGATACAGGCCAATGCATTCATCAAATCTGGTATTGCGAAAAAGTGTCTGGTAATCGGTGCTGAAACACTTTCCAGAGTTTCGGATTCGCACGACAGAGACAGTTTAATTTACGCAGATGGTGCAGGAGCAGTAGTTTTGGAAGCTTCAGAAGATGAATCTGGAATACAGTCTCATTTATCTGCTTCTTTTACATTTAAAGAAAAAGATTATCTGTATTTTGGAAAGTCATATAATAATGAAGAATGTCAGGACACAAAATACATTAAAATGGATGGGAGAAAAATCTATGAATTTGCTCTTGTAAATGTTCCTGAAGCCATGAAACAATGCCTTGATAAAAGCGGATATTCTATTGATCAGTTAAATAAAATCATCATTCATCAGGCAAACGAAAAAATGGATGAAGCTATTGTAGAGAGGTTTTATCAGCTTTACGACAAGCCACTTCCTGATAATATAATGCCAATGGTTATTGATAAATTGGGTAACAGCAGTGTTGCAACAATTCCTTCTTTATTGACGATGATTCTGCAGGACGAACTAGAATCTCATAAGATTGAAAAAAATGATATTGTTTTATTTGCATCGGTAGGTGCTGGAATGAATGTTAATGCTTTTGTTTATAAATTTTAAATAGTAAAGTCACTCATTTTTGATAATATAATATTTTTTTGTCAATCAATTAATTAAAATAAAGAATATTCATTTATTTATTGTATATTTGCAAAGTAAATAGGTTCTTATTTAAAACAATTAAGTTTTTAGTTCCTGTTTATGGTTAACATTTTAGCTTTTAAAATGTGGCCAAATAATAACAACAATTTTTTAATACAATTACCATGCAAGAAGGTACAGTAAAATTTTTTAACGAAACAAAAGGTTTCGGATTCATTTCTCCAGCAGACGGTGGAAAAGACGTATTTGTACATTCATCAGGTTTAGTTTCTAGAAACATCCGTGAGAATGACCAAGTAACTTTTGAAGTAAAAGAAGGACCAAAAGGTTTAAATGCAGTTAATGTAAAATTAGCGTAGGCATTTGAATATCTGAAATATATAAAAATAAATTTTTCATTATCTTTTGAAATTCGAAAGGTTTTAAAAAATTCAGATATTAAAAAGTACAAAAGCTCTGATCAATGCGATCAGAGCTTTATTTTTATGTTTAATAGATAAAACTATTCTCATTTATTACTTGAAGATCTATTTTTTAAGATCATATATGCTAATCCCAATCCAACTCCTGCAACTAAAGCTATCTTAGTTTTTCTTGAAGGTACAGGAAGTATGGTTTCTCCATAAATACGATGTGGCTCAGAGGAAGGTTCCAATACATTTCCAGAATCAGCGGGAGCATTTTTAATTTTCATCATCAGTCTCATAGCCGCAGAAGCCGTATTGATAATTGGTTTAGGAAATAATCCGTACATATTTTTAAGCAACAAGGAAGTAAAATCCGGAAATAAATCTTTTCTTGGATTTTTTGCCAACTCAACAATTTTAGCCGCTGTATCTCTCGGATCTGCCGCAAACGGAGGAATTTTAAAATCCAAACCCGAATATTTAGCAGAATGCATATTTCCTGTAGATCGCTGAATCTGTGGATAAAGATTACAAATATGAATATCTTCGAAGTCCGAAATTTCACCATGAAGACATTCCATCATGCCACGAATTCCGAATTTCGTTGATGAATAAACTGCGCTGTAAGGTGCAGGCATGAATCCACCAATTGAGACATTATTAATTAAAATACCGTCGTTCTGCTTTTTGAAAATCGGTAAAACACTGTACGCACCATGCATATATCCGAAAAGATTGGTTTTAATAACCTGTTCGTTCAGATCCATTGGGATTTCTTCAAACTTTCCGCTCGCCATAACACCTGCATTATTCACCCAAATATCAATTCTGCCGTTAAATTGCAATGCTTTATTGGCTAAATTCTGAACATCTGAAGCTATAGAAACATCAGTCGGAATGCCAATTGCCGAAACTTCTAAATCTCTGCACAAAGACACCACTTCATCAAGTCCTTCCTGCCCTCTTGCTGCAATTACAATATTGCAGCCTTCCAAAGCAAACGCTTCTGCAGTCGCTCTACCTACTCCACTGCTTCCTCCCGTAATGACGACGGTCTTTCCTCTAAGGCTTTTTTCAATTATATTGTTTGATTTCATTTTGTGAATGGTTTTGAATTTAGTATCTAAAATCAACCTATTATCATGCCATACAATTCTATCATTAATTAATTTGATGAAATCTTGACTGATAGAATGTCTATCAAAGAACAGTATAAAAATTTCTAATGATGAATTCGACTAAAACTTAAAAATTATTATTTTTTCTTAAATAATCTTAAATTTTCATAATAAAAAACTGATAATAAATTCTTGGCACAATATTTTAATATAGTATAATAACTCAGTTTAATTTGAGTTTTCATGGTTATTAGTTTTTATCCTCAGGTTTCTGAGGATTTTTTGTTTTTATAGATGATATAATATTATATTAACAAAAAATCGAGTTTCGACAAATCAAATATTTGTCAAAACTCGATCAACTAACTGAATTTTACTATAAATTATTTTTCTTTAATATCTTTTTTAATTTGTTTTTCTGCCTGTATTGCTTTTTGTTCCTGAACTTTCTTAGTTTTACGCTGTTCTCTTCTTGATTTTTTCTCGGCACGTCGCTCTTCTCTAATAATCTTGTTCGATTTTGTATTATACAAAGCATCTACAATTCCCTGTCCGGTTTTGCTGAAAATTTTAATTTTTGGTTTTTCATGAGTTCCGGTGACAACAACCGGAAAACCTATCAGTCCACCAGGCAGAATTCCTACTCTTATTCTTAAATCCAATAATCCGTTAAAACTCGTTGTACCGCTGATTGTAGGTCTTAAAATAGAAACTTTAAACGTAAATTTATCTACGTGAATCAAATTATTCTTGATATGTGTTTCAATATTCACGCCCTTCATATTCGGATCATTAAACGCTTTCGCCCCGATATTATCACCAACTGCCGAAAGCATTTTCAAATTTTTCACTTCCACGTCACGAAGATTTACAACTCCTCCGCCTTCTAGAGAAGGATAAATTGGAGCCATATTTTTGTCAAAATCTCCTTTTAATTTATAATCTACAGATACAATTCCCTTTACATTTTTTGCGGCAGTTGCCATTTCACGCACCATATCAATTTCTTTATAAGCCCTTTGTACATCAAAATCCAATACTTTCAATGCAACATCATAATTGGCCGTCAACGGAGATTCATCCTGATAACGGGCATCAATATTCATACGGCTTCCAACGACATCAAATGAAGTATTTTTAAGGTAAACCTGACCTGCATTTACCGAAGCTGTTCCTATAAGATGATTTAAACCTAATCCTTTAAACTCAACTTTTTTTGTATTAACGTCCAGAGAAACATCCAGATTTTTAGGAACAATCACAACTCCGCTACTTTTAGGGTTTTCTACTTTTGCATATTCAACTTCTATCGATTTATCTGTATTATCTCCATTTTTCAACGCCATAAATTCATCGATTAAAATGTAATTAGAATTAAGTCCAAATTTGCCGTGAAGTGTTCCTTTTCTTTCGATAAAATAATTGATTGTATTTAAAAGATAACCATTTAAAGCAAAATCTGATTTTCCATACGTTGCAAAAAATTTCCTGAACCACATTTTTTCATTTTCAAACTGAAAATTTCCTTCTTTGATGTAAAATGATTTCGGTAAATATTCTGTAGTGGCTTTTATATTTTTTAAAATTAAATTTCCTTTATTATCCAATTTGCTGTATTGACCTGTCGTAGCATAGCTCTGTCTGCCATTTAGGGAAAGATCAGCCATAATCAATCCACTGATATCCAATCCTTTTTTCGCAAATACTTTATAAATTCTGCCGACATTCAAAACACCTTTTGCTTTAACTTTATATAAAACATCTTCAAAATTTTGTAAATCTGCATTGATGAAAACAGGATTTCCTTCAAAATCAAACTTAAACGGATCAAGCTTTACCCCTAAACTTTTAAATGTCCCATCTGTATTGATAATATTCGCAACAATATTGATATTCTGAATTGGGTTTGGATAATACTTTGTCTTCAACCAGCCATTTTTCAGATTAAGATATCCATCGGTTTTAGGAAATAATTTTTTATCTAAACTAAATATTCCATTGGCTTTTATATCTGTATTCATCAAGCCTCTCACATCAATATCTTTCAATCCTAATGCATTATTTAAAGTCTGAAGATCTACAACGCCTTTTATTTTAGCCTCAACCTGCATTTCGTTCATACCTTTTGTCTGTACAGCTGCTTTAAAATTATTCGGTCCAAGATCAAAACTTAAATTTCTCAAATCCAGACCTAACTGTTCTGTGTCTAACGAAGGCAAATCAACATTTAGATCCATATTAAGATGATTCATAGGAACGGGCGCTTTTCCGTTAGAAACAAATCCGTCTTTTACAAAAAGTCTTGCTTTTAATCTAGGTTTAAGATTTTTCTGCTCACTAAATCTTCCTTTCAAACTGAAAAACAAATCACTATTTCCTTCAATTTTAGTGTCTTTTGCCCAATCCAGATATTGTGGCGGCAGTACAGAAATCATATCACGGATAGTTGTTTTTTCAGAAGCGGCTTCAATATTAAGGTTATACCCATCCTTTAAAATACTCAAAAATCCTGTGAATTTCAACGGCAAATCATTAATTCTCAATTCATTTTTACGTAAAACGAAAGTTAATGCGTTGGTATTTATTCTTGTAATTAAATCGGCGTGAAGCGATTTTTGTTTTGCATAATAAATTCTATTTAGACTAAAATCAACCTTATCAATATTAAGATCCGTTTCCAGATCAAAAATATCCTGACTTAATCCACCTTTTCCTGTATAATTTAATCCTTTTGCATCTACTAAAATCCTTGCAGAATGATCATTATACTTTATATTAAAATTTCTGAACTTTATAAGATCCAATTTAATAGAAGCTGCGGTTGCTGTTGTATCTTTCGGTTTTTCGGATGGTTTTGACACATAAACATTATAATTAGCTTCCCCTTTACTGTTAACAAAAACATTGGCATTAGCATCTGTTACGTAGATTTCATCGATTTTAACTTCACCGTCAAAAATCAGATTTTTTAAATTAATTCCTGCTGCCACTTCTTTAGCAGAAAGCAAGGTGTCATTTTGAAATGGTTTTGAACCTTGTAAAACCAAATCATCCACAGAAACTGTAAGCGATGGAAAATGCCTGAAAAATGACAGGTGAGTTTTTTTATAATCTAATTTTCCTGCAAGATGTTTATTGGCAAAGATCTTCACCTGCTGAGAAATCGTTCCGGGAAATAATATAGGAATTATAAACATTAGAAATAAAATTGCCACAATTGAAATTCCTGTCCATTTTAGAATTTTCAAAATTATTTTTTTGAACCTTTCCATAATTTATAATCTTGAGTTGATAATATATCCTATTTTTAGCTATTAAAGTTTATAATTATCTAAAATCAAGCCATTTCACATAAAATAAAATCTGCTTCTTTATGAGATTGATTGAAAATATATTATAAGTAAATTTAAATAACTCCTATTTTCTGTTTTCATTATAATTTCACATAATATGATGATAAAACTTATAAATTAATATCTCAACAATAAGATACCACAAAAATTATTGTTAAATTTACACAGTATTCATAATTTTTATTTAATCTAACCCACACAATAAATGATTGAAAATTCTACCCGATTTTTATTTTTTTTCAGCTTAATTATAAGTTCAATAGTATTTTCTCAATCAAAAAAAAACCTTGAGGGATTTAAAAGCAGGGTTAACGCTAATTCTCAACTTTTCAATACAGATATTAACAAAGCATATCTTCAAATCAATCAACTTTTGAGAGAATCCAGGATTTTAAAAGATTCTCTATCTGAAATGAAGCTTTTGGATAAAAAATGTCGGTATTTCTATTATAAAAATCTTACCGACAGCTTAATTATTTCCTCAGAAAAGCTTCAGGACATAGGCAAAGAATACAATAATGCATATTACGAGGCAATGGGAAATGTTTATATTGCTGAAACATATTCGGTGAATAAATTTTATGATAAAGCTATTTTCCATTTAAATAATGCTTATACGATTCTCCAAAAAGACAAATCAAAAAGTAAGAAAATTTTCTATGCAAAAGCTAATGTTCTGAGTAGTTTTGCAAATGTTTATGTAGATAAAAATGAACCTAAAAATGCCACAAAAAAAATTCTTGAAGAAATAAAAAGTGGCAGCGAATTGAAAAATCAAAGAGAATTTGCCAATTTTCAGTACCTGAATTATTCTAACATATCCAATATTTACTCATTATACAATATAGATTCGGCGTATTATTATGCTCAACAGTCAATCAATATCAAGCCTTCGGATATTTCTGATGACAAAGCGATGATTGATAATTATACGGTAATCGGTCAATATTACCAGAAGCGAAAGGATTTTAAAAATTCGATTGATAATTTTCATAAAGCCTTAAAAACTATTAAAATAACAGGTATTGAACTCAATATCAATCATATCAACACCTATTTAAAAGAAATATACACTGAAACGAATCAAAAAGACAGCGCAGAATATTATGCAAATAAGATCGAGCAATATGAGCTTAAAGTGCTTCAAAGCAAATATAATTCGCTGCAACAGGTTATTGAGAAAGGTGAAAAAGAACAAAGCAAATCATCTTATAAAAATCTTTTGATCTGGATAATTTCTCTCTGTTTAATTACAGGTGTATCGGTATTTATCTTCTTCAGGTTTAAAAAGAAAAAGATTGTAGAAGTTAATAAAAATCTGAATGAGATGTACAACCATCTGATTGATCTTTTGCAAAAAAATGACCCTGGATTTATGTTTGCCTTTGAAAATATCTTCCCTGATTTTTCCGAAAATCTTTTGAAAAAACATCCGGAATTGCAACAATCGGAAATCGAATTTTGCGCTCTTTTGAAATTAAAATTAACAACAAAAGAAATTGCAAAATATACCTTTATTGAAACTCGCACCGTTCAGAATAAGAAATACAGATTGAGAAAAAAGTTTGAAATTCCCCAATCTGTAGATATCTATCAGTGGATAGACAACTTATAAAATTCGTCATTTATTCATTTTTATTTCAACAGAATAATTTATAATAATTAAAAAATACTGCTTTTAATTATCAATTTATCAATTCTAAATTTCGCTGAGATTTAGAATTAATTCTGATTAATTCTCTTCTAAAGATTCCGAAATATTTTCAAAAAATTATATAATTCACAAAAATTACATTTAAATACACTAAAAAGTATGTAATGAGTATCTAATTTTTTAAGAAATTTTATTCAAAAGTAGAGTTATGTTAATCCAACGTATAAATTTGCTGATAATTCTTTTCCGATAGAATACCACCCGACATCACAATATATCAGATTAAAAATTCGTAAAAAAAGTTCAATATTTTAAAATCCCCTTTATTATGAGAAAAAACTCTTTTTTTAATTTTAGAAAAACTCTTTTGGTTTGTGGAGTTGGTCTGAATATGTTTATGAATGCCCAACAGTGGGACGTTGTAGGATCTACAGATATTGTTTCAGCAGGAAATTCAAGTTATAACAATTTAGTTATTGATGCATCTGGAAATTATTATCTTTCTTATTATGATGTTTCAGTAGCAAAAGGATCAGTACAAAAATTCGACGGAAGTTCATGGTCATATCTTGGAGGTTCTCCAGGAATAACTACCGGAACAGCTCTTTATAATTCTTTATGCATCGATGGGCAGGGAAGACTTTATTACAGCAATCAGGCAGGTTATCCGGCAACCGGATTGGAGGTTAAAAGATTCTCATCCGGAGCTTGGGCTGCATTACCCAATGCAACAAATGCTGCAGTAAACTATCAGGCAACAGCCATTTCCCCTTCCAATACTCTTTTTGCGTACAGCTCAGATGGAGCAGGTACAGTAAGAAGGTTTTCTAACGGTGGGTGGGAGCAGGTAGGAAATGTGGGATTTGCCGGTGGATCTACTTTTGCAGAAATGGTCATTGGTTCAGATAATAACATCTATGTCTGTCAGATTGCGAGTGGCGTAAAGGTCTACAGAATTAGTGCCACTGCATCAAGTACAGATTCCTGGACATTACTTGGAGGAATGGCTGTAGGCAACGGATACAGTTCAGATAACTCTTTTTCAGACATCGCTTTAGACAGCAATAATATACCGTATGTTCTCTATGTTTCCAGTACTGCAGAAGGAAGAAAACTCAATGTAAAGAAATTCGATGGAACCTCATGGATTCAGGTAGGGGCAGCTAACTTTTCTGATACTATGGTAAATCATACAGCAATTACCGTTTCACCAGACGGTACACCTTATGTTGTAGCAAGTATTTGGGACAGCTCAAATGCCAACCACACAAAAAATTCGGTATATAAATTTAATTCAGGAACATCTAGCTGGGCAAAATTTGGTGGTGATATGGTTTCAGACGGTACTGCAACCTATAGTGATTTAGCATTTGACCCTGTTAATAACTATTTAGTATTAGCATATACTCAAAACGGAACTCATATTAAGAGAATTTCTACGGCTGTTTTATCTACGAATGAGGTAAAAACCACTGACAGTTTTTCAGTCTATCCAAATCCTACCAACGGAATAGCTTTCATTAAAAATGAAGAAAAAATAAAATTAGCTGAAGTTACAAATTCTGTAGGACAGATTATAAAAACAAGATTTTCAGATCAGCAAATTGATCTTAACGGAGTTCCAAACGGTGTATATTTTGTGAAAGTTCAGTTTGAAAACGGAAAAACAATCACTAAAAAGGTGGTTAAAAAATAAAAAATTTCATACTTAATAAATTTGGATCGAAAACGTGGGACCTGTATTACAGTGTCTTGCGTTTTCTTTTTTTTAGCTAAAATAAAACTTTTAAATATTTTCACTTTTGATGTAACAAATATTCTCATGTAAGTGTCTTATAGCTAAAACCATTACTTCATGAAAATTATTTTCGTACCAATCGCCCTGATCATAAGCACTGCGGCTTTTGCACAAACACAAAATGATACCATCAAACCCAAAGAAAAAGAAATTGAAGCGGTAACCCTTGTTGCACGAAAACCAACTGTAGAATCCAAGGTCGACCGTACTGTTTTCAATGTTTCCAACAGCTCAATTTTAGCAGGAAATACCACTTGGGACGTATTGAGAATGACGCCTTTGTTAAGTATTGATAACAACGACGCAATTAAGGCAGAAGGAGAATCGGTTACCGTTTACATCAATGATAGAAAAACAGTTTTCACCGGTAAAGAATTAAAAGAATATTTAAAGACTATTCCTGCTGATAATCTAATGAAGATCGAGGTAATTACAAGTCCGTCTTCACGTTATGAGGCAACAGGATCGGTTATTAATATTGTTTTGAAGAAGCGTGATGATGAAGGATTAAAAGGAAGTGTAACCTTCAATAACAGACAAAATACCAAAAATTCACAATACACGAATTTAAATTTAAATTATCATAAGAAAAATTTTACTCAAACATTAATCGGAAGTTATAGTGACAACACTAATGTCCAAAGAAGTTCCAGTTTGTACACTTGGTATCAGGATAATGAGACCAATAATATTGACAATTACTTAATAAGCAGAAGCAAAAGCCCTTCCCTTTCTTCAACCTCAGAATTTGAACTCAACAGCAAAAATACAGTAGGTGTTATTTTAGAATATTACCAAAGTAATTCTACTTCAAATTCCGAAGCCAGCAGATTAGACTATATTAATAATGTATTCAAAAGTTCTTCTGAACAAAATCAAAATTCCACCGGACTCAATCGTAATTTAGGAACTAATTTTTTCTATAAATGGTATGATAAAGAAAAGAATAAAATTCTGGATGTAAACTTGGGTACAAATTATTACGGACAATCTGAAGACAGCTATTTTGTTAACAATATCACTTCAAGTACAGATTCAGAAACAAAAGATTTAGGAATTCTTTCAGATAACGAAAACCGAAATTATTTTATCAAAGTTGATTATACACAGCCTTTAGGAAAATCCGGTGCTACTTTTGAAGTAGGTGGAAAAATGAGTTTTAACAACAATGTAGTTCCTAATAATTTGTATGGCGAAATACTTCCCGGGCTAAGTGCGCATGATATTTTCCATTATGAGGATAATATTAACTCTTTATATGCAAATTATAGCAGAACTTTCTTTAAGAAATTAGAGACAAGAGTCGGGCTCCGTTATGAATATATTGATTATAAAATGCGTCAGGATGTTGCCGGAGCATCAAGAAAAGATTCATATGGTACTTTCCTGCCGAATCTTTTATTAAAATACACATTTTCAGATAAATATGACTTAAGTTTAACCTATAACAAAAATATCTGGAGACCTTGGTATGCAGAATTCAATCCTTTTATGACTCCAAACACCGACGGAATTTATACCCGTGGAAATATGGATCTGGAGCCAAATCCAAGCCACAGAGTTTACATGAAATTGGGAATTTTAAAGAAATATTTTCTTTCAGCAAGATATTCATTTACCGATCAGGATTACTGGACAGATTATTTAAAGGGGGAAGTCGGTAACGAAACAGTTCCAATCAGTCAGGAATCTAATTTTAAAGGAAAAGTACATAAATACTATCTTTATGCAAATACCAACCAGACATTTTTTAAAAATAAGTTTACGGTAAATGTTGGTTTAGGATGGTATTATATTGATAATAGTGATTTCAACAAACAAAATGGTTTAGAAAACAACTTCTACATCAGTTATTTAAGTGCTTCTACTAACCTTTCTTATAATAATCTTTTCAATAAAAATATTAATATAAGTGCGTGGGTTGAAGTTTCTAATCAGAATAACGGAAACTCTACTACCAATAAACCGAATATATTTCACAATATTTCTGCGACCAAAATATTCCCGAAAACTCAGATGGAAGTCAGCTTACAACTGATGAATATTTTCCAGCGACCAAATTATGATGCAACTTCATACGTCCAGGGAGGATACGTTAGAAGTACTTCCAAATGGGATTGGTACGGTGCCTCCATCTCTTTTGTGAAACGATTTGGAAACCAGAAGGTAAAAGAAAATACCAAAACCGATGTTGAAAAAAGCGGCGGCGGAAAATAAAAACTAATAACCTTCAATATAAAATAAAAATACCTTCTGCACAGAAGGTATTTTTATTATCAAGACTGCACTACTCTATTTACCAGCTGGTTAAGCCATTTTCAAGAGCTTTCAGGTAATTTTCTTCGTCAAAAGAATATAAATCAGGGGCTTTATGAGCGCCTCCTGTTCTTCTTTCATCCAATTTTTTAAGAATTCCAAGATTTTTTATTTTTCTGTAAAAATTTCCCCGGTTTAATTCTTTTCCTAAAATAACTTCGTACAGTTTTTGTAGTTCTGAAAGTGTAAATTTTTCCGGTAAAAGATTGTATCCTATAGGTTTATGAGAAATTTTTTCTCTTAATGTCAGCAAAGCTTTTTCAACAATTTCACGATGATCCATCGCCATTTCGATTTCAGGAAGTTTACTCAGATAAATCCATTCACATGTTTCACTGAATTCATCAGCAGTCAGACTAAATCTGTCAGGATTGTACAATGCATAAAATCCGATGGTGATAAATCTCTGCTTATGAAAAAGCGTCTCATCGAAATCTTCAAAATAAAATTCGCTTCTGTTTTTCTTTCCAAAAACTCCAAATTCTTCAAGATAAACATCGGTAATTCCCGCTCTGTCTCTTACAATTCTTACAACTGCATCATCAAGATCTTCATCCTTACGAACATATCCACCGGGTAAAAACCACTGTTTCCGGTAGTTCATTTTTAGAAGAAGAACTTTGAGCTCGTTCTGATCAAAACCAAAAATTACAGGATCTGCCGACAAATGAGGAATAAAAATTTCTTTTGCTTCATTTGATCGTTGTAAAATTAATTCTTTTGAATCCATTTGTTGTTTGAAAAAGTATATTAAATACAAATCTAACAATAAAATTTTTGTATCAGCAGAAATGTGGCATCTTGAGACCTTTTTTGGGGATTTTTTAAGATGATTTTTATCATTGTTTCGTATAGAATCAATAATTAAATTTCATAATAATAAAAATTATACATTTGATTATCAGTTAATTAAATTCAATATTAACTTTTATTAATATTTTTCTTGGTAGATTAATGAAGATAATGTACTATTGTAATGCTTCGCATTGAAGCAATGATAACACAAGCTTTTGATCAGAGAATTATTCGATAAATTACTTCTTCAAAAAGTAATAGTAACTGAAAATGATAAAATTAATTCAGTTAAAAATATTGCTCGAAACAAATTATGCGAGTTTCCGCAATATAAATGTTGTGAAGGTACAAATGCTGATGAAAGCCGGCTAAAATAAATCAATCCGGTGCTGATATTTTACAAAGTTCATCCCAATGAAAATTTGGATGCAGGATATTTTTATGTCTTTATTTTAAACAGAGAAAAAGAATTAAAACATTCAAAACCAGTAAATTAAAACAATAATTAGAAACTATACGAACTAAGAAATGAAAAAATCAACTTTAAAAATCTCAGCATTAGGGCTTTTGCTTTCTTTCGCAACAGCCTTTGGACAGGAGAAAACTGATACATTAGCTGTAAAAAATGCCATAACCGCAGCAAAAACGGAAGAAGGTGTAAAAACTGTGACAACTTCATCCAAAGAAGATAACAACAGAAACGTAATGTTGAACGCAGCTAATAACACAAGTCCGAGAGACGTGAATATCGGTTTGCCGTCAACAGTTGGAGGAATTACGATCCTTGAAAACGACCTTCCTGCAGTATATTTTTTCTGGCCTGAACTTCCCAACAAAACATGGAGACAAAGTGTAGGTTTAGAAAAAACAGGACTTCTGAAAATGGATCAGCTTGCCAATACAATGGGAGACCTTGGTTTTGCGGTAAATTCTTATTCTCAGACAGGAACTAAAGATTTCAAATTAAAAGGAAAATTAACAACAAGTACTTTCGGCTGGTTGCAGGGCGATGTAAATGCTTCAGGACCGATTTCTAAAAACGGCTGGACGTACACCGTTGGCGCTTTTGCAAACTATGATCCAAGTACCTATAAATTAGGTTTTGCCAGAAACGCCGATGAAACTAAGATTTTCAGAGCAGGAATTACCAAATATTTCAATGACGATAAAGGTAAAATCTCAATTTTATACAAATACTCAGATTCTTACAGCATTACCAACTATGCGGTTTTTCAATATGGAGAAAATGGGAAAGTTACCGAGTTGGATAACTTCAAAATTGGTAGAGATTCTTACGTGGTGAATGATGGAAATATGAAGTTTAAAGACATTCTTTCCGGACAAACCTATTTTGCAAACCTTGCAGGAAATGACAACAGGTCAAGTGCACATAACATCGATGTTTTAGGAAATTATATGTTGAATAACGGTTGGAATTTCAAATTCTCTACAAGAGCGCATTTCTCAAAAGTGAAAATGGCCAACAGCATTCCTTTAAGTATTTTCAATGCAGATTCGGCGGCTGGTTACACTTTGGCTTCCAACGGTCAGGCTTATTCTGGACCAGTCGGAACGCAATTGGCAATGTACACGCCAGAAACTCCGATTACAAGTATTTCAGGACGTTTTTCACTAAACAAACAGGTTGGAAATCATAATCTTACGGTAGGTATTTTGGAGCAATATTATCACGTCGATAAATTTACTTCGAACCGTTCTTTCTTCTACCAGACTGTTGGCGCGCAACCTCAAAGATTAATTGGTCCGAATACAGATGCAGACGGTTTTTATAACTACAATGCAGGCGCAGAATACCATAGCGGAACAGAAAACAAATTATCAGTTTACGGAACAGACGAATGGAAAGTTTCTGACAATTTCAATTTGAGCTATGGTCTACATTTGAAAAATCATATTTTGGACGGAGAATATTCTCTAACACCGAGAACAATTGGTTTCAGCTTTACAGACCCAAGTCAATTTAATCAGATCAATCACAGCTTTTTCCAGATTGGAGGTAGTTTGAATGCGACTTATAACATCAGCAAAAACTTCGGAGTTATTGCCAACTTACTTTATACCGAAGAAAATAGAAGACTGGAAAGTTATTCTCAAGCCTTTGAACCAAATACCAACAAAATTAAAAGTCCGTTGGGAGCTTTAGGAATTTTCTGGAATACAGATTGGATTCAGTTAATTTCTCAGGCGACTTATCTTAAGAAAAATAACAACCTGAACAGATACAATTTGGTAAATCCTGCCAACAGTTCACAGGCGCAGACGACGACGGTTTATTACGATATTCAAACGTTGGGTTGGACGACAGATTTTGTTTTGAAACCTTTCAAAGGATTCAATTTACATTATTTGGTAACGTTCCAAAATCCGGTTTACAAGAAATTTAATTTTGACGCTTTCGGAACATCTTACAATTACAGTGATAACAATGTGCTAGGAGTTGCTAAAGTGTTAATGGAAATCGACCCAAGCTATACCATTGACAAGTGGAGATTTTGGGCAAGTTTCAGATATTTTTCAAAACAATATGCTAACCTTACAAACGCTTTATATTTTGCTCCAAGATGGGAAACTTTCGGTGGCGTGACTTATACAGTTAATAAAAATATCAATGTTGGCGCAACGGTTATCAACTTCCTGAACCAAAGAGGAGCAAGCGGAACAATCAACGGAGCCGAATTGATTACCGATGCAAGTCCATACTACGGAAGATTGTTGACGGGAACGTACATTATGCCATTAACGGGTCAGTTTTCTGTAAGCTTTAATTTCTAAAATTTAACAATGAAAAAATCAGTATTAAATATAGCCGCATTATTTTTAGGCATCACTGCTTTTTCTCAAAATATCCAAACCGTGACCAATTCCAAGGGTCCGGTTTTGGGGTATTCGGTTGATTCAGGTGTGAAAATTCTAACAATTGGTGGGAATAAATTCAAAGATTTAAACCGTAACGGAAAACTCGATAAATACGAAGACTGGAGACTTCCTGTGGACGAAAGAGCAAAAGATTTAGCTTCAAAAATGACGGTTGAGCAAATAGCAGGATTGATGTTATACAGCGGTCACCAATCAGTTCCGGCTCCTGCAGATGGCTTCAGAGCAGGGAAATACAACGGGATGTTCTACAAAGAAAGTGGTGCAAAAGCTTCTGATTTAACAGACCAGCAAAAGAAATTTTTAAAGGAAGACAATCTTCGTCATGTTTTGGTAACAACGGTTGAGTCTCCTGCAATTGCTGCTCAATGGAGCAATAATATTCAAGCTTATATTGAAGGCTTAGGTTTAGGAATTCCTGCCAATAACAGTACAGACCCAAGACATTCAGCAACCGTAACAGCCGAATTTAATGAAGGAGCAGGTGGACAGATTTCACTTTGGCCGGACGGTTTGGCAATGGGCGCAACTTTTGACCCGGAATTGGTTAAAAAGTTCGGAAACATCGCAGCTCAGGAATATAGAGCCTTGGGAATTTCAACCGCTCTTTCTCCACAAATCGATTTGGGAACAGAGCCCCGTTGGTACAGAATTGCTTATGTTTTCTCTGAAAGTCCGGAATTGACGGCAGATATGGCAAGAGGTTATATCGACGGTTTCCAGACGACAGCTGGAAATAAAAACGGTTGGGGAAATAAAAGTGTGAATGCTATGGTAAAACACTGGCCGGGAGGCGGACCTGAAGAAGGTGGTCGTGACGGTCACTGGGCGATGGGAAAATATGCGGTTTATCCCGGAAATAATTTCCAGAACCACGTGAAACCTTTTACCGAAGGTGCTTTCAAATTAAATGGCGGAACCAAAGAAGCCGCTGCGGTAATGCCGTATTATACGATTAGTTTTAACCAGGATACGAAAAACGGCGAGAACGTTGGAAACGGTTACAGCAAATATATCATCACCGATTTACTTCGTGGAAAATACAAATACGACGGTGTAGTTTGCACCGATTGGCTCATCACCGCAGACGAACCAAAATCTCCAGGCGGATTTGCAGGAAAACCTTGGGGCGCAGAAAAATTATCTATTGCAGAACGTCATTATAAAGTCTTGGAAGCTGGTGTTGACCAGTTTGGAGGAAACAATGACAAAGCACCCGTTTTGGAAGCGTATCAAATGGGAGTAAAAGAACACGGAGAGAAAGCATATCGTGCAAAATTTGAGCAATCTGCAGTTCGTTTATTGAGAAATTTCTTCAGAACAGGATTATTTGAAAATCCTTACGTTAACATTGAAGAAACTAAGAAAATTGTTGGTAATCCTGAATTTATGAAAGCAGGTTACGAAGCTCAGGTGAAATCTATCGTGATGCTGAAAAATAAAGCGAATGTTCTTCCGATTAAAGAAAGAAAAACGGTTTACATTCCGAAGAGATATTCTCCGGCAACCTTCAACTGGTGGGGAATTTACACTGCTCCATATTTAGAATATCCTGTTGATATCGAGAAAGTGAAAAAACATTTTAACGTAACGGAAAACCCTTCAAAAGCAGATTTCGCATTGGTTTTCGTGAAAAGTCCGCACAGTGAAGAAGGCGGTTACAGCGACATCGATGCAAAAGAAGGCGGAAACGGTTATGTCCCGATTTCCCTTCAATATCAAACGTACACAGCAACAGAAGCTCGTGAAAAAAGTATTGCTGCTGGCGACCCGGTTGTTGCACCCAATATTCACGACAGAACATTCAAAAACAAAACTTCTACAGCGACCAACTTTACCGATTTGTTAGCAATAGAAAATGCGTACAAAGCAATGAACGGAAAATCGGTAATCGTTTCTGTAACCGCTTCAAAACCTATGATTTTTAATGAATTTGAAAAGCACGCAGATGCGATTTTGATGAATTTCAATGTTTCAAATCAGGCTGTTGTGGATATCATTACAGGAAAATACGAACCTTCAGGATTACTTCCGCTTCAGATGCCTGCGAATATGGTAACGGTCGAAAAGCAGAAAGAAGACGTGCCGTACGATATGGAAACGCACAAAGATTCAGAAGGTCACAACTACGATTTTGGATACGGAATGAACTGGTCTGGAGTAATTAAAGATGCCAGAACTCAAAAATATCATAAATAATATTTCATCATAAATTGGTTAAATTGATGTCTTGAGACCGGATATCTTGTTCGGTTTCATTTCTTTAAAAATATTTATTTGGGCAGCTATTTCCGCCTTCCGTTCCCGCTTTTTTGTCATTGCGAAGAAACTGAGTCAATAAGTTGAACTTTTCAGCAATCGCAATAACAAAAAGAGCTTCACTCAAGTCGGGCTGCGTACGATTCAATGTTACAAACCTTGTTTTACTTATATAAGTGAAACGGCTTTGCAAACTTAAAAACGTCGAATTACATAAAAAAAACTTTGCGCTCTTTGCGTTTAAAAAAAAATAAAATCAAAATGAAAAGATTAATCATAGCAGGTTTATTTCTTGCAGGTTTAACGACCATCAACGCTCAAAAATCAATTCCATTATACAAAGGAAAAGCGCCCGGAACAGAAAGCTGGACGCAGAAAGAAGCGCAACAATTCAACGAACTTTTCAAAACAGAAGTTGTTTTCAACGTGGCACAACCTTCAATGTTAGTTTTCGAAGCCGATAAAGCAAAAGCCAACGGAACAGTTATCGTTATCGCTCCAGGAGGCGGTTTTCAAAGTTTATCCATCAACCGGGAAGGAATTGATGTTGCCAAAAAACTAGCCGAAAACGGAATCACCGCAGTCGTTTTAAAATACAGATTACTGGAAACCAAATCTAACGATCCTGCCAAAGAAATGATGGAAAACATCAAAGACAGAAAAGCGTTTGATGCGAAAACGGCACCGATTAAAGTAATGGCAGGAGACGACATCAAAACGGCAATCACCTACATCAGAACCCACGCCAAAGAATTGAATATTAATCCAGAAAGATTAGGCGTTATCGGTTTTTCTGCGGGTGCCAGTGTCATTCTGGAAAGCGTTCTTCATAGTAAAGACTTTTCAACTATTCCAAATTTTGCAGCATCCATTTATGGTGGACCAAGTGAGGAAATTTTAGATACAGAAATCCCAAAATCTTCTCTCCCATTATTCATTTGTGCAGCGAGTGACGACCAATTGAAACTCGCTCCAAAATCTGTTTTGCTGTATAACAAATGGTTGGAAGCAGGACAACCAGCCGAACTTCACCTTTACGAAAAAGGCGGTCACGGTTTCGGAATGGGAAAACAAAATCTACCGGTTGATAAATGGTCTGATGTTTATCTGGATTGGTTAAGATTCCACAAATTTTTATAGTCAAAATTTCATTTATGAAAACAATATTTGCAAGTATTTTATCCGTATTTGCTGGAACATCATTGCTTGCGCAGACGACTTCTGTGATTTCAGAAATGGACAAATACGTAAAACCCCGCTATCGTGTCATTGTTGATAACGATTTCGGCGGCGATCCCGACGGATTATTTCAACTCGTTCATCAGATTCTTTCGCCTTCCACTGAAATCAAAGGAATCATCGGTTCTCATTTAAAACCGGGCGACCCATTTGATTCTTCAAATATTACCGCTGAAAATGCGGTGAAGAAAGTTAATGAAACATTGGAAGTAATGAATCTGAAAAACAAATTCAACGTTCTACAAGGTTCCAATGACCAATTGAAAGATTTGAAAACACCAAACATTTCCGCAGGTGCAAAAGTGATTGTTGCTGAAGCAATGAAAGCTGATGAAAAAAATCCTTTATTCGTGTTTTGTGGCGCAGGTTTGACGGAAGTGGCGAGTGCTTATTTAATGGAACCAAAAATCGCCGATAAAATTATTGTCGTTTGGATTGGCGGTCCTGAATATCCAGATTTGGCAACGCCACCACCCGGTTACACGCCCTTGGAATATAATCTCGGAATCGACATCAAAGCAGCGCAGGTTGTTTTTAATGAATCGAATTTAAATATATGGCAAATCCCGAGAAATGCTTACCGACAGACTTTGATGTCTTATGCAGAACTCATAACAAAAGTAAAACCGGAAGGAAAAACCGGAGTTTATTTAACTAAAAAGATTGAAGATTTGATGGAAATGGTTCAGAAATTCAATCTGAAAATTGGTGAAACATACATTATGGGAGATTCTCCATTGGTTTTAGTAAACGCTTTACAGTCGTCATTTGAAGCTGACCCGTCTTCGAGTTCTTATGTTATCAAAAATGCGCCTAAAATCAATGATAACGGACTGTACGAATACAATCCGAAAAGCAGAAATATCAGAGTTTATACACAACTCGACACTCGACTGATGTTCGAAGATTTCTATTCAAAATTAAAATTATTCAATACTAAAAAATAAAAATATCTACATATGAAGAAGAATATATCAACATTGATAGGACTTTCTCAGAAAGCAAAATATGCAGGAATGTTCGTGGCTTTACTGGCTGCTGCACCTCTCGCAAAAGCCCAGGATAATCCTACAGTTACGGTTGGTGGAAAAACATTCAAAGACCTTAACAAAAATGGAAAATTGGATGTTTGGGAAGATACCAGAATTTCGGTTGACAAAAGAATTGAAGCCATCATCAAACAAATGACCAACGCTGAAAAAGTTGATTTGCTTATTGGAACAGGAATGCCTGGAATTGAAGTTTTGACAGGTCCTGTTGGAGATTCAAAACAAGGTTTGGTTCCCGGAGCTGCTGGAGGAACAGCAAATTTCGACCGTTTCGGAATTCCTGCGACGGTAGTTGCTGATGGACCTGCAGGTTTGAGAATAGCACCAACGAGAGATAATGATTCAAAAACATACTATGCAACAGCATTTCCGGTAGGAACAGCTTTGGCTTCGACCTGGAATAAAACGCTTTTGGAACAGGTGGGAAAAGCGATGGGAAATGAAGTGAAAGAATATGGCGTTGACGTTCTTTTAGCACCTGCATTAAACATTCAGAGAAATCCACTAAACGGTAGAAACTTCGAATATTATTCTGAAGACCCTTTGATTTCAGGGAAAACCGCTGCGGCAATCGTAAACGGAATCCAGTCTCAAGGTGTAGGAACTTCCATCAAACATTTTGCTGCGAACAATGAAGAAACCAACCGTTTGACCATCAATGCGCACGTTTCTGAAAGAGCAATGAGAGAATTATATCTTAGAAATTTCGAAATCACTGTAAAAGAATCTCAGCCTTGGACGGTAATGTCTTCTTATAATAAATTGAATGGCGTTTATACATCAGATTCCAAAGATTTGTTAACTCAGGTTTTGAGAAACGAATGGGGTTTCAAAGGCATTGTAATGACCGATTGGTTTGGAGGTTTTCCAGGATTTGAATCGATCAGAGGCGGTGGAATTTCTGATGTTGTAAAACAGATGAACGCCGGAAACGACCTTTTGATGCCGGGAATTCCAGCGCAGAAAAAAGTGTTATTGGCAGCTTTAGATTCAGGAAAATTGTCTCAGGAAGTTGCTAATCTGAATGTAAAGAGAATTTTGGGATATGTTTTCAAAACACCAACTTTTGCTCAATACAAATACAGCGACAAACCGAATCTGGTTGAGCACGCAGAAATAACAAGAAGTGCTGCTACAGAAGGAATGGTTTTACTTAAAAACGAGAAAAATGCACTGCCTTTTGCCGACAAACAGAAAGAAGTTTCGTTGTTCGGCGTGACATCTTATGCGTGGATTACAGGTGGAACAGGGAGCGGAGCTGTTAACAATAAACACACCGTTTCTTTGTTGGAAGGGCTGAATGCTGCAGGTTACAAATTAGACAAAGAGTTAGTTGATTTATACAAACCATTCGCTGAAAAAGAACAGGCTGCAGAAAAGGAAAACAGAAAGAAAAGAGGAATTTTAGCTTTGCCGGAAAGACTTCCTGAAATGAAATTAGACGATGCTTTCTACGCTAAAAAAGCGGAAACTTCTGAAATTGCTTTCGTAACTTTGGGAAGAAACTCAGGTGAAGGCGGTGACCGAGTGGTAGACAATGATTTCAATATGGCAACAGAAGAAATCGAAATGCTGGATAAAATCTCTAGGGCTTTCCACGCAAAAGGGAAGAAAGTTGTGGTCATTCTTAACATCGGTGGTGTAATCGAAACCGCTTCCTGGAAAGATAAAGCAGACGCTATCTTGTTGGCTTGGCAACCAGGTCAGGAAGGTGGACATTCCGTTGCAGATGTGATTTCCGGAAAAGTAAATCCTTCCGGAAAACTGACGATGACTTTCCCGGTGAATTATGCAGACCACGCATCAGCGAAAAATTTCCCGGGAATTCCTGCGGATAATCCGAAAGAGGTGACATATCAGGAAGGCGTTTATGTTGGATACCGTTATTTCAATACTTTTGGGGTGAAACCTTCTTACGAATTCGGTTATGGGAAATCTTACACGGATTTTGCCTATTCAAATATTAAAACCAATTCTAAAACTTTTAATAATAAATTAGAAGTTAGTGTTGAAGTTAAAAATACCGGAAAAGTTGCCGGAAAAGAAGTCGTAGAACTCTATCTTTCTGCGCCAAACCGATCCATCGACAAACCAAAATCTGAGTTGAAAGCCTACGCCAAAACAAAAGATCTGAAACCGGGAGAATCTCAAACCATTACTTTGACTTTGAATCCGAAAGATTTAGCATCTTATGAAACGGCAAAATCAGCGTGGGTTGCAGAAGCCGGGAATTATAAAGTTTCTGTTGGTGCATCATCTTTAGATATTAAGCAAACGGCAGAATTCTCTGTTCCGAAAGAATTGGTTGTTGAAAAAGTTCAGCACGTTTTTCCTGCGGATACAAAGTTTGAAGATTTAAAACCCTAAAATTTTCTTTGGTTTTAAAATTTTCAATTATAAGGTAACTGTTCGTCAATTAGAGTGATTTTTGAAACGGAGTGAAAAAAATTGTATCGAGAATGGGTAATAATACAAAAACTTTTCGATACAAAATTCTTTCAGAATTTCACTCGAATCGACGGTTTCTTAAAAAAACATTGAGAATCCAATAAATTCATTGTCTCAAATTAAGATATTATAAACAAAAGGGGCTATCTTTAGCCTCTTTTTAAATTAGATGTATATGATCAATAATGAAGTACAATCGAAGAGGAATTATACCGTTCCGCTGATTACCATTACACTTTTATTTTTTATGTGGGGATTCATCACCTGTATGAATGACATTCTTATCCCCTATCTGAAACAGCTTTTCAAACTGACATTCTTTGAATCGATGTTGGTGCAGTTCTGTTTCTTCGGAGCTTATTTTATAGGTTCATTAATATATTTTCTCGTTTCCACATCGAGTGGAGATCCCATCAACAAAGTCGGATACAAAAAAGGAATTCTTTTCGGGATTTTCCTTGCGGCATTCGGATGTATTCTATTTTATCCGGCGGCAACTTTCTCTTCTTACGGATTGTTTTTAGGCGCTTTGTTCGTTCTTGGATTAGGATTTACTGTTCTTCAGATTACCGCAAATGCTTACGTTTCGCTGTTGGGTTCAGAAGATTCTGCATCGAGCCGACTGAATATGACACAGGCTTTCAATGCATTCGGAACTACGATTGCACCGGTCTTAGGCGGACATTTGATTTTTGAATTTTTCTCAGCTGACGACGGTTCGTTTTCTGCGGTGGCAACAAGAATTCCTTATTTAATTTTTGCTGGAATTTTATTATTAGTGGCTTTGTTAATTTCGAGAGTAAAGCTTCCATCGTTTCAGACTGCGGAAGAAGAAATCGAAAAAGGTTTCGGAGCATTTAAATTTAATCATTTGAAATTCGGGGTTTTGGCGATGTTTTGTTATGTTGGTGGCGAAGTTGCCGTGGGAAGTTTCATCATCAGTTTCCTTGAGCAGCCACAAATCATGAATCTGAATGAAGTAGTAAGCAAAAATTATCTTTCTCTGTATTGGGGAGGTGCGATGATCGGAAGATTTCTGGGAGCAATTTCTCTGAATCATTCGATCAGTCAGGGGAAGAAAGCCCTGTATATGCTAGGTGCGGCGGCAGCGGTTTTCTTAGTGATTTTCAGTATTGTTGATCTCACTTTTTCACAGATTAGCTTTTTCTTAGTATTTATCGCCCTGAATTTTGTGGCTTTCTTTATCGGAAAAGCTGCTCCGGCAAGAACGTTGTCGATCTTTGCATCAGTCAATGTTCTATTATTGATTTCAGCGATGCTGAACCACGGTGAACTGGCAATGTACAGCATTTTAGGAATCGGAATTTTCAACTCTATTATGTTCTCTAACATTTATACACTGGCGATTTCAGGATTAGGAAAATATACCAGTCAGGGTTCTTCTTTGGTCGTGATGGCTATTTTGGGAGGCGCCATTGTTCCTATTTTTCAGGGATATCTGGCTGACCAGTTTGGCGTTCAGCATTCCTTTATTATTCCTGTGTTCTGTTATATTGTGATCTTGATTTTTGGTGCGTATTGTACTAAATATTTAAGTCATGTGAAACAGGATGGCGATGCGAAATCGGGACATTAAGATTTTGTTTTTATATATTAAAACCTGCCGTTGGGCAGGTTTTTTTAACACTTATTTAATTACAAATCTTAAGTTAAAGTATCACATAAATTTTTTTCAACTACTTTTTCTCTAAACGTGAAGTTTTTGGTAAAGTTTCTATAAATGTTACAGATTATATCGAAATAGTTATCACCTCCATCCCATGCATGATAATACGGTTTTATGGAAATGCAGTTTTCGTGTTCAAAAATTGTATTTAAAAGTGTTCTATCAGAATTACCACATGAATGTCCCATTATAGTAGCTTGAAATTTATCCTGAGATAAAAATTGTAAAACATCTTTATAATTACTAGAAAACTGATAATTAATTGATTTAACATTTTTTAAAAATTCACTATTATTAAAATCCACAATATCTTTACTATGTTTATCTAACTCATCTCCATAGCCAAATATCATCGGATTTTTATGAAACTCGTTGATATCACCATGAATATGAATAATAGAAACAGTACAAAAATTTTTACTCGCTAAATGTTTCAATTCATCTAAGTAAACTTTTTCAATAGTATTAGTATAATTAAAGTTAAGAATAAGAATATTGTTTAATGAAAAAGAATATCTATTTAAATGAGAGAAGTCATTTATATCTGGCGTTAATAAAATATTCTTAAATATTTTTGAATTTAATTTTATTGGTTTTATCATTTCATTTGACAAATGCTTACATAATAATTTTTTAATAGATTCGAAATTCTTATTGAGTTGTTTTAAGTCATCAATGCTTTCTAATTTTTTACACTTATCAAGATGGTTAACTAATGTTTTATAATACTCATTTTCAACATCAACCCAATTTTCAATACTATTAATCTGTAAAATTTTTTGGAAAAAATCGCCTTTAATTCTATAATCGTACGCTGGTCTGAGATAAGATTTTGCTTCCTTTAGGCCTTTTGTGGCTAATATCTCTTTTAAATTATATATAGCCATTTGTTTTTGTTGAATAGTAACAAGTTCATCATCATATGTCAGATAATGTGATTTTCTATTAGCATTCAATTTATAACATTCATCAAAGAAATTATTCCAAAAGAAATCAACCATATCAGAATATTTCGTTTTTAGACCATGAGCTAAATCAAAACCATTTCCAACTATTATAAGTTTATTCATTATAATTATTCATCATATTTTTAGTTTGTAAATATATTTAATTTAATTCTCAATATTAGATATTATCGTTTAGTTAACTCCTGTTTCCACCTTAAAATCTAAGGAAAACAAATAATTATGGCGAAAATCACAACAACTCCTATTTCATTTAAAACACAACTGTTTGTAACAAAACATAATCTCAGGAAAATACAAACAACTTGTTTAAACAAAAACAAAAACCCATTTTAGTCCAAACAACCTGTTTTAATTAAAACCAAAAACTGTGCAAGCTCAAACATCATGTTTGCACTAAAACATAAATTTATTTTAATCTAAACATGATGTTTTGTTATAAATAAAAAAGTTTATATCTTTAAAACTTAGAATTAATAACAAAAACACATTAACTGATGAAAATTACACTATCCACGCTGAGTACAAAAGACTTGGCAACGTTTACTCAAAGATTGATCAATACTTCAACTTCCGGAAGTTATTCTGTAATCAACAATCATCCCCTTATTAATGACATAAAAAGTAAGTATGCAGACTATGATGCTGTGTACACAAAACAGACCTTCAGCGGAAAAGGGCGTGATGTAAATAGCGCAGATAGAGAAAGGGACTCTGCTTTTATAAATTTAAAATCGTATCTGAGCAGCTACAGAAAAATGAGCTCACTGCCGAATCACCAATATGCAGAAGACCTGTATCAGATATTTAAAGTGCATGGTCTTGATCTCGACCGCATGAGCTATTCTTCCCAAACGGCTCAAATGAAAAAACTGATTGAAACTCTACAGACAACCGAGAATATACAGAAAATTACAGCTCTTTCTCTTCACACGGCTTTCAGTGAAATGAAAAGCAAGCAGAATGCTTTTGAAAGTATTTTTGCAGAGCAGGCAGGCGCCAACGCCGAACTCCGACAAATGAACAGTGCATCGTCTATCCGCAGAGATCTGGAGAAAACACTGAAATCTTTTCTCAGTCTTATTACAGCCATGAAGGATGTTCCGGACTGGCAGCTCCTATACTTCGATACCAACGAACTGGTGAAAGCGGCTAAAAATTCTAATACTGCAAAAGAGAAAAACTAAGAAAATCTAAACATAAATAAATATAAAGAGGTTAAAATTTTTAACCTCTTTTTTAATAGGTATTATTCAGTCCGCCATCCAGAGGAATGCTTGTTCCGGTAATGTAAGAAGCAAAATCTGAAGCCAGAAAGGAAACCAAATGACCGTATTCTTCAGGCTTTCCTAATCTTTTCATCGGGATTTTTTCTTCTCTGCCTTTTTTAATTTCTTCCACGGATTTATTGGTTTGCTGAGCTTCATGATCGATGAGATTTTTAATTCTTTCAGTATCAAAATATCCGGTCAGAATATTATTGATTGTCACATTATGTTTTGCAACTTCAATGGAAAGTGTTTTCGACCAGGCAATTACCGCCGAACGAATAGAATTGGAAAGTGCCAGATTAGGAATCGGCTCTTTTACAGACAGTGAAGAAACATTAATAATGCGCCCACTCCCCTTTTTGATCATATTGGGTAAAGCGAGATTGGTTGTTTCACACACGGTTTTAAAGAGAAGATCAAATGCTGTTTGATACTCTTCAACGTCTTTATCCTTAGCTAAACCGGGACTTGGACCATTGGTATTATTAACTAAAATATCGACTTCATTTTCATTAAAATACTCTGTAATAATCTTTTTAAAATTTTCAAAATCAGAAAAATCCGCCACCAGATATTGATGTTTCTGCTGATCATTAATTATGGGAAGTGTTGATACAAAATCTTTTAATTTTTCTTCATTTCGAGCCATAACGGTTACGTTGGCTCCGCATTTTGCGAGTTCAATGGCGATCCCTGCTCCTATTCCCTGCGTAGCAGCTCCTACCAAAGCATTTTTTGAAGTTAATTGAATATTCATAAAAAGTTGATTTTACATTTTGTTGTTAGGTAGGATAAATTTACTTAAAATCGATTAGTTTTTGTATTAAAAATATATTTCAGATGGAGTAATAATTATCTTCAAAATTTTGCTTCTTGCTTTGAAACATTCTAAATTACAGTGTTTCATTAAATTTTATTCAAAATCATGTGAAAAAAAAATTAATTTTATCATTCATAATTTCATTATTAAAAAAGATTAAACATGAATTAAAACAATATAATAATAAAACGAAAACTTTAACCATAAAAATTCAACGTATGCAAATTAATCCGATCCTGAACGTCAGCGATTATTATTTTGACGTGTTTATGTCAATTTCAGAGGCACTCACTGGCTTTTCTGTCAACGAACTGCAATCAACCGGTCTGGCAACCGATTATTACACTCATATTCTGGGGGAAATTGAACTCGCCACTTTTACAGCATTCCTTAATACTTCAAGACGTATATTAGAATCTTCTTCCGATGAAGAGCAGCTTGTCCATTCTATCAAAACAATCATTCTTTCGGCTCCCGCTACAAAAGGTATTGCAGACAATGTGATTACGCTTTGGTATCTGGGAACCTGGGAAGGATCTTATGTAAATGACCGGTCTTATAAAGAAGGTCTGGTATGGAATGTCATGCATTCTCATCCACCGGGAGCAAAACAGCCGGGCTACAAATCTTGGGCTATTCAACCTGTAAACAGCAAATTATGAATCCATTAGAAAAATTAGAAAAAAAAGATGTGATCATTGTCGGTACGGGTATCGCAGGATCACTTATTGCTAAAATTTTGACCGATCATGTTTTCGATGTATCGAAGGGAAAAATCATCCATCGGACAGAAATTGAAGACAGCAGCTTAGTTAGGGAATTACAAATCGTGATGTTCGAGGCAGGATTAGAGGCTGGTCTCGAATTGGAATCTGCCGATTCTGCAACAACTTATAATGAGTATATCCGCACTTTTTATATGAAAGAAGCGAAAGTTCCCAATTCTCCTTATCCGAATTTAAAGCAGGCTCCTTCGCCTGATGTTTTGGATATGCAGAAAATAATTCCGCCATTTCCGGGTAAAAAAGGTTATTTGGTACAGTTTGGTCCGATGCCGTTTGCAAGTGATGCTATTCGAATTGGTGGGGGAACTACCCTTCACTGGCTGGGAACTACGCCAAGAATGCTTCCGAATGATTTCAGATTAACCAAAGAATATGGAATTACCATAAATAAACCAAATTCTGAGGAACAAACACCAATCAATTGGCCAATCGATTACGAAACTTTAAAGCCGTATTATGAAATGGCTGAATTTGAAATCGGTGTTTCAGGAAATGTTTCAAAACAGGAATATCCTATTTCTGAAAGCATGGAAGAATATTATGGTGATTATGTTTTTCCGATGGAAGAAATTCCTCAAAGTTATATGGATCATCAAATTGCAAAAACATTGACGGGAACAAGTATAGAACTAAAATCTGAAAACTTCCCTATTCTGCTGGTTCCGTCTCCACAGGGAAGAAATTCTGTTCCCAATCCAGCATACGGAAAAACAAAAATCATAAAAGCGGAAGCATCGGATAATCAATACAAATTAACTCTAAACGATTATAAAAAAGAAGATTACAAAGCATTAGGCTCAGTCTGGAATCCGTATATGGGAGAACGTTGCGAAGGAAATGCATCTTGTGTTCCCATCTGCCCTGTTCAGGCTAAATATAATGCACTGAAAACATTAAAAAAGGCACTTTATAAATTCAATAAAAACGAAAACCTTGTCTCAAATAAAAACATTCAGGTGAGATCACAAAGTGTCGTGTACAGATTGAGCGTGGATCAGGAAAAGATATCGAAAGTACACATCAGAAGATATATTTCTGAAGAGAAAACAAATTTTGTGGAGGAAGTTATTGAGACATCAGATTCTGTTGTTATTCTCGCAGCCAACGCCTTTGAAAATCCTAAAATATTGCTCAATTCTAAATATACGGTTGAAGAAAACGGTGTAAAAGTTGAAAAAACCGTTGCTAACAAAAGCGATCAGGTAGGACGAAACCTGATGGATCATATGGTGATGCTGACTTGGGGATTATTCCCTGAAGCAGTTTATCCGTTCAGAGGTCCTGGTTCTACAACTAATATTTCGTCTTTCCGGGACGGAAAATTCAGAAGCGAATATTCCCCATGGATTTCACCTCTCGACAATTGGGGCTGGGGCTGGCCGGCAAATTCACCATCATCCGACCTGCAGGAATTTATCGGAAATGGGCTTTTTGGAAAAGAACTGAAAGAAGCTTTGGCTGACAGACTTTCCAGACAAGTATTGTTTCATTTTGAAATCGAACAATTACCAAATCCAAATAACCGAGTAGTTATTAATAATGAATATCTCGATGTATTGGGAATTCCAAGACCTGTCGTTTATTATGAACTGACAGATTATGAAAAAATAGGAATGCAACAGGCAAAACTAGCTTCCGATCAAATGTTTAAAACACTTGATATTAAAGATCATACAGAATATAAAGCATCCGACAACAATACTTTTGTGTATGATGATGTGAGATATTCTTATAACGGTGCCGGGCATATCGTGGGAACTCACAGAATGGGTGATTCACCGGAAGATTCGGTAACCAATAGCTATTGTAAATCCTGGGACCACTCGAATTTATACATCGTAGGCGCAGGAAACATGACGACGCTAGGAACATCAAACCCAACTTTAACATTATCCGCATTTACCATCCGTTCTGTAGAATCTATTTTAACAGATCTTGAGCAAAAATTTAAAACAGAAAAACATGAGACAAAAGCTTATTAATAAAACAGAACCTCAACAACCTATTGTAGAAACCAATTCTTTCGCAAAAGGTGCAGCCGTAGCAGTGGCAGAAGATTCAACTTCATTACAGTCAATCATTTTTGATTCATCCATCAGCAAAGAAGAATGGATCAAATCATTGAAATACCACAGCCAAATGGTTACGAATTTACTGCTGAATAATGAAACTGAAAAATTCAATCAATATTTAAGTTTACAATTTAACGGGAAAATAGATTCTTCTGCGAAGAGCAAATTAGAAAATATAAACTATATTCCTATTTTACAGGATTTTCTGCAGACTGCCATTCTTATTGAACACTCAACCATTCCACCGTATCTTACAGCTTTATATTCCATAAAAGACGGAACGAATCTTTTGGCTTCACAGATTATCAGAAGTGTTGCCGTGGAAGAAATGCTTCACATGATCATGGTTTGTAATGTGATGAATGCGGTTAATATCCAGCCAAGCGTTAATCAGAAACAAAATTACCCGATGTATCCGATGAAACTGCCTATGAATGTAGATTTCTTTGTCGGATTGGAAAAATTTTCAACGAACAGTATCGCAACATTCATCGCCATTGAAAGTCCGAGCAATCCTATGGTAAAAGCTCCTGAGTTTCATTTGGAACTTGAAAATGCGGTAATGCAGACTAGAAAAATGATACAGGAAAATAATTTCTGGAATCTTGATGACATGAAAGATTTTATGATGAAAAACGTTCATACCATCGGTGAATATTATGATCTTGTATTCTTTTATATTGTTATTTTCCAAATTATAGAATATTATAAAGTAAACAGTACCCTTCCGCAGACTTTTGAAGAATTAAACAAAGGTGGAATTTTCACAGGAGATCCTGCCAAACAAATTCGTCCGGAACAATATTACGGAAGCGGAGGGAAATTGCATTTTGTAGAAGCCTTATCCGGTGTTATCGAAGTTTTTCAGGAAATAAAAGGTCAGGGCGAAGGTGTTGATGATTCTGTTTTCACGGTAGATGCTTCTCAATTTGAAGAAGGTGCAGAACTGGCACATTACTTCCGTTTCAAAGAAGTTTTTCATGAGCATTTTTATGCGGGAGGAGATTATACACCATTCGCAGAAGATGGAATGATGCCTGTCACCACGCCGCCTGTCGGAAAAGAACTTCCTGTCGACTGGAACGCCGCATATCCGATGAAAACCAATCCGAAAATAGAAGAATATAAATCCAATCCTCAGTTGTATGCTCAGGGGCAGGCATTTAACGCTACTTATAAAAAATTACTTGATGCTATTCAGGCAGCGGTAGAAGGTCATTCGGAAGAACTGGAAAAATCAATCATGTATATGTATGCTTTAAAAGAGCAGGCTGTGGAATTAATGAAACAACCATTAACCGCTCAGGAAAATGCAGGACCAACTTTCGAATTCCCTTTAAATTAATAAAATCTTTCCTCAGATTTACATACCTTAAATTTGAGCTTATGGATAATAATTATCCCTTTAAATTTTATTTGAAGGGATTTTTCATTTCAGTAATTTACATACAACCTTCTTCGTTTTGCATACATTTATGTAATGGTTTCTTCTGAATTTTGTACTCAATAAAATCAACAATATGAGTTTAAAACACATTAAATTAGGAAGTCAAGGGTTGGAAATACCAAATATCGGATTAGGATGTATGGGAATGACAGGTTTTGAAGAAGCTAATATGTATGGCGAAGCTGATGAAAAAGAAGCTATTGCAACCATCCATCGTTCATTTGAATTAGGAGGAAATTTTTTGGATACAGCAGATCTGTACGGTCCTTTAAAAAATGAACAGCTTATCGCAAGAGCCATCGGAAACGATCGTGACAAATATATTATTGCCACAAAATTCGGGTGGGAAATTAATGATGCCGTAAAAGTAACTTGGGCAATTAACGGAACTAAGGAATATGTAAAAAAAGCAGTGGAAAGGTCATTAAAAAATCTAAATACCGATTATATAGACCTTTATTATATGCACCGTTTAGATAAAAATACTCCGATAGAGGAAACGGTTGGTGCTATGAGTGATTTGGTGAAAGAAGGAAAAATCGGATACATCGGATTATCAGAAGTTTCTTCAGAAACCGTTACAAGAGCGCATGCCGTTCATCCGATTACTGCTGTACAAAGTGAATATTCTCTGTTTGAAAGAACAGTTGAAGAAAGAGGCGTGCTAAAAACGCTTCAGGAGCTTGGGATCGGATTTGTAGCTTATTCGCCGCTGGGTCGTGGTTTTCTTTCCGGGCAGATACGTTCGATTGATGATTTGCCGGAAAATGATTTCAGAAGAGCAATTCCTCGTTTTCAGGAACAATATTTCCACAAAAATATCGAACTGGTGGAAGCGATCGAAAATATGGCGAAAGAAAAAAATATTACATCCTCCCAATTGGCTTTGGCATGGATTATAAGCAAGGGCATTGTACCAATCCCGGGAACGAAACGCAGAAAATATGTCGAACAGAATATTGAAGCTGCCAACATACAATTGTCTGAAAGTGATCTTGCGAAGCTGGAAAGTATCGTACCTTTAGGAACCGATACAGGAGCTCAGTATGATGAATTCAGCATGGGACTTTTAGATTAAAAATTTTTAATAATCGATTATGAATATTATTCCGTCAATTTCAGCTTTTCATCGTTTATTGTCTTTGCCAGAACCTAAACATCCGCAGGTAAGTGTCATTAATTTATCCGAAAGTATTTTTCTGGATGATGAAATCTGGAAAGGTTTTACCAATAGATTTTATTGTGTGGCTTTGAAAAGAGATGCAACAGGTAAAATGAAATACGGACAGCAGCACTACGATTATGATAAAGGAGTTTTAAGCTTTACTGCACCCAATCAGGTGCAGTATCTTGACTTCCACAATATGGAATGCGGTGCCGGTCATCTGCTTATTTTTCATGAAGATTTCATGCTCAGCCATCCGCTTGCCGAGACTATTTCAAATTTTGGATTCTTTTCTTATGCTGTGAATGAAGCTCTACACCTGTCTGAAGATGAGGAAAATGATTTAATTGAAATTCTCCATAAAATAGATAAAGAATGCCAGCATATTGACAGACACACACAGGAAATTATCTTGTCACAGATTGATCTGCTTCTTAATTATTCAAACCGTTTTTATGAAAGACAGTTTATCACCCGGAAAAACAGCAACCATCAGCTATTAGCAAAATTTGAAAAGTTTTTAAACGATTATTTTGATCAGGATAAACCCGCAGAAAAAGGACTTTTAACTGTTCATATAATTGCTGAAGCGATGAATCTTTCTCCCAATTACCTCAGCGATCTTTTGAGAATTCACACAGGACAAAACACACAGCAGCATATCCACGAAAAACTGATCAGTAGAGCGAAAGAAAAACTCTCTAACACTCAATTATCAGTGAGTGAAATTGCTTATATACTAGGTTTTGAGCATGCACAGTCATTCAGTACTTTATTTAAAAAGAAAACACAAATGGCTCCTTTGGAATTTAGGGCTAAGTTTAAATTTAATTGATCATAATTAATTGATCGCTATACCTTTAAGCTTTAATTATTAATCATTTAAATAAAATATTTCATCTCATGCTAGATTGGCTTTGTTTTTGCCAGCCAAGGGTATGAAAACAATTTTTATCGTGGAAGATGAGACAGGCATTAGAGATGCATTACAATTGCTCCTGTCATTCGAAAATTATGATGTTCGTTCTTTTTCAAATGTAGAAACATTTAATAACCGTGACAAATCTGTAGTTCCTGATATTTTTATCTTGGATGTAATGCTTCCGGATGGACGGGGAACCGACCTTTGTAATCAAATTAAAGAAGATCAGACGACTGCAGCAGTTCCCGTGATCATTATCAGTGCACACGCAAAATCCGATGATGTTGCCGGACAATGCAAGGCAGATGAATTTGTCAGCAAACCTTTTGATATTGATGATGTTATTTCTAAAATTGAGAATTTAATCAATTAAGATATTTTACACGTTACCATTAAATATAAATACCACACATACGCTCCGAAGTTTTCACTTTGGAGTTTTTTGTAAAATTATTTAGTGAAAAACTTTAAACATTTTTGCAAAAGTGGTACTTAAAAATTTAGTAAAAAGTGAAATAAAAATTATTTTTGTAATCAAGATAGTGCATACATGGAAAATTTTAATAATAACAATATTTCTCACGAATCTCTGTTAACTTTATTCAGTAAGGCTCCTGTTGCAATGGCTTTAGTTACGGGGGATGATTTTATTATTAGTAATGCAAACCCTAAGATTCTGGAACTTTGGGGAAGAGATAATTCGGTATTGGGAAAGCCTTTATTTGATGCCCTTCCTGAAATAGAATCACAGGGTTTCAGGGAGATTTTTAACAATGTATATAATAAGGGAGAAATATTTAATGGCAATAAATGGTCAGTTTTTCTGTATAAACAAGGAAATTATGAAGAACATTTTTTCAATTTTATCTATGCACCGGTTTTTAATGATGATAAAAAAATTACCGGAGTCACTATAGTTGCTACTGAAGTAACGGATCAGGTAATATCTGAGCAAAAACTCAAAGAAAGCGAATACCGTTTTGAAGATTTGATCAAACAGTCGGATTATTCCATTGCCATTTACCGGTCTGAGGATCTATTTATTGAACTTGCCAACGAACCTATGCTGAAGAGTTGGGGGAAAGATTCTTCAGTTATTGGAAAAAAACTTGAAGATGCACTTCCCGAGCTGGAGGGACAGCCTTTTGTCGGAATTTTAAAAGATATATTTAAAACTGGAATCCCTTATATGGCGACTGAAGATGAAGCAAACCTTGTCGTAGATGGCAAACTTCAGACTTTTTATTTTAATTTTTCATATAAACCGTTGAAAAATTCTGCAGGAGAAATTTATGCTATTTATAATACCGCAGTGAATGTTACCGATTTGGTGATGGCAAGAAAAGCCATTCAGGAAAATGAAAAAAAATACCGTGATCTTGCGGATTCTATGCCTCAATTTGTCTGGACCTCTGATAAAGATGGCAGGATTACCTATATGAATGATAACTGGTACAAATATATGGGTTTCAGTAAAGATGAAAATGCCAATGAAGCTATTCGCAAGATTATTAGACCCGAAGTTTATCCCAGTATCATTGAAATTTGGCAACAAAGCACAAAGACGGGAAAACCATTTGAAGTGGAATATGAATTTGCCGATCCTCAAAATCCTGATAAATACCGTTGGTTTTTGGGAAGAGCGGTTGCTAATTTTAATGAAATTGGAGAGATCAGCCAATGGATTGGAACTTTTACGGATATTGATGATTTTAAACAACTCCAGACCCAAAAAGATAATTTCCTCGGCATAGCGAGCCATGAGCTGAAAACACCACTTACAAGCCTTAAATTATACACTCAATTTATCGAACTAAATCTGAGTAAACAGGGGGATATAAGAAATGCCGAAGTTGCCAAACGCATGAACAGTCAAATTGATAAACTTACCGAACTTATTAATGATTTGTTGGATGTAACCAAAATACAGAACGGAAAAATCCAGTTAAACGACTCTGATTTTGATTTTGACAAGCTTGTAGAAGAAGTGATTATTGAACAACAAATGACTGCCAGACATAAAATTCTGTCTAATGAACATCATATCGGTATTGTAACCGCAGATCGTCACAGGATTTCTCAGGTTATGAGTAATCTTATAAGCAATGCTATTAAATATTCACCTGATGCAGATGAAATTTTAGTATCAGTAACTTCAGAGGAGGATACGATTAAGTTCAGTGTTAAAGATTTTGGTATCGGAATTCCTACAGACAAACAGCAAAAAGTTTTTGAGCAATATTATCGTGTAAGCGGAACAAAAGAACATACATTTCCGGGTCTGGGATTAGGTTTGTACATATCATCTGAAATCATTAAAAGAACAGGAGGTAAAATTTACGTTAATTCTGTAGAAGGAAAAGGATCTGATTTTTGTTTTGAAATTCCTAAACTAAAAGTATAAAGTTGGTTAGCGTTAATTCGTTGATAAATACTGTTATTATTTTCAACATAATGATCTGAAATTCTTATAAATAAAAAGGTTGCCATTTTCAGGCAACCTTTTCTGTTTGAAATCAAGGATATTTTAATTTCTGTTTTCTAAATTTTCAAATTTAGCATAAGATGATTTTAAATGATGAAGCTGATCAGAAACCAATCTTGTACTTTCCGGGCAAAGATCTCCGCTGTCTAAAGCATCCTGATAAGCATCAATAGCCGCTTTTTCTCCAAACACTACATTTTCCAGAGTCGCTTCATCCTTATCAGCTGAAAAAGAGTTTTTCACATCAATCCATGCTCTGTGAATGGCTCCTGCAGTACTTGTCGTATTATCTGCTTCTCCACCTTTTTGGGTAATCAATCCGATAACATCATTTTTCATCGCCTGAGATTGAGAAACCATCTGGTCGTAATCGACTTTAAGGGCAGAATGAGTATCCCAAACTTTGTCTTCTACTTTTGAAAATCCTTCAATTCTGTCGTTGGTAATGTTCAGCAAATCGTTTAGTACTGAAACTGTGTTTTCGTTGTTCATATTAAATTATTTAATGGTGTTGTTATTTTATAATATTTAAATTGATTGGTGATTTTTTTGGTTGATTGCTCCCGCTAATAGAAGAATTGAAAGTTGTGTCAATTTTTGCGAGAATATTCCGTCTCGTTAGTTGTTTTCCATTACTAATAAATTTCGTGATTGAATGTGGATGACGATAATTATACAACTATAAGACCATCCTTGCCATAAATCTTGAAATGTGGTACTTAAAGTTTTTTAATTAATAACTATGTCAACCTTTTTCCTCTTTCCACTTTTTTTTCATGAATGCGTATTGAGGATCTGCCTCAGCTTTTTGCCATTTCTCATAAAATATAGCTGCCGATATGGCTTTTTGAGGATCACCGGTTCCTTTTTCCAAAACATTATAATTGTTGTCTGCATCATATTTTTTTCCGCCTTTATAGTTGCAATATCTTCTTGCCCTCGTAAAACCCATTTGCAGATATTTCCTTGCCATATCTGCTCCTACAAAATCGTCTTGTGAAAGATAATTTTCAAAAAGTTCAAATATTTTCTCTGAACTTTCCTTGGCAATATCCGGTGTTTTAAATCTCCAAAATTTTCCGATTTCACTTTTATAAGGTTCACAAATCAATACACCTTGTTCACCCTTACCCACTCTGTACTTTTCAGGATGCAGCCTATAATCAATATTCGGTTTCCAATGATAATCTGAATTATTAAAATTCAGATAAGAAGGTTTTTGCTTTTTCATAATGGTCTATAAAATGAAATATGCTTAAATAATACCAATGTGCACTTTTAACATGTAACGGTGAAGCTTTTGTATATTTTCAACTTTATTAAACAGAATTAGTATTGGATTTTATAGATATTTTTCAATCATATTTAATAATCAATCACTACTATGAAATTAAATTTTGAAGAAATCTTTTTGTGCTATTTAAATTTTAATTTTTGCTATGGAAATTGTCATCAGAACTAGAAATATCCATCATATTATCAAAATAAATTAGGATTTAAAAATAAAAATTCCGAAAATCCAACTATAAAAGCTTTGATTTTCGGAATAAACTTAATATTGAGTTATATTAAAGACCGGAAAGTACTTTATTTCACAGCAGCTTTTGCTTTTTCAGATTCCATTAAATGGTGCTCTAAAGTAGGTACTTTACCGCTTGCAAAAGATTTTAATGAAGTTTCTGTACCTTCAGAAGCTTGTTTTTTAAATTCTGCTATATCCATTTTGTGGTCAGAAACCATCAGATCCGCATACATTTTATCAAACTCTGCTCCTTTTTTTACTTTCAGGTCATCATACTTTTTTTGCTGATCACTGTCTAAAGCCGTTGGAAGCGCATAACCTGCCTTTGTCGCCCAACCTTTAAGTTCATCATTAGCTTTTCCATGATCTTTTACCATCATTTCGCCAAGTGCTTTCACTGTTGCATTGCTCGCATTAGTTGCAGCTAATTTTCCCATCATCACTTCCATCATTCCGCCTTTTGCTGCTGCGTCGGCAAATTTTTTGTCCTGATCACTCAAAGCATTAGTTGTTGCCTTGGTGTCGGTAGATACGTTTGCAGAGTCTCCAACTACCCTACCCGAATCTGCCGGAGCAGATACCGAATTGCTATCTGTAGACTGATCTACAGCTGTTGTTTCATTTTTTTTGCAGGCTACCATAGCTGCTACTGCGAAAATCGCTAAAATCGAATTTTTCATATTATTATTTAAATGGTTAATGGTGATATTACAATAGTCTTAACAATTTGTTTGCCAAAACTTTATAAAATCATTTCAAATATTACCAATCAATCGGTTTAAATCAATATTTTTTAAATGGATATTGTTTAATTAGCAAAAATTTAATTTAAAATAATTTTTATGTGAATTTTATTCTTTATTAATATTAATTATTAGTAAAAAATTAAATATTGGCATATCATTTGAACACTCAACGACGACTGTTGAAAAACAGCTGTTAATAAAGGGGGTATCGCAATATTCCCGAAAAAATTCGGGAGTATTTTACCCTATTAAAAACGAAACACCATCACTTTTAAAATACTTTCTTTCATTAATCCTTGATTTCGGTCGAGGATTTTTTTTATTAGTTTTTAACTCTACATATAAAAAATAGTTTAATTGAACGCAGACAATTTATCAACTCTGGCATAATCACACATAAAACTCCCGAAATCGATTGACTTCGGGAGCTATTTAATCAAATAAAAAATATGGAGTCTAATTGTTGGATTCCTGAGCGTTCTCCCAAAGCCACATTGAAAAGATGGCAAGTGAAAAAACTACAAGAAATTGATTATTTCCAAGGATCAAGAACGACCTTTACACATCCATCTTCTTTCTTATCGAAAATATCGTAGCCTTTCGCAACATCCTTCAGAGAAAGCCGATGGGTAATAATATCATCCAGAATAACACGCCCGCTTTGTACGTGATCCATCAATTCATCAATAATCGTATGTACGTTACATTGACCTGCTTTAATGGTAATTCCTTTATCGAAAATCTGTCCCAACTTGAAGTTGTCATAATTAACAGGATAAACACCTAAAATAGAAACGATACCGCCACGTCGTACGGCACTCATACAGGCTTCCAGCACTTTGATAGACCCTTTTTCAAGATTCAACACTGCTTTTGCTCTGTCTAATAAATTTCTGTCGGGTTCAAAACCTACGGCTTCAATACAGACATCTGCCCCTCTGCCGTCGGTCATATTCCTAATTTGTTCAATAACGTCTTTTCCATCTTTCCATAGAATGGTATCGCAGCCTGTTAATGCTTTTATCTGATCTAATCTGTATTGCTGGGTATCAATAACAATTACTTTTTTAGCATTGTGCAGGATGGCACTTTTTGCTGACATAGATCCTACAGGCCCAGCTCCAAAAATGGCTACTGTTTCTCCACCTTTCAGTTCTCCCCACATTACTCCGGTGTAACCTGTAGGGAAAATATCGGTAAGAAATAACACCTGTTCATCAGTAAGATTATCAGGAACTTTTCTGGGTCCGATATGAGCATAAGGAACTCTTACATATTGTGCCTGACCTCCATCGTAACCACCATATAAATCTGAATATCCGAACATTGCTCCACCTTTTTCAGTGACGATTCCTCCTTCAGGACCGTAATGTTCAGGATTGCTGTGCTCGCAAGCTGTCGGAAGATCATGCTGGCAAAAGAAACAACTTCCGCATGAAATAGGAAAAGGAACTACCACTCTATCTCCAACCTGAAGATGGGTTATATTTTTCCCGAGTTCTTCTACAACTCCCATGAATTCGTGCCCCATAACCATTGGTCTGGCTTGAGGAATCCCTCCCGAATACATGTGGAGATCACTCCCACAAATCGCTGTGGAAGTGACTCTTAATATAATATCATTTTGATCTTTAATGATGGGATCATCTACGGTATCGCATGTAATGACTCCCGGTGAATGAATAACTGCTGCTTTCATAATTTTAATATTTAGTGTGGTGTAAGGGTGTGATATATTTTAAGTGAGTTAAGAATTTCTTTCAACTTCTAATTCCCAAACTCTGTGATTAGCAATTGCTTTGATGAATTTATCCGATCCTTCGGCATCGTCCCAGTTAATAATAGCAGGATCTTCGTGTTTTTTTGAAGCTACATTGCTGTTTGCATAAATTGGTTCTGTTCCTTCTCCAAAATAAATAGCCTTGCAATGTTTGTAAGCATCATTAATAAAACACAATACCAAATGTTTATTATCCGGAAGCAAAAGTTCTTTCGTAGAATCTTCTCCTGCCGCAATATATAAAGCATCAAAACAAACGCTTGCTGTACTTTGCAGAGAATGCTGAGGTGTTAAAGCTGTTCCGTCATTTGTTTTTACCGGAGCAACACTCGGAGCAATAATTTCTACTACGGCACCTTCGCTTTCCAATTTTGTTTTTAAATCATTTACTGCTGAAGCATCTGCCCCATTTCCTATAATAAATCCGATTTTTCTACTTTTAACCGTATCTTTTACGGTATTCGCCATACTTAAAGCTTCTGAAATTCTCGTGTGCGCTTCTCTTTCTTCACTTTGAAGTTCCGCAGGGTCTGCATCAGCCGGAAGACTTTGATTCGGCATCTCCAGTTCTTTTACCTCGACACCAAGTTTTACCGCTACCTTAGACGCTAAATTTTTATCAATAAAAGCCAACTGTGAAACTAATCTTTGTCTGATTTCAGGAATGGTGACTTTCGATAATTCGAAAATAAGTGCATTCTGAAGGTGCATTTTTTCTGGTGCCGATTGGCTGTTGTAGAATAATTTTGCCTGAGAATAATGCTCTACAAAACTCTTGCTTCTGCTTCTGATCTTAGAACCTGAAACTCTTTCCTGATGAGAAACGAAACCGCCTTCTTTCATCATCGCCTGGAAAGGACAACCCCCTCCTATAGAATTGGGTTCATAGTTTACCTTATCTTTTGAAATCTGTTGTCTCATAATACCGTCACGCTGATTATTATGAATTGTTTTTACCGGTCTGTTAATCGGAATTTCATGAAAGTTCGGCGATCCCAATCTCGTAAGCTGAGTATCGGTATAAGAGAATAATCTTCCCTGTAACAAAGGGTCGTTGCTAAAATCGATTCCAGGAACCAAGTGCCCCGGATGGAAAGCAATCTGCTCTGTTTCTGAAAAGAAATTATCGGGATTTTTATTTAAAGTTAATGTTCCGATGATCTGAACGGGCACTTCTTCTTCGGGAATCAGTTTTGTAGGATCCAATAAATCGAAATCGAATTTATCTTCATCTTCTTCAGGAATTAGCTGAACTCCGAAATCCCATTCAGGAAATGCACCTTTGTCAATAGCTTCCCAAAGATCTCTTCTATGGAAATCGGGATCGTAACCGGAAATTTTCTGTGCCTCGTCCCAAGCCACGGAGTGAACGCCCAATTTTGGTTTAAAATGAAATTTCACAAAATGAGATTTTCCCTCCTGATTGATAAATTTAAATGAGTGCACACCAAAACCTTCCATCATTCGAAGACTTCTCGGGATTGCTCTGTCGCTCATCAGCCACATAATCATGTGCATACTTTCCGGCATTAATGAAATAAAATCCCAGAAACTGTTATGCGCAGAAGCTGCCTGTGGCATTTCATGATCCGGTTCGGGTTTTACAGCGTGTACCAAATCCGGAAATTTAATCGCATCCTGAATAAAAAATACAGGAATATTATTCGCTACAAGATCATAATTTCCTTCTTCCGTATAAAATTTTACGGCAAATCCTCGTACGTCTCTGGCAAGATCTGTACTTCCTCTGCTTCCGGCAACTGTTGAAAATCTTACGAAAACCGGAGTTTCTTTTCCTACTTCATTTAAGAAATTGGCTGTAGTAAATTCTTCAAGGCTTTTCGTTAATTTAAAAACACCGTGAGCACCAGATCCTCTTGCGTGAACAACCCTTTCAGGAATTCTTTCATGATCAAAATGGGTAATTTTTTCTCTTAAAATAAAATCTTCCAACAAGGTTGGACCTCGGTCGCCTGCTTTTAACGAATCCTGGTTATTATTAATCCTTATTCCCTGATTCGTTGTCAGTTTTTCTCCTTCATTTGAGGTTGTGTGCGATTGTAATTGATCCAACTTTTCATTGGTAGGTTTATTGTCTTTCATAATTCTTAATTTATAATGTGGTAATTTCTTTTATCAGTAAAATAAAGTGTTGTATTAAAAGCAGTCAGTTCAGTTTAAGTTGCTTTTAAATATTCTTGAAATAATGGAGATCGTTTTCATTGGTATAAACCTATAAAATAGGATTTGCTCCGGTTCTCAAAAGCAAGCACACTTCTGTTTTTTCTTCATTCATATCTTTGATTTTATCGTAAAAAAGCCATATAGAAAGCTCTACATGGCTTTTTTGATTTATTAATTTTCCTGTTGTGCATCAAAATTGATGTACGTTTCGGCAATTTCTGTAAGATTATAATCGGTATCTTCTTCTTCCTGAAGTGTTTTTTCTAAAAGGTCGGCAGCTTTGTCATGTCCCATGGTAATCGCCAATTGAGCTAATCCGCCGTAGGTTGCAATTTCGTAGTGCTCTACTTTTTGCGCAGCAATTATTAACGCAGCATCTCTTGTCATAGAACCTTCTTCGGTAGATTTGATGATTTCTTCACCTTCTTCAATAATCCCTTTGATTGCTTTACATTCTTTTTGTTCAGGCTTTTCATCAATTAATTTGAACACTTTTTCTAAACGGCTGATGTGTTTTTTTGTCTGAAGTTGATGATCTTCAAAAGCTTCTTTCAACTCCTCAGTTGTTGCTGCTTCCTCCATTTTTTGCAGTGCATCTACAATTGCATTTTCAGCAAAATAAATATCTTTTAATGCCGAAACAAAAAATTTGTGAAGTGAAGAATTTTTCATTTCGCTTTCACTAACCTCTGCATTGTCTACAGACATTGTTTTTTCTGATGTAGATGCTTTTGTTGATGTTGAAGTAGCTGTTGCTGAATCTGAAGTTGCAGATGTCGTTTTATCTTTATTTTCTAGTGATTTAGTTGCCATAATATATAGTGGTGTTTGGTGTTAAAAAAGATTACCCCTTTATGTAATCAAATCGGATAAAGGGGTAATTGTAGAAAGAATTATGAATTACGTCTGCCTCCAAATCCTGATCTTCCGGAACCTGAAGCATTTCCGCCGCTATGAGAAGCCTGACCGCCCATACGAGCAATTCTAGTACGTTCTGCCTTACTCATTGAAGCGAAACCTCTTTTTGAAGTTCCAGAACCTGATCCTGAATTGGAGCCACGACCTGAACCGCTGTTGCCGCTATTTCCTGATCTGGAATTTGAGCCGGAATTTCCTCTTCCGCTGCCTGATCCTGATCTTCCTGAATTGGAGTTTGAATTAGATCTTGACCCTGAATTGGATCCCGATCTTCCTGAGTTTCCTGAATTTGATGATCTTCCATTGTTGCTTCCGCTGCCTTTCGGTCTCCCTGGATTATCGTGTCTGCGGTCATAATTATCATTGTCTGATGATCCTCTTGACGATCTTCCACTTCCGCCTGATCTTGAACCAGAACCGGAGTTAGAATTAGATCTCGAGTTGGATCCTGAATTTGAACGACCTGTTGAACCGCCTCTGTTTCCGCCACTTCCAGAAGTAAATCTTCCTTGATTATCTCTTTGCTGGTTTCCGTTTCCGCTATTTCCTCGGCTTCTGCCTCTTCCACCTCCTCTGTTGTCTTCATCTTCGTCGTCATCATCATCGTCATAATCTTCATCGTAGTCATCATCTTCATAATCGTCGTCATAACTATTTTCATAATCATCGTCGTCGTAATCCTCGTCTTCATCAAAATAATCTTCATATTCTGAGAAGTCATCATCATAATCTTCATCATTTTGGGCATCTTTATATCCATGATCATACCCTAATTGATAAATTTCTTCAAGATTACTGCTTGATGAATTTGAGTTTCCTCTGGAACTACGGTTGTTTGAATTTCTAGTGTTCATAATAGATTTTTTATATTAATATTTAGTGATAATTATTGCTGGCCGTGACTAGTATTAGACAGCAATAGATTTGATTATTAAAAGTTGCATGAAAAAAGCTAATGCTTTATAAACTGCTCAGTAACAGAGCAGAAAAATATATGAATTATTATTTACTCAAATGTACAACAGACTACTTCACTTATATATGATTTGAGTCATAATAGATTGAATTGTAGTAATTTTTCATATTTTAATTAATTGATATTTAAATAATTCTGGTATAGTATTTCAAATAATACACCAAAGCAAGAATTTTTATGAATAAAAAATACCACATTTTAGCACTTTTATTTTAAGTTAGAAATAAGTTATTTTTTATTCGTGAAAATTCTTGTTTTATTTAAGTAATTTCAATTGAAAAAAAATGATTAAAATATCTATTAATATTTCTCCTATTCCATCGTTTTTGTCAATATGCAAACCGAATTTCGTAAATAAAATGTATAATGAATATGATTTCAATCAAATGAAGGATATTATGATTCTGCTCATAATCAGTACACTCTATAGATTCTAACTTTGTAAAACATCAAAGAATATTCTTATGAAACCGAAACAGATCCCTGGAATCCCGATGCAGAAAAAAGGAGGATTCCATGATACCGAAAGTATACAGCAATTTAATGTTTTAGAGATACATTCAAAGTTTGATGTTTTAAAAGAACGTTTTTTTTCCATAAATAAATGGAAAGAATATTGCGGAAATGCATCTGCAGAGTTCAAACATTTTGATGCTACAGGACAATTTGTTGACAGGATTCCGGTAAAAGGAGATTTGATCCGGATAGGTATTCCCGGCCCTGGTACAAAAGAAGCTGACGGTTATGACTGGGTTGAAATTATAAATATATCTCACAAAAATACTGATACCTATGAGTCTTTTCTGATGATGTGCCGACCGTGTAAAGCCCCTCATACGCTAAAAGGTTATATTGCCCATTTTTATAGTCCTGCTGCTACTTCCAATTTAATGATTGTAAAAGAAGGAGACACTTTAAAAGTAGGAATCTACGGGCGTAACGAAAGACCCAATTTTAATGCTGGGTTTTTAGATAAAATAAGAAATTTCTTCATTGCATTCGGCGGAATGTTCGGTTTCGGAAAAATGCAGTGGAAAATGCTGACAGAAGGATTACTGAACTTTAAATAGCCGAAGATCAAAACAAAAATCCCCGATTAAAAAATCAGGGATAAAACTAATAACCATGACACCTCATTTGAAATGAGAATCGGGACAAATATATTGATAAACTACGTCTTACATTATGATTCAAATCTATTCACATCCTTTTACACCATCTAAATAAAATTTCGCTCGTATTCTATTATGATTTCAATCATAACAGTTCATTTGTTTTAGCTCTATATTTAAATATTTATCGTTTAATTTTTATAACTAATATTATTTATGCTAATCCCTGAAGAACTTTTATTAGCGTATGGTGCTGACACAGAAATACTTGATCCACATCAAACCATATTTAATGAAGGTGATACTCCCAAATATTATTATCAGATTGTTGAAGGAAGAATAAAACTTAATCACTATAATGATGATGGCAAAGAACTTATTTTAGCAATTCTGGATAAAGGATTAAGTGTTTGCGAATTGCTATTGTTTATTGATAAAACCTATCCTGTAAACGCCATAACTTTTGAAAAATGTACCATTTTACAACTTCCAAAAAGCAGTTTTGTAAAATTGGTTGATGAAAATCCTAATATTTCTAAAGATATCAATAAGTTTCTGTCCGAAAGACTGTATTACAAATATATCATGCTTGAAAACAATTCATCTCTGCGACCTGACATTAGAATTAAAGGGATGCTCAGTTATCATAAAAGCTTTAGCGAACATCAGGACAGATTCACTTATGAACTGCCATTAACAAGACAACAAGTGGCATCGCTGACCGCATTGAGAGTAGAAACTGTCGTGAGAACCGTAAAAAAGCTGGAAAAGGAAAACTTCCTTAAAATCATCAACAGAAAGATTCATATATAAGTATTCCTAAAATATATCATTTAAAAAGAGACCGAAAAACGGTCTCTTTTTATTATTTATCTTTTCAATTTATGACGTATGTGAATAAAAAGCAAAAATAATATCACATAAAAATACCACATATTTTCTCAATGGCAGAAGATTTGTAACTACATCATTAAAATAAATAATATCGTATGAAAAATACAGTAAAAATAGCATTGGCATTAGCAGCAGGAAGTTCTCTACTTTATTTGGGTCTGCGTAAAAAAAATAAAAAAGAAACCTTTCTTGCTCCGGACGGTAACACTTATGAGAAAGATCAAATTTATCGCACATACGACAATAAATTGTTTAAAAACGGTAAAGAATTTCACTTCAATACTCCGGAAATGAATCAATCAAATCAAATAAGTTTGAATCAAGGTAAAACTCATGAAAATCTTCATCAGAATTATCAGGGTACAAACAAAGAGGTAAATTATCACCAAAAAGGTTTCAGACATCAATAATCAAATAATCAAATAATCACACAATACTAACCACAAAAAAAATATTATTATGAGAAGTTTATTATGGCTCGTTGCAGTAATCTGCATTATCGCTTGGCTACTGGGAATGTTAGGAGTAATTCCGGGAATGGATACAGGAAGTTTAATTCATGCACTGTTGGTAATCGCAGTAATTGTCATTTGTATTAATCTTTTTACAGGAAGAAAACCACTCAATTAACTGAGTATTAAGAAATAAAAAACACCGCTGAAAATATGTTTTTAGCGGTGTTTTTTTGGGAATAAGACAACTCATTCTATTGTTGAAAATATATTCCTTAAATTTACAATTCTATTCATTATTTACTCCCAAATTAAGACAGGTGAAAATTCATAATAAAAAAAAATTCCTAAGCTTTTTAAAGTTTAAAAGAGACTTTCAGAAGTTTGGGCTTGAAAAGGCACGCAGTTATGAGATTATTCTTCATTGGCTGAATAACAGACTCAGCAGAAATCAGTTTTTAGTACTTTCCGGAATTTTGGTGGGATGTACAGCCGGTTTGGCAGGCGTTTTACTGAAAACTCTCGTGCATACAATTCACCATTTCATCACGACAAAAGTTCATTTTGAATATCAGATTTTATTTTATGTTGTTTTTCCGTTTTTAGGTATTGTTTTAACGACAAGTATTGTTTTAACTCTATTTAAAGGGCAGGATAGAAAAGGAATTGGTGCTATTTTATACGAAATTGCACAGAATTCCAGTATCGTATCATCGGTAAAAATGTATTCTCAAATTATTCAGAGTGCAGTTACAGTAGGATTAGGAGGATCTGCCGGTCTCGAAAGCCCGATCGCAGTGACGGGAGCTGCCATTGGCTCAAACTTCGCTCAAACTTACCGATTAAGTTATAAAGAACGTACACTTCTTCTGGCGGCAGGAGCCACAGCCGGAATTGCCTCTGCCTTCAATGCTCCGATTGCGGGAATTATGTTTGCTTTTGAAATTCTGTTAACGGGTGTTGTTTTCACAGATTTTATTCCTTTGGTTGTAGCTGCGGTTTGCGGAAGTTTACTATCAAGAATTTTGTTGCAGGAAGATGTCCTTTTCAGATTTTATACCAGAGAAGCTTTTAATTATAAGAATGTTCCTTATTATATGATTTTAGGGATTGTCACAGGTCTTTACGCAAGATATTTTGTTGTCATTTCTCAGAAAGTTGAACATTTCATTAAAGGTTTACGAATGTCCCGTTTAAGAAAAGCAATGTTTGGAGGAGCTGTTCTTTCTTTACTTTGTGTCTTGTTTCCACCTCTGTTTGGAGAAGGTTACGAAACGGTAAAAGCCCTTACCAACGGAGATACCCATCAGATTATAGAAAACAGTTTTTTCAGATATTTTGAAATTAAAAATTTCACCATCATCATTTTTTTGGTTTTGGTTTTACTTTTAAAAGCTTTTGCTACTTCTTTCACAATTTTCAGTGGCGGAAACGGTGGGAATTTTGCGCCTTCTCTTTTTGCAGGCGGAACTGTAGGATATTTATTTGCAATAGTTTGTCAGCAGATTGGTTTTAGTGAAGTTCCTATAACAAATCTGGTTCTGGTAGGTATGGCGGGGGCAATGAGCGGCGTTATGTATGCACCGCTGACTGCAATTTTTCTTATTGCAGAATCAAGTTTCGGTTATGATCTTTTTATTCCTTTGATGATTGCGTCCATCATATCTTATCTTATTGCTAAATGGTTCTCCCCTATTTCTCCGGAGCTGAAATTCATGGCTGATCAGGGAAAAATATTCACCAATAAACATGATAAGAATTTATTATCTTCATTAAAAACAGAAGATTTTATCGACAAATATTCTCAAGCCATTAATGAAGAAGCACCTATTACAGAATTATTTGATTTAATTAAAAGCGGAAATAAAAATATTTTTGCCATCGTTAATGATCAAAAATTACTGCAGGGAATTCTTACATTAGACGATATAAGACCTTATCTTTTCAGTAACGAAAAAATTTCTATAAGAATAAAAGAAGTGATGAAAGTTCCTCCGGCAATTATTCATCCTGAAGATCAGCCGTTAGAAATCCTTCAACAATTTGATGATACGGGAGTCTGGAATTTACCGGTAGTAAATAATAACAATGTCTTTATCGGTTTCATTTCAAAATCTACAATATTAACGAGTTACAGGCAATTATTAAAAGGTTATTCTGAGTAAATTTCATCGGATTTTATGAGATGAAAATACTCTAATTCTCCGGTTTTTGCTTTCAAATTGGGGATAATTTGTAAGTTTTTCTTATATTTAGGTAACAACTTATCTATATGAAAAATCCTATACTTATCATTTTCAGTCTTTTCGTATTAATTAGCTGCAACGACAAGGCTAAAGAAACCGATCTGGTAGCAAGAGAACAACAATTGTTGGAAAAAGAAAAATCATTTGCTCAAAAAGAATCAGAATATCAGTCTCTTTTAAAAATGAGAGACAGTATTTTTGCTAAAAAAGATACAGTTGAAATTGTAGATTGGCCCACAGAAGTTTCCGGTGCATGGACGGGAAAGGTGATCTGCACAGAATCCAACTGCAGCGATTATGTAGTTGGAGATCAAAGAATTGACACTTGGGAATTCGACAGTGATTCTACAAGATTATTTACCAAAATCATCAACAATAATAACCTGGTAAGAGTCTATTCCGGAAGGTTGGAAAATAACGAAATCAAACTTAATTTTAAAACTGATTCCACGGCAAAAAAACAAGTGGATATGAATATTTTACTTAACGAAATTTCTGCCAGCAAGATCAGAGGAACCAGAAGCATTGCAGTCGAAAACAGCTGTATGGCAAGATTCTCTGTAGAATTAACCCGTTCCACAAAATAGCACCTATGATCTTACTGAATATACAAAACCTGACTCTTCCCATTGAAGATCCGGTCCTGAAGTTTTTGCTGGTGCTTATCATCATTCTGGCGGCACCGCTTTTACTGAATAAAATTAAAGTTCCTCATTTATTGGGATTAATTATCGCAGGAGCAGTTATCGGTCCAAACGGATTCAATGTGCTGTCCCGTGACAGCAGTATTGTGGTAACAGGAACTACCGGACTCCTTTACATTATGTTTCTTGCCGGTCTAGAAATCGATATGGGAGATTTCAAAAAAAACAAATGGAAAAGTCTCACTTTTGGACTTTACACTTTTATTGCCCCTTTTATTTTAGGATACTTGGGAGGAATTTACATCCTAAATTTCTCAGTATTAACGTCGGTTCTTTTTGCCAGTTTATTTTCCTCGCATACACTGATCGCTTATCCTTTAGTTAGTAAACTCGGAATTGCCAAAAATCCTGCCGTCAACATTACCGTTGGAGGCACCATGATCACTGATGTGTTAGCACTTTTGGTTTTGGCCGTTATTGTAGGAATGTCTCAGGGAGATGTAGGAACAAAATTTTGGTTGAAACTTTCTGTTTCATTTATTGTTTTCGCCCTTATCGTTTTGTTGATTTTTCCGATGATCGGAAGATGGTTTTTCAAAAAAGTGGATGATAAAATTTCCCAGTACATATTTGTATTGGTGATGATATATCTGGCTGCTTTACTGGCTGAATTAGCTGGTCTCGAAGCAATTATAGGAGCCTTTTTCGCCGGATTGGCTTTAAACAGATTAATTCCGCATACCTCTTCATTAATGAATCGTGTAGAGTTCGTGGGAAATGCTATTTTTATTCCTTTTTTCCTTATTAGTGTAGGAATGCTGATCGATTTTAAAGTTTTCTTTAAAAGCTGGGAAACGCTTGAAGTGGCGGGAATTATGCTGGTGGCATCCATTGGTGGTAAATATGTTTCTGCGGTAGCAACTCAAAAAACTTTCAGGCTCTCAAAAGAGGAAGGAAAATTAATTTTCGGGTTAAGTTCTGCTTCTGCGGCGGCGACTTTAGCTTCTGTAATGGTTGGTTATAACATTGTACTTTCAGAAACCGAAACCGGCGAACCTATAAGATTATTAAACGAGCATGTGCTGAACGGAAGTATTTTACTAATTTTAATTTCCTGTACAATTTCATCATTTATCTCGATGTCAAGCGCCCAGAAAATTGCAGAACAGGATAATGAAGATACCGTTTCAGGAAATACACATGAAGAGGAAAATATTCTTCTCGCCATCAATCATGAAGCGACGGTGGAACGAATGGTAAATCTGGGAATTTTAATTAAAGCACATTCAAACAAAGAAAATCTTTTTGCCTTAAATGTAATCAATGAAGATAAAAATGAATCTTCAGTAAAAAATGCTGAAAAACTTTTACATCAGGCAGTTGATACCGCCGCCGCCGCCGATGTGAAAATGCAATCGTTGAAAAGATACGACAATGATGTCATCAATGGTGTAAATAATGTAATAAAAGAGCAGAATATCACCGATCTCATCATCGGACTGGAAGATCAAAAAGGCTTCTCTCCTTCTTTTGCTTATAATTTGTATAATGGTTATCTTCAGAGTGATGACGTGAATGTTCTGGTGTATCATGCTGCACAGCCTATATCAACGATAAAGAAATATGCTGTCATGATTCCCGAAAACGCTCACAAAGAAGCCGGTTTTTTCCACGCACTTCTGAGAGTGTGGAACATCGCCAGAAATTCAGGAGCAACCATTGTTTTTTATACCCCTGAAAATATTTTGAATTTATTGCATAAAATTATTAAAAAAGCAAATATTGAAGCAGAATTTGTTATCATGAATTCGTGGAAAGACGGTGAAAAAACGGCTGCCCAGCTTAAAGAAGATGAAGCATTAATTGTCTTTATGGCGAAAAACGGAATGCGTTCCTATATTCCAAGAATGCGATTGATACCGGAACTGTTAAATAAATATCTGAATAATCATAATTATCTTTTAATTTTCCCGTTTTCTGAATTCGATAAAAATAATACTGAAAAACGTTCTGTTGGCAATCACGATGATTTTATGGAAATCGGAAATGTGATTAAAAAAATATTTAAATAAAAAATATAGTATAATATAACAAAAAACACCGCTGGAATTAATTTCTAAGCGGTGTTTTTTACATTCTATTTTAATTACTAATGTACGAAAAGTAACTTCTCAACCATTGTTTCCAATGCTGCCAGATCAAAAGGTTTAGCGATATAATCGTCTGCCTGCGCTTTTTTAGCCAACGAATTGATATCGCTGTTTGCACTGATGTAGATGACAGGAATATTCCTGAAATCTTCATTTTCTTTAAGAAGTTTCAATGCTTCAATACCTCCGATATTCGGAATCCAATTATCCATTAAAATCAAATCCGGCTGAAAATCTGCTACTCTTTCAATAATATCATGGGACGTTTCAGAAATTTCGACTTCGTATCCGTTTTCTCCAAAAATGATCGTAAAAACATCTAAAATTGCCTTTTCATCATCAAAAACTAAAATTTTCTTTTTTTCATTCTTCATTTTTGAAATATTTAGGCATCAAATATAAAATTTAAATCTGATACAGATTATGATCATAATCTGTTTTACGAAAATATTATAGTTAATAAAAATATTAACTGACTATCCAACATTGATGTAAATCATTCTTTTTCATTAGACTTAATTTAACAACGGAAGAAAAAACCATAATTTATAACCAATCAAAATTTCATTTGTTTAAAATGCAGCGCATAGGTACCTGATATTTATATCATTTAAAATTATATCTTTACTTACTCATTTGTGTAGTTATTATGATTGAAAATACTTTTGGTATCAACATTATACCTGATAATGAAGCCGGCCGTTTGGCAGCTTTACAACGGTATAAAATTACAGATACTCCTTCAGAAGAAAGTTTTGATGGGATTGCCAGACTGGCTACACAGATCTTTAACGTGCCTATATCTCTTCTGTCATTAGTGGATGCAGAATCTGTATTTTTTAAAGCCAATATAGGCATGGGGAAAGCCACAGAAGCTAACAGAGGGAAAAGCCTTTGTGCATTGGCTGTTTTGAATGAACAAGTTACGGTTTTTGAGGATGCTATAAAAGAACCTTGTCTTATGTCTAATCCTAATGTTGTTGGCGATTTTGGATTAAGATTTTACGCCGGAGCGCCATTAATTACTCATGACGGATTTTTGATAGGTACTTTATGTATCATTGATAAAAAACCACGGGAATTTTCTGAATCTGACCGCCGTATACTGGAAGGGCTGGCTAAAACAGCAATGGATCAGATAGAACTCAGAAGATCAGCACTGGATACGATTGACGAGCTTAAACAGTCTAATATTAAATTGTTAAATGCCCAGCAGTCACTGGCAGATTTCAATATGGAAATGGAAGCCACCAATGAAGAACTGAACAGCATTAATGATCAGTTAGGTAAATCATATGACCTTACGGTGTTGCTTAATAAAAATTTAGAAAAAAGTGAACAGCGACTGAAGTCTTTCATCAGTAAAGCACCTGTTGCTTTTGGCATCCTTACAGGACGTGAGCTGGTAATTGAAGTTGCCAACGATATGATACTAAAGGTTTGGGGTAAAGATTTGTCAGTAATTGGAAAGCCTCTGGCAGTAGCACTTCCCGAACTTGATGGGCAGCCCTATTTTTCTATTTTGGATGATGTATTTACTTCAGGAATGACCTACATTGGAGATACTGCTTTTGTGCAGTTAAAATCTGAAGGAGTTGTTAACGACTGTTATTTTGACTTTATCTACGAACCATTGAAAGATCAGGATGGTAATACAGTTTCAATTATTGTGATTGCGAATGAAGTTACTGAACGTATTAAGAAAAAAGAAGAACTTGAAGACCTTAACAGACAACTTCAAACTGCGCTTCATGCAGGGCAATTAGGATCTTATAACCTTGATCTTACAACAGGAAAAATGGATTGTTCAAAAATTTGCAAATCAAATTATGGTGTTCCTGAAAATGAACCTTTTAATTTTGAAGATCTTATGGAAACCATTATTCCGGAACATCGGGATTTAGTGAAAGACAAAATGAGTGAGGCAATACAAAATAAGTCAACCTATCAGGCCGAATATTTAATTAAATGGCCCGACGGATCAAGCCATTGGATGAGTGCTATCGGGCTTCCAAGTTATGATACAGAAGGAAATCCGACCAATATAATCGGGCTTACAGTAGACATTACCCAAAGAAAAAATTATGAAACGCAGAAAGATGATTTTCTGGGAATAGCGAGCCACGAGCTTAAAACTCCTATTACAAGTTTAAAAGCAACCTTGCAGTTACTTTCGAGATTAAAAAATAATCTGACACATGATATGGTTCCGAGGTTAATCGAACAATCATCGGCAAGTCTCGAAAAATTAAATAATCTGGTAGATGATCTGCTGAATATGCACCGCATCAGTGAAGGACAACTTGAACTGAAAAAAGAGATTTTTTCCGTTTCACAAATGATTCAATCTTCAATAACCGATATCCGACTGACTGAAGAACACGAATTGATTATTGAAGGAGATCTGAATGCAAAAGTATTTGCCGACGAACACAGAATTGATCAGGTTGTGGTAAATTTCATCAATAATGCAGTGAAATACGCTCCGGAATCTAAAAACATTCATATCATCATTGAATCAAAAAATGATCATGTAAAAATATCTGTAAAAGATCAGGGCGAAGGTATTGATCCTGCAATTCAGCCTTATCTTTTTGACCGGTATTACAGAGCCAATCATCAGGGTAAAAAATATTCCGGTCTTGGATTGGGCCTTTATATTTCTTCAGAAATTATCAAACGTCACGGCGGCGAAATTGGTGTAGAAAGTACCAAAGGAAAAGGCAGCACTTTCTGGTTTTCATTACCTACACTTTAAAAATGAAGGAATTTATGATTATAGATATATATTTAACCAAGATGATAAATTTTTAATAAAAAATTGGTGAAGATTATTTTTAGAGGCATAGTATTTGTGTTATGTCTTAAAACAAAGCATACAAATTTTATTTGCGAATAATTTCTGTTGCTTACTTTATAAAAAACTAAGATTTGGAAACACCACACAATAATAATATTATGAATAAGGATCTTGCTATTTATCTGCAGGCTTTGAATTCCACTAACTGCGGTGTCATCATTACAGATAATACTCAGCGTGACAACCCTATCATCTATTGCAATAAAGCATTTGAAACGATGACTGGATATTCTACAGACGAAATTATAGGTCACAATTGCCGTTTTTTACAGGCACAGGATCGATCGCAAAGTGAAAGAAAAAAACTTCGTGAAAGTATTAACAATGGTGAAGATTGTAAAGTAGAAATCCGTAATTACAAGAAAAACGGAACTTTATTCTGGAATGAATTATTTATTTCACCGGTAAAAAATGAAAACGGAGAAATTATTCATTTTATCGGAATTCAAAATGATATAACAGATAAAAAGAATACCGAGCACCAACTTCGTGAAGAAAAGCATTCGGTAGAAAAGAAAATTACAGAACGTACAAAAGAACTTACTGATAAAGAAGCATTTCTCTCAAGTATTATTCAAACAGTAAGAGAAAGTCTTTTGGTATTAGATGCAGATTACAGAGTTTTAAGTGCTAACAGTCATTTTTTGAGTTCGTTTAAAGTTACGCTGGATGACACATTGGGAAAAGTTCTTTTTGAACTCGGAAACCACCAATGGGATATTGATCAGCTGAAAGAACTTCTTACCAAGATACTGCCAACCAATAATCCTGTTGTAGATTATGAAGTCGAGCATCATTTCCCGCACATTGGCAAAAAAGTAATGCTTCTTAATGCATATAGAATAGAGTTTGAAGGGGAATATAAAGACAGAATATTAATTGCAATAGAAGATATTACCGAAAAGAAGGAGCTGGATCGTAGAAAGGATGATTTCTTATCAGTAGCAAGTCATGAATTGAAAACACCTTTAACAACCATTAAGGGTCTTATTCAACTATTGCAAAGAATGGCTCCAAACGGACCTACTGATAAATTTATTTCATTGCTAGATAAAGCTTCAGTGTATGTAGACAGGCTTAATATTCTTATTACTGAACTTTTAGATACTTCCAAAATACAATCCGGAAACATAGAGTTGCATAAAGACCCTTTCGATATTGATACTCTTATGCGGGATACTATTGAAAACCTGTCAATGGCAAATTCAAGTTATAAAATATCATTATCAGGCAATACAAAAGCTACTGTAAATGGTGATGAACTTCAAATTTCGCAGGTAATTAACAATCTGATTTCCAATGCAATTAAATATTCTCCGGAAGCCGATAAAGTTGATGTTAATATGAATGTTGTAGGAAGTTTTATTAAAATTACCGTTACAGATTACGGAATGGGAATTCATGCGGATGATAGAACGAAAATTTTCGAGAGATTTTTTAGAGCTAATAATATACAGAAAAAATTTCCTGGCTTAGGAATTGGATTGTATGTGTCCAAAGAAATTATTGCCAATCATAAAGGAACGTTATGGGTGGAGAGTGAAGTTGGTGAAGGATCAACATTTAGTTTTACATTACCAATTATGAAAAAAGAAAACGATGGAAAATAAAAAAATAATGGTTTGCGATGATGATCAGGGAATACTCGATGTTTTGGAAATGCTGCTTGAGACAGAAGGTTTCGGTGTTTATACAGAAATAAACAGTACAAATCTAGTCGATGAAATTTTACTGAAATCCCCGGATTTGCTTCTCCTTGATCTCTGGATGCCATTGTTATCCGGTGATCAGGTTTTAAAGACAATCCGAAATACTGATAAAATTAAAAACTTACCGATAATTGTGCTTTCTGCGAGTGTCGATGGCAGCGATATTTCAAAAGATGCCGGCGCAGACAGTTTTGTTGCAAAACCATTTGATGTGGATGATCTCATCCAAAAGATAAGAAATTTGTTAGAAATCCAGGTTATTTAAACTATTTGAAATAAATCAACTTTATTTTTAATGATTAATTATATACTTAAAGCAGCAGTTTGACTCCTGCTTTATTTTAATGATGACTAGAAAAAATTACATCTCTACTTTTTTGAATTTTTCGAAGAAGTAAATATTCCACAAAATCAGAATGTAGCCGTATACCGTATCTTCAATCGGAATGGTTAAAATTCTCAGTCCTATAAAATTATTGGGGTTATAATTAACAATTGGAGATTCAAGTCCGGTTCCTGTTAAAATGCCATTTACCATTAAAAATCCCGGCATCAATAAGAGATAGATAAACGAAGCTTTTCCGATCCATTTTACTTTTAAAATGAAATACAAAACGGAAAGGCTGACTGCTGTGGAAATAAAGGTAATACACGTATAAATTTTATCATTAAAATATAAACCAATAAACAAAGCGATAATGATACTTGTTATGACAAAAATCTTTTCAGGCAGAGGTTTCCAGTCTAATTTAAAAAATTTATTAATACAGAAATAAGTAAAAATACACGAAAAAGGAATACAGAAAAAAAATAAAATCTCCTCAATCGGCAAATCCAAAAGCCTGAGTCCGATTAAATATTGATCATTAAACCACCACACTCCTATTTTTGTAAACCAAGCATCCCAGACAATAAAAACTAAAGCAACCAGAAAAGATGATTTAATAAAAGCACCAAAATGTCTGTTGAATTTTATTTTATGATGAAAAGAAAAAATAAAACAGATAATTATCGTGAAAAAATTAATTAAAAGATAAGTGTAGGAAAGCATCTATTATTTATTTTTATTAAAAAACATTTTAAAATATTTCACGGGAACCCAAAGAAAACCAAAACATTCTCCAAATTCTTTCCCTATATGCTTATGATGCTGTTTATGCGCCCTTCTGATGGCTAAAAGATATGGATTTTGGGTATTTCGCAAAAATTTAATCCGTTGGTGGATAAATATATCATGAACGAAAAAGTACGCCATTCCGTACAATGCAATTCCTACAGCGATGTAAAACCAATGATTAAAATTCTGGATTGTTCCGTAATACATTAAAATAATAGTGGGAATAGCGAAAATCACGAAAAAATAATCATTTTTTTCCATATGCCCTTCATTGCTGTGATCATGGTGATCTTTGTGCAAAGCCCAAAGAAAGCCGTGCATAATATATTTGTGAATCAGCCACGTCATTCCTTCCATGACAAAAAAAGTTACTGTTACGATCAGAAAATTCATATCTTATTGTTAAAGAGTAATTTATTTATAAAAGAGTCGTTTTATACTGAACATAGCTGCTCATCATTAAAGAAATCTTGGCTCCGTTTGATATTCTTATTCTTTCGCACATAATGTTTGTTGCAGAACTTTTTTTAATCTTTCTGAAAAGAGATAAATAGTAACGGTAAGCCAGATAAACACCGAATCTTGAGGAGCTTGGAAGTCTTCTAATGCCTTCTAAAGCTTCTCTGAATTCCAATTCTATATCTTTTTCAATGGAAAGTTTTACCTGATTATCAAAAGAAGAAATATCCAGATCGGGGAAATAGCATCTCCCCAAAATATCAAAGTCATCTTTCATATCACGAAGGAAATTGACTTTTTGGAAAGCAGATCCCAATTTCATAGCGAAAGGTCTCAGTTTCTCAAACTGATCTTTATCTCCGTTTACAAAAATCTGAAGACACATCAATCCCACCACTTCTGCCGAGCCCAGAATATATTCTTTATATAAATCTGAATTATAATCGATTTTTTGAAGATCCATTTCCATACTTTTTAAAAACTGATCAATAAGATTTTGATCAATATTAAACTGATGAATAATTTCCTGAAATGAATGAATAATAGGATTTAAGGATATTTTTTCCTCTAATGCCTGCCATGTTTCATCTCTGAATCTTTTAAGCAGTTTTGCCTTATCAAACCCGTGAAAACTGTCTACAATTTCGTCTGCCAATCGAACATATCCATAAATGGCGTAAATAGGATTTCTTATAGTCGGCGACAAGGCAAGAATTCCCAAGGAGAAACTCGTGCTGTATTTTTTCGTGGTCTCCTTGCTGATTTTAAAAGAGAGTTCATCAAACAAATTTTTCATAGTAATTAATTTTTGGTGGCTTCGTGTGCTGCTATTTTCCCGGAAATAATGGACGGCGGAACTCCCGGCCCGGGAACGGTAAGCTGTCCTGTGTAATACAGGTTTTTAACTTTTTTATTTTTAAGCGACGGTTTCAAAACTGCAGTTTGCGACAGTGTGTTTGCTAAACCATAGGCATTTCCTTTGTAGGCGTTATAATCTTCCTGAAAATCTTTTATACAATAGCTTCTTTTATAATCAATTTTTGATAATAAATGATCAGTTGCCGTATGTTTTTCCAATCTTGAGATCATTTCAAGGAAATATTTCTCCCTGATTTCTTCAGAATCTTCAATTCCCGGTGCAACTGGCATGAGCAGAAAAACATTTTCACAGTTTTCCGGTGCTACGGAAGGATCGGTTTTAGAAGGACAACAGACGTAGAATAATGGTTTTGTAGGCCATTTTTTATCTTTATAAATCTCTTCGGTATGAAGGTCAAGATCATTTTCAAAAAATAAAGTATGATGCTTTAGATTATCTATTTTTTCATTAAAACCTAAATAATAAATAAGACAGGAAGGTGCAAAAACACGTTTTTCCCAATACTTTTCATCATAATTTCTGAACTCTTCCTGAAGAAGTTTTGTCTCGGTGTGATGATAATCTGACGAAGCAATAATAGCATCAAATTCAATTTCTTCGTTATTTACAGTTAATGATAACGCTTTATTATTTTCAACATTAATTTTTTCAACATTAGCATCAAAATAAAATTTTGTCCCGTGCTGATCAGCCACTTCTTTCATTGCATCAATAATTTTTGAAAAGCCTCCCATCGGATACCATGTTCCTAATTTGTATCCTCCATAATTCATTAAACTGTATAATGCAGGAATATCTTTGGGTGCAGCTCCGAGAAAAATCACGGGAAACTCCATCAACATTATTAATTTGGGATGCTTAAAGTATTTTCTGACGAACTTTTGAAAATTGGTTAACAGATCTAATTTAAATGCACTTTTTGCAATTTTTGGAGAAACAAATTCAAACCATGAATGGCACGGTTTATTCACGAAATCTTTCATGCCCACTTCATATTTATACTGCGCATCTTCCATGAATTCATCCAGTTTATTCCCTGCTCCGGCCTCTGTTATTTCAAACAAATCTTTCATTTCCTGATAATTATGAGGAATATTCATAACACCATCAGAAAAGACCATCTCAAATTGCGGATCTAAAGGTACGAGAGTATAGAAATCAGAAGAATTTTTACCAAAATCATTAAAAAAAGAATCGATAATATCCGGCATCCAATACCAGCTTGGTCCCATATCGAAGGTATAACCGTTTTCAGTTTTAAAATGTCTAGCCCTTCCGCCGGCATCAACATTTTTTTCGAATAAATGAACTTCATGACCGTCTTTTGAGGCATATGCTGCCGCAGACAATCCTGAAAATCCAGAACCAATAACTGCAATTCTCTTTTTCATGGTTTAATTTTTTAATGAATATTCTTCATAAACTGTTTTGAGAAGATCTCTGCTGTTTATATTTTTAGAAAATATAGGATAATGAAAACGATCAAGCTTATTTAGAATTCTGATTAATTCCATTTTTTCACTATAATTCAAGTTACCGGCAACAATTTCTGTTGCCTTACGAATGTTGACCATTTGATTTTCCAGTGCTTCTCTACCTTTTTCAGAAATAGAAATTACTTTAGTTCTTTTATCAGCATCAGAATCTATCTGTTCAATCCAGCCGTGTTTTAACAATCTTGCGATGATGAGCATCCCAACAGGTTTATCGTGAATATTTTTCTTAATAAGCTCCATCTTTGTCATACTTCCCAATGCTTTCAGATTAATTAAATAAATAAAATCCTCCTGAGTGGCAAAGTCCGAATCTGAAATTGCTGATTTTGAATACGTTTTTGCGTATCTGTTAAGATGTACTAATAATGTGCTTATAGCACTTTCAGGACTTCTTCCGCTTTCTTTGCCTTCCCAATATGGTTCCTCCTTATCACTTATTGTACCGTTATTATTATCGCATATCCACTGTTTGAAACCATGCAGATCTTTAGAATAGTAATCATTGCTATTCTCAGTTTCAAATTGCTGTAAAAGATCAAAGATATCTTTAGCGATGCCGTAGTTCATAGGACTAAATTTGTTTACAACTGAACTATAAATTAATTTAATAGTTCATAAATAAACCAAAGCATCTATTGTGCCAAAGAATATTTAATGGTATAAAATAATTCGACAGTGAAATCATATTATAAAAAAATTAATTTGAAATCATAAAATATATACAAAAAGGTCTGATATTTGCTTCCCAATATGCAAAATCAAAATGTACCATGTCTACACAAGTTTTAGTATTAGATGATAATCCCGCAATTGTTGATTCTATAGAGATGATGATGGAGCTTGAAGGATTATCCGTATCCAAGTTCTACAAGGGTTCTGATATGCTTGATGTATTAAGTACACAGACCAAACCTGATGTTATTTTGATGGATATGTGGCTTTCAGGCGAAGATGGAAGAGATATTTGCAAACATATACGATCAGATGAAAACCTCCATGATATTCCCGTTATTATCATGTCCGCCAGTAGAGGTCTCGGTCAGTCAGCATTAGATGCGGGTGCCAATGATTTTGTAGCGAAGCCTTTCGATATGGATGATATAATCAATAGAATAAGAGTTTACATCAAATAATTGTTCTGCCATCGAATTGTGCTAAACATTACTTAATCAAAATAAAGTTAATAATTCTATTCTATTTTTGGAATTATTATCAAGTCGAACAGCAAAATTTATCTGGAAATTTCGGGTTGAGTATTCTAGTTTTTGTTTCTGCATAAGATTAGGAAGTTTATTTCGTAACTTTTTGTCTTTTCCTTATTGTTTTTTCCAAAATTGATTTCCTGGTGAATAAATCTGGAGACTTTCCATCTTTTTAATATAAGATTTTTCAAACATTGCTAGGTTAATTTCTATTACATTAATCGATTTAGCTTTTCTACTTCCCTGTGAATCATAGGATACTTCCTCCTCCTCACCTTCTCTCTTAGAAAGAAAATAATAGAACGATTGATCTTCACAGTAAAAAGCATTAGAGTCATTATCATCAACAGTAATTTTCTTAGCATTTTTACTGAGGTATTCTTTAATTTTATTAAAATCATGTATAGTCTTGGAAGTTTTTCCAACCTCAAGATACGTAAGGTTTCCTTTACGGTCTTCTACCATATCCATTTTGGGGAATGAGATGGTATTAAAAATAGCCAAAGTATCTTTTTCAGGATCATGTGCAACGGTTTTGTAACCGTAACCAAATATTTCGGTTGGCTCTTTATTTCTTACCATCCAATCATTGGTTGGCTCCAAAGACAAATCTGTAGGTAGTCTTCCATCTGTTTTAAAATAACCTAAAGTATCTTTTACAAAAAAAGCATTGTTTAAAAGTTCTAATGCCTTTTCTTTACCCACACTTTTAGGATCCGTTGCAATTGTTTCATTAGTCTGTTTAACTTTGTTTTTGTAAAATTCTGAAACATCAAAATCATTTGATATTTTTGTTAAATCAACAAATTTTTGATCTTGAGAATGGCATGAAGCAACTATAACTGAAGCAAAAAGAAAATAAATCTTAATGGTATTTTTCATAAAATATAAATTTGGTGGTGTCTTTTAAAAAATTATAATGAGAGAGATATTTTATGTCTCACGTTATTATTTAAAATTTTCATGCCTTTGATTAGAAATAGTTTTAATTGTTTTCCACAATTGCAATAAAATATATTCTGAAAAATAAGCATTTTTTTAAGGTAATAGTCATTAATAAATCAATAGGAAAAAATAATCTTAAAGAAATGATATTTTGCACTATAGATTTAACCAAGAGTAAAAATTATATCACTATTTTAATATGATTTACCCAAACTTGCTCTCTGTCTCTGTTATCCTCAAAAGTTTGTAACATCAATTTATTATCATATTTTATTTTCTGGTGAAAATATAGTTTTCCATTAACGTACACTCTTACTTTTTTATTTAGATTAACCATTTCTGGAGAGATATTAATGTAGAATGATTGTAGACATGAAGTTCTCAAAGAGAAAATATTATTTGCATATGTGGCCTTTATTTTTCCAGATTTTCTTTTGAAATTAAAGGCTTCTTTATTTACTTTCTCAAGAATCAAACTGTCATTTTTATCGTATTTTAACCATTCTGTTATTTTGAAATTCAGTTCTTTGTGCCAAACAGCTTTTGATTTGAGGGTATCAAGTTTTGCATTAGATAACCAATCGACAGTACCATATTTATCATCATCAAACTCCCAGGAAATATCTTTAGGAAAAGAATTTCTTGTACGGTCTTTTATATCTTTAAAAAGTATCTGATAAGCAGGCTCAGATTCATCAAATTGAGGAAACCAATGAGGAAAACCTGTGTACCGATATTCTTTATAATCAGCATTTATTCCTTTCATAAGTTTGTTAAGATCATTATTGGCATTAGGAGGGTAATAATAATCCTGATCAGTAGAAAAATTAATGAATGAGCGGTTTTTAATATTCTCTACGAAAGTTCCGCCAGTGAAAACTTTAGGATATGTATTAAAGCCATAGAAACCTGCAAACTGGGTAGATTCTTTCATTAAGTAAGAAAATGAGCCTGTAGCACCGTTGGAATGCCCGGAAATAAAAACTTTATTATCGTCAATATTGATTGTTTTCTTAATCTGTTTCAGCATATCCGGTATCATGAAAAAGCCATCATCCGGACTCATCCAGTTATATTTCTCACTTCCTTTTGGAAAAACCAATATCACATTATTTAAATCTGCATATTTGGTGTAAAATCTGTTCCATCCGCCTAAATTTTCCTGTACCATCTGATAATCTGACAGAGCATTTACTCTGACCGCACCGTGTAGAAAGAAAAGTAATGGATATTTATTCTGAGGATTGTAACTTTGTGGTAAATGGATAAGATAAGAAGTTTGTGCAGAATCACTTATTTTAAATGTGATGGAATAATTCTGTTGATTTTTTGGTAAATATGGGTTGTAATTTTTTATCTTTTCATACAATGCTTTTCCATCCAGCGCTTCATCCAAAGAATAACTCTTTATCTTGAAAAATTCGTCTTCAATTTTATTTAATTCCTTATAAAATTTTTCTTTATCCTTTATGGCGTTTTGTTTTAAGACATTCCACCTTTTGTCACCAAGTAAATTTTCATATTCACTTTCTGCTGATTCTCCAATGATATAGCTCCAGCCCGGAAAGCCATCTTCATCTACCTTCATCTTCGCCAATGGGATAAGGTATTTGAAAGCTTTATCATAATCTTTCAACTCTGCTGCAATAACAGAGGATTTGTAAAGTCCTGTTCCATCAATACTGTCAGGATACATTTTAAAAGCCTTTTCATACATCTCCAATGCTTTTTCGTAACCTGCTTCGTCCTTAGATTTCCACATAGTCTCCAATGCTTTTTGAGTTAATGTCGAATAATTCTCCTGTCCGTTTGCAAAAAAAACAATTAAAAAAAGGCTCAATGTTAAATACAATCTCATAACTAAAATTTGATAGGACAAAAATAATAGCAATAAGTTTTGAAAACTTGTAAAAATGGAACATTAAGATTATTGCTGCAAACGCCAGAATATATCTTGATTTCCCAAAACAGTGCCTTTGTTGAAGAAGCTTTTCGGTGAGTCTGCTGTAAAATTTTTGTAAGTCTTATTTAAATGAGATTGGTCATTATAGTTAAATTCATAAGCAAGTTCAGTAAAGTTTCTTTTGGGATTTTCGAACAGTTTATTATTGATAGTCTTTCTGAACAACACGATTTCGTGAAATTTTTTAACCGAAACTCCTAAAAATGATTGGAAGTTTCTGTTGAGATGCTGTCTGCTAATTCCAATTGCAGCTGATAAGTACGCAACAGAAAAATTCTCACAATTATTAAATATATATAAGATTGAACGTTCTAAGATCGAATTTTCAACATGATTAAACCTACTTAACAGCAACCTGTCGAGCGATAGAGCTAAAGTATCTGTGTCTGTGGTACAGAATATTTCCTGTAACTCATATTCTTTAAGAAATTCAAAACTTGTAATATAGTTTGCAAAATTGAGGTCTTTGTAGAACTGTTGAATTCCCAAAGGCTTAAACACAATAACAACTCTGTGCACTTCTCCTCTTTGTATTACATTGAGAACTCTCTGCCTGATGGGTGTGAATATCTGTAAAGCAAGATCAGTATTGCTGAAAATAATTTCTCCGTTTTGAGACCTGATGTGAGATCTGTAAAATGATATTGTATTATTGAAATGCGGGAAACATTGAAATTCGTTGATACTATTATCTGGTTTTATATCCAAATAATAATAATCCACATATTTTTTGATCAGCAGATGTTGAGGTTTGAATGTTTTAAAGATTTCTTTCATTGTAAATAATGACGTAAATACATTTCTTTTGACCAATATACTAAATCAGAAATAAATTTCAATTCAGAAAAATCATTTTTATAAGTTAAAATATGATAATCGTTTATCATATAATAGCATTTTTCAATAATTCAAATATAATATGTTTTACAAATATTTTATATTTAGTATAATTAATTACTAAATTTGTTCTATAATAAAATTGTATTATGGAAAAAGAAAATCAAATCACAGAAGAAAAAATATTCGAGTTATACGGCGATTACATTTTAAATCATGGTGAAAGACCGAAAAACATTTACCGTTTTACAAAAGACAATCAGTTTGAAGAAAAAGAATTTTACGATTATTTTGCCAGTTTCGAGCAGATTGAAAAACAGATGTTGGTCAATCTTTTTGTAAAATCTGTAGAATTGGCCGCAGAAGTAAATGACACAGACGTAATCACTCCAAAGGAAAAACTGCTGAACGTTTATTACATATTTTTCGAAAATCTGACGATGAATCGCTCATTGGTTTTAATGATTTTAGGAAATAAAATGCAGGCTGCAAAAATTTCAAATCAATTAAAAGAAGTTCATCGGGAATATATCAGGACACTTGATTTTAACGATTGGGAAATCATTGAAAAAGCAAAGGAAAACATCAAAAATGCTCATCAAAAAGCCCGTGAAGAAGCACTCTGGCTACATTTGGTTTCTGCAATAGAATTCTGGAAAAAAGATAGCTCTCCTGCTTTCGAGAAAACCGACATTTACATAGAAAAGACTATTGATACAGGATTTGAATTGATGGATAATGAACCATTGAGAAAATTGGCAGACTTCGGAAAGTTTTTATTTAAAGAAACATTTAAGAAAAACTAAGATGAAAACACTCAATAAAATCCCGACCGGGAAAATAGAAAGAACAGGCAGTTTACTGAAAGCCGGAGCCAAAATCGGCGTTAACTACATTAAATATTACGGAAATAAAATAACTAAAGACGAACAGGAAGCAAGACAGATTTTAAACGAAGAAAATGCCACAGATATCTATGATTCATTAAAAGAATTAAAGGGTTCTGCTTTAAAAGTTGCCCAAATGCTGAGCATGGAAAAAAATATTCTTCCGCAGGCTTATGTTGAAAAATTTTCTCTGTCTCAATTCTCAGTTCCGCCACTTTCAGGGGCTTTGGTCAAGAAAACTTTTAGAAAATATTTCGGTAAAAATCCGGAAGCAATGTTTGATCAGTTTTCTGCAGAATCGGTGAATGCGGCAAGTATCGGACAGGTTCATAAAGCGAAAAAGGATGGTAAAGATTTGGCAGTTAAAATTCAATATCCCGGAGTAAGAGAAAGTATTTCCAGCGATTTAAAATTGGTAAAACCAATTGCTATTAAGATGTTTAACATCAAAAAAGAAGGTTCTGAATCTTATTTTCAGGAAGTTGAAAATAAATTGTTTGAAGAAACAGATTATGATTTGGAATTAAAAAGAAGCCAGCAGATTTCTGAAGATTGCAGCCATTTACCGAATCTAAAATTTCCAAAATATTATCCCGATTTGTCGTGTGAAAAAATCATCACGATGGATTGGATGAACGGAAAACATTTTTCTGAATTTACCAAACAAAACAATTCTCAGGAAAACCTTAACAAAATCGGGCAAACGCTCTGGGATTTTTATATGTACCAGATGCATATTTTGAAACAAGTTCATGCAGATCCGCACCCCGGAAACTTTTTGGTTTCGGAAAATAACGAATTATTGGTCATTGATTTTGGTTGTATCAAAGAAATTCCCACTGAGTTTTATGAACCTTATTTTGAATTGGCAAAAGAAGAAAATCTTAAAAATCCTGAAGTTTTCAGATTAAAACTTTATCAATTGGAGATTCTCCGTAATGACGATACACAGAAAGAAAAAGAATTTTTCACTAAATTATTCTATGAGCTTTTAGAATTATTCACAAGACCTTTTAACCGGGAGACTTTCGATTTTTCTGATGAAAGTTTCTTCCAGGAAATTGCAGACCTCGGTCAGCGTTACGCTAAACTGAGCGATATGAAAGGAATGAATGCCAACAGAGGTTCTAAACATTTTATCTATCTGAACAGAACTTTTTTCGGGTTGTACAATATGATGCATGATGTGAGAGCTAAAGATATTAAGATAAATCATTACAAAAATTTCATCCGACAAGATGCCCGCTAATTTACCTTCAAAAATCTGCGAAGTTTGCGGACTGCCATTCAACTGGAGAAAAAAATGGAAGAAAAATTGGGACGAAGTAAAATATTGCAGTGAAAAATGCAGGAAGAATAAAAGTTTGAAAACATCAGAATAATCAATTAAATAGGAAATGACAGAGACTGAAAATTTGGTTGCGCAGTTGATATTTCCGCATCAGCTCTTAAAAAACACCGATTATTTAGATAAAAATCAGCCGATTTATTTGGTTGAAGAATTTCTGTTTTTCAAACAGTATAAATTTCACAAACAGAAAATTGCCTTTCACCGGACGAGTATGAAGTTTTATGAAAAATATTTGCTGGAAGCTGGTTTTAATGTTCATTACGTTGAAAATAGTGACGAATTATCGGACATTCAACAATTGATCAAACACTTAGAAAAGAAAAAATTTACCGAAATACTGATTACAGATGTTTGTGATAATTGGCTGGAAAAAAGAATAAAAGAAACAAAATTAAAGCTTAAAATTGTCGACAATCCGATATTCATCAATACGAAAGAAGATCTGAAAGAATATTTTGAAGGCAAAGAATTTTATCATCAAACCGATTTCTATAAACAGCAGAGAATTTCACGGAATATCCTGATGAAAGCTGGAAAACCTTTGGGTGGAAAATGGACTTTCGATACAGAAAATCGTAAGAAATATCCAAAAAATAAAAAATCGCCGTCCATCATTTTTCCCGAAAACTCAGAATATTATGAGGAAGCGAAAATTTACATTGAAAAATATTTTGGAGAAAATTATGGTAATCTGACGAGTTATCAACTCTATCCGACAACTTTTGAGGATGCTGAAAAATGGCTCGACCAGTTTTTAGAAATGCGTTTTGCCGACTTTGGAATTTATGAAGATAGTATTGTTGAACGTGAACATTTCCTGCACCACAGCGTGCTTTCTCCCCTACTCAACATCGGACTTTTGACGCCTGATTTTGTTTTGGATCAAGCTATAAAGTATGCTGAAGATTTCGATATTTCCACTAATTCTTTAGAAGGATTTGTTCGTCAGATTTTGGGTTGGCGTGAGTTCGTGAGAGGAATTTATTTATACCAAGGAACGTTTCAGAGAAATAAAAATTACTGGAAACACAAAAATGCTCTTCCAGAATCATTTTACACAGCAAAAATAGGAATCAAACCTATTGATAGCACAATTCTGAAAGTTTTAAAAACAGGATATGCACACCACATTGAACGACTGATGATTTTTGCCAACTTGATGAACCTGATGAATATAAATCCAAACAATATCTATCAATGGTTTATGGAAATGTTTATCGATTCTTACGATTGGGTAATGGTTCCCAACGTTTATGGAATGAGCAGTTTTTCTGACGAAGGAAAAATGAGCACGAAACCGTACATCAGCGGAAGCAATTATATTAAAAAAATGAGTAATTACTCCGATGGTGACTGGTCGGAAAAATGGGATTCGCTGTTTTGGAATTTTGTGAATGACAATCGTGAGTTTTTCGAGAAAAATCCGAGGTTAGGAATGATGATTCGGACTTTTGATAAAATGACGGACGAGAAAAAAAATGCACATCTGAAATTGGCGAAACAAACGATAAAAAACTTAAAATAATGAAAGATTTTAATCCAGAACAGACCGACCGTATCATAGAAATGGCGTGGGAAGACAGAACTCCTTTTGAAGCCATCGAATTTCAGTTTGGAGTAAGTGAGGCGGAAGTGATTGAAATAATGCGAAGCGAACTAAAACTTTCAAGCTTTAAACTTTGGAGGAAAAGGGTAAATTCCGGTGTGAGTCAGAAGCATTTGAAGAAAAGAAACACTGAGATTAACCGTTTTAAATGCAATAGACAACGAACAATCAGTCATAATAAAATTTCAAAGAGTTAATATTTTATTAAACTTAAAAAAATAGGAAATGAAAAATATCGTCATTATCGGTTGTGGACAGGGCATCGGGTTTGCCACTGCAAAACTTCTTTCGGAGAAAAATCATATTATCGGAATTTCAAGAAGTCATAACGCTGAAGTAGAAAATTTAAATATCAATTTTCATCAAATGGATATTCTTTCTGGAAATCTAGATGAAATTAATTTTCCTGATGTGATTGACGGATTAGTATATGCGCCGGGAAGCATCAACTTAAAACCATTTAACAGACTTTCAACGGAGGATTTTAGAAATGATTTTGAAATTAATGTTTTAGGAGCTGTGAAAATAATTCAGAGATTATTGCCCAACCTGAAAAAATCTGAAAGTGCATCTGTTGTACTGTTCAGTTCGGTTGCTGCGAAATTAGGAATGCCTTTTCACGCCTCTGTTTCAGCCAGTAAAAATGCGGTAGAAGGTTTAACCAAAAGTCTTGCGGCAGAACTTTCTCCTCAGAAAATAAGAGTCAATTGCATTGCACCGTCTTTGACGGATACAAATTTGGCTTCACAACTTCTTTCAACAACTGAAAAACGCGAAGCTTCCGGAAAGAGGCATCCTTTGCAAAGAATCGGAAATGCAGGAGAAATGGCAAAAATGACAGAATTTTTATTATCTGAAAACGCCTCGTGGATTACAGGACAAATCATCGGTATTGACGGCGGGATGGGTAATACAAAGCTTTGATTGAAAAAACTAAATATTTATCTTTGTTTTAATATAGAACTATGAAAACCGATTTTATTATTGATCTTCTTCTTCAGGTCAAAGAATTTGAAAACTCCTCTGCCTGCAAGCCCAATTGTAGCGTAGAAGATTTTAGGATGTGGCTGAATGATAAAAAATATACTGAGGAAAGTCCTACCAAGCTTTTTAAAAATGAAAATCATTTGGTTTCATTTACAGAGAATGAAATTTGCAAGCAGGTTCTCTTATTAGGTAGATATTCTAAATTGCTTATCAGGAAAGGTTTGGGAGAATTCCCTGAACTCGCCAACGAAGAATTCACCTACTTGTATCGTCTTAAAGATGAACCTTTTTTAACTAAAATTCAGTTGATCGAAAAAAATGGTCACGAGAAACAAACGGGAACTCAAATCATCAAAAGACTTCTGGAAGCGGGATTTTTAGAAGAAAAAAATGATGAATTTGATAAAAGAAGCAAAAGACTTAATCTTACGGAATTGGGTCAAAAAACCTTTCACGAATCTGTTGAAAAGGTAAATCAAACTTCAAAAATACTGTCTGGAAAATTAGATGATGAAGAAAAGAATCAACTGTTGAAAATTCTTAAAAAACTTAATGAATTCCATGGTCATTTATATACTGAATATCGAAATACTGATATCAAAGAAATTGGCATCATGCTACAAACAATATCATAACAGATTGGTTTAAATATAATTACCGGAATATTTAATACAAATTAAGTAAAAAAGCCTCTTCCAAGAAAAGGCTTTTCTATATTAGATAATGACAGGGGTAACTTTATCATCCCCTTTTTCTATTTCAATGATACTGTTTTTTAGAAAAAGTGCAGGGAAGAATTTAGAAGAACTGTCCTGTTCATAAAAAACCCCTTTCGTATTGCTGTCATCTGTTAGAGCTTCTAAGATTTGCTCATGAATTTTTATGAAATCCTCTTCGCTTTCAAAAGTGAGAGAAAACTCTTTAAAACTGCTGATAATTTTTATAACCATAAATCGTAAGCACCACATTTGAGTGGTTAACCTTTAATAACGGAATTCAAATACGTAGCCAAACTGTTAACGGACAGATAAATTCCCAAAACTTAATTTTAATGGCTTCCTCAACACTTTATTTTTTATCTTACAATTTTAAAATCTTATTTATATTTGTCTGATTTTAATGATATGAAAATACCAATACACTTTAAAGCACTAATTAATTTTTTCAGTACCGAAAAGGGAGGACTTGTAACTCCTTTATCTTCAGGCTATCGCTCAGAGATCAAATTCCCTTTTGAAATGAATTCTTTTATCGCAGCTCAGACCTTTACAGAGACTGAACTTATATTCCCGGGAGGCTCAGCTGCTGTTGATATTACACTAATCGGCGCAGAACAATTTCTGGAGAAGTTGTACAACGGGATGGATTTTGAGCTTTACGATAACTCAGGTATTATCGCTGATGGTGTCGTTACAGAAGTTTATGCGAAATATAATTAACAATAGAATACTCAACATTCCATCAAAATGAGTGAAAGTTTAATTAAAAAAATGACTTTTTAGCAAAATGATCAGTTGGTAGCCGTATCTCCATCAAGTGGTAGAACAAATGAAAATGTAGTGCCCTCGTTCGGGTAACTTTGAACTTCAATAATACCGTTATGAAGTTCGATAAATTCTTTACAGAGATAGAGTCCTATACCAAATCCTGCTATTGATGCATTGTTAATACCCTTTACACGATAGTAGCGATCAAATATCCGCTGCTGGTCGTCTGCTGAAATTCCTATTCCCTGATCCTGAACATTAATTTGTAAATTATTATCTGTAGTTATCATATATTCTACGATGATTAACGTTTCCGTAGGAGAATACTTCACTGCATTTCCGATAAGATTATTTAGTACTTGTGAAATCTTTTCGCGGTCTGCAAGTATTGATAGTGGTCCGGCAGATTTGAATAGAAAATGATGTGTATGAATGGTTGAAATCACTTCATCCTCAATTTCCGAGAATAATAACTGGAAATCAAAGGCGGTTTTATCAATGTAAATTTGTCCTGAATCAAGTCTGGAAACATTGAGGAAACCGTTAATCATACCGGTCATATTATCCACCTGTTTTAAAGATTTTTCCAGTGTATTTTGCTGTAAAACGCTTTCCATATTTACTGCCATTCGTTGTAAAACCTGAAGGTATGCCTTGAGTGATGTAAGTGGTGTTTTAAGTTCATGACTTACCATTCCCATAAAATCATCTTTTCGCTCTTCCTCTTTTTTTTGTTCAGTAATATCTCTGAGCGTACCGTTAAGACTTAACGGATTGCCCTGTTGATCATAGAAGACTCTGCCATTTGCTTGTAAAAGTCTTATCTTTTCGTCTGTTTTATTTTTAATTCGGTATTCTATAAAGTAATAGCCGTCAGAATCTTTACTCAAAGATTGCGAAATAGCTGCCGTCACCCGATCCCGATCCTCTGGCAAAATAACTTCTAATGCTAAGGATAGATCTAGATTTTCCTCGGAAGATAAACCAAACCATGTTTTAAGTAGATTATTTCCTGAAAAGAGATTTGTTGTGGGTTGATAATAGAAGGTAGCAAGTTCCCCGGCATCTATCGCAAGAGCCAACATTTGCTGGTCATTTTCATTCTTGCGCCGCTCTAAAACCTGTTGGGTAATCTCTTCAAGAATGACAAGAACACCTGAAATATCGCCGTTATTTGAAAAAATAGGCTGATAGATAGAGTTTACAATAGCTTCTCTTAATCCATCTTTATGGTACAGCTTGACTGTAAATTCGGTATTAATTTTGGGTTTTCCGGTTTGGTAAACTTCTTTAAGCCAAATATTGACAGACTGCCCATGCAATTCAGGACGTGCATTCTCATGAGCATAACCAATTACTTCCGATTCTGTACGCCCCCATATATTGAGAATAGCCGGATTGGCGATTTCTATGATATGTTCAGGTCCTTTCAACATAGCAATTCCGACAGGTGCCTGTTCAATGATGGTCCGGATATACTCCCTGCTTTGGGCAAGCTGCTCTATAGAATTGCTGAGCTCATCATTGGTGGAAGTCAGTTCTTCAAGTGTTGCAGCCATTTCCTCATTGAGACCATGTTCCCTTTCTTCTTTCTCCTGTATCTGCTGTAAAAATTCTCGGCGGGAAGTTACCTCAAGTGCTGTATTAAGGATGCACCATGTTTTATTATGATGATCAGTAAGTGCTTTATATTCGTAATCAAAATAATCAAGCGTTTCCTCTCCGTTTTTTATCAGTTTTGCAGGAGCGTCAACTACCGAATAGGTTTTACCGGAACGCCAGACCTCTTGCAACAGTTCTAAAAACGGTTGTCCTTCCAATTCTGGAATTGCCTCCATCAATGGTTTACCGATAACAGAAGAGTCTTTGCCCCAAAGTGCTAACATACCTTCATTCGCAAAACGTATGACCATTTCTTCGCCCGAATAAATAGATGTAGGTGTAGGAGACGAAGCAAGCGCCTGGATAATTAAATCAGAACTAAACCTATTATCAAACAAACTTTCTTGAGTACTCATAAATTATAACAAATATATGTAAAAGCATTTATTTTCCATCAAACATGGTATATGAAATACTAAAGTTCAGTAAGAAATTTAATTTACTCTATCCACTTCTTCAAACTTGATATTCTTTTTTTGGATTTGTTTTTTATTATTCCCGAAGGTATAGTTCACACTCAGTCTCAAACTTCTGCCATCCCAATAATTATTGAAATATTGGCTGTTATCTTTGAAAAACATATCACCACGGAATCTTTGGGCAAAAATATTCGTTACCGTTGCATTGATTTGCAGTTGCTTTTCCATCAAAGAAAACTTAAATCCTGAATTCAGATTAGAAAAATTATGAATATGAGTATTCACATTATCGTTTGGTAAACTTTGGTCGTAATTTAAAAACAGAGAAATCGTTCTTTTTTTGTTCAACATAAAAGTGTTGTTGATAGAATAATTGAATGAATTTCCTTTCTGAGCGACGGCTTCAATTCCGAAAACTTCTGAAGTTTGGATGGTTGCATTCAAGGTAACTGTTGCTTCCCAGAATTTGAAAAAAGTATCGGTGTAAGAAGCATTTATGCCGTAGGAATCGTTGTTATAATAATTCAGATAGCCTCCGATTTGGGATTTTTCAGTAAGATTGGCAATTTGTCCGAACGCATTTTTTAGTTTTAAATAATAAATACTCGCCGAAAATTTATTATTGAAAGTATAACCCAATTCAAGATTATTGATGTAAGAAGGTGTGAGCAAAGGATTTCCTGTGGAATAAGAATAAGGATTTTCATACCAGCGAAACGGATTCAAATTACTCATACTTGGACGGTTAATTCTTCTGGAATAAGAAAAACTGAACACATTTTTTTCATTTTTATAAGACACAAAAGCAGAAGGAAACCATTGTCCGTAATTGAAATTATTCACTGTGCTTTTCACAGACGTATTTTCATATCGTATTCCGGCTTTCGTTTCCCAATGTTCACCGAAATTCTTTGCAAAACTTCCGTACACTGCATAATTTTCTTCCTGATATTCGAATTGACTTCCTTTTTCTTCATCAATGATGTATTGATTATTTTCAAGATTCAAATATTTCAAATCCGCAGAATTCCTGAATTGATTGAACTTTACTCCTGTTTCTATCATCCCAAAAGAAAACGGCAACTCCAAATCTGCCTGAACAGAGAAAATTTGTGGTTTAACTTCCGACAAAGTTTTCACATCCTGAACCGTATTCTCCGGAAGTGTCAAAGTTGAAAAATTAACTTCTGTATCATTGTTATTTTTATAAAAATTTCCAGCTAAACTCAATTTCTTTCCTAATGAATCCAACTTCAAGTCATAATAAGCACTGAAAGTATGCGTTGGCGATTTTTCTCTGTGAAAAGTATTGGTTAAAAGGTTTGTTTCTTTTAAATCTGAACTGATGTTTCGGGTTGTATTCAAAATATTCATTCCGTTTTTGTCGCCACCAAAAATATATTCAAATCCAACTTCAGAATTTTTATTGATTTTATAAGAAGCGTTCAAACTTGGTGCTAAATCCTGCCACATATCTTTTCGGATAGATTGGCTGTAATTTTTCGATGCACCGAGAATCGTAAATCTTTCATCTGTACGTTTCGCACCTTCAATATAAGCTGTTTTTAAACTTAAACTAAATTTTTCAGTTTGGTAATTCAAAGTTCCGTTCGTGCTTCCATTGTGATAAGTCCTTTGCGTCAGTCCAGAACTGATATTTCCGCTGAAACCAAGATTCGGATTTTTCTTTAGAATAATATTGATAAGCCCGCTGTTTCCCTGAGCTTCATATTTTGAAGGCGGAGTCGTAATCACCTCGATTTTCGAAATATTTTCAGAACGAATAGATTTTAAATAATTCAAAAGCGCAGTTCCGGAAAGATTCAGCATTCTTCCGTTTACCATCACATTCACAGAACTTTTCCCGGTAATAGAAATCGTTCCCAGATTTTCATCCACTTTCAACATGGGAACATTGGCTAGAGTTTCGCCAGCATCCATTCCTTGAGAAGCGATGGATGCATCTACATTGAAAATTAATCGGTCAGCTTTTCTTTCCAGTAATTTTTTCTTTATCAATATGTTAACTTGCTCGATTTCCTTTAGACTGTCTTTTTGAGTTTGGGCAAAAGCTGCTGTTGAAAATAATGTTGCGATGAATAGATAAGTCAGTTTCATAATTTCGAATAGTTTAATTTTCTTGGTACAAAAGTATTTTCAAACTAAATTTTATGAAATAGCATTTAGATTTGTCCCAATTTTAATCCGACCAAAATATGTTCATCGATAAAAAATGGAGGTTTGTCGGAAATGGTTTGGTTGAAGAAAACTTAGAAGCTTACATTTGAAATATGAAAAAACAACAAATCATCTTACTGCAGATCATCTATTGGAGTCTCAACTTTTTTGGAGCCGTGATTACGCCTGTTTTCTTTTTTGCGAAAGAGAATGATTTGCAGAGTACCGTTTTGAGAACTACTTTTTTCCTAAGTGGTATTTTTACATTTTACATTTGTTATTTAATCATCATCCCCAAAATTTTCAAGCCTGAGAAAATCTATACTGCAATTATTTCATTTTTTTTGTCGATTGTTTGTTTTGCTACGATTAGATATTCTTTAGAAGAAATTTTAGCGCCCGCAACATTTGGATTCAGAAATTATGACCAAGAAACGGGATTGCTTTTTTACTTTTTTGATAATATTTATTATGGATGTATCAACGTATTTATCGCAGGTGTTTTATGGTTGCTGGAAAAATTTGGAGTGATAGAAATTGAAAGACAAAAATTGGAACAGGAAAGAAATCAAGCGAAAATTCAAGCTTTAAAAACACAAATTAATCCTCATTTTATATTCAATACACTCAATAATATCTATTCTTTGGTGTATCAAAACTCTGAGAAAGCTTTGCCTGCGATTGAAGAATTGAGTCAATTATTGAGATACAGCACCAAAGACTTAGAGAAAGATTTCATTCCATTGGAAAAGGAAATCGGTTATTTAGAAAGTCTGATTGAACTTGAAAAACTCAGAATCAAAAATCCGGAATTATTAATGATTAATAAAAAAATTAATTTCCCTACTATGAATATTTCTCCCATGCTTTTGGTTCCGTTTGTGGAAAATGCTTTTAAACACGGCGACTTCAGTGGAAAAGGTTTTGTAGTAAAAATTTCTGATGAGAATCAAAGGTTGCAGTTTTACCTTCACAATTTTAAGAAATCGAAATCAAAAGATTCACTTTCCGGAATTGGAATCGGGAATGTGAAAAAACGTCTGGAAATTCTTTATCCAAACAAACATGAACTGAATATTACTGAAACCGAAACCGATTTTACCGTAGATTTGAAAATTGATTTAAAAAATGGATAAAATTAAATGTATTGTTGTTGATGACGAACCGCTTGCAGTTTCTTTGCTTGGAAGTTATGTGGAGAAAATCCCTTTCTTGGAGCTGGTTTTTTCTACAGAAAATCCAATTGAAGCCATGGAATTTATCCAAAATAACGAAGCAGATTTGATTTTTCTCGATATCCAAATGCCCGAACTTTCAGGCATTAATTTCATGAAGATCGTCGGCAGCAAACTCAAATATATTCTCACAACAGCCTATACAGAATATGCTTTGGAAGGCTACGAACACAATATTATCGATTATCTTCTGAAGCCAATTTCTTTCAGTAGATTCGAAAAAAGTACACAAAAAGCTTTGGAAAGATTTACGATAAATGAAACCAAAGAAAATACTTATTTTTTTGTAAAATCTTCCGGACAGCAGCATAAAATTAATTTTGATGAAATTCTTTTCATAGAAAGCATCAAAGATTATGTGAACATTAAAACTGAAAATCAGGAATATATCGTTCTTGATACGTTAAAATCTCTGGAAAATCAATTGCCGGAAAATTTTGCGAGAGTTCATAAATCTTTTATTTTAAACCTCGATAAAATTGAAAAAATTGACGTTAAAAATGTCTGCTTAAGCTCTGGAAGAGAAATTCCTATTGGTGAAACTTATAAGTCTGATTTTTTTAAGAGATTAAAAAAATAATCCTTTATTTCTAATTACAGTTAAAAATAACAAGACTTAAAGTTTATTATTCTATACCCGTTGTGCATTTTGATGTACTTTCGTCACTTCGAGTAGGTTTTTGAAAAAAATCGTATCGAGAAGTTTGTAATTGAAGGCAGATCTATTCTCGATACATTTTTTCTCCACTTCATTACGAAAAAACACTCGAATTGACGTATCTAACATTAAAATTTTTCAAAATGCACAAAAACACTGAAGATCCTTCTTCAGTGTTTTTTCTATTTGCAGCTGTTTGTATTTTTGAAGTTTAAGCTTTTCCCGTGGAATTATTAAAGTAAATTATCATATTCTGCTTACTTAACTTGCAAAATCGATCTTTGGTGACTGAAATTTTCCAAACTAAATTTTCCGTGGTATTTTCCCATTCCTGAAGTTCCCACCCCACCAAATGGCAGAAAATGAGATCCTACGTGAATTAATGTGCTGTTGATTTCCGCATCTCCGCTGGTGGTTCTTGCAATTACATCATCTGCAAAATTTTGATCTTCAGAAAATACATACAATGCCAAAGGTTTTGGTCTGTTGTTGATTTCTTTTAGCGCTTCGTCAATATTGCTGTACGTTAAAATCGGTAAAACCGGACCGAATATTTCCTGCTGCATCACCGCATCATTCCAATTGACATCCGACATTAATGTTGCTTCAAAATGACGTGTTTCCAAATCATAATTTCCGCCATACACTACTTTTTCAGGAGCATCTTCTAAATATCCTGCTAAATTCTTTATCTGATGCTGACTTACTATTTTTCCAATCTTTCCTAATGATTCATCGTTGTAAGTCGCTTTCAAGTAAGATTTAAATTGATCAATTAAAGCATCTTTAACCGATTCATGAACATAAATATAATCCGGAGCAACACAGGTTTGTCCGCAATTAATCCATTTTCCGGCAGAAATTCTCTGAACAGCTTTCTCTAAATCTGCATCGTGATGAACAATCGTTGGAGATTTTCCTCCTAACTCTAAAGTTAAAGGGATCAATTGTTCTGCAGCAGCTTTCATTACAATTTTACCTACATTCGGACTTCCAGTAAAGAAGATATAGTCGAAAGGAAGACTTAATAAATAAGTATTTTCTTCAATAGCACCTTGAAAAACGGCTACATATTTTTCGTCAAAAGCTTCAGTTACAATCTTCTCAATAACTTCTGCAACGTGTGGAGTATTTTCAGAAGGTTTAATAATCGCTGTATTTCCTGCCATTAATGCCCCAATTAAAGGACTGAAAGTGAGCTGTACAGGATAATTGAAAGGCCCGATAATATAATTTACCCCATAAGGTTCGTAAATATATTTGCTGATAACTTCAGCTCCTGAAGAATGAGGTTTTGATGCTACGAAAGTCGGTTTTACCCATTCTTCCATATTTTCAATCATATCATCCAGCTCATCCAGCACAATTTGCACTTCCACATATTCAGCTTCTGCTCTGCTTTTTCCTAAATCGATATTCACGGCGTCACAAATTGCATCAGTATAACCTGCAAATACGTTTCGTAAATTTTGTAACTGTTTTTTACGGAATGCTATTTCTTTAGTTTGTTGAGTTGCGAAAAATTCTTTTTGTTTTTCGAATACTTCTTTTATTCTGTTTTGAATTTCTGTTGTCATTTTTTACATTTTTTGCGCTCCATCAAATACCTTATCGGATAAAGTTTTTAGAGCATGCATATCATCTAAATTAAGATTCAGTGCAGTTAATATTTGACTCGGAACACAAGCTGCTTTTTCTTTCAATTTCTCTCCTTCATCTGTCAAATTGATTTCTACAACCCGTTCGTCGCTTTTTCTTCGGGTACGGGTAAGAAGATTTTTAACTTCCAAACGCTTTAATAACGGGGTTAAAGTTCCATTGTCCAATTTTAATTTATCCCCTAATTGGTTAACAGTCAGCCCATCATTTTCCCATAAAGCCATTAATGTGATATACTGTGGATACGTTAAACCTATATTATCCAAAATAGGGCGATATTGTTGCATAATTTCCCGATGTAAAACGTATAGAGAAAAGCACAGCTGTTTATCTAATTTTAAATAATCTTCCATCTGTATTAAATTTTAAAGGCAGTTTTTACTGCCTTTAATTGATTATTTTTACTTCTTTAAAAGTGTGATAAGCTTTTCAGCAACACTTTCTGACGATGCAGGATTCTGTCCTGTAATCAAAAGCCCATCTTCTACAACATGAACTCCCCAATCATCAGTTTTGGTATAATGACCACCTGACTTTTTTAATTCATCTTCAACTAAGAATGGAACTACATCGGTCAATTGAACTGCGGCTTCCTCTGTGTTTGAAAAACCCGTCACGTTTTTACCTTTTACAAACGGCTCTCCATTATCGAATGTTATATTTTTGAAGACACCCGGTGCATGACATACCGCACCTACAGGTTTTTCACTGTTATAAAAATCAAGAATCAATTGTTGAGAATCTTTGTCATTTGCCAAATCCCAAAGCGGCCCGTGACCTCCCGGATAAAAAACGGCATCGAAATCACCGGCCTTCTGATCACTCAATTTTTCTGTATTGGCAATAATATTTTGTACGTCCTCATCTTTATAATAACGTTCTGTTGCAGGAGTTTGCGCATCAGGAACTTCACTGTTAGGGTCAATCGGTGCCTGTCCGCCTTTTGGAGTAGCAACAACTACTTCAAATCCTGCATCTTTAAATGAGTAATATGGAGCTGCAAATTCTTCAACCCAAAATCCTGTTTTATGACCTGTCTTACCCAATTCATCGTGGGATGTTACTACAAATAGTACTTTCATTTTGTTTATATTTAGTGTTAATTTTTAGTATTAATTATTTTAAACGGTAAGTTTTACTTCAATTCTTCATTGGCATTTTTGGAATAAGCACAGATCTGATATCCTTTCTCAATTAGAATTTACGTTCGGGATATTAACATACAATTCCACTGCCAATCCAAATCCTCCATTTTCCAATGCTCACTTTAGCCATTAATCAGTTTATCCAGCTTTAATCATACTGACCAATCCTCTTGGTATCCTTACTTGAAGATTATAACTCCGCTAACTCGTAACATTCCATTTCTTACACCTTTTCAGTTGGTTAACTTTCTAATGTTTCAATTATTAGCGTTTTTTAATTACTATACAAATGTACACATAAAATTATATTGCGCAAAATATAATATTGTAAAATATTTTAGTATTTTATATTTTGATTAAATGGATGTCGGTAATGTAATATGCAATTTCATATCTTTATTTTACGAATGCTGACTCGAAAGTTTTCTTTTAATTTTCATCATCAGAACATCAGGCGTAATCCTAGGTAAGTTAGAAAGAAACCAATTCATCGAACCGACTATTTTTTTGCCTTTGCCATTTAGTAAAAGTTTCACACCAGCTTTAGCTACAACTTCAGGATGGACAGGTTTATTGGTCTTCATCATATTGACTTTAAGCATTTCCTCGTTGTAAAATCCGGTATCAATCGGTCCCGGACACAGCGCCGTAACTATCACTCCTGTTCCTTCCAGTTCCGAAGCCAGTGTTTCGGTAAATGCCAAAACGAAACTTTTTGTCGCTGAATAAACCGAATAGTAAGGAAAAGGTAGAAATGCCATCAACGAAGCTATGTTCATTATCCTGCCTGATTTCCTTGCTACCATATCTTTCACAAAGAGTTTATTGAGTGCCACCAAGCTCGAAATATTAAGGTCTATCATTTTCAATTCTTCTTGCAAAGAAGTTTTGGTAAATTCGCCATAAGTTCCTACTCCTGCATTATTGACCAATCCCGAAACTATCAGATTTTTGTTTTTAACTTCGTTGTACAATAAAATGGCATTAGAGACAACAGAAAGGTCTTTTACAATATAATGAACATCAACTTTGTAAATTGATATTAATTTTTCCTGTAGTTTTTTCAGTTTTTCCTCGCTTCTTGCGACCAATATCAGATTTTTGCCATTTTCGGCAAGCTGAACCGCCATATGATAGCCGATGCCGGATGATGCGCCGGTAAGTAAGATGTATTCTTCCATTTTTATTTAAATTTTAATGATTAATTCTAATTTTCTTCGTCTCCGTTTTCAATATTCAGACTTGGCGGAATAAGCTTGTACATTACCGGTGTGACAATCCTTGATAGAATCGTTGAACTGATGAGTCCTCCAATCAATACAATAGCTAAAGGTGCAATTAATGGATTTGAGTTTAAAGCTAATGGAATAAGCCCACAAATTGCTGTAATAGAGGTCAACACTACTGGCAAGAAACGGGTTTCTCCGGCAATAGCAATCGCTTCATCAATCGACTTTCCTTCCATTCTGAGCTGGTTGGTAAAATCCACCAGAAGCAGCGAATTTTTAACCTGAATTCCTGACAAGCCGATAAAACCGATGATGGCAACTAATGACATCGGGCTTCCATTAATTAACAATAAAATAACACCACCCAATATTCCCAACGGGATGATTGACAGTACGATAATAATTCCTTTAAATGTTTTGAATTGAAGAAGCAAAACTGCCACAAACAAAAATGTACTCAAGATAATAACTGAAAGAAAATTTCCTCCTAACGCATCGCCCTCCGATTCTTTTTCTCCAGCCAATTTATAGGAATAACCTTGCGGCATCTTCAGCTTGTCAAGTTGTGGAATAATCTCCATCAGCAGATCATTCGCATAATACCCTTTTGCAGACATTGCGGTTACTTTAGCAAAACGAGATTTGTTGAAATGGTTGATTGCTGTCGGCGAAGTTTCAAAGGTAACCGTCGCAATCTGATTCAATGCGATCGGTGCTCCCTGAACATTATTGACATAAAGATTTTTCAGGGCATCCAGGTTAGAGAATTTTTCTCTTGGTAATGTTAAGGTCACTGTCCGAGCATCGCCACGGTCATCAATATAATCACCGACAGAAAGTCCTGCTACCGCAAGACGGATCACCTTATCAACTTCGCTTGTTAATACTCCAAGTGTTCTTGCCTTTTCCTTATTTATTTTTACTTTGACATCGGTTTTGTAGGTATTCAACTCATTGTTGATGTAAACAGTTCCTTTCTGTTGTCTTAAAATATTTTCAACTTGCGAAGATAATTGTCTCAAAACAGTCGGATCTTCTCCAAAAAGTCGGACTACAATATTGGCTTCAATCGGTGTCCCTTGTTCAAAATCTTTCACTTCGACCTTTGCGTAAGGCATCGTCTTGAATTTTTCTCTTAAAATCTCTATTAGGGCAGTTTTTGTTTGAGGCTTTGCTTCATCATCCAATTGAACAAAGATCTGTGCAAAATCAGGTTTTCTGTCCTGGGGATGAACGTTGTAATAGATCTGTGGATTTCCCTTCCCGACATTCGTGGTATAATAGGCAATTTCCTTATGATTTTTTAATTCAGATTCAACAATCTTTGCCACACGGTCACTTTCCGAAATGTTTGATTGAAGTGGCGTTTTAATATTAATTAAGAACATCGGTTTTTCAGAAGTCGGGAACAGCTTAAACCCCGTAAAACTGAATAGAACAAATGCCAATACACTCAATCCCACTGAAATTCCGATGGTAATTTTAGGATATTTCAACGCTTTAGGCATAATTCCCTTGTAACTGTTCGTAAGGAATTTTTGAAGATACTGAAGGAAAATATTCCCGCCTTCGTGCTCGTGCGTTTTTAGAAATCGACTTCCCAAGAAAGGAACCAAAGTCAACGCAACTACCACTGAAGCCAAAACACTTGTAATTACCGCCATCGGAAGACTTCTGATGAATTCTCCGGCAATATCCGGAAGGAATGCCAGAGGTAAAAAAGCGATAATAAGTGTTGCAGTACATCCTACGACAGCCAGACCTATCTGTTTTGTGCCTTTCAGAACCGCCTCTTTTTTGGAATGGCCTTCACGAAGCCAACGTTCAATATTCTCAACCACAACGATACTGTCATCGACGAGTAAGCCTAATGCTACCACCAATCCTACAATACTTAGCTGATTTAATGAAAATCCCAGTGCATTCATCACAATTAATCCTAACGCCAAAGACAATGGAATAGAGATCATTACTATAATTGAAGCGCGTGAACCTAAGGGTAATAATGTAATAATTACCAAAACAATCGCCAATCCAAAATCAAAACCTAAATGCCCCAGACGCTGTGAAACCATATTCGCCTGATCGAAGTTTTTAACCAGTTTAATATTCTCAGGAAGATCTTTTGAAAACGACTCCAGAATAGGCTCAAATTGTTTCTGAACATCGGTAATATTTACATTATCCTTCATTCCGGCACTTACCAGAACGCAGCGATGTCCATTGATTCTGGTAATGTGGTCTACCGTTTGAGATTTGTAACCGACCTCCGCAACATCCTTCATATAGATAATCTTTCCGTTGGCATTGTAGATAACCGTATTGGCAACATCCTGATCGTTTTTGAATTTTCCGCTGGTTTTCACATTGAAAACTTTGTTTCCCATATCAATACTTCCGCCTGGAATGTCCGCAGCCTCGCTTTGCAAGCTTCCCATCACAACATTTAAAGGTATTCTCAATTGAGCAAGCTTATCCAGCTTGAGGTCTACTCTGATTTCCTGTTCAGGAGTTCCTGAATAGATGACATTTTTCAGATTCGTGATCTTTTCAAGTTTAGTTTTAAGTTTATCTGCCTCGTCACGAAGGTTTTTCTCTGAAGCATTTTCCGAAACCAATGCCACCTGCAGAATTTTTACATCGGAAGACGATATTTTTTCTGTCTTTATCTGATAGATATCCTTCGGAAGCTCACTGTTTTTTAATGCATTGATCTCAGTTGAAATTTCCTGATATTTATTATCGACATCGACCCCGTATTTGAATTTAACCTGAAAGGCTGCAACGCCATCTTCAACGGTTGTGAGAATCTTATCGATATTCTCCAGTCCATAGATTTTGTTTTCGATAGGTTTTACGACCTGCTCCTCCATATCTTTCGGGCTTGTTCCGGGATAAATTACGGTAATGAGATATTGTGGCGGATGTGTTGACGGATCTTCCGACCTCGGCATTGTGAACAGCGTCAAAAATCCGACAACTGCAACCAAAAGAAATATAATCAGTGTAAACTGGTAGTTTTTAACGGCAAAATTTGTAATTTTCATCGGTTCTTACTTAATAATTTTAATGGTTGACTGCTCGTTCAGGTAAGCACTGTTCGAAATGACAATCTTATCATTTTTTTGTAGTCCATCCTGAACATATACCTTATCATTTTCAAATCTGGCAATCCTTATCGGTCTCTTTTTTACCTTATTGTTTTCGATTACAAAAACAAATGCCTTGTTGCCGTCCGCTTCAATTAATGAATTGTAAGGAACCATCATAAAATCTTCCGAATGGTCAGTTTTAATTTCTGCTTTTCCGAACATCCCAACGGCAGGCTTACTATCATTCATCATTAGTTTAAGCTCAACCTGGAAAGATCCGAGTGCTCTATCCGCTGCCTGCGATTTTCTGAAGACAAAGGCATCAAACGTTTTTCCGGGATAACTATCTAAGGTTACTGATGCTTTTTGTCCGATTTTTACAGATGCCCATTCGGTGTCGGTCAAACCGACTTTCAAAAGATAATTGTTGTTATAAGAAGTCTCATTGATGATCAAAACGGGAGAACCCGGACCAACAATTTCGCCCTTATTTGCTACCTTCTGAGCAACAAAACCGTCGGCAGTCGCATATATTTTTGAATATTTTACGTTAAATGCAACGGCATCTTTCTGTTTGCGGGCAATGTCGAGACCTGTTCTTGTATTCTGAACCTGCTCTAAAGTGTATACACTGTCTTTGTAAAGATTCGTGGCCCGTTTGTAATCCCGTTCGTTTTTTTGAACATTCAAATCTGATTGGTTAAGTCCTGCACGGATTTCTGTTTCGTCCAAAGTAGCTAGCAACTGACCTTTTCTGAAAAACTGGCCTTCCTCGACAAAAACCCCGCTTACTACCCCACCAATCTTGAAAGAATAGGTTGCTTCGTTCTCTGTGGTTACTAATCCGGACGCATTAATATTTCCTGCAAGTGCCAATGAACCTACAGATGCAGTTTTAATTGGAATCACTTCAGCATTTTCAAATGGTTTTGCCTCTTTTTTTTCCTCCTTGCAGGACGAAATCAGGAAAAGAGATAAAAGTGATATTGTTATCGATTTATTCATTATCGTTATTATTTTATTTGTTAAAATTAAATGAGGCATTGGCTCTTTCCAGCTCTGCAAAGGCAATCCAGGAATTGTATAAAGAAATATTAGCATTCAGCTGAGTATTGACCACCTGATTCTGGGCATCCAGCAGTTCGATGTAGATCGCCATTCCTTCTTTGTAGAGTTTGGTAACATCTCCGTTATACTTTTTTGCTGTCTCTTTCTGCTTGAAATCCGACTCGTATTGCTCTAAAGCAGATCTCAGATTATTTTGGGAGACTTCATATTGTAGCAGTAACTGTTGTTTCACATTGTCGATTTGGGAATCAATCTTTTTACTGTCTTCATCCACCTGCTTTAGTTTGTATTTATTCTTATTGCCTGAGAAGATGTTCCATTCCAAACTTATACCTGCAAAATAATAGCGTGAACCTTTATCAACCCTGAAATCAAAATCCTGAAAACCGAGGTCTGCAAAACCACTTAATTTGGGAAACCAATTCGATCTTGTTAACTGATACACATTTTCATTGATCTCTTTCGCCTGCCCTAATTGTTTCAACTCTTCCCTGTTTGCGGTATTTTCAGCAATGAGTTCAGCAGGCAATTCCATATTTTCATCAATTTCAATCTCCGAACCCAGTTTCTGGTTGAGAAGAAAATTAAAATAAGATCTTGCATTTTTGCTTGTGTTTTTTGCCGTTTCAAGATTCGCCTCGATTCTTGCAACCTCATTATCACTTCTCAGAACTGCCGTTCGGTTGATTTTATCATTCTTAAAAAGCGATTTGTTGACCCTTTGATTTTCTTTGACGATGGACAATGCATTTTCATAAATCCTGATGCCTTCCACTGACTGCAGATATTTGTAATAGGCAATTTTTATATCCTTCACGAGTTCACGCCGATAGATTTCCAGCTCGATTTTTTGTATTGTCGTTTGTTGGACCTTGATCTTTTTGTTGTAAATAATCTCATAATTTAAGAGTGGCATCGTAGTGTGAAGTTTGACATCATAGAAATTATTAGGATTGATCAGCACCGACTGATTCTGCAATTGCGGAAAAGCATTGGAATTGGTAATTTGATTTAAGGTGCTGTATACCGGATTCAGCATATCCCCGATAGGAATATCAATCGTCCTACCCCCATCTGCAATCGTGTAATTGGTTACGAATGTAACATTCGGGGAAAACAATGACTGCGCTTCTTTAAGGGCATAAAGACTTTTGTTGATGTCGAAATTCTTCTGCTTGATGACCTCATTATTTTCCAGACCCATTTCGATATACCGGTCGAGATGGTTTTGAGAATACCCGAAAAACCCGATGAACATCAAAACCAGTGATGATAATTTTTTCATTATTATATACATTGTTTATTATTTGAACATTGTTCATTTTATTGAACAAAAAAAACTTTACAGTTTTTCTAATATTTTTAAATATTCGTTGTAACCTTCTGACATGATTGTATCTGGACTGCTGAATTTAACACCTTTGGTTCTCTGACGAATTTCGAGACAGCACATACCGTGCACCAAACTCCAGATCATAAAAGATAATGCCTCTGAATTATTATCTTTGAAATGTCCTTTAAGCATACAATCCTCAACCGTTTTTTTAACATAACCAAATGTGTTATTTCCCTCCGACCAAAGTTGATTTTTCTGTGATTCCAGATATTCCATTGGTGCTTTCAGATTAAACATCAAATCATACATCTCAGAATTTTCCATAGCAAACTTCATATAGACGAATCCCATTTTTCGAAGTCGAAGCATCGGATCTTCTTCACTTATTAAATCTTTAAAATATCCACCCAATTCCTGAAAACCTATCGAATGTAAATCATGGAAGATTGCATTTTTATCTTTAAAATAGACATAAACCGTACCCACACTATAGCTAATCTCGTCAGCTATATTTCTGATCGTAGTATGTTCTATACCCTTTTCTACGAAAAGTTTCTTTGCTCCGTTTAGAATGAGCAAACGCAAGGTTTCTTTTTCTTTCTGTTTTCTTTCGCTTATACTCATGAATAAATTTATAATGCAAATGTATGAATATTTTTTGAACAGTGTTCATTTTTAAATATAATTTTTAACATAGATGATATTTAAAGACATATGTACTTTAATAAGATATTAATTTATAACAAATGTGAATTTTAAAGTCAATTATCAGAAAAGCAGTTGTCCAAAACTATGAAACTGTTGTACCAAACAAATGTCCAATCAACGCAGTGACTCCCATCGCTACGGTTCCCCAAAAACAGATTCTCAATACCGCAATTCCTATTTTTGAACCGCCTGTTTTTGCAGAAATAGCACCCAAAATCATCAGGAATATAATTGAAAACCCATACTGGAAATAAACCATTTCTTTTATCGGAGCTAAAAGAGAAACTGTAAAAGGTAATATTGCTCCCAAAGCAAATGAGCCAAATGATGCAAACGCCGCCTGCAAAGGTTTTGCCTGCGTAATCTCGTTGATTCCCAATTCATCGTGAGCGTGAGCTGCCAAAGCATCATGTTCGGTCAATTCTGTAGCAACTTTTAAAGCCGTTTCTTTGCTTAAACCACGTCTTTCATAGATTTTTGCCAATTCTTTCAGTTCGATTTCCGGCATTTCTTCGAGTTCACGTTTTTCTCTCAACAAATCAGCTTTTTCAGTATCTTCCTGCGAACTTACGGAAACATATTCTCCTGCAGCCATAGACATTGCTCCGGCAATCATTCCGGCTAAAGCAGCGAGAATAATGGTATTTCTCTCAGGATTTGCTGCTGCAACGCCAATCACAATACTTGTGGTAGATAATAATCCGTCGTTTGCTCCCAAAACGGCGGCACGAAGCCAACCCACTCTGTTGACGTAATGTTTTTCCAGTTGATGATGCATAGCTTTTAGTTTTTAAAAAAATTTTGACTTGCTAAGAATTTAACAAGTCAAAATTAAAATGATTTTATTTAAATCTTAAATTTAATGAAATAATATCAGACTTCATACCAATTGATTTTGTATAATGTCCATACCGGATTTCTACCATATTGAGTCTTGAAATTCCAAACAAGCCATTTTTGGGATTGATTCTAATTCCTGCTCCGTAAAAATTGCTACTGAATTTCGACAAATCATAATTGCTGGTGTAAAAATCATCAAATGCCGTGTGGTGCTGATAAGGTGCAAAATATTTTGCCGACGTCTGAGAATAATATCTGTAAAACGGACTCACCGAAACAAAAGGTGAAATTTTCACAGGAGTTTCCAGGCTGAACGTATTTGATTTCAAGCCCCAATCGTCGGTGTAATAACGGTAGTAAGCCCTTACAATCACTTTATCACCAAAGAAATAATTGGCTCTTACACCCAATGGAATTTTAAAACGTTTATCAGGCAAAGCTTCCTGATGAACCGAATTATCTTTAAAATAAACCCTGTGAAAAGGCAAGCTTAAATAACCCGTCTGCTGAACCACATCACCCAAAAACTCAACCTGAAAATTCTGATTGATGATTTGAGAATATGCCAAAGAAAGCGCATAAGTATTTCTTCCGCTGGTTCCTTCGTTGTCCGCAGTTCGCAGTTCTATTGGCGCAATCATCTTTACCTGATCCATATACGCCTGGAACTTGGCGGTAAATTCGCCCATTCTGTTTTGGGTTTTTTGGGAAAATCCGATATTGGCACTGTATGACTGATAATCGTACTCAAAAGAAGTGGAAACGCCTGCCATCAAAGTTGTTCCTTTTTCTGCATTTTCACGACTCCAACTCAAAGCTGGATAAATTCTGTTGTCAGCGTGGGAAGCCGATGAATTCGCCTTCAAATCAATCATATCCGAAGATGCAGAAGTGTAATGGTCTATCCCGACACTGAATCCGAATTTGTTTTTTCTGTCTTTCTTGTCGTATTTCACCATTGTCACATCAATGGTATTGGAAATATCAGATAATTTCTCAGTTCCGATTCCGCCTGTTACAGCAGAGTTGTTTCCATCCTGTTTGTAATAGCTGGAAACCAGATTGGCTTCATCAAAAGTCAGTTTCTTTGGTTCTTGATTGACTGTATTTTCCTGCGCTTTGGCATTGAAAATTCCGAAAAGAGCAACGATACTTATGATTATTTTTTTCATTTTTTATAATTTTACCGTTACTTATTCTTAATTACAGCCACAACCGCCACCTACTTTTCCTGCATTGGCGCCAGAAGAGCCTTCTCTGTATGACTGGAAGCTCAGTTCGGTCTTTTCAATCGTTCTGTTTCCAAGCGCCATTTCGGCATCGTTGAGTTTATTTTTTTCGTATTCTTTCACCGTTACGCAAGATTGCATCGAGGCAATTATTGTTATAGAAAAGCTTACTATCGTTATTTTGATTAGATTTTTCATTTATTGAATTTGTTTTTACTATTGATATGAAATCGATGAAATCATTTTAAATTGATGTTTTGAGAGGTATAAATAGTATCATTATCATCGATAATGATGCATTCCAAATGGTTGATTTGGTTCACCATATTGAGCGCGGCATCAATGCCCATAATGCTTACCGGAGTTGCCATCGCATCGGCAATTTCTGCATTCGGACAAAAAACCGTCACACTTTTCACGCCTGAAACAGGCATTCCGGTTTTCGGATTGATGGTGTGAGAATATTTTTTACCGTTGATGACGACAAATTTTTCATAATTTCCGGAAGTTGCAACCGCCATATCTGTGATGTTCATATAGGAAAACGGCTGTCTGGAATTATCGGGGTCGGCAATTCCCACCGTCCACGGTTTTCCGTTCGCCTGAGTTCCCCAAGTCGTCAAATCGCCGGAAGCATTAACGATTCCCGAATGTACACCACATTTCTGCAATACCTGTTTAGCCATTTCCGCAGCGTAACCTTTCCCGATTCCTCCAAAACCGATTCGCATTCCTTTTTCTTTCAGGAAAACAGTCTGATTTTCGCGGTTAAGAATAATATTCTGATAATTAACGAGTTTCAGATGTTCTTTTATCAATTCAGGATTTGGGAGTTCTTTCATTTCCTTATCGAAATTCCAGAAACTCTTGTCGATTCCGCCATAAGAAATATCGAAATAGCCATCGGTTATTTTACTTATTCTAAGACTTCGTTCAATCAAATCAAAGATTTCCCAATCTACTTTTACTGGTTTTATTCCTGCATTTTGGTTGATGAAATTGGTCTGACTTTCGTCGCTGAAAGTGGTCAGAAGCTTTTCGATTCTCCGGATTTCATCAATGGCTGCATCGATGTGCAGATTTGCAGACTTTTCATCATCGCTTACAACGGTAATTTCAAAAGCGTTCCCCATTAATTTTTGAGGTCTTTTGAATTCTCTCAACATATTTTAAGGTTTTTGATTGTCTTTTATATCTCTGATTTCTTTACTGAAAGCCAAAACGTTTTCCGATGGCAAACCTTCCCAACTTTTGAGGATTTTACCGTCAGAATTCAATAAAATCGTATAAGGAAACAGTCCTTTTTGGTTGTATTGGTCGGCTAGAGCGGCATTTTCCTTTTTAAGTTCTGCAGAGAGCTGATTCTTCTTGTCTCTTGGAAAATCTGCATTGATGTAAACAATAACATTTTCGGTTTCCAGCTTTTTAAATTCATCCGTTTCGATGATATTTTTATGAAGTTTGATACACGGAATACACCAGTCTGAACCGGAAAAATTAAGCAAAATAAGCTCTTTGTTTTCTGAAGCTGTTTTTTTTGCATTCTCCAGACGGCTTTGCGCCTGAATGCAAACAGCGAAGACAACCATCAGTATGGCTGAAAATAGTGTTTTCATTATTTTTAAATTAATGATATGTAAAAAATGTTAAATTGATGATTTACAGATTGTAAATCAATTGCTTGCCTGATTTAAAAGAAAATCTTGGCGGTTCCCAGACGGAATTTAAGAAGCCTTTGAAACAATGGTCTTCGTCCATTGAAGGCATTTTATGAGAAATAATATTTACAAATAATTCTTGCTGGGTATCAATCTGCAACCCTTTATCCAATGTAAAAAGTAAAGTTAACGGTTTTGCATGAATAATAAACGGTAATTTTTGGTCTTTACCGTAATCACCGTCTTTTACAGGATGGTCATAGTGGGTTTTAAGAAATGCGGTAAGTGTCATTTCCGAATTGAGATCCTTATGTTCAAAATAATGTTCAATAAGTTGCGGGATTTTCAAAAGCTGATAGAGCTCGGTTGTGGAAACCAAAAACAGGATCAATAACAATATGGAAATAAGCTTTTTCACTCTATTAAAATTATAACTTCTTTTGTTAAGAATGATTTTAAATTAGTGCAAAAGAAACCTTTATAAGTTATGAATCTAATTAGATACAATTGAATCTTCCCATTAAACAAGGCTTTGAACAATTTAGAATCAACTGCAAAATTCAGAAATGATTTTGAAGAAATTTAGAATTTATTATTGATAATCATAACTGGTGCGCCCTTTTTCGTATCTTAAAAATAAGGTTCTACGCTTAATTTTGAAAGGTAAATCAGCATATTCAAAACAAATTAACAACAGCTTGGAAATAAAAAAAAGGAAAAACCATTAATAAAATGATTTTTCCCTTAGAGTGACCTCAGCGGTACATTTTTCGAAAAATTTTGTAGAGGATTTGGATAGACTTGCTCAACTATCATCGTTGATTATTAGTAAAATTTAAGATTATTAGAAAGTACATTTAGAGAAATATTATAGAATTTTATTAAAATTCAAAATGCCTAAATTAAATTGATTCTTCAAATCTGACCATGTATACCAAATCATTAGATTCCTCGATTATCCATTGATCGAGCTCTATTAATTTATTCATAATATCTGGCTGGTTATCTGTTAATAAATCTTCTATATTTCTATCCTTAATATTCTCCCACCTACTATTATGCTCAGTTTCTGCGATACCTTTTGGAACTCCATTTGGTGTAAGTAGTTTAATGTTTGGCATTTTTTCTTTTACCAAAGGATAAATAATGAACAAACCATCATAGTCCCAATCACAGGAATAATAAATAGGTAGTCCTCTTGTGTTAGAAAAATCCAGTTTATTTACATTCTTACCTCCAGCATACCATAATTCTATGTTATTAGCCCGGGCCAGTGTAGGACGCTTTAAAAAATCGATATTTTCACAAAGCACAATGCAATTGGGATCTTTACATTCTAGCACATATTTATATTGTAGATCTTTATCATCAGCTAATTCATCAATATCCAAAAGAAATTTCACAGCATTGATCAAAGCCTCTTTACCTAATAGATGCTTTTCATTTTTGAAAAACATAAGAGATACAATTCTGACAGTTGCTTCATTTTTTATAATCTGCTCCCGCAATGGCTCTAAATTACAATTGTCCATATCTTCTTTTATCCCTATCAGGATTTGAATATCAGATTCTTCAAATCGAATCTGAGGTTTTAATAATCCATTATCAAATAAAAAAGCTTCATAACGGTGATATTTCTCCAAATAATCTTTTTCATACAGTTTTGCAAAGCCGTCTAAAACAAAAAGCTTATCGTGCGTTCTGTCAAGTATTCTGAGAGAATTTATAAGATAATTAATTTCACCACTTTTTGCTAAAGTATCATTTATCTTTACCTCAGCGTTTAAATATAATTTATTTAATGCCCTTATCTCAATCCAATTCATTTTTCTATTCGGTTTATATAGATATTTAAATCTTCGTTATTGTCCTTTGTTTTAAAATAAGAGGCTGAAGGGCAATAGTTGATATTGTCATCTTCTTTTCCTTTAATTAAATGATGGGCATACCATTCATCAGACAATCCGATATTGAATGTATGTGGTGCCATTGTTATAATCTGATATTGGAATTCCTCTGCGATAGCAGGAAAGGTATTAAAATTGGTATTATCCAAACTTCCTAATTCTTCCAAAATGATAAATCTTAAACCATTACGTTTTTCCTTTTGTACGGCAGAAAGTCTTGCGATCCCCAGTAACGCAATAGCTGAATAAGTTTCTCCGGTACTACCGGGAACTTCTTTTTCAAACTGATCTGTGAGCTTAGCTGACAGTTCAAAGTATGTTTTAGGGTTTAGTAATTTATCAATTGGAACTTTGTTTTTGATTTTTGCTTGTTTCCTGAAAAAATCTTCAATGAAATCTACTATAGATTGTCCAAACTGTAATTCTCCTTTTGTCGCTGTATTACGAACCTCGTAAGCTATCTGCTTGATATAATCAATCTTTATTTCTTTATTACCATCAAATTCAAGTTTGAAATAAAACTTATTACTAATCTTTCGATCAACAAAGAATGCGTTTATTCTTTTTACCTGGTCATCATACTTTTCGTATCGCTCAGTAGTTTTACTGAATATCTTAATCATATTATCCCTGATACCATTGGCTATGGTTGTTCGGGTTTGATTAGCTTCATCTAACGCAGTAGTGATATCATCAGTAGATTTGATTTTGTTGCCCAATAATGCTTCTTCCAAAACCCTGAATGAAAAATCCTGGTCTTTAATCGTTAATTGTACCGCCGGATTCTTTTCATCGTTCGTTTCTTCAAATGAATTCGAAATACCAATAAATGCTGTTTTATATTCTTCCCATAGCCCATTATAGGTTTGCTCCAATTCCTCAGTGTTTTCAGGTGTTAAAGGAAAGTCTGTTATGTTCTCTTGGAAATGTTGGTAATAAGCATTGTTGAGCGTAGTGAATGCTGTTTGCTTCTTAGTCAGATTACTAATAATCATCAGCAAGTCTTGCCTATCATCTTTTATTTTACTTTCCAGAGATTTGAACTTGCTTTGTTTAGCTCCTTTTTCTTCGTAAAACTTATCTTTCTTATCGCTCCATTCTTTACGAACCTTCAACAACTCCTCTTTTACAACTTCTGGTTCATCATATTCAACCTTAAACTTATTTTTAATTTGCGATAGTTCTTCTTCTTCTCTTTTCTTTTGCGATTGCAATTGCGAGATCTTTTCATCGATCTGTAAGATACAGGCTACTGCATTTTTTAATTTTTCAATATTGCTAAAAACAGCAATAGAGATATCAAAGAAATAGTCAAATAGATTTACATCGTAAGGCTTTCCATCTGCGATATTCTCCAATGCTTCTAGCTTGGTATTTATCAAGCTGATTTCGGTGGTAAATTTTTGAATTAACTGTTGTACAGATTTTTCCAGATTTGCTTTGTCTCCCAATAGCGTTGCATCTGGATTAAATTGTATAAATTGGTGTAATGCACCCAGTTTTAACCAAAAACCTTCTTTAGATGGTATTGCTTTAAAATTATTAATCAGCTCATCAGGATTGATATATTGAGATGAATTGTCAGGATTAGAAATTTCAGAAATAGGTTTGGTTGCATAATACAAAACCGTCTGTAATTGTTCATTATCTAACGAGGGTAGATTCTTGATGTACCAGTGTAAAAGTCCATTTTCATTATTGTCCTGCAATAATTCTAATAGTTTTTCTTTGGTTGCTTTATCGTTTTTTAATGATGATTTTAATTCATCTAAATTTTCCGATTGTTCTTTTCGAGTTTGGACTATTTTTTCAAGTGTTTTGCACTTTTCCAGATAAGGTTTTGCAAAAGTAATTTCTTTTTTAATACCTTCATTGTTTCTACTTAAAATATCAATTCTTTGTATCTCATTCGCCCAGCTATGATCTACTTCAGGACGAATAAAAATTTTAAGTTCATCTACTTCTTTACCTAACTTTTCTACGCTATTCGATAAGTCTTGATAACGGTTGAACATATTAAAATTTTCATCTGATTCCTCGTAACTCTTTTTTATTATTACTTCTTCTGCTGGAAGATTTTCGATAGTCGTTTTTAGTTCAGTAAATTCAGTTTCTTGGGTCTTTATAAGTGTCTTCCCTTCTGATTCTCTTTGTTCTAATTGCTTTAGTTCTATATAGGCGTTTTGTAATTCAGCTTCTTTAAATGATTTGAATTTTACTTTGTGAGATTGTTCCAACTCTCGTAAACTGGTTAATCTTTTTTGCTTGTTGGACAGATTTTGAATGTCTTTATTCAGACTTTCATATTCTCTCAAAATCTTTTCCAGTTCGGATTGCTCTTTTTGAAAGTTGGCAAGAATATCTTCATCGGATTCTTCAAAGAGAAATTCTTTTAAGTTTCCGGAAGCTTGATTACCGCTTAAATTTAGTGTTTTAGCTTTTGAAAAGGATTGTATAACCTTAGCAAAAGCTTTTAGATTTTTGTCCTGGCTAAGATTCAGAGGTAATACATTTTTATCATAAAGGAACTTGTAATAGTTATTGACAGTTTCATTGTTACTGAAGAAGTTCAATCGAATTCTATCCTTTTCATAAAGGAATTTTGCCAAATCCTGTATGTCCATTATTTCTTTCTCTCTAGTTTCTTTTTCCTTTAATAAATCTTTGGCGAAAATAAGCTCTTCTTTTTCAAGAGCTAGTTCATTTATTTTCAGGCTCAAATCTGCCTGTTTTGTAACTACAAAAGGAATAACACGTTTTCCCTTTGGGCTATTTATCTGTATTCCGATGGTAATAAATTTACCAGCATTTACTTCAATATTCAAGAAACAATAGGCACATTTTGTTTTATATGGAAGGGTATTGATTTGTCGTTCTTCTTTCTTTACCCCATCAGTGCCAAATTTGATAAGGTCTTTATCAAAGACAAAAATCATTTGGAGTAAATCGGCAATAATGGATTTTCCGACACCATTTGCACCAACAAAATCTGTTCTTGTCGGATGAAAGAGGTAGTCGTGTATATAGTGTTTCAGAATACCTACGGTAGATAAAGAGTAAATTCTTGGATAACTCATAGAACTTCATCATTTTTAAGTTGTTGGCTAAATGACTCAAAATCCTGAAGCTCATCCTGATATAATTTGGTTAAACGGTGAATAGCAGGTCTTATTTCAAAGACTAAATCCTCATTCTTCCCTGATTGCTTTTCTACCCAGCCTAATTTATCAAAGCTGTCTATCGTTTTACTAAATTTGCTTTCTACTGTACTCCATTCTTTTTCATCATAAGAATCCCTTATGTCATTGAACAAAATCCTTTTGTATGCTTCCTGATGGTCACTCTCCAGTATTTGTGTTTTGATGTCGTTCCAGTGAATAATCTTTTCCTCATCGAAATACTTTTGATAATACATATCCAAAAGCGTCAGCCCAATAAGTGTTTGTAATTCAGTAAGCTCTTTATTACGGTTTGCATCGCTTAATTTTCCTTTCCCGTTTTCTGTGAAATCAAGATAATAATATCGACTTCTATCAGAGATATCAGCAACAAGGTTAAGCCTGTACAAATTACTGTAATAATTTTTCCATTGTGATTCATAGCTTTCAAGTACGGTATACTCTGCGTAATACTTGTGGTCAATATGCTTACCAGACAACAACAGAATATTGATGTCAGCAAAATACTTTTCAACACTCTCCTCTGTGAGAAAAGAATAATCGCTTATTTCATAATTTTCGTTTTCCATAGGGATAGGTTTTGTTGTGACAAGGAAATGATTTTTTGTTCTACATCGATAAATACATCGTTATTATCTGAAGTATAAGCTGTCATACGAGATGCCACTTGATAAGCAATGGTCAGATCTTTTTCTTCATCCACGATACTATTCATAAGTTCATCTATAGACAATTGTCTTTTGCTTTCCAGAATATCTTTGGCTTTATCAACCCATTGATTGATGATTTGTTGACGGTTGATTTCTTTTGCTATTTTCTGCTTTTCATTACGTTCGTAAGATTCATCAACCTCAATGTTTACAATTAAATTGGGCTTTGGTTGTTCAAATTCAAAATATCTTGAGTACAGCATTCGGACATGCTCATATACCAATTGCTTTAGCGGAAAATTGTTACTAAACTTGACACCTTCAGCAGTATATTGAGAGCTTTCTAAAACTGTTCGATGTAGTTTTTTTATTTGTAATCTAAAAAATGCTCGTGCTGAAAATTGTTCTTGCAACTCCGTCAATTTTTCACTTGAGTGATTAATTTGTCTACGGATAATGTAAACTTTACGGTCTACTAAATTGAAAAAATCCCTAATATCTGTATATATTTCCTGTGCTTTTTCCCAATCACTTTTACTTTTCTGTACATTTTCGGTATCGAACTTTCCATCATCTTCCATGTTTCGATAAAAATAATCAACCACATTTAGTAAATTACTAAGAAATTGGTCTTTGGAAATAATAGCTTCCGTAATATCTTCTGCTCTTTCTCCAAACTTTCTAAAAACAACAGTAAACTCTCGTACTAAAGAAGTTGCACTTTGTTCATCTTCTTTTCTGAGAATATCATTTAATTCTTTGTAAGCCTCTCTCAGCTCATCTTCTAATGCTTCTAAATGATCCGTAATGATTTTCTTTGAGCCCTGAATAAATATTCTTCCGAATTTTCTTTCAAGCTCTTCAATAGTATTGATTTCACCATGCCGTATAGTAAATGAGTCTTGCACACTTTTTTTGAGTGGGTGATTCTTGTAAGGATTCTCTAATTTGCTTATCATTAAATCCACTACATTTTTTGCGTAGTCTGTCAGGTAATATTTCCACGGTTCATCGGGATGGCTTCGCAGGAAGTAATGGAAAAGATTGTCTTTAATGTTATTCCAAGGACGAATTGATTCCAAATTAAATTCAGTTTTTATATCTGCTAGAATTTCGCGGATCTCTTTTTGTGTGAAGTATTCTTCGATTTCACGGTTTTTGATTTTTTCATAAAGAGCAATAACCAAATAACCTCCATCAAAAACTGAGGGAAGAAGAAGGTCGTATTTGGTATATAGTTCTTTATTAGTCATAATCTAACATTCATTATACAGTCCTATAAAAATATTGATTTAGCAAGTCAATTGAAATTTGTGGAACTCTTCCTTCTAAATACCCAAATAGCAATAATTGGTTTCTTAAAATAATTGATCTAAGAGCTGCTTGGTCATCATAAGGTATTTCATTTTCTATAAACCAATTGGCTATTTGTTGAACTAGTATTCTATCGGGAATATTAATTTCCATTAAGTCCAATTTCAATCTATTATTCACCCCATATACTACGTAATTAGACCAGTTCAATATAATATCAGATGTTTCTTCTTCGTTTTCTCTACGTTTGGTGTCGATATACTTAATTATTGAACCAGCAGAGTTTTGTAATCCATATTCTAAGAATCTTATGAAGATTAGAGCATCATCAACCGTTGAATTCAAACCTTGTGCGACATCATGATACCATCCTCCTTCAATCCATATAGCTAATGCTTCAATGAATTCTTCCCTTGATCTATCTGAAGGAAAATCTTCAATTTCATAAAGAATGTCAAATAGAAAATCTATCCAACGATTATCCAATGGGTTTTCTATTTCAGATAGAAAATTTTGTTTAAAGTCAACTAATTCTTCGATCCTATTAAATGATCTTAGAGGAATACCAGTGTATCTTATTAAATCAAGGTTTCCATATTCAACTATAGGGCGTACTCTTTCTGCCCTTAAAGAAAATAGTTCTCTTAATCTTGTTTTTAAAGCATCATCGCTTTGATAAAAGGTCAGAGTATTTTCAATTAATGTATTGATCTCCTGTTCAAGATTTTCTACAGGTACATCCTCTGCTAATAACTGCATGATCGAATTGTCTATATAATCTGCCTCCTTTAATTGATCTAGAAGTTCATTACTTAAAGTGGTCGCATTTTTTGTTATGTAGCCTTCAATAACCTCAACAACATGGTATAAAAAACCTTTAACATCTTCCAAGTTTCTATCAGCAATCACATCGGATAGTATAGATTGATCTTTCGGGTTTACAACAATTATAGTTCCTTTTGTTTCTTTTCCGGCTCGACCTGCCCTTCCAATTAAGTTCTTTAAATCCCTTGTTTCTAGAGGCATTAAATATCCCTTGTTTCCATCGAATCTTCTTGCAGTATTGATTACAAGTGTTTTTATCGGAAGATTAACACCTTCAGCTAACGTACTAGTACAAATAAGAAGTTTAACTTTTTCGTCTCTTATTGAATTTTCTATTAACTCTCTTATAAATTGTGGTAAATCACCATGATGAAATAAGAAACCTTCTTTAGCGCACTTAGCCAATAAATAATTGTTGCTGAAAATATAATTAAGATAATCTTCAATTTTTGCAATTTCATCGGTATCACAAAACTGTATAGGTTTAGGAAGAGAAGTAGGTAGTTGATTTAATACTTCTGATGCGATACCAGCAACACCTTGATTATAGTCTTTTGTTGGAGAAAATATAGCAACTGCGCCGGAGTTTAATGACTTAAGGGCAGCTGCTACCGTTTTTGATTTAAATGTACTGACATTATAAACACCATTTGGTGTACTAAAATCATTAGTAGATAAAAAACGATTGAGAATATATTTAGTTGGGAATTCATCATTAGGATTCACTTCTAAATTAAAGTGACTTGCACTAACCTGAGTCAGAAATGCCAATTCTATCTCAGTCGGTCTATAATTTGATCGCGCAATGTCATTATCCGATCCACCAAGCCAAGAGTTTATTATCTCTATGTTGGGTATAATTGCAGATAGAAAAACAAATCTTCTTTCAACTGACTCAGTATTTTTTAATCTTGAAAGTAATAATTCATAACTAATCCCTCTTGTTGTGTTATCTATTAAATGTCCCTCATCACAAATTACGGTTTGAAAATCATCAAGCATTCCAGACAATCCCAATTCTATTGCCATAAACTTTTCGGGTGTTGATATTAAAACATTGGATTGTTCAATGCTTAATCGATCGGAATCTGTTACGATATTGCCTCCATAAATAGTTTTGACCTTTATTCCTAGCTTAGAAGTAAGATTTCTGCCCAAATTATTCTTTAACTCGGATGCGAGAGCTCTAAATGGAGCTAAATAAAGTATTTTGCTTTCTGGGTTTCTTGATAACTCATTAAAAATTACTAATTCATCGATAGATGTTTTTCCTGAACTAGTAGGTGTCTGTAAGCTAAATGCTTTATCAAATGTTAATAAACCACTCCTAATTGCTGTTTGCTGGGAAGGAAAGAAACTCCATATTTGTGGGCTTTTTCCTATATTGAATCTGACATAAGTTTTCCAATCTATCTCTGCTCCATACTCCGTTAGATCATACCATAGATTGTTGGTTGAAAATTTTTTTAAGATAGACTTTGCTATATAAGTCAACACGAATAAATGACTTTCTATTTGATTATCTGGTGAGAGTATATTATCAAAAATACCTCGAAGTATATCGATTGCTTCATTGTTTCCTTCCCGTAAGTATTCTATTATATATCCGAAATAAGGATTTTCTTGACCTTGTTTTCTTGTGTAATTTCTTGATAAGAAATAATAAATAAATTTTTCAATATTAGTTTGGAACTCTTCCTGTGGAAATTGTTTAAGTAATAAAAATGAAGTGGCGGGAAAATCTGCTAAATAATACAATGAAGCGACATATAACATATTCCGGCTGTAGTTTACGCCAGAAAAACTTTCTCTTTTCCCTCTTAATGAATATATTTCTAAACCCTTAGCTATAGAAAGTAAACCTTTTTTCACATCATCTGATTCCTCTTCCTCAAATTGATCAAGAATGTCCTGCAGCTTGGTTAAAAGCGAGATATAAAAATCCTGAGGTCGATTATAGAAAGTATAATTTGCCTGTTCTTCATTAGCAATATTATAATCTATAAATGCCTGCCATGACTCAGATTGAGCAATCCACCTTTTAAGTTCCTGATAAATCATGTTGCTAAAATTTGAGTGAAAGTATGTTCGTAAGCTCCTTTTAAGTCTTCAATTCTTATAAGTATCACTTCAAACGTATCTCTGATATCATCAGGAATTTCAGTAACATTATTTAAATGAGTGTCAGCAAATGAATTGTCAACCGTTGCAATTGCTTTGAAGTGTTTTAGGAAAGTAGGATAATTAGCTACATCCATGAAACGACTTAATCTATTTACAGCTTCTGCGTTTCTATCGTCTTTATAACGTGTTTTCAAATGGAACAAACTTTCCCCTAAACGACTTACATAATCTTTATGAGCATCATCAATTGCTTTTTGTAGAGAACTTTCTGTATTTGTTGGTTTAGTAGCTCTTGCTTTTGATTCAATTGATATTAGACTATCATCAGTACCGGGGTTATCAAGATCATTCTGACAAAAAAGAATAACATCAGTAAAATGTGCGGGATTATTTTTACTCTCTTTCCATTTCCATTTAGGTGGTCTTAAATGCGAGGAAGGTAAATATTTTTCAGGTATAATATAATAACATAGAATTTCCGAAAATTCCCCAGATTGGATAGTTGGATTGTCTGGGATTTTGTCGACTATTTCTTCAGCTCTAGATGTTCCAAATTCATTAGTACGCCAATCTAAGTCTTCATCTGTTAAATATAAACACCTAAAAGGTTGTGGTAATTTATTAAAAAAAGCATTTCTTTCGGCTTCTTTTAAAGAGAAAATAGTTATTCCATTTTCACCTGCCGATTCTTCAAAATGAGTTAGTATGTCGATGTTTACCATGTTATATACGTTAATCTATTCTTGATTTTGATTGCATGAGAATTTATCAATCCTCTTTTTTCCATCTTTTTATAATTTCTTCAAAGCTTACGTCTTTCCAGTCTTTATGCCATTCATCTCTAAATTTCACGGATTGTGATTTAGGCTGTGGATCGGGTAAATCTAACTTTACAACAGAAGGAATTAAGGTTGCATCTCCAACTATAAGACATTCCCCAGAACCTAAGTTGGGTAAAATATCAGCAATAGCATTTGAGTTTTCCGGCATTAGAGCTTTGACATAACTTTGGTCATTCACATTGGTGAGTCTTAATGATATGAAATTATTGCATTGTGAGAAAATAGTTTCAGACACTTTTGAAGGTCGCTGACTGACAACCATAAGGCTTAATCCATACTTTCTTCCTTCTTTGGCAATCCTCTCAATTGATTTTTTTGAAGCTTTATATTCTGCTCCACCCGTTTTTGGAATATAATTATGAGCTTTCTCACATACAATCATAAACGGAATGTCATTTTGTTCATCTTTCGCATGTTTGATTTTAGAATAATGAAAAGCAAAATCAAATACCAATCTTGAAATTAGGCTTACAGTTATACTTAATACTTCGAACGGAATTCCACTAAGGTCAATTATCGTAACATTCGATTTATCGAGATAACCAAGAAATTGCTTAAGAATATCTCCAAAATCTGAAGTCTGAAACGATGTACTATCTTCCTTTTTAGCATTGAGAATAAAATGCAATCTTTTATCCGAAAGTTTCGTTTCCAGCCTAGATATGAACCTATTAAATTCTCCATAGAAAGCTCCATTGGAGGCTTTTGTCGCTGCAGCTGTAGATTGGGTTATAAAATCTAATTTATTATTGAAATAATCCTTTTTCTCTGGATCTGTTAGCAAAGTACCATTGCTCAGTTTCGGGCAATTTTCAGAAGCTAACTTTCCCATCACTTCATTATTAAGATTCCAGATATAGTTGTAGACCTCATTTATATCAAAGTAAACAGGTGTATCATAATTTATTTTGTCTTTTAAAGTTGGATTGTGTTTTTCTTTATTAAGAATGACCGCTCTTTTGAATTGTGAAACTTGATTATGATGGTTGTTTTCATTTCCTTCGATAAATAACGATTCCAATTCTTCAGAGTTCATCAGCCAATACGGTAATTTCAAGCTTTCTGCATCAAGATTATTCAGATTGAATTTTTCGTCGCTATGGAGATCAAAAGCAGACTTGTATTCCGAATGAATGTCAAATATGATTATGTGAGCATTTTTTTGTTGAGCGGCATTCTGATTCTTCTTTTTATCTATACCTACTGCGTCCTGAAGTATTTTTGCAACTGTACACGATTTTCCAGATCCAGTTGACCCAACGAGTGCTATATGCTTCCCAAAAAATTTGTTCGCATCAATTTTAAGATCAATGGTCTTATTTTGAACTAGCTTTCCAAATGGAAAGTTAAAATCCTTATTAGAATCATATATTAATTTAATGGTAGAATCTTCAGCAACAGAAACCGGTTCTGTTGGGCTCGGGATAACAGCGCTACCTCTATGAAACTCTTCATTTTCAATATATCCGATAGGCTGCGTTTGGACAAGAAACTTCAAACCTGCATCAGAAGCATTAGACTTTATATTCTGAATAACGGCTATCACTTTATTTAAATTCCCTTCATCAATTTCCAAATACTTTCCAATTTGGAAATCTTTCTTATGTGTTTCAAATATCTTTTCGTCATTGATTTCGATTAATATTGCGTTGGGGGAACTCTCCAATACTTTACCTATTTTACTTGTACTCATAATGTTGATGTTAATGATAATAAATATTTTATCTCGTTGATTTCTGGTGTTTTTAATTTTTCAACATTACAACTTATCGCATTTTCAAAAGGAAAGTCATTATCAGATATAATAATTACATCATCAAAACCTGCGTCATTTACTATTGAATCAAACTCATTTTCATGATTACATAATTTCAATTTGAACTCAATAGTTCCGTCCTTAATAACTTTAAGAGGATCTCTAAGGAAACGAACAGAATTAAATGCACCCGCAACTAGCCCTCTTTCTAAGTTTAGTTTTTTCTGGTCGAGAGATTTCCATATACTGTTTAGCACATCTTCAGTACAAACAAGACTAAAAACAGGACATTGATTTAACCGTAATTTACTATTGTATTTCGCTACATAATCTTGTAATAGTAATGGAATACTACGTTCAAAATCTGTTATATAACTTGCATCTAGAATTACAGCTCTTTTCCGAGCATTATTATTCAATACTTCTGCTATCTGTCTCCGGCGTTGCTTTAAAAACTTAGTATAATCTTGTGGTTCTTTTGTCCATCTACTTATAGCAGTTTTCTTTTTCTTTTTAAGTTCCTTCAAAAAATTTACTTTCTTAATTTTTCGTTTTTGCTCATCATGTTGAATGCTCAATTCGGCTATAGCATGAATTGCATTAGGATAAAATATTTCAGTTGCGTCTTCAGTTGTAAATCCTTCATTTGAAAGACATACAATAACGGCTTTTTCAGTATCTGACAGAGAAGCTCCAAATTCAACTTTGAACCGTTTCAAAAATTCATCTCCTCCGGCAAAACCAGAAAGCTCAGCTATATATTTTTGTAAATCTATTGCTCTTGAATCTAATATAGAGTCTAGTTCAGTTTTCGTTAATATTTTTTCTGAACCTACAGTTTCATTAGGGAAGTGTGCGTGAAGTCGATAATTTATATTTGCAGTTAGATTATTTTTGTAATGACAAAACATCTGTAATACCGGTTTGTAAATAGTTGAGAGGGTAAATTTTTGCTTACTCTCACGATATTTACATTGTACTGCTTTTTGTCCCGTAGGGGTACTGACATCAATGTCTTCTATTATTCCTTCAACGATGATTTCATCATTATCTGATGAAAGTAATAATTCATGGAACGTTATTATGAATTGATAAATAAATCCTTGTATTGTATAGTCTGCTGTTCTGCTCATAATGATAATTGATAAACAGATAGCTGAAACGACAAGGTAAATCCAATAGAAATCTTAGTAGATTTGGTATAATAAATCATGGTTTTTAGTAGTTTTTAGATTTATCGCAAAGAATGAATAAAAACACCCAACAAATTGCAATTCATACAAATATAATCAAATAAAATATCTATAAATTACAAATTAAACTTAGGTTTCAATTTTTAAAAACTTTTAATTACTCCTTATAAGAAAAGTCAATTTCTAGATTTTTCTTTATTAAATTAATTCTTCTTAAAATATAAAAGCCATTCTTAAAACGTTAACATTTTATAATCTCACATTTATGAAATCAGCGTATTTATATGTTCGTGTAAGTACAGACGAACAAAAAAGAAAAGGTTACTCCTTGCCTGAGCAGGAGGACAGATTATTGAAATATTGTAAATACAACAATATCGAGGTCAAAGGAATTTATAGTGAAGATTACTCTGCTAAAAACTTCAATCGACCTGAGTGGAAGGAATTATTCTCCGAAATTAAAAAGAAGTCATCAGGAGAAGATAAAAACATATTATTTATAAAATGGGATCGATTCAGTCGTAATGTTGAGTATGCTTATGAAATGATTGGAAAGCTTCGGAAGTACAAAACAACTGCAATGGCTATCGATCAACCTATTGATTTCTCCGTACCGGAAAGTACTGTTATGCTGGCTGTATATTTAGCTGTTCCTGAAGCGGAAAACACCCAGAGAGCCCAGAATACATCAAATATGGAATACGGCGTGCAAAACTTATGGGTAGATATCCTAATAAAGCTCCAATGGGATTTATCAACGTAACATTAATTGATGGTAAAAAAGCTATTGTACCTAAAGAACCGGAAGCTGAAATTATAAAATGGGCTTTCAGTCAAGCTGTTCAAAATCATCACAAAATATCTGAAATCGGTAAAATTGCTAATGAGAAAAGATTGCTATGTTCACGATCATACTTGTTCCGGATTTTGCGTAATCCAATTTATTGTGGAATCATATCAGTCAAACTTAATTCTAATGAAAGACAGATGGTGAAGGGATTACATGAACCATTAATATCTGAGTCATTATTTGATCAAGTTCAGTCTGTAATTAATACAAAACGACAAACGACAGCTAAAAGAGATGATTTAAAAGAAATGTTTTTTCTTCGAGGCTTTTTGACGTGTCCTGTTTGTGGTCGAAAACTTACGGGGAGTTTTTCAAAAGGCAAGCAGAATAGATATCCCTATTACCATTGCCATAATCGTTGCAAAATTAGAATTGGTGCAGTTTTACTTAATGACAGTTATCGAAATAAACTTCAAGAATTAATACTAGCAGATAACACGATGGATTTGTTTAAGAATATTTTGGAAGATCAGAATATAAAGACTCAGAAAGCAAGTTATTTATATGCTCAACATTTAATAGAGAGAAAAATAAAAGAGGAAAAACTAACGCTTTCTCGAGGCAGGAAATTATTTATAGCAGGAATATTAAAGATCGATGATTATAATGAATTAAAACAAGAAAGTCAAATCAACACAAAAAATCTGAAGAAAGAAGAGCGTGACATTACTGTTAATTTAAGAGTAATTGATAAAATTAATCAAATGGAAAGTAAAACATTCCGTGAGATTTTCCAAAAATTTGCAGAGTTTGATACTTCAGATAAAAAGCATCTTGTGAATCTTATTCCTCCTGTCAATATTGATTACAAAACCGGAGATCTTTCCTTACAACTAAATCAAGCATTTTCAAAAATATTGTCAAAAAAAGTAATCGAAAAACAATAGGAAAAATGAATTTCATTGATAGAAATGTTTCAGTAGAACAAGCGATTATTATTCTGGCCAAGAATGGTGTTCAGGTAAATGAGAAAGAAGCTAAGGATATATTAGAATTGCTATATTTAGTAGCTAAAAACTACAATAAGTCAAAAGAGAGAAAAAGCACTGACCTTAAGGAGATTTCGAACTCTTAATGATTGTAGATTAGAAGCCTATTGTGGCACTTTCAGACTGTTTAATTCAAACAGACTAAGTATTTTACGCTTAAAATGTCGAACACAAAAAGTCAGATTATAAGGATTTGATAAATAGATATTTATGGCTATAAAAAAGAGACAACTAAAAAATAGTTGTCTCCTTAAGTGACTTCGGAGGGGTTCGAACCCCCAACCCTCGGAGCCGAAATCCGATATTCTATCCAGTTGAACTACGAAGCCATAATTTATAAGTGATGAATAATCGGTAATTATTACTTATTGCGATTACTCATCACTCATGTTAAAATGTAATCTTCACACCTCCCAAAATCTGGGCACCAAGAACTTTATATCCTTTGTACGTTTGATATTTTGAGCTCAGAAGATTGTTTCCGAGTGCGAAAATACTGAAATTTTTATGAATTTTATACTCTGCAGATAGATTTAAATCTGCATACCCTCCCACTTTGTCATTTGTATCTTCAGTAGATTGGTACATCATGGGACTTCCAACTCCCTCAATCATAAACGAATTCGTTGTCCTGTCACTGGCAAAAATTCCTTTAAAACCAAGTAATAATTTTTGATCCAACATGGTATATTTTGCACCAAGACTTGCCGTTAACAACGGAACATTATAAATATTCTCGTAATTTTTCAGGTCAAACTTGGTAAATTTCACTTCAGTATCCAGTACTAAATTTGCCAATGGGAAATATTGCAGACTTCCTTTAATATCACTCACATTTCCATCATCATAGATTGCAGAGAAAGTATTGGCAAAATTATAGGCAGAACGATTTAAGGTAAAATTGTTGTCGAAGATACTGTTTGCTTTGAAGAACATAATATCTTTCATTTTTCCGTATCCTGCTGAAACATCGTATTTAAAAGTTTCATCAATATCACCTCTTAAACCTGCATAGAAATGATATTTTGTTTCAGTTGGTCTTAAATACTGATCAGAAACAATGAATGGATTTTGTTGTAATAAATCTGAATAGGTATTTAATTTTAGACCTCCGTCAACTCCACCATAAAACTTGAATTCCTGAGCTGCAGCATACTGAAACTCAGCTTTTGGAAACCAATACGTTTTATTATTTTTCATTTGCTCTATCATCAAATCGTTTTGATTCTTTGAATTCAAAAATGCAAATGATGAACCCAACATCAAATAAGATTCTCCTTTTCTGAATGTTACCTGCGGAGCCAAACTCATATTAAAAAAGTCTGACGTATTTTTATCCCTGATCGCAAATTCACTCTTTACGGCTTCTAAACCAATTCCAAGATCTGCATTTAAGTTAATTCCTGATTTACCAATTTCTACAGCATGTTTAGATAAATTGGCCAATATAGAAACCTGATTTTCTTTAGCATCAAAATGATCTTTCAGAAACGAAGATTTTACTCTTACATCATTCAAAATTTCATTGGAATAGAAATCGTAATATCCATTTACTTTAAACTGATTCACTCTTTGATCCAAGTCTACATCGCCTGGCTGCAACGCATAAATACCGTAATAATTGTAGCTGTTTAAGCCATATTCAGCATTCAGGTTAAACTTTCCTTTGTCTCCATAAGAATTTAGAAAAGCCCCTAATGTCGTTGAACTTTGTTTAGAATCCCAATCGTATTCTTTTTTCAAACCCTGAGTTGAAAGAAAATGTACGTCCGCTCCTACTTCAAGCTTATTTTGGAGTGTTTTTGAAATGTTCATATCTCCTAATATCTTCCCGTAATTCCCCATTCCGAATTGCAGATAATTGTTCTGAGCCGATCCTTCAAATTTCGGAGTTACATCCTGTCCCTGAATCGTTGAAGTTTTGAAATCCGAAACTGCAGGAACATCCGTAATGGTGTATTGTACAGGATTTTGAGATTTTTCTTCTGGTGGATAATTTTTAATGGTTTCCACAGAAGTTTTCTTTTTTTCGATCTTTTTTACTTCCGGTTCTCTTTTTTTATTAAGAATCAGTTTTTCTTCTTTGATCTGGGAAAACGCAACCGACGAAAACCCTAAAAATATAATGGATAATAATTGAATTCTTTTGTTCATTACTTTTTGTATTTAAGCATTTGAGTAAAAAATATTAATGATTTCAAATCATAGTACTTTCTACGGTAATACATTAGTACGCTTTTTACTTTTTAATCGACTTCTTAACCTCTTTAGCTTCAGCTACAATTTCAGGGAAATCTTTATAATTTTCAATGATCTGGTCACAAGTGTAACTTGCCTGATAATTATCTTTCAAGCCCACATAATTCTTAGCCATCAGCACCAGCGCTTTTGCACCCCAATATTCTTCGGAAGCATAGTTATTTGCCAGTTTGAAGATCGTTTCATTAGAAGATTTAAAGGCTTTTCCTTTGTTTTGATAGAAAGCTTTTGCATACAACGCTTCTGCAGCAACCGATGTATTGGACGATTTTTCAAGAGAAGCATAAGCTGTTTGTGCATCTTTATCTTTTCCTGAATTCATCAGGCTTCTTGCCTTGATTACTTTTGCTGTTTCAATAACTGCAACAGAATTTTTATTATTCGCAATTACCGCATCTGCTAATTTCTCAGCTTGAGAGAAATTCTTTTCATCGGCATACAACTTCATCAATTCTACATTGGCGTAGTTTTTAACGCTTATGTCAGACGAGTTTTTGATATTTTCCAAATACTTTCTGGCTTCCGTATTATCTCCCTGCGCAATATAAATCTGTGCTAAACGGGTCTGCGCGTCATCCTGATAATCATTCTGAACATTGGCAACATCCTGTAAAACCAACAGTGCTTTTGTTGTATTTTTTGTCTGATAATAACTTTCTCCAAGCTCGTATTTAGCCTGATAAAGTCCTTCTCCGGTCGGATTTTGCGTTAAATATTTCTCGTAATAAGAAATTGCATTTTTATAATCTTTCTTAATGAAATATTGCTTAGCAGTTGATAAATTAATTTCATCAATTTCCGCAACATCCACATTAATACCGATATTTTTAGCAAAACTTTCATATCCTGCAACATCACCGTTTTTCGTAAAAATTGGTTTTGCAGCCTGAACTATTTTTTCTGCGTAAGCTGTATTTTTATACTGATCACCAAGAGATCTCAATTCAGACAACGCTTTATCACTTTGGTTCTGATCGATATAATTCTGAGCTCTGTAAATCGAAGCATTGGCAACCAGGTCTTTATCAGACGAAGTTTTAATCACTTTATTAAAGAAATCATTCGAATTCGAAAAATCATCCTGTGCCGCATAAGCTGTTCCTATTTCGTACTGAGCATCGTCATAATAATCAGACCCCGGATATTTCGATAAAAGATTTTTTAAGTTGGTAATTTTTGCCTGCGTATCACCTTTAAATCCTAAAGCCATTGCTTTCTGGTATAAAGTATAATCCGTTGCATCTTCATTTTTATCATAAATGGCAATCGCTTCGTTCAGATTGTTATTGGCATAATTAATATCTGCCAAACGAAGTTCTGCATCATTTTTAAACTCAGATTTCGGATTCGTCAAATACTGTTTGAAATACGTTTCCGCCTGATCGAATTTTTTAGATTTAAAATAAGCATATCCCAAATCATAAGGCAATTGCTGCTTTTCAGGGAAAGTTTCGTTCAGTAATTTTTCATAACGAGCAATTGCAGACGGATAATTTCCTTTTTGATAATATACCTGCCCCAACCAATACAGTGCTCTGTTATTGAATTCTTTATTGATATTAAAGCCTAAACTTCTTAAGAAATACTGTTCCGCTTCATCATAATTTCCTTTGTTGAACTCTTCCGTTCCCAATAAATAAGAAACTTCCTGATCTATTTTATCAATTTCGGGTATTGAATTCTGTAATCTGTCGATTGCATTCAACGTTTCCTTATAATTTCCTGAATACAGATAAGATTTCACCAAGAGAGATCTCATTTCGGAAGCATTGCCCGCATTCTGATTTTCATTAATGTATTTCTGAATTACTGTTGAAGCACTTTCAAACGGGTTACCGATGTCGTAACTCAATTTTGCGTATTGTTCGTGCGCCAGTTTTTTCACTTTCGGATCGTAATTCATCTGATAAGACGAACGGAAAGCTGATAAAGCTTCCTGCTTTTTACCAACCGCCAGATAAGCATTTCCAAGTTGGTAATAGGCGTTCTGAGCTAAGGCAGAATTGCTGTTCAACAATTGATTATAATAGGAAACCGCTTCATCATATTTTTTAAGCTGCGCTGCAACAAATCCCATTTCATACAAATCGTTTTCGGATGGATTTTGCTGAACACTCAGATAATCTTTCAAATGAGGATATGCCGAAGTGTAATCATTTTTCATGAAATAACTTTCACCAATGATTTTGTGAACTTCCGCTTTATAAGACTCTGAAATATCTTCATTCAACAACGCTGTTCCTTCAGAAATTGCCTTGTCATAATCCTTATCATTATAATACATCTGAACGTAGTAAGGACGAACCAACTTAGAATATTTCGGCTGGTCTTTTACAGAATCAAAATACTGAAACGCTTTATCATTCTGTCGGTTTGAATAATACAAATGTCCCAACATATAAGCAATATCTCCTTTTTGAGTATTGTCTGCCGTTTTGTAGGCTTCTTCCAACGCATCAGTCGCCCCTTTAGAATCACCCATCATGAATTTTGCATAACCCAATTTCAGAATATACTGTGTATTTTCTTCTTTTGAAAGTTGATACTGATTAACTTTTTTCAACGTTTCCAAAGCTTTCTCAAAATCTTTTTTAGCCAGATAATAATCCGCCAACGGAAGATTTGCCTGAGCAAAATACGCAGAATTCGGATATTCTTTCATGAAAGCAGTTAACCCTTCTTCCGCATGATTTTTCTGAAGGATCACTCCAATGATGTTATCAAAAAACTGAGCTGCCTCTTTTCTCGATCTCGACAAATTTTGATTATAAAAATATTGTCTCGCATATTCGTATTGGGAAGCGTTGTATATTTTAGTCTGATAAAGATTTTCAGCCAGATTAAATCTGTAATTTTCCTGTTGTGTAAAGTATTGAGACTGTTGTGCCTCGGAAATCCCGAAATAAAACACAGCCGCCGCTAAAAGTATTTTTTTTGATCTCATTAATATCAAATTTTAAAATGTTTTAACCTCAGAATCAGGGCCATATATTTTAAACTTAAAGTGGGTTTTATCCACATTTCATCAACGAAAATATCGAAAAGATATTGCATATACAAGCGTTTTAACATATTGTTGATAACTACAATCTTTTTTAATAGTTGTTAACTTTCCCGTAAGAAATTTTAAGATTTCCTTAATTATTTCTCAGAAATAATTACATTTGCTTTTTTCGAAATCAAATATAGAATTGAATGAATCAACTTTTTAGAAGGAAAAACTATTCAGAAACAGATACATCCACCGATTTAGCAAGAGTTTTGGGTGTTTGGGATATCGTTTTTTTTGGTATTGCGGCGATTATAGGAGCAGGAAGTTTCAGCAGTTTGGGAGAAGCCGTTTTCAGAGGCGGTCCCGGTGTTATTTTACTATATTTGATCTGCGGTTTTGCCTGCGGTTTTACAGCATTGTGCTACGCAGAATTTGCCAGTAGAATTCCTACAGCTGGTTCCGCTTATACTTATGCCTATGCCAGTTTCGGAGAATTAATTGCCTGGATTATCGGCTGGGCTTTGATTATGGAATATTCTTTCGGAAATATATATGTTGCCTTTTCATGGTCAGATTATTTTACCAGTTTTCTGCATCGTTTAGGAATGCATATCCCTGATTATCTTACATGTAGTTACACCGAAGCCAAGAAAGCTTTCATGAATGGATCGGAGAACAAAGAATTACTAAATGCCTGGCAAACAGCTCCGTTATTAGGAAGTTTAAAGGTTATTTTTGATCTGCCGGCTTTGGTCATCAATGGTTTAATTACCTGGTTGTGTTATGTTGGCGTTAAAGAAAGTAAGAATTTCAATAACTCATTGGTCATCTTAAAATTAGCCGTTATTGTTTTGGTTATTTTGGTGGGATTCTCTTATATTAATACAGAAAACTGGACTCCAATAAGCCCTGAAACAGGAACACCATCCTTCATGCCGAATGGTTTTGTCGGTGTAATGAGTGCCGTTTCAGGAGTTTTCTTTGCTTATATCGGTTTTGATGCATTAAGCGTACTTTCTGAAGAAACTAAAGACCCTCAAAAAACATTGCCCAAAGGAATGATTATCTCTTTGGTTCTGTGTACCGTAATCTACATCGCATTAACTTTAGTATTAACAGGAATGGTGGATTACAAGAAGTTTGACGGTGTTGGAGATCCGCTTTCATTTATTTTTGAAAAAGGAAACGCCAACGTTGCCTGGATGGAATTAACAGTCTCATTCATTGCTATTGTTGCCATTACAACCGTATTATTGGTTTTCCAGATGGGTCAGCCGAGAATCTGGTACGCAATGAGCCGTGATGGTTTGATGCCTAAAAAATTTCAGACCGTACATCCGAAATACAAAACACCTGCATTTGCAACGATTGTTACGGGTATTGTTGTCGGAATCCCTATTTTGTTTACAGACAAATCTTTCATCTTAGATTTCACAAGTATCGGAACAATTTTCGCATTCGTATTGGTTTGCGCCGGAGTTTTAATGCTTCCTCCAAAAGAGAAAATCAAAGGAAGATTCCATTTACCATATATCAACGGAAAATTTATTTTCCCGGTAATTATCATTGGCGGATTGGTTTTCTTTTACTTCTGGCAGCCTGAATTTTTTGATAATTTAATGAAATGGGACGATCCTAAAGAAGGTGAATTCAGAGCTTCTATTTTCTTCTTCATCTTGGTTAATTTAATTCTTTCTATTTGGACTTTCGTCAAAAATCTTTCATTAATTCCGTTAATCGGGTTGAGTTCATGCCTATACCTTCTTACCGGAATGAGCCATGACAACTGGTTCTGGTTCGGACTTTGGTTTGCGATAGGTTTAGTCATTTATTTCTTCTACGGATATAAAAACAGTAAATTGAGAAAAATCTAAGCTTCAGATAAATAAAAACTTAAAAGGCAAAATTGTACATCACAGTTTTGCCTTTTTTATTTCATGATAACATTGGCGGAATTATTGCTTATTCTTTAAAGTTTAAACTAAAAATGCCATGTCTGAAAGAATAAAAACATTTAAAGAATTTTATCAGTTTTACCTTACTGAACACAGTAAAATGGGAACAAGAATTTTTCATTTCCTGGGAACACTTTTAGTGTTTTTTGTTGTAGGATATGTAATTTATTCCGGTAAAGAGCGTTTTCTATGGTATGTTCCTATTTTCGGCTATGGATTTGCCTGGTTGAGCCATGCAATTATCGAAAAAAATACACCCGCAACTTTTAAATATCCGATTTGGTCTTTAATTTCAGACTTTAAATTATTTTTTGAATTACTTATCAGAAAACAGAAATTCTCAGGAATTAAGACTGAAAAGGCATCAGAATAACTATGACCTATAATAAATAGAAATTACACCGTCATTCCGATGTCGATTCCTTTGATTTTTCTGTAAAGATCGGTAGCATAATTATCCGTCATTCCGGAAACAAAATCGATGACGCCTAAAACTTTCTGATAATCGGTTCCGTCTTCATATACAAACTGTTGCGGAAGAAGTTTTAATGCCATTTTATCATATGATTTTCTAGTGTCTTTCGACTTTAAAATTGAAGGAATAAAGTGATCCAGCAACTCATACATAACATTATAACCTGCATTTTCGATCTCTACAACGGCTTTATGATTATAAATTTTTGCAATAGAGAATTTTTCAATTTCCTTTAATGCAGCATTTTCAGACTTATACATATCAAGGAAAGCTTTATCTAATTTTCCTTCCATAATGGTTTCAAAGTTTTGTTTATACATTTCAAGAGATTTATTGATTAATGCATTAATCACTTTTGCTCTTAAATAAGAAATTTTTTCGTTGTCATTACCAATTGACACCAATTTATCCTTTACCCTTTTAATATCATCAGTTTCAGATTTTACGAGTTCAAAGAACAGGTTTTCGCAGTCAGCCGTGGAAACAATCCCCAATCGGTGAGCATCTTCCATGTCAATAATATTATAGCAAATATCGTCTGCCGCCTCAACCAGCCAAACGAATGGATGTCTTTTGAAAATATGAGGTTCTTCGTTTTCTGAAATTAAATTTGTTCCTTTTGCAATTTCAAGAAAAATATCCTTTTCATTTTGAAAAAACCCGAACTTTTTTCTGTGAAGAATTGATTTATCTCTGGCAATTGCCTCACATGGATATTTAGCAATACTTGCCAACGTTGCAAATGTCAGCTGAATTCCGCCCGCATCTTTACCTTGCTGCTGTTGTGCCAACACTCTGATTGCATTGGCATTTCCTTCAAAATTCACCAAATCTGCCCACTCTTTTTCATTGAATTTAGACTTTATTTCATTCTCATTTCTTTCAAAATAACTGGCAATCGCATCCTCACCTGAATGTCCGAACGCAGGATTTCCCACATCATGACAAAGACAAGCCGCTGCAATTACATTTCCTAAATTATGAAGATAAAAATTTCTGGAATCTTCCGTTAAATCATTTTTAAACTGATCATGAATAAATTCTCCGATAACACTACCCAAACTTCTCCCAACCGAAGAAACCTCCAGCGAATGCGTCAAACGATTATGCACAAAAACACTGCCCGGAAGCGGAAAAACCTGCGTTTTATTTTGCAGTCTGCGGAAAGCCGATGAAAATATAATTCTGTCAAAATCTCTCTGAAAATCTGTTCTTGAAGCCTTTGTCTGTGGATTGTTTCCTGTACGCTGATTGGTGAAAATCTGGTTTAAGTTCATCATTTTTCAAAATTACTTCAAATTTTATTTTTTACGGAATAATATTTGAATTTTTCTTAAAAAATAAAGCTATGCCTGAGGGTCCTACTATTGTTCTTATGAAAGAAAATCTGCAAAAATTTGTGGGTCAGAAAGTAACTGAAGTCGAAGGAAATTCAATTAAAGATCCGTCAGGAATTAAAAATGAAATTTTGAGAGAAATAAAAACTTTCGGCAAACAAACTTACCTTATTTTTGATACTGTAAATATTAGAATTCATTTACTCATGTTCGGTTCTTACAGTTTATTTGAGAAAAAAGATCAAAAAGATAATTTACGTTTAGGATTAGCTTTTAATGATGGGGGAATGTATTTTTACACCTGCAATGTAAAACTTGTAGATTCTAAATTTTTATCAAAAATAGATTGGGAAGCTGACGTGATGAGTGATGATTGGAATCCTGAAAAAGTGGAGGAAAAATTAAAATTAAATCCTAAAATGATGGTTTGCGATGCATTGATGGATCAGGATCTATTTTCCGGTGTTGGAAATATTATTAAAAACGAAGCGTTGTTTAGAATTGGTATTCATCCTGAAAGTCTGATTGGAAATTTACCTTCGAAAAAACTTGAAGAATTAATTGAGGAAGCAAGAAATTACAGTTTCGATTTCAAAAAATGGAAAAAAGCGAATGTTCTGAAAAAACATTTTCAGGTTTATCATCAAAAAAACTGTCCGAAATGTGGTGCAGACATTATAAAAAAAGATACAGGTCATGGAAAACGGACAAGCTTTTTCTGTGAAAATGACCAGAAATTATACTGAGAATTATTCCAAACTCATAGAATCACCAAAATATGCTGTAAAAAAAGCATTTTTATACACTTCCCCTAGCGGAATTTCAGAATCGCCAATGTAGAGACTGTGCGTATCAAAAGAATCAATACAATCCGTATTCACTACATAAGATTTGCTTACGCGGATAAATTTGGGTGAAATAATTTTCTGATGAATAGTTTTTAGATTCATTGCGGTTATCAGTTTTTGATTTTGCGTATGGATAACGACATAATCTTTCAATGCTTCGATAAATTTTATCTCAGAAAAATTGGTTTTATAATATCTTCTTTCAGCTTTAATTAATAAAAAATCGTTTGTATTGGATTCTACCGTATTTTTTACCGTATTATTGGATAATAATTGTTTATAAAGAACCGCTTTGCTGATTGCTTTTTCAAGTCTTTTTTTATCAACCGGTTTCAATAGATAATCTACTGCATCAAGTTCATAACTTTTCAATGCATATTGAGAATATGCTGTTGTAAAAATCACAAGACTATGCTTAGGAATCATTTTTGCGAAATCCAACCCAGTTACCAAAGGCATTTCAATATCCAAAAAAATAAGATCGGTTTCGTTTGTTTTGAGGAATTCCAAAGCTGCCGGAGCATTGGAAAACTCGCTTAGAATTTCCAATTTTGACACTTCATTGATTAGCGAACGCATTTCTGCTCTCGCCAAGGGTTCATCATCTACAACAATACAATTCATACGGGAATATTTAATATTACAATATATTCATTATCAAAAGACTGCATATTCAGTGTATAAGTTTTACCATATAAAAGTTCAAGTCGTCTTTTTATATTTACTAATCCAAGTCCGCTGTATTTTTTATCTGAAGCCGACAACTGCAAATCCTGAGAATTAACGCAGGTAAAACGGAGGATTTTGTCTTCAATTTTGATATTAATTTTAATATAAGATTCTTTTCCTGTGATATTTACACTGTGTTTTATTGCATTTTCCACAAAAGTTGTAAAAAGATTGGGCGGAATAAATGTGCTGTTTAGAATCTTTTTGTCGGTCTCTGAATGAATTTCAACGGAAAAATTTTCTCTTCTAATTTTTTCAAGATTAATAAAATTCGATAAAAACTCTATTTCTGAGGTTAATAAAGTCTTTTCTTCCCCGTTTTCATACAATTGATATCTTAGAAATTCCGAGAGCTTAATAATTACCGTTGTTGCTGCCTCAGGATCGGTTCTTATTAATGCTTTTACGTTATTCAACATATTAAATAAGAAATGCGGATTGATCTGGTTTCTCAATTCATTCAATTCCATATTTAATGTAAGACTGCTCAATTCTGTGATTCTTTTATTGTCTTTTGTCCATTTTTGAAGAAGTTTTACCGTTGTTGTGGTTAAAATAATAGAAACACACATCATAATCCCTTCATAAAAATCCCCGTCTTTATTATTGTGAATATGACTGATGTTATAAGCATCAAAATAATTCTTAAAACAATAACTGATAAAATTAATTCCGGCTACTCCGAGCAATATCAACAGTATAAAATAAGAAACATAATACGTTCGGAAAAAGAAATACGGAACAAGCACATATATATTAATATATGCCATGATTATTAACATCGTATATGCAAATAGCAGTACAAAATAACGGTAAGGATCTTCAAACCAACTCCAAAATCTGGTAAAATAAATAAGTCCGAAAAATCCAATACAAAATACCAAATGACGCAAAAACCGATATCGGTCGTCTATCAAAAAATTTATCAGCAAATTATTTTTCAATTCCGGCGAATTGTATTTCATATCTTCATTTTATCCTAAACAAAAATAAGTAATAACGGAGCTAATACCGATAATATTATACAAAGTCGGTTATTTTTTATACGAATTTCAGAAGCGTCCGATTTTGTATAAAATACCTGCCGTTTCATATAAAAAAAATATTGTGAAGAGCTTTTCTCTATTCCTTTGCGCTATAAAATGTAAACATTATGGAATTAAGCGCTTTTCAGGAACTCAGCGAAAAAATCACTTTAGAATGCTTCTATATGTCGGATTCTCAGCAGGAAGAAAAAATTATTCAGTTAATCGACCTTCATCACTTTGTAGAATGCTATAACCAAAGCCTGAAAGTGATTGATTATGTGAATAATCCTGTAAATATCATTGAAGAAAACGGCATTAAAAAAGGAATTTTATTTTATGATTTAAAATTTTCTTCCGCCTTAAATCCTTATGAATCTGACACCTTCAAAAAAGAAAATAATCTGCAGGAACTTTGGTTTGTTTTCGTGGAAGAAGATACCAAAACGCTTCACAGCCAACATTCGGATTTTATTACTGAAAATGCCTTAGAAATTTTCTTTGATAAAATATTTGTTTTCAATTTTTTCCAATCTCTCATTACTTCCTTAAAATAACCATGAATATATTACACAAAACAATCCTTACATCTTCTATTCTTTCGATTTCCAATATTGCTTTCGCCCAGAAACGAGACAGCATTCCGCAAAAAGTAACCGCTTATGTGGCAGAAAAATTTCCGATAGCAAGAGATTTCAACGTTGAATTTACTCAACTCACGCCTTACAAATTTTCATCTCAGCTCCACGGTGCAGATTTACCGGAAAATAAAGTCGATCATTTTTCACAGGTAAAAGTGAGTTCAAATATCAATTTCATTAAAACTCAAAAATGGGTCCTGAGTACTACTCTCAACTATCGTTATACGTCTTTAAATACTGAAAATTCAATCTCAGATTATCGAAAAAACAATGATTTTCATTATCATTCTGAAACATTGAGTTTTACATATTTCTCAAAACTTTTTAATAAAATGACCATTTATTCTGCCAGCTTTTCTGTGGACGGAAGTGATGAACATTTTGAAAGAATGCGTGGCATGCTGACCGGAACAATGATTTTAAAAGCCAATGCCAAAACAAAAATGACGGTAGGATTAGTGGGAATTATTGATCCTTCAACTCAGATTCCTATTATTCCTACTTTCAGTTATGAACATACATTTGATAATGGACTGATTGCAGATATTATTCTGCCGAAAAGAGTTTTAATCAAAAAGAATGTTTCTGAAAACGGCAGAATTTCTTTAGGCTCAGAGATGGAAAATACTTCATTTTACATTTATGACAGCAATAAAAGGTATGAATTCAGACAATTGGAAATCAATTCGGGAGCAATTTACGAACATAAAATCGGCAGTTTTATCGGGACTTTAAAAACAGGAATACGAACCGTTCCTAATGCCAGAATTTTCGAAAAAAATGAATCTTTCAAAAATTATTTCTTCGAAGCCAGTCCAAAAACTTCTTTTTATTTTAACGTCGGTGTTTCTTACAACCCTTTTGGAAAATACAAAGCAAAATAAATTATAAATACATAAGACACACTTTTCGACTTTCGCTTCGCAAATTTTTCAATCTTGTATAATTTTCACTCCTTTATATTATAGAAGCGGAGGTATGATCTTTCTTTTATTTCATTTAAAAATTAATGAGATCCCATCTTTGAGAACAAATTAATCACTACTACTCCTATCACAATTAATAATATTCCTATAATTGCCGGCAAATCGGGAACTTGTTTAAATACAACGATCCCGATGATGGTAATAAATATAATTCCAACTCCCGACCAGATTGCATAAGCAATTCCTACAGGAACCTGACGCAGAGTAAGACTTAGCAGATAGAAGGTCACAATATATCCTATTAACGTAATAATAGAAGGAAGCAATTTCGTAAACTGTTCAGATTTTTTCAGGAAAGTTGTCGCAATAATTTCAAAAATAATCGCTAGCAATAGATACAAATAACTTCTTCCCATATTCTTTATTTTAAAGCAAAAATAACCAAAAACCGTCTTGCAATACATTTTATCGATGTAATTGATATCACAAATCTGATAAAATAACGAGATGAAAACTCACATGAAATTGAATAATGATAATTTTTATTAACATTAAAACACATCATGTCAAAATTAAGTGACTTAATTTACTCACAAATAATATTATTATGCTGAGCATTTTTTCTTTTTTGTATTATCAACTTTTAAATGCAAAATATGAAACTATTGAGAGATTGATAAAACTTTACACATAACACAATAAAACCATCAATAAATTTTCAATTTTATATTAAATTAATGTAAACTAAATCTGTACAAAATCTTAAATAAAACATCATAAAACACTGATATACATCATAATTATTTGTTTTGGTACATCATTTGAAAGTCGTAATATTGCAATACAGAATAAGCAATAAATAATCAAATAACTAAAAATATAATAAAATGATCACTTACATCGGAATCGCAACATGTTTAGTAGTTTTCGCTTCATATTTCGCAACAGCGAGAAGAGAAGGAAACTAATTTTGAAAATAAAGAACTAGCCAGAAAACTTATAAAACATGTAATACACTTGTTTTAGAATTTTAATCATTACGATTAATCTTATCATAGGAAATATTTTCATTTACATTATAATTAAGCAGTAAAAAGCCGGAACTTCATGTTTCGGCTTTTTGTTTTAAAATACGTTTATTCGCAGTACGGTAAATTAAAGACAAAAAGAATGATGAAAGAAATTGAAATTCTTCGGGCGAATATTTTCGAAAAAAATAAACGTAAACAGTAGCAGACACAATTTTTTATAAATTTTTCAGCTGATAGCATTCCGGAAAAATTCAAATTTATTCTTCAGTCAAATATTTAAATTTTTAAGCTTTATCTTTGCGTATAATTTCAATAGACGATGAATCTGTACGACCTTATTATTCAGGATAAAGAACAAGTGACACTTAATAATGTTTTCCTTGAACCCCAAAATAAGGAACAATTTGTACAGCTCATTAAAGAACATAAGTACATCAAAGAACTGCAGGAATACGGTCTTCCGGTAAATAATAAAATACTTCTACAAGGAAGCTCAGGTTGTGGGAAAACCATGACAGCAAAGGCAATTGCCAACGCTTTAGGCAAAAATATCATCATTCTTAATTTAAGCAATATCGTTTCTTCGAGAATTGGTGAAACGTCTCAGAATATCAAAATGATTTTCGATAAAGCTTCCCGAGAAAAATCGGTACTTTTTCTTGATGAACTCGACCAAATCGGGAAAGCGAGAGGCAGCAACGACAAAGATGTAGGCGAAATGAGACGACTTGTGAATACATTGATCCAGTTGATCGATTATTATCCCGAAAATGCCCTTTTACTGTGCGCAACAAATCACCCCGAAATCATTGATACCGCTTTGTTGAGACGTTTTCAATTGAAAATTAATTATGAAATGCCTTCTAAAGAATTTTTGGATACTTTTTATGATGATTTACTTTCAAAATTTCCTGAAGATTTAAGAAAAATTGATCGAAAATATCATGTTTCTTTTGCTGAGGCGAAGGATTATGCTTTTACAGTGGTGAAAGGAAATTTAATACAAAAACTGGAAAATAATACTTCCTTATAAATTATCAAAAGCTTTTTTATTGAAAATATGAGAATAATAGTCCAGTATATTTCGACTAAGGAAAAAACATTCGATAAGACTATCAACCGTTTCAATAAAGCCCTCAAGTACTTCTAAAGGACAATCAATCATTTTGGATGGACAATCGAGCAATTCGACGAAGCAATCAAATGTTTCGAATAGATAATCAACCACTCCGAATGTACAATCAAGCATTCCTATGAAGCAATCAACCGCTCCGAAGAGACAATCAAGTATAATTTGCTATATTTCAGTATTTTACGATATTTTAAAAAAAACTTTCATCGCTGAAATAATTTACTATTTATTAATAAATAAAATTTAACTTTTAGACCTTTAATGTATGACAACAATTTTAACAAGCAAAATATCATTTGGAATTGGAGAATCTTTTTCAACAATATTTCTAATATTATTTCTTCTATCTATTTGTGTTTTTATATATCGAATTTCAAAATATGTTCGAAATAAAAACTTTAAATATGCAATAGCGTCTCTTTCAATTTTATTAATCTTACATTCAGTTATCTTCCCTTTTATATATACTTTAATGCTAAAGAATAATCCGGCAAGTTTCGAATTTAAAACTACAATTTATACAAATCGAAAACAGATTGTACTTAATGAATGGATTAATGATTCTCAATCTCTTCCACATGAAATTAAAGATCTTGACAATATAAAACTCTTAAATAGTATTATTTTAAATAAGCAGATAAAAGAATTAAAACAATTAACTTTTACCAAAGATTATGTAATACATTCAGATATTAATTTTAATATTCCTGGAAGAAATTATATGGCAACTATTTACATATTTGATAAAAAAGGTATTTTAAAAAAGAAATTAGATAAAAGCGGAAGTTATATTGAGTTAGATTCTATGAAATTTGGAAGCATTATAAATCATGATATTAACTATCTTAAAAACGAACTTCAATATTACAAGGTAAAAAAAGCAGAACTTGATAGAAATAATTTCTGGACTTTTGCAACAATACTTCCTTACAGTATATCGTCAATATTTACGGGAAATATGTCTCCAATAACACCAATAGCCAATGTATTTTATTCATTTCATTATTTTATAATTTATTGTATTGGAATAGGTATCTTTCTTCATTTTCTAATTTTGAACATTAATTTCTTAATTAAAAATCGAAAATCTTAGCTTTCCAAATGAGATTGCTTCGTCACTTCGTTCCTCGCAATGACTAAAAAAAACTCCCTCTCATCACTGAAAGGGAGTTTATATTTAAAAATTTTTAATTACATATAAGCTTCAATCGGCTCACAAGTACACACTAAGTTTCTGTCTCCGTAAGCTTCATCAACTCTTGAAACAGAAGCAAAGAATTTGTGATCTCTCACCCACTCCAGCGGATATGCCGCTTTTTCTCTGCTGTATGGTTTATCCCAAGAATCTGAGATTACCAATTGTTCTGTGTGAGGAGCATTTTTCAATACGTTGTTGGTAGCATCAGCTTCACCGTTTGCAATCTCATCAATTTCATGTTTGATAGCAATTAAAGCTTCCGCAAAACGGTCGATTTCAGCTTTGCTTTCAGATTCAGTCGGCTCAATCATTAATGTTCCCGCAACCGGGAAAGAAACTGTTGGAGCGTGGAATCCATAATCCATCAATCTTTTCGCAACATCAGCAACTTCAATTCCTAAAGATTTAAACTGTCTGAAATCTACGATACATTCGTGAGCCACTTTTCCGTTTTCGTTTGAATATAAAATCGGGAAATGCTCAGCTAAAATTTCTTTCAAATAGTTAGCATTCAAGATCGCATGCTCAGTTGCTTTTTTCAATCCTGAAGTTCCTAACATTTTGATGTAAGCATAAGAAATATTCAAGATCAAACCAGAACCGTAAGGTGCGGCAGAAATACCGTCAATAGCTTCTTTAGCTCCGATTCTGATATTTGCATTTGAAGGCAAGAAAGGAACTAAGTGTTTAGCCACACAAATTGGACCAACTCCAGGACCTCCACCTCCGTGAGGAATAGCGAAAGTTTTGTGCAAGTTCAAGTGACAAACGTCTGCCCCGATGTTTCCAGGACTTGTATATCCTACCTGAGCATTCATGTTGGCACCATCCATATACACCTGCCCGCCATGTTGGTGGATTAAGTTTGTAATTTCGATGATGTTAGCATCAAAGAATCCGTATGTTGACGGATATGTGATCATTACACAAGAAAGGTTTTCAGAATGCTGTTCTGTTTTAGCTTTTAAGTCTTCGAAATCAATTTCTCCGCTTTCAAGATTTTTAACAACAACAATTTTCATTCCTGCCATTGCTGCAGATGCCGGGTTTGTTCCATGTGCAGACTGAGGAATTAATACTACATTTCTGTGACCTTCGCCTCTTGAAATGTGATATTCTCTGATTACCATTAATCCCGCATATTCTCCCTGCGCTCCTGAATTTGGCTGAAGAGAAGTTCCTGCAAAACCTGTAATTTCAGCTAAATCTTTCTCTAATTCACGGATCATTTCCTGATAACCACCAGCCTGATCAACCGGTACAAACGGATGAATCGCTCCCCAGTTGTCCCAAGAAAGTGGTAACATTTGCGTTGCTGCGTTCAGTTTCATCGTACAAGAACCCAAAGAAATCATTGAATGAGTCAACGATAAATCTTTTCTTTCCAGACGCTTGATATAACGCATCAATTCTGTTTCCGTATGGTATTTGTTGAATACACTTTCTGTAAGAATTTCGTCTTTTCTAAGATTTTCTTCAGGAATGCTGTATCCTTCTTTTATTTCTAATTTGAAAGTCTGCTTGTCTTTAAACTGAGCGAAAGAAGCCATTAGAACATTTAATTTTTCCAATGTTGTACTTTCGTTGATCGCAATACTTACAACGCCTTCTGTGAAATAGTTTAAATTCAGTTTATGATCAAGCATCATTCTCATTAATCTGCCTTTCTCATCTTCGCTTAAAGTAATTTTTACCGTATCAAAAATTGGTTCTTCAACAGTTTGATAACCTAAAGCTTTCAAACCATTTTTCAAAGCATTTGCTTTAAAGTGAATTTGGTCAGCGATGTAATTTAATCCTTTCGGACCGTGATAAACAGCATACATTCCGGCCATAACTGCCAAAAGAACCTGAGCCGTGCAGATATTTGAAGTTGCTCTTTCTCTCTTAATATGTTGCTCTCTGGTCTGTAAAGCCATTCTCAATGCACGTCTTCCGTACATATCCTGAGAAACCCCGATAATTCTTCCCGGAATATCTCTTTTATAATCTTCCTTACAAGAGAAAAATGCTGCGTGAGGACCTCCGTAACCCAATGGAATACCAAATCTCTGAGTGGTACCAACAGCACAGTCAGCGCCCATTGATGCAGGAGATTTTAATTTAACCAAAGCCATAGGATCACAAGCAACAGCTACCTGAAGATCTAATTTTTTATATTCTACAATATCTTCTGTATAATCCAGAACAATTCCGTTTTTACCGGGATACTGCAATAAAACTCCGTAGTAAGAACCATCAAACTCATGCATTTTGTGATCACCTTCTACGATTTCTATCTCCAACCCTTCAGCTTTAGTTTTCAATACTGAAATTGTCTGAGGTAAAACTAAATCAGAAACGAAGAACTTGTTAGCTCCTGCTTTTTTCTGATCTTTTGTTCTGTTGTTGAAGAACATGTGCATTGCTTCCGCAGCCGCTGTAGATTCGTCCAACAATGAAGCGTTTGCCAAAGCAAAACCTGTCAAATCACATACAACAGTCTGGAAATTAAGAAGAGCTTCCAATCTTCCCTGTGCGATTTCCGCCTGATAAGGTGTATAGGCAGTGTACCAACTCGGGTTTTCAAAAATATTTCTCTGAATAGCCGATGGCAAAAGCGTATTGTGATATCCAAAACCTATATAGCTTGTATAATCAGTATTTTTCGATGCCAATTCTTTCGAATGATTCAGCATTTCGTATTCTGAAAGCGGTTCTGAGATTTCAAGATCTTTTTCTAAGCGGATAGAAGAAGGGATGGTTTGAGAGATGAGCTCTTCGATACTTGAAACGCCAACTTTTTCCAGCATCGCCTGTTTATCGGCTTCATTTAAGGAAATGTGACGGCTCACAAACTGTTCTGTATTCATTTTTTATATTAGATTTTGTTTGTAAAAAAGATGGGTAAAATTACGCATTTTTAGAAAATTTTGCAACTAATTTAAAATCACAAACAAATCAGATTACTGCTCTAACTATTTCAAAATTAAAAGGTTTTTATTGTCATTTTAATTACAAAAACAGTTAAAATTCACTTTTATATTAAATTAATATTAACCGCAGAAATTCAATTTTTGTAAAAAAACATAAGATTTTAGTTAGAAAACTCACATTTGTTGAGAAAAATTTAAATTTTTCAAAAATTCAAGATTTTAGTTTATTGATAATCGCGATAAACTGTTAAAAAACAGGAAAGTAACATTTTTTGCAAAAACATTAATTATATTTATTCTAAATTAATATATTTGCAACATGAATACGATTATCCCTTTCAAAGTACCGGCTTTAACTCCTGCATTTGCATTGAATAATGAAAATATGTATTGTGGCGATAAAAAATCTTGTTGCAAGAAGTTTAAAAAAGGGAAAAGATGCAAAAAATGCCCGGGAAGAGCAAAAATGGCTTAATTGCTATAGTTCTTTACTAAAAAATAAATCGCCAAAATAATCAACAAAACGGCTGCCATTATTTTCATAATTTTTGGTCGACCATAAGGATTTGCAACAGTTCTCGGTTGCGACTTGAATAGTTCTTCCGCTTTATCCTTAAATTTTTCTGAATTGCTCTCAAATACTTCGGTAATAGTAATTCCCTGAACTACAGTCTTGTGTAACAGTGAATTTGTCGCATGAAGGAGAATCTGGAATTTTCCATCTTTGAATTCTGTTATCTTAAAAACTCTTTCTCCATAAGGTTTTTCTAATCCGAAAGGTAATACCTTTACGACATCCGCATTCTGTGTCTGCCAATTAATGATGATCTCCTCTCCTTTCTTCACATGAATTTTGTTTGCCGTAAAAGTCTTTATAGAAGGTGGAATATTATATCTGAAACTTTTCTGATGACTTTCTAAATTCTGGTCATAAGTATATCTGAGGCTTTTATCACTCAATGTTTCATACGCTTCCTGAATTTCTTTAAAACGATCAGAAAAAAAATCATCGTCTGGGTTTTTGTCAGGATGATATTTTAAGGACAATTTTCTGTAAGATTTTTTGATGTCTTCTTCTGAAGCATCGTGAGAAATCCCGAGAAAATAGTAATAATCTTTCATTGAACTATGCAAAAATACGGATTTTTGTCATTGCGAACAAAGTGAAACAATCTCTTTCATTACTGAAACTCATATTTTTTCTTAACCAAAGTCTACAAAGATTTTCTTTGTAATGTTTGAGAATATTTTTCGTTTGCAAAGCCGTTTCACTTAGTAAAGGGTGCGATTTTAATATAAAAAATGTAACGATTGAAATGATTTAATACGATTCAAAACCAACCCGTCAAAAATTCTTCCGAATTTTCGCCACCTCTCCGGTGGAGGGGAATTTGTGTTGTCGGTTCGCTACTAGTGTTGGAAAAGAATGACTACAACCTTAGCCCCGATAGAAACGGCATCCTTTTGGGTTGCGGCTGAAGCGAAGCGGAAGCCGTAACCCAAAAGATATAGTGGATAGCGGGAAAAAGCTTCTAAGAAACAGTAATAAAATCTCATATAATTGTGTATAAATTCATTCTTTATCAAAATAAGAAAATTAAATATCCGATGAATAAAAGAAAAATTGGATTTCCCAGAAAATATTTTAAATTTATTAAAGTAAAATAAAATTTTCAATCGTCATAGCAATATGGAGGTTGTCGAAAAAATAACAATGCCACAGAAGGAGAAGGAAAATATCATCTCACAAACCGTTTCAAAGTACGGAGGAAAGCTGATGTCGTATATTCGTCCGAAGGTGAAAAATACGGAAGATGCCGAAGATATTCTGCAGGAGGTGTGGTATCAGTTCAGTAGTCTTACCAATATTTCTGATATTGTGAATGTTGGTGGCTGGCTATACAGGGTGACGGCGAACAAAATCACTGACAAATACCGAAAAAAGAAGACCGAAAATCTTGAAGATTTTGTATATGAAGATGAAGACGGCGAATTTTCCATTAAGGATATTCTGCTGATGGATGAAAGCGCCGGCCCGGAAGTGAAAATGTTTCAGGATGAAATCTGGAAAAAGTTATTTGAAGCCTTAGAAGAACTTCCCGAAAAACAAAGAATTGTCTACGTAGAAAATGAACTCAATGATAAAACCCTTCAGGAAATTGCTAATGAGCAAGGGGAAAATATCAAGACCATTATCAGTCGAAAAAATTATGCTGTAAAGCACCTGAGAAACAGACTGAGAAAATTATACGAAGATCTAAATAGTTAGTAAAAAAGAAATTATGAATCATAAACAGAAAAAGGGCTGGATTTTTTTAATATTATGTCCACCGTTGATTTTTTTAGGCGTAACATGGATCGTCATGTTACTGTGGAACTGTCTGCTTCCCGATATTTTAGGAGTGAAATCGATCACATACTGGCAGGCAATGGGAATATTGATTTTATGTAAAATTCTTTTCGGAGGTTTCCAGTTCGGAAAAGGAATGAAAGAATTTAAAGAGAAAAAAATGATGCGCGAAAGAATGATGAATCTGTCGCCGGAAGAAAGAGAAAAATTCAAAGAAGTCTGGAAAGACAGATGTTCCGGAGGATTTTTCAACAGAAACAACAGAACAAACGAATAATTAAATTTTAGGAGTAGTAAAGTAAAATGGTAGTTCATTCGTCTCTATAAAAAACAAAGTAGTAAAATTTAAAATTTGAAAAAAATGAAAAATTCAGTATTAAAAGGTGCTCTCGGAGCATTAGCTGTGGCAGGAATTGCCATCATCGCTAAAAAAGCGATCCAAAGAAAAAAATTCGTAAAAGGTATTTTTGAAGAATACGGAATTAAAGAAAAATCCCCTTTCGGATTGGCAGACAAAATCAGAGAAATGGATGAAGAGCAATATCAGGAACTGAAAGGAAAATTCAAGAAAGAATTTGCTTCAAAGTGCCACCACAGAGGTTTCGAAAGAAAACAAGATGTTGCAGAAGCATAATAAAAAGTAGCTAAATTGAAATTGTTTGATTCAGGCGGGAAGCTTTGCTTCCCGCCTGAATCTTTTTTATCCATTTAAATAAATTCCAAAATACCAGGTCCATACTACCAGAATAATCTGCATTAGAATTCTTTCCTTATATAAATACCTCATTCCCGGACCCGAATAATCCCCTTTGAAAAGATTCACTTTTTTCTTTGATGCATTAATATTCGCCAAAAAAACTAAAAACAAGAAAATAATTAATAAAATTGAAGTCAGCTCACGAATCGAAGGAATCATTAATCCAACTCCGGCAGCAATTTCAAGAATTCCAGTAAAATATACCCAAAACATTTTAGCGGGAATAAAATCAGGAATCATCATCGCCATTCCTTTCTGAAATTTAAAATGTGCTAACCCTGTGAATATAATAAAGACTGCCATTCCCAAATTTCCGGAAAATAAAAAATTCCAGCTTCCCTGGAAAATTTTTGTTCCCAACAAAGCCAGAATAAAAGTTATAAAAAGGATTGATAATAATTTCATATTTAATTTTAACTGTAAAATTATCTCAAACTTGGTAACAATCAAATAAAAAAATCAGAATAAACTATTTAACTCATCTTTATTTTCTTCGGCAAGATCTTTTACAATTTCCAAACCTTTTATAAAACCTTCATTCATATGATCATGCCATTCTTTTTCTATTTGAACCTCAGCGTGAAGTTTCGTTTTTCCGTCGAAATCAATCAGAATATATTTTTCAAAAAAACCACTCCATTGTTTAATTTCCATACTTTCGGTATCTTCATTTCCATCTTTATCTACCATTCCCAAATGTTTAAAAATAATTTGGTTGGGCTCTTCAAGACTGTCGATAGTAGAAACCATTCCCTCGCCTTCAGTATTGACAAAATAAGTTTTCCCACCTACTTTCCAATCAGATTTCATAAAAGAAGCAGATTTAGGGTTAAAAAATTTAGTCCATTCCTTATACGTTTCGGCATCCCAGAGAATATCCCAAACTTTTTGTTTTGAAGCGTCAATTATTTTTTCATACGATAAAGTTTCCATATTGTTGAGTTTTTGGTTGATATGTTATAATTACTTCGATTTAGATTAAAACTGATTTTCTGAAAGATTTTTAATAATTCCCAATGCTAAAGGAAATTTTTCTTCAAAAAATGCTTTGTATTCTTGCGTAGTCTGAATTTCACCTTTTAATATTGTACCCTCATCATTTTCTTCCAAAATATAAGATTCGGTCGCTTCGCCCCAATCCTGAGGAGCTTCCACACCTTCATAAATTTCGCCAAGATGTAGAAATTTCATCTCTTCATTAGCAATATTTTTCTCTACTCTGCTGAACATTCCATTATTATTGGGATCATAAAATTTTACGATACTACCCTCTTCCAAAGTACCCTCATAAAAAGAACCTTCATTAAAAGCCGTTGTCCATTGCCTGTACGAAGTGTGATCCCAAAGAACGCTCCATACTTTTTCCGGTTCTGCATTAATCTGAATTTTAAATGTAAGCTTTTCCATTGCTGTGAATATTTTTGCTGTTTTAACCTAAAAAGGTTTATGTTAAATTTAATTTTGTGTAATTATTAATTTAAAACTATCCTCCTACAAAATCTCCGCCATTAATATGAATAATTTCTCCAGTAATAAAACTGGAATCTTCCGAAGCCAGAAAAACGTACGCAGGCGCAACTTCAGAAGGTTGTCCTGCTCTTTTTAGTGGATTATCTTTACCAAAAGTCGATAGATCATCGAAGGTTTCTTTTACCAATGGAGTCCAAATCGGTCCCGGAGCAACACCGTTTACCAGAATTCCTTTCTCTGCAATATTGGTTGCCATAGAACGGACAAATGTTGCAATTGCTCCCTTGGTCGCTGAATAATCAATTAAATGATCACTTCCGCGATAGGCGGTTACGGATGTTGTACAGATAATGCGGCTGCCTTTTTTCATCACTGACAGAAAATCTCTCGTTAAGGCAATCATAGAAATAATATTAACATTGAAAGTGGTCTGGATCTGATCATCAGAAATATTTTCAATATCATCTTTGGGAAACTGTATTCCGGCGTTATTCACCAGAATATCTAGCGTTTTCCAGTTTTTTTTAATTGTATTTAAAATTTTAGATCTGAAAGCTTTTTTCGAAACATCACCTTTCAAAAGAATACATTTCCGACCTTCTTTTTCAACTAATTTTTGGGTTTCTTTAGCATCTTTGTCGCTTTCCTTGTAAATGACGGCAATGTCTGCCCCTTCACGGGCAAAATGAACAGCAACGGCTTGCCCGATTCCGCTGTCGCCGCCTGAAATAACAGCTTTTTTGTTGAGAAGCTTTTTACTTCCTATATAATTTTTACGGATAATTTCAGGAAACATTCCGTCTTTAGGTACTTTTGATTTTGATCCTGACTTGTTCTGTGTTTTCATATGCAAATCTTTTCTTAAATCATACAAACAACACGCCGAAGAGAAAAAATGTGAAGGCAAGAAGTTTTTTAAATCTTAAGAATCATAAGCATTTTCTAAATCCTGAATCATAATTTTCTGCATTTTCATCATCGCTTGAACCACTTTCTGAGATTTTTCCTGATCCGGATCACTCATTAATTGAATCAATCTTTTCGGAACAATCTGCCAGCTAAAACCAAATTTATCTTTCAGCCAACCGCACATACTTTCTCTTCCACCGTCAGAAATCAGCGTATTCCAATAATGATCTGTCTGCTCCTGATCATCAGTCATTACAACCATCGAAATTCCTTCATTAAAATCAAATTGATGATCGTAAGAATTATCCATGCAGAAGAAGCTGTAACCATCAATTTCAAAATGAGCATGTTGAATATTGTCGGCAGGTTCAGGACTTGGATGACCTTCACTTCCGTCTCCGTATCTCAGAATATTTCCGATTTTAGAATTCGGGAATATTTTTGTGTACAATTCCATCGCTTCCATTGCTTTTCCATTGTTTTCATGGATAAACATTAAGGTCGGAATAATTTTCTGTTCGGCTTGCTTTTCGCCTAAAAATATTTGCCAGGTTACCCCATATTTATCCTGAATCCAGCCGTATTTTTTACTCCAAGAATAAGAATCCAAAGGCATTAAGACCATTCCGCCATCCAATAACTGATCCCAATATTTCTGAACCTCATCTTCAGTTTCACAAATTACCATAAACGAAACGGAAGCATTTTTCTTAAAATGTGGACCTCCATTCAACAACATTAGTTTCTGACCGAAAAGATCAACATTCATCACAACAGGGGTATCTGCGGTAATTTTTCCATTGAAAATTTTACAGTAAAATTCTGCCGATTCCTCAGCATTATCATCGTACCAAAGACACAGGAAAATATCGTTATTCATAATTTTAAATTTAGTTGATTATTTAATTTTAAAAGAAACATAATTTTGTTTCATATGATTTTTCAACTTTAACATTGCATTTTTATCAAAATCCTTCAATTGCATAATTTGTTCTTCAGAATAATCAGACAATTTTTCAAGTGAATCAATATTCTTTTTTTCCAACGCTTTTCTTGCCGGAATTGAAATAATTCCCTGTAAAAAATTATTCTCTTTCACAACATGACTCACAGCGCAAATGGAGCTTAAACATTTCGCCATTATTACTAAATTGATCATGATAAAGATTATTAATGATTTTCTACATATTTATGAAAATTATTCAGGATCGCATACCAGCCGTCTCTCTGCATTTGTACTGAATTTTGCTTCTCAGGATCGAAATTGATCTTTACATTCGTTGTATTTTCATCAATTATCTTGAAAATTACTTCTACGTTTCTTCCGTCTTCCAAATGGTATTTTATTCTTTCATTAGAAATAACTTCATCATAAATGCCTTCAAAATCAAATCCGAAACTTCCGTCTTTCGCTTCCATTCTGTTCTTGAATTTTCCACCAACTTTCAAATCATTTTCAGAGCTTGGACAATGCCATGAATCGTCTGCAAAATTCCATTTCGTAATATGTTCCGGATCGTTGTAATAATCCCAAACCTTCTGAACAGGGGCTAAAATTGTGATGTCAATAGTAATTGTTTCCATAATCGTATTTTTTTTATTGATGTGAAAAGGGCAACCAAAAATCAGTTACCCTTTTTATAATTTAGTTTAAAGATAAGATTATTTTATATATTCTTCATTATAGTTCACCATCCAATGAACTCCATATTTATCTTGAAAACTTCCAAAATAATCACCCCAAAACTGGTCTTCAATCGGCATTTCAACGTTTCCACCATCGGAAAGCCCTTTGAAAAGTCTGTCGGCTTCATCTCTTGATTCAGGGAAAATGGAAACGTAATTGTTATTTCCAACCGTAAGATTCTGCCCGAAACTTGGAACAATGTCTGATGCCATCAACAAATCTCCGCCAACAGGAAGCGCAATATGCATCACTCTGTTTTTTTCTTCGTCTGATAAATTTTCAGTTCCGGGAGCATTTCCCATTTTGTGAATTTCACCTAAGAATTCTCCTCCGAAAACGGATTTGTAAAAATTGAAAGCCTCTTCTGCTTTCCCATCAAAATTTAAGTACGGATTTAATTTAGCCATGATTTTTTATTTTTTAATTGTTAATATTTTGGTTGGTTTAGTTTGTAATTTTTTAATTTCGAAAAGTTTGAAAATATTTTTGTTCACAAAGGTGTTTCACTCAGCAAAGATCAAAAGCTGTACTTATTATTAAGTTTATTCTCAACGAAAAAAATTAATTATTCAAAAAATTTTCGACTTCATTCACTGTAAAATCAATCAGTTTTTCATCTGTATTTCCACTAAAATCAGCCATCATGTAAGAGCCATGAGTTGCAGGAAGAATCATTAATTCTGAATCTTTTACAACGCCACATTTCGACAATATGTTCCGGTTTTATCACGTCTTTATCACCGGAAATAAACAAAGTCGGAGATTTTATCCCTTTTAAAATATCTTCATTCCAATCTTCAAAAGTCTGCATTCTTTTACAGTCTTTATCAAACATATTTTCAAGTGCTGAAAAGTCCTGATTTAAGTTTAAGAAATTAATTTTCAATGGTTCCGGCATTGATTCCAGTGTTGCTTCCATCATATTCTCAAAAAAACCATCCATCATTCCGCTTTTTTTATAAAATGCTGATGCAATAACTAGTTTTTCAACCATTTCAGGATAAATATGAGCCACCTGCATCACAGTATTTCCGCCATTACTGAAACCCCAGAATGAAGCTTTTTCAATATTTATTTCTTTTAAAAGAGCAGCAACATCATGAGCATCCTGTTCAAAAGTTTCAGGAATCTCTCGATGTTCAGTCATTCCGTGATTTTGAAGATCAATTCCGATGAGTTGAAATTGACTTTCCAATCTCGAAATGATTTCTTTAAAATCAAATAAAATCGAACCGTCGCCGCCATGAATCAATACCAAAGGCTTTCCGGAACCATAGATTTCATAATACATCCTGATTCCGTTTACGTGTTTATAACCTTTTTCGACTGGTTTCATTTCTAATATTTTAAATCTTTATCAAAATCATATTTCATTCCTTCGTAACCTAGAATTTTACGCATCAAACCGATCTGTCCGCTTAGATAATCTTCTCTACCAATGCACATTCCTATAAAATTCAGACCTGTTTCGGGGAAGAAATCAATGTTCATTCCCATCGGAAAAGCTTTGTTCAATTCTTCATCAGAGACTTCCAATAATTTATTGTAAACCAACGGTGAAATTTGATGAAAACTATTTTTTAATTCTTTTAAACTTGGGTAAGTTAAACTTTCATCCAATGCTTTTCCCTGAAAGAAAAAATCTTTAAATTCAAATTCTTCCTGAAGTCCGAGAACAGATCCCATTGCATAACGCATATCAAGAAAATTCCCAACCATCCAAATAATATGGTTTGTTCTTTCTTCAATTCTTTTCAGTGCATCGTCTTCAGAAATTCCATCGAGAACCATCAGGAAATTCTGACTGTGACCTCGAAATGCCGGAATGATGATGTCTAATTTTTTTGATTTTGGTGTATCCATTTGATTGTTTTTTATTTTCTCTCGCATTTTTTTGATCGCACAGAGTTTGTGTTCCACTTGTAAAGTATTAGTGAAATTATTGGAAAATATCGTGATATTAGTATTTAAACTATTCTATCGGAAACTGAGAAGGGTCTGCAAAAATGACATTCCAGCCATGTCCGTTGATATCCCAGAAAGAGTTTTGATACATCCATCCGTGATCCTGTGCTTCTTCATGCTGATAAGCTCCATTGGCCAAAGCAGCATTCACTAACTGATCAACCTCGTCCCTACTGTCTAGACCAATAGCAACCAAAACCTGAGTTGTATCACCTTTCGGAACTGGTCTTTCAGAGAAAGTCTGGAAAAATTCTTCCGTTAAAAACATTACCTGAATATTGTCACTCATCATCACACATACTGCTTTTTCATCAGTAATCTGCTCGTTGATCGAGAAACCAATATTCGTCCAGAATTCTTTAGTTTTCTGAATATCTTTTACCGGAAGGTTCACATAAATTTGATTGATTTTCATGTTGTAATTTTTTTAGTGTTAAATTTTTAACCAAAATTACCAAGTCAGAACGAAAATCAACTTGCCATAGGGCAAGATTTAATTTTTCTTGGGATGCGAAACCAATTCTTTACGGATTCTACTTAAAGACGTGTCGGTAACTCCTAGATAGGAAGCGATCTGCTTCAAAGGAGCAAATTGTATGACCTGCGGTTTCTGTTCTAAAAGATGTAGATAACGTTTGGTTGCAGAAAGAGTAAATATCTCAACAGAACGTTGCTTATAAACGAAAAGTTGCTGAGACATCCACGCTCTTCCCCATTCGCTGAGATTTTGGATTTTATGATAGAGCTCCTGAAAAGTATCAAAATCCATCTTTCGAAATTCGCAATCGGTGATGCAGACAATATTTTCCTGAGTCGGAATTCTCTGAAATAACGAAGATACTTCAATAACGATTTCATTTTCGACGAAAAAGTGTGTGGTTACTTCATTTCCGTTAAAGTCATTGACAAAAGAACGCGCCAGCCCTTTTTCCAAAATATAATATTCGTTGGCGGTTTTTCCTTCTTTAAGAATAAAATCACCTTTCTGAAAAACTACTTTTTCATGTGCCTGAAATATTTCTTCAAGTTCTTCTTCCATAAAAAAGGGAAAGTCACGATAGATTTGAAAGGCATCACTACTCATTTTTGTCAATTTAAAACTGACTTTAAAAATAAAGTTTTTCCGGGAATTGTAGAATATTAATTTACAACAAAGAATAAGCTCTAAAACAAAGAAAGCTGAATAGGTTTAGAAGGAGCAGGTTTTTCCGCATCACCAAACACAGTTTTACCACCAAAACGCCAAGAATTTTGCCTTTCTTCTTCGATGACATCATTAATATCGAAATCCGGAGTGAAATTTTTCTCTGCTTCAGCAATAATGGTGTGAAGTTTATTTATAGATTGTAATTTATCTGAATTTCCAAGCTTTGATTTTTCAATTCCTTTTTGCAAAATTGAAATTGTTTCGTCATAAATAGTAATGGGAACTGGAAACGGATGACCATCTTTTCCACCATGAGCAAATGAAAACCTTGCAGGATCTCTGAATCTGGATGGTGCACCATGAATCACTTCGCTCACCAATGCCAGACTTTGTAAAGTGCGCGGTCCTACTCCTTTCAATAACAGCAGTTCTTCGAAATTTTCGGGTTGATTTTCTCTTGTCATGTACAAAAGTGTCCCCAGTTTTTTTAAATCAACATCAGAAGCACGAACATCGTGATGATTAGGCAAAATTAAATTGGCAAAATCCTGCATAATTTTTTCTGAATTAGTATGTGAAATATCTAAAATTCCTTTACGGTTTTCCTGCGCCTCACTGGCTGTTAAATTAAGAATATTCCCACGATTAATCCCTTGAATTCCTTTATGGGGCTCATCAACAAAAGATTCCATATTTTCGGAATGCCAATGATAACGACGGGCAGTTCCGTCTGAATCGTTCATTCCCTGCTGAACAACCGACCAATTTCCTTCATCCGAAACAATAAAATTATGCAGATACAACTGATAACCATCCTGAATTGCTGTATTATCTACTTTTGCGGAGAGTTTACTTGCCCGAACCAATTCGTTACCATTCAATCCTGTTTTATCGGCAATGACTAACAGTTCGTTTGGTGTTTCTTTGGACAATTTTCCTTTTCCACCACAAATATAAATTCCTAATTCTTTGGAATTTGGATTAATACTGCGTTTCAAAGCGCCCATCACAGAAGTGGTAATTCCTGAAGAATGCCAATCCATCCCCATCACTGCACCAAAACTCTGAAACCAAAACGGATCTGCAAGTCTCCTTAAAACTTCATTTTTCCCATAATCTGCAAGCATCACTTCTACAATGGAAAGTCCGAGAATCGACATACGCTCGTACAGCCAAGGTGGTACTTTGCCGTAGTGAAGAGGTAATGTTGCGGTTCCGGAGCGTTTCATTGTTTTGGATGTTTGTTATACAAAATTAAAGCCTTATGATTGAAATTCATAAGGCTTTAAGCATATTTTATTAAAATTTTAATGTTTAATAATTTCCTTTACAATTCCGCCTTGAGGTTCTCTAACGGTTTGGGTAAAAATAAATGCCTTAGGATCTATTGAACGGACAATATTCTGTAATTTTCTTACTTCAAGTCTTGTTACAATCGTGAAAATAATATCTGCATCACTGCTCTGCTCAAAAGATTCTTTCATAAAACCTCTCTCGCCTCTATAAACAGTGATTCCTTTATTCATCGTTAATACCAACGCTTTTTTTATTTCTTCGCTGTTTGCTGAAACAATCGTTACGCCTGTGTAGGCTTCAATTCCTTCAATCACATATTTGGTAATCTGACTTGCAACAAGATAGGTCATAATCGCATACAAAGCCGTTTCCACTTTTAAGAAAACTGCTGCGATGATGAAAATCACAACATTCATTCCTAAAATGATTTCAGTGATGCTGAAACTGCTTTTTTTGAAAGTCAGCAATGCTAAAACTTCCATTCCATCGAAAGTTCCGCCACCGCGCATTGACAATCCGATTCCTATTCCCATGAAAAATCCACCGAACATGGCGACTAAAAGTTTATCGTGAGTCATTTCAGGAAAAGGAACGAAATAGATGGTTATGATGATTAATAAAATCGTCAAAAAACTTCGAATCGCAAAATGTTTTCCGATTTGGAAATATGCCAAAACGATGAATGGGATATTTAAAACCAATAAAACTATTCCCAGATTCCAATGATACACTTCGTGCAGTAAAAGTGAAATTCCGGTAACTCCACCATCTAAGAAGTGGTTGGGAACCAGAAAAGATTTTAAGGCAAAACTTGCAGAAATTACGCCTAAAACGAGATAAATAATATCTGAAATGGTAAATAGCGGTCCATGTTTAGTTGAAGCTGAGCTCATAACAGTGATCAGTAGTTTTTTAATTTTGTTTTAATAATATTCAGGTTATCCTGTTTTTTTTGATTTCTGCTGCTGATAGCAGTTTCAGTAAAATAATGGTGGCTTTCTAAGAATTTTTCCTGCAATAAATTCCAGTCACGCTCAGAATTAACTATTCCGAACATTGAAAGTTCTTCGAACAATTTATCGCCTATCACGAAAAAATCATCTCTTCCCAAATAATCCAGATCGGCATCTGCCAAAATCTGTTCTAAATGGTTATGCGGAGTCTGCGGAATTTTTGTCGCCATAATCATTCCTTTTATCTTCTCAGTCTGATCGTTTGAATAGCCATAATTTGAAAGATATTCTTCTGCAATTTCACAAGATTTTTCCTCATGGTTTTTCGAGCCGTACAGAAATCCTGTATCATGAAATAAGGCAGCAGTTTTTAGCAACATTAAATCTTCTTCACTAACACGTTCAGATGTTGCAATTTTTTCTACAGAATCAATAACGTCTTTCACATGCATTACGCTGTGATAGGAAAGATGTTCAGGAAGGTTTTCCTTTAATCTGTTGATGATGATTTTTTTTAATTTTTCGTATTCCATATTTAAAATAGAGAATGTTATTATTTATTTAAACGCAAAGAGCGCAAAGATTTTTCTGACTGTTTTCTGCATATTTTTCGTTCGCAATGGAAAGGTTTTAGATTATTTTTATAAATCCTTTTTAGTTTCCAAAGCGAAATACATATCCATTTCACCCTTTCCTTTGGTGTGGATTTTCCCCCTGTATTCGCAGACAATTCTATCTTTTATCAACTGATAGGTTGATTCAGAAATATTTATTTTTCCTTTTTCGCTGTTCTGCTCCATTCTTGCGGCTGTATTTACCGTATCACCCCAAATATCGTAAGCGAATTTTTTTACTCCCACAATTCCTGCAATTAAAGAACCTGAGTTAATTCCTATTCTGATATCCAAAACATCCGGATTGGTCTTTTTTCGTTCTTCGATAAAATTAATAATATCTAAAGCTACCAAAACAGTCTGATAAGCGTGATTTTCATTTTTAATCGGCAATCCGCAAACTGCCAAATAAGCATCACCTATCGTTTTAATTTTTTCCAAACCATGTTTTTCCATGATTAAATCGAAAGCAGTGAAACATTCGTTGAGTTCAACCAACATTTTTTCAGCCCCCATTTTCTCGGAACTTTGGGTAAAATTAACAAAATCGGTAAATAAAACGCTTACTTCATCATAATATTTAGCTTCTGAACTTCCGTTTTCCTTTAATTCTTCAGCAACTTCATGGGGAAGAATATTTAATAATAAATTTTCTGTTTTCTGTTTTTCTTTCTGCAATTCAAAGGTGCGTTCATCGACCTGTTTTTCAAGCAAATCATTCTGATCCTGAAGAATCTGCTGTTTTTCCTGTTCCTGTTTTAAATTAACATCCGAAAGACGATTGACCTCATCGAGTTGTTTTACCAAACTTAAATTGGTGGACGCAAACTGCCATCCAAGGTAAGCAGAAATTGAAATCGGGAAACTTACAAAAATAATAATTAAGACGACTATTCCAAATGTATCTCCTGAAAGCATTTTAGGAATAACAATATTTAAAGAATCTAAAATATTAAAAATGATGGCGAGAATAATGATAGCAAAGAAAGTAATAATCCCGCCACCGACTATAAAAGCCGATTTTTCTCTTCTTATCATTGCTCTTATAATCAGATATAAAGATTCAAACCAAACAAAAAACAGATAAGAAGTAACCAGACCGATAGCCAACTTTGCACTGAAGTAATAAATCATCAGAAGCAGTGCTGCAAAAATTAGTGAAATTTTCAATCTGATTTTACTTTTTCCAAATAATGTGTTGACAAAACCTGTAAGTGATGCTCCAAAAGCCAGCATGGAAAGGAAAGCAAAGAAACCGTAAGAATCTATACTCTCAGGATCCTTCATTTCATAAAATAAAAGAACCATATAGCTCATTAAACCAATAGAGAGGTTGTATATTGAGAAATACAGATTATAAACAGCTTTTCTATAAAATAAAAACAGGAGCAGATGTATAAATCCTAATGCGGAAAAAACACCACAAATCAACATAGATAAAAAGTTGAATCTCTGCATCATCTTTATATTGTCCTCAAAAAAAACATTAGCAGAGACCAATTCTACATCTAATGCTACAGGACTATAATTGATCGCCATTTTTTTCCCTCCAACCATAGGCAGAAAGCGAATCGCCAATACATTAACTTCTGTATTATCCAACGAAAACAATTCAGGAGTATCATTTTTTATTCTAAATTCTCTGGAACCGGTTTTCCCAATTCTCCCTATAGTCTCGATCTTTTTACCATTTATGTAAATTTCAGAAGCTCCTATTTGTTTTACATCAAAACACAAAGATTGATTTACGGATGCCGAATCTATTTTAAAGTAATAGCGAATCCAGTAAACCTGATTTTTATTGTATGTTTCCTTAGAACTGAAATCACCGTATTTCCAGGCAGAATCATTGTAGTTTCGCAATGCAAACGCAGGATTATCGCCCGCAATAAACTTACTATCTTCATCGATCAATGCTCCATCTAACAGATTTTTTTCAGTAAAGATTCTAGGTTTTTCAAAAGAGTTTTGAGCAAAACAGAATGTCTGTAATGCCATCAAAATCAAAAATGTAAAGAGGATATTTTTTTTCAAAATTTTAAGATTTATTTAAATGACTCACAAAATACATCTCCATTGCGCCTTTACCTTTGGTTTCGATTTTACCTCGAAATTCAAAATTAAAATCATCTTTTACTAATTGATACGTCGATTCAGAAATATTTATTTTTCCTTTTTCGCTTTTCTGCTCCATTCTTGCAGCCGTATTTACCGTGTCTCCCCAAATGTCGTAAGCGAATTTTTTCACTCCGACAATTCCTGCAATCAAAGAACCTGAGTTAATTCCTATTCTGATATCTAAAACATCCGGATGGGTCTTTTTTCGTTCTTCGATAAAATCAATAATATCCAAAGCTACCAAAATCGTCTGATGCGCATGATTTTTATTTTTAATTGGCAATCCACAAACCGCTAAATAGGCATCTCCGATGGTTTTAATTTTCTCTAAACCATGTTTTTCCATGATTAAATCGAAAGCGGTGAAGCATTCGTTGAGTTCAACCAACATTTTTTCAGCCCCCATTTTCTCGGAACTTTGCGTAAAATTAACAAAATCAGTGAATAAGACAGTAACCTCATCGTAATACTTGGCTTCTGAACTTCCATTTTCCTTTAATTCTTCAGCAACTTCATACGGTAGTATGTTTAATAATAAATTTTCGGTTTTCTGTTTTTCTTTTTGAAGTTCAAAAGTTCGCTCATCCACCTGTTTTTCAAGCAAATCATTCTGATCCTGGAGAATCTGCTGTTTTTCCTGTTCCTGTTTTAAATTAACATCAGAAAGTCGGTTTACTTCGTCAAGTTGTTTTACCAAACTTAAATTGGTGAATGCAAACTGCCATCCCAGATAAGCAGAAATTGAAATCGGGAAACTAATGAGAATAAATATGAAGACATATCCTAAGAAATCATCTCCGAAAAGTTCACTTATATCAATGGTATTCAGTTTATTTAAAAACATAAAAATGATGACCATCACAATAAAAAGAAAGAATACCAAAACTCCCCCTCCAACAATGAAAGCCGATTTCTCTCTCCTGATCATCGCTCTGATGATTAAATAAAAAGATTCGAAAGCAACAAAAAAGATGTAAAAAAATGCAAAACTTGCTGCAGTTGTTGCACTCAAATAATACAGCATAACGATAAAGGCAGAAATAATCAACAGTACTTTCAGCCTTTTCTTTGTTCTTCCAAATAATGTATTGACAAAACCTGTAAGCGAAGTGCCAAATAACATCACTGCGAGAAATGAAAAGAAGGTATAAGAGTCAAGATCTAAAGGATTTCTCATTTCAGAAAAAAGCAATGTTAGATAGCTCATCAAAGAAATCGAAATATTGTACGTAGAGAAATATAGATTATAAATCGCTTTTCTATAAAAAAGAAACAACAGTAAATGAATAAATCCTAATGCGCCAAATATCCCGCAAATCAGCATGGTATAGAAATTAAAATCCTTCCATAACACTACTTTATCTTTAATAAATTTGTGAGCAGAAACAAGCTCTACACTTATTGCTACAGTACTTATAGTCACTGTCTTTTTTTTATTCCCAACAATCGGCAAAAAACGTATCGCCAAAACATTTACATTCGTTTTGTTTAGAGAAAACAACGCCGGAATTTTATTTTTAATCTTAAACTCTTTCGATTTTATATTTCCAATGCTTTCTATTTTTTTACCGTTCAGATAAATTTCTGAAGCGCCAAGCTGACTGATATTCAAACACAAAGGTTGATTCAGCAATGTAGAATCTATTTTGAAATAATAGCGAACCCAATAAATCTGATCTTTTTTAGAAACATTTTTAGAACTCAATTTGATAGGATTCCATGAGTACACTTTTTTAGAATTAAAATTGACATGTTTCCATGAAGAATCATCGAATTGCGGCAAGGCAAAAGCAGGATTGTCCCCAACAAAAAATTTACTGCCTTCATCGATTTTTGCCCCTGTTTTAATTTCTTTTTCAGTAAAAACTCTGGGTTTTTCAAAAGAATTTTGTGCAAAACAAAAAATTTGCAATAGGAATGATGTAGATAGTAGAAATTTAAAGAGTAGATTTTTTTTCACATTGATAAAATTAAATTTCATTTACAAAATACATTTCCATTGCCCCTTTACCTTTGGTCTCGATTTTTCCCCGGTATTCAAAAGTAAAGTCATTTTCCACTAATTTATGAGTCGCTTCGGAAATATTAAGTTTTCCCAAAGCACTGTTTTGCTCCATTCTTGCAGCCGTATTTACCGTGTCACCCCAAATATCGTAAGCGAATTTTTTTACACCGACAATTCCCGCAATCACAGATCCTGAATGAATTCCGATTCTGATATCGAGTGCATCCGGGTTCTCCTTTTTGCGTTGTTGAATATAAGAAAGAATTTCCAAACCTGAATTCACCGCATTTTTTGCGTGCTGATCATTGGAAACCGGTAATCCACTCACCGCCAAATAAGCATCACCAATGGTTTTTATCTTTTCTAAATTATATTTCTCCATGATTCTGTCGAATTCTGTAAAGCAAATATTCAGCTCATTCAAAACTTCCTGAACACCTATTCTCTCGGAGTTTGCTGTAAAATTGACAAAATCTGTAAACAAAACCGAAACTTCATCAAAATGTTTTGCGCTGGTTTTGCCTTTTTCTTTTAATTCTTCGGCAACTTCATAGGGAAGAATATTGAGTAATAAATCGTCTGATTTTTTTTTTTCTTCGGCTATTTTTTTGTTGTCCTTTCTTTTTTGGTTGTACGAGTATCCTGCAAAACCCAATAAAAGAAGCGACAAACCAGCTCCGAAAGCCCACCTGTTTTTCTGGGTTTTAGAACTTTCTAAATCAGCTTTGGCAATGGCATCCTTTTTCTCCTGATTGATTTTGGCAATACTTTTTTCCTGATCGTATTTTAATGCAACGGCTTTTTGCTCTTCATTAAATTTTATCTGAATCTCTTTTCTTTTTAAATCTTCCTCAAGCGCAAGCCTTTTCCGTTCTTCTTCAGTTTTTGCAGCTGCCTGTTTTTTTTCGTATTCAAAACGAAGTGCTTTTAATTCTATTTCTTTCTGAAGCTGAATTCTTTTGGTTTCTTCCTCTAATTTTATTCTTGCTCTTTCGTTGGCTATTTCAGTTTTTGATTGTATCTCGGAAAGATTTCTCATGTTATCCAAACTGTACGTTTCTTCCTTCTTATCTTTTGCCTTTTTCAGATAAAACAGAGACTTTTTATAATCTCCCAATTTTTCATAGGCTTCCTGAAGAATCTCGTAATTTTGAATAAAAACTTCAGCAGATACCACTGTTTTTAAATTCAGAAAATATTCTAAATTTTCAGATTGTTTATTTGTAAGTTTCTGAAGTTCCTGTACTTTTGCAACGTCTTGATTAAAATCGACATCATCAATCAGAGTTTTTAAATCAATCAATCCTTTTTGGTGTGTAAAGTAGCGATACATTGGATCTTGCTCTTTGCTCAATTTCAAAGCTTTATTAATGTAGATCAGAGCATTTGTATAATCTTTCTGTTTATAATTTATATCAGAAAAATAGTAATAAACGAGCTTCAAATTATCATTCGATTGATTGTTTTCAAAGTAATTTTTGGCATCATTTAAGAAAGGCTTTGCTTGTTCATATTGCTTGGTTTCAGAGTAGATATTGCCTATCAACATTTTAGAAGTCGCAACTTGTTGTTCGTTTTTATTTTTCTTTCCAATTTCAAGTGCTTTCTGATAGTAATCTAATGATTTTTTGAAATCTTTATTTGAAAGGTAAAAGGTTCCTGCGAAAAAATACGCATCATGTAAATAATCTGGGAAATTACTTTTTGTAAACTCAATGTATGTATTCAGAGATTTGTAGCCATCAACAGCGTTATCTTGTAAAAAGTTATTTTGAAACAACCTTTGATATGCTGCCAAAACTACTTTTTTATCTTTAATTTTCTTTTGATTATTAAGATTTAAGATTTGATTGCAATAATCATTGGCAACTTCATTTTTCTTATTGATTGAATTTACCGTAGCTAGTAAAAAATAGGCCCAGGCTCTTTTATCATAATTTTCAGTTCTATTAAGATATTTTTCTCCCTCAATTAAATATTTCTCGCTATTTACAAGATCCAATTTTTCCAGAAACAAACCACCAATAAACAGATTAGATCTTCCAACCTGTTCAGTATCGTTTAATCTTTCATAAATGGGTAAGCCCAATTTAGAATAAGCGATTGCACTATCAGCTATCTTATTTTCTACGTATAAATTTCCGAGATCAACATAGATTTTGGCCTTTTCTCTGTCGCTTTTTGCTAAAGACAATTTTCTTTTCAGTTCTAGAATACCTACAGATTCCTGCGCTTTAAAAACTGTATTCCCATAAAAAAGAAAACAGATTATAATAAAAGATGTAGTTTTATTTTTCAATAGGATGGTTATATCGTTTATTTACAAAAATAAAAAAATCATTCTATTAAACTAACAGAATGATTCATTTGATATAGAAAACATTATTATTTAAGAGATTCCAAAGCAGCGCTGTAATTTGGCTCGTCTGCAATTTCTGAAACCTGTTCTGTATAAACAACTTTATTATCAGCGTCTGTTACAATCACCGCACGGCTCAATAATCCTTTCATTGGAGAATCTGTAATTGTCACTTCATATTCATCACCAAAAGTTCCTCTAAAATCTGAAAGTGTTTCAACATTACTCAATCCTTCTGCTGCACAAAATCTTCCCAATGCAAAAGGTAAATCTTTAGAAACATTGATTACTACAGTATTTTCCAGTGCAGAAGCTTCTTCATTAAACTTTCTTGCAGACGATGCGCAAGTCGGTGTATCGATACTTGGGAAAATATTGAAAACCTTTTTCTTTCCTTCAAAGCTTTCCAACGTCTTTACATTTAACCCGGAATCCACCAATGCAAAATCTTTGACTGTTGTTCCTACTGAAGGTAAAGTTCCTATTGTATGTACTTCGTTTCCTTTTAAAGTGATTGTCGTTGACATATATTTATTTTTAAATGTTTTTCAAATTTAATCAAATTGATACGTTTTTTCAATCAGCCAAAGGTTAAATTAATCTTAAAGTGGAAAATCTTATTTCGGATTAGTCTTAAAAATTTAATTTTTAACTAAATTTGTGAGTCTTAAAAAATCAAATAATAAATTACACTATAATGTCAGACAAATCAAAAATCTATTACACCCTTACGGATGAGGCTCCAATGTTGGCAACACACTCGTTTTTACCGATTGTAAAAGCGTTTACAAAGTCAGCAAACATTGAAATTGCTGTTCCGGATATTTCTTTAGCAGGTAGAATTTTAGCCAACTTCCCTGAGTTTTTGACTGATAATCAAAAAATAGGCGATGCTTTGGCAGAATTGGGTCAATTGGCGACTCAGCCTGATGCAAACATTATCAAATTACCAAATATTTCGGCTTCTGCCCCTCAGTTAGATGCTGCAATCGCTGAATTACAAGGAAAAGGATTTGCGGTTCCTAATTATCCTGCAGAACCAAAAAATGACGAGGAAAAAGCAATCAAAGCTAAATATGCTAAAGTTCTAGGAAGTGCGGTAAACCCTGTATTGAGAGAAGGAAATTCTGACAGACGTGCTCCAAAAGCTGTAAAAAACTATGCAAAAGCAAACCCTCACAGAATGGGAAATTGGGCTTCTGACAGTAAAACAGACGTTGCTCACATGAACAGTGGAGATTTCTACGGTACAGAAACTTCAACTACTCTTGAAAATGCTACAAAATATAAAATCATTTTCAAAGGAAATGATGGTGCAGAAACTTTATTAAAAGATTTCGCTGGTCTTCAGGCTGGAGAAGTGATCGATTCTTCTGTAATGAATTTAAATTCCTTGAAATCTTTTGTTCAGGAAGCCATTGAAGAAGCTAAAAACAGAAACGTACTTCTTTCTGCTCACCTTAAGGCTACGATGATGAAGATTTCTGATCCAATCGTATTCGGAGCTATTGTTGAAACTTTCTTCAAAGATGTTTTCACTAAATATGCTGAAACTTTTAAATCTTTAGATGTAAATCCAAACAACGGTTTGGCTGACCTTTTCGATAAAATTAAAGGAAACGCTCAGGAAGCTGATATTAAAGCTGATATTGAAAAGGCTTTGGCAAACGGACCAAGAGTGGCAATGGTAAATTCTGACAAAGGAATTACGAATTTCCACGTTCCTTCTGATATTATCGTTGATGCTTCTATGGCTGCTTTGGTAAGAGGCGGAGGAAAAATGTGGAACAAAGACGGAAATGAAGAAGATACTGTTTGTATTATTCCAGACCGTTCTTATGCAGGTTTCTATCAGTCAGTTATTGATGATATGAAAGCACATGGAAAATTAGATCCTACAACAATGGGTTCTGTTCCGAACGTAGGTTTGATGGCTCAAAAAGCTGAAGAATACGGTTCTCACGACAAAACTTTCCAGGCTTCTGCTGAAGGAACAGTTGAAGTTCAGGACGAAAACGGAAACGTTCTTCTTTCTCAAAAAGTTGAAAAAGGTGATATTTTCAGAATGTGTCAGACGAAAGATGCTCCGATTCAGGACTGGGTAAAATTAGCGGTAAACAGAGCAAGATTATCTGATACTCCTGCTATTTTCTGGTTAGATAAAGGAAGAGCGCACGACAGAGAAATGATCAAAAAAGTTGAGAAATATTTAGCTGATCACGATACAAACGGTCTTGACATTAAAATTCTTGACGTAAAAGATGCAATGACGGAAACGCTACAAAGAGCAAGAGAAGGAAAAGATACAATTTCTGTTTCAGGAAACGTATTGAGAGATTATTTAACAGATCTTTTCCCAATTCTTGAACTTGGAACTTCCGCTAAAATGCTTTCTATCGTTCCATTGATGAACGGTGGCGGTTTGTTCGAAACAGGTGCTGGGGGTTCTGCTCCAAAACACGTTGAACAATTCTTGGAAGAAGGATATCTAAGATGGGATTCTTTAGGTGAATTCTTGGCTTTACAGGCTTCTTTAGAGCATTTGGCACAAACTCAAAACAATACAAAATCTCAGGTTTTAGCGGATGCATTGGATGAAGCAAATGCTAAATTCTTAGCGACAGATAAATCTCCGGCAAGAAAAGTTGGAGAAATTGATAACAGGGGTTCTCACTTCTATTTAGCGATGTATTGGGCTGAAGCGTTGGCAAACCAAACTGCTGATGCTGAATTGGCTAAACAATTTGCTCCGGTTGCACAAGCAATGCAGGAAAATGAAGAAGTAATCAATTCAGAATTAATCGGTGCTCAGGGAAAACCTCAGGATATCGAAGGATATTACAAAACTGATAAGTATAAAACTTATTCAGCGATGAGACCAAGTACTGTTTTAAATGAAATTATTGACGGGATATAATTTTCGGATTTAATATAAATGAAAAGCTCCTTTTTTTAAGGAGCTTTTTTTGTAGTTATTTCTTCTATTTAAAGTAAAAACCAAACATCTTCGTCTTTAATAAAACAACAATCAACTTTTCAGACTTATGTTAAAAAATAACTCCTCTCATTACTGAGAGGAGTTACTGTTTTATTTTAATGTTAAAATTAAGGTTTAATTGTTAAGCATGGGCTTTTCGTAATTTAATCATGCTTAAAATAAATAATCCTAAAATTCCCAATACAAAATATCCTTCCGCAACCTGCAATTGAATTTGAGGTTTGATGACCGCTGCAATTCCGTAACTAATTGCTGATGTGATGATAAACGCAACTCCTCCTGTTAATCCACCAGCAATTCCGGCAGAATTTGGAAACCTTCCGATACAGTACGAGAAGTAATTATTAAAAATAAATCCGGCAGTAACATGAATCATAAATGCAAAAGCTACCAGACTGTAAATATTATTTGAAAAATAGGACGCAAAAAACATCAAAACGATTAAAAATATTTGGATAAAGTTAGCATAGCGAATTTTAGGCAAAAATGCTTTATTGATTAATGCTTTTCCTAAAAACCCTCCTGTCATCCAGGCAAATCCAAGAATTAAAGAAACGTACCCTGCAACCACTTCAGAATACCCCATTTTATGTTCAATAATGAAAGATCCGCACAAATTGAAGAACATAATCATCGAATAGCTCAATCCGCACATTATCATTCCGTAGAAAAAATCTTTTGCCTTAAACATAGAATTATATTCTTTCAATAAAAATTCTATATTAAAAGGATTTCTTTTTTTCAATGTTTCACCGGAAAATATAAACTCCAATAATAAAAGCAATAAACTATAACCTGCCAAGACATAAAAATTCGACTGCCATCCGAAAATTTTCTGTAAATATCCTCCAATAAACGGTGCAACGATAGGGCCCACCGACCAGACAATCGTCATAATACTCAGATAGTGCTTTCGTTCGTCTCCTTCATAAACGTCCACAAAAAATGCCCGCTTCGAAACGACTGCAAATCCCGATAAAACTCCTTGCAATACACGCATTGCATAAATTACAAAAAGATTTTGAGTCGTTGCCGTAATTAAAAAAGATACTACAAACAACGCTAAAGAAACCATTGAAACCTTATACCTTCCAAAAGAATCAACGATGCTTCCTGCAAAAAACTGGGTTAATCCGTAACTGATTAAAAATATAGATAAAGTAAGCTGAATATTGCTTTCCGGTTGGTGCAATTCAGTTGCCATACTCGGCATGGAAGGAAGATAGATATCCGTTGCAAGACCTGACATGGGAATTACTGCAAACGCTAAGAGCGTAGCAATAAATTTATTTTTTTCTTTGAGTGTAACCATTGTTGTGATTAAAAATTTTCATGAGAAATTTAAATTCCCGAAAATAAATTCAGGAATTTAAATGGTGTAATTTTGTTTAGTTGTTTACTAATTTCATAGAACCTTCGCTGTATCTTTCACCGACATTCGGATATTTTTTTAATATTGAATCGATGGTTTCTAAATCTGATGGAGAAAGTTCAATATTAGTAGCTGCAATATTTTCTTCTAAGTATTTGATGCGTTTTGTTCCGGGAATCGGGATAATGTCTTCCCCTTGACTGAGGACCCAAGCCAATGCAAGCTGTGTTCCCTTGACACCTTTAGACAAAGCAAAATCATTGATTTCTTTTGCTAAATTTCTGTTATTTTCAAGATATTCTTCCTGATAACGCGGAAGCGATTTTCTGAAATCTTCATTATCAAAATTCTGAACATCATTAATATTTGAAAAAAGTCCTCTAGCTAACGGAGAATATGGAACTAAACTAATTCCCAGTTCTCTTATCGTAGGCAAAATTTCCTTTTCAACATCTTTTGTCAATAAAGAATATTCTGACTGTAAAGCAGCAATTGGATGAATTTTATTCGCTTTTTTAATCGATTCTGCGGAAGCCTCTGACAATCCTAAATATCTCACTTTTCCGGCTTTTACCAAATCTGCCATGGCTCCGACCGTTTCTTCAACGGGAATATTCGGATCTACTCTATGAGCATAATACAAATCGATTTCATCAATTTGTAATCTTTGAAGACTTAAATCAACTGCTTTTTTAATCCATTCCGGTGAACCGTCGAAGTAGGTTCCAGGCGCACCACTGTGACTTGCTTTTCCGTCTTTAAACCTGAATCCGAATTTTGTCGCAATAAAAATCTTATCCCGATTCGGAACGAGAACTTTTGAAATTAATTTTTCATTTTCTCCATTCGCATACATATCGGCGGTATCCAAGAAGTTTACGCCTAAATCCAAAGCTTTGTGCAATGTACTGATACTTTCCTGCTCGTCTGTAGGTCCGTACGCAAAACTCATTCCCATACATCCTAAACCTATTGCAGATAACTGCTCTCCTGTGTTTCCTAATTTTCTAAATTTCATGATGATTTTGATTTAAAATTTATAGTACAAAATTATATCTGAAACCTGCTGATTGCAATATAGAATTCAAACGAAGAATTATAAAATTCAAACAACGGCATTTCGAACTGCATTGGGAGTAATTCCTGTTTGCTTTTTAAAATAATTGGTAAAATAGGCGGGTTCTTCGAAACCCAATCCGTATGCGATTTCAGAAACATTCCAATCTGTGTGTTTCAATAAAGCATTGGCTTCCTGAATGATTCTTGATGTAATTTGCTGACTGGTAGTTCTTCCAGTAATTTCTTTTACAGAACGGTTTAACGAATTCACATGAATCGATAAATTTTCAGCATAATCAACCGGACTTTTTAGTCTTAAAAACTGTTCCGGACTATCGATAGGAAACTGTCTTTCCAGCAGTTCCATAAATAAAGAAGCAACTCTTTGCGAAGCATTTTGATAATGTTCAAAATTTTCTACGGGACGCATTTTCATCGTTTCATGAATTAAAAGATGAAGATAAGCCCGCAGCATATCATATTTATGCAAATAATCTGACTGAATTTCGGTCATCATTTTAATGAAAATATCTGCTACAGTTTTTTCCTGTTCTGAATCAATAAAGAAGATGGGAGTTCCACCAACTTTGAAAAGCGGTGATTCCTGCAGTGTTCCCAAACGGTTTCCATCATATAAAAAATGATCTGTAAAAAGGCAGAAAAATCCTTTCTGATCTTCATCGTCAGCTTCCCATGAATACGGAATGGCAGGATTTGAAAACAACAAAGCGGGCTTATTGACGTGAATCCATTTATCTGCATAATGCAACTTTCCCTTTCCTATAATCAAGGATATTTTATAATAATCTCTTCTGCTGTAAGGCGTGATTGATGAACAATTTTCGCGTGAAAACACATTAAAATGCCCTACTCCAGGGGTTTTGATGCATTGCAAACCTCTATTTTGAGCATTACGCTCATAAAAACCTTTTATTGTCTCTCTGGATTCCATGGCTCAAAATTATAAAATTCAAACAAAATATCAGTGAGAAAATAATGATGATTGATAAAATAAAAAATAACTAGTTGTGACCTTAAAGCAATTCATATAAAAAATAATAACGAACAATTACGCTATATCAATAATATGCTCATATCATTATCGATATATCATAAAATAAAACTCCTTCAAAAATACAATTCAATGATAATCAACAAATTAATTAACTGGTATATTATTCGTCATTATCTTTTGGTCGACATAAACATTTAAAATAACTACTAAAACAAAAAAAATGAAAAGTTTTTTACAAAATAAAAAAGTACAAACAGCTTTTTTAAAAAAGATCATCCTAATTTTTTTACTGATAGTATCGGTAAGTAACTTGGTATATGCCCAAAACAAAGTAAAAAATATAGTATTGGTACACGGAGCTTTCGCTGACGGATCCGGTTGGGAAGGAGTTTACAAACTGTTAAAAAAGAAAGGATTCAACATCAGTATTGTAGCTAACCCCAATACCTCTTTTGCTGAAGATGTGGCAGCAACTAAAAGAACCATAGATCGTATGGACGGACCTATAATATTGGTCGGGCATTCTTATGGAGGTGCTATAATAACAGATGCCGGAAATTCGGAGAAGGTTGTAGGATTGGTTTACATCGCCGCTTTTGTACCTGACGAAGGTGAGACCTTGCTGGATCTGCTTCAGGCAGGACCTCCTGCAAAGAATTCCGGCATTGAACCACCATCAGCTGATGAATTTGTCTGGTATGGTAAAGCGAAATTTCATTCCGGCTTCTGTGCAGATTTAAGTAAGGAAAAAGCAGATTTTATGTATGATTCTCAAGTCCCCATTGCCGCTTCTGCTTTTCAGGAAAAAATGGGTAAAGCTGCCTGGAAAACAAAATCAAACTGGTACATTTTAGGTACTGATGATGAAACACTTCCCGCAGAAGGAGCAAGATTTATGGCAAAAAGAGCGAAATCTAAGCTGACTGAAATAAAATCCAGTCACGTAGTGTATGTTTCACATGCCAAAGAAGTAGCTGATATTATAGCATTAGCCGCTCAGGAAAAATCAAAATAATCTTTACTACAACTTCAACCTCATATTGTATATCTAAAGTTGAATATGTTCAATCGGAATATGGCATATTTTTAAAATATATTAAATAAACCAGAGATTTGTATCTCTGGTTTTTACAATCACTACCTATGAAGAAATTTCTATATACTTTCTTTTTACTATTCAATGCTCAAAAAAGTTACTATTTTAACATCTAAGATGGTACTAAATAGAGGAAACATTTTTTATTCCTAATTTTTTCATTTTTGAGTACAAGGTAGATGCGGGAATATTTAAAATCTCGGCTGCACCACCGGTTCCTGAAACTTTTCCTTTGCATGTTTTTAGAATATAATTAATATAATCCCTTTCGTTTTCGTGGATTGTTTTAATTGAAAATTCCTGTGTTTTTCCATGTCCGGAATTGGATGCAGCATCAGGAAGTAATATATCATTCAGTGTATTGCCATCCATCATCAGAATGCTTCTTTGGATCACGTGTTCAAGTTCACGGATATTTCCAGGCCATTCATAGCGCATCATTTGCATTATTGCGTTATCAGAAACTTTGGGAGTCTGTATACTGTTTGCCTTACTAAATGAATCGATAAAATGCGATGCCAAAAGACGAATATCTTCTCTACGCTCTTTAAGTGGTGGTACAGTAATGGGAAATACATGAAGCCTGTAGTACAAATCCAGTCTGAAACGACCTGCTGCCACTTCCTCCACAAGATTTCTGTTGGTTGCTGCTACAATACGAACGTCAACTTTCACAGGGAATCTCCCTCCTATTCTTTCAATTTCTTTTTCCTGCAGAACCCGTAATAATTTTACCTGAATATCCATTGGCATTTCACCGATTTCGTCCAAGAAAATCGTTCCTCCGTCTGCCGCTTCAAACTTACCGATACGCTTTTCAAGAGCTCCGGTAAATGCACCCTTCTCATGTCCGAAAAGAAGAGATTCTGCCAAATTATCAGGAATGGCTCCACAATTTATAATAACCAGCGGTTTGCTTTTCCTTTTTGAAAGATTATGTATACTTTGTGCCACCTTTTCTTTACCTGTACCACTTTCACCTAAAATTAAAACCGAAGTATCAGAGGGCGCTACCTTTTTTATACAATCATATACGGCAATCATTTTCTGACTGTTGCCAATCATGGAGGAAAACCCATCAGAATTATCCTGAGCGATAATTAGCAATTGTTTTTTAACCGAAATATTGGAAAGCTCTTTTTTCGTAATATGCATTGTTGATACAAACTTTGCCAGTTTTGTTTCAATTTTAATTAAAAGTTCCAGATGTTTTTTAGTATAAAAATCTGCATTTCTACTAAAAAAAGAAAAATTAAAAATCTTTCCTTCCTCAGTTCTTACGGGTATCGCCAAAAATGATTTGATCCCAAAAATTTCTACAACCAGTCTTATTCCAGCTGATTTTTGAAAAATTTCTCTAAAAGAATCATTCGAATAAATTTTAGGATATTCCTGTTTCGGAGACGTTGATTTTATTTCAGTAAGCTCATTTTTACTTTTTCCTGATAAACTGGCTATTTTATCAATGTCAATAATATCATAAGTCTCAAAGTTCTTTCTGTAAAGTCCCGTAGGATTATATTCATTCTGAATCTGCTCTACCTGCAGATAATCAAACGGAATATAAGTCTGTAAAACTTTTGCCAACTGGAGTAAAGCCTGCTCCCACTTTAAAGGGTGACGACATATTGCTTCAATATTTTCCTGAAGAATGCTTTGCTGCTGCAACTGCCATTCTATCCCGTGATTATGCCTATAACAGGCAATTTCTAAAGTCACCAATACATCCTGCTCTCGGAATGGCTTCACTATAAAACCATATGGATGCGTTTTTTTGGCTTCTTCTAGTATCGATTTGCTGGAATTTGCAGATAAATAGATAAATCCGATATAATTTTCACTTAATATTTTAGCCAAATCTATCCCCGTTTCCACACCTTTTAAAGAAATATCCAAAAAAACCAAATCTGGTTTGTCTTGTTCGATACATTGAAGTGCCTGACTTACCGAGCGAGCAATTCCGGTAACTTCATATTGGGCTTTTTCAAGTATAAGCTGTAGATCGTGTGCTTCAATAAACTGATCTTCAACAATTAGAATTTTCTTTTTTTTATCGGTAATATCGATTCGTGAGTCCATTTCAGAATATTTATGAAAGTCAGCCATAAATATATTACGGCTCATTAAATTTTAAGTTAAATAACAGTTTTTATTACTATTAATGATCTGTAAAATAGCAACTTCAAAATTATTTTCTCTTTTTTAGCAAATATTTATTACATAAATAAATTGCATTGAGAAATTTGTAATAAAATTAATAATTTTACGCTAAAAAAGCAATAAGGAATAAAAAATATGAAGATAAAATATATATTTTGTTTTATTGTAGTGTCTGCTTTAAACAGTTACGCTCAAAATTCAGCCGGAAATAAATACAATATTAAAAAAAACAGGTTACTCGTTAAAGCAACTGCCATGTATATTAATTCTGTAAATCAAGGATTTGTAGATATGGACAGTGCCATGGTATTGGCCTGTACTGCTAATAAATTTCCGGCATCTATTGCTTATGACGAAGGATATAATGATGGAAGCAATTTCGAAGGAGGCAAAATGGTTGACCAAAATAATATAAATGCAGCACTGCAAATACTTCAGAAATCTAAAAAACAGGATCAGATAAAATTGCTATTGCAGCTGGGGAGCCACTATCTATTTAAAAGTGAAGAAAAAAAAGAAGATCTTGAAAAAGCATTTTTTTACATTAAAAAAGCGATTGCTCTAAGTAATGCTCTCGCAATACCAAAATGGAAGCTTCAAAGCCAAATACTATTAGCCAGATACTATATACAGGCAAAAAATCCACTTGAAAGCAAAAAAATATTTGAAAAGGTTATCAATGAAAGTAGAAAATTAAAAGACAGAAAACTTTTAGCCTTTGCTCTCAATAATATGGGATCAAATCTTGCTCTGGGTGATCCTGATAAAGAGAAATCGCTCTCTGAAGCGATAGCATTATACAAATCCATGAATGAAAATGAGCTGGAAATAGAAATGCTGATGAAACTGCTTACTATCCATTTTTGGCGCGGAAATCTTGATCTTGCCGAGAAAGAACTATTAGAAAGCATTACCCTTCAGAAAAAAATCGGTTTTAATTACATTCATTATACTTCTGCGCCTCTTGCCTATATATATTCTGTAAAACACAATCTCAACAAATCACTTTTCTATGCTATCAACAGTATAAAAACGATGGAAAAAACAAAGGATATGATCTGTGCCGATAATTTTTATCTGCGCTTAGGCAATACCTACGAAAATATGGAACATACCAAAGAGGCAATGGAAATGTATAAAAAAAGTTTTGAAGTTGGTACTAAAAATATTAACAGTGGCAGCTGGTATAAAAGTTTTCCTTTGATTATTCAGCTTCTTATTAATGATAAAAAATATAAAGAAGCGCTCGTATATATAAAAAAAACAAATGAATATCCACCTAAAAACCAACTTGATGTGTATTTCCTCTCTGAAACGAAAGCGCATCTTTATGAGAAAATGGGAAATATTCCGGTGGCAGAAAAATATTATACTGAAATGGAAAGACAATCTGAAAGCATACTTTCCCCAAGAACTCTTATGGTTGTTGCAGATGGATATTCCCAAATATCATTATTCTATGCAAAAATAAAAAATCCGGTAAAAGCAAGATTCTTTGCGGATAAGGTTCTGAATTTAGAGAAAAATGTGAATCAACATTTCAATCTTCAGGATCTGGAACTTTCATTATTTAAGATAGATTCTTTAGAGGGCAGATATGCGTCTTCGATACAGCATTATCAGAATTACAACAGAATTAATGACTCCATTTATAACTTTTCAAAAAAACGGCAGATAGAGGAATTAAAAATCCAATATGAAACTTTGAAAAGAGAAGATGATATTAAAAATCTGGAAATGCAGAGCAGACTGCAGAAAAATAAGCTTGATAAATCCAGACTATTGATAAATCTAGCGATCGGATCTATAGCATCTCTCATGATCATTATCGGATTACTGTATAACCGCTATCAATTAAAACGACACAACAACAAAAACCTAAGAATCAAAGAAAATGAAATCAGTCAAAAAAATATAAAACTTGAAAATCTACTCGATGAAAAAGAATGGCTGATTAAAGAAATACATCACAGGGTAAAAAATAACCTTCAAACCGTCATCAGCCTTCTGAATTCGCAATCTGCCTATATTGACAATGATTTTGCACTATCTACCATCAAAAACAGCCAGCATAGAATTCACGCCATGTCATTGATTCATCAAAAACTTTATATGTCTGAAAATGTTTCTACTATCTGCATGCCCGTTTACATCAAAGAATTGGTTGAATATCTTAAAGAATCTTTTAACGTAAGACAGCGTATCCGGTTCTTAACTACTGTTGACGAATTAGAGCTGGATGTGGTACAAGCTATTCCGCTGGGTCTTATTATTAATGAAGCTGTAACCAATTCTATAAAATATGCATTTCCTGATGACAGGTATGGACTTGTCTCAGTATCATTAGTTTCAACAGACGTTAATCATTACGTGTTGACTATTCAGGATGATGGAATCGGAATTGTTCTCAACCCTATTATAAAAACAAAAAAATCATTCGGAATGAGCCTAATCAAAGGTTTGTCTGATGATTTGGAAGGCACTTTTTCCATCGAAAACAACAATGGCACTCATATAAAGCTATCTTTTGAGAAAAATATATAAAATCTCATTCTTTACTCTTTCTTTCGTGAAAGTGCTTCTTTCAAAACTTTGATCTGTTCTTCCAAATCTGATACATATTTTTTTTGATCTGCAAAAGCTTCATTTATCTGTTGTACCGTGTATCTGGGTGTAATATGCTGTGGGCAATTCCAATCATAGGCTTTGATTTTGAAAATCATCATACGTTCAGGTCTGAATTTATAATCTTCCGGCTTAAGCAATTCAAACAGATCGTCATTATCCTTAAGCTCTACTATTTCTGCTTCTGCATAAATTTTCAGCCTTGCTCTGTCAGGATATGATACCATAATTATGGCAACTTTCGGATTTTTTGATAAATTCCCTACAGAAATATATTGGCGGTTTCCCACAAAATCTACAATCCCAATGGTATCATTATCAATAACCTTTACAAAACCGGGAGGTCCGCCTCTATGCTGAACATAAGGGTATTCATTTTCGCCACAGGTAGCCATATAAAAGCTGTCCTGATTTGAAATAAACGAAATCTCATGTTCCGTTAAGCCATCCACAAAAGATGTATTCTCCATTCTGGCGTAGCCGCTTCTGCTTCCATTATTTTCCTGAATTTTCTTTATAGATTCAGTAAAAGCCAATTCATGATAATTCATATACTTTTTATATTTTTTTAAAGCTCCAGTATCTGTCGGATCATTTGGTTGGTAAAACCCCATTCATTGTCATACCATGCCATTACTTTCACCAGATCTCCATCTACTACCCTCGTCATCTCAAGATCTACGATGGTTGCAAAAGGACTCTGAATAACATCTGTAGACACCAACGGCTCATCGGTAACAGCAACGACTTTATGATAGCGGGAGGTTAATGATTCTTCTATTAATATAGCATTAATTTCCTCTACTGTTGTTGTTCTCTCTGCCACAAAGGTAACATCAGATATTGATCCTATCGGAACAGGAACTCTTACTGCAATTCCATCAAATTTACCTAAAAATTCTGGTAATGCTTGCGTAACAGCGATTGCTGCACCCGTTGCCGCTGGAGCAGAATTTATTCCTGCAGCCCGACCCATTCTGGGTTCTTTTTTTGAAGGAGCATCTATGAGAGTTTGAGAAGCTGTATAAGCATGTGTAGTATTTAATATTGCTTTCTTAATGCCTATGCGTCTTCCAAGAATTTCTATGATCGGCCCGATATTATTCGTAGTACAACTGGCACATGAAAATACAGATACTTTCCCTTCATCGGTATTTACCCCGTGAACTATTGTCGGGGTGTCTTTTGTAGGTCCCGAAATAACAACAAATTTAGCACCTGCTTCCAAATGTTTTTCTGCGTCTGCTTTATTGGTAAATAAGCCTGTACTTTCTATGACCACATCTACTTCCAAGTTTTTCCATGGCAGATCGCCGGGATTTTTGACAGAAGTATATTTAATTGACTTTCCATCAATTATAAATTCGTCTTCTTTACAATCTACTTCTTTATCATATTTACCGTAAATACTATCTCTTCTAAGCAGAAAAGCGGCATTTTCTATCGCCATAAGATCATTAATACCTACTACATCCAAACCAGGTGTATCGTTGATAATTTTTAATGCAGCTCGTCCTATTCTTCCGAATCCGTTAATTGCTATTTTTTTCATTATTAAATATTTAATGTTATTACATTCAAAAAATAAAGCGTTATCACCGCTCCAATTCCTATCATAATTTTTTTCACTAATGCTGTATTTACTTTTTTTATGAGTAAAATTCCGCAATATGATCCTACAACAGATCCGATAACCATTACCAAAACAAATGGCCAGAAAATTAATCCTGCACAAGTGTAAATAATAAGAGCAATACCATTATTCGCTGCTACCAATACTGTTGCCAGTTTTTCCAGTGTATCGTTATTTTTTATTCCGTAAAAACGGTACAGTATAAAAATGATCATTCCCATTCCCGCACCGAAATAGGCGCCATAAATGCCTAATAAAAATAATACAACAAGCATCGGATGAGAATATTTGAAATCTTTTCTCTGTGCTATTTTCGAACCGACAAAATGGAGAACATTTTCATAACTTATAAACAGTATGAAAGATCCTAATAATAAAAAAGGTCCTATGCTTTCAAATATCTTATACGGAAAAGCGATTAGTAAGAAAGCTCCCAACACACCGCCTGATATGCAGGCTAAAAGCATATATTTAAAATTATCTACAGAAATGCTCCCCATTTTTTTTATCGGGTCAGATGTAGCAATATGTCCCGACCAGAGTACGAGCATAGTTGTAGCATTAGAAATCACGGGCTGTAACCCCCTGAAAATTAGTCCGGGAAAAACAAAAAACCATCCACCACTTACAGTCGTACTCAGTACCCCTCCTGAAAAAGCTACCACAAACAAAAAAAAGAATTCTAGGGAAACGCTCATGATTACTATGTATTAAAATGCAAATGCCAGTATGATATTATTTCTTCCGTAATGTCCTCACAAAATTCCTCAAGAGCAAGAAACAAGACAGAATCGCCCATTTTCCCGGCTTCTCTATAAGCCACCTTTAAAGATTGAACAGAGAGATAATTGTAGTAAACTTTACCTGATTTCATCTTATTTAATTATTGAATTTCCTTTATGTCTTTAATTTCCAAATCATTAATACTCGCAAATCTTTTGATCATTAATCCATCCATATCGAATTCCCAATTCTCATTTCCATAGGCTCTGTACCATTTTCCTTGTGCATCCTGATATTCATATTCGAAACAAACAGCAATTATATTTTCTGTATATGCCCAATGTTCTTTCTTTACTATGTAATTACTTTCTTTTTTCCACTTACCGGTAAGAAAACAGGCAAGTTGATTACGTTCGTCGATGACTTCTGAATGGTTGCGCCAGTCGCTATCTACTGCATACCTATCACATCCTTCAGAATGACTGTGAGTATTGTAAGCATCTTGTGTCAGTTGAATTTTTTCAAGAGCAGTTTCTGCAGTAAACGGGGGAATTGGGTATCGTTTTTCCATTTTATATTTTTCATTTACTTACCTATTTTACTTTAATATATACTAGATTTTCAGAGAAACCGTAAAATGATTTTCTCTGATTAATCACATATTATTATCCATACTATTTTTTTCTATAGCATAGTTTGATCTTTCAACATGATATTGTGCTTTAATTATTTGGATAATTGCAGCAATAAAACTTATGGTTATATTGCCACAAAAAATCAAATAAATAATGAAAATCTTTTATTTCGCCACCTTTCTATCAAGAAAATCGCCTATTAACTGACCTATTTCTTCACCAAAACTTTCCAGAGCGAAATGTCCGGTATCAAAAAGATGAAATTCTAAGTTTTTTAAATCTTTTTTGAAAGCCTCAGCTCCAACACCCGGAAATATATAATCGTCTTTTCCATAAACAACAAGAGTCTCCGGCTGATATTTTCTAAAATATTCCTGCCACTTTGGATACAATTTTACATTCGTCTGATAATCATAAAACATCGCAAGCTGAATATCTCCGTTTTCGTGGCGTTCCAGATGTCTCAGGTCTATTTCCCAATTGTCCGGCGAGATCGCGGAAGGATCCGGAACGTTGTGGGTATACTGCCATTTTAGACCGTCGGGACTGTGGAAACCTTTCAAGGTATTTTCTGCCTCTTTATTATTGATATCATTCCAATATACTTTAAAAGGATCCCAAAATGTTTCCAGCCCCTCTTCATAAGCACATCCGTTCTGGATAATCAGGCTATCTACTTTTTCCGGTTCAGCACTTGCTATTCTAAAACCAATAGGCGCACCATAATCCATCAGATATAAGCTGTATTTCTGAATGTCCAATTCTTTTAAAAGAGATGTCATTAACCTCGCCATATTCTCGAATGTATAATCGAATTCTGCGATAGGCGGCTGCTCACTTCTTCCGTAACCAGGGTAATCTGGAGCAATTAAATGATACCTGTCTGATAGATCTGAAATCAAATTTCTAAACATATGGGAAGAAGTCGGATAACCATGCAGTAACAGCAAAGTTGGTTTGGTTTTATCACCAGCTTCTCTGTAAAAAATTTCTACTCCGTTAATTTTCTTAGTGTTGTACTTTGTTTTCATGTTAAATAATTTTATTAGGTTTAGGATTAAAATGATAAAAAATTGAGGCACCTAATAAGAATGCTTGATGTAATTACTTATTAGCTTATTACAAAATTGCATTACTTTACACGCATTATGATAGGCATATTTTCCCGATCAGTTAGCTATTTTTCCCAGACGTAAGAATGTAGATAAAAAAGACCTTACACTACAGCACTCATCCCCTGAATATTGCTCACTCTATATTGCACAGGAGAGATTCCTTCTCTGTTTTTGAAAAATCTGCTAAATGTCTGCACATCTTCATATCCCAGATTATAGGCAATTTCTTTAATCGATTTATTGGTATAACAGATTTCCTTTCGGGCTTCGGTCATGATTCTTTCGTGAATAATTTCAATAGGACTTCGGTCTGACAGTGTTGAGAATATATTTGATAATGTCTTTGGAGCCCGGCTGAGCATTGATGCATAAAAAGCGATGTCGTGATGTTTTGAAAAATAATTTTCAACAAGAAACCTGAATTGTCTCAGAATATCTGTCTCTTTTTTGGGAATCATTTTAATATTTCCCTTTAATTTTCTTGTACAGATGACCAGCATTCGCTTAAGAACCGATTGGAGCATTGCATATTGCAGAAAGTCATTAGATTTCATTTCTAAACGGAAAATATCCCAAAGCGTTTCAAAATACTGTAGTTCATCTTCATTGAAACACAATACTGAGGTGTTTTCTACATTAAAAAGGATAGTTCTAAGATCTTCTACAAGCTCATCGGTAGCATGATTGAAGAAAGATAGATTAAACTTTATAAGTCTTACTGATTCGAAATTGACGACTTTAATATTGTGATGTTTTGTGAGAATCAGAATATCATTTTTTTTCAACAGATTTTCTACCTGATTAACTTCAATGTGTATATGACAACCTTTATTCCAAACAAAAATAAGATCTGTAGTAGAATCTTCCACAAAAATATTTTTATTTCCATTTTCAACTTCTTTACATGTGAGAAGATTCAACATATTATTTTTAAAGATCATGATTAGTAATTTTTATGTTATAGCTGCAGCACTGTATAAAAATCATACACGACACCACAATTGATCAATCTTTATAGACATTCACAATTGCAAATAGCCAAATGATGAACCGAAAAACATAAAATATTAAAAATCAAAACATTCAGTAAAAAACATCTTAATTCTATTATCGAAATACCAATACTACAAGAGATTTTAGCGATATATCAATACCTAAAAAACAAAAAAACTCCCCGATATTTTTATGTCCGAAGAGTTTTTAACAGTAAAAATTACAATTGCTGAATTTATTACATCAAGCGTGAAAACTTCAATTTTAAGTATTTATTTTGCTAATAAAGTGATTCATGAGTTTTGCTACATGGTGATGATGCTCCTCTAAAAGAAAATGTCCGCCGTCTATCTGATGAATTTCTGCCTGTGGCAAATCTTTTTTATAAGCATTTCCGCCTGCTGACGTAAACATTTCATCATTTTTACCCCAAACTATTAAAACCGGGGGTTGTGATTTTCTAAAATATTCCTGCCACTCTGCATATTTGGAAATGTTACTTCCGTAATCACGGAAAAGAGAAAGCTGTATTTCATCATTTTTATCACGATTAAGATAATACTGATCAATAATATAACTGTCTGGGCTTACTTTTTCCGGATGCGACGCTCCATTGAGATAATGCCACTTCGTAGCTTCCAATGATAAGAAGAAACGAGCCGATTGTTCGTTGGTTTTGGGATCATTAATATAAGCTACCAACGGTGCAGCAGCCGATCCGAAACCTTCTTCATAAGCATTTGCATTTTGAATAATTAATGACTGAATAAGCTCAGGACGACGACAGGCAATACGAAATCCTACAGGTCCGCCATAATCCTGCATATAAAGGTTGATATTTTTTAGACCCAACTTGTCGATAAAATGTTCAATCACCAACGACAGATGATCGAATGTATAGTCAAAATTTTCTAATTCCGGTGCGTCACTTTGACCAAAACCCGGATAGTCCGGAGCAATAAGGTGATACTTTCCCGACAGCTCGTTTATTAAATCACGGAACATGTGCGATGAAGATGGAAAACCATGCAATAACAGGAGCAATGGTAATTCTGAAGCACCCGATTCGCGGTAGAAAACAGTAACGTCATCCACTTGAATTGTTCTGTAGAAAATTTTATTTTTCATATTATAATAGATTTTTATTTTCTTTCGATTAATTACATCATCTTTTAGCTGATATTTCTTAACCGTTTTTTATGATGTAAACCTACATTGCATCAGAAGCTTTTTGTTAGGCATAAATTCCTGATCTGTTAGCTATTTTTCCCTTCAATCTTTATTTCATTAAAATTATTGCTTAATTTGTAACATCTATTTTCTCACAGATTTCCTTCGATATGACTAATACGTTAGATATTTCAAATCTTTTTGATGATCAGCTCTTTGCTATACCTTTTTTTAAATTCGTATCACAAGACTGTGCGCTTGATGCAGCAGATATGTCTCTGATTACAAAGAATTGCAAATTGGTTAGTTTTGAAAAAGGAGATGTTTTGCTTAATGCCGGAACCGAGTGTAATTATATTTATTTTATATTAAGTGGCGAAGCTATCTCTTATTTTAATGATCATACCGGCAAGACGACAATATGGTTTTTTCATTTCAACAGACCCGAAAGTTATGTGAAAAATATTTTTGCAGTAGATTATAAAAGTTTTCTGTCTGGTGCTCCTTCAACTATTTCCATAGAAGCGCTCTCTAAGCTTGTTGCTATTAGATTCTCTAAAGAAGATATTAAAATAATTAAACAAGATTCTTCTTTTTTTAAAAGCTGGATTAACCTTATTAATGAAAGAGCACTGATAATGATCTACGACCGCCTGTCTGCACTTCTTACTTTATCTGCAACTGAACGGTACAAAAATTTGCTTAAAGAAGAACCTTATCTACTGAATATGTTTACCAGCTATCACATCGCTTCTTATATTGATATTGCTCCACCATCGCTGAGCAGAATCAGAAAAAAAATATAATTGGTATAGTCGTTATTAACATAGGTGAATGCAGTTTTAATGAGCAAAAGTGATATTTGTAGTACTAATTTAATTTAATTAATTTTATGTTATTACAAGTAAAGTTTATCGCTGTGTGCAAAAAGCATTTATCATTAAAAAAGTTACTCCCGGAATCTTTATTATTTCTGATATTACTGCTGAATTCCTGTTCTCCGAAACAGCAAAATCCTGATCAGATCAATTATTTTAAAACAGATTCTACCATTGTTCAAACCGGCGGTGTAACCATGATTCCTGTCACTACTCCAAAGGGCAGATACAACGTATGGACAAAACGAACAGGAAGTAATCCTAAAATTAAAGTATTGCTCCTTGCAGGAGGTCCCGGTTTTCCGCATGATTATCTGGAAGCATTTGAGAGTTTTTTTCCTGCTCAAAATATTGAGTTCTATTATTATGACGAATTAGGATCAGGCAATTCCGATAAACCAGACGGCAACTCTATCTATAGTATTGATACTGCTGTGGAAGAAATTGAACAAGTGCGAAAAGCACTGCATCTGGATAAAGACAATTTCTATATATACGGACATTCATGGGGAGGTCTGCTGGCAATGGAATATGCTTTGAAATATCAAAATAATCTTAAAGCAATGATTGTTTCTAATATGTGCTCCAGCGGAAAAGAATTTAACAGATATGTGCAACAAGAACTCACGAAACAGATTCCTGTTGAGATCATGAGCCGTATCAACAAGCTGGCTGAGAATACCGATTATGATAATCCTGAATATATAAATTTAGTCACCAAACACTTTTATTCTAAATTCATCTGCAGAATTCCCATAGAAAAGTGGCCGGAGCCGTTAAACAGAGGTTTTGGAAAGCTTAATAAATCTTATTACATGAAATTTCAGGGACCCAATGAGTTTGGTATTGTAGGTGATCTTAAAAATTGGGATATATCGGGTCGATTAAAAAATATTACCATTCCTACATTAATGATAGGAGCCAAATATGATGAAATAGATCCTCTGCATATTAAATGGATGAGCAAGCAGGTAAAAAATGGCCATTATCTGTACTGCTCCAAAGGAAGTCATTTAAGTATGTACGATCAACAAAATTACTATATGAAAGGAATAATTGATTTTATTAAAAAAATAAATCATCACTAAATACTGATTAATTCAACTGAAAAGACCAGCGTATTTTTTTGCGCTGGTCTTTTTATAAGGTGTTATCATTGTACAGAATTTTATCAACAATAATAAGTGACAATTTCTTTACTTACAATTTTATTTCTTTTTTTCTGTCAGACAATATTCGTTTTAATTCAGATACCTGCAAATTAACTCCAATAACCACTCCTTTTTCATCAATAAGATAATTATAAGGAATATATTCAATACCTAATACATTTTTAAAAGTCTGTCCTTCATCCAATACATTAGTCCATGTTAATTGATCTTTAGCTATGGCAACAACCCATTGTTTTTTATTTTGATCGCTGGAAATCCCGATGATTTCGAAATTAGCTGATGCAAATTCTTCATTAATTGCTTTAAGTTCAGGATTTTTTTCTCTGCAGGGTTTACACCAAGAAGCCCAAAAATCAATCAAAATAAGTTTTCCTTTGTAGTCTTCGAGATGTACGATATTTCCCTTCTGGTCAGGCAGGTTAAAATCAAGAAAAGGTTTACCAATTCCAAAATCATCAAGCTTTTCTATTCCTTTTTTGAAGAGTTCCAAGTTTTGAGCATTTTGTTTCTCAACATTTAAAAGAGCGTAAAGCCGATTGAGTTCTTTCTTATTCAGTACAGGATTTACCAATGCCAATTCTGCCAATATAGCTCCGCTAAACGGATGAGCGCGATGTTTACGAATAAAAGACACCAATTTTGAATAAAGTAACTTATTAAAATCTTTCTTTTCTGCATTTGACTGATAAAATTTCTTATACTCTTCACTCAATTGAAAAGAATGTGATCCATTAATGGCATCAACATGAAGATTCTGAACAGATACTCCGTTTTTTACAACCTCATTCATGTCAAGCTGAATATCAATTTTACTATTTTCAAGGTAAAACTGCGGTGCATTGGCTGCCGAACTGATACCAATCTGTGCCATTATTGTATCTTTAACATTACCCTTAAATTCAAACTTTCTATTAATTATCTTTGTACTGTCCGTTTTATCATTATAGTAAAGATATGCATAGCTGTTCTCACCAATATTTCCCTTTACACTACCTGATACAACAAACGATTTAACTGGAAGTTTAGATTTTTTTTGACCAAATCCTAACACACTTATCAAAAATAAAGCTGGCAATGCCAAGTTTAACATTTTCTTTTTCATAAATTTATAATATTAACATTCTAATAAATTGAATAGGAGAATATTGAATTACAGTATGGATTTCCATAGTTGATACATTCAATAAAATTTCTCATATTATTCTACAAATATGCTATCTTAGAATCTATAAAACATTCACCTATGTTAAAAAAGGGTTTGTGTTTTTCCCAAGGAATAAAATGATGTTTATCAAAAAAAAAGAATTATAAAATTGAAAATTTTGAACTGATTTTTATTCAATACTCATGATTGAAAGTTTAAAATCAAAAAATTCCAATTCAGATTTTAAATAAAGGAAGTGTGATAACTTTATAAATTGATATCATTGCTCGCTTAACGTTCGGTACATATCCTCTCTTGTAATTATTTTAAAATTGATATTGGAAATAACGATATCAAGATAATTTTTCAAGGCAGCATTTTTTACGATTTGTTCTGAAAAGTTCTGTACAACAATGATTTCCTTTGAAACAATATTTTCTGTAAAGATAATTTCATTAAATAAATCATAAGAAATATTGAAATCCTCTGCGATTAAAAATTCCAAATATCGTATGACTACTTCTTTGAAATCGAATAAATTACTCATAATTTGGTTTGTGTTTTTCGGATAACTATGAAATTACTAATAGCATGCCATGAAGGAGCTGCAGAATTTTAATATTATTTTAATGATGCTAAACTTAAAAAAATTAATAATTATTTAAATTTTTATTATATTTATATAAATATTGACAATAATGGATAAAACAGTTGTTCTAATTCAGGATAATGAAGAAATTCTGGATATTATGGATGAGGTTTTAAAAGACGAAGGATTTGAAGTCGTTTCGTCATTAACAACAGAACCTATTGAAAAACTTGATGAAATAGAGCCTGATGTTGTAATTATAGATGATCATATCAAAGGAAATAAAACGGGCTCAGAAGTTATTGCAGAACTAAAATCTGATCCTGAAACTGAAGATGTATCGGCTGTTTTAACTTCGACTTCTCTTGACTTACCGGCAAAAGCAAAAGACTGTAATGCCGATGATTATATAGAAAAACCGTTTGATATCGATCATATGATAGATGTGGTTAAAAAAAATTCTTCATTATAAAACCTATTATCATTGCGCTAATAGATCGATGAATTATTTAAACTTAATGCAATGTAAAATCTATTGATGAACAACCAAAAATCCAATCCCTGGAATTTCCATAATACCGATAAATCACTTATATCACCGAATGATCTCTATAGAGCTGTTTATTATGATCTCAACGAAATTGCAATGGGAGCGCCACTTGGAGGATCCTGCTTCATAGAAGGCTCTGACAATACAAAAATTAAATTGCACGATTGGTGCGGCGGACCTCCTGTCTGGGAAAAAACCGGATTTTCATTAGCAATTCCTGTCTGGACAAAAAATAATACACACGGTACATTTCAGCAGATTGCTGTGATGGACATGGGTACAAGACAATTTAAAATATTCAAAAAGAAATATAAGGTTCTCCAACTGTCTTCTTTCGATACATTGACCATCCACGGATATGACAGCCCTCTCTTCAACCCTGAATCAATATTATTCGATATTAATCATGAGAAAATCGATTATATAATAAACCTCAATGATTAATTAATTCTACAAAAATTAAAGAGTATAGGTAAAGCTTACATAAAAATTGCAGCTATTCTCACAAATATACATTACTGATATAAAATAGTTTCTCCTTAAACTATTGACTTCGTTAGAGCCAAATACTGAAAATTTATAATCCTAATAAGTTATAATAAATCTACGCGTATATATTTATTAAAACTAATCTACATCTGACCACCTAAGTTCCATCGGAAATTTACATAAAAATTTAGTTATGGCAATCAGACAATTACGCCTTTTCCCAATCTTTTAACTTTGAAAAATATTCTTAAATAGTAGCAATGGTATGGAAATTGTAAACTATGAAATCCAATTCAATTAATATTATTAAGTATTGTTTTAAAAAATTAATCATTAAAAAATAAATTATGAAATGTAATCTAACTTTTTTAGCTATAGCTGTGGCTATACCTATGTACGGTTTTGGTCAGGATTCCACAAAAGTTGTTAATAATCAGTATCCTAATACCTTCAGCTCAGGATCTGCTAATGTATCACCTTTCAATTCTTCTGCTAAAAGATTTAACGATTGGTCTATATCAGTAGGAGCAGGTGTTCCGTTAATGCAAACCGCAGATTTAACTTCTATAAAGAGTAAAAATAGGGGAGGAAATCTTTTCGGATATTCTGCTTATGTAAGTGTTGACAAAGCTATTACTCATGCTTTTGGTCTGAAACTACAATATGACAGAGGTGAAACAAGACAAGGATGGTTTGATACTAAAGATGCTGCACCTGCTAATGCAAGAGCGACAGGACAAGTTGGAGCAAGAACGCAGTATGATGCGATCTCTATTCTTGGAGACATCAATTTTTCCAATCTATTAAGAAGAGTTGATAACCATTCTCCATTCAGATGGGCTTTCCACGGATATGCAGGTGTAGGTACTATTGCTTATAGAGCGTATCAAAAAGACGAAATAGGGCAAAGATTAATGACAGAAAAAAAACCTTTTAAATTGAATTCACTTTTTGGACAAGTAGGTGCAGGGTTGAAATATAAGGTAAGTAACAGAGTGGATATCGAAGGTAGAGTAATGTATGTAGTAACTGGAGATGATGGATTTGATGGCGGAGGTAACAAAAATAGTGTGATTAACCAACGTACAACAGGCACTTCAGATAATTTCTTTAACACTACTTTAGGATTAACATTCAATCTTGGAAAACATGAATCTCATTTAATGTGGCATGATCCTTTGCAGGAAATGTACTATAGAATGGATGTACTTGCAGAAAAAAATCAAGATATTACAGTATGTAAGAAAGGTGATTTAGATAATGACGGGGTTTGTGATGACTGGGACAGACAATTAGATACTCCTGCAGGAGCAAGAGTTGACGGTGCCGGAGTAGCATTGGATACAGATCTTGATGGAGTTATCGATTTATACGACAAGTGTGTAACAGTTCCGGGACCTGTAGAAAATCAGGGATGTCCTACTGCCACTGCTTCTAATGGAGGAATGGTTGAAGAACAAAGCAGAACATTGGAAGGAATTGAGTTTGATCTAAATTCAGATAGAATTTTACCATCAAATACTCCTATTTTGAACAATGCAGTAAGCTATATCAATTCATCAACAGGTGATTACAGAGTAGTTGGAACTACTGATACAAGAGGAACTGCTGCATATAACAAAAATTTATCTGAAAGAAGAGCCGGAAACGTTAAAAACTATTTAGTTAAAAATGGTGTTCAATCAGGAAAGTTAGAAGCTGTAGGTAAGGGTAAAGAAGATTTAAAATACCCAGAATGTGACCCGGCTTCTAAGTGCCCAGAATGGAAAAACAAAGCCAACAGAAGAGTATATTTTGAAGCAAAATAATATACGAATAGTCTTAAAAAACTATTAAATAATTGAAAGAGGCTATCTCATTTGTGGGATAGCCTCTTAATTTATTCTGCAATAAAGGATGAATTTCACGTATGAGCCTTCTTAAAATATAAAATTTTTAATTTTCAAATGATTTAATTACCTCTATTATTAACTTAATTTTATCGTTAAAAAGACGAACCCAACTTATCATTGAAATTATTTTGTTATTTTTAATTGTTATAAAATAGAGATTTTTCAAAGACTGGAATTGTCATAATTTTGTAAAACCGATCTTAACAAAAAAATTAAATAAAAGTTTTGAAACATCTAATATTATCTTTAATTTTTTCATTTGTACTGATGTCTTGTAATTCAGATCTTTCGTCAGGAAAGATAGAAGATATTAGACTGATAGGTACAACTATCGAGATTACTCAAAATCCTACAGACAGAAAAGATAACTGGATGACTGTTGATTTGTTTGATAAAGACAATAAAAGCATTAGAAATGATTCTATAAAAATAATAGTGAATGATATTGAGACCTCACTACAACACCGTCAGGGGTTATATTATAATGATGAATCAAGGTATTATGCCGAAAATGTCCCTTTAAACAATATCTACAATTTTGAAATAAAACTATCTGATGGAAAAAAATACCATCTTGGGAGTATCAGTGCTTTGAGTGAAGAAAAAATCGGAAGCATAGAATGCGATGAACAAGGTAATTTAAATAAAAATACGGTCATCAGATGGAAAGAGCTGAAAAACATAAACGAACTCACCATTTATACATCAATTTTACTAAAAACACCAAATAGCAATGATAAAAATTATTCAAGTAAGGATGTTATAGTAAAACAAATAAACAGTACAGGGGAATTCACAATACCAAAATCCGAATATTTCGACCCAAAATGGACGGTAAGTGGCTTTGAATTAAAATTTACGGCAAAAAAATTTGGAAAAACAAACCCTAAACTTATTGCAGGAAGTAAAATATCCATCTCTACAGTAATCGAAAAAAACATCAATCTCGAAAAAGAGTAATAAAAACCACCTTTAAAATGGTTTTGGTATCAGCCGGCATGAAATTGATACAGAAAGCATCAAGTTAAATTTTCGGCTACAAGAAATCAATTTTCGGATACAAGAATACTGAAACGAAACCTGAACTTTGCTTCATTAAATTTTATCAAAATGAAAGTATTTGTTACAGGTGCTACAGGTTTCGTGGGAACTGCCGTAGTACAGGAATTACTAGCCAATGGGCACCAGGTTTTGGGACTGGCTCGCTCGGAAGAATCAGCGGAAAAATTGTTGGCAGCCGGGGCAGAACCACTCCGTGGAGACTTAAACGATTTTGACAGTTTGAAATCAGGAGCTATCGCTTCAGACGCAGTGATTCATCTAGGTTTTGTCCATGATTTTACTAGATTTGAGGAGATGTGTAAACTGGATGGGAAAGTGATTGAAACCATAGGCGAAGCTTTATTGGGAACAGACAAACCTTTTCTCATTACCTCAGGAACGGCACTTTTTTCAAAAGAAGGAATTACAACTGAAGAAGATCTTTCTGCAAACAATCCACATCCAAGAATCGCAACAGAAAATGCCGCTGATGCTACAGCCGCAAAAGGCGTGAAAGTCGCTGTTGTGAGACTCTCACCATCTGTCCACGGTAAAGGTGATATCATTGGTTTTGTTCCGACCTCAATTAATATTGCAAAAGAGAAGGGAAAAGCTGCGATTATTAATGATGGAAATAATTTATGGCCTGCTGTCCACGTAATGGATGCTGCCAGGTTGTACCGATTAGCTTTGGAAAAGTCCTTCATAAGCGGAACAAGATATCACGCAGTTGCAGAACAGGGAATTGCGTTTAAAGACATTGCCTCTTTTATAGCAGAAAAATTGGATATTCCTCTTGTTGAGCTAACCAACGATGAGGGAACAGCTCATTTCGGTTGGTTCGCACATTTTGCAAAGCTTAATAATCTGACTTCAAGCGAACAAACTCGGGCAGCATTAGGCTGGAATCCACAAAATCCAACTTTAATGGAAGATTTGAAAAGTGATGTCTACTTTTCTAAGTAAATAACCTATGCCTTTATTCCTTAAATTTGATTAAATATTAAACTGATGTCTGATTCGCCTTTAAGAATAAAAACCATCTCTCAATTCCATACTTTACGTGGCTTGCCAAAGCCAAAGCATCCACTTATCAGTGTGATTAATTTTGAAGACATGGCACCGGCTTTGGAAAGTATAAATCAGAGTTTGATCTTTGATTTCTATCTGATTTCTGTAAAACGAGATATGGATCACAAATATAAATACGGGCAGCAGGATTACGATTTTGATGAAGGTGTCATGTTCTGTATGGCTCCGAACCAGATTCTGAGTATCATACGGGAAGAAAATGGCAAAAATCCGTCTGGATGGATGATGATGATTCATCCGGATTTTCTTTGGAATACGCCGATGGCAAGTGCAATCAAAAAATATGAATTCTTTGATTATTATGTCAATGAAGCGTTATTTTTATCTGAAGATGAAGAAATAAAAATCCAACAGATTACAGATAATATCAAGCAGGAATATCAAACCAACATTGATAAATTCAGTCAGAACATTATTATTTCACAACTGGAAACACTTTTGAACTATTCTGAGAGATTTTACCAGCGACAGTTCCTTACGCGCAATAAAGCGCATCATCAATTTTTAGAACGGCTGGAAATTCTGCTTAAAGATTATTTCGAAGTAAATAATCTGAAAGAACAAGGTTTACCGAGTGTTCAGCTTCTTTCAGACAAACTTAATATGTCCCAATACTATATGCGGAGTCTATTAAAAACTTTAACCGGACAAACAACACAACAGCATATCCACGAAAAACTCATTGTAAAAGCTAAAGAAAAGCTCTCAACAACTGAACTTTCAATAAGTGAAATTGCTTATGAACTGGGGTTTGAACATTCGCAGTCTTTTAGCAAGTTATTTAAAGCTAAAACTGATATTTCACCTCTGGAATTCAGGAAGTCTTTAAATTAAATTATCCATCTGGGTTATTATTATCTTTTGCCCTATATTTGATTATGAATATCGAGGAAAAATCTACCAAGTCTTTTTGGTGAAGATCTTATAATGCAAGCATTAAGCTACTCCTTTGGGTCTACTTCCATATAGTCCGGTGAAAATATAATCTTTTAGTTTGCCAATGAGGCTATACTTTCACTATTGAGCAAAGATTCTTCGATTATTGGTAACCTCCCCACAAGTAAGTAGAATATTTTGTAAGTGAAACAAGAAATTAATTCCTTTTACCGAGGATCTGTATAACGGTCTCTATGCAGGAAACTTAGATGCAGGCGGTTCACATACTCAGATTGCAGATACAGTTGCTCAGCAGACCTGGGAAAAAGAGGACGTAAAAACAACTACGATCAACCAACTGATCTCGGAGATGGTAGATAGCTGGACCTCCGAAGACGGAATGAAAGTTATGCCTATCTTTTTCGAAGAAATCATTTCTAGTATTGGTCAGTTTAATGAGTAGTATTTGTAGCATTCAATATCTACGGTCTGATCAAAGTTCTCTATCCGGGAATTGCATTAGGCAATACAGATACAGGTTTGGAAGTATTGGAAGAATAGACCACGCATTATTCAGAGGGAATAATCTTATAAAAATGCATCCTCATATCAATGATGAGATCCTGACCTATATACGCAGCGGGTATGTTGAGCATATAGACTACGAAGGAATTATAGCCAACCTCGACAACAAAAAACTTATGTTGATGAAAGCCGGAAAGATTTTTCAGCATGAAGAAGAAATCATAGATAAGGGAGAACCGCTCGAGGCATTGCAGATATTTATCCGGCCTAAAGAAAAAGATCTGAAACCGATTGTCACATTTTTGGATTTGGAAAATGATAAAAGCGAAAATCAGTGGCGATCAATTGCTTTACCAAGCCCTGAATCTCCTCTTCAGTTTACAAGCCGCATTATAATGCCAGACTTCTTCTTCCTGACAGAGGAATTGTTTTTTACGAAGTTTTTTCGGTTTACAGACAGATTCGATTAACTGCAATTCGTCGTTGGAAAGTTCTATTTTATCGGTAAGTTATTTAGGAAAATTTCGAACATTTATTTCTTAGCTCAGAACAAATTTAGAAATTTAAAATAATTAAACTATTTGAATTTTCTAAATATAATTTGTTAAAGTTAGATGCCTCATTTATAAAAGTGTTTAAAGATATGCTCGTCTCCTTAGTGAGACAATTATTTATTATTTATTAGTTATCTCCTTTTTACTCACAAATATCTATTTTACAAAAGATAAAATGTACCACGATTGTACTATTTTCTAACAGGGATTGAAATCAATTTTTCAGAATTTTGTATCCAAATGTTTTTTAATAACAAACTTTATCCCGATGCAACATTCTATCAACACCATTTTAGTAACCACTGATTTTACAGAGAAAGCCAATAATGCGGTCAAGATGGCAATGAGAATCGCTGAGAGACATCGATCACATACAATCATCTATCATAATATCAATAACTATTTTGTTACCGACAGGACAGGAAAACAAGTCCTTGGATCTGATATTATCAACGAAAATATTGAAAAAGCAGAAAAATCACTGGAAACTTTAAAAGATGATTTAAAAAATCAATACCCGGATTTGTATATTGAAACTGTGATCAAAAATGACAGTCTGATTCACGGCATCAATGAAGTGATCGAGCAGGAAGATGTAGATCTTGTGGTAAGCGGAACTTCCGGTAAGCAAAACTTCGCACAGGTTCTTTTAGGTTCATTATCTTATGAAATCCTGACCGGAGCAAACTGTTCGGTTTTGCTGGTGCCTGAGACCTGCCAAAAATATTCTTTTGAAAAGATACTGGTTCCTATAAGGATTTTGGATCATTTATTAGACAAGGTCGATCTGTCGATTACTCTAGCCAGAAAAAACAGAGGTATTATTAGTCTATTGGGATTAAGCAATGAGGATGATATTAATAAAATCAAAACAGCTTATTCCAAAGTAAAAAAAACGCTAGACTACAAATCTCTGGAATACGAATCCCAATTTTTGTTAACAAAGAATAATGCCTCTGAGATCTCAAACTTATCAAAAGATGATCAAGCCGACATTATTATCCTCAATTATAAGGATGAAAATAGCTGGAAGTCATTTTTTATGGAAAACTTTTTCAAGCAGATCATTAACAATACAGATATTCCTTTGTTCTTTTACAAGAACAGGTATGAACTAAAAATAAACAACAGATCCGGCAATGCAGGTTATGATATTACGCTGCCTCATCCCGGATAACAAAAAAATTATGATTACATTAAAAACATATTCAGAAAAAAACACAAGTGATGAAAAAGAAAAACAAGAGATCGTACAATTCCTCTTCCAGCATCTGGAACAATATGGCGATCCGCAGGAAGATATTTCTGATGCGGTGAGCTATGCGTTGGGTGATCAGGATAAACCGGGAGGAATCATTATCACTGCTACAGATGACAGTAATAACAAGCTTGTAGGTGCTGTTGTGGTGAACAAGACCGGAATGGCAAGATATATTCCAGAAAATATATTGGTTTACATAGCAACCGACAAAGATGTCCGTGGAAAAGGCATTGGAAAGAGCCTGATGCAGACCGCCATCGAATCTACTGACGGCGATATTGCACTGCACTGCGAACCGGAAAATCCTGCCATACATCTTTATAAAAAACTTGGTTTTACAAGCAAGTATCTTGAAATGCGATTAAAAAAATAAAATGTCATATATTACTTTAAATTCCAAAAAACTAATCTATAATTACCATTATCTGGACCATCTTTTTGAAGAGAATCACATCGAATGGGCCGTAGTTGCAAAGCTCTTATGCGGCAATGGGACATTTCTGAAATGCCTGCTTGAGTTCTGTAATAAAGAGATCTGTGACTCCAGGCTGACAAATCTTAAACACATCAAAAAAATATCACCTGAAACACAAACTGTCTATATAAAACCTCCTGCCAAAAGGCTTGCGAGAAGTATCGTTCAATATGCTGATGTGAGTTTCAACAGCGAAATCGATACGGTTAAGGCGCTTTCGGATGAGGCTATCCTACAAAATAAAATCCATAAGATTGTGATTATGGTAGAGATGGGTGAGTTACGGGAAGGTATTATGGTCAGGAACCTCTCCCAATTTTATGGAAAAGTGAAAAAGTTTCCGAATATAGAGATTGTAGGAATCGGAACGAACCTCAATTGTCTGAATGGTATTCTTCCTGATGAGAAAAAACTCATTAAGCTCAACCGTTTCAAAGAGATTATAGAAGAATCCCACCAGACAAAAATACCTTATATCTCTGCAGGATCCTCTGTTACAATTCCTCTTATTTTTAAAAATGAGATTCCGGAAGGCATCAATCACTTCCGTGTGGGAGAATCTTTGTTTTTTGGAACCGATGTTTACAGCGATTCTACCATCTCGGGAATGTATCAGGATGTTTTTACATTGACGGCAGAGATCATAGAGATCGTAGAAAAACCGATGATCCCGGCTGGTGATTCTGGTACTAATCTTATAGGAGAAACGCCTTTGCACGATCCATCGAATATTGGTAAAACGTCAATCCGGGCAATCGTCGATCTCGGTATTCTGGATGTAGATCCCAAGCAGATACAACCATTACCTGAAGGTATCGAGATCATTGGTGCGAGTTCTGATATGATGATTCTCGATGTTTCTGATAATAAAGATAATTATCGTGTAGGAGACAAGATCGGTTTCAGGATGAATTATATGGCCGTTCTGCGTGCTATGAACTCAGAATATGTAGATAAAGTTGTCGATAGTAAAATGAATACAAATGACCTGAAGATTCTGGAGCACAAAAATTAAAAATTTCAAATTAGTTTCTTCTTCCTTTCAAATAATATTGCTTGGTTTAAATGTCTATATTTGATGATAAAAAGAAAAGCTTATGAATCAAGATATTCATACGTTGACCTTGGGCAAACTTAAAAATCATTCTGTCACAAGAAATGAGTTTGTTATTTTCCCCTACCCGACATTTGTCAACCAATTAAATTCAGATTCACATTTCAAAAATAAATTCTACACCATCCTGATAATTAAAGATGGTGCCGGATCCATCGTTATAGATGACAGGGAATATAATATTCAGCCGGGAAAGTTCTTTTTCATCAATTATAATCAGGTTTATTTTTTTAAAGACAGTGAATCTGTTCAGGGCGAAGTTATATTATTTACAAAATCATTTTACAACCACGTTTATACCGGAAATAAGATGATTAAAAGCGACACCGCATTACAAAATGTTTCCCCTTTTATTATATTGAAAGACGAAAATCTGGAAGATCTTACCCAAACATTTGAAGAAATTTCCATTGAATTTAATAAATATCAATTATTCAGGAAGGAGATCATCTGCCTTTTACTCAAGGTCTTCATTCTGAAGTATATCCGCAATTCCAACAAAAGAAATCTCTTAAACCGATCGGTCGATCACAAGAAAGAATTGGTCGGTCAATTCAATGAACTCGTCAACCGACATTACAAAGAATTAAAAACGACTTCACAATATGCTGAAAAACTGAATGTAACACCCAATTATCTAAACTCATTGGTAAAACAGAATCTCGACATTCCGGCTGGTCAAGTGATCAAAAACAGAATCATTCTGGAAGCGGAAAGATTATTACTTCACACTACCCTTTCTATCATAGAGATCTCTTATGAATTGGGGTTCAGTGATAATTCTCACTTTGGAAAATACTTCCGATCGGTCAAAAATATGTCGCCTAATTCATACAGGTCATTGTATACTACTGATCGTTTGACCTGATGAAGTTCTGGCTGAGGTTTCATCAATTTACAATATCAGCCTCACTCCTCCAAGTTCATCTACCCTGTAGCTGAATTTTTCTCCAGGACTGCTGATGAACATAAAGTTCTTTGGGATTCCCCATTTGTTGCTGAGCTCTTCTACAAGTTCCGGCGTGAAATCTCCCAACAAAGTAACGTATTCCATATCGACCTCTGGATACGCACGGTCTAAAGTGTCAAAATCAGCAAGGAACTTTGGATCCGGTTGCTGTTGCTCTTTTAATACCGTAACGATCTTCATTTTGTTGGTCACCTCATTCTCATGCAGGTACATCATTACTTTATTCAAGGTTGCAATATCATCACCTTTGGAAAAGAAAACAAAGTCCTGCTCATAAAGTTTTTTCAAACTGCGGTGTAAAATCCTTTGTCTGGTAACAGTGTACCTCTTGTAATTTTTGGAAAGTGACTGAAGCAGATTGACAATAAAGTGCATAATATCTTTCCGCATCAGCATTGCCAAAATGATAAGTACTGATGGAATGAAATACTGCAGAAAAGTTACAAGATACCTTGGTTTGGTCATAACATTGCCATACAAGGCAATAAGGATGGCAAATAAAGCAATTAAAACAAATCCCGGCTTCGCATATTCAGGGCGCGGCAAACGCGATCTTCTTAATTTGAGCAGAATATTACCCAAGGCGAATGATGCCATTACTGTTAAAAATGATAAAGCATAGACAGCTGCCAATGGTGCAAGTTGTCCTCTCGTAACGATCAATACTGAAAGACATAACAGAAAGAAAAGAACCAGAATCCTGTAGGTACTTCCCCTTTTATTTTCCTTCAAAAAATAATTTGGCAATATCCTGTCCAGCGTCATTCTTTTGATGAGACCGTTCACCCCAACAAACGAAGTCAATACAGCCCCGCTCAGAACAGATACTGCATTGATTGAGATGATGGTGGCCAGCCATTTTCCGCCGGTCAAAGTTCCTATATAACTGAGAAACGAATTCTGATGGGACTCTACAGCAGAAATAGGAATGATACAGATCACCAGAAATGCAATCAGCGGATTCAATACCGATACTGCAATCCACATATTTCTCAGCGTTTTCGCAAAAACACCTCTCTCCTGTTCCTCAACAAAATTGGAAGAGCTCTCGAAGCCTGAGATCCCTAGCATAGCAGCTGAAAACCCAAAGAAAATTGCAGTGATTATACTCCCATTTCTAGCAGGAAGATGAAAATTATCTACCAATATGGAGAACCCATTCTGCCAGACAAAGAAAAAGCAGGATCCTATTAACAAACTCATTGTTGCAAGATGAAATACAAAAATGACCAACGCCACTACAGCACTTTCAGAAATTCCCAAAATGGTAAGTCCTAAAAATATGAGTAAAAGTACAAACGTTGCTATATTCACATTGAAATATGGCATAATATGATGCAAATAGTGCATAGCTTCGCTGGAAGAGATCACAGCAGTCGCCATATATGATAATATCGTAAGACAAGCTGCTACGGAAGCATTACTTTTCGTCGTTGTATTAAGCAGAACATTGTAGGCACCTCCATTTAAAGGAAGTGCACCAACAACCTCACCATAGATCTTCCTAAAAAGAAAAAGTACGACCGCCACCATCAGAAGGGCAATCCACGCATACTGACCTGCCGCCACGATTGCAAGGGCTGAAACATAGAGACAAGAAGAAGTGATATCATTTCCGCAAATTGCGGTAGCGTACCATTCGCTAAGCTTTTTTGTTGACATTTTTATGGATCAATTAAATTTCAAGCCTATAATATTAAACAAATTAATCTTAAAACATCTATTATTTTCTGATAATTAACTTTAAAAATTAGAATAACTACAGCTGATAAGATCTTCCAATTGTTTTGCAGATCATCAAGGATAATTACTTTTTATATCTAAAAATAACTTTTTCAATGCATCCCTATTTTTCACTTTGGGATTCATAAATTTGCAATTATCAATATTCATAAACTATGATCAAAAATTACCCCACAAAACCAATAGACAAGATCACACAGCCCGTTCAGCGTTTTATCCAGCAGGAAAAATCAGGAGGATTACTTTTAGGAATCAGCGTAATCATTGCTTTGATATTGGCCAATACACCTTTATCCGACGGTTACCACCATTTTCTGGAACAGACCTTTGGATTCCGGTGGAATGACAAAAGCTTTTTCGATTTCAGTGTCCATCACTGGATCAATGACGGATTGATGTCTGTTTTCTTTTTTGTGGTAGGTCTTGAACTGAAACGGGAAATCATCGGCGGGGAACTTTCCAATCCACGAAAGGCCATTTTGCCTATTGTTGCGGCAGTTGGGGGAATGGTGATGCCGGCATTAATCTTCCTGCTGCTTAATCCAGCTGGGGAAATGCACAAAGGTTGGGGAATTCCTATGGCCACGGATATTGCTTTTGCTTTGGGCGTACTTTTTCTGTTGGGAAAAAAAATCCCGCTTTCTTTGAAGGTGTTTTTGACCGCCCTGGCCATTGTGGATGATCTCGGTGCCGTTTTGGTTATTGCATTTTTCTATACTTCGAACATCGAAATGACCTACTTACTGATAGGCTTGTTTATTCTTGCAGTGATGTACCTGGGAAACAAGCTTGGCATCAGATCTATCTTTTTCTTTGCATTCCTTGGCATCTTCGGCGTATGGACGTGCTTTGTGATTTCGGGCGTTCATGCGACGATTGCCGCTGTTCTCGCTGCCTTTACCATTCCTGCGGATGTGAAAATAAAAGAAAATGTATATATTTCAAAGATCAGCAGTTATCTGGACCGGTTTAAAAATTTAGACCTTACCGAAAATACACCCACGTTGACCAACGACCAGCTGCACGTTCTGGAAAAGATTAATGAGACGACAAATGCTGCCACACCTCCCCTTCAAATATTGGAACATGCCATGCATCCTATTGTAACCTTCGTCATCATCCCGATCTTTGCGATCGCCAATGCCGGAGTATCTCTTGACATTAACCTTAAAAGTTTGTTTGATACCAATATTGCATTGGGTGTAGCATTGGGCTTATTAATAGGAAAAGTTTTAGGTGTGGTAGGCTTTACTTTCATTTTCATTAAACTGAAGATCGCCCAATTACCTGAAGGAATGACTATCCGTAATCTGCTTGGACTTGGTTTTCTTGCATCCATCGGGTTTACGATGTCCCTGTTTGTAACTTCTCTTGCCTTTACACATCAAGAGTACCAGACACAGGCTAAAATCGGCATATTTGCGGCATCGCTTATTGGAGGTATCATTGGCTATATGATTCTTAACAAAAATTCTAAAACAACACAAACCGATGAATAATATCTTTAATTTTATTAATCTTCACAACGGTGAGGAAAAGAAGGACAAAGTATTGGAAAATGTCACGTCCAACATTTCATTCAGAGGTTCCAATCTCTGGATCCTGGCCTGTGCAATCATTATTGCATCTGTTGGACTTAATGTCAATTCCACTGCAGTCATTATCGGAGCAATGCTTATTTCTCCATTGATGGGCCCCATCGTCGGAGCAGGATTTGCACTTGGAACATATAACTTTCCTCTGCTCAAAAAATCTTTTAAAAATCTTCTTATTGCAACAGTGGTAAGTCTTTTGGTCTCAGCATTCTACTTTTATATCAGTCCATTTAAGGATGTACAGTCAGAGCTTTTAGCAAGAACGGCACCTAATATCTATGATGTTCTCATTGCATTTTTTGGTGGCTTGGTCGGTGTCATTGCAATAACCAGAGTAGAAAAAGGAAATCCTATACCGGGCGTTGCAATTGCTACTGCGTTGATGCCTCCTTTATGCACTGCCGGATTTGGTCTGGCAACTTTTAATTTCTCCTACTTTTTAGGTGCTTTCTACCTTTATACGATCAACTGCTTTTTCATATGCATTGCTACTTTTCTCGTGGTAAAATATCTGCATTATCCCTCCTCTATTGTCGACAGCAAGTATGAAAAATGGATCAGGTACAGCATATCTTTCTTAATACTGATAATGATCGTTCCTAGCTCCTATTTGGCTTATAATCTTTACAATGAAAAGAAATTCACGAAGACCGCAGAAATTTTTCTTCAGAAAGAATTTGAAAAGAATGGATATACATTGATCTATAAAAAAATAAACTACAACGGAAGTCCCAAAACAATAGACGTTGCATTCCTTAATAAAAAATTCACGGCTGAAGAGATTAAGTCTTACAACAAAATGCTGACTGATAATGGACTTTCAAATACAACTATTAACATCAGGCAAAACAATTCCGATCTGAAATCCGAGATACTCAGTGAAATCAATAAAAATAATACCAACTTATCAGAGAAGGATATAGCTTTATCCAGCCTGAGATCAGAGCTTGATAGTTATAAAGTTTCTGACTCCACATTAGGGAAAGAGATAAATATTCTATTTCCGGATATGTCAGACGTTTCCTACGGAAAGATAGCCCAATATCCTCATACTGACAGTGCAAGACTACAATTCGTGATGCTGTATTCTGGAAAGAAAGTGAATGAAGTACAGCTTAAAAGCTGGCTTGAAAAGAGGCTTAATGAAAAAAATATTAAGCTGTTAAACAACTCTGAAAACTAGGCTTTTGTAAGTATTATAAAATGCCACTCCGAACTGGAATGGCATTTTTATTTAAAATCTTGACATCAGTTATTTTAAATATCAAGACAAAATACTTTGAGTTTGATCAAAAAAGTAAGGTCGTAGAATATCTTCAAAATTATAAAATCCTTTCTGTTCATTTTTCAGGTTCTCAGCAACAAAAAGGGCACCACTTCCAAAAGCCTCCCGGGATATAGATTCATGGACGAGCCGTACAGTTTGGTAGGGAAAACCGAAGATGACTTCATGCTTACCAACAATTCCCCCTGCCCTTACGGAATTGATGCTTTCTGTTTCAATGTCCAAAGTTTCTGCAATTTTCATTGCTGTTCCAGACACTCCTGATTTTGCTTTAAAATGTTCTTCAACCACCTCTATATCAACACCGGGCGCAATATTTTTTAAGAGTGATGCGGCAAACAATTGATTAATAATTTAGTTTTTGTTACCACTTTCTGCAAGATGTTCAATCGTTAGACTTCTTATTGGTCGGGTTTTCCTGAATTTTTCGTGTTCCATTTTCTAATTTTAAGAATGGGACATGTAAATCGTGACCTATTTTGATTTTTTGATTCTATCACAAAACAAAAAATGCTGTAAACATTGATATTTACAGCATTTTAGCTTATTTTAGTTTCTCAACCAGCGGAGAGAGAGGGATTTTGTACCCATTCCTCATCGCTTTATTGATAAGTGTTTGCTGTAGCATCTCTGTGAGTGGCCCTAAATAGGACATTGGCAAAAAAGTGGTAAAATCCTAATTTAAATTTTACGTAGTAAAGCTAAAAATTTCTGCTCAAATCTGCAAGTAAAAAGACCAAAATTTGAACAAGTTTTTTAGAGTTTAAACCAAGAATTTAGTCCTTCCCTTTGCGTCTGAAATTTCTCAGTTGAAATAATTCTAAAAGAAAACGAAGAAAAAAAAATGAAAAAAAAGAAAAAAAGAAAGCCTTTTGAAAATGAGCGTGGCATTCTGTCAAGGTTTTTTGGAAAAAGTTTTTGCGTAGATTTTTATACGTAAAAAGTTTTTCTGAAAATCCGGAGGACTTGACCTTGACAGAATCTGGCTGTGGACTGGGAAGCAAATTATCTTTGGTTTCTGTTTTTATTTTTGTAGTCTACTATAGATGGAATTTTCTAAAAGATAAATCATTTTCAAACAATTCAGAACTTTAAATTTTGCAAGTTTATATATTAAATATAAATTAAAACCACTGCTTTTGAATTGTTTTTTTTCACATCCCAATTGATGTATGCTTAATATTTCATCGAATAATCTGCCTTTCCAGTTTCTGTCGTTAAATGGTAAAGTAAAAATGATTGGAATATTATTTTTGCTATAAATTTCCCATCTTCGATTAATAATTCAATTTTGGATTACCAATAACTTCAATGTATACTCTTAACTCGGGAAAAAAATTCTTGGTATATTTTCATCATCTGATAAAAATACTGGCTGTTCAAATGTCCAAAAAATTTTAAGTTCTTTAAAAAAAATTACATACCTCCAACTCTGCATTGGACATATTTTAATAAACATTGGAGCTCATAATTCTAGATAATTGCCTGTTTTATCAAACTCATAATATATTCTAGATTATCCGTATTAGTAACAATTATTTCATAATCTCCGTTTCCATTATGGCCTTTCAAGATCGAAACATCTCTCATAATCTTCTTAGGATCATTGAGACGTCCCTTCTTAAGATTAATCCACAATTTTAATGCTTTGGATTGAACTTCAATGTCAACTATGTTTGTTTGCTTTTTAAATGCTATATACCATTTTTGTGGTTTAATTTCAATATCTGAGGATAAATTTAGTATAGAATTTTTATAGTTTTCATATAGTTCTATAACATCGTCTGTTTTATTGTTTAGATGATCATCCTCAGTATAAACTTTAATTTCCTTTACAACTTTACTTATTTCAGAATTATCATTTTTTTGTATTTGTTTAATACTTGGTGCTGATTTTGATTTTTTAATTGGATTAATGACAACGACATCATTTTCAAACTGCTTAATTTCCCAAAGTTCAATAGCTAAATCTTTGAAGTTAGAAGATTGTTTTTGAAAATCAGTGAATGAAGGAGAAACGAATATAATTTTACTTTGTGACCAGTCCACATCATTCCGTTTTAGATTTCCTTTTTGGGTTTCGTTGTATTCTACAATGAAATCTGCCTTATACTCCAACATTAGGTTGAGATAAGAAACACCTTGGTCAACTACACTGTAATTTTGATTACGCTTGTACTCAATAATGACAAAAGCTTTGCTTTCTTCATCAAAAGCAAGAGTATCAATACGGTTATTCTTAATAATAAACTCCGATTTAATGAGCTTTAGATTGGTGATTAATTCCAGATTTTGCTCAAAGAGCTTTTGTATGTCTTTTTCCAGCTTAAAGGATTTTTCTTTAAGTATAGAAAGAGCTTGTTTGTTGTTTTTGAAGAGTTGCATTTATCACAAATTATAAGGGTTATTTCTCAAAATATGTTGATGCAAAGCCAGTAAACTATCTTTATACCAAGTGTCAGCAAGGTTAAAATCATTTCTACGAGTAATTTTTCCTAACGGTGATTCCAGGAAAAATGTAGAAAAAGGTCTTATATTTTTTGTAAAATAATCTCTTTCCCAATAAATATCTCTGCAGGAAGTAATCACAATCTCTGCATCTGGATGAAATTTGAGTTTTTTAATTAATGAATCCATATTTGGTAAGTCGTCCGTTGCTGAGTGAATAATTATCTTCTTTCTTCTCAATATTATCACTATCGAAAAATCCCAATATTTTCCCTTTGGATCGGGCAGAAAAGAAGGTAATAAATTACCGTCAACATCTGTTGTGATTATACCACTAGTTAACCATTCTGCAATTTTATTGATTGCAGTTGTTTTACCTGTACTTGGTGCTCCTGAAATAACTAAAAATTTCATATATTACTCTTTATTCAACTGGTTATAAATTCTTTTCATAATAAATTCTTTAACTAAACCTCCAAAAGCTTTATCTTCCAATATCTTTTCAAAAATCTCCTGGTTCTGATCCATACGCCCAATAAGTTTCTCAATAAATTTATCATCAAAAGCATATTTGAAAGTATCCAGCTTGTTTGCTTTTGCCTGTAATTTCAAGGTTTCATCTTCCAAAAGTTCCGCTTCTATCTGGTCGAAAAATAACTTATCGGCTTCTTCAAATTCAGTTCCAAATTGACTATTGAGTAAATGAATAATTTCCGACAATAAGACTTCTTCTTCCTTTTGTCTTTTTAGACCTGCTTCCGTAATGCCACTTAATTCACCATCTTCATTTTTTGTCAATTCAATGGCCCCTTCTTTAATTTTTTGAAGCCTGTAATATTCCAAAGCAATTTCGTCATCTAATTGAATGACTTCTGATAAATCTCTTTTTGGTAGTCTGGTTTGTAGCAGTTTGGCATAAGCATAGAACTTTTCAGAATCCACGTCTATGAACGGCATTATCTGGGATAAAAAAGCATATAGATTCGTCCAGGTGGTCGATAAATTTCAGGGAAGAGAAAATGACGTGATCATTCTTTCTACAGTAGACAATGAAATCTCTAAGTTCACCGACAACCCGAACCGCCTGAATGTAGCCATTTCCAGAGCTAAAGATCAGCTGATACTATTGGTAAACGGAAATGAAAGTGATAATGACACGAATATCTCAGATCTTATCCGCTATATTGATTACAATAATTTCAGCACGATCAACAGTGAAGTACATTCTATTTTTGATTATCTGTACAAAGGGTATGAAGAAAAAAGAAAATTGCTTTTATCGGGACAAAAAAAGAAATCTGTTTTTGATAGTGAGAATCTTATGTATTTGTTAATTAAGGAAGTTTTATCAGATGAACAATTTTCAAAATATGGCGTTATTCTACATCATCCCTTAAGAAATTTGCTATTAGATTTTTCCAAGTTAACTCCTGAAGAAGAACCATACGCCAGACATCACGCAACACATATTGATTTCCTAATCTACAATAAGTTGGGAAAAAATCCTGTATTAGCAATAGAAGTTGATGGGTATGAATATCATAAAATAGAAAGCCGACAAGCCAAAAGAGATCATATGAAAAATGAGATCTTGGAGAAGTATAGAATTCCGTTGGTAAGGTTTTCGACGACGGGAAGTAAGGAAAGAGATAAATTAACCAAAGCTTTAAGAGAATTGTAACTAATAAGTTTCTGAGAATACGGAAAACCGTAATTACTTCGTATAAAGTAGTTTTAGATTTGTAAATCAATAAAAAAAATAATCTACAATGAAAAAATCATTACTTTACCTTGTATTATTTCTCTCAGTCACTCTTACATTCAATCTAAAACCTACAATAACCCTACATCTTCCTATAATTATACTCCAAGCACAAGCAGTGGCGGAACAGTTCATGTGAAAGGCTACACTAGAAAAGATGGAACTTATGTAAGTCCGCATACCAGAAGTGCGCCGAGAAGAAGATAATAAATACTTTAATTGAATGCTTACAGTGTTACACCATACTCAAAAATCTAATTTTTTTGCGAAGCCCAGCGTTGAATTTTTGTTTTGAGAATGTGATTAGATTTCTATAGCGGCCATCGAAATTCAGTAAAAATACTGATTCTATATTTTTTGGTGGTTTATATTTTTGTGGTTTGTGGAAAAGCCCTAATTGCCTTAAGAGAATAATTTTTTATTTTTTACTATACTTATCTTATAATATCCTAAATATTTGCAAAATTATCTATATGTAAAATGATTAATCGTAATAAGTTCGAAAATCTGCTAAATCTTAGCGGTCATAAGAAAAGCAAAAACATAAACTAAGTTAATTTTTATGGAAACACAAGTATCAAGAGCCGATTTATACAAATATAAAACCCAGCGTAACGACCTAAAGCAACATGCAGATAAGATAATTCAAGGCATAAAGAAAATTGGCCCTGGCCACGCTAAAAGAGCTATCTGGGAATTATTTCAGAATGCAGTGGATTTAAGTCCATCCTGTGAGATTGAATTAAAGCTATCAGATAATGAGTTAACCTTCTCACACAATGGGGTGCCTTTTACGATGCACACCTTAGACTGTTTATTTACACAAGTAAGTTCAAAAACTCTTGCAGAAAAGAAATTAGACAGAGAAGAAGCTGACCCTATTGGTCAATATGGTACTGGCTTTATGACTTCGCATTCTTTTGGCGATATAGTGAAAGTAAGCGGTACTATTCAAGATGAACCTGAAGGAGACGATTCAAATATGGCATTAGGACACATAAAATTCACCGACCTTTTAATAGACCGCAGTACACAAGATTGGGAAAAGCTGTGTGATGAAATAAGCAATTTGAGAAAGACAGTTGCAGAATTACTAAATGAGCAACCAACTTTTGACGAGTTGCCAAAAACCGCTTTCAAATTCGGTTTCAACAACGAGCTCAATAAAAAAAGAGCATTTGATGCTACCGAGTCACTCAAAGTAATTTTGCCTTATGTGATGATTTTTAATGACAGGTTAAAGAAAGTAACTATTATTGATAATCAAGGTAATACAACAACCTATATCAAGAATGAAATTGAAGAATTTCGTGAGTATTTTTATACAAGAGAAGTACAAATAAATGACGAAATTAAAAGAATCAACTATCTTAAAACGGATAGATTAACCATAATACTTCCCCTTGACGATCATCCAATTTCTGATAAATATATTGGAAATGCACAAGTATTGCCGGAAAGTTTACCACGACTTTTTCTTTTTTACCCATTAATAGGGACAGAGCATTTTGGGTTCAACTATATAATTCACTCGAAAAATTTCCAACCTACAGAACCAAGAGACGGTTTACATCTCAATTCAGAAAATGAAAAAAATAAGACAGAGGAATTAGCCAATCAGAAACTAATGCAAGAGGCGTCTGATTTGATTTTTTCTTTCTTAGAAAACAACCTTTCAAAAATCCAAAATCCACATTTACTGGCGGAAATCAACTTTTCGGTCAGTTCAGATGATACGGAGCTAAACAAATACTTTATAGAATTCAAAGAGAAGTGGTCGAGTAAGTTTAAAACCCTTCCATTTGTTGAAACGCAAACCACCAGAATATCGGCACAGCAGGCAGTTTTTCTAAGCAATGTTGTAATTAATGAAGCAAGTGAAAACACCCTCAAAGCCATTTACAACATTGTTGGTGGATTTTATGAAAATGTTCCCAAATCAGACCTCACACCAATCTGGACAAAACTTATGGATGATTGGAATATTTTGGATATTAAAAGAATTGGGTTTGCAGATATTGCAGATAAAATCCAGGAAAAGGGAGCAATTGAATCATTCAATAATCCGGATTTAATTCTTTTATATCAGGAAATGATTCGTAAAGGCGAAGGAGAATTGTTCGCCAATAGAAGTTTATTACCCAACATCAAAGGTCAATTCAGAAAGCAAGTAGAGTTAAGCAAATCCGTTGATTTGACGGATGCACTTATTCCACTAGCAGATGTAATCAATCCCAAAATAACCAACAGGCAAATTGATACTGATTTTTTACTTGAAGGTTTGGAGTTTGAAAACTTTGGCAGAAGAAATTACATGGAGTTAATCAATACTTCATTAGATGAACATATAAAGGAAAATACACGTTCAGCAAACCTGCCTGAAAACTACTTGGCATGCTTGATTCAATATGCCAGTATTATTCCTAAGGAAGATTCGATAAGTGGTCCTGTGAAAGTGATAAAGCTGATTGAAGAGCATTATGGTTTAGAGTTAAGTTCGATTATTCTTCCTTCAATTACCGGTGAGGAAAAGGACAACATAGACATTAGAAAAGGGCAAAACGATTTATTCAAAGTATTTTTGAATGATATCAGTGATAAAGATACTGAATTGACAAAAGAAAAGTTAGAAGAATTAGCCACGGTTTTAAAAGAAGCTTTCAATTACGCAGATGTCAGAAAGATATTCTTGCGATATGATGTTTATCCAAATCAACTTCACGAATTAAAAGGTATTCCAAATCTTTACAGGGATAACAAAATACCAGAGTTTGTAAAGGATTTGTACGACAGCATAGTAGAGCCAAATAATCCAATTAGAACCAAACTTGCACATTCGATAATTGAAAATATTCATGATGAAATGAAACCCATCAAAGCATTGGAGTTGACATCTGACATAGAAGCACGGTTTTTCGGTGAATCAGGAAATGAGATACACATGGAAAATAATCCTTACAGAAGTTATATCATTGATATCATTAAAAATTTCAAGCCTGACCAAGGAAACAACGAACTTTATGAAAAGCTTTTTCCTGCAACATCAAGAAATAAGTCGGCAATATTAGTACAATTGGCAGACGGTGATGCATCCTTCACCATTTTAAGCCAGCATGAAACTGTAATTAAAAAACTTGCAGGTATTGCTGGACATCCTAATCTTGAAGAAATAATAAAGCTTGGAGAAGATGCATTACTAAGAAAACAACAGGATGAAATTGAAATGCAATACAAAAAGAAACTTGGGAATCATTTGGAAGAAGTTCTTCTAAAAAGATTAACCCAAAATATTAATGCAAAAGTAATAAGTGAACAGGATGGACAAGACATTGTAGTTTATGTTGATGAAAAACCTATTTATTACATTGAGGTTAAATCGAAATGGATTGAAACAACACCAATAAGAATTTCAAGAAATCAAACGTTAAGAGCACACCAAAATCCGAACTGTTTTGCATTATGTTCAGTTGATATGACAAAATATACAGGAGCAGATAAATATGAGATTGAAAAAATTGAAAATGTTGTTGATTATATGAAATTCAATATTGACCTAAGTAGTAAAGTAAGTCACTTGGTAGATATTTATGAAAACGCCCATCAAGTAGACAAATTTAGTTTAGATGGAGATTACCGGACACTAATACCGACAGGTTATATAAATGGAGGACTAGCTTTAGGGCTGTTTGAAAATGAACTTTTGAGATATATAGAAATTAATCATACTAAGTCAACTAGCGAAAATACATCTGAAAATTAATTATAAAACAAAACATTAGATCCTAATTCTGTTTTTCACTGGCACATAAATAATACTAAGAAAATTCAGTGAAAATACTGAATGGATATTTTGTAGTAGATTTTATTTTTGTTTTTACGGAAACCCGTAATGTTAGCAATAAATTTATATATAGTTTTGACTTTTAAATAATTGCAGCCACTCTCTAATAGAGTCTGTTTGTAACTTATAAATATTTATAGGTCGATAATAAAAACTAAACCATGAGCAACTTTCTCACTAAAAAGCTAGCTATTTTTCTATTGAAAGAAAAATATACCACATTTGATTCTACATTAAAATCGAATTTTATTACTAAATATAAACTTAAAGATGATATTGAAAATGAGGGATTGGTTGTAATCGGTCATGAAAAAAAGAAAGAGCCAGAATGGAAATATTTGTTACAAACAATTTGTAAAGATGAAATTCCCGATTTAAATAATTCATCTAATCGAGCTGTATTATTCTTCAAAAGTGAAGAAAGAATTTTTGCGATTTGTTTTGGTTATGGAAAGTACTTATTAAGAGATGAATGTATAGAACGTGAATTTGGATTAAAAACGGCGTTAAATATAATTGATGCTGATAAATTGATAAGTGTCGACAAAGCAAATATTGGCGATTTAAATCTTCTAACAAAAACACAAGCATCTCAAAAAGGGAGTCCATATCATTTTGAAATAGATATTTTAAGAGATTTGGTGAAAGGAATTACCGGCGAACCAAAGAATACCAGCGATAAATTATTTGGTAAAATAATTACTGGTAATGAAGCTATTCATATTGTACCTAGAGTTAAACTTCGTAATGTTCCCAAAATTCTAAAAGAGTTAAGAACATCTTATTTATCTGATGATTACAAGGAGCGTTTTGACTGGATTGATAACATAAAGCCAGAAAAAGACCCTGCTACCTTAGAAAAATTGAAGACACGACTACTTAAAGCCATAAATTCTAAAGAAAGCTCATCTTTACATCTTGCTCCACCTTTCTTAATAGATTGGGAAAATTTTGAATATTTATCATACACCCCAAAGGGAGATAAGTTCAATCAATTCGATATTAAACATTTCTATCTTTACAAATTCCAAGATGATTTTGTATTTGATGACTGGGATAAATTGACGTATCAAAATTTCTATATCAAGTTTTCTACTTACGAAGAGGCGTTTTCATATAAATTATGGAGATTTTTAAATTTTGAAACAGAATTAAATGGTTTCAGATATATTTTTACATCTTCAAATTGGTACAAAATAAATAAAGATTACTATAATGAAATTTATCAATATTGTTCATCAATTGAAGAGTCAGAATCAGTATTTATTGATTGTATTCAAAATGAGGATGGAAAATATGATGAGGGATTTTATAACATCCAGCTAGCAAATTCAAAAGCAGACTATCTGCTTTTTGACAGGAAGTTCGTAAAATCTGATATAAATAGGTCTCAGATTGAAGTGTGTGATGTATATAATGTATCAAATAATGAATTAATTCATATTAAATTCAGAGAGAGTTCTTCTACTCTAAGTCACTTGTTCTCGCAAGGAAAAGTATCGGCCAATTCTTTACAAAAAGATAAAACGTATCGCAAAAACATTCGAACTATATTAAAAGACAATCGTAACCTAATCCCGATAGAAAATAAGGACATTCATCCTTATAATTATACAATAACATATGCAATTATTGAAGATAAGCAGCGAAAATTTGTTGACTCATTACCTTTTTTCAGCTTGGTAAATTTTCGATTAACACTTGAAGATTTATTATCAAGAGGTTTTAATATAAGAGTAAAAAAAATCTTAAAAAAATAATTCATCCAAATATTGTAACGAAATGTCTACACAAAAAACAACAGATGAACAAATTCGTTCTAATTTTGTAAAAGAAATTGTTCAGGGGACTTTTGAAAATTTGTCATTTGATAAAAATAAAATTCCAAAGAAGATTATACAATTTTGGGATAACAGTGAACAACTACCCGCAGATGTAAACGAATGCATTCAAAGTTGGTCTCAACTTGATTCTTTAGGGTATAAAAGATTGCTTTTTGACAATAAAAAAGCAGGAAAATTCATTCTTAAAAAACTAGGCAATAAATATAAAAAGGCTTATGATAAATGCTATCATCCTGCAATGCAATCAGATTATTTCCGTCTTTGTTACATTTTTATCGAAGGAGGATGCTATATAGATGCTGACGATGTTTACAGTGGGGAAGATATTAATTACCTATTTGATGATAACAGATTAAAACTTCAACCACTTTGTTATGATATTTCTACGCAGTCAATGGTTTCACCATCTATTTTCACCAAAGCAGGAGCATATTCAAGCAGTTGGATTTTCTATTTCAATAATAATCCCCTAATTGCCAAAAGTAATCATCCAATAATTGAACAAGCTCTTTCTTTAGCAACCTTATTATTGTTAGAATCGGATACAATTGATAGTTTACCTGAAATACAATCGACAACCGGCCCAGGTAATATTACAAAATCAGTAACAAATTTTTTACAGGAAACTAAAAGTGAAGAGCAATTAATTTTAGTATTGACAGATTGGGAAAATGTTGCCAAAAGTAAATGGCCATTGAGTTACAGAAATGATGCAAGAAATTGGCGCTTGTCAAATTGTCAAGATTTCAAAGGTCTTAATAAGTAGTTTATGAGAAAAAATTCTAAGTGGCCTTTAGCTTTAAAATATTTGTTTCGTACTGCTTTACGATACCGTAGATTACTTCCAAGTAAAAAGTGTAAAGCATTCGGAAGTAAAGATAATAATGAAAAATTTCTCATAAGCCATATTTATGTAATCAATTTAAAGCGTCAGCCTTCTCGTTGGAAAAATATTGAAAAAGAATTAAAACAAATACTAGATTTATCGGGAAATAAACTCAATAGTTTAGTAGAGAGATTTAATGCTATAGATGCAAATGACTTCTATGAAGAACCTCTTAAAACCAGTGATTTAGATCCTGTATATACTCTTGAAGATCAACTTTTTGTTGAACCTCAACCTCTTGCGATGCCAACGATTTTGGATCTTCATTCCAAAATCCAAATGAGTAGACCTGAAATAGCTGTTGCATATTCACATATCGAATTGTGGAAACGCATAGCTTCAAATGACAACCAATACACTCTTATTCTTGAAGATGACATTTGGTTTAAGCCCGGCTTTTCTAACAAACTCAGCAAAGCTTGGATAGAAATAAATGAAAATAAGCAAAATAAATTTGATGTACTATATTTATCTTTTGAAGAAGTAAAAAACGGGGCTCCAAAAACTTTTATATCCGAAAAAATATTTCGTCCCACTCGTGGTTTGTGGAATCTATCAGGCTATGTTATTTCAAAGCAAGGGGCAATAAAACTTCTTAAGCTTCTTCCATGTACAGGTCCAATAGATCTATGGATAAATCATAAATTTAAGTTTTTGAATGTCCTTGCTACGCATAAGTCTATTATTAGTCAACGACTTGATCTAATCTCCACTAATTCTTATTCTATATTACCTACACTTACTAAAATTGGAGCTATAACAAGCGAAGGAGCATCATTATTTCATAATGTTCCACTAGAATATCCAGTATTTGCATTTGGCTCGAAAGATTCGGGACTTACCTCTCTTGCAATGGCAATATCAATGCTTGGCTACAGATGTTGTAGTGATTTGGAAACAATACCAGATAGTGAACTTGATAAACTTACATCGGGAAAAAAAAATCAACTTTTTAACGCCTATATCAATATTAGTATTTTAAAAGAACATACTAATGATTTAAAGAAGTTATATCCTAATGCTAAATTTATTTTTACATTGCATGGAAACGAATCTATGGATAAAAGTTATTTAGATCTAATTGAAAATCTTGATAAAAATAGTTTTGTCATTTTAGATTCAGCAGCACAAAATAAATGGCAGATTATATGTCAGCTTCTCAGAATTGCACCGCCCAATTGCTCTTTTCCTGATTTAAAAGATAAGGGAAATAGAAAGATTAAAATCGCACTTAAGGAAAACAGTAAAATTTTTGAGTTAGGAAATTTAAAGTGTGACACTTCTCCTTGGATAGTAGAAACTGATTCTTATTGGAAAGGTATTGATATACTGCATAGTAATGAATTGAAGAAAAACCTTTTGGCAAGAGAAGAAAATTTAAGAGATTTAGATAATAAATTTTGGGCACTAAGGAATGATACTTTCACAGATAATCTAGCATTATTTAGAGAAGGTAATGCAGAGATTGATTTACAACAAGGACTTAAACTAATTGTTAAGAAAAATGATCTTGGAGTTAGAGATTATAGTGCAGGAGCTCTTACAAGTAACTATCAATATCTATACGGGAGATTTGAAACCGTCTTAAAAGCATCTAATAAACCTGGCGTTATAACTGGATTTTTTCTGCATAGAAATTCTCCTCGCCAAGAAATTGATATTGAAATCGCTGGTATAAATCCTAATCTTTTACTGGTTAATGTATTTTATAATCCCGGTGATGAAGGTGCAAAATTTGATTATGGCTATAGAGGAACTCCTACCTACATTAGTCTTGGATTTGATGCTTCCGAATCCTTTCACAAATATACTATTGAATGGGATGAATATGAAATACGTTGGTTTGTAGATGATAATTTAGTACATAGACGTATCGAATGGAATCCTACCCCAATTCCACATCTTCCTATGTCTCTTCACTTAAATATTTGGCCATGTAGGTCAAAAGAATTCGCTGGAAGACTAGTAAATAAATCGCTACCTGCAATTGCTGTTTTTAATAATGTTAAAATTTATTCAAAAAAATCTAAGATATGAATATACTTTCTTTCAACCCAGGACATGATGGTTCAATTGCTTATTTAAAAAATAACAAGCTAATATTTTCAATTGAAGCAGAGAAAAATTCAAATTACCGATATTCACCAATATCTAGTCATGATGTGATTAATATTTTAAGTGAAATCGAGGAAGTTCCTGATGTTATTTGTACAGGAGGATGGTGGCCAAGAGAGGAACCGATACTTGGTTCGGTCCAGCATGTAGGATATCGTGGTATTGATAAAAATGGGATCATGATACGTCAGCAAAGAATGTTAGGAAAAGATATACATTTTTTTTCATCTTCACACGAAAGGTCACATTTGTTTTCTGCTTTTGGCATGTCAAATCTACCTAAAGGAAGCCCCTTTTATGCTTTAATATGGGAAGGAGCAATAGGAGCATTTTATGAAGTTGACTCAGATTTGAACATTAAACTGATTTCAAACGTATTAAATGAGCCCGGTAATCGATATACTGCAATATATGGTCTAGCAGACCCAAGTTTTCCTAAAGATGCTCCTTTTTCCAGGTTTTCTGATGCAGGTAAGTTAATGGCACTATCATCTTTTTCTAAACGAAGCATTCCCTCAGTAAGTGAAGAAAAACTGATGGATTTTCTTTTAGATTCTCCGCACGTTCAATTAAGTTTATATAATAATCTCGAAAACTCGCCATATTATAATGTAGGAATTGATGATGAGGAATTTAGAAATTTTGCGGGTATTTTTAGTGATAGAATTTTTAATATTTTTTATGGATTTGCTAAAAATAACTTGAAGAAAAAATTACCACTTGTTATTGCTGGAGGATGTGGATTAAACTGTGATTGGAATACGAAATGGAAGCAAACAGGTCTTTTTTCTGAGATCTTTGTACCTCCAGTCGCAAATGATTCTGGCTCAGCTATAGGAACTGCCATTGATGCTCAGTTCTATTTTACTGGAAACCCTAAAATTGATTGGGATGTATATTCCGGACAATATTTTGATATTGATTGTAAAATAGATATAGAAGAATATGACATTTTTGAAGCCACTAATGAGAAAGTAGCTGACATGTTAGCAAATGACTTAATTTTAGCTTGGATTAATGGTAAATATGAAATAGGTCCTAGGGCACTGGGAAATCGCTCAATTATTGCAGCTCCATTCAAAGAGGCAACTAAGACAAGACTGAATGATATTAAGCAACGTGAACAGTTTAGACCAATTGCTCCAGTTTGCTTGGAAGAAGATGCTGCTCGATGGTTTGGTTGCGAAAATCCGAGTCCATATATGCTTTATACATATGTTACAAATACTGACGCATTAGCTGCTGTTACTCACGTTAATAAAACAGCAAGAATACAAACAGTTTCACCCACATCAAATATCAACATGTATAATCTACTTATGGCTTTTAAAAATCGAACAGGTTATGGCATTTTATGCAATACATCTTTAAATTTTAATGGAAGAGGTTTTATTAATAGGCTCAGTGATCTTACATTATACACTATTCAACATAAGTTAGACGGTTTTGTAGTAAATGGAAAGGCTTATATTTTAAAGTCATCTCCATTTTACAAAAAATATCAAGAAAAAAACTCTGCTTAAAATCACTTGCTTTTCTATTCATATTTGGAATTTAAATACAATACAAGAATTTTTACCAAGTTTAAGAATCCAATACTCTGAAATTTTTAAAATGATTTTGTTTCCTTTTTAAGAAGCGGTCCCAAAAGCGTTTTCTCTTGACTCATTATCCGATAAATTTTGTCACTTAGGAGAATATCTGAGAATTAATTTATCTTTTGAGACTGCCTCTTTATTTTTAGTTTAATAATGCAACTCTTCCTTTTACAGCTAATTTGCTAATCATTATGTTTATACTTTACAGTTTTCCCTTCAAAACCGCCATATCATCACTCACTTTCTTATCCAGAATCTTCGCATAATGCTGTGTCGTTTTTATATTCGTATGCCCAAGCATCTTACTTACACTTTCAATAGGAACACCATTGGACAAGGTAACAGTTGTCGCGAAAGTATGCCTTGCGATATGGAACGTTAAATCTTTATTGATACCGCAGACGCTCGCAATTTCTTTGAGATAAGAATTCATTTTCTGATTGCTGAGAACAGGAAACAGGACATTTGAATTGACGCATTGCGGATGGTTCTCATACTTTAAAATCAGTTCCTGAGCAACAGGCAATAAAGGAACTCTCGTTGATGTATCGGTCTTTTGACGGTGGGTAAAAATCCATTTGTCGCCATCAATGCCGACATTGATATTAGATTTTGACAGTTGCTTTACATCCACATAGGCCAGGCCGGTGTAGCAACTGAAAAGAAAAATATCGCGAACCTGGTTCAACCGGTCAGATGCAAATTTCTTTTCGTAGATCATCTGAATTTCTTCTTTAGTAAGATATGGACGTTCTACAGCTTTGATCTTTGCTTTGTAGCCCAGAAAAGGATCTTTTGTGATCCAGCCGTGCGCCATACACAAACGGATGATCTTTTTGAAATTCTTGAGGTATTTCACAGCCGTATTGTTTCCGCATTTACGCACACTGCGCAGCCAGAAATCATAATCACTGACAAAACCGTGATCGATTTGCGTGATATCAATATCAGAAACTTTATATTTCCAATTAATGAATTCCTGTGTGTGCTTTAAAGATGTTTTATAACGCTCCAATGTTCCTGGAGCAAAATCCTGACCGACTAAGGCTTCCACCTTGTCATTATGTTCCTGAAAGATGGGAATGAGCATTCTTTTCTCAATATCCGTTCCAAGCAGTTTAGATTTTAAACTCTCTGCAGTTACAACAACTTCCTCTTTCAGCATCAAAAAGTGGAAATCATATACTTGTTGTTCTAAAGTTTTAAGATAGGAGTTCAGTGTCTTAGCTTCTTGGCTATTACCTACAGCTTTCTGTGCTTTATTATCCCATTTCTTTGGGTCTATATACCTTTTAGCCGCAATCTCTGCTGCCTTGCCGTCTATCGTGATTCGTAAATAGATAGGAGCGGTTCCGTTTGTTCTGATCTTATTCTTTTTGATGTAGAATAACAGGTTGAATGTTTTGTTCATTGTGTGATAACTTTAATGGTTTAATAATTTACTTTTTGTTACCACTTTTTGCAAGATGTACAATCTTTGGACTGCCTATTGGTCGGGTTTTCCGAAGATTTCAGTGACCTCTTTTTGATATTTTTACAATAGGTCACTGAATAGGTCACTTTTAATATGGCCTTTTTTGTTTTTTTTGATACCAACGCTAAAACAAAAAACGCTGTAAACATTGATGTTTACAGCGTTTTAGCTTATTTTGGTTTCCAACCTGGCGGAGAGAGAGGGATTCGAACCCCCGGACCTGTTACAGTCAATAGTTTTCAAGACTATCGCAATCGACCACTCTGCCATCTCTCCAAAAACTCCGATTCGTTGTTTTCAGTGGTGCAAATATAGAATGTTTTTGAATTATTACAAAATATTTTTACTACAAATTTTAACAAAAATTAATAATGTACTAAAAATCAGTCTGATTATTTTTTGAAATATTGATTAATACTACAAAAATTAAAAATAAAAAAACGCATCTTTCGGATGCGTTTCATATTCTAACTATACGTAAAATTAATGTAATTCTGCCAGATATTTTTCAGCATCCATTGCAGCCATACAACCGCTTCCAGCTGCTGTAATAGCCTGTCTATAGATATGATCCTGAACATCGCCCGCAGCAAAAACTCCCGGAAGATTAGTTCTGGAAGAACCTTTTTCAGTTTCAATATATCCGTTCTCATCTAAATCGATCTGACCTACGAAAATATCAGTGTTAGGCTTATGACCAATAGCGATAAAAATCCCGTGAACATCAACTGTAGATTTCTCTTGAGTCTGATTATTGATAACAACTGCTCTTTCTACCAAACTGTTTTCACCTTCAATTCCGATTAATTCGTGGTGGAATTTCACTTCAATATTGGGTGTATTCTGAACTCTGTGAATCATCGCTTTTGAAGCTCTAAATTCACCTTTTCTCACCAACATCGTCACTTTATTTACCAATTTTGAAAGATAAGTAGCTTCCTCCGCCGCTGTATCACCAGCTCCGACTACCACAACATCTTTGCCTCTGTAAAAAAATCCGTCGCAGGTAGCACATGCAGAAACTCCTCCTCCATTGTACTTTTTCTCGTCATCAAGACCTAAATATTTTGCAGTGGCACCCGTAGAAATAATCACAGATTTAGCAAAAATTTCTTTATTTCCCGCATATAATTTATGAATACCGCCCACTTCTTTAGAAAACTCTGCCTTGGTAATCATTTCATAATGAACTTTTGTGTCGAATCTCTCGGCTTGTTTTTGCAAATCCATCATCATTTCAGGACCTGTAATTCCTGCCGGATATCCTGGAAAGTTATCAACTTCTGTAGTTGTAGTCAATTGTCCACCTGGCTCTAATCCTGTGTATAATTCAGGTTTTAAGTCTGCTCTTGCCGCATAAATTGCCGCTGTAAAACCAGAAGGTCCAGATCCAACGATCACACAATCTAAAATGTTTTGCTCCATAATTTGCTTTTCAAAAAGATTTAAAAATTTACGAGTGCTAATTTCGTCAATTTTAATATTTAATTAAAGTTATTTTAATGATACTTGTCAATATTTAATATATGAATAGTTAATAGTGAATTTCCTTCATGTGTGAATGTTGAATTTAACGAAGTTTTATTTCCTAAAAAATTCACAAGTCTGACTAATTAACCCTTAACCTTATCACACTTTCATTTTAATTTTATCGACATTAATGATCTTGTAAACCAATTCCTTAATCAATTCAGCTTCATTCATATTAACAGCGCCCAACCCTTTTCCTTTCATATCGAATTCCCTTAAAATAGAAATTACCCTTGTGGCATGCTTTAAAGGATATAATCTCCCCGATTCTGCGTAATCTTTAATGAAATAAGGATTAACTCCCATTTGCGAAGCGATAACCTGCGGTGGCTGACCTACCATAGTCTGATAAATAATAACGTTGGAAAAATAATTATACAGACTCGACAACATCATTACAAATGGATTATTCTTGGGATTTTTGCCCATAAAATGAGCAATTTTAAGTGCTGCATTGGCATTTTTTGTTCCTAATGCTTTTTGTAGTTCGAAAACATTATATTCCTTACTGATACCGATGTGTTCTTCAACAATTTTCCCGTCAAGAAGTTCTCCGGGTTTCAGAATGATTTTTAATTTATTCAGTTCATTGGCGATTCTGGAAAGGTCGTTTCCAAGATATTCTGCCAACAAATGAGAAATATTCGGGGCAGTTTTTATACTTAATTTAATGCATTCGTCGGCAATCCATTTGGGAAGTTGATTTTCTTTGATTGATTCGCTTAAAAATAAGGCGTTGATTTTATCTAAAGATTTCGTAACCTTTTTACGACTGTCTAACTTCTTATGTTTGTGCGCGAAAACTAAAACTGTTGACGGAACAGGATTTTCAACATATGTTTCCAAAGCCTTAGTTTCAGGTTCATTTAATTTTAAATCCTGCGCCTCCTTTACGATAATTACCTGTTTGTCTCCCATCATCGGAAACTGCCTTGCCAATGAAAGAATTTCCTGGTACGTGGTATCTTTTCCATAAACTACCGTTTGGTTAAAAGCTTTTTCGTCTTCGGTTAAAAAGTCGTGTTCAAGAGCTTTTACAGCAAGATCTATAAAGTAAGGTTCTTCTCCGTGGAAAAAATAAATCGGTAAAACTTCTTTATTTTTAATATTTTTGAGGATTAAATCTAATTCTTTCATCTTATAAATGGAACTTCCAAAACTGAATTTTCAGGAAACTTTTGATTTTAAATTCAAGAAAGACAAAGATAAGTTTTTTATTTATGATTTGGTTCGTAAAACTTACCTTTTGCTCACCCCTGAAGAATGGGTGCGCCAGCATTGGGTACATTATTATCTTACGGTAAAATCCTATTCTACATCGGCTTTAATTACTGAAAAGAAGATCGTTCTAAATGGTTTAACTAAAAGAATCGACCTTTTAGTAACCGAAAAAACAGAACCGATTATTTTGATTGAATGTAAAGCACCACAAATTAAATTATCTGAAAAAACTTTTGAGCAGACAGCAAGATATAACTCGATAATTGGTGCCAAAGAAATTATTTTAACAAATGGTTTGCAGCATATTAATGCGTATTATGAAAATGGGGAATATCAGTTTTATAGACCTAATTAAGGTTGAAAATTTATATTTTATTAATATTCTTTCTTATTTATTTTCATTAATTTAGAAGAAATTGTTTACTTGTGAAAAAGTGAAAATCCGACAAATGCCTAGCCCCGATTGCAATGAAAATCCTTTTTTGAAAAAAAAGATTGTAATGGAAAGCGGGAAATAGCTTCAAATAAAAAATTAACTTACAAAATATGATACGTTCAATATTATTATCCGCATTTTTAATGGCTTCAGGAACAATTTTCAGTCAAAACCTCAAAACAGTTTCCTATCAGGACGGTTCGCAAAAATTAAATGGTTTAGTGACTTCCAACGCAGGAAAAAAGCTTCCGGGCGTTTTGGTTCTTCCGGCTTGGAAAGGAATTGATGATGAAGCTAAAAATGCAGCTTTAGAATTAGAAAAACAAGGTTACGTAGCATTTGTTGCAGATATTTATGGAGAAGGAAATATTCCGACAGATAATGACTCTGCAGCTAAAACAGCGGGATATTACAAGAAAAATTATGACGCTTATCAGAAAAGAATTTCTTTAGCATTGGAACAATTGAAAAAAAACGGAGCAATTTCCAGTAAAATTGCCGTGATTGGATATTGTTTCGGAGGAACCGGAGCGTTGGAATCTGCGAGAGGAAGCCTGCCTGTTGTCGGCGTTGTTTCGATTCATGGAAGTATCGGTAAAGATCAGACCAGAAAAAACAATCCTATTTCGACGAAAATTTTAGTTGAAAATCCTGCCGATGATAAAGGAGTAACTCCGGAAGATTACAATAATTTGATTAAGGAAATGAATGATGGTAAAGCAGACTGGCAAATTATTACGTATGCCAATTCAAAACATACTTTTACCGACCCAAAATCAGCAGATTATAATGAAGTAATGGCAAAAAGAGCCTGGAATCATACGTTGATGTTTTTGAAAGAAATTTTGAAGTAATTAAACTAAAATAAATAGAAACAACCTCAGTATTTGAGGTTGTTTCTATTTATAAATCACTGATTTTATTACAATTATAACACCACCAATATTCTTTTTCCTTATCTTTCAATTTAGTTTTTGTATTCTTCTCACAATTTTCACAGATACATGTATCACTCTCATTTTCTTTTGCTTCATAATCGCAATTAAAACAACTCCAACTCGTTACATGAGATTTTCCGTTGATAAACCAAGTAAAAGAACTTTCTTTACACTTTGGACAAATTTGTAATGCCATATTTAAATTATTTCTTCTTCTCTATTCACCAACTCCATCGAAAACGCCGGAAGACAGATCGCAATATATTCACAAGGTTCAGAAAACGGATTACTGTAACGGACCCTTGCTCCTTTTTCGATCAGAATGCTTTGTCCTTTCTCTAAAGTAACCATTTCTCCGTCTATTTCAAATTGCTTTTTTCCTGAAATGATTAAGGTAAATTCATCAAATTCAGGAGTCTGATGCGGTTCACTCCAATCCGGTGGTGCAACCATATGCGCAATTGAAATATTTGAATTTCCTGTTGAGTTCCCCCAGTGTTCTTCAATTAATTTCCCATCTGTTGTTGGAACGACGAAGGGCGATTGTTGAATTTTATATTTTTTCATAGTAATAATTTTCTTTTTAATTTCGTACATAAAATTAGTTCTCGTTGGTTCCCCGAAATAAGCAACTTCCTCTTCGGCAATTTTTTGTCCGCCCAATCTTTCTAATGCAATTTGAGAACGGGAATTTTCTTTCCCTATATGAAAATGCACCGTATCTACAAATTGAAAAATATAATCAAGCATCAATTTTTTGATCTGAGGATTAATTCCTTTACCCCAAGATTTTGTTCCGTAAAAAGTATATCCAATGAAAATGCTGTTTTTATCTTCATCAAAATCATAAAATCGGGTACTTCCTAAAACATCTCCAGTTGCTTTATCAACAATTTTAAAAGCACCTCTACTTTCAATCGCCCCTTTAAAAAAGTTTTCGAAAATTTCTCTCTGATAACGATCTTTATTAGGATGCTGTTCCCAAACCTTCGGATCCGAAGCCACTTCGTATAAAGACTCAAAATCCCCTTGCTGTAAGGGGATTAATTGATATTCTTGATTTTCTAAAATAGTCTGAATAGAAAAATTCATTTCTTAACCTTTTGATTTTGCAGCGTCAGACTCAATTTTTTTGATCTCCTTTAATTTGTCAGCAATTTTAGTAACAGCATCCGGACTTGAAGGTTTTAAAGCCACTTCAGCCTGAGCTGTATCCCATTTGATTACCAAGTTTCCAGAATTTTCACCTGTTGGGTTGAGAGTAATTTCAAACCACTCCTGCTTATCTGCCAATTTATTAACAGGAACTGTAACATCTAAAACATCCTGTTTTGCATCATATGTATACGCTCCCCATTGCTGGAAATCTTTATTTAAGATTACTTTCCATTCTTTCTCTGTAGGAACGATAAATAATCCGTAAGTTCCTGCAGGAACCACTTTTCCACCGAAATTAACAGATTGTCCGAAAGTGATTTTTGTAGATGAATTGGCACCCGCTCTCCAAACCTGTCCGTAAGGAACCAATTCTCCGAATATTTTACGTCCCTTCACACCTGGTCTCCCGTAGTCGACAGAGATTTTAGACATTGAAAACTGCTGCTCTACTTTCTGACGTGGACTTGCTGCCGGTACCGAATAATCCTGAGCAAAAGATAAGGTTGAAGCTGATATGCAAAGTGCAAATAGTAATTTTTTCACGTGTAAATTTTTATCCAAAATTACAAAATCCAAACAGAATAGCCTTCCAATTTCAATAATTTTTCCTTTTTAAAAATCCATTTGAATAAGGTAATAATTAGTTGTATGAACTAATAACAAATGAAATAGTAATCTCAATTAACTACATTAAATATTAGAATTTCTTCTTTAGCAAACTCTAAAATTTATTTTCTTTTGTAAATCTGTCTCAAAAATAACGGTAAATTTAAAGGCTAAAAGAATAACCAATGATTAAAAAATCAATTTTATTACTTTGTTTAATGTTCATTTCTTTAGTTGTCAAAGCTCAGGAAAAGATTCCTTTTCGACTCACAAAACACAATAATATCATCATAAAAACTTTAATAAATGATACAGACTCTCTGGATCTTATGTTTCAAATCGCCATGGAAGATGCATCAATTTCTCCAGAACGAAAAAGAAAAGCAGATCATATTCTATTTAAAAATGACGTCAGCAAAGATAATACTGTAAAAATAGGAAACAGAAAATATGACGGCATCAGATTTTTCAATAACGAATTGACAGGTCATGAAGCTGACGGGAAAATCGGAACCGGAATTTTTAAAGGAAAAACGTTTAAGATCGATTATAACAACAATCAATTCATCGTCTACGATAAAATGCCTGATCTAAAAGGCTATGAAACGATGCCTTTATTTTCAGAAAACGGACAATTTTACATCGTTGCAGACAATGTGATTGACAATCAGCAACAGGAAGTTTATTTTCTTCTACAGTCAGGATATTCCGGTGGATTGCTTTACAGTAATACATTTGCAAACGCAAAAAATTTAGATAAAAAATTGAAAATAACAGGTGAAAAAACCATGAAAAACTCTGCCGGACAAAGTATTGTAACAAAACAAGGTATTTTGCCTTTTATGAAGATTGGCAATTTTGTGTTAAAAGACGTTACCGCAGGATTTTTTGCAGGAGATCCTAAAACTCAAAAAGTAAATTATTTCGGAGCAGATCTGCTGAGAAGATTCAACTGGATTTTTGATGCAGACAGAAACAGGGTCTATATTCAGAAAAGCAAATATTTTAATGCGCCTTATTATAAAACAACTTAGACAATTTTCTTCAAACAACAAAAAAGGTTTTCCATTTGGGAAGCCTTTTTAATTTAAAAATACGTTAACAAATCCTTAATAAATATGAATAATAACTAAACTATCTTGTACTATCCTGCTCCTTCAATTTTTATTTTATAATTTTTTTATACATTTAAAAATCATTAAATGTTTAAATTTTGAATAAGTAAAGTGAATACGAAATTAAATAAATTCACTACATAATAGACTCATTTCATCATTAAACAAAAAAGATCATCAATTATAAATAAACAGATCAATGAACAACATCCCCTCCGAAAGCTCAGTTTCTTCTTTATCAAGAAAGAGAAATTATGGTCTTCCATTAATTCTTATCACGAGTTTATTTTTCTTTTGGGGATTTATTCATAACCTCGATCCAATCCTAATTAAACATCTTCGAAGTGCTTTCCAATTAAATCATTTTCAGGCTTCGTTGGTAGATTCATCAGTTTTTGCAGCATATTTTTTATTGGCAATTCCGGCAGGAATCATCATTCAGAAATATGGTTACAAAACTGGAATTTTAGTCGGGTTATTTTTCTTTGCGGCAGGTTGTTTTCTATTTGTTCCTGCGGCAAATACAGTCAGTTACCCGTTTTTTCTTGGAGCTTTATTTGTTTTGTCTTGTGGATTGGCAATTCTTGAAACGGCAGCCAACCCTTACATTACAGTTTTAGGTCCACCTGAAAAAGCAACTCAACGATTAAATTTCGCACAATCTTTCAACGGTTTGGCAGCATCGATTGCTCCCATTATTGGCGGAATTTTTATTTTGGCTGAGGAACCAAAATCGCAGGAAGAACTAGCAACTTTATCTCAAGCAGCTAAAATAGCCTACATTCAAGCAGAAACAGCTTTGGTAAAAGGTCCGTATATTATTTTAGGGCTTATTCTTTTATTGGTAATGATTTTATTTTTATTCATTAAATTACCAGATGTCACTGAAAGCGAAGAAAAATCAACAAAAAATTATCTACAGGTTTTGGGAGTAAAAAATGTAGGTTGGGGAGTTCTCGCACAGTTTTTTTACATAGGTGCCCAAATTTATATTTTCAGTTTTCTGCTCGTTTTCGCGGAAGATGCAATCAATATGAAAGGTCAGGAAGCTAAATATTATGCAGGCGTTGCAGGATTTTTATTCATGATCGGACGTTTTGCAGGAACTTTTTTCATGAAATATATTCTACCTCAAAAATTATTAAGAATCTACAGTATTATCAGCATTATTCTCAGCATTTATGTCGTTGCAGGAACGGGAATCACCACTTTATATGCACTTGTAGGGCTTACCTTCTTTATGTCTATCATGTTTCCGACAATCTTTGCTTTAGGAATTGAAGGCGCAGGTTCCGAGACAAAACCGGCATCAAGTTTATTAATTATGTCAATCGTGGGAGGTGCAATTATTCCGCCGATTGCAAGTAAAATCACAGATATATCTGGGAATATTCATTTTTCTTATATCGTACCTTTACTCTGTTTTATCATCGTATTTCTGTTTTCATTAAGATTCAGAAATAAAAAATCTTCATTATAATTAAATACGTTTGTGTTCTTCGTTAAAAGAAATGCCTTTGCGGATTTAAAACAATTAATAGTTAAAAAAACTTTGCGGACTTTGCGTTAAAAAGCACACAACAAAAACTAAAAATGAGCAATTTAATTTTAAAAATAAACAATAAAGACAATGTTATGGTCGCTTTGCAGAATATTCCAGCAGCCACTGAAATCATTTTTGAAGGACTTCCTTACATTACTTTAGAGGAAATTCCTGCCAAACATAAATTCTTTATGAATGACATGAAACAAGGCGACGAAATCTTTATGTATGGCGTTTTGGTAGGTAAGGTTCAATACGACTTGGCAGCAGGAACCCGCATGACCACTGAAAATACAAAGCACGCCGCCGAACCATTTTATTATCGCGATGTTGATTACCAATGGACAAAACCTGATGTTTCAAGATTTCTACACAAAACATTTAAAGGATACCACCGTCCGAATGGCGATGTAGGAACGGCTAATTACTGGCTATTTATCCCTACCGTTTTCTGTGAAAACCGTAATCTCGATATTATTAAAGAATCACTTTACAATGAATTAGGATATGCAGTAGACGAAAAATATAAAAGCTACACCCATCAATTAGTAGAAGCTATTTCAAAAGGTGAAAATTTGGACGAAATTGATTTTTCACCATCAAATATTCCTAAAAAAGAAAGAGTTTTCAAAAATATAGATGGCATTAAATTTCTCAATCATACAGGTGGTTGCGGTGGAACGAGACAAGATGCAGATACGCTCAGCAAATTGTTGGCTTCTTACGCAGACCATCCCAATGTTGCGGGAGTTACGTTGTTGAGTTTGGGTTGCCAGCATCTTCAAATTGAAAATTTTAAAAAAGATTTATTTAACCGAAATCCTGATTTTTCTAAACCTCTGCTTGTTTTTGAACAGCAAAAAGCGGTAAGTGAAGAAACTATGATTAAGAATGCTATTTTTGAAACGCTGAAAGGACTTTTAGAAATCAATACAATTGAGCGTGAAGATGCACCGCTAAGCAAACTTTGTGTTGGGGTAAAATGTGGCGGAAGCGATGGTTTCAGCGGAATTTCAGCGAACCCTGCGGTGGGACATTTGGCGGATATTCTTTCTGTTTTGGGAGCTAAAGTTTTATTGGCAGAATTCCCTGAACTGTGTGGAGCAGAACAGGAATTAATCGACAGAGCTGTAGATCAGGCAACTGCAGAAAAATTCATCAGATTAATGACAGAATACGACGAATTGGCTCATGCCGTCGGGTCAGGATTTTATATGAATCCGTCTCCGGGGAATATTAAAGACGGATTAATTACCGATGCCATAAAATCTGCCGGAGCCGCGAAAAAAGGAGGTTCCTCACCTGTTGTAGACGTTTTAGATTATACAGAACCTGCCACTAAACCCGGGTTAAGTCTTGTTTGTACTCCTGGAAATGACGTTGAAGCAACCACAGGAAAAGCAGCGTCCGGAGCAACTTTAATTTTGTTCACAACAGGTTTGGGCACACCAACAGGAAATCCGGTTTGCCCTGTAATAAAGGTGTCGACGAATACAGTTTTAGCTGAGAAAATGTCGGATATTATCGATATTGATACAGGTGCAATCGTAAGGGGTGAAAAAACCATTCAGCAAATGGGTGAAGATATTCTGGATTTCTGTATTGAAGTTGCGAGCGGAAATATTATTCCTAAAGCAGTTGCTTTAAATCAGGATGATTTTATTCCCTGGAAAAGAGGAGTGAGTTTATAAGTAAATTTTAAGTAAAAAGTAAAAGAGCCATGTTCAATACTAATTAGTTAGGTATTATAATAAGAAAATCTTAGTGTCCTTTGCGTCAAAAAATATATAAAAATTTAAACAACAATTATAAAAATGTTTTCATTAAAAAATAAAAAAGCCGTTGTAACAGGTGGAGGAAGCGGAATCGGGCAGGCAATTGCCATTCAGCTTGCAAAAAATGGTGCAGAAGTTCACATTCTTGAAATTACAGAACAGAACGGACAGGAAACGCTAGAAAAAATACAGTCATCAGGTGGAACTGCTAAAATTTATGCTTGTGATGTATCAAAACAAAAAGATGTCGTAGCCGTTTTTGATCAAATTGGTGCAATCAATATTCTTGTCAACAATGCAGGAATTGCCCACATCGGAAAAGCAGATACCACTTCTGAAGAGGATTTTGACAGAATTTATAATGTCAACATCAAAGGAGTGTACAACTGCTTATTTGCAGCAATTCCACAAATCAGAAAGTCTGGTGGCGGTGTCATTATTAATATGGCTTCGATTGCAGCATTGGTTGGAATTCCTGACCGTTTTGCGTACAGTACGGCAAAAGGTGCGGTAAAAGCAATGACGATGAGTGTTGCCAAAGATTATATTGGTGAAAATATCCGTTGTAATTCGATTTCCCCGGCTCGTGTACATACACCTTTTGTAGATGGATTTTTAAAGAATAATTATCCTGATAATATCGAAGAAATGTTTGATAAATTATCTAAAACACAACCGATTGGCAGAATGGCTCAGCCGGAGGAAGTAGCTTCTTTGGCACTTTATTTATGCAGTGACGAAGCATCATTTATTACAGGTGTAGATTATCCTATCGATGGTGGATTTACTACTTTAAATAATTAAAATTTGTAAATTAATCTAAACTTTTGATTGAACTACACTACCCTAGCCCCGATAGAAACGGCATCCTTTTTTAGGATTGGCGCAGCGCAGCGGAGACAAACCCAAAAAAGATATAGTGGATAGCGGGAATAGCTTCAAATAAAAATGTAGATTCTAAAAAATAAAAAATAATATGAAATTAATAAAATTCGGAAAACCAGGACAGGAAAAACCTGGTGTAATTATCAATGATAAAAGATATGATGTTTCTCATCTGGTGAAGGACTATGATGAAAACTTCTTTTCGGGTGATGCTGTTGAAAATTTAAAATCGGAAATCAATACTCAAAATCTACCTGAAGTTTCTCAGGATGAAAGATTGGGAGCCCCGTTGGCGAGACCTTCGAAAATCATTTGTGTGGGCTTAAATTATAAAGACCATGCTGCCGAAACTAACGCTCCAATTCCGCAGGAACCGATTCTGTTTTTTAAAGCGACTTCAGCCATTGTTGGTCCGAATGATGATTTGATTATTCCTAAAAACAGCGTAAAAACCGACTGGGAAGTTGAATTAGCCGTTGTTATTGGGAAAAAAGCGAGTTATGTTTCAGAAGAAAATGCATTGGAACATATTGCAGGATACGTTTTGCACAACGATTATAGTGAAAGAGAATTTCAGCTGGAAAGGAACGGACAATGGGTAAAAGGAAAAAGCTGTGATACGTTTGCGCCGATTGGACCTTTCATTGCGACACCCGATGAGATTGAAGATGTTCATAATTTGCGTTTGTGGCTAAAAGTGAATGGAGAAATTTTACAGGATGGAAACACCTCTAACCTTATTTTCAATATCCCTTTTGTTGTGAGCTATATCAGTCAGTTTATGACTTTGCTTCCGGGTGATGTGATTACGACGGGAACGCCTGCTGGTGTTGGTTTGGGACAAAAACCTGAGCCTTGGTATCTGAAACCGGGAGACGTCGTGGAGTTGGGAATTGACGGTTTGGGAAGCAGCACACAAAAAGTAAAAGCATACGGAGAATGAAAAAATATTGTTTAGCCCTTGATATGGTCGATGATCCAAAATTGATCGCAGAATACGAAAGATATCACGAAAACGTGTGGCCTGAAATCAAGCAAAGTCTTTCGGATTCGGGAATTCAAAACATGGAAATTTATCGTGTTCAAAATCGATTGATAATGATTATCGAGACTGATGAAAATTTTTCTTTTGAAACAAAAAAAGAAATGGATAATAATAATCCGAAAGTTCAGGAATGGGAACAATTGATGTCAAAATTTCAGCAACAGCTGCCCAATTCGAAGCCGGGAGAAAAGTGGCAGTTGATGGATAAAGTATTTTCATTGTAAATTTCATTTCATAAAAACCTGAACCAAATGATTATTGATTCTCACGTTCATTTTTGGAAGTTTAATCCAATTCGTGATGCTTGGATTACGGAAAACATGAACGCTATCCGAAGAGATTTTCTTCCTGAAGATTTTTCACTATATCTTAATGAAAATCAAATTGATGGCTGCATTGCCGTTCAGGCTGATCAAAGTGATGAAGAAACTTCTTTTTTGTTGAATTTAGCTAAAGAAAATTCTTTCATCAAAGGCATTGTCGGTTGGATTGATTTGACTTCTGAAAAATTGGAAGAAAAACTTGAAAACTATCAGTCAGCTAAAATAATCAAGGGATTCCGACATATCGTTGAAAGTGAAAAAATTGGTTTTTTATTACAAAAAAATATACTTGAGGGAATATCTAAACTTCATCATTATGGCTATACTTTCGATATTTTATTGAGACAACATCAACTTTCGGATGCGGTTAAATTTTCTGAGAAATTACCAAATAAACCTTTTATTTTAGACCATTGCGGAAAACCAAATTTGACTACAAATGATTTAAAAGATTGGAAAGCAAATATTTCAGAACTGGCGAAAAATCCTAATGTTTACTGCAAAGTTTCAGGACTTTTAACGCAAGGAAATTTGAATACGATCAATGAAAAATCAATTTTTGAAATTCTGGATTTTGTTTTTTCTCAATTTGGAATTGATCGAACAGTGTTCGGAAGCGATTGGCCCGTGATGCTGTTAGGAGGAAATTATCCGCTGTGGCTGGAATTGATTTCAAAATATGTCAATCAGTTTTCCAAAGAGGAACAGGAACTTTTTTACTCTGGAAATGCAGTGAAGTTTTACAACTTATAATTATTTTTTTAGCATTAAGAATTAAACTTATAATTAAAAGAACATATATTCAAAATATGAACTTAAATTTAGATAACAAAATCATCATCGTAAGCGGCGGTGCAAAAGGTATCGGAAACGCTATCGTGAAAACTTTAGCCGAAGAAAAAGCGTTTCCCATAATTATCGGGAGAAACGAAAATGACAACAAAAAAGCCGTTCAGGAAATTATAGATCACAGAGGAAAAGCAGATTTTGTGACCGCCGAACTTTCTCAACCCGAAGAATGTAAAAAAGCCATTGATGAAGTCATAAAAAAATACGAGATAATTGATGGAATCGTCAACAATGCCGGTGTAAACGATGGTGTTAGTTTGGAAAACGGCTCTTATGAAAAATTTTTAGAATCGTATCACAAAAATGTGGTGCATTATTATCTTTTGGTACATCATGCGCTTCCCTATCTCAAAGAAAGTAAAGGTTCGATTTTAAATATCGGAAGCAAAACTGCAGAAACCGGACAAGGCGGAACGTCAGGTTATGCCGCTTCAAACGGTGCCAGAAATGCCTTAACAAGAGAATGGGCCGTCGAACTTTTACCTTACGGCATCCGCGTGAATGCGATTATCGTTGCAGAAGCATGGACTCCCCTCTATCAATCATGGATTTCTACTTTTGAAAATCCTGAGGAAAAACTGAAAAGTATTACTTCAAAAATTCCTTTTGAAAACAGAATGACAACTTCGGAAGAAATTGCGAATATGGCTACATTTCTTTTATCTGAAAAATCTTCACATACCACAGGACAGCTGATTCATGTGGATGGTGGGTATGTGCATTTGGATAGGAGTTTGGGATTATGAAAAGTATAATTTTATTAAATTCAAATAAATTTATAAATTTGTTTAAAACAAAAAAAGATGGAATCTGCCACATTAAAAAGCATCAATAAAATTCTTAAAGAAGCTCCAGAAAATATTTTGGAGAGAATTTTAGGTTATATTGAAGGAATTTTAGAAGAAGAAAACACTGATTTTGAGCTTTCCGATGAGCAAAAAAAAAGTCTTCAAGAAATAAAAAAAAGATCTTACGAACAACATACAGAAATTGACACTTTTCTTAATGAAATGAGTTCAAAATATGAAATTTAAGATCATCATCTCTGAAGAAGCAAAAGCAGATGTTGAGCATTCTTATCTTTACTATAAAACTAAAGTCACTCAAAAAGTTGCTGATCAATTTTTCAAAGATTTTAAATCTAATTTAGGAACGATTTCCAAAAATCCCTATTTTAAAATTTGGTTTGAGGGTTTTCATGGAAAGTTAATGAAGAAATATCCCTTTCTGATATTTTATACAATCGATAAAATTGCTAAAATCATTGTTATTACAAGGGTTTTTCACACCTCACAGAATCCAGAAAAATATTCATAAAAAAGCGGAAGAAAAAATCTCCCGCTTTTATTACTTTATCTCAATTCGAAAACTACATCGTTTCCATCTTAAAGCTCATGCTTTCAATCACTTTCAAGATTGCTTCTACCGTATCCATTGATGTTAAACAAGGAACACCGTTTTCTACACTCATTCTTCTGATCTGGAAACCGTCTCTTTCGGCTTGTTTTCCTTTCGTAGTCGTGTTCACAACGTACTGAACTTTTCCTTTTTGAATCAAATCAATCAGGTTGACGCTTTCCTCTCCGATTTTGTAACCTATTTTGCAAGGAATACCTTGTTCAGCGAAGAATTTTGCAGTTCCTTCCGTTGCCCAGATTCTGAAACCAACTTCATGGAATCTCGCCGCCAAATCAGCAGCTTCCTGCTTATGTTTATCAGCAACCGTGAACAAAATTGAACCGTGCATCGGAACCTTCATTCCAGCTGCAACCAAACCTTTGTATAAAGCTTTTTCAAGGGTAGTATCTTTCCCCATTACTTCACCTGTAGACTTCATTTCAGGGCCTAAAGTGATGTCAACTTTCGTTAATTTTGAGAATGAAAATACGGGAACTTTTACGAAAACTCCTTCTTTTACTGGAACCAGTCCGTTTTTGTAGCCTAAATCTTCAAGCTTTTGACCTAAAATAGCTTTTGTAGCTAAATTTGCCATCGGAACATCAGTGATTTTAGACAAGAAAGGAACCGTTCTCGATGAACGCGGATTTACTTCAATTACATATACATTTCCTTCGAAAAGAACGTACTGAATATTCATTAAACCTATCACATTCAATCCTTTAGCTAATCTCTGTGTGTAATCAACCAAGGTTTCGATTTCTGCCTGAGAAACATTCTGTGTAGGATACACCGCAATCGAGTCTCCCGAGTGAACTCCAGCTCTTTCGATATGTTCCATAATTCCCGGAATAATCACTGTTTCGCCATCGCAAATTGCATCAACTTCAACTTCTTTTCCAGTGATATAACGGTCAACCAAAACAGGCTGATCCGGACTTGCTTCTACCGCAAACTCCATGTAATGAGCTAATTCTGCTTCAGTGTAAACAATTTCCATCGCTCTACCTCCTAAAACGTAACTTGGACGAACCAATACCGGATATCCGATTTCGTTGGCAATTTTTATTGCTTCTTCTTTTGAAGTGGAAGTTTTTCCTAAAGGCTGAGGAATTCCCATCTCCTGAAGGGCTTTTTCGAATTTATCTCTGTTTTCGGCTCTGTCTAGATCTTCTAATGTCGTTCCTAAAATCTGAACACCGTGAGCTGCCAATTTATCAGCCAAATTAATCGCAGTTTGTCCGCCAAACTGTACCACAACACCTTTTGGTTTTTCCAGTTCGATGATGTCCATTACATCTTCTTCCGTCAGAGGCTCGAAGTATAATTTATCTGAAATGGAGAAATCTGTTGAAACTGTTTCAGGATTATTATTGATTATAATCGCTTCATACCCCATTTCTTTGATTGCCCAAACTGAGTGAACCGTTGCGTAATCAAACTCAACGCCCTGCCCGATTCTGATTGGACCAGAACCTAAAACGATAATTTTTTCTTTATCTGAAGCGAAAGATTCGTTTTCCTCTTCGTAAGTTCCGTAGAAATATGGTGTCTCAGATTCAAATTCTGCGGCGCAAGTGTCTACCATTTTGTAAACCGGCATTATTCCGTTTTCTTTTCTGAAGTTGAAAATCTCACGTTCTTTTACATCCCAAAGAACCGCGATATTTATATCTGCGAAGCCTAATTTTTTAGCCTGAATTAAAGTTTCAATGTCGAATTTATTATCAGCGATAACTTTTTCGAAATCAATTAATTTCTTGATTTTCCAGATGAAGAATTTATCGATTTTACTCCATTCTACGATTTGTTCCCAGTCGTATCCTCTTCTTAAAGCATCTCCGATGATGAATAATCTTTCGTCATCACAAACTCTGATTCTTCTTTCGATCTCTTCTGCTGTAAGCGCTGCAGCCTGTTTAGTTTTTAAACCGATATGTTTGATTCCAGTTTCAAGAGAACGGATGGCTTTTTGTAAAGACTCTTCGAAATTTCTTCCAATGGCCATTACTTCACCCGTTGCTTTCATTTGGGTTGATAATCTTCTGTCTGCCGTTTCAAATTTATCGAAAGGGAATCTTGGGAATTTAGTCACCACATAATCCAAAGCTGGTTCGAAACAAGCGTAAGATGTTCCCGTAACCGGATTCATGATTTCATCTAAAGTCAAACCAACCGCAATTTTTGCAGCGATTTTCGCAATTGGATACCCCGTTGCTTTTGAAGCTAAAGCTGATGAACGGGAAACCCTAGGATTCACCTCGATGATATAATATTCGAATGAATGTGGGTCTAAAGCCAACTGTACGTTACATCCTCCTTCAATTCCTAAAGCTCTGATAATCTTTAATGAAGCATTTCTCAACAGCTGATATTCTCTGTCAGAAAGTGTCTGAGATGGCGCCACAACGATTGAATCTCCTGTATGAACCCCAACCGGGTCAATATTTTCCATGTTACAAACTACAATTGCGTTGTCGTTTGCATCACGCATTACTTCGTACTCAATTTCTTTGAAACCTGCGATTGATCTTTCAATCAGACATTGTGTAACAGGACTGTGTTTTAATCCTAATTCAGCAATTTCCTTCAATTCAGCCTCTGTAGAAGCAATTCCACCACCTGTTCCACCCATTGTGAAAGCAGGGCGAACGATTACGGGATACCCGATTTCGTTAGCGAAATTTAATGCTCCTTCAACCGTATTTACAATGTCAGATTCAGGAACCGGTTCGTTCAATTCTCTCATTAATTCACGGAACAAATCTCTATCCTCCGCTCTGTTGATCGCTGAAAGTTTCGTTCCCAACACTTCAACTTTACATTCTTCAAGAATTCCTGAATTTTCCAATTCTACCGCCATATTCAGTCCGGTTTGTCCACCAAGAGTCGGTAAAAGTGCATCTGGACGCTCTTTTCTGATGATATGACTTACGAATTGAAGTGAAATCGGCTCGATGTAGACTTTGTCTGCGATTTCAACATCCGTCATAATCGTTGCAGGATTTGAATTAATCAAAATTACTTTGTAGCCTTCTTCTCTCAAAGACAGACAAGCCTGCGTTCCTGCGTAATCAAATTCTGCCGCCTGACCGATGATTATAGGTCCTGAACCGATTACTAAAATTGTTTTTATATCTGTACGTTTTGCCATTTTTTTATTTAGATATGAGATGCTAGATGTCAGATTTCAGACTTTTAGCACTAATTCTTAAGTTAGATTTAATTTTTACACATTATCATTCTAGATTTACTGAGATTCTTCCTTAATCAGAATGACAAACTGAATGTTTTATTTATTCTTGAAATCTTCCATTAACTGAATGAAATCATCAAACAAATAATTCGCATCTTCAGGACCTGGACTCGCTTCCGGGTGATACTGAACTGAGAAACAAGGGTGAATCTTGTGTTTCAAGCCTTCGTTTGTTCTGTCGTTCAATGCGATGTGCGTTTCAATTAAATCTGTATCTTTTAAACTTTCCTGATCAACTGCGTAACCGTGATTCTGAGAAGTAATTGCCACTTTATTTTTTTCTAAATCTAAAACCGGGTGATTTCCTCCTCTGTGTCCGAATTTTAGCTTGAAAGTTTTTGCTCCACAAGCCAAACCGATTAATTGGTGCCCTAAACAGATTCCGAAAATTGGAACTTTTCCTAATAATCCACGGATCATTTCTAAAGCCTGCTGATTGTCTTCTGGATCTCCGGGACCATTTGACAACATAATTCCATCCGGATCCATCAACAAAATTTCTTCCGCAGTTGTGTCATGAGAAACAACCGTGATGTCGCAGTTTCTTTGAGATAACTCTCTGATAATTCCTAATTTAGAACCAAAATCTACCAATACAACTTTCAAACCTCTTCCTGGGTTTGCATACGAAGTCTTTGTAGAAACCTGCTCCACCTGATTGGTTGGGAAAGTTGTACCTTTTAATTCTGCAACAACTTCATTTTCATCAGCTTCAGCATTTACAATTTTTCCTTTCACCACTCCTGAATTACGAAGAATTCTTGTCAGTCTTCTTGTATCAATTCCAGAAATTCCTGAAAGTTTTTTCTTTTTAAATAATTCATCTAAAGTAATCTGAGTACGGAAATTGGAAGGCAAATCACAGAGTTCTTTTACAATAAGTCCTTTGATAGCCGGCTCAATACTCTCATAATCATCTCTATTAATCCCATAGTTTCCGATCAGCGGATAAGTCATACAAACAATCTGACCGCAATATGACGGGTCAGAAATCAGTTCCTGGTACCCTGTCATTCCGGTATTGAAAACCACCTCTCCTGCAGTTTCCAATTCTGTTCCGAAACCTTCTCCATGAAACACTTCACCGGATTCTAGTATTAACTTTTTCTTCATTTTTTAAATTAGATATTAGATTTTAGAAATTAGAAGTTAGACTTCTTCATTCTGTTATTTTTATTTCTTTCTATTTTACTTTTTAACCACCCCGTCAAAAATTCTTTGAATTTTCGCCACCCCTCCAGAGGAGGGGAATTTGCGGTTGGTTTTCATTTAACTCTTAAACCCGTATCTCGTTTATTTAAAAGTATACCCTTCTTTTTCCAGGGCTTCTTTTAAAATTGCCATTCTTGCGAAAACACCGTTCTGCATTTGTTTGAAAACTCGTGAACGTTCGCATTCTACCAAGTCTGTGTCAATTTCAACTCCTCTGTTGATTGGAGCCGGATGCATAATGATGGCTTCTTTTTTCATAGCTTTTTCTCTTTCTTTCGTCAAACCATATTTTCTGTGGTAATCCGAAGCGGAGAAACTCATTTTTGCATCGTGTCTTTCGTGTTGAATTCTTAATAACATTAAAACATCTACATCTTTAATCAATTCATCTACTGAAAGATAAGTTCCGTTAATTAAAGCGCCTTCGTCAAACCACTGTTCTGGTCCTGAAAAATATACTTTTGCGCCTAATCTTCTTAATGCTTCTGCATTTGAATTGGCGACCCGGCTGTGTTTTACATCTCCAACGATTCCCACTTTCAAGCCTTCAAATTTTCCGAATTCCTGATAGATCGTTAATAAATCCAACATACATTGAGATGGATGATTTCCCGTTCCGTCGCCTCCGTTGATGACAGGAATGTTGATATTATTTAATTCATCAAAATATCTGTCTTTTTTATCTCTGATTACGACCAGATTTACTCCAAGACTTTCAATCGTTTTTACCGTGTCATATAAACTTTCTCCTTTGTTTACGGAACTGTTGGAAGCATCAAAAGGAACAACTTGCAAGCCTAATTTTCTTTCGGCAATATCAAAACTTGTTTTTGTTCTTGTACTGTCTTCGAAGAAAAGATTGGAACAAAAAACTTCTCCTTCTATTTTAGCAGTTTTTCCGTTTGCAAAAGCTAATGCTTCTGTTACTATACTGTTGATTCTCTCGGTGCTTAGTTCTGTAATCGTAAACATAATATTTTAATTTTTTTACAAAAAAAAAAGCGAAGAAACATCTTCGCTTAATATAAATAAATATCGTAAAGGGCGTCTACGCCCGGTAATTCTAATGATATAAATACTGTGTTATTCATTAGGTGCAAAGATATAACATTTCATTGAATTGACAAAACCAAAATTTGATTTGGCTAAAAAAAAATAATCATACCATATTTTAATTTTTAAATACTATTTTTGTTTCAAACTCAAGCTTATTTTTATATGGATTTAAAAGACAAAATGATTCTCAGTATCATTCAGGAAGACTCTACGCATTCTGTAAAAGAAATTTCAGAAAAGATTGGTCTTACCTTTACTCCAACGTATGAACGTATCAAACAATTGGAGAAACAGGGAATTATTGAAAAATATGTTGGTCTTCTAAATCGTGAAAAATTAGGTTTAAATATTGTTGTGTACTGCAATGTCCGTCTGAAAGAGCAATCCAAAAAAGTGCTGGAAACTTTCGAGAAAAATATTATGCAACATGATGAAGTTCAGGAAATTATCAGTCTTTCCGGAGAATATGATTATATGCTGAAAATTATCGCCAAAGATATTAATTCTTACAATGATTTTACTGTGAATGTGATTTCAAATATTCCTAATATCGGGCAGTACCACAGTTCTATCGTGCTTCACGAGGTAAAGAAATCTACAAAGTTTAAAATTGATTTAGATTAAGCTGAACCATTAAAAAATTAAGGGTTTAAACTCACAGCAATTACCCCATCAACTTATTTTTCAATTTATTAAACTGATATTCTATTTTATCCAGACAAAGATTTCCGATGCTTCCCTGATGTGTATGCTTTAGATTTCCAATCTTAAACTCAAACTCATGATTTTCAATCTCCTGCCCTACTTTTACATAGGCATCTCGGAATGAACTTCCGTTTTTCACCTCTTCATTTATTTTTTCAACACTGAAAAGATATTTGTATTTTTCATCTTCAAGAATCCCATCTTTTACCTGAATATTGGGTAATGTATAACTTAAAATCTCCAAACATTCTTTCAAAGAATCAATTGCGGGGAAAAGAACTTCTTTCGTCAACTGCATGTCTCGGTGATAGCCTGAAGGAAGATTGTTGGTCAACAAAATAAACTCATTCGGTAAGGATTGAATTCTGTTGCAACGTGCACGAACCAACTCAAAAATATCTGGATTTTTCTTGTGTGGCATAATGCTGCTTCCCGTGGTAAATTCTTTAGGAAAACTTATAAAATCAAAATTCTGACTTAAATACAGACAAACATCGTAAGAAAATTTGCTTAAAGTTCCCGCCAAAGTTGCCATTGCCATTGCTAACATTTTTTCAGACTTTCCACGCGTCATTTGAGCATAAACAGAATTATAATTCATCAACTGAAAGCCTAATTGAGACGTTGTACTTTCACGATCAACAGGAAAAGATGAACCATAACCTGCCGCTGAACCCAATGGATTTTTATTAATGATATTTTTCACAGAAAACAACATTTCAACATCATCCAATAACGCTTCTGCATAAGCTCCGAACCACAATCCAAATGATGAAGGCATCGCAATCTGCAAATGGGTATATCCCGGAAGCAGAACATTTTTGTACTTTTCCGCTAATTTAATCAGTATTTGAAAGAATTCATCTGTCAAAGAAGTAATTTCACGGATTTCATCTAATAAATAGAGTTTAATATCCAATAAAACCTGATCGTTTCTTGAACGAGCCGTATGAATTTTCTTTCCTGTATCTCCTAATTTTTCAATTAGAATAGATTCAATCTGCGAGTGAATATCTTCTGCACTTTTATCAATTTTAAAAGTTCCGTTTTCTATTTCGTCCAAAATTTCTTCCAAAACAAAAAGCATTTGCATTGATTCTTCATTGGAAATAATTCCGACTTCTGCTAACATTTTACAGTGCGCCATAGAACCTTTAACATCGTATTTTGCCAAACGTTCATCAAAATCAAGATCTTTTCCTACTGTAAATTTATTGACTAATATATTTGTGGCATTATCGTCTTTTTGCCATATTTTTTTCATAAAATTTCTTTTTTATTTTAAAATTTTCTTTTGCCTTGAAGCAAAAGAAACAAAAGTTCAAGAATGGAAACTCCGGCTAAAAATTGAAATTGAATCCTAAAATTCCCAAAACTTGCGTGAATTCAAAACTTATTCTTCGGTTCAAAATTAATGTAGCGCTTCAAACAATGTGAATTTTTTAACGGACTAAATTTCACTCTTCTTAACGCCTCTGCTTCCTAGTTTTATTTATAGGATTTTCTCAAGGATCTTAATATAAACATCAATCCCCTCTTCTATTTCCTTTATATATATGTATTCGTCTGCGGTGTGGGAGCGTGTACTGTCACCTGGACCGAGTTTCACCGATTTACATGGAATAATTGCCTGATCGGATGAAGTTGGCGAACCGTAAGTTGTCCTTCCAATTTCTAATCCTGCTTCTACAAACGGATGTTCCATTTCTATTTTTGAAGAATTTAGCCTGAAAGATCTTGCCGTCAAATTTGATTTCATCTGCGATTGGATGATTTCAAATGCTTCCTGATTGGAATATTCATCCGTAACTCTAACATCTAACGTAAAAGAACATGATTCCGGAACGACATTATGCTGAACTCCGGCATGAATTCCCGACAAGGTAATTTTAACTTCACCCAAATAATTTGAAACTTTGGGAAATTTAAAGCTCAAAATACTCTGCAAGTCTTCCATACATTTCACAATCGAGTTATCATTATTGGGATGTGCGGCATGAGAAGGAGTTCCTTTCATTTCCCCATCTATCACCAAAAGTCCTTTTTCGGCAATCGCCAGATTCATCTGCGTTGGTTCCCCTACAATGGCGAGCTCCACATTCGGAAGCTGAGGAAATAAAGCTTCGATCCCATCAAACCCTGAAATCTCCTCCTCCGCCGTCAAAGCAATCACTAAATTATATTTTAAATCTTCTTTATCAAAAAAATGCAAAAAAACCTGCGCCATCGAAACCAAAGAAGCACCCGCATCGTTACTTCCCAATCCGAATAATTTTCCGTCTTTTTCAATCGCTAAAAAGGGATCTAAAGTGTATGCTTTGTTCGGTTTTACGGTATCATGATGCGTATTCAGCAAAATTGACGGTTTGAAAACATCAAAATTTTTATTCACTGCCCAGATGTTATTTTTAAAACGTTTTGTAGGAATCTGGTGTTTTTTGAAAAAATTTTCAATTTCCACAGACGTATTAAATTCATCTTTGCTGAATGACGGAATTTCAATCAGTTTTTTTAATAATTCTACTGCATTATTCAGTAATTTTTCTTTACTATAAACAGATTTCAGTTCCTGCATGATGATTTTCTATATGGTTTTTTAGTTCGGTTTCTTTAATTAAAAATACTTTATTCACTTTATTTTTTACGGCTCCCAAAGCATTTTCCAGCTTGGGAAGAATTCCTTTATGAAGTTTTCCTTCTTCTTTTAAGATTGAAAATTCTTCTTCAGAAATATTTTTAATAACAGATTCAGGATTTTCGACATCTTCCAAAACTCCTGATTTATCAAAACAATACAACAATTCAACATCGTATTTTGAAGACAGCGCTTGAGCAATTACCGAAGCAATTGTATCCGCATTCGTATTGAAAAGATGTCCTTTTTTATCGTGAGTAATAGCCGAAAACACAGGAACCAATTCAAGTTTAAGCAACTTTGAAATCAGTTTTTTATGTACACTCTTCTCCGTAATATCTCCTACAAATCCAAAATCAATTTCAGCGTTTTCTCTTTTTTTAGCTTTAATTAAATTCGCATCAGCTCCGGAAAAACCCATGGCTTTGCATTTTTTATGCTGAAGTTTGGCTACAATATTTTTGTTGATTCCTCCTGCATACACCATCGCCACAATATCTAAAGTTTCTTTATCTGTAATTCTTCGTCCGTTGATCATTTTTTGTTCAACGCCTAATTTATCAGCCAATGTGGTGGCTAACTTTCCGCCTCCGTGAACTAAAATTTTCTTTTCTTTAATTTCAGAAAACTGCTCCAGAAATTCGTTTAACAATTCCTCATCATCAATTAAAGCACCGCCGATTTTTACAACAAAAAGCTTTTCCTGCATGATTTAATTATTTTGAATTCAATTCATCTAAAATTTCAGAGAAAACTGCCTGTGCGGAGAAAATTCGGTTTTTAGTCTGCTGATAAATGATAGAATTTTCACCATCCATCACCTCATCGCTTAATTCTACATTTCGACGAACCGGAAGACAGTGCATCACCTTTGCCTGATTAGTATTTTCCAGTTTTTCGTTCGTCAACATCCAGCTTTCTTTCACTTCTGGCATCGCCGCATAGTCATCAAAAGACGACCAGTTTTTTACGTAAATAAAATCTGCATCTTTCAACGCTTCATCCTGATTATGAATTACTTTTACATCTTTTGTAAAGTTTTTATCCAAATCATAGCCTTCGGGATTAGCGATTATCAATTCCACATCCATTTCCTGCATCCATTCTACAAAAGAATTTCCTACCGCATGAGCAATTGGTTTGATATGAGGAGCCCAAGATAAAACCACTTTTGGTTTACGCTCTTCTTTCCAATTTTCTGTAATTGTGATGCAATCTGCCAAGCTTTGTAAAGGATGGCGCGTTGCAGATTCCAACGAAATAACCGGAACTTTTGCGTGTTGCTCGAACTGGCTTAAAATGCTTTCGTTAACATCATCTTCCTTACTTTTCATTCCTGCAAAGCAACGAACTGCAATAATATCACAATATTGATTTAAAACCTCGATCGCATCTTTGATATGCTCAACGGTATCACCGTTCATTACTGCTCCGTCTGCGAATTCCAAGTTCCAGGCTTCTTGAGCTGCGTTTAATGTCAAAACATTCAGTCCTAAATTTTGCGCTGCAATCTGGCTGCTTAAACGGGTTCTCAAACTTGAATTTAAAAATACTAATCCGATGGTTTTTCCTTTTCCTTTCTCGGTTTCCGAAAGAGGATTTTCTTTAATTTGTAAAGCTTTTTTTATAATATCCTGTAAGTTTTCAACATCACTTACAGAGGTGAATTTTTTCATTTTGAATTGATTTTAAAGATTTTCTAAAACATTTTTCAAAGCACTGATGAATATATCAGTTTCTTCCTTTTTAATGGTAAGCGCCGGAAGAATCCTCAACACAGCCTTATCATTAGAATTTCCAGTGAAAATATGATGATTGTACAACAGGCTGTTCCTCACTTCTGAGCAATCCCTGTCAAGTTCAATTCCAATCATCAAACCTTTCCTTCGGATGGTTTTAATATGTGGAAAATCTTTCAATTCATTTTCAATATAAGCGCCCATTTCCTGAGCATTTTCGATTAGATTTTCATCTTTCATCACATCCAATACCGCAATCGCCGCAACACAAGCCAAATGATTCCCTCCAAAAGTAGTTCCCAACAAACCGTTGCTTGCCTTAAATTTCGGGTGAATTAAAACACCGCCGATTGGAAAACCATTTCCCATTCCTTTTGCTATGGTGATAATATCAGCCTCAATTCCGAATTCCTGATGCGCAAAAAAATATCCGCTTCTTCCATATCCTGACTGAACTTCATCCAAAATCAAAACAGCATCATGTTTTTCACATAATTCTTTGATTTTAGTTAAAAATTCAATCGTTGGAATCATAATTCCGCCAACGCCCTGAATTCCTTCAATAATAACGGATGAAATTTCACTTCCTTGTTTTTCAAAAACTTTTTCAAGCTGTTCGATATTATTCCATTCAGATTTAATGAATCTTTCGTCATAATTTACCGGAGCTACGATTTTCGGATTATCCGTCACCGAAACTGCCGCCGAAGTTCTTCCGTGAAATGAACCTGAAAAATATAGCACCTTATTTTTCCCATTATTGAAAGAAGCCAGTTTTAAAGCATTTTCGTTCGCTTCAGCTCCTGAATTACACAGAAATAAATTATAATCTTCTAAACCTGAAAGTTTTCCTAATTTTTCAGCTAGTTCAGTTTGTAATTCATTCTGAACTGAATTTGAATAGAAAGATATTTTATCTAATTGGTTTTTTAATTGAGTTTGATAATGTAGATGGTTGTGACCGATAGAAATCACAGCGTGACCTCCGTAAAAATCAAGATATTTTTGTCCCTTATCATCCCAGAGAAATAATCCCTGAGCTTTTATTGGATTGATGTTGAATAATGGATATACTTTGAATAAATTCATTTTTTAGTTGATTGTTGTTGGTTTGCAATTCGAGTTTTTAAAATTCATATTGACTTATTGACAGCTTAATCTTATTTTTTATTAATTTCTTTTGCCTTGAAGCAAAAGAAACAAAAATTCAAGACTTGGAAACTCCGGCTAAAAATTTAAATTGAATCCTAAAATTCCCAAAACTCGCACGAATTGAAGATTTGCTCTTCGATTGAAAATTTGTCTCGTGCTCAAACAGTGGGAATTTTTTAACGGATTAAATTTCAATTTTCTTAACGCTCCATTTTCCTAGGTCGGTTTTACTTTGAGATTAAAATTCACGATTGGCTTACTGACTATTCACATTTAAAATGCAATCGGCTTTAGATTTAATCCTGAATTTTCTTCCCAACCCATTGAAATATTCATATTTTGAACGGCTTGTCCGGAAGCTCCTTTCAACAAATTGTCAATCGCTGAGTGAATTACTGCTACATTTCCACTCTTTTCTATATGAATCACACAGCGATTCGTGTTGACAACCTGCTTCATATCAATTGCTTTTTTGCTTACCTTTACAAAAGGCGCATCTGCATAAAAATCCTGATACAACTGCTCAATATCCGAAAGATGTAAATCCGTTTTTACTGTAGAACTTGTAAAAATTCCTCTTGCAAAATCTCCTCTCCATGGAACAAAATTCAGACTGACTTCATTATGATTAAAAGAAATTAACTGCTGTAAAATCTCATCCACATGCTGATGTGTCAAAGTTTTATACGCCGAAATATTATCATTTCTCCAGGTAAAATGCGTAGTTGCCTGTAAAGACTGACCTGCGCCTGTTGAACCCGTAATTCCCGTTGTGTAAACTTCATTCAATAAACTTTTTTGAGCTAACGGAAGCAAAGCCAGCTGAATAGCCGTTGCAAAACATCCCGGATTGGCAATACTTTTTGCTCCTAAAAGTTGTTTTTTGTTGATTTCAGGCAACCCGTAGATAAAATTTCGGTTTCCGAAATTTCCATCTAAACGAAAATCATTCCCTAAATCGATAACTACCGTTTCTTCTTTTATGGGATTTTGAGTCAACCAATTTTGACTCTCTTTGTGAGGAAGGCATAGAAATAAAATATCTACTTCTTCCGACTGATTTGTTAAGGTCATATCACAAATCGTCTCTAAATCCGGGTACAAATCTGAAATTTTCGCACCTGAATTCGAACGGCTATATAAAAAACTTAAAGACACATGAGGATGAAAAGCCAGCAGACGAACCAGTTCGCTTCCCGTGTAGCCATTAGCTCCAATAATCCCTACTGTTTTCATACATTTATTCCGTTAATCTGATGGTATATATTTAAAGAATTGCTTACAATTTTTGTGTAGCCTTTCACATCATCGCCTGTCCATACTCTGTTCGCTTCGCCGTAACTTCCGAATTTATCAGACATTAAATCGTGTGAAGATTCAATTCCATTCAAAATAAATCGATAAGGATGCAGGGTTACAAAAACTTTTCCGCTCACGGTTTTTTGAGAATCAACTAAAAAGGATTCGATATTTCTCATCACAGGATCTAAGAAAAGTGCTTCATGAAGCCAGTTTCCGTACCAATCGGATAATTGGGATTTCATCATCTGCTGATATTTTGAAAGCGTATGTTTTTCCAACAAATGGTGCGCTTTGATGATCACAGATGCCGCAGCCGCTTCAAATCCTACTCTTCCTTTGATTCCTACAATCGTATCTCCCACATGAATATCGCGACCGATTCCGTACGAAGAAGCCAATTCTTCGATCTTTTGAATTGCATACACTGAATGTTTAAAATTTTCACCATTTACCGCTACAACTTCTCCATTCTTAAATTCAATTTCAAGTTCTGAAGGCTGAGTTTCTTTAATTTGAGATGGAAAAGCTTCTTCCGGCAAATAATTTCTTGAAGTCAAGGTTTCTTTTCCACCCACCGAAGTTCCCCACAATCCTTTATTCACAGAATATTGTGCTTTTTGAAATTCCATTTCGTAGCCATGACTTTTCAAAAATTCAATTTCTTCTTCACGGGATAAAGACATATCACGAATTGGCGTAATAATTTCTACATTCGGACACATTACCTGAAAAATCAAATCAAAACGAACCTGATCATTTCCGGCACCTGTACTTCCGTGAGCGATCGCATCGGCTCCAACTTCAATAGCAAACTTTGCAATTTCCTGCGCCTGAATTGTACGTTCAGCACTTACAGACAGAGGGTAAGTATTGTTTTTCAAAACATTACCAAAGATCAGATATTTCACACAAGAATTATAATAATCTTCCTGAGCATCTATGCATCTGTATTCTTTAACCCCAAGATTAAAGGCCTTTTTCTCCAGTTCTTTTTCCTCTTCTTTAGAAAAACCTCCGGTATTTACAGTGACGGCATACACCTCATATCCAAGTGTTTCACTCAAATATTTGGCGCAGTAAGAGGTATCCAACCCTCCACTAAATGCTAAGATTACTTTCTTGCTCATTTTGATATTGATTTTCGGGTTGTTTATCTCCAACCTCATTTACTTTATTATTTTCAGGAACGAAAAGCATTGCCGTACAAAGGCAATTTTTACGTTCTTTTTTCATTAAAATTTCATAATTAACACAACTTTTGCAGCCATTCCAGAATTCATCATCTTGTGTTAATTCAGAATAGATAACTGGCTTATACCCCAAATCACTGTTAATCTTCATCACAGCAAGACCTGTAGTTAAACCAAATATTTTCGCATTGGGAAATTTCTCTCTCGATAAGGCAAACACACGATCTTTAATCAAAGTTGCAATTCCACCGTGTCTGAATTTGGGAGAAACAATTAATCCTGAATTAGCCACAAACTGACCATGTGACCAGGTTTCTATATAACAGAAACCCACCCATTCTCCATTTTCAGTGGCAACCACAGCATTGCCTTCTGAAATCTTTTTACTTAAATATTCGATGGACCGTTTGGCGATCCCCGTTCCTCTCCGCTGTGCAGAATCATACATTTCCTGCTGTATTTCACTCACATACATCAAATGTATGGATGAGGAAATTTCTATTTCCATTTATTTATCTGAATTTTTTGGCAAATTTAAAACATAATAACTTTAAAAAACAAATTAAAAAGATAATTTTATTGAATTAAATTAATATACAGGTAATTTTATCTTTACACTAATTTAATATTTTGCTAAATTATTATATATTTGCTAAAAACCTATATAGGTATGGAAAATAACTGTCCGAGGTGCCAAAGCAATAACATTGTAAAAAGCGGAATCATCAATGAGAAACAACGTTTCCATTGTAAGGACTGTAACTATTATTTTACCGTGAAAAAACTCGGAAAACAGATTGATGATTATTACGTAACAAAAGCATTGCAATTATATCTTGAAGGCCTCAGTTATCGTGAAATAGAACGTATTATAGGAGTTTCCCATGTAACGATAAGTTCCTGGATCAAGAAATACAATATTGTAAGACCTCCTCATTCAGAATTTCATCCGGTGTATAAAATTTTAAAGCAAAATGAACTCATTGAATACATGAGTAAAGAGGAAAATATTAAAAACTCAGGATTAATTATTACTCAGTTTGCAGATAAATATATGTTGATTAAATGGGAAAGATTTAAAAAATAAATTTAAACAACTAACTAATAATCAATTAAATAATTTAAAAAATATAGTATTAGCAATAATATATATTAAATTTTCATAACTAAATTATTAATTACAATTTGGCTTTCACAAAAAAAACGCCAAAAATTGATAATTTATGAAGAAAATACTCACATTTATTGGATTAGCTTTAATCAGTAATTCTTTATATTCACAAGGATCTCCCGATTACGGAAGCGGCTTGAAGGTCAACTTAAATCAGCAAGGTGATAAATACGTCAGATTTATTTTATGGGATCAATTCTGGTTAAGATACACAGAAATGAATCCCGGAAGTATGGTTGGCGGAGAACCGACAGACAATTCTTGGAGTTTAGGAAACCGAAGATTACGACTCTTGGCCTACGCACAAATCTCCAAAAGATATATGATCTTAGGGCATTTTGGGATTAACAATCAAACCTTTATCAATGGAGGCGCACCCGGAACCACAGGTACAGGCGGAAATGGAAACGGCAAAAAAACACAATTGTTTTTTCATGATGCATGGAACGAATATGCAGTTCTTTTACCCGGAGAAGCAGGGAGATTCAGTTTAACTTTAGGTGCTGGATTACATTACTATATGGGACTTTCCCGTATGACAATGGCTTCCACATTGAACTTTCTTACGGTTGATTCCCCTATTTTTTCATGGCCTTTGATTGACAATTCCGACCAATTTGCGAGACAGTTGGGAATGTTTGCCAAAGGAAAATATGGAAAATTTGAATACCGTTTCAGTTTAAATAAACCTTTTGCAACAGATTTAATTCCTGCCAATGTTACAGATCCCTCGAAAGCGGTAGCAGTTGACAATAATGGAAATCCAAATTTTTCAAAAGCCGGTTATGTTGAATATCAATTTCTTGACGAAGAATCGAATACACTTCCTTTCAAGGTGGGCTCTTATCTGGGAACAAAGAAAGTTTTCAACCTGGGAGCAGGGTTTTATCATCAAAAAGACGGAACGAGAACTTCCGTTAATTCAACGATAGAAAAGCATGACATTACACTCGTTGCAGTCGATGCTTTTGCGGACATTCCTTTCGGAAATGCTAAAAATAAAATGGCGGTTTCTGCTTATGCAGGATATTACAATTATCAATTCGGTCCGAATTATATGAGAAATCTGGGCATTATGAACATCGCTTCATCTGATCCAAATTTCATTGGCGATAAAGCTATTGCAGGACCAGGAAATCTACAACCAACCATCGGAACAGGTAATATTATCTACGCACAGGCAGGTTTATTATTACCGAGCCAGGCAGAAAAACCGAAAATCAGAATTCAGCCGTTTGCCGCATACACTCATAAAAGTTTTGAAGCGTTTGAAAAATCATCCTCACAATTTGATATTGGTGCCAACTGGTTCTTAGACGGTCATCACGCAAAAATTACCACACAATACTCAACGAGACCCATTTATACAAGTCCAACGGAAAGTCCATCCTCAAAAGGAGAATTTATTGTGCAATTCCAGATTTATTTATAAAAACTCAGAAAACTTAATATCAATTTTAACTAACATCTAAATTCAATCAATATGAGCGAAAATCATCACGATGCTTACGAAAATATGACCGATAAGCAGAAAAACCGCACCATCTGGAGCGTCATCACTGCCTCCTCACTCGGCACATTGATAGAATGGTATGACTTCTACATTTTCGGAAGTTTGGCTATCGTTTTAGCAACAAAATTTTTCCCTGCAGACAATCCTACCGCAGCATTTTTGTCTACCCTTGCCACTTTCGCAGCAGGATTTGTGGTAAGACCTTTCGGAGCTTTATTCTTCGGAAGATTGGGAGATATTATCGGAAGAAAATATACGTTTTTGGTAACGTTGTTAATCATGGGATTCTCCACATTTTTAATTGGATGTATTCCGGGATACGAAACCATCGGATTTATGGCACCGGTTTTAGTTTTAATTTTAAGACTTTTACAGGGTTTGGCTCTCGGTGGAGAATATGGCGGAGCCGCGACTTATGTGGCAGAATATTCGCAGTCGCACCGAAGAGGTTATTGGACTTCGTGGATTCAAACTACAGCTACAGCAGGACTTTTCATTTCATTAATTGTTATTTTAATTACTAAAAATACACTTTCTGCAGAAGAATTTGATTCCTGGGGATGGAGAGTTCCTTTCTGGATTTCAATCTTAATGGTGGGAGTTTCTTATTTCATCAGAAAAAATATGAAAGAATCTCCGCTTTTTGCAAAGGCTAAAAGTGAAGGAAAAACTTCAAAAAATCCTCTAAAAGAAAGTTTTGGGAATAAATTTAACTTTAAGTTTGTTTTACTGGCATTATTCGGAGCTGCGATGGGACAAGGAGTGATCTGGTACACAGGTCAGTTTTACGCTATGAGTTTCCTCCAAAAAGTAATGAATATCAACTCAATGCAAGTTGACTATTTAATGGCAACCGCATTGTTGATGGGAACACCATTCTTCGTATTTTTTGGCTGGCTTTCAGATAAAATCGGACGAAAAGCGATTATGATGACAGGAATGTTGGTGGCAATTTTAGCCTACCGCCCAATCTACGACAGCATGTACAAAAGTGTAAATATCGAAGCTAAAACCGTTGCCAGTAACGGAATAAAAGAAACGAGAACTGCAGCAGTTCACAAAACAATTGCTTCAGACAGTTTGATTTTATTCCATAAAGAAACCGCTTTCACAGACGGAACTTTAGTAAAAAAAGACAGTATCGTTCATTGGTCGGCTACAGGACCGGTGATGAAAGACGGAAAAGCAGAAGAACCAAAAGTTTCAACATCGATTACATTAAACAACGATACGAGATGGTATTTGGTGTTTTTGGTTTTCATTCAGGTGATTTTCGTAACGATGGTTTATGGTCCGATTGCAGCATTTTTAGTGGAAATGTTCCCGGTAAGAATCCGTTATACATCGATGTCTTTACCGTACCACATTGGTAATGGAGTGTTTGGAGGATTGCTTCCTGCAGTTGCCACATATTTGGTTACCCAAGGCAAAGAAGCGGGTCATGCAACCTGGTATTTGGAGGGACTTTGGTATCCGATTGGAGTTGCCGCAGTCTGTTTAGTCATCGGATTGATTTATCTTAAAAATAAGAACAATAATATCCACGATTAATAGACGTAATCACTTAAAAATTTATTAATTTTAAATCTAACAAAATGGACGGATTAAAAAAAATATTAGGCATCGTTTGGATTTTAGCAGCCTTGGTTGTTGCCTATTTCGGAATAACCGTAATGGGGATCCCAAAACTTATATCAGGAAAACAAGAAGATCTTGTATTCGGGATCATCATACTTTTTGTATTGGTACCGATTGTTACAGGCGGATTGGCAATTTTCGGATACTATTCTTTAATTGGAGAATATTCAAATGACAAGCAGTAAATTATAAACGATAGATGATAATTGATGAATGATTTTGTTCATCAATTATCTTTTATCACTGATTATTCAATATTCATGAAAAAGAGACACGAACAAAAATTAATCATCCTGAGCATAGGACTTCTGATTGCATTCAGCATTCCTGTTTCATTGTTGTTTAACAGTGAAAAAGAGGTTTTTGGCTACCCGATGATTCTTGTTTATCTTTTCGTTGTCTGGATGATTTCCATCATTATTTCTTTTGTAATCGTAAAAAAATATGATGAGTAGTTTTGCATTATTTTTTGTGGTTTTGTTTTATCTGGCACTTTTGTTCTTAGTCGCCCATTTGGCGGAGAAGAAAAAGAGCAAGCTATGGATCAACAATCCCTACATTTATGCCTTGTCTTTAGCGGTGTACTGCACAGCCTGGACGTACTACGGAAGCATAGGAGTTGCTGCAACAAGCGGGCTCAATTATCTCCCGATCTACATCGGTCCTATCATGGTAATTCCCGCATGGATTTACATTAATACCAGAATTGTAAGAATCGCAAGAGTGAATAAAATAAGCAGTGTTGCTGATTTTATTTCGTTAAGATATGGTAACAGCAGAAGTTTCAGCGCCATCATCACGATTGTCTGCCTTTTGGCGATTGTTCCTTACATTGGTTTACAGATCAAAGCAATTTCAGAGACTTTCCATTTGGTGACAGAAACACCAATGTCAAAAAATATACTGACCGATAATGCTACTTTTGTAGTTGTTTTAATTGCTTTATTTGCATCTTATTACGGAACAAAATACGTTGATGCGTCAGAAAAACGTCTGGGAATAATTTCCGCAATTGCGCTGGAAAGTTTTTTGAAACTTTTTTTCATTATTATTTTAGGAATATTTGTTATTTATTTCGTGTTTGATGGATTTGAAGATATTTACCAAAAGGCAAGCAGATTTGAAGATTTTAAACAAAAAAATACTTTTAACGGAATTGAAGGCGCAATGAACTGGATGGTTCTTTGCCTTATTTCAGGGACGGCAATCTGCATTCTTCCAAGACAGTTTCATACCGCTATTGTTGAAAACAGACAAGAGAAACATATTAAAACAGCCATTTGGTTTTTTCCACTTTATTTGTTGATTTTCACCATATTTATCTTCCCGATTGCATGGGGAGGAAGACTAATTTTTAATGGGCAGAATGTAAATCCTGAGTTTTACTCTATTTTAATTCCACAATATTTCGGCGATACATGGATTACCGTTTTTGTATTTCTTGGAGGGTTAAGTTCGTGTATTTCAATGATTATTATTTCGGCAATTACCTTATCAATCATGCTGTCCAACAACTTAATTATTCCGTACGGTTTATTGGGAAAATTTAAGTCTGAAAATGAAGTTCAGAATACCAGAAACATTACCAACATCAGGAAATTCAGCATTTTTGCATTAATAATCATGGCATTTGGTTTTTATAAATATTTCATTCTTAAAACCTCTCTGGATTCGGTTGGATTAATTTCATTTGTACTGATCGCTCAATTGGCACCATCTTTTTTTGGAGCTATATTCTGGAGAAGAGGAAGTTATAAAGGTGCCGTTGTAGGATTATTGGTAGGTTTAGCAATCTGTTATTTCGGATTAATCATTCCTCAGTATTATTTCTCATATAATCAAGAACTGAAAGGAGTTTTACGTGAAATGTATGATGCTTTTGACTTCTTTAAAATTTCTTTTTTAGGAAGGATTCCACAGATTTTCTTTTGGTCGATTTTGGTAAACACAGCAATTTTCTCCATAATTTCTGTCAGCGTCAAAGGAGATTATCGTGAAAGAAATTTCGCCGAATTGTATGTTGACATTGATAAATACATTCAAAATCATGAAAATGCTTTTATCTGGCGTGGAACTGCCTATGTTTCAGACATTAAAAATATTTTGGAAAGATTTTTAGGCAAAACGAAAACCGAACAGGCTCTCAGAATTTTTAATCTTAAATACAATATTGATTCTCAGACAGAAACTGCCGATTCAAGATTCATCAAATTCTCTGAAAATCTTTTGGCAGGAAGAATCGGGACGGCTTCCGCAAAAATTTTGATTGAAGGCGTAACCAAAGAAGATAAAATTTCTTTAAAGGAAGTTTTAAACATTTTAGAGGAATCTAAAGAAAATATTACACTTAATAAAAAACTGACAGAACAGTCCGAAGAATTACAAAAATTATCTGATGATTTAAGAAAAGCCAATGAAAGTTTAATCATTAAAGACCATCAGAAAGACGATTTTTTGGATTCTGTTGCACACGAATTGAGAACGCCGATTACAGCAATTCGTTCGGCAGGAGAAATTTTGGCAGATGACGACGATATTCCTTTGGAAATCAAAAGAGAATTTTTAAATAATATCATCACAGAATCCGACAGATTAAGTGAAATCATTAATGACATTTTGTATCTGGATAAGCTTCAACACGGTGAAATTGCTTTAAATGTTCAGGAAAATAACATTATTGAAACCTATAAAAAAGCATTAAATCCGTTATTGCATTTGATTCAGCAGAAAAATATTCATTTGAGTGAAGTCAATCTTTTAAATCAGTATTTGTATGAATATGATGAAGCAAGAATGATTCAATTATTTCAGAATATTTTAGGAAATGCTTTAAAATTTACAGATGAACAGGGAACAATTCAGGCTAAATTAGCGGAAAAAGAAAATCAGTTAATCATCAAAATTTTCAATACGGGAAAAACAATTCCTGAGGAAGATCTGGAACTTATTTTTGATAAATTTTATCAGTCAAAAAACCAAAACATCTTAAAACAAACCGGAAGTGGACTCGGATTGGCTATTTCAAAAAAAATAGTACAGGCGCATGGCGGAACAATAAAAGCAGAAAATAGCGGATTGGGCGTAACTTTTACAGTCACTCTTTCCGAAAAAATAAAAGAGAATAAAAATGAAGTTGAACACATTTAAAACACAGCATGAAAAAGATAATTATTGCGGATGATGAGCACAAAATATTAATGACGCTGGAATACAGCTTTAAGAAAAACGGCTATGACGTATTTATTGCAAGAGACGGAACCGAAGTATTGGAGTTTTTAAAAATAATTACTCCTGACGTAATTCTGCTCGATATCATGATGCCGAATCTCGACGGTTACAGCACGTTGGAAATCATTAAACAAGACGAAAAACTAAAAAATACAAAAGTTATTTTTCTAAGTGCGAAAAACAATCCTAAAGATATAGAAAAAGGATTGGAAATGGGAGCCGATGCATATGTTACAAAACCTTATTCGATTAAAAAACTGATGCAACAGATTGAAGAAATGCTTGAATGAATTTTCACACACCGTCATTGCTAACAAAGTGAAGCAATCTCAAATTTAAATCATTAAGTTTTAAATTAGGAAGTTAAGATTATAAAGTTTCAATCTGCTTTTTAAGAAATTGCTTCGTTGCTTCGCTCCTCGCAATGACCAAAACACAAAAATCGACATGGATACAGATATTTTATTTAAACAAAGCATAGAAGACAAAGAGAATTTCTGGAAGCAACAGGCTCAGGAAATTTCTTGGTTTGAATTCCCGACACAGATTCTTTCAAAAGACGAAAATGAATATACCCAATGGTTTTCCAATGGGAAATTGAATATGTGTTATTTGTGTATCGACAAACATATTGAAGATGGTTTTGGAGAACAGATTGCGATTGTTTATGATTCACCTGTTACCAATCAAAAGGAAACCTACACTTTCAATCAGGCGAAAGAAGAGATTTCAAAATTAGCAGGAGGTTTAGTTTCATTAGGTTTGATAAAGGGAGATATCGCTGTTATTTATATGCCGATGATTCCGCAAACACTTTTTACAATGTTGGCTTGTGCAAGAATCGGAGTGATTCATAACGTGGTTTTCGGAGGTTTTGCGCCGAATGAATTAGTCGTAAGAATTGATGACTGCAAACCAAAAGCCTTAATTACAGCAACTGCTGGAATTGAAATTATCAAAAGAATTCCGTATTTACCATTGGTTGAAAAAGCAATTGAACTCGCTCAGGATAAGGTTGAAAATATTATTGTTTATAATAGAAAATTAGTAAATAATCAACATGAAATGTTTGATGGATTAATTGATTACGAAGAACTGGTTCAACAATCAGAACCCGTTGGCTACATTTCGGTTGAGTCGACTCACCCACTCTACTTATTATATACTTCCGGCACAACAGGAAAACCTAAAGGAATCACCCGTGATACAGGTGGTTATGCAACTGCTCTAAAATTTTCGATGAAATATATTTATGGAATTGAAAAGGGGGAAACATATTGGGCAGCGTCTGATTTTGGTTGGGCAGTCGGTCACAGTTTTTCGGTGTATGGACCATTAATTAACAGAAATACAACGATTATTTTTGAAGGAAAACCTATCATGACTCCAGATGCAGGAACGTTTTGGAGAATTATTTCAGAATACAAAGTTTCCGCAATGTTTACTGCACCGACAGCCATTCGAGCGATTAAAAAAGAAGATCCTAATGGAGAATTGGTTAAAAAATATGATTTAAGCCATTTCAAAAAACAGTTTTTGGCTGGTGAAAGATGTGATGTTGCCACTTTGGATTGGTTCGAAGAACACATCGGAGTTCCTGCGATCGACCATTGGTGGCAGACAGAATCCGGTTGGCCAATGTTGGGTTTAATGACTTTTGATGAAAATTACAAAATAAAAAGAGCTTCTGCCGGAAAACCTATTCCGGGATATGACATTAAGATTTTTGATGAAAACGGATATGAACTTAATGCTCATCAAGAAGGTTATTTAATTATCAAACTTCCACTCCCACCAGGCGCTTTACTTGGAATTTGGAACGATAATGATCGTTTTTACGACAGTTATTTATCACAATACAAAGGTTATTATTTCTCCGGAGATGGTGCCATAAAAGATGAAGATGGCTATATTTTTATTACAGGGCGAGTTGACGATGTGATAAATGTTGCGGGACATCGACTTTCAACCTCTGAAATGGAGGAAATTGTTTCGTCGCATCCAGATGTTGCAGAATGTGCCGTTGTGGGTATTGATGATGAATTAAAAGGACAGATTCCTTTCGCTTCGGTAGTTTTAAAGAATGGTTCTACAATTTCTGAAGAAGATTTAGAAAAAGATATTGTAAAAATGGTTCGTGAAAAAATCGGGGCGGTTGCCTGTCTTAAAAACGTAATGATTGTCAAGCGCTTGCCCAAAACACGCTCAGGAAAAATTTTAAGAAAACTGATCAGAACCTTATTAGACGGAAAAGAATTTCAGATTCCGTCGACGATTGATGATGAAAAAATCATTGAGGAAATTCAACAGAAAATCAATGAATATAAAGCTTAAACAAGAAATTAAACATACATTTAAATAATAAAATTTCAAAAAACGACAGGAATATGAGAAATTATCAAATAGAAGATCTACCACATTATTTTGAAGAATATAAAAAGTCTATTAAAAATCCTAAAAAATTCTGGGACAAGATTGCCGATCAAAACTTTGTATGGTATCAAAGATGGAGCAAGGTCGTAAAATATGATATGAATGAAGCCAAAATCGTTTGGTTTAAAAATGCAAAATTAAATATCACTAAAAATTGTCTCGACAGACATTTGGCCGTAAGAGGAGAAAAAACAGCTATCATTTGGGAACCCAATGACCCGAAAGAGGAAGCTCAACATATTTCTTACAACGAATTATATACAAGAGTCAATAAAACTGCCAATGTTTTAAAGGAAATGGGTATCGAAAAAGGAGACAGAGTCTGCATCTATCTTCCAATGATCCCAGAATTAGCAATTACAATGTTGGCTTGTGCTAAATTAGGTGCTGTTCATTCCGTTATTTTTGCAGGATTTTCTGCTTCTGCCGTTTCTTCCAGAGTGAATGACTGCGGTGCAAAAATGGTGATTACTTCAGATGGAAGTTACAGAGGAAATAAAGTGTTGGATTTAAAGCATATCATTGATGAAGCACTGGAAAAAACTCCGACCGTAGAATCTGTTTTGGTGGTAAAAAGAACGCATAACGAAATCAAAATGAAGGAAGGCAGAGATTTCTGGCTGGCTGATTTGTACGAAAAAGCCTCTCCGGATTTCGTAACAATCATTATGGATGCAGAAGATCCGCTTTTCATTTTGTATACTTCCGGCTCTACAGGGAAACCGAAAGGAATGCTTCACACTTCTGCCGGATACATGGTGTATACGGCGTACACCTTTAAAAATGTATTTAATTATAAAGAGAATGATATTTACTGGTGTACTGCAGATATTGGCTGGATTACAGGACATTCATACATTCTTTATGGACCGCTTTTAAACGGTGCAACCACTGTTATTTTTGAAGGTGTTCCAACATATCCAGAACCAGACAGATTCTGGGAAGTTATTGAAAAACATAAGATTACCCAATTTTACACGGCTCCGACTGCCATTCGTTCTTTAGCTAAAGAAAGTACGGAATGGGTTGACAAACATGATTTAAGTTCATTAAAAGTGATCGGTTCGGTTGGTGAACCTATTAATGATGAAGCCTGGCATTGGTTTAACGATCATGTCGGAAAGAAAAAATGTCCTGTTGTTGATACTTGGTGGCAAACTGAAACGGGAGGAATTATGATTTCACCGCTTCCTTTTGTGACACCAACAAAACCGACCTATGCTACACTTCCTTTGCCGGGAATTCAGCCTGTTTTAATGGATGACAAGCGCAATGAAATTTCAGGAAATCAGGTGACGGGAAATCTGTGTATTCGTTTTCCTTGGCCGGGAATTGCAAGAACGATTTGGGGCGACCATCAACGATATAAAGAAACCTATTTTTCGGCTTTTCCAGGCAAATATTTCACTGGTGATGGTGCTTTAAGAGACGAGGTTGGATATTACAGAATTACAGGTCGTGTGGATGATGTCATTATTGTTTCCGGACATAATTTGGGAACTGCTCCGATTGAAGACAGCATCAATGAACATCCTGCTGTAGCAGAATCTGCGATTGTAGGATTTCCTCATGACATTAAGGGTAGTGCGTTGTATGGGTTTGTTATTTTAAAAGATTCCGGAGCCGACAGAAAGCAGGAAAATTTAGTAAAAGAAATCAATCAATTAATTTCAGATCAAATCGGACCGATTGCTAAACTGGATAAAATTCAGTTTGTTTCTGGGCTTCCGAAAACACGTTCAGGAAAAATTATGCGTAGAATTCTGAGAAAAATTGCGGAGGGTGATTTCAGTAATTTCGGAGATATTTCTACTCTTTTAAATCCCGAAATTGTCGAGGAAATTAAAAATGAGAGAATAGATTAAACATAAAAAAGCGCAGAACGTTCTGCGCTTTTTCTTTATTAATTTTTAATAATTTTAATAGATTGTCTTCCGAGATTAGAATGAATATCCAATAAATAATTCCCTTTCGGATAATTAAAGTCTATTGAATATTTTTTCAGACCTTTTCGATCAACATTATCTCTTAAAATAGTTTTAATAAATTTTCCAGATGCATCAGAAAGACTTACAATAATATGATCAGAATGTATAAAATCTACATTGATTTGAAATTTCTCTTTTACTGGATTTTGAGTTACAATAACATTTAACTTTTTAAATTCTTTTTGTGTAGAAACTTCCTTAGATCCTAATGTACCTTTTGACATTTTGTAAATATTTGTACCTGCAGCGTATGCCAAGCCATCATTAATAATAAAGATTCTATTTAAAGAACCACCTACTCCAGTATCTGTCCATGTATTTCCACCATCAAAAGTTTCATAAAAACCCGAAAAATGACCACCCATCCATCCATGAGTCGGCGATGTAAAACCTACAGCTTGCACATAAGTATCTGGAAAATTTTTTGTTTCCCAAGTTATCCCTCCATCAAAAGTCTTCGCCAATTTTCCGGGCATATGATTCCAAGATTCAACAGAGCCGAAAATTGTATTATTATCAAAAAGCTGCATTTTCCAAACATATTCACCTTCTTCATTACTATTATAAATTTTATTCCAAGTCACCCCCCCGTCTGTTGTTTTTAAGATCACTGCACCATTTACATCACTTCCTGAAACAAAACCGATATTTTCACTAATAAAATTAATTTCAACCAGAGCATCTGCATAAGCAGACATGTCAATAAATTGCCATGTATTACCACTATCTGTCGATTTTATAATGTATGCTGGATAAAAGAATGCTCCGCATCCATAAATCGTTGAAGTTCCAACACAATCTAATCCACAAATGGCTTCAGGATAAGGAGAAATATTATTTACTCTTTGCCAAGACGTTCCACCATCAACAGTTTTATAGAAATTATTATCTAATGTTCCCAGAAAACCAATATCTTCATTAAGAAATTCTATATTTCTATAATATTCATTAGTTGCAGAACTTACAACCTGTTGAGTCCAAGTACTTCCACCATTAGTAGTTTTGTAAACAGCACCATTTCCGCCTTTTGCCGCCCACCCCAGATTATCGTTTAAAAAAAAGACATCATCATATCTTGAATTAGTCCCGGCTGCTGGTGGATAAGAAAAAGCCGACCATGAATATTGCGCTTGAAATAACGCTGAAAATAAAGAAAAAATAAGTGTGATTTTTTTCATAGTTAAAAGTTATTATTGTTTTTGCTTACTAATTGCAAATTTATTTTTTTTATATTAACACACAACACTAAATCAACAAATATAGATTTATTTTATTATTTTTCAATAAAAACAAAACTTAAACTTAATAGACATTCTCAAATAATTCACTAACATTTTATAGATAAAATAACTAATTTTAAATTTTATTGAGAAATAATTAAAAAATTCGGAAAATAATATTACCTTTAAATATAATTTTAAAATTCATTGCTTATGTCAAATATATTAGCTGGATTATTTGAACATCACAGCGATTACAAAAAACTGGAAACCGAACTGGAAAGTTCAGGTTTTGAAAATTCTGATTATATTGTTTATCTGGATGAAAAAAATCACCAATCACAATATATGGCGAGCGTTTCGGTAGAAAATAATGAATATACGGATAAAGCAAAAAATATCTTTACACAAAATGCTGTTAAAAAGACCTACCTGTTTGAGAATATGAATATTGAAAATGAGTCTTATGAAAAACTAAAAAGATATATTAATGCCAGAAACCGAGCTGAAATTCATAACAGTCCGGATGTGAAAATAAAAGTTTCTACACAAGGCATTGACTCCGAAGTAAAATTTTAAACCCCAAGATAAAAACTAACAACCGGAAATCCGTAGAAGATTCTACGGATTTTTCTTATTTGAAAAGTGCAAAAATTTTCGTATTTTCGTTTAAATATAGGCATTTGCACAGATGAGTTACGATTTAGAACAGGAAAACAAAGAGATCCTTGCGAGATATAAGGATCTGATTTCTAACACATATAGAACTTTGGATGAGGAAAATAATAAACTCATCCGAAAAGCATTTGATATCGCTTTAGATGCACACAAAGATCAACGAAGAAAATCTGGTGAACCTTACATTTACCACCCTATTGCTGTTGCCAAAATTGTTGCTACGGAAATCGGTTTAGGAGCAACTTCCATTGCCTGTGCGCTTCTGCATGACGTTATCGAAGATTCAGATTATACCTATGAGGATTTAAAGAAAATTTTTGGTGAAAAAATAGCAAACATCGTGAATGGATTAACGAAAATATCCATCATGAATCATCAGAATATTTCTGTTCAGTCTGAAAATTACAGGAAACTTTTACTTACGCTTTCCGAAGACTTTAGAGTCATTTTAATAAAAATTGCAGACCGACTTCACAATATGAGAACGTTGGAAAGTATGGTTCCGGACAAGCAGAAAAAAATCGCTTCTGAAACAGTTTATATTTATGCCCCGATGGCACACCGTCTGGGTTTATACAATATTAAATCTGAGCTTGAGGACTTATCTTTAAAATATAACAATCCTGAAGTTTATAGCGAAATCACCGAGAAATTGGAACTCGCAAAAGAAAACCGTGAAAGATACATCCAAGAGTTCACTCAGGAAGTTTCTCAGAAATTAGAAGAGGAAGGACTGCATTTTAAGATAAAAGGAAGGGCAAAGGCAATTTCTTCTATTTATAGAAAAATGCTGAAGCAAGGTGTTTCTTTTGAAGAAGTGTATGACAACTACGCTATTAGAATCATCTATAAATCAGACGCTAAGAATGAAAAATTCCTTGCCTGGAAAATTTATTCTATCGTAACTGATGTTTATCACAGTAATCCATCGAGGATGCGTGACTGGATTACTCAGCCTCGTTCAACGGGTTATGAAAGTTTACATTTAACCGTTTTAGGTCCTGATAAAAAGTGGATTGAAGTACAGATCCGTTCTGAAAGGATGGATGAGATTGCTGAAAAAGGGGTTGCCGCACATTACAAATATAAAGAAGGCTACAAGCAAAGTTCCGATGACCGGAATTTTGAAAACTGGGTGACCGAAATCCGTGAAGTTTTGGAACAACAGCAGAATCTTTCCACTTCGGAACTTTTGGACAATATAAAACTTAATTTATATTCAAAAGAAGTTTTTGTATTTACGCCAAAAGGTGAAATTAAAATTTTACCAACTAACGCCACGGCACTCGATTTTGCATTTTCCGTTCACTCCGATTTGGGAATGAAGTGTTTAGGCGCAAAAATCAATGGTAAATTGGTTCCAATCTCTTATGTTCTTCAAAATGGAGATCAGATTGATATTTTATCTTCTCAAAATCAAAAACCAAAATCTGACTGGCTTGAATTTGTAGTTACATCAAAAGCTAAATCTAAGATTAAGAGCTATTTGAACTCACAAAAAAATCAATTGGTAGAAGATGGAAAAGAAATTCTACAGAGAAAACTTCGTCATGCTAAAATTAATTTTAACGATGAAGAAATCAATAAACTTCAAAAATTCTTCAATCTAAAAAGTTCACAGGAATTATTCTTAAAATTCCAAAGTAACGAACTTGATGTCAGCAGTTTAAGAAAATATATTGAAAGTAAAAATGTATTTAACAACTTACTTTCAAGATTCAGAAAATCTCCAACGAAAAATTCGGTTTATATAGAACCAAAGGAGCAAAATCTGGATATGATCGTCTTTGGAAAGGACGAAGAGAAGTTAAATTATACGTACGCAAAATGTTGTACGGTAATTCCCGGTGATAAAATTTTTGGTTTCATTACCATTTCTGAAGGAATTAAAGTTCACAGTGACAGCTGTCCAAATGCGATTAATCTCCGTGCTCAGTACGACTACAGGGTAATTCCTGCCAAATGGGTGAATGCTGAAAGCTTCAAAAACAGAGTGAAAATTGAGATTGAAGGTCTTGACAGAATGGGGATGATTAACGATATTACTACCGTGATCAGCGGATCGATGGGAATGGATATGAAAAGTATGTCGATTGAATCCAATGACGGAATTTTTACAGGAAATATTATTCTTGAAGTTAAAAACAGAAGCCAATTGGAGCAAACATTTAAAAAATTGAACGACATCAACGGTGTATCAAGAATCAGAAGAATACAATCTTAGAAATGAATTTATCTATATACTTTAAGAAATTTTTACAAAGCAATCAATCTTCGGGAATCATTTTGATTTTCTGTGTTTTAATATCACTATTAATTGCAAATTCTTCTGTTGCCGAAAATTTTCAACAGCTTTTAGATCAGGAAATCGGGACAGAAATTTTTCACTTACAATACCCTGTAAGCATTTGGATCAATGACGGATTAATGGCGATATTCTTTCTATTAGTTGGTCTTGAAATCAAAAGAGAGATGTTGGAAGGCGAACTTTCATCTTTCAAAAATGCGTCATTACCAATTTTTGCAGCGATTGGCGGAATGTTGGTTCCGGCAGTTATTTATACCATTTTTAATTCAGGAACAGAATATGCAAACGGCTGGGGAATTCCGATGGCTACAGATATTGCTTTTTCTCTCGCAATTATTTCAATGCTTGGGAAAAGCATTCCGAATTCTATTAAAATTTTTCTTGCAGCGTTAGCAATTGTAGATGATTTGGGAGCAATTTTAGTAATTGCTATATTTTATACCGAACAAATTCATTGGATGTATTTATTATTATCTTTTGGTGTTACAGCTTTATTGTTTTTATTAAATTTCTTAAAAGTTACGAAAATTATTTTCTATATTATTCCCGGATTATTTTTATGGTATTTCCTTCATCATTCCGGAATTCATGCTACGATTGCGGGAGTTGTCTTGGCATTTTCAATTCCGACGAATACTTCTAATGTAGAAATTTCACCATTGGAGAAGCTGGAACATCAACTTCATTTTCCTGTAAGTTTTTTAATCATGCCTATTTTTGCTTTGACTAATACGAATATCACGTTTACTAATGATATGATTTCCGGATTGACAAGTACTTTAGGATTGGGAATTATTTCCGGTTTGGTTATAGGAAAATTAATAGGAATTAATCTGTTTTCGTTGATCGCTATTAAACTAAAATTAAGTTCTTTACCTCAAAACAGTTCGTGGACACAAATGATTGGTGTAGGATTTCTTGCCGGAATCGGTTTTACCATGTCAATTTTTATCGCTTTACTTTCTTTCAAAGGAGAAATTGAAATTCAGGATGAAGCAAAATTTGCGATTTTAATTGCGTCATTTTTGGCAGCAGTTTTAGGATTTATAATTTTAAGAATAAGTTCTAAAAAGAGTAAAATTTTACAGGAAGATTAATTTTTATTTTTATCACTTTTCACAGTAGGTTCAGAATTGGCGATATGATAATTTTCGGATTCCTTTTTTAATTCATCAGACAACAATTTTTCTATCCTCAATTTCCTAAGCGCCATATTTAATTCGTTTCCGAAAAGAAGCAAATATACATTTACATTTACCCAAACCATTAACAATATCATACTTCCAATAGAACCGTAAAGAACGTTGTAACGGGCAATATTCTTTACATACAAAGCAAAACCATACGTTGTTACAACAAATAAAACAGTTGTAAGAATTGCCCCTGGAATTGCCTGTCGGAATCTTGCAATTCTCACCGTTCCCAACCAATAAAACAAGGTTAACAGTATAAAATAGAATACCGGAAAAGAGACAAAACCAATCAGTTTGGAAAGGTTATCAACGAGCCATGAAATCTCATAAACAGGCGTATACGGTCGTAATACAACTTCTGAATAATATACACCAAAAAGAGCTAAAAACACAATACTTATAAAGCCAATGGTAATAAAAAAGGAAAGAATAAATTCTTTAACATCAGTCATTTTTTCTTCCTGATTTTCGTTGAATCCATTAATTAGAGAAAATGTTCCATTTGTGGCAAAAACCAAAGCTAAAACGATTGTTAAATTACTGATTCCTTTCATATTAGGAATAATATTAGTCTCGATATAACCTCGTACATCATTTTCCATTTTAGCAGGAAAAACATTATGGATCAGCACTTCAAAGATATAATACTGAAGCTTGTCGTAATGCGGCATATACGGTAAAATCGACAACAGGAAAAGTAAGAAAGGAAATAAGCTGATCGTAAAACTCCAGGAAATTGCCGCTGCTTTACGACCAATTTTGTCTTTGAAAACTCCTTTAATGTAGATTTGAAACATTTGCCAAAGCGATATTCCCAACAAGGGAATATGGATATCATCAAAGAATTCCTGAACTTTCAAGATAAATTTCGGAAGTTTTATAGCCATTTTACTTTATGATATTATCTATTTTATCAAAATTTTTGTTTACAAATGTAGGGGAATTAAACCGGAAACCAACTCCTACCCTAAACAACCACTGCGTAGTTGAATAAAAATTCTCATTGGAACTGTTGATCCAGTTCAGCTGAGTTCCGCCACCGAAAAACCATTTTCCGTTATCATAACCTACTCGGGCATTGGAATATAATCCGACATTAAATTCATGAAAATCATCATCTATTAATTTAGAATAATAAAATTCGGGATAAACTTCTACGATTGCATACCAATTTGCTTTGATTTTTTTCTGAACACCTCCACCCGATCGTAAAGCAATCCTGATATCTTTTGATGGAGAATCATTTTCATTTTGAGTAAAAATTTCGTTCTGATAAATCGTTTTATTAAGATCACTGAGAATATTATACTGATAAAAAAGCCCGGTACTTATTACAAAAACATCCTTCAATGGTTGGTAAGTCATATTATTAAAGCTTCTGTAATCAGTTTTATTTCCCAGCCACAAATAACTGGTTTCCCCTTTGTATGAACGATATTTTGCATCAGGAAACTGCAGATAACCTTCCTGATTAAAGTCATTTCCATATAGTAGACGCATAAATTCTTTGGTATCCTGAAAATACAAACCAGTCACTTGACTGAAATAAACATACTGTCTAATTTTTGGACCTAAAAAGAATGTAAACCCAAAGTTGAAATATTTTGATTTTCCTTTTTCCGGATCATCATTGTTGATTCTTGTTAGTTTCGGGGCAAAAGAAAAACTTACATCCAACCATCGATACCGCAAAAAAAACTCCGTGTAAAAAGCATCATTAGGTCTCAATCTGAAAATCTTATCCTGATATAATAAGCCAAAATTATTGTGGAGGTAACTCAATCCCGTAACGACTGAAATTTTCTTATCATCTTCCTTGATATGTTTTTGGATCTGATCATCATTAACTTCCTGTGCATAAGAAATTAATGAGAAATATAAAAACAGAGAAGAAAGGATTTTTGCTTTCATCGAGTTGGTGTTACCACAAAAGTAATGATTTTTTTAAACTTTAAAATGTATGAAAACTATTTCTCTAACCCTAAAGGGAATAATACATTATGACTTTCTTTAATTTATGAATATCTTTGAACTTTAAAATAACTAAAGACAGAACATGCAGATTAATTTGCTTTGTATTGGCAAAACAGACGATAAGGAAATCACTTCTTTAATTAATTATTACCTGAAACGCCTTCCCAAACACTGGAATTTTGAAATTATTGAAATTCCTGACGTAAAAAATGCGAAAAACCTTTCTCCGGATCTTTTGAAAAAAGAAGAAGCAAAACTGTTTATGAATCACATCGACAGAACTGATCTCGTGATGATTCTGGATGAAAAAGGAAAACAGTTTACCAGCCGGGAATTTGCACAGAAAATTGATAACTGGATGAATTCCTCAGTGAAAAAAATTCATCTGTTAATTGGCGGAGCTTACGGATTTTCGGAAGAAATATACACCAGAGCCAATGAAAAAATGTCATTATCTAAAATGACATTTACACACCAAATGATCCGGTTATTTATCGTTGAACAAGTCTATCGTGCCGATCAGATTCTACAGGGAAAACCTTATCATAACGATTAAAACTTCAACTAATCTAAACTTTTAAATTAATCTGTCTTTTTGCCTCACCTACCACAAACGCAACGGAATTCGCAATATTAAAACTTCTGATTAATTTTGACATTGGAATGGTCAGATGATTTTTAAAACGATCTAAAACATCTTTACTCAAACCAACACTTTCTTTTCCGAAAACAAGCCAGTCCCCATCTTGAAAATCAGTTTCCAGATAGGACTTTTCAGCGTGTGAACTCATCAGGAAAACACGGGACAAATCAGGAATAACCTTCATCCATTCATCTACATTTTCATATTCGGTAACATCAAGGTGAACCCAATAATCTAAACCTGAACGTTTCAAATTTTTATCATCAATTACAAACCCAAACGGATGAATGAGGTGCAATTTACTTTCGGTTCCTACGCATAGTCTTCCGATATTTCCTGTGTTGTTGGGGATTTCCGGTTCTACAAGAACAATGTTTAGCATGATATTTTTTTACTGACTGCAAAAATAGCTAAAACAAATCAGGTTTTGGCTAAAGCCTATTTTTATTTATAAAAAACGAAAACGGGCTAAAGCCCGTCCCTATTGATGCTTTCAATTAATTTTTAGTATAAATTAAAATTATTTTTTGATTTCACATTTAGCATATTGCTCCAGCAACAAAGGCTTTTCATATCCTAAACTTACCGCTTTATCTAAGCTCGCACATGCCTCTTTTGGTTTTGCTGTTTCAAATAAAATCAACGCTTTATTTACGTGAGCCTGAGCAAACTTAGGGTCAATTGCAATTGCTTTGTTTACATCGGCAAGAGCTTCTTTATTTTTCTTTAATTTAAAATAAACATCCCCTCTCCCGCTGTATAAAAGCGATTCAGGTTTTTCTGAGATTAATGTATTGTAATCTTTTAAAGCACCTTCCAGATCGCGGCTATTCTTTTTAAGATTTGCCAATCCTGTTCTTGCATAGATATTGTCTGGCGCAAAAGTTAAAATATGATTTAAATCTTTTGCTGCTAAATCTTTCTTGCCTAAATTTTCATACACTTTAGCACGGGTAAGATACATATCGGCATTTTCAGGCTCAATTTGAAGACCTTTGTTAAGATAATCAATTGCTGCCTGCTTATTTCCTTTCTGACCGTGAATAGAGCCTAAATTGGCATACACCGCAGCCGACATAGGGTTAGATTTTAAAGCAGATTCATAAGATTTAAAGGCAGAAGTTGTTTTGCCTAGTCTTCTTTGAGCAGTACCCAAATTATTGTAGTATTCTGACTGTAATTTTTGAATTTTTTCACTTTGAGCCAATTTAGAATATTCCTCTTCGGCACATTTATAATCTGCTTTTTGGAAGCAGTCCTCCGCCGTTTTTTTATCCTGTGCGTAGAAATTACCTGCTGTAAAAGCTACTGCCAGAATGAATAGATGTTTTTTCATATAGAATTATTTTGCTTGTTGATCACTTTTTTTGCGAGTGCGCCAAAAATTACGCCCAATAAAGATCCAACAAACGCTCCTACCAAAATATCTATCGGGAAATGCACTCCTAAATAAATGCGGCTATACGATACAACGACAGCCCACACAAATATAGCATAAGGAAACCATTTAATTTTATTTTTTAACAAAATACTAAGGTAAGATGCCAAAAGGAATGTGTTGGAAGCATGTGCAGAGTAAAATCCGAACTGTCCGCCACACTTTACGATTCTCATGTGATGCTCTAAAGTGGGGTCATGACAAGGTCTTAATCTTGCCACTCCAAACTTAAAAATACTGGCTAACTGATCTGAAACAGTAACCCCGATTGCTATGAATATCAGGATAAAAATTAATGATTTTACCTTGTAATTCTTATACAAAAAATAACATAAAATAATGTATAAAGGAACCCAGATCCAGGTGCTGGAAATGAGCATCCAAAATTGGTCGAAAGAAGAATTTCCCAAATTATTGAGAAACAAAAAGACCTTTTTATCTTCCTGAACGATCTCCTCCATGTATTATCTGCTTACAGGACCTTCGTAAGATTCGTCGTCAGAAGGCTTTAGTTTAGGAGCTTCGTCTGATATTTTTGGTTCAGAAATAACATCTTTATCAATATCTTTCATCGGATTAAAATCTTTTGCAGCATCTTTTACCTTTTCGATTTCGCGCTTAATCTCAGAAACGGGATTGTCTGTTTCTTTCATGATTTCAGTTTTGATGTCTTCCACTGCGCCACGCATTTTTCTTACACCCGACCCTAAGTCACGCGCAATCTGAGGAAGTTTATCAGGTCCGAATAATACGACGATCGCAACTGCAATCAATGCCATTTCTCCAATGCTTAATTCCATGATGTAAAATTACAAAAGATATATGAATCTGAATGTGAAATATTAATTTTTAATAAAATATTAAGTTTAGGGTAATTTTACACCTTTCTTTATCAGTTTAATACGTTTAAAATCCTTTAATAATGACGTTTATATGTATTGATACATTATGTTTATTCAACAACATCTTTCCGGATTTCTTTTTTCTTAAAATTAAAATAGGTAAGAAAAACACTTATTGCCATTAAAATAAATGCCAAAAAGAACGGCGCACCCGGAAATCTGAATGATGATGTTTTTTCACTGAAGTGATAAAAAAGATTCGTCATCAACGGTGGACCGATTGTAGAAGTTATACTCATTAAACTTGTTAAAGCACCTTGCAATTCACCTTGCTCATTCGCCGGAACACCTTTAGAAATAACGGATTGCAGCGAAGGACCGCAAATTCCTCCTAAACAATATGGAATAAGAATTACAAACATCATCCAGCCTTCTGTGGCAAACGAAAACAGCAACATTCCTATTGCATATAAAGCAAGACCGATGTAAATACTTTTATAATCACCTAATTTCGGAGCTGTCCATCGTATCAAAAATCCCTGAACAACTGCTACCAAAAAACCGACAACGCCTAATGAAATTCCGACGGTCAATTCTGTCCATTTAAACTCAGCCATGGTAAAATAACTCCAGTTTGTCTGTACGGCATGACCTGCGATATATACCAAGAAAAGCGTTAAAACCAATCCCGAAAGTTCAGGATGCTTTAGTAAAAATTTAAATGAACCGATAGGATTTGCGCGCTTCCAGTCGAATTCTCTTCTTTTGTCTTTATCTAAACTTTCAGGGAGAATAAAATAGCCGTAAAGGAAATTTATCAGACATAAAACTGCCGCTGCATAAAAAGGAACTCTTGCACCGAAATGTCCCAAAACGCCGCCCAAAAGAGGTCCTATGATAAATCCCAGTCCAAAAGCTGCCCCGATCAATCCAAAATTCTTAGAACGGTCTTTATCCGTAGAAATATCTGCGATATAAGCACTTGCCGTGGTAAAACTTGCTCCTGTGATTCCGGCAATGATCCTTCCTACAAAAAGCAATCCGATGGTGGGAGCCAAGGCAAGAAAAATATAGTCGACAGCAAATCCAAAAAGGGAAATCAGAATAATCGGTCTTCTTCCGTATTTATCACTTAAATTTCCGATAACCGGAGAAAAAAGAAATTGAGTAAAAGCATACGCAAAACCAAGCCATCCACCGTATTTTGCCGCTTCATTTACGCTTCCGTGAATGAGTTCCTCGATAAGCTTTGGAATTACCGGTATAATAATTCCCAATCCGATTACATCTATTAAAAGAGTAATGAATATAAAACCAATTGCCGCTTTTTTCTTCGAGTTTTCCATAACCTTGCAAAAATAATCAAATCCAGAAAATAATGATTCTAAATTAAGAACAAATGAAAATGTGAATAGTGAAATAAAAACAACTTACATCCACAAAAAAAGCCTTTCAATCTGAAAGGCTTTTTCTTATTTATTGTAGTATAAATTATTTTGAAGCAAGTACTTCTTTATTAGAAGTCGTTTTTCCGTGTACTTCATCTTCTTTTCCTGTTTTAAGGAAGTCGTAAGCGATTGCCGACGCAACGAAGATGGATGAATAGGTACCGAAAGCAATACCGATTAACATGGCAAACATAAATCCTCTCAGGTTATCTCCACCAAAGATAAAGATTGCCAAAATTACAAGGATCGTTGTAAATGAAGTATTGAATGTTCTACCCAATGTACTTGAAATAGAGTCATCAAACAATCCAGCCAATGTTAAAGATTTTTTCTCTCTTAAATATTCTCTAATTCTGTCGAAGATAATTACGGTATCGTTAATTGAATATCCTAATACCGTCAAGATCGCAGCCACAAAATCCTGGTTAATTTCCATGTTGAACGGCATATATTTGTGAAGCAATGAATACGCTCCCAAAATAATAACCGCATCGTGGAATAATGCCGCAACAGCACCCAATGAGAATTGCCATTTTCTAAATCTTACCAAGATATAGATAAAGATACCTCCCAAAGCAGCTACTACTGCAAGAATACCGTGAGTTTTGATGTCATCTGCTACTGTAGGTCCTACTTTTTCAGAAGATACAATTCCTGCATGTTCTTTGTCGGCAGATTTGAAATCACTTAATGTTATATTTGAAGGTAAACTTGATTTCAAACCTTCATACAATTTCTGTTCTACAGTCTGGTCAGCTTTCAGAGATTCATCTTCAATAAGGTAATCTGTAGAGATTTTCAATTGCTTAGAATTACCAAAAGTTTTAGCTTCTACAGAAGAATTCTTACCATCTTCCGTCTGGAATATTTTTACTAATTTACTTTCAACATCTTCAGCATTTACATCTTTATCAAATCTTACCACGTAGTTTCTACCCCCTGTAAAATCGATTCCGTATTTAAATCCGTGAATCGCAATCGATGCAATACAAACCACTGTTAAAACAGCTGAAACGATGTAAGCATATTTTCTTTTTCCGATAAAATCGATCCAAGTATTTCTGAAAAGGTTCTTCGTTGGAGCCGTCCAAACAGAAAGGCCTTTTCCTTTGTTCAATCTAGAGAAGATCATTACTCTTGAAAGCAATACGGAAGTAAAGAATGTCATTAAGATACCAATTCCTAATGTTAAAGCAAATCCTTTGATTGGACCTGTTCCGAATAAGAAAAGTACACCTGCCGTTAATAATGTCGTTAAGTGACCATCGACAATTGCACTTAATGCATGTTTGAAACCGTCTTTATAAGCCTCTAAGATACTTTTTCCTGCAAATAATTCTTCCTTCGTTCTTTCGTAAATAATTACGTTTGTATCAACTGCCATCGCCATTGTAAGTACAATACCTGCGATACCCGGAAGCGTTAATGTAAAGTCTCCGGAATCCATAATTCCGAAAATATAGAATAAGTTGACAATCATCGCAATTACAGCGTATACCCCTGCACCACCATAATAGAAAATGATATAAACGATAATAATTAAAAATGCAATAGCAAATGACATAACTCCCGCATCAATAGACTCTTGTCCTAATGACGGACCTACCTGAGTAGCCTGAACAACTTTTGCACCTGCAGGCAATTTACCAGCACCTAATACATCAACAAGTTCTTTCGCTTCTTCCTGCGTATAGTTACCGGAAATTCTTGTGCTTCCGTTAGGAATTACACTCTGTACATTCGGTGCACTGTATACTCTGTTATCAAGCGTAACTGCTACAGGCTTCTGAATGTTTTTCTCAGTTAAAGTTTTCCAGTCTTTCGCTCCTTTAGAATCCATCTGCATGCTAACTTCGATTCTTCCAAGTTCGTCATAGCTGATGCTTGCTTTTTCTACAGAACCATCAACCGGTGCTTTTTGGTTGATACTTCCTCTGATTGCATATAGAACCAAACTTTCACGATCTGAATCGTCCGGTTTGTAACCCCACATGAACTGAGTATATTTAATATTAGCCGGACGTAATGTCTGAGCTATTTTACTATTTAAAATTTTGTTTACAACAGCTGTATCAGACAATTTAACGCTTCCTACTGAGCTTGGATTTGCTGATTTACCACCTTGTAATAAATTCATGAAGTTTACATTTTTTGCAACTCCGATAGAATCTCCTTTCGTAGCAACTGCTGCACTTAATGATTGGAAATAAGGCGCAATTTCAGGAATCTGCTGTACTTCCCAGAACTGAAGTTTTGCAGAAGTCTGAAGCATTTTCTTCACCTTATCGATGTCCTTCATACCAGGCATTTCCACAGAAATTCTAGCGGTACCAGGTACTCTCTGAACATTCGGCTGGATTGCTCCCAACTTATCAATTCTTGTTCTGATAACTTCAAAAGCAGTACCTACAGAAGCATCAATTTTTCTTTTAACAATGCTTTTTACCTGATCATCAGGCGTATTGTACTTTACCTCAGAAAGACCAGTGTTTCCGAAAAGTTCCGGATCTGCCAATTTTAGATTTGTACCTTTTGCTTTGTTGATGGCATCAAACTGATCAAAGAAATTATCGATGTAAGCCTTGGTAGAGTTTTTCTGAACTTCATCGGTTTTGTTTAAAGCCTCGATAAGGATCGGGTTGGTAGAATAATTTGTAAGATCATTCACAAGATCTCTCTGATTAATCTCCAAAAGAACGTTAATCCCCCCTTTTAAGTCAAGACCAAGCTTCATTTCTTTGTCTTTAGCTCTTGAATAATAAAGCTTTGTAAAACCAAGATTCAGAGTATCTTCCTTCAGTCGTTTGATCTCTTTCTCGTTTCCGTTCGCAGCCTCAATCTGCGATTCAATTTTGCTGGCGTACCAGGTTGGTAAAAGCTCGTTTAAGCAGATCAACCCCAGGACAATAGCAACAATTGTAATAAGTCCTTTTCCTTGCATTTTGTTATAACTACGTTAAATTAAGTCGGCAAATATAATCATTTTATTGAATTTTATGAATTATTAACAACAGAAATCGTTTATTTTCAGATATATCGGTATTGTTATTTGGATTTCAGATTTAATAATTTTTTGAGAGTATTGTAGTGAATTTTTCAAATTTTGATTGGTATGAAATTTTCATTCAGATTTAATACACTAAATATCAAAATATTATGAAAAAACTACTTTTTATGGGAGGGATTTTTTCTTCTCTAATCCTTAATTCGCAGACAATCGCTCTGCAGGAATTTGCTACCGGGTTTACCGCTCCGGTAGAGATTGTGAATGTAAACGACAACAGGCTTTTTGTTGTGCAGCAGAACGGAATTATTAAAATTGTACAACCTAACGGAACTGTGAATTCGACTGATTTTCTAAATATCAGTTCGAAAATCACTTATGGGGGAGAAAGAGGACTTTTAGGAATGGCATTTCACCCGCAATACTCGACTAATGGGTATTTTTTTGTGTATTATAATAATACAGCAGGAAATATTACGGTAGCGAGATACACGGTAACTGCCGATGCAAATGTTGCTGATCCTGCCACCGAAAAGATTATATTAAACATTCCAAAACCTTTCGATAATCACAATGGAGGAAGTATTCATTTTGCTCCAGACGGAAATCTGTGGGTGGTAACCGGTGATGGAGGAAGTGGCGGAGATCCCAACAATAATGCACAGAATAAAAATTCTTTGTTAGGAAAAATGTTAAGAATTGATGTAAATGCTACAGGAGCTTATAATATTCCTTCGGGTAACCCTTTTGTGGGTGTAGATGGTGCTGATGAAGTATGGGCTTACGGATTGAGAAATGCCTGGAAATTTAATTTCGATACCGTTTCAGGAAATGTGATGATTGCCGACGTCGGACAGGGGCAGATTGAAGAAATCAACAGAATGCCGATAACTCAGGCAGGAATCAATTACGGATGGCGTTGCTATGAAGGAAATAACAGTTACAATACAACAGGTTGTGCGGCTCAGTCAACGATGACTTTTCCGGTTTCGGTCTATGATCATTCGGGAGGTAAATGTTCTATTACGGGAGGTTATGTGTACAGAGGCTCGCTCTATCCCGCATTACAAGGAAAATATATTTTCGCAGATTATTGTTCTACACAAATTGGAATATTAAATACAGACAATTCAATTACGTGGACGCCAGCTTTTACAGGAAATAATTTCTCAACCTTCGGAGTTAACAATCAAAATGAATTATTTGTAGCAGCAGTGAATAACGGAAAAATATTCAGAATAACCACAAGCGGGACTTTATCATCTTTAGAAACAGATAATTTATCACAGATCAGAATTTATCCTAATCCTGCTTCTGAAAAAGTTTTCGTTGAAGGATTAACAGACCAAAATATTTCCGCTGATATCATCAGTACGGAAGGAAAAATTATATTAAAATCTGCTAAAGTCGAAAATGATGGAAGTATTGATATCACAGGAATTCCTGCGGGCGTTTATTATCTCAATTTAAAATCCGGGGATTTACGATCTTACAGTCAGAAATTAATTATCAAATAAAAATATTTTCAGACATTTTTGAAAGCCTCAAACATTTGGTTGGGGCTTTTTTAATAGATATAAAATAAAAAATATCGGCAAAATCAATAGTAATCTGATGGGTAAAGAGAATCTTTCCACTTCATTATCGAACAAATAATTGGGAACAAGCGTTACAAGTAGAAAAGAAATAATAAAAAATGCGATTTCTAAATTTGATAATTTTCCTGTTTTTTCTTTTTTCATTGTAAACTTTGAACTTAAGATCCAAAAAGCCAAAAATAAAATCATAAAAGGAAATGTCCAGATTCTATAGGTATCATATGCTACCGCATGAAGCAATAAAGGAAGAATTGAAATAGCCACTACAATACCAAATAGTTGTAAATTATATTTCAGCTTAAATTCTCTAAAAATCATCCATATTGAAAATAAAATTGGAATACCATAAAAAATCGTTCCTTTTGAGAGAAATATCCTTTGTATAAAACTACTACTTTCCTCTTTGAAGTAATAGCTGAAACTTTTGGTATATGCTGAGGAAACTGAATCAGCAGTTTTTTCTGAGATAAAAGGAACTTCTTTTAAATACTTAACAATCACAGAAAAATGGATTTCATTATTAGTTTCCTGAAAAGTAGAAATTAAAATTGTCGTTGCAACGGGCAGTGCTAAAAAAAGGATGAGCTTTTTTAAAATAATACTAGAAAATATATTTTTCAAAGAAAATCTTTCAACAGAAATTTCATTGACTATTAAAGCAAAGCAACTGATTGGCAGCATCAAAAAAAATGAAATTTCATGAATAAAAATACTGAACATTGCGACGATTGGTGCAAGAAATAACTTCTTTCGTTTGATCAGAAAAATAACTAAAATCGTTAGCAAAAAAACCACATGATCCAAATATCCAATCAGATGTGCAGAAAAAATAATGTACTGTGAAAGAAAAAACATCAGAAAAAACAATATTCTGTAAAAACTATTTTCCTGTTGATAAATTTCCTTTAACGCAATATTGAAAATCAAAACATACAACAGAAACAATATTCCTGCAGAAAGAATTAAAATAGAAAATTCAGTTTTCTCAAAAAGTAATCCGAAAATTTCTCCTGCCAGCCCTCTTTTAGTAAAACCAAACCTGTAATCCATCATCCAGTGAGCTTCAGACCAGTCGTTTGGTGACCTCAACGTTTTTAAAACACTAAAAATCAGTGAATACACAAAAAGTACAAACAAGAGAACTTTCCTGTTCATCTATTTAGATTGTCATTGAGAAAATTCTCGTTTCCGGTTTGTTCCTCATCATTCTAAGATCAAAAACCATTGCTACATTTCTTGTAAATGCTCTCCCTTTTTCTGTTATCTGAATATGATGATCATTAATTTCAACCAATTCATCTTTTTCCATTTCCTTTAACATTTCAAAGGCATTTTCTAATTCAGGGAAAGAATTATTAACATCGAAAGTTGTTTCAAGCTGACACATTAAATTCAAAATATGTCTTCTTACCGTAAGATCTTCTTCATTCAGAATATGCCCTTTTACAACAGGAATTTCACCTTCTTCAACTGCTTTTTGATACTCCTCCACCGTTTTTACATTTTGTGCAAAAGCATACCAGGAATCTGAAATGGCAGACATCCCCAAACCAACCATCAGCTGGGTTTTGCTTGAAGTGTAACCCATGAAATTTCTGTGAAGCTTTTTTTGAATTAAAGATTGGTACAAGTCATCATGTTCCAAAGAAAAATGATCCATTCCAACTTCGATATAGCCTAATTCTTCCAGCAGTTTTTTACCATCCTCGTATAAACGGCGCTTTTCTTCACCGCTCGGTAAATCATTTTCATCAAAACCTCTTTGTCCAACCCCTTTTACCCACGGAACGTGTGCGTAAGAATAAAATGCCAGACGATCAGGCTTTAATTCCATTGTTTTGCGGATGGTATTTTCCATGGCTTCCCAGGTCTGGTGCGGAAGTCCGAAAACCAAATCATGACTTATTCCTCTATAACCAATTTCCTTAGCCCATTCCGTCACTTCCTTCACCTTCTCAAAAGGCTGAATTCTGTTGATGGCTTTCTGAACTTTCGGATCATAATCCTGTACTCCAAAACTCACTCTTCTGAAGCCAAGATCATACAAAGTGGTAAGATGTTCTCTCGTTGTATTATTTGGATGACCTTCGAAAGAAAATTCCTGATGTTCTGCAATATCAACCGTTTCGAAAATTCCTTCCAATAAAGTTTTTAAATTCTTAGGAGAGAAAAAAGTCGGAGTTCCTCCACCTAAATGAAGTTCCTTCAGTTTTGGTTTTTCATTGAAAAGCTTCAGGTATAGGTACCATTCTTTCAATACACTTTCAAGATATGGAATTTCAACGCTGTGCTGTTTTGTAATACGCTTATGGCACGCACAAAACGTACATAAAGCCTCGCAGAAAGGCAGGTGAATATAAATAGAAATTCCTTCTTCTGCATTCGTTTCCTTAAAAGTTCTGATTACACTTTGTTTCCACTGTTCCGGAGAGAAAGAATTTTCGTCCCAATAAGGAACTGTAGGATAAGATGTATATCTTGGTCCCGGAATATTATATTTATCTATTAAAGAATTCATTGTAAATGTAAAATTTTAACATGAACTTCCAAATGGAAATTCATTATGCAAAATTAAATATATCTGATGAATTTTGAACTATGAAATATATTAGTCTCTTTTTTCGAAATTTATAATGAGTCTAAATACTTTTATTTAATTTAATTAGCAGATTTCAGCTTCATCACGGAGATTTTATCCTTTCCTGCAAAGACAATTGTATTTCCATCAACCCATTCGCAGACAAAAAATCCTTTTTCATCAGAAATTTTTTTCCACGTTTTTCCAAAGTCTGAGGAATAACTGATGTGTTGATCGCCAACAGAAATTATTTCTTTTCCTTTAGAATTTGGTTTAATTTTAACACAAGTCGTATATCCTGCATTTTTTCCGGAAGCCTGAATCTGCCATGTTTCACCACCGTCGTTGGTCGTTGCAATATTATTGATGTTTGCCTCTTGTTTTGTGTAATCTCCACCGACTGCAATTCCGAATTTATCATCCAGAAAATCTATAGAATACATTCCCTGAGAAGATTCTCCCTGAATAATCGGAGTGTTGAAAACTTCAATTTTTCCACTGCTTAAATTCAACCTTAAAATTCTTGAAGCTTTTCCTCCTGTTGCAATCCAAACATTTTTTTTTGTTGAAGCAATATTTGTATTACTTGCAGCAAAAGCGGCTTCGCCCTGATTCAATTTTACATTATTTGAAAAAAAGCTCCATTCTCCATTTTTGTACATTATTAATTTCAATCTATTATCATCAGTATCACTAAATGCAAAAGCCAATTTATTATTTACAAAATGAAATGCATCATAAAACGCTGCTTTACTCACATCCGAAAACTTATTTTGATATTTTAAAGTTTTTTTATCAATTGTAAAAAAATAAGCTGGACTTTCAATATTTACCGTGTAAAAAGAATCCTGATCCTGTGCCAGTGTCCTAAACTGTAGTTTTTCATCAGATAATTTAATCTGTTTTTGATTTTTAGAATCTTTTAAATCAACAAAACCAAATTTAGAATCGGTTCCGCTGTACCAGACTTTGTTGTCATAGATTTCTAAAGCTCGGATGCTTATTTTATCATTTAAAATCGTTTCGAAACTTTCGATCTGTTGAGAAAATGTAGAAATTCCTAAGAATATCAATAAAAAGGGTAAAATCTTTTTCATACTCACAAAAATAAAAAATCCACAGAATTCTGTGGATTTTAAGTTGATATTTTTTAATCTAAATCATGTTTTTCTAAAGGCTCCTGTTCTGCTTTGAACGTTTCGCCATAACCGACTTTATGAAGTTTACTGTTTCTAAGACTGTAGCCGAAATAAATAACTACTCCTAAAGCAAGCCACGCTAATGAAAGGTATTTTGCTTCATGGCTTAAGTTCCAGATCAGATAAAGATTGATACAGATTCCTAACGTTGCAATAACAGGTAAAGCAGGAACTTTAAATGTTCTCGGCATATTTGGTTCTTTTTTTCTTAGGATCCATACTGCTACACACACCATTGTAAAAGCAAACAAAGTTCCGAAACTTGTCATATCCGCTAATTTACTAATCGGCGTTAATGATGCAACCGTTGCAATAATAATCCCTAAAAGCATTAAGCTTTTTGCCGGAGTTTTTCTTACCGGATGAACATCGCTGAACATTTTAGGAATTAAACCGTCTTTAGACATTCCTAAGAAAATTCTTGACTGTCCCATTATCATAACCATTAATACAGAAATCAAACCTACTGTCGCTGCAATCGTAATGATGTAACCAGCCCAACCTTGCCCTGCAATTTCAAATGCATAGGCTACAGGAGCTTTAATGGCATCAGGAAATTTCCCCTGAGGATTAAAGTCTGTATAATGCATCATCCCTGTAAGTACCAGAGAAACTAAGATATAAAGAACTGTACATACCAAAAGTGAAACGATAATCGCAAAAGGAACATCTTTCTTAGGATTGATAGCTTCCCCTGCCTGTGTAGAAACCGCATCGAAACCTACATAAGCAAAGAAAATTGCTGCAGCACCTGAAATAATTCCTTGAATTCCGTATGCTTCTTTAATATTATCACCTTCCATAACCTTTGTTACAGCAGGAATAAAAGGACTCCAGTTATCTGTATTAATAAAGAAAACACCAGCAATAATAACAAATAAAACTGCAGAAACCTTCATAATTACAATCATGTTATTCGCTTTTGCTGCTTCTTTTGTTCCTTTGATCAAAATAGAAATTACAAATAATACAATTAGAAAAGCAGGAAGATTTAGCATCAATTTATAACCAAATAATTCAGGTGCTGAATTATAGCTAGTAATAATCTCTTGAAGCTGATTAAACTTTTCAGTGCTTAAATTACTTTCTTTTATCGCTTTTGTAGCTTCTATAAACGCACCTCTTCCTGTTCCGGGATCAGTCGTTAACCATGTAGGAAGATGAAGACCGAACATTTTCAGCAATTTATTAAAATAACCTGACCAGGAAACCGCCACCGTCATAGAACCCATCGCATATTCGAGGATAAGACCCCAACCGATGATCCATGCAAAGATTTCACCTACAGTTCCGTATGCATAAGCATAAGCCGAACCTTCTACAGGCAAAATAGATGCAAATTCTGAGTAACATAATGCTGCAAATACACACGCAATTCCGGCAATAACGAAAGAAAGTGCTAATGCGGGTCCTGCATGATAGTATGCTCCTGTACCTGTAAGTACAAAAATTCCACCACCGATAATAGCTCCGATTCCGATAGCTGTAAGACTCCATTTACCGAGTACTCTTTTGAGCTGACTGCTTTTCATATCATTTTCGAAAGCACTCATCGGTTTTTTGGTCCAGATTTTAGACATATTTTATTATTTATTAAAGATTTACGAAAATATAAAAAATTTAGAAACATTAACGTTTATTGATAAACTTTAAACATTAATTTTAAATATTAAAACTTAAAAATCTGATTTTCATATTGGTTAAACCATTTTCAGAACTCTTATTTTTTGTTTATTTTTGACGTCATGAATGTATACGATCTTTTCGTAAAACCCTACGAAAGCTACACTATGACACAGATTCTCATGGAAGCCACCGCTTCAGTTTTCGGAATTCTGAGTGTTTATTTTTCTATTAAAAAAAATATATGGGTATATCCTACGGGAATTATTTCTACTTTACTTTATGTTTATATTCTTTTCAACTTCGGATTGTTGGGAGATTGTCTTATTAATGTTTATTACACGGTGATGAGCATTTACGGATGGATCTTGTGGGGCAAAAACTCTAAAGACAACATTCATGTCGAAGTAACCTGGGCTTCAAAAAAAGAATGGCTCTATGGAATTTTACTTTTTGCTTTTAGTTTAATCTTAGTAACCGTAATCTATTATTACAAACCTTATATTGATAATCATTTTTCGATGGAAGGCACAACGCTCGGATTGTATCATCTGGATTGGGGAAATTGGCTCGACGTGATTACTACCTCCATATTCTTAGTCGGAATGTGGTTTATGGCGAAAAGACGCATAGAAAACTGGATTTTCTGGATAGTAGGAGACTTTATCTGCATGCCGATGATGATTTATAAAGAGCTCGGAATCACTTCGGTTCAATATTTGGTATTTACTATAATGGCGATCATTGGATACGTCAATTGGAAAAAAAGTTTTAACAAAAAAAGTACAATAAAGTCATGAAAAATTTATTAAAAATAGCATTCAGCATTTTCACAATAGCTAGTTTAACCTCTTGTGTAGCCTATTCAGACGGATATGCAAGCGGATACGGAGATCCATATTATGATAACGGAAATTATTATGCCCCACAGGGATATTACGGGGATGGCGGATATTGGGGTAACGACGGATATTATTACAGAAATAATTACAATTATTACTATGATAGTGGTATGCCTTATTATTATCAAAACTATAATAATTCGAGAAGAAAAGTTTACATTGATAGAAGATCGAACAGCGGAACAAATTCTAACGGAACAGTTTCTGCAAGACCCAATAACGGTTTTAGAGGTGGTGTGAACGACGGAACAAATGGTAATTACAGAAACAATAGTAATTCGAATAGTGGAAGTTTTAGGAATCAGAATAATCAGGGTGCAGCGCCTGTAAGAAATCAAAACAGCAATAGCGGAGGTTTTAGAAATAATAATTCTACTAATTCTAATACCAACTCTAACAGAGGTTTCAGAAATAATTCAACAAACAGCAATACCAATACAAACAATAATTCCAACAGTGGCGGTTTCAGAAATAATTCAGGAACAAGCACACCGCAAAATTCCACTCCTCAGCAAAGTACCCCAACTAGAAGCGGAGGTGGATTTAGATAAAACGATTATAAATAAGAGAACGGGCAGCTAACACTGTTCGTTTTTTGTTTTAATTGTAGTAATTTTGCACGTTCATTTTTACACAAAAACAATATGGAATTTTATAAATATCAGGGTACAGGAAATGACTTTGTCATGCTGGACAATCGTTCCGGGGAATGGGATGATCTTTCAATCGAAAATATTCAAAAATTGTGTGACCGACGTTTCGGTATTGGTGCAGACGGATTAATTAAAATTAATTCGGCAGATGGTTATGATTTTGAAGTTGATTATTATAATTCCGACGGCTCTAAGAGTTTCTGTGGAAACGGTGCCCGCTGCTCGGTTGCTTTCGCTTTTTTCCTTGATATTTTTGAAGGCAACTGTAAATTCACTGCAATTGATGGAGAACACGTTGCCGAAATTCACAACGGCATCGTAAAATTGAAAATGTCTGATGTAAATACCATTTCTAACGACGGTGAAGATACAGTAATGAATACCGGTTCACCACATTATGTAAAATATGTGGATGATTTGGTAAATTACAATGTTTTTGCAGAAGGAAACGGCATCAGAAATTCTGAAAATTATAAAGAAAAAGGCATCAACGTCAACTTTGTTGAGAAAATTACGAACGATGAAATTTTCGTAAGAACCTATGAACGAGGCGTTGAAGATGAAACTTACAGTTGCGGAACAGGAGTTACAGCTTCAGCTTTAACTTTTCTTGAAAATAACAATCTAATCTCCGTAAAAGTTAAGACTTTAGGCGGAAATCTTAAAGTATATGCTGAAAAAAGCGGAAATTCTTTCCAGAACATTTGGTTGGAAGGTCCCGCAAAACAGGTTTTTAAAGGGAAAATTGATCTTATTTAAAAACAAAAACTTTTAATCGACATTCAATGAAAAAAGCTATTCTCATAATCATCCTGCTTGTATTTGTAGTAGGCGGATTTTTTGGATTTAAATTTTATAATAAATATTACGGAAACAATATTGAAAAAGACGGATATGTTTTGATTCCTCACAATGCGAATTTTAAACAAATCCTTGATTCTGCGGCAAAATATGTTGACGATAAAGAATCTTTCGAAGCTGTTGCTAAAGAAAAAGATTTAGAAAAATCTTTCAAAGCAGGTCGTTATCATTTTCAGAAAGGATTGGGAAACTCCAATTTGGTGAATATGATTAAAGCAGGAAATCAAAGCGAGAACAGTTTCAGAATCGGTGATTTTGGAGATATGTATCAAATGGTGGGCAAAGTCACAAAAAAAACAGAACTCGATTCTTTACAATTTGTACAAGATCTTAACGCAATTGCTGAAGAAAAAGGTTACAGCAACGCTGAGGATTTAAAGAAATATTTTTTTATTGATACCTATAATTTTTTCTGGACCGTAACTCCGAAAGAATTTTTCAAAAAATTCGACGATCAGTATAATGAATTCTGGAACAGCGAAAGAAAAGCACAGGAACAACAATCGGGTTTAACGCGAGATCAGATTTATGCTTTGGCATCTATTGTGTATAAAGAATCGGGGGGCAAAAAAGATGAAATGAGAACCATTGCAGGATTATATCTTAACCGTTACAGAAAAAATATGAAATTACAATCTGACCCGACGGTGATTTATGCTATTAATAAACAAACCAACTTTAAGGAACAAATCAAAAGGGTTTTTTACAAACACCTGAAAACTATGTCTCCATACAATACTTATGCAAATAAAGGGATTCCTCCGGGACCGATTTGTATCGTAGATAAAAACTCGGTTGATGCTGTTTTGAATGCTGAAAAAAATGACTATATTTTTATGTGTGCCGATCCTGCAAGATTCGGATATCATAAATTCACAGCGAGTGCAGAGCAACATGCAATCAATGCAAAAGCCTATCAGGACTGGCTTAATTCTAAAAATATAAAATAGAAAGTAAATTTAACTTTATTTTAACAATATAATAATTAACATTTAGCTTCACAGAGCGACATATACCTTATAAATAATAAACTTAATCTTAATAATACGAGCATAATCAATTAACACATTCGTAATATTAAGCAAAATCTTTCACGATTTTACACAAAAAAATACCTTATGAATCAGACGGAAATCATTAACATTTTTACAAAAAAAACCTTGGGGCTTACTTTTGTACTTTCGGCAGCAGCTTTTGCTTTTGCCCAGGATAAAGTGGGAACAACAGGAACTATTGTAAATAAAAGTAATCAACCGGTTCCTTATGCTTCTGTTACCTTCAGTAATAAAGCGAATAAACTGCTCAGCGATGCAACGCTAACCGACGAAAAAGGACAATACAAGCTTGAACTTACTCCAGGAAACTATGATATCATCATAGAAGCAATTGATTACAAGAAAAGTGTTATTAATAAGCAAATTACTGCAGCAGGAAACATCGGAGCCCTATCCATCGAGCCTGAAGTAAGCGCTACCAATATCAAAACAGGAGACATTCAGGGAGTTGTCATTACTGCACAAGCTACCAAACCTTATAAAGTAGAATTAGATAAAAGAACATACGACCCTTCTCAGGATATTGTAAGCAGAGGAGGAAATCTTCAGGATGTACTTTCTAACGTACCTTCTGTTTCTGTGGATACTGACGGGACTGTTTCTATGAGAGGAAGTTCCAATGTGAGATTCTTGATTAACGGAAAACCTTCTGCTCTTCTTGGAATTGATGATGGTGCTAATGCTTTGCAAAGTATTCCTGCCGATCAGATCGAAAAAATTGAAGTAATTACCAACCCTTCTTCGAAATTCGAAGCAAGCGGAACTGCAGGTATTTTAAATATTATTTTAAAGAAAAGCAAAAAGACAGGATTTAATGGAAGTGTAACAGGTACATTAGGATATTTACCTCAAACGAACTTAAATGCTAATCTTAACTGGAGAAAAGGAAATCTTACATGGTTTTTAAACGGTGGCGGTGGCTATAGAGAATCTAAAAATACCCAGAGAAATAATGCTACTTACTTTAATGCCGTAAATCTTACAGACCGATTAAAAGCAGACCAAGAATCTATTACGAAAAGTAAAAACGATAACTATAATGCTTCGACAGGTTTCGTATATGATTTTTCTGATAAAACATCAATCAATGCATCCGGAACAGTAAGAACTTTTGATAGCCAAAATGATGGAACCGTTGATTATAATTATCTTTTATTAAACGGAAGTACCCCTTTTACACTAAGAAAAAGTACCGGTTCTAATAACAATCTTGCCTTTCAGGGAGATTTTGGTTTAGATCATAAATTTGATGATAAAGGACAGAATTTATCATTATCATTAAGTTTGCAAAGAAGCAGATCGTATAACGATACAGATGTTTTACAGACAGATAACAACATTTTCACGCTACAAAATATTATTGATCAAAATACGGTTAATAAAACTTTAATCGGAAAGGCTGATTACGAACTTCCTATCGGTGAAAATTCTAAGTTGGAAGCTGGTTATAGATTAGACATCAATCAGAATACCTATAGTAATGATGTTTCACAGAAAACTCCTATTGTCAATGCTTTTTTCTTCTTGCCTGACTTTACGTATGATGCTCTTTATAAAGAGACATTTAATGCAGGTTATGTTCAGTTTAAAAGTAAAATCGGTAAATTGGGTTATCAATTAGGTTTGAGGAACGAAAATTCTCAGGTAGAAATAAAATACCAAAACTTAAATCCGCTATCGCCAATTATTGATAAATCTAAGAATTATAATAACTTATTTCCAAGTGTTTTCTTAAGTTACGAAATTGCCAAAGACAATCAGTTCTTGGTTAATTATTCAAGAAGAATTGATCGTCCTAGATCTTTCTTTTTAATTCCAAATCCAAGTTATAATGATAACCAAAACATTTTTGATGGAAATATTGATCTGAATCCTTCCTATGTAGATTCTTATGAATTCGGCTATAGTATTTCGAAAAATAAATTTACGATTAATCCTACTCTATATTTCAGACATTCTACAGATGATGTAAAAATGTTGGTTTTTGCCGCTGATGATGGAGCTTTTCATACAAAGCCAATCAATTTAGGAACAGATGATCGGTATGGTTTAGACTTAAACTTTAATTGGGATGCTACAAAATGGTTAAAATTATTAGGAAATGTTGATTTATTCGGATATAAAACGACAGGAATTTTTTCTGATCCTAATGTAGTTGACAAACCGTTATCTTTTGAAGGTTCTGGTTTCTCTACAAGAGCAAGATTAACGACAACTTTTAAAGTTGATAAAACGTTTAGTTTCCAATTTCAGGGAAATTACAGAGGAGCGCAGAAATCTCAAAATCAAGATAGAAAGGATTTGTATTCTATCAACTTTGGGGCTTCAAAAACAGTGCTGAATGGTAACGGAACAGTAAGTTTCAACATTCAGGATATTTTCAATACCAGAGCAATGAGAAGCGTTACAAAAACAGCTGATTTCGATAGAGAATCTTATATGCAATGGCAGCCTAGACAGTTTGCTTTATCCTTCACTTACAGATTCAAACAGGGTGAAAAAATAGAGCAGCCGAAGAGAAAGAAAGATGTTAATTCTAATGCTACAGGCGACGACCAACAAGGTCCGATGTAATTTTATAACATACAAACAAAAATCCCGAAATTACTTTCGGGATTTTTTTATTTTACTGTTTCGGCTTTTTCTAGTTTTGCCATTTCCGCTTCATAGATTCTTTTTCTCAAATCGCTGGAGGAAAATCTGTGGTCTCTTTTGTTATAAAAAATTTCGATTCCTTTTTCCTCACAGTATTTTTTTCCTGTGAAATCTCTGTCAAGATAGTCATCACCGATGATTCTTACATCAATTACGAAAGACTTTAAAATATCCTGAAGATCTTCTTCCGTATAGTAAGGAATAATCTCGTCTACTGCGTTTACCGCTTTTAGCTGAATATATCTTTCTACGATAGTCTGAGTCGGTTTATTTTTAGTCGGACGGTCATGAGACGGATCGATCTGCAAACCTACGATAAGATAATCGCAAACTGTTTTAGCCTCTTCAAGCATCTTAATGTGTCCCGCATGAAGCAAATCGAATGAGGAAAACGTAATACCTATTCTTTGTGTTTTCATAAATAAATTCTTTTTTAGTTTAAAATTTCGCCGAAATAAATGTTCTTTTAAAAGGGTAAAATACAGGAGATTCGGGGAAAGTATTTTTCAATTCTTTTTTGTAGTCTTCTTTAAATTTTTCTTTCAGATCTTCATCTGTAAGCTTTTCTATGTAAGGAATCATTGCGGTTCCTGAAGCCCATGTAAAAATAGCTTCTGCATCCTGCATTACGTGAGGATATACTTTTTCAAAAACCGTGATTTCGCTTCCTTTATTATCAAATAATATTTGAGCATAATCTTCAATTTTTAATACCGTATATTCTCTTGTCCAGGAATTGTAAGCTGATTTGTAAGGCTCGGTTTCAGCCACTTTTCTCAGTAACTGATGAACGATAAATTCATGATTAGACGGAATCTGAACTGCCAATTGTCCGCCTTTATTAATTTTACTGATGATTCCCGGAAACAATTCTTTATGATTATTACACCATTGAATTGCCGCATTGGAAATAATAAGATCAAAAGTATCATTTATATTCAATTGATCTTCAATGCTTCGCTGAATAAATTTCAGTCGGCTGGTTTCAAAATGATTAGCCTTCTCAAGCATTTCTGCAGAAGAATCAATTCCGGTAACTTTAGAATCCTGTAAATAATCAAGCAATTTTGATGTCAATTCACCTGTTCCGCAACCTAAATCGATTACAGAAAGATTATCTTTCGATTCAACCAAATTCAGCAGATCAACAAAAGGCGCTGAACGTTCGTTTTTAAACTCGTCATAAACTTCAGGATTCCAAGCCATATTTATTTTTTAAGAGTTTTTTGATTCTAAATATTTCTGCCATTGCCAAACTGTTCGCAAAGCTTCTTCCAATGAAGTTTCAGACTTCCAGTTGAGTTCTTTTTCAGCTTTATCTACGTTCGCATACGCAACAGTAATATCACCTTCCCTTCTTTCACAAATTTGATAAGGAACTTCCACCTTATTGGCAATTTCAAAAGCTTTTACCACTTCCAAAACAGATGAACCATTCCCTGTTCCAAGGTTGAAAATATCAATTAAAGCCTCATCAGAATTATCATTTATGAGTTTCTGTAATGCCTTAACGTGAGCTTTAGCAAGATCTACAACATAAATATAATCACGAACCGCCGTTCCGTCTTCCGTAGGATAATCATCACCCCAAATACTCAATTTTTCACGTATGCCTGCAGCAGTCTGCATTACATAAGGAACCAGATTATTGGGAACTCCGATTGGTAATTCGCCAATTAATGCTGAAGAATGTGCTCCAATTGGATTAAAATATCGTAACAACGAAATTTTTCGGTGATATGCTTTTGCAAAATCAATTAAGATTTCTTCGCCCATTTGTTTTGTCTTTCCATAAACGCTTTCAGGCATTTTTAATGGTGTATTTTCATCAATCGGCATCGTTTCAGCCTGACCGTAAACCGTGCAAGAAGAACTGAAAATAAAATTAGAAATTCCCCTTTCTTTGAATTCCTGCAAAATATTGATTAACGAAAACAAGTTATTTTCATAATAATCAACCGGTTTCAGCTGACTTTCGCCCACGGCCTTTGAAGCTGCAAAATTGATACATCCCTCAATCTGGTGCGCATCGAAAACCTGCGTCAATAATTCTTTTCTCCGAAGATCAAAAGGATAAAAAATGGGCCTTTTTCCTGTAATTTCCTCAATATTATATAAAATAAATTTCTCTGAATTTGATAAATCATCAACGATTATCACTTCAAAGCCGTTATTAATCAGCTCAACAACTGTGTGAGAACCAATATATCCTAAGCCTCCCGTTACGAGTATTGCCATTTTTTTAATTATATTTTTTAATCATTATGTGTTCCTATTGAATCTATTTCGTTTTTTGTTGGATGATGTTTACAATAATTTATAAATATTGCTGGTCCAACAACAAATAATATGCTTACAAATAGAAAAGACCTGATGTATAATCCTAAATCTGGATTTTTTCCATATTTACCATACCAAAAACAAAGAAACATTTAAGTACTTAAACATATTTCTAGATTCTTTAAAAATACATACAAAAGCAGTAATTAATAATGGCAATATTGTAAAATACAATATATAAATAGGTATTTCAAATGCAGCATAAGCCTCTTCGATTCGATAACCTCTTAATAAAATATTAAATACATGGCATATATAAAATATCATCCAACATAGAATAAATATTATTGTAAAAAAATAAGTAAACTTATTCTTTAATATTCTTTCATCGTGAAGCATATCTTTAGCTCATAAATTCCAACACAGCATCCGTAATATACTTCAACTGCTCATCATCCAATTCCGTGTGCATCGGAAGAGAAATTACCTGATCCAACAACTTATCTGTATTTACAAAATCTGCATCGTTACTTTCCTGATAATATGCTTTTTGCTTTCTCAATGCTACAGGGTAATAAATCATTGCCGGAATTTCTTTTTCCGTTAAAAATTTCTGTAATTCGTTACGTTTGCCGTTAAGAATTCTTAGTGTATATTGGTGAAAAACGTGACTTGAATATTCCGCTCTTTTCGGCGTTAGAATATTTTCGTTCTCAGCAAAAGCTTCATCGTAATAATCTGCGGCTCTTCTTCTCGCATCGTTATAAGAATCAAGATTCGGAAGTTTTTTTCTTAAAATTGCAGCCTGAATACTGTCTAATCTTGAGTTTACTCCAACCTCATCATGATAATATCTTTCATACATTCCGTGGTTTACAATTCCTCTTAAACGGTGAGCCAACTCATCATTATTCGTGAAAATCGCTCCACCGTCACCGTAGCAACCTAAGTTTTTAGATGGAAAAAAAGAAGTAGTTCCTACCGTAGACATGGTTCCTGCCTGTCTAACCATCCCATCAGAAAAAGTAAATTCAGAACCGATTGCCTGAGCATTATCTTCGATGACGTATAAATTATGTTCTTCAGCAATCTTTAAGATTTCTTCCATATTGGCACACTGTCCGAAAATATGTACTGGAATAATCGCTTTTGTTTTTGGAGTAATTGATTTTTTAATCGCCTCTGTTGAAATGGTAAAAGTATCATAATCAACATCCACCAAAACTGATTTAAGTTTCAATAAATGAATTACTTCCACAGTTGCCGCAAACGTAAAATCTGCCGTAATTATCTCATCTCCTTCCTGTAAATCCAATCCCATTAAAGCAATCTGCAACGCATCTGTCCCGTTAGCACAAGGAATAACGTGTTTTACATCCAGATAAGTTTCCAATTCATTCTGGAAAGACTTTACTTCAGGTCCGTTGATAAAAGCTGCCGAATCCATTACATTTAAAACTGCATTATCTACATCATTCTTTATCTTGTAATACTGACTTTGTAAGTCAACCATCTGAATTTTTTTCATAAACAAATATTTCTGTAAAAATAAGGAATTTAAAATCCTTTCAAAAATTTTATTGATTTTGTTTTATCTTTATACAAAATAAATACATGAAAAAACTTTTACTCTTTTGTGTCTTAGCAGGTTATTCTTCTGTTCTCGGGCAAACTTCACTTGTTTTTGTTTATTTTAATGACAAACCGAACAAGGCTGCTTTTTATGCAAATCCGTTGTCTGAACTAACTCAGAAATCCCTTGACAGACGTACTTCATTGGGGGTTTCATTAAATGATCAAGATGCTCCGATTGAACCCACTTATATTCAGAATATTCAAAGTTTAGGATTTACGGTGACTGATTATTCCAAATGGCTGAATGGTGTAGCTGTAAATGCCACTCCGGCTCAAATTACAACGCTTCAGGCTCAGACCTATGTACAATCTGTGGAAAGTTTTGCTAGAAATTCATCAACTGTTCCCAAATTTGGTCATAAAAATAAGTGGGAAAATCAAACAGATGCTACCAATAAGAACCTGACAGTTTTTGATTATGGCTCTGGCTCTGATCAGATTGATCAGATTAATCTTCGTCCGCTTCACTTAGCAGGTTACACCGGAACAGGCGTTACTATTGCGGTAATCGATACCGGTTTTCCGAATGTGAATACAGGTTCTGCTTACTCAAGATTACTTACAAACGGTCATATTAAAGGCGGTTATGATTTTGTAACAAAAAGTGCTGATATCTATAATACTTCTTTAAATAATCACGGATCGGTAGTGTTAGGAGCCATCGGCGGTTATATTCAGGATACTTTTGTAGGTTCTGCGCCTGATGCCGATTTTTATCTTTACAGAAGTGAAAATGCGACTATAGAAATTCCGGAAGAGGAATTATACTGGATTGAAGCTGCGGAAGAAGCTGACAGAAAAGGGGTTGATCTTATTACCACATCTTTAGGTTACGCTACTTTTGATGATCCAAAATATAATTATACATACGCCAATATGAACGGAAGCACTTCGTTTATCTCAAGAGCGGCAGAAATCGCAGTCAACAAAGGAATTTTTGTTTTGTTTGCAGCAGGAAATTCAGGAGCGTTACCTTGGCATTATATTTTAACTCCGGCTGATAATGCGAAAGTATTTACGATAGGATCTGTAGATGCTGCGGGAGTTTCATCAGGCTTTTCATCTTTCGGTCCTAATTCTCTGGGAGTTATCAAGCCAGACGCAAGCGCCAGAGGAACAGCAACGACTACAGTAAATAATAATTCTACGACAACCGTAAGCGGAACATCCATTGCAACACCTGTTGCTGCGGGTGGAGTTGCCTGTCTGATTCAGGCTTTTTCTTCCATGAACAGAGATTTGATGAGAGATAAACTAAGACAGACTGCTTCTCTTTATCCTAATCACACAGATCAAATGGGTTATGGAATTTTAAATTTCGGAAGTCTTTACAATTCAGTTTTAAATACTTCTGAATTGGTTAAAAATAAAAAACTGGCAATTTTCCCGAATCCTGTTAAAAACATTCTAAATATTGCTACCGAAGCAGAAGTTCATTCTTTGGAAATCTATGATAATTTAGGCAGACTGATTACTAAAATCAACAATCAGAAATCTGTGAAAGTTGAAGACTTTGCAAAAGGAGTTTACTATTTGAAAATTCAGACTAAAGATAAAATTTACTACGAGAAATTTATAAAAGAATAATAAAAAAGAGCTGTTTAAAATTTAAACAGCTCTTTTTTTATTTTACACCTTAATTAATAAGCCTCAAATTCATCAAAATCCTTAATCTCCGACAGCATAATCGGTTTCTGAGCAGGAATTTTACTCCATGATTCTTCAAAAACTTCTTCACCGCTATCAGCATTCGGATTTGTATTTTCTTTATACTGCTTTTTTCCTGTCAAATAATTAATACTTGTTTCATTATTCACCACAGGACCATGATTGTCACTTGCATCGTAACCAATTAATTGAAAATCTGCACCTTTCAGCCTAAAAGTATATTTCCAGTAGCCATATCTTCCGTGAGCATAATGTACAAAAAGATTACCTTTTTCTGCATAAACCATTAATTCAGGAGCATAATACACCCCACCTTCTTCATTTTCTGAGGAAAAACAGTTGTCATTTTCAACTATTAATCTATAATTATCATTTTTAGTTTTAAGAAGAACAATAATCCCTCTGCGGTTGCGGTCTAATTTTCCACGGTTTTCATCTACGATTATATTCTCTTTATCGGTTGCTTTGATGATTAAAATACAGTCTTTCAGTCCATCATTATTCAAATCTCCGTACACTTCTTCAAACAGTATATACTCTTTTGGTAAAAAATCAGCTGGCTTTTTCTTACTTCCTATTTCAATATGATCTTCTATTGCTTTTTCTACGGATAAAGTTTCATTTTTCGCAGCCGGAGGCAGTTGATCCTTCTTTGAATCTTTACAGCCGACAGAAAGTAACAGAATTAAGAAATACAACAAATTTCTCATACATATTATTTACGCCGAGTTCCTGCTCGCATTAATATTTCCAAACAGAGAACGTGTCACCAATTTTTCGTAGGCTTCTTTATTGCCTTCTCCTTTTTGCAATTTCATTAATGCATATTGCTGAATACTTAACAACGGCAATACAATTTTTTCACGAATTTTCACGGATTTTCTTGATAACGGATCTTCCTGTTGAAGCATTTTAAATCCAGTCAGTTCCAGCATAATTTCTTTAGATAAGGAATATTCGTCGAACAAAACATTCCAGAAAGCACCGAATTTCGGATTATTTTTAATATAGTAGGTTAAAGGGAAATATGTTTTGTTCATACTCATCATTGAGTTTAACACCAATGTTTTAAAGAAGTCCGAACCTTTATATAATTCTCTTACTTCTTCAAACCTTCCCTGCTCTTTCATTTTCTGCATGGCAAAACCGAAACCGAAAAATCCGGGAACATTCTGCTTCAACTGCGCCCAAGAACCCACAAACGGAATCGCTCTCAAATCTTCAAATTTAAGTTCATTTCCACCACCTCTTTTGGACGGACGGCTTCCGATATTGGTTTTTCCGTAATATTCCAATGTACTCATTTCCTGAAGATAAGGAACAAACATTGGATGTGCTTTCAAATCTGAATATTTCTGATAACTAATATCCGCCAATTTTATAATTAAAGCTCTTTCTTTCTCTGTTAATTCTTTCTTTGCATTTTTGAAAACATCATTCTCAACTCCTGCGGTTAAAAGTTGTTCAAAGTTATATTTTGCCTGTTCTTTATTCCCAAAAATACTGGTAATCGTCTGTCCCTGAATCGTTAATTCAATTTTATTATTGGCGATTGTTTTTCCTTGTGAAGCGTAGAAATCGTGGGTTTTTCCACCACCCCTTGCCGGCGGACCTCCTCTACCGTCGAAGAATACGACTTTAATTCCGTTTTGTTCGGAAAGCTGAGTTAAAACTTCTTTTGCTTTGTAAATTTCCCAGTTGGCTTTCAAATAACCGCCGTCTTTCGTTCCGTCTGAGAAACCTAACATAATCGTCTGCTGATTTCCTCTTTTCTGCAAATGTTTTTGGTAAATCGGGTTTTGGTATAATTCCTTCATCACACTTTCTGCGTTGGCAAGACCTTCCATCGTTTCAAAAAGCGGAACAATATCCATATTTATTTCTTCGTCCTGATATCCACAAACTTTGAAAAATGCATATACATTCATCACATCTTTTACCGCATCGGAATTGGAAATAATATAACGGTTCATACCTCTCGATCCGTTCAGTTCCTGAATTTCTGAAACCTGAGAAACTGTCAACAATGTATCTTTTACAATGTCTTCAAAATCATCAGCATTCACTTTTTCTGAGATTTGAATTAACTGATTAAATTTATCTTCGTAACTCGCTTCCTTGGTACCAAAAACTTTAGTAAAAACTTCATCAATCACCTGCTGATGAATTCTGCTGTCCTGACGAACATCCAACGTTGCAAAATGAGTCCCAAAAATTTTCACACGATCTCTGAAATCATGCAAAAGATTTACAAAAAGCGAATTATGTTGGGTAACCAAAATTTCTTCAGCCTCGTCTAACCTTTTTATAATATCTCCGGCTTCAATTTTTTCATTTCTGAAAATCGCAGTGTATAATTCAGAACTTAATATGCCTAAAACCTCTGAAACTCCTCTGAAGCTCAATCTTCTTCTGACAGATTTAAGATTATTGTAATACGCTTTCAAAATGGCAGAACGTAATTCTTCCGCTACTCTTTTAGTAACATCTGCGGTCACAAAAGGATTTCCGTCTCTGTCGCCACCCGGCCAGAATCCTAACTGAATCAAATCTTCGTGCAGATGAAAATGCTCGCTCCCGAAAGTTGACTTAATTTTAGTAAAAAGTTCTCCGATAGAATCATAATATACATATCTCAAATAGTAGATGATACTCAAGGCTTCATCAATTGGAGTTGGTTTTTCTTTATTGACGAATGGCGTTTTCCCTAATTGCTGCAACAGCATATCGATATTCGTAACAGAATCTGTTGTGATGGCATTTCTAAGATCGTGGAGAATTCTCTGAACTGAATTCGGATAAAACTGTGTCGGGTGAGCTGTAAAAACAATTTTCACACTAAAATCCTGCAGTTTTTTACGAATCTTTTTCAGTTTATGAACCTCGAGAGAACGTTCATACATATTGGTTACCGTTCCGTTATCACTTTCAGAATGAAGATTCGGAAAGGCAGCATCTTCGATACTGTCAAACAAAACCACCTGTCTTTCAATATATTGTATGATTTTAAAAAGCAGTTCCGTTTTTTGCTCTTCGGTCTGTAAATCGGTGTGATTTTTAAAGAATTCTTCAACGATTTCTTCGGGGGTTTTTCCTGCTTCGTAGCCAATCTTGCTTTCTTCATAAAGAAACGGAAGCAACATTCCGATATTCGTCATTTTATCATAAGGCAGGCTCATAAATAATGAATTATAGATCTGGAACTTATTTTCCACAATCTGCCTGAATTTTTCTGCGCGCTGGTCGTGTCTCATATAACAAATGTAGGGGATTTTGTTTTGAATTAATTAGGTTTTAATTTTAAAAATAACTAATTCTCTAAATATTTTACAAAATAAAAATAAGCTAAAGTTTAAAATGTATCTTCGCAGAAACTTTAATCATAAATGAAATTCGGAATTATTTTCTATTCAATCTTAGGAATTTTGTCCTTATTAACAGGTGTTTATTTATTACAATATTTCATTCCTCTGTCAATTATCTTCTTCATTGGTGCTTTTATTAATGGTGTTTTTATTCACAAAGAATATTCTATTCACAAAAATGAAAAAATTGAATACGATGAAAATTCAGTTCCCGATGAGGTTATTGTTAAATATTCTCGTTCGGGCAGAATTATTGCTATCGCAACTTACAGTATTTTTGTGATTTTGGGACTATTTTTTCTTTTAGGTCTTAAGTTCAAATTAAATGTAATAGCAATATTAGTATTAATTATACTTCTGGGATTTACCGTTTATTTTATTTTTAAAATAATTTCAGAAATAAAAAAAATATCACAAATTATAATTTCTATCAACATACAAGGAATACAAATAAAGAATAATTCAACATATTTGTGGAACGAAATTCAGCTTGAAAAAATTATTGTGAAACGTCTTGTAAGTCGTGAAACTAGACATGACTACAAACCCGAAGTTAACTATTTATACTTTTTTCACAACGACGAAAAAGTATAAATCAAAATTGATGATTTTGATATTACAGATTCTCAACTTGCACAAATTCTAAAAATATTTAGAGCTCGTCATAATAATTCAGGCTTATTATAATTTTGAATCCAAAATTTTATTGATTAATTTTACATCTTACACCAATCAATATCCAATGAAAAAAATATTCTTCTTTTTTATATTAACTTTTATTCTTACTGCCTGTGGTAAAGATTGCTATAATGCTCCGCAGCCTATTGCTTTTGAATTTGTGGATTCTAATGATGAAAACCTGATCACAAACGGGACACTTACGACATACTCAATTCAGGACGAAAATAATGTTGCTGTACAGTTAACCAGAACATCTGATGATCTGGTTATTTTAGAAAATGTGGGCGCTTATAATGGTGTGAAAAATTATAAATTTTATTCTAATGTGAAGAATTTAAGTTTTGCAATACACTCATCAGAATTTAAAGGCGGTTGTGATGGTTTTCAAATCAATAAATTAACATTCACAGGAGTTGGTATCGACGTTACTGACGAAAAAGGGTACTATAAAATTGTATTGCAATAAATTTTCACTTTCTTACCTTTGCAAAAACATCAGAATGAAATTATTATTTCCGATTTTATTATTCTCAGGTTTGGTTTTCAGTCAGAAAACTATTCCTAATGATTTCAAAAAAATCCCGGAAATATTAGATAATGCCGATATGCTCTACCCTTTCATTCAACCGGAAACTCAATACGAATATTGGTCGGTTCAGCGAAAAGATACCAAAGATCCGATCTATGAAAGTCAATCTCCTTTGAATATTGGAATTTACGATATTCCTTTCAACGGACAAGGTTTTTTCGACGAATGTGAACCGAATGGTTGTTTTACCTACTTAATTGCCTGCCAGAATAACCAACCTAAATATTTTACCAGCAAACAACAGTTAAGGGATTTTATTTCTACCATTGATAATCTTTCTGAAGCCATTTTAATTGCCAAAACGTATGGTTTTACCGTTGATTCATCAGACAACATTGGGAATTCATATAAAATCGATGACAAATTCGTTTCATTATATCTGTCAAAAACAAAAAATTGTCCTGAAACAAAAGAATCTTTCCTGATTAAGATTAACAGAAAAAATGGAAAACTGGAAAGTAAAAGCAATGGAGTTTATGTAAAAAGTAAAGATTGCCATTGATTAAAGTAAAAGTTTCATCCTATCTTTAATTATAACTAAAAAAACCTATATTTTTGTTTCGTTCTTAATGACAGTCTGCATATTCTTTATTGATAAATAAATCAAATTTCAATAGTTTAAACTAAATACAATCATCATAATTTTAAAACTTTCTTAACTCAATTTCTGTGATGCATTGCGTACATTTGGTTTAAAATAAATTTAAGAACAATGCTTAATTTCGAGTTTAAAAATCCAACAAAAATACTTTTCGGGAAAGGTGAAATCGCAAAAATTTCAAACGAAATCCCTAAAGATTCTAAAGTTTTAATTATCTACGGTGGCGGAAGCATCAAAAACAACGGGGTTTACGATCAGGTAAAAGAAGCTTTAAAAGATCATGAAGTTCATGAATTCGGTGGTGTTCCTGCTAATCCGGAATATGAAGTTTTAATTAATGCTTTAAGCTTTATTAAAGAAAAAAATATCACTTTCCTTTTAGCCGTGGGTGGCGGGTCTGTCATCGACGGAACAAAATTCCTTTCTGCAGCAGCAAATTATAATGGTGAACCTTGGGAAATCCTGACCAAACCTGTAAGAACATTTGAAGGAGAAGGAATGCCTTTCGGAACAGTTTTGACGCTACCGGCAACGGGTTCTGAAATGAATTCAGGATACGTAATTTCACGAAGAGAAACCAATGAAAAATTGTCGACGGGCGGTCCCGGACTTTTCCCTCAGTTTTCTGTATTAGATCCTGAAGTGGTAAGATCAATCCCGCCAAGACAGATTATTAATGGTCTGACAGATGCTTATACCCATGTTTTAGAACAGTATATGACAGCACCATCTTCGGCAGATTTGCAGGAAAGAATTGCTGAAAGCATCCTAATCAGCTTACAGGAAACAGCTCCAAAAGTATTGGCAGACGAGTTTAATTATGATGCCGCAGGAAACTTTATGTGGTGTTGTACAATGGCACTGAATGGGTTAATTCAAAAGGGAGTAATCACAGATTGGGCTGTTCATGCGATGGGACACGAATTAACGGCTTATTTTGGTATTGATCATGCAAGAACCTTAGCGATTATTGCACCATCTCATTACCGTTATAATTTTGAAGATAAAAAAGGAAAATTAGCGCAATATGCAGAAAGAGTTTGGGGAATCAAAGACGGAACTGTTGAAGAAAAAGCAGAATTAGGAATTAAAAAACTGGAAGAATTTTTTCACAGTCTGCATATTCAAACCAGACTTTCAGAATATACAGAAGACTTTAGTGGCACGGCTGAAAGAGTTGAAAAAGCTTTCACAGAAAGAAATTGGCTTGGTTTAGGAGAATATAAAAAACTGACTCCGAAGGATGCTTATAAAATTGTAGAAATGAGTTATTAAAACAGCTTTTAGGTGATAGAAATTAGTACTTATACGTATTCTAAATTATTTTTTCTACAAACATTTGTTTAAAAAACCTAAATTTCATTACGGATATTTCAAATTTATTTATATTTTAGCATATTCTAAAATTTGTGAAAATGAAAAAACAATTACTTCTACTTGCCTTTTCCGCATTAGCGCTAACTTCTTGTAAAGATGATGATGATATCCAGGCTTACGAAATGGACATGATGAAAGGCGAGTGGAAAATTAGTAAAACAGAAGTAATATCCGGAAAAGATGATAAAACAGTAATCCAGACAAGTGTTCCTACCGGTTGTTCTACAAAAGACAATATATTTTTCAGAACAGATTATTATACTTCTTATACTTCTTATGCAGGAGTGGGTGCCGACTGTCAGGTAAACGGCTCTAGTGAAGGGACCTATACGTATAATAGCGAAACTAAGGATCTAGTAATCAACTATACAAATGATAGCCCAAGACCATACAAGATCGTAATACTTACCAGCTCTGAAATGAGAATTAAGCAGATGTTTGGCAATATCGATCAGGATGGTGATCTGGTTCCGGATGTAGAATATATTTCTTATAAAAGATAAATACAGAACTCCCGAAAGATTCGGGAGTTTTTTATGAAAAAGAAATTTTAATATTAACTAAAATTATTAAAACAATGAAGAAGATGTTATCAGCATTATTATTGCTGACTTTTACCCTTTTCTTTTCACAAGAAAAAAAGCCAATGTTCTGGCAGGACATTCAGAATTTCAAACAACTGGATCAGGAAAGTAAGCCAACAAAAGATGCTATTCTGTTAATTGGAAGTTCGTCTTTTACAAAATGGACAGATGTAGCTAATTATTTCCCAACCAAAACTATCATCAACAGAGGGTTTGGAGGATCAAGATTGACTGATCTTAATTATTATGCCAATGATCTTTTAAATTATCAACCTAAGCAAATTATTATCTACTGTGGTGAAAACGATTTCGCTGATAATGATCAATTAAAGGCAGATGTTGTGGTCGACAGATTTAAAATTTTTTATAAAAAGATAAGAACAAAATTTCCGAATATCGAAGTTGATTATATTTCCATAAAATATTCTCCGAGTCGAGAAAAGCTTTGGCCTCAAATGAAAGAAGCGAATAAAAAGATTGCAGCTTTTATGAAAAAACAGCCTCATTCAGAATTCATTGACATTACAAAAGTGATGGAAGATTCCAATGGGAACATCAGAAAAGATCTTTTTGTGGAAGATATGCTGCACATGACACCGGAAGGTTATAAATTGTGGACTTCGGTGATGAATCCTTATATGAAATGATTATGTTTTAAAATATAATTCCAATATTAGCTCCCGTTTTTCGGGAGTTTTTTATTGGCAACTTTACATAATATAATTTATTTGGAGTGTTCTGTTTATTTTCATTTCTTTGCGAAAATTAATAATTTTAAATTAAACAATGAAAAAAATCTTATTTCTGGCAGTAGCTTCTACTATTGCTCTTGGATCATGTAGCAGTAATGATAGCGAAGAAAATATTTCAACAACAATTGTTGGAGTTTGGAAACCTTCTATGGAAAAGGTAATTTCCGGAAGCAACGGAAACGTACTTTCAACCGATAATTTTGATACTTGCTATAAAAAAAGCACATTCAATTTCAAGGCTAACAATACTTTAACATCCAATACATATGAAAATGTAAGTGGTACATGCAGTAATGGCGGAGAAGATACCATGTCTTATTCGTACGATTATTCAAATAAAAAAATCACAATAGATGGTGACGAATATGAAGTGATAAGCCATACACAGAACGAGTTTCAATTAGTGGGCGATTATGATGATAAAAACGGTGACAGTATTGAAGATAAAATTGTTTTGGTTTTAGCGAGATAAATTGCTTCACAATATAAAAAAGAAATAAAAATATCCCTCAGTATTTGAGGGATATTTTTATTTCTTTTTCTTAGATTTCGATATTGATTTCTGCTGAGCCCTGTTTGCTCCGAATTTCTTAGGAGCTTTTCTTTTTGAAGGTCCGCCCCAGTTTTCTTTCTTATTTTTATCCTTTTTCTCATGGAAAGCTCCTCCTCCATCATTCAGTTTTACCTGAGCAGGATTTTTCATAATAATCAAATCTTCTTCAGAAGCAATCTTTTTAGGATTAATTTTAACCTCTTCAGGGAAATCGATGTATTTTAATTCTTTATCCATCAATAACTCGATCTCAAGTGCCAAAACCTCTTCTTTCTTCGTTACAAAAGTTACTGCTTTCCCGTCTTTATCAGCTCTACCCGTTCTACCAATTCTGTGGATATATTGTTCAGGAATCTCAGGAGTTTCAAAGTTGATGACATGTGTAATGTTAGAAATATCCAATCCTCTTGCCATTACATCTGTTGTAATTAAACCTCTTACTTCCTCATTTTCAAAGCTTTTCATTGCTTTCAATCTGTAGTTCTGAGATTTATTCGAGTGAATTACATCAAACTGTTCAGGAAACAGTTCATCAATTTTAGTAAATAAAAGATCTGCATTTTTCTTATTATTCGTGAAAATCAAAACCTTAGACATATCTGTGTTTGTTTTCAATAAGTGCTCAAGCAGATTAATTTTAGTATTGAAATTCTCTACTTTATAAGCAGTCTGTTCAATTTTTTCAAGCGGAGTTCCAGATTTCGCCAATGAAATTTCAATAGGGCCAGCAAAATACTGATCCAGCATTTCATCAACAGCTTCCGTCATGGTGGCAGAGAAAAGAATATTCTGTCTTTTATCTTTCATCATTTCGAAAATGTGGGTTAATTGCGGTCTGAAACCTAAATTCAGCATTTCATCAAATTCATCGATGATCAATTTCTGAACTTCTTTTAAAGAAATAGCATTATCAATAGCCAAATCCATGATTCTGCCGGGAGTTCCTACCAAAATATCGCAACCATTGTTGAACAACAGTTTTTGCGTATTGATATTTTTTCCACCATAAATTCCTATTACTCTTGCAGTAAGATTTTCCGTCAGTTTTTCTACGATTTCTGTTACTTGAACCACTAATTCTCTTGTAGGAACCAGAACAACCACGGTAGGATTTCCATTTTTGTTATACTTCCAGGTTTTTAAAACCGGTAATAAATACGCTAACGTTTTTCCTGTTCCTGTCTGTGCAATTCCCATCACGTCTCTTCCCGAAAGAATCGGTCCGATAGTTTTTTCCTGAATGGGTGTTGGTTCAAATAAATTTAAATCTGCTAAAACATCAAGAATTTTAACCGGAAGGTCAAAATCTGCAAAAGTGAGTTGTTCCATTTTGCAAAGATAAGTAATTAATTTTTGTGGTTATTACAAGAAATTTATATGCTTAATGCTTCGACTCCGCTCAGCATGACATCGATAGAAATATCCTGTTAAATATAGAAAGATAACATTAGAAATGTCTTGTTTATCGCAGTCTAATCATCTCAAATATCATTAATTTTAAATTGATATTTTATCATTTTTACCATTCCGGAGGAATCTGAGAATTTTTATTTAATAAATCTTACTTTCTGGTGATCCTCAACAAAATTACAATCATCAACAGTATTGAAAAGAAAAATCCTAATACTGCAACCAAAGACATTTCTCCGATTCTCGGTCCGGATTCTGAAGTGAAAACAATTGCCGTTGCGATAATATTTGCGCCCAAAATCATTGCTAAAATCAAATTTACAATACTTGATTTTATTAACTGATTCGTTTTTTCAATATTTTTAATTTCACTGGAAACTGTGAATTTATTTTCATCTAATTTTTGCAGTACAGAACGTAATTCTTTCGGAATTTCATCCACATTATCCGTAAAACTCATCATTCTGTCCATTCCCATTTTTGCGAGATTCTTCGGATTGAGTTTCCTTGTAAATATTTTTTTTGTGTAGGGATGAAGACTTTTTACAATATCCAATTCTGGATTTATAGTTCGCCCAACACCTTCTATCAAACCGATTCCTTTAAATAAAAGATAAAAATAATCCTGCATATAGAGTCGGTTATCTTTTAAAACATCTTTCATTTTGTTGATAATTACATGAGGATCAATTTCTTTTAACGAAGAACTGTGAACGAAATTCAGAATATCTTCTACATCATTTTCAAACCTTTTTTCATCCGGAATCTGATAGCTCACTGCCATTTTTTTCAGATACCTAACGATTTTATGGGCATTTTTGGCTACGAAACTGATGATTAAATTTTCAAGAACTTCTTTATCGTTAGGCGGAATTTTTCCGACTGCACCGAAATCAATAAAAACAATTTTTCCGTCTTTTTTTACCAGAATATTCCCTGCGTGCGGATCTGCATGAAAAAAACCGTAATCTAAAATTTGAGATACAAAAAGCCTCAATCCAACCTCAGAAACATTCACCGGATCAATATCATGAGCTAAAAGTGAATTTTTATCCGTCACTTTTATTCCATCAATAAATTCCATACAAAGAACATTATTGTTGGAAAATTCTCCGTAAACATTTGGAACGTATGTTTCTTTATTGTCTTTAAAATTCCTTTTGAATTGTAGAATATTTTCTTTTTCGTTGATAAAGGAAACTTCTTCCAGCAAAGATTTTTCGAAGGTGGAAATCGCTTGTTTGAGATTCAGTTTTTCGCCAATCTCTGAATATGATGAAACGAGTTTTTCAAGATCTTTAATTAATAAAAGATCGTCCTCAATCAACGTTTGAACATCTGCTTTTTTAATCTTTAAAATAACTTCAGTCCCATCCAGTAAAGTTGCTTTATACACCTGCGCAATTGAAGCCGTCGCCAACGGAACTTTCTGAATGTCTGAAAAATGCTCTTCAACAGAAATATCAAATTCATTTTCCAGAATTTCCTCAACATTCATATCAACAACATCCACTTTATCCTGCAATTTCTGCAGCTCCTGAATCAGTTCTGCAGGAAGAAGATCTTCCCTGTTACTGAATGTCTGACCAAGCTTTACAAAAGTAGGTCCCAATTCTTCCAAAACCAATCGGATTCTTTCGTAAACTGTTCCTTTTGAAACAATTTCATTAGAGTTACTGGGAATTTCTATCTGCTTATTTCCGCTGTTCATTCTCGCCAACAGATCTTTAAAACCGTATTTACTTAACACGGAAATCAGTTTAGCGGATCTTTTCAATTTTCTTTGCTGCTTGTCGAACATAGTGTAAAATGTAGTTGCAAAGTAAGTCAAAAATTGTTCCTAACGACAATCAATTACACTATAAAAAGCTTTTTCCATTTTGATACTGTGTTACGGCTCAGTTTATAATGACGTGCAAGTTTGGTATTGTTCATTCCGGTCTCCTTCTGGAATTCCAAAATTTTTATAATAGTTGATTTACAGTAAGACCGATGACGTTGGTTTGATTTCACAAGATCTTCGGAAAACGGAGCAAATATCATATTATTAATGGCGATAACATCCAGCTCTGTCAATACTTTTTTATTAAGAATATTTTGGCAAGCCTTTTCCTTTTCAGGAAATTTTTTCTGAATAATATCGGTGTAAATCTTTTTAAAATCGGGTTGGGAATTATTATTCATTTTGATCAGTGTTTGTTTGGTTATACTTTTTTGTCCATCTGTGCAATGTAGACTTAGGAATTTTATATTCCTTGATGATCTGAGCCATTGTTTTTTCCTGAGTTTCTATAAGTTCTACAATGAAATCAATGACTTCACGGGTATAAATACTTTTACGGAAAGTCGGAAGCATTATTTTCTTTTCCTGTGGCTTATCAACTTTTGAAGGAGGTGAATACAGGATGAGGTGCTGGGAATATAATCTGAAGAAATCGTATTCAAGAAGTTTACTCCATCTCAATAAGACATCACTATCAATACTTTCAGATTGATACATTTCATTTATTTCATCCTCTGTACGGTTCATAAACTTGCAGATACGTTCAATTTTGATATCTGTTTCGGCTACACGAATTTTTATTATTTCACCAATGTGGATTATTTTATAGTCAAATTTCATCTTAATTTTTTTTCTATAGTGTGTAAAGAAATTACGTTAGTAGTCTAGTTTGTTTGGTAAACCGTTCATCAAAGATTAACGTAATGAATATTGTTATTTTCGTCTTTTTTAGCTCAAGAATAAAGGAAGCTATCTGTGTTGCTATTTTGATTTATTTTAAATCTATTAATCTGAAAAATTTATTATTTGCGGTTTGATACATTTTTATTTCTAACAAAAAAAACAATAATGATGACCGCTACAATAAATAATACAGGAATATAAGAATCGATATTGGCCGCATAAATTTTAGAATCTGAGGCCTGCGGTGGCGGAGGCAATACTTTATTATTCGTATTAATTATTTTATCCCTTTTATCCTGCGATTTATCTTTTTTACCAAGACTGTCTTCATTTTTATCATTACTCTTTTCAATATTCGCCAAAACAATATAATATGTCTCTTTTGAAATTGAAAATTTTCTCACTATAATAGGATTTATTAACAATAAAAATAACATAAACGCAATTACGTAAAAAATTTTATTTTTTTTCATAGACTTTGTTATTAAATGTTTAATTTTCCTTAATAAGTTTCTTAATAACAGTAGTCCTACTTAGACTATTCTTACGTGGTATAAAGCTAAGTACCAGTTTATTCATAATGAAGCAAAGAGATTTGGTATGATAATATTGTCATAAAAACCACTCAAGACATGTGAATACCATAATCATTTTTACGATGTGAATAATTCTGTATCAATGCTTTAATACGTGTTGTATTATAATTATAATTTGTTTACATTTGTTCAAAACGTAGTCTAAGTAGGACTATTTTTTTTATTAAATTGCGCTGATAATTAACATTGTAAATTATCGATAATGACATTTCAGTTTTTTCTACCCAAGAGAAGCCTCTCAAAAAATCTGTATTTAAACATCACCGATGCGTCCAGGAACATTAATTATCATTTTAATACGCATCTTTCGATGAATGAAAACGAATGGGATTTTCACCTTGAGAGACCAAAGAACATCTATCTCAAAAAACAAAAATTACTTAATGAAAAAATCAACCTTCTTAAAATTGAAATTAAAGAGTACATAGAGAAGAAAAGTACTCAGGTAAAGAGTGTAAGCCAACGATCACTCACCAAAAAAATACGTGAGATCTGTGCACGAAGGGAAAATCAATTTCCCGAAAATTCACTGCTTTATTATATGCAGGCTTATATAAAATCTAAAGAACATTTAATCTGCAAATCTACGTTTAAGAGATACAATGTTTTTTTTAAACTTCTTGTAAGATTTGAAGCTCATATGATAGAAAGAATGATGGTAGATACGCTTAATTCAGATTTCACCAAGGATTTCATCCAATTTGGAAAAAAAGAAAAATACAGCGACAACACTATCTATAGAACGATACATTTTGTAAAAACAATCTTAAACTTTGCAGAAAGAAAAGGTATCCGGACGAGCGTACGAGAAATAGTGGTAAAAAGAGAAAAACAGAATAAAGAAATGATCACGCTTACGGAAAAAGAAATAGTAAAGATCAAAAGTACCACTGTTCCGTCTGTCCTTGAAATAGCAAAAGACTGGCTGATTATCAGCTGTTATACCGGTCAGAGATTTTCAGATTTCATCAACTTTTCTTCCAAACAGCTTGTGGAAATAGAAAAAAAAGCCTGTATAAAATTTACTCAGCAAAAGACCAGGAAAAGTGTCACGCTTCCTTTACACCCTGCCGTTCTGAATATATTAAACAAATATAACGATCAGTTCCCGAGGCGTATGGATATTAATGAGTACAATATTGCCATAAAAGAGATTGCAAAACTAAGCCATCTTGATGAGTTGGTAAATACAAGGAAAAGATGTGGCTTCCGGACAAATGATATTGAGGTTGAAAAATGGAAAGCCCTCAGCAGCCATATCGGCAGAAGAAGCTTTGCCACAAACTTTTACGGAAAAATCCCTACTCCGCTTTTGATGGAAGCTACCGGCCACAGTACAGAACAAATGTTCTTAAAATATATTAATCCTGTAAACACGGACAGAATTTTATCTCTCGGTAAATATTTTGACCAAACTCATGCAGATCAAGGATTAATACCCAACTAAACCAATCCAACTGATGAAATTTTCGATAAAAAAATACCCTCTCCTAAATTGAGAGGGCAGAATATTATTGACTATTAACAAATAAGAAAATAAAAAAATTATCTTAAATAGGTTTCGTATAAATCATTTCTTCGGTCTTTCATTACCTGAACAGATCCGTGATAGTGAAGATCTTTCAGCAAATTCAAATCGACATCTACGATTAACGTCATTTCGGTATTTGGTGTTGCTTCCCCTTTTACGGCATTGGATGGAAAAGCAAAATCCGAAGGTGTGAACACTGCCGCCTGCCCGAACTGAATATCCATGTTATTAACTCCCGGTAAATTCCCTACACAACCGGCAATGGCGACATAGCATTCATTTTCAATAGCTCTTGCTGCAGCACAATGGCGTACTCTGATGTACGCATTTTGAGTGTCGGTAAGGTAAGGAACAAATAAAATTTTCATTCCCTGATCTGCCAGAATTCTTGGGAGTTCAGGAAATTCCACATCGTAGCAGATTACAAGACCTACCTTTCCACAGTCGGTATCGAAAACTTTGATTTCGCTTCCGCCTTTCATGCCGTAATATTTCCGTTCATTAGGCGTAATATGAATTTTACGGTATTCATCTACACGACCATCACGGTGGAGAAGATAACTGATATTGTAAAGATCATTATTTTCAAAGACAGGCATACTTCCTGAAATAATATTCACATTATAGCTGATTGCCAACTCTGAAATTCGATTCTTAATTTCTTCGGTAAGTTTTGCCAATTCAATCATACTGTCTCTTTCAGAAAGTTTGTTGAACGGAGCCAATAACGGCGTGTTAAACAATTCAGGGAAAAGAACAAAATCTGCCTTATAATCTCCCATTACATTCACAAAAAACTCTACCTGCTCGTAAAAAGCATTAATATCTTTGAAATGTCTCATCTGCCACTGCACCAAGCCCAAACGGATAATGCTGTCCTGCATCGTATTGGGTTTTTTGCTGTAATAAACGTTGTTCCATTGAAGAAGAACAGCATTTTCTTTTGAAGATTCATCTTCCGGAAGATACTTTTTCAGCACTCTAATCGGCAAGAAATTATTAGATAATTGAAAAGACAACACAGGATCGTAAATTTCTTTGTCTCTTACTTTTCGGATATAATCTCTTGCCGAAAGTTCATTGCTATATTTGTGATAATTTGGAATTCTCCCTCCAAGAACAATTGATTTTAAATTTAATAATTCACAAAGTTCCTTTCGGGCATCGTATAATCTTCTTCCCAATCTTAGTTCACGGTATTCCGGATCTACAAAAACCTCGATCCCGTATAAAACATCTCCTGTCGATAAGTGAGTATTAAACGTATAATTTCCTGTAATATCGCTATATGTATGTTCATCTCCAAACTCATTATAATCAACAATTATGGAAAGTGCGACCGCAGCTAATTTTCCGTCTACCGTAATGCATATCTGCCCTTTAGGAAATATTTTTGTTAGCTTTTCAATACTTTTTTTGGACCATATTGATTCTGACATTTGTGGATAGGCACGCTTCATCGTAACAACCAATTCTTCATAATCCTGAACAGTCAGAGGTCTTGTTTCTATTTGCATTTGATATAATTTTATTTAAATTTAGGGAAAAAATTACAGCTGATCAAGCATCAACAAAAACATAACTTTAATAACCGTTCGTTTCTATAAGTTTGTTAACAAATATTTTTCTTTCTCTAAAAAATGAAAATGATTGGCTTATTAATTTTGTTGTGAAAGGATAGTATTCTTTAACTTCCGCATTATTATAAATCCGTCGTATATTGGAGCCATCTGTTATTGTAATATGAATTGGAGCACCGTGTAAAACAACCATCCTTTTATCTATATTTTCCAAATCTTCATCACTACTGTTTTCTATTTTATCAATTAATTCTGTGAAATCTTTATGCTCTGATTTTTTAATAGAAAGATTGTAATAGCTATAATATGAATTACGCTCGGTAAGATCATCCATTTTTTGGATCCAATAAAAAGACTTTTTATAATGACCAGTTTTTTTGTAAACTCTCTGTTTCTTGTTCTCATATTTAAAGAATTTCTGTTCATATTTTTTATTAGATGAAATACTGTCCAAAAAAAGTATCTCAAAATTATATTGATCATTTTTATCTTCAATCTGAATTTTAAATTTTTTGTCCGGAAAAGTTTCAATTATCATTGTTTGAGCCTCAAATAAAATTGTAGTCAGAAAAGAAATTATAATAGCTAAAAAGATTTTCATAGTATCAGTTCAATTTTAAAATAACTAAACTTATTTATTGAAAATTTATTATTCATAAACAAAAAATCCCGCCCAAAGGCAGGATTTGTATTTAAAATTCAAGTCAAAATTATTCCCACTCGATGGTAGCAGGTGGTTTGCTCGAAATATCGTACGCTACTCTGTTGATTCCTCTTACTTCGTTGATAATTCTGCTTGAAACAGTATCTAAAAACTCGTAAGGAAGTCTGCTCCACGTTGCGGTCATGAAGTCGATAGTATTTGCAGAACGAACTACCGCTGTATATTCGTACGTTCTTTCGTCACCCATAACTCCAACAGATTTTACTGGAAGAAGAACTACAAAAGCCTGAGAAACTTTTTCATACAAATCATTTTTGTATAATTCTTCGATGAAAATATCATCAGCTTCCTGTAAAATTTTCACTTTTTCAGCATCAACAGCTCCTAAAATTCTGATTCCCAAACCAGGACCAGGGAAAGGATGTCTGTGTACCAAATGATGAGGAATTCCCAATTCTTCACCCACTTTTCTTACTTCATCCTTGAATAATTCTCTTAAAGGCTCCAATAATTCAAACTCCATATCTTCCGGAAGTCCGCCAACGTTGTGGTGAGATTTGATTACTGCAGAAGGACCGTTTACCGACTGGCTTTCAATCACATCAGGATAAATTGTTCCCTGCGCTAAGAATTTTGCCCCTTCGATTTTATGAGATTCTTCATCAAAAACATGAATAAATTCGTTTCCAATGATTTTTCTTTTAGCTTCAGGATCATCAACTCCCGCTAATTTTGATAAAAATCTTTCTTTAGCATCAACCAATTTAATGTTCATATGGAAATGTTCTCCATAATTATCCATTACTTTTTTGTCTTCATCTTTTCTCAACAATCCTGTGTCTACGAAAATACAAGTCAATTGATCACCGATCGCTTTATGGATCAAAACGGCAGCAACAGAAGAATCTACACCTCCTGAAAGACCCAAGATCACTTTTTGATCACCTACTCTTTCACGGATTTCTGCCACTGTTTTATCTATATAATTTGTCAGTTTCCAGTTTTTCTCTGAATTACAAATGGCAAAAACAAAGTTTTCCAACATTTTCCCACCTTCTTCTGTGTGAGAAACTTCCGGGTGAAACTGTACACAGTAGATTTTTTTCTCTTCATTCGCAATCGAAGCGATAACTCCTGATGTCGCATTTAATTCAAAACCTGCAGGCAATTGTCCAACCTCATCAAAATGGCTCATCCAGACAACAGAATTGTTGGTTACGCCTTTTAGTAAAGAAGATTCTTTTACAATTTCTAAATGAGCTTTTCCGTACTCACCTTTTACTCCTTTATGAACTTTTCCGCCTAAAAGATGTGCCGTTAACTGCATTCCGTAGCAAATTCCCAATACAGGAATTCCCTGTTCATACAATTCTTTTTCAACCAAATGAGCGTTTTCTGCGTTTACAGAGCTTGGTCCACCGGAAAGGATAATTCCTCTCGGCTGTTTTTCTAAAATTGTTTCTAATGGTGTATTGAAAGGCAAAATTTCAGAATATACACCCATCTCACGGATTCTTCTTCCGATAAGCTGATTGTACTGTGATCCGAAATCTAATATGATAATACCGTTGTTCATTTTTATAATTAATTATTTAAAATGACATCAGATGTGAGATATCAGACTTTAATCTGAAATCTTTTATCTGAAATCTAAATTTCAATTTCTTTACAAAAAAAGACCTGGATTTCTCCAAATCTTTTTTCGTGATTTTATTTTAAAACTTTCCGATGTCTTCTCTGTAGAAGCCGTAATCGAAATGTACGTGACTTGCGTCTTCGTAAACTTTCTTGCGGGCATCTTCATAGGTAGCTCCTGTAGCTACGATGTTCAGAACTCTTCCACCGTTTGAAACTACTTTGTCGCCTTTTCTGATAGCTCCTGCGTATAAAAGCTGGCTGTGCTTTAATTTATCTTCACCTGTAATTTCAAAACCGGTTTCGATATTTCTTGGATAACCACCGGAACACATTACAAGACAAACTGCTTTTTCGTCTTTAAATTTAAGTTCGATGTCTTTTCCTTCCATACAATCGTTGATTACATCTAGAAGATTGTTTTCCATTAAAGCCATTAATACCTGAGTTTCAGGATCTCCGAATCTCATATTGTATTCAAGAAGATACGTTCCTTTTTTAGTAATCATCAATCCGAAGAAGATAATTCCTTTAAATCCAAAACCTTCTGCTTTAAGACCCTTTAAAGTCGTTTCAAGAATATTTTTTTCAAAATCAGCATAATGCTCAGCAGTAAATTCAGGGCTTGGTGCTACGGTACCCATACCTCCTGTATTTGGGCCAGTGTCGCCATTTCCTGCTTTTTTATAATCTTTAGCTGCAATGCAAGGGAATAATTTTTCACCGTTTGAGAAAGCAATAATAGAAGCTTCAAAACCTTCCAGATATTCCTCCACCACAATACGGATTCCTGCATCACCAAAGATTCTTCTGATCATAAAATCATGAACTGTTGCTTCTGCCTCTTCTAATGTTTCGCAAATAACTACCCCTTTTCCTCCTGCAAGTCCGCTAGCCTTAATTACTAAAGGATATTCCTGAGTCTGGATGTATTCTTTTGCGTCGTTATAAGCATCAAAAACAACTGCTTTTGCCGTTTTGATATCATAGGTCTGCATAAATTTCTTAGAGAAAGCCTTACTTCCTTCCAAGCTAGCCACTTTTTGATTAGGACCGAAAACTTTAAGATCGTGCTTTTTGAATTCATCCTTCAAACCAGCTACTAGCGTTGCTTCAGGACCTACAATTGTAAGATCTACCTTTTCTTTGATAGCAAAATCTCTCAGTTCTTTAATCTCTGATAAATGAACATTTTTTCCTATTACATCAGTGGTAGCATTTCCGTTTGCGAAAAACATTTTAGAAATTCTTGCGTCCTTCTGAAGTTTTACAGCCAAAGCAGATTCTCTTCCACCTTCACCTATGATTAATATTCTCATATTTTATTTAATTAACAAGTCTATTTTACAAATATATAATTTAAAATTAAAATTGAAAGATTAAGGAATTAAGAAATTATCATGATCTAATTTTTGAATTTCTAAATATCTGAATCTCTTAATCTTTTAGTGAAAAAAATGTCTAACACCTGTAAACATCATCGGGATTTTGTGCTCGTTGGCCGCTTCGATGCTGTCTTGGTCTTTTACACTTCCTCCCGGCTGAATAATAGCTGTAATTCCTTCTGCAGCACAGAAATCCACTACATCACGGAAAGGGAAAAACGCATCAGAAGCTAATACCAAATCTCCTGTGAATTTTTCTTTAGCTCTTTCAATCGCCTGTTGAGTTGCCCAGATTCTATTTACCTGTCCGCCTCCGATTCCGAAAGCCTGAATCCCGTTGGAAACAACAATAGCATTAGATTTCACGTATTTTACCACTCTCTGAGAGAACAATAAAGCTTTTCTCTGCTCTTCTGTAGGTTGCGTTTCAGTTACAACTTTAATATCATCAGAGAAGATACTGTCGTTGTCCTGAACTAAAATTCCGCCATCAACCTTCACCCAAGTTTGTTTGTCAGAAACAGGGTTTACGATTTTTATAATTCTTACATTCTTTTTCTTTCTTAAAATTTCCAGAGCTTCTTCGTCAAACTCAGGAGCCATTACGATTTCAAGGAAAGTTTTGTTCAATTCTTCCGCTGTTGCTGCATCGATTTTGTAGTTCATTGCAACAATTCCGCCAAAGATTGAAACCGGATCACACTCGAAAGTTTTCTGATACGTTTCCAGTGCTGAAGTTCCGATCGCCACGCCACAAGGTGTAGAGTGTTTTACTGCGCAACAAGCCATTTCTTCTTTGAATTCAGTCACCACTTTCCAGCAAAGATCCATATCACGAAGGTTATTGAAAGACAATTCTTTACCTCCCAATTGTTCGAAATCTTTCATGGCACCGTTTTCAAAAGTAGAAACATAGTAAGCCGCCGTCTGATGAGGATTTTCACCGTATCTAAGGTCAGAAACCTTTTTATAAGAAGCACTTAAATACGTCGGATAATCCTCTTCTAAAAGCATTCTTGAAATCGCTGCATCATAAGCAGAAGTTAAGTTGAATACTTTTCCTGCAAGCTTTTTACGCGTCTCGATATACGTGTCACCGTTTTGCTCCATTTCGATTTTTACCTTTGTGTAATCTTCAACATCAGTAATTACTGTTACAGAATCAAAGTTTTTAGCAGCAGAACGAAGCATTGAAGGACCTCCGATATCGATGAATTCTACCTTTTCGTGAAGAGAAATGTCTTTGTTTACATTTTCAAAGAAAGGGTAAAGATTTACGATTACCATGTCGATCAGATCAATTCCGTGTTCCTCAACCGTTTTCATGTGTTCTTCGCTTGAACGAACTGCCAACAATCCACCATGAACTTTCGGGTGCAAAGTCTTCACTCTTCCGTCCAACATCTCAGGGAAATTGGTCACCTCATCAATCTGAATGGGATTTAAACCAGCGTCTTTCAAATGTTTGAAGGTCCCTCCTGTAGAAATTAATTCATAATTTTGGGCTTCCAAAAACTGTGCGAATTCGATCAATCCGCTTTTGTCTGAAACACTGATTAAAACTCTTTTTTTGCTCATTTTACTTTCGATTTTTTACTTTTTACAGCTATTTCAAACTGTAGACCGGTTCTTTCACCTCCGATCTTACTTTTTATTTTACTTAGATTTTTCAAATTTTTCGAAATAATTAAAATCTAAATGTGTTTTTTACATTCTATTTGTCATATTGAAAGCATCTTAACTATACTTAGATTCTACGGAATGACAAACTGTTATTTTTAACGCAAAGGGCGCTAAGTTTTTTTAAATTTCTTGCCGAATATTTTTGTTCGCAAAGGCGTTTCACTCAGCAAAGGGTTGATGTATTTAATGCTTTATCTTTTTTAACCACCCTGTCAAAATTCTTCCTGAATTTTTGCCACCCCTCCGAAAGAAGAGAGTTTTGTACCTGTAATAACTTTTGTTTAATTATTATTCAATACTTTATTGATTGCTTTTGGGAAAATTTCATATTCAATTAAATGAACTTTTTCTGCCAAGGTTTCGGGAGTATCGTTTTCTGTGACTTCGAATGATTTCTGAAGAATAGCTTCCCCTTCGTCGATTCCTGAAGTGACGAAATGTACCGTTGCTCCGCTTTCTTTTTCTTTAGCTTCAATCACAGCATTATGAACATGATGTCCCCACATTCCTTTTCCTCCGTATTTTGGAAGTAACGCCGGATGAATATTGATTATTTTTCCTTTCCAGTTTTCACAAGACTCAGGTTTTAGAATAGATAAAAATCCTGCCAGTACAATTAAATCTGTGTTTTGCGGGATGATTTTAGTCAATTCGCTGCTGAAATTTTTTCCTCTCGGAATCAGAGCGCTTTCTATGTTATGATTTTTTGCTCTCTCCAGTCCGTAACATTCTCTGTCAGCAACCACTAAAGATACTTTTGCATTCTGGATTTCTCCGTTATCAATCGTATCAATAATTCGCTGAAGATTGCTTCCTGAACCTGAAACGAGTACAACAATGTTTTTCATTAATTAGAAGTTAGAAGTTAGAAGCTAGAAATTAGTTTAACCCAAATCTCTAATACTAAATTCTATTTTATTTAAAATTTCAAATCAATTTTTTCGCTTCCTTCTGTGATTTCTCCGATTTCGTAAGCATCATCCAAAAGGTGCAATACCTTTTCTGCGTGTTCTGCATCTACAACAACGATCATCCCAACACCCATGTTGAACGTTCCGAACATTTCTTCGTGCGCTACACCACCTCTTTTTTCCAATTCTACCATGATCGTTGGAATTTTGATTTTTGAAGCGTCGATTGAAGCACAGAGTCCATCACCGATAATTCTTGGGATATTCTCATATAAACCTCCTCCAGTGATGTGAGCAATACCTGCAACTTCTACTTCTTCGATTACTTTATGAATATCTTTATAATACAATCTTGTAGGAACTAAAAGTGTTTCGTACAAAGGTTTTCCTTCGAATTCCTCGTTGAAATCAGGGAACACTTTTCTTACCAGAGAAAATCCATTCGAGTGGAATCCTGAACTTGGAAGAGCGATAATTTTATTCCCCGGTTTGATTTTAGAACCATCGATAATCTGATCTTTTTCAACAATCCCTACACAGAATCCTGCAACATCATAATCTCCTGGCTGATACATTCCCGGCATTTCTGCAGTTTCCCCACCTATTAATGCGCAGTTGTTGTCTTTACAGGCCGCTACCATTCCAAGAACGATTTCAGCAGCAATTTCAGAATCTAATTTTCCACAAGCTAAATAATCAAGGAAAAATAACGGTTTTGCCCCGTGACAAAGGATATCGTTGGCACACATTGCAAAACAGTCTACACCGATAGAATCATATCTTTTTGAGTCTAAAGCTACTTTCAGCTTCGTTCCCACTCCATCCGTTCCTGAAACCAAAACAGGATTTTTGTACCCTCCGATTTCGTAGAAAGCCCCAAAACTTCCCAAATGATTCAATACATTGGAATTGTGAGTTTCGCCAACCGCTTTCTTGATCTTGTCAACGGTTTTGTATCCTTCTTCTTTGTCTACTCCTGCTGATTTGTACGTGTTGCTCATGTTTACTTTTAGAAATTTATTTCAAACTTTTTATTCAAATTTAGAAAACAAAAAAGCCGACAATCTTAGTAGATTATCGGCCGTTATTTTATCTCAGAATTTCAGAGTCCACAATATTCCCTTTCTCGGAGAAACATTCTTTAAAAGTGGTCTGAATTTTCATCTTTTTTCTTTTTGCAAAGATATTAATTTTATATTAATTTTCAAACCTATTTTTCAAGGATAGATTCGATAGCCGAAATTTTCTGAATTTTCTCTTTTAATTCGCTGTTTTTCTCTTCATTAGAAATTTTGTTTGATTCTTTATCAAAATTATCATTGAAGAAAGGAAGGGTAAAAGTATCAATAATGTTTCCTCCATGTGATGGGAAACGTTTTTCTGCCGCTTCCAAAACGCCCAATCCACCTCTTCCTCCCGGAGCTGTAGCCATCAACAACATCGGAACTTCGTTCCATACTGATCTGGGCTTTATTCTTGAAGTCCAGTCAAACACATTTTTGAATGCCGTTGAATATGTTCCGTTATGCTCAGATAAAGAAACTAAAAGTACGTCTGCCGCGTCTATTTTCGCCGCAAAATCTACTGCTTCCTGCGGAATTCCGCTTTCTACTTCTCTTTGATGTTTGTAGATTGGCATTTCAAAATCGTTCATATCAACGATTTCTACTTCTGCATTTTCAATTAATGAAGCTGCGTAAGAAACTAATAATTTATTGATCGATGTATCGGAGTTACTTCCTGCTACTGCTAAAATTTTCATTGTATATTATCTGTTTTAAAGTAAATTTATGTTCTTAATTATTTATGCAAAGGTCGGGAAGTTTTTTTATTAATCCGAATATTTCAACCACCCCTTCAAAAATTCTTTGAATTTTCGCCACCCCTCCAGAGCAGGGGAATTTTTACTGTGCGAAATTATTTTTTAATTTTTTAATTATCTTAAATATGAGGGCAATTCCATCGGAACTTCCATTAATAGGATTCCTGTGTCTTCTAATGCTTCAATATTGAAACTTTGAGTGTCCCAGATTCCTAAACCGTCTCTTTCATTTAAAATTCTGTCGCCCACTTTTGCACTTCCTTTTAATACAAAAGCATAAACGCCATTTCCTTTTTTATTAAGTGTATAATTTTTGCCGTTTCCTTTCGTAAAATTGGCTAAATTAAACCACGCATCCTGATGAATCCAAACACCGTCGTCATTTTTATTCGGCGATAAAATTTGCTGGAATCCGTTGATTTTTTTACCTTCTTTGATACTTTTCTGATCATATCTTGGTTCAACATCAACTTCTTTTGGAAAAATCCAAATCTGTAAGAATTTTACTTCCTCATCTTTATTTTTGTTGTATTCGCTGTGCTGAACTCCTGTTCCGGCACTCATCACCTGAATTTCTCCTTTTTTAATAACAGCAGTTGTTCCCATAGAATCTTTATGTTCCAGATCGCCTTCCAACGGAATGGAGATAATTTCCATGTTTTTGTGAGGATGTGTTCCAAATCCCATTCCCTGGTAAACGGTATCGTCATTTAACACTCTTAACACTCCGAAATGTGTTCTGTCATTGTTCTGATAATTGGCAAAACTGAATGTATGGTAAGAATTCAGCCAACCGTGGTTCGCATGACCTCTTGTATCTGCTTTATGATATACTGTTTTCATATTGTGATTATTTATGGTACAAATGTACGGTGGTGGGATCGGAAAAATGTTGATGTAAGGTAAGAAAGGGTTTTATAGGAACTTAGAACATAAAAAGACTAATATTCAATTTAAACCAACTTCTACTTTTTAAAAATTATAGTTGTATGACCTTCATTATAAGCTCTTGATTCTATATTTAACTTATTCAAAAGAGTTTCCGCATTGGTTCTTATGTCTTTCCATATTTCATTGGTATCTAATATTTCCCAATCCCAAAGCTCTCCAGGAATTTCATCGACTTTCTTTTTAAAATTCAGAAGTTCTTCTTTAAAACTTTCATCAATCAATCTATTTCTGAAAACAGTTTCAAAAAGAACGGGTAAAAATGCGTAATCAAGCTCTTCATACAATTCTGCTAATGGATCTATTAAAACAGGAACCATTTTAAACAATTCCTTCGTATCGTAGGTATGGAGAATCAATGAATTGATGATATTTGTATAATAAAACTTCACATGATTATCATGTTCTTCTCGTTCAATTTCTATGAACTCTGAATCATTGATTTCTTCAAAATTCTCAGAATTTTATTTTTCTACTTTTATTTTAAACAAGTTACCAAAATTGATTTTCATACTATTTAATGTCCAATAAAGTTAAGAATAAGATATTTAAATGAGATTATAAGTTTTGACCCAATTTAAAAAAGCGGACTAAAGTCCGCTCCTATTGATGATTTTATTCAATTTAATGAAATTCTATTTTGTAGAAGTTTTTAACTGTTGCAACAAAACATCTTCTATTGCAGTTTTCTCAGCAACAACTTTATCTACAACTTCATTAGGCACAGTTACGGATAAAACATATTGCTTTATCTTCCATTGTCCGTTTATTTTTTCGAGAACTCCCGAACCTCGGCAGATTTTCATCTGAGTATCCAGCAATTCATCAAACCAAGCCATTTTTCCGTCTCTGCTGAAATAAACATTTCTTTTTAAAGAGGTGAAGTCCCAGGTTTTCTTTTTGTCAAAGTGAGGTTTTGCCCAGGTTTTAAATTCCTGCTTATTCCATACTTCTGTAGCATCAGTGCCAATAAAAGTAGATTCATCCGCAAAAAAACTGAAGTATTTCTCAAATTCCGCATTTGCTGCAGCCACATTAAAATCATCGAGCATTTTTGAAATTGCTACCTTTTCATTTGCAAATTTCGATGTTTTTGATTGCGCTGAAAGATTCGCAAAGGAAAAAAGAAATATCACAAAAGTGAAGAATAGTTTTATCGTTTTCATAGGTCTAATTTTCTTTAAATATAATTAAATTTAAGCTTCAACAACTTCGCTGCGTTTTGCAATTCTATTTGCCAGCCAACTTACATAAAATAACTGGAAACTGTGATAAACCATTACCGGAAGCAGAAACAAGACTTTTTGATCATCCGGAATTCCTAAAACGAGTAGAAATAAACTGCCGTGAACGAGTGATTTTTTGGAACCGCAAAACGTTGTTGTGATGACATCTTTCGGTTTAAAATTCATTTTTTCAGCAATAAATTTTAAAATATAATAAGTCGCAAAAAATAGAAATATAACACTGAATGCCAAAGCTACAAACACATACGATGGAACGGCAGCGAAGATATTTTCAATAAATGCGGTAGAAAAACTTTCGTACACAATCAATAAAATGATCAATCTGTCAAATTCTGAAATTACATTAGAATATTTTGTCACCCATTTTTTGAAAAATGGATTCAGCAAAACGCCTAAAATAATGGGAAGTAAAACTTTTAATAGTAGCTGTTCAATAATCTCCGTTTGATTTCCACCTTCACCATTTGAAGTCAGAAAAAAACTCATCAGAAGCGGCGTCATCACAATTCCTATAATTCCTGATATCGATGCATTAAAAATTGCGGAAGTCACATTCCCTTTTGCAATCGAAACCATGACCACCGATGAAGAAACCGTTGATGGTAAGCTTGCCAGGAAAAAGACCGAAAGCCAGATATTGTAATACTCGGAATCTTTAATGAAAGGATAAAAAGACAATGCCAGTAAAGGAAAAATGATAAAAGTTCCGGACTGAATCAGCAGATGTAATTTCCAGTTGGATACATCTTTTGCGACTTCTTTCAAATTCAGTTTTAAACCATACAAAAGGAAAATCCCTGCAATTCCCCAATCGATAAAACCCGAAAGATTAAAATACTGATTATAAGATTCGTAAAAAGGAATCAGCTTTGCCATGAAAACCATCCCGATGAGCAAGAAAAGAAAAATGTTTTGCTTGCTAAAAAGTGTTTTAATCAACTTCATTGTATAAAATTTAATGTTACAAAGGTAAGGCACAAAAAATTGTCGAAGGAAAAACCTCCGACAAGTATATATGACTGTTATCAGCTTTAAAAGCAGCAAACAGCTTCCTCAAGTTGGTTTACGATTTTTTCAATTTTTCACAAATTTGACAAGCTTATTTTAAAGGCTTTACGGAAACTGCAAAACCTCCACTTCGAGCCATTTTAAATTTGATTTTAGATGTATTTTTGATTTGCTTTTTGTAGATATTATAGCTTTGAGAATTTTCGATATAATCTGCGTCTTTTCCATCCTCATAAATGGTTGCTTCATACTTTTTTCCTTTATCTAAAAATGAAAAATCTACAGTGTACTCCCTTTTATTTTCGTCGGTAATTCCGCCAACAAACCAATTTTCAGTTCCTTTGGCTTTTCTTGCCGTGATGATGTAATCTCCAGGTTCTGCCGACAAAATTTTGGTATCGTCCCAATCTGCCGCCACATCTTTGATAAACTGAAAAGCATCCATATGTCTTTTATAATTTTCAGGTAAATCCGCAGCCATCTGCAAAGACATATACATCACCACATATAGCGCCAATTGTTTTGCCAACGTTGTTTTTACAAAACGTTTATCTCCCGGAAAGTAATAATCTAATTTGGTCTGAAAAATTCCCGGTGTATAATCCATAGAACCTCCCATCCATCGTGTGAACGGAAGAATTGTCTGATGTTCAGGATTATTTCCTGTAAAAGCTTCATACTCAGTTCCACGGGCAGCTTCTGCCGAAATCCAGTTCGGATATGTTCTGCTCTCACCTCCCGGACGTACCGATTCATGCGAATTTACCATGATTTTATATTCATTGGCTTTCTCTGCAATTCTGTAATAATGATTGATCGTCCATTGCGAATAATGATGCTCACCTCTCGGAACAATATCACCAACATAACCCGTTTTTACTGCATCATAACCATATTTATTCATTAGTTGAAATGCTGTGTCTGCCCATCTTTCATAATTCGTTGCAGAACCTGAAGTTTCGTGGTGCATAATCAGCTTAATGCCTTTTGAATGAGCATATTCATTCAGCATTTTAATATCAAAATCAGGATAAGGGGTGATAAAATCAAAAACATATTCTTTTGCATGACCGAACCAGTCTTCCCAACCGACATTCCAGCCTTCAATCAACAATCCTCCGAAACCATTTTCTGCAGCGAAATCTATGTATTCTTTAACTTTTGTATTGTTGGCTCCGTGTTTGCCATTGGGTGTTAATTTTGAAAAATCCGTCACTCCAAGACGGACATTAGATTCCGGTTGTCCGTAAGCCCATTGGGATTTCCCAATGATCATTTCCCACCAGACGCCCATATATTTTGTAGGATGAATATAAGAGGTGTCGGTATATTTTGTCGGCTCATTCAGGTTAAACATCATTTTTGAAGCTAAAACTTCTTCTGCCTTTGGTGAAACAATAATTGTTCTCCACGGCGAAACCATTGAAGTCTGAATATATCCTTTAGCTCCCTGTTTATCGGGTGTAAGATGTGTTTTAAATTTAAAATTAACTGCATCCACTTCCAGATGAGAAGCCGGATAATCTAGAACCGCCGCTTCTCCGACATTGATATATAAAGGTGATTTTCCTTCTTTTTTCAGCATTAAAGGCGATTGCACCGTATTTTTCACCATCTGTTGCGAAACATTGCTGTCAAAAGAAGTTGGCCATCTTGCCGGAATTTCGGAGATTTTAGAGGTCTGCGGAAGATATTCCTGAGAATCGTAATCGGCTGCAATCCACCAGGCTTTCATATCGGTTGGAAAATCGATTTCGGAATCTTCTTCACGAATGGTAAAATAATTCAGGTTTTTCTGCTGAGGAAATTCATACCTGAAACCCAATCCATCATTAAATAATCTGAACTTAACGATAATATATCTGTCAGTTTCCGCCTGATTCAGCGTAATTGCTAGTTCGTTGTAATGATTGATGTAATTTTTCTTTTCCCCTAAAATCGGCTGCCAGGTTTCATTTTTAGCATCTCTTTTTTCGTCTGTTTTTGTAAAACCATTATTTAAATCAAATTTTTTGTCCTCAGGTTTCACAATTTCCGAAGCAAATCCAACAGAAGTATCTTTGAATAATCTTAGACCTAATTTAGAGTCTTCAACGACAACATTTCCCTCATATTTAAGATTATAATAAGGAATTCCTCCTTTCAACTGAAAATTCATTTCAAACTTTCCGTCGGGAGACTGTAAAGACTGTGCATGAGCAAAAACACCCATCATCGAGAACAATAATGCTCCTATTGTCAATTTCTTCATAATGATTATTTACAGGTTTAAAAATAAGAAAGTACTACTGAAAAACAATAATTTCTATCATAAATTAACCACAAAACTGAATTTTACAATTAACTATCTGCTAATAAATTCACCACCATTACCCCTGAACGAAGCGCTGTATTTCCACAGATATTCCGTATCTTTGCAAATTAAATTAAACTATAAATGTCAAACAGAAAGATGATTACGGCAGCTTTGCCTTATGCAAACGGACCGGTTCATATAGGACATTTGGCGGGTGTATATATTCCTGCGGATGTTTACGCAAGATTTCAGAGAAGATTGGGAAAAGATGTAGCGTTTATCTGTGGTTCGGATGAGCACGGAATTCCCATTACCATCAGAGCAAAAAAAGAAGGAGTTACCCCTCAGGATATTGTTGATAAATACCATGAAATCATTAAAAAATCTTTTTCAGATTTAGGGATTTCTTTTGATGAATATTCAAGAACAACGTCAGCAAACCATCGTGAGACGAGTCAGGATTTCTTTAAAGTGCTGTACGAAAAAGGAAAGTTCACTGAAGAAATGTCTGAGCAGTATTTTGATGAGCAGGCTAATGAATTTTTGGCTGACCGATATATTGTGGGAACTTGTCCGAACTGCGGAAATGAAAATGCTTACGGAGACCAGTGTGAGAGATGCGGTACTACCCTTTCACCGTCTGAATTGATCAATCCAAAATCAATGTTAAGCGGAAATGTTCCTATTTTAAAAGAGACAAAAAACTGGTATTTGCCTTTAAATGAATACGAAGATTTCTTGAACGAATGGATTATTGAAGGTCACAAAGACGACTGGAAACCGAACGTTTACGGACAGGTTAAATCTTGGTTAAACGACGGCTTAAAACCTCGTGCAATGACGAGAGACCTAAACTGGGGCGTTCCTGTTCCTCTCCCTAATGCCGAAGGGAAAGTGCTTTATGTCTGGTTCGACGCACCGATTGGATATATTTCTTTTACGAAAGAATGGGCAGCCAAAAACGGGAAAGACTGGAAAGATTACTGGCAAAGCGAAAATTCTGATTTAGTTCATTTTATCGGAAAGGATAATATTGTGTTTCACTGTATTATTTTCCCTGCGATGATGAGGGCTCACGGCGATTATATTATGCCGAAAAATGTACCTGCTTTTGAATTCCTGAATCTTGAAAACGATAAAATTTCAACATCAAGAAACTGGGCAGTTTGGGCGCACGAATATGTTCAGGATTTCCCAGGACAGGAAGATGTGTTGAGATATGCTCTACTTTCATCAGCTCCGGAAACAAAGGATAATAATTTTACCTGGAAGGATTTTCAGACGAAAAATAATTCTGAATTAGTTGGGATTTTTGGAAATTTCATCAACAGAGTTGCCGTTTTAATTCATAAATATTATGATGGAGTAATTCCTCAAGGTGATGTGAATTCTCCTGAATTGAGTGAAATTAATAAATCTGCGAAAGAGATTTCAGACTTCCTGGAAAATTATGAATTCAGAAATTCTTTAACGGCTTTAATGAATTTAGCACGTTTCGGAAACCAATATTTACAGGCAGAAGAACCTTGGAAAACTATTAAAGATAATCCTGAAAAAGCGGCTCAGTCTCTATTTGTAGGAGCTCAGATTGCTGTTGCCTTGGCTCAGTTGTGTGAACCGTTCATGCCATTTAGTTCTGCAAAATTATTGAATATGTTCAATGTTCAACAGACAACTTGGAACGATGTTGAAACAAAATCTGTTTTAATTGAAACAGGTCATACAATCAACGAATCATCTCTTCTTTTCTCGAAAATTGAAGATGATGTAATCGAAGCTCAGATCCAAAAACTGGTAGACACAAAACAAAACAATAAAAAAACAAACCCTAACGCCAATCCTATGAAAGACGAAATCACTTTTGATGATTTTACGAAAATCGACTTGAGAACAGCTACGATTACTGAAGCTGAAAAAGTAGAAAAAGCAGATAAATTATTAAAACTTACGGTTGATACGGGTGTTGACGTAAGAACGGTGGTTTCAGGAATTGCAGAAAGCTTCACTCCTGAAGAAGTAATTGGTAAGCAGGTAATGATTTTATTAAATCTTGCGCCAAGAAAAATCAGAGGAATTGAATCTCAGGGAATGTTGTTATTGACGACAAAACCAGACGGAAAATTATCTTTCGTAACGCCTGACGACAGCAATGTTGAAAACGGTATTGAGATCGGATAATTCTTATTCTTTATAAAAACAAATCCGCTGAAAAATATTTTTCAGCGGATTTTGTTTTTTGGATTCAATAAATGCAAACGTCTTGAGATTCTCACTTTTGATAATTTTCACTATACTTGGTTAACAGATAAATAGTTGCTGCCGAAGAATTATCTTCATCATTCATGGTCAAAAACTTATAAGGATATGAAGATTTTGCAAAATGAAATTGCTTATAATCACGGTTTACAAATCCATGTTGGACTAAGTTTGTCTGTATATCAATTATTACAGGAAAATCTGATGTGATTCTCATAACGATGTTCACAAGCTTTTTAGACTTGTTGTATTCAATTTTCATCATGTAAGAATTAGGTCCCATAAAATAATAAGTTTTTCCTCCATCTTCTTCAGATTCGGATACTTTTTCATAGTCTGCCTTTTTCAAAAATTCAACCACATTTTTTTGTTCTGAATTCATGGCAATATTTTCCATCAAGGCTAATGTTTTATTCTCAAATTTTTCCTGTGCTCTTGCAGTAGTAACAGCAGATAACAACATCATCAGAGTCATTAGAATTATTTTTTTCATAACGTATAGGTTTAATAATAATTATTACAAAACTACACTACCGCCAATCATAAAAAAATAACCCGTTTTGGGTATTTTTATTTAAAATATAAAGAATAATACAATGTATTTCTTACAATTATCTTTCTTTTAGAAAGCATAAATTTGTTAAAAACACGATCTTTCAAAAGAAAAATACTGAATATTCTATTTAATTCTTAAATTTGACTAATGCAAAAATATCTTTATTTCATCATCATATCATGTTCTCTTGTAAGTTGCTATACCTATCAGGTAAAAAAACAAGTGGATCCGGCAGCCGATCAGCAGGAATCTAAAAAAGGTGCATTTGTTGCCAATAATACTTCAGCGCCGACGAAAACTGATTCCCAAAGCCCGAATTCACAGCAAGCACCTGCCCCGATTAATGTTAAAGAGAAACTTGCAGCTAACAAAAATGTAAAAATTGACGTTGACGGTAAAACCTATAAAGTAATTGTTGACCGTTGGGAAAGTGACAGTCTCGTCGCACATCCGGTTCATAATCCCAAAAAAATTCTGAAATTCCATAAGAACCAGATTAATAGTGAGAAAATTGCTGAAAAACGTTTTTCACAACCTATCGCTGATATTATTACTATTGTTGCTTATGCCGGAATTGGCGTTGCTATTTGGGCACTTGTCCGTTAATTAAAGATTACTATTTTTTAATTAGTTTAGCCAAATAAGAATCTTCATCCTGCATCACTTTTTCAATGTGGAAACCATTATTTTCCGCAGCATTTTTCAACGTATTAAAATCAAGGTACAGCCATTTAATCGGGTCTTCAGATTCACCTTTATAATGAACAGTGTAATCTAATTCGCCATAATATCCTTCAGCAGGAATATATACTCCGCCGTCTTCATCTTTGTCGAACATATACAGAATATCTGTGCTGTCGATCAAAATTTGACCGTTTTTATTTAATAAAGAATATAATTTTTTAAGATAAATATCGATTACTGTAAGACTTTGGAAAATCCCTGTTCCATTCATTAATAAAAGAATCGTATCGAAAGCTTCGCCTGAAAAATGAAGCATATTTTCCGCAACCGCTTTTTTAATTCCCCTTAATTGACAAACTTCAATTGATTTTGGTGAAATATCTAAAGCTGTAATATCCAGCTTTCTTTCATTCTGAAGATATAAAGAATGTGAACCTGCTCCTGCTCCGATATCCAGTATTTTTCCCTGAGATAATTTCAACGCTTTTTGTTCGATCTTATTCATATCCTGAAAATCACGAAAAAGATAATCAACCGGAAGTTCATCCATCTCGGAAATTGAAGTTTCTGTCTGCAAATCTTGTGGATCTTCGTTGTGATAGTAATCCCAGATTGCTTTTCCCATTAGGTCTTTCATAGTGCAAAGATAGGAGTTTGATTTAAAAGTTTAAACTTTAAGACTATTCTTATCAACTGTAAAAATTTGTATATTTGAAAGAACTCAATAATTTATAACATGAATGACGATAATTTAAAAGTGGATTTAATATCCTATCTAAAAGAAAATTACTTCTTTATAAAACCAGAAATATATTCTTATTTTAACTCAGACACAATATTATTTTTTGTTCACAAAAAAGATTTATATTACAATGTAAATAAAGAAAGAATAGAAAACTTTAATCATATTGAATTTTTAGAAGAAAAAATTTCTAACGAAAATTGGAGAAAATATATTGAATCTAATCATCTCAAATGGTTTGCAGATGAATTTAGATTGATAAGACGACAATATAAATCTAATAATGTAAAAATATCATTAAAAGAAATTTTTAAAACTCATGAATTTGTCAAAACTCTCAATCTTCCTAATGAAATTAAAGATATTCTAAAAGGTGAACAAGCTTATTGTGCTAACACAAAAGTAATTAATGAAACTGAAAGGATATTTCAAAATTTTGTAAAAAATGAAAAAATTTACTTTAACCAAAGTGATTCTAATTATGCTAATCCAGGAATTATTATTAATAAAAATTCTGATGATGACATTAAAATATTGTACTTTACAAATATCGGAAAATTTGAACTTGAAACAAATCTAAAAGAAATAAATGGTTGGTCATTCATTCGAGTAAATAATAAAGAAATTGGTAAAACTCCTTCACAAGCCAAACAAAATTCATATTTATAAGTTAATAAAACTTCTCATAAAAGCAAAGCCCAATCTCAAAACAAGAAAGGGCTTTGCAAATGAAAAACAAGGTTTCTTTATAGCGCAGGTCCTGCTGCGTCTTTTATTTCTGATGATAATTTTCTTTCTCTGATTCGTCTTCTGCCGATCACCGATTTTCCTCTTACCAATCTTATCAATCTTGGATAGGTAAATTGTTCTTTACCGAAATGATGGGTGAAAACATAAATTAAAATTCCGATACCTGCTACAATGATGTATCCGAAAATCTTTTTATTGGAAGCAATAATCGCGTTCAACTGAATGGTTTTCATATTGCTCATTACATTTTGCGGGCTCACCGTAAGACCATCCATATACACAGCCATATCTCCCAAACTTACGATCTGAAACTGATATTGAAACCATGAAAATATTGCAGAAAATAAGCCGACGGTGAGAAATGTTCTCCAAACCAGAGCCAATCCGATGGCAGCCAGCATATCGTTTAATTCAAGTTTGTCTAACGTGTAATACCAAACCGAAATGAATAAAGCCGTCATTCCAAAACCTTTTAAAAACATCGGCAGATACCAGTTTTCATAATTAAATTCCAACACCATTGAAAAATACATAATGATTGAATATCCTACCATTCCTGAGAACCCTGCAAATATGTACATCTTTAAAGGTCTGTCATTTTTAAACCAGAAAATAGCAATAACTCCTGCCAGGATAATTCCGGGAATCATAAGTAAGTTTAATTTTGTGTTTGTCAATTGATCATAACCCAACACTCCCACAGTGAAAATATTTTGAATGGATGCTGTTGCCATGAACATTCCCAGACACAGCAGCATAAATAATCCGTGCAAAACGTTATTTCTTGAGAAAATTTTAAATGACAAATAGGGTCTTTTTAAATGAATCTGTCGAACAACCAATAATGAAAAGCTTATAAAAGCGGCAATTCCTGCATTCATTATATTTGAAGAATTCAGCCAATCCTGTTGTTTCCCGAATGCAAAAACATACGCCGAAAACATAAATGTTGAAACAAAAAACAGAATACTCAGCCAGTCGATATAATACAACGGAACTTTGAGCGCAAAATATTTATCGTGCATAAAAATCCACTGAATCAATGCCAGAATCACGCATAAAATTGAAATAATAAGAAAAAAATACTGCCAATTATACAAAATGGAAACTTCGACTGCATAATATCCTGCTACCTGATTCATTATTAATACAAATGTGTAAAATACACCGTAAAACATTCCTCTGTTTCCGATCATTGCCATTAGCGGTAAAAATAATTCTATGGCGACCACCATCTTACAAAAACCTATGAATAAAGAACTTGCAATAATAACACTTGGTTCAAAAGTTGTTGCATTAATATAATTTAGGATTCCTAAAAGAACCAAAACCGTTGTGATTTTATCCCGTATTTTGAATCTCATTTTCAGTCTTAATACAATCGGCATTGCTGCTCCCATCCCAATGGTTGTGGCATAATTAGCAAACATATAATATTCCGAAAGTGAACCCGTTCCGCCGACCATATAGCTGATATTTCCTGTGTAAACCCCACCAATCGGCATCACCACAGTCATTAATAAAACGATTAATAAAAGCTGTATCGGCTTGGGTACCCAATCGTGATATAATCCTTTGTTGTACATATTTTTTAGATATTAGATTTCAGATGTTAGACATCAGATTTATTATTACTCCTTCATTTTCTTACATCCTCTAAAATCTGATGTCTGAAATCTTTAAGTCTTTAGTTAATGGTTATATTCATATTCATTCCGGCGCTCAATTTTGCTACATCTTCTTTCTTATTGGAAGCCGTAAACTCGATTCTCACAGGAATTCTCTGTTGAACTTTAATAAAATTCCCAGTCGAATTATCCGTCGGCACACTTGAATATCTTGATCCGGTTGCCGCAGAAATTGCTGTCACTATCCCTTCAAATTTTTGTCCGCCAAGCGCATCCGCCGTCATCATCATTTTTTCTCCGATTTTAATGTTCGGCATCTGACTTTCCAGAAAATTTGCCGTTACCCATTTTTGACCGTTAAGGACGATAGTTGCCACTTGCTGTCCGGGTTGAATTAATTGTCCTTCCGAGATCGTTCTTCTTCCCATAATTCCATCGTAAGGTGCTGTAATTACCGTATAAGAAAGATTGATCTTTGCCATATCCAAAGCCGATTTTGTTCTCTTAATTTCAGCATCAATGATTCCAAATTTACTTTTCACTTCGGTTGTTGAAAGGTTGGCAGACTGTTTTTGATTAACCAACGTTTCGTAAGCCGCTTTCTGCGCATCATATTCGGTTTTTATCTGGTCGTATTGCTGTCTTGTCACCGCTTCAGAAGCGAGCAAGTTTTTATATCTGTTCAAATTTTGCTCAGCGTTCCAAAGTCTTGCTTTTGCTCCGGCAATATTAGATTCCATCACATTTACATTGTTGGAAACTGTATTCACAGACGAATTGGTAGCCGTTCGTTGAGCCAATGCATTTTGATACGCCGCTTCCGCTTGCCCTACCTGTGTTAAAATTTCACGATCATCCAGAATTGCCAATGTATCTCCTTTTTTAACCTGCTGGTGTTCAATGAATTTAATTTCTTTGATATAAGCCGAAACTCTTGTATTAATTGGATTGATAAATTCCTCAACCTGAGCCGCTTCCGTATACGTTTTATCTCCAACGTGAAAATATTGACGAACGAGCCAGTACAATCCGAAGCCAATAATCACAAAGACAACAATATTGGAAATAATGGCTTTTATTTTATTCTTTTTTCTTGATTTTTTATTTTCTGCAGCACCAGATTTTGCTGGAGCCGATTGTGTATTTTGAGTATTTTGTTCCTTGTTTTCCATTGTTTTTCAGTTTTAAAAATTAAAGAGTTCCCGTAGATTTAAGAAGGTTATAGTATTGATACAGCACATTGATTTCCGCATTGGCATAATCCAATTCCGATTGTAGTTTTTGGTTTTGCGCATCAATCATTTCTGCCTGTACTGCCAACTGATTCAGATATTTAGCTTCCGTAATCTTGTAGTTTTCTTCTGCCAGTTTCTTAGCATCATTCAGTATTTCAGTCTGTTGAATGGATTCCTGATATTTTACATAAGCAGCATTTACCGCCATATCAATATTTTGTTGGGTTAAAGTCATAGCATCATTTGCCTGATCTTTCTGAATTTCACCTAACTGTACTCTTTCTTTCGTTTTATAAAGGTTATCTATATTGTAGCTTAAAGAAACTCCCGTCTGCCAACCACTTGAATACATATCCAAAACAGGATTTCTTGTGGTAATAGGTCTTTGCAAAGTATAACCTCCGAATCCTGCTACAGTAGGCATTTTATCTGTTTTAATAATCTCAATATTTTTATCTGCAACAGCAATATTTGTTTTCGCAGATTTCATTAATGGATTGGTTTCATGGGCAAGATTCACATAATAATCCATTCCGATTCCTGATTCTTTGTTGGTTAATTCTTCAATCGGAACAATCTCTGTATCAATTGGTAAACCCAAAGCGATACTTAAATTATAATTAAGGATTTTCTTATTGTTTTTTAACGTTAAAATTCCCTGATCTAAGTTTTTGATCGCCAATTCACCACGAATCACTTCATTTCGGGTCACCATTCCCTGCTGATAGAATTTTTGGATATTTTTCAATCGTTCCTGAGCCAATTTTTTGTTGTTTTGAAAAACTTGCTGTTGATTTAAAATTTTATAAACATCTAAATAATTGGATATTACTAAAAATTTCACATCCTGTTTATTCTTTTCTAAATCTAATTCTGAAAGTTGTTCACGAAGTCCCGCCAACTCAATCGACTTATTTACCAATCCGCCTTTGAAGATCAGCTGAGTCGCCTGAACTGCATAAGAACTTCCGTAATGAGGCATTGGAATTGTTGTGGAATTTGAAAAATCTTTATCAATTGCTATTACATTTCCCAAATAAAACTGACTTGTTGAAGCCGTTATTGTTGGTAATTTCTGAAGTTTTGTAATTGTTATATTCTGTTTTGCGATGTCTATATTCTTTGCAGAAACTTTCAACTGCTGATGATTTCGCACCGCCAGTTCGGCGACTTCATTCGCTGTCATCTGTTTGATTTCTTGTGAAAAAAACAGCGCAGGAAATAACGCTACCACGAGTGATAGAGCTGTTTTTATGTTCTTTACCATTTTACCTTGTTTTACGAATACAAAGTTATGGAGATCATCAATTCAAACAAATGTTTGATAATTGGAAAAAGATGTTCAAATGTAGGATTTTATCCTTCAAACTGATTTCGATATTGTGAAGGACTTTCTCCCAGATGTTTCTTAAAAAAATGAGAAAATGAGTATTGATCGCTGAAACCGAGAATTGAAGAAATCTCTGCGACAGGCTTGCTGGAAGAATTCAACAATACTTTTGCTTCATTAATCACAATCAAAGCAATCACCTGACTTGCAGACTTCCCCGTAATCGTTTTCACAACTGAAGAAAGATGTCTGGTTGTGATCGACTGACGTTCGGCATAGAACTCCACCGTTCTTTCTTTAAGATGATTTTCTGCCAGATCACTTAAGAAAACAAAAACAATTTCTTCCTGTCTCGACATTTGATTTAACGAATTATTATCCTCTTTAGAAATAATCCCTGCCATCTGGTAACAAAAAACGGAAAAAAGATGTTCAACAATCTCTTTTTTATAGGTTATTTCTGTTTCAGAATCGAGAATATATTTAAGAAAATTCACACTTTTCCAGACTACTTCCATTTCATTGGGCAGAAAAGGAACCCCGATATTCATTTGCTGTCTGAAATAACGATAGGTAATTAATCGATTGAATTTCAATGATAAAGCCGAAATAAATTCTCTTTTATAAGAAACCATTCTCGACTGAAAATCATCGCTTACGGAAATCATTTCATAAACCGTCTGTGGATCTGTCACCATAAACATATTTGCCGAAAGTTCAAGATCGCTAAAATGTTGTCTGAGTTTTATCGTTCCTGTTTTAATGAATATAAATGCAGGATTATCAGGACGGAAAGGCTTATCGACAGCAATTCTCTCGAAAATATTATGTTGCGTGAAAATTTCGACCCCAAATTTTTCTAAGACAGACATAACACAAATGTAAGCAAAGTCTTGAACGATTGCAAAAATTTATTATTTTAGTATTTCCAATTCCAATTATGAGAAAAATTGATTTACTTCTTGCAGAATATGGCGAAAGCCACAGAAATTCAACCAACAAATTAATTCACTGGATCTGTGTTCCTTTGATTTTTTGGACGATTTTAGGTTTTATTTCATACATTCCGACACCGAATATTTATTTAAAATACTTTGGTTTTCTAAGCGTTGCAAGTTTTATCGCATTAGTTTTGGTCACTATATTTTACTTTCGGTTATCATGGAGAATTGCTTTGATCATGATTTTTGTAATGCTTTTAATGGAGCATCTTGTATCATTGGCTAACGTTACTTTCGGAAAAAATTCATGGATATTTTATCTTGCTGTTTTTATCATTACATGGATTTTACAGTTTGTCGGACATAAAATTGAAGGCAAAAAACCATCTTTCTTAAAAGATCTTCAGTTTCTTTTAATCGGACCAATCTGGTTATTAAGTTTCTTGCTAAAAAAAATGGGAATCAAATATTAGATCAGTCTTCTAAAGCGTACACTGCAAAGCTTGCTAACCAATGATCTCCCCCATAATTCCCTTGAAATAATAAAGGAAGTCCATTGTTTAAAAAGATAATGGCCGTCTTTTGGAACTCCTTTTTTAATGGATGGTTATCGGGAAGAGATTTTGCAATTCCTTTCATACACCAAGCTTTTGTGAAAGACAAACCAACCAAATGAACGGTTTGATAATCAGACAAATCACTTACAACAGGAATTTTTTCAATATTCTCCAGACTTCGCTTTTCGTAAAAGTTATGTAACCAAGAAATAAATTCTTTTTGAGGCAAAACTCTTCTCATTAAATCCGCAATTTCTAAACTTGGCGAAAAAAAATCAGAACCGTCCGGTTCAAGATAAGCCGGAGTTTTTGTATTCTTTAAATAAAAATATTTTGCCTTTTCTACCAATTGATCTTCAAAAGTTTTATCTCCGGTTGCTCTTGCCCAATCTAATGCAAAAACCATTGCAAATGCAGTATTTGGGTGAACTCCCGTTCTGTTTGGATATGTTTGTTTTGGCAGATAGGTCTTCCATGAACTTAGAATTTTATCTGTTAAAGGTTTTAAATTCTGATGCCATATTTTTGCTTTCGGATGATCCCATGTCATTAATTCTTCGTCCAATTTCAACAGCCATGCCCAACCGTATGTTCTTTCAAAAGTAGTGGTTAACTGATATTTTGTAAAATAATCTGCTTCAGCCTGAAGATTTTCTTTTGTAAATGAACTATCAAGAATATTTTCAATGTCATTTGCAATCGATAGATTTGGTTTTGTTTTTAATAAACGAGTCAGCATCCAATGCCCATGAACAGAGCTGTGCCAATCAAAACAACCATAAAAAGTCGGATGAAGATCTTTGGGAGTTAAAGGGGATTCATTAGCATTATTAATGATGTGTGCTGTTTTATTCGGATATTCCTGATTGATGCAATGAAGTGGTTTTTCGGATAATTTAATCGCCATTTCATCTGTCAATTTCGGAACTTCCTGAGCAAACATCAAAATTGGAGAAAATATAATTACTATAAGACTTCTTTTCATTCAATAAAAATAGAAATTAAATTTCATCTTCTAAAATAACATTCATTAAAATAATTGTATTATATTCTAAAAATCATTGAAAATTTTCCATCAAACTTAAAATTAAAGCATGATTTTTGATAAGATTCAGCAAAACTTACTCATGAAAAAATTCATTGCTCCTTTATTTTGTTTATTTCTTATCAATTGTAATAAATCTGAAAACTTGGCTCAGCCTGAATTAAAAGCTGATCTAATGGAAGTTATTCAAGAAGATAAAGTAATATCAAGTGCTACGGCATCTCCTACTGCCAACAATATCTCTGAAAAGGCAATCTCTGAAAATGAACCCAATTCTAAACCTCAAAACATCAATATAATTTCCAAAAAAATTATTAAAAATGGTGATATGAGAATTCAGGTTGGTGATATTAAAAAAGCTCAGAATCAGGTCAATGAAATTATAAAAAGCAATAAGGCTTACATTCAAAAAGAAGAGTTTCAAAATACAGATGTAGATGAAAATTTGGATATAACCATCAGAGTCCCACATCAAAGTTTTGGTATTTTAGTTAATTCTTTTTCTAATGGACTTGGTTCTGTGCTGTCAAAAAATATTTCTTCAAACGACGTAACAGAAGAATACACCGATGTCTCTATAAAATTAGCCAATAAGAAAATTTACCTTGAAAAATATCGTGATATGCTGAAAAATGCAAAAACCACGAAAGATATGTTGGAAATTCAGGAAAATATTCGTGAGCTTGAAGATGAAATTGATGTTTCGGAAGGCAGACTTCGATTTATAGATGATCGGGTGAATTACAGCACCTTGAATGTAAGCTTGTATAAAGAAAAAGTAAGAAGTTCAACCACATCTAAAATTGGTTTCGGAAGTCGTTTCGGAGATTCGGTAACGGAAGGCTGGAATAGTTTTGTTGCTTTTCTGCTTGGTATTATTTCACTTTGGCCTTTCTTTTTATTAATTCCGTTAATTATTTTTGCCTGGAAAAAATGGAGAAGCAAAATAAGAAAAAAATAAAGAAAAAACCGAATATTGATTAATATTCGGTTTTTATATTTTAAATCAAATGTTAAGCATTGAAATGATTTTTCACGGTTTCTAAAACCTGTTCATCAGACATTTGCTGTGCAGTATCCAAAGTAATATTCAGATTTTTAAACTGAGCAGTCTCATGTAGATAATGTTTCAGTTCTTCCTGAATTTGTCCCGGACCGGTAATATAGACTTCCTGAGAATTGGTAAGTAAATGTTCTATCTCTTTGAAGAATTTTACTTTATTCGTTCTTTCTGCGTTGTTTCCGGCATTCTCACTTGAATTACCATGTTGAATTTCTGCTTTTACCGGACTGCAAAGGAAAAATTTAAATGCATTTTGAGCATCATGATTTTTTACAACAACAGCTTTTTCGCTGTCAATCCAAAGTCCTGCTAATTTTTTCTCAGACATAATTTAATTTTTTAAAGTTATGTTTTAATAAAGACAAGAATGATGCTAAGATTGCGTTAATGCATGTTAAAATTATTTGCCTAAAACAAATACAGCCGGAATTTTATGCAGTTCAGGTTTCTGTTTCTGCCATTCTTTAATCGTTTTTGTTTTAATAAATTCATGCTCTGGATCATTGATATTTGCTGCGATACAAAGCTTTGTAGCTGGTGCTAAAAACTTGGTTAAATCTTCAAACAGAGGATTATTTCTATACGGTGTTTCCATGAAAATCTGCGAATATCCCGTCTTTTGAACCAGACTTTCTAACTGTAAAATCTGCTTTTTCTTTTCACTTCTGTCGATTGGTAAATATCCGTTAAATGTAAATTCCTGTCCGTTAAAACCACTGGAAATCAATGCTAAAATAATTGAAGAAGGTCCTGAAATCGGGATAACTCTGATATTTTTTTCATGACACCATTTTACAATCAGATTTCCGGGATCAGCAATACAGGGAAGACCGGCTTCTGAAAGCAATCCGAAATCCTGTCCTTTTAACATAAGTTCCTGAGCTTCTTTAATATCTTTATTTTCAGTATACTTATCCAACAAAAAAAGTTTTAGATCTGACTGTTTTTTTTCAGGAGCGAAAAACTTAACAACTTTTCGTGCGGTTTTTTCATTTTCCACAAAAAAGTAATCTGTCTGCATAATATAATCTTTAATCACAGGCGAAAAATGCGTGATAGAGGTATTTTCTGAAAGATAAGCAGGAAGTAAAAAAAGCATTTTATATAATATTTATGAAGATTAAATTTAAGAAAAAAATAAAAAGTGATTATAAAACCTGTTCGGCAATTCGGCTGCAACCTTTTTCTAACAATTGGAAAACATTTTCAAAATCATCCATTTCACCCCAATACGGATCAGGAATCTCGGAATTTTCATGATCTTCCAACACTTTCATAAATAAAGAGACTTTCTGTCTTTGCTCTTCATTTTTCGTTTTAGAAATAACATCTTCATAAACATTTGTATCCATACAGTAAATTTTATCAAAATTTCCAAAATCTGCTTTTATAATGGGTCTCGATCTTTGTTTTGAAATGTCAATTCCATGATTGGCTGCCGTTTTAATGGCTCTTTTATCGGGATGCTCGCCTTCGTGCATAGAAATTGTTCCTGCAGAATCAACCAAAAAATTTTCAGGAACTTTTTTCTTCATAATTCCTTCTGCTAAAGGACTTCTGCATATATTTCCCAAACAAACCATCAATATTTTCATGTTTTTCTGATTTAAAATTATTAGTTTAAATACAAAACTAAATAAAAAATGAAGAATAAATTATTCTCCATTTTTATTATCTAAATTAAATTATTTCTTACTGTTTGATTCTTTCCGATAAATCTTTAACGTATTTTTTGATCTCCTTATCGACTTTAGAAACATCTTTAATGGTATCACAAGCATACATTACTGTTGAGTGATCTTTTCCGCCCATTTCCTCACCAATTTTAGTGAATGTAGAGTTGGTAAGTTCTTTAGAGAAATACATTGCCAGCTGTCTTGGAAGTGCAATCTCTCTTTTTCTTGTTTTAGATAAAAGCTGCTCTCTTTTGATTCCGAAATAATCACATACAACATCCTGAATATAAGGAATATTGATAATTTTTTTCTGATTGGCGGCAATTTTATTGATTGTATCTTTTAACAATTCAAGACTAAGATCGGTTTTATAAACTGTAGAATAAGCAATCACAGAATTGATAACTCCGATCAGTTCTCTTACATTCGTTTTCGTTTCGATAGCCAAGAAATCAAGCATATCATCAGGTAAAACGATTCCGTCAATACTTAATCTGTCAACGATAATTTTTCTTCGAGTCTGTACATCCGGCGACTTAATTTCCGCAGAAAGTCCCCATTTAAAACGAGAAACAATCCTGTCCTGAATATCCATAATGTCAGCAGGAGCCTTATCAGAAGTAAGGATAATCTGCTTTCCGTTTTGATGTAAATGGTCGAAAATATGGAAGAAACTGTCCTGAGTTGCAGATTTCCCGGAAAGGAACTGAATATCATCAATGATTAACACATCAACCATTTGATAAAAATTAGCAAATTCCGTTTGCTTATGAGCTTTTGCTGCTGAAATAAACTGTTGAATGAATTTTTCAGAAGACAAATATAAAACTACTTTATCAGGAAACTGATTTTTAACTTCAAGACCGACAGCCTGACCCAAGTGGGTTTTTCCTACACCATATCCTCCATATAAAAATAATGGGTTAAAGGCAGTTGCACCTGGTCTTTTAGCAATAGATCTCGCTACGGTAGCAGCAAATTTGTTGCTTTCACCTTCAATATAATTCTCGAAAGAGAAATCTGCTTTTAAGTTAGAATCAATATTTACCTTTTTAATTCCTGGAACTACAAAAGGATTTACAATATTTGAAGAGAAACCTTGCGGCATAGTTTCCTGCGTTCTGGGTGTAGGAACACTTTTGCCCTTCACATTCATTGTAACGGGTTTTTCTAAGCCTGTAGGCTTATTTTCCATTACAGAATACCATAATTTAACTCCTTTTCCTATATTTTTCTTCAGGGCAGCAGAAAGTAAGGATAAATAATTATCCTCGATATATTCCTTGTAAAAATCACTCGGAACCATAAGCGTAAGGTTGTTATCAACCAAAGAAATTGGCTGCACCTTATCAAACAGTAAGTCGAAAGATTTTTCAAGCTTCTTCAAATCAGAATTGTCTTCAGCTGCGTTTAAATTATCACGCATAAACTGAAGGCATTTCTGCCATATCATCATTAGATTTTCATTCATAATTTAAAGCCCTGATTATTTCTTGAGTATCTCTTTTTAAGAGGAAGACAAAGGTCTCATTTTTTTATTTTTAAAAAAAATATTGCGGGTATTGATTATTTAAAAATATATTTGTATGAATATTTTACCATCAAAAATGATACACACAAAACACTCATTACGAGTACGTTACGGAGAAACCGATCCCATGAAATACGTCTACTACGGAAACTATGCGCAATACTTTGAGATTGCGAGAGTTGAGCTTTTTCGGAGTATAGGAATGTCATATAATGAGATTGAAAATCAAGGAATTTGGCTTCCGGTTTCCGATTACAAAATTAAGTATTTAAGACCAGCTTTGTACGATCAAAAATTAGAAATTCATACGTATGTAAAAAAAATCCCGGGAGTAAAAATTGAATTTGAATATGAAATTTATAATGAAGATGGCATTAAAATTACAGAAGCATATACTACTTTATTTTTTTTAGATGCAAAAACCAACAAAATTATCAAGTGTCCGGATTATCTCGTGAAACTGATAGAAGAAAACTGGGTTGAATAATTTAGGATTGAGATATGAGTCTAATAACTTTTCATTACATTTAAAATTCAAAATAAATATAGATTACAATGAAGATTGCATTTTTGGGTCCGCAGGCGAGCTTCACTCAGCTTGCAGCCACTCAACTTTTTCCGGATGAAGAACTTTTACCTCAAACCAATATTTTAGACTGCTTTCTTGCCGTTGAGAACGGATTAGTGGAAAAAGCCGTTGTTCCTTTGGAAAATTCTATTGAAGGAACAGTTTCTATGACGCTGGATTATTTGTATAAAACGCCTCAGATTAAAATTGAAGCGGAAGCTGTTATGCCGATTGCTCATCATTTAATGGTTCATCCGAATTGTAATGTTGAAAATATTGAAAAAATTTATTCTCATCCACAAGCGTTAGCACAGAGTTTTCATTTTTTGGATACACAATTTAAGAATGTTCAAAAACAGGACTATTCATCAACTGCTGCTGCTGCAAAACACGTTTCGGAAAATCCGGAAAGGAATCTCGCTGCTGTTGCCAATCAGTTTGCTGCAAATTTGTACGGATTGAAAATTATTCACCATAATATTCAGGATTTTGAACAAAATCATACGCGGTTTATTATTATTTCTAAAGAAAATCATTCATACGATAATAAAAAACTTACCGTTTCGGGAGAGAAATCCGGTCTTTTAATTACCCTGCCTGAAGATCATCCGGGAAGTTTACATCAAATACTGTCCGTTTTTGCATGGCGGAAAATGAATCTCAGCAAAATAGAATCACGAACTTTAAAAACCGGATTGGGAAATTATTTTTTCTTCATTACCGTAGTCGGAAAATGGAATCCCATTTTACATGAAAATGCCATTGAAGAATTAAAAACGCTTGACGTAAAAGTAGATTTTCTCGGGAATTATCAAGAATTTATTTTAAAAAGCTAAAAAATATTATTTTATCTCAAAAGCTCCTCATTCAGGAGCTTTCTTTATTTTCAACCATTTCATTTTCAACAACTAAAACGATTAACCTAAATTCATTATTTGGTGATATAGATTTTTTTTATTAAAATTGCAGTGTTGGCTTTTCCTACATTATTATTAAAAAAACATTTCATTATAATCATAATTATAACAAATTTTAATACGAAATTAACTATAAAAATAAAAAATTATTATCCAAAATTATCATTTCGCATAATATTTGATGTATATTTACTATAAACTAACTGAGACTAAACCATATTAACTAATTTAAATTTCTTAACATGAAAACTAAAATTTATTGTGCACTTTTTGCCCTAGTAGGCATTTGTACGTTCTCGCAATCCGGATGGATTGGAATAAACACTCCAAATCCTCAAGCCAACCTCGATGTAAATGGAACAATGAAATTAAGAAACACTCCTGCTGCTACATCTCTACCGGGATATCAGATTTTGAGTGTGAATCTTAATAGTAACGGCGATAGCCAGGTATCACAGATGAACCCTCAGATGCTTGCTGATTTTGCAGTAAATTCAGGAGCCAACACATCTATTTATGCTGCAAAAAAATCTACAGGTATAACGCTGGTATCCCTCTCACTTTTCCCTACAGGATTCAGAACTGTTAACTTTTTAGAAGCGGAAAGAAATGTGGGTGTACCTGCTCTATTTTCTGAGACGGATCATAGTTATACCATTCCTTCAAACGGAACGTATGCAGTAGGTTTTTCCTTTAAATATGGTACAGGGGTACAAGCTGGTGTTTTAGTAAACAGCCCGGGAGTAGGAATTTTGAGAACAAGAAATAACGTAGCAACACTAATAGACAGCCGTATATTCAGCGGACTGGATTTAGGATTGGTAGCGTTAACAATTGCTGAGTCTAACATCACTTCCCTTTATACTTTCCAAGCCGGTGATAAAATTAATTTCGGTCTTACGGGATCTACTGCGCTTACTGCAGGAATTCTTTCAACCAGTGTAGGATCTTTTTATATTTATAAAGTTTCTAATTAATTCTTATACAAATTCATTCAATTTATTTACTAATCCATCGTAGTTTTTACGGTGGATTAATAATTTAAAGCATTATCTACAATTGACTATATTTGATAAAAGTAAAAAATCCGAGGATGGAATATTCTTTCTTATTAATATGTTTGCTCATCATATTTATTATTTATACAACTTTAAATAATAAAATTAAAAAGCTGGAAAATGATATTTCTGAGCTTCAAAAAAAATTCAATAAAAATGAAGAACAAATTAAAATAGATGAAACTCTAAAAACCAAAAGTACTGTATCTGATATTTCGCAACCAGTATTTACTCTATCAAATTCTAATGAAATTCAAGAAAATACTCCTCCTGAACGAAAACAGCAAAAAGATATAATTACTCCCATATTTGAATTTTTAAAACAAAATGCGTTAACCATCATTGGGATTTTCACTTTAGTTCTGGGAATCGGTTATTTTGTAAAATATGCCATCGACAGAAATTGGATCGGTGAAAATGCAAGAGTGGGAATCGGCTTTCTTATTGGAGCTATCATCATTACAACGGGACATTTTCTGAGAAAAAATTACACCGCATTCTCTTCAATCATAACCGGAGGCGGAATTGCCGTTTTATATTTTACCGTTACCATTGCTTTTCGGGAATATCAGCTGTTTTCACAAACAATTGCTTTTTCGATAACCTGTTTAATTACTTTGATTTCCATTGCACTCTCCTATTATTACAAAAGTGAAATCTTAATTATTTTTTCTTTATTTGGTGGATTTTTAGCACCGTTAATGATCAGCACCGGAGAAAGTAATTATTTTTTCCTTTTCACTTATATTACTGTTTTAAATATTGGGATGCTTGCCATCATCTTTCTGAAAAACTGGAAAAGTGTTGGTTGGATTGCTTTTATTTTCACTACGGTTTATCTTTCTTATTGGACTGCGGACAAACCTCAAATTACAGGAATTTTTTTTTATCTGATAAATTACGTCATCTTTTATGTGATCGCTTTATTAAATTATAGTAAGAAAAATATTCTTCAAACCTTTGATATTTTAATGATTGTTTTAATAAATCTGACAAGTATTATTGGAATTGTTTATATTTTTAATGTGCTGCAATATCAACCGGTAATTATTTTTCCGATTCTCTTTGGTTTTATCAACCTTTTTCTTCTGTATCTGGAATACAAAAAAAAGAATTTGGGCATCAATTATTCTGTGTTTACAGGAATTACGGTGAGTCTTTTTACCATTGCTTTTGCTGTACAGTTTAAAACTCACTTAATTACAAGTGTTTGGGCAATCGAGGCAACTTTGCTTCTGTTTATCTGGAAGAAAACTAATCTCAATGTCTTTAAAATCTGTTTTTACGTTTTATTTCCATTAGTAATTATTGCGCAGATTATGACTTGGTCGGAATATCTTGATACCAAAAATATGACAATCATTTTCAATCCTGTATTTCTGACGAGTTCCGTAGCGGTTACTACAACATTTGTCAATTTAATATTGTTGAGAAAGCTGAATAATACAGAAAACCAACCTATAAATTTCTTCGAAAATGTATTTACCATAGCAAGTTTCGGAATTATTTACACCGCACTTTTACTGGAAATTATATATCACATTTCAGACAGAGAATGGATTGTAATTTTCACTGTGGCATTACTTTTCAGTCTGTATTATATCTTCATGATTCTTTTGCTTAGAAAGAAATTGGAAATCAATAAAATTCTGGAAACCGGACTTTTTTATCTGTTTTTAATTTTAATCATCATTCATACTTCCATTGCAGGAACCGAAATTGTTGATTCATTTTTGCTGAAAGAGCTCGGCTTCAATATGTATTTTCTTTATTTATTGTATGTCTTGCCGCTTATATATTTGATGTTTAAATTTTTAACGAAATCTGAAACTTCTAATTTAAAATTTTCATATTGGCTGACTTCTATTACACTGGTTTTTGCCGTCAGCTTTGAATTATATCATCTCTATATTTTATTGAATAGTAATGATATTTCAACAGTTTATATCTTTAAGAAACACTTTAGAATCCTTTATTTACCGATCATCTGGGCTGTTCTTGCCAGTATTTTCATCTATAAAGGTCTAAAAAGCGAAACATCAGAATACAGCAAAATCGGATTTGTATTAATTGCCATAATGATCTTAAAACTTTATACTTATGATGTCTGGGAAATGGATAACATTTCAAGGATAATTGCATTTATAATCCTAGGAATCATTTTACTATTGAGTTCATTTTTATTTCAGAGACTGAAAAAAATCATTAAAAATTTAGTGGAAAACAAAGATGAAAAGATAGAAGCTGACAATAGATAATAACAACAAAACTCCTTATTTATCATTATTATTTAAATTAATGTAAATTTTAATTCACATTTAATAAAAAATAACTATATTTAACAAGTTTTTAATAGTCATTTATTCCCAAACATTATGAAAAAAATACTCTACTCTTTTTTACTATTGTCTTCGGCAACTTTATTTGCGCAGAAGAATACGGCAACCAAATTTGCAGTTGCCAATGATATTGTCGGAACGGTAGATATGTTTACTAATTATAAAAAAGTTATTCAAAGCTCTCAAGTTTATAAAACTCAGGCTGCACTTCCGCAAAATCTTAAAAAGTTTAATTCATTAGCAGAAAAAAACGGACTCACAGAATTTAAGTTCAATACCAAGCAGTATAATATTGATTCTGTACCATTATCTGACATGAATTTACAATACGAACTTCCAAAAGATAATCCTGTATTTATTGACGGTTATGAAATTGCGGATTCCAACACGCTCGTATTTGGAGATATTTTAGCCAAAATGGAAGTAAAAAACAATGACGGTAAAAAAGCGTTGTTCATTTCAACAAAAAAGTAATTTCTTAAACCATATTTAAATTAGAAAGGATACTCAATTGAGTATCCTTTTTTAATATTTATTATTCCATTTTTTCTTTAATTCATCATAAATTTTCTTCTCTGTGGCATTATTTCCCGGTTCGTATAACTTCATATCTCTTATTTCGTGCGGAAGAAAATCCTGATCTACAAAATTTCCTTCATACGAATGCGCATATTTATACTCTTTTCCGTAATCCAGATCTTTCATTAATTTTGTCGGAGCATTTCTTAAATGTAACGGAACAGGAAGATTTCCCGTTTTTTTCACCAAAGCCAACGCCTCATTAATTGCCATATAGGTGGAATTACTTTTCGGGGAAACAGCCAGATAAACAGCCGTTTCACTTAAAATAATTCTGGCTTCAGGATTTCCGATTACATTTACTGCCTGAAAACAGGTATTCGCCATCATCAGCGCATTCGGATTTGCCAATCCAATATCTTCAGCTGCCAAAATCAGCATTCTTCTTGCAATAAACTTAATATCTTCACCGCCGGCAATCATTCTCGCCAGCCAATACACCGCACCGTTCGGGTCGCTGCCACGCATTGATTTGATAAAGGCAGAAATAATATCATAATGCTGCTCTCCGTTTTTATCGTACAACGCCATTGTTTCCTGCAACACCTCAAGAACATCCTGATTGATGATTTCTTTTGTAGACGAATTTTTATATTGATTAAAAACCAATTCCACAGAATTAATCAGTTTTCTGGCATCACCACCGGAATATTGAATAAACGCTTCTTTTTCCAGAACTTTGAAATCTGTTTCTTCATCTTTGTTAAATCTTTCGGCAGCAATATCAATTAATTCTTCAAGCTTCTCATAAGTCAACGCCTTCAAAATATAAACCTGACTTCTTGAAAGCAAAGCAGAAACTACCTCGAAACTTGGGTTTTCAGTTGTTGCCCCGATGAGAACAATCCAGCCTTTTTCTACGGCATGAAGCAGAGAATCCTGCTGAGATTTGTTAAAACGGTGAATTTCATCAATAAAAAGTATTGGTGATTTTCCTGAAAAAAGATTCTGTTTTTTGGCATCTTCAATTACATCACGCACATCTTTTACCCCCGACGAAACTGCAGAAAGTTTATAAAATTTTCTTCCTGATTTTTCAGAAACAATTTCCGCTAAGGTTGTTTTCCCCGTTCCGGGTGGTCCCCAGAAAATAAGAGAATTCAAAGAATTGTTCTCTAGCATTTTTCGGATTGTCCCTTTTTCTCCGGTAAGATGTTCCTGTCCGAGAACATCATCCAATGTTTTAGGTCTTAATTTTTCCGCTAATGGAATATTTTGATTCAAAATTTACAATTTGATTTAATAATTTTATTAATATTTTTAATCAACATACAAAGATAAATCCGTTTTTGAAACAACTTTGTGCGTTGAAGCCTGCTTTCATATTTGATAAGCTGGAAGATCATTTATTTAAATTCAACAATTACGATCTTAAAATTTCAGATTTTCCGGTTCTGAAACTTCTAACAAATTTAAACTAATTTTCATTTTTTTACCCTATTTTTGTAGCGTTTTGAAATTTACATTCAACAAAATAATCACTTTTCCTTTGGTACTATTGATACGATTTTACCAATGGTTTATCTCGCCATTACTTCCCAAAAACTGCCGTTATGAGCCCACCTGTTCCCATTATATGGTGAAAGCATTGCAGGTTCATGGTATTTTTAAAGGATTTTGGCTGGGAGCGAAAAGAATTTCAAAATGTCACCCTTGGGGAGGAAGCGGCTATGATCCCGTTCCGCCAAAAAAGTAAAATCAATAAAATAACTACTAAAAAAATAGCAATGAGTAATATTTTTTTCAGAATTTACCTTGTTTTGTTTGCGTTCTTGACACAGTCACTTTTTGCGCAAGATTATAAGGACGGAATGTCAGACGGAACTTTAAAAGTAAACTCGACAGATGTTCCCGTAAAAATTTATACAACAACGGAGATCGGCGACCTGAACGCGTTTGCTCTTAAACCCAACAGCAATAATACGCTGGTCATTCTGAACGAATCAAATCTTGAACCCGTTTATCTCAGCTACACAACGTCAATTTTAGGAACTTTCAGAAATTCCAAATACCAGCTTTTCGATAAAAACTTTAAATTAATTAATGATCCTGTTACAAAGGAAAATATTGAACAATTTAAATACGCTGTAAAATCAAATAAATCCATTACAGATAGTGACACTGTAAGTCTGGAAACTCCTTTCAAAATCTGGGATCCTGTAAAAGGAATTGAGTTGGGACCAATTACACTGCATTTCTATAGCTTAATGTTCATTTTTGCATTTGGTTTTGGGTATCTTTTAATGACTAATATTTTCAAAATTGATAATGTTAATCAGAAATATCTTGAGCCACTTTTCACCTGGACATTAATCGGGACGATTCTTGGAGCAAGAATGGGACACGTTATTTTCTATCAGCCTGAGCTATTCAAAGAAGATTTCTGGAGTGTATTTTTACCGATCAGTACGAAAAACGGGTTGAAATTCACAGGATTTTCAGGGTTGGCAAGCCATGGAGCTACTATTGCTTTAATCTTCACAACATTATATTATTCATTCAAAATCATCAAGAAAAATCCTTTTTGGGTATATGACAGATTAGGAATTGTAGTTTCTTTGGGTGGTGCTTTTGTAAGAATGGGGAACTTTTTCAATTCTGAAATCGTTGGAAAACCGGTTGATCCAAACTCCCCGTTTGCTTTACTTTTTCCACAACAAAGCAGTGAATATGGTATAACAGTTCCACGTTATCCGACTCAGTTATTTGAAGCTTTCGGTTATGTTTGCCTTTTCGTTTTATTATGGATATTATATCGAAAAACTAATAAAAAATATCAGCAAGGATGGTTATTCGGATTGTTCTTTATCATTCTTTGGGCGATCAGATTCTTTGTAGAATTCTTAAAAATGCCGCAGGGAGACGAGTTTATTCAATTAGGTTCGCTAAATACCGGTCAGGTACTTTCTATTCCTTTCATGATTGCAGGTGTAGTTATCATGGTTCTTTCTAAAAAATTTACCATAACTCAGGCGGAGAACGAAAAACCTGAATAATCTAAAATATTAAGACGTTAATATAAAAAGGCAAATCTGATAATCAGATTTGCCTTTTATCTTGTATCAATAAGCTTTTTCAGCTATTACAACTGTATTTCTACTGCGGTATTTAATTCTTCAAACACATTACCGAATTCATTAATAACATCACTCGGAAGCATTGCCTCTTTGGAATATTTCTTCGCAGCAAATCCCGCAGCTTTTCCATGAAACCAAACGCCTAAAATAGAAGCGTGCTCCGCTGAATAACCCTGAGCCAAAAACGAAGTCAAAATCCCTGTTAAAACATCTCCGCTTCCGCCTTTTGCCAATCCTGAATTTCCTGTAATATTATAGAAAACTTTACCTTCAGGCGTTATAACTTGCGTATGATGATCTTTTAAAATAATATAAATATTGTGTTCTTTTGCTTTATCTTTTGCTAACTGAAGTCTTTCAAAAGAACTTTCCGTTGTTCCGAATAATCTTTCAAATTCCTTTGGATGCGGAGTGATAATCGATCTTTTCGGAATTAATTTCAAATTACTTTTGTCATCAGAAATTATATTTAATCCGTCAGCATCTAAAACCAGTGGTTTAGAATAGTTTTTTAAGAATTTTAATAAACTCGTTGCCGTTTCTTTATGTTTGCCTAAACCAGGACCAATTCCGAAAACCACATCTTCCTCTGCTTCAAAACTGGTAATAAAATCATCTCCGCCTTCAATAAACATTGCTTCAGGATTAGAAGTCTGAAAAATTTCATAACCACATTTCGGAGCTAGCGTAAAAGTAAGTCCTGTTCCTGTTTTTAAAGCAGATCTTGTCGCTAAAACTGCAGCTCCCATTTTACCGTAGCTTCCCCCAACAATTGCAGCTTTTCCGTACGTTCCTTTATGAGAAAATTCATTTCTTTGCTTAAAAATCTTTTTAACCATTTCATGAATTACGAAATCGTTTGTTTCCGTTTCTAAAATGTAATCCTGACTTAAATTAATATCTAAAATTTGTACTTTTCCTGTATATTTTCCTGTTTCAGGATGAAGAAAGCTTTTTTTCCAAAATTGAAAACTCAGTGTATAATCCGTCTGAAATATAGTCGCATTTTCATCAGGAATACCGTCTGCTAAAAGTCCGGAAGGAACGTCAATGGAAATTTTAGCATTGTTTTTTGAGTTTAACAATTCAACCAAATCTTTAAATTCACCTTCAAGATTTCTTGATAACCCCGTTCCGAAAAGTGCATCGATAATCACCGTTCTTTTATCAAAACGATATTCTGAAGCTTCTTTGAAATCTTTAATGGCAATTCCTGAAATCTCTCTCAAATCCTTTAAATTAATATTGGCATTTTCAGAAAATTTGGCTTTATGATTATTGATAAAAACATCTACATCAAAACCTTTTGAAAAAAGCATTCTGGCAATAGCAAAACCATCTCCACCATTATTCCCATTTCCGCAAAAAACGGCAAAATTTCTATGATTTTTACAATGTTCGGAAATCCAGTCGACACAGGTTTCGGCAGCTCTTTCCATCAATTGGATCGACATAACCGGTTCGTGGGAAATTGTGTATTCGTCGCATTTCCTGATCTGTTCTGCGGTAAAAATTTTCATATTTAAGCTTCTTATTGTATGTATTATCTTCAAAGCAATTTACAAAAAGAATGTCTAACCTCATAGAAATTGGCTTAAATAAAGTACCTTAATAAATAATTAACTATATATTTTTCGATTCATATATTTTTAATCATAAAAGAGGGAAAAATATATATTTTTTTGTACCTTAAACCCATCATTTCATTTAAATAATACATTAAAAAAATATCACATATGGGATTTGTAAAAGAATTTAAAGAATTTGCATTTAAAGGCAACGTGCTTGATCTTGCAGTCGGTGTCATCATTGGAGCAGCTTTCAGTGCCATTGTAAAATCATTTGTAGATGATATTATCACTCCTCTCCTCTTGAATCCGGCATTGGAAAAAGCCCATGTAAAAAACATTGCAGAACTCTCCTGGAATGGTGTAAAGTATGGTAACTTCCTATCATCAGTTATTAGTTTCCTGATTGTAGCCATTGTTTTATTCCTTCTTATAAAGGGTATTAACAGTCTTAATAAAAAACCCGAAGCAGTTCCTGAAGCACCTGCAGGTCCAACGGAAGATCAAAAATTATTAATGGAAATCAGAGATTTACTTAAAAGTAAAAACACACTATAAAAGGCAAAGCACTTCATTTTGAAGTGCTTTCTATATTTTCAACAATAAAATAAATTATTGAATCTGTAAAATACTGGTAATCTGTTCTGCTAAAGAAAGTCCGATTCTGTCCTGAGCCTCCAAAGTAGATGCTCCTGTGTGAGGAGTCATCGAAATTTTTGAATGATTAAGAATTGCTTTTGAAGGCGTTGGCTCATTGATGAAAACATCTAAGCCGGCAAACTTCACTTTTCCTGAATCTAATGCTTCAATTAAAGCAGTTTCGTCGATCACACCACCTCTTGAGCAGTTTACAATTGCTACACCATCTTTCATCATTTCAAACTCATTTTTGCCAATCATGTACCCGTCTTTCTGAGCCGGAACATGAAGGGTTATAAAATCTGAATGTTGTAAAACATCCTGAAGCGGCTCAGTTTCGATATCTACATTAATGAACTGCTTGTTATAAAAAGTCACTTTAATACTTGCTTTACCAATATTGTTATCAGCCGCAATCACTCTCATTCCAAGACCTAAAGCGATTTTTGCCACTTCCTGTCCGATTCTTCCCATTCCAACAATACCTATGGTCTTTCCTTTCAATTCGATACCGGCTGCATAGGCTTTTTTCAAACCTGCAAACTCTGTATCACCCACTAAAGGCATTTTTCTGTTGGAATCCTGCAAAAATCTTGCTCCTGAAAACAAGTGTGCAAAAACCAGCTCAGCAACCGATTCTGAAGAGGCGGAAGGCGTATTGATGACATGAATTCCTTTTTCCCTTGCATATTCTACATCGATATTATCCATACCAACACCTCCTCTACCGATAATTTCGATAGACGGACAGTTGTCAATCATATCTTTTCTTACCTGCGTTGCACTTCGCACCAAAATAGTACGAATTTTGTGCTCATTGATGTAATCTACCAAAAGCTCTTGTGGAACTTTTGTGGTAATTACTTCAAAACCTTTCTCAGTCAATGCATCAATCCCGGATTGATCCAAGCCATCGTTTGCTAAAACTTTCATAAATACCTTTTATTTATCTGTAAAAATAAAAAGATTAAATGATTACAATGTACTTTAAAAAGTATCATAATTAATCGTTTAATCTCTTATATAATTTAATCTTCTTTGAAAACTTCTATTGTAACCTGTCTTTCTACCAAATCCGTGAATTTTCCTTTATATCTTGTTGCTCTTACCAAGTGATTGTCTATCCAGTGATAATTTCCACCTCTTGGTTTTCCGCATAAAACACTGTGGTATTTGAAGCCGTGCTTATCCAACCAATCGATGGTAACTTGCTTTAAATTTTCTGTTCTTGAAGTGAAGAAACAAATCTGGTGACCTTCGTCATACCATTTGTTGATTGTTTCCAAAGCATCGGGAAAAGGCTCACAGGTAACCATTCTTTCCGGTTCTTCGTTCGGAACATCCTCAGTAATTGTCCCGTCAATATCGATTAAGTAGTTCTTAATCCCGTCCTTCAGAATAGGACTTATGTGTTCTATGTACTCTAATTCCATCTGTAAAAATTGAATGGCAAAGTTACGGTTTTTACATCAAAAAGGCTTCTTAAACTTTGTTTATATTATCCTTATTTCTGTTAAAATTAATTATTTAACAAAATACTTTTATGATGATTTATTTAGATTTCTTTTTATTTAAACTTTAAAGAATATGATGTTTTACCAAAAATTTCCAAAATACATTTATTACACTTACATTTGTAGAAATGGAAGAATTCGTAGTTTTAGTAAATCCTGAAGATAAAGTTTTAGGCTTGATGGAAAAGCAGCAAGCTCACATCAATGGCTTATTACACCGTGCTTTCTCCGTATTTTTGTTTAATACTAAAGGCGAAATGCTTTTACAGAAAAGAGCTTCAGAAAAATATCATTCACCCTTAAAATGGACGAACGCCGTTTGTTCTCACCCCAGAATTGAGGAAACTTATCTTAAAGGAGCAAAACGCAGAGTAAAAGAAGAGCTGGGAATTGATGTTGAACTTTCAGAAAAATTCGATTTTATTTACAAAGCAGATGTTGGAAACGGACTTTGGGAACACGAACTCGACCATGTTTTTGTAGGAATTTTTGAAGATGATTTTGATTTAAATAAAGATGAAGTGGAGGAAGTAAAATATATTTCTGTTGACGATCTCGACAGAGAAATACATGAAAATCCTGAAAATTTTACGGAATGGTTTAAAATCATTTTAGAAGAATACAAACACCATTTTTAATTGATGAAGAAAATATTTATTGCAGTATCTCTTTCTGCAGCATCTTTTATATTTGCACAATCGGTTTCAACGAAGCTTTATGAAAGTAAGAACTACTCCATTACTCTTCCTCAAGGTTGGAAAGTGACCAATGACAATGAGATCATCAATATTTTCCCAAGTAATGAGATTGGAGCTATTACCATTTCAGAATATCATGATCTTGATCTTCCCAAAGCGGAAACTAAAAAATTCATTCTTTCTCTTTATCAATCTGCTGACGACGAAAAGCTGGTTAAAAGTAAAAGTGGAAAAAAAGGTTACACAGAATATTTTTACGAATATTTTGATGAAAAAGAAAATTTATACTGGATTACAAAAGTTTTCCAGAAAGATAAAGATCTGTTCCTGATTTCTATTAATTGTGGAAAAAAATATTGGAACGGAAATTACATGAAGCTTTTCAATGAAGCTTTCGAAAGTTTTAAAGTAAAAAAATAGAAATAAATTCAATATGAAGAAAACAGCATTGTACGACAAACACGTTTCTTTGGGAGCTAAAATCGTACCTTTCGCAGGATTTGATATGCCTGTACAATATTCCGGAGTAACAGAAGAGCACTTTGCAGTAAGAGAAAAAGCAGGTTTGTTTGATGTTTCTCACATGGGACAGTTTTTCATCGAAGGTTCAGGTTCTAAAGAGCTTTTACAGTACGTTACAACAAACAACGTGGAAGTTTTGGAAAACGGAAAAGCTCAATATTCTTGTCTTCCTAACGAAAACGGAGGAATTGTGGACGATCTTATCGTTTACAAAATGGAAGATGATAAATATTTCGTAGTTGTAAACGCTTCAAATATTGATAAAGACTGGGATCATATTTCAAAATTTAACACTTTCGGAGCAAAAATGACGAATGTTTCAGACGAAATGTCTCTATTGGCAGTTCAGGGTCCGAAAGCGACTGAAATTCTCCAGAAATTAACGGAAACCAATCTTTCTGAAATTCCTTACTATCACTTTACAGTAGGTTCTGTTGCTGGTGTAAATGATATAATTATTTCAAACACAGGATATACAGGAAGCGGAGGTTTCGAGATTTATTTCAAAAACGATTCTGCAGAAAAACTTTGGGATGCAATTATTGAAGCAGGTAAGGAAGAAGGAATTATTCCTTGTGGATTGGCTGCCAGAGACACGTTGAGACTTGAAAAAGGTTTCTGCCTGTATGGAATGGATATCGACGATACCACTTCACCAATTGAAGCAGGATTAGGATGGATTACAAAATTTGATAAAGATTTTGTTTCTAAAGATACTTTCGCAAAACAAAAAGAAGAAGGTGTTACCAGAAAATTAGTTGCTTTTGAATTGACAGACAAAGGTGTTCCAAGACATGATTACCCTGTTGTAGACGCAGAAGGAAACGTAATCGGAAAAGTAACTTCGGGAACTCAGTCTCCAATGAAAAAGATCGGTTTGGGTCTTGCTTATGTTGATAAGCCTTACTTTAAATTAGGTTCTGAAATCTTTATTCAGATAAGAAATAAAAATATTCCTGCAAAAGTGGTAAAAGCTCCTTTTGTATAATAAGAATAAGATATTTATAAAAAACCGCAGAAATTTCTGCGGTTTTTTTGTTTTAACGATATACTAAAATATTTTTCACAATCTTACTTCCATAAAATCGTTTTTCAGATTCAGAAAAATAAAACTTGTTCCTTCTGTTATTGAAATTCACTGTTTTGTAAAGCAATCCCGTTTCCCAAGTAATCATCATTTTTGTTTCGTTCATGATCGGATAATTCATATCATAAAATCTGAAAAGAGATTTTTGCACAACCATGCTATCAACAGAATTAGGAATAATCCAAACCGTTTGTGGTCGAATTTTAATCATTCTTCCTAACATATAAGAAAACGGTTTACCTATATATTCTTTTTTATTAACTTCAAAAGTTTTAATATATTGTAATGTATCTAAAACAGCTTTATCTTGAGACTTTTTTATAATAATATTACTTTGTGCATCACAATGAATACACAAAAAAATGAACATCGTTACAAAAATTTTCATCTTCAAAACATAAGACGGTATAATTCAATTAACTTCAAATATCAGATTTACAATTATTTATTCTGCCCGGAAAAATTCTTTAAGACTTTGAAGATTCGCTTTTTCATTACCTATAAAAATTTCTTTATCTGTAAGAAAAACCGGACGTTTTAAGAATGTATAATGATCTAATAACAATTCCTTATAATCATCTTCGCCTAAAGCCTTTAGGTCTAACTCTCTCAGTTTGATCTGAGTAGATTTTTTACTAAACAATGCTTCATAAGATTGTGTATGCTGATACATGGCTTCTAATTCCTCTTTTGTAATTGGCTCCTTTTTTATTTCTCGAAGTTCCCAATCTTTAAGACTAAACTGTCCCAAAATTTTTCTACAAGTGTCACATGTATTAAGGTGAAATACTTTTTTCATTTCCCAAAAGTAAGATATTAATCTAAAATTTTAAAAATTATTAAATATCTTTATTAAAATTTTATTGAGAATGGACAACAAACCTATTACTTTTCAGTTTATTTCTGAGCCTTCGGACGTTAATTACGGAGGAAATGTACATGGAGGAAGCGTTATGAAATGGATCGATCAGGCAGGTTACGCTTGTGCAACGACTTGGAGCGGAAATTATTCTGTAACTGTTTACGTTGGCGGGATAAGATTCTACGAACCAATCAAAATCGGGGAAATCGTAAAGGTCGAAGCTCAGGTAATTTATACAGGATCTTCGAGTATGCATATTTCAATTAATGTGTTCTCCAGAAACCTGAAACAGCCAAATTTTGATAAGAAAACCCACTGTATCATTGTTTTTGTGGCCGTTGATGAAAATGGTAAAAAACTTCCTGTTCCAAAATGGATTCCTGAAACCCAAGAAGAAAAACAACAGGAAAAATACGCAAAACGCCTGATGGAACTGAGAACACAGATTGAAGACGAAATGAAACCTTTTCTATAAATGCAAAGAAAAGATTTTATCAAGCTTTCTTCATTGGGACTTTTAGGATTGTATTCCTGTGGAATTTCAAATGTAAAAAATAACAAAAAAACATTGGCAATTCAATTATATACCATTCGTGATGCCATTTCCGCAAATCTGGAAAAAACATTAGAAAGACTGGCAGAATTAGGTTTTAAAGAAATTGAAATTTATGGCTTTGATGGAACGTTTTATGGAAAAACAAGATATGAATTTCAGGAAATTCTAAAAAATATTGGCTTAAAAGTTATCAGTTCACACCACACCACCGGAATCCTTCATAATGATAAAGGAACTTTATTGAATAACTGGGAAAAGTCAGTAGAAGATTTACAATATATCGGTTCGAAATATATGGTTTGCTCGTATCTTTTTCCTGAAGAACGAACCCTAGAAAATTATAAAAAAATACCGGAACTATTAGATAAATCAGGAGAATTAACGAAAAAAGCAGGAATTCAGTTTGCTTATCACAATCATGATTTTGAATTTCAGGAATTTGATAAAACGCAAAATATTTATGATTTTATTTTAGAAAATTCGTCTTCAGATTTAGTTAAAATGGAATTGGATTTATACTGGATATCAAAAGCAGGAATTGATCCTTTAGTTTATTTTGAAAAATATCCAAAAAGATTTTGCTTGTGGCATATAAAAGACATGAAGGCAGAATCAAAGGACTTTGCAGAAATCGGAAATGGAACGATTGATTTTAAAAGAATTTTTGAAGCCAAGGAAAAGGCAGGTCTTCAACATTGGTTTTTAGAACAGGATTCCAGCGATAAAGAGATTTTTGAAAGTATTAAAATAAGCCGTGATTATATCCTGAAAAATGATTTCTTTTGAAATAATACTTATATTTGCAGCAAAGGAAATGGTGTTCTTCCTTACCCAACCGCTTTTCAAAAGCTGATGACGCCTGATTAAGAGATTATTAACAATAATTTGATCAGGAAATTATGTCTAAACATCAACGAACTTTAAATAACAAAGCAATATTTCATACCCGATTTTTCTTCAGAAAATATCCGGCTTTACCGTATATTTTTAAATGGTTTTGTATCAGTTTAATTATAGGAATATTAGTGGGAACAGCTTCCGCAGGATTTTTACAATCTTTAGAATGGGCAACCCAATTCAGAGAAAATCATATCTGGATGATTGCATTTTTACCGATTGCCGGTTTTTTGGTTGGACTTTTATATTACTATTTCGGAAAAGATGTAGAGGCAGGAAATAATATTTTGATTGAAAATATTCATGAACCCAAAGCGATTATTCCATTCAAAATGGCTCCTTTTGTTTATTTAGGGACGATTATCACCCATCTTTTTGGAGGTTCGGCAGGCCGTGAAGGAACAGCACTGCAAATGGCAGGAGCAATTGCAGATCAGTTGACAAAGCCTTTTAAACTCAATCAAAACGAAAGAAAAATTTTAATTATTTCAGCAATTGCAGCTGGTTTTGGTTCGGTTTTCGGAACACCTTTGGCAGGAGCAGTTTTCGGACTTGAAGTTTTTTTGATTGGGAAAATTCGATATAATGCCATTTTTCCTGCTTTTATATCAGCTATTTTAGCAGATTGGGTAACTAATCTGTGGAATGCAAAACATACGCATTATGATATTGATTTTATTCCGAAGCTTGAGTTTTTACCGATTTTATACAGTATTGTAGCGGGAATTGCTTTTGGAATCTGTGCCGCAACGTTCAGCAAAATGATTCATTGGGCAGGTTCAGTTTTTAAATCTAAAATACAATACCCTCCGCTTCGTCCTGTTATTGGTGGAATTATTGTAGCTGTTGCCGTTTTTTCAATAGGGACAACACGATATATAGGACTGGGAATTCCAACAATTGTAGAATCTTTTGAAAAACAGCTTGCATTGTATGATTTTGCACTGAAAATGATTTTTACCGTCATTACCCTTTCTGCTGGTTTTAAAGGAGGAGAAGTAACTCCTTTGTTCTTTATCGGGGCAACTTTGGGAAGCGCTTTGTCATTATTTATTCCGCTTCCGTTTGGTTTATTGGCAGGAATGGGATTTGTAGCAGTTTTTGCGGGAGCAACCAATACTCCGCTTGCCTGTATGTTGATGGGAATTGAATTATTTGGAATAGAATCCGGTATTTACATTGCTATTGCCTGCATCGTTTCGTATTTATTTTCCGGAAACAACAGCATTTACACAAAACAAAAAATTGGAGAAGCAAAAAATCAAAGATTCGAAAATCTTCACGATAAAAGTTTCTCTGATTTATAATGTTAACTTTACTAACTTCATCAAACTTTTTGAGTTCTCACATTACAAAAGCCTTCCGAAGGTCCGAAAGGCTTTTGCGTATTAAATGTGGAAATGTTTATTTCTAATTGAAATAATTTTTATACCTCACCACAAGTGTAAACCTGCGGACAAGCGATGTACTGACCGCAATATTTAGGACCTACAACAGATCCTGCGCAGTCGCACCCGCAAAGCGAAAGATCCGGAGTTCCGCTTACACCTCCTGTGATGTTTTTAAGATCGGCTTTTTTTAATTTTGTAGCTTTTTTCAAAAAATTCTGCATATTGATTTGGTTTTTGAGATTATAATTTTGTTTTAGTTACGTTTCAAAGTTAAACAAATAATAATTATTCACCTCATAATTTAAAAATAATTTTACAATTAGTTTATTTCATTGACTTTACTGATATGACAACGTAAATTTTTATATAAATATTTCTTAAACACTTATAATTATTATATAAACTTTATATTTTACTAAATCTTGGAATTAGCAATTAAAAAAATAAACAATAATTTCAACTTTACTAAAAATAAAAAACCTTTCAATTTCTTGAAAGGTTTCTATTAAATATCTTGATAAGATTATCTCGCAATATTCACAGCTCTCGTTTCTCTGATCACTGTTACTTTTACTTGTCCCGGATATGTTAATTCATTCTGAATTTTTTCGGAAATATCATAAGATAACTGAGAAGCAACTTCGTCATTTACTCTTCCGCTTTCTACCATCACTCTTAATTCTCTTCCCGCCTGAATTGCATACGCTGAAGAAACTCCTTCAAAGCTCAATGCTGCGGCTTCAAGGTCTTTTAATCTTTGAATATAAGATTCAAGAACCTGTCTTCTTGCTCCCGGTCTTGCTCCAGAAATCGCATCGGCAACCTGAATGATCGGAGATAATAATGAAGTCATTTCAACCTCGTCGTGGTGAGCACCAATAGCATTGATAACTTCTGCATTTTCACCATATTTCTCAGCCCACTGCATTCCTAATAAAGCGTGAGGAAGTTCAGATTCCTGCTCCGGAACTTTACCGATATCGTGTAATAGACCGGCTCTTTTAGCTAATTTTACATTTAATCCCAATTCAGCAGCCATTGTTGCAGCAATATTTGCCACCTCTCTTGAGTGCTGTAGTAAGTTCTGTCCGTAAGATGAACGGTATTTCATTCTACCTACGATTTTTATTAGTTCAGGATGTAATCCGTGGATTCCTAAATCGATAATCGTTCTTTTACCTACTTCGATAATCTCCTCCTCGATTTGTTTTCTCGTTTTTTCAACAACTTCTTCAATTCTTGCCGGGTGAATTCTACCATCGGTTACCAATCTGTGAAGTGATAATCTTGCGATTTCTCTTCTTACAGGATCGAAACATGAAAGAAGAATCGCTTCCGGAGTATCATCTACAATAATTTCTACACCGGTCACGGCTTCTAAAGCACGGATATTTCTACCTTCTCTACCGATAATTCTACCTTTTACTTCATCAGATTCAATATTAAATACCGATACCGAATTTTCGATTGCCTGCTCTGTTCCGATTCTCTGGATAGTCTGGATAACAATTTTTCTTGCCTCTCCTTTGGCATTCAGCTGAGCTTCTTCCATAATACTCTGAACGTGCGCCTGAGCTCTGGTTTTTGCTTCTGCTTTTAGAGATTCTACCAATTCAGCTTTTGCTTCTTCTGCAGAATAATTAGAGATTTTTTCAAGAATTTCGACCTTTTTAGCAGTTGCAGTATCTAGTTCCTGCTGCTTTCTTTCGAGAATTTCTGTTTTTTTAGCATAATCTGCAATTTGCTTGTCAAGATCTTTTTCAAGCTTTCCTATTTTGCTAAGTTCGTCGTTTAGTTTGTGCTCTTTATCTTTCGTTCTTTTTTCGATCTCCTGCATTTTTCTTTCACGAGACTGAATATCTGCGTCATGCTGGGATTTCAGTTCAAGAAATTTTTCTTTTGCCTGAAGATTTTTTTCTTTCTTTATGGATTCTGCTTGTACATTAGCTTTTTCTATAAGGTTTTCAGCATTTTTCTTTGCATCATCTATAATAAATTTTCCTTTGGTATTAAGCGAGCTTTTGGAAAAAAGAATTCCTATCACTGCACCAATTACAAGGCAAATTACGCCGACTATAATGGCTGTTGTCATATCTATATATAAGTTTTAATTGTCTTTCATTAAATAAAAAAGCCTACAATAATTCAGTGATATAGAGTAAACTCCTAATCAACACGATTTGAACTGATTTCCATTTTCTGTAATCCGATAAATCGGCACGCCATTTAATGGACATTTGCTCGGTAATTGTTTAGCGTTGAGTTTACCTTTAATGTGTTAGAATTATTGTAGGCAGCTTTTGTGGGAAAAAAAATCTATTTCCCTATTTCATTATTCAACGATTGATTAATCTGAGTTAATCTTTCGTTGGTAGATTGTATGGTTTTATCGTAGTTCATAGACGTTACTTCTGCATTGGTTCCCAATTTCAGGGCACACATCGCCAAAGCATCCTGTTTGTCTCTCACATCGAAATTTTGTTCAAAATCTTTAATCATGCTTTCAATTTGCTTCCCTACCTTTCTCAGCGTTTCTTCTTCTGCTGCCGGTACGTTCAGCGGATATACCCTTCCTGCAATGTTGATGGTTATTCTTCTTACCTCCATTATAATCCACTGTTTTGAAGCTGTGCAATACAGAAATCAACTTCCTTTACCAATCTGTTGATGTGATTTTTCATCAATCTGTTGTGTTCAGGATTTCCTGATATTGCCGAATGAAGCTTTATTTTTTTTTGTTCTTCTGCTAATACCTGACTTTTTCTCCTTTCCTCATCATATCTCTTCTTCAGGTCTTCATGCTCAATATTCAATTCAGAGAATCTTTCAGTAAGATTTTTATAGTTCTTTTGTAAAAGTAAAATCTTTTTTTCTAATTCTGAAAAATTGTTTTCTAAATCTTGAAGCATTTCAGGTTTGTATATTCTAACTATTAGCAAAAATAGAAAAATATTGACACTAATAAAAATAAAACGTTCTATATTTTGATATTGCCATAAAAAAAGGAGACACATTCTGCATCTCCTGATAGTATTTTAAGTAAAATTTTTCTTATTCGAATTTAAGAACAAAAAATATAGCTCTTGTCTGTAAAGTAGACATTGCCGAAGTCCAATAAGGAGGTGTTGTAGCATTATCTGCAACAATTTCGTTGTTCATGATAAATGTCCCTCTTACCGCAGGCGTTAATTTAAATTTATTAAAGTAAAACTGGATGCCCATTTCAGCAGACCAAGCAAAGTTGTGTGTTGTAGATCTGAAAACCTGCTGCATATTGTCATCCGTAGAATCTGAATTCGACTGAAGATTTACGATATAGTTTACACCCGCTGCAACATAAGGTCTGGAATTGTACCATCTTTCTCCGTGAAACTCTAATAACACAGGAACATCCACTAATGTTGTTTTGATTTCTCTTACTCTGTCCTTTTCAGTTAAAGGCATCGGAATAAAAGGATCGTTAGTCAAAGTTCCAAATTGATACTGGTCGTTTGACTGTGTATTGAAAGTCAATTGTCTTTGTCCAAACTGTAACCCCGGTTCTAATCTCAGATCTAAATAATCATTCAGTCTCCATTTAGCAATCAAACCTGCACCGAAACTGTAACTTTCTTTAGATGTCACAAGATTCTGGTTATTGTTCATACCATATCTTGGATTTAAAACGATACGGTAATCCAGCCTGTTGGCATTTAGATAAAATCCCCAACTGAATGTCTGCTGATCAAAGTCTTCCAACTTATCCATCCTGTTTCGGGTTCTAAATTGTGCATCTGCAAAAACTGCAATATTTACTGAGGCTAAAACCAGTACTTTTAATAAAAATTTATTCATAGGTTACTTTGTTGCTTTATAAATTGTGGCTATACCTAAACTTTGTTTTTTATATTCAACTTTCTTAAATCCTGTATCTAAAAGAATCTGCTTCATTTTTTCTCCGAAAGGAAAAGCATTTACAGAATCAGGAAGATATGTATATGCCCTATTATCTTTAGAAACCAATCTGCCGATGGCAGGCAATATATTTTTAAAATAAAACATATAAAACGGTCCTAAAAACCCCTCAACCTTTGAAAACTCCAGTATGTAAACACTCTTGTTATCTTTCACTACTCTTCTTAATTCTGCCAAACCTTTAGTAAGGTTCTCAAAATTCCTTACTCCAAATGCAACGGAAACAGCATCGAATCTATTATCCTCGAAAGGTAAATTTTCTGCATCGCCCTTTTGCATGGAAATTTTGCCGTCTAAATTAAGTTTTTTTATTTTAATAACGCCAACATTTAACATTTGTTGCGATAAATCTAAACCAATTACTTTTGAGTTGGTTCCTTTTTCGACTGCAATTGCCAAATCGCCCGTTCCGGTAGCCACATCCAGCACTTCCTGCGGGTTATCATTTTTCATCCATTTTACCAATGTATTTCTCCATAAAACATCAATTTTCATAGATAAAACATGGTTCAGAAGATCATATTTCGGTGCAATATTGTCGAACATATCCTCTACCTGGCTCTTTTTAGTAGCCTCAGAATTGTAGGGCGTTACTTTGTTGATATCGTTTGTCAAAACTTGTAATATTCTTTATAATAATTAAGGTAATCCTGTTTTCTAAAAATTTTTGATCTCGATTCTACCTGCTGAACATTTTTGATAATCTTATCATAATCTTCATCCACATTGTAGTAAAAATCATCCGTATATAGTTTATTGAAGTGTCTTGCTGCCCCAAAATACGGTTTTCCATCAATTATCGTCTTATCAAGTGTCAAAAGTAATGAATCTTTTTTAAGATTGTAGCCATAATATTGATCATTAACATAATAATCCTGATGTGCAATATTAATAAGACCTCGGATCTTATTTACTTCAAAAGCAGAATCGTAGAGTAATTTCTTGTTCTGATCAAAAACTTTAATTGAGTTTTTCCCTTTATCAAGATCAATCGGAACAGTCTGTCCGGCAGCAATAGTACCTTCTGAACCGTTATTAATCTTATAGTAATACGTATTAGGTGTAGGATTATCTACAACATAATAATTCTTTTTAGCCAAAAAAATAAAGTAGATCCCAAAGGCAACCACAAAAGCCGCCACAGCAATCACTAAACCTTTCATTGAAGGATTGTTTTTCATAAGACTGTAAAGTACATTTTTTGCAAATTTAATAATATTTTTAATTCTTCGTTATTAATATTAATTATTAACTTTGCATCTCTAAAAAATCATATAAACGAATGCTGAATACGATCATTATTGGTTCCGGATCTTACCTTCCAAACAGAATTATTGGTAGAGAATTTTTCTTAGATTCAGAGTTTTATACAGAAGACGGGGTAAAAATAGATAAACCTGCAGAGGAAACTATTGCAAAATTTGTAGAAATCACAGAAATAGAAAACAGGCGTTTCATTGAAGATGATCTTTCAAACTCACAAATCGGTTACGAAGCGGCAAAGATTGCTATTGCAGATGCTAATGTAGATCAGGAGGAACTGGATTATATTATTTATGCAAGTAATTTTGGAGAAGTAACAGTAAACGGATATGCTGATTTTATGCCGACAATGGCGGCAAGAGTAAAAAATAAATTAGGCATCAGAAACAGAAAATGTATTACGTATGATATGCTTTTCGGATGTCCGGGATGGGTGGAAGCAATGATTTTAGCCGATAATTTAATTAAAGCTAAAGTTGCTAAAACTATTTTGGTAATTGGTGCCGAAACATTGAGCAGAGTAACAGACCCTTATGACAGAAACAGAATGATTTTTGCAGACGGAGCCGGAGCAGTTGTTGTAAAAGCGACTGACGAAGAAAATGTAGGAATTATCGCCCATAATACAATCTGTGACAACGGAATCGAACTTGATTATCTGGCAAACGGACCGTCTATTAACAAAGAAGCCGATCAAAGTCGTTTATTTGTAAGAATGCAGGGAAGAAAAATCTACGAATACGCTCTTAAAAACGTTCCGGCAGCAATTAAAGAAACGATTGAAGACGCAGGACTTTCCATTGAAGATATCAACAAAATCTTAATTCACCAGGCAAATGCAAAAATGGATTATGCCATGATCGAAAGGCTTCACAAGCTTTACGATATAAAAGATTACGACCATTCTATCTCTCCAATGACGATTCAAGACTTTGGAAATTCGTCTGTTGCAACAATTCCTACCATGTTTGATTTAATAATTAAAGGAAAAATGGAGGGTCAAACGTTTAAAGAAAAAGGTAACATTGTGATGACTTCGGTTGGTGCCGGAATGAACATTAATGCTATCGTTTACAGATTTCCTTAAATATTATTTAATTTAAAAATATAAAAAAAGCACAGGGAAATCATTCTTTGTGCTTTTTTTACACTTGATTATGCAGAGAAATTTTTTATTTATTGCGGCGATCTTCCTTTTTTTGGAAGTTTATATTTATCAGGCAATAAGAACATTAACAGATAACTTATGGTTAAGAATCGGCTATTGGGTCGTTTCCTTAGTCATTTACGGTTTTTTCGCTTATGAAATTACTCATTTTAGCAGAGCCGACAGAAGTATGGTGAGAGCACAAATCATGATCTCGTTGTTTCTGGTTTTTATTTTACCGAAAGTTTTTGTCGTTCTGTTTTTATTAATTGATGATATTTTCAGAACCGGAAGTTATTTAGTAGGATTAACACGACCAACGGAAAACTTTTTCCCTGAAAGGCGAAAGTTTCTAAGTATTGTAGGATTAGGTTTAGGAGGCGTTCTTTCTGCCCTTTTTATTGATGGAATTACCTTTGGAAAGTATCGTCACAAAGTACGAAGAGTAAGAATTAATTTCGCAAATCTTCCAAAAAGTTTTAAAGGGTATAAAATCGTACAGATTTCTGATGTTCACAGTGGAAGTTTTTCAGATCCAAGCAAATTACAGCACGCTATTGATTTAATTAATGAACAAAAACCGGATTTGGTTTTATTTACAGGAGACATGGTGAATAATGTTGCCAATGAATTCAAACCTTTCATTCCATTGTTTTCAAAGATTAAAGCTAAAGATGGAAAATTAGCAGTTCTCGGAAATCATGATTATTCAGATTATGTGGAATGGAAATCTTTGGATGCTAAAAAGAAAAATCTTGAAACACTAATCGACTACGAAAGACAGGCCGGATTCGATATGTTGAGAAACGAGCATCGAGTTATTGAAAAAAACGGTGAAAAAATATATATTCTTGGCGTTGAAAACTGGGGATTAAAACCATTCCCACAATTTGGAAGACTGGATGACGCTTTAAAAGGAGTTCCTGAAAACGCAACAAAAATTCTAATGAGCCACGACCCTACTCACTTCGATTATGTCGTTAAAAAACATCCTGTTGACGTTCATTTAACACTTTCCGGTCACACACACGGAATGCAGTTTGGCTTAGATCTGAAAAATGTAAAATGGTCGCCTGTTCAATACAAATATCCAAAATGGGCAGATCTTTATGAAAGCGAAGGAAAAATGCTTTACGTAAACAGAGGATTCGGAGTTTTGGGTTATCCGGGCAGAGTTGGGGTTTTGCCGGAAATTACGCTTTTTGAATTGGCTTAAAAATACGAGGTTAATGATTTGCTTTAAATTTACTTAAAGTAATCCCTGAACCTATTTAAAAAATATAATCTTTCATACGGGAAGTAGCCATCTCCTTTTCGTTGAACCAAACAAGGAGGGCAGCTAGTTTGTCCTCCATTTTTTTGCCCGAATATAATCTTCTGTAAAAAGGAATCTCAAATCGATATTTCTTAAAATCTGTAAACTGCCAAGAGTTGAGATAAATCAAAACAAATTCATCATTCTTCAAGGTTTCGAAAACCATATTCTGATAATATTTCGTAGGCAAAATCTGAAATACAAAATCATTGTACGGCAACTGACTGTAAGGAGAAATACTTTCCGGAACAATACTTAATCCATCTTCTTCGACGATTTGCGTATCTCTTTTCAGACGTTTAAAAGGAAAAAGAATATTGGCATTATCAATATTAGAAACATAATTAAATTCTAACATTTTCAAATCTTCTTGAGGCAGCTTGCAATCTTTCTGACGAATTCCCCGGATCTGTTTTCCAAACAATTCCTGAGTTAATTTCTTTACTGCTTCAATTTCCTGAAGGTTGGAATTTTTATTATAAAAAGCAATTTCATGCCCCTGGGATGAAATTGCTTTTAGCAGATTCTGAAGTTTTTCTGCAATGGAAATCTCTACAAAAAAACTTGCTTTTGTATCGTGAATATCTAAAATTCTGAGAATTGCTTTGGTATTCTCAATGGTAATTTTTAATCTTTCTTCATCGGAAATCTCTACTCCATTTTGGCATTTAGCTTCTATATTTACAATGTTGAAAGTCAATAAAATCATTTAAATTTAATTTTAGATAAAAATTATAATTAATTAAAAATCAGATGTTAAAAATAATTTTATTTAAATAATAACTTTAAATAATTATTTTTTCTCCAATTTAGCTTTCAGATTCTTTATCATATCTTTTGTCATTTCAGAAATTCCAAAATCATACGACAATCCCCAGTCTTTTTTTGCTACAGAATCATCAATTGAAGCCGGCCAAGAATCTGCAATCTGCTGTCTGAAATCTGGTTTATAATCGATCTCAAAACCTGGAATTTCTTTCTTAATTTCTTCTGCCAATTCTTTTGGAGTGAAAGACATTCCACCTAAATTATAAGACGAACGAACGGTTAAACTTTCTTTCGGAGCTTCCATTAATTTCAAAGTTGCGTTAATCGCATCATCCATATACAACATCGGCATTCCCGTATTTTCAGAAATAAAACTTGTATATTTTCCTTCTTCAATGGCTTCGTAAAAAATCTCAACAGCGTAATCTGTTGTACCTCCACCCGCAGGAGTTTTCCATGAAATCAATCCGGGATAACGGATACTTCTTACGTCTACTCCATATTTATCAAAATAATATTCGCACCATTTTTCACCCGCCATTTTAGAAATTCCATACACTGTGGTAGGATTTAAAACAACATCCTGCTCCACATTTTCCTTTGGAATTCCTTTTCCGAAAACAGCGATTGAACTCGGCCAGAAAATCTTTTGAAGCAGACCTTCTTTTGCCAATTCGCAAAAATGAAGAAGAGGTTCAAGGTTTAATTTCCATGCGAAAATAGGCTGCTTTTCTGAAGTACCGGACAATAATGAAGCCAAATGATACACTGTAGTAATCTCGTAATCTTTGATTACCTGTCTTACCAATTGCGTATTTGTAACGTCCATACGTTCGTAATGACCTGCAGCAGTAATTCCCTTTTGCCATCTGTCAAGCCCCGAAGCAACCACATTATCTGCCCCGTGAATTTCAACAAGTCGGTTTGTAAGCTCGGTTCCGATTTGCCCCAAAGCCCCTGTAATAAGTATTCTTTCCGTATAAGATTCCATTTTTAAACTTTTTATTTTGATCGAAAGCAAAAGTAAATATTTTAAATCTATCCTGAAACACAAAAAAGCATATCGGAAACTTCTCCTGACTTTTATCACATCTTAATTCAAATTTTATTAATTTCCGACTCTTAAAACCAACATTCTTTTGAAAGCGAAAAAAATCTATCAGCAGCTTTATTTTCAGGTTATTATAGCCATTATTGCAGGAATTTTACTAGGGAGATTTTATCCTGATTTGGGAGAAAAAATGAAACCTCTGGGCGACGGCTTTATTAAATTAGTGAAAATGATTATTGCTCCGGTAATTTTCATCACCCTGACTTTAGGAATTGCCCACATGACAGATCTAAAAAAAGTGGGAAGAATTGCCGTAAAAGCGATGATCTATTTTATCACTTTTTCCACATTAGCTTTAATTATCGGATTGATTGTCGGGAATATTTTGCAGCCCGGTCATGGTTTAAATATTGATCCTTCTACTCTTTCCGGAGACGTTTCTCAATATCAGCAGAAAGCTCACGACACGACACTGACAGGATTTATCATGAATATTATTCCTGAAACACTATTTAGTCCGTTGGTTGGAGAAAATATTTTACAGGTACTTTTAGTGGCTATTTTGATGGGTGTTGCATTGGTTTTAACCAAAGAAAAAAGCGGAAAAGTAACCGAATTTTTACAGGATCTTTCAACTCCGATTTTCAAAATTGTGCATATGCTAATGAAATTGGCGCCGATTGGAGCATTTGGAGCAATGGCTTTTACCATTGGGAAATATGGACTTCATTCTGTTATCAATCTGATTTTTTTAGTCGGAACATTTTACATCACATCTGCCCTTTTTATAGTTTTAGTTTTGGGAGCTGTAGCTTGGTACAACGGTTTTAATATTTTTAAATTGATGTATTATCTGAAAGAAGAACTTCTTTTGGTTTTAGGAACAAGTTCATCAGAATCTGCACTTCCCGGAATTATGGAAAAAATGGAAAAAGCAGGTTGCTCAAAAGCAATTGTTGGATTAGTTGTTCCAACGGGATATTCTTTTAATTTGGACGGCACAAATATTTACATGACATTGGCATCGTTATTTATTGCGCAGGCTTTGAATATTGATCTTTCCATTGAAAAACAGATTATGTTACTTTTGGTTGCGATGTTGAGTTCAAAAGGCGCTGCAGGAGTTACCGGAGCAGGTTTTGTAACGTTAGCCGCCACTCTAGCGGTAGTTCCAGAAATTCCTATTGCGGGAATGACCCTGATTTTAGGAATTGATAAATTTATGAGTGAATGCCGTGCTTTAACAAACGTTATCGGAAATTCCGTAGCAACAGTTGTTGTCGCAAACTGGGAAAAGCAATTGGATAAAACGCAATTGCAATATTGCCTGGATCATCCGAATGAGATTGAGAAAAAACTGGAAATTTGATCCCGCATTTATTGTTATTTACCAACGTTAATTTTACAGACAAATACCATAGCCCCAATTGCAGTGAAAATCCTTTTTTGAAAAAAAAGATTGTAATGTAAAGCAGGAAAAAGCTCTTGAAAATGTGCAAATGAGTTATGTGTTTTGAGATTGCTTCGTCACTTCGTTTCTCGCAATGACTTAAATCAAAATATTCAGGCTGGAAGGCTGAACTTTTACGTGAATTGGTGATTTTATTTTGTTGAATTCTCCGTCAAGATGCCAGTTTTTGGTGTTGACTTTAAATTCAATTTCTGAAACGGGAAGATATGTTACATAATCATCATCTTTCAGCTTTTTGGTGAACATTCTGAAGGCAAAAAGCGCAGAATACGTCAACGGAAATTTTTTTACCAAAACCATATCTACCAAACCGTCGCTTTTGCTAGCCTGAGGTGCAATATAAGCATTATTCCCGAACTGACGGGTATTAGCAATATTTACCATCAGATACTTCCCGTTGTATTGCTTATAATCTTCATTAAAAAATTTAAGTTTAATTGGTTTATAACTGAAAAATGTTTTTAGAGAAACTTTAATATAATTTTTGAATCCGCGAGTTGTTTTTTCAAATTCTTTGACCACTTTCCCATCAAATCCGGTTCCGGAAACATTGATTGAAAGTTTATCATTGACCGTAAAAGTATCTATTTTTCTGGATTTTTTTGTTTTAATTTTCTCTAATAACTCCTCCAGATTTTTGCTGAATTGCGTTTCATTAGAAAAACCATTTCCAGATCCGGCAGGGAAAATCGCCAGAATTTTCTCTGTATTAATCAGATTTCTAGCAATCGTAGAAATAGTTCCGTCACCACCAATCGCCACAAAAATATCTGTTGTTTCAAAATGCTGCTGAATAAATTCATCCGTACCCAAAATCGATTCCGAAATATAGTACAAAGGATTTTCAACCTTAGTTTTCAACTCGTTAAGAAACGGCAGATAATTTTTCTTCGCCGAAAAAGGATTGATGATAAAGGCTACTTTTTCCATTATCGCAAAATTAAAAAATGCTTCCTGATTTGGAAGCATTAATATTAATTAATTTTCATTCTTTCTTTAAATTCAGGTTTCAGCGTTCCTGCAAGATCTTTCCATGAAATCGGAATGGTGATATCTCCCGCCGCAAAAGCCGTAATTTCGTAAGGACTGTAATGAAAATACAGGTTTTTATCATCAAAATAAAAATTCTGTGTGGTCGGAATCACGTCTACCAAAAGCATTTCGGAATTATTAACTTCACCGTTTTCATCCGTAGCTCCGCCATTTGCTTTATTTATGTTTTTCATCAATAAACTTTCCAATTGCTTTTTAGTCATTGAGGTAATGTCTGTCAACTGTACTTTTTTGTTATTTTTTAAGTCAAAAACTCTTTCCGAGAATCCATAATTGTCATGAGCGCCCCCAGAGTATGATCCCCATGAATATTCGATATGAAGAAAATCATTTTTATTCGAAATCAATTCCATTCCTGCGCTTTCGTACCATACTTGTGAAAATGTGATATCGGAAATCCAGTCTTTACTGTCTTTTTTAATTGAATTAAAATAATCTGTCTTATCTTTTTGTAAAAAATTCTGCAATCCCTGTTTAGAATAATCTTTCTGATCTTTTATGCTAAAATAAATACTGTCTAGCAAAGCTTTATCTTTTATTGTCGGGAAAACCAATAATTTAGAATCAAATTTTGCAGTAAGAGAATCTGCAATTTTTGTAGAATCTTCAATCTTCACAGAGTCAATAACAAACTTTTCAGGTTGATTCGTTTCAGTTTTGTCTGCATTTGTTGTATTCTTCTCAGTTTTATTACAAGCCGTAAAAGCAAATAACGAAGAAAGTGCTAAGACAGCAATCGTGTTTTTCATAATTTTATTTTTCTTCTTATATGCAAAAACCATTCAAAAAATGAATGGTTTTAAAAATATTCTGAAAAATTTGATATTATTATTTTTTCACTAAGCTAATTACCTGATTTTCCTGTTTTGAAGCGACTCCCCAAATCTGTTTGAAAGCCGGATAATATTCTTTCGGATAATCGGGGCTCAATACTTTGGTTATCGTCGTAACTTCGAGTTTATTTCCTTTCTGTTCGGCAATATAGCTGTATTCAATTTCTTTATCTTCCGTTACGATCTTCTTATTTTTGGGCATTTCTTCAATCACATATCCGTCAGGAATTTCCAATGTAATTTTTTTTATTCTTGTAAAAGATGAAGTAAAATCAATCAGATATTTTCTTGTTTCGGTCTGATCAAATTCATTTGAATTTTTGTTTAGAAATAACATCGGATTAATAATCATCTTCTTCCCGATTTTATCAATAAGATTGTCTGACGAAAAATTCATAGTACTTTCAAAATCACCGTTTTCAAGAACTTTAGAATCAATATTTTTAAAATCTATTGCAAAATTTTCTTTATACTGTTTTTTGTATTTATCAGAATTATCATCATAATTTTCTTTCGCAAACATAGCGTATGTTCCGGTATCTTTATCAGAATAAGTTCCCGAAATACTTCCATCATCATTAATTTTAGCATCAGCAGTCAGATATGTAAAGCTGGCTTTTGCATTTACCATAGACAATTGCTGTACTTTGTCTTTGGCAACTAAAATCCCAAACTGATTCCAGTCTCTTGGCGGAAGCTGATCCATCGAAGATTGCTTTGAAGTCGCATCATAAAGGTGAAAACCGTCTTTCGTCTGTATTGCTGCAATCACAAAATTGGTATTGGTAATATTGGGAGTCGCAATATTAATCAAACCGTTGCTCACCGTAGAAATCACAAGTGGATCTGCTTTCAAACCAGCTTCACGAAGCATCATAACCAGAAAAAGATTAATTTCGGCGGCATTTCCGATTTTTGTTTCGATCATTTTTTTGATTCCGTCTTCTGTATAAATTCCGCGGTCTTTATTCCATGTAAAAGTATTTTTAACATAATTGAAAACAGCATTTGCTTTCTCTGTTTCATTATTAATGATCGAAATATTCAAAGGCATATTTTCCTTTGCAAGCCTTGTTTTCTTCAGTTCGCCACCAAAATCTTCATTTTCATACAGCCTATCTTTAATCTTTTCCCAAGATGAAGAATATAATCTTAGCTCACGAAAATTTGTAGAGTGAAGCTCTGCTCCTATTTTAGTTCTGTAATTTCTGTCATTTCTTACAAATTTTTCAGTTTTAAAACCTTTTAAATTTTCGTATCCAAATCTGTACGTTCTGTAGTTTGTTCCGTACATTGCCTTTTCTTCTACCATTTTATATTTCGGAGTGAGAGAACCTGTATAATTTAGGTTATAAGCAATATTGGAAGGACTGTCTAACACATATTCTGTGTACAAAGACGGTGTATCAGTTTCAATCAGAATTTCGGGAATAATATACAAAAACGGAGACGTAACTTCGTATTGATATTCAATCACAGAGCCATTTTTCACATTGGGAAATGCAAATTTTGTAACAGAAACGTTTTTACTTTCTTTGCTTTTGTATTTTGAACTATTATCGACTTTAGTCGCAATCGCTGCACCATTTTCTAAATTATAGGTAAAAGCTTTAATTTTAGAAAGAGTTTCCTGATCGCTTCCGCTTTTATAAAGAGGAATTTCAAGATTCAACCAATCTTCAGCTTTGTCTTTATCATAAATTTTCACCCGGTAAAAAACCTTTTTAATCAAAGAATTACTGCTGTTATCGATACTGAAATGCAAAGATTTATACAAAATCTCTGCTGGAGCATTTTCATCTAAAGTCGATTTTTGTTTCGAAAGATCTGCATCATCAAATTTCGGAGGCTCTAGAAATCGATATTTTTGAGCCGGAATGTATATAAAATTTACTGAGCAGATTGCCAGAAGGAGAAGTTTTTTCATGCTTAGATTTTGGTAATTAGAATCTTTGAATTATCGTTATTAATTGTTTTTTTTCGGAAATTAATGTAATCGTTATATTTTTCTTTTGGATAAAGACCTTTATTAACTTTAATTATTCTGTTTACTTTCAGCTCAGTACCATTGTTTACGAACTTTAATGTATAGGATCCGAATTCAGAATTAAAAGTAACATTCTGAGGAATTTCTTCCACTTTAAAATTTTGCGGAATGGTATAATTTATCTCGTACTCATCTTCAAAAGACTGCCTCAATTCAAACGGCAATTCTCTGTTTTCTTCAATTTTATAGACCGTATTTGAATAGATAGGAACCGCTCTGAAAATCATGCTGTTTCCTGCATTTTTAGAATAATTAATGGCTTTAAAATCAAGATCATATTTAGCCAATGCCTGATCTTTATCATTGAGAAAATTTTTCATCTCAATTTTTTCAAAATTTAGTGTATTTAAAAGATTTTTCGCCGCTTCATTTCTGTCTTTCGGAGACATATTGACAAGAGAAATAGTATTGTCATATTGACTTCCGCTATAAGAAAAATTACCATCTCCCAAAATACTATTATCTTCATTCAGCTTTATTTTAAGGATTTGCTTCTCTTTATTTTGCTGTGCAGGATAAACGGGTGTTTCAATTAATTCAATTCCGTTTTTTCTGATAGAAAGCACGTTTCTGTCTGTCGTATTGTAGCTAAGATGATTAAATGCAATTTGTTGAGACGTATTCTCCAACCAAATATTTCCTTTTTCTGTTGGAACCATTAAAATAACGTGATTGCCACCCATTTTAGGAAAATCAGCATCAAAAGAAACCGGTGAAGCCCCTGAATTAATCACAGAATAGTATGAAGGAATACCCGCTTCATCCAACAAAATTTTCATATAATTAGAAAGACCTTTGCAATCTCCATACCCTTTTTTCTGCACTTCATCTGGTAGCATAGGCTGCCAACCGCCAATTCCTAGTGCAACAGCAATGTACCTCGTTTTTTCCTGCATGTGCTGATACAGTTTCTTTACTTTCTCTTCAGTGGTTCCCTGTAAATTAAGCGCAGCAACTTCCGATTTAATGGATGGAGAAGTAACCGAAACCGGCTGCAAAATACTGTTATAATACCAGGCTCCGAATTCACTCCAACTATTAATACTTCCCTGTTTGCCTTCAAGATTGAACTTTGTTAAAGCAAAACTGACTTTTGGTAAAATTTTCACCGTCTGAGGCAGAAGAAAAACATCCTCGATAGCAGAAACATTTTTATAAGTATAGGTTTTATCTGAACCGTTATCGCTTTCATTAACAGAAGTATAATTATATTTCGAAGGATAAATTTTAGTTTTAAGTTCAATCCCCGAATTATTAATAATCTTTATTTGAGCTTCTTCCAAAGAAATATTAGTCGATTTAAATGGCACAAAATCTGGCAGAAAAATAGTATTCTCATCACCGATCTGATAAGAAAACTCTACTGTATATGGATATTGAGTTGGAGTATAAGATAATGCTAAAATTCTATTATCAGAATAAAAAGTTCCCTGATTATTATTCGCAAAATCATTAAAATCTGACTTCGAATATGATTTGATTTTTTTTCCTGATTCATCGTGATAAGTTACTTTAACATCAGAAATACTATTCCCTTTTTCATACGGAATATAAACCATCGCCTGCGAATCTCCGTCTTTATTTAAAACTGTTGTAGCCGTATAATACTGATATTTTATATCGTCGATCTTATTGATCTGAATTGTTGTAAAATCTTTTCTGATAACCGCATTAGCATTTTTTTTAAGATTTTCAGCAATAGAAGAAACAGGAAAACTTTGAGCGCAATAAAATGAAGCCATCGAAAGTGCTCCAATACATAGTATTTTCATCATAGTTATTAAAGTTTTGCAAAAGTAATGAAATCTAATAACTGATGAAATTATTTTTTATTGTATTAAAAAATGTTCACAAATCTTTCATTTAATGTAAAAACAAAAAAGACCTCATTTCTGAAGTCTTTTAATTTTATAGTGAAAGCATTTAATTATGCATCAATTTTCGCATACTTAGCATTCTTCTCAATAAATTCTCTTCTTGGCGGAACCTCATCTCCCATCAACATAGAGAAAACGCTGTCTGCTTCTACTGCATTGTCAATTGTCACCTGTTTCAGAATTCTGTGTTCCGGGTTTAGAGTTGTCTCCCAAAGCTGCTCCGGGTTCATTTCTCCAAGACCTTTATAACGTTGAACTTCAACACCTTTTCCGTCCGGAGACATTTCTAAAGTAAACTGTTCACGCTCTTTTTCATTGTAAGCGTAAATTTTCTTATTTCCTTTTTTTAATAGATATAAAGGAGGTTGAGCGATATAAATATATCCGTTTTCAATTAACTCCTTCATATATCTGAAGAAGAACGTTAAGATCAAAGTAGAAATGTGAGATCCGTCGATATCGGCATCGGTCATAATTACTACTTTATGATATCTTAATTTCACCATATTCAACGCCTTGCTGTCTTCTTCTGTACCTACAGAAACTCCTAAAGCCGTATAAATATTTTTAATTTCTTCGTTATCATACACTTTATGAAGCATTGATTTCTCAACATTCAAAATCTTACCTCTTAAAGGAAGAATTGCCTGAAAATGACGGTCACGCCCCTGCTTAGCCGTACCACCTGCAGAATCTCCCTCCACTAAGAACAATTCAGATTCAGCCGGATCTTTTGAAGAACAATCAGACAGTTTTCCTGGTAAACCAGAACCTCCCATTGGAGATTTTCTCTGAACCATTTCACGAGCTTTCTTCGCTGCCTGTCTAGCTTTTGCCGCTAAAACAACTTTCTGAACGATAATTTTCGCTTCGTTAGGATTTTCCTCCAAGAAATTGGTAAGCATTTCACCTACAATTTTATCTACAGCACCCGAAACTTCAGAATTACCTAATTTCGTTTTCGTCTGTCCTTCAAACTGAGGTTCCATTACTTTTACAGAAATCACGGCCGTTAATCCTTCACGGAAATCATCTCCTGTAATTTCCACTTTTTCTTTAGCAGGAATACCTAATTCATCAGCATATTTCTTAAGAGTTCTCGTTAAAGCACGTCTGAAACCTGCCAAGTGAGTACCTCCTTCGTGTGTATTGATATTATTAACGTAAGAGTGAAGATTTTCGTTGAATGATGTATTGTAACGCATCGCTACTTCCACCGGAATATCGTCTCTTTCACCTTCCATGAAAATTACATTTTCCATGATCGATTCACGGTTTCCGTCGATATAGGCAACGAATTCTTTTAAACCACCTTCAGAATGAAAAACTTCTGTTTTGAAAGAACCGTCTTCCAATTTTTCTCTCTCATCTGTAAGGGTAATGGTGATTCCTTTATTAAGATAAGAAAGTTCTCTTAAACGGTTTGCCAATGTATCATAGTTGTATACCAATTCCGTAAAAATAGTATCATCCGGCTGGAAAAACTGCTTCGTCCCTCTATGCTCACTATGACCAATTTCTTCAACACCGGTTTGCGCTTTTCCTTTAGAGTAAATCTGCTGGTAAACGTTTCCGTCTCTGTAGACCGTAGTTACCATTTCGTTGGAAAGTGCATTCACACAAGAAACCCCAACCCCGTGAAGACCACCTGAAACCTTATAAGAATCTTTATCAAATTTACCTCCTGCCCCGATTTTTGTCATTACAACCTCAAGAGCAGATTTTTGTTCTTTTTCGTGGAAGTCAACAGGAATACCTCTACCGTTATCCATAACTTCGACTCCGTTTCCTTCCTTAATAGCAACGAATATCGTATCGCAGTATCCTGCCAACGCTTCGTCTATAGAGTTATCTACTACTTCATAAACCAAATGATGGAGACCTCTTACTCCCACATCACCAATGTACATTGAAGGACGCATACGTACGTGCTCCATTCCTTCCAATGCCTGAATACTACTAGCTGTATATTGTTTCTGACTCATATAAATATTAAAAATTTTGCCCTATGCAAAGACTCACAAATATCGTGATTTTTTTCGAGGTATGAAAGTTAAAATATGTCAAAAAAAGAAGGATTTTTCTACATTTGGAAGAAGTGAATGATTTTAAAAAAGATCAAAGTTAAAGTGTATTTTTTTAACCCTTACTGTTGTAAATCATAATTTATCTCTCTAATTTATTCTTATCTTTATTACACCAAAATTGATATTTTATGGACGACTTTCTTGCCGCTCGTGCCCAAATGGCGATGTCCCTAGGTTTTCACATTATTTTTTCCTGTGTCGGTATGGTTATGCCTTTTTTAATGGCTTTTGCCCACTGGAAATATCTAAAAACTAAAAACGAAGTATATAAAGGTCTTACCAAAGCATGGAGTAAAGGAGTTGCCATTCTATTTGCTGTAGGAGCCGTTTCCGGAACGATGCTTTCGTTTGAGCTCGGACTTCTCTGGCCTAATTTCATGAAACACGCCGGACCAATTTTTGGGATGCCTTTTTCGCTGGAAGGAACCGCATTTTTTATTGAAGCCATTGCCATAGGTTTTTTCCTTTACGGTTGGGATAAATTTAATAAATGGTTTCACTGGTTTTGCGGATTTTTGGTTGGCTTAAGTGGTTTAGCTTCAGGAATTTTAGTCGTTGCCGCCAATGCGTGGATGAATTCTCCAGCCGGTTTTGATTATGTTGACGGACAATATTTGAATATAGATCCTATTAAAGCCATGTTTAATGAAGCTTGGTTTCCGCAGGCATTGCATATGACCGTTGCCGCTTTTTGTGCGACAGGATTTGCAGTTGCAGGAGTACATGCCTATTTAATAATGAAAAAAAAGAATGTTGAATTTCATACCAAAGCATTTAGAATTGCTGCCGGATTTGCTTTAATCGGAGCATTCGGAGCACCTTTAAGCGGAGATGTTGCAGCAAAATCCGTTGCCAAAAGACAGCCTATAAAATTAGCAGCAATGGAAGCTCATTTTGAAACAGAAAAAGGAGCTGCTTTCGTAATAGGCGGAATTCCGGATGAAGAAAAAGAAGAAATAAAATATGCTATAAAAATCCCAAAAGTATTAAGTTTTTTAACAAGTAATGATTTTAATGCTGAAGTAAAAGGCTTAAAAGATTTCCCAAAAGATGAATGGCCACCTGTTCCCGTTGTACATTACGCTTTCCAGATTATGATTTTCTTCGGTGTGGTGATGATTATAATCGGAATAGTTTATCTATATGCCACATTTTTCAGGAAAGAATGGCTCGATAAAAACTGGTTATTAAAAACATTTTTATATGCTACTCCTTTTGGATATATTGCTCTGGAAGCAGGATGGACTGTCACAGAAGTAGGAAGACAGCCCTGGATTATTTACGGAATCATGAGAACCGTTGACGCCGTGACTCCTATGCCGGGAATTCAGTATTCATTTTATTTTTTCACAGCAGTTTTTATTTCATTATCGATCATTATTATTTTCCTTTTGAGAAGACAGATACAGATGGTTCCGAAATTATATGATCCGACAGATGTTCAGTTTAATGCTAAAAACAAGAAATCATGATTTACGTAGTTATAGGTTTTCTCTGGCTGTCAATTTGCCTGTATGTGATTTTGGGAGGAGCTGATTTTGGAGCCGGAATTGTAGAACTTTTCACAAAAAAAAGAGCCCGTAACAAGACGAAAGAGCTTATGTACGAATCCATCGCACCGGTTTGGGAAGCTAATCATATGTGGCTGATTATTGCGATTGTTATTCTATTTGTCGGTTTTCCTGAAATTTACACTACACTTTCAACTTATCTGCATATTCCGTTGGTTTTGATGTTGGTGGGAATTATTGCTAGAGGTACTGCTTTTACTTTCAGAAATTATGATGCGGTAAAAGATGACTGGCAACACGTTTATACACAGATATTTTATTTTTCAAGTCTGCTAACTCCCTTTTTCTTAGGATTAATTGCTGCTGCTACGATTTCACATTCTATTGATACGGAAGCGACGGGATTTTTAGACTTATATATTTTCAGTTGGCTGAATTGGTTTGGGATTTCTGTTGGTTTATTTACGATCTCAATCTGTGCGTATGTAGCTTCTATATTTGCATTAAGAGAAACTATAGACCGGCTTGAATTGGGTTTAATGATTAAAAAATCAAAACAAACGATGATCTTTGTTGTCATTACCGGAATTTTAGTTTTTGTAACGGCTTATCTTTCTGATATTCCTTTATTGATATGGGTTTTCTCGAAACCTTTAGGGATAATGGCAACTTTTTTTGCAACCATTTGTTTACTATTGATTTTAAGAGCTATGAAAACCCGAAAACTTCTTCCCGTAAGAGCATTGGCAGGATTTCAGATTATTATGATTTTGGTGGCTGCAACCTATCAGCATAATCCAAACATCATTCTTTTTGCTAATGGACAGCATCTTTCTTTATTGGAACATGTTGCCGCTCCGAAAACGATTTCAGCTTTGGGATGGGCTTTACTATTGGGTTCTTTATTTATTCTGCCATTTTTATTTTACCTGATGGCGTCGTTTAGTAAGTTGAGAAAATAGTAATTTTTATAAGAGGTTTTGGCGGCAGCTTC
>NZ_LMQN01000002.1 GCF_001425355.1 Chryseobacterium sp. Leaf405
CCATCTCCTCTATACATCCCAACAATAAAGCAAAAAAATAATACTAGTAAGAGAAGCACGGATCGTGGATACATCAGCACTGATCTGTAAGGAAATACTAAATTTATTAATCCCGACAAATACCCTAACCCCGATAGAAATGGTTACCCAGCAGTAAGGATGGGCTCTTGAAAGACAGCGAAAGGCATGAGGAGTAAGATTGGAGAGGTTAAGCTCCTGNACCCTAACCCCGATAGAAATGGTTACCCAGCAGTAAGGATGGGCTCTTGAAAGACAGCGAAAGGCATGAGGAGTAAGATTGGAGAGGTTAAGCTCCTGGAAAAATGAATACTTTTATATTTCGTGCTTTATTAATTTTTCATTAGATACTCTTATTAAATTCTTTAAAATACAAAAAACGGTTAAATATAATTCACTTAAATCAATCCCATAAAGAATTTTTATCTCTCGCCTAAAAACCGTATTTTTGCATATCTAAAAAGTAAAAGAAGAATGAATTCCTACAAAAATCCATTGGAAGAGCGCTATTCTAGCGAAGAAATGTTATTTAACTTTTCACATAATAACAAATTCCAATATTGGAGAAAACTTTGGATTGCCCTTGCTGAAATTGAAAAAGATTTAGGTCTTGATATTACAGATGAGCAAATTGCTGAATTGAAAGCCAATGCAGAGAACATCGATTATGATAAAGCTGCAGAATACGAGAAAAAATTTCGTCATGATGTAATGGCTCATGTTCACGCTTATGGTGATGTGGCGCCTTCTGCAAAAGGAATTATTCACTTGGGAGCAACTTCAGCGTTTGTAGGAGATAATACAGATTTAATTCAAATACGTGACGGACTTTTAATTTTAAAGAAAAAGTTGGTGAACGTGATGAAAAATCTTTCTGATTTTGCTATTCAGTATAAAGATTTACCAACGTTAGGATTCACTCACTTCCAGCCGGCTCAGTTAACGACTGTAGGGAAAAGAGCTACCCTTTGGTTACAAAGTTTGGTTTTAGATATCGAAGAACTTGATTTCTTCTTAGAAACATTAAGATTCAGAGGAGTAAAAGGAACTACCGGAACTGCGGCAAGTTTCCTCGAGCTTTTCAACGGAGATTATTCTAAAGTTAAACATTTAGATAAAGAATTGTCAAAAAGATTCGGTTTCGAAAAAGTTTTTGGCGTTTCTGGACAGACTTACGATAGAAAAATTGATGCGAAAGTGGTTGCGTTATTAGGAAATATCGCTCAATCTGCACATAAATTTACCAACGATTTACGTTTACTTCAAAATCTTAAAGAAATTGAAGAACCATTCGAGAAAAACCAAATTGGTTCGTCTGCAATGGCTTATAAACGTAACCCAATGAGAAGCGAAAGAATCGGAGCATTGGCAAAATACGTAATGTCTTTGACGACAAGTTCTGCAATGGTGGCTTCTACACAATGGTTCGAAAGAACGTTGGATGATTCTGCAAACAAGAGATTAACAATTCCTCAGGCGTTTTTAGCAGTTGATGCAATTCTATTGATTTGGAACAACATCATGAACGGAATTGTGGTTTATCCTAACAGAATCAACAAACATATTATGGAAGAACTTCCTTTCATGGCGACGGAATATATTATTATGGAAGAAGTGAAAGCTGGTGGCGACCGTCAGGAAATCCACGAAGTAATCAGAGTTCATTCGATGGAAGCTTCTAAAAAAGTGAAAGAAGAAGGTAAAGAAAACGACCTGATCGATAGAATTTTAAATGATGATTCTTTAAAATTGGATAAATCAAAATTAAAAGAAGTTCTTGATCCTAAAAACTTCATCGGTTTTGCGCCTATTCAAACGGAGGAATTCATTGCTAATGAAGTTCAGCCGATTATAGACGCAAACAGAGATTTGATAGGACTGGAAGCTGATCTTAAAGTATAATTTAATATGCAGTCTTTTCGGCTGCATATTTTATTTTAATCAAACCAAAACGATCTATGAAAAAAATACTTTTAGCTATTTTATTAATGCCAATACTTTCTTTTTCTCAGGGAAAAGAAGTTTTAAAGTATTTTAAATCAAAAGATTCGTTGGTTGGAGTTAAAAATCAGGACGAAAAAATTATTATTCCTGCCCAGTTCAAAGTTTTTTCTTATTTAGAGGATGGAGAATTGGTAAAAGGTGAGACAATCTATTTTGATGGCTTTAAAAAAGATGAAAAACCGGGAAAAAATGAATGGGGATATGTCTATGACAAAAAAGGAAATTTTCTTTACAAACCATTCTTTTATGACAACGGGGCAGATTATTTTTCTGAAGGCGTAAGAAGATTTGTCAAAGACGGAAAGGTTGGTTTTGTAGACAGAAACGGAACTGTTGTTATCAAACCTGAACATGATTTTATATCACCTTTCAATTATGGTTTTGCTGCTTTCTGTGACGGTTGCGACTGGGAAAAAACAGAATCGGAACACAAATCAATTGTTGGTGGAACTTGGGGCGTGATGAATTTCAAAGGAGAAATTGTAAAACCCATTTCCAAAGCGGTAAATGCTATTGAAGTTCAAGGAGAATATTTTCCAAACCCATTCAATTACAATGAAAAAGAGAAGAATATTCTTCAGTTTTTTCAAAAACAAAATAAAAAACTTTCAGAATTATATTATGTAAATCATTACACAAAATTATCTGAAAATGAAAAGAAGCTATTCTTTGAAATTGTAGAAAAACCGAAAGAGAATTTCCATTTCTATCAGGTCAATACCTATGATTACAGAAGAATGGAAGCAGGATCATCTTATGATTTCAAATTCTTAGTCTCAGAAAATGGCAAAACTATTTTTGCACTGGATTATGATGAGAAAATTCCTTTTGAAAACTGGCTGAAGAAAGAAATAACAGAAGCCGAAGATTTTCAGAAAGAACATCAGGATAATCCGAACAAATTAAGTAAATAAGTCTAATAATATTTAATATCTGACATCTAATGTCTCAAAACAAAAGAATTTTCGTAGAAAAAAGAGGAATTTTCGATGTTGAAAGTCCAAAAATTTTTGATGAAGTAAAAGCTGTGGTTCCGTCAATCCAAAGTGTAAAAGTGTATAACATTTACGATATTTTTGGGTTAAATGATGGAGAATTCGAAAAGGTGGTTAACAGCACTTTCGTAGATCCGGTTACTGACATTTTAATCGAAGAAAATCCTGCACAGGGAGTTTATTTCGCATTAGAATTTTTACCCGGTCAATACGATCAGCGTGCAGATTCTGCTCAACAATGTATCGCTTTATTGACTGGAAATGAGAAATCTAAAGTAAGAAGTGGTAAGTTAATCGAGTTTGAAGGAGCTTCTGAATCTGATTTAGCAAAAATCAAAGATCTTCTTATCAATAAAGTAGAATCTCAGGAGAAGGATTTATCAACTTTGAATATTCCTGCGGAAGAAACATCGTCAAAAGTAATTGTTCACGAAAATTTCATCAACTTTGATGATGTTCAGCTTGAAGAATTCTTCAACAATCACGGTTTTGCATTAGGTTTGGATGATTTGAAATTCATTCAGGAATATTTTAAATCTGAAGAAAGAAATCCTACGGAAACTGAACTTAAAGTTTTAGATACGTATTGGAGTGACCACTGTCGTCACACAACGTTTGAAACAGAATTGTCAAATATTGAATTTGAAGGACAGTTTAAACATACATTGGAAACTATTTTCAATGATTATATCGAAAAAAGAAAATTCTTAGGACGTGAATTGAAACCAATTTCTTTAATGGATTTGGCGACAGTTTGCGGAAGATATTTCCATAAAACAGGTCAATTGGAGAACTTGGTGGTTTCTGATGAAATCAACGCCTGTACAATTCAAATCGAAGCTGAATACGATGGTAAAAAAGAACCATGGTATTTATTATTCAAAAATGAAACGCATAATCACCCGACAGAAATTGAGCCTTTTGGTGGTGCTTCAACGTGTTTAGGTGGTGCCATCAGAGATCCTTTGTCCGGACGTTCTTTCGTTTTCCAGGCGATGAGATTAACGGGTGCTGCAGATGTTTTGGAGTCTGTTGATCAGACTTTACCAGGTAAATTACCTCAGGAAAAAATCACAAAACAGGCTGCTAACGGATATTCTTCTTACGGTAACCAAATCGGTTTGGCGACTACAATGGTTTCTGAAATCTATGATGAAGGATACAAAGCCAAAAGAATGGAAGTTGGTTTCGTTACCGGAGCCGTCCCTGTTGATTGGGTAAGACGTGAAAAGCCTGAATCTGGTGATTCTATCATCATTTTAGGTGGTGCAACGGGTCGTGATGGTGTTGGTGGAGCAAGTGGTAGTTCAAAAGAACAAGACGAAACTTCAATTCACACGATGAGTTCTGAAGTTCAGAAAGGAAATGCCGTTGAAGAACGTAAAATCCAAAGGTTATTTAGAAATCCTGAAGTAACGAGATTGATCAAAAAATCAAATGACTTCGGAGCAGGAGGTGTTTCTGTAGCCATCGGTGAAATCGCTGATTCTTTGGAAGTTAATTTGGATGTTTTACCTTTAAAATATGAAGGTCTGAACGGAACTGAATTGGCTATTTCTGAATCTCAGGAAAGAATGGCGGTTGTTGTTGAGCCAAAAGATAAAGAACAGTTCATCAAATTCTGTGAAGCTGAAAATATTGTGGCTGTTGAAGTTGCAAAAGTGACGGATTCCGGAAGAATGCAGATGTTCTGGAAAGGTGATAAAATTGTTGATCTTTCAAGAGAATTTTTGGATACTAACGGCTGTTCTAAAAGTCAGGAAGTTAAAATTACTCATCTTGATGAAGTTAAAGAAGAAAATCCTGCATTCAATGAAGAGAACTTCTTAAAAATATTAAGCGATAAAAACGTTGCTTCTCAAAAAGGTTTGTTGGAGATGTTTGATTCTTCTATTGGCGCAACTACGGTGGCAATGCCTTTGGGTGGAAAATATCAGCAGACTTTGATGGAAGGAAGTGTGCAGACGTTACCAATTATCGGAGCAAAAAATATTGAAACTGTTTCTTTAGCAAGTTGGGGATTTGATGCAGAGATTTCTAAGCAGAATTCTTTGTTGGGAGCTTCTTATGCTGTCGTTGAAAGTGTTGCAAAGATCGTTGCAATGGGTGGCGATTATAAGAATATCAGATTCAGTTTTCAGGAATATTTTGAAAAATTAGGTCAGAATCCTGAAAAATGGGGGAAACCTTTGGCTTCTTTGTTGGGAGCTTATGATGCGCAAATCAATTTTGGTTTGGCTGCGATCGGAGGTAAAGACTCAATGAGTGGAACGTATCAGGATTTGAATGTTCCGCCAACGTTGATTTCTTTTGCTTGTGCGAACGGAGAAAAGTCAACTATTATTTCTCCTGAATTTAAAAATGAAGGAAATAAAGTATATTTCTTTAATCATGTCGCTCAGGAAAACGGACTGCCGAATTACAATGCTTTAAAAGAGATTTACGAATTAATTTTCGAAAATATTAAAGCCGGAAAAATTGTTTCTGTGAAAACAGTAAAAGAAGGTGGAATTGCTGTTGCTTTAGCAAAAATGAGCTTCGGAAACAGATTAGGTGCCGAAATTACGGTTGATTCAACTATATTATTAACTAAAAATATAGGCAGCTTAATTATTGAATCTAAAGAAGAATTAAGTTCTGTAAATCTTCAATTGATTGGAGAAGTTAAAGATTCAAATAGTATTAAGATTAATGATGCTGAATTTGCAATTGAGAAATTATTAGCGGCAAACACTAATACTTTTGAAAATCTTTTCCCGACAGTTGAAAAAGAGAAAATAACGGTTGAAATTGATGAAAAATTAAATTCAATCAACCCAAGAAATATCATCATCAAAAAACACGGAATCGCTCAGCCAAAAGTATTCGCACCGGTTTTCCCTGGAACAAATTGTGAGTATGATACATTGAATGCTTTCGCTAAAGAAGGAGCAATCGTAAGCAGCTTACCTTTAATCAATATCAATCACCAGTTGTTGGATGAAAGTATTGATGCTTGGGTAGAAGAAATCAAAACTTCTCAGATTTTAGCATTCTCAGGAGGTTTCTCTGCGGGTGACGAGCCGGACGGGTCTGCAAAATTCATTGTCAACGTTTTAAAGAACGAGAAGATGAGAAATGCAGTTCACGAATTATTGGACAGAGATGGTATGATCATCGGGATCTGTAACGGTTTCCAGGCTTTGGTAAAATCTGGATTGTTACCTTACGGAAGAATCAAAGATCTAGACGAAAACTCTCCGACGTTGGCTCATAATGCGATCAGAAGACATATTTCCCAAATGGTGAATGTAAGAGTTGTGAATGACGAATCACCTTGGTTGAAAGGAATGAGAGATCAGGTTTTCACGATTCCTATTTCTCACGGTGAAGGTCGTTTTATGGCTTCGGAAGCAGAAATTCAGAAGTTATATGAAAACGGACAGATTGCAACGCAATATTTAGATTTAGATGGAAATGTTGCTCACGGAATGCCTTTCAATCCAAATAATTCATTGTTTGGAATTGAAGGAGTTACCAGCCCGGACGGAAAAATATTTGGAAGAATGGGACACCCGGAACGTTTTGCAGAAGGGTTGTTTAAGAATATTCCAACTGCGAATTACCACAATATCTTTAAAAATGGAGTTGAATACTTCAAATAACAATACAAAGAAAATGACTGTCATTAATGGCAGTCATTTTTCAAATATGGAAGGTTTCTACGAAGAAGTTTCTCGGCTTTTTATGAAGGATGAAGATTGGAAAGTCGGAACATTGGATGGTTTTGATGATATTTTATATGGTGTGGAAACGGATATTACTTGGAAAGATTCTCTAAAATCAAAAGAAGATTTGGGAGTTGATTTAACTAAAGAGTTTTACGAAAATAAAATCAGACAAGGAAAACCTTTTAATGTAGAATTAATTCAACAAAAACTTGATGAATTAATCAATAAAAATGGACAAACATTATTTGAAATTTTAATTGAAATTATAGAATCCCATAAAAATATTACGCTAATTTTAGATTGATTTTATCTTAAGGATTCAAATCTAAAGTTTGTAAATAAAAAATAAATAAAAAAATGATGTACGGATTATTTTTCGGTGACAGCATTACTTACGGAGAATATGATGGTGTTTTCGGCGGCTGGGTCGATATTCTGAAAAGATATACTTTACAGAAATACAATGAAGGCAGTAAAGAATTAATTCTTTTCAATCTTGGAATTGGTGGCGAAACAACCGAAGGTCTGATAAAAAGAATTCCCAACGAGATGGCAGCCAGAAATTCTGCTGAAGAAAATATTGTTTTTATAGGTTATGGAGCGAATGATCTTGCTGTAAAAGATGGAAGCCATTTAGTAAATCCTGAACAGTTTAAAAATAATATTCTAAAAGCAATTCAAGAAGCTGAAAATTATTCGAAAGATATTTATTTGGTAAGCATTCTTCCGTTTTCTGAAAAAGTAGATGGAGTATTAGTCGCTTCAGGAAAGTTGAGAACTAATGAGGAAGTTTTAGTTTATAACCAAATTTTGAAAAATATTACAGCTGAACATTCCTTACATTATATTGATTTTCATTCTGCATTTTTAGAAGATAAAGAAATTTTATTGTCTACAGACGGCGTTCATCCTAACGAAAAAGGGTATGGAGTAATGGCGGAAATCGCAATCCCAATTATTGAAAAATATTTATAATGCCTAAATTATTCTCATACGGAACTTTGCAGATGGAGCAGGTTCAAATGGAAACTTTCGGTCGGATTTTAGAAGGAGAAAAAGAGTTCTTGACAGGTTTTAAACTTGAAATGCTGAAAATAACTGATGCCGAAGTTTTAACAAAAAGCAATCAAAAATATCATCCGATTCTAGTGTTTTCGGGAAATATAACAGATGAAGTAGAAGGTATTTTATTTGAAGTTACAGACGAAGAAATTCTTCAGGCTGACGAATATGAAGTGGATGATTATAAAAGAATTGAGACTGTTTTCAAATCCGGAAAATCAGGATTTATTTATGTTGGAAAATAGTTAAAAATAAACCCTGACAATAATATTTTGACAGGGTTTATTATATTATTTAAAAGATTTTACTGAACGTTAATCCATGAATCACCTCCAAATGAGTAAGCATCGGCATGAAAATTATAATTTACGCCATTAAGACTACCAGTACCTCCAATATTAGACGGAATTCCTGTACAGCTTGCATCTCCTACAGATCCCCCAAGTGTTGGAACTATTTGTCCTGGATTAAGCGGGTCACTAAGAGAGAATTTTATATAATCCCATCTCTGTGCATTTGTAATAAATGGAGGGGCTGAAAGAAGATCCGGAGACCAATGGTCGATAGGATACGGATGACCTGCTGCAGAAGTGGAAGTAGCAAAAGTTGAGTAATGCGCCCATTCATTAGGAGGGAGATATACTAAATCCATAGCCTGTGCACCTGCACTACAAGTAGAGGGGGCAATCGTAAACATTGTAAAATGTAAATCAAGTTTATGATTAACAATATCATTAAAAATATGGATTCTTGCGGTTTGAGCAAAAGCGGCTGAACTTAAACCTAAGCCAAGAATAAGAGTGAATATTTTTTTCATAATAATTACTTTTTAGAATTTTGATTGATTTTTTCAAGTTTTTCGTTATAGATTTTCACTGCCCAGGTTAAAATCTTATCCCGATCTCCTTGTGTGTTTTCAGTAATATCTTTGTCTTTTGCACCTGTAGATTTTATCAGTTCCAAAGCTGATGGAATTAGAATGTCTTTACGTCTGTCACTTAGCTCAATAGATTTTTTGTTTCTGATTTCTTCAGCAGTTTCACGGTTTTCAGGATTAGAAAGACTTTTGATCGATTTTTCAAAATTCAAAACTTCTTCACTTTTTCTTGTTTCACTCGGATTTACTACCGAAGTCTCAGTGTTGCACGAAATAATTCCTGCCAATAGAATGGCATAGAGTAATTTGATTTTCATATTATTAAAATTGTTGATTGTACAGCAAATATATATAAATTTATTATATCTTAATATAGTGATAAATAAAATTTATTTATAAATGTTGATTTTGTGGTATTATTTTATTTGAAATATTGTATTTAGTGTAATTTTTGAATGAAAATTCTAACAGAATAATATTTAGATGTATTTACAATAGACTAAGATTCCAATAATAACCGATGCAACAGCCATTAGAATAACTGCGCCTGCGGAAATGTCTTTAATAAAACCAATTCTTTTATCAAATTCGGGCTGAATAATGTCACAGATTTTTTCTATAGCAGTATTGAAAATTTCAGCTGCTAAAACACCAAATGAAACGATTAAGACTAAAGCTGCATCAATCGCTGAAAGTTTTAAATAAAAAATCAAAAAAAGATTAACAAAGAAAGCCAACACTTCAATCTGGAAATTTCTTTCATGGATAAGCATCAGAAAAACACCTCGGAAAGCATTTAGAAAACTTTTATGGATGGGTGGTTTTCGCATGACAAAATATTATTTACAAATATAATTAAATGATGAAAAATAATCATTAAATTTATCATTCCAAGAAAAATCATATTAATCACAAATAATAGGAGAGAAGATAGTTAGAGAATTCTTTTGATAAGTTGTTAATAACTCCCGGCATTATTCTTTTCCATCTATTTTCTATTTGTTATATTTGTAAAAATTTATTTTAAAATCTATGAAATTTATTATTTCAAGTGGTGAACTGCAGAAGGCTTTGCAAACTGTAAGTGGCGTAATATCAAGTTCTCAATCGAGACCGATTTTAGAAAACTATCTTTTTGAATTAGACGGAACCCAGGTTACCATTACCGCATCCGATGGCGAGACGACTCTTGTAACGACTCTTGATGTGAAGTCGGATGATACAGGGAAATTTGCTGTTCCTGCTAAGATTTTTCAGGATTTTATCAAGACTTATGGAGAACAGCCTCTAACGTTGGTGGTAAAAGATAATGCAGAAGGAACGGGAAGTCAGCTTGAAATTTTAGATGAAAAAGATAATTTCGCAGTGGCCTTAGACAATGCTGATGATTATCCGGAATTGCCGGAATTTGATGCCTCTCAAAGTGTTACAATGCCTGCCGGAGTTTTGTCTGAAGCACTTACCAATACACTTTTTGCAACAAGTAACGATTCTCTTCGTCCTGTAATGACGGGCGTTCTTTTCCAGTTTGGAGAGAACGAAACGAATTTCGTTTCTACCGATTCTCACAGATTGGTTGTTTATAAAAGAACGGATTTAATGAATGCCGAATCGATGGAATTTATTATGCCAAAAAAACCTTTGAATATTTTCAAAAATATTTTAGCAAGTTCAAACGAAGACGTTACTATCGACTTCAACGAGAATATGGCTAAATTTACTTTTGGGAAACATATTTGGATCTGTAGATTGATCGACGGAAAATATCCTAATTATACAGCGGTAATTCCAAAAGAAAACCCGAATGTATTGACAATCAATAGAAATTTATTATTAGGAGCCATTAAAAGAGCTTCAATTATGTCAAATAAATCTACAAATCAAGTTCGATTTAAATTGTCTGCAAACATCCTTCACCTTCATGCAGAAGATACGGAATACGCAAACAAAGCAGATATGCAGATTCCTTGTGATTATAATGGAGAAGATATAAATATTGGGTTTAGCTCTAAATTCTTGACAGAAATGTTGACAATTTTAGGATCAGATGATATTACAATGAAAATGTCTCAGCCAAACAGACCGGGTATTATCGAACCTTTGGATGGTCTTGAAGAAAATGAAAATATCTTAATGTTATCAATGCCTGTAATTGGTTTGTAATATTAATTTAGATATATAATAAAAGAGGTTTTGATTTTTCAAGGCCTCTTTTTTTATATGAAATTGAAGTTTAAAAGTAATTCGATACAACAGCCAGCTCTGCGGAAGTTTTAAAAGAAAATTAACATTTTAAAGTCACTTCTGGATTTCTGTATTTCTTAAAAAAACACGATATTTGTAGCTCGAAAAATTCAAGTAAAATTTTCAAAATAGATGAAATGAAACCGAAAGGTTCCATCTGTCCAAAAAAATAAATAGAAATTATCAGATGAAAATATCAAACAACTGGCTTAAAGATTATATCAAAACGGAATTAAAAACTGAAAGAATCGGTGAGTTTCTTACAGATATTGGTCTTGAGGTTGAAGGGATAGAAAAATTTGAAAGCATAAAAGGTAGCCTGGAAGGAATTGTTGTAGGTAAAGTTTTAACCTGTGAAAAACATCCGAATGCAGATAAATTAAAAAAGACAACGGTAGACGTAGGAAACGGAAAGATTTTAAATATCGTTTGTGGTGCTCCAAACGTTGAAGCAGGACAAACGGTTCCTGTCGCCGTGGTTGGAACTAAGATTTACGATAAGACAGGAAATTTCTTTGAAATAAAGGAAGCAAAAATCAGAAGTGAAGTTTCTCAGGGAATGATCTGTGCAGAAGATGAATTAGGTCTTAGCAATGATCATGGCGGAATCATGGTGTTGGATGAAGAAAAGTATGAAGTAGGAAAAAACTTTGCTGATTATTTTGAACTGACAAATGACGAAGTTTTCGAAATTGGACTAACGCCAAACAGAACTGATGCAATGTCTCATTATGGCGTTGCAAGAGATTTGTACGCATTTCTTTCAACAAATCAGCAAAAATCAACCTTTGAAAAAGTATCTTCTGTTGTTTTGAATAACGAAGGTTCTCACAGCTTCACATTAGAAGTTGAGGATGCAGAACTTTGTCCGAGATATATTGGTGCAGTGATTGAAGATGTTAAAGTCACAGATTCTCCGTCATGGTTGAAAGACAGATTAAAAGCTATAGGATTAAGCCCAATTAACAATGTTGTAGATATTACAAACTATATTCTTCACGGATACGGGCAGCCGCTTCACGCTTTTGATGCAGATAAAATTGCAGATAAAAAAGTGAAAGTGGGAACGGTAAAAGAAGGAACGAAATTCACGACTTTGGATGGTGTTGAAAGAACATTAAATGGTTCTGAAATCATCATTAAAGACGGAAAAGATAACCCGATGTGTATTGCCGGAGTTTTCGGTGGTGCAACTTCCGGAGTTTCTGCGGAAACAAAAACGATATTTTTAGAAAGTGCCTATTTCAATCCGGTTGCGATTAGAAAAGCTGCAAAATTCCATGGATTGAATACGGACGCTTCTTTCAGATTCGAGAGAGGTGTTGATCCAAATATTACGAGAACAGCAATTACTCACGCTATCAAATTAATTCAGGAATTGGCCGAAGGAAAGTTGGTAGGAGAACTGTTGGAAGAATATCCAAAGAAAATCGAGGACAATTATGTAATCATTAGATTCTCAAAAATTGAACAGATTCTAGGAACAAAAATCCACAGAGAGAAGGTAAAAGAAATTTTAAAAGCACTGGATATTCAGGTTTTAAATGAAATTCAGAACGGCTTGGAAATCTCTGTTCCGGCTTACAGAGCAGATGTAACAAGAGAGATTGATGTTATTGAAGAGATTTTAAGAATTTACGGATACAATAAAATTGACGCTCCACAGAAAATTTCATTTACGCCTGTAAGGTTAAATGCAAAAGATCAGGATGAATTAGAAAATAGCTGGGCAAAAACCATGCAGAGTCTTGGTTTCAATGAAGTGATGAACAATTCATTAACTTCTGTGAAAGACGAGGCAGATGCTGTGAAACTGTTAAATCCTTTAAGCAATGATTTGGCGTTTATGAGAAAGTCTTTATTAGAAGGGCTTCTTCAAAATGCAATTTACAATATCAACAGAAAAAATCAGGATATTAAGTTTTTTGAATTCGGAAAAATTTATCATAAAAAAGATAAATATGAAGAAAGAAAGCAACTTGCTATTTTGGTGACAGGAAGAGAAGTTGCCGAAAACTGGCTGCAGCCGAAATCTGCAACGAGTTTCTATAACTTAAAAGCGTATGTGAAAGTCTTACTTGAAAAATTAGCAATCGATTGCAGAGAAGTTGCTTTATCTGATGAAAGATTTTCTGATGCATTATCTTACGAAGCAAACGGAAAAGTTTTGGTAAGAATAGGGAAAGTTGCTCCACAACTGTTGAAAGATTTCGATATTGATCAGGAATGTTTTTATGCTGAAATTGAATTGGAATACGCTCAGGAATTACGTTCCAATAATGACTTGAAATTCAAAGATATTCCTAAATTTAATAAAATCAGAAGAGATTTAGCTTTGTTAATAGATAAAAATATTAATTATCAGGATCTGTATCAGACCGCTAAAAAGAATAAATCTCCTTTCATTAAAAATATTAACTTATTTGATGTGTATGAAGGGAAAAATCTTCCTGAAGGTAAAAAGTCTTATGCGATGAGTTTTGAGCTTCTGAATGAAGAAAAAACACTGGAAGAAAAAGAGATTACTGCGGTAATGGATTCTTTAATTAAATCTTTCCAGAAAGAATTCAATGCAGAATTGAGAGGTTAATTTTAAACAACATTAAAATTTATATAGAAACGGGCTTTTTAAAGTCCGTTTTTTTGGCTTAAAAACTTTTGTTAAATAATAATAAAATCCCCCTGAAAGCCGTTCAGATAATATAATTTACGTAAATTTGGTTTAAATCAATTAAGGGAAATGAAAAATATTTTTTTAAGTATATGTACGGCAGCGGTTTTAGCTTCTTGTGGTGCTATGGCGGGCTCTTCTTCTAAAGTTGGAAAGTCTCAGGCTCCATTAACAAATACAAGATGGGCGTTGGCAGATAATGTAAAAGGAAAAACACCGACGTTGAATATTGAGGGTGAAAAAATCAATGGTAATGCAGGTTGCAACAATTACTTCGGGACGGCTAAAGTAGATCCATCCACAGGTAATTTTTCTGCCGGGCAATTAGGTTCTACAAAAATGGCTTGCGACAATATGAGTGTAGAGAAAAACTTTATGGATATGGTCGGGAAAGCGAATAAATATGTCTTAACAGGAAACGTTTTAGAATTGTATCAGGACAATCTTTTATTATTAAAATTTAATAAAGCAGAATAAAAAAAAAGGAACTCATTTGAGTTCCTTTTGTATGTTTTAAAAGTGTTACTTATTCTTCTTCCTCTTCGTCGTACTTAGCCAACTCTTCATCACACCATTTAAATGCAGCTTCCACTACTTTTGTAGCTTCATCTGCCATTGTTTCCTCATCATCACCTTCCAAATCATCTAACCACTCAACTTCTTCTTCCTCAACGTTTAAGATAAATCTTGGATATTCTGTATGAACTACGAACAAATCTTCTGGAAATTCTGAATTATCTGCTAATAAAAACTTTGGTAATTTCATTTTTTCTAATGTTTTAACTTTAAATCAAAGATAATAAAATTATTGGTATTTGTTCTTGTCGATTTTAATTTTTTGCAAAACTTTATACCTTGTTAACGTTGTTTTTTGAAGCGTATCTTGTGGCTTGAAAGTCAATGTAATATCAGGATTTATGGTACTTATTAATTCTGCAACCTGTATTTTATCAAGATCTTCTGTTGCTTCAAGATAAAACTGTAAAGGTACTTTATTCAGATTTTCAGATTGTAAAAACTGTTTCATTTCTTTTCTGTTTTCCAGATAATTTCCTTTGGAAAGCCAGGTGAAAAATATACCGGAAATAATACTTAAAACGCCGATTGCATAGACTTTAACATCAAAAATAATGAATAGTTTCCTGAAATAAACCAACCATATTGGAAGACTAAAAGGTGCCATCAGTCGATAATCAATGGCATTCACAGGATAAAAATATTGAACGAAATAGGAACATATAATTCCTGAAACACTTATAAATACAAAGAAAAATTCTGTTTCCGAAAGTTTATACTTTACAAAAAGATAGATGATTAAAAGAATATTTAAAAGACCAATTCCATAAATTCCATAATTGATGATTCCACCGCCGGGATTTGCAATATGTATGAAAGGATTGAAAGTCGTACACAATCCCTGAAATAATTCGACCAATAATTTGGATGTTGGATGAATTCCTATAATTAATGCATCTTTCACATAATTTTCATTAAAATAATCGATAAATAAAAATTTATATAAAACCACGAAAATTCCGCCAATGATTCCTGAAATGACGAAAGTTGATGAATATTTTTTCTTCCAGAAAATCAATCCGAAAAGTCCGGTTCCGCCTATGATGAATAAAGAACTGTACCTGATATTATACAATGCAATTAAACTTAATGAAAGATAAAAAACAGCTTTGCCTTTTTCTAATTTCCCTGTAATAATCAACATTGAAGTGTAGAGAAATAAAACAACAAAAGGAAGCGTCATCGCTTCACTCATCGTATAAGAATAAATCGACAGAAAGCTGAATAAGGCACTTAAAACAATAGATTCTTTAAAGAAAAATCTTTTTTTCCAGGTGAAAAATATAATAAACAGAAATGCCAAAATTCCAACAACTTTACTTCCCCAGAATTCATCAAAACCAAAATATGTGAAAAATTTTATAGCTACAGGATAACCCAGTGGAGTAGTTGTATTATCTATAACCGGAAAGTTGTGCGCAAATCTCAGATACCGAATAGAATCGGGGCTTGTACGACCTTTTTCATTAAGCAAAAAACGTAAAATGGTCATCACTGTAATAATGATGACCATTGATATTTGAATATATTTTTCTTTAAATTTTATCAAGGTTGCAGTTATTAGAATCACCCAAATTTATAACTTATAACGCACAACTTAAAAATTATTTTGAAAACATTTTTGCTACTTTTTCTGCTTTTTTGCTTTCTGAATAGTCATAGAAACCTTCTCCTGATTTTACCCCTAATTTTCCTGCCATCACCATGTTTACCAATAATGGATTTGGAGCATATTTAGGATTTTTGAAGCCGTCATACATCACGTTTAAGATCGCCAGACAAACATCAAGACCTATAAAATCTGCCAACTGAAGCGGTCCCATCGGATGAGCCATTCCTAATTTCATGACGGTATCAATTTCTTCAACGCCTGCAACTCCGTTGTACAGTGTTTCGATTGATTCGTTGATCATCGGCATTAAAATTCTGTTGGCTACAAATCCTGGATAATCATTTACTTCAACAGGAACTTTTCCTAATGTTTTGCTCATTTCATAGATTGAGTCAAAAGTTTCTTTTGAAGTAGAATATCCTTTAATGATTTCAACCAATTTCATGATTGGAACCGGATTCATAAAGTGCATTCCGATTACTTTATCCGCTCTTTTTGTTGATGCAGCGATTTTAGTAATAGAAATAGATGAAGTGTTGGTCGCCAAAATACAGTTTTCAGGAGCAAACTCGTCCATCTGACCGAAAATTTTCAACTTCAATTCCTGATTTTCCGTTGCAGCTTCCACAATAAGATCAGCATTTCCGACAGCATCCTGAAGCGCTGTGAAGGTTGTAATATTTCCTAAAGTCTCGTTTTTTTGTTCTTCTGTAAGGTTTCCCTTTGTAATTATTCTGTCAAGATTAGTGGTAATGGTTTTCAACCCTTTGTTTAAAGCTTCCTGAGATACATCTACCAAATTTACTTTAAACCCGCTTTGTGCGAAAGTATGTGCAATACCATTTCCCATGGTTCCTGCTCCGATAACTACAATGTTCTGAATCATTTTTCCTTATTTAGTTTTAATTGTTTTTTTATTGATTAGCGTTAAATTTCGTGCTTTCGAAAGATCGGCTTTTTTCACCATTTCCGTTTCTTCAAAACTTACGGTTCCGCCACTGTTCGGATTTCTGGTTTTGTTTTGAGAATCAATTGTAGCTTTTAAACCACTAATAAATTTCGATTTCTGAGTTTTAGAAAATCCGTCTGTTCCCACATAAAGATTAAATTCGCCTTCTCTTCCCAACCCGCCTTGTTTGTAAATTTCGAAGTTTTTAACCTTTTTTTTTTTCTTGAACTGATTTACATAATTCATTACAGGATCTGCCGAGGGAGTTCCGCAACACATACTATGATAACCGATTTGAAGATAGTTTTCATTTTTCTGAGAAAAGAAAAACGTGAAACTAAAAAGCGCGATTGTTAATGCTATTTTTTTCATTTTATTGGTTTTAAAATTAAGCTTTAAATTTTACTTATTAAAATAATCCCAGGCTGTCTTTGAAATATCTGAAATCATTTTGCAGTTTACTTCAGCCGTTTCCGTTGAATTACTTACAAATACAGCTATTGCATAATGCTTGCCATTCGGTAAAGTGACGATGGCAATTTCGTTTTCTGCACCTGTTAATCCTGAATTATTTTTTCCGGAGGCTCCCGTTTTTCTTGCTACGGGCGTATTTTTTGGTAATTGCTCAATTAATTTATTGATTCCGGTAGATGTTGAAAGCATAACTTTCATTAAATAATCTGTAGATTTTTTTGATAATAATTTTCCGTCATAAAATTTCTTCAGAACATCCACTGCTGATGCTGTAGTGCTGTAATTCTCGTATTGGGCATTCCAGTCTTTATGCATGACTTCTTCGTTGTATTTGATCTGAAAACCTTTCACACCTTTAGAATCCATGAACTTCTGAACAGTTTGTGTTCCGCCTAATAATTTCAACAGAATATCACAACCGTTATTATCGCTTTTAGCAAGGGTAAATTCAAGGATTTCACTTAAAGGAACTTCTACATTTCCGTTTGGGTATTTGTCACGAAGCGGTGACCATGTGTTTTCTAATAAATTTGATGTATTGAGTGAAACTTTCTGATCCAATGAAAGTTTTCCTTTATCAACATTATCTAAAACTGTCGCTGCAATATGAAATTTAAATACGCTTTGCATCGGAAGCTTTTTATTTCCGTTTTTATGATATGTAAAACCATTTTCAAATCCCAGAACCGAAATTCCTACAGTCGCTTTTTTATCTTTGATGATGGAATTGATTTTCTGATCTAAAGCTGATTGTTGTGAAAAAGCAAAGGCTGAAATTAAAAGAAAAAGAAATGTAATTTTTTTCATAATGATGAGGTGTAAAAAATCCTTCTTAAAAAGAAGGATTGTATATAAATTTTTTAAAATTTTATTTATCTGAAATTACTGAAACCTGTAACGATCATGCCTAAAATAGCCAGAATATAAATTCCGATAAGAACGATGGTAAGAATCCCAATGAATTTATAATGTGATTTTAAATATTCAAATGATTTGGTAAGACTTGCCTGATTATTAGTACGCAAAGCCTCTTTCATATTCGATGCAAACTTATAAAGATAGTTGATCGGGAAAAAATAAAAAGCTGCTATAGCAAGATAGAATATAGAAAAAAATGCTCCGCCGCCCATTGGCATCATGCTGTTGTAAGAACTCATTGATGCTCCAAATGCGAGCATTATTAGAGCGGCAAGTACCATAAATCCGATTCCGATAAATCCTAAAATCGCTAAAAAGGTAGTCCATTTTGCAGCTTCTGCGAGAAAAGTTTTTGCAGCGCCGTCAATTCTTAATTCATCAAATTGTTCGAAAGGTGATTTTGTTTCCATAGTTTATAAATTTTTCGCCAAAATACTGAAAATTATTTGATTCTTAAAAATTAAATTTTTATTTCAACTCAAAATAATTCAGATTAATGCCGTCATTTTCAAAATAAATCCTGATTTTATTTTCTCCTTTTTTAAGATTGATTCCCTTTGCAGAGACCGTTTTCCAGATGTCGTTTCCTCCTGTTGAGTTTAATGAAAAGATTGCCAGTTGTTTTCCTGAAGTATCTTCAATTCTGATTTTTCCGGCGTTACTGCTTGCGTAATTAATGTCAAAGGTAAAAGCTCTGTCAACCTTTGAATGGATGGTGTATTGCAGCCATTCTCCGCTTTCCGTTTTCCCGACGTAATATTGATTGTTTTTTGATTTATAAATATCAACACCATCGTTTCTCAATTGATTTCCCGAATTCCATTCAGATCTTTTCCCGGGATCGCTCACCCAAAGATTGATGAAATCTTTATCAAGATAAGCAGAACCCATTTTCCCCAAATCGTAATTTGTTGCTAAAATTTTCCCTGGAATTGTATGATTTTTAAAAGGTTTTGTAGAGTTATCTGTCGTTTGTCTGAACATCGCATCAATCACATCATTTTTAATTTCAGTATTGCTGAATTTATAATTTTCTGCGATCTGCATTAAAGCTTTTCTAGCGAATTCTTTTGATGGTTTTTCTCCTCCGTTTGTCCAGTAATCCAATAATTTCTGATATTCCGGAGTGATTTTCACATTGGTAATTCCTGCTATATTATCGATTTTTTTCATAGGCCAGAAAGCGTATCCGATATTGTGTTTATCTAATAACTGAATCAGTTCAGTAAACCAGACATTCGAGTTTTCTCCAGTTTCTCCCAGCCAAATTGGAATATTGTGTTTTTCTCTTAGATCTAAAGCAAATTTCAATGTTGCATCATCATTATAATTCCAGTATTTGTGGAAACTAAATGCCAAATTGTCGTCCCAAAGCGGTATCAGACCATTGTAATTGTTTCCCCAGCCGTTTCCTTCAAGAAAAATGATGTGTTTTTTATCAACGGTACGAATGGCTTCTGTAATTTCTTTTTGAAGTTTCCAAAGCGGAGCATTCGACATTTCATCGGTTCCGTTCGGATTTTTTCCTGTGAAATTAATATTCGGCTCGTTGATCAGGTCATAACCACCGATCCAGGGAGAATCTTTGTATCTTTCTGCTAATTTTTTCCAAAGTGCAATGGTTTTTTTCTGATTTTCTTCGCTTTCCCAAAGTGATGGTTTCGACTTGTCATTATCAGAAATATTCACATCATTTCCCTGTCCGCCCGGAGCTGCGTGAAGATCCAAAATCAGATACATTTTGTTATCAGCGCACCATTTTAAAAGATTATCTGTCATTTTAAAACCTTCTTCCAACCAAGTGTTTTGTCCTTTTTTTGATTCTTTTTCAATTGGCAACGTGTACAAATTGTAATGCATCGGAAGTCTGATCGAATTAAATCCGGCTTTCTTTAAAAAATCAATATCTTGTTTTGTGATTCCGTTTTTTAGATACGCTTTGTAGAATTCATTCATTCCGTCTTCACCGATTAATTCAGTGATTTTTTCTTTGATTTTGTATTGCGGACCGGCAAAATCGGCAGTTTTCAGCATATAACCTTCCTGCAGCATCCATCCTCCCAAACCGAGTCCTCTCAACTGGATATTTTCACCTTTATCATCTACAATTTTCTGACCTTGTGTTTTTAAAAGCTGTGATGTCCCAAATTGAGACAATAAAAAAGCGGATAGTAGGATGGTTCTTTTCATAATAGTTTAATTATTTAAATAATAGGGATTGTTTTAAGAAAATTAGTTCAATGTATTCACAAATATATTTAAAAATTAATGAATCAATAAAATAAAAGCGAGCTAATTAGCCCGCTTATGAATATTTAAATTTAATGTAAATAATATGAACTTATAGTTATAAAAAAACTTAATATGATCTGAGGAAATAATTTCTTTATTTCTGAATCTTTAAAATAAAAATAGCTGAGACCAATAAATAAGACAGCAGATATTACAATGCCTGTTTTGTCGATATAATTTGAAAAATCTTTAAGAACTACAAATTGCAGACAGGCAACAATGATGAGTTCAAATATACTGATCAATAAAAGTAAAGTGCTGAAATAGTTTACCTTTTTTCCTTTTGTCAAATAAATACCAAATCCCGTTAGCCCCGCTAATCCTTTTATAATCGTAATGATAACGTTTCTGTAATGAGAAGATGATAATTGGACAAAAGTTTTATAAGGCTGATAAATGCTCTTCGTAATATTGTAATCCTTCATAATAAATGAATAGCTTACATATAAACACATCAATGAGAGGTATAATAATACTACAGGAAGTAAATTTTCTTTTAAATTTTTCATTAGTTATTAATCAGTTTCATAATCTCCAAAGCTACTTTCAGCGCCTCGGTTCCGTCTTCTATGGAAACTTCCACATTTTTATCTTCTGTAATAGCATCAGCGAACGAATTTAATTCATCTAAAATCGCATTATTTGGCTGAATATTAGGATATTCAAATAAAATCTGATTTTTTTCGCCTTCTGCATTTTCAATAATCATATCAAATGGAGTAGGATTTTCCGGTGCATCCTGCATTTTAATAACTTCTGCTTTTTTCTCTAAGAAATCAACGGAAACATACGCATCTTTCTGGAAAAAACGACTTTTTCTCATCGCTTTCATTGAAATTCTTGACGTCGTTAAGTTAGCAACACAACCGTTTTCAAATTCAATTCTTGCATTGGCAATATCCGGAGTTTTGCTTACTACACAAACGCCGCTTGCATGAATATTTTTAACCTTAGATTTCGCAATACTTAATAAAATATCAAGATCGTGAATCATTAAATCCAACACAACAGAAACATCCGTTCCACGAGGATTGAACTCTGCCAATCTATGAATCTCGATAAACATCGGATTTTTAATATATTCTTTCGTAGCAATAAATGCTGGATTATATCTTTCCACATGCCCAACTTGAGCTTTAATGCCTTTTTCCTGACATTTCTGAAGAATTTCTTCAGCCTGCTCCAAAGTTTGGGTTACGGGTTTTTCAATGAAAAAATGAAGACCTTTTTCAATGGCTTTTAAAGCATAATCATAATGATAAAGTGTGGGCGTCACAATGTCCAACATATCAATCTGCTCAAGCAAATCATCAAAATTTTCAAAATATTTATATCCGAATTCGGCTTCTAATTTTCTTCCGTTTTCTGCATCTTTATCATGGAAACCCACAAATTCATATTTTTCCGACTGGTTCAAAAGTCTCAAATGAATTTTCCCCAAATGTCCGGCACCTACCAAACCTGCTTTTAACATAGCTGTATTAAATTTTTGTAAATATAAGAATTTTAGGTATTCGGTAAGAGATGATAGGTTTTAGGTTGACAAATATTGATTGTTTTTATACTTTTGTAGAAACTATGGTGCCTGCAACCAAATAACTACCATCTAATGACGCAAGATTCGTTTGTACATAAGGGAAAAAGAAAGATTTTAGTTGATTATCTCCGAAATAGAATCGGGATTTCAGATGAAAATGTACTTTCAGCAATGAATAGTGTCCCGAGACATCTTTTTATCGAAAGTATTTTTGAAGATTTTGCCTATGAAGACCGTGCTTTTCCGATTTTGGCACACCAGACGATTTCTCATCCGTCAACAGTTGCCGAACAGTCTGAACTTTTGCAGGTAAAACAAGGTGAAAAAATTCTTGAAATCGGAACAGGCTGTGGCTATCAGACTGCTGTTTTATTGGCGATGAAAGCTCACGTTTACACAGTTGAAAGACAAAAAGATCTGTTTGATTTTTCTAAGAAAAAACTTCGTGAAATGAATTTCTATCCAAAATTTCAGAGTTTTGGAGACGGTTTTGCAGGACTTCCGACTTTTGCTCCTTTCGATAAAATAATTGTTACTTGTGGTGCTTCGGTTCTGCCGACGGAATTATTAAAACAATTAAAAGTTGGCGGAAAAATGGTAATCCCGTTAGGTCCGACCGATGAACAGGTTTTGTTCAGATTTACAAAAGTTTCTCCAAGTGAATTTGAAAAAGAAGAATTTGGTGCGTATAAATTTGTTCCGATGCTGGGAAATACGAATCAATAGTTTATTAAAATAACGCATTCAAAAATAGAGACGGATTGGTTCAAATTAAAGAAATATATAAAGTCTCGCTTTTAATCTAGTAAGAATCTTTTGGTGAAATGGTTTACTTTTTGTTACCTCAAACTGTTGTCTAACGAGAAAATCAAACAAAATAAACATGAAAGTATTCGTAAATAAAAGAATTCCTGAAATCGGAATTCATATGCTGGAAGACGCAGGACTGGAGGTTTTTATTCCTGAACATGAAAACCTGTCGCATGAAGAATGGCTGAACTATTGTAAAAGTCATGATGCGATTTTGAGTGTGGGAGGCGGATTTAAATTTGATGCAGATTTTTTTATCGAATGTCCAAATATAAAAGCGATTGCCTTGTATTCTGTTGGTTTTGATCATGTTGATGTTCACGAAGCAACTCAAAAAAATGTCGCTGTGGGAAATACTCCTGACGTTTTAAGCAAAGCAACTTCTGATGTTGCATTTTTATTGATGCAATCGGTTGCAAGAAGAGCAAGCTATAATTTCGAAAAAGTAAAATCAGGAAATTGGGGAGATTTTGATCCGTTACATGCTTTGGGCCAGGAATTGTATGGAAAAACGCTTGGAATTTTCGGATTGGGAAGAATAGGCTTTGAAATGGCAAAAAAGTCAAAAGCTGCTTTTGATATGGATATTATTTACCACAACCGTCATCAAAATGAAGAGGCAGAAAAAAATCTTAATGCTAAATATGTTTCTTTTGAAGAATTAATCAGTCAGTCTGATGTGTTAAGTATTCATGCCAATTTTAAACCTGAACAAAATGAGCTTTTCAATAGTTCGGTTTTTGATAAAATGAAAAAGAATTCTATTTTCATCAATACGGCAAGAGGCGGATTTCACAATCAAAAAGATTTATACGATGCATTGGCAGAACATAAAATCTGGGGTGCAGGGCTTGATGTAACCAATCCTGAGCCTATTTTTAAAGAAGATCCTATTCTGGAACTTTCAAATGTCTGTGTTCTACCGCACATTGGTTCTGCTACAGAGGAAGCTAGAAACGGAATGGCGAAGATGGCAGCAGAAAATATCATTGCGGCTTCAAAAGGAGAAAAAATGCCAAATTGCGTAAATCCTGAAGTTTATACTAATTAAGTAAGAGTTGGAATCATTTTTGTCTTACCATAAACAACATTAAAAATAATAGTATGATACCAGAAGATAACACCGAAGAACAAAGAAGAAAATTGGAAGAAATGGATTATAATCCGGGAGAAGATATTTTCAGCAGAGAAGAACATATTCCGTTAGACGGAGACGGAAATCCGATCATCAATCCTAATGAGGTAAATGATGAAATGCCATACGGATTAGATATTCCGGGTGCTGAAGATGATGATAATTTTGAACAGATTACCAATCAGCTTCCTGACGAAGAAAACAGTTCTTACAGCAGAAGCGATAATGAAGATGATCACGAAGAAGAAAATGATGATATTGTAAATTAAAACTTACTCACACCGAAATATTAACCTTACCTTAATCAGTAAGGTTTTTTTGTTCATATTAGTATTATAAATGATTGTTTGGTAATCATATAGATTTTTTACATATTAATTTAACATAAATAAATATTTATAATTGAAAACTTAGCAAAAAAAGTATTAAATTTATCATTAGATAGTGATTAATAAATACGAATATGGTAAAGTTTTTACAATTTTTTTTCATGTTTATAAGTATTTTGGGTCTGTCTCAGATCCCCGTAAATGTGAAAGTGAAAGATGCTGCAGGAAATGAAAATTTCAATGTTACCTGTACCAATACTCTTGATGCAAACGGCTGTATAGCGCTTCATGTAGAATACCCTGTGCTGAAACACACGACAGGATACGAAGTAAGTCAGGAAACCTACAGTCCGCCTGTTGCAATGAATCAGGGAACTTCTCTGAATGCCAATTATGATGATCTTTTTTCAGCAAAGTTGGATCTGCCTTTCAAATTTTGCTTTTATAATCAGAATTTTGATGCGCTTGTTGTCGGTTCCAATGGAATGGTGACTTTTGATTTGGGTCAGCTGGGAAATATTAATTACCCTAACGTACAGTGGCAGAATCCGAGCACTAGTCTTCCCAAAAATTCAATTTTCGGGGTGTATCATGATATGGTTTTTTCTTCTGGAGATTCTTCGGAGATATATTATTCAACCATAGGAACGACGCCTTATCGGAAATTTGTAATCAACTTTTTCGATGGAAGGGTAGCAGGTTGTACCGACCGGTCTTCGTCACAAATTGTTTTGCATGAAACAACGAATGTAATTGAGATTTTTGTTGATAAAAAATTAACGCCTTGCCCTACAAGAAAATTCGAAAATGCACTTATCGGAGTGATAAATAATGACGGAACGCAGGGAGTTTCGCCCGCCAGCAGAAATACTGGGGTGTGGCAGGCTTTGCAGGAAGGCTGGAGATTTAATCCACTTGGAAATCAGATTCAGCCGGAAGTAACATGGACAGATTCAGCGGGGCAGACCGTAGGAACGGGGATTCAGACGACTATTTGTCCTACACAGAATGAAACGTATACTGCAAATGTCAAGTTTAATATTTGTGTAAACACAGATTTGATCTTAACGGATGACTTTGCATTGACTTTTGATGCAACGTATCCCGCAGCGAAAAATTATATGCAGACCTTTTGTGGAAATACTTCCGTTAATTTAAATTTAAACAGCTTTCAGGCTAATCTGACTTCACAAAATCCTGCAAATTTCAACTTTAGCTTTCATTCGAGTTTGTTGGATGCACAAAATAATACGGGAGCATTACCGAATAACTTTACCCTGACTTCTAATACGGTATTATATGTGAGAATTCAGAATCCATCGGTTCCTACTTGCTACAGAGTAGCGGTTTTGACATTAAATTTACTTTCTAAAAGTCTTCTTAAAAATATAATTGAACTTTGCGATACCAATAACGATGGAGTAGAACAGAATTATACATTAAGCTTATTAAATTCTGAACTTTTTCCAGCAGGAACAACCGGAATTTCTTATCATGCAACTCAAACTGATGCGCAAAATAATGTAAGTCCTTTAACAACGGCAAATATCACAACAAGCACCAGTCTTTGGGTAAGACTTCAGGACGGAAACTGTAATTATGTGTTAGGACCCGTAAATTTTCAGTTTAAACCGGGGGTAAACATCAATTCACCCATTAATTTTCCATTTTCCATTTGTGATATTAATGCAGACAATCAGGAAGCTTTTGATTTTCCATTAACGATAGGACCATTGATTACGACACAGACCGGAGCAACTTTTGAAGCATATAATACGTACGAAGAAGCATTCAGCGGAAACGGGACGGTTTTAGGAACAATAAAAGAAGGAACTTACACAGTTTATATCAGAGTTGAAATTCCAAACGGATGTTTTGCAGTCGCAACGGTAAATATGAATGTTACTTTCACCAAAATTCTTGTTGATGAAAAGAACGAATATATTTGTTTTAACGGAACTGATGATATTACGATTAATTTAAACACACTTTCAGCAGGAATGTTGATTGCTCCAACAACAGTTCCAGTTACCGAATTTTATGCAACATATGCCGACGCGACTTTCGGGACAAGTCCCATCAGTCCGAATCAGGTGATCACGACAGACGGAAATTTTGTTACAAAAACTTTTTACGTTCGATTCGAAATTGCCGATGATTGCTACACGATTAGAGCAATTAATGTAAATCTGGTTCATCCTGTAGCGGTTCAAACCAATTTTACTGTTTGTGATTTTAATAATGATAATTCTGAAAATGTACAGCTGTCACAATTTTCGTCAGCCATTATCGGAACACAAACCGCAACGACGACTTTCTATCTGACCTTAGCAAATGCGACGAATGGAGTAAGCCCGATTACGAGTGTGACGGTTTCAGGAACCCAGCAGGTTTTTGTTAAAGTTAGTTCTCACAATTGCCAGCAGATTTATCCGATAACGATAAGCTTAACATCAACTCCGGTGGTAAATTCTCCGGTGACAATCAATCTGAATAATATTTGTGATAATAATAATGATAATGTTGAAGTTTACAATTTAACGTTGGCTCAACCACAGATCACTTCCAGTTCAAATGTGAGTTTTACCTATTATTTAAACTATAATGCTACAAACCATACTTTTTCAAATCAAATAACGGATCCGACTCAATTTGCGGTGCTGGCAGGAAGTGCAACGGTTTTTGTTAGAGTTAAATTTAACAATAGTGTATGTTTTTCAGCGGCTCAATTAAATATCAACATGACATTTTTACCTGCTGTTGTTTTAAATAATGCATTATTGGAAACATGTGATGAAGATTTTAATTTAAGTGAAACATTTCAGTTAAGTGACGCAACTTCACAATTGTTTATTGCTTCTCAAAATACGTATGCGTTATCGAATATGACGATTTCATATTATAATACGCAGGCAGAAGCCAATGCGGGAAATCCGGCTAATCAGATTGGAAATTCGATAACAACTAATATTTCCTCAGTTCAGGTTTGGGCAAGATTTCAGTCGAAGACAACAGGTTGTTATTCGGTGGCTCCCATTCAGTTGAATACATATTTTCCTCCTAAAGCCATCAATTCAACCATTACAGTCTGTGATGAAAATTTAGATGGAAGTTATGAAGTTAATTTATTGAATTATACCAATCAGATGGTTGATATTCAAAATTCTGCGAATACATTTACTTTTTATTTAACGGAACAAAATGCTCAGAATGGAACAAATCCAATTGCAAGTCCTTCTAATTTTACAGCAAATCCTTTTCCTGCGCAAATTTGGGTAAAAGTTCAGAATATTCCTGGTTGTGATGATATTGCTGCTATCAGTTTTGTAATGGGAAGTAAAGTGACGTTACAGAACCCGGGCCCTTTCTCATTGGCGGCTTGTGATATAGGAAATGACGGGATGGAAAGCGTAAATCTAACGCAGTTCCAATCACAAATTTATGCAGGAGCTAATGTTACTTTTACTTATTATCCGTCTTTAGCTGATCTTAATTCAGGAACCAATGCAATTACTACACCCTCCAATTTTGTTTATAATCAAAGTTCAGGTTCAAACATCGTGTATGTAAAAATAAGCGTTCCCGGTTTTTGTCCGAATGTTGTTGAAATTCATTTGTCGTTAAAACCAACACCTGTTTTTGATATTCCAACGCAGTATTTCTGTCCTGAAGGATCTTTGGATTATACAGTAAATGTTGAAGGATTTAATATCGTTAGTTATGTATGGACAAACCCCGCGGGACAGGTAATTTCTACGACCAATACAATAACCGGAATCACTCAGGTTGGAACCTATACGCTTACGGTGACGGCAGACAACGGCTGTTCTTACACCAAAACTTTTGAAATAAAACATTTTGAAGTTCCGGTGATTGAAAAACTTGAATTTAATGGAAATAATGTGACGGTTCAGGCGACAGGCTCACGAACAATGCTGTATTCTATCGACGGAGTTACCTGGCAGTCGAGTAATCTTTTCTACAATCTTCCGACAGGCATTACAACATTTTATGTAAAATATTTCGACAGCGATTGTATTGTAAAACAGGACGGAGTGGTATTAGATATTAAAAATGCCATCACACCGAATGGAGACGGACTAAATGACAGTTGGATCGTAAAAAATCTTCATGTTTTCGGAAGTAAAATGTCGAATGTAAAAGTATTTGACCGCTATCAGGCGCTTATCTTCGAACAGAGTTCAAATACCCAATTCTTCTGGGACGGAACCATTAAAGGAAGAGCAATCCCAACATCAAGCTATTGGTATGTAATCACACTTCCCGACGGAAGAACCTTTACCGGATGGATTTTGGTGAAAAATAATAATTAAAACAGTTTTAAGTCTAATCATAAAACCTCATTGAATTTCGATGAGGTTTTTTATTTTTGAGAAAATAGGCATTCGAATCTATCCCCAATGAAATTCCCTCCTTTAACGAGAAATTCCAATATTCTGGGTATTTTCTCGTTAGAGTTGCACGAGTTTTCTAAATTGAATATCTTTAAAACTTTAAAAATCCATTTAATTATGATATTAATGAATTGATAATGGAAGATCATAAATTATCAACGGAACGATTATTTGACGAAATAAAAAATGCTATTAATAAGAATTCTGAAATTCTAGAAATTAATTTTGACTTAGAGCTCGAAAATGATTTACCAAAAATATTCTCTATTGAGGAAGATGAAAATTGGGGAATTTTTGCATTTTTTTTAAAAGTGAAAGATCAAGATTTATTTTATGTTGTAAACATTGATGACTGCGGATCCAATGAAGTTCTTAGTGGATATTGTTACAATAAATATAAAATAAGTCTAGATGTAACTTCAATTCATATTATTGATGATTTAATAAATTCTTTTAAAGTTAAACCCAGCTATAAAAATGATTACCATCATCCAAATAATTTAGCTATTCCGGATGCTTTGAAATCAGCGGTAGGTTTTAATTTTGATTTACAACCTAATTTTTTACAAAATCAATTGCTAGAATTTTTGGATATTATGGATTCCGATAAATCAAATTTTCAGAAATTGTTAAACGAAAACTATGGATTTTTATCCATCGGAATTCCAAATAATGATTTAGTTGAGGATCTTACACCATTGCCTAATATAAGTAATGAATTAATAAAAAGATTATCAGAATATAATTTAAGTATTCAATTTGGTAAAATAATAAAAAATTAAAATGACATTCCAGGAACAGATACAGCAAGGCATACCCAATCAGCTGCCACAGCCAAAACCATACGAACAAAATATCAATCACGCTCCAAAACGCAAAGAGGTTTTAGGAGAAGAAGAGAAAAAATTAGCGTTGAAGAATGCTTTACGTTATTTCGAACCTCAGTTTCATTCAGAATTATTGCCGGAATTTAAGGAAGAATTAGAGAAATATGGTAGAATTTATATGTATCGTTTCCGTCCTGATTATGAGATGAAAGCAAGAGACATTGCAGAATATCCCGGAAAATCAGAGCAGGCAAAAGCGATCATGCTGATGATTCAGAATAATCTTGATTATGCAGTGGCGCAACATCCTCACGAATTGATTACATACGGTGGAAACGGTGCAGTTTTCTCCAACTGGGCGCAGTATCTTTTGACAATGAAATGTCTGTCTGAAATGACAGACGAACAAACATTGACGATGTATTCAGGGCATCCGATGGGATTATTTCCCTCGCATAAAGATGCACCGAGAGTTGTGGTAACCAATGGAATGATGATTCCGAATTATTCCAAACCTGATGATTGGGAAAAATTTAATGCGTTAGGAGTGACGCAGTACGGACAAATGACGGCGGGATCTTATATGTACATCGGTCCGCAGGGAATTGTTCATGGAACGACGATTACCGTTTTGAATGCGTTCAGAAAAATCAATAAAGAACCAAAAGGCGGATTGTTTGTGACTTCAGGTTTAGGTGGAATGTCCGGAGCTCAGCCAAAAGCGGGAAATATTGCAGGTTGCGTTACGGTTATTGCGGAAGTGAATCCAAAAATCACCAAAATCCGTCACGATCAGAAGTGGGTGAATGAAATTCATGAAAACCTTGATGAATTAGTAGAAAGAGTCAAAAAAGCTCAGGAAAATAAGGAAACTGTTTCTCTGGCTTATCTTGGAAATATTGTTGAGGTTTGGGAAAAATTTGCTGAGGTAAATTTAAGAATCGATATAGGTTCAGACCAGACTTCACTTCACAATCCTTGGGCGGGCGGTTATTATCCTGTCGGACAAACTTTTGAGGAATCTAATAGAATGATGGCTGAAGATCCTGAATTATTCAAAGAAAAAGTTCAGGAAACGTTGAGAAGACACGCAGAAGCCATCAACAAACATACAGACAAAGGAACCTATTTCTTTGATTACGGAAACGCATTCCTGTTGGAAGCATCCAGAGCGGGAGCCAATGTAATGGCGGAAAATCCTACGTTGGGAAGAGAATTTAAGTTCCCTTCTTATGTTCAAGATATTATGGGGCCGATGTGTTTTGATTATGGTTTCGGGCCTTTCCGTTGGGTGTGTACGAGCGGAAAACCGGAAGATTTACAGAAAACAGACGAAATTGCCTGCCAGGTTTTAGAGGAAATGATTAAAAATTCTCCTGAAGAAATCCAACAGCAGATGAAGGATAATATTCAGTGGATTAAAGGAGCGCAGGAAAATAATCTGGTCGTTGGTTCACAGGCAAGAATTTTATACGCTGATGCGGAAGGAAGAATGAAAATCGCAGAAGCCTTCAACAAAGCCATTAAAAACGGTAAGATCGGAGCGGTGGTTTTGGGTAGAGATCATCATGATGTTTCGGGCACAGATTCGCCGTACAGAGAGACTTCCAATATTTATGACGGTTCGAGATTCACCGCAGACATGGCGATCCAGAATGTGATTGGCGACAGTTTCCGTGGGGCGACGTGGGTGAGTATTCACAACGGAGGCGGCGTTGGCTGGGGCGAAGTGATCAACGGTGGTTTTGGGATGTTGCTTGATGGAAGCGATGATGCCGACAGAAGGTTAAAATCGATGCTGTTCTGGGACGTGAACAACGGAATTTCAAGACGAAGCTGGGCAAGAAATGAAGGTGCTGTTTTTGCTATCAAAAGAGCCATGGAAGCAGAACCGAATTTGAAGGTAACGCTTCCGAATTTTGTGGATGAGAGTTTGTTTTAAATAATAGAGAATTTTGTATGATTGGAATCATTGATATTATATCTTCAAAAAAATTAAATAAGCAATCTATCGTTACAAAGTTTTTTGTACTTATTTTTCCTATTTTTCCAACCGGACATTATTTTATTGATAGAGTAAATTCGGCGGAATACAAAGCTGAAAAGTGTAGAGAAAATTTATGGAAAGGGTATTTATTAACATCGCTTCCTTTTGGATTTATTATTCTATTATTCCTTTCCGGAACTTTTCAATTTCCTGTTATTCCAGTATTTATTTTGTACGGAGTAGCTGTCTTAAATATTTTGTTACTTTACAATTATAATACAAAGCCAACAGATGCATAGGAAGAAGAAAGACTTTTATTTCAAAAATCAATTACTTTAAATGCATTGCCAGAGTATTTAATTTTAAGAGAACAAGTTAAAATTAGAGACTTTATTCTTACTAAATTAAAAACTTATTTAAGGGATTATGATATGGATTGGATGGAAAATATTAAAAATGGTAATTACGATTCGGAGTCATTACCTTTATATTTGCAGCAATAGGGTATGAAAAAGAAATAAATAAAACGGATGAAAATTTAGTGATTTATAAAATCTTGAAAGAGAAATATAGTACCGAATTAAAAAATAAACAATCAGCCAAACAGTAATTTTCCTGAGAAACGGAATCTCCCGACGAAGCTGGGCAAGAAATGAAGGTGCTGTTTTCGCCATCAAAAGAGCCATGGAAGCAGAACCGAATCTGAAAGTAACGCTTCCGAATTTTGTGGATGAGAGTTTGTTTTAAAACTTTTCAGATATGGAAAAACCTGCTTTGAGGCAGGTTTTTTTATTTATTTTGTTTGCTGGTGCCAGCATCTTGTTTGTATCTGTTTTAATTAGAGCTCGATTATTGTATTTTACCTTTAAGAATCAAAGGAAGTATACTGTCAAATTTAGAGATTTTTTTATTAGAGATTAAAAAAATCTGTTTAACAATAATTCCATTATCATTGTACTTATTAGGATCATATTTTGTATTAACTAAAATAGTATCATTTTTTCTGTATACCCCTGTTTTTACATTACTTTCTGTGCAATCGCAACCATCCTTGACTCCATAAATTTCCAAACTATCATACTTAGAATTAAAATATTTAAATGTGTGATTATATAACGGTGTTTTAGTTTTATCAACAATTCCAAAATCTTGACTAATCATTTCTTTTTTATCATTGAAAACGATTTCCTCAGAGGTCTTATAAGTAAGTAAACATAAAACAGCTACGATCAAAATACCTATTATTATATACAAATATTTTTTACTCATCAGTTTTTCTTTTTTTAATGTAAACCTCCATCCCAATCATTACGTTAGTGTATAGCCCATTCTTTTGAGAGAAATTCATTTTATCGCTCCACTTTGTAGGGTCGTTGTCGAATCGTGTATATGTCAATCTTTCGTCGTAATTAGTAAATCTGATGGCAGGCCCTACACTTTTATCATGATCTTTTGTAGGTAACCATTTTACAGTTACAACAATACCAGCCGCTGGGAATGGAATTCTAAATTTTTCAACATTAATCTTTACATTTCCACGGTGTCTGTTTTTAGGTGTATAAATGATTTGTTGTGAATTAATTTTTTCTCCAGGTTTATTGGTTAATGTATCTATTTTGTAGAAATTAATTTCTAAGTCTGTTAATTTGTCCTTTTCATCGGTTTTATGTAAGAATAAAATAACATTACTAACAATACCTTTGCCTAGATTATTATTGAAACGCAATCCCATTTCATAAGCAGAATTTGGATTTACAGACCTTAATTTCGAATTAATTTCCTTTTTCAAGGCAAAAGAATAGTTAACCTTTTCATAGTCTTTATCATTTATAACAACTGTTTCTATATTTTCTTCACGTAAAGTATCTTTTGTCTCTTGTGAATGAATATTAATTGTTACTAAAACAAATAAAAATAAAAAATAATTTTTCATAATAAAGAAAATAAGGCTTTCCTTGTGGAAAGCCCTAAATTATTAAATTTTAATTAAAGCCACTTCCACATCCGATAAGGTCTTGAGTATACCATTCAAATAAGCCCCAAAGTATACTGTGATGCTCAACTACATAATAGCAACCATCGATTAAATAAATTTGTCCTCCTTTTGCTTGAACTTGTGTGTTTGGAATTGTAGCACTTGCTAATAATGCAAAAGCTGATAGTAAAAAAAGTTTTTTCATTTTATTTGTTTTAAAATTTCGAACAAATGTAAAAATTAAATTCTTTAGTTATGGAATTACTTTTTTATGTTAAATTATATGCAAGTAATTGTTTTTTAGGCTATTTAGTTTTATTGTTGAAAAAATATATTTGTATAGATTAACAATAAAATATATTATATGAAAATTAAATTTTGAAAGAAAATATTTTATTTTCAAAAACAGAAATTATACTCACTTATTTGATCAAAGCACACGCTTGCATCTCGCAAAGGTAAACGCGAAAAAGTAGATTATGAACACAAAGAAATAAGTGAAAACGGTTACATACCGAAACACATCGACTAATATAACAATCTTTAATTAACCAAAATCGCATCAGCATTCATACTGTTCTTTATAATACTGCTTTTTGGCATTAAGAACAAATGTAATGCTCTAAAATATACCTCCGATGAGGTTCAGGATACAAGTTTTGACGTTCCGCAGTCCAGCTTTGGTGTTATGATACTCCAAAAATGGGGCAGATTACCTCAAGTTTGATGTCCGACACCCCAAATTTGAGGTTCAATATCCTGAATTTTGAGGTTCGGAAGACCAACGGAGGAGTAATAAACCCCAAAGGAGGACTTCGGAACCTCAAAATATCATTGCAGAACCTCAACAGGTGTTTATAATACACCGTCAGTTCGAGTAGAATTTGAAAAATTCGTATCGAGAAGTTTCTGATGCGACAACCGAAGTTTGTTGTTTATAGGTTCTCGATACATTTTTCTGCGCTTTGCTACGAAAAACACTCGAACCGACGATTGATATCAATTTTTTAAAATACTTAATGGATATAGTATTATATAATTAGATGAAAAGATTCGTGCTGAGATCCTTTCAGGACGGCAGATGTTGTGGAATTAAAATAATTCATTATTAGATCCGTTGTTCAACTCGTCAAATTTTGCAGCCATTGTCGGATTGCCTTTCGTCAATTTTTTGATCGTTAAATCTTCCGCTTTGTTATTGGCAAGGCGTAAGTTATTTTCTGAGGAAAGTAAGGCATCTTTTGTTTTTTGAAGATGCGAAATTGTTTTGTCTATTTCTTCAATGGCGGTTTTGAATTTTCTGCTCGCCAGATCATAGTTTCGGGCAAAACCTTCTTTGAAAATATTGATGTTTTCTTCAAAATTCGTAATGTCGATATTTTGATTTTTTATAAATGCCAGCTCTGCTTTTACTTTCATCGAATTCAGCGCTGAATTTCTTAGTAAAGTGATGATCGGGATGAAAAACTGCGGTCTTACAACATACATTTTTTCATATTTGTGAGATACATCTACAATTCCTGCATTGTACAGTTCGTTATCCGCTTCCAAAAGCGTAACCAAAACGGCGTATTCACACTTTTTATCATTTCTGTCTTTGTCTAATTCTCTGAAAAAATCTTCATTTTTCTTTTTGGTTGCGGTTTCGTCGCCTTCGTTTTTCATTTCAAACATGATTGAAATTACTTCATTGCCGGCATCATCCAATTCCCTGTAAATATAGTCGCCCTTGCTTCCCGATCTGGAATCATTATCTTTTTCAAAATAAGCTTTTTGAAAAGCGATAGATCTGAGCTTGTTGAATTCTATTTCGCAATGTTGCTCCAGTGTTTCTCCCAGCATTTTAGTGGAGAGTTTCAGCTTCATATCTTTACGGAAGGCAATTTCTTCGTCTTTATGTCGGATAATATCTTCTTTTGCTTTTAATTCAGCCAGATATTTTTCATTTAACGATTTTTCCAATAATTCCTTTTCAGTTTCTTTAAGGGTAACTTTGCTGGCAAAATTGTCTCTTTCTTTTTCTATCTTCTGAACCGCTTCTGTAACGGAAAGTCTTTTTTCAGTTTCCTTATTTTCAAGTTTTATTTTCAGCTCTGAGATCAGCATTTCCTTATTCGTCAACTGCTCCATTAAGGTACGTTCATGATCAGCTTTCAATTGAATAAGTTCCCTTTCCTTATTATCCTTTTCTTTTTCAATATTTTTAACCGCTTCTGAAACCGAAAACTTCTTTTCCGTTTCGGCATTTTCAAGTTTCGATTTTAAATCTGTTAATAAATTGTCTTTTTCGGCCAGTTTTTCTGACAAAATTCTTTCATTATCAGCTTTAAGCTGAAGGATCTCTTTATCTTTATTGGAAAGCTCAGCTTGTATTGAATTTTTAAGGGTAGCTTCTGTAAGTTTTACTGCATTTTCTTTTTCTTTCTCTGCAAGATCAAGTCGAGATTGTAATTCTTCTTCAAATTTATGGTCTCTTACCTGTTTAAGAATATCTGCGAAACCTGCCTCGTCAACTTTAAAAACTTTGTGACAATGTGGGCATTTTATATCGTTCATGATTTATTTCAACTTTATGTATCGTTATTTTATTGTAAGTTTTGCCTTAAAATGATTCTTTAAAATCAGCAGAATCTTAAACCGAACTTCAATATTCAAAGATAAAAAAACTAAACTAGTTCTAAATAGGGTTTCCTGTAATTATAAGATGACCAACTAAATAGTTTTGTTTATGATTATTAGTATTAAAAGTGATATTTTTGACATTTTTACACAATAGTTATTTAACACATAAACTAAGAATTAAACAATGAAAAAACTAGGAATCATAGGTTGTGGCTGGTTAGGAAATCATATAGCAGAAAGATTATCCGATCGATATGAGATTTTTGCAACGACAACCACTCAGTCTAAGGTGGAAGGTTTGAATTCAAAAGGATTTCAAACGACTTTGGTTGATTTTCCGGACAATATATCTGAAATAACAGAATGGGAAGTTGCAGTACAATTGGATGCGATCATCATCACAGTTCCGTTTTCAGGAATCAAGGGAGCTCAGATTTCAATGAAAGACAGACAGGAAAATCTGTTGAAATTTTTAGGAGATTATAAAGGACAGTTATTTCTGATGAGTTCAACCGGAGTATATCCTCAGCAAGAAAAAGACTTTACAGAAGACGATCAGCCAACGGCAAATGTAGAAAGTGAAGGTTTTATTACAGAAAAATTCCCTCAGGCGAATGTATTAAGATTGGCTGGATTAATGGGCGATCAGCGATTGTTGAAGAATTATAATATTTCACAGTTGGATCAGTTGGTGAATCATATTCACTACGCTGATATTTGTTCGGTTGTTGAAAAAATGCTGGATAATCAATCTCAATCTAAAGTCTATAATGTGGTGGCGCCGGTTCATCCCAATAAAGAAGAAGTTATCAATGCTCAGAAAGATCTGCCGTATGAAGGAGAACGAACGACCACAGGAAGAACAATTTCACCTGCAAAATTAATTTCAGAACTGAATTTTGAATTTCAATATCCTGATCCGAGGTATTTTCATCTTGAGAATGTTTAATGCTGTCAGGCAGTTTTTTGCTTTCCAACGTTTTTCTAAAATCTGCATCTTCCATTAAAATAAAAACCTCCAACATAAAGTTGAAGGTTTGAAATATTTTAAAGCAAAACTTAATTATTTAACTGCTTTAATCGCCGCTTCATAATTCGGTTCCTGCGAAATATCTGCAACCTGCTCTTCGTAGACAATTTTTCCTGAAGGATCAATTACCACAACAGCACGGCTCAAAAGACCTTTCATCACAGAATCTGTAATCTCAACACCGTACGTTTTTCCGAAATCTGAACGGAAATCAGAAAGCATCACTACATTTTTAATTCCTTCCGCACCGCAAAATCTTTTTTGGGCAAATGGTAAATCTTTAGAAATACAAAGAACTAACGTGTTTGGAATATTCGCCGCATCTTCATTAAAATGACGAACAGAAGCCGAACAAACACCTGTGTCTACACTCGGAAAAATGTTCAGAATTAAATATTTTCCTTTGTAAGAATCAAGCGTCTGATCTTTCATCGTAACATCGGTAAGCGTAAATTTTGGTGCATCTTTATGTACTGCCGGCAGCTTAGCATACGTATGTACTGGTTTTCCTCCCATTAAAACCGTATTTGCTGCTTTAGATTTTTGTGCAAAAGTGAATATCGAGAAGACTAACAGTGCACTGAAAACTATTTTTGAATACATGAATTTTTATTTTTAAACAAAATTATTCTTTTTTATGATTGTCAACATTAATTTTAATTAAAATCTCCTTAAATAGAACAAATCTATTAATCATCTCTTTTTAAAGTCAAATTTTACATCTACCTTTATTCTATTCAAATTTTACACACTATTCAAATTAAAAATTTATGAGTTCAGAAAGTACAGCATCTTTTCATGAAATATTTAAATCTGAAAACGAAATTCCAGAAGAATATAAAGTTCCCGAAATTCACCAGAAAGTCTATCTCTTAAATGGAGAATTGGTAGAATGGAACGGGGATGTTCAGAATATCTATTCGCCCGTTTGTATACAGACAGAAAACGGATTAGAAAGAAAACTCTTGGGAAGTGTTCCTAATATTGGCCCTCAGGAAGCTATGGATGTTTTGGATGCCTGCGTAAAAGCCTATGATAATGGATTAGGGGAATGGCCGACAATGTCTGTAGAAGGTAGAATTAAATGTATGCAAAAGTTTGTGTATTTAATGATACAACAGCGTGATTTGGTGATCAAATTATTGATATGGGAAATCGGAAAAACATTGGCAGATTCTACCAAAGAATTCGACAGAACCGTAGATTATATCAATCAGACCATCGATGCACTGAAAGATCTGGACAGAGAATCTTCCCGTTTCCAGCAGGCAGAAGGAACCATTGCGCAAATAAGACGTGCACCGCTTGGTGTTGTGTTGAGTATGGGACCTTTCAATTACCCTTTAAATGAAATTTTCACCACATTGATTCCTGCTTTAATTATGGGAAATACCATTTTGTTTAAACTTCCTAAACATGGGGTATTGGCGCATTATCCTTTATTAAATGCATTTAAAGAAGCTTTCCCGAAAGGAACGGTAAATACGTTGTATGGAAAAGGTTCTGAAATCATTACCCCAATCATGGAAAGTGGAAAAGTAAATGTCTTAGCTTTCATTGGTTCAAGTAAAGTGGCGAATGGTTTGAAAAAATTACATCCAAAGGTTAATCGTTTACGTGCTATTTTAAGTCTGGATGCAAAAAATGCAGCAATTGTTACTAAAAATGCTAATCTTGATGTTGCAGTGAGCGAATGTATTTTAGGTTCGTTGTCTTTCAACGGACAAAGATGTACAGCGTTGAAACTAATTTTCGTTCAGAAAGACGTTGCAGAAGAATTTACTCAGAAACTGACGGCTGCCGTTTCTGCAATGAAAGGAGGATTGCCTTGGGAAAAAGATGTGAAAATTACACCGCTTCCTGAAGTGAATAAACCTCCTTATTTAAAAGAATGTATTGAAGATGCTTTGGCAAAAGGAGCGAAAGTTTTAAACGAAAATGGTGGATTTACGGAAGAATCTTTCGTCTTTCCTGCGGTTGTATATCCGGTAAATAGCGATATGAAATTGTATCATGAAGAACAGTTCGGTCCTGTAATTCCTGTTGTTCCGTTTGATGATATTGAAGAACCAATCGATTATCAGGTAAACGCAGACCACGGAATGCAGGTAAGTATTTTCAGTGAAGATCCGTTGGAAGTTTCAAAATTGATAGATCCTTTCGTGAATTTGGTAAGTCGTGTGAATATCAATTGCCAGGCTCAGAGAGGTCCGGATGTTTTTCCATTTACAGGAAGAAAAGACAGTGCAGAAGGGACGCTTTCTGTTTTTGATGCGCTTCGTTCGTTCTCGATCCGTTCTTTGGTTGCAGCAAAAATTACAGATTCAAATAAAGAATTATTAAATGCGATTGTAAGAGATCATGATTCTAATTTTTTAAGTACAGATTATATTTTTTAATAGCAATTTTCAGTTTAATGTAAATGCAGATCCTCAACAGATTTTATTAATTTGTTGAGGTTTTTTTTGTTTAGGATGTAACAAATTTTAAACTTTACAACTAACTCTATAGAGTGTAAGAAACCATGACCTCAATAGAACAAGAATTTTTAAGGGAAATTGAAAAACATAAAGGAATCATTTTCAAGATTTCTAAAATGTATATGGATGAAAAGGATGACCGTGACGATCTTTTTCAGGAAATTACCTATCAGGTCTGGAAAGCTTATCCTAAGTTTAAAGGTGAAAGTGAATTTTCAACCTGGCTCTACAGAATTGCTCTGAATACGGCCATTATCTTTCTTAAAAACGAAAAGAAAAGAAGTTTTATAGGCAATGAAGATTTCTCTGAATATAAAATTATTCAGGAAGATTTTGATAACGAAAAAGAAGAGAAACTGACTGCAATGTACAAAGCAATTCATCAGTTGAACCCAATCGACAAAGCTTTTATTTTTTATTACCTCGAAGATTTTTCCGGAAAAGAAATTGCCGGACAAATGGGAATTTCCGAAGGAAATGTAAGGGTAAAAATGAATCGCGCTAAAAACAAACTGAAAGATATTTTAAACTCAAAATAATGGGTTACAAGATTCAGGATTCGAGTTGATCCTGAAATTAATACTCAACATTTATCAATTATAAAAACTGCCATTATGAATATAGATGAACTAAAAAACGCTTGGAATGAGGATGATTCTTTCGAAGAAACGCCGGAAATAAGCATTGAACAGAAGAATAAAATCAATCTCCCGCTTGAAAAGATCAGAAGAAATATGAGAATGGAATTTTGGTCGACGGTAGGCATCTTACTTTTCGGATTTGCTGTTGTTTGGATTCCAGTTCCTGATGCACCGTTTAAATTCAAATTTTATCTCACCGTATTGTTGTTTTCAATGGTGATTGTCATCTCGTTTTTCTTCAATAAGTTTTTTAAACTGTATAAAAATATCAGCAGTCCTATGATGAAAACGTATGAATCTCTGAAGGATTTATTGTATCAGTTTGAACTTAATAAACAGTATTATCTTTCCTTCATGCTTTCATTTGTTCCGTTTTTGGTGTGTGAGCTCATTATTGTCATTGAATTTATTCCGCATCCTGTACCTCTAAGCGATTTTAAAATAGCACTAACAATTATTTCAGCTCTTGCAATTGGCTTATTCGGACTTTTCTTATTGGGGAAATACTGGTTTAGGATTTTCTATGGAAAATATGTTAAGCAGATAGAAGATCTTTTGAAAGAATTGAAAAGATAACTTTCGGCGGGCTAAAAGCCCGCCGAAACCCTTAAAATTATTTATTTCCAACTTTTTCTTTCTCAATTTTACTCAACACCCAATCCATCTGTGGATCTTTTCTATCAATAATATCCTGCATGGTTTCAATAACCTTTACATCAGGAATCACGCCTTTTTTTGTATTGGTAAAATCAATGTTCGGTTGTACCAAAAGCAAACCAATCGGTAAATCAATTTTAGAATTCGGAAGTTTTTGATAAGAATAAAATCCGGCAACCGTTCCGTCATTGGCACCGCCCGTTTCTTCACCAACGAGAATGGCTTTTTTATCATTTTTAAGTTTAGCAGTAATAATAGAAGATGCGGAGAAACTTCCACCATTCATTAAAACAAAAATTTTCCCTTTAAAAGCATCTTTATTAGGTTTGGATTCTTTATCCGACTTCATTTTATAATAAAATTTTCCATCTTTTTCATAGGTACTGAATGTTTGTGCAAAGAAAAAAGTAGGATAAGTCAAACCTTTATATGCGTATTGTAAAAGATTGCTTTTTCGAAAATAATTGGTTTTTAAAGGAGATATTTTTGAAGTAACCTGCGATGGCTTTACCAAAGTATAAGGTTTCGGACTTAGATAAGAATATAAATTATTAATCTCATCCAGAGAACCTCCGTAATTATTTCTGACATCAATAATTAAATAATTCGTTTTTGTATTGTTGATTTTTTTGAATGTTTCACTATAAAATTTTGATGAATAATCGCTCGAAAAACTTTTCACTTTTATATAAGCAATCGTACTATCTTTATCTAAAAACTTGAAATGTCTATTATAAGAATTATTAAAAGCTACATAATCATTTACTTTTTTCTCATGATTGCGCTTTTTGTTTTCCTTATCTTTTCTGAGATCATTTTCAGATTTTGATTCCCGGGTTAACTGATATGTCTTTTTTTCTCCTTTGTAAAGGGTTTCGATAGTTGCTTTATCTTCGTATCCTTTTTCTGCAACATAATAATTAAAGAAAAGATCTTTCAGAAAATAATCCTGAAAAGTTGTATTAAATCCGTCACTGCTGATCAATCTTTTGTATCTTTTTAAATAATCCGAAACAGGAATTTTATCAATTGTCAAAATTTCAGTTCCGGGTTTTATGTTTTCGATGGAGTATTTGTTTTCGATGATAAAAAGTTGGTCGTTTTTAACATAATATTCAAAACGGCTGAACATTCCTTTTTTATTTTCTAAAGTTTTAATCTGCTTCTTTGTAATTCTTTTTGAAGGAATTCTCAACGAAAGATGACCTTCACGAATATCGGCAATCACCGGCTGTAATTTAAAATAAAACTGAAGTGGAGTAAGGGGTTCATTGATAGTTCTCTTAATGCTGTCAAATTTATAATCCAATTTTTCTTTTGAAATATACCAATACAGTTGCGGGTGCATTTCTTTCAGCTTAGAATACGCAAAATCTACATCTTCCTTCAGTTTTTCTGCAGGAATGCAGACTGATTGCTGCTCATTGTGCTTTCTTACTGATAAGCAGGAAGTCAGAAATAAAATTATGGTTACTATGAAATAATTCTTTAGATGCATTTGGAGTTTTTCAAACACTAAATTAAAGAGTTAAATTAATAAATTAATTTAGATTCGTAAAAATTTTAATAAAAATAAAGGTTTTGTATTTTAAAATCGTCATACTGTATAATATCATACATTTGATATTTAGTTTTAGAAATGATCTACACAATTATCATCATAGTTTTTGTCATAATTTTACTGTATTTTTTGGTTACAGGTCAGCCGGTTTTTGGTGCAGAAGCGAGAGGAGAAAGATTGGTAAGAATGCAGCAGTCAAAGCACTTTAAAAATAAACAGTTCCAAAATTTAAGTTATACGCCTTCATTAGCAGAAGGACATTCAATGATCGATGTGATGTATGATTTCTTCTTCAAAAATAAAAATCCGTTATTGAAACCAGTGAAAAATATTCCGTCAATTCATACCGATTTGAAAAATCTTCCGAAAGATCAGGATATTTTTATTTGGTTAGGTCACTCTTCTTATTATATTCAGACAGAAAGCGTTTCGTTTTTGATTGATCCTCTTCTAAGTTTATATGGTTCACCCTTTAAGTTTTTCAATAAAGCTTTCCCTGGAGCTGATATTTTTAAGCCGGGAGATATTCCCAATATAGATTATCTGGTTATCACACATGATCATTATGACCATTTGGATTATCCGACGGTGAAGGCGATTAAGGACAGAGTTCAAAAGGTAATTTTACCTTTGGGAGTAGGTGCGCATTTGGAAAGATGGGGCTATAAACCCGAGCAGTTGATTGAAGAAGAATGGTGGACAGAAGTAGTTTTAAAGAATAATTTTAAAATTATATTTACGCCTGCCCGACATTTTTCCGGTAGAAAAGTTCAGCGGAATGTTACACTTTGGACTTCTTACGTTTTAGAAACTCCAACTAAGAAATTATTTTTAGGAGGTGACAGTGGTTACGACACTCACTTCAAAATGATTGGTGAAAAATTCGGACCTTTTGATTATGTATTCATCGAAAACGGACAATACAACGAAGCCTGGAAATATATCCATGGGCTTCCGCAAGATGTTATTCAGGCTTGTATTGATTTAAAAGCAAAGAATATTATTCCTGTCCATTCATCAAAATTTGCCTTGGCTCTTCACGCCTGGAATGAACCATTGGAAAAGATAATGAGTTTAGGAAAAGCGAAAAATTTAAATATTCTGACACCAATGATCGGGCAACCGCTTGACTTAAACAAATTAGATAATCAGTTTAAAACCTGGTGGAAGGACTAATCTAAGCGTGCCAGATGTCTTTATATCTCGCAGGGTGATTTTCAAACTGCTGTCTTACAAAATCGCATTCAGGATCGACTAAGAAGTCTTTTTCTTCAGCGTATCGAACCAATTCGTCCAAAAGCATTTTGGCGTAACCTTTACCTTCACGTTCTTCATCAAGCTTTGTATAGTAGACAATCAGCAGTCTGCCGTCAATTTCTATAGACATGTAACCTGCTTTCTTTTCATCAATAAGTATCTGCAATTCGTCCTGATATGGAGATATTTCAAATTTTATATTTTCCATAATTATTGAGATTTGGTTGAATTAAAAATTAATTTATTGGCTTTCTATTCTTAAAATTACAAATTTAAAATGATAGTCAATACAAATTCTCATCAAAATAATAATCATTTTCCTAAAATTAGGGATAAGAAATTTAAAAACTTATCACATAGATAAAAGAAGAATTAGTAAAGTAGAATATAATCCAATATGCATAATAATTTTGAAGGCAGGTCGAAAATAATAACTGCTTTGGGTTCTTAAATAAAGTATAAATAATTATAATACAATTAGTTATTACTTGAATAGCTTTACGCCTAAAAAATTAGCATCCCAATATTGAAATTATTAATGATATTACATTATATTTGCATTAAATTAAGTCGGAAGGAATATTTGGATTAAAAAACATTATTATTTTATGTTATTTAATATGAAATTTATTGATGGTCAATGGATTAAGTCTTTCTAGATGATTTGTTTGTCAATAATTCAATTATCTCTCTTTTCTCTCTTAATTTCCAATTTTATTTTAAAACACAAATTTTTGAATCAATCTTTTTAATGTTTGATGAAATGTAAAATGTTTACATATAATCAAAGATCACTCTAATTTTAGTTTTTAATTTTTGCGATTATTGCACTATTATTATATTTATAGAACTAAATTTAGGTAGTTGTCAGAATTGAGATTAGATAAGTCAATGTTTCGTGCAAAACTTTTTATTCTTTTATTCTGATGTTCCTTCAGAATGGCTACTAAGCAATTTTCTCAGTATAATTATGAGTCCAAAGATCTTATTTTACATAAATTAAGAATTAAAAATATTAAATATAATATGTAAGGTTAAATTACTAATGAGAATTAAATTCACAAATAATGCTAAAAATATACTATTTTGCTTTAATTGGAATGAAAATTGCTACAAAGTGAAATGGTTTAAAGAGTATGTTAATTATTATTTCACCGATATGTGAAATTTTAAAATTTAATAAATTGTAAAAAAACAGTAAATAGTAAATGAAGAAAACCATTATCACTTATATCATATTACTTTCAGTTACGTTATTATCGTGTAAACCTAAGCAGAATATGGTATATCTCTCAAATCATAATATGGAAGAAGAGGTTAACAAGGCAAAGTTTCAGGGATTAAATATTCAGGAGGGAGATGTTCTTTTAATTCTTGTTTCTGCATTGGATGAATTAGCGGTAAAGCCTTTTAATTTAAATACTGCAAATAAGGTTGGAAGTGAGTCTAATGCAGGAATAAATCAATATGTACAGCCGAGCGAATATCTTGTAAATGAAGAGGGGAATATCTATTTTCCAGTATTAGGTAATATATATTGCAAAGGAATGTCTAAGATACAACTGAAGCAGGAACTGGAAACTCGCTTAAAAAGATATCTTACAGATCCTATGGTGAGCATTAATTTAAAAAATTTCAATATAAGTGTTTTAGGTGAAGTGAAAAATCCTGGTCAGAAAGAAAGTCTTTCTCAAAAGATAAATATTTTCCAGGCATTAGGTCTTGCAGGGGATATGACGGATTTTGGAGACCGTACTCATGTAAAACTTATCCGTACGGGTGATGATGGTGGAGATCAAGTTGTTAATGTAGATCTTACAAGATCGGATATTGTAAGTTCGCCTTACTATTATATGAAGCAAAACGATATTTTATATGTACAGCCGGATAAAAATAAGCAGGTTCAGGCAAATTCTAATCCAAACAGAGTACTTATATTCCAGATTATTGGAGCATTATTAACGGCAGGAACGCTTATTATAGCGTTAACAAGATAAGAAGAGAGTATGCAGCAAGTAGAATTTCAGGTACAAGAAGAAAAATTAAATTTAAGAAAAGTAATTTCTCAATATCTGTATAAATGGCCATGGTTTATTGCCTCTGTTTTGGTCTTTGTAATAGGGGCATATATTTATCTTAGGTACAGTGTACCACAATATCAATCTAAAACCACTCTTAAATTTGATAAAAAACAAAATGATCTTACTTCAGCATTATCTGATTTAGATAATCTTGGGATAGGCTTAGGTAATGCTGATGAACTAAAAAGTGAGGCGGCAGTTGTAAATTCGCGACCAATACTGATGCAGGTGGTACAAAATCTTAATCTTAATGTTGAATATTACAATTCCGGGGAAATTAAAGATTCGCAATTATTTACTAATGCTCCTATAACCGCAAAGATTATCGCTTACAATAAAAATAAAAAGTTCGTATCCTCTGAGTATACTGTAAAAAATGTAAAAGGAGATGAGTTTACCCTTACAAGTGAGAAAAAAGTAAAGTTTACAGGGAAGTTTAATATTCCTTTGCAATTAGATTTTGGAACAGTAATACTAAAAAGAAATCCTTTGCTTTCTTTTAATTCAGAATATAAAATCATTTTCTGGAATCCTATTGAAAAGGTGAAAAAATTGGAAAAGAAAGTTGAGGTAAATTTGCCTGATGAAAAGGCGATGTTGATGGAAATTAGCTTGATTGGCTCCCTTCCTGAAAAATCTGAGGCTATTCTGAATGAAGTAACCAAACAATATAACCTAGACGGACAGAGAGATAAAAATTTACAAGCTGAGAATACTCAGAAATTTATTGATAAAAGATTGGAGGTTATTACAAGAGACCTTTCTGGAGTAGAAAACCAAAAAGAAGATTTTCAAAACCGTAATAAGATTGTTGATATACAGGCGCAGGCAGAATTGGCACTTCAGAATACTAGTGAAAATACAAAATCTCTCCTTCTTCAGCAGACGCAGCTTGATCTTCTAAATTCTTTATCTACAGAGGCTTTAAAGAATAATAATCAACTTATGCCCTCAAATTTAGGATTGAATCCTTCATTGGAACAATCAATCTCCCAGTATAATCAGCTCTTAATTGCGAAAAATAAGACTATGAAGCAGGCAACTAATGAAAATCCAGCTGTCATAGAGATGAACAAAGAGATTACTGCATTAAAGGATATCATTCGGAATAATATTCGTGAGCAGAAAGAAACGGTACAGTCGGGAATTTCTCAACTTCAAAAACAAATATCAGTAAATAATAACACTATAGATAAGGTGCCGGGACAATCTAAGGTCTACAGGGGAATTGAGCGTCAACAGAATCTTAAAGAACAGCTCTTTTTATTTCTTCTTCAGAAAAGAGAGGAAAACTCTATAAACCTTTCGGTAGACGTACCTAAAGCTAAAATTGTTAATCCTGCTTTTACAGATGATACTCCGGTGTCACCTAAAATGAGTATTGTCTTTCCGGGAGCATTTTTTCTTGGGATAATACTGCCTTTTGCTATTTTCTATTTATTATTCATGTTTGATGATAAAATTTACGGCAGAGACGATGTTAAAGAACGATCTAATTTGGGAGTATTGGTTGATATACCTTCATTAAATGATGATGATAATCATTTAGTACAGAGAAATGATTTTTCAGAATTGGCAGAAGCTTTCAGGGTATTGGCGTCTAATCTTAAATTTGTTTTACCTGCAAAAGATTCGGCTAAAGTGATCATGGTAACTTCTTCGGTAAAAGGAGAGGGGAAAACTCTCGTATCTGTTAATCTGGCACTAACTTTAGCAAATAAGAATAGTAGAGCTCTTCTGATTGGTTCCGATATTCGTAACCCACAGATTCAGCGATATGACAGTGAACCTACTAAAAGGAAGGGTCTTACAGAATTTTTATATGATGAATCTGTAAATGTAGAAGATCTTATCCATATCTCAACTACCAATCCTTTTTGTGATGTTATTTACGCAGGAGCCATTCCTCCAAATCCGCAGGAACTGCTTTCTAATGGAAGATACAAAAAGCTTATTGAGCAGATGGCATCTCAATATTCTTATATTATTATTGACTCCGCACCGCTTATGCTGGTTTCAGATACATTGAGTATTGCTGATACGGCAGATGCAACACTATATGTTTTAAGATCAGGCGTATCAAAAAATATCTTGCTTGATTTTGCAAATGATCTTGTAAGAGATTCAAAATTAAATAATGTATCTCTTGTTATTAATGATGTCTCAAAACGTGCGGGAGGTTATGGATATAACTACAGTTACGGTTATGGCTATAGCAATAGTGAAAAGAAAAGTTGGTGGAAAAAAATGCTTAAATCATAGAAATGTATACAATTTTAATAACAGGGGGAGCTGGTTTTATAGGCTCTAATCTGACTGATTTTTTTTTGAATAAAGGATACTCTGTGGTATGTCTGGATAATTTTGCAACAGGACACCGTCATAATATTGAGGCTTTTCTTGAAAGGCCAAATTATACGCTGATCGAAGGTGATATTCGTGATCTGGAAACCTGTCATAAAGCAGTAGAAAATGTAGACTATGTATTGCATCAGGCAGCGTTAGGCTCTGTTCCCAGATCGATTAAAGATCCGATTACAAGTAATGATGTGAATGTTTCAGGATTTTTAAATATGCTGGTTGCTGCACGTGATGCCAAAGTAAAACGTTTTGTATACGCTGCATCATCATCAACTTATGGGGATTCTGCATCTTTGCCAAAAGTGGAAGATGTTATTGGAAGACCTTTATCACCTTATGCTATCACCAAATATGTAAATGAATTATATGCTGATGTTTTCGGTAAAACATATGGGTTAAAATGTATCGGATTAAGATATTTCAATGTATTTGGACGCAGACAAGATCCTAACGGAGCTTATGCGGCTGTAATTCCCTTATTTGTAAAGCAACTGATGAACCATGAATCTCCGACCATCAACGGGACAGGAGACTATTCACGTGACTTCACCTATATTGATAATGTAATTCAGATGAATGAGTTGGCTATGCTTACTGAGAAACCTGAAGCGATTAATACTGTTTATAATACAGCAGTTGGAGATCGTACAACATTAAATGATTTAGTGGGATATCTTAAAAAATATCTTAGTAAATTTGATGAAAAAATTGGGGATATCAATATCAATTATGGTCCAAACCGTGTTGGAGATATTCCGCATTCACTGGCTTCCGTTGAAAAAGCACAACAATTATTGGGTTATAACCCTAGTCATACCATAGAAAAAGGATTACAGGAAGCGATCACTTGGTATTGGGAAAATTTAAAATGAATAAATTTAAATCGAGTCTTTGTGGAAAAACAATATAAAATTGCCGTAATAGGATTAGGATACGTAGGTCTGCCTTTAGCACGCTTATTTGCAACTCAGTATCCGGTTGTAGGTTTTGATATCAATCAAAAAAGGATTGATGAATTGAATACCGGAGAGGACAGTACGCTAGAAGTAGAAAGTGAAATATTGAAAGCTGTTCTGATTCAAGATAATCCTCTTACTAAAAATGAGAAAGGATTATACTGTTCGGCTGCATTTGATGATATTAAGGAGGCAAATATTTATATTATTACGGTGCCTACTCCGGTTGATCAGCATAATCGTCCTGATTTAACACCTCTGTGTAAAGCTTCGGAAACCGTTGGTAAAGTTTTATCAAAGGGAGATATTGTCATCTACGAATCAACCGTATACCCAGGCGCTACTGAAGAAGAATGTATTCCTGTTCTGGAAAAAGTTTCAGGACTGAAATTTAACGAAGACTTTTTCGCAGGATATTCTCCTGAGCGTATTAACCCGGGAGATAAGGAACATACGGTAGAGAAAATTTTAAAAGTTACTTCTGGCTCAACACCTGAAATAGGGGAAGTAGTCGACACTTTATATAAATCGGTCATCGTCGCCGGAACACATTTAGCACCCACTATCAAAATTGCTGAAGCAGCTAAAGTCATTGAAAATTCACAGAGAGATATTAATATCGCTTTTGTGAACGAGCTGGCAAAAATTTTCAATCTTTTAGATATTGATACTCACGCAGTCTTGGAAGCGGCAGGAACAAAATGGAACTTTCTCCCTTTCAAACCAGGATTAGTCGGAGGTCACTGTATAGGGGTAGATCCTTATTATCTTGCACAAAAAGCACAGGAAAAAGGGTATCATCCTGAAATTATACTGGCTGGCCGACGTCTTAATGATTCCATGGGGCAGTATGTGGCTTCTGAATTGGTGAAAATCATGATTAAAAACAAGATCGCAATTAATGGCGGTAAAGTTTTGAATCTGGGAATTACTTTTAAAGAAAACTGTCCGGATGTGCGTAATACAAAAGCAGTAGATGTTATTCATGGACTTGAGGATTATTCTCTGCAGGTCACAACTTTTGACCCTTGGGCCAATCCTAAGGAAGTAAAACATGAGTATGATCTTGATGTGGTGAACGAGATGCCTGAGGAGAAGTTTGACGCAGTTATTCTTACCGTTGCTCACAAAGAATTTATGAATATAAATCTTAAAAATTATATAAAAGAAGGCGGTGTGATTTATGATGTGAAGGGAGTTTTGGAAGAATGTGATTCCAGATTATAATGCGTGAACTTTATTAAGTGATGGATAGTAAAACTCTAATAAAAAGTACATTAGTATATACAATTGGTAATTTTGGATCTAAGATTTTATCTTTTCTGCTAATACCTGTTTATTCTTATTATCTTTCCAAAAAAGAATTAGGGGAGTATGATTTAGTTCTTACAAGCGTTAATTTGTTAGTGCCGTTCGTTTCCTTGCAAATGAATGAAGCTATCTACAGATGGTTTCTGGACAAAGAAAATAAAAAAGAAAATTATATTGATAATATATTTAAACAATGTAGCATTTTATTATTAACCTCTTTTATTATTTTTGAGTTATTACTCTATCTAATTGGCTTTTTTTATAAAATTCCTTATCAAAAAGAGTTGTCATTATTGATATTGAGCTCATGTTTATTACCTTTTTTTCAACAAATTTTAAGAGGATTAGGTTTAACAAAGTTTTATTCGTTTATCGGGATTTTAAATAGTTTATTTATCTTCTCCTTGAGCTTAATTTTTTTACTTACAGACATATTTAAAGATAAAGTTCAAGGTATTTTTTATGCACTTTTTATAAGTAATTTTATTGCAATTATATTAATGTTTTTTAAAGTTAGTTTTCTTTCTAAAATGTATTTTAGTATGAAAATTAATTATAAGTTACAAAAACAGATTTTATTTTATTCTCTTCCATTAATACTAAATTCTGTAAGCTGGTGGATAATTAATGCATCGGACAGATATGTTATTTTAAAATTTTTAACGATAGAAGATAATGGTATTTATGCAATCTCTGCCAGATTACCTGCTATTTTAACAATCTTTAATACTGTTTTTATGTTAGCTTGGCAAGATATGGCGATTTCTGCAAGCGATCCTAATAATTCCTTTTTTTCAAAATTATTTAATAAATATATATCTTTAAACATAGGATTATCTACAGTTTTAATAGCGGCCACACCTTTAATTACTGAATTTTTGTTTGATTCTAAGTTTTATGAATCCTGGAAATATGCAACCCTTTTATATATAGGTTCTTGCTTTTCATCTATTTCGGGCTTTTTAGGTGCTATTTATCTTAAAACAAAATCAACTAAAGGTATTTTTATTACTAGTATAATAGGAGCGTTGACAAATTTATTTATTTCGATAATTTTTATAAGATATATTGGTCTTTATGCGCCCGCTTTAGGTACATTCGTAAGCTTTTTTGTAATGTTTATAATTAGGTATAAACATACGGCTGAGATTTTAAAATTAGAAATTAATGTAAATAATTTAATTATACAGCTTTTAATAGTTTTTAGCATAATTACCATACTATATCTAAATAGTAATCACATGGTTTCATTATCATTAATATTATTATCCATCTGTATATTCTGTTACTTTAATAAAGATATTTTAAGAAATGTCCTTAAAAAAATAAATTTTCTAAAAAAATAAAAATGAATTCCAATAAAGAAAATATTATAACACTAAAAAACATAATTTCTACACAACTTACACCACTTATAAATAATGATTTTATTTTATTGGATATTCCCAATCACAGGAATATAGGAGATTCTTTGATTTGGAAAGGAGAACTAGAATTTTTTAAAGAATTAGAATATAAATGTATTGGGCAATATAATAGATATACGTTCAAGAAAAGTATTATTAAATCTAAGGAAACTATTATTCTTTTACATGGTGGAGGAAATTTTGGAGATATTTATGAATCTAGTCAAATCTTTAAAAGATATATAATTGAAAATTTTCCTGATAATAAAATTATTGTTTTGCCTCAGACCGTACATTACAATAATAATGAAAATCTAAAGAGGGATTTTACAATCTTCAATAGACATAATGATTTGCATATTTTTGTAAGAGATTTTGTTTCATATGATATTTTAAAATTGAATTTCAATGAAGAAAGACTAAAATTGGCTCCAGATATGGCGTTCTTTTTAAATTTTGATTCTGATATTAAAGATAAGGTGGATGATAAGTGTAAAAACTTATATCTGAATAGGACTGATGCAGAGGCCAGCAAAGATTCTTTTCAGAATTTTATAGATGGTGAGTATTACGTGCAGGATTGGCCAACCTATAATTCTGATTCAAACAGAATAAATACCCTAACTAATTATGTAGAGGCTTTGGATGGTAAAATTTCTAAAGTTATAAAACATATACCTGTTTTTTCTCTGCTGCTGGATAATGCCTATGGACTGAAAAAGAAAAATGGAATGGATTTGCATATTAACAGGGGGAAATCTTTTATTAACGAATATGATAAAATCTATACTACCCGTTTGCATGGTTTAATAATCAGTATTTTATTAGATAAAGAAGTCATTATTCTAGACAATGTATATGGAAAAAGTAAAAATTTTTATGATACATGGCTTAAAAATTTTAATAATGTAAAACTTTTAGTAAAAAATGGATCCTAAAATTTCAGTTATTTTACCAGCATTCAATGCTGAAAAATATCTTAGTGATGCTGTTGATAGTATACTTTCACAAAGCTACACAGATTTTGAATTATTAATTATCAATGATGGTTCTTCAGATTCTACAAAAGATATTATTCTTGGTTATAATGATAAACGAATTAGATATATAGAGAATGAAAGGAATTTAGGATTAATAGAAACTTTAAATAAAGGTATATTATTATCCAAAGGCAAATATATTGCTAGAATGGATGCAGATGATATTTGCGATTTATCACGTTTTGAGATTCAGATAGATTTTATGGAAAAAAATACTGAATATATTATATGCAGCTCGTCCAGAAAAGAATTTACTGAGAATATTTCCCAATACCACCTGAGTATGCTTCCAGTTGATAATATATCAATTAGAATACATTCTGTTTTCAGTACACCTTTTACCCATCCTGCAGTGATGTTCAGATCAGATATTATCAAAGAAAATAATCTTTTTTTCGAAAAGGATTTTAAGTATGCTGAGGATTATCAATTGTGGATAAAAATATTACAATATGGTAAAGGTTATAATTTTAAATTACCTCTGTTATATTATAGAAATACACCAAACAGTCAGACAAATGTTGGTGCAAGTCAAATAGAAGATAGAAAGAAAACAATATCTAATATTCAACAATTAGCTTTAAAGCAGCACAATATTGTTTTAAATCAAAAAGAGTTGGATTTTATTTACATCTTATCTTTATCAGAGAAGATAAGAAATATAGATTTTGAGATATTTCCTGTAGAGTTTATTATTTCTTTTTTTAAAAAGCTTTATGCGGAATTAGAAGTAAGTTACCCAGGTAATAAATTTAATATAGAATGCGTTTTAGGTAAAAGATATCTTAAGATTTTACTATTTAACGTAAAAAGATTGCCATTTACTTTTTTACTGAAATTAGCACTTAGTAAATTAACTTTTTTTGGAATATATGAATTGATAGATGAAAAGACTAGAAACTAATCAAATATATAAGCATGGAATAAATGTATTTATATATTTCCTTTATATATATAATATATCATTTGTTTTTTTACCTTCTGTTCTTAGAACGAGAGTAATTTTTGGTTTTATAGGTCTTTTCTTCTTTATCAGTCAAGATAAATTAGGATTGCCTAAATCTCTTGGTCGTATATTTCTTTTATGTATAATTTCCATATCATTTATAATTTTAACAACAGTTATTAATAATTATTTTGATTCACGTTTTATTGGAAATACCATACAGAATATACTGTATTTATTTGGTGCATATTATTTAGTAATTCAAGCAAATATTAACAGGTTATATGCACTAAAATTAGTTATTTTATCAATCTTTTTACACAATTTTTTGGCATTATTAATGTTTTTGAATCCTAGTCTATTAGAGATTATGACATCTATACAATCAACTGGTGATAAGTTTGAGTATGCTTTGGGTAATGTAGTGAAGTTCGGGACAAGATTTATTGGAATTGGAGCAGGTACATTTTTTTCGGGAGGTATTATCTCATCTATTGGAGTGCTGCTTAGTACATATGTAATTACTACTGAAAAAAAGAGCAAGCTGCTATGGAAGATTATATATGTATTTATATCTATTACGGGTATTTATATTGCAAGAGTTGCATTTTTAGGTATATTTTTATCTCTTATTTATTTCTTAATCAATTATATTCAAAAAAAAAACTATACCAGTTTGCCAAAAATTATTGTTTATTCTACATTTTTTGGGATTATTGTTTTTAGTTATATACTAGTTAACCTAGACAAATTAATGACTTCAAATTCTTTTCGGCATTCTTTCGAAATATTTATAAATCTTTTTTCTTCAGGTGATTTGAAAACGGATTCTACAGAAGGAGTAAAAGCTATGTTGATATTTCCATCTAATCTAAAAAGTTTATTAATAGGTGATGGACAGTTTTATTACGATAATGGCTCTTTTTATATGCATACAGATATTGGATATTCACGATTGGTATATTATTATGGAATCTTCGGTATACTAGTTTACTTTTCAATACATTTTTACATTTTATTTTACAATATAAAAAGATTTAATAACGATAAAGGTTTAAAACTTTTATTGTGGTCATTAACGTTTTTATTATTAATCGGAAACTTTAAAGGACTTTTGGATGTCAATTGGATAATATTTATATTTTATTGGTTAGCATTATATAAAATTAAAATAGAAAATGAGAATTTACCATATCATAAATAGTTTAAAATTTGGTGGTGCTGAGCGATTGGTTGTTGATCTATGTACTGAGTTTTCTCAAACAGATTCAGACGAAATACATTTGCTATTGTTAGATAACATTGATTCGTCCCTAAAAAAAGAAGTAGAGCATAATAAAAAAATAAAAATTGAGCAGATTCCTACAAAAAGTCTGTATGATATTCGGATACCTTTTTTTATAAGTAAAATAGTGGCTGATGCTGATATTATTCATTTGCATTTATTTCCGACTTTATATTGGGGTGTACTATACAAGATTTTATTTTTTTTCAGGAAACAGAAAGTAATATTTACTGAGCATAGTACAGAAAATAATAGAAGAACCAAATCGTATTTAAAAAAAATAGAAAGATTTATTTATTCTAAACTAGATTATATTATTTGTATTTCAGAATCTACTAAAAATAACCTTAGCAAACATTTGGGGAATGATTTTAAAGTAGAGATGGAGGTAATAAATAATGGAATTAATCTTAGCAAATTTTACACTGCAGAAATACATTCACGTAGTGCATATAATTTATCAGAAAAAGATTTCATCTTAATACAGATTGCCAGTTTTAGAGCTGCTAAGGATCAGTCTACTTTAATAAGATCTTTAGCGCTATTACCGCCAAATATAAAAGCTATATTTGTGGGAGATGGCCCCGAATTGGAGAAATGCAAAAAGATGGCAAAAGAAAATAAATTGCAGGAAAGAACCTTCTTTTTAGGTAACCAATCTAATGTAGCACAACTTATTAAAATGAGTGATGTAGTAGTTGTGTCATCACATTACGAAGGATTCGGAATTGTTGCAGTAGAAGGAATGGCATGTCAAAAACCAGTTGTGGCATCCAATGTACCAGGATTATCAGAAGTTGTTGGAGAGTATGGAATTTTATTTGAAAAGGGAAAAGAAGAAAATCTTGCTGAAATTATTGAGAAACTATTTAATAATGTAGATTTTTATAGGCAGACATCAGAAAGATGCTTTAAGAGATCAGCTTCTTTTTCTATTGAAAAAATCGCAAACCAATACCGCAAAATATATAATAAATTATGATAAAGACAATCAAATCATTTTTTTACGTAGGGTTTTTATTTTTAGTTAATTCATCTTGTGCACAAGGTAAATTCCAATATAGAGATGTGCCCAATTCTTTTGTAAAAACAAAAGATATTTCAGCATCTGTAAATATTCTTAAGACCAAGGCTTTTAAAGTTACTGATATACTTCCCGGAAATTATAAGAAAGATGCATCTCAGGATTATACAGAATATCTACAAAAAGCAATAGATCAAAATGATGTAGTATTAATGCCTAATTTTCCTGTTTTAATAAATGATAAGGGAATAAAACTTAATAATAACTCCATTTTATTATTTGACACCAATTCCAAGTTGATGTTAAAACCAACTGATAAAGCAGGATATGCAATTATTTATATCAACAGTAAAAAGAATGTAAGTATTTATAATCCAAAGATTGCAGGCGATAGGAATCAGCATTTAGGAACAAAAGGAGAATGGGGAATGGGAATCAGTATTAATAATGCAGCTGATATTAAGATATATAATGCAGATATTAAAGATTGCTGGGGAGATGGAATTTATATAGGTGGAAAAAATTTTTCAAGTAATGTAGCTATAGTTGGAGGAATTATAGATAATAATAGGAGGAACGGGATTTCAATAATAAGTGGTAATAATATACTTTTACAAGATCTGGTAATTTCGAATTCTAATGGTGCTAATCCTCAAACAGGTATTGACATTGAGCCTAATATACAACAAAACCAAATTTCAAATATCGTATTGAATTCAATTGTAACATTCAATAATAAGTTAAACGGCTTATCTTTTTATCTGGATAATTTAAAAGGAAATTTACCTAGTAAAAATGTCGAAATATCAATCGATAATTATAGGGATTTGTATTCAAAAAATGGTATTTCATATTCTAATAGAAAATCACAGACAAAAAAAGGTTTAACAGGAAATATTACACTTAAAAATATTGAACTGAAAAATAATGATAAACCTTTTAGATATTTATATGATAATTCTTCTTTGGATAATATTAATTTAAAAGTGACTGACTTTGCATCTGATCACAAAGATAATGATAAAGTAGTAAGAGAATTAGAAAATTTTTCTCTGCAAAAAATTAGATATAACAAGTAGTTTTGTATGTATAATTACTAAAAAATGAAAAAAAATATTATTCATTAAAGTTATTAACTATATAGAGAGAAATGGAATGATAATTGCTATGAGTAAAGGTATATTGTTGGATAATTTATTAATTTTAAATTAATTCATAAATCTCTTAAAAATATTATAGATAATGTATTGAATACTTGTAAAGATTATCTTTGAAAATATTTAAGTATTCTCTATCCTAATAAGGCGCTTTACTATAATTGTTGAAACTAAATTACATACAAACACTTATCGAAAAATTATTTATTCCCTAATAATTCAGGTTATATTAACTGATCATTAATTTTTGTTTAATAAACGAGTTTTTAAATAAAATTATAAAGGTAATATTGTATTTTCATATCACCAATAAAAGAATTATTACGAATTAAATAAAAATAACTGCACACAAAAGATTTACAAGAAATTTATTAATTGGTTCTCATTTTATCGAAGTAATAAATAAATACTGACACAGTTGAAAGCTAAATTAATACGAATTACAACAGTACCTCTTTCCTTAAAAATATTATTGAAAGGGCAGCATCGGTTTATGTCAGAGTATTTTGACGTAATAGGTGTTTCATCATCAGGAAAAGAACTGGATGACGTGAAAAATGATGAAGAGATTGATATCGTAGCCATTGACATGTCCCGAAAAGTTACTCCGCTTAAAGATATAAAATCTTTATGGAGTACATACAAATTTTTGAAAAAAGAAAAGCCTGAGATCGTACACACACACACACCCAAGGCAGGTATTGTAGGGATGCTGGCGGCAAAATTTGCAGGCGTTCCTCACAGGTTACACACCGTGGCCGGATTGCCATTAATGGAAGTAAGCGGTATAAAGCGCCAAGTTTTAAATATGGTTGAAAAATTAACATATGCTTCTGCAACGCATGTATATCCAAATTCAAACGGATTATCTGATTATATCCTAAAACATAAATATACCGATAAATACAAGCTGAAAGTAATTGGAAATGGTTCATCAAATGGTATTGATACTTCTTTTTTTTCTCCAAAACAAGTTTCCGACGCAAAGAAACAACAGTTGAAGAAAGAATTAAATATAGCAGATACAGATTTTGTCTTTGTATTTGTTGGTCGATTGGTAGGTGATAAGGGGATTAATGAATTGGTTAAAGCATTTTCTGATCTTAATAGACAAGACAACACACGCAACTTTAAATTACTACTGGTAGGTTCTCTGGAGCAGGAATTAGATCCATTGCCTGAAGACACTTTACTTGAAATCAAAACCAATCCGGATATTATTGATGTTGGTTTTCAGAAAGATGTTCGACCTTATTTTGCAATTTCTAATGTGTTGACTTTTCCAAGTTATCGGGAAGGTTTTCCAAATGTAGTAATGCAGGCAGGAGCAATGGAATTACCAAGCATTGTCTCTGATATCAACGGATGCAACGAAATTATTGTAGAAAACGAAAATGGTACAATCGTTCCGGCTAAAGATACAGAATATCTTAAAAAAGCAATGGAACGAATGTTATCAGATTCTGATTACTATTATAAACTAAAAAATAATTCCCGTCCGATGATTGAGTCTCGTTATGAGCAGTCAGTAGTCTGGAACGCTCTTTTGGGTGAATATAAAAAACTAATCAAAGAGAAAAATTTTTGTGCATGATTTGTTTATTTCAATAATATTTTGATTTCGGTTAGTGATTGAGTATTCGAAATTTAATATATAAGGTTTGAAACTCACTTTAAGCTTTTCAAACAATAAAAATATCCCGATCAAAGTCGGGATATTTTTATAAAGTATAATATTTCCATTCTTATTTATGTTCTGTTGCTGTTATAATTTTTATTGTTTTGCTGCGAAACTCCGTGAAAATTATTGTAAGTATGATAAAGATCTTTAAAATAATAATCTGTATCACTGTATTTTTCATTTGTTACAACTTGAGAAACTGAATCTACAGATTCGTAAGTATAGTGCTGCTTGACAACATTCTTTTTTTTCTTGCAGTAACAATATAAATGATCTTGTTTAATGTGTTCATCCAAACTCATTGTAATGATCTCGGTATTCTCAAGCTTCGTTGCTTTTTCAAACGTGCTTTGATCTAACGTAAAAAAAGGTTCACCATGATAAAAGAAATGATCAATAATATCAGAATGACTGTTGTATTTTTTATCCGAAGGTGTAGCAGAGTGGTAACCGTTACATTCTGTACAAAAAGCTATTTTAATTTGTATTGACATAAAATTATAATTTGGTGTACCCTCAACATATCGAAATTTGTGCCAATTATAATGGGTATGGAAGTTTACAAAATATTTTGTGTTCATTATTAACATTGATGTTTTATCCAATTGGTTAATTTTTAATACCTTTAAACTCGCAATCGTAAAAGTTTTAAAATTATTATTTATGAAGATGAAACCATTAACCCTGATCGTAGCATTAATTTTTCAACTTATCAGTCTGAATGTATTTTCGCAGAAACATTCTCATTTAAATTCTTTACTGAATAAAAATTCAGAATTTATTTTTCCGCAAACGCCGGATAAGATTTCGAAAGTTTTACGTGCAAAAGCTGTTTTTTATGAAGATGCTAATGATGAGAAATATGCTAAATGGCTTACTAAATCTGGATTAGAGCTGTATTGCAGTATCGGGAAAAATAATGTGATCAGTGAAATGTTTTTTGATATTCCCGACGATAAGTTTGTGATTGCAGAAGGCTTGCCTTTCGGTTTGGCAATAAACAAAACAACGCTGCAGGAAAGTAAAGTTAAATTCAGTAAATATGGAGCCAAAGTCGAAAAGTTGAATGATGACAGTATGTATTCAGGAGGTTCAAAGTTAATATTCAAAAAAGGCGAACATTATTCTACATTGCTTTTTGACAACAAAAATATCTTAAAATCGTTAGGAATTACAAAAGAACTCATTGATCCTGCTGCCAATTAGTAGATAGTTCTTTACATTCAATTTCTCGTTTCCAAATTTTACATTAGAAAACCCGTTGTGCATTTTGATGTATTTTCGTCACTTCGAGTGAAATTCTGAAAGAATTTTGTATCGAGAAGTTTGTAATTTTGAAGGCAGATCTATTCTCGATACATTTTTTCTCCACTTCATTACGAAAAAACACTCGAATTGACGTATCTAACATTTTCAAAATGCACAACGCATATTAGAAATATTTAGTGTAATCCATCATCTTACCTTTACTCAAACTTTTCCTAATCGCATATTCTGTTTATATTGAGTAAATTATGCAACATGAAAGAGCAGGATGCTGTAAGTTCTTAAAATTTCTATTTTTATAAAAATGAAATGAAAGATAATTTTCTTCAATAAAGAAAATTACTGTTGCTGATTTTAGATTTTATAATTTAATCATAAAAATCGGCTCATTGAGCATTAAAATTAAATTATGAAACGTCAAAATAAATCCAACTTCTTATTATCCCTGTTTGCTGTTTTCTTATTTTCATCTGCGGTAAAAAGCCAGGACAAATTCCCCGACGGAACAGCAATTCCAAAATGGTTTAAAGAAAATAAACCAACCGACATCAACAAATTAGGCAAAAAATATATCATTACTGAAAACGGAATGAAGAATGACAGTACAGTTCTTCAGACCAAAAAGCTTCAGGAAATTATTGATTTGGCTGCGAAAAATGGAGGCGGTGTGGTTATCGTACCAAAAGGAACTTTCCTAATCAGTTCGCTTTTCTTTAAACAGGGAACGCATTTATATTTAGAAAACGGAGCGAAATTAAAAGGAAGCGATGATATCAACGATTTTCCCGTTGTTACAACCAGAATGGAAGGCCAGACTGTAAAATATTTTCCAGCTTTAATTAATGCAGACGGATTGGATGGTTTCACTATTTCCGGCAAAGGCACCCTCGACGGAAATGGACTTCGATTCTGGAAATCATTTTGGAAAAGACGCGAATGGAATCCTAAATGCACAAATATGGATGAAATGAGACCGAGAATTATCTACGTGTCAAATTCAAAAAATGTTCAGATTGAAGGAATTACAGTGAAAAATTCACCATTCTGGAGTACGCATTATTATAAATCTCAGTTCGTAAAACTATTAAATCTGACGATTCTTGCACCGAAAGAACCTATAAAAGCACCAAGCACAGACGCTGTTGATATTGATGCATGTTCAAATTTTCTGATTAAAAATTGTTATATGTCGGTAAATGATGATGCCATCGCTTTGAAAGGTGGAAAAGGTCCAAAAGCCGATGTTGACCCAAATAACGGTGAAAATAGAAATATCTTGATTGAAGACAATACTTTTGGGTTCTGTCATTCTGTTTTGACTTGCGGTAGCGAATCGATTCACAATTACAATGTGCTTTTGCGTAATTCTAAAGTGAAAGACGCATCAAGATTATTACACCTAAAAATGCGTCCAGATACCCCTCAGCACTACGAATATGTAACGGTAGAAAATATTACAGGAAACGTAAAAACCTTTATTTACGTTAAAGGTTGGAACCAGTTTTTTGATTTGAAAGGAGAAGCAAGACCGAAAAAAGGATTAGCAAATAACATTACAGTCAAGAACATCGATTTAAGTTGTGAAACAGCATTTTCTATAGAAAAATCAGATTTATATGATTTAAGGGATTTCACGTTTGAAAATTTTAAAATCAAAGCCTTAAAACCTGAAATGGAAAATCTGAAAAACATCGAAAACTTAAAGCAAAAAAATCTTAAAGTAGAGCAAGTTGCTTCTCTAAGTCAATCTTACGACAAAAAAGATGATTCTGATATTTCTGCTAAATGAGTTTTTATTCCAAAATATTCGTTCTTTTATGCTTTTGCTCACAGTTTCTGCATTCTCAATCTAAGGAAATGCAATTCCTGAGCGGAACAGATTCTGAGCATACCAAAGAATGGGATTTTTGGATAAACGGCGGACGAAAATCTGGAAGCTGGAATAAAATTCAGGTTCCTTCCCAATGGGAACAGCAGGGATTTGGCTCGTACAACTACGGAAGAGATTACGTCACCTACGGCAAAAATTTCAAATTTAATGATGAAATAGGTCTTTACAAACACAAATTTCAAGTCCCCAATTCCTGGAAAGGAAAATCCATCAACATCGTTTTTGAAGGTTCGATGACCGATACCGAAGTGAAAATCAATAGAAAATTGGTGGGAGCAATTCATCAGGGTGCTTTTTATGAATTCAAATATGATATTTCCGATAAAGTTCAATTCGGAAAAGAAAATATTCTGGAAGTCAAAGTTTCAAAAATGTCGGCTGATAAATCGGTCAACAACGCAGAACGTCTGGCAGATTACTGGATTTTAGGCGGAATTTTCAGACCGGTTTATTTGGAAGCCCATCCAAAAGAATACATTTCATCGACGTCAATCGATGCCAAAGCAGACGGAACTTTCCGTTCTAATATTCATTTAAAAGGAGTCAATTCTGTCAACAATTTGAAGGTTGAATTATTCGATATTAAAAATAATTTAATTGGCGAATCTCAGGTTCAAATTCAGAAAGGAGATACTTTAAAACAGATTCAATTCTCCGTCAAAAATCCAAAACTCTGGACAGCCGAAACGCCTAATTTATACAAAGCTAAATTCAGCTTAAATAAAAACAGAAAAAATATCTTCCATACTGAAGAAAAATTCGGTTTCCGAACGATTGAAATCCGCAAAGGCGACGGAATTTACATAAACGGAACCAAAATCAAAATGAAAGGTATAAACCGTCACGTTTGGTGGCCGGAAACCGGACGTGCTGTTACAGAAAACATCGATTTAATGGACGTTCAGCTCATCAAGGAAATGAATATGAATGCCGTTCGCTGTTCGCATTATCCGCCCAATAAATCATTTTTAAAAATTTGCGATTCGCTCGGTTTATATGTTTTGGATGAATTGGCGAGTTGGCAAAAAAAATACAGCACTGAAGTTGGTAAAAAGCTCGTGAAAGAAATGGTTACGAGAGATGCCAATCATCCGTCAATCATTTTTTGGAGTAACGGAAACGAGGGCGGACATAATTTCGATTTGGATGCAGAATATGCAAAATATGACTTGTCCAACCGTCCCGTCATTCACGCGCATCACAAGCCTGGAAATGCTTTCAACGGCATCGACTGCAATCATTACGAAGATTATTACAGCACCAAAAAAATTCTTGAAGGAGAAAATATTTATATGCCGACCGAATTTTTACACGCACAGGACGACGGCGGTGGCGGAACTTCTCTGGCCGATTATTGGGAACTTCATTGGAATTCCAAGAAAGGTGCGGGCGGTTTTCTTTGGGCTTTTGTAGATGAAGGTTTGGTGCGAACGGATTTCAAAAATCAGATTGATGTCAATGCCATCAACGCTCCCGACGGAGTTTTGGGTCCACATCGCGAAAAGGAGGGAAGTTTTTATGCCATTCGGGAAATTTACAGTCCGGTAAAAATTGATTTGAAAACGTTGCCGGATGATTTTAACGGAACAATTTCTGTTGAAAACCGTTATCATTTTACGAACTTAAATGAATGTCAGTTTGAATGGAAACTAGTCAAATTCAAAACACCATTTTCTTCTGAATCAGGTTTTGATATCATTAAAACAGGAAAATCAGAATCGCCAAATATTAAACCAACTGAAAAAGGAAATATTAACTTAAATCTTCCAATCAACTGGAGAGAAAGTGAAGGTTTAATGCTAACTGCAACAGACAAATTCGGAAAAGAAATTTACACTTGGACTTGGAAAATTGCTTTAAATGAAAAATTATCGACACAATTTTCGAAATCTTTAATCAAAAAATTTCCGGTTTCTGTCGCTGAAAATGATTCATTATTTATTCTAAAATCAGAAGAAAAAGAATTTTCAATTGGTAAAAAAGATGGCTTATTAAAATCAGTGATTGTCGATAAAAAAGGCAAGAAAATGTCCTTCAAAAACGGACCGGTTTTCGTAAACGGAACAATGGAATTATCTTCTATAAAATCTTTTGTAGAAGGACAAAATCAACTCATTGAAGCAAAGTATAAAAACGGAAATAAATTCATTTGGAAACTGAATCCCAACGGAATTTTAGAATTGAATTATGAATATTCGCTTGCTGGAGATTATCAGTTTGCAGGTGTAAGTTTTGATTATTCTGAAAATTATGTCATCGGCGCAAAATGGCTGGGCAAAGGTCCTTATCACGTTTGGAAAAACCGTTTACAAGGACAGACTTATAATGTTTGGCAAAATTTAAAAAACTCAACCCGAACTGGTTTTTCTCCGTGGATTTATCCTGAATTTAAAGGTTATTTTGATGATATTTCGTGGTTGCAGTTGAATACAGCGGAAGGAAAAATTACAGTCGGAACAGAAGAAGAAAAAATGTTCGTTAGACTTTTTGATTTTTATGGAATTTACGGTGCGGAAGGCTATCCGAAATTACCAAGCGGAAATATTTCTTTCCTCGATGCTATTCCACCTTTGGGAACGGTCTTGGCGTTTAATATTAATAATGATACCTCGACTTTGGGTCTTGAAAGTGAACCGAATCATCTTAATGGAACGTTTAAAAGAACCTTATATTTCTACTTTGGATTGCCGGATTTGGGCGATGAAAATAAGCAGTTTTCTATGCCGAAAGAAAATATTTTAACCGATTGATAATGAAGAATATTGTAATCTTTTTATCGCTTTTCATTTGTTCGGTTCTTCTCGGACAGCAAACCAGTTTCAAATTTGATTTTGGTGGTGAAAGAGTTGAAGAAGGTTTCATTCCAATTAACTCAACTTCTAAATTCGACAGAAAAACTGGTTACGGATTTATGGATATTTCCGGTTTAAAATCTATTGACAACGGCGGAAATGCTTTGAAAAGAGATTTTATTACAAGCGATAAACCGTTCTATTTTTCGGTGGTTCTTCCTGAAGGAAATTATAATATTCAATTAAATCTTGGCGATTCTAAAGGAACTTCCGAAACAACCGTTCGTGTAGAAAATCGCCGTCTGATGCTGAATGATGTTAAAACAAAACAAGGCGAAATCGTTGAAAAACAAATTACCGTTCACGTCAAAGACAGCATTATCCGAAATCAGAATGGAACTCAAATAGGAATTGTAAAATTAAAACCAAGGGAAACAAAATATCTTCATTGGGATAATATGCTGACCATTGAGTTTAATGACAAAGCACCGAAAGTTTGTTCAGTCATTATTCAACCCAACAAAACGGCAAAAACCATTTATCTGACGGGCGATTCAACCGTTGTTGATGCGCAGTACGAACCCTGGGCGTCCTGGGGACAGATGTTACCGTACTTTTTCGTTCCAAATGAAGTCGTGATTGCCAATTACGCCGAAAGTGGAGAAACTTTAAAAGCATTCGAAGACCGCCACAGAATCGATAAAATATGGAATAAAATAAAATCGGGAGATTATCTGTTCATTCAGTTCGGGCACAACGACCAAAAAGCTGGCAACAGTATAAAATCCGGTTACAGAAAACGATTAAAAGAATGGATTTTAAAAGCTAAAAGTTTAGACGCAATTCCAGTTTTAGTCACTTCTATGAACCGCAGAGTTTTTGATGAAAATAATAAAATCGTCAATACTTTAGATGATTTTCCTGATGCAGTGCGGGAAATTGCGAAAGAAGAAAAAGTTGATTTAATCGATTTAAATGCTTTAAGCAAAACTTTATTTGAAGCGATGGGACCGGAAAATGCAAAGAAAGCATTCGTACATTATCAAGCCAATTCATATCCGAATCAAAAAACTGCTTTGGCTGATGATACGCATTTTAATCCTTATGGCGCTTATGAATTGGCACAATGTGTAGTGAAATCTATAGTTGACCAAAATTTACCTTTGAAGAAATATATTTCCAAAAATTATAAAAATTTTAATCCCAATAAACCCGATGCCATCAAAGATTTTCACTGGCCGGAAAGCATTTATATGGAATCTTTGAAACCTGATGGGAATTAGAATGTATTGTAATCAAAATGTGCAGTTTGTCATTCTGAATGAAACGAAGTGGAATGAAGAATCTCACATTGCTAGATTTCTCGTCCCTCGAAATGACAAATGTTAAAAATTGATTTAATAATGAATATCAAAAATATCATAAAACTCAGCGTTCTCTGTTTTGCCTTCGGAAACCTTTCCGCACAGAATCCGTGGCCACAAACTACCGAGACCGCAAAACCGTGGACACGCTGGTGGTGGATGGGAAGTGCCGTTGACGAAAAAGGTTTAGATAAGCAATTGACAACTCTTTCAAAATCTGGATTTGGCGGTGTGGAAATTGTTCCTGTTTACGGCGCAAAAGGTTTTGAAAAACAGTACATCAATTACCTTTCTCCGGAATGGATGAAAATGCTCCGGTTTACGACCGACAAAGCCAAAAGTCTGAATATGGGCGTTGATATGGCAGTCGGAACAGGCTGGCCAATCGGTGGACCGCAAGTGGATGAAGAGAATGCGGCGACCAAAATGGTTGTTCAGACATACGAAATTCAACCGAATGAAAAGTTTTCAGAGAAAATTGTTCTGAAAGATGAAAAACAGAAGAATTTAAAAACGATAAAACTCGATATTGTAACCGCTTACAATGAAAAAAATGAAGCGGTAGTTTTAACAGATAAAATCAATGCAGACGGAACTTTAAACTGGAAACCAACCTTTGGGAAATGGACTATCTATGCGATTTTTGTGGGTAAAACCTTTCAAAAAGTAAAACGTGCTGCTCCCGGTGGAGAAGGCTACACTTTGGACCATTTTTCACCAACTGCGACAAAAGATTATCTGAAAACTTTTGATAAGGCATTTGGCAATTCAAATTATGGAATCCGTTCTTTTTTCAATGACAGCTATGAAGTGTACAATGCCGACTGGACGCCGGATTTTTTAATTGAATTTAAGAAAAGACGTGGCTATGATTTAAGTCCGTACATCAAATATCTGGTGAGCGATGAAGAAAGTGAAACTGCAGGAAGAATAAAATCTGATTACAGAGAAACGCTGAGTGATTTAGTTTTGAATCGTTTTGCGCAGGATTTTACGAATTGGGCGAACTCCAAAAACTCCAAAAATACCAATCAGGCACACGGTTCGCCGGGGAATTTACTGGATTTATATGCAGCAGTCGATATTCCCGAATCGGAAACTTTTGGAAGCACGCCTTTTGATGTTGTCGGTTTGAAAAGAGATACCGCAGACATTCAGAAAGCCGATATTCCGGACATTAATATGTTGAAATTTGCTTCGTCGGCAGCGAATGTGACGGGGAAAAAATTAATTTCAAACGAAACTTTTACGTGGCTGACAGAACATTTCAAAACCTCGTGGTCACAGGCAAAACCGGAAGTGGAGCAGGTTTTTTTATCGGGAATCAATCACGTTTTTTATCACGGAACGACGTACACTCCGGCTGATGTGAAATTTCCGGGCTGGCTGTTTTATGCATCCACCAATTTCGTTCCCGAAAACAGTTTATGGTCACATTTGGAAGGGTTAAATTCCTACGTTGCCAGAACTCAAAGTGTTTTGCAAAGCGGAAAATCGGATAATGAGCTATTGGTTTACTGGCCTGTTTACGACCAATGGGCAAGTCCGAAAGGAAAAGATATGGCTTTCAAAATTCATAATATTGAAAAATGGCTGCAGCCGACCGAGTTTCATAAAAACCTCGACAGATTGGGCAAATCCGGATATTCTCTGGATATGGTTTCGGATAAAATGATTGGCGAGGCGAAGTTGGATAATCAAAATATTCAGGTTTCAAAAGAGGGTGGTTCTTATAAAGTTTTAATTGTTCCTCAACTGAGTTATTTTTCCGAATCGACTTTGAAAAATATTTTAAATTTAGCTCAGAATGGCGCTTCTGTGATTTTTCAAAGCGAACCAAAAGATGTTAAGGGATTTTTTGAGTCTGAAAAAAGAAGAAATGAGTTACAATCTTTGTGGAAATCAATTCCTTTTCAGCAAAATGGAAATTTGAAAACAGCAGCATTCGGAAAAGGGAAAATTATCCTGAGTTCTGATGTCGAAAACGGCTTGGAATATTTAAAAATAGAAAGAGAAAAATTAACTGATATCGGATTGAAATTTGTCAGAAGACAGTTCAACGGCGGAAAATATTATTACATCGTCAATCACACTTCGAAAGACATTAATCAAAATATTCCATTAAATTATATCGGAAAACAGGTCGTTTTAATGAATCCCGAAAATGGTAATTTTGGAATTGCCGAAACTCAGAATAATTCAGTTAAAGTTCAACTGAAATCAGGCGAATCTTTAATTATCAAAACTACTGAAACCCCGGATAATTCAATTTCAAAATGGAAATATATTGAGAAAGCTGAAGCTCCAATCGTTTTAAATCAACCTTGGCAATTAACTTTTAAAGAAGGCGGTCCCGAACTTCCGAAATCAAGAACTTTAACAAAACTTCAACCTTGGACGAATTTCACAGAAGATGCTTCAACACAAAGTTTTTCCGGAACCGGAGTTTATACAAGCACTTTTAATGTAAAGAAAAATAAAGCTGATGATTATCTTTTGAAGTTCGATAAACTCTACGAAAGTGCAACGGTTATTGTCAACGGAAAAGAAGTCGGAATTGTCTGGAGCAATCCATTTGAAATCAATGTAGGGAAATTTCTTGAAAAAGGAAAAAATACAATTCAAATCGAGGTTTCAAACCTAATGGCCAACCGAATCCGATATATGGACCAAAATAAAATCGAATGGAGAAATTATCACGAAATCAACTTTGTGAATATTAACTATAAACCTTTTGATGCATCTAATTGGAAAGTTCAGCCTTCCGGTTTGGATGGCGAAATTCAATTAATCCCAATTCATTATTCAAAATAAAAATTAATTATGACTAAAAATATCATAAAATCATTCGCTTTAGGAACTTTGCTGACCGTTAGTTTTGCTAATGCTCAACAGAAACCAAAAGTTGTTTTAGATAATTATTTCAACAACGAAAAAAGAGAAAATAAAGAAACCAAAGCCTTGGAATCTTGGCATTATACGTGGAATGACACCACCAACGGAGGATTTTCTTTATTAGGAGAAATCTTCCAAAAACAAGGTGCAGAAATCACTACATTGACTACAGCTCCAGCAAAAAATGATTTGAAAAACGCTAATATTTATATTATCGTTGATGCCGATATTGACAAAGAAGCATACGGCGGAAAAGCTAATTTAGTCGATGCAAAATCTATTAAAAACCTTGTAAAATGGGTTGAAAAAGGAGGTGTTTTAGTTTTATTAAGCAACGACAAGGGGAATTCTGAGTTTGAAAATTTCAATAAATTGGCGGAAAAATTCGGAATTCATTTCAATGAAGATAGTTACAACCGAGTTCAGAAAAAGGAATTTGAACAAGGAAAAGTGATGGTTCCGGCAGGAAATGAAATTTTCTCGCAACAGAAATTATATATGAAGGAAGTGGCGACGATTTCCGTGAATAGCCCAGCGAAAGAATTACTCTCTGCGGAAGGTAAAAATATCGCTGCCATTGCAAAAATAGGTAAAGGAACTGTCTTCGCATTGGGCGATCCGTGGTGTTATAACGAGTATATCGACGGCAAAAAATTACCCTCAGATTTTACGAATTATCAGGGAACTGAAGAATGGGTGAAGTGGTTATTGAAGCAGGTTTCTGTAAAATAAGGCAGATCGTGCAATCGGTTGAGCAGCTTTTCCGCCTTCCACTCCCAATCTTTTTTGCATGATGATGTCAAATTAATTGAATCTGACGACCACGCAAAAAAGGATTTCCGTTCAAGTCGGGCTGCGAGAGATTCAATGTTAAAATTTTTGTCAAGATTTAAAATTTGATAAACCTAAAATTCAATAATAACAGGCTTTAGCCGAAACTTATAAAATACGATTTGCCATTCTTTCAATAATATAGATTTATGAAAATCAAATATATAGTAATCACATCCACGATATTGCTTTCACAGATATTTTCTGCTCAACGACAAATGGAATATTTGAAGCGTGGAATCATAGCTATTCCATCAGAAACTGGTGTGTTTATAAGTTGGAGATTGCTCGGAACTGAAGCTCAAAATACTCATTTTGATTTGTATCGAACTGAAAATCATCAGACTAAAAAACTTAATGAGAAACCGTTAATTCAGGAAACCAATTTTTTAGATAAAACTGCAGACAAAGGAAAAAATTATACCTATTTCGTCAAATCAAATACAAAGAATCAAGGTGTAGATAATGATTTTGCGAAATATACAGCCAATCAGAAACCCTATTTTTCAATTCCGTTAAAAACACCAATTGGCTATACTCCGAACGATGCTTCTGTTGCAGATCTGGATGGTGACGGAGAATATGAAATCATCCTGCATCAGACGGGAAGGTCAAAAGACAACAGCCAAAAAGGAGAAACTGACCCGCCGATTATTCAGGCCTATAAAATGGATGGAAAGTTTTTGTGGGAAATTAATTTGGGCAAAAACATCAGGGAAGGAGCGCACTACACACAGTTTTTAGTCTATGATTTAGACCAGGACGGAAAAGCAGAAATTGTAATGAAAACCGCCGATGGAAGCAAAGATGGAAAAGGAAAAATTATTGGTGATGCAACAAAAAATTACGTGAACGAAAACGGAATGATTCTCTCCGGACCGGAATTTCTGACGGTTTTTAATGGCGAAACCGGCGAGGAAATTAATACGGTAAACTATCAGGTTCCAAGGTTTGCAGGTAGTTTAAATCCAACCGCAGAACAAATGACTGAAACGTGGGGCGATGCCAAAGGAAACCGGATAGATAGATTTTTAGGAGCAGTCGCCTATCTTGATGGAAAAACGCCGAGCGTGATTCTATCGAGAGGTTACTATACCAGAACGGCGATTGCAGCCTGGGATTATAAAGATAAAAAACTTAGCCTTCGTTGGCTTTTCGATACGGAAAGTTCGGAAGAAAATAAAAAATACCGCGGACAGGGAAATCATAATCTGAGTATCGCAGATGTTGATAACGACGGAAAAGACGAAATTATTTATGGCGCAATGACTGTTGATGACAATGGAAAAGTATTGAACAGTACAGGTTACGGTCATGGTGATGCTTTGCACGTTGGAGATTTAGACCCAAGCAATCCGGGATTGGAAATTTTTGATATTCAGGAAAGGTTTGATGATGCCGGAGCGCATTTCAGAGATGGAAAAACCGGAAATGTTCTTTGGAAATTACCGTCAACAGTTTACAGTGCGGCGAGTAAATTTCAAGGTCCTGGAAGAGGTTTGTCTTTAAATATTGACGCTCGTTATGAAGGTTCAGAATCTTGGGCTGCCGGTGCCGGCCTGAAAGGTATTTATAATGCCAAAGGAAAAAAAATCAGTGAGAAAAATCCCCCTGCCAATATGGGAATTTATTGGGACGGTGATTTTTTAAGCGAAATTTTAGATGGCACTGTTATTTCAAAATGGGACTGGAAAAAAGAGAAAACCAATGTTATATTTGATGCCAAAGATTTTCAATGTGAATCGAATAACGGAACCAAGAAAAATCCGTCTTTAGTGGCAGATTTATTTGGAGATTGGCGTGAAGAAGTGATGTACAGAACAGCCGATAATCAGGAATTGAGAATCTTCAGCACAACAATTCCGACAAAACATAGGTTGTATACTTTAATGCATAATCCGCAATATCGTTTAAGCATCGTTTGGCAAAATGTAGGTTACAATCAGCCTCCGCACACCGATTATTATTTGGATGAATCGATTAAGGAAATGCCAAAACCAAATATTACTACAGTTAATCCCAACAAATAAATTATTTATGAAAATCAAATTTATTATTCCGCTTCTTGCATTGATCGTATTTTTAGGAGTTTCATTCCAAAAACTTCAGGATAAACCTGTTCTTTATATTATTGGAGATTCCACGGTGCAAAATGGTTCGGGCAAAGGTTCTGATTCGCTTTGGGGATGGGGAAGTTTTATGAATTTATATTTTAATACAGATAAAATTGAAATTCAGAATCATGCAAAAGGTGGAAGAAGCAGTCGTACTTTTATTACAGAAGGCCGCTGGGATTCGATTATGAAAACCATAAAAAAAGGTGATTATATTTTGATGCAGTTTGGTCATAACGATGGTGGTGAATTGGCAGATACTTTGCGTGCAAGGGGATCAATTAAAGGAATTGGCGAAGAAACAAAAGATATTTACAATCCAATACGAAAAGTAAATGAAACCGTTTATACTTACGGATATTATATGAGAAAATATGCAAACGAGGCTAAATCCAAAGGTGCAATTCCTATCATCGTTTCACCAGTTCCAAGAAATAAATTTGATGGTAAAGGTAAAATTGAAAAAGATCAATATGGAATTTGGGCGCAGGAAGTTGCCAAACAAACCGGTGCTTATTTTTTAGATTTAAATACAATGGTCATCGAAAAATATGAAAAAATGGGCGCTGAAAAAGTAAATGCATTCTTCCCAAAAGATCATACGCATACCAACGAAGCGGGAGCAATTTTAAACGCAGAATTAGTAACGAAAGGAATTAAGCAATTGAAAGGTTGCGAACTTAAAAATTATATAAAATAAAATTGAATTATATGAAGAAACTTTTAACAGCAAGCTTTTTTGCACTAATCGTAGGAGGGATGACTTCCTGTTCGGTTCAAAAACAAGGCTCTGAAAGTAAGGTTGAACTTCCCAATAAAACCCAGGTATTGGAAGTTTCACGTAGGGCAAATCAGTATTTTATGAATAAGTGGCCGGATCCGGGTAAAGAAATAGTGGGTAAAAAAGTATGGCCAAGCAATCTTTGGACTCGTGCGGTTTACTACGAAGGTTTGATGGCTTTATATTCAATAGATCCCAAAAAAGAATATTATGATTATGCAGTAGATTGGTCGAAAAAGCACAATTGGGATATGATGCGTGGAACGTATACCCGAAATGCTGATCATCAGGCTTGCGGGCAGACTTATATCGATCTTTATGAAATTGACGGCAAGAAGCATCCTGAGAGAATTAAATTTGTAAAAGCTTCTATGGACAGCATGATTGCAACCAAACAAGTTGATGACTGGTGGTGGATCGATGCAATGCAAATGTCGATGCCAATTTTTACAAAGTTGGGTAGAATTACTGGTGAGCAGAAATATTTCGATAAAAATTACGAAATGTACGCTTATACCAAATACAAGCACGGAGGAAATGGTTTATACAATCCAAAAGATAAAATCTGGTGGAGAGACAAGAGTTTTGTTCCGCCTTACAAAGAACCGAATGGTGAAGATTGCTATTGGAGCAGAGGAAACGGCTGGGTAGTTGCTGCGTTGGCAAAAACATTGCACGATACACCAAAATCTGATCCTCATTACAAAGAATATCTACAGGATTATAAAGACTTGTTGGCAGCTTTGTTACCGATTCAGAGAGAAGATGGTTTTTGGAATGTAAGTTTGCATGATCCAACGAATTTCGGAGGAAAGGAGATGACAGGAACTGCACTTTTTGTATACGGAATGGCGTATGGAATCAATAACAATCTGATTGATAAAAAAACATATTTACCGGTTGTTGTTAAAGCCTGGAATGCTATCGTAAAAGATTCGGTTCAGCCAAACGGATTTTTAGGTTGGGTACAGGGAACTGGCAAAGAGCCTAAAGACGGTCAACCTTTAGCCATTGATAAAGTTCCGGATTTCGAAGATTATGGATTAGGTTGTTTATTATTGGCAAGCAGCGAGGTTTATAAACTAAAATAAGCTTTTTAAAATAGAGATAAGACTTAATAATGAAAATTGTTAAGTCTTTTTTATTTACAGGAATCAAATATATAGAGTTAAATAGACCTGAATAAATATCTGAAAATTTGAATAAAGTTAATTTTTGGTAAATACTATAAAATTTGAAATTAATTAAAATTAGTATAACTCACAATATTTTAGTGTATTAGGTATTTATTGTTCATCATTACAAAAAGTCTTATTTTTTCCAGGATTTTAAGCATGACACTACAAGATGCGCAATCGATTCCATCTTGGTAATTTTCAAATTCAATACATAAGATAAATTATGAATGCATTATTAGGAATTTTATTTCATTTCTTAGGAGGGTTTTCTTCGGGAAGTTTTTATTTACCATACAAAAAAGTAAAAGGCTGGTCTTGGGAAACATTTTGGCTGATAGGAGGAGTTTTCTCTTGGATTATTGTTCCGCCATTGGCCGCATTTCTTACCATTCCGGGATTTTGGGATATTATTCAGAATGCGAGTTCATCAATCTTAGGATTAACATTTTTATTCGGTGCTCTTTGGGGAATCGGAGGCTTTATGTATGGTTTGGGCGTTCGTTATTTGGGGGTAGCGTTGGGTAGCAGCATTATGTTAGGACTTACCATGGTCATCGGCTCGCTCGTTCCTTCTATTTATTATGAATTTTCTCCGCAAACAGGAAAAGATAATATCGGGCTGATGATGTCGACGTCATGGGGACAGATGGTTCTGTTAGGACTTTTCGTATGTGTTATAGGAATTATCATCAGCGGAAAAGCTGGGGTAATGAAAGACAAAGAACTTCAAACTGATTCTATCGATCCTCATGGTACAGAAGTGAAGACAGAATATAAATTTGGTTTAGGATTAATTGTTGCGATTATTTCCGGAGTTTTGAGTGCTTGTTTTAATTTCGGCTTGGAAGCTGGAAAGCCGATGGCAATTATTGCTAATGAAGCGTGGAAAGTTGCAAATCCGGGACAGGGAGAATTCCTTTTTCAAAATAATGTAACGTATGTTGTCGTGCTTTGGGGCGGAATGGCGACGAACCTAATCGGTTGTCTTTATCTTTCATTTAAAAATAAATCGTACACAGATTATACCAAGAAAAATGTACCAGTTGTAAAAAATATCATCTTTTGTGCACTTGCCGGAACGATGTGGTTTTTACAGTTTTTCTTCTACGGAATGGGAGAAAGCAAAATGGGGAACGGACCAAGTTCATGGATTTTACATATGGCATTCATTATTTTGATCGCCAATTTGTGGGGTGTTATCATTAAAGAATGGAAAGGAGTTTCCAAAAAAACAATTTCTACTATTGTTGTCGGGATGATCGTAATGTTTGTTTCTATTTTAATTGTAGGTTACGGAAATTCTTTAAGATAATTTCAATTTATACTTTTTATCCAATCATATAGTTAAGAGTTAGAATGTAACTCTTGTAAGGCACTGAAAGAAAATCAGTGCCTTTTTTTATTGTTAATAAGGATTTTTTCCAAACAATATTTGGGGAGTTGTTATTGATTTTAATAATTCATTAAAACTTATGAATTTTAAATTTTATTCTAAGTATTGTGATTAAATTGTTATTATTTTTAAATTTTTAATCAAATGTTTGCAGATAATTAAGGAAATTTATGAATTTTATGATGCAGGATATGGCAGGATGCCGAAATATTTGTAACGGTGTATTTTGGTAACATAAAATTAACTATATGTCTATTAAAATTAAACAGAAGAATTTTAAGCCACTTATCGCACCGCTATTTTTGCTTGCGTCTGGCTTTATGTTCGGACAAAAGACAGTAAAAGACACTGTAAAAGATAAGACAAAAGATATTGAAGAAGTTGTAATTATCGGTTACGGTAAGGTGAAAAAATCTGATCTTACAGGATCGGTATCTTCAGTTTCTGCAAAAGATCTGGCAGCGACACCTGCTATGAATGCTTTACAGGCCTTACAGGGTAGAGCAGCAGGATTAAATATTGTAACTGCCGGAGGTGCACCCGGAGCCAGTGCCAATGTTACCGTTCGTGGTGGTGCTTCTATCACGCAGGGGACAGAACCTTTATTTATTGTAGACGGTTTCCAATTAGATAATGCTTTGAACATTATTAATCCTAACGATATAGAAAGTATTGACGTTTTGAAAGGAGCTTCTGCTATCGCCATTTATGGTGCGCGTGGTTCTAACGGTATCATTGTAATTAAAACAAAAACGGGTAAAAAAGGAAGAGTTACAATTCAGTATAATTCTTTCATGTCATTTGATATGCTTTCAAAGAAGCTGGATATGGTTTCCAATGCAGAACAGTATGTGAAATATCAATATGAATTAGCTCAGTTGGGAGGTGGTGCAACAAAATGGAGTAATGTATTTGATAATAGTTTAGGAACAGATTCGCCTGGTTTTTATACTGGAGTATATAATAGAATCAGTAACCGTTACGGATCAGCGCCTACAATAGACTGGCAGGAAAAAATGCTTGGCGGAACAGGGCTTACGCAAAACCATAATGTGAGTGTTTCTGCCGGTACGGATAAAACGCAGGCATTCATCAGTTACAATTACAACAAACAGGATGGTTTGCTGCAAAATTTCAGTGAGACAAGAAACTCCTTACGTGCCAACATCAATTCAGAATTATATAAAGGAATACGTTTAGATTTCAGTTCAATGTTTACTTCCAATTCTACAAACGGAGGCGGAGCGTATTCAGGAATGAAAAAAATATTGCTTCAGCCTATTACAGGAGGAACATTGTTTACTCAGGATCAATTATTTAATACGCAGACTTTCCCTGATTACTCAGCATTAGATTCTAGTTTTGATACAGAAAATCCATATATTGAAACAGCAGCATCCACCCAAAACAGACGTGCAAGAACATTTTTGGCGAATATAGGGTTGGAATTTGATTTGTTGAAAGATTTTACATTCAGAACGGCTGGCTCATATAACTGGACGAACAGTAAATCAACAGCATTTTCAGATAAAAATTCCCGTGCATTTCTTACAGATCCTATCAATACAGGGATCAATGGAAGCATTGCGAATGCTGAAGCATACCGATATCAGATCACCAATACTTTAACCTATAATAAAACATTAGGTGAAAAACATAGAATTACAGGACTTATTGGACACGAAATTGTTTATGATAACAATGAAAGTAACAGCATGAGACTGATAAAATTCCCGTCTATTTTAAATTACGGGTTAGATGATATATCAAATGCTACCGTTGCCGATAAAAGTACAGATAGAAAATCAAATGCTTTAATTTCTTATTTCGGACGTGTAAACTATAGCTATGACAATCGTTATTTATTAACAGGTACTATCCGAAGAGACGGTTCTTCAAAATTTGGTCCAGATAACAAATATGGTGTTTTTCCATCAGTAGCAGCCGCATGGAGAGTTTCGCAGGAAGGTTTCTGGAAAAATTCTAAGGTTAATAATTATATCAATGATTTGAAATTCAGATATGAATTTGGGATTGTAGGTAATAACAGTATACCAAATAACGTATTCAGAACCAATGTAGTTCCTACAGATTACCCTTTGAATAATACGGTGGGTAACTTGGCCTTGATGACAAGCAGTGTGTTAGGAAACAGAGGTGTAGTTTGGGAAGAAATGAAATCTACAAACATAGGAGTAGATTTGGCTTTGTTTAATAACAGAATCAAATTAACTTCTGAATGGTATAATAACAATGTATCTGGAATGTTGTTGGAAACTGTACTTCCTGCATCTACAGGATATAAAAGTAAATATCTTAATATTGGTTCCATGAAAAATACAGGTATGGAATTTACATTGAACTCGATCAACTTAAAATCTGAAAACTTCAGATGGTCTACAGATGCCAATATAGGTTTCAACAAATCAAAAGTATTATCTCTTGATGAGGGAAGAACTTTCAGAAACTTTAGTGTAGGAAGCAGTAGAGCAGGTATGGTAACCTATTATGCTACAGTTGGAGAAGAATTAGGAGATATGTACGGATATGTTTATCAGGGAATTTACACTACCGATGACTTTACTCAGGCAGCAAACGGAACATTAACTTTAAAACCAGGAGTTGTAAAACCGGCATCAGGAACTCCTAAACCCGGAGATATGAAATTTGCTGCAGATAATGAAGCAGGAGATCAGTTTACAAGAAAGTTAGTAAAAATAGGTAACGGTACACCTGATTTTATCGGAGGAATCAGTAATAATTTTTCTTATAAAGGTTTTGATTTAGCAGTATTTTTGAAATTCAGTGTTGGTGGCGATATATATAACGCAACCAAGCAAAGTTTAAGTCCTTATGGAGTATATCAAAATGTACCTTCAGAATTTGGAGATAATTATTATCATTTGATAGACCCTAATACAGGTCAGGCAACAAATAATTTAGTTAGGTTAAAGGAACTTAATCCTAATGAAGAGTCAAGTTTGTGGAGTTTAAGCAATACTAACACGGCTAATATCACTTATCCTTCTTCATATTATGTGGAGGATGGTTCATATCTGAGAATTTCCATGGTAACGTTGGGATACTCTTTTCCAAAGGAATTTTTGAGTCATGTTAAATTGACCAACGCACGTATTTATGCTACCGTTAATAATTTAGCAACGATTACAGGATATTCAGGTTTTGACCCTGAAGTTTCGGCAGCCAGCGGTGTTGCAGTTACTCCTGGATATGACAGTTCTTCATTCCCAAGATCCAGAAGTTATGTTTTGGGTATTAATCTTACTTTTTAATATTTAATTGTTTCCATCATGAAAAATATATTCAATAATAAATACGGATTTATAAAAAAATCTCTTATCGTTTCATCTTTGCTTGTTGCTGTTGTAAGTTTCAATTCATGTAGTGATGATTTTTTAGATCAACCGGCATATAATTCATCTGACACAGAATCGGTATTCACCAATATAGAAACTGCAGATGCTTTTGTTCAGGGACTTTACAGGGGGCTTATTCCTACGGAAATGTTTTACCAATTGGGAGCAGGAGATACTGTTACCCATTCTGCTGAAGATGGATCTACGAATAATTCCAAATACAATATTTGTAATTATCAGTATGATGCTTACACTCCAAATACAGTTACGGGAATCTATTCTGCGATGTATGCAGTGATAGAAAGAACCAATATTGCGATCGACAGATTACCAGACCTGCCAGCCAGTCCAAAGCGTGAGGCATTATTAGCGGAAGCAAAAGCTATTCGTGCATTTTGCTACTACAACCTGATCAGAGTGTATGGTGATGTACCTGCAATCTGGATTCCTTTGGAAGAAGCGGATCCTAATGACCCAAACACTCTATATCCTAAGCGTGCTTCACGTGATGTAATTTATGATCGTGTTATCGCTGATATTCAGGAATCCATAAACAGTATGCCGGTATCTAACGGAACACCGGAAAGACTTAACAAACAATCTACTAATGCAATTTTAGCAAGAATTGCTTTGTATGCTGCAGGGTATTCTCTTCGTTGGGATCTGAATACAGGTGCTGCGGGTACGATGTCTCGTCGTCCTGATAACGCAAGAGTACAACAATTATATCAAATTGCAGATACTGCTGCTGCTGCTGTCATTAATGCAGGAACAAATAGCTTAGTACAAGCTCAGGGTGGTAAAAGTGGTTTTGAAGCACTGTGGTTTAATTTTGACAGAAGAAATTTTTCAGCGGTAAATCAGGAGATGCTTTGGCATATCGCTGAATACGGACCAAATACCAATTCAGCATTTGGAGTGTATGCGCATCCGGGTTCAAGAGGAGGAACGTATGGTTCTCGTAAAGCTCTGCAGTTTATACTTCCTAGTTATTATCTGTCTTTTGATCAGGCAGATAAACGAAGAGATGTTGCTACTACATCTTACAGTATCTATTTCTTAAATACAGGTTTAGCAAATGATACATGGGTAGATGTAGGAACTACTTATTCTTGTATTATGCCAGGAAAATTCAGAATCTCATGGTGTGTAGAGCCACAAGCGGCGGATGCACGTAACCTGAATATTCCTATTATGAGATATGCTGATGTATTGCTGATGTATGCAGAAACACAAAATTATTTAAATGGAGGACCAACAGCTCAAGGTATTGCTGCTTTACAGCAGGTAAGAAACCGTGCAGGAATTGGTTCTATGGCAATACCAAGCGGTCAGCAGGCATTCGAATCGGCAATTGTTCAGGAACGTAAATGGGAGTTTTCAGACGAATTTATGCTTCGTACAGATTTGATCAGAATGAATAAGCTTGAAAGTGAAATCAATGCAACCAGACAGGCAATGAAAAATCTGTCAAACCGTACGGGGCAGTTTGCAACAACTCCAATTTATCGTCTTTATAAATATCATAAGAATACACAGGTTTACGGAGACCCGTTTTTGGCAGTTACTTATATTGATTTAACAGATCCTTCGCAGATCGCACAAGTTCAGGCAGTTCCTACCAATTCATCAGGTTACGCTGCTTATCAAACAACTTTAAAGGCTATAGCATTAGCGAACGGACAAACTTCGACAGCCGATGACAAATGGTATCCTGCCAATATGTTCCAGGCATATACAAGCACATTTAACGGTAACGCAAGAAAAGCTGTAGGGTTTACAGCAGGTTTCAATCAGCTTCAGATTGGTAATATTATTTATACAAAGCCAACCGGATCGTTTGAAAACGGGGGAGTATATCCAAACTGGATTGAAGGTGGGGGAGATGGTCTTTTCTACGGATTTGTGCCTAATAAGACAGAATTACTTCCATTTGCAGCTCAGTCTGCCGGTCACCCGCTTGTTGATAACCCGAATCTTACTCAGCTTCCGGGATATTAATCATAAAATCACTTAATCATAAAATATTAATTATAAATACCTTGATTGGATGGATGTAATGAAGAGCTTAATCAACGATGAAAATAAAACGTTAATTAATCTTTAAATAAAGCATTTAGCAGTATAGTACGGGATGCTGTACCCATTACAACCATCTAATTTTGGGTAAAATTTAGAAATACAAGTAAAATCAATGGAAAACGTGAAAACATTCAAATACGTAGATTATTTATGGGATGAAGAAAAAGCAGCATCTTTTGGTGATGACCAGGTTGCTTTATTTTTATACCGTTCAAACATATTAGGAGCAGACCTTAGAATTACCAATTATGGTGGAGGTAACACCAGTTGCAAAACCATAGAAAAAGATCCGCTAACCAATGAAGAAGTTGAGGTAATGTGGGTAAAAGGTTCAGGTGGCGACATCGGAACGCTGACAAGAAAAGGAATTGCCGGATTATATACTGAAAGACTAAGAAATCTCAAAAATGTTTACGGAGGTTTAGCAGACGAAGACAGAATGGTAGGCTTATTTGATCACTGTATTTTTGATTTGGAAAGCAAAGCACCTTCTATTGACACGCCGCTTCATGGTTTACTTCCATTTAAACATATCGATCACCTTCACCCTGATGCTTTGATTGCAGTTGCTGCAGCTAAAGACAGCGAGGCAGTTACCAAAGAAATCTGGGGTGACACAATGGGATGGGTTCCTTGGCAGAGACCTGGTTTCGATTTAGGATTACAATTAGAAAAATGTTTAGCCGACAATCCTGGAATTAGAGGGATCGTTTTAGGCAGCCACGGATTGTTCACTTGGGGAGATACTTCTTACGAATCATATATGAATAGTTTGGAAGTGATCGAAATGGCTTCTGAATTTATCGCTAAAAAAATTGAAGAGAACGGACAGGTTTTTGGCGGTCAAAAAGTAGAGTCTCTATCAGCTGACGAACGTAAAAACAAAGCCGCTCAAATCATGCCTTTGCTGAGAGGTTTGGCTTCTTCTGAAAACAGAATGGTGGGTCATTTCACAGACAGCGATGTAGTGTTAGAGTTCATCAATAGTAATGATTTGGAAAGATTGGCTCCAATGGGAACTTCTTGCCCGGATCACTTTTTAAGAACTAAAATTCAGCCATTAGTGTTGACTTTAGATAAAAATGAAGATTTAAGCGATTCTAAAGCTGTTTTGGAAAAACTTAATCCACTTTTCGAACAGTACAGACAAGAATACAAAGAATATTACGAAACTTGCAAACATCCAAACAGCCCGGCAATGCGTGACCCGAATCCGGTAATCATCATTTACCCGGGAGTAGGAATGTTCAGTTTCTCAAAAGATAAGCAAACGACTCGTGTTGCAAATGAGTTTTACGTAAACGCAATTAATGTAATGCGTGGTGCAGAAGCTATTTCTGAATATACTTCATTACCAAGACAGGAAGCATTCGACATCGAATACTGGTTGTTGGAAGAAGCGAAACTTCAGAGAATGCCGAAAGAAAAACCATTATCAAGAAAAATTGCGATTGTAACTGGAGCAGGCGGTGGAATCGGTCAGGCAATTGCTGACAAAATGGTTCAGGAAGGTGCTGTCGTTGTTTTCACAGACTTGAATAAAGAAGCTGCGGAATCTGTTACAGCAAAATACAGCAAAGATCAGGCAATTGCAGTTCAGTGTGATGTTACAAGCGAAGAAGGCATTACAGAAGCTTTCAAGCAAACGATTTTAGCTTTCGGTGGTGTAGATATTTTGGTTCATTCTGCAGGTTTGGCAATTTCTAAATCGTTGGAAGATACTACAACAAAGGACTGGGATTTACTTGAAAATGTTTTGGTAAAAGGTCAGTTTTTGATCGCTAAAAATGGCGTTGAAATCATGAAAAAGCAAAATTTGGGTGGTGACATCGTAAATATTGCAAGTAAAAACGGTTTGGTCGCAGGTCCGAATAACGTAGCTTACGGAACTGCAAAAGCAGCGCAACAACACATGACAAGATTATTGGCAGCAGAATTGGCAGCGGATAAAATCCGTGTAAATGTTGTAAATCCTGACGGAGTTATCGTTGGAAGCAAAATTTGGGAAGGTTCTTGGGCAGAAGGTCGTGCAAAAGCAAACGGAATTACCGTTGAAGAATTGCCTGCATTTTACGCAAAAAGAAATCTTTTGAACGAAATTATTCTTCCGGAAGACATCGCCAACGGAGTTTTCGCTTGTGTAGCAATTTTGGATAAAAGTACAGGAAACATCATCAATGTAGACGGCGGAATGGCAAATGCTTTCCCTAGATAAAATTAATGCTGAAAAAGAATTATTTAATTTGTTAAATTGAAGGCTTGCTTTCTGTGAGCTTTCAGTTTTAAAATTTTAAAAATAAATCATGATTATAGGAAAAGATATCATTGAACAAAACAATAAAAGTGAAGTTGAAAATTTTAATTCAGACTTTGCATATTTATCAGATAAACTGACAAAATCAGGAGCCAACGTTTCTGAAATTGTTAACAAAATTGCTGACTTTCAGGTGGCAATTCCAAGTTGGGCTTTAGGAGCTGGAGGAACTCGTTTCGGAAGATTTTCGTACGGAGGTGAGCCATCTTCTTTAGAACAAAAATTAGATGATGTAGGATTAATTCATGCTTTAACGCATTCTGCAGGAGCAATTTCGCTTCATATTCCATGGGATATTCCGAGTGATGTGAAAGCGATTAAGGAAAAAGCAATGTCTCACGGATTGATTTTCGACGCAATGAATTCAAACACATTTCAAGATCAGCCGGGAGCAAAACAATCGTATAAATTCGGTTCTTTGAACGCTGCGAATGAAGATGCAAGAGCGTACGCAGTAGAACACAACAAAGAAGTAATCAGAATCGGGAAGGAATTAGACTCAAAAAGTTTAACGGTTTGGTTGGCAGACGGAGCAAGTTTTCCTGGACAATTAAATTTCCAGACAGCTCTAGCAAAAACTGAACAAAGCTTAAAAGAAATATACTCAGATCTACCGGAAGATTGGAAATTATTCATCGAATATAAACCGTACGAACCGAATTTCTATTCAACTACAATTCAGGATTGGGGAACGTCTTTCATGTTAGCTAATGCTTGTGGAGAAAGAGCGTATACTTTGGTGGATTTAGGTCACCATTTACCAAATTCAAATATCGAGCAAATCGTTGCAACCTTGATGTATAAAGGAAAGTTAGGAGGTTTCCACTTCAACGACAGCAAATATGGAGATGATGATTTAACGGTAGGTTCAATCAAACCTTATGCATTATTCTTGATCTTCAACGAATTGGTATACGGAATGGAAAATAATCTAAATAATCCTTATCCGGCTTGGATGATCGATGCAAGTCACAACATAAAAGATCCTTTAGAAGACTTATTACAATCTTTAGAAGCGATTTTAATTGCTTATGCAACGGCTCTTTTGGTTGATCAAAAAGCATTGAAAGAAGCACAGCAAAATAATGATGTTGTTTTGGCGCAGGATATTTTGCAAAATGCGTACAGAACAGATGTTCGTCCGTTATTGAGAGCGGCGAGATTACAGACAGGTGCTGCTTTAGACCCGATTTCAACCTACAGAAACCTAAAAGTAAGAGAAAATTTAATCTCTGAAAGAGGGTTACATGTAAAAGCAACAGGATTATAAACCTGTTTTAATTTGATAATTTGAACTTTCAGGTGCAATCGAAAGTTTTTAATTATATTTTGTATCCTTATATTTTTATCATTAAGGTTGAAGTGTTTAGATTGTCGGGATTTTAAGCTTGCTTGTTTAAGAAATGAGTGGATTCTTCTTAACGCATCCTACATATCTAAACACTCCTTAATGGTGTTTGAAATTGTTTGAAAAGATTTAAACAGATTCTAATCACATTGAAAAAACTAATTTACCATTCAATAATAAAATTTAATTCATCGCAAGAATGTCCAAAAAGAAGAAGGTAACCATTGTATTTGATATTGGAAAGACCAATAAAAAGTTCTTTTTATTTGATAAAAATTATAGAGAAGTCGTTCGTGAATATACAGAACTACCGCTCACAACAGATGAAGACGGCTATCCGACAGAAGACCTTGCTGCCTTACAAAATTGGATCAAAGATAATTTCAATGCTATTCTTGATGACGAAAATTATGAAGTAAAAGCCATTAATTTCTCTACATACGGAGCGAGTTTTGTGCATCTCGATCAGAAAGGAAATGTTCTGACGCCTTTGTACAATTACACCAAATCGATGGATGAGGAAATACTAGACTTATTCTACGAAAAACACGGAAGCAAAATGAAAATTGCCCGTGAAACTGCATCTCCGCAAGCCGGAATGTTGAACTCAGGATTGCAATTATTTTGGTTAAAATACAAGCATCCTGAAGTATTCAAAAAGATCCGATACAGTCTTCATTTACCGCAGTACTTATCGTATTTATTTACAGGAATTTGTGTTTCTGAATTTACGTCAATCGGCTGTCATACCAACTTATGGGATTATGATAGAGCAGATTACCACGATTGGGTATATGAAGAGGAAATTGACGCTTTATTGCCTCCAATTGTACCAACTTCTGCGAGTATCAACACTTCTTACAGAAACAAAAAAATTAAAATTGGTGTCGGAATTCACGACAGTTCTTCTGCGTTATTGCCTTATATTTTAAGCAAAAAAGAACCGTTTTTATTACTTTCAACAGGAACTTGGAGTATTTCTCTGAATCCTTTTAATGATGAAAGTCTTACAGATGAAGATATCGAAAATAATTGCCTGAATTACATGCGAATTGATGGCAAACGTGTAAAAGCATCCCGTTTTTTTATGGGTAATGAATACAAAATCCAGGTAGAAAAATTATGCGATTATTATGGAAAAGAGTATGGTTTCCATAGAGAAGTAAAGTTTGATCAGGATTTGTATCTGCGCTTAATGAAAAATAAAAATATCTATTTCCGTTTTGAAGGGATAATTTTGAAGCGAAAAATGATTACCGCAACAGATTTAAATTCATTTGCGACTTTCGAAGAAGCTTATCATCAATTGATGATTGAACTGATGGATTTACAGATTCATACCATTAAAAATGCTATTGGGAATTCAGATATTAAAAATATTTATATCGATGGCGGATTTACAGATAATGATGTATTTATGAAGCTGATGTCTCATCATTTTCAGCATTATAATGTAATGTCTACCCATTCGCCGTTGGGTTCTGCATTGGGTGCTTCAATGGTGATTTCAAATAAAGAAATCGATGAAACTTTTTTACAGCAGCATTATCAGATGAAAGTGCTTCAACCGTTAATTCTTAATTTATAAAATATGGCATTTCCATTTGATACCCGCTATGCTTCTCTTGACTTATTAATCGAAAGAGCTCAAAAAAGAATGCCGCGTTTTGCTTTCGAATATTTGGATGGCGGTTGTAATGAAAACATCAACAGAGACCGAAATATCAGTGAATTAAGAGATGTCGTTCTTCGTCCGCGTTATTTAAATAATAATTACAAAGAAGCGAATATGGAAACCGAATTGTTTGGTGTTACATATTCTGCCCCTTTCGGAATTTCCCCTGTTGGTTTGCAGGGTCTAATGTGGCCTAATGCTCCGGAAATTTTAGCGAAAGCATCTTTTAAACATAATATTCCATTTATTTTAAGTACAGTAACAACAAGCAGTATTGAAAGAATTGCTGAATTGACGGAAGGAAAAGCCTGGTATCAATTATATCATCCAAGAGAAGAATGGTTGCGTGACGATATTCTTGACCGTTGTGAAGCTTCTGGATATGATGTACTTGTAGTTTTGGCAGACGTTCCTACCTTTGGTTACAGAGCCAAAGAAATCAGAAATGGTCTGGCAATGCCGCCTCAGTTGAATTTCAGAAATGTTTCCCAAGCGTTGGTAAAGCCTCAATGGTGTCTTGAAATGTTGAAACATGGTGTTCCGAGTTTTAAAACGATGGAAAAGTACATGGATAAAAACATGAACGTAAAGCAATTGGGACAGTTCATGAATTCTACGTTTTCAGGAAGATTAAACCCAGATAGATTAAAAGCCATCCGTGACAAATGGAAAGGAAAATTGGTCATTAAAGGAGTTGCTTCCGATGAAGATGCCGCTGAAGCTGTAAGATTAGGATATGACGGAATGATCATTTCAAATCACGGCGGAAGACAGTTGGACGCCGGAGAGTCTACGATTGCCGTTGTAAAAGAAATCAGCGAAAAGTACAAAGATCAGATCAAGGTAATGATGGACAGTGGTGTAAGAACCGGTCCTGATGTTGCCCGTGCGTTGAGTTGTGGTGCAGAATTTACCTTTATGGGACGAACTTTTATGTACGCAGTCGGTGCTTTAGGAGATAAAGGCGGTGATCATATTATCGAAATGCTAAAAATGCAATTCAGACAGGTTATGGAGCAGGTTTGCTGTGAAAAACCGGAAGATTTACAAAATTTTAGAGTAAAATAAAATATTATATCAATAGGAACGGGCTTTAGCCAGTTTTTGATTTAAAAAAATCTATTGGCTTTAAACTTATCATAAGTTTTGGTGTCAAATAAAAATTCGCAAAGCCAGCTTTGCGAATTTTTATTTATTATAAGTTGACAATTATTTTTTCTTTTCAGCCTTCACTGCCTGTCTCGCCAATAGTTTCCAATCTTTTTTTATTTTAGACCAAACCAACAAAATGTCTAAAGTTACATCGCCCGGAGTTTTGCCCATATCAGCGGTTGTTGCGTAAAAATGATGACGAACAATCGCTGTATTTCCAACAATTTGTACATTTTGATTTGTGATATCAATCGTAACAAAATCAGATTTTTTACTGACCAATTTTTCAACAAATTCTGTTGCATCGTCTATATGACCGCCTGAATGTCCATAAGTCAGTTCAGGTAAGATCAAAGATTCTAATGAAGATTTATCACCGCTAATCATTGCTAATCGTAGCTTTTCTGCAGCAGCAGTAATAACATCTTTGTCATTGATTTTTTGTCCTGAAATAGTGAGTACCATGAAGAAGCTCATGGCAAAAATTAATTTTTTAAGCATAATATATTGTTAATTTTTAAAATTATTATTAGGAATGTAATCGATTGCGCATTTATATAAAATTTTATATTAAATGAAAAACTATAAAGAATCTCTTTGAATAAATTTAAAGACATTATTTACTTCTTCTTTTTTATTTTTCAGGATCATATATGCTGCAGATTCGCCCATTGCTTTAAAATCAGTAGTAATCACTGTAATTCCTAGCAATTCTTTTAACGGAGTTTCATTGTAGGAAATAATTCCGATGTCTTCACCTAATTTCATGTTATTCTGTCTTATTTGTTTTACCAGATTCACCAAATCACGCTCACGGATGGTAATAAAAATATCCTTTTGTAATTCCATATCAGGATAAATTTCGTCAAGAATTTCATAATCAAGTTTAAAATCTTTACAAAACTTCTCAAAACCACGTACAATTCGAAAAGGGTATGGATGAATAGATTTATCAGGATATACCAAAATGATTTTTTCGTATTTCTTGATTTTTTCCAAACCTTCCTCTAATGCATTATAAATGTCATGTTCAAAATCCTGAAAAATGGAACCATATTCTCCTGAAATATTAGGTTTTGTATTATCTAAAAGCAACAACTTATTTTTTGGAATCTGTTCGATAATATTTAAAACTTCCTGTGTAGAACTCGTATGTTTAGACTGTTCATCCCGAAAATGGGGCATAATAACATAATAGTCAAATCCACCCAGATTCTTTTTTAATGAATTAATGAAAAGCGTTTCGTCACAGTGATAAATATACATTTCAACATTTCCTTTGGTTCCGATGGCATTGACGAAATAATTGTAAATCATCATTTTATACGTGCTCGGTTTGTTGATGAGAAAGAAAATATTGATAATATCATTTTTATTGATACGTGAAATATAGTATCCTTTACCTTTTACCGACTCAATAATCTGTCTTTTACGAAGTTCTTTATAGGCTTTTTCTACGGTATCTCTCGACAGAAAACAGGATTCGCTGAGTTCATTAATAGAGGGTATTTTCTCTCCGATCTTAATTTCTCCGCCGTCAATTCCATTTAGGATAGAATCTACAATCTGTTTGTATTTGGGAACTCTGGAATGTTCATTGATATTTATTTCAAATGTTTCTGCCATGGCTTTGTACAAGATGTTATTATTAGTCTGAAAAAACTAATTTCAAAATTTGCTTAACGGTCGCATACAAGATACGAAAATTTAGAATAAATGATTTTCATCATGTTTAAAATTTATATTGATTTTAAATTTATGATTTTTAATATGTTATAGGTTTTGGTTTGTTGTTGTTTGAATTATTAAAATCCCCAAATTATTAACTGAGATTGAAATATCAGATTTATCGTGAAATCTTATGTTTAAATCGAACTTCAAATATTTCCAATAAAAAAGCCTGCTCCTTTCAGAACAGACTTCAACTAAATATGAATGTGAAATTTTTTAAGGCATTTTTTCGAAACCTTCAGCTTTTATTTTCCAGGTTCCGTCTTTCGGAAATCCAGGGAATTTTCCTGTGGAATTGTCCCAACCTTCCAGCATCATTGCAACGGTTGTTAAAACACCACCATTTCCAGGTAGATAAATTCTCAAACGTTCGTCCTGATAATTATGACCGTTTTTAAGATAAGTATTGGTTTGAATATCCATGAACAAAGCATCTAAAGCTTTATTTGGAAGTCCTAATCTTGCCGCATTCATTGCGGTCATCGGGAAATCCCAACCCCAGGTGTGACTCCAGTTCCATCTTTCCCAAACGATATCAAGCGTATTTTTCATTATCTTCTTATCCAATTTAGGAGATTCCGGAACCATTCCTAAAGCTCCTAAAACAGCAGGGTGATCCGTCATCCATTTTGGAAATGTGAAAGAATCCTTTGCCGATTCAGTAGATAAATAAACACCATCCTGAACAGGAAGTGGAGCTAATTTATTGATGACATCATCCCATTTTTTATCTCTTGATTCTCCCAATCTTTCTTTCCATTGTTGAGCCACTTTCAACGCCCAATCCCAGTACGCCACTTCATAAGTAGGATTAAAAGTATCTTTAGCTGGGAAAACTTCCTGAGCGGGAATGACACCTTTTCCTAAGTTGTAACGGTTTCTTTCTTTGTCGTAAGTCGCAAAATCTGCCATAAATTCTGCTGTTTCAAAAACCAGTTTTTTATATTTTTCTAAAACTTTTTTATCTTTGTTGTGACGGTATAAAAGTTCGGTCATGTAAATCAAATGCGGCTGTTCCCAAATCAAAAATGCAGCAACAGAAGACGGACTTTCATTCCCATCATTATCCGACATCTTAATCCATCTCACACCTTTGTAACCTTGTCTTTCGGCTAATTTTTTTGCTTTTTCAAATGATCTGAAATAATAATCCAATTGTTTTTCCAATATCTCAGGTCTACCCCATAAAGCATAATGAATGCCATGCCACCAATGCATTTCTGTATGTGGCTTTCCGTACCAGCTGTTGAATGTCAAACCAGTTTCCTGCGGCGGATTGCTTCCCCCACACTGAACCTTTGTTAAATATTCTGAGAGCACGACTCTGCGTTCCAATTCGTTTGCTCTTGGGTCTGTACTTCCTTCAAAATCAACAGCAGCACCGCTTTCCCAGAAGTTTTTCCAGCCAGAGGTACTTTCTTTTTCAGCGTCAGCGAATAAAGTTTTTGATGTTTTTTGATTTTTAGCTGAAAACTCAACGCTTAATTCTACCGTTTTGTTTTTTGTTGAAGGCTCGTAAACAAAATAGTGTTTTCCGGCTTCGCGTAATTTTCCATCGGTAAAATAAAACTGAGTGTAATAATCAGTACTTTGTAATGTATGTTGAATCAATCCTTGCGTTGCTTGTGACGAAACGATTTTTGTTGAATGATCATTTTCATTTCCATAGAAAGCAGCATCATCCAAAAACTGTCCGGTTGGAGAAGGATATTTCGCAAAAACTTTTAATTTGTTTTCAGAAATCAAATCAGATTCAATTTTCACCCCGATTTTATCTGAATTTTGGAAAGAAGCCGTCCAAACTTTTACCACTTTTCCTTCTAAAGAAAATTCGCTGCTAATAATTCCTGTCCAGACATCAAGCGTCTGTTTAATGTTGGTTAAATCTGATATTTTCGCTTTCTGACCGTCTTTTTTATACAGTTCAATCCCGATATTTCCCAACTGCAAACGGTGTTGGTTCACACGGTAATACTCAACGGCACCTTTGTTTCTTTCAGGTTCTTTAATTTGTACACTGTACAATGCTTTTCGTCCGTCATTATTAAAATCGTACGGTTTCAAAGTTTCCTCAAATTTATAATTCTGAGTATTCGGAAAACTGTTCCAGCCCCACTCAGATTGAGTTCCCAGCGAAACTCCTTTTTTGTAAACTTCAGGAAACGATTGCATTCCGGTAATGTCGACCGTGTAAGCAAATTTTCCGTTTCCAACTGTCAAAGAAGATAAAGTATCCACTTTTGTATTGACAACATTATGTCGCTGAACAACTTTTTTACGGTCGATTTTCTGAGCATTCAAGGACGAAATTCCCATTAAAAATATCCCGATATATGTTCCTAATTTCTTCATTTTTCTTTTATTTAGGTAATAAAAATTATTCAATTCTATATTTTATTTGGGCAGCTTTTTACTACTTCGAATGTCTATTTATTTTTTTATGGCAGACATTTCCGCCTTCCACTCCCAATCTTTTTTGCAAGACGATTTTAGTTAGATAGAACTTACAGTCCAAGCAAAAAAGGATTTCCGTTCAAGTCGGGCTGCAATTTCCGTTGTATCAAAATTAAACATCATATATTACGATTGTTGCTTTCGAATTCTTCGGCTATTTTTCGTTAAAAAATTTAAAGTCTGTTTAAATTCATCAAAATTATTTCCCCAACCCTAAAGGGAGTAATTTTGATGAAATTTTCAAAGCATTTTTCCACCCTTTAGGGTTTGGGGAAAAGAAAAATGCTTTGAGAATTTTACTTTTAACCACATTCTTAATTCGTTCATTCGTAACATCAAATCCTATTTCAAAACAGTTGCACTCATCATTCCAATCACCACATCATTGCTTACTGCAGTCAGTTTTACAGATTTCAATTCTTTATTTGGGTCAATCGGCAAATCCAGAATTGTAGCAGAACCACCATCAACCTGACGGTCTGTAAATCCTTTGATGCTCGAATATTTACTCAGAGTTCCACCTTTGTACAATTCTCCTGTCTTCAATTTTACCCGATACGGAATTTTGTCATCCGGAATTTCAAAAGCAAAATTATCATCAAACAAATCCTGCTCAATCGGCCACCAATTCGTTGGATTTTTCAACTCTAATTTTGAAGTCGAACCATCAACATATTGAACCGTAATTGTTCCGTTCACAATCTGCGACTGCATTGGATTCGTAGAACCAGCCATCAGAAAATAAATCTTCTTTCCTTTCCCTGAAATCGGAATTTCAAGAGAGTCAGAATAATTATCCCACTGACTCACAAATGCAATATTTTTATCCGTTTTATCAATTAAAAATGGAATTCCAAAGAAATCAACTTTGCCATTTTTTCTTTTGTTCATTAGTCCGCTGTCATCGATTTGAGCAGTGATTAAAGGATAACACCAATTCCCGATTCCCTGCCACGGAAGCTGTAAAGTAGGGACTTCCAGTCTTGGCGAAAGATATTTTTGATTGAAAATTTCGGTTACTTTTTCATTGTATTTTGATGCTAATGAAATGTTGTTAAATTGACCTTGATTTTCAATTTCCCAATCCGTGATTTCAATATTCTGTTTAATTCCGTTGTAATCTAAAACTATTGAATTGGTTCCTTTGCTTAAATAATTTGCAGGAATTTCAATTGTTGTATTTTGATTTTTTTGAATCGAAAAAGTTTTGTTTAAACCATTGACAGTTAGTTTTCCATTGATTGAATTTGCTGATTTTGATTGAATCTGCAATTTTTTATTCATCCACTTTGTTACCAAAGGAAAACGGATATCCACATTCACAGGTTGCCACCAAGTTGTTCCGTTTTGCTCAACTTGTACGAAAAAAGTTCCTTTTCTTTCCTGATTGTCTAATTGGATTGCGTGGTTAACCACCCCGTCTTCTCCCTTTGGTCGAATCCACCCCTCCAGAGGAGGGGAATTTTTCACTATACCTTGTGGGTTGTAGATATTTTTAATTTTCTTTTTTGAATCAAAATTCAACTGAAGATTTTCAGAAATATAATTGATGTAATCCATTTGTTCACTTCTAATTTCTTCGCCTGAATAATTGATTTCAATTTTAAAATCATTTCCTTTCGGTGTTTCAAACTGAATAATCGGCTGTAAAATAGAATTTGGTTTTACTTTCCAATCCACATTTTTACCATTTATTTTCACCGATTTGATGTTGGAATAATTCACAGGAATCTGCATTTCCAACGAAACCTGATTTTGATATTTTGATTTAAATAAATATTCTGTTTTCTTGGAAGTTCTTGTAAACTGATAATCCCAATCCGGAAGTTTCAGCTCGGCGGAATTCCAATCTTTCGGGAATCCTGGTTTGATGCTGATTTTATTTTCCAGTAAATTTGGATAAACTCCAAAAAGTCCTTCCGTCAAAGTTCTCGAAGCCACACCAATCGGGTCAGCAAAATCTCTGTACAATTCTCCACGAAAGGCATCGTAATGAGAAAGCTGTTCAAAATTCCCCGGACTGATGCCGTAATACATCGACTCAACCAAATTTCCTTTCCAAAGTTGGTAGGCATCCTCATTTCTTCCGGCTTGCCAATACGCTAAAGCGGTCTGTAAATTTTCCGCCAAAGCGACGTTGTTTATCGACCAATCGTAAGGTTGCCAATTGGTTGTTGCCAAAGTATAATACTCTTTATTTTCCGCGCCTGTAACTTTTATCGGAATTTTCGGTGTGTGATGATTGATGTATTGTAAGTTCTGATAATCCTCAAATTCATTCAAAATAAATGCATCGGAAACGTGATAGATTGACCAAATTCCAGGTTTATCGTGAACGATTTGATTGCCCAAAGCATCTTTAAATTCAGAAAAATAGCCTTTTTCTTTAATCCAAAGTTCGTTTTTCATTGCCTTTAAAATTGCATCAGCTTCCTGGTCGTAAGGTTGTGGATTTTCGCCAATAATCTTCGCTAGTTTCGCCATTTCACGGTTGGCTCTGTAATTATAAGCGGAAGTATGTGTCACTTTTCCGCCAGAATATTGCAGTGCATCGCTCGCCCAAATCGCAGCATACGCATCATACAAATCGCCACGCTTGAAATTTCGTTTTTCCCAATCCATATGGCGAACCATCGTTGGCCACATTTTCTTCAGAAATTCTTTGTCTCCAGTGTAATTAAAATGTGAAAACATCTGGTCAAAAAATACCAGATTCATATCGTAATGATGCGGTTTTGTATTGTCATTCGGATTTCTGGAAATGTATCCGCTTGAAAAAACGGATGTTCCCATTTTTTCTTCGTGTCGGGCAAGATGACGCATCGTATCCATTTCGACAGGTGCAAAATCGGGTTTCAGAACCTGCGAATTGGCATAACTTTCAAAATGTTCTTTTGCCCGGTCGTGCCAGTTCAACGCATCAGCCATGTAAGCGCCACGCCACGCATTCAACCGCATTCTCCACGCCACGGCACCGTGAAGGAATGTCGGACTTTCCCATATTCCGTCTGCAGCGATCGCTAAGTTGGCTCCGAAGTTATTCAAATCTGCATCCGGAGTTTTTAATTGAATTCTATTGGTTAAATTTAATCTCGACTTTTCAGCTTCATTAAATAGAGTTTTTAACTCTTCATCGGAAAATTTTTTATCTGATTTTCCTTTTGCAACCTGAATATAAACCGGTAGTTTTTGCGAAGAATAAGAAGCGTAAACAATTGGGGATTTGTCTATTTTATTTTTAGTAAACTCGGAAAGATTTTCTAAAGTCTGAGCATCGGTTTGCTGTAATGAATTAACATTTGAAAAACTTCCGCTAACGGTTTGCGTTTCTTTTTTCTTATTTAAATAATTAAGTTGAAACTGATTTTTATTCAACTGAAACTGATTATTCAGGCAATATTCAGGAAGTAAATAAAATCCGGATTCCGGGTCTGCGCCGATGTCGCCATTTCTGCTGAAAGTCGTTCCGCTTGCACCGCCGTAAACTGCGTAGATTTTTGTTGTAGAATCTATATTTACAGTTTCCATTTTCACCACTAAACCTTCTTCTTTTGCTTGAGCTAAAACAGTCAGTTTTAAAATCCCGTTTCCAAGAATCGGGTCTTTGATTTCATACAACATCGAACCTGGTCGGTAACGGGTTTCAATTTTATCAGCCTGAATTAATTTCTTAATTGAATTTCCTTTCTGAATAACAAACTGAAGATTCCCGCCCATCCCCGGAAGGTACAATGCGAATTCCGGCAAATCTCCCGCTTCAACTCTAGATGCACGGTTATCGCCATACAAAGCACGGTTGAATCTGTACTTTCCGTTGACCAGCAAAAAATCGCCTTTGTCTTCTTTATAATGCAGTTCACGCTCATTGTTCTGCCAATGTTTCGATTGGGAATAGGAGAGTGAGAATGCCGATACAATCAGAAGTCCGGCGAAAATGGTTTTCCTGCGCATTTTATTTTTTAAGATATTCTGTATTCATTTCTATTATATTGAATATTTCGAACACTAAGCTCACAAAGAGTTTTGAGAGTCATCTATTAAGTTTAGTCTCACAAAGCCGCTTCGCTTAAAAAAGCACACCGTTTTACAAGAAATCTTATACAAGCGAAGCGGCTTTGTGGGCTGTTACACAATATATAGTTTAAAAATATTGTGTACTTAGTGTCCAATTATACAAATCTGAATTACGGTTTTAGCTCAGTTAAAGGTTGTCCGTTAACGGTTACATTTTTAAGCGTTACATTTTTCATATAATCCACTTTGTAAGGAATCTGAACGCCAACCATTTTGGCATTAATCATCGTAAAATCTGTTACTGGTGATGATTCGTAAGCATCAGAAAATACAGCATATTTTCCACCTTTATCAACGGTTAAATTTTCAACCCAGATATTTCTCATTGTCGGAATATGATTTCCCGGTTTTTCGTAATGCATATTGAAACGCACGGCAGCTTCTTTGTAAGCACCTACTTTTGTGTTGTAGAAAAATACATTTTCGATTATTCCGCCACGGCTTGAGCTGGTTTTAATTCGTAAAGCACGATCAAGATTTTTACTGTCCATTACATTTCCGATAGCGTAAATGTTTTTCGCACCGCCTGCAATTTCACTTCCAATCACAACGCCGCCGTGACCGTCTTTCATTTCACAGTTTTCGATAATGTGATTTTCGGCAGGTCTTCCAATGTCTCTTCCGTCCTCGTCTCTTCCTGATTTGATGGCGATACAATCGTCTCCGGTGTCGAAATATGAATCTTTAATCCAAACATTTTTACAAGCTTCAGGGTCGAAACCATCGTTATTTGGTCCGTGGCTGATTACTTTTACTCTTTCGATTAAAACGTTTTCACACAACACAGGATTTAAATTCCACATCGGGGAATTTTTCACCAAAACATCCGCCATATAGAAGTTTTTAGACTTGTAAGGCTGAACGAAATTCGGTCTTAAATAATATCCATCCCCAAAAATTCTTTCTCTTGCAGGTTTTCTCTGCGCCATATATTCATGAAGTTTCGCTCTTGCAGGATTTTGTCTTCCCGGACGAGTCTCATTATAACCGTATTTTGTTGCACCGCACCAGAACCACCAATTATCCAAATCAGCATTTCCGTCCAGCGTTCCTTTGCCGGTAACTGCTATATTTTCTTCTTCGTAAGCATAAATTAAAGAGGAATAATTCATACATTCCATTCCTTCCCAACGTGTGAAAACGATAGGGTAATCTTTGCTGTCCTGACTGAATAAAATAGTTGAACCGTCGCTTAAATGTAAATTAACATTACTTTCCAGATATATTGCTCCTGTTAAGAAAATTCCGTTGGGAACAATCACTCTTCCGCCACCTTCTGCACTGCATTTTTCTATTGCTTTTTTGAAAGCTTCTGTATTTTTAGTTTTGCCGTCTCCGACTGCCCCAAAATCGGTGATCAGATAATCAACTTTTCTGAAATTTGGTTTTGTGATCTGCTTTTTAAGTGCTTTGATTTCACTTAATGGTTGTTTTGAAGAAGTCCAGGGTTTATATTGTGCCGATAAAGGTATGGCTATTAGTGAAGTGAAAAGAATAACTGCAAGTTTTTTCATAATGATCGAGAATTGTTTAGTTTTAAAATAATTCCTTTTATAATCGCAATCTAAAATAATTGTGGCTAAGAATTGTCCTGCACTGTCGGGATAGTTAAAATTCAGTGAAATTTTCTTTCTAATTAATTGTTTAGAGCTAATATAAACCACAAAAAGGAAACCTCTTAACAGAGATTTCCTATATTATCAATCGTAATGAATTTTATATTTTAATGCTAATACCGAATCGGTAATTATAACTTAATAGAATTAATTAAGTTCATAATTAGCTATTACCATTCCTATCATGAAATGCACATAATTCTGCTCAACTTCCTGTCTGTTGATCAGTTTATTTTTATATTCATAAGAGTCTAATGCTTTTGATAATCTCTCATAAGCTTCAAATTCTTCCTTAATTTTCACTCTTACATTTCCATCTCTTTTAGTAATAAGCTCATTATCCAAAGTTCTTACTTTAAACAAAACTTCGCATAATTTCGGATTAAATTTCATTGATCCTGTATATCTTTCAACTATATTGACTTTGAAAGAATCAAAAAAAATTGTGTTAAAAACAATATTAGAATTGGGCTCCTGTGTATTGAGCTCAAGTTTATAGTTCATTAATTTAAATTTTAGCAAAGATATGCTTAATTGTATAAATTTAGAGTCAATTTTAATTCTTTTTATAGTGAAAAGCATAAACAGCATTATAGTCTGATTAATTAAATTAAGGCAAAGACATTAAAATTTAATTTTTATTAGTGATTAATTGAAAATATGCATAGTAATTAAATAAAATAAGATGAAAATAAAAAAAAAGAAAATTTTATTTATTTTAAAATGGCAAAGAGCTTGTCATAAAAATAGTATAGGTATATGTAATTGTAAATAAGTGACTTGAAATAAAGTACAGGAATTTTTATGATCATTTATTTTGCTCCTAATAAGCATTTGCGTAATTTTATACTCCGTAAATAGAATTCTTATAAAAGTAAGCAAAATGGAAAGATATAATTACGGGATGATCGGTCTTGGAGTGATGGGGCGAAATCTTCTTTATAATATTGCAGATAACGGTTTTTCTATCGCAGGATTTGATCTTGACGAAGAAAAAGTAAAAGAATTGGAAGGCGGTGCTACTTCAGAAATGAATATAAAAGGCACAGACTCTTTAGAAGACTTCGTTTCTGCATTAGAAACCCCAAGAAAAATAATTTTAATGGTTCCTGCGGGAAAGCCTGTGGATGCAGTTCTGGAAAATATTACACCGCTTTTGAGCAAAGGTGATATAGTGATTGATGCAGGAAATTCTTATTTTAAAGATACCGAAAGACGTATTGCTGATCTGGCTTCGAAAAACCTTCATTTCATGGGAATGGGAGTTTCCGGAGGTGAAAAAGGAGCGAGAAGAGGGCCAAGTATTATGCCTGGTGGTGATTTGGAAGCATTTCATCTTCTTAAACCAATGTTGGAATCGATTGCAGCTAAAGTTGATGGCGAAGCTTGCACCGCTTATATGGGCAAAAGTTCTGCAGGAAATTATGTGAAAATGGTTCACAACGGAATAGAATATGCCATCATGCAGTTGATTAGTGAGGCTTACGATTTATTGAGAAAAGGAGCAAAATTAAATAACGATCAGCTTTACAATGTTTTTAAAGAATGGAATAATGGCGACATGAATTCATTCTTAATTGAAATTACCAGAGATATTTTCCAGCAAAAAGATGAGTTGACAGATGGGTATCTTGTTGATCAGATTTTAGATAAAGCCGGAGCAAAAGGAACCGGAAAATGGACTTCCGAGCAGGCAATGGAAATTGGTGTTTCTATCCCGACCATTGATATCGCTGTAACTTCAAGAATTTTATCCGCATATAAAGAAGAAAGAGTAAAGGCTTCTCAATTGTATACTAAAGAAGAAACTACAATTCCTGAGAATACCGAATTATTCATCAAAGAAGTGGGTGATGCATTGTATTTAGCTACTTTAATCAGCTATGCACAAGGATTGGCATTATTGGTTAAAGCTTCTGAAGAATATGGTTTTGAAATTCCTTTAAGAGATGTTGTGAAAATCTGGAGAGGAGGCTGTATTATCCGTTCTGTATTGTTAGAAAAATTCTATTCAGCGTATACTCAAGACGAAAATCTATCTAATATTTTATTGGACAAAGAAATTTCTGAAATCGTTAAATCAAAAATTAAATCATTAAGAAAAACAGCTGCTTTTGCGGCTTCTAATGGAATTTCAAGTTTAGGAATTCAGACTGTTTTAGGATATTTTGATGCGTATACAACAGAATCTTTACCGGTAAATTTGATTCAGGCACAGCGTGATTATTTCGGAGCACACACGTACCAAAGAATCGACAGAGAGGGTATTTTTCATACTTCTTGGCAAAACCTTAATAATTAAAATTCGGAAAAATGAACGACAATATAGTTTTGAAGCCAACGACGATCATAATTTTTGGTGCTACAGGAGATCTGGCAAAAAGAAAACTTTTTCCTGCGTTTTATAATTTATACATCGATGGCAGAATGCCCAAAGGTTTTAATATTGTAGCACTGGGAAGGGCAGATAATACCGATGAATATTTTAAAAATTACATCAAAGAAAATCTTGAAAGCTTCTCAAGAAAAAAAATAACTGCGGAAGAATGGGCTGGTTTTCAGGCTCATATTACCTATTTTCAGCATCAGCTGGATGAAGAGAAATCTTACACAAACCTGCAGGAGAAATTAGCAAAATTTGATACCGTTTACGGAACAAGAGGAAACAGGTTATTCTACTTATCAATCGGGCCGAATTTTGTTTCTACCATTTCGAATCATATCAAAAATGCGGCATTAGCTTCTGATCCGAAAAAAGACCGTATTATTATCGAAAAACCTTTTGGACATAATAAACAGTCGGCAATTGAACTCAACAGTTTACTGGCTGAAACTTTTGAAGAAGAGCAGATTTACCGTATAGACCATTATTTAGGGAAAGAGACAGTACAGAATATCTTGGCATTCCGATTTGGAAATTCTATTTTTGAACCGCTTTGGGATCGTCATCATGTAGAATCTGTTCAGATTACGGTAGCAGAAGAAGTGGGAGTTGAGACAAGAGGAAGTTTCTATGAACAGACAGGAGCACTGAGGGATATGATTCAAAACCATTTATTGCAGATTCTGTGTATGGTGGCTATGGAGCCGCCTGCTTCACTTGAATCTGGAGAAATCCGAGACCGTAAAGTCGATGTTTTGAAATCAATCCGCAGAATTTCTCCCGATAAAGTTGATCATTACGCAGTAAGAGGTCAATATGGAAAGGGAACCATCGATAAAGTTAAGGTAAAAGGCTATCGTCAGGAAGAAGGTATCGCACCAGATTCAAATACAGAAACTTTTGCAGCCGTAAAATTCTATTTAGATAACGAAAGATGGCAGGATGTTCCTTTTTACGTTCGTACAGGGAAAAAAATGAAAGAAAAGCATTCTTATATTACCATTCAGTTTAAGCCGCTTCCGCATTCTACGTTTTCAGACAGTTCACAGCTTTTATCAGCAAACAGATTGATTATCAATATTCAGCCTTTAATGGATATCAGATTGCAGTTTATGACCAAAATGCCTGGACTTTCATTGGATTTAAAACCGGTAGAAATGATCTTTGATTATTTTGCCTGTCAGGAAAACACTCCGGAAGCATATGAAACCTTATTGCTTGATGCTCTTATGGGTGATTTAACACTATTTATGCGTTCTGATCAGGTAGAAGAAGCTTGGGATGTAGTAAAAACTATTCAGGAAGCCTGGGAAAGCACAAAAGATTCATCTTTCCCGAATTATGAAGCCGGAAGCTGGGGACCTGAAGACAGTTTTGCATTGGTTGAAAGACAGGGACATAAGTGGGTTTAATTAATTAAAATTAAAGAAAATGAGCATTACGGTATTTGATGATTTAGATACATTATATAAAAAAGCGGCGGATACATTTGTTGATCTTTCAGAGAAATCAATTCAGAAGCACGGTAAATTTACGGTTGCGTTAAGCGGCGGTTCTTCTCCAAAAGCTATTTTTAAACTATTGGCAACAGAAGAATATTCACAAAAAATCGACTGGAATAAAGTATATTTTTTCTGGGTTGATGAACGTTGGGTTGCCCTAGACGACGAAAAAAGCAATGCTAAAATGACGTTTGAAACGTTGCTGAATAAAGTTCCTGTCAGTGGAGATCAGATTTTCCCGATGTATAAGGATGGAGTAGAGCCGGAAGAATATGCCAGGGAATATGAAGCGCAAATCAGAAACGTTTTGGGCGACGAGGGTGTTTTTGATTTTATTTTATTAGGAATGGGAGATGACGGTCATACGGCTTCATTATTTCCTGGTGAAGCTATTTTAGATGAGAATGAAAAATGGGTGGATGCTTATTACCTAAAACCACAGGAAATGTTCAGAATCACTTTAACGGCTCCGATTATTAATAAAGCTGAAAATATTTTGGTCGTTGCGTTCGGAGAATCTAAAAAACACGCTTTGAATGAAGTGTTGAACGGTGAATACAATCCCAAATTATATCCTTTACAATTGATTGAAAGAAAAGATGGTTTTCAGTTTTTTACAGATGAAAAAGCGAGAGGATAATCTTTTGAATTAAGAATATAAAAAAGAGCGTTGTGAATATTACTAACGCTCTTTTTTGTTTTAAATGCAAAGACTTATTATAAACATTCTATTTTTAGAAGGCAAAGGCAAAGGCAAATGAAATTTGCTTCGCGAAGCTTGAAAACAACGCTTCGTAAAATCAACTTTGCGTTAAAAAAATTACGTTTAATTTATTGTAAACTTAAATCATTTTTGGTTTAAATTTTTCCACCGCTTCCTTAGAAACCGGAGTAAAGAAATTTACCAAATTCCCATCCGGATCCCGAAATAGCAGAGATTTATTTCCCCAAGGCATCACCGTTGGCTCCTGAACAATTTGAGAAGATAGAAAATCTTTTAACCGTTCAAATTCCTGATCTGCATCATTCACTAAAAACTCAATAATTGTACTTTGATTGGAAGCAGGTTTGGCAATATGATCTCCACCAAAAAGCTGTAATGTTCTCATGCTTCCGATAGCAATAGTCGCATTTGGTGTTTGCAATTCGGCAAAATCCGGAGTGTATTGGATGGCGGTGATTCCTGTTATTTCTTCATAAAATTTCACAAGACGGTCTACGTCGGCGGTAATAATTCTTGTTGAGACTAAATTCATTCTTAAGATTTTTATCCTTCAAAGTTAAGTTGAAGTTGTGACAACAGTTTGTCAGTAGTTTTTTTCTCAAAATAAAAAAGAGGCAGTTTATTGCCCCTTAATTTAACGTTTTTATAAGTAATTTTAGCCTTTATGATAAGGACATCCTGATGGAGGATTTACACCAAGTTCACTAATTGAAGCGGGGGTTGTCATATTCATGGCTGAAGGCGCATTATAGAACTGCTCTTCAATTATTTGTCTCTGATCTGCAGGAATATCTTCGATCTTACGAAGCGTATTTACCTGGATGTGTGGCCAGCTTGTCGTACCGCCATCGTTTCCGAAATCAAATTCAAAGAATATAATCTGCTCATATTGCAGCTGTAGAATTTCTTTTCCGTCTTCAATCACAGTTTCAATCCATAAACGGAAATCGACTTCAACGGTAGGAACAAAACGGTTTACAAAAGGAACATTTAAAATTCCGCCCTGAGCACCCGTTTTCATTTTCGAGGACATTTGTATTAAAACAAAGTTTGAAACTTTCTGACCTCTTAATGTGTCTCTTAATCGTAAATCCGGTCTTACGCAATAAGGATATAATTCATTGGCAAGTATTCTCTGTGTGTAGATTTTATTGGAGCCTGGGTCATTTTCATCGGTTAATTTTTCATGTACCCAAGCTGGAGCAGGTCGGTCAAGGTCAATAGGATTGGTAGCACTTGCTCCTGCGCCACCCATTGTTCGGGAGATTGCAAGGTGATTGGTATCCCACGCAGCATCACCGTATGGAAATTCCGGTGAGCCGTCAATTAAATAACTGGAACCTTCCGGTGCAATATCTCCTAATAAAGTAATGGTACTTCCGTGAGGGATAACTCCACTTCTGGAAATAGAATAATCAGGGATGAAATAAGGTCTTGTAATTCCGTCCATTGGCTTTAGTTCCTGTGCCGGAATAATTTCGTAATATGGCTGATCTTCCTTTAACTGACTTAAAAGAATGTATGAAGAAGTACCGTTTTCGTCTCTTACCTCAACCAAAGGCTCGTTTCTGTATTCTCCTTTGTAGCCGTATTTTTCAAAGTCTTCAGTAGAAAAAGCATGAATTCCGCGGTCTCTTTCGATGGTTTCTTTAGTTGCAGCGTAATTGTAAACGTCGCTTAACCAAAGGTACATTCCGTTTTCTTCGTGAATTCCAGCGTATTGTAATTCCGGATTTCCTTCTACTTTATTAACGCTTTTAATGGTTTGATCATATTTTACCGCGCCACAGAACAGTTCCGTTGCACCACCACGGTTACGGACACCACCCGGAACAATTTCGAATGTTAATTTTTCAATATATTCTTCCGTATCGAAGCTGAATTTACCCGGAATATTATTTTGATCTGTACCAGGCGAGGGCATAATTGTCGTGTGAATTCCGCTTCCTAACGAAGGTCTGTCTATGTTTTTATTATAATTGGCATTGTAACTTACCCAAGTGCCTTCCAGTGCTGCTAAAATACCGTAGTCCACATTGTTGGCGATTTTCTGCAGGTTTTCTTCTCTAAAGGGTCTCACGGGATCATCGATAAGGAGTTTTGAATATCCATCCATGATTTGTTCTAAAGTGCCTTTCTGATTTTCAGCCGCACCCCTGAATAATTGACTCTCGTTTGTACTTTCTTTTTTTCTTTTAAGCATGATGTATCATTTTATGGTTATGATCTTTATTGGGAGATATTCAGAGATAGCATCTTAGAATCCATCTCGTTTTCAGAAATGGCTTTTTGTTTTGAGTTATCCATGGTTATCAGTTTTGTTTATCCAAAATTAATCAGAACGTGATAGATTGTTTTCAGTATTTCTACTTAATTTTTATATATTTTATTTTAAATATGCTTAAAAGGTCTTTAAACAAAGTGTTATTGTGTTATTTTATTTTCACTTAATTTAGAATTATTTTAAATAAATGTCATAATATTTTATTTTCCTTTACTGTTAAAATGGGTTAAATATTTTATGGATTTAGAAACAAAGGGTGAAAATTTCACTATATTTATTGATAATAGCTCATATATGGAAATAAATATTACGGTGAAGCAATTGGGCAAAAAGCATCCTATTCTTACGGAGCAAAAGCTTGAAATTGCTTATAATGAAAGCAGTATCTCATTAGAAAATCTATTAAAAGTAATCGTTCAGCAGCAGGTGGAAGCATTCAATGCAAAATCTTTTGAGCTGGAAGATATAGATGAATCTAAAATTCCACAGGATAATTATTTAAATATTCTGACCGATACAGGAAAAGCAGGTTTTGGAAGTATTTACAATCAAAAAAGAGCAGATCTTGAAAAAGCTCAGGAAAATGTTATTCAGGCTTTTGAAGATGGAATGTTTGTTGTTTTTTACAATGACGAACAGCTGGAAAATCTCAACCAAATTATAGACCTAAGTTTACAATATACCTTTACATTCATCAGGCTTACGTTTCTGGCAGGAAGTTATTGGTAATAAAATACACTAAATCACAAAATCAATGGAAATCAGTGAAAAATTAAAATCGAAAAAAGTTGTCGATTACCACAAGAATTTAAAGAAAGACCTGAAAGAACAGGCAGAAAAAGGATTATTATCCAAACTTTTTTCTAAAACAAAGCTAAAAAAAGAAGTTGCAGAATTCGGATTGCTTCTTCTCGGCAAAAATGATTATTTTGAAGAAATCACATTAGGTTCTTCTCAGGCTGAAAAAATCAAGGAACATATCAAAAGTAATATTTGGGAAGACAAAGAATATTACGAATTGCTGGTGTATTTCTTTGGTGATAAAGCCGACTTGGTAAAATATATATGGAACAAAATGCCTTTCAAAATGTATCAGACAGGCTACAATCGCCGTTCGTTCCGTACACCGAATAATGAAAGATTTACTTTATTGAATCAGGTGAATTTGATCAGGACTTTGCTGGAACTTCCAAGTATCTATTCTTATAGCTCGGGATATGAGTCTTATGATCTTTCTCTGGAAGAACAGATTATTTATGATACTCAGTTGTCAAATAATCGCAGTCAGTTTTACCTTTGGTCGGCAGCTATTGATACAGGAAATAAGGAAATCTGTCAGCTAATCGAAGATATTATTTTCAATAAACATCCTGAAGGAAAGGTTTCGCAAAATATCATCAAAGCTTTACTGAACAGCGAACAGCAACATTGCTGGGAATTGGTAGAAAAACTTTTGCTGGCGGCGCAGCGACAGGAAGGTTTAAGACAAACCATTTTGGAATCGCTGGATGAAACCAATACACAGGCTTTACAATACATGACGAATGTAATTGTTGAAAACAAACTGACCCGTTTTTCATCTATTGTACGATCTATCGGAACCTGGACGGGGCTCGGCTGGGAATCTGAGAAAGAAACCGTGGTTAAAAATATTGTTTCACTGGCAAATACATATTTCAACAATCCGGAGCAGATTCCTGAAGCTGTAAAAAGCAAAAATAACAATGAAGTATATATGGCGCTTTGGGTTCAGGGCGTTTGGGATGTGGAACAGACGGTTCCGTATTTACATGAATTGTTCGATAAAGGCAGTATAGAAAAGAAATGTCTGGCGATAAAATTTGCCGCAGAAACAGCTGATCCGTATATTCAGATGCCGCTGTATTATAAAGCTGTTTTAGATGGTGATCTGCAGGTTTTAGCGTTTGCCGGAAATCCGATGTCAACGTTATTGAGCTTTAATATAAAGTCAAAATTTTTCATCAATAATAAAGATTATCCCAATTTCTTTGAAAAAATTCATGAATTAACACAGAAGATAGAAGTTAAAGAAAAAAAGTTTGAAGGAAAAGTTTTCTCATGGCAAAATGCAACGTTTAAGAAAAGCGATTTATATGCTTCGATGTTTTATCTGGTAGGTGAGGATAATGAAAAACTGGATTTGGTGCTTTCTTATTTTGATCAGTTTGAATTAGTTTTAAGAGAGCAATTAACGAGAAATCTTTTGGGTGATTTCTATTGTTATTCTTACTCCTATAATTTTGAAAAGAAGAAAAAAGCGGTAACACCTTTCCAGAAAGATTTTGCCTTTAGAATTATTAAGGATAGAGGAGAGTCGCTTGTGGCTTCAGGAATCAATGTTTTACAGCAAGATCCTTTGGATAAAGAGGAAGCCATGATTTTCTATGATTTATTTAAAAGAAAAGGCGGAACTCTTCGTAAAAAACTGATCGAATTGATGCTGAAACAGGAAGATTCAGTATTAATCCCATTGGTGGAGGAATTAACTACGAAAGGCGACATTGAGCAGAGAACCGCTTCATTGGATATTATGCTTCAGCTTCAGAAAGATAAAAGATTGTCTGAGCAGATTACAAAATGGACAATGCAGTATGCCGAAAAAGCGAAAATTTCAGATAGAGAAAAAAGTTTGTTAGATCAGATTAATCCTTCCGAAGATCAGGAAATTCTCTCTGCTAAAAATGGATTCGGGTTTTATAATCCTTCTGTTAAATCAAAATATGAATTGCCAAAAGTAGAAGCCGATTCGGTGTATGCGAAAGCGACTCAAAAAGATAAATATGGCTTTACGCAATCGTTGGATCATATTAAAAAAGAGCTAAAGAATTTGAATGATTTATTTCTTCAACACAAAGATTATGAATATGAAGTGGAAGACTGGAACGGTTCTTTAACAAAAGAATTGATGGGAAACAGTTTCAGGCAAATCAAAAGAAACACAGAAGGATTTACAGGTGAAGAAATATTTGCCAATTATCCCTTGCATGAGGTTTGGGAACAATGGTATAAAGATTCTAAATTGGAACCGAGAGATTTGTTTTTGTTGACATTTGTTGAAAGTTGTGACCGTAAAAAGTTCAGGGATTTTCTTGAAAATTATGTGTTTTATCATAAAGATTTCATTCCGAATCCTCTTAAAAACGATTATTACTGGAACAATCCGGTTAAAAATATTATTGCATCCTTGGAATACAAATTTGCCTTTGAAGAACAGACCGATTTCCTTATTGATGCGTGCAGCAATTTGTTTGCCCATCTTCCAAAAGATATAATTAATTATAAATCAAAACCAAGCGAATACTATTACAGTTATAATGGAGACGGATGGCAAAGTACGGGCTTTTTCAATGTGTTTTTGCAGTCGATTCCGTTTAAGAAACTGACCGACAAACAGTTTGCAAAAGTCTGGAATTTATACCGATGGATGCAGTTCAACGGATTGGAAGAAAATATACAGCATACAGTTCCTGATTTTTATCTGTTCTGCAAAGCTTATGAGTTAAATCTTATTACCAAAGATGAATTGTATGAAGGAATTTTTACGGCAGAAAGAGCAATCCGGGATCTTACAACAACTAAGTTTTATCACAACAGTGAAAAATATCTGGAAGTTTTTCCTTTCCTGAAACCTATTATTGCAGAAATTCAGAATAAATTTTTGGATATTGAATTGATTCGTGGGGATGCCAACACTTCAGTTTCTCATTTTGTACAGGAATTTCAGACGATATATAGCGCTGAGCGTTTTGTTCAGATTTTAAAAGGTTTAGGCAAATCGAATTTGTATGCCAATTATATCTACAGTTATGGTAATGAAAGTATGACCAAACAAAAGCTGTTTTCTTATTTGTTGTCTAACTGTTATCCATTGGAAAGCGATACGCAGGAATTGTTTAATGAAATGATGAAGAAAGAGAAAATTGCCGAACTTCGTTTGATTCAGGCTGCCGTTTATGCACCGCAATGGCAGAAATTTATCAGTAATTATTTAGGTTGGAAAGGGTTGGATTCTGCCATCTGGTGGATGCACGCTCACACAAAAACAGGTTCTTATCAGGCACAGAATTCCAGTCTGGAAAGTGAAGTGGCAAAATATTCTTCCGTAGATGTTCAGGAATTTCAGGATGGTGCGGTTGATAAAGATTGGTTTATCCAAGCCTATAAAGAATTAGGAAAGGCACGTTGGGAAATGTTGTACGAATCTGCAAAATATATCTCTGATGGAAACGGTCACCGAAGGGCAAGATTGTATTCTGATACGCTGACAGGTGATTTGAAAATAAAAGAAGTAACCGCAAAAGTAAAAGATAAACGTGATCAGGATTATCTTCGAGTGTACGGATTAGTACCTTTAAGCAAAACAAATCCTGACAAAGACGTTTTAAACCGATACGAATACATTCAGCAATTTAAAAAGGAGAGTAAAGAATTTGGTTCTATGAAACAGGCGAGCGAAGCACTGGCGATTCGTGTAGCGTTGGAAAATTTAGCCAGAAATGCTGGTTATCCCGATCCGATTCGTCTGACCTGGGCAATGGAAACAAAGCAGATTCAAAATCTGTTATCAAAAGAAACTCAGGTTACGATTGATGGCGTTACGGTTGGTTTAATTATTGAGGACGACGGAAAATCTGAATTGGTAGTTTTCAGAGAGGATAAACAGTTAAAATCAATTCCGCCAAAGATTAAAAAAGATAAAGCGGTTATAGAATTGGCAAATAACCGTAAAATTATGCGTGAGCAGTGGAGCCGCTCCCGAAAAGGATTGGAAGAAGCCATGATAAGAGGTGATGAATTTTTCTATACGGAAATCAAAAAACTTTTTGAACATCCGGTGATTATAAAGCATTTAGAAAAGTTAGTTTTTATTTCCAATGATAATACAATAGGATTTTTCCATGATGGAAACTTGGTTGATGCCCAAGGAGAAATTCATGAATTAAATGACGAAAGTACACTGAGAATTGCACATTGCGCAGACTTGCATCAATATTCCGTTTGGAGTGATTTTCAGCATTATTGTTTTAAAGAAAAACTGATTCAGCCATTTAAACAGATTTTCAGGGAACTCTATGTTCCTACACCGGATGAATTGCAGGAAAAATCGGTTTCCCGTCGTTATGCCGGGCATCAGATTCAGCCAAAACAGGCGTTAGCTTTACTGAAAACCCGAGGCTGGAAAGTAGATTACGAAGAAGGATTGCAGAAAGTGTATCATAAAGAAGGTTTTCAGGTCAAATTATATGCTATCGCAGATTGGTTTTCCCCCGCAGATGTTGAAAGTCCGACACTTGAGACGATAGAATTCCATTCGTTAAAAGATTATAAAAATATTCCTTTTGAAGAAATCAATCCGAGATTGTTTTCTGAGGTAATGCGTGATATTGATCTGGTAGTTTCCGTAGCTCACGTGGGTGGAGTAGATCCGGAAGCGAGCCATTCATCCATTGAAATGAGAGCGGTACTAATGAAAGAAACAGCAAGATTGTTTAAAATGGATAACGTAACGATTGAAGGATCTCATGTATTGATTAAAGGACAAATGGCAGACTACAGTGTGCATTTGGGAAGTGCAGTTGTACATCAGGTTCCAGGTAAGTATCTGTCGATTCTCCCTGTTCATTCACAGCACCGAGGTCGACTGTTTTTACCTTTTGCCGATGATGATCCGAAATCTGCTGAGGTTTTATCGAAAGTATTATTATTGGCAAAAGATCATGAAATACAGGATCCGACAATACTTTCTCAGACTAAAAAAGAATTTGTATAAATTTTAAAAATTTCATTTAAAAAAATAGAGATTGTTTCCAAAAAGCAGTCCCTATTTTTTTTATTAATTGCCGATGTTGAAAAATAATTTTTAAAACAGTTTTCTGTCAAAATATTTTTAAAATACTGGCGTTCTGTATAGCAAGTGACAGGAAGTCTTCAATTAAATAAATTTCATACGTCTGACCGTAACGAAAACCCCGATCAATAGACTAATCAACCAAAAACATAATTATTCCGAAAAGCTCTACTACATTAAATAATAAACTGAATGCAAACATCTTTTCTCAAAATTGCCACTTCCGCAGCAGCAATTTGTTTTAGTACCATTGTTTTTGGACAGCAAAAGTACTCGGTAAGCGGCACGGTAAAAGACAAAAAAAATGGAGAGTTATTAATCGGAGTAACAGTAAAAGTGGCTGAAGATCCCACCATTTCAGTCGCTGCCAATGAATATGGTTTTTATTCTCTTTCGCTTCCCAAAGGAACTTATAATTTAATTATTTCCAACCCCGGTTTTAAAGATTTTCAACAAAGTATTAATGTTGAAGATAATGTAAAACAAGACCTTGAGTTGAGTTCAGGAGAGGGAGAAGAAAGAACAGGGAAAATCGATGAAGTCGTAATTTCCGGCATTAAAAAGGATAAAAATCTGACTTCCGCACAAATGGGAACGGAAACTTTAAGTATCAAAAATATCGAAAAGCTACCTGTTTTATTTGGAGAAAAAGACGTAATGAAAACGATACAGCTTTTACCCGGAATCAAAAGTAACGGGGAAGGTAGCAGCGGATTTTCCGTGAGAGGTGGCGCAACCGATCAAAACCTGATTTTATTGGATGAAGCGGCAGTTTACAATGCTTCACATCTGCTTGGATTTTTCAGTACATTTAACAGTGATGCCTTAAAAGATGCAAGTATTATTAAAGGAAACAGCCCTGCTCAGTACGGAGGGCGACTTTCTTCTGTTTTGGATGTTAAAATGAAGGATGGAAATAATAAAGATTATAACGTTAACGGAGGAATTGGTTTAATCAGCAGCAGATTGAGCGTTGAAGGACCTATTCAAAAGGAGAAATCATCATTTATTGTTTCCGGAAGAAGAACTTATGCTGACTTATTTTTAAAAAGCACAGAAGATTTCAAAGACAGTAAATTATATTTTTATGATTTAAATTTAAAAGCCAATTATCAGATCAATGAAAATAACCGATTGTATTTATCAGGATATTTCGGACGAGATGTGTTGGGATTGGGCGATACTTTTTCAACAGATTGGGGAAATACAACGGCAACTTTACGCTGGAACAGTATTATCAGTAGTAAATTATTCTCAAATACATCTTTTATTTACAGCAATTACAATTATAATGTAAGTTTAAGCAGTAACAATAATACTTTCGGACTTGATTCTAAAATAGAAGACTGGAATTTAAAACAGGATTTTAGCTGGTTTGCCGGAAATAAACATTCTGTAAAGTTTGGATTACAATCAATTTATCATACGATTACGCCGAGTAGCGCTTCAGGAACGAGTGTGAGCAGTTTTCCGAGAAATCCGAGATATTCCTGGGAAAATGCATTATACATCAATGATGATTTTAAAGCGACTGAAAAATTAACCATCAATTACGGAGCAAGACTTTCGATGTTCAGTGTTTTAGGAGGTGATACTTTTAATACCTATCAAAATGGAGTTCTTACCGATTCTGAATTTTTAGAAAAAGGAAAATTCGGAAAAACGTATGTCAATCTTGAGCCTAGGATTACAGCTAATTACAGAATTAATGAAGTCAGCAGCGTGAAAGGAGGATATTCCAGAAATACGCAAAATCTCCATTTATTGAGCAACAGCGGAAGCGGAAATCCTACTGATCAATGGATTGGAAGCAGTTATACTGTAAAACCTGAAATTGCAGATCAGGTAAGTGTAGGCTATAGCAGAAATTTTAACAATAATAATTATGAACTGAATGCTGAGGTTTATTACAAATCTATGCAGAATCAGATTGATTATAAAAACGGAGCGCAAATCAGTTTCGACACTGCAGCAGACGTTGAAAGTGAATTATTATTCGGAAAGGGAAGAGCTTACGGTTTAGAATTGATTGCCAAAAAGAAAAGTGGAAAATTAACAGGTTGGATTTCTTATACTTTATCAAAAACGGAAAGAAAAATCGACGGAATTAATGATAATCAGTGGTATGATGCAAGACAGGACAAAACGCATGATTTATCAATTGTTGCAACGTATCAGCTGAATCCGAAGTGGTCTTTCTCAGGATTATTCCTTTACAGCACAGGAAATGCAGTGACTTTCCCAACAGGAAAATATGAACTGAACGGGCAAACGATTTTCCAGTATAGCAATAGAAATGCAGACAGAATGCCTGCTTACCACAGAATGGATCTGAGTGCAACGTATGAGCCTAGTGTAGGTTCCAATAAACGCTTCAAAGGTTCTTGGTCGTTTGGAATTTACAATGTATACGGACGTGAAAATGCGTATACCATTAATTTTGAAGACAATCCGGACAAACCGGGAACGACTCGTGCGATGCAGACTTCATTGTTCCGTTGGGTACCAAACATCACGTATAATTTCAAATTTTAATTCATGAAAAATATATTTTTAATCATATTATCAATTTTTTTAGTAACTTCTTGTGAAAAAGAAATCGACCTTGATTTGGAGGATCAAAGCGGGAAAATTGTCATTGAAGGAAACATAACCGACCAAGCCGGACCTTATTATGTGAAAATTACGAAATCTGTTGCCTTTACGCAAACTAATCAATATCCTGCAATAGAAAATGCTCAGGTTGTTTTAAGCGATAATACGGGACAAACCGAAACGTTAAGTTATGTCGGCAACGGAACGTATCAAACCTCAACTTTTGTGGGACAATCGGGAAGAACGTATACTTTGAAAATCAATGCTGAAGGACAGCAATACACCGCTGAAAGTACAATGCCTGAAGCCGTTTCATTCGACGGACTGGATCAGGATTCTTTCATGGTTGGAGGAGAAACAAGTTACACACTTTTACCTGTTTTTACAGATCCCACACCTTTAGGAAACCGCTATCTTTTTGTATATACCGTAAATAACAATCCTAAGAAATTCTTTTCAGAATTTTCTGATAATGTAAATAACGGAATGCCAAATCAAAGACCTTTAATTTTACCCAATGATGATGAAGAAGCAGATGATATTAAAGTTGCTGTAGGAGATACAATTCATGTTGAAATGCAATGTATTGATGACAAGGTGTACACTTTTTATTCTGCACTTTTACAGCTTTCAGGAGGCGGTCCCGGCGGTGGCGTAACTCCAACGAATCCACCAAGTAATATCACTAATGGGGCGCTGGGATATTTTTCGGCACATACGGTGAAAACGAGAAATACCGTGATTCAGTAAAATCATTAATTTTAAGTTTACTAAATAAATTTTTTCAATCCCCGTTTTATAGCGGGGATTTTTTACTCGTTGTCTTAGGATTAAAGAGTGAGATTATGAGAGCCATATTATTTAAAATCAATAAATAATGTGTCATTTTTTCCTTCAATAAATGAGAAATTTATTTTTTCACCATGCTGGCTCCATACTGTTTTAATTGTATCGATAGTTGATTCTCTGTTAAAAACTAATAAGTCACCAATTGAGTTTTTATCTTTTCTTAATTGAAAAAATCCTTTATCATTTGTATACGTGCAATTATTTTTATTTTGCTCGCAAACTTTTATATTTTCCAAAGGCTTTTTTTGGTGATTATATATATACCCTTCATATGATTTTGATGATGGTGTACATGAATTAATAAAAGAAACCGCCATTATATTTATAAAAAAATATTTCATTATTATTTAATTTGAATTTTAGTTAACCAAATCATTCCTAAAACATCCTACCATTCTTATCCTTTTAGCATATAATCGAATATTAGAGAAAAAAGTGAGATCATAAAATACGTATTATTTTAAATCAATAAATAATGTGTCGTTTCTTCCCTCAATAAATGAATAATTTATTTTTTCACCACCAGATGTTCGAATTACTTGTATAGAATCAATTATTTTATTATTTTTTTGAATCATTAGAAATGTTGAAATCGAATTACTGCGTTTTTTCAATTTAAAAAAAACTTTATCATTAGTAAACGTGAAATTTGAATTAAAATCCTTTTCAAAAATTTTTAAATGAACATACGGAGCATTTTTATTGTAAATAAATCCTTCATAGGAATTAAAATTAATATCAGAACAATTGTTGATAATTATTGTTGACAGGAATAATAATATTAGGTTTTTCATTTTATATTCAATTTTGTTAACCAAATTAACCCAAATATATCTTTTGTTGAGGTTACAATAAGATTCTAGTCATACTTAGCTTAACTTGGATTATTTTTAAAATAACGCATGAGATTAATTTCTTTAGAATTTTTTTCAGTATTATAACTATATTTTCCATTAGGAACTTGACTTATTTTAGATGAATCATTATGAGAAAAAGAGTATAAAATGCCATTGTAAGCCTTTAGTATTGAATGTCCTAATTCATGTGTTGTTGTTAAAATTTTAATCTTCTTTTGCTTCGTTTGAATATCCCCACCCATTACTGTATTTTAACCTCAGTTTGGGCTAAAATGATTATCCACTATTCTTTCTCCAAATAAATATTATTAAAATTGACAGTATCGATATACTCACCACTTTTATTTTTAAAAGATCTAATGTCTAAGTTCTTTTCCTTATATCCTTTTATTTTCAAACGATTTACATAAGCCATATGTTTAACTATAAAATTACGTTCTCCCCTTAAATTATAAGGATTATATTCAAAGCGTTCTCCTTTTATAAAAAATTGACCTTCATAATTGCTAATTGCTGTATCTGGTGTATTTAATAATGCATTAGGTTTATATATTTTAACATTTTTCAAAGGTTTGTTTTCTTCTTTAGAATAAACAGTTCCTTTTATGGAAGGATAATAAACATAATGTTTTTTACAGCTGAATAATAATATCATAAAAACTGCTAAAATTATTTTTTTCATTTTATCTCAATTTTAGTTAACCAAATTACTTTTAAGAGATCAAGTTCAGATATTATTGTTCTTGGTATATCATAGTAACGTTGGTAATATTTCATTAAATCTATTTCTCCAGTTTCAGGAATATCTGGCGCATCTTCATCAGTGTTTTGACTAATTAAGTTTAATCCAGTAGTCGTACTCTTATGACTTTTAGAATAAATGCTACCACCATACGTTAGTAATATTTCATGTCCAATCTCATGGGCAGATACCATCTTATAGTCTTCAAGCAGTGGAGATAAATTTGATAAAACATTTTTTTTCTCAACTTTGTTTTCACTTCTATAATACCATCCTTTGAGATGATAAAAGTTTGACTTAGGGTCGCTTCTTTTCCAATCGGCATTGTACAAATATCCTTCATAAAAAAATAGTATTCTTGATGCTTCGAAATTTCTTGATCTTCCTTCTTCGCAGTTGGTTTGATAAATTATTTTTGGTGCTGCTAAACCTTCATTATTTACTTTTGCATCAACATATACCTCATACATATCGGAAAGAATATTTATTGCCTTTCCGATATTTTTAGAATTTCTAGACCAAAACTGATTAATTCCCAGTAATGTTAAATCCTCTAATTCCTTATATGTTCTTTTCCTCTTAGTGATTGGTGGCATATTATAATAGGCTAAAGCTTCTTTAGATATTTTATCCCACGGACATTTAGTTTCCCATTTGGTTTCATCTCTACCACCCACGAGATGTGTAGTACATTGTAATCCTTCTTCACCACCATCTTTTAAATTTACCCGTAAGGTAGTGTCTATTCTTTTGCTTTTTTTATCAATCTTTACATCAACCCAGTCTACTTCACTATATTTGGTGGAAAATTCAACTTCCTTTATTTTTTCTTTGCCATTTTTTTTAGCTATTATCTGGGCTTTAAATCTTTTGTTATCAAACTTTGCGCTGTCATAAATATCATTTTCATCAAAACCATCCCAAAAAATCATATAACTACCTATTTTAGTATAATCTGTAGGAGGTATATTATAAGGATTAAAAATACGATCTAAATCCGGCACTTTTTTGGGCTGTAGTGGATCTGGGATTGGTGTGCCTTTCACAATGCTTTCTGCTAATAAAGGAATTTTTTTCGATGGAATTACAAGTTCAGGCAAATTCATGGCAGCGTATAAAACAGTACTATCTTCAGTTAAAATCTTAAATTCTAAACTATCTACATTACTCAGCGTTAATGAGTAATCGAAAACAAAATGAGGATTTTCATATTTGCCTTTAAAATCTAATATTCCAAAAGGAACAACGGTAGAATATTCTTTGTCTTTTCGTAAGGAAAATGTAATTTCGAAATCCTCATTAACATCACTTCCTTTTCTTTCAAAATTTCCATGAATTACACCATTGTCATTACCTTTTTCTCTAACTTCTAATAAAGCATTTGAAACAATATTTCCTTCAGCAGACATATTATGTTCACCTTGACTAATCTTGATATACTTTCCCTGTACAATTCGTGTTCTGGACATAATTAATGACTTTTACTTTTTTCACCACTGTTATTTTTCACTTCTAATTGTGCATTTTTGTTAATACTTTTATTAGAACTTAATTCCATATCTTCATGAGATATTTCGTTGCGATTTTGTTTCGTTTCACTATGCACATCCCCTTCAATCACTTCCGTCAGTTTTCCTGTGATAAACAGACTCGCATCACCCACAACAGAAGTCATTTTCATCATGCCCACGCTTTCTGTGTTGTTCATTCCGATGCTGTCAGATTTATTCATTCCTACAGTTGTTGTCATATTCTGCCCTACATTAATATTCAAATTCTGTCCGGCAGTAAAAGTAATGTCATTCGGCGCATTCACATTAATATTCCCCTGTCCATCCATCAGATACGTATTTCCGCTCGGGTCTTCAATAAAAACAGAACCTTCCGCATCATCCAGAATTATCTTCGTTCCCGATCTTGTATGAATTACCTTCTTGTCATTTCCCTCCGTATGATACCCACTCGTTTCCTTTCCATTGTAATGCGTTCCCATCACAAAAGGCTTTTCGGCATTGTTGGATTCAAAACCAACCAACACTTCTTCACTGATTTC
>NZ_LMQN01000003.1 GCF_001425355.1 Chryseobacterium sp. Leaf405
ATATATATATATATATGCCTTGAAATGGATCTAACAAATTATTTGTATCTTGTTGATAGTAGCCATTTGGCTTTCCAAAGCCAGGTTCTTCAATATCTATTACAACACTTTGAGATTTTAACGATATAGATATTATTAATAGAAAAAAAATGATGTTTTTCATAATTTATGATTTTAATTACAATTAGTTGAGTTTACAATTGCTGTATCAGAGTCTTCATTAATAGAAAGTTTGCTCCAATTGGTTAAAAACATCAGTTTGTAAAAAATAAAGCGACTCATTTGTCGCCTTATTTTGTTATTGTTTTATCATTGTAAACTCTCCTATTGGCAAAGCAAAATCAGGTTGCGGAGGTTCTGGATTATTTACGTTTATTGATTTGCTGCTAATGCCTTGGATGTTCGCCTGCATTACTTCTTGTCCGTTAACAACAGTTCTTCTCATGAAAAAATCGGCACTTCTACCTGAGGTTTTATCTCTTATTAAAACCCCAATCCTTTTTTCGTTGGAACTACATTGTGGGCATGGCCATAATCTACTGGTTATTTTTGTTATAATACGATTTCCTGCAATAGAGTGTTTAAGAAATTGATTAGGATATAATATATTAATATTAGCAAGAGTATTTACCTTTTCTATACCATTTTCAATATATTGATATTCACCGATAATTATATCCTCATAGTTGTTCCCATCTGGTTGCATTATCATTTTTTTTAATAAGATTTTAAAGATTTTATTACCATTTGTATAAATATAAGTTCCTTCAAATGGGTTTAATAAGTTATTTAAATCTTTTCTATAATACCCATCAGGCTCTCCCAATCCAGATTTAGTGATATCAATAGTTACGCTTTGTGATTTTATTAAGGTTGAAAATAGTATTATTAACAAGAAGATATTTTTCATTATTTTTTATTTTTTAATTACAATTAACTGAATTTACAATTGCCGTATCGGAGTCTTCATTAATAGAAAGTTTACTCCAATTGGTTAAATCACTATTAGCTTTGTATAAACCAATATTAGTACCGAAATTAAATTGGAGAAAAACTCTTTCATAATTAGGGTTATCTTTATCAATTTCTTCATCATATGCGATTTTTAATTTTTTATCCATATCTTCTCTAATTTCATCAATAGAACATCCTGCGTATTTAGGATTATTTAAAATATCTTCCATCATAGTTCCTAAATTTTCAAAAGCAATGGCATAGGTTTGTTTAACTCCGTTTGCATCTTCACATACCAGCAGAAAAGTTGCGCCATGGTTAAAATAAGTAGCATTTTCTTCCAACTGATAAAGATTATAGATGTCTGTCCAGGAAAACATAGGATAAGCATTATTAGGATGTGTATGGACAGCAGAATAATATAACGCACTAGACTTTACAGGAACTTCTTTTTTATCTGTGAATGGAGCAATTTCCGTAGTAATGTTCCCTGCACTGTCTTTTTGAAGATAGATGCCTGTTTCTCCTATGCTGCTGTTATTAATATAGCTATACATTCCGCCTGTAATAAGAGGTTTTAAATTGGCTTTTGTAGGATCTAAAAGATCTTTTAATTTTCTACATGGATTAGGTGGGAGATCTATTCCTCCTCCTGTTCCCAAACATCCTGTATTCAGTCTGTAGAAAGCTGAGGCAGAAGCACAGGGATCTTTAGGCTGTCCCGGCCCCGGATTTGTTGGGCCTTCTCCTGTACCCGTACCTGTACCACCCCCTCCCGTACCGGGAGTATCATTACCGGTAGGAAAATCAGTGCCTTCATCAATAAATATCGGAATTGAGTTAGTTGTACACGTCGTCGTTTCACATACACTGCAATGATCGCAACTTCCTTCCCCATGATGCGTACAGTGGTAAACAGTAGTACAGGTAGTAGCATCTATAACCATCATTTTACTATTCTCATCCTGTACTAATGTACCGGTATAGTCACCCCGATTCCCTCCGTAGGCAAGTCTGTCCGAATCTTCAATCTTATGACCTATATATAAATCTCCAGGAATGTTTCCAAACAGTGTATTTCCAAAAACTTCATAATCCATCGTTATAAAATTGTTCATTAGTTTTTCTCTCAAGCTCTTAGAATAATCAGCATTATAAACAATTGCTTCCAGACGTGTATTCGTAATATTGTTAGTTCCTTTAACTTCGTTTTTAGAATCTAAAATTACAAAAAGTAATGAGCTCAGCTCTTCACTATTAAAAGAAAGAGGAATGATAAGACCTGTAGCATCTTTGGCATCAACAATTTTCATCTTTTCCCAGATTGGCATCCCCTGTTGGTCAGGCATCTGCACAAGAAAATCTTTTTCTTTGTTATAAGCTTCTAAAATGTCAACATAATCAACTCCCGCTCGTGCGTTCGAATTGTTGTTTTTCGTGTGCTTAAAGAAATTCTGATTGTTCCGTAACGGATTTTTATCAGATTGTAAAAAGTCTTCATTCCTGCAGGACCATAATAAGGTGAGGGAGACTATCAGAAACGATAGCCGGAGAATCATTTTTTTTCTCATGTACGTTTGTTGTTTTATGGGTTAAATATACTTGTTTTTTATTATAGATGCATTATTTTATGTTTTGGTTGGAAAGGAGGTGAAAAAAATTCTTTTTAGTGATTTTTATTACTCAACAAAAGTGTGAAAAATAAATTAGTTTGCAATGCCCTATTTTTGATGCACATTTATTTTTAGAAAAAAATTATATTTGCTCTGTTCAAATTGATAAGACTATGAACTCAACTATTGGGAAAAGAATAAGAAAGTACAGAGAAGAAAAAGGATTCTCTCAGGAAGAGCTTGCAGAAAAACTGCATATCTCCCGCTCCACCTATCAGAGGATAGAAAACGGAGAAACCAATTCTTGGATTAACCATATTGAAAATATCTGTACTTCTTTGGAGGTCAATATGGATGACATTTTAAAACCGGAAGAAGGATATACACAAATCAATAAGGAAAATACTTCTAATGAAAATTCCAGCAATAACATGATTCAAAATCAAACCAATAATTATAATTCTTCAGAAAAACTCATCGAGCAATACGAAGAACGCATTCAAGAACTGAAAGACCAGGTAGAATTCTGGAAAAATAAATCGGAAGGCAGTAAGTAGTCTTTGCTCTTTTGCCAGTAAAGAAAAAGCCCTCTTTTTTAAGAGGGCTCACCAACAATATTAATGAAACAAGTTTCATTCACTAACTTAATTTATTACATCGTCATTGGAACTTCCATGAGAAGAATTTCCGTGTTGTCTGCCGTTGTTTTGATATTCAGATCTGCAATATCCCAAACTCCGAAACCGTCTCTGGTCTCTAATTGCTGTCCTTCAATTTCTGCGCCTCCTTTCAAGATAAATGCATAGACTCCGTTTCCTTTTTTCTTAATCTGATAATTGGTTTCTGTAGTATTTTCAAAATTACCTAAGTGAAACCATGCGTCCTGATGAATCCATACGCCTTCATCGTCGGCATTCGGGGAAAGGATCTGCTGAAATCTGTTTTTACTTTTTGTTTTGTCGAGCGTGATCTGATCATATCTTGGCGTAACGTTTCTTTTATTCGGATACACCCAGATTTGCAAAAATTTGGCTAAACTATCCTGATTTTTGTTGAATTCGCTGTGCATAATTCCTGTTCCGGCGCTCATCACCTGAATATCTCCACTTCTAATGATGGCAGAATTCCCCATGCTATCTTTGTGCTCCAGATCTCCTTCCAACGGAATACTGATGATTTCCATATTGTCGTGCGGATGGGTTCCGAAACCTCTTCCACCTTCTACTTTATCGTCGTTTAAAACTCTCAATATGCCAAAGTGCATTCTTTCAGGATTGTGATAGTTGGCAAAACTGAAGGTATGATTGCTCACCAACCAGCCGTGATCTGCCTTACCTCTGGAATCTGCTTTATGAATCACAGAATTGTCTTTAATTTTTGAATCTGTATTGGGTAAATGATTGTATCCGATGGGTTCTAATGGTTCGATTTCGTCGATGTCATTTTTCATGGTATTGCCCAATGAAGCAGATGCCACAAACATTCCTGTTCCCAATAATCCTTTCTTTAAAAAATCTTTTCTGTCCATATCTATTTGTTATTTATTCGTTTTGATAGGACAAATTTCGGAAGATTGGAATTGATGTGCATTTAACTAGTTTAATAAATTCTTTTTTTGATTAAAAATAATTAAGTCCTTTTGTCTTGAAACAAAAGGACCAAAAATTCAAGACTTGGAAACTTCCGCTAAAAATATATTTATTAACGCTTCATTTTCCGAGATTACTTTGTTATGTGAAGAAGTTCTCCTTCTCCGAAGGGGTGGATTTTTGTGAAACAAAAAGACGGGGTAGTTTTTAATGCTAATAAACCACCCCGACAAAAATTCTTTGAATTTTCGCCACCCCTCCGATGGAGGGGAATTTTGTGTATGTTTTCTTTTTGGGAATTTATTTTTCTTTGGAAGCAAGGCGTTTTCGGATCGTGCTTACGAATTCTTTGGAGACACCAAGATAAGACGCAATGTAATATTGCGGAACTCTTTGCGGAATGGATGGATATACTTTTACAAATTCTAAATATCGGTCGGATGCTGCTTTGGAAATGGTGTTGACCAAACGGTTTTGTAATGTCGAAAGATTTCTTTGCACCAGCATTCTGAACACTCTTTCGAATTTTGGAATTTCGGTTAATAATTTTTCTTTTGTGGTAGGATTCAGCATATAAATTTCTGAATCTTCCAGTGTTTCGATATACAATCGGGACGGTTTCTGATCCTGAAATGATGCAATATCACTAATCCACCAGTCTTCGATAGCGAATAAGATCGTGACTTCAAAACCGTTATCATCGAGATAATATACTCTTACACATCCTTTTTGGATATAGCCTTCAAACTGGCAGATTTCACCTTCTCTCAACAGAACCGTTTTTTTGGGAAAGGTCTGAAATGTTAAAGAATCCGTGAAAAATTTCTCTTCTTCTTCGCTGAGGTTGATAAATCGTGTTACATTTTCAATTATATTGTCAGACATAGATTGCAGTTTAAGGCTGCAAATTAGGGAAAAGTGCGTAAACTTCGTTCTTTAATAATCCACTTCCTCCTCCGTAATGGTCGATAACCTTTACTTCTTTATCTAAATTCTCGCAAAAAACTTTAATTTCTTTTTCAAACTGTTCTTCCAATCCTGAACTCAGCAGTACAATATCTACCTGATTTTCTTTGATATAATCATAACAGCCATTTTCATCATTTTGGATTTCGGCGTTCCAGCCTTCGTTGTTTTCGATGATTCTTTTTAACGTGTCTAATATTTCCTTATTTTTTCCTATGACTAAGAAATTTAATGTGTTCATCTTGTTTTATTTTTAAGTTGTGATTTTATTGACATTACAGATATTTGTTGCCTGTAATCTTTAGTTCGTTTAAGTCTAATTGAGATTCTGCTTTCCTTATTTCATCGTCTGAAAAGTGTTTTTCTCTTTTCATTGTAAACAATTCTTTCCTTTGCATTGCAAAAATATCAAGCATAATTTTATGATATTCTTTGAGGTCATCCTGCCTGTTGGAGCACATTTCCAAAGAACTTAAATGGCTTTTATTCAATTTAATATCATTTTCAATACTATGTTTCAAATTTTCAACCAAACTGTTGCTTTGTAAATCTGATGTATATTTTTCATTCAATCTGTTAATTGCCAGATTATCCAGTCTGATCTGAATGCCTGCCTGCTGTTCGTGAGACGGTAAAATATTATCTATTTCTCCAATTTTAGTTAATTTAATAATCAAAGGAAGTGTCAACCCCTGAAAAACCAACGTCACAAAAATCACAATAAACGTAATAAAAATAATTAAATTCCTGTGCGGAAAAGCCGATTCCTCATTCATCATTACCGGAATAGAAAGTGCTGTTGCCAGAGAAACTACGCCACGCATTCCTGCCCAACCGATAATTAAAGGGTTTTTCCATCCCGGACTTGGGTCTTGGCGTATTCTTTTACTCAGCCATCTTGGAATATGCGCCACCGGATAAATCCACAACAGACGAACAAGAATAATAATTAAACTGATAATTAAGCCATATTTAATTCCATCAATTAATGATGTTTCACCCAAACCGTCGATAATATCCGGAAGTGCAAGTCCTATTAATACGAAGACTAAGGCGTTCATCACAAAAATTAATGTGTTCCATACCCCCGTCATGTTCACTCTCGTTGTTCCGGTTTTGAAAATTTCATGCGAACGAAAAGACATAAATAAGCCACCGCTGACTACTGCCATCACCCCCGAAAAGTGAAAATGTTCTGCCACTAAGAATAAAATATAGGGCGTCATTACGGTTAACGCTGCATCTATCGCCGGTGTGGTGGGCAAAAATTTATGTATAAGATAAAAAATATGAGCTCCAACAATTCCTACTACAATTCCCATTCCTGCCACCAGAAAAAATTGCCCCGCTGCTTCCTGCATTGAGAAAACTCCGGTCATTACAGCCGCCAGAGCAAATCTGAAAACAATTAATGATGATGCATCGTTAATTAAACTCTCGCCTTCCAGCATGGTAATGGTTCTTTTTGGAACTTTTAATCCCTTTAAAACAGTTGTTGCTGCAACAGCATCCGGTGGTGAAACAATTCCTCCCAACAAAAATCCCATTGCCAATGTGAATCCCGGCATCAAAGCTTGTGAGGCAAATGCCACGACAATAGACGTTAAAAATACCAATCCGAAAGCCATTAATCCAATGGTTCTTTTCCATTTCCAAAAGGCATTCCACGAGGTGTACCAAGCGGCATCGTACAATAATGGTGGCAAAAAAATTAAAAATATAATTTCAGGATCGAGCTTTAAAACGGGAACTCCCGGAATTAAACTGATTCCCAATCCCGCCAATACCAAAAATATGGGGTAAGCGATTTTAATGCGTTGCGCCAGCATGACCAACATCATGACGATGAGTAATAATCCTAATATTAAAAGTAGTTGTTCGTGCATAGTTTATATTTTTCTTTTGTCTTGACACAAAAGAAACAAAAAGTCAAGACTTGGAATCTGAATGCTAAAAATAAATTTTATTCTCTAAAAATTCTAAAACTTGCGCAAATTTGTAATGAGTTCTTCGATTCTAAATTTGTCTTGCGCTTCAAACAGTAATTTTTTTTTAACGTTCACAAAATTGATTTTCTTAACGCTTCAGCTTCCTATGTCGATTAATTCTTTACTATATAAATGAATGAAAATTGAAGTACGTTCTCTCTTTTCAAGATTTTTGGTTTTGTGACCTTTTCCTGAAGTATCTTCGACTAAAAGAATTTCTCCAGCTTGAAACTGTCGGATTTCTCCTAATGAAGTTTCGATCTCGACACCGCCATCCAATAATACAATATATTGTTTTTGTGGTGCGTGATGAAAATCGTAATCGTAATCCGCAGAAACCTTCCTGAACTGTAATTTTCTGACGTTAATGTCCTCTGACAGAAATCCTATTTCACCTTGGTCTATCAAAGGAATTTCTACATCTTCGAAATGAGATTCGCCTTTTTCGTCGCTGAATATTTTTGTGATTTTCATTATACTTTTATTTTTTGCCACGAATTCAAAAATAAATTATTAATGGATTCGTGGCTATAAATTATTACTTAAAAACAATCGAATTCGCAAGTTCAATTTCTTGCTGATTAATGGAATGTCCGAAATTCGGATATACTTTTTCGGTAACATCAGCATTCATTTCCTTTAAAATATTTGCCGTTGCGTACACTCTCTCTACCGGAACATGAAAATCCGGATTGCTTGTTCCTAAAAAAATTGGAGTTTGGACAAAATCGCCTTTATAATTTTCACGATTTATTTTTTCACCGATTACTCCGCCGATAATTGCTGCTGCACCACCGAACTTCTGAGCATTTCGGGCTAAAAATTCCAAGGTGAGACAAGCGCCCTGCGAAAATCCGAAAAAGTAAATATTTTCTACTTTAATTCCTGCATCTAAAGCAGTTTGAACAGTTTTACCAATTGTTTCAATGGCGGACGATAACCACGGTTCGTTTTGCTCAACCGGAGCAATGAAAGAGACAGGATACCAGGTTCCGTTGGTCGCTTGTGGAGCCAACAAAGCATAATCTTCTACATTTAAATGTTGTGATAAGCTCAAAATATCCTGCGCACTTCCGCCACGCCCGTGAATCATGATTAATGCTTTTTCGGCTTCATTCACTGATTTTCCTCCTGTTTTTATATCTAAAATATGACTCATTATTTATCTGTATTTTTCTGTTGGATAGTTAATTTCTGAAAGAACTTCATCCAAATGTTCTCTCTTTTCTTCAAATTGTGATGGTAAACTTAAACTTTCGCCTAAAGATGCCAATTCCTCATCGATATCGAACCCCGGACCTGAAGTTGCAATTTCAAACAAAACACCACCCGGTTCTTTGAAATATACGGAAGTGAAATATTTCCTGTCTTTCACTTCAGTATGTTCCAAGCCGAATTTGTTGAGTTTTTCAATCATTTCAAGCTGAGTTTCGGCATTTGGTGTTGCAAAAGCGACGTGGTGAACTGTTCCTCTTCCTGCCAATCCTTTTAAGGCATTTGGTGTACACAGCAAATCGACATATTTTCCCGGAGCATCTTCTACACCAAGTCTAATTCTGTCGGAACTTTCGGCAATTAATTTGTGATCCATCTGAGTCGTCAACAAAGCAGCTGTTCTTTCATAAGCATCCAGCCAGATTTCAACATGATGAATTCCTTTGATGGCATAATCTTTTGGAATAAATCCGTTGTAATACCCTTTTCTATCGTCTTTATCATTAAAAACCAACTCTAATCCCAATCCATCAAAATCTTCCAGATAAATAAAAGCTTCACCCGAAAATCTTTGCTGAGGTTGCTTGAAAGGAATATTAAACTGCTCCAAACGGTTCGTCCAGTAATCCAGTGCATCCATAGATACTGAAAAAGCGGTTGTATTCAGCATACCTTTTCCATGTCGTCCATTTACCAGACCTTTTCCATACGGGAAAGTCGTCATAATGGTTCCCGGAGTTCCAAATTCATCCCCGAAATAAAAGTGATATACATCTGAATAATCAAAATTGACGGTTTTCTTTACCAATCGAAGCCCTAAAACTCCTGTGTAAAAGTCTATGTTTTCCTGTGCATCGCCCGTGATGGCGGTTACGTGGTGAAGTCCTGTTATTAATGACATTTTTGGTTGTTGGTATTGGGTTAATTGTTGATAGTTTTTGGTATTTAGTTTTCAGCTAATTAAGCTTCTTCTTTAAACCAAACATCCTTATATTCTTCCGGATTACGTTTGAATTGTGCGTGAACATAAGGACACAACGGTACAATTTTCAAATCGTTTTCTCTTGCATAAGAAACCAGTTTTTCAAGTAATATTTTAGCAAAACCTTTTCCTGCATATTCTTCATCAACTTCGGTATGGTAGACGGTTAATTTGTCTTTAATGACAGAAATATCCATTTTTCCTGCTTTTTTATCGTCTGAGAAAAGTTGAATTTCTCCTCTTGCGTTTCCTAAAATTACTTTTGTAGTTTCCATTGTTTTGATTTTTAATTGATTATTTAAATTTATGAACTTTCTGAAAATTGAGTAATACCCTATGATAATTTCGGTAATACTTCTTCGATTTTCTCACGTAATCCTTCGTGTTGTTTTGGAAGTTTTAAATTAGTTCCCAATTCGTTCAAAGGCTCATCGACTGTAAATCCTGGATTATCGGTAGCAATTTCAAATAAAACGCCGCCCGGTTCACGGAAATACAATGAGTAGAAATAATCTCTGTCAATTTTCGGAGTGATACTTAATCCTGCAGACATTACTTTTTCACGGAATTCCATTAAAACGTTGTCATCTTTTACCCTGAATGCTACGTGGTGATTGGTTCCTGCTGCGTTTCTTCCCGCTACGATTTTATCGTTTTCAATAATATCAACAAGATTTGCTGTTTCAATCGCATCGGTTGCAAAACGGTATCTTTCGCCTTCATGTTTTTGCAAATCATAACCGAAAATATCAGTTAAAACTTTAATTGTCGGATCTGCTTTCTTCAACGTTAACGTAATATTGTGGAAACCTTTCAAAGCATTTTCATCTTTAATATCATCTGTTGTCCAAACTTTTCTGTCGTCCGGCGTTGATGATTCAATAAACTGTAACTGTAAACCATCAGGATCATTGAATGAAATTAATTTTTCACCAAAAATTTCGCTTTCTTCAACATTTACACTAAAATTTTTCAATCTGTTTTTCCAGAATTCCAAGCTTCCTTTCGGAACGGAATATCCGATGTGTGTTGCCAAACCTGAACCGTTTGTACCTTTACCAATGCCTTCCCAAGGAAAGAAAGTTAAGATCGTTCCCGGTGTTCCTTCTTCGTTTCCGAAATAAAAGTGATACGTTCCCGGATCATCAAAGTTCACGGTTTTCTTTACTAATCTTACGCCTAAAACCTGAGTATAAAAATCTAAATTTCTTTTTGCGTTGTCTGCAATCGCTGTGATATGGTGCAGTCCTAATATTCTATTTTCCATTTTGTCTGTTTGTTTAATTTTGATATGACAAATGTATGGCGATTGAGAATCCTGTACATTTAACTAGTTTAATAAATGATGTTTTCGCATTAAAAATAACCTTAAGGTAAAATTTTGTAAAACCCACTGTAATCCTAATCTCGATTCCAGCTTTGTTTGAGCTCATTTCTTGATTTTTGGCTGCGGCGGCTTTGCCGCCGCAGCCAAAAATCAAGAAACAGTGAGTGCAGAAAACAAGAAATAGCTTCTTATAAAATGTTTGTGATTGAAAATAAATATCTATTTGTTGGAATAATTGATTCTTTTTTCTTCAGAATGACAATTAATTGTTTTTATTTTCTACGATATTTTTTTTAAATTAATCATATAAAAATCAAACACTTAAACACCCATTTTAAAAACAATACATAAAAAGTCTACTTTTTTAGTGGACTAATAAAAATTTATGCTTTATATTTGCAAACGTATTCAGGACATAAAATAAAATGAAAACAGAATTTACATACAACTCTACAAGAAAACATACCATCAATACCATGATGATGTATTGCTGTATGCCTGTATTTAGTTCCTGCTGTGGTTGACCTTACTTTTATTATGACATATTTATAAAGGCTTTACCACTCGGTAGAGTCTTTTTTATTAACAGAATTTCAAAATAATGATAGAAATAAAGAATATTTCAAAAACCTTTCATCAGAAAAAACAGTCTTTCAAAGCACTTGACGATGTAAGTCTGAATATCGAAAAAGGTGATATTGTCGGAATTATCGGATTTTCAGGAGCAGGGAAAAGTACTTTGATCCGAACGGTGAATCTTCTTGAAAAACCTGACAACGGTGAAATTATTATTAACGGAAAAGATTTTACGAAATTAAATTCCAAACAATTAGCCAGCGAAAGAAAAAAAATCGGAATGATTTTCCAGCATTTCAATCTTCTTTCTTCAAGAACGGTTTTTGAAAATATTGCGCTTCCATTGGAATTGGACAACATAAACAAAACCGAAATCAATAAAAAGGTTAATGAATTATTGAAAATAGTAGGGCTGGAAGAAAAAGCTAATGATTATCCTAAAAGCCTTTCGGGCGGACAAAAACAAAGGGTTGCAATTGCAAGAGCTTTGGCAAGTGATCCTTATCTCCTGCTTTGTGATGAAGCGACAAGTGCGCTCGATCCGGCAACCACTCAATCGATTTTACAGTTATTGAAAGATATAAACCAAAGATTGGGAATTACCATTTTGCTGATTACCCACGAAATGGAAGTCATCAAAACAGTCTGCAACCACGTTGCGGTGATCGACAAGGGAAAACTATTAATTAAAGGAACTTTAAGCGAGATTGTCTCCAACAAAGAGAATCCTATTATCAAACAATTTTTAAAATCTGGTGTTATGACTATACCACAGGAACTGAATAAAAAACTACAAAAAGAACCACAAGATGGATTATTTCCATTGGTTGAAGTTGAAATCGATGAACATATTTCTGTTGAAGAATTACTTTCAATAGTTTATGATAAATATAAAATTCCTTACAAACTTTTAAAAGCCGATGTTGAATATCTTGGAGATTCCAATTTTGGAAAATTACTTTTGCAGCTTCAGGGTGAAGAGGAGGAAAACCAGCAGGCTATCTATTATTTTAATCAGAATAAAATTCAAAATACAGTAAGAGGATATGCTTAGTGATACGGTAATTTCTCTTTTGTCGAAGGGGATTTGGGAAACAGTTTACATGACATTCGTGTCAGGATTTTTTGGATTTGTTTTGGGTTTGCCTGTCGGAATTTTATTGTTTTTTACAAGAAAAGGTCAGCTTTTGGAAAATATAATATATAACAGGATTTTATCTGTTTTGGTTAATATTTTTCGTTCCATTCCTTTTATTATTTTAATTGTCTGGATGATTCCTTTTACAAGAAGTCTGGTCGGAACATCGATCGGAATGAATGCAGCTTTAGTTCCGTTAAGCATCGGTGCGGCACCTTTTATCGCAAGATTAGTCGAAAACAGTTTACTGGAAGTTCCTTACGGACTGATTGAAACTGCAAGAGCATTGGGAGCAAGTCCGTTTCAGATTATCAGAAAAGTTTTATTACCCGAAGCACTTCCTTCATTAATTAATAATGCAACAATTACCTTGATCACATTAGTTGGATATTCTGCAATGGGTGGCGCTGTCGGAGCCGGTGGATTGGGACAAATTGGGTATCAATACGGCTATATCGGTTATGATGCGGTGATTATGAATCTGGTGTTAGGATTGTTAGTTGCGATCGTTTTTATCATTCAGTTTTCTGGAGACAGATTGGCAAAGAGATTTGATCATCGCTAATTTCTACTATTGAACAATAAGAGAGTTTTAGCGTGTAGTGCTTTAAAATATAATTATAATGTGAATGTGAAATAGTGTGGTGGTATGAAAATTTTCAGCCATCGATTCGGCGAAAAAATAGCAAAAAGGTGTATGCCATATTTTATTTATTAAAGAACTTTAGAATGTAACCTTTTTGCTTTTTCGCCCTTTTAAAAGAAAATAATTTACAATGAAAAAAATAAAGATTTTAGGTTTGTTAACGGCTGGTTTATTAGTATTCACCGCTTGTAATTCGTCGAAAAAAGAAGATCCGAACTATATTAAAGTTGGCATCACTTCCGGTCCGGAACAAGAAATTGCAGAAACAGCCAAAAAAGTAGCGAAAGAAAAATATAATCTTGATGTAGAACTGGTTTCTTTCAATGATTATGTCGTTCCAAACGAGGCTTTGAATAACGGAGATATTGATGCCAATGCTTTTCAGCACGTTCCTTATTTGAATGAGCAGTCGAAACAGAGAGGTTACAAACTCGCGGTTGTCGGAAATACTTTTGTCTATCCGATTGTCGCATATTCAAAAAAGATTAAGAATATCAGTGAACTTCAAAACGGAAGCACAATTGTTATCCCAAATGATCCGACAAATGGTGGTCGTTCCTTATTACTTTTACAGAAAAATGGTTTATTAAAATTAAAGGACGGCATCGGATTATTACCCAAAGTGACCGACATTGCTGATAATCCGAAACAGTTAAAAATCCTTGAAATCGAAGCTCCACAATTGCCAAGAGTATTGGATGATAAAGAAGTGGTAATTGCCATCATCAATAATAATTTTGCGGCACAAGCCGGATTGGATGCTGAAAAACAGGGGATTTTCAAAGAAGATAAAGATTCGCCTTATGTGAATGTAGTGGTTTCAAGAGAGGATAATAAAAATGATGAAAAAGTAAAGAACTTTTTAAAAGCTTATCAATCTGATGAAGTTGTGAAAAAAGCCGAAGAAATTTTCAAAGGTGGCGCTGTGAAAGGCTGGAAATGATTGGATGAATGAGTGAATTGTCCATAGTTAATTCCTAAATACGTCTGAAAATTCCCCTTCCGTGAAGGGGTGGATTTTTGCGAAAGCAAAAAGACGGGGTAGTTATAAAAATTCTATTATTATATATTTAGACATCCTTTCATTTTTTTGAAATGGTGTCTTTTTTATTTTTTTACTTACTATAAAAAAGCTGGTTATAATTAACCATTTATTTAAATTTTACATTTTCTCAATTTGAGATAATAAATATTTTTGCTATTTTTGTTACCAATCAATAAAAAGGCTTTTTATGTTTAAGAAAACCGCCATTGTAAGTTTATTTACTCTTATTTCTGCTTCGTATATGGCTCAAAATACTACTCTACCCGTTTATTTAGATGAATCAAAACCTGTGGAACAGCGTGTGAAAGATGCACTTTCAAGAATGACGCTGGAAGAAAAGGTGGCGATGCTTCATGCACAGTCAAAATTCAGTTCGCCGGGCGTTCCAAGATTGGGAATTCCTGAATTCTGGACGACAGATGGTCCTCACGGCGTTCGTTCGGAAGTAAAATGGGACGAATGGGATCAGGCAGGTTGGACAAACGACTCCATTATTGCTTATCCTGCATTAACAGCTCTTTCCGCAACCTGGAACAAAAAAATGTCATGGAATTACGGAAAAGCGCTTGGTGAAGAAGCTCGTTACAGAAAAAAAGATATCCTTTTGGGACCTGGAGTGAATATCTACAGAACCCCACTCAACGGAAGAAACTTCGAATACATGGGTGAAGATCCTTATTTAACATCGAAAATGGTCGTTCCTTACATCAAAGGCGTTCAATCAAACGGTGTGGCAACTTCAGTAAAACATTTTGCCTTAAATAATCAGGAAATGTTTCGTCATACAAGCAATGTAAAAGTAGATGACAGAACGTTGTATGAAATTTATCTTCCGCCGTTCAAAGCTGCCGTAACCGAAGCAGATTCATGGACGATTATGGGAGCTTACGATATGTACAAAGGTCAGTATGCAAGTCAGAATCAATATCTCTTGAATGATATTTTGAAAGGCGAATGGAAATACAAAGGTGTTGTCGTTTCCGACTGGGGTGCGGTAAATAATACCGAACAGGCTATCCACAACGGGTTGGATCTTGAATTCGGAAGCTGGACCAACGGACTTTCGGCAGGAACAAAGAATGCATATGACAATTATTATTTGGCAAAACCTTATTTAGATTTAATTAAATCTGGAAAAGTGGGGACAAAAGAGCTCGATGATAAAGTTTCAAGGCTTTTAAATCTAGCTTATAAAACAACGATGAACAGAAATAAGCCTTTCGGAAACATTGCCTCTGAAGAGCATAAAGCTGTGGCTAAAGAAATTGGTGAAGAAGCAATCGTTTTGTTGAAAAACCAAGGAAATGTACTTCCGATCGACATTAACAAAGCTAAGAAAATCGCTGTAATCGGTGAAAACGCCATCAAAATCATGACTGTTGGTGGTGGTTCTTCTTCATTAAAAGTAAAATACGAAACGCTTCCTTTAGACGGAATTAAAGCAAGATTCGGTAAACAGTCTGATGTACAATATGCAAGAGGTTATGTAGGAGACATTGGTGGAGAATATAACGGGGTACAATCTGGACAAGATCTGAAAGAAACCCGTTCTGCAGAAGAATTATTGAATGAAGCCGTGGAATTGGCAAAAAAATCTGATTATATCATTTTCGTTGGAGGTTTAAACAAATCTGATTTCCAAGATAGTGAAGGAAACGATAGAAAAAGCTACGGATTGCCTTACAATCAGGATCAAGTGATTGTTGCGTTGGCAAAAGTGAATAAAAATCTTGCGGTTGTTTTGGTATCAGGGAATGCAGTAGCAATGCCTTGGATTAAAGAAGTTCCAACGGTTTTACAATCTTGGTATTTAGGTTCGGAAGCTGGAAATTCTATCGCTTCTATTCTAGCAGGAGACGCAAATCCATCAGGAAAATTGCCGTTCACTTTCCCCGTGAAACTGGAAGATAATGCTGCCCATCAATTGGGAGAATATCCCGGACAAAAAGACGAACTGGCAGCAGGAAAAGGAAAAGATCAGAAAAACCCGATCAATATTACCTATAACGAAGGAATTTTTGTGGGATACAGATGGCATGACACTAAAAAAATTAAGCCGTTATTCAGTTTCGGACATGGGTTGAGCTATACGACTTTTGAATTCGGAAAAGCTAAGGCGGATAAAACAACAATGTCTCAGGACGATAAAATTACCTTTACTGTTTCTGTAAAAAATACAGGTAAAAAAGCAGGTGCAGAAGTTGCTCAGCTTTATATTTCTGATTTAAAATCTTCTGTGGAAAGACCTACGAAAGAATTGAAAGGTTTTGAAAAAGTATTTTTAAATCCTGGTGAGGAAAAAGAAGTGACTTTCACAGTTGATAAGTCAGCTTTAAGTTATTTCGATGCTCAGAAGCATGACTGGGTAGCCGAATCAGGAGATTTTGAAGCACAAATCGGAAATTCTTCTGATGCCATTAAAACAAAAGTGAAGTTTACTTTGAAGTAATCTTACTTATATTTCTAAAACGAAATGCCCGAATTTTATTCGGGCATTTTTATTTTCGAAGCTTATCAAACTAAACTTATTTTTTACGGATAAAGCTCAATTCTGAACCTAAAATAGTATACGTTAAAGTTGTTTTTGTGACTTTATACGGACAACATTGAAAATCATCTTCCACTTCATTTACGCAAAGTTTTCCACTTTCCATTTTCCATTTCGTTTTTTTCGTAGAACGTCCTTGCTTACTAATTAATACACCGCCAGGAACAAATGTTTTTGTTAAATCATTATCTACAACATTACCATCTATCTTATGGATTTTCCAAGTACCTTCCACACCGGTTCCCACATTTGTTTCCGTTAAAGAAATTGGAGTAATTGTAATAAAAGATTTTTGTCCAAATAAGGCAGCCGTTCCTAAAACTAATCCGACACCAACAATTAAATTGAATGTTACTTTTTTCATGGTTATTTTTAAAATTTAAATAAGTGTAAATATATGTCGAAAAATAATACTTGTAAAGATTTATTTCCAAGTAAAAAATATTTGAACTGAGATCTCTACCGGATGACAAATTGTTTGGAAATATAAATGATTGAGATTGCTTCGCCACTTCGTTCCTCGCAATGACCTAAGCCCTAGCCACGATTGCAACGACATCCTTTTGTGTAGCGAAGCGGAACAAAAGATATAGTGGAAAGCGGGGAAAAGCTTCAAAAAAAATATAAATTTAAGTCTCGAAATAATGAATCACTCCAACTTCCGGATGATGTTTTTTCTCTGAATTAAAATCATTCTCATCGTTCCGACTGTTTTCCAGAAAAGAATTGCTGAACAAAACGTATGACGGATTTTCTGCAAGTCCGTTTTTCAACATCTGATGCGCTTCCACAATTGTTTTTCCATATAATTTCTTGAAATTTCCGATCTTGTATTGCGAAAATTTACCATAATGAACGATAAATTTTAATGATAAATCGATCGCTGTGCTTAATGATGTGCTCAATTCTTTAACTTTACGGGTGAACGCACTCTGCATATTCCTCATCATTTTTGATATTTTTTGGTACGATGGTTTCTCATCATATCGGTAAAATAAAATGGCATCGCCTTCTATTTCTGAGATCTCAAAATACTCATCATTCAAATCAATAAGTGTAGAAAGTAGTTGTCTTACAATATATTCTCCTGTATAAAGTTTAGTATTGAATACAAATTCCGTAAACCCGCTGAAATCGGGAATAAGGATAATGCCATCTTTAATGTCTGTATTCTCCATAATATTTTGTGCTAAAAAAAACCTGTTACATCCTTAGACGTAAAAGGTTTTATTTTACTTTATAGATTTCGCAAAATTAATTTTATTATTTCTTGCTCGTTTAAATCTCAATAATTAATTCTTTATCGTATCCATTATGCTTTTCATCAATCTTTTGGGAGTATGAATAAAAAAAGAATCGACAAATTAGATGTCGATTCCTTTAAATATTGATTTATATGAATTTCTTCAATATTATGAAACAATTATTTCTGCCTGTTTTGACTTTAAATTTTTAATGATAAACCATAATAACATGGCTAATGCAAATACGGCGTATCCTATTAAAATGATTAAACTTAAATTTCCAACTGCAAATTCTGACGGGAAAATCTGGCTCATTAAAGTCATAAAAGACAATCCAATTCCGGCTCCTAAAAAGTAACTTGTAGACCCAAGACTTGAAGCGACACCGTAATCAGAAGCTTTAGCATCCCGAATTCCCAAAACAGATAATGCGGTAAAACAAAACGTCATCCCAATTCCAGAAATACAAGCCGATCCAATTAAAACTAAGGTTAAAGGATGCCCGATATACACTGAAATTAATAGCGAAACAGCTCCCGACAACATAAAAATCCAGCCAAAAATACCCATCTGAGCAGAATTTAGCCTTTTAGAAATATGAGGTAAAACAAATTTCGCCACCAAGGCAGACATTATGCTGAACGGAACCAATAATAATCCCGCTGAAGCCGCCGATTGTCCCATATCTTTCTGTAGCATTAAAGAAATTAAGAATAAAAATCCGATAAAAAATGCACCCAACGCTACAAAAGCAAAGCTGGAAATCACTAATGACCGATGTTGAAATAATTGTAAATCAATCAAAGGTTTTGACATTGATTTTAATCTGTAAAATACTGATGTTAAAAGTAAAACAGCCAAAATGAATGATGCGACTACCATGAAGGTTTGCTCTTTGATATGAATTAATTCGTGCGTTCCGTAGGTTAAACTTAATAATCCTAATACCAATAAAATTCCTGATGTGATGTCGGTTTTTGGCGATTTTTCAGAGATTTCATCTTTTGGTAAATATTGATAGGCAACAATGAGTGTTACTAAAAGAATAGGAACATTTATCAGGAAAACCCAATGCCAGCTAAGATAGGTACTAATAATTCCACCTAATGAAAGTCCGCTTCCTGAACCAATCGCTGCAAATGAACTGAAAATCCCGATTGCACGGTTTCTCTCCTGATCTTTTTGAAAAGTATGGGTAACAATCGACATCGCAGAAGGCATAATAAATGCAGCTCCTAATCCCTGCAAAGCACGGAATACAGCTAAAGATTCGAAAGTTGTCGCCAACCCAGCGCCCAAGGAAGTCAACATAAAAATAAGTGAACCTAAAAGGAACATTTTTTTGCGTCCGATCTGATCTGAAAGTTTTCCGCCAATAATAAGAAAACCTCCGAAAAACAACACATATAATGTCTGTAACCACTGAACTGTTTCGGCTCCAATAGTAAATTGCTTTTGAATAGAAGGAATCGTCAGATTAATGATGGCAATATCCAAAGCCTCTACAAATGTTCCCACCGATGCTACAATTAATATCAAATTTCTCTTATCCATAAATTTTAATTACACTGCAAAATTAAAATTTATAGAACATTTGTGAAAATTACTCATTAAATTTGGAACAATATTTATATTAATTAATAAAATAAAGAACATTTATTCTTCTATTTAAAATTAAACCCTCACAAACAGAACAAATGGCAACAGAAAATTACATTCCCGACGAAAAAGATCTTTCTATTTTACGTTTACTTCAGAAAGATTCTAAGTTGAGCATACGTGATATTGCAACGAGAATCAATCTGAGCGCAACACCTACACACGAACGAATAAAGCGTATGGAGAAATTGGGAATTATTAAAGAATACACAACCGTTGTCGACCGTAAAAAGGTGAATAAAGGCATGATGGTAATCTGTATGATCGCTCTGAATGTTCACAATAAAAAAACTGCCGGAAAATTCATTGAAGAAGTCAGTAAATTAAAAGAAGTCGTAGAATTCTACAACATAAGCGGAGATTTTGATTTTATGCTGAAAATTCTTGCTCCCAATATGGATGAATTCCATGAGTTTTTCATCAACAAATTATCCGAAATCGAAGGTATTGGGCAGACCAAGAGTATTTTTGTAATGAACAGTATTAAGGAAAGTGCGCAGATTTTGTGATTTTAGGATAAATGCATAAACTAATATTTTACTTTAAATTAACTGTTTTTTATATGTAATAAAACAATATCTGGTTAAATTTTTGATGTAAAATAGGTCGAAAAGAAACGAAGTAATTTCAGAAAATAGTACTCAATACTGAAATAAAAAAACATTTACAAAATAAATTATGGAATATAGAAAATTAGGAAACAGTGAATTAGAGGTTTCGGCAATTACATTTGGAGCATGGGCAGCCGGTGGCTGGATGTGGGGAAGTACAGACAGAAATGACGCTATTGAAGCCATAAAAGCATCTTACGATGTCGGGGTAACTTCTATTGACACCGCTCCTATTTACGGACAGGGAACAAGTGAAGAAATTGTAGGTGAGGCAATTAAAGGAATTTCACGGAATAAAGTTCAGATTTTGACAAAATTTGGAATGCGATGGGATCTCGCTAAAGGAAATCTCGCCATGCACAGCAAAAATAATGATGGAGAAGATATTGATGTTTATAAATACGCTGGTAAAGACAGCATTATTTACGAATGTGAGCAAAGTTTGAAAAGATTAGGAACAGATTATATTGATTTGTACCAAATTCACTGGCCGGATCTTGCTACTCCGATTGATGAAACTTTTGAAGCCGTTTCAAGGTTAATCGAACAGGGAAAAGTTCGTTTTGCAGGAGTTTGTAATTATGATGCCGAGCAAATGGCAGAAGCCGATAAAACAATCAAATTAGTTTCTAATCAGATTCCGTTCAGTATGGTAAACCGTGGAATTGAAGAAAAAACGGTTCCTTACTGCATTGAAAATCACAAATCTATTTTAGCATATAGCCCTTTGGAAAGAGGTTTATTAACTGGAAAGATTACTTCTGACTATAAATTTCAGGATGGTGATCACAGAGCAAGTCACAAACATTTTCAGCCTGAATTCATTGAAAGAACAAATACACTTTTAAACAAAATCAAACCGATTGCAGAGAAACACAATGCAACTCTGGGACAATTGGTTTTACGATGGACAATCGAAAGACCTGGAATTACTATTGCCTTAGCCGGAGCCAGAAATTCAGAACAGGCGGTTCAGAATGCAAAAGCAATTGACATCAATCTTTCAACAGAAGAAATTGAAGCCATTAACGAATTGGTTAATCATTTTTAATTACAATCAATAAAAAAATGAACGAAGAAAAAATAGGATTTATTGGTCTCGGAAATATGGGACATCCGATGGCAAAGAATCTCGAAAAAGCAGGATTTCAACTATCCGTTTACAACCGAAGTATTGATAAAGCGGAAGATTTTAAAGAAAAATCAACAGTTTACGATAATGTTTCAGAATTGGTGGAAAACAGTGATATTATTTTCACAATGCTTACAAACGATGATGCTGTTAAATCCGTCTATGAAGAAGTTTTTACTCTAAATATCGCCGAAAAACTATTCGTCGATATGAGCACTATCTCTCCCGAACAAAGTGCTAAAATTGCCAATGCTGTTAAGATAAAAGAAGCTTCTTTTATTGACGCCCCTGTTGCAGGAAGTACAAAACCCGCTGCCGACGGAACTTTGATTATTATGGCAGGAGCAGAAGAAAATGATCTGAAGAGAGCACTTCCCTATCTTGAAAAATTAGGAAAACAGATTAAACATCTGGGCGAAAACGGAAAAGGAATTGCAGCTAAACTGTCGGTTAATTATTTCATTTCCATCATTTATCAGGGGTTGGCAGAAACGATTTTACTTTCCGACAAACTGGGAATAGATCGTAAAGATATGCTTGAAATCATCAATGAAAGTGCAAGCGGAAGCGGCGCCACAAAAGTAAAAACACCACTCTTAACTGAAGATAATTACAAACCGGCATTCGCACTAGATCTTATGCTGAAAGATATTTTATTAGCTAAAAATGCAGGTGCAGATTTTCCTTTATCGCAAATATTAATTGAAACCTATCAGGAAGCTCATAACGAAGGATTTGGTAAGGATGATGTGATGGGTATCATTAATTATTTAAAGAACAGATAAATAATCAACATCGAAATCCCGTAATGATATTATCAAAAATTTAAAAAAGCGATTTCAAAAATATTCTATTTATAATTACTTTGTAATAAAAACCTGTCATATAAATATTACAACTCTATAATATTTATATGACAGGTTTTACAGTAGAAAAACAAATCAAGTTGTATACTTTTGCATTAAAGTTTTAAAACACTGAGGTCGCAAAACATACAGACACTTAGTTAATAATTGTTTTTATTCATCCCTGGATCTGTCAGGAGTAGTTACCTGACAGATCATTTTAAAAATTAATAAAAAGTCAATACCATAACTATTCTAAAAATAGATTTAGAACATTTTTAAACTGAAGATATTTACTTTTTGTAAGTATCTTTATATTTAGCAATCAGGTTTGCAGATCTGGTATTTATACATCATTAAAGATTCTAATTACGGTAATCTTTCAGAAGATCAACGAGATTAGATACATTCAGCTTTGTAAAAATTCTTCTTTTATACGTGCTGGCAGTTGCTATGTGAATATTCAGAATGTTGGCAATTTCAAGATTTCCATTGCCTTCCGATAAAAGTTTAAAAACCTGAAATTCTCTTTCCGATAAAATATCTCTTACTTGTTTTTTAGAAGAGCTGCTGGCAAGCTCATAAGCCAACTTGGGAGAATAATAATATCCGTCTTCAAAAATAGCTTTTACGGCTTTAATGATATTTTTTTCACTCCCCAATTTATTCAGATACCCTTCTGCTCCCTCACGAATATAATCGACGGCCTCAGATTCGTCTGAAGAAGAAAACACCAAAATCATTAGATCCCGTTGAATTTTTTTCAGTTCTTTAACCATATATTTGAAAAGGCTTCCTTCCATATCGATATCAAGAATGATAAGGTCGAATTTTTCAGATTTAAGTTTAGATTCTACTTCATCATAGCTTTCAGCGTAATCGATTACAATGTTTTTAAAATGGTTTTCTAAAACGATTGCAGTTCCGAATCTCACTACAAAATGATCATCGGCAATTAAAATTTTTTTATTCATTATTTGTGGTTTTTAAGAAAATTTTTACAATTGTTCCTGTAGGTTTATGAACCTGAAAACTGATTTTTGCATTAATTTTTTGGCTCAGTTGGATCACCATGTGTAATCCCAAACCATAATTTTTAAATACAAAATTTTCAGTTTCTATTTTTTCACAAACCTCAGAATAATAGTCAAGCTGTCTTTGAGACATTCCTTTTCCGGTATCAAAAATACCAATTTCTATTTTATCATTTTCTTCATCGACTTTTATCAGGATTTCTCCTGAGTGGGTATATTTCACCGCATTGTCGATAAGATTATGTAAAATTGTTGAAAGTATTTTTTTATTAGCTTTTATTTTTAATTCAGGGTCACAAAGATTTTTTATTGTGGTATCATTATTTGTCGCTATCGGCTCAAAAAGAAGCCTTTTAGTTTCTATAATTTCGTGCAAATAATACTCTTCTTCCTCTACAATCTTCTCTTCTTTGTACAATTCGCTATACCCTTTCAGACCTAAAGTGAATTTATATAACTGTTCGGATGCTTTATAGAGTCCGTCGAAATATTTCTTCTGAGACAGCGGATCTTCTACTTCCGTAAGTTTCTGAGATAATAGGGTAATAAATTTTACAGGAGTTGTAATATCATGACTGATGCTTTCCATCATTTTCTGCTGATATTCAGATTCGTTTTTGAATTTATTTTTTGCCATCTCAAGATTATCAGCAGTTTCTTTCAATTGTTGGTTTCTGCTGTTGAGATTTGTTTTTAATGTTTTAACTGTTCTTTTAAGAAAATTAGTCCGCATCTGAATGACAAGGAGGATCAACATAATTACTAAAAGAACTCCCAAAGTTTTAAACCACATCGTCTCATAAAAGAAAGGTTCAATTTCAATAAAAATCTTTTTATAGGCAAAATCTCCGTTTTCGGAAATTAAAAATCTTACAGTAAGCGTATAATTACCGGGAGAAACATGGCTTAATATATATTTTCGGTCGCTTTTAGCATCTTCCCATTTGCTGTTTTCTCCATTTTCAAGCTTAGTCCCGACATAAATATTTTCAATATTGTGGTAGTAAGGAATATCAAAGTAAATCTCCACATCTTTATAATCACTTCTTAATCGAAGGGTATCTTTAAAACTAATAGTATTTTTAACATTTTTGGCCCTTTCAATAAATATCTGGTTCGGCTTTGGATAATGGGTTTTAATTTCTTTTGGCTTGAAAAATACAAAACCTTCCATAGATGGAAATACAAAATCTCCGTTTTCAAGAATATTTCCCGAAGGATTGGCACTTCCGTTAAATTCATTATTCAGAAAACCGTCGTCTGTTGTATATCGGTAATAAGTAACTTTAGAATTTCTGTCTTTAACATAATTCAAAAGCATTTTTTTAGAAACTTTGAAAAGTCCGTTGTTAGATGAAATCCACAGAGAACCGCCAGAATCTTCCAACATATGATGAGCATTAGCAATTTCCCCTGTTTTATCATATGGCATTTTAATAATTTCCGTATTTTTAAGAAAGTAAATACCATTATTATAGGTGGTGAACCAAAATGTTCCATCATCTAACTTCTGAATTTCTTTAATAATTAAATCTTTTGCAAAATGTTTTATTACTTTTTTCTTAGATAAAGACAAAAGATATATCCCTTCGCTGGTTCCTACATACAGAAGATCGTCTGTGTATTGTTTAACGAAATTAATACTGTTGCTAAACTTAAAAATATTTTCAGCTTTTTTAAATCGATCATCAGAAAATACATACAGAAAATAATTTTTGAAATTAAGATCGGTTACCCCTACAATAAAATTTTTATCTGTTTTAAATATATTTTGAACCTGTTTTTGATGAAATTCTACAGACTCATTTTTTTTATATTGTGAAGATTTTAATTTTCGCTGTACTTTATTGAATTCTGTATAGAGTATATTATCTGAATTATCGTATAGTAAAAACCGTCGGTCGTTCCTAACACTTGTGGGAAAATTTTTCTTTACTTTATCTCTGGAATATTCAAAACCAAACTTTGTAATCACTGAATTTTCGCTAAATGGCATAGCTTCATACGTAACCTCTCCCATATAAGGAATGTTTTTTTGAGGAATATAAAAGTTGGAGAGGTTAATAACATTCAAGCCTTTTACTACATTTCCGAAATACAGCTTCTGGTTTTCTTCATCATAGAATATACAGTACAAAAATTCTTTTTCAATTTCTTTATATTCTATAAGAAAAGTAAGTGTAGGAATGCCATTTACTACTTTACTTATATAAATACTCCCATTATTGATTACAAAAACCTGTTTGTTTCCTTGATGCCAATATATCCTAGATTTAGGATCATTATATAAAGATGTATCATTCAGATAAGATTTCAATCCCTTGTTGAGAGCTATTATTCTTTTATTTTGAATATCAGCTATATAAATAATACCATCATGTTCAAAAACATTTCTCAGGTTTTTTACCTTAAAATTTGAAGTTATTATTTTTTCAAATCCCTTTTTATCCTTATAAATAATTTTTTTATCTCCAAAAAAATATATTCCTGAATTGGTTTCTATGAAATAGCCATAAACTTCTGGAGAGAAATAATAATCGAAACTGTTTTTATAGAATCTTTTATAAACATTCTTATTAAATATTGTATAATTTTTGAATGCACCTTCAGAAGGTAAAACTTTTACATTGCGACCTACAATTAGAACACTATTTTCATCATTATTATTAAATGAAATAAAATCATTATTCTCATTACGTAAAAAATCTTTAAAACTTACATTCTTTACTTTAAAATCATTAAATAATAAAAAATTTTTTCCATCATACCTTAAAATACCATTATCTGTCGTCATCCATAAAAAGCCGTACTTATCTTTGATGATGTCTTTAATGCTATTTTGAGGTAAACCTTCATTCATCCCATATCGCTGAGAGGTGTAATGTTGCGCATGGAACATTAGTGAACAGAGCATAAAAAGGACGGAAAATAACCTCATTAATCTCGATTGTTAGTTTTTATTGTAGCAAATATATTACAAGTTTGTAGAATTTATTCTATAGAGATGTCAAATTCCTATTACATTTTAATAAATATTTATTTTAAATTATCTATTATACATTATGTTAAATGCATAAAATCATTAGAAATAATAAAAACAAAGATTAATTTCATTAAATTATTGATAATAAAAAAATAACATATTACATAATTCACAAAACGCTTATTAATTTTTTTAACAAATTTTTAGCAAAATCTTTCATTGTAATTAAAATACTACAGCTTTGTAATATTAATATTACAAACTTTATTCTTTCAATCAATAATAAATCGAATATATTTGAAACAAGAAAATGAATACTATTTAACTAATAAAAACCATGAAAAACAAATTATTTCTCTTAACCATAACAGGATGTTACTAACAACCATTTTCCCAGGTTGGAATTAGCACCAATAATGTACTTTCAAATACTTAAAAATTATCTCTTCCAATTTGTAATGATCTTTATTTTCATTCAAAATTATTTAGAGTTTCAAAAAAATTTAAAATATTAATTAGTTAGTAGTTTATTTAATTTGACCTGCAGAGTTTGACTTTGTAGATCGTTTATCAGGCAAAAGATCCTAAGACACAAATTTATGATGATGACTATCACATTAGATTTTTTCTAATGTGATTTTTGCAATAGATTATCAGGCAACAATCACAACAATGCTGAAATAAAAGTTTTAATAAATTAAAAGAATGATATTTGTTCATTATTTTTGCAACAAATCACTAATCTGGCATTTGTAAATATGACTGGTAAATTTTCTGAAAGCAATCAAATTGAAGTAGTTTCTAGCTTTTATGAGCTTATTAATACTGCTTTTCAAAGCACAAAGAACACCATATGCTGGGAGAGAAATTTGGCTGGGGATTTTGAAGAAATTGTATCACAACTTCAATTAAAAGAGAATATTACAGAAGTTTTGATTGAAGATCTTTTAGTTCTGAAACTATCAGAAAAAGGTAATATGGCACGGGAAATTATCTTAAATGATTTACAGTTACTAACTGATTTTGGGGCTTTACCTTCCCTTAATTTACTCAAAAATTACGACCGAGACAATGAGTTTGATTTCATTTCTACCGATGTTTATTCATACCATGTGGATCGTTCCCCCGTTGGAACGGATACTTTTTTATGTACTTATCATGGTGCTGCAAGTGATATTCTCCCCAATGACCAGGTCACACAAAAAATTTTGATTCCTGAAATCAGGGAAAAGCTGAGGGCATTACATGACGGTCCTGAAATAGAATTTGAAGGATTTTTAAAAGAATATTTTTTCGATTTACATTACCAACCCAAACCCAATGCAAAACCTGTTAACTTAGGATTAGGTCATCTTTGGCGTCTGGCGGTCGATCATCCTACACAGAAAGTTTTACCTTGTGTTCATCGGGCACCAAGAGAAAATGATGGTGAATATCGGTTGCTATTAATATGTTAATTTTAAAATTTGATTAACGCTTTTTAGGTGTTGACATCATACAAAAGAGTTGAAATTTTTATTTAGTTTTATATATTAATCAAAGATTGGCAATCATAACATCATATGAAAAAGATATTAACGGCATTTACAGTAGGAACATCAGCAATAGTTGCTGCTATTTATCTTTCAGGATACGGATATATTTTTAAAGCGGCAGCCCTCAATTTAAAAAAAGGTCCTGCAACCCCTTCTACTGATGATGAAGAAAAATTTCCATCCCGTTTAGTTTCTAATTTTAAACCCAAACTCTGGGAAAAAGACATTGCTTATAATAGGAATACCCTATCAGAAACAATTATCAAAGACCTAAAAAAAACCAGAACATCTTCTCTGCTTATTATTCGTGATGGGAAGCTATTACATGAACAATATTGGAAAAACCATACTTCTTCTTCTCTTACGAATTCATTTTCCATGGCAAAAGGTATCCTGTCAATGCTTGTAGGTTGCGCTATCGACGACGGTTATTTAAGTTCTGAAGACCAACTCATATCAACTGTACTTCCCGAATACTCTGAGAATCGTTATGGAAAACATCTTACCTTTCGACATTTAATGACGATGCAGGCAGGATTGGATTGGAATGAAGAATACCGTCATCCTTTTGAGGAAAACTCTAAACAATACTTCACAGACGATCTTACCGCACAACTTGCCGAGGTTGATTTTAAAGAAATGCCAGGAGAAAAATATGAATACCAAAGTGCCGCCGCACAGCTTTTGGGGTTGGCTTTAAAAAAAACAATCCGTACACATCTTGCCACTTACCTATCCGATAAAATCTGGAAGCATCTTGGAATGGAGCATCCTGCTAAATGGAGTACCGACGAAAAAGGAATGGAAAAAGCTTTTTGCTGTATTCACGCAACCCCCAGAGATTTTGCAAAAATAGGACAGCTCATCTTACAGAATGGCTACTGGGAAGGTAAACAGCTCATCAATGAAAGCTATTGTAAAAGAATGCTTACTCCAACAAAGGCAAATGATGCCTTCTGTTTCACCGTATGGGCTGATGACGAAAGCGAAATAAAATACCGCTTCTTCTACGGGTTTCTGGGACAGTTTATCATAATTATTCCTGAAAAGAAGATGGTTATCGTAAAAACAGGATTATATAACGGACTTGATGTTGACAAGAAAAAAAGACCTCTCCAAGTAAAATTACTGGTTGAAGAACTTTCTGTTATAAGCTAATTAATATCTTTAGAGTGTTTTTGAAGATGTAATTTTTTTTTCAGTAAACAGGCATACTTATTGCAAATTGTGAGGTAGACTAAATGAGATGAACAAAATAGGCATTTGATTTAGTTTCACATCACAAAATATTCATTACATGAAAAAAATCGACAGCATCGCTATTATCGGAGGAGGACCGGCTGCTTTGTTCCTAATTAAACATTTGATCTCCGAGCAGGTATTTCCTGATAAACTTTTTATATTCGAAAAAAGCAACAGACTTGGAGCAGGAATGCCTTACAGTGAAAGAGGGGCTAATATTGAACATGTAGCCAACGTCTCTGCCAACGAACTTCCTGAGTTACCAGAAACTTTTTTATCATATTTACAACGTAAACCTGATGAGGATGAAACACATTTTATGTATCAAGGAAACATTAATGCTTTTAAAGTCATGCCAAGACTTCTTCTGGGAAATTATCTTGAAGAACAATTCAATATTTTACTGAATCAGGCAATAAAGCTTGGTATTACTGTAAAAGTGTATAAAGAAACTGCTGTGACGGATATTCGAAAGAAAGACGATATTTTCGTCATCATTACAGAGAGCGGAGAGGAAATAAAGTGCTCAAAAACCATTATCTGCACAGGACATCACTGGCCAAAAAATCATGAGGAAAAAGTAAAAGGCTGGTATGATTCACCCTATCCACCTTCGAAGTTCACACATTCGACAAATTATCCGGTTGCCATTCGTGGAACTTCATTGACGGCCATTGATGCCGTAAAAACGCTGGCAAGACTCAACGGAAGTTTTACAGAAAAAAACAATGAACTGATCTATACCTTGAAAGACACGAGTGAAAATTTTTCAATGACTCTTTTTTCAAAGAACAGTTATTTACCTGCTTTAAGATTTCACTCTGAGGGAAGTCCCTATTCGGAAGGATGGATCATGTCACAAGAAGAAATTTTTGAATACAAACAAAATAATGGTGGTTTTGTAGATCTCGATTACATCTTCGAACGTAACTTTAAAAAACCGCTTCAGAAAAAAAACGAGAAATTTTATCATGAAATAAAAGATCTCACTATTGAGCAGTTTGTAGAAAAAATGTTGAGTATAAGGAATGAATTAGACAGCTTCGAATTATTTAAAGCAGAATATTATGAAGCTAAGAAATCCATAGAAAGACACCAAACAATTGCATGGAAAGAAACACTTTCAGCTTTCAGCTATGCCATTAATTATCCCGCAAAACATTTTTCAGCAGAAGATATGCTGAGAATGCGAAAAACACTCCTTCCGCTTATTTCAGTTATTATTGCCTCTCTTCCGCAATCTTCTTACAAGGAAATTATTGCATTATACAATGCGGGAATAATAACACTCACCAGTGTGGATGAGCAAAGCTATATCCAACCAGATGAAAAACAAGGCATTACCTATCATTACACCGACACCAGCGGAAACAAAAAATCTGAATACTTTAAATTATATATCGATGCCATCGGTCAGCAGCCCATTCAATTTAATGAGATTCCTTTTGAAGGTCTTCGTTCAGCAGGAAGCATAAGTTCAGGTTACTTAAAATTTAGAGATAAAAATGAAGCAGAAGTTGCCCTAAAAAAAGGTAATGACAATATTCTGAAATTGGAACCCGATTATTTTTATCTGAGAGTAAATGGTCTCAATATCAATGACAATTTCCAGGCGTTGGATTATTACGGTGAAGCAACAGACAGCCTATTTATCATGTCCGTTCCCTTCATTGCAGGTCTAAACCCCGATTATTCCGGACTTGATTTCTGCGATACTGCTGGTAAGAGAATTGCTCTTGCATTAAAACAAAATTCCGGTGAAGATCAGTTGGTATCATAAAATAATAATGAAAGTAGGAATAAAGTGTTTTTATTCCCTCTGTGATTGAGCTAAACTAATTGAAGTTAATATTAAACCCGTTTAAACTTTTTTAGAAAAGAGTTTAAACAGGTTTTTAGTTTGTTTTGTACTGATTAATTTCTCTTATTAATATTAAAAAAATGCCGATTGTTATCACCCTCTGATTCACCAAAACTGGAAGATAAAATATATAACAATTTGTAATTTTATCTCCTTCCCCTGCAAAAGATTTGACAGTCTAACATGATCTTTAAGTTCAGTTTGATAGAGCTGGGATTATGATTAATCTATTCAATATAGCTCCATTATCAAATTTAATAACGTTTATATGAAATCATTAAGTAAAGTAAACTATTATAAAAAAATTTAATATAAATATTTTTCATAAAATGAGTATTTTGCAGAATTAAAATTAAATTATGCTACTTAGAACATTTATTTCGTTCTGTGTGTTTGTCTCTATGATCACAGTTAATGCCCAAGATATAGAATGGATTCCATTTAAATGGACTGGGGATACAATTTCTGGAAAATATTTTGAAAAGTCTGCAATAGTTATTCCTTTAAAAATAGACAATATTCCTGCCAGCTTTAATATGCAGTTTGATTTAGGTGCTGTTCGAACTGTCATTTACGGAAATTCAATCCAGCCTTATTTAGATGCATATCCTGACCTGAAAAGCAAAATTGACACCTCCAAAACGTTTCTAATTCAAGGTGTAAACAATCCTATGTTTGTCAATACAACACTAAAAATGGGTACTACTTCTTTTAAGGGGGTTGATGTAGGTTACTATAAAAATTACGGTAGCACCATAAGCAAAGAATCGATGCTAGTCGATACTGAAAAACATATTGGGACACTCGGGCCCGATATGTTCCAAAATAAAATCCTTATTATTGATTATCCAAACAAAAGAATTGGGGTCTGCGAAGTTTTGCCAAAACAATATGAATCGGCAACTTTTCAACCATTTAAGAGCGATGACGGAAGACCAAAAATCCCACTCAATATCAATGGTAAAAGCCAAGATGTTATGTTCGACACCGGTTCAAGTCTTTTTACATTGACAGCCACTAAAAAAGACGCGCTTGAAGCATCTACCCCTAAAATAGTTGATTCTTTAAGCGTATCTAGTTGGGGTAAAATGCTTACATACTATGGAGTGAAGACTAAAAAGCCTATAAAATTTGGCAATAAGGTTTTAAACGGTTCGCTGGTCTACTATGATGAAAAGGAGACCTTTCAGGATTTTTATAAATTTGCTAAAATTTGGGGTCTTACAGGTAATGTTTTTTTCCTTAATAATACCGTTATCATTGATTATAAGAAGAAAATTTTTGGAGTGCTGTAGATATTATAGGTCTTACAATTAGTGCAATTTAGAAGATGTCATTAGAATCTTAAAATTTACTTTCGAAGAAATTTACAGTTTTGAAATCTGAACCAAACAACACAAAATATTTATTAATATCAAGGTATAAAAAAAGGCTTTTAATATCTTTTATAGTTTATTACTGATTTGTTTTGTGCTGATTACTTTCCGATACAAAACTTAGAAAAAATATTCCCCAAAACTTCATCATTTGTTACTTCACCAGAAATCTCACCAAGATGTTCTAAAGCATTTCTCAACTCATAAGCTAATAATTCAGTAGAAATCTGAACTGTAATTGCTTCTTTCACTTTATGAATTGCGTCTAAAGACTTGTGTAAAGCTTCGAAGTGACGTTGATTTGTGATGATAACATTATTCTCAGCTGATTTTAACTGTTCGACATAAGAGGACAATTCGTTTTTAAGATCCTGAATATTTTGATTTTCGACAGCAGAAATTTTAATAAAATCAAATTCATGAGCAATTTCAGCTCTGAAAACATCTTCTACTTTTTCATATTGAGTGGGTACAACTTCGTCGATTTTTGTAGCACAGATAATTAATTTTAAATCATTCCTCAACAAAGACTTGATCATTTCAATATCTTCAGAAAAATCCTCAGTTGCAGAATCTGCCAGGTAAACGAGAATGTTAGCATTCTCAACTTTTTCTTTCGCTTTTCTTACTCCAATAGCTTCAATTTCGTCGACCGTTTCACGCAAACCTGCTGTATCAATTAAACGGAAGGCATGACCTTTAATATGCAAAACCTCTTCAATCGTATCCCTCGTCGTTCCGGCAATGCTGCTTACAATTGCTCTTTCTTCTTTTAATAAAGCATTCAAAAGGGTTGATTTTCCGGCATTTGGTTTTCCAATGATGGCAACGGCGGTTCCGTTTTTAATAGCATTTCCGTATTGGAAACTTTCAATCAAAGAATTTAATTTGGTTTCAATTTTATTCAACAATTGATTTAGAGCTGATCTATCCGCAAATTCTACATCTTCTTCTGCGAAGTCCAGTTCCAGCTCAATTAATGAAACAAAATTCAGCAAATCAGTTCTTAAAAATGATATTTCATTGGTAATTCCGCCTTTCAGTTGATTGATGGCAACTTTTCTGGAAGCTTCATTTTCAGACGCAATAACATCCGCAATTGCCTCTGCCTGAGAAAGATCGATTCTTCCATTAATAAAAGCACGAAGCGTAAATTCTCCGGCTTTTGCCATTCTCGCTCCGTTTTTAATAAGGGTTTCGAGAATACGTTTTCCAATGTGTGGTGAACCGTGAAATGCAATTTCCACAGAATTTTCGGTTGTAAAACTTTTTGGAGCAAGAAAAATAGAAAGCATCACCTCATCAATTGCCTCTTCTCCATCCACAAAATATCCGTAATGAATTGTATGAGATTTCTGTTTTTCCAGATTTTTTGTCGGAAAACTCTTCTGAACTACTGGTAGAGCATCGTTTCCGGAAACTCGGATAATCCCCAAAGCTCCCACTCCATTGGCAGTAGCCAGCGCACAAATGGTATCATTATTCATGTTGCAAATTTACGTTTTTTAATCACAAACTATCATATACACTGTCTATTCTCATTATTTTTCAAAACAAATTTTATCATAAACCATGAGTAATGATTCATTTTTTGAGGAGCTGTTTCCTGCTCTTCGCAGTCGATATTTTGAATAAAAAAATCACCTCAAGAAATGAGATGATTTACTGCTTTGAATTTACTAAGTATATAAAGAAAGTGATTAGTGTTATTTGTTGTTGATACAAAGATAGATTCAATCGCTTTTAAAAATTTCAGGAGAAACCCTACAATTTTCTCCGTAAAAATACGGTTGTACAATAAGAAAAGCCTTGTAATGAGACTTACAAGGCTTTCATTTATATGAAACTCAAACTTGAGTTAATTGATTTTTAAATTGATTTACAGCGGGCTCACCAGTTCCAGGAACCAGTCTTTAACTTCTCCTTCCAAAAACGGAGCAATTTTTTCTTCGCACGTTTTATGATAACTGTTCAACCAATCGATTTCTACTTCAGAAAGAATTTCTTTAACAATGGTATCCTTAAAGAACGGACAGAAAGTTAATGTTTCAAACTCATAAAAAGTACCGTGAATAGTCTCTTCTGATTCCTTTACTGCAATCAAATTTTCATGACGGATTCCATATTCTCCTTCCAAATAATAACCCGGCTCGTTGGAACAAACCATTCCAACCAATAATTCCTGCGGATTAAGATCTTTTCTGATATTTTGCGGACCTTCATGAACATTCATGAAACTTCCCACGCCATGCCCGGTTCCGTGGTTATAGTCTTTTCCCTCCATCCACAAAGGCAATCTTGCAATAGCATCAAGCTGAACACCCCTCGTCCCTTTTGGGAATTTCACCATCGATAAACGGATCAAACCTTGTAAAACTAAAGTAGAGTTTCTTTTAAAATCATCCGAAACCGCTCCCAAAGCCAAAGTTCTCGTAATATCGGTCGTTCCTTCAAGATACTGTCCTCCTGAATCAACTAAAATACTCGCGTCGTTAGTAACTTCTTTGCTTCCTTCGCTTTTTGCAGAATAATGCATGATCGCACCATTATCTTTATATCCAACGATGCTTCCGAAACTTTCTCCTACAAAATTTTCACCTTCCGCACGAAAAGCTTTTAATTTTTGACCGATAGAATATTCGTTCATGGTTTCTTTTCCAGCATTGTGTGTTAACCAATACAGGAATTTCACCATCGCAACACCGTCTCTCACCATTACTGTTCTAAAGCCTTCCAACTCAGTTTCGTTTTTCTGAGCTTTCATTAAATTACCAGGAACAGCCGCTTTTAAAAATTGGTTATTCTCTTTTAAAGTTTCAAAAATAGATTGGTTACTGTTCGGTGAAATTAAAATTCTTTCATTTTTGCAAGTCGACAAATGATTGTAAAATTCTTCATAAGGCATCATTTTTACCCACGCTTCATCCATTTGCTTTCTAGCTTCAACTTCCATTTTTTCAAGATCTGTGAACAGAATTGCATCATTTTTAGTGATGATAATGTATCCTAAAAACACAGGATTACTCTCCACATCGCTTCCTCTCAGATTCAGTGTCCATGCAACATCATCCAGACTTGAAATAATATGAACCGTTACTTCCAGTCCTTCCATTTTCTGACGGATTGCAGCAACTTTATCAATCACAGATTTCCCCGCTCTTTCTACCGGATGTACATATATTGGATTTTTTGATGGAGTTCCTCTGTCTTTCCAGATTTCCTTCAAAAGAGGAAGATCTACTAAACTTATGTCTTTAGGAGTTAATTTCTGAGAAAGTAGTTCCCAGTTGGCATTAGACGTTGCAATACCGTTTACCGCTACTTTCCCGTTTGCCGGAATTTCAGAGATAATCCAGTCGATATAATCCGGAGTTCCCTCCATTCCGTCTTTGAAAAGATCGATTCCTGATCCTGCCAATTCGATAGGAGCCTGAGTAAAATACCGTCCGTCTGTCCAAAGTCCGGCTTTATCTTTTGTGACTACCACAAAACCCGCAGAACCTAAAAATCCCGAAAGCCAAGCTCTTTCCTGCCATTCCTGAGGCAGATATTCACTCATGTGCGGATCTGCAGAATATACTATAAATGCATCAACATTATTTTTCTGCATTTCTTCACGAAGCGCAGCTACTTTTTCCTTTGAAGTCATTTTTTAATGATTTTTAAAGACGGGAAGTTACGAATTTTTAAGACTTAATATTTTGAATCGGTTTAAATTTTTCTTAGTCCTAATCTTCCCATGAATTCATTTTATTAATAATTAATACGCATTGTGCATTTTGAAAAATTTTAACGTTAGATAAGTCAATTCGAGTGTTTTTTCGTAATGAAGTGGAGAAAAAATGTATCGAGAATAGATTTGTCTTCAAAATTACAAACTTCTCGATACGATTTTTTTCAAAAATCTACTCGAAGTGACGAAAGTACATCAAAATGCACAACGGGTTAATTAATAGAAAATATAACATCATTCAGATACCACAAAGTTGAATTATTATTAAAATTTAACATTTTGGAAAGATTATTGCAATGTACAATAAATGGAAAGTCAGAATTATAAAAATCACAGGAAATTTTATGCTCCTCATCATTTCATTTTTCTTCCATTACTGTTGATTTTAGAAGGGATTGGAATTTATAAAATTTTTAATGATGAACAAAACCAACTTTTATGGATTTTGTTTTCTGTTATCATTTTTCTGATTTTTTATCTGGCAATTATGGTTCGGCAACATTATGCACTCGGACTTCAAAACAGAATGGTAAGATTGGAGTTTAAACAAAGATATTTTGAAATATTCAATCTCAGGTCTGATGAGGCGGAAGCAAAATTAACATTCAGCCAAATTGCAGCTTTGAGGTTTGCGTATGATGATGAATTTAAAATTATTCTGGAAAAAGCGTTGAAAGAAAACATTTCCGGAGATGAAATTAAAAAATCAATCACCAAATGGAAAGCAGACCGACACAGAATTTAAAATAATAAACATCAAAAAATATTTACTATGAAAAAAATAACCTTATACAGTCTTACAATATTCAGTTTATTATTGTTGACTAGTTGTGAAGCAGTAGAAACAATTTTCAAAGCAGGAATGTGGTGGGGAATCATATTAGTAGTAGGCGTATTAGCCGTTATCTTATGGCTATTTTCAAGGGGTAAGAACTCTTAACCAGATTTTATGGACAATTCAGATTTAGAAATCATCTCACACCTGAAACCTTCAAAAATTGTTAAAATTATGAAAGATCCGGTAGCATCTGCAAAGGCGGTACATCTCGTATATACTTCCGATGCAGAAACTTCCGGAATTATCCGTAAGAAAAAGGGTAAAAAGTTTTCCTATTTTAAAGACGGAGAAAAAATTAAGGATAAGGAAGAAATTAAAAGAATCAATGGATTGGTCATTCCTCCCGCTTGGGAAAACGTGTGGATCTGTACATTAGACAACGGACATCTTCAGGCAACCGGATTTGATATTAGAAGAAGAAAACAGTACCGATATCATCCGCTTTGGAGCGCATTGAGAAATCATACAAAATTTTACAGAATGCTACAGTTTGGGTATGCTTTACCTGAAATTCGTCTGCATTTGGAAAAAGATTTAGCATTAAGAAATTTCGAGAAAAGAAAAATTCTGGCACTTGTTGTAAGTTTGATGCAGAGAACTAATATCAGAATCGGAAATAGCATTTATGAGAAACTATATGGCTCTTTTGGTTTAACGACTTTAAAAGATAAGCACGTTAAAATTCAGGGGCAAAAAATTACCTTTAATTTTAAAGGAAAAAAAGGAGTTATGCATAATGTTGATCTTAAGAGCAAAAGACTTTCAAGATTGGTTCAGAAATGCAAAGAAATTCCGGGGAAAGAACTTTTTCAGTTTTACGATGATGAAGGAAACCGTCACTCGATTGATTCTGGAATGGTGAATGATTATATTAAAGAAATCAGCGGTGAAAATTTTACGGCAAAAGATTTCAGAACATGGTCGGGAACCGTGAATGCATTAATTGCTTTTAAAGAAATAGGTTACGCCGAAAACAATTCTCAATACAAGAAAAAAGTAAAAGAAGCCTTGGAAATGGTGGCTTCTCATCTTGGAAATACAAGTACAGTTTGCAGAAAATATTACGTTCATCCTTTAGTCATTAATCTTTACGAAAATAATACCATCAAAAAATATCTTGATGAATTGGAAGAAATAGAAAAAAATGACGGCGAAGCAGATCTAACTCATGAAGAAAAATTAGTACTGAAAATTCTTGAAACCGAAAAAATGTAAGGTTAATATAAAACCTCAATGCCCAGGAACAGTTGGTGGAAAATTTTCACCTTCTACCATCTCTATTATCTGTGCGTTTTCATCAAAAGAAACATCAACAGCTCCTGACAGAAAATTAGATAAATCTGCAGCACATTTTTGTACAGGTGATGTAATTTTAAAAGGATGATACCCCATGGGCATAGTTGTACTTCCATCATTTTTCAAGATCTCATAAGTACCTTTTATTAAACTTTTACAGTTTTTCTGATTGATATTAATCTGGAATTTATTATTATCAACAAAATTTAATACATCAGGCTTCGTATTGTCTTTATCTAAATACAGCTTGCCTTCTCTATAATTTTTCATGTCAAAATACCACTTTGAATCTTTCAAAGTACCATTCAGCAATTGATCATCAGGAGTTTTATATTCTTCTATTGGTTGCTTTACAGGAATTTTCACAATTTTTTTCTTATGCTGTGCAAAGACAGTTTGCGAAAAGCATAAAAGAATAAAGATTATTTTTTTCATTTTATAAATGTTTAATAACAAATCAAATATATCATTATTATAACAATAAAATTGAAATAGTCTCTATCGATTTTTTGTCAGAATTAAATGTTGTAAATTTGTATCATTAGCAAATTAAAAAATAATACAACTTAATAATATGTCTAAAGCAATTTCGCAAGTACCATTTGCAGTAAATGAACCGGTAAATTCTTATGCACCGGGAACTCCGGAAGTAAAAAGCCTTATCGCTCAATACAAAAAAATGTGGGCTGAAAAGATAGAAATTCCAATGATAATTGATGGTAAAGAAGTAAAAACAGGTAATACTGTTCAGCTTCAGTCGCCTCAGGATCATGCTCATGATTTCGGTTTCTATCATAGAGGAACAATGCAACACGTAGACGATGCAATTAATTCTGCATTGGCTGCAAAAAAAGAATGGAACGAGCTTGGCTGGGAACACCGTGCGGCTATTTTCTTAAAAGCTGCTGATCTTCTGGCGGGACCTTACAGAGATGTTATCAACGCAGCGACGATGATCGGACAGTCTAAAAATGTTCATCAGGCTGAAATTGATGCTGCTTGTGAGTTCATTGATTTCTTAAGATTCAATGTAGAATTTATGACGGAAATGTATTCTGAACAGCCGATTTCTGACACAGGAATCTGGAACAGAGTTGAATACAGACCTTTAGAAGGATTTGTTTTTGCAGTAACACCATTCAACTTTACAGCAATTTCAGGAAACTTGCCGGCATGTATGGCAATGCTTGGAAATGTGGTGGTTTGGAAGCCATCTGACAAGCAAATTTATTCTGCAAAAGTAATCATGGACGTTCTTATAGAAGCTGGTCTTCCAAAAGGAGTTATCAACATGATTTTTACAGATGGAAAAGAAACTGCTGAAAAAGTATTGGCACACAGAGATTTTGCAGGTCTTCACTTTACAGGATCTACTAAAGTTTTCCAGGGAATGTGGAAAATGATCGGTGATAATATTCATAATTACAGAACGTACCCTAGAATCGTTGGAGAAACGGGTGGAAAAGACTTCGTGATCGCTCACCCTTCTGCAAATGTAGAGGCAGTTGCAACCGGTTTGGTAAGAGGTTCTTTTGAATATCAGGGGCAGAAATGTTCAGCTGCTTCAAGAGCGTATATCCCTAAATCTCTTTGGGCTGAGGTGAAAAAAGTAATGGAAACTCAGATTAATTCAATAAAAATCGGTTCTCCGGAAGATCCATCCAACTTTGTAAATGCGGTTATTGATAAAAATTCTTTTGAAAAATGTAAAGGATATATCGACAGAGCCAATGCATCAAGCGAAGCAAACGTTGTAATAGGCGGAAAAACCGATGACTCTAAAGGTTGGTTTGTATACCCAACAGTAATTGAAACCACAAATCCTCAATACGAAAGTATGGTTGAAGAAATCTTCGGACCAATTTTATCTGTTTTTGTTTACGAAGATAAAGACTGGGCAGAAACTTTGAAAGTAGTTGATTCGTCTTCTCCTTATTCATTGACTGGTTCTGTTTTCGCACAAGACCGTTATGCAATTAATGAAGCTTTCAAAGCATTGGAAAATGCATCAGGAAACTTTTATATCAACGACAAACCAACAGGTGCCGTTGTTGGTCAGCAACCTTTCGGAGGTGGTAGAGCGTCTGGAACGAATGATAAAGCAGGTTCTAAAATGAATTTATTAAGATGGACGTCTGTAAGAAGTATTAAAGAAACTTTTGTTTCCCCTAAAGATTATAAATATCCATATCTTGGTTAATAACCTATAATTGATTATTGATACATAATTAATAAAGCCTCGGAATTTTGATTTCGGGGCTTTTTTATTCCTATTTTTTACCTTAAACCTTAATAATTAACAAAATTTAAACTACTTTATCAATACTTTAATAATAAATTCTCTATTTCGGAATAATTATTGAAGACTAAATGATTCACACTAAATCAAAATATTATGAAAAAGTTATTGTTAATTGCGGCAGTCGGAATATTCGCAGTAAGCTGCGGAACGAAAGAATCGTCGATGTCAACGAGTAACGCGGACTCTACTGTGGTAGATACTTCAAGCAATGTATCAACTTCCACAACAGACAGTACGACCACAAAAATGGCAAATCCTGACAGCATGAATGTCAAAACAGATTCTGCCGCTACGCCACCTGTTAAATAGATATAAAATTTAACTTGAAAAATAAAATCCATAGAAGAAAATTCTGTGGATTTTTTATTAAATATTGAAAAAAAGAATTTTTAATATTTTAATTAAATCATTATATTTGAGTAAGACTAACATCAAAAAAATATTATTATGAAAAAATTATGGACAGCAGCAGTTTTAGGATTGTTATTTTTAGGAAGCTGTGCCGACAAAAAGGAGAATCGTGAAGAGTTTAAAGAGGAGCACAACAAAGATTCTATAAGAAACAGGATGGGAGATTCTGCCGTTGCTAATTCCGAACGAGCTCCTATTTCAAAAGATACTCCTGAAGTAGCAAAAGACACCGCAGAAACGCCTACAAATTATCATAAAACAAAACCCAACACTGAGGTTGGAGGCTCAAGATAAGCATAAAACTGTGGAAAAATTGTTCAGTTTTTCACTTAAAAAAATTTGACTAACATTACCCCAATTATATAAATAAAATGAAACCGTGGCACAAAAGCTACGGTTTCTACACCAAATAAACCTGAATAATTAGAAAAACGAATCCCCTAATCCTTAATTACTTTATAATTATTCTCCTAAATAGATATAAGTATTCGCAACTAATATTATCTAAAGATTTTGCAAGCACCAATAGCTGTTCTTAATACAGTATGCATTCAGCATTCTAAATACCACTCCATGTAAACTTGGCGAAAAATAATTTTTAAAAAAATTTTCTACCAAATATTCATTTTTAATTTTATATCGTATTAAAGCGTTTTTCTATTAAAATCAATTTAACTATCAAGGATAAAAATAATCTTTATAATGTCGTAACTATTTTTATTTTAACGAGACTAATTTATTAACATATTTGTTACATTTGCAATCAACAAAAAGTACTATGAAAAAATTATCAATATTCTCTGCCTTGTTTATCGGAGCAATTGCTTTCGCACAAGGAATAAAATTTGAAGACACCAATTTCGCAACAGTTTTAGCGAAGGCTAAAAAAGAAAACAAACTTGTATTTATAGACGCTTATGCTTCATGGTGCGGACCTTGTAAGCTGATGGTGAAAAATGTCTTCCCGCTTCAGTCTGTGGGAGATTACTACAATTCGCATTTTGTAAGTGCAAAAATCGACATGGAAAAAGGTGAAGGAATAGACCTTGCCAAAAAATATAACGTAAAAGCATTCCCGACTTATCTTTTTGTAGACGGAAATGGTGAAGTGGTACACAGAACACTAGGTTATGTTGAAGAAAATGATTTCATTCAATTTGCTAAAGATGCAGGAGACCCAAGCAAAAGACTGGCAACTTTAAAGCAAAAATTTGAAGACGGCGAAAAAAATCCTGAGTTTTTGAAAAATCTTGCAGGACTTACTTTATATAACGATGCAACATTTGCTGCCAGAGTTTTAGAACGTTATTTTGCCGGAAAAACTGAATATAACAGAGAGGATATCCAAATGTTGCTTACAGGAGCACAGAATATGGATAGCCCGTTATATAAAGTTTTCCAAGCTAAAAAAACAGAAATTTCAAAAGTTGTCACTCCTGAAAAATATGCTGAAATCGATAAAGGTATAAAAATCAGCAGCATCTTTAAAAAGTCATACAATGCTGATTCAAAAACGTGGAATGACAATTATTTCCTTGCAGAAGCTCAGAAATTTTTAACAAAAGATGAGGCTGAAAAAATATTGAAAAGAGCACAGGCGAGCAGAGCACTAAGAGCTAAAGATATTGCAACCTATGAAAAATTGACTTTAGAATTAAACAAAGATACGTCTGCGGCAAGTTCAGAAGAATTAAATTCATTAGCTTGGAATTTCTTTGAAAATGTAACGACAAAATCATCTTTGGAAAAAGCAGTTGTCTGGGCACAGGAATCTGTGAAGAAAAATGAAAACTACGCCAATACAGATACGTTGGCAAATCTTTATAACAAAGTTGGTGATAAGAAAAATGCCAAACTTTGGGCTGAAAAATCGATTGCGCTTGGAAAAGCAGCCGGTGAAGACACCGGAGATACTGAAAAATTACTGAAAACACTTACAGTACAATAAACTAAAAAAACCGCAGAAAGTTCTGCGGTTTTTTTAGTTTATTATTTTAACTTTTACTTATCAATATGGCTATTGACGATAGCATTCAGCTTCTTAATTTCAGATTTTAATATTTCGATTTCAGACTGCTGCTCTTGAATTGCTTTTGTAAGTACCGGAATAACAGCCGAATAATTAACACTATAGATTTCTTTTGATTCATCTTTAGGAACGCCAACAGCTTCTGGTAAAACCTTTACTAATTCCTGTGCTAAAAAACCGATTGAGTGAACCGTTTTATCATTTTCACCAAAAGTAATTTTACCATTATCCATTGATTTTCTGTCTGTGTGCATATCATACGTCACCGGCCTCATTGCCATTACTTTATCAATACCGTTATTTACATCAACAATATTGTTTTTCAACCTCATATCTGAGTTTTGGTGATAAGCACCTAAAATATCAATTAATGCAACACCGTTAACATCACCTGGCGTTCCCGAAGTTAATGTATAAAAGCGAAATCCGCCACCGCCTGTTCCACGATAATTTATAAATTCTGATTCTCCGAATCCCAGTTTAACTGAATTCCACGAAAGAATCCCTGAATTCGTTGTATTTGGAATACTTATATTACTGGTAGTATAGCGAATTGCCCCGTTTACATCAAAAATAGTTTCAGGAACATTAGTACCAACTCCCACTCTTCCACTATGATAAATTGTTTGGTTAACACTTGTAGCTCCGGTTGAGGTATTAGAATTATACCAAGGTTCGGTAGCTATAGGACTTTGTGTAATTTTATGACCTTTTACCTCCCATGTCACTCCTGAAATAGCATTAACATTCGTTTTTATAAGTTCCACAGATTCGGTTGGCTGTAAAGTAATCGTAGCCACACCCGTTGCATTAATACTGTTGATGAGCTCTCCTGCCGGTGCTGCAATAGTAAGAGTAAATACAGTACTATTATTTTTAATTTCATAAATACGGCCGTCAAACGCAGGAGTTGTAGAATTAAATGCAGGCAATGTTATGGTTGTCGCTGCTGAAGCATTACTGCTCACAAAATAATCACCAATTGTCATTGTGTATGCCGTAGTTACCTTTTTGTATGGTGCAGCAACTGAACCCGCAACAGTTAATGTACTACCTGGAATATCAGTAGCGATGCCAACTTGAGATAACAGAAAATTGGAGACTAATATCCCTAAGAATAATAATTTTTTTTTCACCTTAAATGTTTTTAATTTTTGTAATTAATTTAAATGCCAATTCTAATTCCAGAAATTTTATTAAAAAAAATCCATCAAGATTAGCTTTTAATTTAAACTCTATAAAAGTAAAAAATAAAAAAATATCTATAAAATAAACTCTGTAATATTTATATGACAAACACACCATATTAATATTACAAATATGTAAACTAATAAATATGGGCAAATGAAAAAGAGATCATAAGATCTCCTTTCATTTTCTTAAATACTTTCTAATACTCAAACAAAATACTTCCCCAAGTAAAACCGCTTCCGAAAGCTGAAAGAAGAACTAAATCTCCTCTTTTAACTTTTCCCAATTCAATCGCTTCATTTAATGCAATCGGAATAGAAGCTGCCGTTGTATTTCCATATTTCTGTATATTATTATGAATTTTTTCATCCGGCAATCCGAATTTCTGCTGAACAAACTGAGCAATTCTCAAATTCGCCTGATGTGGAATAAACATATCTACGTCATTAATAGTTTTCCCTGCTTTATCCAAAGCTTCCTGCATCGTTTCAGGAAATCTTGTTACCGCATGTTTGAAAACAAAATTTCCATTCATGATCGGATACACTTCTTTGTTGGTAACATTCTCCGGTTCTTTTCTCATCCTGTCGCTCCAGCCATATTTTGAACCCGGAAACTGCGTACACAATTCGTCGGCATACTTTCCTTCAGAGTGCATATTCATAGCTAAAATATCTCCTGCATTTTCATCTTCTGTCGCAGAAAGCACAATCGCTCCTGCCCCATCCCCGAAAATTACAGAAACGCCTCTCCCTTCATCAGAAAAATCCAGTCCGAAAGAATGAACTTCTGCTCCTACCACCAAAATATTTTTATACGTTCCGGATTTTATAAAAGCATTAGCAACACTCATCGCATAGACAAATCCCGAACATTGATTTCTGACATCCAAAGCTCCTATCGTATCGCAGCCCAACATATCCTGAAGCAAAACGCCACATCCGGGAAAGTAATAATCCGGAGAAAGTGTTGCAAAAACAATATAATCAATATCTTTAGGCGTTAAACCCGCATTGGCTATTGCTTTTTCAGAAGCTTTAAAGCCTAAATAAGCGGTCGTTTCCTGTGCATCATTTCGGTTTTCACGGTGTCTTCTTTCTTTGATACCGGTTCTTTCAGTGATCCATTCATCATTAGTGGTCATTAATTTAGCTAAATCATCATTGGTGACAACATGATCGGGCACATGAAACCCGATTCCTTTTATTGTACTTTTAATCATAGAGTTTTTTAATTTTGATAAAGATAAACTTATTTAAAACATCGTATTCTAAATATTGTTATTTTTACTGTATGCCAATTGATACGATATACCGAGACTCCCAATGCGAATGGGTAGACGTGGAAGAACCTACAGCAGAAGACTTGAAATTTCTTCATGAACGATACGAAATCAACAATTTACTTCTGGAAGATACTTTAGACCCCAATCATTTACCAAAATATGAGGAAGATGGAAATGTGAAATTCTTCTTATTGCGTGAAAATACAGAACTTGAGCGGAAGAACCTCAATACCATCAGCGACATCAGTACAAAAATCGGAATTTTTCTTCTGAATAAAACCATTATTACGATTCACAGGATGAAAACCAAAAGTATTGCCCAGACCAGAAAACAACTGTCTTGCGCACAAGGAGAAACGACAGCAGAAAATATTGCGTTGATGATCAGTTTATTGATCATGAAAAGTTTCGATGACGAGTCGATAAGCCTTATGGAGACCATGGATAATATTGAAAACGAAATTTTCCTTAAAAATACCAACCATACCACCCAAATCAGAAGATTATATAAATTGAAAAGAAAGTCAGGACTCAATTCCAGAGTATTAACAATTTCTACCGATGCAATTGATAAATTTAAACTGTTGGGATTACAGGATTCCGAAGTAGTAGATTTAAAGGATAAACATAAAGATGTGGTCGGCGATTTTGACCATTTAAATATTCAGATTACGAACTTAATAGGGATGTTTCTAGCACTTTCGGATCAAAAAGCAAATCAGGTGATGAAAATATTGGCAATCTACTCAGTTTACTTTTTACCAATCACCTTTATTGCCGGAGTCTACGGAATGAATTTTGACAATATGCCGGAACTGCATACAAAACATGGTTATTTTTATACATTAGGACTAATGGCATTGGTGGTAATCTGCACTTTTATTTATGCGAGGAGGAAACAGTGGTAATTTCACAATAAAATATCATTAAAATATGGTGGTGAATATTTTAAATAGAATTAATTTTAAAATATAAAATTTATATGAATTTCGGTATTTTTATGATACTGAAACATTAATATTAGAAATTCATTTAAAAAAATGAATTTTATATTTAGATGAGATTGCTTCGTCGCTTCGCTCCTCGCAATGACAAAACCCAAACACCATACTAATCATGAAACCTGAAATCTTACAAAAAATTCTTGAAGAAGATATTCTTTCAGCAGCATCAAAAGAGAAACTTTCTGCTTTGCATGATCGTATTTCGTCCAAAGAATTTTCGGATCTTCTGGATGCGGAAGGCAATCAATACATAGAATTTGTGCAGGAAGGCGGAGGAGTTTGGGGAAGCGCACTGGTTGGTTATTTGTACGGTCTCGAAATTTTCGGAATCCGATTTCTGAAAGTAGCAGGAACAAGTGCCGGTGCAATAAATACCATGCTGATTGCCGCCTGCAAAACAAAAGAAGAAATGAAAAGTGAAGTCATTAAAGACATTCTTTTCAAATGGAATTTTGCTGATTTTATGGATGGTAAATCGTATGTGAAAACTACCATTCATTCGATGCTGAATAATAAAAATTTCATAAAAACCAATGCCATTATTGCGGGTATTGTTATGTTAATTCTTGTCATCATGCCTTTTGTTATTTCTTCCGAAACGACATTGAACGCAAAACTGCTTTTTTTAGTGCCAATCATTCCTATTATCATTGCATTTTTTTATTTCAGAAAATTATACAATGACCTGAAGAAAGCCAACTCAGGACTAAATCCCGGAAATACTTTTCTGAATCAAATGAAAGAAGTGTTAGAAAGTTTTGAAGTAAAAACGGTTGCCGGACTCAACAAAAAATTTGTGCAATCGGGAAAAGATCTCAATCTGAATTACCGTTACGGAAACGAAATGCAGTATTATAACAATGCTTTAAGCAGTATCGAAGAAATCAGAGCAAACAATTCTGAGCATATTGACAAAATCAGATATAAAATTTTCTACGACAGTGCCGTAAACAACGAATATTATAAACAAGATCCTTTTTATTTATTGCAATCAGAATACATTGTCATCACAACAGATATTAATGCGAAAATAAAAGTTGAACTTCCGACAATGGCCAATTTATACTGGTCTGAAGAAGAGCTGAAACACATCAGTCCGGCAGAATTTGTTCGTGCTTCGATGTCTGTTCCTTTCTTTTTTGAGCCTTTCCAAAAGAGAATTGATAAAGATGATACTTCTGTAAAATATGCGTGGAAATTCTGGATGAATACGAAGCAGGAAGACATCAATCCTGTCGGAATTTTTATTGATGGCGGGAGTATTTCAAACTTCCCGATTGACCTTTTCCATTCGGCAGATATATTTTATCCGAGAATGCCCTTGTTTGGGGTACAGCTTACCAGCGATTCCGATATTCTTTCAGAAAAAGGAAAAACAAGTGAAGAAATTCTGAAATCACCTTTATCTTTTGCCGGAAATATCATCAGCACATTGAAAGGTTTCAACGATAAAACTTTTCTCACCAAACATACTTTTTATCACCTCTTCAGCATCCAAACCGTCAATTGCGGAACGAGCAGCTGGCTGAATTTCTTCATGAAAAAAGAGGAAAAAGAAGAACTTTTCAACCGAGGTTTTTCGGCTGCATTAGATTTCCTCAATAATTTTGAATGGGATAAATATAAGTGCGAAAGAATGATGCTGTCGATGAAAGAGAAAAAGATTTTGAAGGAAGAAGACACGCCAACGGTGGGGTAATAATAAAATTTTAAATTAATCAACAAAAAATGATCAATAAATTAGAGTTAAGAGCATCGCTAGAAATCCCAATTTTAGAAGCAAGCACTGCAGAAGAGAATTTTCAAAACCAAACTTTGCGTCCCATTTTAAAACTACAGAACGACCTGTATTGGGAACTATTTATTAATTATGCTGTTCGTCAAAATGCAGATTTCAATTCTTTATCAGCAACGAAAAAAAGCAACTTTATAGAACAAAGCCTTCAGAAAGACAACGTATTAAAAAACACATGCATCGGAATAACTATCGGGATGTTTACACTGTCAGAGCTTGAAATATATAATTCTGAAAGCAAAGTATTTAACAAAAGGATTATCACGATGTTGATTGAAAGATTGAAGAGCCAGATTAATAATAATTTGTAATTTAATATATTGAAAATAAATTTTTATCTTCAATATAAATAAAAACTACTTATGAAATATATCTGCCAATGCTGCGGTGGAGAAAAAGAGGATTGGCCTGCAATAGCTTACTCTGCACCCTACCCTTATTTTCACTTAACTGAAGAAGAATTGAAAAATTCTGAACTGACTTCGGATTTATGTATAATTAGATATTCAGATGAAACATGCTATTTCGTCCGCACCGTTCTCGTTCAGGAAGTAAATGAAAGTTGTCAGGATCTTGATTATGGAATTTGGGTTTCATTAAGCGAAAAAAGTTTTAATGAATATGTTGAAAATTATGATAATAAAGAGTTTGAAGGTGAATGTTTTGGATGGCTTGCGAGTTATTTCCATAATTATGATTTTAATGAAAATATTCCGACAGATGTTTTTATCAATAATAAAATAGGAAGACCTTTTGTTTACCCTCACGAAAGCTGCGACCATCCTTTTGTAAAAGATTTTTATAATGGAATTTCAAAAGAAGAAGCAGAAAAGAGAATTAATAAAGTTTTAAATAAATAATATGAACTGGATCATATCTAAAATATGAATTTCATACCAATTTACATGAGATTTTAAAACCAATTTGGGAAGATCTTTCTGAATATAATTGGGTTATAGCAGACTTAGATTTTATTTCCTCAGCCACCCCTTAAAAACCTTCGTCAGAAAAGGCATCACAATCCATGTTAGAATACCGACCATAGAAGTGGCAACAATAAAAATTCTTAGAAATACATTCCAGTCTTTCATCCAATGGGCGATGGTGAAATTAAGGAAAATACTTGTTGGAAAAACACCGCATAGTGTTACCAGAGCCATTTTCCAGCGTGGCGGTGCAGATGGTGAACGAAACCACGCTTCCAGTCCTGTAAGATCACGATAAACAGTATCTTCAGTAAGCATACTTGCGTATTCCTCCCATTTCCTGAAAAGTTCAGAATTGTAAAAATCGTTCTTTTCTTTTTCATCTTTGAATGTTCTCAGAATTCCGATTTCATTTTTACCGTCTTCTTTCAGCGAGGTAATCATCATTGCACCATGAACACCGTCACGGGTAAATGATTTTCCTAAAAATTGCTGTAAAGCAGCTTCAAATTCCTTTTCTTTTCCGGGAAGTACTTTTCTGGTAATGGCAACGTGAATCGGCATAGATCTTAATTTTCCAATAAAATTAATTATTTAAAATATAATTACAAATGTATCGTTGATCAGAAAATCAAAATTCATCAAACCTTCATCCACATCGGATCATGTTTTAAAACCTCATCAAAAACAGGACAATTTTCATCGTGACAGCCTTTCAAGTAGCCGATGCTCATTAAAAACTCATTCACGATTTCTCCACCTGTAAACTTGAAGGTTTTCTTAAAAAGTTTCATCCACTCGGGCAAGGTTTTCGGATGATGATGTTCCAGCCATTTTTCAAACGAGCCGAATTCCTGTTGCAAACCGATGATGGTTTTGGCGTTTTCGATGGCAGCATTAACCTTTAATTTATTTCTGATAATTCCGGGATCTGCCAATAATCTTTCACGCTCGGTTTCTGTGTAAGACGCTACTTTTTGAATGTCAAAATTATCGTATGCTTTTCTGAAACTCTCTTCTTTCTTTAGAATCGTTTCCCAGCTCAAACCCGCCTGATTAATTTCCATAATCAGTCTTCCGAACAATTCATTATCATCATGAATCGGAAATCCATAATAATTGTCGTGATAGTTCTTATGAAGCTCTATCCTACTTTCGGGCTGCATTCCTTTGATGGCTGAACAATAACTCATTTCAGTATATTTTCTGTTTTGGTTAAAAATTTTTCTAAGGTTTCTTTACCTCAATTCCGGTTCGTTCTGCTAAGATAATGAGCCACCGGATATTTTCGGCTATTTTAGGTTCTAATATATTATCCTGTTTTATTTATTTTGAAATGATTGTCTGAACTCATTAGGAGTTAATTCAGTTTTCTTTTTAAATAATTTACTGAAAGACTGCGGATGTTCAAAACCCAGTTGATACGCCGTTTCTGAGACAGAGAACTGCTCATTCGACAAATATTCCTTTGCCTTTGCTATCAGTTTATCATGAATATGATGCTGTGCATTTTGTCCTGTGTGCAAACGGAGCATATCACTTAAATATCTTGCGGTAAGATTTAGTTCTGTGGCCAGATATTCTACTGAGGGAAGGCCCTGAAGGCTTTTTTCCTGATCAAAATAATCATCAAGAATTTTTTCCATTTTTGAAACTAAATCATTATTCACTGCTTTTCTGGTGATAAATTGCCGGTTGTAAAAACGATTGCTGTATGTCAACAATAGTTCAATCTGGGAAATAATCACATCCTGACTGAACTGGTCTATTCTCTCATTCAATTCATTTTGAATAGTACCGAAAATACCGACAACAGTTTTCTTCTCTTTTTCAGAAAGATAAAGCGCTTCTGCCGCCGAGTAAGAAAAGAATCCGTACTTTTTTATTTTCTGAGTTAAAGAATATGGCTGTAGAAAATCGGGGTGAATGTGTAATGACATTCCGCTGTAATCAGCTTCTTCCTGATCCATTTTTAAAATCTGCCCGGGCGAAACAAAAGACATTCCGCCTTCCTGAAAATCATAATATCCCTGTCCGTATTTTATCTTTCCATTGAATTTGGTCTTCAATGAAATTTTATAAAAATCAAGCTTTATTCCGTTTTCAAAGTCTTTAGGATCGAAAACAGCTTCTCCATAATTAATCAGACCAATCAAAGGATGCAACGGTGGAGATTGCCCCATCGCTTCATGCAATGCCGACAAAGATTTGAAATGAACCGGTGACTTTACTGTTTTCATAAGACAAAGATACTATGTGTTGCTGACAACTATCTGTCAGGAGAGAATTTTATGATGAATTTTGCTGTGCAAATGAATGTTGAATTCATTAATTCGTTAATTTTTCTGATATTATTTAAAAATTCAGAGGTACGAATTCACTATTAACCATTCACTCTAAAATATAAATCCTTCTTTTGTTTTTTGAACCTGGTTTTCTACTCCGTTCGCCATTCTATCATTATATAATGCATTGGCATCTTTCCCGGCAATATATCGTAACTGCCCTTTCCCATCTGTGGCCGCTTCATAAATAATCTGCGCAATATCTTCCGGTTTTGAATAATTGGCAATCTGTTCCGGGCTGTATCCTTCCTGAACTTTTGAAATTAATTTCCCATACGATTCATGAAAAGCACCATCCAGAGAACGTCCTGCAAAATCAGTCTGAATACCGCCCGGAGCAACTACTTTTACCTTGATATTAAACTGAGCCAATTCGTAAGCAAGAGATTCCGAAAAACCGTCAACAGCAAATTTTGTGGCACTGTAAACCGAACAGGTCGGAAAACCCATCAGCCCAAAAGTGGAGGTAACATTAATTAAAACTCCGTCTTTTTTGTCTCTGAAATATGGCGTGAATGCTTTTGTTAAACGGATCACTCCCATTAAATTGGTTTCAATCTGTTTGTGAATCTGCTCATCCGTAAAAGCTTCCAACGGTCCGATTAAACCATATCCCGCATTGTTTAAAACCACATCAATGGAATGATTTTCCAGCGCTTCGGCAATGGTGTATTCCAATTCATTTTTTTTTGAAACATCAAGTTTTAGAATCGTAACATTTTCCAATTGGTTCAATTCCGTTTCTTTTTCCGGATTTCTCATGGTGGCAATAACGTTCCAGCCTTTTGACTGAAATAATTTTGCGGTTGTTTTTCCTAATCCTGATGATGCGCCTGTAATAAAAATTGTTTTTTGCATTTCTAATTTTGTTTAAAATTGATACTGCAAATGTCTTTATAAACGCCCATCCTGATGTAGCCGAATTGAGTTTGTTTGTAGTTGTTTTGACGAATCTTAATTATAATTAGTATCTGAATTTCTTTATTTTCCGTAATTTAGTTTTATTAAAAACCAATCACACCATGAAAAATCCTATTCTTTTTATTATTGTTTTGTTATTTACAAATCTTGGAAATCACCTACACGCACAGAAAATATCAGACGGTGAAACCGTTGATATTAACGGGATGAAAGTGAGTTTTAACATCACGAATAAAGAAAGCATCCAGGTGAGCGGAAAATCTTTTGACCGCTACAAAGTTTCTGCTTCTGTAAAAAATACATCCGATAAATCGTATAACATCCGGCTTTCTTCGTATCCTCAGATTGTGACGAATATTGACATCGCCGAACTTGACTGCATTAATGCTACGGGAGCAAAACTCACTTCAAAAAAGATTCAGCTGAAAATGAAAGCGCAGATGATTAATGTATCATATTCCGCTTATGACAAATCAGGAAAATACACAACCAATATAATCCCAATCATCGGAAGTTATTATTTTGATTCCGGAGATACGATAAGTGATGATGCTATCTTTATTGTTCCGCAAGGTGAGAAACCTGATGTGAATGTAAGAAGCCTTAGATAAAAAAATAATCCTCCAAATATTTTTCGGAGGATTTTTTTTATTTCAATAAGATTTAGTGCATTGCTTCACTCAGATCTATTTTTTCTTTGCTTTTTCGTTCTTTTACAAACAGAATAAACGGAATACAGATAAGAAACGCTATTCCCAGATAAAGGAAAACATCCATATAGGAAAGTACCGTTGCCTGTTTCGTTACCGACAGATCGAGCATTTTGTAAGCCGCATTCAGTGCAGCATCGGGAGTCATTCCTTTTGCCATGAAACTTCCTTTTAAAGCCTGTAATCTCTGCTGAACTGCAAAATCGGTTTCATCGAGGTGAGAAATTAAATTTACCCTGTATCTCTGGCTCGCATTGGCAATAAATGTGGTAATTGCTGCAATTCCGAAAGAACCTCCCAACTGTCTCATCATTCCTGTGAAAGCCGCACCTTGTCCGATTTCCTGCCCTTTTAAGGTACTCAATGACAATGACGTAATCGGGATGAATAATAATCCAAGACCTGCTCCCCTTACCATCAACATCCAGAAAAAGGCTTCCTTACTTGTATCGGGAGTCAAAATTTTGTATCCCCAGAAACTATAGATAAAGAATACAAATAGTCCTAAAGCTACCAAAATCTGCTGTTTGGCTCCTTTTGAAAGCAATCGACCGATAATCGGCATCATGAAAGCAGTCGTTAATGCCGCCGGAATCATCAAAGCTCCCGATTGCAAAGCCGTCCAACCCAAAATACTCTGCGTATATAAAGGAACGATAAATGTAGAACCATATAAACCAAATCCGAGTACAAAGGACATGGCGGTACCAATCCGTAGATTACTGTTCTTTAAAACCCTTAGCTCCACAATCGGGTATTTAAAGGTAAGTTCTCGCCACAGGAACAAAATAAACCCTAAAACTGCTGAAGCGGTAAATAATACAATCCATCCACTTGCAAACCAGTCTTCTTCATGACCCCTTTCCAAGATATATTGTAATGAACCAACGGTGATTGCCAGCAATCCAATACCAATCCAGTCGACATCAGAAGCTTTACGTTTTTCGGCATATTTCGGGCTTTTCACAAATTGAAGCGTCATCAAAGTCGCAGCAATCCCGATGGGAATATTAATATAGAAAATATACGGCCAGCTGAAATTATCAACGATATATCCTCCCAATGGCGGACCTAATGTTGGTCCGATAATTACTCCCAGACCATAAATCGCCTGTGCCATACTTCGTTTTTCAACAGGATATGATTCTGTAATAATCGTCTGCGAAGTTACCAATAGTGCTCCCCCGCCGATACCCTGGCATAGTCTGAAAAATACCAGTTCCCAAATATTTGTTGCGTTTCCACATAAAAATGAAAATATGGTAAATATAATAATGGAAGCTGCGAAATAATTTCTTCGTCCAAACTGCTGAGACAACCAGCTCGTCATGGGTACAACAATTACGTTACCAATGGCATACGCAGTGATTACCCAGCCAACTTCAGAAAGTGTAGCTCCCAGGTTCCCCTTCATTTCATTCAGGGCAACATTTACAATCGTGGAATCTACAATTTCCAGCAAAGCACAAAGAATGGCTGTAATCGTGATGATTACTCTTCGGGCTCCATATTCTACTAATGAATCTTGCATAGTTTTTTATAGGTATTAAAAAATCAAGAGATTATGAGATTCGGAATTTCAACAATCAGAACAGGTATTTTTACGAACTAACTTTGTTCTTGGTAATCGTTGAGTTTCTCTATTAATAGGGTTAAAAAAATTCAGGTTTTTAGCAAAGCCGATAAAGAAATTACTTTTTAATGTTTAAATTATACATTTACTCATTAAAAATCCCTTTAATACAGATTTCCAAATCTCTTAATTTCTTAATATTTTAATTATTTTTTAAAAGTGAATTGTCAGTTATCTTTCTACAAGTAGTCTTTACTTCTTCATTTCCAACCCATCATTGATTTCATCTTCACATCCGACATCAACTTCATCGTCAGTTTCTTCAGCATTAATTCCATCTTCAACATCAACTCCATTTTTTCTTCTGCATTACTGAATCCTCTGCAAATCGGCATCAATTCCATTATCAATTGTACAACATCATTTCAGTCACATTTGACTTTCCTCTGCAAAACTGACAATTCACTTATTATTTTATTATTTCAAAGAAACCTCTGCTTTCACATTCATTCCGGTTCTTAATCTTTTTGCAATGTTCTTATCAAGATTCACAAAATCGATTTTTACAGGAAGTCTTTGAACCACTTTTACGAAGTTCCCACTTGCGTTATCCGGAGGAAGAATGGAGAATGTAGAACCAGTTGCAGGAGAAAATGAACTTACAACCCCTTCAAAATCCTGATCAGGGAAGGCATCAATTTCAATTTTCACTTTCTGTCCTTCTACCATTTTATCAACCTGAGTTTCTTTAAAGTTTGCCACCACCCATTTCTGATCGTTTTTAACTAAAGAAAACAACTGCGAACCTGCCTGTAAATATTGTCCTGCCTGGATTGGAACTTTACCCACAAAACCATCTTCAGGAGCAACAATTACTGTATATGATAAGTTTAATTTTGCATTTTCTACATCCACTTCTCTTTGTTTAGCTACAGAACCTGCAACACTGATCTGTTGAGAACTCGCCGCCGTTTGAGAAGAAGCAATATTTGTTTGCTGAGCAATCTGATTTCTTTGATCAATTAAAACCTGTAACTGTCTGTCAGCCGTTTGTTTTGCTGCCAATGCCTGCTCATATTGCTGTTCTGTAATCGAATGATCTTTTACCAATACAGAATATCTTTTTAAATCCTGTGCCGTTTTCCAAACATTTACTTTTGCTGCTTCGATCTGTGCATTTGCCGTTGTCACCGCAGCTTGAGATGAACCTATATTTTTTGAAGTTGCCGTTGTAGAAGCTTCTGCATTTGAGATATTGCTCTTCGCCGTTGTTAACGCTGCCTGAGCTTGTTCCAAAGCCATTTTCTGGTCTCTGTTATCTAAAACAACCAATGTATCTCCTTTCTTTACCATTTGGTTATCCTTCACTTTCACCTGAGTTACATATCCTGAAATTTTAGAAATTACAGGTGACATATTGGAAGTAATCTGGGCATCATCAGTCTCTTCGTGAACCTGCCCGTAAGAGTAAGTTCTATATCCGTAAATTCCTCCACCGATTAAAACAACCGCTAAAATGATAGGGAACACTAAACTTTTTTTCTTTTTAGGTTCAGTTGCTTGTGTAGTATTATTTTCCATTATTGGTATCGTTCTTAATTATTTAATTGTTAAAGTTCCTGTAGTCTGTAATAGTTTTCTATATGCCAGTGCAGCATCTGCTTTTGCATTAATTACTCCGACATTTGCAGCAATCTGAGCGGCATCTGCATCCAGCAATTCCGTCATGGTTGCCAATCCGTTGTCATATTTATTTTTTGTAATTCTGTAATTTTCGTTAGCCTGTTCTGCAGATTTTTCAAAAACCGAGATTCTCTTTTTCGAGTAATCGGTGTTCTGATATTCTCTGTTTACATCAAGCTTAATATTGTCATTTAATAGTTCATTGGTCGCCGACAATTGCATTTCTCTTGCTTTTGACTGCTTTAATGATGAATTCTGTTTCCAGATATTAGATAAATTGTAAGAAATCCCGACTCCGACATTTACCGCATTATAAATCGTTAAAAACTTAGGAATATCTGCAGCAACATAACCACCTGTAAATGCTATAGAAGGAAGATTCTCAGCTTTTGCCGACTTTGTTCCCAATGCTGCCGCCTGTCTCTGTTTGTCTAAAGACTGAAGATCCTTACGGTTTTCTCTTGCTTCATTCAAATAAAAATCAACTGCTTTTACTTCTGAACCCTCTTCGATATAATTTTGGTCAACTTCAATTTCTGTAGTTTCAGGAATTCCAAGCAACAAATCCATATTAATGTTGGCGATATTGTAATTATTTTTGGCTTCCAATAATTGCAATTCGATGTTTGAAGTCTGAAGATTTGCCTTTAAACGGTCGTTTCTCGCAATTACGCCGTTATTTTCAAGCTTTAAGAAAGTCTCATCTCTCTTTTGAGAAGCGGTAAGATTTTCCTCTAAAACTTTGATAGATTGATTGGCTTTAAATAAATTGTTATAAGCCTGAGCAACGTTATAAGCAATTGCAACTTTATCGTTTTCTGTATTTAATTTTGATGCTTCTACTAAATATTTTGCAGATTCAATTCCGTATTTTATTTTTCCGCCACTATAGATGGGAACACTAAGATTAGCAGAACCAAATGCTACCTGATGAACTTCGGGACCTCCATCTCCGGAAACACCAGGAAGTTTTATATTAACGTTCGGTTTTAATGGAAGATACAGGTAGCTTGCTGAAACTTTAAGTTCCGGTAGTTGTCTGTTTTTGGCTTCCAAAAGATCTGCAGTAGCCTCTTCAATTTTTGCGGCATCAATCTTCAGATTCTTGCTGTTTTGAATACCCAACTGCACGGCTTCATCAAGAGTGAGTGTTTTTTTCTCCTGAGCATTTGCGTTTGCAAACCCTACGAATAGAGCTAATGCAAGGACTGAGTTATTTATTTTCTTCATAACCTAGAAGGTCTTTTAGTAAATATTTAATATGTTTATTAAGTTCTGTGTAATATTTTTCGTCGAAAACATCTTCCTCATCAGTATCATTCAAAAATTCCTTATACATTTCCTTTGCATTTGATGCGTAAAATAACGTTCCGCTCACTGTAGAATGAAGCAGATAAATAGGCGGATTTTTGGTAAAAATTCCTTTTTCAAGTCCGCTTTCCAGTATTTTGGAATACATTCCGATAAATCCCATTTTCGTCTGTTTCAGGTATTCAACGATTTGTGGGTTTTCTGCGTGAAGCTGTTCTCTCTGCATGATTCTGTAAAAACACTTATGATTTCTTACTTTACCTGCAAATTCATCTACAATTCTTTCAATTTTTTCCCATTCATTAATATCCGTTCTTTCTACAACATCTTTTGAAAAAAACTGTCCTGCATTCATTCTGTACTCTACCAACTTCTCGTACAATTTTTCCTTTGATCCGAAGTAGTAAGAGATCATAGAAATATTCACATTTGCAGCTTTGGCAATCTCCCGGGTGGAAGTTCCCTCGAATCCTTTTTCAGCGAAAAGAATTTCGGCGGCAAACAATATATTTTCTTCTTTTGAAATCATTTTTGTATTATCATTTTTTCAAGGGGCAAATTTACATCAGATTTTTGACAAATCAAACGATTGATTGATTTTTAATTAAATTTTAATTTATTTTTAATATTGACCTATGTAAACCTCTGATTATATACGAGCTAAAGATGATATAAGTTTTAAATACGTATAGAAAATTCAGACCAAAATAATGCTGAAATTGATTTTTTTCAGATATTTTCTTTCCAGATGTTTGTTAAAAACAGAAAACTCCGACAGATGTCGAAGTTTTATTTATGAATTCTTGTGAATATATCTCGATAATTTTATTCCTAAATCTGTCCAGACTATTTTAGGATTTCCGTTTCTGGTAAGATGCAGATCTGCTGTGCTTATTTCCTCCAGAATACTTTCAATATTGGCACCACTGATGAATTTTGAAAAACCAATCCAATTAAAGCCGTTGGCATCAATTTTTTTATACACTAAACTCTCCGACTGATAATTCTGAAGCAAAGCCAATCTGAAAATTTCTGAACAGTAATTTAAAAAGTTCTTTTGCTTTTCTCTGTTCCAGCCGGCAATTTCCCTTGCCCAAAGAATAATATTTTTCAAAAAAGCTGGTTTCTTTTTCACCATAAAAGCATCACGAACCCATTGTATAAAAAAGGTTTCAAACTCATCGCTTTTATTTCCGGACTGTAACAATTTAATCGCAATATTTAAATCTCCCTGAGCCTGATGGATAACCTCTCCTATTTTGTCATTGGAAATATTGAAATTTGTCTTAAGGTAAATTTCTAAATCTTCGTCAATAATTCTCGGAACTTCCACGATTTGTGTTCTGGAAAGAATTGTAGGAAGCATATCCTCTGCAGATTCTGCCGTCAGCAGGATAATTGTTTTGGCAGGTGGTTCTTCCAGAAATTTCAGAAATTTATTGGATGCAGAGATATTCATTTTATCGGCTCTCCAAACAATAAGAATCTTGGTTCCACCCTCGAAACTTTTCAATGAAAATTTTTGATTCTGATCGTCTATTTCGTCTGCAGAAATAAATAACTGCTTGTTTTCAGATTCTAAGAATGCCGTCCAATCATCATAACTTGAATAAGGAGATTTAATGATCATTTCACGGAACTCTTCAAATTTATTTTTGCTTAATGAGTTTCTGTTATCCGTAAAAACCGGAAAGCTGAAATGTAAATCTAAGTGATTCAAATGCTCAACTTTTGAAGCCGCATGTGCATTTTCTCCCTGAAGAACTTCTTTTGCATACGCTAAAACCATCGGCAAGGTTCCATAACCTTCTTTTCCTACGAAAAGTTGGGCATGGCTTACTCTGTTTTCGGCGATACTTTCTTTTAGAAGTTTTTTCAGGTTTTCCTGTCCGGCGATGTTCTCCCAATTCATGTTTCAAAGATATGAAAATTGTAAATTGATAGAATGTGAATTTTACTTTGTAAATGAATTTCGCTCTGTAAGTGAATGATAAATTTCAACATTATAGTTTAATTATGATAGTAAAATTCACCAGTAAAGCGAATTGTCAGTTTATCTTTCACTATAATTATCGCTATTCATCGTCCTTAACAAACTTTAACCTCATATAATTTTTACAATTCATTAATATTTAAGATATTTGCGCATTATTTTAAAAATAAAGAATGAAAAAAATCTTTGTACTATCATTCATATCAGTTGGATATTTCTTAAATGCGCAAAACCTGAGTAACTCACCTTACGCAACTTACGGAATTGGAGATGTAAAATATGATAATACGATTGAAACTGCCTCTATGGGAGGTATATCAACTGCATTCATTAGTGATTTCACTAGTAATTTTAATTTTGCAAACCCAGCAAATAACGCAAATTTCGAGCTTACAAGTATAAAGCTGGAAGCTACCAACGAAAACAATTATTTCAAAACTGATTATAATAATACGAAGGCTACAAAACATTCTACGTATTTATCTAATATTTCATTGGCTTTTCCTTTGTCTCAAAAGCTGAAAATGGGACTTTCTTATCAACCTTATAGTTCAAAAAGTTATGATATCCTAAGCCCGATAACGACTACTACAGAAGGAACTGTAACCACTATAGGAGCCAACAGATTTAAAGGAAGCGGAACTTTGAATACCGCTCAGATTGCTTTAGGATATAAAGTAAACGATAAATTTGCAGTGGGAGTAAGAGCTAATTATTATTTTGGAAACCTTTACGATCTTAATGAATTAGCATATGCTGATGCAGAATTGATTAACGGTTATGAAACAAAGAATAATATCAAAAACTTCAACTTTACATTAGGAGCGAGCTATCAAAATTTAAATACAAGTACTGACAGAAAATTTACATTGGGAGCTACGACTACTTTTGGAAACACAAGTAAAATGAGCGCTGATTATAGAAACACTACTTATTTCTATGACGCCACAGGAACTGTAAAAAATAATGAGACAGTAATAGAAGAAAAAAATACAAGCACTAAAAATCTTCTCCCTTTACAAGCATCCATTGGTGCGGGATACGGAGAAGAAAACAAATGGTTTGTATCTTTGCAGGGAGATTATAAAAAAGGAGAATCTATTAATAATTTTGGAACGACAATAGATCTACAGGATACGTACAGAATTTCTGCCGGAGGTTGGTATCTACCTAATTACAACAATTTCAGAAGCTATTTTTCAAGAATCGTTTACAGATATGGTGCTTTCTATGAGAGAGGAAATCTTTCTATCAACGATGCTGGTAAGCTTGATCCAAACGGAACAAGTATTAACAAAGTCGGTATTTCTGCCGGTGTTCTTCTTCCATTCAAAACCAGCAGTATCACAAGAATGAGCGGTCTTGAGTTGGGTATAGAATTAGGAAAAAGAGGAACCACCAAAAATAATCTGATCAATCAAAACTACGTTAACGTAAGAGTTGGTTTCAATTTTGCTGATAAATGGTTCAGAAAGACTTTATATAACTAAAATGAAGTTGTTCAAAAACATATCATATAAAAAAAATATAGCATACCTTTTTAGTTGTGCTATATTTTTTATAATAACATCCTGTGAAGAGGATCTTACCAAATCGAAAGGTAATGAGAATAAAAATTTCCCTTCTGAGGTAATTAAAAATGCAAATATTATTCAAAGAGATTCGGGATTTATAACATTGAAAGCGAAAGCTCCACTTATTGAAAAATATCAATTAATTGACAGTCCATATACCGTTGCTAAAAAAGGAATTGATATTCAGTTTTTTGATAAGAAAAATCCAAAAGTTCCCGGAACGATTAAAGCAGATTATGCCAGAATTTTTGAATATAAAAAGTTCTACGAAGCAAAAGGTAATGTGAAAATTACAACCAATGAAGGTCAAAAATTTGCCATGCAAAGCGTTTATTGGGATCAGAGAAAAAACCGCATCTACACTCACGACACGGTTTACGTAACAACAGAAGATGGTTCTACACTAATCGGAACCCACGGAATGACGGCTAAAGATGATTTCTCAGAATACGTTTTTTATCAAAATTCGGGAGACTTCAGCACCAGCAAATTATCAGAATCTAAAAAATAAATCTATGATTTTCCAGGCTATTGGCTTAATGTCCGGAACGAGTTTAGATGGCTTGGATATTTGCTTTGTCAAGTTTGAAAAAACAACATCTTGGAATTTTGAAATTGTAAAAGCTGAAACAGTTCCCTATCCTTCATATTGGGAAGATCAACTCAAAAATTCTATCCATTTTTCTGCTGAAAAACTATTGGAACTCAATTCAGAATATGGCTTTTATTTAGGGGAAACGGTTAAAAATTTTATTCAAAAACATCAGCTTGAAGATATAGATTTAATTGCTTCTCATGGTCATACCGTATTTCATCAGCCTCATAAAAAATTCACTCTGCAAATTGGCGACGGAAGAGCCATTAAAATAGAAACAGGCTTACCTGTAATTTATGATTTCCGAAGTCAGGATGTTTTAATGGGCGGAAACGGTGCTCCCCTTGTCCCAATCGGTGACGAATTATTATTTTTTCAATATGATGCCTGTCTCAATTTAGGTGGATTTTCCAACATATCCTTAAAAGTTAACAATCAAAGAATAGCTTTCGATATTGCTCCAGTCAATATTGTCTTGAATCTTTTTGCTCAAAAATTCAACAAAAATTTTGATGAAAATGGTGATTTAGCACGAAAAGGGACAATTAATAAAGATTTGTTGGCAAAATTAAATTCATTAGAATTTTACAATCAATCTTATCCAAAATCATTAGGAATTGAATGGTGCAATGAAAATATTTTTCCGTTATTTGAAAGTATTGAAGCAATAGATATTCTGGCAACCTTTACTGAACATATTGCTCAGCAGATTTCAAACGTTTTTAATGAATATCAACTAAAAAATGTTCTTTTTACGGGTGGTGGAACTTTTAACCACTATTTAATTGAAAAAATTAAGTCTAAAACCAACACCGAAATTATCATTCCTGAAAAACAGATCATTGAATATAAAGAAGCTTTAATCTTCGCATTGATGGGTATTTTAAGATTGAATAATGAAATAAACATACTTTCATCTTCAACGGGAAGTTCGCAGGATCACAGTTCGGGAATTATCGCATAAAAAAACCTCCATTTCTGAAGGTTCCTATTTTATTTATAAGCTTCGATCTTATCTGTCAAAGTATTGATAAAATTCTGCAGTGGTTTTTCCACCATCATTTTGATAAACGGATTAAATTTTCCTTCAAACAACATCTGAACTTCTGTCTGATTTTCATTAAGAGGATTCAAAGTTGCAGTGAGAGAAAAGTCTAAACTTGAACTTGCAGACTTCAAAACTGCCTTTTGATCATTCACTTCATCAATTTTCAAAGCAATTTCAGGCATTCCCTGAAGACCAAATTTGAAGCCATCTTCTCTTGTTTCAAACTTCTGAAGCCCGTCCGGCATAAAATCTTTATAATTTTCAGGAGATTTTAGTACTTCAACCAACTCTTTAGATGATTTATTGACAATAATTTTTCGTCCTTCTAAATTCATTTCTTTATTTTTGTATTTAATTCTTAATTATTACAAATGTATAAAGTTTTTGTCAACGAAAAAAAATTATTGCTGTCTGCACAATCAGAAAATCTGGAAAAGACGCTTGAATACGAAAACTTCACAAGCCTGGAGATCGCTTTGGATCTTTTAGAGAATACATCTGTAAAGGAATTGAACGTTTTCGGTGAAAATATTGACGAAATCTGGTCTGAATTCCAAAAGCTTTTTAGAATTGTTGAAGCTGCTGGAGGACTTGTTAATAATCCTGACGGCGAAATTCTTTTCATTAAAAGATTAGGAAAATGGGATCTTCCGAAGGGGAAAATGGAGAAAGGTGAATCCCGCGAGGAATCTGCTGTGAGAGAAATTGAAGAAGAAACCGGACTAAAAGATGTTGAATTGATACAATTTATCAATACTACTTATCATATTTATGTCGAAAGAAATGGTAAAAAAATCTTGAAGTGTACGCATTGGTTTGAGATGAATTTCGATGGTGAAGACACTTCAAAACCACAGATTGAAGAAGGAATTACTGAAGTTGCCTGGAAAAATGCCGATCAAATTGAGCATGAAGTTTTTCCAAGCACTTTCAAGAATATCAAACTGATTGTAAAAGAATTCAGAAGTACACAAAGCCCTAAATAAAATCTAAGGATTTTTCTAACGCAATTCCTCTTGAACCTTTTAATAAAATATTTTCCGACTGGATTTTGTTCAGTTTTAGATATTCTATTAATTCGGCCGTACTTTCAAAAGCTTTTTGAGAGGAATTTACAGTTTTAAAGTTTTTCCCGACGGTAATAATTTCGTTAAAACCCAGTTCTAGAGCCAGCTTCAGAATATTTTCGTGCTCTTGTTCGCTTTCTTCACCAAGTTCAAGCATATCACCAATAATGATTGTTTTTGATCCTTCAAAAGTTATAAAATTAAGCAAAGAAGCATTCATGGAACTTGGATTTGCGTTGTAAGTATCCAAAACTAAAGTTCTCCCTTCTTTTTTCACTACCTGAGAACGCATATTTGTCGGAACATAATTTTCAATAGCGTGTTTTATCTTTTTAAAATCAATTCCGAAATGAAGTCCTAAACTCGCAGCAGCGCAAAGATTGGTGAAATTATACTCTCCGGTAAGTTTTGAAACAGCTTTTGTACTTCCATACATCAAACCAACAAAAAGCTCTTCCGAAAATAATTCAAACTGATAATCTGAAATTTCTTTTCCGAAGGTAATTTTTGGCGTATAATTTTCAGTTTTTTCAACCTGAATAGGATCATTTTCATTCACAACAATTGTCTGCTGATGATTTTTAAGATAATCATACAACTCAGATTTACCTTTAATTACACCTTCAAATCCTCCAAAACCTTCCAAATGTGCCTTACCGAAATTGGTAATATAACCAAAATCAGGCTGACAAATAGAACATAGAAGTTCGATTTCCTTTTGATGATTGGCACCCATTTCAATAACAGCTATTTCATGTTTCGGTTTAATGGAAAGGATTGTTAAAGGAACTCCTATATGATTATTCAAATTTCCGAGCGTATACTGAACAGTGAATCTCTCTGAAAGAACCGCATGAATAATTTCTTTCGTAGTCGTTTTACCATTGCTTCCTGTAAGTCCAATAACAGGAATATTCAACTGCTTCCTATGATGAACCGCCAATTCCTGTAAAAATTCCAGTGTTGAACAAGCATAGAATATATTTTTAGCTTTATTTTCAAAATCCTGCTGTTCAACAATTACTGCTAAAGCACCTTTTTCGATAGCCTGATCAGCAAAGGTCGCTGCATTGAAATTTTCACCGGAAAAAGCAAAGAAAATATCATTCTTACCAATTCTTCTGCTATCGATAGTTACGTGTTCAGACTGTAAAAATAAAGGATAAAACTGTTCTATATTCATAGTTCAAAAATAAAAAAACCTTCCATAATTATGGAAGGTTTTTGAAAATTATTTTGATAAATATTATCTTCTCGTTCTACTCTTATCGTTTACACTAGCATCCTGAGCAACACGGAATCCAATCCATCCGTAAGCTCTATCCTGGCTCTTGTATCTTCTCTGACCTGGGTCTAACCAATAAGCTGTATCTTGCCAAGAACCACCTTTAATTACTCTAATATCATTAGAAATTCCTGATGTTCTTTCTTTTTTATCTTTCTGTAATACTACTTTTCCGCCAGCATCTACAATAAATCTCGCTTGAGGAGCATTGTACATATTGAATCCTGTAGCAGAGTCTGAAGCAGTTCTATAATCTAAAGATGATTGTTTATCACCATCTCTGTAGTTTCTATAGTCAGCAATAGTTTCTCTTTCAAACTGACCCGGTAAAGTTTTGTAAACTAATCTACCATCAGCTAAAGTATCATACTTAATATTGCTCTCGTCTACCATTTTGTAAGTTCCATCTCCGTTTCTTACGATAGCCTGAGGCATACTCCCTCTATAATAATTGAAATCACTGAAATCTTCGTCAATAATTGGTCTGTATACATCGGCAGTCCATTCTGAAACGTTACCATACATACCATATATTCCTAGGTCATTTGATGGATATTTTCTAACGTCAGAAGTTCTTGCTGAACCGTCATTTTTCCAACCTGCGATACCAGAATAGTCACCACTTCCCATTTTGAAGTTTTCCATGAACATTCCTCTATCTCTTCCTTTAGTACCTCTAAGTAATTCAATTTCAGGTTTTTTACCTTTATATTGATTGTACTCTCTATTTTTAGCCATACCAAGAGCTGCATATTCCCATTCTACTTCTGTTGGAAGTCTGAATTTTGATACCATTGCAGCGTTTGGAGCTCTGTTAGCAGCTAATAATCTTTGGTTTGTAGTTTTCAAACCAGTTTTTTGCTGCATTCTTTTCTCATTGATATATCCTTGCATTTCAGGATCATTCGATTTGAATTTATCCATGTTGAATGCAGTTCCACCTTGATTATTCGATTCGTTGATATACAAATCTTTGGCAATGATTCCGGCTTGCATTAAAGCTTTTTCGTTAGCTCTATCTGACAACCATTCGCAGTATCTATTTGCCTGAGTCCAAGAAACACCTACTACCGGATAATAATCAAATTCAGGAGAACGGAAATACGTCTCATTATAATCATTTCTGGATAGTTTGTTATCCCATAATAAGGTATCTGGCAACGCACCGTTGTAGATCTCCTTAAAACTAGGATCACTTGGAGGGAATACATACTTCAACCATGTCAGGTATTCGCGGTATTCGTAGTTAGTAATTTCTGTTTCTCCGATAAAGAATGAACTTACCTGCATTCTGCGCGGTGAGTTATTCCAATCATGCATAACATCATCTTTCACTAATCCCATAGTAAAAGTTCCACCTTCTACATATACCATTCCTGGCCAACCTTTCTGCTTTTGTTGCTTTCCTGCAAAAAACCAACCTTGTTTTTCGTTTGGTTTCCAACCTGTTTTGCTGACAAATTTTTTAGTACCGCCACCTTTGCTAGTACCTGATCCACCACAACTGGTTAATGCAAGTGTAGAACTTACTGCTATTAATGAAAACAACTTTAGTTTTTTCATAGTCGATATAAATATTTTCAAAGTACAAAGAAAAAATAAATTATTCAATAAATCAAGTAATAGTTTGATTTTTTTGAAAAACGTTAACAAATTAATTTTATTGTATCGCAATTTAATTATAAAATTTTCATTTATTTTGTAATTCAGAAATTTTAATAATAACATGAGACAAAAAATCACGATTTTATTTCTATTAAGCTTTGTATCAACACTCTGGGCTCAAAGAATAAACATCGACTGGGATGGTTCTAAAATCCGAGACTTTGGTGTTGCAAAACTAAATCTTCCAAATTTCAAAAATGAAGGACTTTCTTTCAGCCAAAATAACATATTTATAAGCAAAAAACAACAAGTTGGCGAAAACCAGTTAAAAATTTCTAATCAAGTTTGGGAAAATGTTTCTAATAAAGACTTATTTGATTTAAGTAAAGATCTTTTGTTTGACAAAGAAGTGAAGGATGTCGATTATTATTACTTAGATGGGCAGCGATATGCAAGCATCAATGTTTCTTTGTTTAAAAATGTGAAAGGAAAAGTTCAGAGATTATCTTCTTTTGAAATTGTAGAAACCAACGTTTCCAATCTTTCCGGAAATGCTTTAAAAGTAGGAACTGCAAATAATCCTTTATCTACTGGGGCTTTTTATAAAATTAAAGTTGACAAATCAGGTATTTTTAAAATTACTGCACAATTTTTAAGAGATAACGGAATTAATCCGGCTTCTGTTAACCCGAAAAACTTCAGAATCTACGGAAATGGAGGAGTTATGCTTCCGGAATTCAATCAGGATGTTAAATACAGCGCTCTTCAGGAAAATGCCATTCAGGTTGTAGGTGAAGATGACGGAACATGGAATGACAATGATTATGCGCTTTTTTATGCTCAGGGTCCTGATGGTTATAATCTTTATAATAAATCAAATGGTAACGGTTATAAAAGAAGAGAAACCCGATTTTCTTCAAGTGAAAACGTGAAAAATATTTATGAAGATGTTTCCTATTATTTTATCAATTTTGATAAAGGTCCGGGAAAAAGAGTTCAGCCAGTTGATATTAACTTACCTGCCACCCCACTTATCACAAGATTCGATAATTATCAGGTGATTAATAACGATCAGAAAAACTTGATGAAAGTCGGAAGAACCTGGGTAGAAGATGCTCCTTTTGTAACCGACAAAACGGTGAGTTTTACTACAGCTTCTGCAATACAGCCCGGAGATGTCATAAGATATACAGCGCAGGCGATAGGATTCAGGTCTCAAAAAAACACTCTTTCTATCGATATAAATAATCAGAGTCCTACTGTAACAATAGTTCCACAACCTGACCTATCTGCTTCCTACGAATTTTTTCCTATAAAATATGCCGGTACTACTACAGGTTTAACAGGAACGCAACTTACATTTAATCTGAAACCGAATATTACCGCAAACCCTAACGGAACTTTCTATCCTGATTATTTTGAGGTTCAGTATAAAGATAACCTTACTTTTAATGGAACTCAAATCAATTTCAGAGATTATTCTTTGGTTAGTGGGAGTAATACAACTTATGGTTTCAGCTTATCAAATGCAGGATCGGCAGAACAAATCTGGGATGTTACTGATATTACCAATGCTAACAGAAGGGTAAATAAAGCATCAGGAAATACCACATTTAACTTCGCTTATACAGCATCTGATCAGAATTTTAATAACGAATTCGTAGCTTTCAGAAATGATGCGGCTTTCAGTCCTCAGTTTGTGGGGAGAATTGGTAATCAGAATCTTTCAGCATTATCCAATGTAGATTATCTCATTATTACAGTTCCTGAAATGATGGCACAGGCTCAAAGATTGGCTAATTATCATCAGACAAAAAACAATTACAATGTACAGATTATCGATACCGATAAAATTTACAATGAATTTGGCAGCGGAAGCAGAGATCTTACCGCAATCAGAGATTTTGTCACAAAACTTAATACTCCGCTAGGAACATTGAAATATGTATTTATTTTAGGAGATGCTTCTTACGATTATAAGAATAGAATATCTAATAATTCCAACATCGTTTCAAGCTATAATAGTGAAAATTCTAATGATGTTATTGCATCCTACGTTACAGACGATTATATCGTAATGACAAAACCACAAACGGTTGAGCATATTGATTCTAATCTTCCCGATTTGCCGGTGGGGCGTATTCCTGCCGCAACTGTAACAGAAGCCGGCAATATGATCGATAAAACATTAGCTTATAACAACAGTTTATCAGGACAATCTTCTCCTTTCGGAGAATGGAGAATGAAACTTGATTTTGTTGTGGATGATGATAATGATACGGGACCTATTTTTCATGATGTAATGAACAGTACCCTATCTTCGGTATTTGAATCAGGAACAGATCTTAAAGAATATAATGTAAGAAAACTATATCTGGATGCTTTCCCGAGACAAAGTACATCTGGCGGATTCAGATATCCTCAGGTAAATCAGGCAATTTTCAACGATGTAGGAAACAGCCTTTATCTTTTCTATTTCGGACATGGAGGTATTAACGGATGGGCGCAGGAAAGAGTTTTTACTTTAGATGAAATTAACAATCTTAATAATTTTTCTAACGTATACAGCAGATTCCCTTTTGTATCTACCATTACATGTGAATTTACACTTTGGGACGAACCGGCTACAGCTTCCGCCGGAGAACAATTAATGAAATTAAAACAAGGAGGTCCGGCTACGATGATTACTTCCAGCCGTGCTATTGCGGTAGATTACGGAATCGACTTTACTAATCTTTTTACTCAGAATATTTTTAAATTAACAAGTGACGATTTTGAAACATTGGGATATGCACACCTTAATGCAAAAAAACAATATGGCGGACAAAACAACCATTTAAAAGTAAACTATCTTGGTGATCCAGCTATGAAATTAAGTAGACCTAAGAGATTATTGGTTATCGATAATATTGAAACGCCGGTTCCGGGATTAATCAGAGGATTAGATTTTGTAAAGGTTAAAGGGCATATCAACAATCCTAACGGATCTGTAAACACATCTTTTAACGGAAAAGTTATCATTAATATTTTCGATAAAAGATTAAATAAAACAACTTTAAATAACAGTGGAGCACTATCTCCAGTTCTTCAATATACAGAAGAAGGAAGTGCGATCGTGAAAGCTGCAGGGATAGCAGTAAATGGTGTGTTTACCGCAGAATTCTATGTTCCTAAAGATATTAACTATGCCATTGGTACAGGAAGAATCTTAGCTTACGCCGATAACAAAGCAAGTGATGTTTTCAACAACCAGCCAGTACAGGTAGGAGATATTAATCCCAATGGAATTAATGATAACGAACCACCAAAAGTGAAGTTATATATGAATAACACCAACTTTGCAGAAGGGGGTATTACAGACCAAAACCCAATGTTGCTGGCTTGTGTAACAGATGATACGGGAATTAATTCTACAGGTTCTGGTATCGGTCACGATATTACAGTATATTTGGACGGACAAATTATCAACACCGTTGTATTGAATGATTTTTATTCACCGGGTGAAGGAAACGGATGTGTCAGCCCGAGTTTAGCAGATTACCAAAAAGGAAATGTAACCTACCCTTTCAGAAATCTTGCCGTAGGACAACATCAATTAACATTTAAAGTTTGGGACATCAACAATAATTCCACAACTTCTACGTTGAATTTTGAAGTTAAGGATGAAGCCGATCAACATTTGATCATTAACAGACCATTGAACTGGCCAAATCCGTTTACCAATAAAACATACGTTCAGTTTGAGCATAACTGTGATGATATTCTTGATGTAAATGTCCAGATTTATACAATTACAGGAAAATTGGTAAGAACTTTATCACAGCCAGTCGTTGCAGAACCTTTCCTACAGGGCTTTAGAACGCCACGTCAGGCAATAGAATGGGACGGAAGAGATGATTTTGGTGCCACAGTAGCAAAAGGTACGTATATTTTTAAGATATTTGCAAAAAGTCAGAATCAAGAAAAATGCAAAGGAAGTGCTACAGCTGTAGAAAAAATGGTACTTTTGAAATAAATTAAAATAATTATAGTTAATAATATTAATAAAAAACTGATAATATATAAAAGACAACATATGAATTTAACAACTAAACTGCTTTTAGGAATTGGGTTAGGTGCTGGTTTTTTAGGCTATTCTCAAGATTTAAGTCTAGTAAGACCTGTATTAACAGGAGCTCCGTTTTTAAGAATTGCCCCTGATGCAAGAGCCGGAGGTATGGGAGACCAAGGGGTTGTAACCTCTCCTGATGCATTTTCTCAGTTCTGGAATGCTGCAAAATATCCTTTTAGCAGAACCAGTTCTTCCGTAGGGATAAACTATACACCGTACATGGGTAAACTTACCAATGATGTGTTTTTGCTGTATGGAGCATTCCATAAATTCTTAGGGCAGGAAGAAAGATCTACCATCTCTGCAAGTATCTATTACTTCAATATGGGTGAAGTAGACTTAACTTCTTTGGTTGGTAACGACGTTGTTTCAAACGGTACTTCCAAACCAAACGAATTCTCTATTGATGTTGCTTATGGTCTTAAACTTTCAGATTCATACTCAATGGCAGTTACGGGTAGATTTATCCGTTCAGATTTAGCCGGAGGATTCAACACTGACACTACCCTTAAACCGGCAAACTCTTTCGCAGTAGACGTTTCAGGATACTATACATCTCCTAAATTTTCAAGTTTCGGAAATATGGATGGTAAACTGAATGCAGGTTTCACTATTCAGAACTTAGGTCCGAAATTAGACTATACAGGAAACGAAGAATCAAGATCTTATCTTCCTACCATGGCAAGATTGGGTATTGGTTATGATACGTATCTAGATGACATGAACAAACTTGGAATCAGCTTTGAAGGTTCTAAAATCTTAGTTCCTGGTTCAGAATTTACAGGTAGATATGACAGCAGCAGAAATCCTATTTATGAAATTCCAAACGTAGGACCTATCGCTGGTATCGGAAAATCTTTCAAAAACAAAAACTCAGTTATGATGAGTGGTGCTTTGGAATATTCTTATGACAATGCATTTGCTGTAAGAGGAGGATATTTCCACGAAAGTGAAGAGCAGGGAGCAAGACAGTTTGCAACTGCTGGTATCGGATTAAAGTACCGTTCTTTCGGTCTTGATATTTCTTACCTTATCAATATGTCTAAAATTAATACTGCTTTGGATAACACGCTTCGTTTCGGTCTTACATGGAACATTGGTGAAGAAACTTCAAACGTAGATTATTAAGAAATACAACATACAAGTTTAAAAAGTCTCATATTTTATGGGACTTTTTTATTTGAAGCAATTTTGGCAATATTGATTTTTTTTAAGAGCAATTCCAGCTTTTCGCACTCGCTATTTTTATTTTCAGGCTGTGGCGGCTTCGCCACCACAGCCTGAAAATAAAAATGAGTTCAAACAAATGCTTCAATCTGGGCTAGGAATTTTGTGTTTCCTATCAACATTTCGAAGAACCATAACCCCTTTATCGTTCCGTTATCCATTAGAAAATCAACCTAAAAAAAATATTTCAGAAAAATTCACAATTCATCTGCATAGCAAAACTCACAATTCATATTTAACTCTTATTTTTGTAGTATGAACTATTCTGCGGAACTCAAAAAATTTGTCACCAGCCAATATGTATACTCTGCCATCAGAATTACATTGGCAACCGTTCTGCCATGCCTCGTTCTCGCCCATTTCGGGATCTTAAAAGAATATTTCCTTTTTCCTCTCGGAACCAGCTTTGTTGCCCTCACCGATCAGCCAGGACCATTTATCCGCAGAAGAAATGCCTTAACATTCGCCATTATTTGCTTTGTTTTTGTCGCCCTTATTGCAAGTTTGGTAATGCATATTAAAATTTTGGTTCTCTCAGAAATTATTGTCTTCGGAATATTTTTTTCGTTGATCGGAGTTTACGGACAAAGATTAGCCGCCGTTGGTTCTTTATCATTAGTAGTTCTTGCCATCTTTATCGACGGACATTTAACCGGAGCCAATATTTTTAAAAGCTTATTAATTTTCGCTTCGGGCTGTGCCTGGTTCTTATTGATATTTTTAATTGTAACGACCATTCAGCCTTATAAATTGGCAAGTCAGATGATTGGAGAAAATTATCTTCAGTTAGCAGAATTTTTAAAAATTAAAGCCAATTATTATCAGAAAAATCCTGATTTCAATAAACTAACCACACAGGTTATCGCCAAACAGATTGAAATAAAAAACCTTCAGGAAGAAACCAGAGAAACCGTTTTCAAAACAAGGGTTATCGTAAATGAATCGACGACAACAAGCCGTTTGTTGATGTTGATGTTACTGAATTCAATGGATCTTCATGAGAAACTGATGACTTCAGAAAGCGATTACGAAAAACTTCAGAAAAGTTTCGACGACAGCATGATCTTGGTAAACATCCATGATTATCTGAATTTATTGGCAGAAGAAATTACCAACATCGGAATCTCGCTTCAAATCGGAACAAGGGCAAAACCTATGTTTAATCTGGATGCTGAGCTAAAAAATCTTAATCATCACTATTTTGAACTGAGAAATAAAGAACTGACTCCGGACAGTCTTGAAGACTTTATGGTTCTTCGTCAGATCCTGATGCGCATCAACGAGATTACAAAAGAAATCAACGAAATCTATAAAGTCTTTTCACAAAATATAAAACTCGCAAAAAGTCTTTCTACAGGTTTAGATTTAAAAAAATTCATGCCCAATGAAGAAAAGCTTAATATTAAAGTTTTAAAAAACAATATCTCACTTTCCTCTTCACATTTTCGTCATGCGTTGAGAATTACAATTGCTTTATTATTAGGGTATTCATTTTCGTTATTTCAATTATTGGGAATTGGTCATACGTATTGGATTTTAATTACAATAGTTGCCATTTTAAAACCAGCCTACTCTATCACCAAAAAAAGAAATCTGCTACGTCTCTACGGAACAATTGCCGGAGCCGTTATTGCGTATGGAATACTGCATTTTATTCATATCAACCAACTTTTATTCAGTATTCTTTTGCTAAGCATGATTATGTGTTTCAGCTTTTTGAAAGGACGGTATTTCTGGGCAGTTTTGTTTATGACGATCTACGTTTTCCTGAGTTTTAATTTTTTGAGTCCGGGAAATGTCGACATTATTTTCAGAGACAGAATTGTGGATACCATTATTGCCGGAATTATTACCTCGATTGTCGCTTACATCGTATTGCCGGTTTGGGAGCATACTCAGAATTTAGAATTAATGAAAAAATCTGCGGAATGCAATTTAATTTATTTCCAAAGCGTGATTTCTAAGTTCATCGGAGAAGACTTTGATATTGAAGATTATAAAGTGAAGCGAAAAAACGCTATCATTTCATTGGCAAACCTTTCGGATAATTTTCAGAGAATGATTTCTGAACCGAAAAATCAACAGAAAAAACTGGAAGTGGTACATCAGTTTGTTGCAACTTCACATTTAATTACTGCTTACACTGCTTCTCTTTCGCAATATGTGAAAGATGATGAAAAATTTCCTGAAATTGATGCTGAAGGCTGGAGCAAAAAAATAGAATCTGAAATGCAGCAGATTTCAAATTTGTTGAATGGCGACAAAATCAGTGAAGCTTTAAAAATGGAAAGCCGTATCGAACCGGAAGATTCTTCACTAGAAGATTTAATTTTAAAACGAAAAACAGAACTTACCGAAACTGAATCTTTCGACAGAAGAGATCCTGATAAAATCTCACATTTAACAGAGCTGAAAAATGTACATGATATTCTTGAACTGATTTATGACGTGGCAAAAGAACAGCGAAAAGTAATTGAAAAGTATAAAAGCGAGTCTGCCGACACAGAAATAAGTAAACCTATTCCTCAACAATCGTAAAACAATATTCGTCGAAAAACTCTACTCTGGCTTTAAATTCATCGGAAATCTGTTCGTCGTGAACTCTGCATTTAATATCGTGAATATGTTTTAATTCAAAAGGTTTTACTTCGTAATGTTTTTTCAGTGACCAGTGTTTAGAATGATGAATTTTGTACATACTTTCCTTTACGCTCCAGATGATTGTAAAATAAGTAACTTCATTATCAAAAGGAATAAAACCACGCTCGTTTTCATACGTGAATTTATCGATTACCCTTAAAATTTTTGGATTAAATTTTTCAAGATCAATCCCGATTTTATTTTTAGAAATAGCAATCGCTGCAAATGGAAAAGAATGGGTGATGGATATTTCGGCATCTTTCGGCGACAGAAAAGGTTCCCTTTCCTTATATAAAATTTTCGAATTCGGTTTTAAGCCTTTTAATAACTTACGAACCATCAAAACCTCCAATAATTTCTTTGGATGATAATCCTTTACTTTCTCTGCGTTTTCAGGTTCCAACAATTTCTGAATATCCAAATCTTCAGTTTCATCGTACTTCCACACGAGAATTGTTGCGTTATCATCAGAAAAATCACGGTAAAGAGGCATTGAATAATTTTATGTCGTAAAAATAATAAAAATTAGAACAATGTAAAGATTTCTGTATCCGCAATAATCCACAAGATTGATTACATTGGTTAAAATTCTACCAAATAAAAATTCCATTATAACAAAAACGGTCATTCTTATTATAATGGAATTTATTTTTTGAAGAAAATTATTTTAAACCAAAGGTTCCTGCTGGCTTAAGCAATGAAAGCTTCCCAATCCCCAAATAATATCCGTAGAATCTATTCCTACAACTTTTCTTTCAGGGAAACATTTCTGGATAATTTCCAAAGCAACCTCATCTTTATCGCATCTGTAAGTTGGCACGATGACCGATTTATTAGCAATATAAAAGTTAGCGTAAGAAGCCGGCAAGCGTTGATCTTCCCAAATTACAGGATCCGGCATAGGAAGTTCTATGATATTTAACGAACTTCCATCCAATAAACGCATTTCCTTTAGCTGCTTCAAATTGGTTTGAAGAATTTCATAATTGTCATCTTCTACATTATCTTCTACCACAGTAAGAACTGTATTTTCATTCACAAATCGAATGGTATCGTCTACATGCCCGTCGGTATCGTCGCCAATGATACCGTCTTCTACCCAAAGAATCTGTTCCACACAATAGAAATCTTTCAGATATTGCTCTACCTCTTCTTGTGACAAATGCGGATTTCTGTTTTTATTAAGCAAACAAGATTTAGATGTAAGAATCGTTCCTTTTCCATTAAACTCTACAGATCCGCCTTCCATAATAATTCCGGGATAAATCACTGGAATATCAAATTCTTTCCCAATTTTTGTAGGAATAACATCGTCCAATTCAAACGGAGGATATTTTCCGCCCCATGCATTAAATCCCCAATCTAAAATAATTTTCTGAGGTTCTTCTCCATTTTTATTCACTAAGAAAGCCGGTCCGTGATCTCTACACCATGCATCATTAGTTTCATTAAAATAAAACTCTACATTTTCTAAATTTGCGCCAGCCTGCATAATACAATCCATTGCAAATTTTCTCATTTCTTCATCTTTTACATTGATTCTCACAAATTCATCCTGAGAAAGAATTTTTATAAATTCTGAATAATAAGGATATATTTCCTGCAGTTTATCCGGCCAGGATTCTTCTTTATGCGGCCATGAAAGCCAGGTTGCTTCATGTTCTTCCCATTCTGCCGGAAAACGGTATCCTAATTCTTTAGGTGTTTTAGTATTATCTATCATTAATCTTCATCAATAAAACGTTTCGTAATCGGCGAATAAGTTTCAATTCTTCTGTCACGAAGGAAAGGCCAGTGCTTTCTCATGTAATCTGTTTGTGATAAATCCACTTCCGTTACAGCAACCTCTTCCTGATCATGAGATGCTAAATACAATAATTTCCCCTGAGCATTGGTTACAAAACTTCCGCCCCAGAATTTCATGGCACCATCTTGCTCAAACCCTACTCTGTTTACAGAAACTACAGGAAGTCCGTTTGCTACAGAATGAGAACGTTGGATCGTTTGCCATGCATTGTATTGATCCTGATTTGTTTCCTCATCCTGAGCGGTATCCCAACCAATTGCGGTAGGATAAAACATAATATCAGCTCCCATTAAAGCTGTAATTCTTGAAGCTTCCGGATACCATTGATCCCAGCAAATCAGAACTCCAACTTTCCCGAATTTTGTAGGGAAAATTTTATATCCTAAATCTCCCGGTGTGAAATAAAATTTTTCATAAAAAGCAGGATCATCCGGAATGTGCATTTTACGATATTTCCCTAAATAAGTTCCGTCTGCATCAATCACAGCGGTAGTATTATGATATAATCCCTGAGCTCTTTTTTCGAAAAGCGAAGCAATAATTACTACGCCCAATTCTCTGGCAACAGGAGAAAGTGCATCTGTTGATGGGCCAGGAATTGCTTCCGCCAAATCAAAGTTATTATAATCTTCTACATCACAAAAATAAAGTGACGTGAATAGTTCCTGTAAACAAACAATTTGTGCGCCTTTTGCAGCAGCTTCTTTTATTTTTTCGATGGCTTTGTTCAAATTTTCCTGCTTGTCTGCAACACAAGACATCTGAACGGTACCTATTTTTACTTTTGACATGTTCTGAATTTTTATAGTACAAAAATAATATTTTTAAAATAGATCGTGAAGGAGTTTTGATCGAAAATATATCTGATAGATTAATTAAATAGAAACTTATTATTAGCTTATTTTTAACACATGAAAAAGCCTCACAGATTTTAAAAATCTGTGAGGCTTCCATGTACATTAATATATGTATTTCTTATTTAGTTTGGTGATTGATATCGTTTCTGTGCTCCATAATCTCAAGATTTTCGTCCACAAAATATGCACTTCCGAATCCATTTACGTAAGAACCTTTCGTTGGGTGAAGCCCGATCAAGATGAAATCTTTCATTTCAGCGATAACGTCTACTACTTTTCCGTGAGTTTCTTTTAATAATGATACCACAGTATTCCACGTTTCAGAATCTCTTTCAACCTGAGAAGTTGAAGCCTCGATTGTTAATCTTTCACGAGCATAAATTTGTTTTGTAGCAGACTCATCTTCGATGAACATAACAGAAGTTTTTCTACCGTCAGCAAGATTTTTAGTATGTTTTGCCATGAAAGACACCAAAATATAAAACGTATTGTCGACCTGTACAAATGGCGCATAACTAGAATTAGGCGTGCCTTCTGCGTCTACCGTTGCCAAAATAATACTTTTTGTTCTTCCAATTAGCTCTTTCACTTTAGGAGTAAGAGGTTTTGCCTGTCTTTGAGATTCTTCTTGTGTATGATTCATAATAAAAGATTTATTTCTGCAAAAATACACTATTTAGAACTAGAATAAATAATTTTATGGTATGTATAATCTCATATTATGGATTTTAGTACCGTTTTTTTATCTAAATTATTAATCGTAATTTTGCATCTTATTATAATTTGAATTAAATATATTCATAACATATGAGTACTACAACACAATATGTTCCTTATAAAGTTAAGGACATTTCCCTAGCAGAATGGGGAAGAAAAGAAATTACCCTTGCAGAAGCAGAAATGCCAGGTTTGATGTCGATCCGTGAAGAATACGGACCGTCTCAGCCGCTTAAAGGAGCAAGAATCGCAGGATGTCTTCACATGACGATCCAGACGGCTGTTCTTATCGAGACTTTGGTTGCTCTTGGAGCTCAAGTTACTTGGTCTTCTTGCAACATTTTCTCTACTCAAGATCACGCTGCTGCTGCTATTGCTGCTGCAGGAATCCCTGTTTATGCCTGGAAAGGTCTTAATGAAGAAGATTTCGACTGGTGTATCGAGCAGACTTTATTCTTCGGTGAAGACAGAAAACCATTGAATATGATCTTGGATGATGGTGGAGATTTAACAAATATGGTTTTTGATAAATATCCTGAATTTACAAAAGATATCAAAGGGCTTTCTGAAGAAACAACAACTGGTGTTCACAGATTGTACGAAAGAATGAAGAACGGAACCTTGGTAATGCCTGCCATCAATGTAAATGATTCAGTTACTAAATCTAAATTCGACAACAAATACGGATGTAAAGAATCTGCAGTAGATGCTGTAAGAAGAGCTACAGACGTAATGCTTGCTGGAAAAAGAGTGGTAGTTTGCGGATACGGAGACGTTGGTAAAGGTACTGCTGCTTCTTTCAGAGGAGCTGGCTCTATCGTAACAGTTACTGAAATTGATCCAATCTGTGCTTTACAAGCTGCAATGGACGGTTTTGAGGTGAAAAGATTAGATACTGTAGTTGATAACGCAGATATCGTAATCACGACTACGGGTAACTTCAATATCGTAAGAAAAGAACATTTCTTAAAATTAAAAGATAAAGCGATCGTTTGTAACATCGGTCACTTCGATAACGAAATCGATATGGCTTGGTTGAACGAAAACTACGGTCACACAAAAACTGAAGTTAAGCCACAAGTTGATATTTATACTTTAGAAGAAGGTAAAGAAGTAATCATCCTTGCAGAAGGTAGATTGGTAAACCTTGGTTGTGCTACAGGTCACCCATCTTTCGTAATGTCTAACTCTTTCTCTAACCAGACTTTGGCTCAAATCGAACTTTGGAACAATTCTGAAGCTTACGGAAACGAAGTTTATATGTTGCCTAAACATTTGGATGAAAAAGTTGCTGCTCTTCACCTTAAAAAATTAAGCGTTGAGCTAGAAGTTCTTTCTACTGAACAAGCTGAATATATCGGTGTTGATGTAAAAGGACCATTCAAGCCTGAGTATTATAGATATTAAGATTTTAATCTTTAATAATATTGAAACTCTCCAAAATTTGGAGAGTTTTTTGTTTCTGGACTAAAAATTTTCTTTATATATCTTAATTCACCGTATTTTCCCTATGTTTGGATTAATAAATAATTAATATATTTGAAATATATAATTAAAACATAATTGAATGAAAAAACAAAATGTATCAAACGCATTCGTTGCGGCATCTTGGATTGCGCTAGGGGCAGGAATGATCGGATATATTGTCGGATTGGTAAGAGCAGAAATGCTGCTTAATGAAAAAGGATATTATTTCACCATCCTATTATACGGATTATTTGCTGTGGTTTCTTTACAGAAAGCCGTTCGTGACCGATTAGAAAACATCAAAGTAACCGATATTTACTATGGAATCTGTTGGTTTGCTACCCTATCTTCTATTATTTTATTAGCTATAGGACTCTTTAATGCGACCATTTTGCCAAGTGAAAAAGGATTTTATGCTTTTGCATTCTTATTGGCACTTTTCGGAGCCATCGCTGTTCAAAAAAATACTCGAGACAATATGCTTCAGGAATAATAAAAATAAAAACGCCTTACTTTTTGTGAGGCGTTTTTGTAAGATGAGTAATAAATTTTTAAATCCTATACTAAATTACCAATTCAGTATTCAAGTTATTTTATTTATCATATTGGTTCGGATGATTCGCTTTAATATCATCCACGGTTCCTAATACTTTATCCTTTAAGGCATCCTGATATTTCTGAAGATTTTCAGCAACCAAAGGATCTGAAACTGCTACAATTTTAGCAGCCAAAATACCTGCATTCAAAGCACCGTTTAATGCCATTGTAGCAACCGGAATTCCGCCCGGCATCTGAAGAATTGACAGTACAGAATCCCAACCATCGATAGAATTACTAGACAAAATCGGAACTCCGATCACAGGCAATGTCGTGCAGCTTGCTACCATTCCCGGAAGATGCGCTGCTCCTCCTGCTCCGGCAACAATTACTTTTAACCCTCTTTCTTTTGCTGTTTTTGCATAATCAAACATTCTTTCCGGTGTTCTGTGTGCAGAAACCACCGTCAGTTCATACGGAATGTCCAACGATTTCAAAAAATTTGCTGCCTGTTCCATGATTGGTAAGTCGCTTTGACTTCCCATAATAATTCCTACCATTCTTCAATTTTTATTAGATGTTCAAAGATAAAGAATTAATAATGTTCATGCAAAAAGGCGTAAAAGTTGTTCTGTACCTTCGGAAGTTTTTAAACAATACCTTTGAATTTATTTTAAATTAATATTTTTGCCAATTACACGCCACAACTTTGAAAAATTATAAACTTACACTCGCCATATGTACTGTTGCTATCGTATGGGGAACAACATTTTTGTCCATCCGTGTTGCCGTTGAAACTATTCCTCCATGGTTTGTAGCGGGAATCCGTCAGTTTTTAGCAGCTATTATTATGCTGTTGATTTTACTGTCTCGAAAACAATTCAGATGGATCGGCTGGAAAAATCTGAAATATCAGTTAATTTTCTCAACATTAATGTTGATTATCGCCAACGGAATGACCACTGTTGCAGAAGAAAACGTGACCAGCAGCTTAACATCATTAATAAGTGCCTGCTCACCTATTGTTGTTTTTTTGGGAAGTTTAGCTTTGGGTCTGCAAAAGTTCAGCTTTCGGTCACTTGCCGGGGTTCTTATGTGTTTTAGCGGAATCATTCTCATTTTCTGGGACGGAATCAATGATCTGGAAAATCCGGATTATGCTTTGGGAATTTTCTTTCTTTTTATCGCCATTTTGGGCTGGGCTTCAGGAACGATTTTCACTAAAAAATTGAATATTCAAAGCCAGAATATTTCTCTGAACCTATTTTATCAATTTGCTTTTGCGGGAATTGTTCAGATTATTTTTGCTTTCATATTTTCAGAAGATTATAATTTTGAAAACTGGAGCTTGAAGAGTATTTCTGCTATGCTTTATTTATCCGTTTTTGGTTCTGTAGCTGCATTTTTTGCTTTTCATTATGCACTTACTAAAGTTTCTCCGGTTCAGGTTTCAATTTTGGCATATATCAATACGATTATTTCCATATTTTTAAGCTGGCTGATCTTAGGTGAACAGATTTCCACCAAATTTATCTTTGCCGCAGTGTTGATTATATTTGGAGTATTTGTGATTAATTATAATAGAGAGATGTTTAAAAAGCAGAGAATTGAGTGATTAATAAGAATTTTTGTAAAATAAGTTTAATTCTATTTTGTTGCACCATGTTTGGTATGTAAATATAAAATTGGATCATCATCTAAATGTAGTTTAATCTGAATAAGAACTAATAAACAAGTCTTTTCATAACAAATTATATTAGCAAAAAAGACTGCCCTCTCAAGCAGTCTTTTTCAATATAATAACATTCAATTACTCTGCAATCACTCGCACCATTGCCTTTACCATTACCAGCTTCTCCATGAGTTCCTCTCTGGAATCCGCCAAAACATTAATGTGTCCCATTTTTCTTCCCGGCTTGGTTTCTGTTTTTCCGTAGAGGTGAATGTAGGTTTCCGGTAATCTTAAGACTTCTTCCATTCCTTCGTAAATTACTTTTCCCGAGAAACCTTCTGCTCCTACCAAATTCAACATTCCACTGTAGATGATAGCATCTGTATCTGCCAAAGGTAAATTTTTCACCACACGATACATTTGTTCGAACTGAGAATTAGCATTTCCTTCCTGACTTTGATGCCCTGAATTGTGCAATCTCGGAGCCGTTTCATTTACCCAAACTTTTCCTTCTTTATCTAAAAATAATTCTATAGCAAAAAGTCCCGGTGAGTTGATGGCATTTAAGAATTTTTCGGTTATTGAGTTAACCTGTTCTTCAATATTTTCTTCCAGAAAAACCGGACAGATATTAAAATCCAACAAATTAAGTTTCGGATCTGCAACCATCTCAGTGACAGGAAAAATTTTCGTTTCTCCACTCTCATTTCTTGCAACAATGATAGAAAGCTCTTTATCAATATCAACTAATTTTTCAATGACAGAATCCTCCGTCCAAAGATTTCTCATGTCTTCAGCAGTTCGAATCACCTGAACCCCTTTTCCGTCATATCCCCCTGTATTCAGCTTCTGTACGAAAGGAAAAGGCATCTTGATTTCATCAGAACTTCCGTCCATCACTTCAAATTCAGGGCTTGGAATATCGTGAGCTTTATAAAATTCTTTCTGAAGTATTTTTTGTTGAATAGTTTTAATGATTTTAGAATTCGGAACGACTTTTATTCCTTGATTTTCCAATTCAGCCAAAGCATCTGCATTTACATGCTCGATCTCAATCGTAACCACATCCTTATCTTTACCGAAATTCAACACCGTTTCATAATCATTAAAACTTCCCTGTTTAAAGTAAGAAATATTGTGGCAAGGCGCATCAGAAGCCGGATCTAATGTATAAAATTCATCATCATATTTCAATGCTTCCTGAATCAGCATTCTTCCGAGCTGTCCTCCTCCTAAAATTCCTATTTTCATTTTTACTTTTATTTTTTCTATTAGATTTACTTTTATTGAACCTTATCAATTTTTAAATAACCGAGACTTACAAAATTTTCCTGATTTTCTGCCTCTGATTTTACCAATGAAATCGAATATTTACGCTTTATCTCCGAAGGTAAAATTTCCTTTACCGGAAAAATATCATCGATATCTACTCCTAATTTTTCATCTATATGACTGGTTGCCCCTTTAAAACCCATTTTTTTATAAAATTCTGTAGATTTTGCTTTCTTTACAGCATCGCCCATAGAATTTCCAACAACCAAATGTTGCTCATGGAACTCTTCAAAAAACCCCTTTTTGTAGCCTCCGAGATTAATGAAATAAAGCTGTTCTTCAGAAGTATTTTCTCCTCTTTCTACGATTTGTACCTCATATCCGTCTACAAATTTCACCTCCTGATAACAATCGATATGAATTTTTCCCTGCGCTTCTTTCCAGAACATTTTCATATCTTCTACAAGATCTTTCAGTGTTTCTGCAATTCCAAAGAATACATCATGCTGCTCAATATTTCTTCCGGGCGGTGTTGCTCCCAGAATTACATAAAATAATTTCATCTAAAATTTTGTTTATGCAAAAATACATCAAATTTATCTTTTTTAAACGTTTGGCAGAATAACGCAATAGTTTTATATTTGTAGCATGTCAGAAATCATTATTCTCTTCCTAGGAGCAATTTCGGCAGGACTTTTGGGTTCACTGACCGGTTTAGGAGGAGGAGTTATTATCATTCCTTTATTGACGCTGGGTTTCGGCGTTCCCATGCATTACGCCATCGGCGCATCATTGATCTCCGTGATCGGAACTTCTTCCGGTGCAGCAGTTGCTTTTGTGAAAGAAGGTTTCACGAATATGAGGATCGGTATGTTTCTGGAAATTGCCACAACATCAGGAGCTATTGTTGGTGCTCTGGTTTCAGGAGCTTTAAATCCTAACACCATAGGAATTATTTTTGCCAGTATTCTTCTTTTAACGGTTATTTTAAACTTAAAAGGAAAGCCTGATCATCAGGAATCCATCATAAAAGGAAGTCTTGAAGATAAGCTAAAACTTCACGGCACTTTCCCTGATAAAGGCGTTGTAAAAAGCTATTCTGCAAGAAATACAGTTCCTGGATTTTTCATGATGATGTTTGCAGGAGCCATGTCGGGATTATTGGGAATCGGTTCTGGTGCTTTGAAGGTTTTGGCGATGGATAATATGATGAGACTTCCTTTCAAGGTTTCTACAACAACCAGTAATTTCATGATTGGAGTAACGGCAGTAGCAAGTTCACTTATTTATTTCCAAAGAGGAGAAATTATTCCTGTTATTGTTGCACCGGTTTTAGTAGGTGTCGTGGTTGGAAGTTTCATCGGATCTAAGACTTTAATGGTTTCGAAGACCAAAAAATTAAAGACATTTTTTGCCATTGTTATTACCATTCTTTCGATTTATATGATGTATAACGGTATTAGAAGCAACTTCTCATGAGAAAGGATTTTACAGATGCTGACCTTAACCGTTCTGTCGGAAATCTTCTTCGATTGGGCGTTATCTTATCAGTTATTACTTCGTTGGTGGGTTTTATCAAACTTTTCACGGAAGGTTTTAAAATGCCTAAAAAATACAAACTTCTTGACATGGGAACTTCTTCCGAGAAAGTTTGGGGACATTTTTGGGATACGCTTTGCAAAGGCGAAGGAATGGCAATCATCCAACTGGGAATTCTACTGTTAATTTTTACGCCTTTAATGAGAATTATTTTCGCTTTAATAGGGTATTTAAAAGAAAAAGACTACGTGTATGTAGTCATTTCTTCAATTGTTTTGGCAATTATGGCAGTGAGTTTCTTTACCGGATACGCTCACTAATTGATCTAATTTTATTCTTTTAATTTATCAAGATATTCTTTTTCCAGAGAATCAATTTCGTCTATATATTCTTTTTTATTCCTGAAAACTTCAGGATTATAAGAATCTTTTGGCTGATGCTTTTTGTGCAGATCAAACTGACTCGCATGGGAAGCCACCCAAATATCAAAATTCAGTTTTTTCATTTCTCTTAATGTATATTCATAATCTTTCTGAATCGTAGGATAAGATGTAACTTCAGAAAATTTCTTATCAATAATAATGGTGGGCATATTGGCAATTAAGACCTTGTATTTCCTCGTGCTGTCTTTGGTTTCAAATAAATAACTACAAGAACCTTTCGTATGTCCCGGATGATGAAGCATCGTTAATTTGGTATCTCCAAGAGTGATTAAATCTTTATCTTTTAAAATATAATCTGGGTTGATCGGTGCAAACGTAACACCATATTTCCCCATTTCGTAATCAGATTTTCCACCGCTCTTTAGCACATCAGCATCAGCCTGATCGACATATAATTTTGCTCCGGTCTCCTTTTTTATAGCCGCCATTGCTCCCAAATGATCATAATGTGCCTGCGTAAGCAATAATATTTTAGTATCCTTGTAATTAAAACCAAGCTTCTTTATATTATTTTTGATTATCGGAAGCGAATCTGCCAATCCTGTATTGATGAGAATATTACCTTTGTTTGTCACTATTAAATAGGAAGCCAGGTCATATGTTCCCACATAATACAAATTTCCGGCAACCCTGAAAGGTTCATAGGGCTGCGACCATTTTGCGGGATGATCTTTAGGCTCATTGACAGTTTGAGCGTGAAATTGCGAGTTCGCCAAAGCTAAAATCAAAAAAGCTATATATTTTTTCATTTTTAAAAGTTAATTTATTTTCACATTTCATAAAATTCTAACGGCAACTGATCAGGATCTTGGGTAAAGAAAAATTCTTTTCCTGTGAATTCATCAATTCTTATTTCTTCGCAGTTTACCCCTTTTTGAATTAATTCTTCACGTTTTTCATTAATATTTTCCACTGAAAAAGCCAAATGCCTTAAACCGCAAGATTCAGGTCTGGATGGTCTTGGCGGTGGATCGGGGAAGGAAAACAATTCGATGACGTAATGATCTCCGATGGCAAGATCAAGTTTATAAGATTGTCTTTCTTCACGATACACTTCACGGATAATATTTAGCCCCAACATTTCTGTATAAAATTTCTTAGAAACTTGGTAATCTGAGCAAATGATTGCTATATGATGGATTTTCATTTTTAAAAATGTTTAAATTTACTGGTAATAATACTCTGATAGATTTCTTTAAGCCTTTCTCCTACTTTATCATTGTCAAGATTTTTATCAATTTCTGCGCTATGAACAACGATCTGGCTGAACTTTTTAGGACTCATTTTCATCAGTGCAGGTTTTATAGAAAAACTAAGATTTTTGATCGTTCTATCTCCTATTTTAATTTCTTGAATTTTATAGTCTGAACTTCTTTCAATTTCTTTTAATAAAACATCTTTCAAATCTGCATTGTCTATTTTAAAAATATCACCTCCCTTTTCCAAAGCTGTCTGGTCAAGTTTTCCCATGCTCGAAACTTCGTACCTTGCAGATTCCAAAATGAACGCCGTATCTTTCACCAAGACAAGATTCTGATCCTGAATTTCTTTCAATAACTCCTCTTTTGTTTTTTTAATTTCAAATTGAACATCTCTGAAAGTCAATGCTCCGGTTTCGGGAGAATAAGTATAAGTCCTCGTTTGTGATGTAGACATTAAAACCAATATTGTGGGTAATAAAACCGCAAAAGCATTGATTTTTTTTAAACTAAATTGTTCTAAAATCCTGATATTTTTAATCAACAAATAAGGAATCGGTAATAGAGATAAAACCAGTAAATCTGAGTAATCTACAACTCTGTGAATTGAGATTGGAGAAACGATATTATATAGCTTAATAAAATTCTCAGAAAAAGATGATTTCCAGAAAATGAAAAACAATCCGGCTATAAAAACAGAATTATGTTTAAATTTAGGAAATAAATAAGTCAAAAGCATCGGAAACAAAATAATTCCGACAACATCAGATAATTTTCCCGTAAACCAGCTTGTATACTGGAATTTAAAAATATGATCATTCAAAAATAAAATGATCACACAGATTAAAAAAACATAATTTAAAATTAAATTTTTATTTCTCATTATTTGATTTCTTTGCAGTTTTCCTTTCTTCTTGTATCAATTAAATATTGAATTTTCCATTCACCATTTTGCTTTATCAACTGAAAACTGTTCGCTCCACAATGAGAAAATTTCCCTTTAAAATAAAAAGAATATGGCGTAAAAACACTTGCTAAATTTCCGTCAATATGAATGGCATCAATAGTAATTCTTTCATCCAAATCGTCTTTTGACATTTTTGAAATGGAAGTAATAAATTCTTTAATATCTTCATTTTTCACCCCGTCCTTAGTGATCGTTTGGAGAATTGCCGTATCTGAAAAAGCCGTTTTCAATAATTCAGGATCAACATTTTTCATGGCAATAAATAAATTACGGATTGGCTTCTCCACCTCCGTATTTTGAGTTTGTTGTCCGAAACAAAGACCTCCCAACAATAAGGCAACAGCGAATATTTTGTTCATAAAATTCGTTTTATCATGTGATTAAATAAAAATAAGAAAATTAAACTTTTAATTCAATATTAATTAACAAAGTTTACCTATCAATTCGTTTGAAAAGTTATAAAATTGAATTAAATTTATCCGTTTATTTTTATCGTATATGTGGATATTTTACCTGGTCCTGACTGTATTATTTTTAATTTTAACCATACTTCCAAAAATTCAGCATTCTCACTGGGTTTTTCGTGTTCCTGAATTTGGTAAAATACAGCTTACATATTTTATCTTTTTTACTTTTATTTTTGGATTTTTTATTGATTCTTCAGAGAATTTCTGGTATTATCAGAGTCTTTTGTTGATAATGTTTGTACATCACGGTTTTACGCTGGTAAAATATACTCCGCTTTACCGTGTTAAAAAATATACACAACAATACCAATCTTCGGAAAGACTGCATTTTATTTCTGCCAATGTCTATCAGTTTAATAAAGAATATGACCGTTTTATCCAGTTAATTGAAAAATATCAACCTGAAATGTTCCTTACCATGGAGAGCAACGGTGATTGGGAAAAAGCAATACGACCTTTGGAAAAAGATTATCCGTATCAACATAAAGTGACGCTGGAAAATACCTACGGAATGCATTTTTATTCCAAAATCGAAATAAAAGAATCTAAAACACATTATTTTGTGGCTGACGATATTCCGAGTATTGAAGCTCATTTGAAAACAAAAGACGGGTTTTCATTTGTTTTTTTTGGTGTTCATCCACCACCGCCAAGTCCAACGGAAGAAGAAACATCCAAAGAGAGAGACGGTGATTTATTGAGTACTGCAAAACGCATCCTAGAAATTAAAAAACCAATCATCGTTGTTGGCGATTTTAATAATGTTGCGTGGTCAAAATCTTCTATTTTATTCAGGAAAACAAGTCACTTAATTGATCCAAGGATTGGACATTCTTTTGTTTCAACCTTTCATGCAAAATACCGTTTGTTAAGATTCCCGATCGATTTGATGTTTCACAGTGAAGATATTTTCATTCAGAATTTAAAGACGCTTGAAAATTTTGGTTCAGATCACCTTCCTGTTTATTGTGAATTTTTTATCGATCATGAAAATGAAGAACAGGAAGAACGCATTGATCATGCGACACAAGAAGAAAAAGCTGAAGCCGAAGAAATGATTGAAGAAGGAAAAGAAGAGGATGGAAATCGGGATGCTGTGGTGACTGAGGATTAATGCATTTTGATCTCATTAATAAATTTTGACTAAAAGGCATTCTATTATAAAAAAAGCGGGCTAAAGCCCGCTCCTATTGATATGTAAATTCACAAATTAAAACCTCATCACATCCTTCACTACCCCATTATTTTGGGTATGCTGTAATAATTCGGTTTCAATAAAAGATTTAATTTTTTCTTCAGAACCATCATTTGGAAATAAAAGATGAACATTTGCTCCTGCATCCAACGTAAAGAATAAAGGCAGATTGGTCTCTTTTCTAAAATCCCAAACCTTATTGATAACTTCCAATGTTCCGGTTTTCATTAAAATAAATGCAGGATCGCTGATCATCATCATGGCGTGAAGCGTTAATGCCTCGTGTTCCACTAATTTAATAAAACCCTGTAAATCCCCATTAGCTAAAATTTCTTTCATCGGATCAAAATTTTCTCTCGCCTCCTGAAATCTTCTGTCTGCATAAGGATTGGTATTCATTAAACCATGACCAACAGTAGAAGAAACACTTTTTTGACCTTCGTGAATCAATAAAACCCAGTCGTTAAAATCCTTGAAAATATCGTGAATTTCATCATTTGGATATTGCACGGCAAAAAAATCTGAACTTCCTCTCACCTGAGATTCGCCCCATACAACCAAACCATTGTATAAACTTCGGCAAGCACTTCCGCTTCCTAATCTTGCCAAGAAAGATGCTTTCCTTAATGATTCTTCTTCAGAAATTTCTCCGGAAAAAGTTGCATCTAAATGTACAAGACATTTTGCTATTGCGCCAAAACCCGAAGCTGAACTCGCAATTCCTGAACTGTGAGGAAATGTATTTTCGGTTCTGATAATATATTTTCCGTTCAGAATCCAAGGAAGATACTGTTCGATATTTCTGAAATATTTTTCAATTTTTTCGGCGAATTTCACTTCTTCCTTATCTGCTAAAAATGTCTGCACAGAAAATGGTTCATCAGCAAAAAATTCCATTGTAGTATTGGTTTTACAATGGTTTAAAGTATAACTGATACTCGGATTTGCCGGAATCTGATTGTCATATTTCCCCCAATATTTAATCAGGGCGATATTAGACGGACAGCTTTCTGAAACCGTTTGGTTACTTATTGTAAATTCGTTATTTCCTAAAAATTCCTGTGTTGTTGCCATAGTTTTAGTTTAAAAATGATAAACTTTAATTTTTCCAACTTAAAAGTTTTAATACATCTTCTCAATAAGATCCGCATATTTTTTAAGAACCACATTTCTTTTCACCTTCAATGTCGGAGTAATTTCTCCTGAATTAATATCAAAATCTGAAGACATCAAAGTAAATTTTTTCACCTTTTCAAAATCCGACAAATGACTTTGTAATTCTTTAATTTTATCCTTATAAAAATCGTTTACTTTTTCATTTTTAACGATTTCTTCCCAATTGGTAAACTGAATATTATTTTTCTTGATAAATTCTTCCAAAAACTCAAAATTAGGAACTATTAACGCCGAAACAAACTGTTTTCCCTCAGCAATTAATACAATCTGGTTAATGAAATTATTATTTGTTAAAATATTTTCAATCTGTTGCGGAGCAATATATTTTCCGTTAGAGGTTTTCATTAAATCCTTGATTCGGTCTGTAATAATCAGATTTCCTTTTTCATCAAATTTTCCGGCATCACCGGTTTTAAACCAGCCATCTTCCGTGAAAACTTTTTGTGTTTCTTCAGGTCTGTTGTAATATCCTTTCATGATTCCGTCTCCTTTTGCCTGAATTTCATCATTTTCACCGATACGAATTTCAACGCTTGGTAAAGGAAGACCGCAAGTTCCATGTTCAAAATTCTTCAAAGGAAAGGCTGTCAAAGTTGCCGTAGTTTCCGTCAGACCGTAACCAACAGTGATATGAAGCCCCATTGCTTCAAACAATTGCGTAACATCCGGCGAAACTGAGGCGCCACCACAAGGCATAAACCAAAGTCTTCCGCCCATTTTTTCTTTCACTTTATTGAAAACCAATGCATCGGCAACCGAATGTTTCACCATCAATCCAAAAGGAACTGACTGTTCTTTTCTTTTTAATTCTGCAACCTGTTTTCCAATTTCTATTGCCCAATCGAAGATTTTTTTCTTGAATGATGAACCTTCTTTGGCTTTTTCCAAAACTCCGGCGTACACTTTCTGGAAAAATCTCGGAACAGCACACATCATCGTCGGTTTCACTTCTTCTAGTGTTTTAGCGATATTTTTAGGATCTTCAAGGAAATACACTCTTGCACCACCATACAGACAAAGCAAACTCCAGCTTCTTTCGAAAACATGAGTTAAAGGTAAAAATGCCAGTGAAAGTTCTTCTTCAAAATTTTTAAACTTAAAAAATTCAAAGTGAGCATCGAAAGCCTTGATAAAATTTCCGTGTGTTAACATCACTCCTTTTGGCGTTCCTGTCGTTCCGGAAGTATAAATTAAGGTAGCAATATCATCAAATTCTTTTTTGCAAAACTCAAGTTCTGCAGATGATTTTGCAATGAAATCCTCTAAGTAAAAACTGCTGAATTCTTTTTTGATCCAAACTGCTTTTTTAGAAACAATAATCGTTTCAAGATTATTTTCTTCATTTTTCAAAATTTCCAAAGAAGCATCATACTGAGCCTGATCTCCGACCAAAATAATTTTTGCCCCGGAATCCTTGATGATATATTCTGCCTGTTCAGCATTATTAGTCGAATAAATCGGAACTGTAATAGCACCGATTGAAAGCGCCGCCAAATCAAAAATCATCCATTCGGAAGAGTTTTCCGAATAAATTGCGACTTTATCATTTTCCTGAATTCCAGCATCTTTCAGCGCATTTGCCGTTTTGGAAATGATTTCACTAAATTTTTGCCAGCTTAATTCTTTCCATCCTGCATCTTTCTTTTTAAATCCAATTGCAGATTTTAAAGCATGTTTTTCTACATTTTTTTTGATAATTGCCTCTGCAAGATTCATTTCTTCAACTTTTTATCGTTAATATAATTATTCAAATGAAAATCAATACTTTCTGAAACAGAAATAAACTGATAATCTAATTTGTCTTTAATTTTCTGGTTGGAAATTACGTTGAGCGTAGAAATAGACTCAATGTTTGTTTTTGTAATCATTCTTAATTTGGGAATTAACCATCCGAACAAAATATTTGCCCATCTTCCTAAGTTTAATTGAAATTTGGATAGGATTTTAGCTTCTTTCAACCCTAATTTTGATCTGATCTGCCTTCCTAATTCTGCGTACCCTTTATTTTCAGCAACAATAATAAAACGTTCTCCGAAAATATTTTCTTCCATTAGTTCGATAGAAATTTTCGCTACATCTCGTACATCAACGTAACTTGTTCCGCCCGAAAATGTGAATCCATTCTTTTCAAAAGTAGGAAAAATATCTCCGCTGCTGTTTCCCCAGTTTCCACTTCCGATAATCATCCCCGGATTTACGATTGTTACATTTAAACCTTCTGCAGAAGCTCTCCACGCTTCCATTTCTGAAAGATGTTTTGATAATGAATAGGCAGAATGTTCCAGTTTTGGATTAAAATCAGATTCTTCATCTAATTCTCCTTTTTCGTTAAAATTATCAAGTACAGCGATCGAACTTACGTGAAGAAATTTTTTAACTTCAGAACCTTCACAAGAATACAACAGATTTTCTGTTCCTTTTATATTTGTGCGATACATTTCCTTTTCATCGTGAGGATGAAAACTCACTTTTGCAGCACAGTGATATACTTCTTCAACATCTTTCAAAATATCCTGAATAGCATTAACATCATTGAAATCTACATCAACCCATTCAATTTTATTAAAAAAATCGTCGGGATTCTCCGTATAAAATTTATAGGAATGCCTTACTTCGTTTAAATTGCTTGTCGGTCTCTTTGCTGCACGAACCGTTTTTCCCTTTTTCAGAAGTTCTAAAACGATTATTCTGCCCAAAATTCCGGTTGCTCCCGTTACAAAAACCATCAATTATACTTACTTGATTGCTGACTAAATTATGATAATATTCTACGTTATGCAAATTTGCGATTTTTAAAGGAGAATTCAATTTTTAAAATGATAAAACCTTAAAAGTCGCAAAAGTTTTTATTTATAAAGTTATTTTAAATTTTGGCTAATGCCTTTGTGTTAACTATTAAAAAGAAAACGGGCTAAAGCCCGTTTCTATTGACATAAATTTCGTTTTAATTCAAATTTTAAACTAAAACCATATTATTTCTTCTTGGCGCTTTGTCGCACAAAATATCTGCAATACTTTTTGAAATTTGGTTTTCTTCCGTCAGATTATCTAACCAGAAAAACTCTCCTGCTGCATTGATTTCGATAAAATAATATTCATCTTCAGGAGAAACGATAATGTCGATTGCCCCATAATCTACGTGATACACATCTAAAAGTTCTAATAATTTAGCTTCTACATCTGTCGGAAGTTCCGTCGGAATCCATTTGTCGATAAGATTTACACCGTCTTTTCTCCAATCGATTTTTGCAGCTTCTGATTGTTGAGAATCGATCTCGAACGCATACACATCACGACCAACAATCGTTACACGAAGTTCTTTTTTCTTTTCGATTTTCTTTTGAAACTGCATAGGACAATACAAAAGTGTGTCTAATTCTTCCAATTTATCTTCATCGATAACGTTTGTGAAAACCACACTTTCTACTCCATCCTCGTAGATTGCAAAACCTGTCTGCATTTTCGCAATTACATTTTGATGTTTCAGAATGAATTTTTTTGCTTCTTCAGGATTATTAGTCACACAGGTTTCAGGAATTTTCAGTCCTATTTTATCTGCTATTTTCAGCTGTTCCTCTTTACTGTCTAACCTTCTGTAAACACCTGGTTTCCCTAAAGAATATACATCTACAGACTCTAAAAACCCAAAAAGTGTATTGCGGATTTCACCCATCGCAGCGCCGTAGAACTTAGGATCCATTTCTTCTTTCAAACCATTACCGATATTGTAAGCTCTTCTGTACCAAACGGCAGCAATATCATCCAAGCGATGTTTTTTTTCTGGAGTTTCAAGAATTGTCATCCATGCTCCATCCTGAAAACTTGTGGTCAGTTTATTTTTAAGTGGGTAATCATCTACGTCGAAACGGATAACTTCGCAATTATTTTTATCGATATATTCAGTTACTTTTTCGATTGAAAAATTATCTCCTGTATGTGTAATTATTAAAATTTTATTCATTGGTTTTCATTCTTTTTATAAGATTATCTGCAATTCTTTCTGCAATAGGGAAATTTAATCCCTTTTGTAGCATTCCCCATTCTCCCTGTGGATTTACTTCCAGAAAATAATAATTTCCGTCTGTACTTTTTATCATATCGATAGCGCCGATATAAAGCCCCATTTCTTTCATCATAAAAGTCAAACTGACCTTAATATTTTCAGGTAAATTATATTCCGACCAGAAATAATTTCCCTGAGCGATTCGCCAATCGGCATTTTCACTATTGTTAATTTTTCCGGTAAAAAATTCACCATCAAGATAAACGATTCTCAATTCATATTCTTTTTCAATATAAGGCTGAAAAATCATCGGGCAATATTCAATATCAGCAATATTTTCCAAAGAATTTTCTTCAATAATATTTGTGGAAAGAAAATTTTCCCCTCCCATTGATTTTGCAATAACACCATGAAGTTTTGCCACCATTTTTCCGTTGCAGTATTCATGAAAAAATTGAATAATTTTCTCTGAATCATTGGAAAAAATAGTTTTAGGAATTGTTATATGATGCTTTTTTGCAATTTTCAACTGAAACATTTTATTTCCGTCGACTTGATTTTCATTTTCCAGGGGATTAATCCAAGGAACATCTTTTAAAACAGTGAAAAGATTATATCTAATGCTTGAATATTCCTTCAAAAAAATCTTTGTATAGTTTTCATCCAAATCTTCGGGAATTGAAATTCCCCATGCTTTTCTGTGCCAGACCGCTTTTATATCTTTTGAATTAATTGTGATTCCAAATTCATCTGTCAACTCAAAAAAATCTTCATTAATACTGATTTTCTGAAGATGATTCAACCGGTCAGAATTCAATCTGAAATACGGAATATTTTTAGCTTTTAAATATTCAAAAAAAATATCAATATTATAAAAATCCTGAGAATGCGTGATGCAGAGAATCATTTTTTACTAATTTTTATTAAAAAAGGAAACTTAGAGTGTAAGTTTCCTTTCTGTTGTGTTGTTATTATTGATAACAATTTATTCTTATACAACCGGAGCATCATCGTCTCCATCAGACGGATACTTCATAGTCTGCATCATATCCAATGTAGGTTTTGTAACAGTATCAAGAAGTGGTTTTGTAACACTATCCTGTGTTGCAAGAGTTACATCACCTGCTCCTCCTTTCACCTTTTCAGGATCCTGAAGTTGCTTTTCTAAAAATGATGCGAAAAATGGTTTCTTTTTTGAATTGTTGTTTTTCATAATTTTTTATTAATTTGATTTGATCTATTAAGGTAAAATATGCGGATCTAGACCCGGATTTCCAGGATCAAACCCACCTTCATCACTATCAGACGGATACTTCAATGTTACCGGAGTATCAGCAGCAGGTGTTGTAACATTGTCCAAAGTTTTCAAAGTAACAACATCACCAGTTGGCGAAGTAACAACATCTTTAAGAGATGTAGAAAGACCTCCTCCCTGAATTTTTTCGGGATCCTGGATTTGCTTTTCTAATAATGATGCGAAAAATGGCTTCTTTTTTGAATCGTTGTTTTTCATGATAATTATAATTTGAGTTATTAGAATTTGGTTATTTTTTAAACTTCACTTCCACCTTCATCACTGTCTGAAGGATATTTCATCGTTACATTATCACTTCCGGGCTTAGTAACAGTATCCAAAATTTTAGAAGTTACGTCGTCTTTAAGCACAGACGTCACATTATCCACCGTCACAGAAGTTACTGCACCTCCTTTAATTTTTTCAGGATCTTCAATTTGCTTTTCCAGAAATGATGCGAAGAAAGGTTTTTTAGATTTTTTTTCCATGATATTAATTCTTATATGATTTAGAATCACTAAAGTATTAAAAAAAAATCACACAGAGAAGAATAAATTTATTTTTTTTCAAAAACCCAACAAAACACTCTATTAATTACCAAATTAATTCAGATTCAGAAACTGTTTTACGACATCTGCAAAATCGACAGGATTTTCCGCCTGTACCCAATGTCCCGCATTTTTTATGATTACAATTTTAGCTTTTGGGAATTGTTGTTTAATTCCAAATTCGTCTTGTGGAAGAATATAATTAGATTTTGATCCGGCAATAAATAATGTTTCGCCTTCAAAAACTCCAAATTTTATAGCATTGGAAACAAATTGGTTATATTTTTCAGATAACGTTTTCAAATTAAACCTCCAGCCTAATCTTTTATTGTCGTCCCAATATAAATTTTTAGTCAGAAACTGAATGGTAGACTTTTCTGGAATATACTGCGCAAGAACAGCTTCTACTTCATTTCTTGAATGTGCCGTATCAAAATCTACACTTTCCAACGCTTTAATAATACCTTGATGATGTGGAGGATAAGCTTTCGGAGTAATATCTACAACAACTAATTTATCAACTTTTTCAGGATATTTGATAGCAAACTGCATTACAGCTTTTCCACCTAAAGAATGTCCTAAAATGTGAGCTTTTTCAATCCCGTAATGATCCATATAATTGGCAATGTCATCCGCCAGATCGTCATGAGACATATTTTCTGAGTGAAAACTTCTGCCGTGATTTCTAAGATCAATTAAGTGAGTTGGTAAAAATTCACCAAGATCTTTACCGAAACTTCCCCAGTTGTCAAGCATTCCAAACAAACCGTGAAATACCAAAAGCGGCGTCGACGAAAGGTTTTCGCCAAATATTTTTGAATTTAAAATTTCCATTTCTTAAATATTAGATGTGAGATTTCAGATGTTAGATTAAAGATTACAAGATTGATCGTTACATTTTTCAGTCTAATATCTGAAATCTATTATCTGTTGTCTATAAATTTACCATTTTGCCAGTCTCTTCAAATATGCCTGAACTGTATTTTCCAATCCCATATACAAGGCTTCAGAAATCAAAGCATGACCAATGGAAACTTCCAGTAAATTTGGAATATTATCGGCAAAATATTTTAAATTTTCTAAACTTAAATCGTGACCGGCATTTACTCCCAACCGAAATTCGGCAGCAATAACTGCAGTGTCATAGTAAGGTTTTAATGCTAATTCTTTATTTGATGTATAATTTTTAGCGTAGGCTTCAGTATAAAGTTCAATTCTATCCGCTCCACTTTTTGCAGCGTATTCTACTAACTCTGGATTAGGATCAAGAAAAACAGACGTTCGGATGCTTGCATTTTTGAATTCAGCGATAATTTCTGTTAAAAAGTCAAGATGTTTTTTCGTGTCCCAGCCTGCGTTTGAGGTAATAGCATCGTCTGCATCAGGAACCAAAGTCACCTGTTCCGGTTTTACTTCCAAAACCATATCGATAAAATCACTGTGAGGATTTCCTTCAATATTGAATTCCGTAGTCACCAGCGGTTTGAGGTCATAAACATCTTTTCTTGTGATATGTCTTTCATCGGGTCTTGGGTGAATCGTAATTCCCTGTCCGCCAAACTCCTGAATTTTAATTGCAGCCTCTGTCACACTAGGCGTTTCGCCTCCTCTTGCATTTCTTATCGTTGCAATTTTATTAATGTTTACACTTAATTTTGTCATTTTTAATTTAGATATTAGAAGTTAGATATTAGAATTTAGTTTACATGACACAGTAAAATTTTCTATTTAAATCTAATTTCTTATTATATTATTATTTAAAAAGATTTGAATTAAAACTAATTTCTAGCTTCTAAATTCTAACTTCTATTTTATCATACTTTGACACTTATCTGCATCACTTGTAACTCAAATTCTTTGGATGCTACCAATAAATGATCGAAAATATCTGCCTGAATCTGCTCAAAATGTTCCCATTTAGAATCATTGGCAAAACAATAAATTTCCAATGGTAAACCTTGCGGTGTAATGTCTAACTGGCGAACCATCATTGCTCCATTTTGATCTACATCAGGATCATTTTCAAGGTATTTTTGAGCATAATATCTGAAAACACCGATATTGGTCAATTGTTTTCCGTTTACGATTTTATCTTTATGCTTGATATTTTCTTTTTCCTTACTTAATTCAATGCTTTTACCTTCTAAATATTCGGAAATAAGATTGATTTCCTTTAAACGATCAATATCATCTTCCGATAAAAATTTAAAAGAATTGATATTAAAATAAATTGATTTTTTAATTCTCCTTGTATTGGATTCCGACATTACCTGAAGATTTTTAATCTCGGTTGTCAGCAAATCATACGTCGGAATTGAAGAAACAGTTTTATCGAAATTGGTAATTTTAGTGGTCAAAAGACTAATGTCTGCGATATTTCCTTCAATGCTGTATTTCGGAATACTGATCCAGTCACCAACTTTTAAACTTTTTGATGTGGAAACATGAATCCCAGTGATAAAACCTAAAATCGTATCTCTGAAAACCAAAACCAAAACCGCCGTGATGGCTCCTAGACTTCCGACAATTGTAGAACCTTTTATCCCAAAAATAACACAGATCCCAACCACTGAAAAAATGAAAATCCCCAAAATTTTCACAGTTTCGGAAATCGCATTCAGCGCCATAATGTTATAAAAATCCTGTTTTATGGTGAAATAATTCCTAAAAGCCGTAAGCCCACGATATAACATTCCTGCAAGAATTAAGACAAACCCCAAATTAATTGACCTTATAATAAATGTATTAGTCAAGGGTAAAGCATTAACAGGAAATATCGAAGGCTGAATGCTCGCAACAATTCCCAAAGAAAAAAGATGTGCTACAGAATTGGTAACATTCGACTGATAAATTGATTTTATGATCGGGTATTTTGATTCATTCCTAAAAAATCGAAAAACAAAATTGATGATTAATTTAAATACAAAATCTGCCAGCAGAAACAAGCCAACAAGAAGTGCAAGCTTTACAATCATGTGAAAAAACCAATCTAAACCAGTCGGTGAGATCTTGCTTATGTAGATATAAAGCTGCTCGCTAAGCTCCTGAATAAAGTTTTTGGTTTCTTGTAACTGGTCTTTCATTACAGCAAATTTAGGAAAATTAAAGATGATTTTTATTAATACTTCCGCATCAATTTTCATCCCAAAATTATTTCTCTTTCATCATCTAATGAAAATTCAAAAAAATTATTTTAATAATATCAAATCCGCTCAAACCATGATCAACAAATAAAAATTTCACTAACAATATCAAAAATTAATAAATTATATTAAAAAAAATAACAGTTTTATAATTTTATATTTAATTAATTATTAAATTTGGTAAAAACTAAACAAATCAAAATCAATTACATATGAGAAAACACTACTTCTTTATTTTACTGTGTGTATTTACACTTTTAACCAATTGTTCCGGAGGAGACGATTCCGCAATAATTACAGAAAATACACCGACAGCTTTAAAAACCGGAAAACTTACCGGAAAAGTGATGTCACAAAACGGAACCAAACCCATTGGAGGCGCCTCAGTTTTTACTTTTGATGACAAGTATAAAATCTATTACACTACTTCGGATGCGGATGGCAATTTCACACTGGAAGCTCCGGCAGGAAATCGTACCATTCATATTCAAACGGGTAATGGTAGTAATTTCCGTACAGAAATTTCTACAACTGTAAAAGATAATGAAACATTAAATCTTAACACGAATCAAACGAAATTGGATCAGGTTGCCAAAATTGCTTATGTAAAGGGAACTTATGATAAAATTGAAGATATTATTCAGATTTTAGGTTATACGGCTACGGAAATCACAAATAGTGATCTTGCCAATCTTACAACAATTGCACAATATGATATTATTTTTCTGAATTGTGGTTCAAGGAACAGTTATTCATCAAACCCGACGCTTTACTCTGTAATTGACACGAATTTAGCAACTTTCGTAGCTAATGGAGGAAGTATTTATGCTTCAGACTGGGACGTTGCTTATTTAGTCGGAGGAACAACCAATACCAATAACTGTTCTCTTGCAGGTGGATTTATTCCTGATACCAAATTATGTTCTAAAAATATCGGAAACACAGGTATGGTGGGAGCCACAGTAAATAATGCAGGGCTTTCGACAGCATTAGGATTCAATACACTTGCTATTGATTATGATCTTGGAACATGGCAAAAAATAATTAATTATGACCCAACCTATTGGGAAGTTTTAGTAAAAGAAACATCAACAAATGATGCTTTGATGATCAGAACCAATCATTTTACAGCAACGGGACTTCCTACAACACCGATTGGAAATGCTCCTACTACAACATTTGTAACGGTTTGTATTACGCTACCGGGAAATATTCAGATCAGCATCTCCGTTCCTCAGGCAGCGGTTCCTTATCTAGTGGCATTGGGAGCAACCGTTGGACCTTGTTCGGGATCTTCTAATAGCGGGTATATCTATTACACTACTTTCCATAATCACGCTTCAGGAAATATTGGAAATGCCGGCGTGATTCTACAATATGTCATCTTAAACCTTTAATAAAAACTTCAACTTAAACATGGAAGTGGCTTTTTACGAAGCCACTTTTTTTATATCTTGCATAGATAAATTACAAAAAATGGATACAGCACTAATCAATATACTTTGCCTTATTTTATTATTTCTCGGAATTCTGGGAACTTTTCTTCCTATTCTGCCGGGATTATTATTAAGCATCTGCGGATTGTTAATTTACAAATATGGTACTGATGCAGATCTGCCGATGATTTATGTTTGGGCTTTTGTCATTTTGACGATAATTTCGGTGGTTTTAAGTTATGTTATTCCTGCCAAAACCAATCAGAAATACGGAGGCACAAGATGGGGAAGCATAGGATCTGTAGTCGGGATGATTATCGGAATGTTTTTACCGATTCCTTTAGGTTTTTTGGTCGGAATGTTTGTTGGTGTTTTTGTAGGAGAACTTCTTCACGACAGTAAAGACATGAACAAAGCTCTAAAATCCACAAAAGGAGCTTTTATTGGTTTTATTTACGGAACAGGCTTCAGTCTTGTGGTAGGTGTGGCAATGTTTTTGGTAGTAATTTTGAATATGCTTAATATTATTTAAATACAAATTATGTTTAAAACTATTATTTTAAGTTTTGGATTACTTTCATTAATGAACTGTAACGCTCAGAAAGAGCCGAAAACCTCAACAAAAGCAAATGTGGAAAAGACAGGAGACGCAAAGATTACCAACCATAAAGGTGACATTATCTACTTCACAGAAGGAGAAAACAAGTTTTTTAAAGAAGCCGGAATGAATCTGACGTTCAAAGGAATTTCTGAAGACAGCCGTTGCCCAAAAGATGTCAATTGTATGTGGGCAGGCGTTGCTGTTGCCCAGATTGAAGTAATGGGATTGGCGACAAGACCAATGACCATAAATCTTGCAAGCACAGATAACAAATCACGAAATTACAGTACGACTTCAGAGTTCAACGGATATACTATTTCATTAGCGGATGTTGCTCCGTATCCTGAAGCCGCTGAAGGCACAAAAGCGCTTAAAGGGAAATATAAGATCGGAATTATCATTAAAAAAGCAGGAGAAAATCCTACCACGAAATAGGTTTTTTCCCCTTTGAAATCAGATACTCATTAATTTTTGAAAAAGGTTTGCTGCCATAAAAACCTCTGTAAACAGAAAAAGGTGACGGATGCGCAGATTTTAAAATAAAATGTTTCGCCGGATTAATTAATTCGGCTTTTTTCTGTGCAAAAGCTCCCCAAAGAACGAAAACTACATTTTCTTTCTTGTCTGAAATTTCTTTAATGATAAAATCGGTAAACTTTTCCCACCCCAAATCTTTATGAGAATTTGGGGAATGGGCACGAACCGTTAAGGTAGCATTCAACAGCAAAACGCCCTGTTTTCCCCAGTCGTCCAGCTCTTTTGAAGTTCTTATCACTCCAACATCATCTTTTAGTTCGGTGAAGATATTTTTCAAAGAAGGCGGTGCTGTTACCTGTTCTGAAACAGAAAAACACAAACCATTTGCCTGATAATCATTATGATAAGGATCCTGTCCTATAATCACCACTTCAACATCATCGAAAGGTGTAATTTCCAGTGCTCTGAAAATCTGATTTTTTGGAGGGAAAACTTTTGTTGTTTTATATTCCTGCTTTACTTTCTCCCAAAGGGTTGTAAAATATTCTGTACTTTTTATCGGGGCTAAAATTTCTGTCCAGGTCATAGAATTGGTAAATATTTTTAATTACTGCAAAAATCGTTCTTCTTGTATTATAATATTTAACATAAGACTAATTTTTATAATTCAAATATACTAAAACGTAAAATTAGAATTATTGCTAATACCTATTATAGAAATAGTTATTAATAATATACACATTAGGAAACGTTTAACCAAAAACAAATCAGTGATATTCGTCACAAATCTTAGCTCTTAAATTTTCATGATTTATTTTTTTGAACATTTTTTTAATTGAAAAAGAACAAAAAACTAACAATTGTTAGGTAAATCAATAAAATTGATAATTCCAGAACAATTATATTAAATATAACAAAATACAACAACACACAAAGACTTATATCATATTCAAAAATTACCAAAATATTAACAACATCCATACCTTTACTACAGCAAAAAAGATAAACTTTTAATAAAATAGTCAATAAAAATTTAAGAATATGAAAAATTTAAGAATTTTCTTGAATGCAACAATCGTATGCGGAACATTATTATTTTCTCAATTTTATAATGCACAAAAAATCACTCAGAAAACAACAACCATTATAGTAACAGGAACCTCTCCATTGCACGATTGGGAAATGAATGGTTCAGCAGCTACTTTCTCAGGAATGGTAACTGGAAATACAATTTCTAATGCAACATTCACAATGCCGGTAACTAATCTGAAAAGTAAAAAAGGGAAATCTATGGATAATAAGGCTTACGAAGCTTTAAAATCTGCACAAAATCCTAATATCTATTTCACAGCGCCGTCTGTAAGTATCGGAAAAGGCAATATTTCAGGGAAACTAACCATCGCAGGAGCTTCTAAAAATGTCACTTTCCCGATCAACGTAAGTAAAAGAGAAAATACTTATACGATTTATGGAACTGAAGTATTGAAATTATCCGATTTCGGAATGAGCAGACCTGGATTCATGGGCATAAAAACAGGAGATGAAATCACTGTAAAAGTGAATATCGTGGCAGAATAACTAATAAATCAACCTTTAAAAATCAACTATTATGAAATCAAACTATATAAAAATCGGAGTATTGGGAACAATGATGCTGGCAGGTTTTGCAAACGCTCAACAGTTCCCTTTAGACAACCTGAAACCCAGAGATCAGCGAGGAATCAATATCTTTGAAAATCCTAAAGATTCTGCAACAACGTTTGAAAAATTAAAAGTAAGAATCGGGGGTGCTTTTGCTTTACAGTTTCAGGGAATCAAACATGAAAGCGGTGCAGACCAAACCGTAGCGGCAACACAGCTTTATGATATAGGGAATAATTTCAATTTAGCCACAGCCAATTTAGATGTTGATGTTGCTTTGTACGACGGAATTAATTTACACTTAAGAACCTTTCTTTCTTCCCGTCACCACAATGAAACGTATGTAAAAGGCGGTTATATCCAGATTGATAAATTAGATTTCATTAAAAAAGATTTTTTAAGCGATTTCATGAAACATGCGACCATTAAATTCGGTCACGATGAAATTAATTATGGTGATGTGCATTTCAGAAGAAGCGACAACGCCTACACCACGCAAAATCCGTTTGTAGGAAATTATCTGATGGATGCTTATGCAACAATGGTTTTTGCCGAATTGTACTATAGAAAAGATGGTTTCATAGGAATGGGAGGTGTTACCAACGGAAGACTGAACCAAAATGCAACAGGCGGAACAAGTCCTTCTTTATATGCCAAAATTGGTTACGACAAACAACTTAATAATGATTTAAGAGTTCGTATAACGGGATCTGTATACAATGCGGCCGACACTCAGCGACTTGATTTTTATGATGGCGACCGAGCCGGATCAAGATATTATTATGTACTGGAGAATGCAGCAGCCACATCTTCTGCGAATTTCAGATCAGGACAGGTTGTACCCGATTTTAAAAACAAGGTAACTTCTTTCATGATTAATCCTTTTGTAAGATATAAAGGTGTTGAGTTTTTCGGAACTTTTGAAAATGCATCAGGAAGAAACTTCACCGAAATCGACAGAAGAACCTGGAATCAATATGCTGCAGAACTTCTCTACAGATTCGGAAACAACGATAATCTATATGTGGGAGGAAGATACAATATGGTAAAAGGTGAATTGGCAACCGGAGAAAAAGTGGATATTTCAAGATTTAATATTGGCGGCGGCTGGTTTATGACTAAAAACATTCTTGCCAAAGCAGAATACGTTAATCAGAAATACGACGGATATCCAAGTTCAAGCATTTTGTATGACGGAAAATTCCACGGATTTGTTTTGGAAGCTGCTATTTCTTTCTAAACTAAAAAGCTACATCAACCCATCGGGGAAATTATTGAAAACTGATTTCTCCGATAACAAAACCTGAGTCATGAAAATTTTGCAAACTGTCCTTCTGATTCTGTTCGGAATTTACATTACANGATTTCTCCGATAACAAAACCTGAGTCATGAAAATTTTGCAAACTGTCCTTCTGATTCTGTTCGGAATTTACATTACAGCACAGGAAAACTACGTTCAAATCAATGGAAATACGAATATCAACAGTTTTAAATGTACCAATAATACATTCAAAACATCAACAGGAACTTATACTCTAAACGAAAAACAGCTCCCCAATATCGCTTTGAAAGTTGAAGATTTCGACTGCCGGAACAAAATAATGACTTCAGATTTTCAGAAAACACTTTCCGCAGAAGAATATCCTTACATGACTATAAAGTTTATTTCTATGGATAAAGCCAAAACCGTTTACAATGCACAGATTGAAGTAAAAATGATGAACAGAAGCAAAACGTACAACATCACTTTCTGTTCAGAAAACGGAAAACTTACCGGAAAAAGAATCGTAAAATTCAGTGATTTCAATATCAAACCTCCAAAGAAAATGGGCGGAATGATTGTTGTAAAAGATGAACTTAATCTTGTTTTTGCATTGGCAGCACATTAATTAAATAACGAAAACCTATATTCCATTTTTAGATCAAGCATACTTGCTTAGAAATTGAGAAGAGCCTGAATTATTTTTCAGGCTTTTTGATCATTTATATCAAAAAAAACTCATTCATAATAATAAGCAATAAGCTTATAATATTCATTTAAATAATTTTCTTCTATATTTCTTGAATCATCATTTGGATTCTCATCAATAATTTCGACTTTTTTTCCTTTATAAAAAACTATTTTATGTCCGGAGGATTCTAAATCGATAAAAGTCACAATTGAATCTGAAACTATCGAAAATTCATGAAGCCAATTCCTTACAGAAAGTGAAGAATCAAGCATAATACTCATTGTTGTTGTTACGGCACTAAAACTTAATTCATAAACATCATGATCTTTATGTTTAATAATACTGGCATCAAAAGATCCAATTGAAATTTTACCATTTCCTAAATAAATGTTTTGGAAATATTCTTTAAAATCACTTACCGGATCTTGACAATAAGGATTATAAATTGATGTGAAAATTTCAGGATCAACATCAAAAACCAATGAAGTTGAAAAATTTAACTTATTTATATCATGAATTATTTTCTCCTTAAAATAGTCACCTGAAACATCAATATAATTTTCATTTTCCAGTTTTAAGATAGCTTTACTAATTCCATTAGAATTCTTATTAAGCCAACTTAATGAATCTGATAATTTCTCTTTTTTAACAAAAGTGATGATAGAATAATCTAAACCCATCGCAAAAATTTTAGTCTGAATAAATTTAAACTATTGTATTGCTTTCAATTTCAAATAACGATTTTTTCCAAATGTGATGTAATACAATCCTAATAACGGACTGGTTCCATTCAGATTATATCTCAAGGTTTCATCATTCTCTATTTTAAAATCAATTATATTAGAACGACACCAGTCGATTTTTGCTGTAAGTTGATGTTCTCCCGGTTGCACTTCAAATTCTTTTGATTCCCCGTGTTTTAGTTCTCCTATTTTTGTTTTTCCAAGATAAATCTCGATCGATCTTAATAAATTAGAAAACTCCGATGAACGGTTGATGATTATTTTCGTCATTTTAATTAAATTATATTTTCTTCAGGCTAAAAACAAGATTATCAGGAAAACCTTCATCTTCCCTTCCCTCTTCAGAATAAAATCATGTTTTAAAAGAAGACCTTTTGAGTTTTCATTAAACTTATTGGTCATTGCAACAATTTCATGTAAATGTAATTCATTAAAACCATAATCTAAAACTGCTTTCAAAGCCTCAGACATAATTCCTTTTCTGTGATGATCGGGTAATAATTCATAACCGACTTCCGCAACACTCCTATCTTCAGAAAATTTCCAGAGACAGATTGTACCAATAAGATTTGGCTGATCTTTTAAAGAAATTCCCCAGTAAAATGTTTGATTGTTTTGAGTTCTTTCTTTTATGGTTAAAATAAACTGAAGCGCATCATAATTATTTTTCGGCGAATTTCTCTGCACAAATTGATTGATAACCTCGTTGCTTCGGATTTTCAGAATATCTTCAACGTAACTTTCGTTGATTTCTTTTAACTGTAGTCTTTCGGTTTCCAGTTTCATATCTCAAATGTAAGAATTCCTGATTAATAGATATTTTCAAATTCTCAAATTAACTCATTTTCAAATTAAAATTCACATTTTCTCACTAAATTTGCAATGTGTATATAAATAAAGAAGATTTAAACGAATTAGAGTTTCCGCAATTGCTCGCGGAAATTGCTCCATTTGCATATTCTCCGAAAACAAGAGACAGGATTCTTGAACTTCGTCCGATGGAAATTGACGAGGCAGAGATTTCATTGAAAAAAACATCGGAATATCTGTCGAGTTTCGAAAGTTCAAATGCAGTTCCGTTTGATGAATACGAAGATATTGAAAGTGAGCTAAAATTCATGCTGATCGAAAATTACCGATTAGAAAACAGCGCTTTCATCAAAATAAAAACTCTTACCGAACAAATAGGAAAGCTTCAAAAGTTTTTTCCAACGATGCCTGAAACTTTTCCAACTTTAATACAGGATGTTTCGGTGCTGGAATTCAAAAAAGAAATTATTGATAAAGTTGATAAGGTTTTCAACCGTTTTGGCGAAGTAAAAAGTGAAGCTTCCCCGATTTTAAAAACATTGAGAGCAGAAATTCAACATGCTAAAAAAGCGATAACCGAGAATTTCAACCGTGTTTTATTCAACTACGGGCAAAGCGATTTTCTGGATGATATTCGTGAAAGCATTATTGAAGACCAAAGAGTTTTAGCCGTAAAATCAGCTTATAAAAAAAGAGTTCCGGGAAGAGTATTGGGACTTTCAAAAACAGGTTCGATTACATATATTCAGCCGGATAGCGTGGTTAAACATTACTTCAAACTTAGAGAAGATCAGGAAGAAGAAAAAAAGGAAATCGATAAAATTCTGAGAAAATTAACGGCAGATCTTGCAGAATTTCAACCTCAGCTTTGGAAATATCAAGGTTATATTTTTGATCTTGACCTTACTCGGGCGAAAGCGAAATTTTCAGAATTAATTAATGGTGTTTTACCAAAAATCAATCGCCACAGAACGTTACGATTAAGAGAAGCTTTCCATCCTTTGTTATTTTTAAGAAATAAAGCGGAAAACAAAACCATTTTTTCACAGACCCTCAGTTTAACGGATCATAACAGAATTATCTGTATTTCGGGACCGAATGCAGGAGGAAAATCGATCACGTTGAAAACTGTCGGATTGCTTCAACTGATGATTCAGAGCGGAATTCTGGTTCCGACTCATCCAAAATCTGAAATGTTTTTCTTTGATAAAATAATGACCGATATTGGTGATAATCAATCTATTGAAAATCATCTTTCTACCTATTCATCAAGATTAAAGAAAATGGGTGGAATCATTCGTGAAGCCGATGCCAATACCCTTTTATTGATTGACGAATTCGGTACAGGTTCAGATCCTGAGTTGGGTGGCGCTTTGGCAGAAAGTTTTCTTGAGTTTTTCTATGATAAAAAGAGTTTTGCAATCATTACCACTCACTATACCAACATCAAGCTGGTCATTGAGGAACTACCGAACGCACAAAATGCTGCAATGCTGTTTAATGAAGAAACGCTGGAACCGATGTACAAACTTGAAGTCGGGCAGGCTGGCAGTTCATTTACGTTTGAAGTTGCGGAGAAAAATAAAATTCCGAGATTTATTATTCATTCTGCGAAGAAAAAAGTAGAACACGATATTGTAAATTTAGATAAAACAATCGTTAAACTTCAACAGGAAAAATACGAAGTTGAAAAATTGAAAACCGATCTTGCCGAAAGAAAAGAATCTGTAGAAGACAAACGTGATAATCTGCAAAAACTGAACGAGCAGCTTCAGCAGAAACTTTTCAATTTCCAGAAATTATATGAAGATGAACACCGTAAACTTCAATTCGGAACTAAGATTGAAGGATTTATCGACAGTTATGTAAAAGGAAAATCGAGGAAAGATGTGGTGAAAGATTTTGTGAAGATTCTGGAACAGGAAAAATTCAGGAAAATCGGAGCTGATAAGGATGAAACGAAGCGTCTGCAAGTCGTGAAAAGAAAAATCACGCAACAGCTGAAGAAGGAAGATGTCATTGAAAAAATATCGGAAACCAACGAAAAACTGGAAGAAAAACGCATCACCGACCGTGCCATGTGGATGAAAGTCGGGCAGCGTGTCCGTATTACAGGAAGTACGAGTGTGGGAACGATTGAAAAGATTTCCAGAAAAAAAGTAATCGTGAATTACGGAACATTCAAAACGACAATCGATGCAGATGAACTGGAAAGAATTTAATGTAAATCATGACTATAGAGACGCAAATTACATTTAAGGATTTTTTGATTTTTCATCTAAAAAGTTCACTAATAAGATTTATTGTTTATCCTATAATTATATCCGTTTTCATTTCTATCAATTTTTATAATGCAGAAAATGGCGGCGGAGGATTTTTAAGAATTGTATCAATTTGTGTATTCGTTTTCTTCATCTTCATGATTTCACAAACGTATTTCAGTTTGAAAAATGTTTTCTATTCAAATAATCAAATTCAGGAATCGATTATGTATACTTTTACCAATGAAGTCATACAAATGAAAGGTGAAACATTTGAAGAGGATTTTAGTTGGAATTCGGTTTATAAAATCAAAGAAAACCAAGATTGGTTTCTGATTTATCAAAGTGCCCAAACAATGAATATGGTTTCGAAAAAAGATTTCACAAAAGATCAGATTTTGGAGCTTAGAAATATGATTAAAAAAAATCACGTAAAGTCTAGATTAAGAAACGATTAATTTCATTTTGAAAATCATAAAAAGAGTGTTCAAATTGAGCACTCTTTTAAATTAATTCAAGATTTAAAAGAATTACAACGTTACAATTACCTTTCAAAAAATATTTAATGTATATATTTGAACTGTCAAAAAATTTTCATGATGATTTCCGTAAATAAAGCATTTTATCTATTAGTTTTCAGTCTTTTTTCTTTAGGTTTTGCCAACGCTCAGGATAAAGTTCCTTTTGGTGTGGTAAAGGCTGAGGAAGGTTATGCAATGGTTCGCGTTCACAAAGATGATTACCGAAAAATCATTGATAAGATCCGTATGAAAACCGGAGATGTCTTTATTTATGTAAAACCGGCTCCCGGCGAAACAGAATGGATCTGGATAAAATATCCTGAAAAAGAAGACACCGAAAAACCTTTCGTAAGGTACGACAGCATTACTAAAGAAGGAATGGTGAATAAAAACCGTGTTGTTTTTGTTGATAAATTGCCACAATTTACGCCTTCAAAATCTAAAAACGGGAAATCATTGATTTTCACTGATGATACCAACCCAAAAATTCCGGGTAACCAAAGAACGAAAGTAATTATTGATGTTTATCCTTCCTACGCTCATATCAAAAAACAGGAAAAAGATGCAGACGGAAATATCACTAAGATTGACAAAGTAAAATCTTGGGGAGTCGGAAAAGAAATTCCTGAAGGAATGACGGAAATTAAATCGGTACGTGTACAACAACCCGGAAGAGGTTCTGTTTTTGTGAGAGATGCCATCAAAAATATGTTTCAGCCAACCATGGATTTTAAAAATGTTGGGGTAACTGCCATCGACAATGACCATATTTTCCTCTACATGACTAATGGATCTGGTGAAAACCGCTATACAACCATCTGGACCATCAAACAAGGGAGAGCAGAAAGTCAGATCATTTATAAAAATCCTGAATAATTCGTCAATAATCATTATTTTTGCACCCGAAAAGCAAGAGCTTATTGTTTAAAGCAATTAGATTTATTGTTTTTTGAGAAATTGGTTTTGCTTAACAGCAGATTAAAAGGGAATCGTGTGAAAATCACGGACTGTCGCGCAACTGTAAGTAACGGAAGTCTTTATTAGTGAATCCACTGTTTTGTCTTTAGATGAAATGGGAAGGAAATGAAGATGTTACAAGTCAGGAGACCTGCCTTTTTCTTTCAACAAAAAACTTTCGCGATTTGAAGTTTATTGAGCCAATAGTTTTTCAGGAATTTTCATGTTCCTGGGATATTTTGTTTGTTTCAATAGTCTTTCATTTCGTTTTAATTAATAATGAAATATGACTACAGAAGAAAGAATTGAAGCGTCGGAAACCAGAATTTTCAAAGCAGTTTTCCCCAATACAACCAATCATTACGATACACTTTTCGGAGGTACAGCGATGCAGCTGATGGATGAAGTGGCTTTTATTGCAGCAACAAGATTTGCAAGAAAACGTGTCGTAACGGTAAGCAGCGATAAAATTGATTTTAAAAGATCTATTCCTGCCGGAACAATTGTTGAATTAATCGGTAAAGTATCTCACGTTGGAAATACAAGTATGAAAGTAAGCGTGGAAATCTATACTGAACAAATGTATTCTTACGAAAGAGAAAAAGCGATTGTGGGTGATTTTACTTTTGTGGCAATTGATGAATTTAAGAAACCAGTATCAATACTATAATAATAACTCCGGCGACCTTCGGTCTTCTGTTCAGCTTTGTGCTGCTCGTATAATTCTGAAATCTCACTTAATAATTC
>NZ_LMQN01000004.1:0-33397 GCF_001425355.1 Chryseobacterium sp. Leaf405
ATCTTCGATGCCGCCGAAATTTTTTAAATATTATTGAATATTATCTTCCTGTAATTCTCTCGCTTGGTATTCCTGAACAAGATCAATCGCATTAGAAATAACATCGCTCAAAGCAGTGATAAAAGTTCCTTCTTCTGCCATTCCCATAGCATGTTTTAGCGCTTCTATTTCTTTAGGAATCGTTTCATAACTTACATTTCTGCCAGAAGACTGCATTCCTTCGATGATCAACCCGTTGATTTCTTCTTCGGTTCTTCCACGGAGATGTTTTTCGTTTCTGATGATAATATGATCAAACATTCTTCCTGCGATTCTGCCACATTCTCTGATGTCATTGTCTCTCCTGTCACCTACTCCGGAAATAATTCCTATTTTCTTGTGAGATTCTACGCTTTTAAGATAATCTTCAATCGCCTCGTAACCTGAAGGATTATGAGCAAAATCAATTAAAACTTTAAAGTTTTTAAACTTAAAAACATTCAGTCTTCCCGGTGTCAATTGAGCACTCGGAATAAAAGTTCTTAACGAATTGGAAATATCTTCAATTCCGAAACCGTAAAGATAACAAGCCAAACTCGCTGCCAATACATTCTCGATCATGAATTTTGCTTTGCCTTCCATGGTAATCGGGAAATCTTTAGCTTTACCAATTCTGATCTTCCAGTCGCCTTTCTTAATCGTTACAAAACCTTCTTCATAAACACACGTCGTTCTTCCTTCTTTTGCAAACTTCTTGATATGCGGATTATTTTCATCCATACTGAAAATAGCTACTTTACTGTGAAGATCATTCACAATTCTCATAGAATATTCATTATCGGCATTAAGGATGCTCCATCCTGTTTTCTTTACACTGTCAAGCACTACTTTTTTTACCCTCGCCAGATCTTTTAGATTATGAATATCATTCAACCCCAAATGATCCTCCTCAATATTGGTTAAAACACCGATATCACATTGAGAATACCCCAATCCTGAACGTAAAATCCCTCCTCTTGCAGTTTCCAGAACGGCAAATTCTACTGTCGGATCTTTTAAAATAAACTCTGCAGAAAGCGGACCTGTTGTATCTCCTTTAGTCAACATGGTATTCTGAATATAAATCCCGTCGGAAGTCGTGAAACCCACTCTGTAGCCGTTACTTTTTACAATATGTGAAATTAATCTTGTTGTTGTCGTTTTTCCATTGGTTCCAGTTACCGCAATAATCGGAATGGTAAAAGGCTTACCTTGAGGATATAACATATCTACAACCGGCGCCGCAACGTTTCTCGGAAGTCCTTCGCTTGGAGCCAAATGCATCCTGAATCCCGGAGCAGCATTTACTTCGATAATCGCAGCACCACTTTCTTTCAAAGGTTGGGTGAGGTTTTCTGCCATAATATCAATTCCGCAAACATCAAGACCGATAATCTTTGATATTCTTTCTGCCATCGTGATGTTTTCAGGATGAACCATGTCTGTAACATCAATTGAAGTTCCTCCGGTTGACAAATTTGCTGTTGATTTTAAGTAAACCACTTCCCCTTTATGTGGAACAGTTTCCAAGGTGTACTGAAGTTTTTCTAACAGTTCTAAAGTATCTTTATCTACCTCGATTTCCGTTAAAACATTTTCATGTCCGTATCCTCTTCTAGGATCTTTATTTTCTTTTTCAATTAATTGCTGAACAGTCATTTCACCGTCTCCTACAACGTGAGCAGGAACTCGTCTTGCTGCAGCAATCATTTTATTATTAATGACCAAAACTCTGAAATCATATCCGGTAATATATTTTTCAACAATTACTTTTTTAGAATATTTCTGAGCATGCTCCATTCCTATTTTTGCAGCTTCCCAATCGTTTACATTAATAGATGAGCCTTTTCCGTGGTTTCCGTCCAAGGGCTTTAAAACAATCGGATAACCAATCTTCTTGATCACTAAATCTAACCCTTCTTCATCAACAATCAAATCTCCTATCGGAACCGGGATTGCTGCATCGTGAAGCATTCTTTTTGTTAATTCTTTATTACATGCAATATCTACGGCAATAGAACTTGTATTTCCTGTAATTGTTGCCTGAAATCTCTGCTGATTTACCCCATAACCAAGCTGTACCAAGGAGTTAGTTCCTAATCTTATCCATGGAATTCTTCGTGAAACGGCTTCTTCTACAATACTTCCTGTAGAAGGACCAAGGCGAACTTTTTCTCTGATTTCTTTTAACTTATGGATACAAGCATTTAGATCGTATTCTTCATTATTAATTAAGGCAGATGCAATTTTCACTGCTTCTTCAGCAGCATAAATTCCTGCATTTTCTTCAATATAATTAAATACAACATTATAAACTCCCGGAGTTTTTGTTTCGCGCGTTCTTCCAAAACCAACTTCCATTCCTGCCAACGTCTGGATTTCTAAGGCAATATGCTCTATGACATGCCCCATCCATGTTCCTGTTTCGATACGGTGAAAAAAACCACCTTCTACTCCTTCAGAACATCGGTGAGAAAATAATGAGGGAAGAAGCTTTTCTATCCTTTCTCTGAAACCTTCAATTTTATTGGTAGGAAAATTTTCCATTTCTTCAAGGTCCAGCCTCATCTGTATCAGCTTTTTTCTTGTGATACTCCAGATATTAGGTCCGCGCAATGCCTGTATCTTCTCAATTTTCATATTCTGTTCGCATTTTTTTAATAGTTGACAATAACTCCATTTAAAATCAAAGATAATGTAAAACCCGAAACGAAACTATACCACACTTAAGATTTATCAAAAAATAAATAAAAATTATTAGCAATTATAAAATCCTCAAAATCAATTTAAACAAACTTCAATTTCATTAAATGTTAATTATTTTTTAAATTTGCAAACTATGACGAAGCCTATCGGAAAATTAATTGTTATCGGAGGAGCTGTGAATAAAGGCAGCTTTGCAGAAACCGATTTTGATCAGAATATAGAAAAGAACCTGAACTTCTTCGAAAGAGGTATCCTTAGAAAGATTATTAATGAATCTAAACTGAAGGAAAATTCTGTCATCGAAATTATTACAACTGCCTCTCAAATTCCTCAGATTGTAGGAACGGAATATAAAAAAGCATTCGAATTTCTGGGTGCTAAAAATGTCAATATTCTTGATATTCATAATCGTGAAGAAGCCAATTCTGATGCGATGGTGGCTAGAGCCAATGCCGCAGATGTGGTGATGTTTACAGGGGGCGACCAGTTAAGATTAACCTCTATTCTTGGCGGAACAAGATTTCACGATGCCATTTTATTAAAATATCAGGAGCAGGATTTTATTTATTCAGGAACTTCAGCCGGAGCTGCAGCCGCTTCTGAAAATATGATTTATCAGGGAAGCAGTTCCGAAGCATTGCTGAAAGGTGAAATTAAAACGACTCAAGGTTTAGGTTTAATTGATAATGTAATTATTGATACCCACTTCGTACAAAGAGGAAGAATCGGACGTCTTTTTCAGGCTGTGGTAAATAATCCTAGAACGTTGGGAATTGGTTTGGGGGAAGATACTGGGCTTTTCATTCATAATGATGTAATGACTGCTGTTGGTTCCGGATTGGTAATTTTGGTTGACGGAAGATTTATTAAAGACACCAATCTTACCAATATTAATCTGGGTGAGCCGATTTCTATTGATAATTTAACCGTTCATGTACTGTCGATGAATGATCATTATGATCTGACAACAAAAACATTAACGATTGAAAATTCTCAGTTCAATCCTATACCGCAAGATAAATAGAAAGTCAATTAAGAATGGTAAAATATGAATTTTGCCAGCAACACTTTTATTCTTACTTTTAAAATTGACAATTGATTATTCACAATTGACATTATAATATTATGAAAATAATCATCCACGGTGGTTTCTTCTCTGAAAGCGACCAAAGCCACGAAGTAAAAGTCGCCAAACAGGAATCTTTAAAAAATATCGCTCAAAAGGCTTTTGAATATCTTCAGTCAAATTCGGCATTCAGTACCGTTGCATATGCAGTTTCTTTGTTGGAAAACGATGAATTGTATAATGCAGGAACCGGTTCGCAAATTCAGAGTGATGGTATAATTCGTATGAGTGCTGCTATTATGGATGGTGAAACACAGAAATTAAGTGGCGTTATCAATATTCAGGATGTAAAAAATCCGATTTTTGTTGCGAAAGATTTAATCAATGAAGATGACCGAGTTTTAGGAGGAAATGGTGCAAAAATTTACGCTAACGAAAATGGTTTTGAAAATTTTTCAACTGAAATTCCACAAAGACGAAAAGAATACGAAGCAAAACTGAAAAATGGTGGAAAAGGAACGGTTGGCTGCGTAGCAATTGATAAAGACGGAAAATTAGCCGTCGCAACTTCTACAGGAGGAAAAGGTTTTGAAATTCCGGGAAGGATTTCCGATTCTGCGACGGTTGCCGGAAATTATGCCAATTCTTTTTGTGCTGTAAGCTGTACCGGAGTGGGTGAAGATATTGTAAGTAATGCCACCGCTACGAAAATCGTAACAAGAGTTACAGACGGGATGTCATTAGAAAATGCTTTCACAAAAACTTTCGATGAACTAAAAAATATTGACGGCTTTGCAGGTGCGATTGCTATTGATAAAGATGGAAATATCTGTCATAAAGACTCTTATCCTACAATGGTTTTTGCAAGTTTTGACGGTACAAATTTTGAAATCTTTAATTAATTTTAACATTATTTTATAGTCCTGTATTATTTTTTGGCACGTATTTTACATATCTATTTGTATAAGAATTTAAATATTAATCACTTAAAAAAATAGAAATCATGGGAAATAAGACAACAGGTTTATTAGCCTTAGTAGGATTAGGAGCATTGGCATATTGGAAATACAAAAAATCGACTCCTGAAGAGCAGCAAGCAGTAAAAGATAAGATTAATACTGCAAAAGATAACTTAAATAAGTGGGGAAATGATCTGAAAAGTAAAGCAAATGATGTTGCTTCACAAGCTCAGAATAAAGTAGACGAACTTAAAAGTAAAGCTCAGGACGCTGCCAATAAAGCACAGGAAACTATTGGATAATCATAGTTTATTTAACATTCATATATAGGAGTAGATCGTAATTTATAAATTACGATCTATTTTTTGTGCAGATAATGCAAAAACAAGCGGAACTTTATTTCCAAACTTCGGAATTCTCCATTTTCCCTTTTCAAATTCTTCCACATGCTTAAAACAGGGATAAGGTGACCAGTCAAATTCTCTGAATTGTTCTATCTGAATATCATTTTCAATTAAATTTTGCAGAACTTCTGCCAAAGAATGATTCCACATGACATACTCCTGAACAATATCGGCAGATTGATCTGCATAGGTGCCTTCATAAGTTTCTACAATTGGTTTTTCATTAAAATAATTGTACTTCACTCCTTCAAAATCATCATCAAACATCCATACAACCGGATGAAACTCTGCCATGATAAATTTTCCGCCAGGATTTAGAAAATGATTAATAATTTTCGCCCATTTACCTAGATCCGGAAGCCAGCCAATTGTTCCATAACTAGTAAAAACAATATCGAATTTTTCATCCAACACATTCGGAAGATTATATAAATCTGTGCAGATAAATTGAGTGTCAAACCTTAATTTTTGTGCCAACTCTTTTGCTTCATCAATGGCTTTATCGGACAATCTATTCCCGTCACCTTTGCTCCCATTCTTGATAATGAAATAGAATCCTGTCCAAAATGACACTGTAAATGCAGAATTTTTTTGTCTTTTATATCTCCTAAAAGTTCAAGCTCGATGGAATTAAGAGAAGTTCTTCCCTTTAAAAATTCATCAACAAAATAAAAATCAGATTTTAAATGCGGTTCTACTTTGGTATTCCATGAGTTTTTATTGATTTCTAAATAGTTTTCCATGAGTTAATTTTGAGATAAATTTAAAAAATATTGCAATAAAAAACCTGAATAAAAATTAATTTACAATTTCTATTCAGGTAATTATTTATTAAAATAAAAAGTTTATCCTAAAAACTCTTCCAAAGAAACAGTTTTCTGTTCTCCGGCTTCAAGATCTTTATAAGTAATATTTCCGTTTTTTATCTCTTCTCCTAAGAAAACAAGATTTTTAATTCCTTTTTTCTCAGCATAGGTAAACTGTTTTCCAATTTTTGCAGCTTCAGGATAGATTTCTGCGGAAATTCCTTTTTCTCTTAATTGTTTAATTAATTTTAAAGCTTCCGATATTTCATTTCCACCAAAATTAGCAAACAGATAATCTACTTTTGTCGTCGCATCTTTAGGGAAAAGACCTAACTCTTCCATAACGAGATAAATTCTGTCGAGACCAAAAGAAACACCGATTCCCGGAATATTTTTCACTCCAAAAACTTCCGTAAGGTTGTCATATCTTCCGCCTCCGCCAATAGAACCCATCTGTACGTTATTTGCTTTTACCTCAAAAATAGCACCTGTATAATAATCTAATCCTCTTGCTAATGTAATATCAAAAACAAGATTCTGAATATCTACACCTAAATTCAACGATTGAATAATTACAGTTTCCAGTTCTTCGACACCTTTTAATCCGACTTCATTTCCTTCAAATTTTTCTTTTAACTGAAGAAGATTTTCCAAAGCATCATTCGATTGGGTGAATAAGAAATCTAATTTATCAATCGATTCCTGAGCAATCCCTCTTTCCAGTAATTCTTTTACAACACCATCTTTCCCAATTTTATCTAATTTATCAAGAGCAACTGTAAAATCAATTAACTTATCGGTAATCCCTGCAAATTCTGCTAAACCTGAAAGAATTTTTCTGTTGTTAATATGAATCGTCACAGAAACTCCAAGCTCCGCAAATGATTTTAAATACAACTGAACCAAATCCACTTCCTGCAAAAGACTTTCACTTCCTACAACATCTGCATCGCACTGATAAAATTCTCTGTATCTTCCTTTCTGAGGACGATCTGCTCTCCAAACCGGCTGAATTTGGTAGCGTTTAAAAGGAAATGTCAGTTGGTTATGATTCATCGCCACGAATCTTGCAAAAGGTACGGTAAGATCGTAACGAAGGGCTTTATCTGTAAGATTGTCTGAACTGAAAGGCCTATCCAATGCTTTTTGAAAATCAAGAAGCATATTGTTTTTCTTGTCCTCCTTTGCTTCATTAATACTTGAATTTAATATCTTAAAAATGAGGCGATCTCCTTCTTCTCCGTATTTTCCCGTTAAAGTCGAAAGATTTTCAAAGCTTGGTGTTTCCAATGGCTGGAATCCGAATAATTCAAAATTTTTCTGTAAAATATTAATGATGAATCGTCTCCTTGCCACTTCCACTGCCGTAAAATCTCTCGTCCCTTTTGCTAAACTTGGTTTCATTTTATAATTGATAATGATGATTAATATGTATAATTATTGCAAAAATAGTGAATTGAAAAGACTTTTAACAGTACAAAAAGCCGGAGAATTAATTTTCGCCGACTTTAATTTCAATCATTGTGCTTTAATTTATATTTCCAAAATCAAATACTTTCTAGAATTTCCAATATTTCTTCACCATAATTTTCTATTTTATGTTTTCCAAAACCTTTAATGTCAAGCAATTCTTCTTTCTTTATAGGTTTATATTTCGCAACAGACATTAATTCTTTATTTGTCGCAATAAAATAGGATGGCAAATTTTGTTCTTTTGCTTTTTCCGATCTCCAGTATTTTAAAGCTTCGAGAATTTTTTCTTCATCTGAATTTAACGGTTCACTTTCTGCAGAATATTTTGCATTTTTTGATTCTTTTACCGTATTCTGAACAATTTTAAGTTCATCAAAATATAATACAACCGACCAATAATTTTCATCATGTACAAAAGCAGTTTCCACTTTTGTAATTTCATGAGATTCTAAAAAAGCATCCAATGTTCTCTGATCTTCATAAAGAAATTCTTCCGGTAATCTGATTTTAAAAACTTTTACTTTCATGATTTGTGTTTTTGCCATTATTTACTTCCTAAAAGCAGAATTTCATCTACTTTTATTTCTGTGATATATCTTTTCACTCCATCTTTGTCGTCATACGATCTGTATGTCAATTTTCCTTCAACGGCAATCTCTTTTCCCTTTGGAACATATTTCTGAAAAATTTCCGCCGTTTTTCCAAAAGCTACTAATGAATGCCATTGCGTTTCCTCTACTTTTTCTCCTTTGGCATTGGTATAATGATCTGTGGTAGCCAACGAAACAGTTGCTTTTACATTTCCGTTTTCGAAGCTTATCATTTCAACTTCTTTTCCCGTGTGACCAATAAGTGTTATTTTATTTCTTAGTGACATAACTATTTAATTTTAAGATTAATAATCAGATAAGAGACGTTCACCGTTTTCTCAAATCTCTGTTACAAAGATTGTTGAATTGTGAAACTAAAGTCGGGAGTAAACTATTTAAATACGTTTGTAGTCATTTGAAAACGGATAATTTTGTATCTTTAGCCTAAATAAAATTTAATGAAGAAAACCATAAAAAGATCATTAAGAGTCTCAAAATATGTAATTTATAAGGAAACTTTGGTCGATTACAAAGAACATTTCTGGTCTTTTCTAGGAGCATTTTTCGGAATTGGGATTATCGCTTTTATACAGTCGCATACTTTATCTTCTACAGAAAACATCTTCCTTATCGGTTCTTTCGGAGCTTCAAGTGTTCTAATTTATGGAGCTATCCAAAGTCCGTTGGCACAACCAAGAAATTTAGTTGGAGGTCATGTGCTTTCTGCTTTGGTAGGCGTAACTATTTATAAAATTGTTCCGGATATTATCTGGCTTTCTGCACCTTTAGCAGTAGCATTTTCTATTATATTGATGCAGTATACGAAGACTTTGCATCCGCCGGGAGGCGCAACAGCCTTAATTGCTGTAAGTTCCACAGGGAAAATTCCTGAATTAGGGTATTGGTACGTGATTTCTCCGGTTCTATCGGGATGCATTATATTATTGATCATTGCGTTATTTTTTAATAATCTTACATCAAACAGAAGCTACCCGACTCACAGCAGATTTTTAAAATTACTAAAGAAAAAACACGCACATACACACAAAATGAAAAAATAAAAATTATGGAATGTATAGAATGTGGCGAAAAAATTATTGGCAGATCTGATAAAAAATTTTGTAATGATGCCTGCCGAAATGCCTATAATAACAACCAAAACAAAGATTCTAATAATCTGATGCGAAATGTAAACAACAGACTGCGCAAAAATTACAGAATTTTAGTTGAAATAAATACCGACGGAAAAACAAAAGTTACCAAATCTAAGCTTGATGGCTTGGGTTTTGATTTTGATTATTTTACTAATCTTAAGGTTTATAAAAACGGTTCCGAATACAGATTTATTTACGATTACGGGTATAAGCTTTTGGATGATAATTTTGTTCTGATTGTAAAAAATCAAGCATAATCAGTATAATTATAAAATTATTTACATGAAAGAAATCGTTCTGATTACAGGAGCCAATGGTCTAGTCGCTCAAGAATTATCAAAAAAAATTGAAAAAGAATACACTGTTCGATTTCTAACCCGTAAGAAAAAAAACTCCAGCGACTTTGAATGGAATATCAAAGAAGGAACAATTGATGAAACTGCTTTTGAAAATATTTCTCATGTTATTCATCTGGCGGGAGCCAATATTTCAGAAAAAAGATGGACTGATGAACGAAAAAAAGAATTAATTTCAAGCCGTGTTGATTCTGCAAATCTGATTTTAAAAACTTTGCAAAAAAAGAATATTCGATTAAAATCTTTCATTTCAGCATCAGGAATTAATTATTACGGAACACAAACAACAGAGAAAATTTTTACAGAAAATGATGATCCAGGTAATGATTTTTTAAGTGAAGTTGTTGTTTTATGGGAAAAAGCTGCTGATAATTTCAAAGAACAAAACCTTGCTGAAAGAGTTGTAAAAATCCGAACAGCTGTTGTACTGTCTGAAAAAGAAGGAGCACTAAAGAAAATGCTTCCTACCATAAAAATGGGTATTGGCTCACCTTTGGGAAGCGGAAAACAATATATGCCCTGGATTCATATTAAAGATATTTGCTCGATTTACGAATTTGCTTTAAAAAATTCAGAATTGGATGGGGCTTTTAATGGTACTGCACCGGAGCATACAACTAATAAAAATTTGACAAAGACAATTGCAGAGGTTTTAAAAAAACCTTTATTTATGCCTAATGTTCCCAGCTTTGTTTTAGAATTATTGTTCGGTGAATTGTCAGTTGCTGTGTTAGAGGGTTCCAGAGCTTCTTCGGAAAAAATTAAAAAAGCAGGGTTCCAATTTGAATTTCCTGAATTAAAATCAGCTTTGAAAGATTTATTAAATAAAGATTAGAAAAAATTTATGCGAGATATTAACGTTAATATTGAAAAAACAGAGATTTTATCAGACAATTGGTATACTTTAAAAAAGGTAACATTTACTATTCAGAAGAAAGACGGAACCGTTGAACTGCAAAGTCGTGAGGCTTATGACAGAGGAAACGGCGCTGTGATTTTACTCTATAATAAAAATTCTGATACGGTAATTTTAACACGACAATTCAGATTGCCAACTTTTATCAATGGAAATCCATCCGGAATGTTGATTGAAGCCTGCGCCGGATTATTAGATGACGATGATCCAGAAGAATGCATCAAAAGGGAAACTGAGGAAGAAACAGGCTATAAAATTTCTAAGGTAGAAAAAATATTTGAGGCTTATATGTCGCCCGGTTCTGTAACTGAAATTCTCCATTTTTTTATCGCAGAATATTCTAAAGAAATGAAAATTGCCGATGGCGGCGGTTTAGATGAAGAAGGTGAAAATATAGAAGTTCTTGAACTATTGTTTAATGACGCATTAGAAATGATCGATTCAGGAGAAATTAAAGATGCAAAAACAATTATGTTACTGCAATACATAAGAATTAAAAATATTCTTTAAAAAATTAATCAAAATTTATGAAACTAATATATACGTTAAGCCTTTCTTTATTTTTGTCTGTCTATGGTTTCGGACAAAAGATTGAAAAGGCAGGTCCTAAGGATAAAGTTGTCATTGAACATTTTAAAAATGATTATAAGAAGAAAAACTACAAAAAATTTTCGGGAAATATCACTGTAAAAGATAATCAGGTTAAATTTGACGACAAAGTAATCTATTACGACAAATCAGATAAAATCATAGAATTACTTTTGAAAGAAGGATTAATTTATCCTCAGCTTTTAACCGATTATCAAATCGATAAATTTGAAAACGAAGACAGCGACAGAACACAGAAAAGATTTGCCCGTTTGCAAAAAAACTGGAAAGATGCCTTTGAAGTAAATAATATTAAGTTAAGTAACCCTTCTGAGTTAAGTTTTTTAAGCTCCGACGAAAAGATTAAAAGATTTAAAATTTTATGCAAAGACAGCAAATTTCCGAATATGATGGTTTATTATGTTGAACTGACGGATAAAAATGCTACAAAAGATACTTCAATACAAGATTTTATAAAAAACTCAAAACTGACTTATATTTACCAAAAAGCTGAATAAAAAATTTAAATTTCAAAAAATTCCACTAAAACATTTAACTATCTGATATCATATTAGATACTTACTCCATGCGTATTTTTCACCTCCGCCATCACAAATGTGCTGTGTGTACTTCCAATGGAGTCTACGGAACCTAATTTGTTAAACACAAAATCCTGATAATGTTTCATATCTCTTACCTGGACTTTCAATAAAAAATCAAAATCACCGGAAATATTATAACATTCTGCTACTTCATCGATTTGTAGAATATCTTTCACAAATTGGTTTCCCACAGAACGATCATGGATTTTCAATTTAATCTGACAGAAAACGGTAAATCCACGGTTCAGTTTTTCAGCTTCCAAAACAGCGGAATAATGTTTAATAAATCCCTCCTGTTCAAGTCTTTTTACTCTCTCAAAAACCGGAGATGGAGAAAGGTTTACTTCTTTGGCAAGCTCTTTCACCGTTAATTTTGCATTTTTTTGAAGGATTCTTAGCAGTTGAAGATCCTTTTCATCAAGTCTTTCCACAGAATAATATTCTTTTAATGATTTACATTTTCAAATTTAAAGAATAAAAATCTTTTACAAACAACTAAAACCAAACAATATCCTTAATTTATAATATTAAGCCAATCAATTAACTTTAATATTATCTTTACCAAAGAAATTGTTCTTTAACATACTTCATCAAACGGAAAAGGTTTTACATAAGATAAATTAATAGGGAATCGTGTGAAAATCACGAACTGTCGCGCAACTGTAAGTAACATACCAAAGGTTTTTGTCCGAATGATCCACTGTGCAAACGGGAAGGATGATAAAAACTGTTACAAGTCAGGAGACCTGCCTCTTCCGAATGAACAATGCTCTCGCGGTTGGAGCTTTAGATCAAAAAGATGATATATTTGAACGTATTTCCGTTAATGGAAAAATTACGTCCTTATTATATCTATTCAAATCCTAAAAATCTATTCTAAGAAAGCGTTTCGAAGCATCTGAAGAACTTTTACAGTGAAATTAATTTAAAAGTTTAAAAGAAATGCAAACACACATCCTTGGCTATCCGCGAATTGGTAGCAACAGAGAACTCAAAAAAGCCTGCGAACAATATTGGGCGGGCAAGATCACTTCGGACGAAGTATTAGAAGTTGGAAAAACGATAACTCAAAACAACTGGAAACTGCAACAGGAAGCAGGAATTGATTTAGTTCCATGCAATGATTTTTCATATTACGATCAGGTTTTGGATATGACTTTAACGGTTGGAGCCATTCCTGAACGTTATCAGGAAATTGCGTTCAAAAAATCTGAATTAGATCTGTATTTTGCCATGGCAAGAGGTTTCCAGAAAGACGGTTTAGACATTACTGCAATGGAAATGACGAAATGGTTTGATACCAATTATCATTATATCGTTCCTGAATTCCATAAAAATCAGGAATTTAAATTATTTTCCAATAAAATTATTCAGGAATATATTTCTGCAAAACAAGCGGGAATTAATGCAAAACCTGTAATTATCGGTTTATTAACGTATTTATTATTAGGAAAAGAGAAAGAAGAAGGTTTTGACAGATTAGATTTAGCTAAAAACTTGCTTCCGGCTTACATTCAAATTTTAAAAGAACTGGAAAACCACGGTGCAGAATATATTCAGTTTGATGAACCGTTTTTAGCGTTGGATCTTACTGAAAAAGCAAAAGAAACCTATCAATTTATTTATGCTGAAATCAGAAAACAGTTTCCGAATCTGAAATTCATTATCGCAACTTATTTTGAAGGTTTAAAAGACAATCTTTCGTTGGCAACTACCCTGCCGATCGATGTTTTGCATATTGATCTGGTTCGTTGTCCTGAACAATTGGATGAAGTTTTAAATATAATTCCGAATACATTGAGCCTTTCACTAGGAATTGTTGACGGAAGAAATATTTGGAAAAATGATTTCAGTCAGTCTTTGAATTTAATTAAAAAAACAGTTGAGAAAATTGGTTTAGAAAGAGTTTTTATCGCTCCTTCTTGCTCATTGCTCCACGCTCCTTTTGATTTGGATTCAGAGAAAAATGAAGATATTTTATCTCCTGAAATCAAGCAATGGATGGCTTTCGCAAAACAGAAAGTTAATGAAATAGTTATTTTAAAAAAATTAGCATCAGAAAATCCGGATTACAGTACTTTACAGAAATTAGCCGAAAGTAAAAAGTCAATTGAAAACCGTAAAATATCCACATTAATTCACAATCAGGATGTAAAAAACCGTGTTGATGTGACAACTGAAGATGATACACAGCGAAATTCTCCATTCAATATCAGAAAAGAAACTCAGCAATCTGTATTAAACCTTCCTTTATTTCCGACAACTACAATTGGTTCGTTTCCACAGACGAAAGAGGTAAGAAACTGGCGTTCTAAATTTAAAAAAGGTGAATTGAATGCCCAACAATATGATAATTTATTGAAACAGGAAACCGAAAGAACAATCCGTTGGCAGGAAGAAATCGGGATTGATGTTTTGGTTCACGGAGAATTCGAAAGAAACGATATGGTTGAATATTTTGGAGAACAATTAGCAGGATTTGCGTTTACTCAAAACGGTTGGGTTCAAAGTTACGGAAGCCGTTGTGTGAAACCTCCTGTGATTTTCGGAGATGTTCACAGACCGAATCCGATGACGGTTTATTGGTCGGAATACGCTCAATCTTTAACTCAAAAATGGGTAAAAGGAATGTTGACGGGACCCGTGACGATTCTTCAATGGTCTTTTGTACGTGATGATCAACCTCGTTCATTGACTTGCAAACAGATTGCATTGGCGATTCGTGATGAAGTAAATGATCTGGAAAAAGCGGGAATCAGAATTATCCAAATCGATGAACCTGCAATTCGTGAAGGGCTTCCATTAAGAAAATCTGACTGGCAGAATTACCTGAAATGGGCGGTTGAAACCTTTAGAATTTCAGCAAGTGGTGTGGAAGATGCGACACAGATTCATACACACATGTGTTATTCTGAATTTAATGATATCATCCAAAATATCGCTGATATGGATGCCGACGTGATTACGATTGAGTGCTCCAGAAGTCAGATGGAATTGCTGAATGCTTTTGCAGATTTCAAATATCCTAACGAAATTGGACCGGGAGTTTATGATATTCACTCGCCGAGAGTTCCGTCGAAAGAGGAAATGGTAGAATTGCTGAAAAAAGCACAAGCCGTCATTCCGGCACAGCAACTTTGGGTAAACCCTGATTGCGGTTTAAAAACCCGTCATTGGGATGAAACGGAAAAAGCGTTGATTGCAATGGTTGAAGCTTCGAGGGAAATGAGTGGGGAGTTTGCTTTGCAGAGGATTTAATTTATTGATATTTATTTTTTTCGGGAGCCTTTTAGGGCTCCTGTTTTTTTGTTTTTCTTTTATTTATTTTTTATATTAGAGAATATTAAATATTATTTATGCAAGAAAAGAATAATAGCTTAGACATATTAGGAATTAAATCTTTAGGAGATGCTACAAACACGATAATAACTAAATCAATAGATGGAGTTGAATCATTTTTGAAGATTGTTTGCAAACCAGCATTTGAAGAATTTGGTTTAATGTTAGGAGATAAAGTCAGACATTGGCGTTTAAATAATGCTATTAATGTATTAGAAAAATCCCAAGACAAATTGGAATTTAGAGACAATAAATTAGAATTAAAAATTAATCCTCGAATTGCTTTAGGTATTATAGAAAATGCATCTTTAACTGATGAAAATGAATTACAGGATTTATGGTCTGGGCTATTTGCTGCGTCTTGTAACCACGATGACAAAAATGATGAAAATATAATTTTCATTGATTTTCTCAAATCAATAACTTCTTCTCAAGCAAAAATCTTAAAATATATTTGTGAAAATTCAATAAAAATAATTTATGATAATGGCTTAATGGTTTCTGAAAAACTCACTTTGGAAGTGGAAACATTAAAAGAAATTTCAGATATACATAATTTACATAGGCTTGATAGAGAATTAGATTATTTAGTACATCTAAATCTAATTGGACAAGATATTTTTAATGGTAGCGGTGGGATCAAAATTTCGGATTTTACAGCAAATGTAACCCCAACAACTCTTGCTCTGAATCTATATGTAAGATGCCATGGATATAATGGAGACCCTCAATTTTATTGGACAAGTAACATTGTTCATAAAAAATCATCGGAAATAAAGACTATTACAGTAATTGGTTCAGAAGCAAAATAATAATGACAACCAAAGAATTCGTAAAAAACTTCTGCCAAGAAAAACAAAGTATTCTCAATTCATGTTTTGATAATCAATCAGAATATAAAACTCTTGTTTCAACAAAAATTGAAGAATTAAGTCTAAATAAAATTCAAACTGAGAAATTAAAGGAAATATTTTCTGATCTTTTGACGGATACTTTTTATAGTATTCTACATGGTTTAGATGGATCTGCAAGTATTGGAAACTCACAGGAAAGTTTTAAAATATTTGATGAAGATGATAATTTAATTTCTGATGGTAGCGGAGATTTAGAAGGGTTTGCGTATGAATATTTTCATGGAAACAAATTCCCCAAATAATATAAAAAATATGTACACTTAATTACGCTTCTAAAGAAGCTCGATTGAACATTACATTAAAAATCCAAGAATTACAGGTCAATCAAAAGATACAGATTACAATAGAATATAAAATTATTTTTAAATCTAAATAAATAACAATCAAAAGCTTACGATTTTCGAAAATAAAACCTTAATTTTGCACCCCGAAATAAGGAATATATTGTTATGAAAAAAATAGGTGATTACAGAAAGCTTCTTGAAGTTGATAAAACTGTTACTTTAAAGGAACTAAAAACGATTTACAGGAATACGATGAAAGATACGCATCCTGATAAATTTGTGAATGATGAAGCAGGAAAGCTTGAAGCAGAAGAAAAAAGCAAGTCTGTGATTGAAGCCTATCATTTTTTGGTAAGCATTAATCCGGAAACGCAGGAAAAATATAAAGAAGAATATACTGAGACTACTACAAAATCTAATATTCAGGATTTTTATCTGGAGAAATCTATTTTGACGGTTCAGCATTTGAACGGAAATATTTACGAATATATCGGTGTTCCAAAAAATACGTATATTAAAATGGTGAATGCAGATTCTCCGAGCCGTTTTGCAAGAAGACATATTTATGGAAGTTTCATCTACAGAAAGTCTGGTGAGGCAATGGTTGATTAATTTCTGATCCAAAAAATATATAAAGCTTTCGATTGATTTCGAAAGCTTTTTTATTTGAAGGTTTATTGGAGAAGAAAGATTCTCGTCAGTTCGAGTAAAAATTATTTGTAATGAAATGAAGAATAATTTTGTATCGAGAACGATAATAGTTATGAAAAATTCGCTCATCATTCAAAAGTTCTCGATACATTTTTTCAAAAACCTACTTGAACTGACGTTGTAATTGTAACCAAATAGTGACAGTCCATAAGTTCAAGTGTTTTTCGTAGCAAAGCGGAGAAAATGTATCGAGAGCCGATGAATCATAAAACTCGACCATTTAATTACAAACTTCTCGATACATTTTTTTCAAAAATCTACTCGAAATGACGTTGCGTGATGAGCTTATCTATTTATCTTTTGAGGTTCTGTAAAACATTATATTAGTTGAGAACAAATATCAATGTAATAAAAAAACCGCATCATTGCTGATACGGTTTTAGGTTAATTAAAGGTTGTTATATTAGTCTACGTGTTTCGGCGTGTAACCGTCTTCACTTAGTTCTTTATGCTCATACTCAGCTTTCATTTCAGCATCATAATCAGGTTTTTCACCTTTACCCATTCTTCTTAAAATTGAATCAAATAGTGAATATACTACCGGCACAATAATTAAAGTTAAGAATAGTGATGAGGTCAAACCACCAATGATTACCCAAGCTAATCCGTTGTTCATCTCCGCTCCTGCTCCTTTTGCAATCGCAATTGGGATCATCCCGAAGATCATCGCAATGGTTGTCATCAAGATCGGACGAAGACGGGCATGGTTGGCCTGAATCAAAGCGTCGTGTGTATTTGCACCTGCTGCTTTTCTCATATTGGCAAAATCTACAATCATAATTGCATTCTTCGCCACCAGACCAATCAACATGATCATCCCCAACATCGTAAAGATGTTCAGTGAATTTCCGGTGATGGCAAGAATTACCATTACCCCGATCAATGCCAATGGAATTGAGAATAATACCACAAACGGATAAACAAACGAGTCATACAACGAAACCATTACCAGATAAACCAATACGATAGCCGCCAATAATGCGATTCCTAACGTACCGAAACCTTCAGTCTGGTTTTCCATATCACCACTCCAAATGTAAGATACACCGGCTGGCTTCGTCTTTTCGTTATCCATAAACTGAGCTGCCCATTCGTTGGCAACATCTCCTACAGGACGACCTACCACTTTAGATTTTACCTTTACAGAAGGTGCCTTATCTCTACGCTCCAATAAACTTGGTCCTGAACCCATTTTTACATCAGCAAACTGGCTCAATCTTACCTGCTCTCCTTTCGGATTAGTAAACATTAAGTTTCTAACATCATCAATAGATTGTCTGTTGGCATCACCAAAACGGATGTTGATATCATATTCATATTCTCCGGCTCTGAATTTTCCGTCTGTATTTCCACTGAATGCCGTCTGCATCGTTTGTCCTACATTAGAAAGATTTAAGCCTAAAGAAGCCATTTTATCTCTGTCAATATTCACCTGAACTTCCGGACTTCCAGAGTCAGTTGATAACTCTGCATCTACAGAACCCGGTACTTTTTTAAGCAATTCAAGAATTCTGTTCGCTTCTTTGTTTGCTGTTGCATTATCCTGAGCGGTTACTACCAATTCAATTGGTGCGTTGTCCGCTCCCATCAATCCGATAGGTGCTGTTTTAAATTCAACGCCTGTAAATTTCTCTTCTAAAGCTCTCTTGATTTTAGCTGATTTGATGTCGGTACTTTCGGCACGTTCAGATTTATCAACTAAAATCACCTGAATTTCTGACTGATACAACGTTGCCTGTGCTCCACCGAAACCTGACGACTGCTGACCAACCGTTGTAATCATATCTACAACATCCTTATCATTTCTGAGGTATTTTTCAACGGCAAGAGTGACTTGGTTTGTCTTTTCTACAGAAGCATCTTTTGGTAATTCCATCTGAACAAGGAACTGCCCCCTGTCCATTTTAGGGAAGAATTCACCACCGATAAATCCGAATGCAACCAACATGAAAGAAGAAATTAAAATAATAAATGTTACAATAACAGTCATTACTCTTCTTAACGTTGACTTTAGAGCCCATTCCAAAATTCCTGTAATCCAGTGTGTGAATTTCTCTAATTGCTTTTCAAACCAAAGGATAAATTTTTCGAAAGGATTTTTTCCTGTTAAATGCACCAACTTTCCAAATCTTGAAGATAACCAAGGAATAATCGTAAATGATGCCAATAACGAGAACATTGTCGCAATAACTACCGTGACACAGAATTGTGCCAAGATATCAGCCACCAAACCTGAACTCATCGCAATCGGTAAGAATACCACCACGATTACCAATGTAATTGCCGTTACGGTAAATCCAATTTCTGAAGCACCATCGTATGCTGCACGAATTCTACTTTTACCCATTTCCATGTGACGGTATACGTTTTCCAATACCACAATCGCATCATCTACAAGGATACCTACTACCAATGAAAGTCCCAATAAACTCATTAAGTTTAAGGTATATCCCATAAGATACATTCCGATTACGGTTGCAATCAGCGACATCGGGATTGAAACCATAACAATAAATGCATTTCTGATGTTGTGAAGGAACAATAACATTACGACTGCTACCAAAATAATCGCTAAAAATAAATCGAAAATTACGTGGTCTGCCGCTTCAAGCGTAAAATCTGTTGTATCATCTACAATATTGATTTTAACCCCCTGAGTTTTATAATTATCCTGAACCTGACCGATTGTTTTCTGAACCAATTCTGAAACCGACACTGCATTGGCATCAGATTGTTTTTTTACCTGAAGTAAAATCGTTGAATTCTGGTTGTATCTTGCTACTTTTTCAGTATCTTTTTGTGTATCGAAAACCGTTGCAACATCAGACAAACGAACCTGAGCTCCATCTTTATTGGAAACCACAAGATTGTTCATTTCTTCAACATTTCTGTACTTTCCGGAAAGTCTGATCGTAGATCTTGAAGTTCTTGTCTTCAAAGCTCCCGTCGGGAAATCTAAGTTGGAAGAAAGAATCGCCTGCTGTACATCTGCAATCGCAAGACCATACCCCTGCATTTTCTTTTCATCTAAACTCACCTGAATTTCTCTTTCCTGTCCACCCACAAGCGTAACCTGAGCCACACCGTTTACACGGGAAAAGATCGGTTCTATTTTCTTATCTAAAAGGTCATAAAGATCTTTATTATTCAGCTTATTACTGGAAATACTCAACGTCATGATCGGTAAATCATCCAATGAGAATTTCTGTAATGATGGCGGATCTGCATCATCAGGAAGGTCTGCCAAAATAGCATTTACCTTTCTTTGAGCATCATTCAATGCATAGTTTACATCGGCACCGGTGTTCAGCTGAACCATGATTACCGATAAGCTTTCGTAAGATGAAGATTCTACTTTTTTTACGTTTTCCAAAGAACCAACGGCATCTTCAATTTTTCTGGTTACCGAAGTTTCCACCTCAGCAGGTGAAGCTCCCGGATATACCGTAGAAATCGTTACCATGTTTGTTTCAAACTTCGGAATCAATTCGTACCCCATCATGGAGTAACTTAGTAAACCTCCCAGCGTAAGAATCGTAAATAATACGATAACGAGGGATGGTCTTTTAATGGCTATTTCTGCTAACTTCATCTTCTCTTACTTTACGATATTGATTTTTGATCCGTTATCAAGGTTGATCTGTCCGCTGGTAATTACCTGTTCGCCTCCGTTCAATCCGCTTAAGATCTGAACTTTATCACCGTATACTTTTCCGGTCTGAACTTTAATTAATTTAGCAGTTCCGTTGCTTACAATAAATAACTGTCCTGAACTTACCCCATTTACGAAAGCTTCCGCAGGAACGGTTAACATATTCTGAGTTTCAGCACCGTTATTGGTTTTAAACGTTGCCGTTGCATACATCCCTGCCTTTAAGTTTCCTTTGTTCTGAACTTCAATTTCCACAGGGAAATTTAAAGAAGCATCACTTTTAGGTGCAATAAATGTAATTCTTCCGCTGAAAGAATCATCTGGTAAAACATTTACGTTAATTGGCACTTCTTGTCCTAATGCAATTCTACCAATCTGACTTTCGTCAACCAAAACTGAAAGTTTTAAACTGTTAATATTAACAATTTCAAACATTGCTGTTCCTATAGAAACCACAGTTCCCGGTTCAACCATTTTTTTGTTGATTGTCCCACTGATTCCCGCACGGATGCTTGTATCATTTACTCTTACACCCTGAGCTCTTACCGCTGCCTGCGCATTTTTTAACTGTAATCTTGAATTATCTACCTGCTGTTTGGTAACACCTCCGGTTTTGAAAGCATTTTCATAACGTTGATTATCACTGATCGCATTCTGTAAATTGTTTTGAGCCTGCGTAACGTCTACCTCAATGGCATCTCTTTTAATCGTTGCCAATGTCTGACCTGCAGATACTCTTGAACCCTCTTTCACCAAAACGCTTACGATACGTCCTGCAATTTCAGAAGATTGCTGCATTTCTTGTTTTGGAAGGAAAGTTCCGTTGGCTGTATAATCAGTATCAATATTTTCTCTTGCAACTGTTACCACATTTACGTTGATTTTATCAACCTGCTTGGCAACTTCTTTTACTTCTGTTTGCTGTTTTTTCTTATTATCAGCAATTTTCCATGCTGCCAAACCGACAAGCACGGCTGCCACGATGATATATATTAAAGTCTTTTTCATAGTTTATTACGGGTTTTGTAGTGTGTTTAATTCTCCTTTTGCTTTAATTAACTTAATTTCAGCCTGTTTGTAATCCAATAGTGCGTTTGCATAATTCTGTTTAGCCTGTGTCAATGCATTTTCAGCATCCAAAACTTCTGTCAACGTTGCCAAACCATACTGATAATTGGATTGAGTATTTTTCTGTACTCTTTCTGCCAATCCTACATTGTCTTTCATGCTTTCTATATTAATCAATGCATTTTCTATATTGGTGATAGCATTTCTATAATCTAAGCTTAAAGTCAACTGCGTATTCTGAATATCCTGATCCAAATCCTGAATATCGATTTCTGCCTGATTGATCTTCGCTTTTGTAGCTCCTCCAGTAAAAATCGGAATATTTACATTTAAACCAATTGCTGAATAATCACTCCAAAGAACTCCATTTTTAAGTCCATTAGTTAAAGGGAATTTTGCTCCTGTTGCACCCCAACCGTAATTTGCCACCAAATTTACCGTAGGATACAAATATGCTTCTGTTGCTTTTTTATTGAATACTAAAAGCTCTCTGTTTTTATTTAAAACTTTTACTTCCGTACGTTCATCTAAGTTTACAGTGCTCGCAATTAATTCAGGTTTAGGCTCGATTGTTTTCTCTTCAAGCTGAATTTCCGTAGAAATAGGAATTCCCATATAAAACTTCAACGCATTTTTTGAAAGTTCAACTGAGTTAATTAAAGATTGTTTATTTGAACCGATGTTGGTTAACTGAACATTTGTTCTGTCTAAGTCGATAGCTTTTGCCAACCCGTTATCAACCAAACTTTTGATTACATTTCTGGTTTTCTCTGTATTAACATAACTTGCTTCTACCGTTTTCAGATTTTCTTCCTGTACAAACACCTGATAATAAGCTGTTGCGACATTTTCGATAATCTGTTCGTTCGTAAGTTGAGCATTTAACACATAAAATTCTCTTGTTGATTTTGCAGCTTTAAGACCTGTAAAAACTCTTTGGTCAAAAATCGCCTGTTGAACCTGTACAGAAGCAGTTGAGCTCCAAGGTTGCCCCAACTGAGCTCTGATTTTCTCTCCTCCAAATTCAAGCAATGACTCCTGAATAATCGGATTGTAAGTTACACCCGCCGTAGCACTAATCTGCGGTAAAGCACCGGCTCTGGCTTCATCAATTTTATATTCGGCTTTTTTGATCTGTAAAGCAGCTTTTTTGGCTTCTGCTTTATTCTGAAGTGCCTGTTTGATGGCTTCCTGAAGAGAAACCTGCTGTTGCGCAGACACTGATGAAAAACCGAAAATCATAAATGCAGCCGCTATCCCAATTTTTAGCTTATTTGCAGTTATACGTTTTCTTTTCATAATCTTATACTTCGTTTATTTTTTTAATGTAGTTTTTTGTCTCCTATGTTATTATTTTTAAATGACGAATCATTTCTTAAAATACTTTAACATTTTTTTAATTTTTAAACAGCATATTTAAAATGATGCTTTTTCTTTCAGAAATAATCTTGTCAAATTCTTCTTCGTCTATCATCAGATTTTCCATTAATAGAGGTCTTACAGCACTCGGAAAAACCAATAAAGAAACCATATTCAGCACAAATTGAATTGGTTTCATGGGTTCTATATTTCCTAATTCCATTTCCTTTTGTATATCACTGTACATTTTATTGAGTTCATTTTCTTCAATGTCTCTTTTATGGCAGTTTCCTTTGTTGATCTGGGTTACGATATACGTTTCTAAGTAAGGATACTGTAGACTTGTCGACAAGCTTCCTTCTATGAACTGCCCGATTTTTTCTTTAAAAGGCAGATCGGAATTCATAATAATTTCAGATTTTTCTTTTTCTACCCGATGTGCTTCATCAAAAATTATCTGGATCAAATTATCTCTTGATCGGAAATAATAATTAATCAATGTTCTGTTAACACCGGCTTCATCAGCAATCTCCTGAGTTGTAGCGCTAAACTTCCCTTTTACAAAGAATAAATTCTTTGCAGTCTCTTTTATTAGTTCCTGCGTTTGGTCTTTTTTTTCTTGTTTTGACATTTTTGTTAAACAATTTTGTGCAAATATAAATCAATCAATCGTTTTGACAAAATTGTTAAACAAAATAATTAAACAAAATTGTATGATATGCATCAGGTTTTTGCAGAATTTGAAAAAATTGCTATCCGTTAATTATTGCATATAGAGAGGTTTGAACAAAGACTTGTTCAAAAATTGAGTAGAAAAATCAAGTAAATCCTAAACTCTTTATTGAAGGAACAGTATTTAAAATTACTTATTTAAGAGAATAAAAAAACGGAGCAGAAATTTCTGCTCCGTTTTTTATTATAACAATCGAATTTTACCTTCTAAAATATCGATGATTTTATCTTTATACAGTCCACCAACTGCCTTTTTGAAGTTCTTTTTACTCATCTGAACTTCATCTTTAATTTCTTCCGGTGAAGATTTGTCAGAAAGATGAAGCAATCCGTAGTTTTCTTCCAGCTTATCAAGAATTTTCTGTTTAAACTCATCAATATTTTCAAAACCTTCGGGTTGTAAGGATACGTCTATTTTACCATCTTCACGAATATCCTTAATATAACCGCCTTCTTCAGATAAAGGATACAATTTTTTGAAAACATCGGAAGTATAAATTAATCCTATATATTTTTTGTTGATGACCACATTCCAGCCCAATTCGCTTTCATTCATGATAATCAAATCAACTTTATCACCTTTCTGGAAAGGCAGATTTTCATATTGTGGATTTCTTTTGAACTTTGTCGTTCCGGTAATTAAATCTAAAGTTTCATCGACATACAGATGAACCAAATATCTTTTTCCTTCAATGATTTTTGACTTCTGCTGTTTGTAAGGGATAAATAGATCTTTGATAATTCCCCAATCCATAAAAGCACCGCTAGGAAGACTTTGAACACAGCTCATCACGGCAAATTCATCCACCTCAGCCAATGGAATTTCTGTAGTTGCCTTTAATTTATTGTCGTCCTGGTAAACGAAAACTTCAATTTCATCATCAATTTCCTTATCATCCTGAGCGAAAATTTTAGGCATAAAAGCCTTTTCTCCGGCTTCGTCTGTTAAGATCCATCCTGAATGATTTTTTTCTGAAATTTTTAAAGTCTGAGTTTTTCCGAGTTGCATTGATGATAAAATTAGTCGACAAAGGTACGGAAATATAAAGTGAAATTGCAAAACTGAAAATCATATCATAAAAAAGAGAAGATTATGACCTCTCATTTAAGATTTTGAAATAAAATCCATTAATTCTTTCTTGCTGCTTTCAAAATCAATGCATCACCAACTATATTTTTCGTAATCTTTTTTAAATATCGCTGTCCATTTTTATTCGCAAAAAAAGAGAAACCAAAACTGATTTCTCTTTATATCTTTAATTTTGAAATTTTAATAAAATTACATATGGATAGGTCTCTTCCCTGTAGCATCCAATGCAGCTTCTTTAATAGCTTCGGCATATGTCGGGTGAGCGTGAGAACTTCTTGCAATATCTTCAGCACTTGCACGGAATTCCATAGCAATTACGCCTTCTGCGATAAGGTCAGCAGCTCTCGCTCCCACGATGTGCATTCCTAAAACTTCGTCAGTTTTTTCGTCTGCGATAATTTTAACCAAACCGTCAACATCTCCACTTGCACGGCTTCTTCCTAACGCTCTCATCGGGAAAGAACCTACTTTGTAAGCTACGCCTTCTTCTTTCAATTGCTCTTCAGTTTTACCAACTCCTGCAACTTCTGGCCAGGTGTAAACAACACCAGGAATCAAGTTGTAATTAACGTGAGGTTTTTGTCCGGCCAACGTTTCAGCAACAAAAACTCCTTCTTCTTCAGCTTTGTGTGCCAACATTGCCCCTTTGATAACATCTCCGATTGCATAGATATTTGCAACGTTTGTCTGTAAGTGATCGTTTGTTTTTACTCTTCCTCTTTCGTCAAGTTCTACCCCTGCTTTCTCCAATCCAAGTCCGTCTGTGAAAGGTTTTCTACCTACAGAAACTAAACAGTAATCTCCTTCAACGGTTACTTCTTCTCCTTTCTTATCTTTAGCAGTGATTTTTACAGTATCTCCATTTCTTTCAACTGCAGAAACTGCTGTAGAAAGCATGAATTTCATTCCTTGTTTTTTAAGAACTTTAGTCAATTCCTTGCTTAAAGCTCCATCCATTGTAGGAATAATTTTGTCCATAAACTCAACCACAGTTACCTGAGCTCCTAATCTCAAATAAACTGAACCTAATTCAAGACCGATAACTCCACCACCGATAACTACCAAATGTTTAGGAATTTCTTTAAGATTTAAAGCTTCCGTAGAAGTAATTACTCTTTCTTTATCTAGGGTAATGAAAGGTAAAGTAGTTGGTTTAGAACCCGTTGCAATGATTGTATATTTAGAATCGATCGTTTCTGTAGAACCGTCGTTTTTAGTAACTTTAATCTGAGTAGCAGATTCAAAACTTCCAACACCTTCAAAAACAGTAATTTTGTTTTTGTTCATCAGATAATTGATTCCGTCTGTATTTTGTTTTACTACCTCATTTTTACGCTCGATCATTCTTGCGATATCAGCCTGAGGCTCGTTGATAATGATTCCGTGACCTGCAAAATTGTGTTTTGCATTCTCAAAATGCTCAGAACTGTCTAAAAGCGCTTTTGACGGAATACATCCCACGTTAAGGCAAGTTCCTCCTAAAGTTGGATATTTTTCAATAATGGCTACTGTGAAACCTAATTGTGCAGCACGAATTGCAGCAACATAACCACCAGGACCGGAACCGATTACGGTAACATCGAATTGACTCATTTTACTTTATAGTTTTTATTATTTATCTTTCTTAATTATTACAAATTTAACGATTAATTACCACGTGAGAAAGTGAGATTTGTCAAATTTAATAGAGAAGTCTTTAATTATAAATCCACATTCAATTTCCCCTGTCCAAAAGTTCCTGAACTATCGAAATATGAACCTCCATAAACATACCACTCAAGACTTTCCAAAAATTCCACTGCATTTTCAGGCGTTATTTGTGAACGGTCTTTTTTAGAAACGATTCCTTTGTACCATCTTCCTGATTTGGGAAAGCTTTCAAATTCAACAAAATAATGAATCCATATTCTCTGGCATAATTTGCATTGTTGAATGCTAACTTCTGCATATCTTCCGTTGGTATGATCAATTCCTAATTCAGAACTTCTGTATTCGGTATAATTTGAGTCGGGTTTTTCGCAGGCACATCCTATTTTCTGGACTTTATTCATTGATGGAATCTTGATTTCTAAATAAAAATTATTAGCGACAAAGGTAAGAAAAGTATATAAAATTATTTTGACATTAAATCAATCAAAACCTTTTCATATTGATCTAAAATAATATTTTTTGAGAATCTCGATTTAATAGAATTCTGAATAGATTCTCTATTATACGATTCATGCAGAAGACTCATGATTTTCTGTGCAAAATCTTCATGATTTTCAATATCTGCAATTTCACCGTTCGTATCATCCTGAATAATTTCATTAATTCCTCCGGGACAATTATTGGCTAAAGAATACGTTCCGCAAGCTCCTGCTTCCAATAAAACATTCGGAAAACCTTCATATCTCGACGATAGAATAAACAAGTCTGCATACTTCAAAAATTGATACGGATTTTCCTGTCTTCCATGAAAAACAACATTTTTTAACCCAAGAAAATCTTTCATTTGATGAAGAATTTCACGATCCTGTCCATCTCCTAAAATGTGAAGAATAATATTTTCATTTTTAAGTCTGGAAAAAACTTTCAGTAAATTATCAAAACCCTTTCTTGCAGATAAATTTCCGACGGCAACTACATTTTTATAATTGTATTTAAAACTTTCGGGTTTTATGGATGTCTCTAATTTCGCATTAATAAAATCAAAATCTACAGGATTATTGATCTTCACAATTTTACTTTGTTTAATACTGAAATTATCAACCAAATCCTTCTTCATATCATCACTTTGTGCAATGATTCTCTGATAGTTATTGTAAAAATTATAGAAAAATTTTATCTCTTTTCGGGTAACGTGCTGAGTTACGACATTTGTTTCTCTGGCAATAAATTTTGTTTTCGGGAAAAGTTTGATAAATAATGAGAGATAAGCATTTACTTCTCCAAAACCAGAAAATACAATATCCGGTTTTCTTCGGTAGATTTCCCTTAAAATCGGTTTTAAAGAATGTCGGATTCGTTCTGTATTGACATCAATAATTTCGACATCTTTTTCAAGAAAGTTTAAATAACCGCCTCGTTTACGTAAAAGCAAAATCTTAGGTTCAAATCGATCTCGGGAAAGATGATTCGCAATGGTAGTAACGATTCTTTCTGCTCCTCCGGTTTCCAAATCCGGCAGAATAAATATGACAGATATTTTTTTCATCAGTGTAAAGTTAATAAAAAGTTTTATTAACCTTCAAACCCAACTCTTCAAAAATAGGAAGAATCTCGTTAATATTTTCTACATTTAAAAAAGCATATTTATCCTCTTTGAAATTCATTCCCTCTCGTTTTTAACAATGAAAATGCTTCATCATTTTTTCCAAAAATATTTTCGGGTTCTCCAAAGATTATATTTCCAAAAAAATTACCATTCATCTCTGCTGTAACTTGGTTGATTTCGTTCAATTCTCTAAACTTTATAATTTTTCCACTTCCTTTTTTAGCAACAATAATCCTTTGATTTGTTATCAGGTAACAATTATTCTTAAGTTTAATATATTTTAAAATCCATCTGCCAAAAGTAATATATATTGCAGTAGCAAAAATTACCATTCCAATAATTGGAAATAGCCCAAAATCAGAATTTAGAATATTTATTACAAAAAATATGGAAATTGCTAAATAAAAAACTGAAAATATAATTCTTAATTTCTCAGTCATATTAAAAAAGAAACTCTTCCGAGGAAGAATTTCTTTCAATATTATTTCGTTATTATTTAAAATCATTTTAATTTGCAACGTCGCTGATGAATTTTATTCTCAGCATTCTTACCTCTTCATCGGATAATTCGTCTCCAAACTCATCCAATAATACTTTCATACTGTCGCTTTCAGATTCGGTCATAAATTCCATGAATCCGTCTACAATATCTTCGTCAAAATTATCTTCGATATAATAATCTATATTCAATTTAGTTCCTTGATAAACAATGCGTTCCATTTCTTTCAACAATTCATCCATTGAAATGTTTTTGGCTCTTGCAATATCTTCAAGGTCAATCTTCTTATCCGTACTCTGAATGATGAAAACTTTATGGCTTGATTTATTTGCCACCTGTTTCATCACCATATCCTGAGTACGTTCGATATTATTCTCTTCTACATATTTACTGATAAAATCGGCGAATTCCTTACCGTATTTTTTAGCTTTTCCTTCTCCGACTCCGTAGATTTTTGCAATTTCTTCAACCGTGATAGGATATTGAACCGTCATATCTTCCAAACTCGGTTCCATGAAAACCGTGTAAGGCGGAATTCCGTGCTTTTTGGCTACTTTTTTCTGTAATTCTTTTAACAAAGCAAAAAGATTCTGATCCAAACCGCCTGCTGACTGCATTTGAACCTGATCGCTTTCAGCTTTAGTCTGAGAAAGATCAAACTCCCTGTCTTCAGCAATCATGAATGAATGTTCAAACTTACCATTCAAAGCTAATCTGCCTTTTTCGGAAATTTTTAAAACGCCATATGTTTCAATATCTTTTTGAAGGAAATTCTGAACAGTTGCCTGTCTTAAAATAGTTTTCCAATGATTATCCGTTTCCTCTTTTCCAAAACCAAAATAAGAAGTCTGTTCTAATTTATAAGACTTTGTCACTGCATTTTCTTTCCCCATAATAACGGAAATCAAATCTTTAGACTTAAATTTTTCTCCGGTTTCTTTGATCAGTTCCAGAGCTTTTTTCAAATCATCGGTTGCATCTTTCAATTTTGGCGGATTTGATGCATTGTCGCACATTTTTGCGCCGTCCCCTTTTTCGGGATCAAAATTTTCACCAAAATAATATAAAATATACTGTCTTCTGCTCATTGAAGTTTCGGCATAGCCAACCACTTCATTCAATAACTGCAAACCGATTTCTCTTTCAGAAACAGGTTTTTGAGCAAGAAATTTCTCTAATTTTTCAATATCCTTTGGGTCATAAAAAGCTAAGCAGTGACCTTCTCCTCCATCACGCCCAGCACGTCCTGTTTCCTGATAATAGCTCTCCAAGGATTTCGGGAAATCATAGTGAATTACGAAACGTACATCAGGTTTATCGATTCCCATTCCAAATGCAATCGTTGCGACAATAACATCGGCATCTTCCATCAAGAATTTATCCTGATTGGCAACTCTCACTTTCTGATCAAGTCCTGCATGATACGGAAGTGCATTCACTCCATTTACCTGCAAAAGCTGAGCAAATTCTTCAACTTTTCTTCGGCTCAAACAATATACAATCCCGGATTTCCCTTTATGTTGATTGATAAATTTTACAATTTCTCTATCGACATTTACTTTCGGACGCACTTCATAATAAAGGTTTGCCCTGTTGAAACTTTCCTTAAAAACTAATGCATTGACCATTCCCAAAGTTTTCTGGATATCATCCTGAACTTTAGGCGTTGCAGTTGCCGTTAAAGCAATAACGGGAACATCTGCAATTCTGTCAATGATTGATTTTAAATTTCTGTATTCCGGGCGGAAATCGTGTCCCCATTCTGAAATACAGTGAGCCTCGTCGATAGCCACGAAAGAAATCTTTACATCTTTTAAAAATTCCAGATAATCTTCTTTAATTAAAGATTCCGGAGCTACATATAATAGTTTGGTTTTACCACTCTTGATATCATCGAAAACCTGTTTGGTCTGCGTTTTATTTAATGATGAATTTAAAACATGCGCTACCCCGTCCTCAGATGAAAGACCGTTTACCGCATCTACCTGATTCTTCATTAACGCTATTAGGGGTGAAACTACAATTGCCGTACCTTCCGAAATAAGTGCCGGAAGCTGGTAACACAAGGATTTTCCACCGCCCGTGGGCATTAAAACAAATATATCTTTACCATTTAAAAGATTTTCTATAATTTGTTCTTGCTGACCTTTAAAAGTGGAAAAACCGAAGTATTTTTTCAACTCGCCTGATAAATTGGCATTTTTTGCGCTCATCTAATTTTCTATTGCTAAATTTGCATCTAACCCAAAGATAATAAATTTCTGCTTAACATAAAAGTAAACAAATTTATATTAGCAAAATTTGTATTAAAAGATTCTTTAAAACATAATGCTTTTACGGCATTATTTTATATTTTTTATTAAAGTAAAAATGGAAAAAGCCAATATTATTTCAATAGCAAAAACTACTTTAGAAATAGAAATTTCAGAACTTGAAAAATTAAAAAACAGAATTAATGATGATTTTGTCAAAGCTGTTGAGATTATTCATGCTGCAAAAGGAAAGCTTATTGTAGTAGGAATTGGAAAATCGGCTCATGTAGGAAATAAAATCGTGGCAACCCTTAATTCTACGGGTACTCCATCACAATTTCTTCATGCTTCGGAAGCTATCCATGGTGATCTTGGCGTTATCCAGAAACAGGATATTGTATTGTGTATTTCCAATTCGGGAAACTCTGCGGAAATTGTAAACCTTCTTCCTTATTTAAAAGATTATTCTTCCGCATTAATCGGAATGACCGGAAATAAATCAAGCAAACTTGCCGAATATTCTGAAGTTATTTTAGATACTCATGTGGATATGGAAGCCTGCCCAAATAAATTGGCCCCGACAAGTTCCACCACTTTACAAATGGCGCTGGGAGATGCTTTGGCAATTACTTTAATGGAAATAAATAATTTTCAGGCAAATGATTTTGCAAAATTTCATCCGGGTGGAAGTTTAGGTAAAAATTTAATTTCCAAAGTTGATGATTTTGTTTCTTCACAAAAACCTCAGGTAACGGAAAATGAAACGGTGAAAGATGTTATTATTTCGATCAGCAGTTCACGACACGGAATCACGGTGGTAACTCAAGAAAATGAAATTATCGGTGTAATTACAGACGGAGATTTGAGGAGAATGCTGATGAAAGGTGACGATATTTCTAAAGTTTTAGCAAAAGATATTATGTCTGCCAATCCAAAAACGATTGAGAAAACAGCTCTGGCAAAAGATGCTATGAAAGTTTTAAAAGAAAACAACATCGGGCAGCTTATCGTAACAGAAAACGGAAAATATTTCGGAATTATTGATCTTCATAAGCTGCTTGATGAAGGTATCAATTAACTTTCGATGATATGGCGGTTGTTTACATCATCATTATTTTCATTTTTCTCCTTAAAAAATTTTTAGATAAACAGTCGGAATCATCTCCTGTTCAGGGGCACTTTTTGCAGGAGGAAAAAATTAATAATGAAGAAAATTATGACCAATATTGCGATGATCACTTTGAGCTTTTAATAAAGACTTTAATTTTCTGTACTTATAATCCTGATCAATTTGGCTCTGTTCCTTATGAAGTAGCCTGTATACGAAGTTTGAAAGAAGATTTTGATGATATTTTTGAAGGAAATTGGTTTGAATGCCTGTTCAGAACTCAACTCATCGAAGAAAATCTAAGACATAAGTTATTGGCTTTAAAGCAAACCATATCTTTAATACCTGATAACGACTGGCTTTTTGAAACCATAAACCTTAACGACAATGCACATTGGAAAGAAATCAACAGAATAGCAGAAGAACTATTAACGGATCTGAAAATAGAACAGAGAACTTACGATATTGATTATTAAACTTCCTCATCATAACGTCCCGCTTTACTGAAACTTTTTTCATAAATTTGAGCCTTAAAATAAATATTCTGTGAGTGATGCTAAAGACATGTCCTTCCTTGGGCATATTGGGGAATTAAGAGGCCATCTCATCCGCTCGATTCTTGCTATTGTGGTTGCGGCATTTATTGTCGGCTTTAATATCAACTGGATTATGGATCACATCTTTTTTGGTCCAACGAGAAATGATTTTCCGACGTTTAAACTTGTTAATCACTTTTCACGACTGATTTTAGGGGAAGACAGCATTCATCTTCCGAAAGATTTTCCGGTGCGTGCCAGTAAGCTCTATCAGCAGTTTAATGTAATGATGGCTGTTTCCATTTTTGGGGGTATGGTGGGTGCATTTCCTTATATTGTTTGGGAACTTTGGCGATTTATCGGTCCTGCATTGCATCCAAAAGAAAGAAAAAATTCGATCTTTATCATTAATGCGGTATGGATTTTATTTATGACCGGTGTGTTATGCGGATATTATCTTATTCTTCCGTTTGCCGTTAACTTTGGGGTTATTTTTAAGATCTCAGATATTATCGTTCCGCTTTATGACCTTAGTGATTACACGACATTATTTTTACAGGTCGTTTTGGGAATGGGAGCCATTTTCCTCTTTCCGGTATTGATTTATTTCCTTACTTCCATCGGGATTTTAAATCCGACTTTTATGAGAACCTACCGCCGTCATGCGATTGTTTTGATCATGGTTGTGGCAGCAATTATTACTCCAGCCGATGTTTTGAGTATGATTATGGCTGCAATGCCATTGCTTTTACTGTATGAATTCAGTATCCTAATGTGTGCTTACACTTATAAAAAAGCACAGAAAGCAGCAGGGAATTTGCCGACTGTCTAGAAATAATTTTTAATTGAATACTTTTAAAATATATTCCCGCAGATTGATTCTGTGGGATTTCTTTTGAATTATTTAATGCTGTCGCATTCATTTTTTTTTTGGTTTCGGCGGCGGTAAAGCCGCCGCC
>NZ_LMQN01000004.1:33419-102574 GCF_001425355.1 Chryseobacterium sp. Leaf405
GGCGGTAAAGCCGCCGCCGAAACCAAAAAAATTTAAAACAAATATTTAAATTACAGGTAAGAAATTTCATAATTAAATTACTTGTAGAAATGTAACAATATTTTATTTTTTTCGTCTAATCAGACTGATTGTAATGATTTATTATTTCCTTATTTTAGTCAATTAATTTAATTCAAATGAAAAAGCTTTCATATACCCTTCTATTCGCATCCGGATTAGTTTTCGGGCAGTTTTTTGAGCAGGATAAAATTTTCACAAAACAAGATACTTTAAAGGGTTCTAATACAGAATTCAGGAACTTTTGGGATGTCAAAAAATATGACCTTTCCGTAGAACCGGATTTCGTTCAGAAATCTATTAAAGGTTATAATAAAATCAGTTTTGAAATTACAAAAGACATTACAAACCCTACTTTTCAGATAGATTTGCAGCAACCCATGAAAGCGGATAAAGTAGAAGCTAATTTTCCGATTCAGGAATATAAGCAGGATAGCGATTTTATTTGGGTTAAAACAAAAAAGAGCTTTAAAAAAGGAGAAAAATATACCATTGACGTAACCTATTCCGGAAATCCTGTTATTGCAAAAAATGCCCCTTGGGACGGCGGTTGGGTTTTTACAAAAGATGAAAACGGAAATCCGTGGATGAGTGTTGCAGACGAAGGAATTGGAGCTTCGATCTGGCTTCCGACAAAAGATATATGGAGCGATGAACCCGATAATGGAATCATCATGAAAATCATTACTCCAAAAGAGTTGGTAGGAGTTGGAAACGGAAGATTGATTGATAAAAAAGCGCAAGGAGATAAAATAGCATACACTTGGGAAGTCAAAAACCCAATCAACGCCTATTCTATTATTCCGAATATTGGAAAATATGTGAATTTTAAAGATACTTTTAACGGAGAAAAAGGAAAATTAGATTTTGATTATTGGGTATTGGATTATAATTTAGATAAAGCTAAAAAACAATTCCAGCAAGTAAAACCGATGATCTCTGCATTTGAATATTGGTTCGGCCCATATCCTTTCTACGAAGATTCTTACAAACTGGTAGACTCGCCATATTTAGGAATGGAACATCAAAGCAATGTTGCCTATGGAAACGGTTATCAGAATGGATATCTTGGAAGAGATCTTTCCGGAACAGGTGTCGGACTGAAGTGGGATTTTATTATTATCCATGAAAGCGGTCATGAATGGTTTGCCAACAACATTACCGCAAAAGATCAGGCAGATATGTGGATTCACGAGAGCTTTACCAATTATTCTGAGGTGTTATTTACCGAAAAATATATAGACAAAAAATCGGCTGATCTGTATGCTGTCGGAATTAGAGGTGGTATTAGAAACGATATTCCTATTATTGGTAAATATGGAGTGAGAAACGAAGGCAGCGGTGATATGTATCCTAAAGGCGCAAGTATGCTCCACACGATCCGTCAGGTGATTAATAATGATGAAAAATTCAGACAGATTTTAAGAGGTATTAATAAAGATTTTTATCATCAAACGGTAACAACACAGCAGATTGAAGATTATATTTCAAAAAAATCGGGGATCGATTTTTCGAGTGTTTTCAATCAATACTTAAGAACCATAAAAATTCCGACTTTGGAGTATTCTCAAAAAGGAGAAGAGTTGAAATTCCGTTATACAAATGTGATTAAAAATTTAAAACTTCCTGTGATAATCGACGGTGAACAAACGATCAACCCGACCGAGCAATGGCAAACCGTAAAGCTGAAAAAAGGTACCCCGGTAGAATTTAACAAGAATTATTATATTCATTACAAGAAAGTTTAGTAAAAAAAATAAAAGAGCAAAATCGCAAAATTTCGGTTTTGCTCTTTTACATTTTAATATTTCAATTTTAAGAAAAGTTTAATACACATCTTCGTAACAAATTCAATTTTTCATCAACTACTTAAACTATAATATAAACTCAATGAAAAAAATAGCACTAAGTTTAGGCGTTTTAGCTACTGCTTTAGTTAATGCACAGTCGATTAAGACGACTATTGATCTGGTAAACGTAAAAAATGACAAAGTTGCCGTGACGATGGATCTTCCTAAAATGAAGTCCGGCGATGTAAAATTTCACTTCCCAAAAACTGTTCCTGGAACATATTCTGTGGATGATTACGGAAGATTTGTAGAGGGAATTAAGTTTTTTGACAATAAGGGAAAAAAATTGGCTTTCACAAAAGTGAATGAAAATACATATTCACTAAAAAATGCTCAGAATTTAACTAAAATCACATATTTAGTGAATGATAGTTTTGATGATGAAATGGATTCCTCAAAACATAAGGCCGTATTTTCGCCATCAGGAACAGATATTGAAGAAGGAAAAATTTACCTGATCAATACTCATGGTTTTGTAGGATATATCGACAATATGCAGGATGTTCCTTATCAGTTGGTGATCCAAAAACCGACAGATTTCTACGGAACAACTGCTTTGGTAGACCAAGATAAATCTGAGTCCACAGATACTTTTACATTGTCAAATTATGCAAAAGTTACCGATTCTCCGTTAATGTATACAAAGCCGGATTATATTACTTTCAATGCCAGCGGAATGGATCTTGTGTTAGGGGTTTATTCTCCGACAGGAAAATATAAAGCGGCTGATTTCAAAGAAAATTTAGAGAAAATGGTTTTGGCTCAGAAGAAATTTTTGGGTGATATGAACACCAATAAAAAGTATGCGATCATGCTGTACCTTTCAGGAGGCGACGGACCGCAGATTAAAGGTTTCGGAGCATTGGAACATCACGAATCTACAAGTGTTGTTTTACCGGAAATGATGCCGAAAGAAGCGATTGACAAAACCATTACCGATGTAGTTTCTCACGAATTTTTCCATACGGTAAATCCTTTGAAAACGCATTCTGAAGAAATTCATTATTTCGATTATGCAGATCCGAAAATGTCTCAGCATCTTTGGATGTATGAAGGAGGAACGGAATATTTTGCCAATTTATTCCAGATTCAGGAAGGTTTGATTAATAAAGATGAATTTCTTCAAAGAATAAACGAAAAAATTACCAATTCCAAGAATTACAACGATACCATGCCGTTTACGGTGATGAGTAAAAATATTCTTAAAGACGAATACAAAGATCAATACAGAAACGTTTACGAAAAAGGAACCCTTCTGGCAATGTGCCTTGATATTGAATTAAGAAAATTATCTAATGGCGAAATGGGTTACCGTGACATGATCAGAAAATTATCTCAGAGATTTGGTGAGAATAAACCATTTAAAGATGACAAATTAATCGACGAATTGGTTGCTGTTACAGGCTATCCGCAAGTGAAAGATTTTTATAACAAATATATTGCAGGAAGCCAGCCGACTCCATATATGGAATACTTAAAGATGGTAGGCGTAGAAGCAAAAACACAGGAAACACCGCCGATTTTCTGGTTCATCAAAGATCCGAATCAGACAGGATATGATGATAAAACGCATGCACTTGCTTTTGATGAAAGCTCAGCTTTATCCCCATTTGCAAAAAGTATAGGATTCAAAATTACTGATCAGATACTTGCCTTAGACGGAAGAAATATTGATATACAAAAGATTCAGGATTTTATAGGCTATACAAAAACCATCAAAGAAGGTCAGGACGTAACGGTTACTATTCTTAGAAAAAATGGAGATAAAACAGATAAAATTCAATTGAAAGGAAAAGCTGTTCTTGATAAAATGAATGTAGAAACATTAAATTTCAAGGCTAATCCTACACAGGAAGAGCAGAAATTGCAGAATCAGTGGCTGACTGGGAAAAAATAATTATAAAAATCAATAAATTAATAACAAAAAAGCGGAGAAAATTCTCCGCTTTTTCTATTATCTGAACAATAAAAGATTTACGCTTCTTTTCTTATTGTTATCCTAAACGAAGTTCCTTTTCCAACCTCGGTCTGCGAAATTTTAATATCACCATTATGATATTCCTGAATCACTCTTTTTGCCAGTGATAATCCCAATCCCCAACCTCTTTTTTTCGTTGAATAGCCGGGTTTAAAAGCGTTTCTTGCCTGCTGTTTTGTCATTCCGCTTCCTGTATCTTTTACTTCAACCAGAATATTTTTATTTCTTTCATACACCGAAATAAGAAGTGAACCTTCACCTTTCATCGCATCAACGGCATTTTTTACGAGATTTTCGATCACCCAGCTCATCAGGATTTTATTATGAGGAACATCAATTTTATAAGTTGGCAAATGAAGACTGAAATTGACTTTTTTGGAAATTCTTCTTTTTAAATAATCATAATTTTCTTTGATCGTTTCATTAAAATCTTTATCATTAAGCTCCGGAACGGAACCTATTTTTGAAAACCGTTCAGAAATCGTTCGTAATCGTTCAACATCTTTTTCAATTTCGTGCACCCCTTCCGAATCGGGATCATCCAATTTCATAATCTCGATCCAGCCAATCATTGAAGACAATGGAGTTCCGATTTGATGCGCCGTTTCTTTCGCTAAACCTGCCCAAAGATAGCCTTCGTCCGTTTTTTTAATGGTTCTTAAAAACCAGAAAGAAAATAAAAAGTAACAAAGAATAAAAAATCCTAATATAAAAGGAGAATATCGAAGATTATTCAGCAATTCTGAGTTATCATAATATACAAACTGATTATTTCCATCGGGAACTTTAATTTCTATAACAGGATAGCTTTTTGCCATTTTCCTTGCCAATGCTACAATTTGTACCGGATCATTCTCTATATCCTGAGGAATATTTTTATGCACCATGATCTGATCATTTTTATCCAAAATAATCAAAGGAATCGTCGAATTTGAACTGTAAATCTGAAGAAGCAATCCCTGAATTTCCAAATTGGGACTCGTGACTTCCTGTTGGAATTTTAAAGCACTTACTAAAATATCAACTCTTTTAACTTCTTCTTTTCGGAGGAAAGTGATGAGAATGGTAGAAGCAATGACAACTGTTAATACCACAATCGTCATTAAAACAAAAATGATCCAATTATTAAGCCTGGCAAAAATGGATTTTCTCAAGATAATTTATTTTAAAACATTCAGGATTTTCTGCAACTCTGTACTTCCGCTACCCTGATAATTATTAATAATGATTGAAAATACATATTTTTTTCCATCTTTCGAAGTATGGAAACCTGCAAAAGATTTCGTATCTCTCATCGTTCCGCTTTTCATCTTCATGCCGTTGTCCTGCGTTGGAAATCCGTCATAATACAATTCAAACCACGGCTGTTTTTTCGCATATAATAAAGCCTGCACTTCTGCTTTTGCTGAAACATAATTTTGTGGTGAAAGCCCGCTTCCGTCAGCAAAATTAATCATATTTGCATTGATTCCTTTTGATTTCCAGAATTCTTTCAGAAACGCTACTCCACTTTTAAAACTCGAATTTCCTTTTTTCTCTTTCCCTAACGTTTTAATCAGCGTTTCACCATACATATTGATACTTTTTCTTAAAAACCAATAGACAATTTTATCTAAAGTTGGTGATTCGTAAGTAAGAATAATATTGCTTTTTGGAGCTTCTAATGCTTTTTTTCCTTCAATTTGAAGTTGAGAATTTGTTACAACCTTTCCTGAAAAATCAATTCCTGATTCTTTTAGCCACTGCTTTACTTCAACCCCTAATTGTAAAGGCGGATTTGGCGTTGAACCTGAAACCGTAACCAATTTCGACGGTAAGGTTCCGTTGATCAAAGCTACAGTAGAATGTGGTGCTGTGAAGATTAAACTTTGATCTGAACTTCCGCCCGCTTTCAAATCATTCAGCCAAGTAACACCTTCCAGGGGATAAGAAAAACTTTTGAATTCGGTTCCGTTAATATTGATATCAAACTGGTTTTCACGCCAATTAACACCCCAAACTCCTGCTCCATAATAATTTCCCAAGTCGTCCCACGGCCAGCCACCGGGAATTGTCTGGTGATCAAAATAAGAATCATCAATAATTAAATCACCCGATATTTTTTTTATTCCGGATTTTTTTATAGATTCTATTAATTTTTGTTTAAAATTTTCAGGTTTGTAAGCATCATATCTCCAACTTCCTAACGTTGGATCTCCGGTTGAACTGATAAAAAGATTTCCATTCAGATTTCCTCCTGAAATATTGCCTGAATAACTTGAAGTCGTTTTAAAAGTATAATTTTTACCTAAAGTTTCCAAAGCAGCAGCTGCGGTGAATATTTTTTGAGTAGAAGCCGTAGACAGCCCTTTATTTCCCTGATAATCGTAAATAAAATTTCCACTTTCATCAGAAACATAGAAAGACAAATTCGAAGCCATAGCTCCTGAAGAATTCATCAGATTTTTTGTGACTTCATCCAGTTTTTGAGTAATATTCTGAGCAAAAATAATTTGCGTTGAAAGGGTAAGAATCGTGAATGTTTTTCTCATTCTTTATTGTTTTTTCTTTGTAAATCGTATTTAAAATGCTTCGGCTCTGCTCAGTATGAAATCTATAAAATTAATTGTTAATAAGAGCAGTTAGTAAATAATTCAAAAACTTAAAGTTGAGTTCCTGCTTCTATTTCATAAGGTTCTTTTCCTTTTTCAAAAATCCTTGTCAGCTCGTTTCCTTCAACTGTAATTTTATTGCCGATTCTTCTTATCCAGTTTCCTTCACGAAGTCCGACAACCTTTACATCATTTTGAGTCAGAAATTCTTTGATCCTGGTTTCTCTGGTTTCTCCGTTATGCTTTAAATCCGGATTCGGATCTAAGTAATGTGGATTTAAATTAAACGGCACCAATCCCATACAATCAAAACTCGGTGGATAAACGATCGGCATATCGTTCGTAGTTTTCATATTTTGCCCGCCGATGTTGCTTCCTGCGCTGCATCCCAAATAAGGTTTTCCGTTTTCAATATTTTGTTTTAAAACAGACATTAACCCTTCTTCATGCAATGTTTTTACCAGCAAAAATGTATTTCCACCGCCAGTAAAGAAACCTTTTGCATTGTTGATAGCTTCAATTTTATGTTCAAATTCGTGAAGACCTTTTACCTTAATATTAATTGTTTCAAAGAAAGAACGGGCTTTTGCCGTGTATTCGTCATGAGAAATCCCACTTGGACGGGCAAACGGAACGAAAATAATTTCGTCAATTCCATTATATAATTGAATTAATTCTTCTCTTAAATATTCTAAATACTCTCCACCAAAAAGCGTGGAAGTTGAGGCTAATATGATGTTCATATAACTAATATTATTTCAAATCATGTTGAATCACAAAGATAGCTTAAACTGTCACGAATCAAAAATTTTAATAAAACAACATTTAATTTTCTTAAAATTTTCTAAAAAAACTTAATGCTTCTAAAATTTTAGATTTTCTGGAATTATTATTGAATTTTAAAATGTACAACTCAAAAAATAAAGATTATGAAAATGATTAAAATGAATATTAAGCACCTTGTTTTAGGTTTATTATTGGTAGGAAGTGCAAGTTTTGTAAATGCACAGACTACCCAAACAGATAGTACAGTTGCAACGAGCCAGGCGGGAACAAACCCAACAATTGACGCTCTAAAAAAACAAATTGAAGCAAATCCGAAAGATACAGACGCATTGGCAAAATTAGCAGGAGCTTATCAAGATGCTTCAGATTGGACAAATGCAGTTGATACATGGAAAAAAATATCTGCTTTGCTACCGGATTGGGCTCCATCATATTATAGTCAGGCATATGCTTATCAGTCGGCCAAAGATGACGCCAACGCAAAACTAGCTTATGAAAAATATATTGCCACTGTAAAGCCGGAAGAAGTAGAAGAGAATAAGAAAAATCTTGCGTATGCTTACTTCTACATTGCTTTTGCAGAGCAGACAACCGATCCTAATAAAGCAAAAGAGCACATTGCTAAGTCTATACAGTATGACCCTACCAATCAGGATGCTGTAAAACTTAACAAAGTTTTAAATTCATAGTTAAAATAAGATCCGAAGTTTTTCGGATCTTATTTTTTTAAGATTAGCTACAATTTTTGCTAAAATTCTTTCATATTGGTCAACTTAGAAACTTTATATCCTATAACTCACATCCAAATTAATTTCCTACTCAAAATGGAATGATTATCTTTGTGTAAAATAAATCTCAAAACAAATGAAATTTTTTATAGACACTGCTAATTTAGAGCAAATAAAAGAAGCGAAAGACCTTGGAATTCTTGATGGAGTAACAACAAACCCTTCATTGATGGCAAAAGAAGGAATTCAGGGAGCTGAAGCAATCAAAAATCACTACAAAGCAATTTGCGAGATTGTAGACGGAGATATTTCTGCAGAAGTTCTTTCTACGACGTATGAAGAAATGATTAAAGAAGGTGATGAGCTGGCAGCAATTCACCCGAATATTGTGGTAAAAATCCCAATGATTAAAGACGGTATCAAAGCGTTAAAATATTTTTCAGATAAAGGAATCAGAACAAACTGTACATTGATTTTTTCTGTTGGGCAGGCTCTTTTAGCAGCAAAAGCCGGGGCAACTTATGTTTCACCTTTCTTGGGAAGATTAGATGATATTTCAACGGACGGATTAAATTTAATCCAGGAAATCAGATTGGTTTTTGATAACTATATGTATGAAACTGAAATTTTAGCAGCTTCTATTCGTCACTCAATGCACATTATCGACTGTGCTAAAATCGGGGCTGATGTGATTACTTCACCACTTCCTCCGATCTTGAGTTTATTAAAGCACCCATTAACAGACAGTGGATTGGCTCAATTTATTGCAGATTCTCAGAAATTAGCTTAAAACTGACTATCATTTAGATAAAACTCGGCGCGGAAACTTTGTTTCCGCGCCGAGTTTTTTATTTCAATAGATCAAGTTCAAGAATATTATTCTGCTTTTTCAGCTTTTCCTTAAGCCTTTTTTCATCTTCGCGCATCTGCTTAGCAGGATCTATAACTTTTCCGGATTCATCCCGCATTTCAATAATAGTTCCGCTACTAAATAATTGTCGCTGCCCTCTCATAGGATCCTGAAGATAATCTTTAAACACTTTTTTATATTTCTCCTGATCTAAAGTAATAAGGGCAACATATCTTTTCTTCTCTTTTTGGCTTTTCCATTCGGCTGTTTCCGGAAGTTTTTTTACTCCTTTAATTTCAAATATATGAGAATGTGTATTATCTTCCAATTTTATAATTAAACCCGGCAATCCGTGGAATTTATAAGGACCATCCTGAATCGGAATATCTGTCGTAAACCAAGCCGTCCATTTTCTTCCCGCAAAATCACAAACTGCTTTTTGAGCATTAAAATTTCCTATTTTTTCTTTATCTGAAAGAATTTTCCATTGCTGATTTCGGGTATCTTTTACCAAGTATTCGTCCGAAAGAAGAGAATTAAAATAACTTAAAGCATAATCTGGATAACTTTTTTCAACAAAATACCTCATTTCTCCCTTATATCCCATTCCGGAAAGGCTAATATCTTTAATTCCCGATTTTACCTGCTTTTGTATGTATGCATTCATCAACGAATCTAATTCCTGATAATCCTTACTGTAAAATTTTGATCCTTTTGGAGCAATATCGAGGTTCATCAATTCAGTTTCAGCGTTATCTTTTGCTGTTGAATCTATGGCAAATTTATATTCATAGACAAATCTTTGATATTGTGCATGAGAAAGAAATCCTAATGACAGGATTATTAGAAATAATATCTTTTTCATGGTATTGTTTAGTTTTTATTTTCTATATTTTTAATCACTTTACACGGGTTTCCCACTGCAACGACATTATCAGGAATATCTTTAGCAACAACACTTCCCGCTCCAATTACCGAATTATTCCCAATTGAAATTCCTGGAAGAACGGTAACATTTCCTCCAAACCAGACATTATCACCAACTTTGATTGGATGGGCAGATTCCAATCCTTCATTTCTTTGTTTAGCATCAATCGGATGATTTGCCGTATAAAAGCTACAATTCGGACCAATAAAAACATTGTCTCCAAAAGTTACTTTTGCGCAGTCTAGAATGACAAGATTATGATTGGCATAAAAGTTCTCTCCAACTTCGATATTATAGCCGTAATCGCACCAGAAATTAGGTTCGATATACAAATTTTCTTGTGTCTTTCCTACAATCTTTTTAATTAAAAAATTTCTTCCTTCAATATCAGAATTTTTCAACTGATTGTAATCCTGACAAAGATCTTTGATTTTCATTCTGTCATTAATTAATTCCTGATCATAATTGGCATTATACAAAAGTCCGTTTGCGCATTTTTCCTTTTCTGTCATGAAATTCAAAATTTAAAATTCTTTGTTAAGATAAAAAAAAGAAACGGGATGAAATTAGTTTTCATCCCGTTTCTAAAGATATTCTAGTATTTTATTTTACTAAATCCGGTTCAATAGGATTATTATTTTTCGCTAAGGTTTCTTTCGTTCTTTTTTCCATTTCTCTGAAGACCTGATTAGGATCTGAAATTTCTTTCCCGTCCGAGCTCGTCACTTTAAACGAAACCTTAGAAGTTTCTGTATTTTTCATCATCATTTCTCTCATGTTCTTCGTAGGATCGTTTACATAAGATTTCCATGCTTTTCTGAACTGATCTTCCGAGACTTCAATTTCCTTTCCGCCCATTCCATAAATTCTCATATTCTGTGGCAGTTCCGGCTCCTTTGAGTCTGTTGTAACCGGAGCAACGGTTTTGTTGCCGACCAATGTCATGATGTGTGAACCCGTAGTGTCTTCAATTTTAACAATCAAACCCGGCAATCCATAAAACTTATAAGGTCCGTCCTGAAAAGGAATATCCGTAGAAAACCAGGCAATCCATTCTCTTCCGCCGAAACTGGTAGTTGCCTTTTGCGTATTATATTCACCGATTTTCTGTTTATCCTGTAAAATTTTCCATTCAGGTTTTTGATCTTCTTTTATTTTGTACTGATCTGTAGCAATGCTTCTGAGAAGATAAGTCGTAAAATCCGGATAGTTTTTGGTTACTTTAAATGAAACCTGCCCCTGATTATCTCTCCTGCTGACACTAATATTTCCTGAAAATGATTTTAACTGCTTTTCAATATCCGCTCTGGAAGTAGAATCTGAAACGAATTTGGTTCGACTGTAATAGTTTGAACCATTTTTATCAATATCAAGATACATCATTTCTGATTTTACATCTTCCTTATGATTGGAATCCGGAATAAATTTGTAATCATAAAAAAATCTGTTTACCTGTGCCTGAGCAGCAATTCCTAACAGAAAACATCCAATAGCTAAAATTTTCTTCATAATATGATCAATTTATTGGGTGATGATTATTTTTTCTTTGTTTGAATTCTTATTTCGCCAGAAGTTTTCCCATCATTTTGTTTATTTCTTTTAATATCTATTCTCTCAATATTCTTACTATCCAGAGCTTGCATATCATCTTTTGTTGAAGCTTTGTCATCGATGTAAATTTGAACATCATCCCCGTTATAACTGAAAGATTTTACCCCGCTCATTGTGAAATTATCATTATACTTTTTAATATTATCAGCATTAAAGAATATAGAATTACCGCCAGAAGTATTTGAATTTCCCGATTGAGTTTTATAGACATAAACCTTTGACTTTGAAGTTTCAAACATTGCTTGTTCAGCTACTTGTCTGGCTTTAGCTCCCATCAAAACAGCTTGTGATCCAATTTCACTTGCTCTTTCTCCTAATAACTTAGCCCTTTCCGCTTCAAGTTTCGCCTTTTTTCTTTCAATTTCTATAATCTTTCTGTTTCTTTTTACATCTTTTCGCATTTTTTCTGCTGATAACTTTCCATCAGTGCTCCACTTCATATCTGCACTACCAGTGTAACTGTACATATTTACTTCTGAGCCGAAAGGTGCATCAATTGCTTTGGGAGGTGACGGAGGGGTTGGAGGAATTGGTAAATCTTTATCATGAAACTGAATACTTGTTGTATAACTTGATTCCCAATCAACCGTTCTTTTAGGTTTTTGAATAATTTTAAAATTGGATTCACCTTTTACAAAATCTTCTGAACTTGCAATTTTTTCGATCTCTTCAGACAGAGCGCCAATTTCTTCTACATTTTTTTTGAATTCTTTGCTTTCAGGATGCAATTCTTTTAAAGCTTTGCTTTTCGCCTGAATTTTTTTGCTGAGATCTGCTACTTTTTTCTCTTCATCAGAACTTTTATATGTTTTGTAAACAACATTATTTTTATTCTGATTAGGAACTATTGTATCTTTTTTAATTTGGGAAACTGCTTTCTCAATTTCTATATTGGTTGCTTTAATTTCCTGATTCTTAGCATTTACCAAATAAGCAAACGCAACTGTAAATACCACCGGTAATGCTAAAATTCTTCGCGCATATCCGAATTTGGTGTTAGGTTTTTGTAACATTCTGAGTCTTTTTTTAAGGTTTGAACTTAAGAACGGACTGGTCGCAGGCAACTGTTTTCCGGAAAAGTGGCTTGCTAATAGCATCTGCGCAAATGCTTTGGTGTCCGATTGTTGTACGGCTTTTTTATCAGCCAGATATTCGTGAATTAAACTAATTTCTTTTTTGATAATATGAAAAAACGGATTGAACCAGAAAACAGACGTTATGATTTCAATAAAAATCTTATCAAAAGAATGTTTCTGTTCAATATGAACCATTTCGTGCTTCAAAATCTGCTTTCCTACTTCAGAATTCAGCGTTATGGAATTCTTCCAGAAAAGATTTCTGAAATAAGAGAAAGGAGCTTCAGTTAAATTGGTCTGATAGAAATTAATTCCGTCAAAAATTTCTTTCTTGAATTGGTTTTTAAGCTTTTGAATTTTAAAAATCCCGTAAATCAGTTTTCCTAAAAGATAGAGAGAAACCAATCCCAAAGCTGAAAAAATAATTCGAAGATAAATGTAGTCATTGTCTGAGTTTTTAATTGTCTTAAAATTCTGTACCTGATCGATCAGCTTATATACACTGCTGCTCACCTGAATAGTGAAATCTTCAATCTTTACTAAGGGAAGCAGCAACGATATCAGCATCGCCGACAAAAGATAAAATCTGTTGTAGTGATGAAACGTCTTGTCTTTTAAAGACAACTGATAATACAAGAACGTTACACCGGAACACAAAATAACTTTTACTAAATATATAAGTACAGTTTCCATGGGTATTAGTCTTTCTTTTTTAATTCATTTAAAAGCATTTCCAGATCTTCCACTGTCATTTCGTTTTTTTCGACCAAAAAAGAAACAACACTTTTGTAAGAACCTTTAAAATAGTTTTTCACCAGACTATTCATTGTTTTGCCTGAATATTGCTCTTTCGAGATCAACGGGAAATATTCGTGTTGTCTTCCGTGCACGGCAAAATCTACGAATTCTTTGTCTTTCAACACTTTCAAAATAGTAGAAACGGTATTGGTATGAGGTTTTGGCTCGGGAAAAAGATCTAAAACGTCTTTTAGAAATCCTTTTTCCAGTTTCCATAAATACTGCATTACCTGCTCCTCTGCTTTTGTTAAAGTCTGAATTTTCATATCCTTTTCAATTTATCATTAATTATGATATAAAATTTTCACGGAATCTCATATCACTAAGAAATTAGTTATACAAATGTAGAAATAAAATCCATCCAAACAACTATTTTTTTAGTGATAAGATTTAAACCAAATTAAAATACTGAAAATCAATTAAATAAATTTAACTTTTATAAAAAAATTGTTTTTTTAAATAAAGTCAGAAGAATATATTCTTATCTTTTTAGTGAAAAATATTGCTTTAAAAATTCATTATAGTGAAAAAAGATGTAGAAAAAGAAAAACAGCTTGCTGCTAAAGAAGCCGTAAAATATATAAAGAATAATACAATTATAGGTTTAGGAACAGGTTCAACTGTTTATTATGCGATTGTAGAAATTGCAGAACTTGTTAAGAACGGACTTAAAATAAAAGCTGTTCCTACCTCAAATGCAACACAGAAACTGGCAGATTCTTTAGGAATTCCAATTATTGATATCAATACAATTGACAAAATTGATACTACGATCGATGGTGCAGACGAGTTTAATAAAGATTTAATGTTAATTAAAGGTGGTGGCGGTGCTCTTCTCAGAGAAAAAATTGTAGCCTCGATGACAACTGAAGAGATTATTATTGCTGATTCATCAAAAAAAGTGGAAAAACTGGGAAAATTTAAGCTCCCGATTGAGGTAATTCCTTTTGCTTCAAAGTATGTTCAATCGAAAATTAAAGAATTAAACGGAAACGGAAAGATACGCTTTGCCCAAAACCTGCCGTTTGTAACTGATGAAGGGAATTATATTATTGATGTCGACTTTGGTTTTATAGAGAATCCTGTGGAGTTGTCTCATAAATTGAACGAAATCGAGGGCGTTGTAGGACACGGATTATTTATTAATCTTACCAAAACAGTCATTATGGGTAATGACAACGAAATCATTACATTTAAAAAGTAGTTATTAAACCATGCTTAATTAATACAAAACACGTATAAAAAGTACCACAGTTTTTAAGCAGAAAACATCATTTATGCAACAATGAATAATTTATATTAAAGAATTGTTAAAATTTATTAAATAAAATTAAAATGTATTTGCTTAAACCGAGAAATTATATTTATTTTAGTGCTTTAAAAATTTCTCATGAAAAGATATAATTTATTAATTGTACTATTACTACTTATTTTTAACCTTACTACAGCTCAAAAGAATGCTCCGGCTGCAGATTTCAGTGCGATAGGAGAAGCTAAAACTAAAATTGAAAATACAGTTCCTTTAGCGATTAAACATTTAAAAGAAATCAGTGAAAAGGAAAACGATCCCAATATTCTTTCTAACGGAAAAGTTGCTTTGTCTAAAGAATATGCAAAAGTAGAACTTGAATGGCGTCTTTACAGAGGGAATATGAACAGCTGCATCCTTAATAATTCTTCTAAAAAAGCTAGAAAATGTATGGATTATCATACTTCTATGTTTAGAGGTACACTGATTAATTATAATAATTATATTACAAATCTTACAAGAAAGAACGGATATCTTGGTGTAGAAGGTGATACGAAATTTGAGCTTAATCCTATAGAAATCACCACAAAACTAAGCCAGTCTTATTCCAACGGAAGCTCTGCTGCAAACAGAATGAAAGGAAGTCAGAAAAAAGAATTTTTAGGACAGACAATGGCAGATGATAATGCGCTTACGCCATATAATCAATTAGCTACTCAATAATTATTTTTCAATAATATATATTAATCCTGCTTTTCATAAAGTGGGATTTTTTATTTTAATCCTATATGTAATGGCATAATAAATGATTCTTTCCCTTGTATAATTAAAATCATCATGCTAAAAAAGGGAGACACAGTAAGATGGAGATTCAGCAACGGAGAAACCCACGGAATCATTATAAAAGTACATACAAAAGATTTTATCTTTATGGAGAAACAACGTCGTGCTTCAGAAGAAAACCCACAATACGAAGTAATGAGCGAAAAGACGGGAAACAAAGCAGTTCATAAAGCAACCGCATTGAAGAAGATATAAAAATGCCACAAATAATTGTGGCATTTTTAGTTTTAATCACTATGATATTATTTTATTTTGTCATAGATAAGTTTAGTTACAATAGCTCCGAATAGATAATAAGCAACTGTCATTACTTTTTTCTCCGTAGTTTTAGCAACGGGTGCGTCATCCAATCCCATTTTTTCTGGAAGTAACACCGCTCCCATTCCCATGGCAATTCCAGAGACAATATTAAAACTGGTTGTTGCCGTAGTAGCATAATAGATTCCGTTGCTTACGACATCGCCCGCTAATGTCGCTGCATACAGCTGATCATGATTTGTAATTTTCATATCAACCTTATCCAACGCTTTATTTAGAGCTTCCTCCCCAACTTTATTAATTTCCGGAACGTTATCAAAATTTTTTCTGATGGTTTCATGAAGCAGGTTAAGTGCAATAGCACCTCCTAAACCTGCGAGAATTTTTTTGTACATACTATATGATTTAATGGTGATAGTATTACTCTTGCATAAATTAAGCCATTACGGACATTTGATTTAATTCACCATTTGAGAGTGAACTTCTGTAAACAATAGCGGGAACCCCGTCTCAAAACGATGGCCTTCTGGTTATGAGCCCGATGAGCTACCTACTGATCCATCCCGCGGTGTATTTTGAATGCTTACCAAACCCTCATCCTCATGCGACAACAGCAAACAACTTGCGAGAATATCCCTTTAAGGTAACGTCAAACTTATGAGTCCGAAATAGTTTTTACTCTTATTCTTTATCTATCATTATCAGCTTACCAAATATTCTGTTATTACAGGTATGTCAGTTTCTTCATGCCAGATTAATTTCCAGTCTTCTTTTACATTCATATCAATTTTATTGTCTTTCATCTCGGCAATATATCTTACTTTAAAAGTGATGTCAAACTTATCTTTAGCAGTTTCTGTTATTTGAATATCTGAAATATGATGAGTTGTTTTGTTTATAAGATTATTTTTAGATTCTGTGAACCAATTGCTGAATTCCTCTTGCCCAATAAATAAATCATTTCCCGGAAATTTCATTTTCACATCTTCCGATAAGTATTGCAGGAAGAAGCTATTTTCATCTAAATTATCAAAATGCTCGAACCATTTTGTCATGAAAGCCTTTATCTTTTGGACATTTTCTTGTTGTAGATTTTCCATAATTTTTTCTTTGTCTTAATAAATATTATCGTCTTTATAATTTGAAATTTTCACTCAGATTTTTTACAACCAATTTTACAGTTAAAAACTAAATTTCATTTTTTATTTAATAAAATTTTCTGATTTTTTGAAAGTAAAGCTATTTTAATATTTCTGTAAATTTTATTAGCATATTTCATTCCAATAACGTTTTTCAAATTTTACAGCACAAAAAAAGGAGAACTACTTTCGTAATTCTCCTATTGGTAGCGGGAACCGGACTCGAACCGATGACCTTCGGGTTATGAGCCCGACGAGCTACCTACTGCTCCATCCCGCGGTGTATCTTTAGAGTGTTTACCGAAAACACTTATATCTTAGTAGCGGGAACCGGACTCGAACCGATGACCTTCGGGTTATGAGCCCGACGAGCTACCTACTGCTCCATCCCGCGNTTACCGAAAACACTTATAATCTTAGTAGCGGGAACCGGACTCGAACCGATGACCTTCGGGTTATGAGCCCGACGAGCTACCTACTGCTCCATCCCGCGGTGTATCTTTAGAGTGTTTACCGAAAACACTTATAATCTTAGTAGCGGGAACCGGACTCGAACCGATGACCTTCGGGTTATGAGCCCGACGAGCTACCTACTGCTCCATCCCGCGATATTGGATTGCAAATGTCTCAGTCAGGAATACATCCTNTTACCGAAAACACTTATAATCTTAGTAGCGGGAACCGGACTCGAACCGATGACCTTCGGGTTATGAGCCCGACGAGCTACCTACTGCTCCATCCCGCGATATTGGATTGCAAATGTACGACTTTTTTTTAATAATCCTAATTTTTCTTTTAAATAAAGGACTTTTATGAAAACTATTTTAATATTCGTATCTTTGAAGTATGGCAAAAATATTAAAAATATATCCTGACAACCCCCAGGAAAATCTTATTAATGAGGTAATTAAAACTTTGAATAATGGTGGATTAATTATTTATCCGTCCGATACGATTTATGCACTTGGATGTAATATTTTTGATGTAAAAGCTATGGAAAAACTAGCTCAAATCAAAAAAATGAAATTGGAGAAAGCCCAATTTTCAATTATTTGTAACGATCTCAGCCATCTTTCAGATTTTACAAGACCAATCGACACGTCGGTTTTTAGGTTTTTAAAAAGTCATCTTCCAGGACCTTTTACCTTTATTTTGGATGCTAATAAAAGTTTACCTTTAGCCTATAAAGGCCATAAAACAATTGGTATCCGTGTACCGGATCATCCGATTCCACAATTGATTGTTGAAAAATTAGGACATCCGATTGCATCAACTTCCATTAAAGATGATGATGAAGTGTTGGAATATTCCACAGATCCCGAACTTATTGCAGAAAAATATGACCATTTGGTGGATATTGTCATTGATTCAGGTTACGGAGATAATGTTGCTTCTACCATCGTAGATCTTACTTCTGGCGAACCGGAAATTATAAGACAAGGGAAAGGAATTATCTAATCAAATATCGATATTAAGAGGGTGAATTGATTTTATAAAAAATTCACTTATAAAAATATATTCAAATTTTTTATTTTTTCATGAAAATAGTAACATCTCCTGCGAAATTAATGAACGTAGAAAACTCAACCGATCTGTTGAAAACCACTACCCCAAAGTTCATTGAAAATGCAGCATTTATACAAACTTATCTAAAAGAAAAATCACCGAAATATCTTTCCGAGCTCATGGAAATTTCGCCGAAACTGGCAGATGAAAACTGGGAAAGAAATCAAAAATGGAAAGCAAAACCGACTGCAAAAGAATCTGCTCCTGCTATGTTTGCATTTACTGGCGAAGTTTATAGAGGTTTAGATGCTAAAACGTTAGACAAAAAAGCAGTAGATTATTTACAAAAAAACTACAGAATATTATCCGGATTATACGGATTACTGAAACCATCTGATAAAGTGATGCTTTACCGACTGGAAATGGGAAGACCTTTCGTATTTGATGAATACAAAAACCTTTACGAATTCTGGAGAGAAAAAATTACAGAACAATTAAATTCTGAAATGAAAAAGAATGAAATTCTTTTAAATCTTGGAAGCAACGAATATTTTAAAGTAATCGACCGCAAAAAATTGAATCATACAGTAATTGATTTTGATTTTTATGAATTGAAGGAAGGAAAACTTAAAACCATCGTGGTTTATACAAAACATGCAAGAGGTTTGGTGGTAAGATTTTGTGCTGAAACCAATGCACAAACTTTGGATGATGTAAAAGCTTTCAACTACGAAGGCTATAGAATTGATAAAGAAAAATCTACTGATCTAAAACTGGTTTTCACGAGATAAATGACGATTTCAGCATTCAAAAAACATTTTAAAACAGATCTTTCTGAAATATATACAGATTCGGAAAGTGATTTTTTATCTTCAATTTTTATTGAAAAAATTATCGGATTCAACAATTTTGATCAGAGAAGATTTTCTGAACAGGAAATATTAATTCAGGATGAAAAACAGCTGTTGAACATTATTTCAGAATTAAGAACTAATAAACCTTATCAACATATTTTAGGAGAAACTGAATTTTACGGAATGAAATTTTTCATCAATGAAAACGTTCTGATTCCACGTCCTGAAACGGAAGAATTGCTTGAATTGGCAATTGAAAAAATTAAAAATTCATCATTAATTATTGATAAATTAAAAATTCTCGATATAGGAACCGGAAGCGGAATTATCCCTTTGGTTTTAAAGAAATATTTTCCACAGGCTGAAGTGACTTCGATTGATTTTTCTGAAAAAGCGTTGGAAGTTGCCAGAAAAAATGCAGATTTTCATCAGCTTGAAATTAACTTTATTCATGCGGATTATCTGAGTTTTGATTTGAATGAAAATTTTGATATCATTATTTCAAATCCACCTTATATCGCACTTGATGAAGAAACCGAAATCGAATATTCTGTAAAAGGATTTGAACCGACAATGGCACTGTTCTCTCCCACTTCCGATGCATTGATTTTTTATCGAAAAATTGCCGAAGATTCTAAAAAATATATGAAGGAAAACGGATTATTATTTTTGGAAATCAATCAGAAATTAGGTCCGGAAACATTGGAATTGTATCTTAATGATTTTTCAGAGGCATTTTTACTAGAAGATTTATCTGGAAATGACAGGTTTGTTTGTGGAAAAAAATGATCAAAATAAGATATTTTAAATATCATAAAGTATAAAATCCGGTTCACTTTTTGAGCCGGGTTTTTTTTGTATTTTTTAAATACGAATTTCTGAATTCGCCCATTTTTCTGTTCAAGTATTCTTTTTTTAGGAAACAAAATTTATACATTTTCATCTTGGTTATACGATTAACATATTTTTAATATTATTTAGAAAACCCTTTAAAATCAATGAATAAAAGATCTTTTTAAGAAAAATTTCACAACAGAATGATTTGTTTTAAATATTTATATATATTTGAGTGTAATCGATTACACATTAAATAATTCATTTTAAAACAACTTAAAAATTAATAATCTATGAAAAAGATCTTGATTTATTTTATGATGCTTTTCAGTCCATTTCTGCTGAAAGCACAGGTTACAATTACTCAGGCAACCGGCTGGTTGGAATCCGCTTTTATAAAATGGAATCCTGTAAACGGTGCCGACAGTTACAAAGTTTATTACACAGGAGGAGGCTTTACCGATAAATTAATTGACACCCAATTAATTAGAAGTTACGGATCATATTTCAGAGCAGATCTGTTAGGATTAAGCGCCGGAAATTATACGATTAAAGTCGTTCCGGTAACAGGAAATGTAGAGGGTACTGCTGCTGTTTCGGGCTCAGTAACCGTTCTTCCACACGATAGAAACGGGTTTGCACACAATAATGCAAGAGTTCCCGGAGCATATAATCTTAACGGAACTTTAAAGACAAACGCTGTCGTTCTGTATGTTACACAAGACACAAAAAATACTGTTTCTCTGAACGTTACAGGAGCAAATACAAATCCTTGTGTCGGACTGCAAACGATTTTAGACGGCTTTAAAAAAGGATCTGATACAAGACCTTTAGTTGTAAGATTAATTGGAAATGTGACAGATCCAAGTTATCTTCTGAATGGTGATGTAGTGATTGAAAATAAAAATACGGATGCAAGTTCCATTACTTTTGAAGGGGTGGGCTCTGATGCAGTGGTAAATGGCTGGGGAATCCGTATAAAAAATGCTACCAATATCGAAGTAAGAAATCTTGGATTTATGCTTACTGATGCTTCGGAAGGTGACAATTTAAGCTTACAACAGAATAACAGTTATATCTGGGCTCACAATAATGATTTATTCTACGGTGCTCCAGGATCAGATGCCGATCAGGAAAAAGGCGATGGAGCGTTGGATGCTAAAAAATCTACAAATGTTACTTTTTCTTACAACCACTTTTGGGATAACGGAAAAAGCTGTCTGTTGGGTTTAAGTGAAGGAACAACTGCGGGTCTGTATATTACCTATCATCACAATTGGTTTGATCATTCAGACTCCAGGCACCCGAGAGTTCGTTATTATTCGGCTCACGTTTATAACAACTATTATGACGGAAACTCTAAATATGGCGTAGGCTCTACATTAGGTTCTTCAGTTTTTGTGGAAGGAAATTATTTTAGAAATGCTAAATATCCAATCCTTACCTCAAAACAGGGAACAGATGTTGCCAATGGTGCTCCAGGTACTTTTTCAGGTGAAAATGGCGGTGTGGTGAAAGCATTCAATAATTATATGATTGGTCAGACGGCATTTATCCCTTACAATTCTTCGACAGCAGCGAGTCATTTTGATGCGTATGTTGCGACTACAAGAAGTGAAGTATTGGGGAGTACAATTAAAGCTCTTCAAGGAAATGGTACCTATAATAACTTTGACACAAATACTTCATTGTATGTAAATTCTTTGGTTCCGGATTCTCCGACTGCAGCAAAAGATAAAGTGATGCAATATTCCGGAAGAGTTTCGGGTGGAGATATAAGCTGGACCTTCAGTAATCCGAATGATGACACTTCTTCTTCTGTGAATACAGGATTGATGGCCATTTTACAAAATTATGCTTCTTCATTAGTTTACGTACAGGGAATTACTTCAGCACCTGCAAGTTCTCAGACACTTACTATTCCGTCAAATAATGATCAGACTGTAACTGTCGGAACTGCCATTACACCAATGGTTTTCACTTGGGCCGGAACAGCAACTGATGCAACCGTAACAGGTTTACCGGCTTCGGGAATCAGCTTTGTTAAAAATACTTCAGCAAAAACAATTACAATTTCCGGAATACCAACAGCAGATCTTGATTTTACTATAACAACATCAGGTTCAGCGGGAACAGCGGTTTCAGGAACGGGAAGTATTACTGTAACTCCTGGAACAGGAACAAATCCTACAGGAAATGAAATTCACAATTTCTCTGTTTCTAACCTTACAAGTTCATTCTACACGTTCACGTCTGCCAACATCAATTCTACGGACGGAACTGCAACTTATGATGGATTAACTTTAACGAAACGTCTGAAATTAGAATCAGCAACAGGAATTACGTATAATACAACGGCAACATCATCATTAACATTGGTTTTCGACCCTACATTCAGCGGAACAGTTAAAGTAGATAATGTTTCTTATACCGCCTCTTCAGGAATTGTAACGATTCCAACGGTAGCTGCAGGTTCACACTCTATCACGAAAGGAAGTGTTGCTAATCTTTTCTATATTAAAACACAATATATTGCTTCCACCGTTCTAAAAACACAGGAAAGTACTATTTCAGAAAAAGTAAAAATTTATCCTAATCCGGTTGAAACAACTTTTAGCATCAATATTTCTGATCCAATTGAGCAAATTGTCATCACCAACAACATTGGAGAAGTGGTAAAAAATATCAGAGGAAATAATAAAACCATTGATATAAGTAGTCTCCAGAGTGGAATTTATTTTGTTCAGATTAAAACCAATAAAGGAAGTTCTACTCAAAAAATTATTAAGAAATAAAATTGATTATTTTTATACTAATTGCCGTCTCAGTTTCTGGGGCGGTTTTTTATTAAACAAAAAAGTCAGCAAAATTTGCCGACTTTCGTTTATATATTAATGATTTTTAACCAATTCTCTTTCTTATAAAGATTTCATAACTTAGATACATTAATGGAAGTGACATGACTCCCAGAAAAAATATATTTTTCATTGCAAGCTGCGGAAATATTAACACAGAATAGACAAGTCCAAATACAGCTCCTCCTAAATGCGCGGCATGACCAATATTGTCATTACTTCTAGGATATAACATACTATACACGGAATATCCAAAGTAAAGAAATCCAAAAATATAACCAGGAATACTCAACTCAGGAGGTAAGAAAATAATTCCGATTTTTGTAAGCACAGGATCTAAAGAAACACTGGCAAAAATAATTCCGGCAACACCTCCACTTGCTCCTATAGCTGAATACCAACTTTGATTTTTATATATTAAAAGTGATAATAGATTTCCCAATATAATTGATCCGATATAAATCGTTAAAAATCCGCCTACTCCAAAATCTGACAATACTGCCGGACCAAATGAAAACAAAACAAACATATTCAACACCAAATGCATAATATCTGCATGAAGGAAACCTGCAGAAAGCAGACGAATATATTCTTTTCGATATACTATTGCCCCTACATTAAATTTATATTTTTCAAAATTCGGACTTCCATTTGGTGCAACAAAGCTTATAATCGCCGTTATTGCTATAACTAATATTAAAATGTTCATTTCTTATTTAATTTTTTGAATAGGAATTCCTCCGGAATCACCATTTCCCGTAGGAATCATTCCACTTTTAATGTAAAATTTACCTTCTCTGTTATACAAAAAGTAATCCAAATCAATTCCGGTATCTTCGCCTTCAGTTACAATTTCAGGTAAAAATTTGATTGCATTATTTTCTTTATCCGTCTTCCCAAAACTTCCGTACACATGATGCATTCCTAACTTTAATGTATCATTTGGCTTTTCATACCAAAGATAAAAATGTCCGTCCTCAGAAGAGGCTAATACCAATTTTGCTTTCAGCTTTGTTCCGTCATTTTCTCCTGCATAATCGATATAATCAAGGAAATATTCTCCCTTCCACTTTGCAAAATCCTTATCCTCGACTTCTTCATAATCCAAATCAGATTTTACATTTTCCGTTTCTGAATCAGTGAATTCTTCTGGCTGAGAAATTTTAGCAGAATCAATAACTGTATTGACGGTTGATTCCGTTTTTTCTATTTTAGCTTCTTCTTTTTTACAGGAAAAACTTATGACAGAAAATACAATAATGGGAAACAGTATTTTTTTCAATTTGTGTTTTTATTTTAATTATTCTTCAATCTTCTCATCACTTGAGAACAAATTTCCGATCACCGCATCTTCATCCATTGGTTCAGGCTCTTCATACGCTTCAATTTCCTCTTCTTCAGGTTCGGGAATAGTAATGTTAATTGATTTTACCTTAAATTTCGTGAATTGATTTCCAATTGCTTTTATTCCTTTTACAGTAATAAATTCATCAATATTGATGGTTTCAGGATCACGGTCTTTCCCTTTATCCTTCGCAAAAGTAATATCGGCGGTCGCTCCGTTGGCAACAATTACATTTTCGATAAAAGATTTCGGATGTTCTGAAGGCATAAAGGTCTGAACGTTGGTATTATTTTCAAATAAGAACCTTTTAATAAAATAAATATCTTTTTCGCCATCGTAATAAATACACGTTACCGGCTGCTGTGGTTTCCATTTTTCAAGAACAAGATATTCGTCATCGAAACGGTTTCCAAGATCAAAACTTACTAATTTTGCTTCTCCGTTTGTATTGATGGTAAGGATTTTATCGTCACCTTTAAAGTTCCCTAATAAAGTGCCTCTTCCGTCCGCATTCAGCCTTCTCACGGTATCATCAAACCAGATTTTTCTCGGTGCCAATGTAGAAACACCTTCTTCCTTTAAGTCAACTTTTTTGATGGCATATTTTGTCACCAGATTCCCTTTAGAATCACGACCTTTAATCGCTAATTCCGAAAAATCGATGTCCATCTTATTTTTTCTGATTCTTGGGTTTGGCTTTAACAAAACACTCACGGTTTCCGCTTCACCATTCGGATTTGCCGAAAAATAAAGTGTTTCAGAGAATTTTTTATCTGAAGCCAAAGGATAATCTGTATTTCTTGTCACACCCGTCACTGAAAAGCGTTTCATATAATAAGGCCCGTCTCTTCCTTCACGATAAATCATGTTGTAGACTGTTCTTTTATCGTTTTTCTTCCAGATGGCAACATGAAGAATATCTTTACCAATGAAAGTTTTAGCCTCCACTTTCACAACTTTCATACTTCCGTCTTTTCTGAAAGTAATAATATCGTCGATGTCTGAACAATCGAATAAATACTGATCTTTTTTCAAAGAAGTTCCGATGAAACCTTCCTCAAAATTGGCGTAAAATTTCTCATTCGCAACAGCAACTTTTGTCGCATCAATCGTATCAAAAATTCTAAGTTCAGTTTTTCTCTGTCTGTCTTTTCCGTATTTTTTTTGAATATTTAAATAATAATCAATCGCATACTGAATCAGATTCGCCAAATGATGTTTTACCTGCTCGATTTTACCTTCAAGTGCCGCAATATTTTCTTTAAATTTATCTAAATCGAATCTAGAAATTCTCTTAATTCTGATTTCCGTTAGTTTTAAAATATCCTCTTCCGTAACCGCTCTTAAAAGATGTTTAGTATGAGGTTTTAATCCTGCATCAATTGTTTTGATAACATCTTCCCAGGTTTCTACTTCTTCAATATCGTGATAAATCCTGTTTTCAATAAAAATTCTTTCCAATGAAGAAAAATGCCAGCTTTCCTGTAATTCGTGAAGTTCGATTTCAAGCTCTTTTTTAAGCAGAGAAACCGTATGATCTGTATTTCTTCTTAAAATCTCGGAAACATTCAGGAACATCGGTTTGTCACCGACAATTACGCAAGCATTTGGAGAAATGGTAACCTGACAGTCGGTAAATGCATACAAAGCATCAATCGTTTTATCCGGCGATGAATCATTTGGAAGATGAATCAGAATTTCAACTTTATCTGAAGTATTGTCTTCAATTTTTTTGATCTTGATTTTCCCTTTCTCATTCGCTTTCAACACAGAATCAATTAAATCGCCTGTATTTTTTGAAAAAGGAAGTTCCGTAATCATCAGAGTATGTTTATCTACCTGATTGATTCTTGCTCTGGCTCTTACTTTTCCTCCTCTGTGACCGTCGTTATATTCGGAAACATCTAAAAATCCGGCAGTTAAAAAATCCGGAAATAGTTCAAACTTTTTACCTTTAAGATGAGCAACAGAAGCATTAATTAATTCATTGAAATTGTGTGGAAGAATCTTTGTGGAAAGTCCGACTCCAATTCCTTCAACTCCTTGTGCCAGAAGTAGAGGAAATTTAACGGGAAGGTCGATCGGTTCGTTATTTCTACCGTCATAAGATTTCGCCCATTCTGTCGTTTTTGGGTTAAAAACCACTTCTAATGCAAAAGGCGTTAATCTGGCTTCAATATATCTCGCAGCTGCAGCAGAATCTCCTGTGTAGATATTTCCCCAGTTTCCCTGAGTATCAATCAACAGCTCTCTCTGCCCGATTCCTACCATTGCATCTGTAATAGAAGCATCACCGTGAGGGTGATATTTCATAGTATTTCCGACAATATTGGCAACTTTGTTATAACGGCCATCTTCCAGCTCCCGCATGGAATGCATGATTCTTCTCTGAACAGGCTTAAAGCCATCAAAAACCGACGGAATTGCCCTGTCTAAAATTACATAAGAAGCATAATCAAGAAACCAGTCTTTGTACAGCCCGGAAACTTTTTTTAAGCTCCCACCTTCATGCGAGTGTTCTTCTATCATTTATTTTTCGCTCTTTTTCTCCTTGTTTGTTTTTACTACTTTATTTAAAGAAACTTTTAAATCATTAATTTCTTTTGATGTCAAATATGAAACTTCATATTTTAAGATGGTAGAACCACTGTTTTTACTTGAAATTGTGATATATAATCTTTTAATAAAGAGAATTCTGACAACTTCATATTTTATTAATTTATACTTTGGAAATTCATCACTTAACGGTTTATTCAGAAAAGGAATAATATTTCTGTTTCTAAAATGAATTGCTTCACCGTCGCTGTCATATTCAAAAATTTGTCTTCCACTAAAGTAAAACAATATCAATAATAGTATGGGAACGATAATCAATAAATAACTTTCTGATCCCAAAACATTAAATCTGTATTCTTCTAATAAAAAAGCCCCTATACCACCTACCAAAGTCATTAGCAGAAGTGTATTTATGAAGTTATAAACCGGAGCTTTGGTTCGGTTACTAAGTCTCATATAAGTTAAGTTTTGTGTTTTTTTAAGTTATAATTTTTAATTAATTTTCATCTATGACTTCACTCAATATTTCTTTTTTATTAATATCAGGATCTTCAACGACCAGATTCTCAAGAATAAAAACTTGTCTGTCCGGCGTATTTTTCCCCATATAGAATTCCAATAACTGCTCAATTGTCTGATCTTTTCCTAATACCACAGGCTCCAAACGGATATCTTTACCAATAAAATGCTTGAATTCGTCAGGTGAAATCTCACCCAAACCTTTAAATCGTGTAATTTCAGGATTTTTACCCAATTCATTTAATGCCTTTATTCTTTCAGCTTCTGAATAGCAGTATCTCGTTTCTTTTTTATTTCTAACCCTAAATAATGGTGTTTGCAGAATATAAAGGTGATTATTTTTAATTATATCAGGGAAAAACTGCAGGAAGAATGTGATCATCAACAAACGAATGTGCATTCCGTCGACATCAGCATCGGTTGCGATAATTACCTGATTATATCGTAGATCTTCTAAACTTTCTTCGATATTCAAAGCTGCCTGAAGGAGGTTGAATTCTTCATTCTCGTATACTACTTTTTTTGTTAAACCATAACAGTTCAATGGTTTACCTTTCAAAGAAAATACAGCCTGAGTTTCAACATCTCTGGATTTTGTGATAGATCCGGATGCAGAATCTCCCTCAGTAATAAAAATCTGAGTTTCCCCTTTTCTTTCGTTTTTCTGATCGTTGTAATGCTGTCTGCAATCACGCAGTTTTTTATTATGAAGAGAAACTTTTTTTGCTCTTTCTCTTGCTAATTTCTGAATTCCTGAAAGTTCTTTTCTTTCTCTTTCAGAAATCAATATTTTTCTTTGAATAGCTTCCGCAATCTCAGGATTCTGATGTAAGAAATTATCTAATTTATTCTTTAAGAAATCGATAATAAACGTCCTTACCGTCGGTCCGTTTGGTCCCATATCGTTGGAGCCCAATTTCGTTTTTGTCTGAGATTCAAAAACAGGTTCTTCCACATTAATGGAAATTGCTGCAACAATCGATTTCCTTACATCCGAAGCATCAAAAGTCTTGTTAAAAAACTCACGGATAGTTTTTACATAGGCCTCACGAAATGCATTTAAATGCGTTCCTCCCTGTGTTGTATTCTGCCCGTTTACAAATGAAAAATATGTTTCTGTCTGAGATTTATCGGTATGGGTAATCGCAACTTCTATATCATTATCTTTCAGATGGATAATCGGATACAGGGTTTCGTTTTCCAGCTCTTCATCCAACAAATCTTTAAGACCGTTTTCGGAAAAGAAAGTTTCTCCGTTAAAAAGAATTTTTAAGCCTGGATTTAGATAAGAATAATTTCGAAGCATTCTTTCGATATATTCTTTTCTATATTTAAAATTAAGGAAGATATCAGCGTCCGGTATGAAAGAAATTTCAGTACCATTTCTGTCTGAAGTTTCTTTCTCCTCATAATCTTCAGTAATTAAACCTCTCGAAAATTCAGCAATTTTCATTCTTCCATCACGGAAAGAACGTACACGGAAATAATCCGATAAAGCATTGACAGCTTTTGTACCAACCCCGTTCAAACCTACCGATTTTTTAAAGGCTTTGCTGTCATATTTACCTCCTGTATTCATTTTTGAAACAGCATCCACTACTTTTCCAAGCGGGATTCCACGACCAAAGTCACGAATCGTAACTTTACCATCGTCGACTTTTATTTCAATTCTTTTGCCAGACTTCATTCTGAACTCATCAATTGAGTTGTCCAGAATTTCTTTAAGCAAAATATAAATACCATCATCAGCAGATGAACCGTCTCCCAGCTTCCCGATATACATTCCGGGGCGCAGACGAATATGTTCCTGCCAATCGAGGGTTCTGATATTCTCTTCAGAATAGATTGGGTTTATTTCTTGTGACATACGTAATTTCAGCAAACATACAAAAGTACGAATTTGAATAAAATTATCCGAATCTTTCGGCTCCTTTTTTATCAAATATAAATATTTTTTAAGACTTGGATAGTTGTTTACGAAACGCTATATTTACATTATTCAATATTACGTGAAAAATATTTTTGTATAATTTTCGATATGGATTAAAAAATTCATTTGATACTCAATTCTTAAACAAAAAAATTATTTAAACATGACTTAGAAAAACTTATTATAAATTAAAAATAACCAAAACTCACACCATGAAAAATAAAATACACGCCTGCATCATCGACGATCAAGATGATGGAGAATCTATTTCCCGGCTTCTGAAAAATGAGTTTCCTGAATTTGAAATTGATTTTCAGACCGATAGCATTCAGTATGCTTCAGATTATCTCAGCAAATATTCGGTCGATCTTCTACTTATTAATATTCAATTGGTAAATGAAGCTGCTGTTGAAGTCTTATCAAAATTCAGGAAAAGTTCTTCTCCCATCATTTTCATCGCAGACTCTGAAACATCTGCCATTCAAGCCATTAAAAAAGGTATAACAGATTATTTATTAAAACCTGTCAGGAATCTTGATTTTGTTCTCACCGTGAATAAAGCGATTGAAAATTTCAACAAAAATAAAATCGCCATTCTCAACAACAGCATTCACAATAAGATTAATCTTCCTACGCTGCAGGGTTTTAAAAGAGTTAATATTGATGAAATCATTCGTTGTGAAGCAGATTCCAATTACACATTCATTTATTTATCCGATAAAAGTAAGGTAATCGTTTCCAAAACGTTATATGATTTTGAGAAAAACCTTTCGGGCTATAATTTTTTCAGAATTCATCATAAACATTTAATTAACCTCGAGCATCTGAAAGAGTACATCAAAGGAAAAGGCGGGCAGGTTGTTATGGCAGATAATTCTGTTTTGGATGTTTCAATACGCAGAAAGAATGATTTTTTACAGAAAATCGCTTAATAATTCACATTTATTTGATAAAAATTAACATCTACTCATTTTTTTATTACAGTTAATCACTCTTAATAGGCTAATATTTAATGCTTTGATACTTTTGATAGACAATCAAACTATTAATTTATCATTATGAAAAAAAGTCTATTTAATGCGAAAAATCTAATCGCAGCAACAATGATTTTCTCAAGCGGAATTATCCATGCACAACAATGGCTAACTACCGGAAATGGAGGAATTTCTTCTTCAAACTACGCCGGAACGGTAAATGCCGTCCCTTTTTATCTAAGAACAAATGGATCTGCGGCTGTTCCAGGGCAGGCAATTCTGAATGAAGCCGGAAGTTTTCTGGTAGATAGTGATAACAATACTAATATTGCAAAACCGAAAGGAAGTATTGTGGTAGGAGCCGGAAACGTACTTGGAGCCGATGCAGGAAGTTCATTGGTGAGTGGATGGAGTAATAATCTTGCTAATTCCGGAGGTGCAAATATTGTTGCCGGACAAACTAACACAGTGACCAATCTTGCCGGAAAATCTGTTGCTTTGGGATGGAATAATGTTATTAAAAATTCTAATCAGTTTGCAATTGGGGTTGGTGTTGAGCTGGGAGACTTTTATTCCGGGGGATTTGGAATTGATCTTGTTGCCACCGGAAACCGATCATTTGTCTTTGGTTCGGGAGCTCATGCTTCAGCAAAATTGGTGAATAATATTCCTAAATCCATCATGTTTGGAATGTCAAATGTTTCCACGGTTTTAATTACAGACCAGCAGGTCGGTATCAGAACAACTGCTCCTACTGCGAATCTTCACAGTGTCGGGACGGTTCGTTTTCAGGGACTTCCAAATGGCTCAGGAAGAGCTTTGGTGGTAGATGCCAATGGAAATGTGATGGTAGCAACAAGTACGATTACAAGACAGGCAGGTCAAAATGATGAAGATCTTCAAAGCCAGATTGATGGACTTAAAAATGAAATCAAAGAGCTTAAAGATTTATTAAAGCAAAATAAAATGAGCGTTGATTTGAGCTCAAATTCAAACGAACCAAAATTATATCAAAACGCTCCCAATCCTGGAAGAGGAGAAACTACAATTAAATACTTTCTTCCAAACACAATCAAAGATGCTTATATCGGAATTTATAATATCTCAGGTCAATTGGTGAAAACAATTGCATTGAAGGATAAAGGAAACGGAAGCGTGAATATTTCAGGAATTCAGGGAGGATCTTACGTTTACAGTCTGAATGTCGACGGAAGAAATATCGACACCAAAAAGATGCTGATTCAGGATTAAAATAAATTAAACTCACTTATCTTACTATAAATCTTAATTTTAAAGCTGCTTTCGGGCGGCTTTTCTGTTTAACAAACTTTTCATCAATTTCAGAAAGCAATTTTTTATAATATTTCTGATTTTCGGAAAATTTAAATTAAATTCGAGTAAGCAAAAAATGTTTTAATGATACAACTTCCTTTGTCGAAGCTTTCCAACGTGGGAACTACCATCTTCAGTCAGATGACGCAATTGGCCAATGAAAACGAAGCCATCAATCTTTCACAGGGATTTCCTGACTTTATGCCGGACTCCGAACTATTGGATTTAGTTGACAGTTTTATTAAAAAAGGATTTAATCAATACGCTCCGATGGGCGGAATGATCGGTTTAAAGGAAGAAATTGCCAGAAAAATTGAAAATTCTCATCAGGCAGTTTATCATCCTGATTCAGAAATTAGCATAACAGCGGGCGGAACCCAGGCGATTTTTACAACGATTGCCACTTTTGTAAAAAAAGATGACGAAGTTATTATTTTTGAGCCTGCTTATGATTGCTATGAGCCTACTGTAGAGCTTTTCGGAGGAATTGTAAAACGTTTTGAAATGAAAGCTCCAGATTACGAAATTGACTGGAATACCGTTAAAAATTTAGTTTCAGACAAAACTAAAATGATCATTCTTAATAATCCTAACAATCCTTCAGGAAAGATTTTAAAGGAAAATGATCTTCAGGAATTAATAAAAATTGTAGAAGGAACATCGATTCTTATTTTAAGTGATGAGGTATATGAAAATATTATATTTGACGGAAAGCAACATCTGAGCATCTGCAAATATCCCGAACTGAAAAACAGAAGTTTATTAGTTGCTTCTTTTGGAAAACTTTTCCACGTCACCGGCTGGAAAATCGGATATTGTGCCGCACCGAAATATTTAACCGACGAGTTCAGAAAAATTCATCAGTTCAATGTCTTTTCAGTGAATACTCCGATTCAACTTGCTCTGGCAGAATATATGAAGAACGATGATCATTATAATCATTTAAGCCAATTTTTTCAGGAAAAAAGAGATTTTCTAAGACAAGGTTTAGCCAATACTTCATTTGAGTTACTCGATTGCGAAGGAACGTATTTTCAAGCTTTAAAATATGATACAATTTCTGATAAGAATGATTTTGATTTCGCCACTGAATTAACGATCAATCATAAAGTAGCAAGTGTACCGTTTTCATCTTTTTACAGAAATAAACTGAATGAAAAAGTTATCCGGCTTTGTTTTGCCAAAAAACAGGAAACGCTGGAAAAAGCCATTGAAAATTTATCTAAATTATAAAAGAAAAGCAGTAGAAATCCTACTGCTTTTTTATTGAATTTTCTTTAAAGGAACATTCCGCCTGAAGCTTCAATTCTCTGTCCGTTGATCCAACGTGCATCTTCTGTACAAAGAAATGCTACTACTCCACCGATATCATCCGGAAGTCCGGCTCTGCCTAAAGCCGTATTGCCAGCTATCATTGCATTAATATGTTCATTATCTCGAGTCATTCCGCCTCCGAAATCTGTTTCAATAGCACCGGGAGCAACGACATTTGCTTTAATTTTTCTTGATCCCAATTCTTTTGCCATATATTTAGTTAACATTTCTACACCTGCCTTTATCGAACCGTATACTGATGATCCCGGTAAAGCAAATCTTGCTAATCCCGAAGAAACATTGATAATTCCTCCTTCATCATTAATAAAGGGCAACATTTTCTGTGTCAGGAAAAATACCCCTTTGAAATGAATATTAACAACATCGTCCAGCTGCTCTTCTGTAACTTCCGGAATCGGAGAATATAAAGCCGTTCCAGCATTATTAACCAGATAATCGATGTTTCTGTTTCCCGTATTTTCTTCTAAATGATCGCCGACCGTTTTTACAAAAGCATCAAAACTTTTAGTATCTCTTGTATCCAATTGATAGGCAATGGCTTTTCTTCCTAAAGCTTGTATTTCGCTGACCACATTTTCAGCTTGTTCTTTGTTGCTGTGATAGGTTATAATGACATCAAGACCTCTTTGTGCAATTTTTAATGCAGAATTTTTCCCCAATCCACGACTTCCGCCTGTAACTAATGCGATTTTTGTTCTCATTTTTAATATTTTAAATTTTAATAATACAAAATTGAGCTATTTTCCTTTTGGAACATTTGCCTGAATCAAACTGAAATTTGCAAAATTCAAATCATAGACGAAATTCCAAAGGGGTAAAATTTGTTTTTCGTTTAAAGAAATTTGAAAAATGCGCAATTTCCTCAAAGCCTAAAGCATAAGATATTTCGGAAACATTCCATTTTGTCTGTTTTAAAAGGATTTTTGCTTCCTGAACAAGACGGTCAGCAATAAATTCAGTTGTTGTCTTTCCCGTACTGTCTTTCAGGTTCTTGTTCAGATAATTCACATGAATTGATAATCTGTCTGCAAAATCTTTTGCCGTTTTCAAGTGAATTCTCTGGTTCGGAGATTCTACGGGAAACTGTCTTTCCAACAATTCTATAAACAGAGAAACCACACGCAGTGAGGCATTATGGGACATTGATATTTTTGCAGCCGGCTGTAATTTTTGTCCGTAATGGATAAGCTCAAAAACATAATTTCTGATCAGATCATATTTAAAAACGTAATCGGAATCAATTTCTTTTTTAATTTTAGAAAAAAGAATTTCAATTTCATCTGCCAGCTCATCATCAATTTCAAAAACCGGAAAGGCTCCCGGCTGAAACAATGGTAAGTCTTCCAGTAAAATGTGCGGCTGATTTTTATTAAAAAAGTCGTCTGTAAAAACACAGAAACTCCCCGACTGATTTTCATCTTCCGGGACATAATGGTAAGGAACTTTAGGTGTCGCAAAAAGTAAAGCATTTTTTTGGATGGAGATTATTTTATCTGCATATTCAGCTCTGTTCTTCCCTCGGATTAAACTTACTTTGAAGTATTTTCTCCTGTTATAAGGCATTTCACAGGTATCTTTAAACTTTGCAATGGTTTGCGCAATATCAAAAACATTAAAATGACCAATATCTTTGTGAAGACCTTTTGGAAAAATACTTTCTAAATCTTTTCCCAGCATACTGGTCATTTCACGATAAAAATCTTCTAAAGTGGCGTGAGCAATTTTTTCCATGATTCTGGATTTGTATAAATCAAATATACAAAATAACTTATTTATTTCTAAGACCTTAGAACTTTAATTTTTTAAAACATTTTTCTTATAACTGTGATATATATCAAAAATATTTTCTACATTAGTTCCACTAAATTAAAAATCATCATTATGAAAAATCAAGTTTTAAACAATGGAAAAAAATTAAACAAAAAACAATTGCGTTCTATTACTGGAGGATTGATTGATTGTTTAGGTGGTAGCTGTCCTACAATTGATGCTTGTCCGCCACTTAATGAGTATGGATGCATAACAATATCTAATGCATGTGCACAAACTAAATGTAGACCCACGTAATGATATAAAAAGCGCTCCAAAATAATTTTTGGAGCGCTTTTTTATTATAACTTAATATTTTCTTCTATATTATACGTTGAATCTAAAGTGCATGATGTCACCATCCTTTACAATATATTCTTTGCCTTCTACAGAAAGTTTTCCAGCTTCTTTTATTTTTACTTCAGAACCGTACGTCATATAATCATCGTATTTAATAACTTCTGCACGGATGAAACCTTTTTCAAAATCAGTGTGAATAACTCCTGCAGCTTGAGGAGCCGTCCAACCCTGTCCGATCGTCCAAGCTCTTACTTCTTTAACACCAGCTGTAAAATACGTCTGAAGTTTTAATAAATCGTATGCTTTTCTAATTAGACGGTTAACACCCGGTTCTGTAAGACCAAGTTCATCAAGGAAAATTTCTCTTTCTTCAAAAGTCTCCAATTCGTTGATGTCAGCTTCAATCTGAGCCGCTAAAACTACCACTTCAGCTCCTTCATTTTTAGCCATTTCTTCAATTTTAGCAATCCAGTCGTTTCCGTTTTTAATTGAATTTTCGTCAACATTACAAACGTAAAGAACAGGTTTATTTGTCAACAACTGAACTTCTCCAATCACTGATTTAGCAAAATCATCCATTACAAATTCTCTTGCATTTTTTCCGTCTTCTAAAAATTTCTGAAGATTTTGAAGTGTTTCGTAGGTTAAAAGATCTTCTTTTTTACCCGATTTAATGAATTTCTTCGCTTTTTCAACTGCTTTTCCTACCGTTTCTAAATCTTTCAACTGAAGTTCAATATCGATAATTTCTTTATCTCTCATTGGATCAACAGAACCTTCAACGTGAATAATATTTCCATTATCAAAACATCTCAAAACGTGAATAATTGCCTCGCACTCTCGAATATTAGCTAAGAATTGATTTCCTAAGCCTTCACCCTTGCTTGCTCCTTTTACAAGACCTGCGATATCTACGATCTCAACAACAGCCGGTAAAACTCTCTCTGGTTTTACTATTTTTTCCAATTCAAACAATCTTTGATCCGGTACAGAAACTGTTCCCAAATTTGGTTCGATAGTACAGAAAGGATAGTTGGCAGACTGTGCTTTTGCATTGCTCAGACAGTTAAAAAGAGTTGATTTACCTACATTTGGTAAGCCTACGATTCCACATTTCATAACGAAATTTTTATTTTATTTATAATGTTATGCAACCTTTCGGTTTCATATTGTAAAATTCTAAGTTTAGATTCAGTTATATTGCAAGGTTTACTGCAACTTTCTAACGTTGAGTCCCTGAATTATGAGTGTGCAAAGATAGTGAATTTAAAAGGAGTTTCATAATAAAAAAATCTGCCAATTCTTTGGCAGATTTTCAGAAATATTTTTGTATTATAAATATTATGGATTTGCACCAGTCGCATTTTGAGCAAGTTCAGCATCATCCGGAAGCGTTTCCAATGTTTTATCTAATGTAAATAGAGATTCGTCACTTGCTCTGTCTCCACCTGCAATTTTCAATTTATCGATTAAATTCATTGCAAAAGTTTCTTCTTCTATCTGTTCTTTCACAAACCATTGTAGAAAATTCCATGAAGCCCAATCTTTCTCTTCAAAAGCAATATTTACTAAATTATAAATCGCTGTTGTATTGTCAACTTCATGTTGGAAAACCAAGTCAAAGCAATGGGTAAGACTTGTAGGTTCTTCTCCAGGTGATGGCAATGCAGTAATTTTTGGTTTCCCACCTCTATTGAGTATATATTGCATAAATTTCACCGAATGATCTCTTTCTTCCTGAGCGTGACGGAAAAGAAAGTTTGAAATTCCACCATAACCTTTATCAGCCGCCCAAATTCCGTAAGAGAAATAAACTCTTGATTGTAAATCTTCTGTATTCATCTGGTCACTCAATGCCTTTTCTAGTCTTGGTGAAAGTCTGTTGGTATTCATAATTGTATATTTATAGTGATTATGAATCTCATGATGCAAAAATGATTCCGAGAAGGTTTTAATCTAAATAAATTCAGTGTAATATATTTATAATTAATTGAATTACTTTATCTTAAGTCAATAATTTATAGTTATTCTAAAATAAAAACCAGCTCATCTTGAACTGGTTTTATATATTTTATTATTGAAATTTAATGATTAATTATCCTTTATCAAATGTTAAACTACTTGATCTTTTTTGCCATATAATCGCTTTCATTTCCTAATCTGTCAATTGCTTTAATGGCTATTGCATTTAATGTTTTTCCGTCCTTATTTTTAGGAATATCTTTTAAAAGTTGTTCTAAAGTTAAAATTTCTGTTTCCCAGATTCCGTTATATTGTGTAAAAAGTACCCACTGAAAAACATCTTTGATATTTTTGCTGCTCCAGCTTGTCTGAATAAAACTTCCGTTATCATTCATAAACAAAGTCGGAGTTTGTAATGGTAATGTTTTTATCCACGGGCTTTTTGGAACTAAAGCTTTTTCTTTATAGGGTCCGTTTTTCAACGTAGGAAGCATATTGGCGTTTTTTGTCAGACCAGCAATACTCCAATGAATTTCTCCCGCATCTTTCCCCAACACCTGTCTTGAAATTTCAATCTGATTTTTAATTTCGGTCGGTCGGTCTGAAGATTTTATTTCAACAGTATTCAATCCCGGCCAAAGGTGACGATTGAAAGTGTTTTCTGATTTCCACCAGTTTAACAATGCTTCAAAAGGCTGTCCTTTCGATTCTATCGGCCAGTATAATTGGGGTGAAAAATAATCTACCCAGCCTTTATTTAACCATAATTTGGCATCTGCATACAATTCGTCATATTGCGAAGAACCGATAATACCTTCAGGATAACCCGGTTTCCAGATTCCGAACGGACTGATTCCGAATCTTACATTATTTTTTTCTGCATGAATTTCCTTATAAATTCTTTCAACAAATTTATTCACATTATCTCTTCTCCAATCTGCTCTCGACAATGTTCCTCCGCTGCTTACATAAGCACTCCAAGTTGTATTATCAGGAAAATCTGCTCCTTTATTATAGGTGGCATAAGGATAAAAATAATCATCAAAATGCACCGCATCAATATCATATCTTTTCACAATATCTTTCACCACATTGGAAACGTGACCTTGCGTTTTGGGATCTGCCGGATCAAACCAGTACATTCCGTTTTTTAATTTAACAACAATATCTGAAAGTTTATTTGCCATCGATAAACTGTTGGGCGAACCTCCGTTGGTATGATGTGCACGGTAAGGATTCAGCCAAACGTGAAGTTCCAAACCTCTTTTATGAGCTTCATCGATCCAGAATTGTAAAGGATCATAATTCGGATAAGGAGCAATTCCTGTTTGCCCCGTTAAAAAGTATGACCAAGGTTCGATATTACTTGTATATAAAGCGTCGGCAGATGGTCTCACCTGAAAAATAACAGCATTGAAATTATTATTTTTCAGCATATCCAACATACTGATGGCTTCGGCTTTTTGCTGATCCACCGTTAAATTATTTCTCGAAGGCCAATTAATATTTGCCACACTGGCAATCCATGCTCCACGGAATTCTCTGTTGATTTCAGGAAGATTGACTTTAAAAATTTCTTCTGCAGGTGGTAACACAGGTTTTGCTGCAACAGCAGGACTGTTTGAAATCGGTTGTAAAGATTTTGATGTATTTTGATTTTTTATCGGTTTTGGAGTGTTAACAACAGTTTTTGTACTGCTGCAGGACGCAAAAATTCCTAATAAAAATATTAAATTAAGCTTACTTATTTTCATAGTCTGCAAAACTACATTAAATTATTTTTTTGACTTTAAAAATTACAATAATAATATAAAATATTGATATATATATAAACAAAAAAAGCCCCGAAAAATCGAGGCTTTAGATATATTTAAGAATTTCAGATTAAGCTTTTGCTCCTCTTTCAACTCTTTTTCTTTCTTCTTCAGAAAGTAATTTCTTTCTCATTCTGATAAAGTTAGGAGTAACCTCGATTGCTTCATCAGCCTGGATGTATTCCATACATTCTTCAAGAGAGAATAAGATTTTTGGTGCAACACCAGTATCTTTGTCTTTACCTGAAGCTCTCATGTTATTCAACTGTTTTGCTTCTACGATGTTTACTACTAAATCTCCCGGCTTATTTTGTTCACCGATAACCATACCAGCATAGATTTCCTCACCCGGATCAACATAGAACTTACCTCTATCCTGAAGTTTAGCAATAGAATATTCTGTAGCAGGACCTTGAGTTTTAGAAATCAATACACCATTACTTCTTCCAGGAATAGCACCTTTGAAAGGCTTGTATTCTGTGAAACGGTGTGCCATAATAGCTTCACCAGCAGTAGCAGTTAACATTTGAGAACGCAATCCGATCAAACCTCTTGAAGGAATTTCGAATTCCATGTGTTGCATTTCACCTTTAGTTTCCATAATGTGAAGGTCACCTTTTCTCTGAGTTGCCAAATCGATTACTCTTGAAGCATATTCTTCAGGAACATCAACAACCAAAGATTCGTAAGGCTCCAACTTCTCACCATTTTCACCTTCTCTCAGGATAACCTGTGGCTGACCGATTGTCATTTCATATCCTTCTCTTCTCATTGTTTCAATTAAAACTGACAAGTGAAGAATACCTCTACCGAAAACCAGGAAAGTGTTTGCATCATCAGTTTGTTGAACTCTCAATGCTAAGTTTTTCTCTAATTCTTTGTAAAGTCTTTCTTTCAGGTGGTTTGAAGTAACATATTTACCATCTTTACCAAAGAAAGGTGAATTGTTGATAGAGAACGTCATGTTCAACGTAGGCTCATCAATCGCCGTTCTTGGCAATGGTTCAGGATTTTCAAGATCTACGAAAGAATCTCCAATCTGGAAAGCGTCGAAACCTACAACAGCACAGATATCACCTGCCTGAACTTCAGTTACTTTTTTCTTTCCTAAACCTTCGAAAACATAAAGTTCTTTTACTTTTCCTTTTACAATTTTTCCGTCAGCCTGTGAAAGACCGATCCATTGAGATTCTTTAAGCTCACCTCTTGTTACTTTACCGATTGCAATTCTTCCTAAGAAAGAAGAGAAATCTAATGAAGTAATCTGCATCTGAAGATTTCCTTCAGATATTTTAGGTTCCGGAACATATTGTAAAATACCATCCAACAATGGGAAAATATTATCTGTTTGTTCTAATGAAGTGTTGAACCAACCTTGCTTAGAAGATCCGTAGAACGTTGGGAAATCCAACTGCTCTTCAGTCGCTTCCAGGTTGAAGAACAAATCAAATACCTGATCATGAACTTCGTCCGGACGACAGTTTGGCTTATCTACCTTATTGATTACAACCAATGGTCTTAATCCTAATTCCAATGCTTTCTGAAGTACGAATCTTGTTTGAGGCATCGGTCCTTCGAACGCATCTACCAACAAAATAACTCCGTCAGCCATTTTCAATACTCTTTCTACTTCTCCACCAAAATCGGCGTGACCAGGAGTATCGATTACGTTAATTTTCGTGTCTTTATAAGTAACAGAAATATTCTTGGATAAGATCGTGATCCCTCTTTCTCTTTCAAGATCATTGTTATCCATAATTAATTCCCCACTCTCCTGATTTTCTCTGAAAATATTGGTAGCGTGGATGATCTTGTCAACCAAAGTCGTCTTACCGTGGTCAACGTGTGCGATAATCGCAATATTTCTAATGTTTTGCATAAAAGATTTTTACGGGTGCAAAAATAGTGAAATTTAATGATATAATTAAAAAGTTTCTTTATTATTTAACAATTTCATAATGAGTGTATTAAAACCAAACACTTGTTAAGACTTTAAAATCAAACGAATTATTCTGATTATTACCTTAAAAAAATTGAATAACAGATTCAGTTTTAATTAATCATCTTTAAAATATTTTTCAAGAAATACATTAAAATAACCTGAATCGAAACAACCAATCCAAATTTCAACAAAAAAGATTTCTTTGAGATTTTATGCCTGAAAATGATCATTCCTACAAAAGCTCCGATGGTTCCTGCAAAGAACGTACATATCAAAAGCATATTTTCGGAAATTCTTCGTCTGTGTTTTTTTGCCAAGAACTTATCATATCCAAATATCCCGAACGATAATATATTCAAAATTACAATTACTACAATCACTTCTGTCATTTTTCAAAAGTAATCTATTCAAAGTAAATGATCAAGTTCAGTATCTTTTCTTAATAAACTTCTTGACAATGATATTTCCATTATTGACGATTTCAATATGATCGGTTCTTTTATAAACCAAGCAAAATCAATATGGTTTTTTGCTATTATTAAGAAGTTTGTCCTACGTTATTGGGAGTTTTAAAAACAGATATTCTACATTTGTAATAAAAAAACAATTCAATGACAATACATGATTTGGTAGGTAATTATTCTGTACAGGGAAGTAATCAGGAAGAGTCTGAGGAAATTTCTTATTACGGTTTTTTAACCTTATCATTAGATGAAAACAACCGCATACTTGCTCAATGGATGATTGGTGATCATGTCCAAAATGGTACAGGTTTTTATAAAGACGGGATTTTAGTCATCAATTTCAATTATGAAGGTGATGATCAACATCTCTTCAAAGGTGTTGCTGTTTACCGATGTATTAACAATAATGTGTTAGATGGCTTTTGGTCGGAGAAACATGGTAATCCGCTGTATTTGGGGAGTGAGTATTGTGTTCGGATTGAGACTTCTGAGTTTTTGAATTGATTTTTTATTCGTTTAATAGAGTTCATTCGTTTTAATAAAATACGAACCTAAAGTTATACATTGAATTATTTAAAAGTCTCTTTTAATTTAGTTCGTTTTGCCTTGGTGCAAAAAGAACTAAAAGATCAAGACCTAGATTGATTAAGGTTTCACCGTCATCTTTATGAGTAATTTTTGAAGAAAAATCCTATTGAGAAAACTATTGAATACATTTAATTTTCAATGTATTCAATAGCATTATTCGGACTTTCATCATTTTCGGATAATAGATGCACAAGTCACCTTTATAATCCTAAGATGAATATTCACAATATATTTCAGGATGACAGGATGTAAAGCTTAGATGCTATTTTATGAAATCATCACATAAGACAATTTCAGATTATAACCTTTTATTTCCATCAGTCTTTACTCCGTTTGAAACTAGATTTATGTGTTTTACATATTTACCTATACTGTAGTAAATACCGCATCCTCCAAGAGTTAAAAATAGTATGGTAAAAATCAAGGATAAGAAAATAAACGAAAATGAATATTTTTTTCATTAATAGACTTCTAAATTTCCTGTTTTGTTTGATTTGTATAATTGTAATCCGTAAGTGCTTTTTTCTTTGTCATCTTCCGATACGAGCGCTGGTTTACCTTTAAAATCTTCTAATTCAACAATTTTACCATTAGGATTGATATGTAGTTTAAAATTTTTTAATGGCAACATATGATTTTTACCGCCTAAAATAAATTCTCTAATTTCATTAAGATATTCTTCTTGTCTTTTTTTATCATAATACATGGATATCATTTCTCTTTTTAATGATTGATTGTATATATCCATATATTGATCTATTTTACCATCGTTTATAATTGAATGAATACTTTTGTACTTTTCAATTACTTCTTTTAAAAGCTGATCAAGATTCTCTTTTGTTAAATCTTTGGCATCGGATAATTGATCTAATTCAAATGGAACATCAGCATTAAATTTCCATGAATAAATCAATGAATCAGCAGGTTTGTCTGTAACAGGGAATGAGCATCTTTTTACATTGTGCGTTGGAGATGCTTCTCCATTATCTGTATATATTATATCTATAAAATAATCCTTTACGTCTTTTACTGGAATCTTGTAATCTTTATTTAAAGGTTTAACAATAAGCATTATAGTTTGTTCACCTGATTTAGATATGTACGGATTTAAATATTCTATTCCACTTACAACAGCATCTTCTTTACTTTTAGTAAGAGTTATTCCATTAAAAATTATTTCGAAATCACCACGGAAGTTGAAATCTGCAAAATATGTTTTTTTCATAAGGGTTTTTTTATATTTATAATTCACAATAGATTGATTACCTGGCATCTCACGTCCGCAGGCAAAAAGGGTTATAATCAGTAAAAAAAATGTATTTTTCATATTAAAATTCTATTTCTTTTTTTAAATCTAATTTGGGTAGTAATTCCTTTATAAGATTTGGTTTTGTAGTCCTATTATTTTTATTATTCAATCCTGCTTTAAACCAAACTTCCAATTTCACACCAGAGAAATAGAAGTCTACATCAAGATTCCCTTCATCATTTAATTTGAAAGGACACGTTAATTTTACATATGAACTGGCTTTAGCACCTATTCCAGCTTCCGCAACATCTTCCTTTTCATCAAGTATTCTACCTTGTGCATCTTTAACATTTGCCTTTATCTTTACAGACGCACTAATTTCAATTTCTCCTAAAATTTTGCCTTCTAGCCCTCCTTCAAAAGTTAATTCCCTATCTTCAAAGTTATAAATTAAACTTGCTTCGGAAGCAAATTCTTTTTCACCCGTTTTATCATCTGTGCCTGTTTGATTGCCAACCAATTTAATTTCAGCGTAAAATCTTACTTCTATTTTATATTCTAATTCAACACGTCCACCACTAAAAACATTGGTTGCCCATGAGACTAAATCTAAAGCGTCAATAATAGCTCCCCAGGGTTTAAGCTTACTTCCTAAAGCTAGAATATCCAACTTCACTTCTGCTGCAATGATAGGATTTGCTTTTATTCTTCCATCCAATTCATAGGTTATAATCCCATTTTTTGAAGTAGAGTATCCTATTCCTAAACCTACTCCTAGACTCGGTGGTTTTAGTTCGAAGCTCATTGGAAGTTTATTAAGACGAGCTAATAATCCTATATTTCCACTTCCTCTTAATCTTCTTTGTTCATTTCTTGCTTCCGATACAGCAAATGTTCTATCTAATTTATTTACCATCCATAAAAAAGGGAAAAGCATTTTTCTGAATTTCTCGGCAAAATCTTTTCCTATTTTTATAATATCATCTTCTCCACTAACTTCACATTCGATAGAAATACCAAAACTTGTTTTTCTTCCAGCATAGGGCTGTAAAATATTTGTGATGTTGCTGTCTCTTATTTCAGTTCTTCTTGTACTATTTGAGGTTGTTATATCAGCTCCTTCATTAAATCCACTATAGTAGGTTTCTAATGCAGTACTTGCTTTATAATAAATTGGTGTATCTATATTGTAATTAAAATTAAATACCCATTTCATATCTGGAAAAACTCTAATTTTTGCAATTTGATTTGGATAACGACAAGTAGTTACAGGAACAAAATATGTTTGCTCCATCGGCTCACCTTTTATCCATTTCAATAAATACCTTACAACCCACAAGTTTTTAATATTATCATTTAAAATTCCATCTGAAAGGTAATTTTGCTCTTTTAATAAATAATTGGCAATCTCATTTTCATAAGATTTGTTGTAATTATATTTTAAATTTAATGTGATACTATCAGCATCCTCATCTATTTTATAATCTTCATCAGTAAATCTTTGTATTTGAGCAACGGTTAAAGATTCGTATTTTTTTCGTTCAGTCTTTGAAACAGGTATTCCTTTTGCGTCTTGGTCAGGCATTGCCTGTACATTATCCATGGCAGGTGCAGATAGTGCATTTGAAGGGTGGTAATACATCATATTTCCAACTGCATTCATTTTCTTTAATAAATTTTTCATGTATACCTGCGGGTCTTCTGAAGGTATCCACTGACCTAAAATCCAGCCCATTTTAAATACATCTTCCAAACCGTTGTGCTTTTTTCCATCATTCAAAATCATTTCGCACATATGACCATTTTTATTAGTCCTTATATGTTCAACTCCTCCTTTTTTATTAATAAATTTTGCAGTTACTTTTACAGTTTTTGTTTCTTTATCTCCGCATACAATATCTACAAATCTTTTCGACTTATCATTTATAGGTTTTTGGGATTTATTTTCATTGAATATTTCTATATCATTTTTGCCATCATTTACGGTAATTACAGAAAATGCACACGGATTATTTTCTTTTTGCGAGTAAGCTATATCTCCAATATACTGTATCATATTGGTCTTTTCTATTTCAAATCTACTCATCATATCGGCAACGGTATTGTATGGAACAAGTAGCATTCGAGAAGTGTTGTAAACCCATTTCCCTTTTTCCATTCTCATCCAATCTACTTTAGCAGTCTGAGAATCATATTCAATAATTTCTGAAGGATTATCAGAAGATGTAAAAACAGCCTGTGTGCTTCCTATTTTCCCTTTTAGTTTTAAAAAATACTCTTCATTTTTCCTTTCAGAATTGTGGTTTTCTTGCCATGCAGTGTCAATTAAAAACTGTATTTTACTTTTTGTATTGTAAGAATAACTTCCTATACTTTTAATTTCGATAATTTTAGATTTGGAAAGAACCTCTCCTTTATTTATAAGCTCAACTTCAAAATCAAATTTTTGACCATTTACTCTCCAATCTGGTAAAAGATGTGTATAAATTTCCACATCTACCGTTTGTCCGTAGGCTGCTTTTTTTTCGGAATTTTCTAATGGAATGTAACCATCTTTCGGAAATTTAAAATGACAATATAATATTTTCGGAGTTCCCAAAACAACAGTTCTTATATTTGCCACTCCCTCATATTCTGGGTAAACGCTGTAAGGCATCAGTAAATAAACGGCTCCTAACTCGCTGTCTTCATTACCTTTTGTAATCATCTCGGAAGTTATAACTGTATTATTACCTTGTAAAATAGTAAAATCAGTGTAATCCTGTTTTATTCTTTCAAAAAATTCCTGATGGGTAAAAGTTGGATAAATTGCTTTGAAATTATGCCAAACGTGTTCTCTAATTAAGAACCACTTAACTTCTTTAATCGTAGTCTGTGGATTTGCAGTGTTACGTCCTATACAACTTTCGTCTATATATGCGGTAAAAGAGGTAGAATAATTTTCAAGTTCTACAATTACACCATTTTGGTAATTCTTGATACTTGCCTTTGTATCTTTTACTAATCCTTTCTGTATTCCTGACGTTCCCATTAAAAAATACTTTTATTTCCGTTACCTTTCTCAAAATTCTTCATATTCACAACAGGTAAAATGTGCGAAAGCAGTTCTTCATCCGCATTTTTAAAATTCTGTTTTGTCGGTTCTGCTGTTTGTCCTGATTTTATAATCGTAATACAGTCTTTACCACCAACAGGGCAGGTAGCTTTGCTGTCTTCCGTAAGAACATAGCCTTTAGGCGGGTCGTACGATACTTTTTTATAATATCCGCTCCATGCTGTAACCGTTGCAGTACAAGGATTGTTATTCATTTTTTTGCATGAGCCGAACGTATTTTTCTCGAAAGTTGCACCAATATCCTTGTGGGTAGCTGCTAGTTTGCTTTTGCCTTCGTGGTCGTTCAGATAATATTTACTTTGAGTGAGAACTTTCAGCTTGTCGGGTGTCGTTCCGAAATTGCACTTACAGGTTGCTCCCTGTACTAACATTTCTTTTAATGCCATCGTAATTTTGTGTTTTGTTAAATTTTAATTCATATCATCCTAGAAAATCCCAAAAACTCTTTTTTGTTTTCTTCTCCGTGTATATTTTGTATTGTTCATCTTCAAATTTTTTCCACTCCTGATACGTGTAATTTTTGCCTTCATAGGTTTTGTAGATTTCTTTTTCGTCTTCTTCATAAACTAAATAAGGACTTCTTTTTTCAGGAGGAGCTGTTTTATTATCTTCCGTGTCTTCCTGATATTGAGTAAATTCAATTCGTTTTATCAGCGTGTCTTTTTCCTCTAAATCTTTTGAATACACTTCGAAATAGGCTCTCGTATGCATTGGGAAAAGGTGATAAACATCTAAATCGAAGTAAACGTTCAGTCTCATATACATGAGATTTCCTGAATTGATATTATTTTTATTAATCTGAGAAATAAAATAATTATGTGCCATCATTTCATCAGATTTGAAATGAATTTCTACAGAATGATGGTCTGTAATTTCTGTAGTGATTTTTTGTGTACCCGTAAATTTCACAGGAAATTCATAGGGAACGACCGCCAGATAAAAATTGGTTTTAACTACATGGTCTGAACTATAATCAATATATTTGGGATGAAACAGTAAATTCCAGAACCAGTCATACTGCATACTTTTTTCAAAAACACTTCTCTTTTCAAGGTTTTTCTCAAAAGCTTTATAAAATGACTGTACAATTTTTGTAGGATACTTTTCAGTGAGATTGGATTTGTTGTGATGCCAACGATTATTCACAATTTGACTGAAATTGGTAATTTCTAAAAATGTCAGTTGTTCATTGGATTTTACCTGAACAGGATAAACAATATGGGATAAATCACGGGAAATTAATTCATACATCAAATCTGGTTCATGTCCATTGAACCAAAGTGAAGATTTATCAATATCAAGTAAATATGAGTCTTGTTTAGGCGTGATGAAAATCTTGTTCTTATAATCAACCCGCTTTGAAAGAGAGGAACTTTCTCCATCGAAATATTTTATTGAAACCGCATAACTTCGGGATTTCAGACTTCCAAAATTAAGCTTCAGAACATTATCTTTAAGTGATATTGTTTTTTTATTCATCGTAGTTTTGTGTGTTTTTTTAAATAGTTTTTGGGAACTCTAAACTATTGAATACAATTTTACGAAATATTTCTAAGATTCATAATATTTTGTGAGGTAATTTTTAATCAATTCAAACTTATTCAGCTTAAAAATATTTTCTTTTACAACATCTCGTTTTAATCTCCCTTTAATCTCTCACAAACTTCTGTTAATCTCTTTTAACAGTTCAATTTGATATAAGAACATTTGTAATTTTATCTTATCAATTATCAATGTATGATTAATAGAATTTTATTTTCCTTGTTTCTGATAATTTCAGCGCAATCGTTTTCACAGAATAAAGCGGAGCAGGCAATCCAGAATTTGGATGAGAATTTTCCGCAGGAAAAAATATATATGCTTTTTAACAAAGAAAGTTACGCTGCGGGCGACAATATTTGGTTCAAATCATTGGTTTTTGATGGTTATGCAGGCTCAAATATCTCCACTACCCTTTTTGTTGAACTGTATGACAATAATAAAAAACTGATCGACAAAAAATTAATACCTCTCTATAACAGTGAGGGAGACGGCAGTTTTAAACTTCCCGACGATCTCAAGGAAAACATATATTATATCCGTGCTTATACGACGTGGATGACAAATCTCAGCGAAGATTTTCAGTTCTACAAATCTTTTGCTATTTACAATCCGAATTCACCTGAGAAGTTGGTGCAAAAAAACGCATCAGAGTGGACAGCTTCCGTATCTCCGGAAAGCGGTACTTTTGTAGACGGAATTAATACCAAAATTGCCGTCCGTTTCCATTCAAGAGGCGAAAATCCGTCTTCATGGAGCGGTTATGTGAGTGATAAAGAAAATCCTCAGGTTCATTTGGCAGATTTCAAAAGTTTTGATCAGAATGTTGGAATATTTACTATAACTCCTCAAAAAGGAAAAAAATATCAGCTTACCATTATTGACGATAAAGGAAATAAAAAAATCACCGATTTACCTCAAGTTGCTGAAAGTGGTATTAATTTACAGGTTAAAAGTAATGAGAATAATATTGAATACAGCATAAAATCCAGTCATCTCAATGATAATTCGGGATCTTATAAAATTATTGCGACCATTGGAAATAAGCTGGTTTATAAAGCCAGAATTAAGAAAATTTCAGACGGAGAAAGTTCATCGATACCAACTAATCAATTAATCAATGGAATATTACAATTGACCTTATTTGACGAAAAAGAAAATGTGGTGGCACAAAGACTTTGTTTCGTTCAGCCTCAAAAACTGGATATCCAGAAGCCAACTTTAAAAAATATATCATTAAATCCTCAAGCAAAATCTTTGAATATTCTTGAATTGGGTCAGAACACTCAAATTAACAATTATACCGTTGCCGTTTATGATAATTCAGCATTCAATAACAAAGAAAATCTTTTGAGTGCATTTTGGTTAACGGGTGATTTTACCGACAAAATAGATTCACCTGCTCAATACTTCAGCACAAACAGGAATGTTGAGGCTTTAGATGCATTATTAATTTCAGAACAATGGAAACGTTTCAGTTGGAACGAAATAATAGCCGGTAAATTTCCGATCATCAAAAACAAACCGGAGCCGTATATTTCTTATAATATTCGAATGATGAATAACGGAGTTCCCATGAAAGACACATCTGTCAATCTAATGATGAACGGCGAAAGATCCGGTTCTAAACTTTTTTCGGCACCAACGGACAGTAATGGTGATGTAACGCTGAGAAATATGGCATTTTATGAACCTCAGAAAATCTATTATCAGTTAAAAGGTGAAAATTCCGAAGCGGTTGTGATTCCTAAAATTTATTTTGTTCCATTGAAAAGAGATCTTCCGCCAAATAATTTCAGCCTGGTAAAACGTACATCTGGCGAAACTCTTTCAACAGAAGCATCAGAAGCGATAGAAGACAGTAAATTTCAGAGAACGTTTAACGAAAAAATTACAGATATTGAAGAAGTAAAACTTAAAGGAAGAAAAGAAAGTCCTACGGAAAAACTTAATAATGAACTGAGCAGTGCGATGTTCCAGAGTCCGTCGGAAACGATTTTCGATTTTGTAAATGACAAAAGCCTTTCCGGAGGTTCACCAGATGTTCTTCTCTGGCTGGAAGGAAGGGTTGCCGGATTACAGATCAAAAGAGACGGACCAGATGTTGATGCAACAATTCGAAATAAAAAAGTTGATATTTATCTGGATGAAAGCAAAACAGAAATTGATTTTATCCGCGGACTTAATATTGCCAATATTGCGATGATAAAAGTAGTGAAAGACGGTTTCTTCGGGAGCTCCGGAAACTCAAGCTCAGCGATTCTGATCTATAGTAAAACCGGAAATACAGCTTCTGATTCTGATCCTAAATCGATGACTGGACTGAAACAATTTACACTGACAGGTTATGATAAGCAGGAAAGTTTTAAAAATATCGATTACAGCAATGGTGCCATGAAAAATACGATCAATGATCAGCGAACGAATCTTTACTGGAATCCTAAATTGCAACCAAAAGCGAATCAGCCCACAAAAGTAGAATTTTACAACAATGATACGGCAAAAGATTATCATATCATCGTTATCGGTTTGGATGAAGATACCAGAACGCCGCTTTTCTACGATGAAAAATTACCTTAAAATGTAGAAAATAGTCAGTATTTTAGCAGTTCCAAAAAAAATTAATGAACACGATTCACTTTATACAGAAACACGTAAATATTCCTGAAAAAAGCATCAATAATACTCTTCAACTTTTATCTGAAGACTGCACGATTCCTTTTATTTCCCGTTACAGAAAAGACAAAACAGGAAATTTGGATGAAGTAGAGGTTGAGCAGATTTCAAAACTGAATAAACAGTTTGAAGAGATCATAAAACGTAAGGAAACTATTTTAAAATCTGTAGAAGAACAAAATGCATTAACGCCGGAATTTAAACAGAGAATAGACGAAAGCTTCGATATTCAGGAGCTTGAAGATTTGTATTTACCTTTCAAAAAACGTAAAAAAACCAAAGCTGACGCTGCAAAAGAAAAAGGACTTGAATCTTTTGCAAAAATGATCATGAGTCAGAAAGTTCAGGATTTACAGTTTTTAGCTTCAAAATATTTGAACGATCAGGTAAATTCCGAAGAGGATGCTCTACAGGGGGCAAGAGACATCATGGCAGAATGGATTAATGAAAATATGTATGTCCGCAAAAATCTCCGCCGTCTATTTCAAAGGAAAGCAGTGGTGACTTCAAAAGTGGTAAAAGCCAAAAAAGATGATGAAGATGCCCAAAAATTCTCCCAGTATTTCGAATGGGAAGAGAATCTGAACAGAATACCTTCTCACAGGCTTTTGGCAATGCTAAGAGCTGAATCTGAAGGTTTTGTAAAAACTACTATTTCCATTGATAAAGAAGAAGCCGTCGATTTTATAGAAAATGCTGTGATTAAAACTAATAATGAAACAGCTGAACAGATTTCATTAGCCATAAAAGACAGTTACAAAAGATTGCTTGAACCGTCCATTTCCAATGAAACTTTACAGGAAGCCAAAGAAAAAGCCGACAAAAAAGCGATTGAAATTTTCTCTGAAAACTTAGGTCAGCTTCTGTTAGCACCACCTTTAGGAGAAAAAAGAATTTTAGCAATCGATCCCGGTTACAAAAGTGGTTGCAAGGTTGTCTGTCTTGATGAAAAAGGCGATTTAATCCATAACGAAACGATTTATCCGCACGCACCACAAAATGAAAGTGGAATGGCAATGAAAAAAATCCGTTCAATGGTGAATGCTTATAATATTGAAGCAATATCTATCGGAAACGGAACTGCAAGTCGTGAAACCGAGTTTTTCATTAAAAAAATTGCATTCGACAAACCGTTACAGGTTTTTGTTGTTTCGGAAGCCGGAGCATCGGTGTATTCGGCAAGTAAAATTGCGAGAGACGAGTTCCCAAGTTACGACGTTACCGTTCGTGGAGCTGTTTCTATCGGAAGAAGATTGGCAGATCCGTTGGCTGAACTGGTTAAAATTGATGCTAAATCGATTGGTGTCGGGCAATATCAACATGATGTTGATCAAACTCAACTGAAAAACGAACTGGATTCTACTGTAATACGATGCGTAAATTCTGTCGGGATTAATTTAAATACCGCAAGTAAATCTTTGTTAAGCTACGTTTCCGGAATCGGAGAAAAAATGGCAGAAAACATTGTGAATTACCGTGCGGAGAATGGTGCTTTTGAGGACAGAAAACAATTGAAAAAAGTGCCGAGACTGGGCGAAAAAGCGTTTCAGCAGGCAGCCGCGTTTATCAGAATTACAAATGGTAAAAATCCATTAGATAATTCTGCAGTGCATCCTGAAGCGTATGGAATTGTTGAGAAAATGGCGAAAGATTTGGGGATTAAAACCAATGAGTTGATCGCCAACAAAGAAAAAATTAGTCAGATCAATCCTGAAAAATATATTACAGAAGACATCGGAATTTTAAGTATTAAAGACATTGTAAAAGAACTGGAAAAACCAGGATTGGATCCAAGAAAAGCCGCCAAAGTTTTCGAATTTGATCCAAATGTAAAAAAAATAACCGATTTAAAAATTGGAATGATCTTGCCCGGAATTGTTAATAATATTACGGCTTTCGGATGTTTCGTAGATTTAGGAATCAAAGAAAGCGGATTGGTTCATATTTCACAATTGAAAGACGGTTTCGTTTCAGATGTGAATGAAGTGGTGAAACTTCACCAACACGTTCAGGTACGAATAACGGAAGTGGATGAGGCGAGAAAAAGAGTGCAGTTGAGTATGATCTTGTAAATATTTTGATTTGAAAATATCAGAAATTAAGGAAAGAAAAATAATTCACAGACCGACTCTGGATTTTGATGAGTATGGGAAAAGAATCTATCATGCTTACGAATACAACTTAGCCTATAATCCTGGTTTTAAAGGAAATGAAACTCAAAGATTGTTTGCAAAGTGGATCGATATGGCTTTATTTACTTTAATATTTTTTTATATTTGTAATCAAATTCTTCTTATCAGTATTTTATTTTCTATTCCTTGTATTATTGTTTTTGGAGCAATCACCGAATGCTATTGGGGGACAACTTTAGGAAAGAAAATATTTAGAATGAAAGTTATTGATGATGAAGGCAATAATCTAAAATGCCGGCATTCTTTAAAAAGAAACTTTTTATGCCTGGCAAATCTTTATCCCGTCTTTACTGAACAGACTTACAGAACTTCAGGGATTGGAAAACGAACTGTAATGCAAATGAATTTCAGTATGCATCTCAATAATAAAATCTGTAAAACCTACATCGTAAAAGAAAGTAAAATTTCGGAATCAGAAGCTTATTGGATGTGGAATCACCTAAAAACAAAGAGCGACTTATCGAATAAGCCGCTCTTTGTTTATTTATAATCTTTAGAATCTCTTCTCGGTTGTTTAATATCCGGCCATTTGGTAGGCTGACCTTTATCATCAAACGGCATTGCTCTTTTTTCCCTGTTGGTAAATTCCGGATCTTCTGAAGCCATGTAAGCCAACGTTGCGGTAAGAATTACATTGCTTTTAACCTCATCAAAAACAATCTTATCATAAGTATCTTTTGTAGTGTGCCAGGTATATCCAAAATATCCCCAGTTTAGCGAACCTAAAGAAAATCCTGGAACTCCCGCAGCCACAAATGATGCATGATCGGAACCGCCGCCTCCTGGCATTCCCGGAAAATCTGTTTTAATCTGATCTTTAATATTTTTAGGAACAGCATTCAGCCATTTCCCGATGTAATCATAAGAATTGACAAAACCCTGTCCGCTGATATTCACTACTCTACCCGTTCCATTATCTTGATTAAATGCGGCTTGTGTACCTTTAATAATTTCAGGATTGTCAGCAACAAACCCTCTTGAACCATTCAAGCCCTGCTCTTCGCTTCCCCAAAGTCCAACAACAATTGTTCTTTTATTATTAGGATAATATTTTTTCAGAATTCTCATGGTCTCCAACATCGTTAAAACGCCCGTTCCGTTGTCTGTTGCGCCCTGAGCACCATCCCAGGAATCCAAATGGGCAGAAAGAATTACATATTCATTGGGTTTTTCTTTCCCTTTAATCATCCCGATGGTGTTAAAAGTTTTGGCTTCAGGAAGAATTTTAGACTGTACCTCAACTTTAATTCTCGGTTTCTGACCATTTTCAGCCATTCTGTACAACATTCCGTAATCTTCAACATCAATATCGATCATTGGAATTTTTGTTGTTTTTGCTCCGAAAATCCTGTTAGCTCCCATGATTCCCGTCCAGTTGGAAATAGAAATCCCTGCAGCTCCGGCTTTTTCCAGTGCTTCAGGAAGTGTATTATCGTAGCCAATGCTTTTTACATAATCAGCAAAATCTTTCGTTGCCTTTACTTTATCAGCTTTTAATTTTTCATATAATTCAGGTGTTGCAAATTCTTTAATCTGCTCATCAGAACGACCGATCTTTTGATATTGAGCGATTAAAACAATCTTCCCTTTTACAGAAGGCAGCCATTTGTCAAATTCAGCTTTTGTTGTTACTTTCGGAAGAATAATAACTTCAGCTTCGATTGCTTTTTTGGTTGATGGACTCCAGGCTAATTGTGTCGCAGATAAGGTTTTTACTCTTGGATAAATCATATCAACATGCGTAATTCCTCTCTGCCAGCCTTTCCATGTTCCGAATTGTTGCAGATTTGCTTCAATATCCCATGAACGAAGTTTTTGGACCGTCCATTCATTAGCTGCTAACATTTCAGGAGTTCCGACTAAACGAGGTCCGATTCCGTCAAGAAGTTCATATGCCATATTTTCTAATTGAGAATTGGTATTTACTTCATTAACAAAACTTTGAACAATTGGATCTAATTTTTCCTGAGAATTGGTTTGTACCTGTGCGAAAGAGAATTGTGCAGCTACCACTACGGCAGGAACTACAAAAAATCTGTTTATCTTCATATTATTTATCGATTGGCTTAAAGATAAAGAGATTTTGGGAAAAAGGAAAGTGAATTATCAATTCATTTCGTTTGTGAATTTTCTACTCTAATGATTAAATTCACTATTTGATTGCTATGTAAAATTGACATTTAAAAAAAACCGACTTCGAAAAGCCGGTCTCAGTAATAACTATTTTTTTGATTCTTCAACAGAAACTTTTCTGAAGTCTTTGAATAATTTGCTCAATTCCAAAGCTGATTTACGAGCTCTAGTTCCAGCAGCTTTATTTCCTTTTTCTACTTGTTGGTTTGCTTCAGTTGTAAAAGCTTCAAATTCCGCGTTGATTTTTTCAATTAATTCTTTCATTATTTTAAAAATTTAGGCTGCAAATATAGGTTTTATGGTGATTCCAGCCTAATTGTGAAGATAAAAAAACAAAGAATTAATGAAAAATTATACCATTGTTTTAAAATACTACAAATTGTACGGATAAATGAAGGAAACTTTGGCTCCAATCATAGCAAACATGGTTTTATCAGATAATTTCATTGTGTTTGAAATTTTATTGAAAAAAGGTCAGAATTTCTTCTGACCTGTACTCATATTAAAAGTAATCCCGAAAAGATTACACAATTAAGCTCATCATATTCGGTGAATCATTCAGATAAAATTCAAAATATCCCAAGTTTTTCATTCTTGCAAGTAAGCCTTCAAAATCGTCAGGATTTAAAAGTTCAATTCCTACCGTTGCGGAAGCGGTTTCCCGTGAATTCTTCTTGGTATATTCAAAAAAAGTAATGTCATCGTTTTCACCTAAAACATCTAAAACAAATTCTTTAAGCGCCCCGGGACGTTGCGGAAATTTCACCACAAAATAATGTTTCAAACCTTTGTAAAGCATCGCCCGTTCCTTAATTTCTTCAGTTCTGGTGATATCATTATTACTTCCACTGATGATGCAAACCACGTTTTTTCCCGTAAGATCTTCATTAAAAATATCCAGAGCAGCGATAGACAATGCGCCCGCCGGCTCCAAAACCATTGCATCTTTATTGTAGACTTCAAGCAAAGTTTCGCAGACTTTGCCTTCGTCCACAACCATACAGTCGTAGATTTTATCTTTACATATTTCAAAATTCAAATCTCCAACTTTCTGCACTGCAGCTCCGTCTACAAAAGAATCTATCTTGGTAAGTCTAGTATTAATTCCCATTTCAACAGATCTTTTCATTGATGCCGCCCCTTTCGGTTCTACCGCAATGATTTTTGTTTCCGGGGATAAAACAGAAAACACCGTTACAATACCTGCCAACAATCCGCCACCGCCGACCGGAACAAAGATATAATCAATCTTTTCATAGGTCTGCTCTAAAATTTCCATTGCCAAGGTTGCCTGTCCTTCAATAATCTGAACATCATCAAAAGGATGAATAAAAGCCGATCCCGAATGGTCACAAAAATTGATTGCTTCATTTTTACATTCATCAAAAGTATCTCCGAAAAGTCTTATTTCAATATGCTTTTCACCAAACATTGCAACCTGTTCCAGTTTTTGTTTTGGAGTGGTTACAGGCATGAAAATAGTTCCTTTTATCTGAAGTTTATTACAGGCAAAAGCCACTCCCTGCGCATGATTTCCTGCACTGGCACAGACAATTCCGTTTTCAGTGTTACCTTCCTGATAAAGATTGAAAATCTTATTATAAGCACCTCTTATCTTGTAGGATCGCACAGGTTGCATATCTTCCCTTTTCAAAAAAACATTGGCTGAAATTTTCTTCGAAAGCCTATGACTTTTCTGTAATGGCGTAATTTCAACTACATTTTCAAGCGTTTTTTGAGCTTTTTTAATTGAATCTAATGATGAATAGCTGACAGTATCAGTTTTCATATTCAAATGCTTTATCCGGGCGAAGTGCTCTTACTGCTTTTCCGGCTTGCCACAATTCGCTGTTTTTTAATTCTTCCAGTTCTGCATTCAACTTTTCTCTATAATCCGGCTTGCTGTTGTTGGAGATTGATTTTTGAGATTCATTTCCCTGTTCTACACTTTCGTACAGTTCTTCAAAAACGGGTTTTGTGGCTTCATAGAATTTTTTCCACCAGTCCAAAGCTCCTCTTTGTGCAGTTGTTGAGCAGTTGGCATACATCCAATCCATTCCGTTTTCGGCAACTAATGGCATTAATGATTGCGTTAATTCTTCCACCGTTTCATTAAAAGCTTCAGACGGAGAGTGACCTTTTGATCTCAACACTTCAAACTGAGCTGCAAAAAGCCCCTGAATCGCTCCCATTAAAGTTCCTCTTTCTCCCACCAAGTCACTATATACTTCTTTCTTGAAATTAGTTTCAAAAAGGTAACCGCTTCCCACCGCAATTCCCAAAGCAACAACCTTATCTTTCGCATTTCCGGTAGCATCCTGATGAATGGCAAAGCTGCTGTTCAACCCTTTTCCTTCTACAAAAAGTCTTCTTAAAGATGTTCCCGAACCTTTTGGAGCAACTAAAATAACGTCGACATCTTTTGGAGGAACAATGCTCGTCTGATGATTATACGTTACACCAAAACCATGTGAAAAATAAAGTGTTTTCCCCGGAGTCAAATGTTTTTCTAATGTTGGCCAAAATTCAATTTGAGCCGCATCACTCAAAAGATAGCAAAGAATCGTTCCTTTTTCAGCCGCCTCTTCAAGTTCAAACAAAGTTTCTCCCGGAACAAAACCGTCATCCACCGCTTTATCCCAGCTTTTTGAATTTTTTCTTTGTCCAACGATTACGTTAATTCCGTTATCTTTAAGATTCAATGCCTGCCCAGGTCCCTGAATTCCGTAACCCAACACGGCAACTGTTTCATTTTGTAATACTTCCTGAGCTTTTTCTATAGGAAATTCTTCTCTTGTCACCACGTTTTCTTCAACGCCTGCAAAATTAATTAGTGCCATAATTTTATATTATTTTTATTGTTAAATTTTATTGATATTCGTTCATTTCGAATGAACTGAGTTTTTGATGAAAGCCGTAATTTTCTTTAATAACTGCTATTCTTCCGCTTCGGATAAATTCCATTAAGCCGTGAGGTTCGATGATTTTCAGGAAATTGTCGATTTCCTCGTAGTGACCCACAATATTGAAAACTGTGTAATCTTTTCTCACACAAACGATTGTCGCTCCGTACTGCCGAAGAATTCTTTCCACATAAAACTTTTCGGAAACGATGTCTGTTTCAATTTTAAATAAAGCCATTTCCTGCCAGACAATTTCTTCATCGGTATTGTAATAGACCTTAATGACATCAACCAGTTTTTGAATCTGCCTTGAAATTTTTCTTATAACTTCATAATTTTCCTTAATGACAATCGTGAATCTCGAAATACTTTCGATCTCTGTCGGTGAAACATTCAGACTTTCAATATTCAATCCTCTTCTCGAAAAGATGATTGCTATTTTGGTCAGCAATCCCACCTGATTTTCGGTGAAAACACTAATGGTATATTCTTTTTTATTCATTGTAATAGATTTATTTTAAACGAATTTCGCTTACACTGCAACCCTGCGGAACCATAGGAAATACATTGTTTTCCTTTCCCACTTTAATTTCCAGAAGGTAAGCACCGTCGGTTTCCAGCATTTCTTTTAATGAAGATTTTAATAATTCTCTTTGCTGAACGTGTTTTCCGTTAATTCCATACGCTTTGGCGACTGCGGGGAAATCCGGACTTGTAATGTCTACGAAAGAATAACGTCTGCTGTGAAAAAGTTCCTGCCACTGACGAACCATTCCCAAAAATGAATTATTCATCACAATCATTTTAACCCCGATATTGAATTGAGAAATTGTCCCTAACTCCTGAATATTCATCTGAAAACCACCGTCTCCGGCAATACAAATTACATGTTTATCCGGATTTGTCATTTTTGCACCTATGGCAGAAGGCAGACCAAAACCCATGGTTCCCAAACCGCCTGAAGTCACATTTCTTTTTGAATCTTTAAACATCGCATATCGACAGGAAATCATCTGATGCTGACCGACGTCGGTGCAGATAATATAATCTCCATTAGTAAGTTCATTTAAATATTTTAAAACCTCTCCCATCGTTAATTCCTCCGAATCAGGATTCAGTTCCTTTTTAATAACTTCCTCATTTTCTTCATATTGAAACTGCTTAAAGCGATTCAGCCATTCATTATGATGATTTTCATTAACTAAATCCATTAACAACGGTAATGTTTCTTTACAATCACCCAAAACCGGAACTTCAGCTTTTACATTTTTATCTATTTCAGCTAAATCGATATCCAAATGAATCACTTTTGCCTGTCTCGCATACTGGTCTAATCTTCCTGTCACACGATCGTCAAAGCGCATTCCGACAGCAATTAATACATCGCAATCATTCGTCAGCTTGTTGGGTGCATAATGACCATGCATTCCAAGCATTCCTACATACAAAGGATGTTCTGTTGAAAGTGCACCCAATCCTAAAACCGTTGCAGCAGCGGGAATACCTGTTTTTTCAATAAATTTTTTCAGTTCATTTTCAGCTTTTCCCAAAATAACGCCCTGACCGAAAAGTAATAAAGGTTTTTTCGCCTGATTAATTATTGAACCAGCCTGTTCTACATATTCATTTTTAACTTTAGGCTTAGGCTGGTAAGATCTTATGTATTTGCAGGCTGCGTAACTTTCAAAATCAATTTCCTGAAGCTGAGCATTTTTGGTAATATCAATTAAAACCGGTCCTGGTCGACCCGTTTTTGCAATATAAAAAGCCTTTGCCAACACTTTTGGAATATCTTCTGCATCGGTAACCTGACAATTCCATTTGGTAACGGGAGCGGTAATATTGATGACATCAACTTCCTGAAATGCATCTGAGCCCAACAGTGAAGCGAAAACCTGCCCCGTAATGCAAACCAAAGGCGTACTGTCGATCATCGCATCTGCCAAACCTGTTACAAGATTTGTAGCTCCGGGACCGCTTGTAGCAATGGCAACTCCAGTTTTATCCGACGACCGTGAAAATCCCTGCGCCGCATGAATTGCTCCCTGCTCATGCCTCACCAAAATATGTCTGATTGAATCTTTATAATCGTAAAAAGCATCGTAAATAGGAATGACTGCGCCTCCCGGATATCCGAAAACGATTTCTACCTTTTCGGCTTTTAAAATTTCAAGAATGACCTCTGCACCTTTCAGTTTTCGTACTGCTGAAACTTTCGTTTCTTCTAACTCATTTAATGATAATTCCATTTTTTTAATTTAAAAATCAGTTATACATCCTTGTGAAGCATCAGATACAAGTTTGGCATATTTATACAAAACTCCACTTTTCACTTTATAATCCTGTTGCTTGAAACCAGCTTTTCTTTCCTTTAATTCTTTCTCTGAAATCATCAGATTGATGGTATTTTTTTCTGCATCAATTTCGATAATGTCATTATTTTCAACCAAACCGATCAATCCGCCTTCAAAAGATTCCGGAGTGATATGACCTACTACAAAACCGTGCGTTCCGCCTGAAAATCTGCCGTCTGTAATTAATGCTACATTTTTTCCTAATCCTGAACCCATTAAAGCAGAAGTTGGTTTCAACATTTCAGGCATTCCCGGAGCGCCTTTTGGACCTTCATTCTTTATCACAACAACATCTCCTTCCTGAATCACTTTATCTTCAATTCCTTTAATAAACTGTTTTTCACCATCAAAAACCCTTGCTTTTCCTTTGAAGAAACTTCCTTCTTTTCCTGTAATTTTTGCCACACAGCCTCTTTCCGCCAAATTTCCATACATTATTCTGATGTGTCCAGTTTCTTTGATCGGTTCATCAATTTTTTTAATAATATCCTGTTCCCTGTCAATAATTGAAGTAATATTTTCCAAATTTTCAGCAATCGTTTTTCCTGTGACCGTCAGACAATCACCATGAATTAAACCTTCATCCAACAAATATTTCATTACTGCCGGAACTCCGCCCACTTTATGTAAATCCTTCATGAGATATTTTCCGCTCGGTTTTAAATCTGCTAATAAAGGTGTAGTATCACTTATTTTCTGAAAATCATCAAGTGTTAATTTGCAGCCTATACTTTTTGCAATCGCAATAAAATGAAGCACTGCATTGGTACTTCCGCCCAAAACTATAATCATTCTCAAAGCATTTTCAAAAGCCTTTGGAGTCATGATATCTGACGGTTTTATATCTTTTTCGAGAAGAATTTTCATGTAATATCCTGCAAACTCACATTCATCCTTTTTCTCTTGGCTCAAAGCTGGGTAAGATGACGAATAAGGCAAACTCATTCCCAACGCCTCGATTGCAGAAGCCATTGTATTTGCAGTGTACATTCCGCCACAAGCTCCTGCGCTTGGGCATGAATTTTTTATAATTCCATCGTAATCTTCATCGGAAAGTTTTCCGGCAATTTTATTCCCCAAAGCTTCAAAAGCAGATACGATATTGAGATCGTTCCCTTTGTAATGTCCAGCTTCAATACTTCCGCCGTAGACCATAATTGAAGGTCGGTTCAATCTTGCCATCGCCATTACAGAACCAGGCATATTTTTATCGCAACCAGGCACGGTGATCAGTCCGTCATAATATTGTCCGGCACAAACCGCTTCGATACTGTCTGCAATGATGTCACGACTTACCAGAGAATAGCGCATTCCGTCGGTCCCATTGGTCATTCCGTCGCTAATTCCGATGGTATGGAACATTAAACCAACCAAATTTTGATCATTCACGCCTTTTTTCACGATTTCGGAAAGTCCGTTCAGATGCATATTGCAGGTATTTCCATCGTAGCCCATACTTGCCACTCCAATCTGAGCTTTATCAAAGTCTTCTTTTTTAAAACCGATTCCGTAAAACATTGCCTGAGTTGCGGGTTGTGTAGGATCCTGCGTCAGTGTTTTTGAATATTTGTTTAATTCTTTACACATATTGAGGCTGTTTTTTCAGATACGTAAAATCTTCTTCTACCACAAGATGCCTGTATGCTTTTTGAATTAAAGCAGAAACACTATTTTCCCACTCAAGTTTAAAAGGAACATTATCCAAAGACTCTAAGGCAACGATTTCCGCGGCAGTCCCACAGAAAAAAGCAGCATCTACACCTTTCATTTCTTTAGCTGTAAAATCCCGTTCTTCAAAGCAAATCCCTAACTGATTAGCTAAATCAAAAATGGTATTACGAGTAATTCCCGGCAGGATATTGCCTGTTTTTGGAGTATATAATTTTGAATCTTTTTCAAAGAAAACATTAGCACCCGAGCTTTCAGCCACAAACCCATTGCTATCCAACAACAAAGCTTCATCAAAACCTTTGTCTTTAGCTTCCTGACAGGCTAAAATAGAATTAACATAATGTCCGCTCACTTTTGCTTCAATTCTAAAAGCCTTAGGATTTGGTCGCTCGAAAGAAGAAGTCATTACTTTCATTTTGTTTGACATATAGCCGTTATCCCAGTTCCAAACTTCGATGACCAGCGAACTTTTTTGTCCTTTTGATAATGACATATTGGGCGAACAGATCACCAATGGACGGATATAAGCATTACTTAGACTATTCATTTCCAACAATTTATAGGTAATATCAATCATGTCCTGCGTTGAATAATCAAATGGAATCATCATTAGCTCCGCAGATCTTCTTAATCTGTCATAATGCTCTTCTGATTTAAAAATTTTCGCTCCGTTGGCAGTTTTGTATGATTTTATTCCTTCAAAAACGGCATAACCATAGTGAAGCGACTGTCCGTAAAGATCGGTTGAGGCTTTTGAGGCTTCTACAAACTCTCCATCGAAATAGAGAAAGCTTTTCTCGTTGTAGTACATATTTTTTAGTTTTAAATTTTAATTTTCAATAATAAAAAAACCACCCTCGGATGAGGATGGTTATTTTAATGTATACTTTCTTAAAGTTCAACAATACCATCACTCATCACCGGAACCCGATAATGACAATAATGATAATAATAATGTTGAATAATTTATTCATTTCGTTGCTTTAACGATACAAATGTAGAATTTATTTTTAATTAAACAAGCGTTTTTATAACTATTTTTAAAAAATTCATAAAATCGATAAAAATTCAATTAGATTAGATTTAATTTTATAGTATCTGAAAATAAATAATTTCTGTGACAAAACTTGTAGAGATTTTCTTTTATAAATTCAAACAAAAAAACATCAAATCATATTCAAAAATTATCGATTAAAACAACAAAATTACATCACCTTTTATATTCAATTTCTACAATCATTTTTTTTAAATTTTCAGGATTTGAAAAATTAGTCTACCTTTGCAGTAGACTTATCGAGAAAGGCGGAGGGATTTGGCCCTGTGAAACCTTAGCAACCGGCAGATTCTATCATGTAAAGGTGCTAATTCCAACCCAAAAGGGGGAAGATAACTGATGTCAATATTATTTCAATATTCCATTTCTTGACAGTCTTTTTTATGGATTTATATCCAAATGATCTATTATTAAAAATTATTTAAACGAACAATGAAAAAGCTCAGCATTTCTGTATTAATGCTTGGTGCAGTATGGGTTTCTGCACAAGAAGTTGAAAAGGAAAAACAGATAGAAGATGTTATTATTGTAGGTAACAGAAACAATAAAAGAACAAAAATTGATACACCCGTTCCGGTGGACATCATCAACATAGATAAAATTCAAAAATCAGCACCACAGACAACTGTTCAGGATCTTTTAAATTATGTAATTCCTTCCTTCAATTCAGTACGACAGTCTTCTTCGGATGGTACGGAACATATTGATCCTGTTTCTTTGCGTGGTTTAGGACCGGATCAGGTTTTGGTTTTAGTGAACGGAAAAAGAAGACATACAACTTCATTAGTCAATTATCAAAATACCGTTGGAAATGGTTCTGTCGGCACAGATTTAAGTACTATTCCTGTTATTGCAATCGACAGAATTGAAGTTTTAAGAGACGGTGCAGCTGCCCAATATGGTTCTGATGCCATTGCCGGAGTCATTAATATTATTCTTAAAAAAAATATCGGTGCAACGGCAAGTGCAACGTACGGAATTTCGGGACGAAATGACGGAGAAACGTATCAAGCTGGCGTTAATTACGGAACTTCTTTAGGAAAACAGGACAGTTTTGTCAATTTATCTTTACAATTAAATTATCGTGGAAAGACTACCCGTACACAGAATCACAATTTGGATATTTATGGTGATAATTTTGCGTATGATTTCGCTGATGATCCTGTTGCAGCAAGAGCTTTGGATGATCAAAAGATTCGTGAGAACGGTTTGACCCGTGATGACTTCAATTTCCAGATCGGTGATGCGCAAATCAAACAGGCGCAATTATTTTTTAATGCAGAATATCCTTTCAATGAACAATTCAAACTGTATACTTTTGGAGGTTTCAGTTTAAAAGAAGGAAAAGGATTTGGATTCAGAAGACTTCCAAGTGAAAAATCTAATATCGTTGAATCTATTTATCCGAACGGTTTTCAAGCATCTTTAGGTTCGCAGATTTATGATTTCTCTTACGCTGTAGGAACAAAATATAATGCTAACAATTGGCTGGTTGATGTAAGCAATACTTTCGGCAGCAATACGTTCAATTATAATGTTGACAATACCAATAATGCATCATTAGGAGTAAATTCACCGACAAGTTTTTACGCCGGAGCGCACAGTTTTCTCCAAAATACCATTAACCTTGATGTTTCTAAAAATTTAAACCAGTTCAATATTGCATTCGGTGGAGAATTCAGATTTGAACAATATCAGATAAAAGCCGGAGACGAAGCCTCTTACACTCAATATGATGTTAATGGAAATGTTGCCACAGAAGGTTCAACTGTTTTAGGAAACGGTGGCTCGCAGTCTTTTATCGGTTTTTCTCCTGATAATGCTTTGAAAAAATCAAGAAACTCAACGGCCATTTATGCTGATATTTCTTATGATTTAGATAAAAAATTTAATGTAGATTTAGCCGGAAGGTTTGAAAATTATTCAGATTTTGGAAGTACCCTGAACGGAAAATTAGCTTTACGTTATGAATTTATTAAAAATTATGCGATTCGCGGAGCGGTAGGAACAGGTTTCAGAGCGCCATCTTTACAACAGCAATATTTTAATAATTCTTACGCCGATATTTCTACTTCAGGTTCAGGAATCGTTACTAAAGGTATTTTCACCAACGACAGCGCCGCTGCACAGGCATTAGGTTTTGATAAACTGAAACAGGAAACTTCAGTTAATGGAAGTGTCGGATTTACGTTAAAACCAGCCAACAGGCTTTTCATCACATTAGACGGATATTTCATTAAAGTTAAAGACAGAATTGTTATTACCAGCAATATTACCGACCCAAGATTGGAAGAATATGGTGTAGAAAGTGGGAGGTTTTTCGCCAATGCTATCGATACGGAAACCAAAGGGGTTGATTTGGTTATAACCTATGACTGGAAAATAGGTGGCGGAAATTTGAATATTAATCTAGCCGGAAATTACACAGAAACAAAAATTACAGATTTCCATTTTCCAGAGAATTTGGGAACGCCGCAGAACGAATTTTTTGGACCGGATCAGATCAATATCATCGAAACGCTTTCGCCAAAAACTAAAGCAACTTTGGGCTTAAATTATAGCATTGACAAGTTTAGTTTTATGGTGAGAAATACCTATTTCGGAAAAGTGATTAGAGACGGTTATCCGTTTGGTGGTGTTCAGGAATTTGCTCCAAAATTGGTTACGGATATTAGTGTAGGATATGATATTACGAAAAACATTAACCTTACCATCGGCGCCAATAATGCTTTCGATGTTTTCCCGGATTTGCAGATTTATGAAAATTCTTATTACGGAGTTTTCAAATATGCGCCTGTGCAAATGGGAACTTTGGGAAGTTATTTCTTTGGAAGAGTGAATTTTAATTTTTAATTAATTTCATTTCTTAAAAACTGAAAAGAACAAAATTTATCAACATTATTATTTAGATGAATACACCTGAACATAAAATCGGTTGGAAAACCGCCGTCGCTATCGTTGTTTCCAATATGATCGGAACGGGAATTTTTACGACACTGGGATTTCAGTTGGTAGATATTACCAATACCTACAGCATTTTTCTGCTTTGGGGAATTGGCGGAATTTTAGCATTGTTCGGGGCGTTTTGTTACGCTGAATTAGGCGTTAATTTTAAAGGAAACGGCGGCGATTATATTTATTTAAAAGAAACCTACCACCCGATTTTAGGATATCTGGTAAGCTGGATTTCCTTGATTATCGGATTTTCGTCACCTGTTGCGCTGGCAGCACTGGCAATGTCAAAATATCTTTCCGTTTTTGATTTTACTTTTGGAATTCCTTTTTCGATTGCCATAATTTTTCTGGTGGCAATTTCTTTGTCTTTTAGTTTAAAAGGTTCGAGCCGATTTCATAACTTTTTTACTTTCATTAAAATAGCATTTATTATTATTTTGATTATTTTAGGCGTTGTCCTTTCTGAACCGAATTCTATCGGAAACAGTCTGAATTTTGGAAATTCCTGGGGAAAAGAAATCATGCTCCCTGCTTTTGCAACCTCCCTAGTTTTTGTAACATATTCTTACACAGGATGGAATTCTGCTTCTTATATTGCAGGAGAAATCGATAATGTCCATAAAAATCTTCCAAAATCATTAATTATAGGAACGGTTTTCGTGACGGTTTGCTATGTTTTGATTAATTATATTATGTTGAAACACGCTCCAGTTCATCAATTAGCCGGAAAGGAAGATGTAATGGGTGAAGCCGCCAATAATATGTTGGGAATTTCATTCGGAAAGGTTGTTAATGTTTTTATTGCTTTACAGCTGGTGGCGACCATCAGCGGTTATCTTTGGGTTGGTTCGAGGCTGACTCAGGCTTTTGCGAAAGAAAATCGACTATGGAAATCGTTATCAGTTAACAATAAAAAAGGAATTCCTGTTCGTGCCATTTTTGCCCATGCTGTAATTGCAACGATTATTATTCTGTCGGGAAGTTTTAAAGAGATTTTTGTGTATACCGCTTTTATTCTTCAGCTATTTGCAAGTTTGGCGATTTCTACAGTGTATTTTATTAAAAAAAATCAGCGGAAAATATTTAAGTCTAATTTGTTTTATATTTTCCCTACTGTTTTTCTGCTGTTCAGCATTTACATTTTATATTTTACCTTTATTAATAATCCAAAAGAAAGCATTATTGGATTGGGAATTATCGCAGTCGGACTTATTTTATATTTGGTTGATAAAAAATCTTTAAGGAAAATTAAAAAGAAAAGTACAGCTGATTAAATTGTAAATTTGTACGGTACAGTTTTTTTTTGATTTAATGATGAGAGATTACAAATATTCTATATTCACTTCCATAATTGAAGAAAATATTAATAACGGAATTTTAAGACCCGGAGATCAACTACCTTCAATAAGAAAAATAAAAAAAGACTACAGCCTGAGCATCAGTTCTGTACAAAGCGGATATGATTATCTGGTTTTTAAAGGATTGGTAAAGAGTAATCCACGTTCCGGTTTTACCGTCAATCTTCAAACGAAAAAAATATTAAAAGAACCGATGCCTGTCGCATCATTAGTTCCGATAAATTCTGTATTCCGAAAAAATTTAAACCTTACATCTTACCGAAATCAGAACACTGAAATCACTTCTCTAAATGCAGCAGTACCTTCTGATTTTCTGATACCACAAAAACTGGTTCTTAAGACAATGCAACAGATAATCCGTGAGAAAGGAGCATCACTTCTACGATATTATCCTACCAATGGAAGCGAAAAACTCAGAGAATTGCTCTCCAAACGTTCTGCATTACATGGCGCATCTTTACAACAAGACGAAATATTAATTACAGATGGTGCTTTACAGGCACTTTATATTGCACTGGCGGTCACTACGAACCCTAACGATATTATTGCAGTCGAAAGTCCGTGTGTATTTTCTGTTCTTGAAGTTATTGCCAACCTGCGTCTTCGGACAATTGAAATTCCAGTAAAAAGTGACACTGGTTTTGATACAGATTCACTCAAAAAAGCCTGCATTCAAAATACCATTAAGGCAATTGTTGTAACTCCTAATTTCCATAACCCAACAGGACTATTAATGACTGATGAAAAGAAAAAAGAAATCTACAATATTGCATCTTTTCATGATATCCCGATCATTGAAAATGATATTTATGGTGATCTTTATTTTAGCGGATCAAGACCTTCGAATATAAAGAATTTCGATAACACTGGTTTGGTTCTTACCTTTTCTTCATTTTCAAAAACTCTTGCACCTGGAATACGTTTAGGCTGGCTTTCCGCAGGCCGTTATCTTGAAAAAGCAGAAACAATGAAATTTTCTCTTGGCAGATCTGTATCACCAATGAATCAGGAAGTTATATTAAAATTGCTTTCAACATCCGGCTATGACAGACATTTGCGTGTTTTCCGACATCATCTGGAACATCAGGCAATTAAGCTTGTTAATCAATTTAATGAATATTTTCCCGAAAATTCCTATACTCCAATTCCAAAAGGCGGATACAGCGTTTGGACTCAGCTACCACCAAAAACCGACATGCTATTTTTTAATACTATCTGTGAAAAATTTGGCATCACTTTTACTCCCGGAACAACATTCTCATTTACAAACTCTTACGATAAATTCTTCAGAACAGTATTTTCTCAGCAAATTACAGATAAAAGTCTTGATGCCATTAAAAAAATTGGACGTTCACTATAAACTAACTGTACCGATTCTTTTTTACATTTCTGTACCGTAAGCGATCTATTCCTACACCCTATCTTTGTTTTAAATTAAAAATCAATGGATATTATATCAAAATTTACTGTAGGTTCAGAAAAAAGTATAGATCAACTTTTTGATCTAAAAAAGATACAATTAAAAGAGATGTACCAAGATATTCTCGACCACCATCAATTAGATATTTATATTAAAACTCAACTCAACCGCAGAGATGCTATCAATGAACTTAATGATCTCAGTACACAAATGATTACAGTTTTTGTTGATGATGAACCTGTTGGATATGCCATTATTAAAAGTTCTTTTAATCAGCCCAAAATACTGGATGGAAAAAAAGCTGTTGAACTGTCTTCATTTTTCATTTTATCTGAGCATAATAATTACGAGATAAGGCTCTCATTATGGCAAAAATGTTTTTCTGTAACCCGTTCTTATTGTCATTGGATAGAGATTTTACAAAACAATCCGTTAATTTCTTTCTTGGAAGGTCTCAATTTCAGAATACATGAAAAACTAAAGATGAAACCGTTTGAAGTTCCATCTTATCTAATGATTAGAGAGATTAACTAATAATATTTACTTTGATTATTATCCTGATTAAAATTTGCTGTAACATTAAAATTCTTCTACATTTAAAACACGTTAATTTTATCTGAAATAAACATCATCTTGTTGTGAATATTAAAATTATTAATATATTTACAAAAATAACACACAAGTATGGAAGAAAATAACGCCTTTTTAGGTGGCATTTTAAACGATCCTGAAATGTTGGCAAAACACTTTTCCGGGAAGACATACCGCCAGTTCTCGGAAGAAAAACACAGTCCCCAGGTTTACAGTTTTATTTATATTGACGGGAAAGAATTTAAAGGTTCATGTCAGATTGAAATTATTCAGCATACAGGAAA
>NZ_LMQN01000005.1 GCF_001425355.1 Chryseobacterium sp. Leaf405
AATAACAATCATTCCTTTACGATATTGAGAATTGTTTTTATTTATAAAATAAAATTCATAATTCCTGTTTGGTTCAGATAACGGGGTGAGCTTTGCTCACCCCGCCGAAACGAAATATTTTAAAAACTGAAAAAATTATTTTTTCTCAGTTTCGATCTCTTTTTTGTCTTCTGTTTTTTCAGTAGTTTTAGCTTTATCACCAAAACGGCTTTCAGTAAATTCTCTTGAAACAGCAGCCTTCTCGAATTTCAATTTCCCTGATAATGTTTCAATTACGAAGCCATCCTCCTGAACCTGAGCAATTCTCCCGTGAAGACCTGAAGTAAGCACAACTCTTGTTCCTACTTTTAAGCTTTCCACAAATGCTTTTTCTTTTTTCTGCTTTTTCTGTTGAGGTAAAATCATTAAAAAATAAAAACCTACCAACATTACTCCCATCATGATCAACATCATAGGAGACGAACCTCCGCCCGGAGTTGCTTGTAAAAAAATTGATAATAAATTCATGATACTATGGTTGAATATTAGCAGTGAATGTTAATTTAACAGGAGCTTTTTCTACGTTAGCAAAAACGTCTGCAAATTTGCTTACGTTTCCGTCGAAATTTGAAGAATCGAAGTGTAATATAATTTTTCCTTTTTTACCTGGTAAAATTGGTTCTTTAGTAAAATCCGGCGCTGTACATCCGCATCCTGGCTTTACTTCAGAAATTACCAAAGGATTAGTTCCTGTATTCGTTACTTCATATACGTGCTGTACTTTATCTCCTTTTTTAATGTTTCCAAAATCAAAGTTGCTTTCAGAAAGAGCAATTGTTGTTAAAGGTTGGTTTGAAACTGGAGCAGCAGCCGGTTCTTCAGAAACACCACCACTAGTATTAGCAGGAGCCAAGTTTGTAGCTCCGGCAGTAGAATCTGTAATATTAGCAACTTCTGCACCCGCAGCAGCTTCCTTATTTTCTTTTTTACAAGAAACCAGACCTAAGCCTATAATTGATAAAGCGATAATTGATAACGTCTTTTTCATATTAAAATATTTTATATTCTGTTTAAATCTTTACAGTATTTATCTAAAATCCCGTTAATGAAAATATTGGAACGATCTGTCGCAAATACTTTTGCAATCTCGATATATTCATTAATAATAACTCTTGAAGGGGTAAAAGGAAAATTGTCCAGCTCAGCAATAGCAGATGATAAAATAACTTTATCCATTAGAGAAACTCTATCTAGATCCCAGTTTTCTAATCTCTCCTGCAGTTTCTTTTCGTTACTTTCCCAGCTGTCCAGCGTATTTCTCAATAATTTCATGGCGAAAGATTTATCTTCTTCATCTTTCAGCATTTTTATTAAAGTTCTGCTTTCTTCATCTTCTTTTAAGAAACCGATTGTTTTCTGAACCATAGAATTGGCAATGTGAATATCATCCGACCAGGAAAGTTCTTTATCACTAAGATAATCATGGAAATCATCATTTTCAGCAATATATCTTAAAAATAATTTACCAATGAATTTCTGATCTTCCTCAAAAGAATATCCTTCTTCTTTCATAAAATCCTGATAACGCTTCCCGGCAGACATTCTCTGGAAAGTTTTCACCAACAAATCATCATGAAGATCCCATTTCAATTCTTTGTGCTGACCTGTAAAGAATAATCTCTCAGGATTTTCTTCCAGCTTAATTAAAACTTGATTATTGATGAATTTTTGGTTAGGATTAATATCAGAATCAGACTTAAGATATTTGTTTTTCCCTATCTCGATCTGGTTTTCTGCCAGTTGTTTAAGAGAAACCAAGAAATTAATCTGATACATATACAGATGATAGATTTTCTCTATCCCGGCAAACATATTTTTCTCTAAAACATCAAACTTTATGGGATTCTGTTCGTAAGAATACACAGTTTGTACTACTTTTTCACGGATTTGTCGTCTTCCTAACATTCAAAGAGCTTTTTATGGGCGCAAAGATACAAAATTTAAAATTGATGAAATTCTATATGTGATCACATTTTTGTAATTTTGTAAAACTTTATGAAAGCGCTAAAAACCCTAAACCCCTATTTCTGGAAGCACAAAATATTATTATTTTGGGGGGTACTATTCATCATCACGAGTAATTTTTTCAATATATTTAAAGTTCAGTTTGTCGGAAAATCTGTAGACGAACTTACCAAAAATGGAAATCTGGGTTTTAACAATCAGGTTTTAATTTATGTTGCTATTATTGTTGGCTGCTCTTTATTAACCGGATTTTTCACCTTTATGATGCGACAGACCATTATTGTGGCATCAAGAAGAATTGAATATGAATTAAAAAATAAAATCTACAGACATTATCAGGATTTATCTTTAACAGATTATAAGCAGACAACAATCGGAGATTTAATGAACAGGCTAAGCGAAGATGTCGTAGCAGTAAGAATGTATTTAGGGCCTGGCGTGATGTATGTTGCCAATTTGATCGTCTTAGTGGTGATCACCGCAATTTATATGATAAAAACCGATGCATCGATGACACTTTGGACATTATTGCCACTTCCGATTTTATCATATGCCATTTATAAAGTAAGTTCGATTATTAATCAAAAATCGAAGATTATGCAAAAAAGCCAATCTGCGATTTCAACTTTTGTACAGGATAGTTTCTCAGGAATTCGTGTGGTGAAATTTTTTGCAAGAGAAAATTATATTAAAAAAAATTACAGCGTAAAAGTCACCGATTACCAGAACAAAGCTCTTGATTTGGCAAAAACTGAAGCGTACTTCTTCACGATTATTATATTCGTAATCGGATTATTGAATGTTGCTGTGATTCTAATTGGCGGACAAAAATATATTAACGGAGAATTAAGCATCGGTAAAATTGCAGATTTCTTCATGTATATCAATACACTGATTTTCCCTTTTTCAATGGTAGGTTGGGTAACTTCTGTTAATCAAAGAGCGGAAGCTTCTATGCAGAGGATTAATGAATTCATGGATAAGAAATCTGATATTGTGAACAAAAACTTTGATACATATGAGATTAAAGGTGATATCGAATTCAGAAATGTATCATACGTTTATCCAAATACGGGAATCAAAGCTTTAGATAATTTAAGTTTTAAACTGAAAGCAGGAGAATCTTTAGCCATTATGGGAAAAACCGGAAGTGGAAAGTCTACGATTGCTTTATTATTATGTCGATTAATTGATCCGACTGAAGGTGAAATTTTAATTGACGGTAAAAATCTTAAAGAACATAATTTAACAAATTACAGAAATTTTATCGGATATATCCCACAGGAAAGCTATCTTTTCTCAGATTCTATTGAAAATAATATTGGTTTTGCCATCGATAATCCTTCCCACTCAAAAGTTGTTGAATATTCTAAAATTGCAGACGTCGATAAAAACATTGTTGAGTTTAAAGAACAGTACAATACCATGGTGGGCGAACGCGGGGTGATGCTTTCGGGAGGTCAGAAGCAGCGAATTTGTATTGCCAGAGCTTTAATAAAGAACCCAAATATTATCATTTTTGATGATTCTTTGTCTGCTCTGGATACTGAAACCGAACAAAATATTCTGGAAAATATCGATCGTAAAATACGTAATGCGACATCCGTAATCATCACACATAGAGAGTCTAGCGCTCAGAGAGCAGATAAGATAATTAATCTAACCGAAATTGCCAATTCTGTAACTGCATAGCAAATTTATTCACAAATGTTAAATAAATCATAAAAAAAATTTTGTGATTAAAAGAAAACTTTTATATTTGTTCTTAACAAGATTAAAAAAAATATCTAACAATGAGTGAATACAAGGAACGCCATGAAAATGAAATTTTCACTAAGGTGTTAAAAGCAGGGAGAAGAACTTATTTCTTTGATGTGCGCGAGACGAAAGCAGGAGATTATTATCTTACGATTACAGAAAGTAAGAAAAATTTCGGAGAGAATGGAGAAGCTACATTTGAGAAACACAAAATTTATCTTTACAAGGAAGATTTTAAGAGTTTTCAGGAGATGTTTAATGAATCCACAGATTTCATCATTAACGAAAAGGGTGAGGATGTAATATCCGAAAAGCATGACAAAGACTTCAAAAGCAAATCATTTACAATTGATTCTGACGACGAAGTTTAATCAAAAAGAATATCTAAAAACACAAGCATCTGAAAAAAGGTGCTTTTTTTATGCCTGATTATTATTAATAATTTGCTTCAAATCTTGAATTAAAACAAATAAAAAAACACATTCTCAATATATGAAAATGTGTTTAAATGTGGGTGAATGAGGGGTCTCGAACCCCCGACCTCCGGAACCACAATCCGGCGCTCTAACCAACTGAGCTACAATCACCGTTTTTGGTGGTGCAAATATAGGAAAGAATTTTTAATTACCAAACAATTCCATCAAAATTTTTCAAAGCAATTAATTTTTCTGATGTAAACCCCTCAGCATAAGCAACTCCTGATAAACGACCTAAATCTTGCGCTCTGTACGTTAAGCTCTCATAAAAGTCTTTTGAGGTAATTGGGGTTTCAGGCTCTTTAGAAGTCGGATCATAAAACTGAGTTTTGAATGCCATACAAGCTTCGAGTTTTTTATCAAGGTGTTCTGATATATCAATTACAAATTCCGGCTCGATATTTTTCCATTGGATATAATGAAAAACTTGCTTCGGTCTCCACACTTCCTGATTTTCTCCATCCAAAACTGTTTCAATTTTTCTCAGTCCGGCCAAAAAGCACGCATCTGATACTAATTTCGCTCCTTTTGCATGATCTGGATGTCTATCATCAATGGCGTTCGCTAAGACAATTTCCGGGCGGTATCTGCGAATCATTTTTACAATCCTCATTTGATATTCTTCAGAATTTTCAAGAAAGCCGTCTTTCATTTCAAGATTTTCTCTGGAGGCTACTCCAAGAATTTTTGCAGAATTACCTGCTTCCACTCTTCTTGTTTCATCGGTTCCTCTTGTCCCAAGTTCCCCTTTGGTAAGATCAACAATAACACATGTTTTTCCTTCTGAAATTAATTTGGCAATTGTTCCGCCACATCCGAGCTCTACATCGTCAGGATGAGCTCCAAAAGCTAATACATCTGTTTTCATATTTCCAAAGATAAGATTTAAAACAAAAACTTCCCAAACATTACGAATGGGAAGTTTTAATATCTATAATTTAAATTTTAAATTACTTATTGATTTCTGCATTTAATTTTACAGCATCCTGGTAAGTAGGATCTAACTGAACAGATTTTGCAACATAATCTTTAGCTTTAGCAGCATCAGAATCTTTCGATAAATAGGCTACTGCAAAATATGCGTACGCCAATGTCTGTTTGTTTGCCTCCACTTCAGCAGGTTTTACCGTACTGATATATTTTTCGTAAGCAATTTTAGCAGCATCGTTATTTCCACCTTGTTGGTAAGAATATCCTAAACTATAATAAGCAGGTGCCCAATCAGGAAGAATTGTACTCATTTTCTGCCATGTAGCAATTGCCCCATTCCAGTTCTTAGCATCCTGATATGCAGTTGCCAGCTTGAATAATGCATCTGTATCCTGAGCATTTGCAGCCACTTGCTTCTTCAATCCCTCGATTGTAGGGTTAGTCGGTCCTGCATCAACATCAGCCTGAGAAGCTCCTCCACCAGCGATTTTTGCCAATTCCATATCCCATTTCATCGTTTCGTCTTTCGCACTTTTAGCAATCGCTATTTTTTGTTGTGCTTCAGCCATTAGAGCCGCTTTTTTAGCAGCATCTTTTTCAGTTTTAGCTAAACCTGCAGCGATCAGACCTTGTAAACCTTGGTCAGCAGGCAATAATCTTGTCTGCTCTGCTTTAGAAGTAAAGCTATCCAAATTTTGTTTTGCTTCGGCATAATTTCCATCAGCATAAGCTTGGTAAGCTCTTAATTTGAATTTAATCGGATCATTAATTTTATCAAAGATCTTATCTAAAACCTGCTTAGAGTTTGCATAATCTTCGTTGGTAAAATATAATTTAGAAATTTCTAATTGTGTATATGGATCTTCATCAGCATATTTTGTATAGTTGATAAGATCTTGAGTTGCCTTGGCATTTTGTTGATATCTGATGTCATAAGCAGCCATTGCTTTATAAGCCGGTGCATAAGAAGGATCTGTAGCAATTGCTTTTTCTATGCTCGTTTTGGCTTGTTGCCATTGTTGAGCAGCCATCCACAAAGTACCAATTCTTGTATATACCGAAGCTTTATTTTTAGCTAAAGGAAGTGCTTTGTCATATGCTGACATTGCATCTCCGGGAATTCTTTTTAGTCTGTAAGCATCCCCAAGAGTATAATAGTAATAAGCAGGAACACCTTTTCTCTCAGCTCTTTCAATGGCTTTATTTAAAAATTGAATCGCCAAATCAGGTGAATTATTTTTTTCAAATAATGTTAAAGCTTCTGCAGCTCTGAACAAAACTTCTGCATCTTTTTCTCTAGAATCAGTTACAATCTTCTGAATTTCCGCAACTGCATTTTTATCTCCTTTTCCAAGTTTTACAGCAGCTAAACCAATCTGGTTCAAATAACTTTTTTTATCAGCAGCGAGACCTTTGTTAAAATTATCTGTTGCTGAAGCAAAATCAGGCTCACTTTGTTTTAAAAATGTATTTCCTAAGTAAAAATAATTTTCAGCCGTAGGCGCTGAAGCAATCATGTTCGTAAAATTGGTTTTTGCCTGAGCAAATTTGTCACTGTCAATACTGTTAATACCATCCTGTACCGTTTGCGCAAAGGCAAAGTTGGTAAAAAATACCACTGCCGCTCCAAAAGCAATCTTCTTTACATTCATATTCATTATATCTTTCATTTTATATTTTCTTAATCTAAATTCGAGTATATTATAGACAATTATCAGACCAAAATACTATATTTATTTTGGTTAAAGGATTAATTTAATATATTTTAACGCATTTCAACTTCTCTTCCATAGATGTTGTAAGGCTGTAAACCTTCTTTCTGTACAATCTTCTGCCCCAAGTGAGTACATGAGTATCTTATAAAACCACTAGCAATATTGAAATTGCCTTCATTGGCTAAGAAATACAGAACTCTTGTAAAAGGATATTTCATTTCTCTTAGACCATCAGAGTCAGGTAAATAAGATTTACCATTACTTATAATCGGAAGAATTTTGATCATGTCTCTTAATTTCTCCGTTTCTTTATCGTATGGTCGGCTAATTGTATTTAAACCTATGACACCGATTTTATTCGGATATTTATTTAGTTCCTCAATAACGTTTGTACTGCCGGAAATAACTGAAAACTTAAGAACTTTAGGTTGTTTTTTAAGCTTTTGAGCAACAAAATTTAAGTTACTAGAATTAGTACCGTCAAAGACAAAATTTTTATCTTCAGATTGTAATCCTTCCTTAATTTCTTCCATCGTAATACTGGATTTTTCAGAATCTTTAGGAACAAAGAAAACCACTGCATCAGCTGCAAATTTTGCTGGAATAAATTTTAAATCTACTTTAGATTCGTAGGCTTTAATTTCTTCAGGAGACAGTTCTTTAGACATCACGACAAGTCTTGCTTTATTGTTAAGCAAATCAAGAAATCCTAAATCTTCTTTTTTAGTTTGAACATTAATTTTAGTTTCAGGATAACTGATCATATAGCCTTCTGCTAAAGCCTCAGTGACACTTTTAAATGATTCATCGGTCAAAATGGTCATTTCTCCTTTATTATAAGAATCTTTTGATTCTGTCTTTTTTGAACAGTTTACCATAAGTAAAGCCAGGAAAAATAATAGGAGATTGTTACTATTCTTCATCTTCTTCAGTATTTCTAAATTTAAAAATAACTCTCCATATTCTAAAAATACCATAAAGAATTAATACAGTTCCTAATGAGTAAGCGTAGATAGGTTCGATGAATTTATAAATCATCATTACGATACCTAAAACAACGTAACAAATTCCTGCAACCAGGGATAACCAATTGAACATCATATAACAAAAATACCAAAAAAAATAAAAAGAGAAGCATAAGCTTCTCTTTTTTAATTATTATTTAAAGATAAAATATTATTATCCTTCAAAATTCATTGTTAAAGGTAATCTGAATCGGTAACGTACAGATTGTCCGTTAATTTTAGCCGGAGTCCATTTATTTTTAATAGACTTGATAGTTCTCATCGCTTCAGAATTGAAGTCTGCATTCTTTCCGTTTGCCTTAACGTCAGTAATACTTCCATCTCTTTCAACTACGAAAGTGATTTCTGTTTTTACTGTACCTTCATCACCATTCATCGCAGAACCATCAAAGTTACTAGATACTTTGTTTCTAAATGCATTGATACCTCCCGGGAATTCAGCAGTTTGCTCTACCTCCGTATATACCTGAGTATCACTTACCTGAGGTTTAAGTTCAACAGCAGTACCTTTACCACTTGATGGCGGTGGCGGCGGCGGTGTGTAAGCCGGAGCTTTTACACCTTCCTGGTTCACTACACCTGTTGTTGTTTCTAATTGCTTAGAAATTGGTGGTGGCGGAGTTTCAATTTTCGGAGCCTTTACCGGTTCTGGAACCACATTTTGAATAATTTCAATTTTCTCTTCCACTTTTGGTGGCGGTGGTGGTGGCGGTTCTTCTTCTTTAGGTGGTTCTACAATTTTATCTTCCTGAATAATATCAACCAGATCTGCCTTAACTTCTACTTGCTTTTCAGCATTAAGATTTTTAATCGTTAAGTAAATAAGAGGAGATAAAGCCAGCAATAAAAATATAGAAGTACCAATGATAAAAGACTTGGTCAGTAATCTAGGATACTGATGTCTGATATCATATGCACCATATTCTTTATTTCTATTTTCAAATACAATCTCATCTAATGTAAGATTTCGACTGTAAACATTTTCATCTGCCATTGTATTGCAAATTTAATAATTAAATTACTTTGTTGCAGGTGCGGCAGCAGCCGAATTCCCTATTTTTCTTTCATAGATTGCTTTTTCCCAAGGCTTAACATCGGTAACACCGTATCTTTCGCTTTTGGTAATAGCCATCTCATCAAGAATATCTACAAAGTTTTTATATACTGCATCGTCAGTAGGCTTGATAATAACAGTAAACTTGTCTTTATCTGCCGCACCTGCTTTTGCTTGCTCAATAATCTTTCTTATTCCTTCTCTATCAAAAGATGTTTCTTTCAAATTTTCGTCATTTAAAGATGTATTATCTTCTTGATGCCAAAAAATTCTATTGTTTTTTCCTAATAATAGAGAAATTGAATTAGAAAGCTTGATTTCTGTCTTTTCAGGAATCGGGTCATTCGGTTTTGGTTTTCCCGGAAGACCTAAATCCATCACATTCGGTTTGCTAAACGTTGACGTAAACATAAAGAACATCAATAGCAAGAAATTCAAATCCACCATCGGAGTCATATCAACTCGGGGATTATTCTTCTTGGACCGTACCTTGCCGCCTTTGCCGCCTTTTTCCTGTACCTGTACTTCTGCCATTTCTTCTCTTGTTATTCGTTAGGTTTACCTTCTTGTGACGTTATCAACCAAAATTTAAGAAAATCAATATCTCTTAAACCCTCAAATAAGCTTTTAACCTTCGGATATTCAGTTGTAACGTCTCCTTTAATCGCTAACTTGTATTCAGGATTTACGTTTAAACTTTCTTTTACCCAGTCTACTAACTGCTTATCTGTACTGTCCATAGGAATACCTTTTGGACTTTTAAAATTCTTCTGCTCATCTTCAGACATAGAAAGATAGCTTCTAAGTTGATTCATAGGAACCCCAATTGTCTGAACTCTTTGAAAAGCAGCTTTTTGATTATTGTCAAAAGTAATACCATACTTTTTTCCCATATTATCTAAAAGCTCTAATCTTTCTGTTGCGTTTTCTACCGGCTGGAAATAAAATTTTCCATCTGGTGTAGCATTAATAGTCATTAAGCTCGCATCAGGAAGTAATTTCTCTGAGATTGAAGATGGCGGTTTGATCTGCTCCACATCAGGCTTCTTGAACTGAGTGGTCATGATAAAGAATGTAAGCAGTAGGAACGTAACGTCGCACATTGCGGTCATATCCGTAACTACCCCATGTCTTTTTGGTTTTATTCTCGCCATTATTTATTATCTAATTAATTTATAAACTTCTTTTTGTGTAAAAACACAGATTCACTTTAATTCTTAGTGAAATTCTGCAAAAGACTGCTGAATGCTCATTGCGATCTCATCGATCTTATAAGTCAATCCGTCAATTTTAGAAGTAAAGAAGTTATAAAGGATAATTGCTACAGCTGAAGTACCAATACCTAATGCAGTATTAATCAATGCTTCAGAAATACCGATTGATAATGCAGCAGCATCAGGTGTACCACCACTAGCTCCTAAAGCGAAGAACGCTCTAATCATACCAATTACAGTACCTAATAGTGCTACCAATGTTGCAACTGTACCTAATGTAGAAAGAATCATCATGTTTTTCTCTAACATTGGCATCTCAAGAGTAGTAGCCTCTTCAATCGCTTTGTTAAGCGCTACCATTTTTTGCTCTTTGTTAAGAGTTGTATCGTGAGATAAAGCTTTGTATGTAGTAAGACCTTCTTTTACTACGTTACCAACAGAACCTTGTTGTCTGTCGCATTCTTCTAAAGCCTCATCAACTTTGTTTTGATTTAACAAACCTCTGATAGTTACAACGAAGTTGTCAACGTTTCCTGCCCCTGATGCTTTCCCTAAAACGAAATATCTTTCAATTGAGAAAACGATTACAGTAATCATGAATGTTACCAATAATGGTACAATAATACCTCCCATGTAGATCATTCCCATGAAACCTTCAGGATGTAAATCTTTTCCTTCTACATCTGCAAAAGCTACTGAACCTCCTGTTAGCCTAGGATCAGCTTTAAAATTACCTGGGTTACCCAATACGAATAACCAAATACAAATTCCTATAACTAATAGAATAGGAATAATTATAGCAGGGTTTAGACCTCCCGCCTTTCTAGCAATTACTTGCTCATCATTTTTTGAAACATTCATTTCCATATTTAACTAAATTATATTGTTTTAAAATTTTACAGGGTGTAAATTAAAGGCAAAATTAATTAAAATGCAAGAGTCTTAAATAAACATTTTGCTTTTTTTTGGTAAAGAAAATTTAATACAATTTCGATATTATAATTATTTTTCAAATTTTTAAAAATTTTCTTCAATTTTACCAATTACGTTAAAAAATCAAAAAAATTACCCGTTGATTTTTTTAAAATTACCAATGTTAATTTTTATTTAAATTACTATATTCACGATTCTGTGAGGCACTACAATGATTTTTTTCGGTGCGTTCCCTTCTAAAATCTGTACCATTTTCTCATCCTGAAGCACTAATTCTTCCACTTCTTTTGCAGAAAACTGTGCAGAAAGCGAAATCTTAAACTTCATTTTACCATTTACGCTTACAGGATACAATATTTCGTCTTCTACCAGATAATCCTCGTTCAATAAAGGGAATTTCTCGAATTCAATAGACATATTATGTCCTAATAAACTCCACAGCTCTTCACAGATGTGTGGCGCATATGGAGAAATGATAACGGCTAACGGTTCTAAAATATTGCGTTTGTTACATTTTATTTTTTGTAATTCATTTACAGCAATCATAAATGATGATACAGATGTATTAAAAGAAAAGTTTTCGATGTCATAAACTACTTTCTTTATTAAAGTATGCAACACTTTATATTCTGCTTTCGTCGGCTCTTCTTCTGACACTTCAAAAACCTCACCATTGAAATATAAATTCCAGAATTTTTTCAGGAAACCGTAAACTCCACTCAAACCTTGAGTGTTCCAAGGCTTTGATTGTTCTAATGGACCTAAGAACATTTCATACAATCTCAACCCATCAGCTCCGTATTCTTCACAGATATCATCAGGATTTACAACATTGTATTTAGACTTAGACATTTTTTCTACTTCACGGTCTGTTATGTATTTTCCGTCTTCCAAAATAAATTCTGCGTTTGCATAATCTGGTCTCCAAGATTTGAAAGCTTCAGTATCCAATTCATCTGATGTTCCTTTTAATAATGATACATCAATATGAATTTGCTGAGTCTTATATTCACTTGCTAAATTTTTAGACACATATTGATTAGTCCCATCAATTCTATATACATAAGCACTCATCCCCAGAATCATCCCCTGATTGATCAACTTTTGGAAAGGTTCATCATGAGTAATATATCCTCTGTCTTTTAAGAACATATTCCAAAAACGGGAATATAATAAATGACCGGTTGCGTGCTCGCTTCCTCCGATATATAAATCTACCTGTCCCCAATAATCTGACAATTTTTTATCAGCAAAAACCTCACCATTATTAGGATCCATGTATCTAAGGAAATACCATGAGCTTCCCGCCCAACCCGGCATTGTAGATAATTCTAAAGGAAATACCGTTTTATCATTAATTAAATCTGTCGCAACAACTTTTTGATTCGCCTCGTCCCAAGCAAACGTTTTAGAGTTTCCCAATGGCGGATCTCCATCTTCGGTTGGCAAATATTTTTCAACTTCAGGAAGTTCCAATGGCAAAGCGGAAGTTGGCAACGTGTATGGCATTCCATCCTTATAATATATAGGAACCGGCTCGCCCCAATAACGTTGTCTTGAAAAAATCGCATCACGCTGTCTGTAATTTGTTGTTCCCTGACCAATTCCTTTTTTCTCAATCGCAGTAATAATTAATGCTTTCGCTTCATCGTAAGTAAATCCGTTTAAGAAATCAGAATTTACGCAAGTACTTGTTTTAGAATCAAAAGATTTTTCCTGAACGTCTTCTTCTGTTTCTACAACTTTTTTAATTTCTAAATTAAATTTCTTCGCAAACCTGTGATCACGCTCATCATGTGCAGGAACAGCCATTACAGCTCCCGTTCCGTAACCCATCAATACATAATCTGAAATATAAATCGGCATCTTTTCATTGCTGAAAGGATTAACCGCATAACTCCCTGTGAAAGCACCTGAAACGTTTTTCACGTCAGACATTCTGTCTCTTTCGGTTTTCTTGGAAGTTTCTTCAATATAGCTGTCTACCTCAGCTTTTTGTTCGGCTGTAGTAATTGTTTCCACTAAAGGATTTTCCGGAGCTAGTACCATAAAAGTTGCCCCAAAAATAGTGTCAGGTCTCGTTGTGAAAACCTCAACGATTTCGTTATGACCATCCACATTAAATTTCACCTGCGCTCCCTGAGATTTTCCAATCCAATACTCCTGAGAATCTTTCAAAGGCTGAGGCCAGTCCAATGTTTTTAAACCTTGCAATAATCTTTCGGAATATGCAGAAATTCTCATGCTCCACTGCATCATTTTCTTCTGAAAAACAGGGAAACCTCCTCTTTCAGATTTTCCGTCTTTTACTTCGTCGTTTGCCAGAACTGTTCCTAAAGCAGGACACCAGTTCACCGTTGTTTCCGCTCTGTATGCTAAGCGGTAATTTAAAAGAATATCTTCCTTATCCATTTCAGAAGCAGTTTTCCATTCTTCTGAAGTAAAATGTAATTCGTCATTTTGATTGGCATTTAATCCTTCTGTTCCTTTTTCTTCAAAGTGCTGAATTAAAGTTGAAATAGATTCTGCCTTGTCTGTATTTTTATTATACCAGGAATGAAACAATTCAATGAAAATCCATTGTGTCCATTTATAATAAGAAGCATCGGAAGTTCTTACTTCTCTGCTCCAGTCGAAAGAGAAACCAATTTTTCTTAGCTGCTCTTCGTATCTTGTAATGTTTTGCTCAGTTGTAATCGCAGGATGTGTTCCTGTCTGAATTGCATACTGCTCAGCAGGAAGTCCGAAACTGTCGTAGCCAACCGGATGAAGCACATTGAAACCCTGATGTCTTTTGTATCTCGCATAAATATCTGATGCAATATATCCCAGCGGGTGACCTACGTGAAGCCCTGCACCTGAAGGATACGGAAACATATCGAGAACATAAAATTTCGGTTTGTCTGTGTTATTGGAAGTTTTATACGTTTGATTGTCTTCCCAGTATTTCTGCCACTTTTTTTCTATCTGCTGATGATCGTAAAACACTTTTTTATAGATATTAGATGTTAGATGTTAGAATTTTTAATTTCAATTCTAATTTTCACAAAAATAATGAATTTAAAAGAAATGGAAATTTAATTTTAAATTAAATATATGAAATAAAAAATCCCATCCTAAGATGAGATTTATATATTGTATTGATTATTCAGAATGTGTTACTGAATTCTTTTAAGTGTAAAAGTTTCAGAATGAAATTCGGTAGGATCTGTTTTATCTTCAAACATAATATTCAATGAAGTTTCACTAACCGAGATTACTTTTCCTGTTGCCGGCTCTACTATTCCCTGATATTTTACCTGAATCGCTTTGCTTGTTTTATCATATGTATATGTAAAATTTCGGTCGAAAGTCGGAGTACAAGTTCCTGGTGTAGAACCATCCCCCACGTCTGTTCTTTTTCCAGTGGTTTCATTAATGAACGTCCATCTTGAAGTTTTCTGACAGTCTGTATCAAAAGAAATTCCATCTGAAACAGGGTCTTCGTCTATTGCAACTACTGTTACCACTTTTTTAATCGGCTGCCAAACACCTACAATTGGTGCTTCTACAACTACTTCATCGTCGTCATTACATCCCGTCGCCACAAATAATGATAAACCTGCAAATAATAATGCTAATTTCTTCATATATCAAATTTTTCAAGCGCTAAAATTATGATTTATTTATATTATTCTACAATTTTTTTAAAAAAATATTATTAAAATTTAATATTTACTGCTTATTGACTATATCCGATTCCGTATTTACCTTTATTTAACAAACATTCATGAACGTAAATAACCGCTATTCTGCGAAAAAAACTATTTTTGCACAAACAAAATGCAAATGCAAGACATTACGAAAAATAATTTTGACTTTTTACGTGTTCTCCTCGCCTTTATTGTTTTCGTGGGACATTTAGGAGCCTTAAGTGCTTCAAAAGATCTTAAAATCTTTGAAAAGAGTCCCATAGAAATTGCAGTTTTTGGCTTTTTTGTTGTCAGTGGATTTCTTATCGCAAGAAGTTACGACCGATCTTCCAGCTTAAAAAGTTATTTAAAAAAAAGAATCAAAAGAATTGTTCCTGCTTATCTTTTAGTGGTTTTTCTTTGCGCTATTTTATTAAGCTTGGTAAGCACATTTTCTTTTTCTGAATATTTCCAAAATACTCAGGTCTACAAATATCTTTTCTGGAATTCTATATTTTTAAATTTCAAAGCACCATGGCTTCCCGGAGTTTTTGGAAATCAGGCGGTAAATGGAGCTCTTTGGACATTAAAGATAGAAATGTGCTATTATTTCTGCGTTCCTTTATTATTCTTACTTTTTGGGAAGAACAATAAATACAGAAATATCAGTTTAATTATCCTGTATTTTTTATCGCTTGCCTATCTTAATTATTTCGAATTGCAAAATAAAATTTCACTTGCAAAACAGCTTCCCGGTACATTATCCTATTTTATTCCCGGAATGCTTATTTATTTTAACTTTGATCAATTTATAAAACATAAGCACCTTCTTTTCATCGTTGCCATCGCTACCGTTTGGATTGATTTAGTAATCAATATTCAATTATTTTCTCCCATGATGATCGGCATCATTACATTGTACATCGCTTATTCTTTCAAGTTTTTGAATAATTTCGGAAAATACGGAGATTTCACGTACGGAATTTACATCTTCCATTTCCCTATTATCCGGACTTTTCAGACATTAGGATTGTTTGAAGATTACAACCCTTTTGTTATGACATTTGTCTGCATGCTGGTAGTGATTGCTGTCGGTGTCAGTTCGTGGCATTTATATGAAAAAAAGTTTTTATAATTTTGAAAAAAGTAAACACGAATGAAAGACCTTGTTTCTATTATCACTCCTTCTTACAACTCCGCAGAATTTATCGAGGAAACAATACAGTCTGTTTTAAACCAAACCTACGAAAACTGGGAATGGCTGATTTCCGACGACCGTTCCAAAGACAATACTGCTGAAATCATTAAGAAATACAATGATCCTAGAATAAAATTACAGATTCTCGAGCAAAACGGAGGCGCGGGAAACGCCCGAAACAAAAGTCTTGAAAGATCTCAGGGCAGATATATTGCTTTCCTTGATTCTGATGATCTTTGGTATCCGGAATATTTGGAAACGATGGTTAACTTCTTACAGGAAAATAATGCAGAATTAGCTTATTGCAATTATTCAAGATGTGATGAACATACAATGGAACCAATTTTAAAAGATTTTGAAGCCGATAAAATCGTTACTTTTTCTAATTTGCTTAAAACCTGCAGGCTTGCTCCGGTTTCTACCATTTACGATACAAAAAGAGTCGGAAAATTTTTATTTCCCGTAAAAAGCAAGCGTGAGGATCACGTCATGTGGCTGAATCTCTTGAAGGTAATTCCTAAAGGATATCCTGTAAAAAAGACGATGGCAAAATACAGAATGCGGGAAAACAGTGTTTCCAGAAACAAAAAAAATATTATTAAAGACCAATATTTAGTTTATAAAGATTTCATGAATTTTTCTACCGTAAAATCTTTATATTACACGGCAAACTGGGCATTGAATGGATTTTTAAAATATTCAAAAATATTTAATTAATGGAGTACTCGAAAGAATTTAAGGCAGCTTTAAGCAATTTTTCTTCCATAGAAAAAGACCGTCTGATTTTCCGTTTGCTGAAAAAGGATAAGCTTTTATCAAAAAAACTGTATTTTGAATTAATTGATCCTGAAACAACAGATAATAAAAGAGATTCAATGGAAGAAATTGTATCTGAAAAAGTTTTGCTTGCTTCAAAATATATTGGAAATCAAAAATATTATCTGGGAATTATCCGAAAAATAAGTGCTGAAATTACAGAACATGTAAAAATTACAACAGACAAATTCGGGGAAGTTTCACTTAATATATTGCTGATTAATAAAATTTTAGAGTTTAATGATGATCTTTCCAGACAAAGATTTGACAATGTGTATAAACTGTATCTTTATCTAATCAACAAAACCGTAAAATCTTTACTATTAACTAAAAAATTAGATGTAGATTATTGGATGGAAATTGATGAACACTTAGAAAGCCTGGAAGAAAAAATTCATCAAAATCATTATCTTGAAAAACTTTTCATCAATAACGGAATTGATTTCAACTGGCTTACAAGCGATAAAATTCCCGATCACTTTGATTTAATCATAAAAGACATAAAGAATCAGGGGTTTTTACGATAACATTTTTCTGATAATCAGTTCTGTAGAATTTGGTTTATTGGACACAAATTTCTCCGCATTCTCAGACATTGACTGTAAAGTTTCGTTATTATTTAAAAGAAACAGAATAAAGTCTGTTGCAATTCCTTCTTTCTCAAACGATCTTCCTCCGTCAGCCAAAATTAACTCATCAGCTTCCGGGTTTTTTCTGTAATGGTTCCCGAAAATAACAGGCACTCCAAAAGTCGCAGCTTCCAGAATATTATGCAATCCGGCATCATGAAAACCTCCGCCTACAACCGCAATATCTGCATAAGAATATAGTTTCGACAGCAAGCCAATACTGTCAATAATTAACATCTGATATTGTTCAAGTGGCTTTTCTACACTTTGAATTTCACTATACAAAACGGCATCAGGAAACATTTCTTTTAATCCATTGACTCTTTTTAAATCGTGGGGAGCAACGATCAGTTTTGCGTAGGGATTTGCTGCAAAAATTTCATTTAAAATAATCTCTTCCGACTTCCAGGAACTCCCAAATACAACCGTTTGTTTTCCGTCTACAAAATCACTGATAAAATCTATATGATTATTACGATTTCTTAATTGTTTTACCCGATCAAATCTTGTATCTCCGGTTACAGAAGATTTCGTTAAACCGACACTTTTAGCCAAAGCAAAAGACATTTCAGTCTGATGAAAAAACCAGTCGACATTATTCTGCAATTGTTTTACAAACCATTTTCCGTAAGAAGTAAAGAAAGATTGCCTTTCATAAAACAAGGCCGAAATCACATACGTTTTGGCTCCTTTATTTTTTAATTCCTTCAAAAGATGATACCAATAATCATACTTCACCGTAAAAAATAGTTCAACCGTAAAGTGCGACACAAATTCTTTTACAATTGATTTTTTATCGAAAGATAAATAACAGATTACATCTGCTATATTTTTCTTTTTAACAACATTCTCATACCCCGAGGGAGAAAAGAAAGTAATCAAAATTTTATGGGTAGGAAATCTCTCTTTTAACTGCTCTAAAACCGGTGATCCCTGTTCATATTCACCCAAACTTGCAGCATGCATCCAAATCACTTTATCAGATGTAGAGAAAGCAGATTTTACTTTTTGTAAAGATTCTTTTCGTCCTTCAACGCCTTTTTTAGTTTTATCATTAAACAGCGAGAAAACCTTCATCCCGAAGATAAGCAAACTGACGAATATGTTATACAGGAAAGACATATGTTAGCTTTTCATTATACCTCTAAAAAACTGAATTCCGCCAAAAATTACAGCACCATAAGCGATAACACCACCACTGCCGCTGCTTAAAGAAACCAAAGTAACAATTAAGCCACCAGCAAACCATAACCCGCCATATAAAACATCTTTGCTAGCTTGTTTTTTATCCATTTGCTCTAACATGGCAATAGCGTTTCTTCTTTGTCTTTCTGCATGTAATTTGTCTTCATCGCTTTTTTCTAAAATATTAATCTTAGAATTATAATATTCGGTGTAATCTTTTACTCCTTTGCTTTGAAAAAAACCATTTTCAATTTCTGAGATCGTTTTTCCTTTACTTTGAGTAAATTCAGAAAGAATATTTTCCATCTGTTCGTTAATTGGAACATTTCTCTTTTTTAATTCAGACAACGAAAGAATGACTTCTTCTTCATCATAATTTTTCCAGTTGACTAATACTTCGGACAAGTTTCCATTTTTTGTTTGTGTAATTTCTAGTAGAGTTTTTTTCATTGGTTATTAATTGAAATATTATTTTTTATCATTAATGATTTTCGCTTTAATCATTTAAATTGTGCAGTAATTATAAAAACAGCCATTACACTTACTAAAACTGATAAAATTGCTGTTGTCATTTTAATCTTTGGTTTTACATTTTCATCAAATGAATATCTGAACATATAATCCTGAGTATTCAGGAAAATCATCATCAGTAAAGTATAAATCCATCTGATAAAGATATTCATGATAAGAAACTGTATCCATTTGTTTTCAGGTATAATTTTTACGGGAAAATTAGCAGATTCAGGATCTCGTACGACATAAGCAAAAAGTATAAAAAATGCAGTTCCCAAAACAGGCATCAGAAAAAAATATTTCTTACTTCCGAAATTGTCTGCTTTGCCGTCAAAATCAAAATGAACAGGAATGGTCTGAGGCAGAGTTTTATAATGTTTTACTGTAAACCACCACAAAAAAACAAGCAATCCAAAATTAAAAATATCAAAAATTGCAAAGAGAATATTTTCCATTTCAAATTGGGTTTTTATTTAAATTATACTTTTAATAACTCTTAATTTATGTGTGTGTTTATTCAGTTCTTTATTAAAAATTCCTGTAGAATCGAGTGTGTCAATTCTTACTTTCCCGGAAGCATGAATGATCTTTTGGTTGTCAAGCATAATTCCAACATGGATAATTTTGCCTTCAGGATTTTCAAAAAAAGCCAAATCACCCAGCTGACTTTCTTCCACAAAACTTAAAGATTCACCGACCTCAATTTGTTGAGATGTATCTCTTGGTAATTTTATATTATGAACTTTGTAAACCAATTGTGTAAACCCCGAGCAGTCGACTGCAAAGAAACTTTTTCCGCCCCACAAATAAGGGACATTTAAAAACTCTTTTGCTGTCATAGCGATACTTTCACGCACATCGTGACTTCTTCGTGAAGCCACCACAGGAAATTCTACTTCCGAACCCATCGAAAGCAGTGTTTTTCCATCATTCATTATTACAGAAGCGAAATCTTCCGTGACAACCGTAACTTTTCGCTTTGCCAGATCTTCGTCTGTTACAGGTTTTAATTGTTTCGTATCCATCCAACCTTCATAGCCATCGTAATGCATTTTTATTTTGGTCCAGTTTTTATTCACTTCCAAAATATCTGCACTTTCGCCGAACAATATTTCCGTAACAATTTCTGCTCTGTCAGAACCTTCTGCACGCACGGGAGCCACTGTAACAATACAAATTCCTTTATTCATCTTATAAATTTAGAGATTAAGAAATTTAGGAATTAAGAAAATCACATGCTTTTTAATTTCTAAATCTCTGAATTCTTTAATCTTTTACTTACTTTCTTCTCAGAAAATTCAGTCCGTCACGCAAAGGTAAAATAAGATTTTCAAAATCAGCGTCTTTGGCGATCAAATCATTGAGCCCCTTAATAACCTGTGTAGACTTCTGCTTTGGGTTTTCTTCCAACACTTTTCCATACCAGAGAACATTATCAAACATCACTACTGAACCCGATTTTGTTCTTGGTTTTATTAATTTGAAATATTCTGCATAATTTTCTTTATCAGCATCGATGAAAACCAAATCAAAAAATTCATCTGTTTCCTTCAAAAACTCTTTAGCATCCTGAAGTTTAAAATCAATCTGATTTGAATATTCACTTTCAGCAAAATATTTTTTAGGAAGATACGCTAAATCTTCATTTACATCTAACGTAGTAATTTTTCCGTCCTTTGCTAAACCTGCACTCAGACAAAGTGTAGCATATCCTGTAAAAGTTCCTATTTCCAGGATATTTTTCGGCTGCATCATTTGAGAAATTATGGTTAATAATCTTCCCTGCTGATACCCGGAAATCATGTGTGGCTGCGTTGTTTTCTGGTAAGTTTCCCTTCTCAGTTTTCTAAGAATTTCAGGCTCCGAGGAAGCGTGTGTTTCCAAATACCTGTCCATTTCGGGATTCTTCTCTTCAAAAAAGCTCATTCTTCAAATTTTAATCGTTCAAATTTACTTAAATATAAGCAAATAGAGCGGAAAAATCATTACTCCAACTGATAAAAAATCTGCATGGTAATTACCGTAAAAATACGGATGTTTTCGCACTCCATATAGTTATACATTTGCAAAGAAGGGTAAGAACACTAAACAAAAATAAAATGAATGCCGGGGAAAAACAAATTAAAAAAGAGTATCAAAAGAGCATCTCACCGAAAGATAAGCTCAGTTCTTCTTTGAAAAAAACTAAGCCAGGAATATCCAATTCATTTTTTCAGCGAATTATTTCATTATTGAAAAAAGAAGAATTAATTTGATTAAAAAAAATCCCGAATCGCTTCGGGATTTTATATATATAGAAAAAGAGTTTTCCTTATTTCTTGGGAGTAATATCCATTAATTTCATGAACTCATCCAATTTAGGCATAATGATGATTTCTGTTCTTCTGTTTTCAGCTCTTCCGGAAACACTCATGTTTGTCGCTTTAGGATTGTATTCAGAACGTCCACCCGCTGTAATTCTTGCAGGATCTACACCGAATTGAGACTGTAAAACCTTAGCCACCGCAGTACCTCTCAATGCAGAAAGATCCCAGTTGTCTTTTGGTAAAGTGGCAGAAGCCAATGCTACGTTATCTGTATTACCTTCAATCAATACAGAATATTTATCGTAATCGTTAATTACTTTAGCAACTTTTCCTAGCACTTCCTGAGCTGCAGGTAAAACGTTATAATCGCCTGTTTTGTACAACATTTTGTCTGAAAGAGAAATCATTACCACTCCTTTCAATACTTTTACCTGAACATCACCGTCAGCTACGTTATCCAAAGATCTTTTTAGTTTGTTTGATAAAGCCAAGTTCAAGCTGTCGTTTTTAGCATTGCTTGAAATTAACTGCTTGATATAAGAATTAGAAGAATTGATCTCTCCCACTAACTTATCAATATTTGCAGAACTTTTCCCTGTGTTTGATAAACAAGCATCAAGTGAAGATTTTAAAGCATCATGTTGACTTTTAAGTAAATTATTCTCACTTGTTAAAGATGAATTCTGAGATCTCAGATCCTGAATTTCTCTTTGTCTTTCGCCCACATTTTCAATACATTGCTTGTAGTTTGAGCTCAATGCGTCATATTGCTTTTTGCTGATACAAGACGTCATTCCCAGCGCCATTGCAGAAACTGCTAACATTTTTAAAAATTTCATAAATAATCATTTTTAGACGACCAAAGGTAACAAAATTCATTTTAATTATATGGATTATCTTTGCACAAAGAAATTCTCAACATAGATGTTGAAAAAATTAAGTTTTAAAAATCAATTACAGAATCTTATTCACCAAACAGAAAATGAAACCTTTCTTTTGGCGGTGAGCGGCGGTGCCGATTCTATGGTTTTGGCGTATCTGTTTAATGAATTACGAGATTCGGGATATAAATTTCAGGTTGCGCATATCAATTATCATCTTCGTGAGGAAGATTCTGATTTAGATCAAAAAGTAGTTCAGGATTTTTGCAAAAAGAATGATATTAAATTTCATTTATATGAAGTTTCCGAAAAAGATCAAAAACCGGAAAATTCCATTCAGCTTTGGGCGAGAGAACTACGATATAATTTCTTTAAACAAATTCAGGAACAGGAAAATCTGGAATTTTTAGTAACTGCTCACCATTTGAATGATCAGTTGGAAACATTTATCATTAATCTTTCCAAAGCGGCCGGAATTAACGGTTTGAGTGGAATTCCTGCGAATGACAATAATATTCTGAGACCTTTGTTAAATTTTACAAAAGAAGAAATCTACGAATTAGCAAAAGAAAATGAAATTGAATATCGAGAAGATCTTTCCAACAAAAAAAGTGATTATTTAAGAAATAAAATCAGAAATGAAATCGTTCCGAAGTTATTGGAAACGAATGAACATTTCTTAGATAATTTTAAAAAAAGCAGTTCTTATCTCAATCAAACTAAAGATTTTGTTCAGCAACAGATTCAGGAAATAGAAAATCGATCGACCACATTTAACAAGTACCACAAAATTTTATCAAAAAAACAACTCAATCAGGAAAGCGATTTTGTCAAATTTGAGATCTTGAAAAAGTATGGTTTTAACCAAGAAGAGGAAATTTCGAAAATTTTTAAAGCTGAAAAAGGAAGTTCTTTTTTTTCAAAAGATTATCAATTGATTATTGATCGAGATGAATTGATTTTAAAAACAAAAACCGAAGATGAAGAGCAAAATTGGGAGAAAGAAATCCTTTTAATTGAAAATTTTAACTTTTCGGAAAACCAAATCACAATTAATCTCGAAGATAATATTGAAGACATTGAAGAAATCAATAAGGACTTTGAATGGGATTTTGATGCCGAAAAACTTCATTTCCCACTGCGATTGAGAAGGCAAACAGATGGTGACGAATTTTATCCGATTGGATTTTCAGGTAAAAAGAAAGTTTCTAAGTTTTTTAGGGACGAAAAATTATCTATTTTAGCGAGGCAAAAAATCTGGCTCCTGACTGACAGCGAAAATTCTGTACTAGGAATTGTTCCTTACAGACAAGACAGAAGAAATTCTAAGGATGAGAATACGCAAAAGATTCTCAAAATTTATAATAAAAAGTAAAATGAAATTTAGAAACTGGTTTTTATTAATTCTGCTATTTTTAACAACGGCAATTAATGCACAAATCAAAAATCCTGTAAAATTTAAATTTACAATCAACGAATTAGGCGATAATCAATACGAAGCCGTTTTGAATGCCACAATGGAAAGTGGTTGGCATATTTATTCCAAAGATATTCCGGAAGATACAGGAATTCCTACTGACTATAAAGTTTCAGGAAAAAATATCGAACTGATCGGAAAATTTACAGAAACAGGAAAAAAACATGAAGAATTTTCTGAAGCTTTTGGCGGAAAGATTATTTTTTACTCCAATTCTGCAGGTTTCAAGCAAAAATTCAAGCTAAAAGATGGAACAAAGCCGAGCGATGTTGTTGCTGAAATTACCTATCAGACTTGCGACGACAGAGTTTGTTTGGCCCCCAATACACTAGAATTTAACAAACAAGTCACTCCAAAAGGTACGGCCGAAGAAATAAAAACAGAGACTGCAAAAGATTCTGTAATAACTCCGGCTACGACTGAACCCATTGTTGCAAATCCTGCAAAAGGAGAAGTTATTGTAAAAGCAACGACGAAACTTGATCCAAAAAACTTAAAAATAGAGTCTATTAATTTCCAGAAACCATTGACTGATTGCGGAACAGGTTCTACAAAAGTTGAGGAAAATTACTGGACGTATTTATTCTTAGGATTTATCGGTGGATTAATTGCATTGTTGACTCCATGCGTGTTCCCAATGATCCCATTAACGGTTTCGTTTTTCACAAAAGGAAATAAAAACAAAGCAAAAGGAAAGAGAGATGCATTAATTTACGGATTTTTCATCCTATTAATTTTTGTACTTTTAAGCGTTCCTTTCCATATTATCGATGGAATTGCAGGAAATATTTTTAACGAAATTTCTACAAGTGTTTGGCTGAATATTGCATTCTTTATTATATTCATTTTCTTCGCAGGAAGCTTCTTCGGATACTACGACATTACGTTACCAAGTTCTATTGCCAATAAATCTTCAAAAGCAGAAGAAGCTGGTGGAATCATAGGAATTTTCTTCATGGCATTAACGCTGGTAATTGTTTCTTTCTCTTGTACAGGTCCGATTTTAGGGAGTTTATTGGGAAGTGCAGTAACAGGCTCGGCAAACGTACCGATGTTGTTGACATTTGCTTTGGCCGGTTTCGGGTTGGCTTGGGCGATTATTTTCGGATTGTTGGCTCTATTCCCGCAAGCTTTACAAAGTCTTCCAAAATCAGGAGGTTGGATGAATACAGTGAAAGTAGTTTTAGGTTTTGTGGAATTGGCTTTAGCCTTAAAATTCTTATCAAAAGCAGATTTGGTTTCTAAAACTTTCTTAATTAAAAGAGAGCTTTTCATCGCCATATGGATTGTGGTTGCGATTGGATTGGCTATTTATTTATTTGGATTAATTAAATTTCCTCACGACGATAAAAAACCAAAAATTTCTATTACGAGAAAAATTCTAGGAGTATTGGGAATTGGTTTTGTTATTTATTTGATTCAGGGATTAATTCCTGCTGAACGTCCGAAACTGCAATTATTAAGCGGAATTTTACCTCCGTTAAATGTTAGTTATTTCCACGACGAAAAAGACGGAATTTTAGGAATGCATCCCGAGCACGATTTCTTTACAGCGATTGAATTAGCAAAAAAAGAAAATAAGCCTGTCTTAATTGACTTCACAGGTTATGGTTGCGAAAACTGTAGAAAAATGGAAGAATTTGTTTGGAGCGAACCGGATATTTTACCAATTCTACAAAACGATATTGTATTAGCCTCTCTTTATGTTGATGACAAAGAAGAACTTCCCGAAGATCAAAAAACGAAGATTGATTTAGGAGAAGGACAAGTAAAAAAAGTTAAAACAATTGGCGACCGATGGAGTTTGTTCCAACAGGTGAATTTCAATAATAATTCTCAGCCGCACTATGTTTTAATTACACCAGACGGAAAAGTAATTAACAGCCCGGTTTCCGGTTATATGCCAAAAGCCGATTTCAAGAAATTTCTGGAATGTGGCGTAAATTATTACAAAAAAAATAAATAAAACTTTAAAAATATTATTATAAAACTCATGTCGAAAGGCGTGAGTTTTTTTATTCTCCAACCATTTTTTAAAACAGAAAATCATGATTTTAAAAATTTATTATTAAAAAATCACAAAACCTTGTCGTTTTAGAAATGCTAAGTTCCTTTTTATATTAAAAGCGAAATAATTTTAAAAAATTATTATCATTTTTAATTTTTAGGTATAAACTTTGATGTGCTTTTTAAACAGAGTTAGTAAATTCTTAATATTTACAAAAAAAGCCTTTAAAATTTAAAAAACTAAGAGATGGCAGAAGTTATTACACAAGAGAAATCCGGAGGTAAACAAAAAAAGAAAAACATTAAAGTTGATATGACACCTATGGTCGATTTAAACTTTTTATTGCTCATGTTTTTCATGTTTACATCAAGCTTCTCAAAACCTAATGTGATGGATTTGGGATTGCCGGCGAAAGATCCAATTCATAAACATGATAAAATAATTGATGTAAAAAACCAGGTAACATTTATCCTGGGCAAAGACAATAGAATATTTTATCACCAGCAAGCCGCAGGCGATTTAAATAAAACCAACTTAAAAGAAACCAATTTCAGCGGAATCAATATAACTAAAGTTATTTCTGAAGCTTATAACAATGCTCCAATAAAAGAAAATTTCACGATTATCATTGAACCGACGGATGATGCCAACTACAAAAATTTCGTAGATGTGCTGGATAATATTGCAATTTCCAAACAAGAACGCTACGGAGTAACCGACATTAAACCATGGGAAAAGAAAGTTTACGAAGAATTAACCAAATAACATCAAAGGGCATTTTCAAAATGCTCTTTTTTTATTTATTTTTGGGTATAATTTTATTAAATGAAAAACTTTTTAGCCGCTATTGCAGTTTCCATTTTGATCGTTTCATGTTCCAAAAAAGAAACAACTTCTACTTTAAACAGGATTGACAGCACAAAAATTGTAGATTCCATTAATGCTGCAAGAACAGAAATTAATGACAGCATTAAATCTAAAAATCATTTCAAAGATTTTAGCGGAAATCATAAATTCACTCATAATGGCATTGAAAGTACAGGAACGGTTGAATTTCAGAAAATCAACGGAGAAGGTGACCATTATAATGTTTCGGGAAATATTAAATCCGGGAAAAATTCTGCTACAATAAAAGGTTTTATGGCCGTAGTTTCCGACAAACATATGAATTTCACAGGAGAGATCACCCAAAATATTTCTGCCAATAATAACGGAAAACCTTATACCAGAAAAGGTACCAAAACATTCATGTCTAAAGACGGCGGAAAAACGTACCGACTTCAGGATATGGTAAACGGTTCGGGATTTGTTGATTATATTGATATTCATTTTTAATTTTATCATTATGCTGAACTTTGAACGAAAAGGAAACGGAAAAGAAACTTTGGTTTTGCTTCATGGTTTCATGGAAAACCTAACGATTTGGAATGATATGGAACCTTATCTTTCTGACAATTTCTCCTTATTAAAAATCGATCTTCCGGGTCACGGGCAATCTGAAATTTTAGCAGAAGTTCAGACGATGGAAATAATGGCTGAAGAAGTAAAAAAAGTCTTGGATAATCAGAATTTAACACAAGTTCATTTGCTCGGACACTCAATGGGAGGTTATGTTTCTTTAGGTTTTGCCGAAAAACATCCTGAATATCTGAAAAGTTTAACCTTATTTTTTTCTACCTTTTTTCCGGATGATGCTGAGAAAAAAGAACAGCGTAAAAAAAGCTACAGAATTATCCAGGATGCCTTTGCTCATTATGTGAGAGCAGGAATTCCAAATTTATTCAACCCAAATGAAAGAGATATTCTCGAAGGAAAAATAGAAATCGCCTTGGAAATTGCTCTTTCTACCAACAATTTAGGAGCTTTGGCTTCGGTAAAAGGGATGGTAGACAGAACCGATAAAAAGCAGGTTTTGGAAAATTTGGATGCGAAAATTTTAGTCATTGCAGGAAAACATGATAATGCCGTGAAAACCGAAATGCTGATCGAAAATCTGCCTGACAAAACTAATATAAAATCTTATGTTTTGGATTGCGGACACAACGGACACTGGGAAAAACCAGCCATTTGCGCAGCGATTATCAACACAGAACTCCTTCACAATTTACCCAAACATTTAGTTTTTTAATGCATGAAGAATGTAATTTTCTCTATCCTGTTTCTTGCAATTTTCAGTTGTAAAAAAGAAAATACAGTTTTAGGTAATCCTCAGAATGATTCTATAAAAGTTGTTTCTGAAATTAACAAAAAAGATTCTACAGTTTTGCCACAAAATAAAGAGGAAATATTTAATTTTTCGACTGAGCTTTGTGACAATAAAGGATATTTTGATTCAAGCAAATATTCAAAAGTAGAACTTGAGGGCACTTACAAACTTTGGTTTCAGATGGGAGGCGTTTTATTAAGCACACCTTCTGTTTTTAATTTGAAAGGTCTACAGAAAGTACGAGCAGAAAAAGATGAAATTTTAGCTCAACTTAATCGGGATTTTACCAATCAGAAAAAAGTATTGGAAAATATAAAAGTTGTTCAAGATCCTTATTGGGAAAATGTAAGAAAACAAAAATTACTAGAACTTGCCGATGAATATGAGTTCAGAAAAACTGAAATTATGGCTTTTTCCGACCCATCAATTCTGGTGAATCATAAACTTTCCAAAGGCTGTGAAAATTTTGCAAGAGCTCTGAATTCAGACGATGCTCAAATGACGGAAGAATGGAGAAAACTCCGTGAAGTAATGAGTAAAAGAAACAGTGACCCACAAAGAATTATGAACGAATTTGAAGAACGTTTACATTCATCTGATAAAAAAGATTTTGCAACTATTGACTTAATTACTTTCGGATGGGGAAACTGTGCCAACGATCATATCAACAAAACGCTGCACGACGAAAAAATGACCGAAAAATTCAATTCGCTTTTCATCAAAATAGATTCTGAATGCGACGAGCCTTAATTGCTTTATAAAAATTCTCGTATCTTAGTAATCATTAAAATTCTCAATGGGTCTATTCTCTTTCAGTAAAAAGAAACCGATTATAGGTTTAACACTTTCGGGCGGTGGAATGCGCGGAATTGCCCATATTGCGGTATTAAAAGCATTGGAAGAATATAATCTAAAACCTGATATTATCTCAGGAACAAGCGCTGGATCTATTGTCGCCGCATTTTACTCTTTCGGGAAAACACCCGATGAAATGATGGAGATTGTAAGAGAAACCACTTTTTTTTCCAGATCATATTTAAGACTTTCAAAAAACGGTATATTCAGTTCAAATTTTATCTTAAAACTTTTTAAAGATCATTTTCCTGAAGATAATTTTAATATTCTTAAAATCCCCGTCTTTGTAGCTGCTACAGAAATGACACATGGTATTGTTGATTTCTTTTCGGAAGGCGAACTTTTCACACCTTTACTGGCTTCTTCAAGTGTTCCTTTTGTTCTTCCTCCTGTTAGAACCAGTGAAAAAATTTATGTAGACGGTGGCGTTTTAGATAATCTTCCCATTGAACCTATTGTTGACAAATGTGATTTTTTAATTGCTTCACACGTTAATTCCATCAGTTACGACAGTCTTGAAAATATGAGCTTAATGAAGGAATTTGACAGGATTTTACATCTTGCCATTGCAAAATCTGTTTATTCCAAAGCAAAATTCTGCGACATATTCTTAGATCCTCCAAAAATGACCAAATTCAGTTTATTCAACAAAAAATCGCTTGAGACGATGTTTCAGGAAGTATACGAATATACCTGTAAAGAATTGGAAAATAAAGGATATAAAAAATCTTTATAATTTATTACAGATTATCCTCTTGTTCTACTTTAGCTTTAAAAATTTCTATCGTTGCCTGTAATGATTCATCCGATTTTCCACCTGCTGCATTGATGTGCCCCCCTCCACTGAAATATTTTCTCGAGAATTGATTTACATCCATATCATCTTTACTTCTGAAAGAAATTTTGATAAAATCTTCATATAAATCTTCCATAAAGAAAGCAGCCATTTTTACGCCAAGAATACTTAATCCGTAATTTACAAAACCTTCGGTATCGCCTTTCTGGAAACCATATTCTTTCAGTTCTTTTCTCGTAAGATATAAAACTGCTACTTTACCGTCTTTTACCACTTCAATTCTCCCTAAAATTAAAGCTAATAAATGAAGACGAGAAACTGTATTTGTATCCCAGGTACTAGAAGTAATCATTGCAGGATCTGCTCCTTTTTCTATAAGATTGGCAACAATTCTATGTGTCGTTGCGCTGGTAGAACGGAAACGGAAACCGCCTGTATCTGTCATAATCCCGGTGTAAAGACATTCCGCAATATCTTGATTTACCAAATCTTCATCACCCATCGCTTCAATGAAATGATAAACCATTTGGCAGGTTGCCGGAATTACCGTATCAGAATATACGTAATCAAACTTTTCCGGCTGCTGATGATGATCGATAAGAATTTTCTTCGCTTTTGCTTTCGTCAGCCAGTCACCCAACAGACCGATTCTTGACGGAGAATTAAAATCAAGACAAAAGATTACATCTGCTTCATGTATTAAATCGGAAGCAACTTTTCTTTTGTACTCGGCGATCAAAGCTTTTTTCGCTTCAGGCATCCACTTCAGAAATTTCGGAAAATCGTTTGGAACGATCAACTCTGCATAAATTCCTTTTGCTTTAAGATAATGTTTCAACCCAAGACCAGAACCTATAGCATCACCATCCGGATTGTAATGGGTAAGGATTACTATTTTATTTTCAGGTGTCAGTAAGGTATTGATTTCTAAAAGTTCTGCCGGTGTAAACATTATCGTTTATTTTCTTTAAATTTGGGTTTCCAAAGATAGAGCTTTTAAATAAACCAATCCTATTATTTTTGAAGACAGAAAAATTCTGTCTGGTAATCGGCTTTTATAAATAGTTGATTATAAATCTGAATTAAATTCAAAAAAAAGATAGCTAATATTTGTATCTTATAAAAAAATCTATATCTTTGCAACCTGAAAAATTAATAGATTAATTACGATTTAAACATATAGTAATGAGTAAAAGAACATTCCAGCCATCAGAAAGAAAGAGAAGAAACAAACACGGTTTCAGAGAAAGAATGTCTACGCCAAATGGAAGAAGAGTTTTGGCTGCGAGAAGAGCTAAAGGCAGAAAGAGTTTAACTGTAAGTGCTGCGCGCGCTAAGAGATAATCTTTTTATTATCATATACAAATCATGCTTGAAAAGAAGTTTTTCAGGCATTTTTTGTTGTTAAAATTTCCTAAAAATTACTTTCTTTAAAGTTCTTTTTACTATTTTTAAAAGCTGAAAATATTTTTTAGAAACAGCACTTTAAAATTGAAATATGCCACATACAAATATCTCCGGAGATAACATCATAAGTTTGCAGCACGCAAAGATTGCGCAAAAAAACTTCACGGTTCTTTCTGATGTTAATTTGAACATCAAAAAAGGCAGATTCTGCTATCTTATCGGAAAAACAGGTTCCGGAAAAAGTTCACTTTTAAAGACACTGTACGGACATATTCCTTTGGCTTCTGGGCATGGATCTGTTGTTGGTTTTGATTTAGAAAAAATGAGAGCTTCAGACGTTCCCAACCTGAGAAGAAAGTTAGGAATTGTTTTCCAGGATTTCCAGTTACTTTCAGACAGAACGGTTGAAAAAAACCTGATATTCGTTCTTCAGGCAACAGGATGGAATGATAAAACAAAAATGGAAGACCGCATCAATGAAGTGTTAAGCAGCGTGAATATGAAGAGTAAAAAACACAAAATGCCTCATGAACTTTCAGGTGGTGAACAGCAGCGTATTGCGATTGCAAGAGCTCTTTTAAATCATCCTGATCTGATTTTGGCGGATGAGCCTACCGGAAACCTTGACCCGGAAACTTCTAATGAAATTATGACCTTATTAAAGCAAGTTGCATTGGAAAATGGAGCTGCGGTGGTAATGGCAACACACGATTATCACATGATTCAGAATTTCCCTGGAGAAGCGATCCGATGCGAAGATGGAAAAGTTTCTGTGCTTGATACAGCGGAATTATTTGAATAATAATTAAAAGATTTAGAGATTAAGAAATTAGTAAACTTCTAAAGTCTAACTTCTTTTGAAAACATGAAACTCTTTGGTGAGTTCAATATATTGGTCCGAGTATTGTCTCGGACTTTTTTCTATAATAAATCCCTGTTCTTCTAATGATTTTTCAGTTAAAGAAAATTCTAAAACTAATCTTTTCGTTTTTGAGTTTTCAATTCCTTTGATATTGATTCTTTTAATTAAAAACAGTTGATTTTCTTTAGCAATTTCAATAAAATCATTACCGACTTCAACAGGAATTATGACTGAAAAAATTCCGTTTTCAGAAAGTAAAGTTGATGATTTTGAAATTAATTGTTTGAAATTCAATTCAACAGTTTGTCTGGCAATTTTATCTTTTTTGGAATCAGAAGCTTCAAAATATGGCGGATTGGAAACAATCAAATCAAATTTATCTTCCGTTTTGAATTCTTTAAAATCCTGATAAATATTGTGTAATCTTGTACTAAATGGAGAATTCTGAAAGTTTAATTGAGTAAAATTTACTGCTTCTTCATTAATATCAATACCTAAAAATGCTGCGTCTGAATTTCGTTGAGCTAACATTAATGAAATTAATCCAGTACCAGTTCCCACTTCTAAAACTTTCGAAAAGCCATTAACGGTAGCCAAAGCGCCCAACAGAACACCGTCTGTTCCGACACGGAAGACATCTTTTGATTGTTGAATTTCAAACTGTTTAAATGTAAAAGGTTTCACTATAAATTAGTAGGTAATGTAATGGTAAATGTTGAGCCTTTTCCGACCTCAGATTTTACAATAATTTCACCTTTATAATCTTCTACCATTTTCCTTACCATTGACAAGCCAAGTCCCATTCCGCTGTTTTTGGAAGTAAAATTAGGTTCAAAAATTCTTTCGTACATACTTTCATCAATTCCAACTCCATTGTCTTGAATAGAAATCATCACTCTTCTCTGATGCTGCTCGACATCAACATTAATAATTAATTTTCTCTCATCACTTTCCGCTTGTTTTGCGTTGGTAACAAGATTGGTAATAATTCTTGACAGATAAATCCTATCCATCGTAATCATGATATTACTCTTGTTGGAATGCATGAAAATACTATCATCATTGAAAACCCGAAGAATATCATCAAATTCAGTATTCAGATTGATTATTTCATTATTTTTTTCGGGCAATTTTGCAAATTCTGAAAAAGCTGAGGCAACGGTTGCGATCAAATCAATCTGATCTACCATTGTTTTACTCATTTGCTTTACTCTTTCTCTGATATTCGGATCTTCGGGATCAAATTTTCTTTCAAAATTCTGAATCGTCAATTTCATTGGAGTTAGAGGATTTTTAACTTCATGTGCCACTTGTTTTGCCATTTCCCTCCATGCTTCTTCAGAAGCTTTGAAACGGAGCCTTTCTTTCTGATCCTGAATCTGAAGAATCATTCTGTTATAAGCTCTTGCCAAAGCATTTAACTCATCATTTTTATAATATCTGATGGGTCTCATTTCATTTTCAAACAATGTGATTCTTGTAATCATATCTGAAAATTTAGTGATATTTTTTGCCAGACTGTTAGACATCACCCAACTGATCCAGACACTGAACAAGATTAAAAAAACATCAACTAAAACAATGTATTTTACATAAACATTAAGAACTCCAAAATAAGCAGACTCGTCGTGATACAAAGGAATATAGACAATTGCAATCGGCTCAAGATCATTATTTTTCAATAATAAATAAGAAGAAGTAAGAACTGCATCTTTAGAAGCATCATATCCTTTAATATCGTACCTCGCTTTGGAAGAAAGAACTTTATTCACTATACTAATCGGAATACTTTTCTGTTCTGCTAGATTTTCTTCATTATTAGAAAGAAGGTAATTTCCTTTAAGATCATATAAAACAATATCGTGTTTATTGATGTCGGCAATTTCGAAAATTTTATTATCTAAAAGTTCCGGAAGATCTTTAGTTTGCGAGCGCTTCATGCTTACTGCATAATCCAGATACCGCATGACAGCACCTGTTTTATTCTGCATATCAATCTCACTTTGCCTGGTAGAATTTTCCCTCAGTACAAAATAAGGAACCAGAGAAGAAGCAACTACACTTAAAAGACATACCAGCAAGAAACCGAAAAATACACGGTTTCTCAAGCTATATCCTTTGTACATACTAATTGCCATTCTGTTTATTAATTAACCTAGCAATATACTTACCAATTATATCAAATTCCAGATTAACTTTATCTCCTATTTTTAAATTTTTCATATTGGTAAATTCCCAAGTGTAGGGAATGATCGCCACAGAAAATTGTTTGTCTTCGCTTTTTGCAACCGTTAAACTAATCCCGTTTACTGTAATTGAACCTTGAGGAACTGTAACAAAACTTCCGTTATCTTCATATTTCATGGTAATAAAATAACTTCCGTCTTTATTTTCAATACTTACTACTTCACCCGTCTTATCTACATGACCTTGTACGATGTGCCCGTCTAATCTTCCGTCCATTTTCATGCAACGTTCCAGATTTACAACAGAGCCCACTTCCCACTTTCCAAGATTTGTTTTTTCTAAGGTTTCATTAATGGCAGTTACAACGTATTTGTCACCTTCAATTTTCACAACCGTTAAACAACAGCCGTTATGTGCTAAACTTTGATCTATTTTTAATTCATTAGTGAACGGGCAGGTTAAAGTAAAATCAATATTACTTCCATTTTCTTCAATCTTCTCAATAACTCCTACTGCTTCAATAATTCCTGTGAACATATTTATTTTTGCTAAATTTGTAAAATTATAATCTTCAAAGATAATCAAAATGAACCCAAAAAACCATAAAGTACGAGTAGGAATTTCAATCGGAGATTTCAATGGCATAGGTCCCGAAATCATCATGAAATCGCTTGCAGACAAAACCATTACAGATTTTTTTACCCCTGTGATTTTTGGTTCGGGAAAATTGTTTACCTATCAGAAAAATATTTTTAAATTAAATTTAAATTTCAATTATATCAACGAAGCTTCACAAGCCCAAGCAGGAAAACTGAATATGGTAAATCTTGTGAAAGAAAACTCAACTGTAGAATTAGGAACTCCGACTGAGGAATCCACAAAAATGGCAATTGATTCTTTGGAAGCTGCAACAGAAGCTTTATTAAAAGGAGAAATTGATGTTTTGGTAACCGCTCCTATCAACAAAGACGAGATGATGAAGATGGGTTTCAAACATGCAGGTCATACGGGATATCTTGAAGAAAAATTCAACAAAAAAGGACTGATGTTTTTGGTAACGGACGATCTAAAGGTTGCCGTTTTAACGCATCATATTCCAATTTCTCAGGTTGCTGAAAATATTTCCAAAGAGAAAATTAAAAAGCAGATCAGAGTTTTAAACCAAACTTTAATTGAAGATTTTAACATTACAAGACCAAAAATTGCAGTTTTAGGATTAAATCCACACTCTGGCGACGGCGGCGTAATCGGAAATGAAGAAATTGAAATCATTTCTCCGGCAATCAAAGAACTTTCAGACAATGGGATCCTGGCTTTCGGACCTTTCCCGGCTGACAGTTTTTTCCAACCTAATAAATACAGAAGTTTTGATGCGGTTTTGGCAATGTATCACGATCAGGGATTGGCTCCGTTTAAAACATTAGCTTATGAAGAAGGAGTAAATTATACTGCAGGACTTCCTTTTATCAGAACTTCTCCCGATCACGGAGTTGCCTATGATATTGCGGGAAAAAATATTGCTGATGAGCAGAGTTTTACGGAAGCTATTTTCACAGCTATTAAAATATTTAAGAACAGAAGCGAATATAATGATCTGATGAGCAACCGTATGCAACCCCGAAGAATGGCAGTAGACAATGGTGTAGATGAAGATTTGCCGGATGAAACTGAAGGATAAATCTTTGGTGAAGATTTTAAATTAATTTGTTAGAAATTTTATTTGTTATTATAAAAAAATTGCATATTTTTGCACACTCATTTTATGGACAAGTTAAGAAACTACGACGTAAGCTTTTCCGGATTAAATACCGGGAAACACGAGTTCAGGTTTGAGATAGATAAAGAGTTCTTTCAATTATTTGACACTGAACAGGAATTTACAAATCCTAAAATAACAGCAGAAGTTTTCCTTGAGAAACATTCTACATTTTTAGAATTTGAGATAAAAGTAAATGGAACGGTAGAATTGGTTTGTGATATTACGAACGAAAATTTTGATCATCCTATTGAAAACCAAATCAAGGTCTTGGTAAAGTTTGGAGAAGAATATGATGACAGCGAAGAAGACGTAATCACCATCCCAACCAGCGACCATGCTTTTAATATAGCACAATTGACTTACGAGAACGTGGCACTTTCAATTCCAATGAAAAAAATATCACCGAACGTAAGCCAGGAAGATCTGGAAATTCTTGAAAAATTCAGTCCGAAAGAAACTGAAAAAGAGGAAGAACACGAAAGCGACCCGAGATGGGACGCGCTAAAAAATTTAAAGAATAAAAATTAAATAGTTTAATGATGGGATGATGAATCTCATCGCTCATCAATTAAAAAAGTTATTACAAAATGGCACATCCAAAGAGAAGACAATCGTCTACAAGAAGAGATAAGAGAAGAACTCACTACAAAGCTGTAGTTCCTCAATTAGCAAAAGATGCAACATCAGGAGAGCTTCACCTATACCACAGAGCTCACTGGCACGAAGGAAAACTATACTACAGAGGAAAAGTAGTATTGGAAAAAGAAGTAGCAACTACTGAAGAAAACTAAGAGTCGCTTTTCACTGAAAAACACTCATTTTAATACAAAAACCGCCCGATTTTCATAAAATTTGGCGGTTTTTTGTTGTTTTTTACGTTTTTTTGGTATCTTTGGCAAAAATCAAATATCAAATTTATGGACATTAAAGACATACAAAATCTTATCAAGTTTGTATCTAAAGCAGAGGTTTCTGAAGTGAAATACAAAACTAAAGATTTCGAAATCACTATTAAAACTCCATTAGCTGGAAGCGAAGTTGCGTATGCTCAACCTGCAGTTTACCATACTGCTCCTCAACAAGTAGCTGCTCAGGCTCCAATTGCAACTCCAGCTGCTGCACCTGCTGAAAAAGCTGAAGCTGCATCTGATGACAGTAAATACATCACAATTAAATCTCCAATGATCGGTACTTTCTACAGAAAGCCATCTCCTGATAAAGACGTATTTGTAAACGTAGGTGACGAAGTTTCTGTTGGTAAAGTTGTTTGTGTAATTGAAGCGATGAAATTATTCAACCAGATTGATTCTGAAGTAAGCGGAAAAATCGTTAAAATTTTAGTTGACGATGCTACTCCTGTAGAATACGACCAACCTTTATTCTTAGTAGACCCATCTTAATTAAGAAGTTAGATGTTAGACATTAGATGTTAGATTAAATTCTACATTAAAATAACATTATCTAATTTTCAAATTATCTAATTTTCAAACTGAAGAAGATGTTCAAAAAAATATTAATTGCCAATCGTGGCGAGATTGCAATGCGTATCTTACGTACTTGTAAAGAAATGGGAATCAAAACTGTTGCGGTATACTCTACTGCCGACAAAGACAGTCTTCACGTAAGATTTGCCGATGAAGCTGTTTGTATTGGTCCTGCAATGAGTAAAGACTCATATTTAAAAATTCCTAATATCATTGCTGCTGCAGAAATTACAAATGCAGACGCTATTCACCCAGGTTACGGTTTCTTATCTGAAAACGCTAACTTTTCAAGAATCTGCGAAAAGAACGGTATCAAATTTATCGGTGCTTCTCCTGAGCAAATTGAAAAAATGGGAGACAAAGCAAACGCTAAAGCGACCATGAAAGCTGCAGGAGTGCCTTGTGTACCTGGTTCTGACGGTTTGATCGAATCTTACGAACATGCTTTAAAGATTGCAGAAGAAACAGGGTATCCTGTTATGATTAAAGCGACTGCCGGTGGTGGTGGTAAAGGAATGAGAGCTGTTTGGAAAGCTGAAGACCTTAAAGATCACTGGGAATCTGCAATTCAAGAAGCTGTGGCTGCATTCGGAAACGGAGGTATGTACATGGAAAAACTGATTGAAGAGCCTAGACATATCGAAATTCAGGTTGCTGGTGACCAATTTGGTAAAGCTTGTCACCTTTCTGAAAGAGATTGTTCAGTTCAAAGAAGAAATCAGAAATTAACGGAAGAAACTCCTTCTCCGTTTATGACGGACGAGCTTCGTGAGAAAATGGGTGAAGCTGCTGTAAAAGCTGCCGAATTTATCTCTTATGAAGGTGTTGGAACGATCGAATTTTTGGTAGACAAACACAGAAATTTCTATTTCATGGAAATGAATACGAGAATTCAGGTTGAACACCCTATTACTGAACAGGTTATTGATTATGACTTGATCAGAGAGCAAATTCTTTTAGCTGCAGGAACTCCAATTTCAGGAATCAATTATTATCCTAAATTACATTCAATCGAGTGTAGAATTAATGCGGAAGATCCTTACGCAGATTTCAGACCATCTCCAGGGAAAATCACCGGATTAAACATTCCCGGAGGACACGGAATCAGAGTAGATACTCACGTTTATTCTGGATATACCATTCCTTCAAACTATGACTCAATGATTGCTAAATTGATCACAACGGCTCAAACCCGTGAAGAAGCAATTGCAAAAATGAGAAGAGCATTGGAAGAATTCTATATTGAGGGTGTAAAAACTACTATTCCTTTCCACAGACAACTGATGGATAATGAAGATTATCTTGCAGGAAACTATACAACAAAATTCATGGAAGATTTTGTTATGGATAGAAAATATGATAATCACTAAGATTATTTAAAAATAGATTTCAAACCGTCTCATTTCGAGACGGTTTTTTTATGCCTTCAAATTAAAAATCACCTTTTCGGGTGATTGCGGAACTCTCATCCTTATACTAACTTTGATACAAACCTCTTATCAAACATTTATAAACCTAAAAACTGTTACTCATGAAAAACTTAACTTTAATTCTATTTTGCCTGCTGGCAAATCTATTTTTTGGTCAGAAAAAATTTGACGATGAAAAGCTTATGGCTGTTCAGGATATTTTTTACAACTCTACGAAGAAAAATATCAATAATTTTATGACGGGTAAAGGCTATACTGTAGGAGAAGTCGAAAAAGGAGAAGGAGAAGATGGTGATGCTCATAGCTTCAAATCAGAATTCACCCGCGTACAAGTACAATATAATACAGATGGATCAAACGCCGGGGTGGTAATGTTATATGCAGGAGCAATAAACAATGCTTTTATCGAGATGAAAATTAAAGACGCTGGATATACTTTTGTTGAACATGAAAATGTAATTGACGGTGTGGATTTTAAAAGAAAGCAATGGTCTAAAAAAGGTGAAAAATATTCTTTTATAACCTATGCTGATGATACAGACAAAGTGGGATTTCTTGCCTTTGGAAAATTTCAGGAATAAAGAAATTACCTCATTAAAAAATTCAGAATCTCACAATTTCTTCGGTTGTGAGATTTATTATTTATATACCAAACAAAAAATATGGAAATGAAAAATACAGAAAGGTTTGTGCTAATTATCTTAATGTTAGGATTTTGGAATTTCAGTTTTGCTCAGGAAAAAGAAATTTTGAAAATTTTAAACCGTGAATTGAAAAGAGAAGTAAAAAGCCAATTTAAATCATCAAACTTTAATGGAGATACAATTAAAATTATTGAAGGATTTTCTATTACCAAAGATAAAATATTGACTTTTACAATTAGAAAAACAAGTCCGTATTTCAATGGTTACCAAATTATCAAACAACAAGTTCCGTTGAATAAAATAAAAAAAATTGGAAAAGACATCCAAATCATTTTGGAGACAGAAAAAAACGCAGTCGAGACACATTTTACAACATTCGATGAAAACCCAAAAGAACAAATCATCCATGAAAGTCTATTTTTCCTGTACTTTTCCAGCAAAAAAGAAAACGACGATCTTGGAATCGAATTGCAGGAAGCTTTTCGGAAAGCAGGTTATGAAGTTCAAAAAGGAAATTGGTATGATTGATTTTAATTACTAAAAAATGAAACTAAAAGGCAAAGAAAAAAATTTCTGGTGGGATTTTGCCAGAATTAAAGACTCAAAAAATATTCCGAATGAAATTTCGGGATTTTCAAGTATTGATTCTGTTGATGATGATGAATATTTCGCTGCACTTTTCGACAGAGTAAAAATCATCCATTCTATTTATTTTAAAGAAACCAAAATTACTGATGAAACGGTTCGTATGATTTCCAACATTCAACAATTGACAAGTCTGACTTTAATGAAACATCGCGACATTACAACAAAAAGCCTTCCTTATCTCAACAAATTAACTGATCTGGAATATCTCGACATCTGGAAAACAGAAATTACCATAAAAGATATTCATCACTTAAACCAGCTTCAAAATTTAAAAGAATTATATGTCGCTTCTTTGGGCTACGAATTTAGCAGCCATTCTCAAATGGAAAAAGATCTTATTTTAGAGGAAGTCATTACTTTAGAAACGATTTTACCCAATTGCAAAATTTATGTAGATCATCATCTTTATCATTAATTTTTATAGTTGATAAATTTATTCTCATTTATAATTCTTTGTGGAAAGATATTATAACTGCAACGCAATATTAATATCGATAATATTCTTAAATACTGAGATTTTAACCTTAAAATGAACTTAAATTAAGCTATTCTACAGTGTCTTTTCTGTTTATTCATCTCATTAATAATGTTTACATTTGCAGCAAACGTAAATTTATGTCAACAGAAACAGCAAAAAATTCTCAATATTTTATTGACCTTGAAGATAAACACGGCGCTCACAACTACCACCCTCTTCCTGTCGTTTTAGACAAAGGAGAAGGCGTTTTCGTTTGGGACGTGGAAGGCAAAAAATATTATGATTTTCTTTCAGCGTATTCTGCTGTTAACCAAGGACATTCTCACCCAAAAATTGTTGATGCTTTAGTAAAACAGGCTAAAAAATTAGCTTTAACATCAAGAGCATTTTACAACTCGAACTTAGGAGAATACGAACAAAAAATCACAACCCTTTTTGGTTTTGATAAAGTGTTACCAATGAATTCCGGAGCTGAAGCTGTAGAAACTGCAGTAAAATTAGCCCGAAAATGGAGTTATGAAATAAAAGGTATTGCTGAAAATGCAGCAAAAATTATTGTTTGTGAAAATAATTTCCACGGAAGAACAACAACAATTGTTTCTTTTTCTAACGATCCCGATGCTAACCAAAACTACGGACCTTTCACCCCAGGATTTATTAAAATTCCTTACAATGACCTTTCAGCTTTAGAAGATATTTTGAAAAATGATGCAGAAAATATTGCTGCATTCTTGGTTGAACCGATTCAAGGTGAAGCTGGTGTTTACGTTCCTAATGATGGTTTCTTGAAGAGTGCATCTGAGCTTTGTAAAAAATACAATGTTCTTTTCATTGCTGATGAAGTTCAGACAGGAATTGCAAGAACAGGAAAACTGATTGCCTGTCACCACGAAGATGTTCAGCCTGATATTTTAATCTTAGGAAAAGCACTTTCCGGAGGAATGTATCCTGTATCGGCTGTTTTAGCAGACAATGAGATCATGAATGTGATTAAGCCCGGACAACACGGTTCTACTTTTGGTGGAAACCCAATTGCATGTGCTGTTGCCATTGCCGCATTAGATGTTGTTGAGGAAGAAAAACTTTCTGAAAGAGCTGAAGAACTAGGAAAATTATTCAGAAGCGAGATTGAGAAATTAATTGAAAAATCTGATCTCATTACAAAAGTAAGAGGAAAAGGATTGCTTAATGCTATCCTGATCAATGATACTCCTGAAAGTTCAACCGCTTGGAATCTTTGTTTACAATTAAAAGAAAACGGGCTTCTTGCAAAACCAACACATGGTAATATTATCCGATTGGCACCGCCATTGGTAATCACTGAAGAGCAATTGTTAGATTGTGTTAAAATCATCGAAAAAACTATTCTTGATTATAAAAAATAAAGTAATTCCTATCAAATTATAAAAAAATAGCACTCACAATCAGAGTGTTATTTTTTTATTACAAAATTAAGCAATCGATTGATTAACTTTTTACGAAATTTGTCATCTAAGTTGTTTAATACGAAGTGAAAGATGAAAGATCAGAAAATAAGCGCATTATTAATTGTCTTTAATGAAGAAAAAAATATTGAGGAAGCATTAGAATCTGTAGAATTTGCAGACGAAATTATTGTACTTGATTCATTCAGTACCGATAAAACAGTGGAAATTATTAAAACCAAGTTTCCAAAAGTACAATTGTATCAAAATAAATTTGAAGACTTTACCAAACAGAGAAATTTGTGTATTTCGTATGCAAAAAATGAATGGATTTTATTTTTAGATGCTGATGAAAGGATAACACCCGAACTTAAAAAAGAGATACTGAAAGAAATTAAAAAGCCCGTAACTAAAAAAGCTTACTTTTTCAAGAGAAAATTCTTTTTTATGGGCGAGCAGGTTAATTATTCCGGAACACAGAATGATAAAAACATTCGTCTCTTTAAAAAAGAAGTTGCCCATTATGACGAAAACAAACGTGTGCATGAAGGCTTAGCAAATGTAGAAAACCCAGGAACACTTCAAAACTATCTTTTACACTTCTCTTTCGACTCTTACGAAGCCTATTATACAAAAGTTATCCATTATTCACGGCTTAAAGCAAAAGATCTTTACGAGAAAAAAACTCCTTACGGATTGATAAAACAACTATCTAAAAGCATCTTTAACTTTTTTAAAATGTATTTCCTTAAATTGGGTATTCTTGATGGTAAAAAAGGGATTATACTTTCCTATTTAAGTGCTCTCAGCTCATTTAAGACGTATGAATTTTTAAAGGAAGAGTATGCATAACGAATCTTATTTATTAGATATCAGATTCTAAAAATAAACTGTATTTTTGCAGCAGTAAGTCACCGTTTTATGAAGCTTTCTGTAGCAATAATAACCTTTAACGAAGAAAGAATAATCGAAAAAAACCTGAATGCTGTTCAGAATTTGGCTGATGAGATTATTATTGTTGACAGTTTTTCAACGGACTGTACCGAGGAAATCTGCAAAAAATTCTCTAAAGTAAAATTCATTCAACATCAATTTGAAGGGTTCGGAAAACAGAAAAATTTTGCAATCACTGAATGTTCTGGCAATTGGATACTATTTTTGGATGCCGATGAAATTCCTGACGAAACTGCAAAAGTTTCCATAAAAAATATTGTTTCTCAAGAAAACTCTGAATTTTTAGTTTATAATATTCAATTCAATAATATTTTCCTTGGAAAATCTTTAAAATACGGAGGCTGGGGCAACATAAAAAGAGAAAGACTTTTCAAGAAAGGCTTTGGAAAATATTCTGAAGATATTGTTCATGAATGTTTTATCACTTCAGAAAAAGTGGGCAAACTTAACGGCAAACTTAATCATTATACCTACAAAGATATTTATCATCACATTGAAAAATCAAACAAGTACACTTCAATGATGGCGGAGAAAATGTACAAAAATGGAAAAAGATCAACAATTTTTAAAATTCTGTTTAATCCTTTTTATCAATTTATAAAATCTTACTTTATAAGATTAGGCTTTCTGGATGGTTTGGTAGGATATTACGCAGCAAGTACAGCAGCTTTCTACACCTTTCTTAAATATAAAAAGCTTCATGAGATCACCAATGTAACCAAATCATGTTCATAAGTTTTTTTAAAAGAATATTCGGATTTTCAAAATCGGAAAGTATCCGCATTTTGATGTATCACAGTGTTTATCCGAAAAGTATGGACATCCAGAATGTTCTTACCGTAACATCTGAAAATCTTGAAGAACAGCTAAAATACATTAAAAAAAAATACAATACATTATTTTTCAAAGAGTTAGAAAATAATAAATCTTTGAAAAACAAACTTATTTTGACTTTTGATGATGGATATTATAACAATTTACAATATTTAATTCCGTTACTTGAAAAATACCAATTAAAAGCAACAATTTGTATTCCTACTGATTATATTCAAAAAAATGAAGGGAATACTGAGCGAAATTTTATGAGTTTCAATGAAATAAAATCTTTGAATCCTGAGTTTGTTGAAATTGCCTTGCACAGTCATTTTCATAAAAATTATTCTCAATTAACATTGGCTGAAGCTGAAGCTGATATCAGACAAAACATCGAAATTTTGGAGCAAAAACAAATCGATTTCACCAAAATATTGGTATATCCTTACGGTAAATTTCCAAAAGAAAATCAAAAGAAAAAGGAGTTCTTCAAAATTCTTGAAAGCTTAGGAATTATTGCCGCTTTAAGAATCGGAAACGCAGTAGAATCTTACCCCTGGAAAAACAAATTTGAGGTAAAAAGAATTGATATTAAAGGCGGTGACAGTTTTAAAATGTTTAAAATGAAACTGAAATTAGGGAAAATTAAACTTTAACTTAGAACTTTTTTGTATAGTTTTTCATAAGAATCTGCCATTTCTTTATACCCAAATTTCAATGCTCTTTCTTTTAACTTTTCAGCATATTGAATTGGATTTGAATTATAGGTTTCTATTCCTTCTTCATACACTTTCTGCATAGAATCTCCTTTGAAATCTTCAAAATAAAAAGCAAGCTCCCCTCCTATTTCCGGAAGACTTGTAAGTTTACTTAAAAATACCGGCTTTCCAAAATACATCGCTTCCACAGGCGGAATTCCAAACCCTTCGGCTAATGAAGGATGACAATAAGATTCACAATGTTGAAGCAGAAAATATTTCTTATTATTATCTATATTCTCAAGAATATGAACTCTGTTTTCCAGCCCTAGATATTTAACTTTTTGCAAAAATTTCTCTTTATATTCTGATTTGGCAGATGACGTAACCAGAACAAGATCTCTGTCATTATTTGCGATTAATTCCAGCAAAACTTCCTGATTTTTCTTGGGGAAAAGCACTCCGATATTCAGAATATATTTTTTATCCAAAAACTCATATTTAACTTCAGAATTAAAAATAATTTTTTCAGGAAATAGTAATCCGTTATAGATAACTTCAATTTTTACATCCGCCTTTAAAGTAAAAAGATGTTTGTTTTTAAGGAAATCTTCCTTTACAAACTGCGAAATACAAACGATGGCATCAGACTTGCCTATATTTTTCTGCACCAATTTGGTGCTTTTTAAGATTTTTTTTTCCGAACTGTTATCGTGAAGAAAATTAAGATCATGAAGAGTGGTTATTTTTCTCTGATTTTTAGAAATCTTATGAAAATAATCTGATAATTGGTGTGTTGTATGAATTAATGAAAAAGAGAAGGTGTTGATTGATATTTTTTTTTGCCAGAAATTCCAGTTGATAATATTAAAATTTGAATTAGTAACCGGAATATTTTTCTTTGGACCGTACAGAGTATAGTCAAAATCATGATTTTTTTCGTCAAGTCCTTTTATAAGAGAAATACATACGTTGGCAATCCCAGATTTGGGATATTTTAATCTTTCAACATCAATAAGAATTTTCTTTTTCATGAAAAACAGTGGCTTTTCGCCAAAAATATAAATTTAAATACTAATTTCTTTATTTTTGTTGGATGAAAATTTGTTTGATCAGCTTTGACTTTTGGCATTACGATGAACATATTGTTGAAAAACTTAATGAGAAGGGCATTCAGGCCTATCATATCAATATCGGAGCTTTTACCCACAAAAATTTGGGTGCACGACTAAAAAATACTTTTAGTAAAATATTTTTGGGAACAAACCCAAAATTTCACAAGAGACAAAATTTCATTATAGAGTCTTTAGAAAAAATAGGAAAACAGGATCAGATTCTGGTAATAAATCCCGAAGAGATTGAAGAAAGAGTGCATGAAAAAATAAGAGAATATACCGATAGAAATATTGCTTATTTATATGATAGTGTAGCCAGAAACCCTACAACTCATATTCTCCATTATTTCGACAAAGTTTTTTCTTTCGATGATGAAGATGTAAATACTTTTGGATTTGAAAAAATCACGAATTATAATTATCTTAAATATGTGCCTGCAGAAAGTCAAAAACCCAGACTTGATCTCTTTTATATCACTTCTTATGATAAGAGCAGGCTGGCTATATTAAATACCTTAGCAACAAAGCTTAAATCTTTAGGTGTAAAATTCAAAGCTACTATAGCAGGAAAAAAAGGGTGGAAAAACAAGGTAAAACAGATCGTTGACAAAACGAATGTTGATGTTTTAAGATTCAGGACTAAAAATATTCCTCATCATGAAGTGCAAAAATATTATAAGAACACCAAAGTAATTCTTGATCTGATGCGTGAGAACCAAACAGGTTTAAGTTTCAGAATTTTTGAGGCTATGGCTTTAGAGAAAAAAATAATCGCTGATAATCCGAATATAATACATTACGATTTTTATAATCCAAATAATATTTTGATATTAGATGAAAATTACGATAATATCAAAAAAGATTTTTTCGAAACACCATATGAAAAACTTCCTAAGGACATTTATGATAAATATACTTTGGATAATTGGGTGAATACTGTTTTTAATTTGAATTTGGAATGAAAATTTCTGTCGCATTATGTACTTATAACGGTGAAAAATTTCTTCGCCAACAATTAGATTCCATTTTAAATCAAACGGTAAAAGTTGATGAAATAGTAGTCTGTGATGATAGATCAAAAGATCAGACACAAAAAATTTTATCCGAATATAAAATTCAATTTCCGGATATTTTCAAAATACATATCAACGAAAAAAACTTACGCAGTGTAAAGAATTTTGAAAAAGCAATTTCACTTTGTACAGGCGATATTATTTTTCTGAGTGATCAGGATGATATTTGGGAGAAAAGTAAAGTAATCATTTTTCTGAGTTATTTTGATAAACATCCTAATGTAAATGCTATTTGTAGTAATGGCATTGCAATAGATGAGGACGGAAGCCCATTAAATAATTTAACAATTTGGGATGTTCCGAAATTATTACAAGATCAGGATATTAAAATTGATTATTTCAACCTTATTGCATTCATAGAAAATATTGCAACTGGTGCTGGAATAGCTTTTAGAAATACGATTAGAAAAGAAATTCTTCCTATTCCTCTTAAAGATGGATTTCATCATGATGAATGGATTGCATTATTAACATCATATGAGCAGAGTTTTATCATGATTAATGAAAAACTATTTCAATACAGAATTCATGCAAATCAGCAAGTAGGTGGTGTAATTTATAGAAATGATGATTCTACCAAGAAAAGACTTGTTAATCATTTTAACCTGTTTTCAGAAGAAAAAACATTTTCACAATACAAGAAATTTCTAAAAAGATTGAGTCAAAGCTATAAAAAGCATACTCATCTTTTAAATAAAGCAGGAAACGGAAATTCTGAAATTTCTCATGAAATTGTAAAAAGATGCAAACAGCTGTTTATCATTCACAGAAAAAATATGAAAAAGAAATATCCTTTGAAATTTTTTATTCTAAGTATAGCCGACAGTCTTAATGATAAAAGAAAGATAAAATAAATGCCAGAAAATCAATTTCTAAGAGATAAAACGATAATTATTGCTATTCCAAATGATTTTGGTCTTCCTGAAATGTTTAAAAAAAATCTTGAATTTTTGGGAATGATTGTTTATTTACTTCCCCATTCTGAAAACCATCATAAAATTTCGATTATTGACGAGTTAAAACATATTGGTCGGAAAATCTTTAAGAAAGATCGATCTTATAAAAATATAGCAAAAGAACAAAACCGTCTGAGGATAGAGCAACAAATACATCACAATTTATTAGATTCTATTTCTGAAGAAATAGATTTTGCACTTATAATACGTCCGGATCTGCTTAATAATGATATTATCGAAAAAATAAAAGGAAAGGCAAAAAAAATGGTCGGTTATCAATGGGATGGATTGGAAAGATATCCAAATATCTACAGAAAAATAAAATATTTTGATAGTTTTTTTGTTTTTGACCAGAAAGACTTAGCTTTCGACCCAAACTTTAAACTTATAACTAATTTTTATTTTGATTTTAATATAGAGGAACATTTATATCCAAAAAATGACGTATTTTTTATTGGTAGCCATATAGAAAGCAGAATGCCCAAATTGATAGAAATTTCTTCATTTTTAAAAAAAAATGGTTTTAAGATTGATATAAATGTTATTGGAAGCTCACGAAAATACATAGAAAAAAATTCAGAATCGGGAATAACTCATATCACGGAAATTTTTGATTTTGAAAAAAACTACAATAAGATTAAAAATGCAAAAGCTATTTTAGATTTATTAAATAATGTACATAATGGGTTATCTTTACGCACATTTGAATCTATCGGATTGAAGAAAAAACTAATCACAAATAATCTGGAAGTAAAAAATTATGACTTTTATAATAAGGATAATATTTTTATTATTGGGGAAAATAAAACAGATGATATCTCAACATTTTTGTCAACACCATATAATGACCTTAATTTCGAAATTTATAAAAAATATGGCTTTACAAACTGGATCTGCAATATTTTAGAAACTTCGGAATATTTGCCTATAATCAATTAAATAATGAAGATTTCTGTAGCACTTTGTACTTTCAATGGCGCAAAATATATAAAAGAACAATTAAATTCAATTTTAGATCAAACTCTTCCAGTAGATGAGATTATCATTTGTGATGATCTTTCTACAGATGGCACCTTTGAAATTCTTTCTGATTATCAGAAAAATAACCCGGAAATTTTAAGAATTTTTCAAAATGAGAAAACTCTTAAAAGCGTAAAAAACTTCGAAAAAACAATATCACTTTGTACAGGGGAAGTTACCTTTCTAAGTGATCAAGATGACTATTGGTATCCTGAAAAAGTAGAGATTTTTATAAATAAATTCAAAGAAGACACCGCAATGCTGGCTTTCTGTTCCAACGGATTCTTAATGGATGAAAATTCTAAAATAATGAATGATTATTTTACAAAATGGGATGTTTATGAAAAATATTCAGAGAGCAAACCTAATTTTGAGATGTTTAACTTTATTACTCAAAAAGGTAATTTTTCTACAGGAGCAACAATGGCTATAAAAACTGAATTTGCAAAATCTGTTTTCCCAATTCCCCAACTTCAAGATTTTCATCATGATGAATGGCTTACTCTTTTAGCAACTGTTGACGGAAAAATGGGATTTATTCCACAAAAACTTATCAATTATAGAGTACATTCTTCTCAACAGGTTGGAGGAATTGCATTTCATAATGACAGTAATTATTTTAAAGAAATATTATCATATTTTAATTTCAATAATGATACTGATGATTTTAAAAGTATAAAAAGCAGAATAAAAGCACAGGTTCAATGGCATAATAAATTCCTAATTAATTTTAAAAGCAATACTACACAATTTAAATTTCTACGAAATAAGTTTTTAGATGAATATAACAAAAATATTATACTGATGAAACAAAAATTTGGAATAAAATATTTTTTAGTATCCATAATAGATAAACTAACTAATAAAAGGCAATTGAAATGAATAAAAACATTGGTATAAATATTTCAGGATATATAAATAAAGTTTTTGGTCTGGGTGTAGCTGTAAGGGCAAATATTGAGGCAATAAGACAAGCAAATATTCCCTATAGCATTAATGATTTTAATCTCCAATTTTCAGATAATGTCAAAGAAACTCATCTAGAAGAGAGTTTCTCTTTAGAAAATCCTTATCCAATAAATCTAGTTCAAATAAATATAGATAGGTTAGATGAAGTTTTTAAAAATATTGACCATAATTATTTTAAAGGAAAATATAATATCGCATTTTGGGCTTGGGAGCTAGAGAACTTTCCAGATGCCGCAAAACCTTATTTCAATTTTTTTCAGGAAATATGGGTTCCCAGTAATTTTTGTGCGGAAGCAATTTCAAAAATATCTCCTATTCCTGTATTAAAATTTATGCATCCTATTTCTCTTGCAAAACCAAGTTATATTCGCAGTGAATTTAATATTTCCGAAGACAAATTTGTAATTCTTACGATGTTTGACTATTACAGTTCTATCTATCGTAAAAATCCTCTCGCAACTATAGATGCTTATGAGAAGGCTTTTGGTAAAAACCATACTGAAGCAATTTTAATAATTAAAACTTCTAAAAGCACGGATTTTCCAATGGAAAAACAAATGTTAATAGATAGAATAGCTGATAATAAGAGTATCACTATATTAGAGGAAATTTTAGATGAAGATAGGCTTTATAGTTTAATTAATTGCTGTAACTGTTTTATATCATTACATAGATCAGAAGGCTTTGGACTTACCATGGCAGAAGCAATGTACCTTGAAAAACCTGTAATTGCCACTGCTTATTCTGCCAATACTGAGTTTATGAATATCAACAACTCATTTCCTGTGAAATACTCCATGGTCAGTGCAGAAAATCAGTATTACTACAGCACAGAGAAAGATTATTGGGCAGACGCAGATACAGATCATGCCGCACAGCATCTTACATTTATTTATCAAAATCCAGATGAAACGAAGAAGATAGCTTTAAAAGGAAAAAAGCATATTGAGTTGTACTTATCACCTAAAACAATTGGCGAAAAAATCAAAGATAGAATTTCATATATTGATGAAACATTTTTAAACAAGGGAGAAAACAAAATATCTTCAGAGATTACTTTACTTGAATTCGAGAAAAAACAACTTCAGGAAAAAATTAATAGACTTAAAAACTATTTTCCAATCAGAATGAAACTTGCTTTTAAAAACCTACAAAACAAAATTACAGGAAAAGATAGAAAGTATTTCTGGGAAGATTAGTTAATTGTATCATAGAAAGCATTTTGTTGCTTTTGTTTTGTAATACTTTTCTTATGAATTAGGCAATAGGTATAATCTTTAGGAAGTTCTGTGGATCTTGTATTTCCATAGAAAACTTCGTGTACTTTATTTTTCCAGAATATTTTCTTATTATTTTTTATAATTCTTGGCTGATAATCTGGAAAATTGATATACCCATCCTCATTGACATTCCAGTTCATTTCTTTAATATACTCCTCAGAAATATCATCTACAATGTTAATTCTTGGAATAAGAAAACAATCAGATTTTTTTTCTTTGCGAAGATATGGTTTTATATTTTTCAGCAGTTTCTCAGCAGGATATTCATCTGCATCTATCTGAAACAGATAATCTCCTTTTGCATTATGAATAAGGATATTTTTGAATGTAGCAAAATCACCGTTCAATTTAGATTCCAATCTCACGACAGAAGAACCATAACTACTGATCAGCTCAGAAACTTTTTGATTTTGATTGGTAACATCTTGAAGAATAATAATTTCATCATTCTTATCAATTTGTGGCAGTAAAATATCTAGCAGTACTTTTAATTCATCGTACTCATTACATACTGTAATTCCATAAGTAATTGCAATTGGTTTTAATAAAAAATCAAACATTATTTCCTTATTATTAATTGTTGTTCGTAGGACTTTTCTTTCAGTACATTTATTTTCAATTGATTACTTTTAAACCAATTTTTGCTTTTAAAAAGTCTTTTCCAAAGACTTTTTTTTGATTTTTTTTCATTTTCAATAATATCTACAAGATTTCTAAAACTATGCATATTTTTTTCATTAAGTTTATTCGAATTAAATTTTATTATGACATCATCAATAAACTCTGAATCTTTAGTTTTAAACTTTTCTCGCAAATTAAATATCGTGTTTTTTTGCTCATCTGAAATATACTTTTCAGGTTTAAAATCGGAATAAATATGATCGACAAAGATTTCAAGTGCTCTAACCGAATCTTCGGTCGGGTTCTCCAGATAAAGACCATATTTTAGTTTCTTTTTGCTTTTAGATTGATTATTGAACCCCCATTTTCTTACAAAATTCCTCAAAGAATTTTCTTCGATATTTTGCGTTTTATATTTAAATTCATCAGAAAATCTTGAGGTTTTGCTCACAAAATGATATACTATCGCATTTGGGCATACAAAAATTTTTTCTCCAGATATTTTCAATCTCAAAATTAGATCATCATCTTCGCAAAACATCGGTTTAAAAATCGGATCTAAACCATTTATTTTAACTAAAATATCTTTTCTAGCTGCCAAAAAAAAGCTCACGTCTTCTGTAAATTCTCCCTTTTGGCTCGTTTGATTATTCTCAAATTGGAAAAAATCATCAAACCGAAACGTTTCAAAATCATCTCCGAAATCCTGAATCTCTTTCCAAAGCCTTTTATCTCCAGCAAAAATAGGAGGTTCTATTACTTTGTAATAAACAACATTGTGTATTGAAAGAGTATTTTCAATTTCTGATAAAAAGTTTTTACCAATTACCATATCATTGTGAAGAAAACAGATATAGTCTTTGGTTGCTATTTCTATTGCTTTATTGTAAGTATCAGAAAGAGTTTTCTCTTCTTTACTAAAAAAATAAATGCAATTTTCATCCTTTAAAGAATAGAGCCAATCATTTGTGCCATCCGTACTTCCATAACTTACAAAAACAATTTCCGTTTCAGGATAGTTTTCTCTTATAAACTCATAACAACGTTTAGAATATTCTAAGTTATTTTTTAATCCTATTAAAAACGAAATATTATTAATCATACAAGCAATTAATTTCGATCATACTCATCCTCAATCCTCACAATATCATCCTCACCAAAATAAGTTCCTGTCTGCACTTCAATGAAAACAACAGGTTTATCAGAAAGATTCATCATTCTGTGTTTGGCGCCTAATGGGATAAAAATACTTTCTCCGTATTTCAGGTTGATTTCTTTGTCATCTAAAACTACTGTTGCATCACCTTCAATGATCGTCCATTGTTCCTGTCTTTTGTAGTGATATTGGTAAGATAATTTCTGACCTGGGTTTACTTCGATCCTTTTCAATTTATAATTCGGTTCGTCTGCCAAAACAAAATATTTCCCCCAAGGTCTTTCGCCTATTTCTAACATGATGTATTTCTATTAATTTGTACAAATGTAGATATTCAAATCAAAAAAGGCAACAACCAAAATATTAATCATTCTTAAAACATATAATTTTAAGTAAATTTGCACCAAAATTTTAATTGATATGGAGAAAGTAAGAGTTCGTTTCGCTCCGAGTCCTACCGGACCTTTGCATTTGGGAGGTGTAAGAACCGCATTATATGATTATCTTTTTGCTAAAAATATGGGTGGAGAATTTGTATTGAGAATTGAAGATACAGATACCGCAAGATATGTAGAAGGAGCAGAAGATTACATTGAAGAGGCATTGGAATGGTGCGGAATCATTGCGGATGAAAGTCCTAAAAAAGGAGGAAAATTCGCTCCATACAGACAGTCTGAAAGAAGAGACATTTATGACCGATATACAGAGCAAATCTTAAAAACAGATTATGCATACATCGCTTTTGATACCGCTGAAGAATTAGACACAGTACGGGCAGAATACGAATCGAAAGGTGAAGTTTTCTCTTATGATAACAGAACGAGAAACCAGTTAAAAAACAGCATTGCGCTTTCAGAAGAGGACGTTCAGAAATTGCTGGATGAAAAGACACCTTATGTCGTAAGATTCAAAATGCCGATTGACAGAACTTTAAATCTTGTAGATATTATCAGAGGAAATTCTTCAGTAAATACGAATACTTTAGACGATAAAGTTTTGGTAAAAAATGACGGAATGCCTACTTACCATTTCGCCAACATTATTGATGATCATGAAATGGAAATTTCTCACGTTATTCGTGGTGAAGAATGGTTGCCATCTTTAGGTTTACACACATTACTCTATGAAGCAATGGGTTGGGAAGCGCCTCAGTTTGCCCACCTTTCTTTGATTTTAAAACCGGATATTTCTACATTAATCAACAAAGAAAATATTGACAGTATTACGAAATCTTTTGCGGAAGAATTTGTAACGAAAAATGATCAGTTTTCTTTTGATGAATCTGCAACAATTATTAAATCTTTCTTTTCAGAGGTGAAAAGCCCAAGATTTAAATCTATGTTGAATGAAAATGATAAGGATAACGAAATCACCGCTTCTGTAAAACAGTTTTTAAAGAAAGGTATTTCAGGAAAGTTGAGCAAAAGAGACGGTGATAAATTCGGATTCCCGGTTTTCCCATTAAACTTTACAGATCCTAAGACCGGAAATGTATCAAAAGGCTACAGAGAAAGCGGCTATCTTCCTGATGCATTCATCAACATGGTGGCACTTTTGGGTTGGTCGCCTGCGGATGATAAAGAAATTTTATCCCTTGATGAAATGGCAAAAGAATTTGATCTCAATAAAGTTCACAAAGCCGGAGCAAGATTCAGTAAAGAAAAATCGGAATGGTTCAATCATCAGTATATTCAGAAAACTTCGGATGAAGAATTGCTTTCGATCTTAAAAAATTCAGATTTAAATTTAAATATCGAAGTTGAAAAATTAGTAAAGATTATTCATCTGATGAAAGAAAGAGCAACGTTCCCGAAAGACATCTACGAAAACGGAAAATTTTTCTTCGAAGCACCTACTTCTTATGATGAAAAAGCATCAAAAAAGGCTTGGAATGAGGAAACTTCCGTAATTTTAGGTGAATTAGCGCAAAATTTAAACAGTACAGATTTCAACGCTGAAAACTTAAAGCAGATTGTTCATGATTTTGCCGAAAACAAAGGCTTGGGAATGGGTAAAGTGATGATGCCGCTACGTTTATCGTTGGTTGGAGAACTGAAAGGTCCAGACGTTCCCGACATCATGGAACTTATTGGTAAAGAGGAAACTACCTCAAGAATCAACAATGCGATCAATAATATTAAATAGATTTTCATAATTTTTCATACATTTGAAAGATTTAATTTACTTCAAGAAATGGAATATTTAAGTTTCGAACTCCCTATCAAAGAATTAATGGATCAGTACCAAACCTGTTCTTTAGTAGGAGAAGAAAGTGGTGTTGATGTAAAATTAGCATGCAGCCAGATCGAGGATAAGATTTTGGAAAAGAAAAAAGAAATCTACGGAAATCTTACCCCTTGGCAAAGAGTACAACTATCCCGTCATCCGGATCGTCCTTATACATTAGATTATATTAACGGCATGGCAGACAAAGGAAGTTTCCTTGAACTTCACGGAGACAGAAATTTTGCCGACGATCCTGCAATGATTGGAGGTTTAATCACTCTGGACGGTCAAAGAGTAATGATTATCGGAACTCAAAAAGGGAGAACAACTAAAGAAAGACAATACAGAAGATTCGGAATGCCGAATCCTGAAGGATACAGAAAAGCTTTAAGACTGATGAAGCTGGCTGAAAAATTCAAAATTCCTGTAGTAACTTTGGTTGATACACCGGGAGCATATCCGGGATTGGAAGCTGAAGAAAGAGGACAGGGTGAAGCCATTGCAAGAAATATTTTTGAAATGACAATGCTTAAAACTCCGATCTTCACTTATATTATCGGTGAAGGAGCAAGTGGTGGTGCATTAGGAATCGGTGTTGGTAACAAAGTGTATATGTTGGAAAACACATGGTACACGGTAATTGCACCGGAAAGCTGCTCATCAATTCTTTGGAGAAACTGGGATCATAAGGAAGATGCAGCCAACGCATTGAATCTTACTCCAAAAGATGCTTTACGAGAAAAATTCATCGATGGAATTATTGAAGAACCACTTGGGGGAGCACAATATGATAAGGAAACTACTTTTATTAATTTGAAAAGTTCGATTTTACAGAATATTAAAGCATTCTCAAAATTCACAGGACAGGAGCTTGAAACCCAAAGGCAAGATAAATTCATTGCAATGGGACAGTTTAAAGGATAAAAAATTAAAACGGTTAAGAAAAATTTCTTAACCGTTTTTTTATGACTTCTTCAAATATTTAGTTATGTTTTTACTCACCCAAATTCAATTCGATCTCAATATCTTTAACGATTTTCTTTACGGAAGTATATTTAGCATCACAAACCATCGTTGTTAAAATGTATTCACCTTTTTCTACCAATACAAAGTTTTGACTTTTTGACGGAACATCGAGATTATAATATTTTTTTCCGCTGATTTTCACAATCAGATTACATTTTGATCTGTTCTTAATATTAATATACGCTTCTTTATCCATAGGATCGTTGTTGAACATATGTGTCAATAAAGCCGCCGTCCTCTTTCCCTGTTCGCTCGGTTCCGCTTTCTTGCTTGCTGTTCCTGCAACACTTGCATAGTTTACTTTTCTTTCAGATCCTGCCGAATTTTTCGTAGTTGATGCATTTGATGCAATAGCTTTGGGATTATTCAGACTGTTATTATAAACAAGCTGTTTTAATTTATCTTCTTCGCTCAAAGGTTTTATAGTTGGTTTGGCTTCTGGAGAATTGTTCGCCATAATAAGCTGGATCAATTTCTTTTTAAAGTACTCCGTTTTTGCGTGTCCCGGATTTTGTTTTAGAAATCCTGCAATTATTCTGGCTTCGGAACTTGCTTCTGCATCATTTTCTGTATAAATGATTATCGTTTCTTTTTCTACAATGGCTTTGGATTTCGTCTTTTTCTTTTTCTGAGAAAATCCTAGCGCAAAAACTGATAAAAATAGGAGAAGAAATATTTTTTTCATTCATTAAGTATTTAAAAATTTCATTAAATATACAAATAACGCAAAAACTCATTTTTTAGTTTATCATTAAAATCATTATCTTTGCATCGCTTTAAAAATAAGCTAAAAATTAATACTAATCTTAAATAAAATAAATAATAGATATTATGTCTTACACACCAGCTGCTGCAGACGTAGCAAAATTGAGAAACCAGACAGGTGCAGGAATGATGGACTGCAAAAAAGCTTTAGTTGAAGCTGAAGGAGATTTCGAAAAAGCAGTAGATATCCTTAGAAAAAAAGGACAGAAAGTTGCGGCTAACAGAGCAGACAGAGATTCTTCTGAAGGTGCAGTTATCGCTAGAGTAAACGAAGACAACACATTGGGAGTTGTTATTTCTTTGAACTGTGAAACTGATTTCGTTGCTAAAAACGAAGCATTTATCGAGTTGGCTTACGAATTGGCTGAAATGGCAATTTTTGCTGCTACTAAAGAAGAATTATTGGCTACAGATTTCCACGGATTAACTGTTGCTGAAAAATTAATCGAGCAAACAGGTGTTATCGGTGAAAAAATCGAGATCGGTGCATTCGAAAGAATTACAGGACCTTATTTAGGAGCTTACATCCACGCTGGAAACAAAATCGCTGCAATCACTGCTCTTTCTGCTAAAGTAGAAGGTGCTGACGAAGCTGCTAAATCTGTTTCTATGCAGGCTGCTGCTATGAACCCGATCGCTCTTGACGAAACTGCTGTTTCTCAGGAAACTATCGACAAAGAATTAGAAATCGAAAGACATAAACTTACTGAAGAAGGTAAGCCTGCAAACATTATCGACAATATCTTGAAAGGTAAAATGCAGAGATTCTACAAAGACAATACTTTGGTACACCAGGATTTCATCAAAGACAGCTCTATTTCAGTTGCTGACTATGTAAAATCTGTAAATGCTGATCTTAAAGTAACAGGATTTGTAAGAGTAAGCTTATAATCTTTTAGATTTTAAAATATTGATCCCGATGATTCTTTCATCGGGATTTTTTTATGCCTGAATATGAAATTCGTCAAATATTAACTCATTATTAAATATTTAGTAATTACTGTTTCTATACAAATCCGTAACATAAAACACCGTAAAAATTAGTCATTAATACTTAGATTTGCAGCCCTTTATTATTAGACATGAAAAAATTTTTACTAATTATTTGTACCTTTTATTGCATAATTATTAATGCTCAGTTAGATACGGAACACTGGTTTGCACCAATGTCTGCAAGTTCTCTTCAGGGCACTCCGGAATGTTACCTCTATCTTTCTACCAATGAAACAACTCCTTTTTCTGTACAGATTTACAACAACAATACAGTATATTCTACCGTACAGGTAAGCAAAGGGAATCCCGTACAGGTGACGATCCCAAATAATTTTATGATCGCTTCTACGCTAACCAATCTTTTTACACAAAGAACGATGGGATTAAACGTAAAAGGCAATAAAAAGTTCTTTGCTAATTTTAGATTTGCAGTTCCCAATCAGGCTGAAATCATTACTTCAAAAGGATTGGCAGGCGTTGGTAAAAACTTTTTCGTAGGCTTAGCTCCCAACACGACAGCAAAACCTTACGTAAACTCAACCATCGGATTTATCGCCACTGAAGATAATACGACAGTAACTTTATCAGGGTACAATCCAGGAGTTGTTTTCTCTGATGGTGTTTCCGCTCCGTCAAGAACGTTTACCATTAACAGAGGAAAATCATATATTATTGAAGCTCAAAGTAATTTATCAACCAATAATTTAGCCGGATTGGTTGGCGCAAAAATTACTGCTAACAAGCCAATTTCTGTAACCAATGGAAATTTCAACAGTATTTATACCACACAAAATAACAGCAATGTTGATGTACTGATGGATCAGGCTGTCCCCGTGGAAAGATTAGGAAAAGAGTTTGTGATGGTAAAAGGAAACGGCCCCGCCAATTCCGGAATGGAAGCCGCTTTGGTCATCGCTACAGAAAACAATACAAAATTAACTGTAAATGGAAATCTTTTAGGAGGCGTTACTTTGAATGAAGGACAATATTATGTGGTACAGGGCACAAATTACATCAATCAAGGGAACGGGCATTACAATATGAGTATTTCTGCCACAAATAATGTTTATATTTATCAGCTTCTTGCCGGAACTTCGGGAAGCACAGTGTATGCAACCGGCGGAATGAACTTCATCCCACCATTAAGCTGTTTTTTACCTAAAGAAATCAACGAGATCGGATTCATCAACAGAATTGGAAGCGATACGTTCAATACAAAACTGAATATCATTACTCAGACAGGAGCTACAGTAACTCTTAACAACAACACTATTGCCGCAGGAAACGGTCCTTATCCGGTAAACGGAAATCCGGGATGGGTATCCTATTCAATTCCGAATGTAACAGGAAATATTACGGTCAACTCTACTCTACCTGTAACCGCAGGGATTGCAGCTGGAAATGGCGCCGTAGGTTATGGTGGATATTTTGCGGGATTTTCTTCTGTCCCAGCTATTACAAAGACCGGAGACTGCTATGCCGGAATTCTTTTGCAGGTTGATAATAATTATGATGCGTATCAATGGTTTTTAAACGGAACTGCGATTCCGGGAGCCAATTCTTTTTCTATTAATCCTGAATTGTACGGAGCCGGAGATTATACATGTTTAATTACAAAAAATAACTGTGAGACGAGATTAACAACCCCTTACAATTATACATTATGCCCACCGATTTCTACAACAACCTATAATATCGGATCTTGTAATACAAAAGTAATTACCCCCGCATTTACAAGTTCTGCACAGACAATTGTCCCTTCTATTACCAATATTATTGCTGCTCCAACATCAGGAACGGCAACAGTAAATTCGACGACAGGGCAAATCACTTATACGCCAAATCCGACAACAGTAAATGCAACAGATTCATTTACCTATTATATTCAGGGAAACGGAAATCCGTTTGACTTTGAATATTTTAAAATCATCATTAATACAAATGTTCTACAGGTAAACAATGGAACTTTAGTATCTTGCGCAGGAACAACTTACGATCTTACTTCAGTAAGTCTTTCACCAGATTCAGGAATCACGGTTACTTATTTCACAAATTCAAATTTAACTGGACAAATTACATCTCCTTCAACGTATTCAGGACCTGCGGGTAGTATTTATGCAAATGTAACTTCACAATATGGATGTTCAAAACCGGCTCAGATTACATTAACGACAACTCCAGCACCCAATATTACGAATGCGACTTTAGCATCTTGTACAGTAACAAGCGGAAATGGAACTTACGACCTTACTTCCGTGAGTGTTTCTCCTGATTCAGGAATCACGGTTACTTATTTTACCAATTCAAACTTGACGGGACAAATTACAAGTCCTGCAACGTATTCGGGACCTGCAGGAATTATTTATGCAAATGTAACCTCATCATCAGGATGTTCAAAAACAGCTCAGATCACATTAACAACAACTCCGGCACCGAATATTAACACAAGTGCTTACAACGCTAATCTTTGTGATGATAATTTAGATGGAATTATTAATGTAAATTTTTCAAGCATTACTCCTCAGATTGTTATTAATTCAGCCAACTTTATCGTTAGATATTATCTAAATCAGACAGATGCAAATGCAGGAAACAGCAATACTTTGCCAACCAACTGGACGTATTCTGCAAACACAACGGTTTACGTAAAAGTAGATGCAATTTCCGGAAGTTGTCCAGCTGCGGTTGGACAGATCAATTTTAAGATCGGAAACAAGATTACTTTATTGACTAATTCTGTCAATATGGAAGTGTGTGATAATGATCTTGACGGTTCTGAAAACGTAAATCTTAATGATTATAAAAACTTATTTATCACCAATCCTGCTATTACGATAACATTTCATTCGACGTTAGCTGAGGCTCAGAACGGAACGAATTCAATTTCACCAAACCAAACGATTAATACTCCAAAAACATTCTATGTAAGATTCACAAGCGCAACAGAATGTCCGAACACAGGAATTATTACTATAAAGATAAAGACTCCTAAAAAATCAACCACCCTAACTGATAAAGCTGTCTGTTCTACAGAGCAGGTTATATTAGATGCAGGAACAGGATTTACCTCTTATACATGGAGTACGGGAGTAACGACACAAACGATTACTGCAGGTGCGGGAAGTTATTGGGTTGATCTTGGCTTCAACGGTTGTGTTTATCGTCAAAATGTAAATGTAACGACATCGCAGGCTCCTGTTATTACAGGTATCAGCGTTACCGGATCAAATGCAACTGTAAATGTGACAGGAGGAACCGCTCCTTATCAATATTCATTAAACGGAGTTGATTATCAGACCTCAAATACCTTTACAGGTTTGACAAGAGGGCTTCATCATGTATATGTTTTGGGGAGAGATGGCTGTTCTCCTGTAATTAAAGAATTTTTAATTGTAAATCTTGTCAATGCAATCACACCCAACGGTGACGGAATAAATGATGTTTTAAATTACTCAGAGCTAAGAATAAAGCAAGAAGTATCTATTCAAATTTCTGACAGATATGGCGCTGTAGTTTATCAGTCTGAAGGCAAAAATTATACCTGGGACGGTAAACAAAACGGAAGAACTCTCCCTACCGGAACGTATTGGTATATTTTAAAATGGATAGAACCCGACACCAAATTGCCGGTTTCATATTCCGGATGGATTTTGATTAAAAACAGAGAGTAATTTTTAGCAATTTTAATAATTCAAAATAATAGTCCCGGGATTTTTTTACCGGGATTTTTCATACCACATGATTACGAAATTACCTCTCTTATTAAAAAAAGATTAAATATTCAACAATTTAAACCATTATAGAAATTCATTATCAACATTTATATAAAAAATTGATTATTAATACTTACATTTGCATCCCTTATTGAGAAAAATGAAAAAACTTTTACTAACCATTTGCACTTTTCTTTGTCTATTATTCAATGCACAGCTTGATACCGATCATTGGTTTGCTCCGATGGCGGCAAAAGCGGGAAATGTTAATCTTGAAGGATATTTATATTTATCCACCAATGAAACGACTCCGTTTAGTGTTCAGGTTTTTAATAATAACACATTGTACACAACGGTACAGGTTAGTAAAGGAAATCCCGTTCAGGTTAGTATTCCAAATTATTTTTTAATTACAACCAATCAGGCTGATCTTTTTACACCCAATTCTATGGGAATGTATGTAAAAGGAACGAAAAAGTTTTTTGCCAATTATCGATTTTCACTTCAGAATCATGCTGAAATCATTACCTCTAAAGGATTAGCCGGCTTGGGAACAAATTTCTATGCAGGAACGGTTCCTATAACCGGCAGTGCCTTTTATGTAAATGCGACAATAGGAATTACAGCAACGGAAGATAATACATCTGTTGTCGTTTCAGGCTATAATCCGGGTGTTGTTTTTTCTGATGGAAGCTCAAGCCCTACGAAAACTTTCACATTAAACAGAGGGCAATCCTATATCTTAGACGCTACAAGTACAGACTCCGGATATAATCTCGATGGATTGGTTGGGGCAAAAATAGAATCTACAAAGCCTATTTCTGTAACCAACGGAAATTTTAATGGAATTTATACCGATTTCAATTATACCAACAATGATGTTTTAATGGATCAGGCAGTTCCTGTAGATAGATTAGGAAAAGATTTCGTTTTAGTAAAAGGAAATGGTACGGCAACCTCCGGAATGGAAACAGCATTAATTATCGCAACAGAAAACAATACACAATTAACTTTCAACGGAGTTGCGTCGGGTATTACGCTGAATGCAGGTCAATATTTTAGAGTACCGAGCTTAAATTATATCAATCAGGGAGCAGGAAATTACAATATGGGAATTTCCTCCAATAAAAACATTTATGTTTATCAGTTATTAGCCGGAGTTTCCGGTACAACCGGAGCTAATGAATATGCGACCGGTGGAATGAATTTTATACCGCCTTTAAGCTGTTTTATGCCTAATAAAGTGGATGAGATTGGATTCATTAACAGAATTGGTAATCAAACCTTTACAACAAGGTTAAACATCATCACCCAAACCGGAGCAACTGTTACTTTAAACGGAAATTCAATTGCTGCAGCAAACGGTCCTTATCCCGTTAATGGAAATCCGAATTGGGTAACCTATACGATTCCAAACGTAACGGGCACAGTGGTTGTTAACTCCACAAAATCTGTGACAGCAGGAATTGCCGCAGGAAGTGGCGCTGTTGGCTATGGAGGATATTTTGCCGGATTCTCATCAATTCCTGTTATTTCAAAAACGGGAGACTGTTATGCAGGAATTTTATTACAGGTTGATAATTCTTATGATTCCTACCAATGGTATCTTAACGGAAACATTATTCCCGGAGCAACATCTTATTCAATCAATCCTGAATTATACGGAGCCGGGACATATACCTGTTTAATTATTAAAAACAATTGCGAATCCAGGCTTACGACGGGTTACAACTATACCCTATGTCCGCCGATTACAACAACAACTTACAATATAGGATCTTGTAATACGAAAGTGATTTCACCGGTATTCACAACTTCTACACAAGCTATTGTACCTTCGAATACCAATATCATTTCTGCACCAACTTCAGGAACAGCAACGGTAAATCCTACAACAGGAGAAATTACCTATACTCCGAATCCTGGATTGACTGCTGATACTACAGATTCATTTATTTATTATGTAGACGGAAACGGAACTCCTGCCGATTTCGAATATTTTAAAATAATAATCAATGTTGATGTTTTGCAAACAACAAATGCAGCTTTAACATCTTGTGCTGATGCCGCAGGAAACGGAACTTTCAATCTTTCTTCTGTCAGCCTTTCTCCTGATACAGGAACTACAGTTCAATATTACACGAATTCGGCGATGACAGGAACAGCGATTGCTGCTCCGGCGACATACAGTGGTCCTGCGGGAACAATCTATGCCAATGTTTCTTCCCAATATGGTTGCACAAAACAGGCTCAGATTACTTTGACAACGACTCCATCTCCCACTATCAATACAAGTAATTATAACGCTACGCTTTGTGATGATAATTTTGATGGAATTGTAAACGTCAATTTCGCTTCTATTTCTCCTTTGATTGTGACCGGCTCTGCTAGTTTTACCATAAGATATTATTTGGTTCAATCTGATGCAACTGCAGGAAACAACAATAATTTACCAGCAAACTGGACGTACACCACAGCCACAACTGTTTATGTAAGAGTGGATGCTACTACAGGAACCTGTCCTCCGGCTTTCGGACAAATTAATTTTAAAGTCGGCAACAGAATTACTTTAATTACTAATACTGTCAATAGTGAGGTTTGTGATAATGACATTAATGGTTCAGAAAATGTAAACCTTAATGATTTTAAAAATTTAATTACTACTAATACCGGAGTTACTGCAACATTCTATTCCACGTTAGCCAATGCTCAAGCAGGAACAAGTGCAATTTCACCGAATCAGACCATTACAACGACAAGCACATTCTATGTTAGATTTACAAGTGCTACAGAATGCCCTAATACAGGAACTTTAACAGTAACCTTAAAAACACCTAAAAAATCTATCATATTAAAAGATACCGTAGTTTGTGCCGATGATAGAGCTATTTTAGATGCTGGAGCCGGATTCACTTCTTATTCCTGGAGCAACGGCGCTACGACACAAACTATTACAGTTGGAGAAGGAAGTTATTATGTAGATTTAGGATTTAACGGTTGTATATATCGCCAAACGGCTAATGTGACAACGGCTCAGGCTCCGACTATTACAAAAATTGAAGTAACAGCATCCAATGCCACTGTTTCCGTTGCGGGCGGAACTACACCTTATCAATATTCATTAAACGGAATCGATTATCAGACATCAAATGTATTCGTAGGTTTATCAAGAGGAATTCATAAGATTTATGTGTTGGGATCAGACGGATGTTCTCCGGTAACTCAGGAATTTTTAGTGTTAAATCTTATTAACGCAATTACACCGAATGGTGACGGAATTAATGATGTCTTAAACTATTCAGATTTGAGAATAAAACAGAATGTTTCCATTGAGGTTGTAGACCGATACGGAGCTCCTGTCTACAGGTCTTCAGACAAAAATTATATCTGGAACGGAAAAATGAACGGAAGCCCTCTTCCTACCGGAACATATTGGTATTTATTGAAATGGACAGAGCCGGATACAAAATTACCAGTTTCGTATTCAGGATGGCTTTTAATTAAAAATCGTGATTAAAATTTTAACTTTATTTACAATTAATTAACAATATCTCAAATATTATGCTAATTTTGTAGAAATCCTAATTCCCAATATATGAAAAGATTTCTACTTAGCCTAGTATTGGTTTTTCTAACAATTAATACTGTTTTTGCACAGAGAGATACTGAACATTGGTTTGCACCGATGATGTCCCGCGCATCGATGACTTCGCAGGGTCAGGCGATATATTTTTCTACAGATTCTACTACACCGTTTCCTGTAGATATATACAATAACAATGTTATTATTGGTACTGTTACAATTTCCAAAGGACTACCGGCGACTTTCAATCTTTTGGCGGCTACTACCAATCCTGCAGGAAATGCCAATCTTGTTACCACTACGCAGTCCCAGGTTTTTACACCTATTACAAAAGGTATTTACACGAAAGGGACTAAACCATACTACGCCAACCTTAGGCTTTCAATTACCAGTCACGGTGAAATTTTGGTATCTAAAGGAAAAGCAGGTCTTGGTAAAAAGTTTTATGCTGCGTATGCACCCATTACTGAAGCTGGCAATAGTCTCTATAATTTTACAACAGGAATTTTAGCTACTGAAGACAATACTGTCGTTACTGTTTCAGGATATTCTCCTACCGTTGTTTTTTCTAACGGAGCTACAGGAGCTACCACTCCATCTCTATCATTTACTTTACAAAAAGGACAATCTTATATCATAGAAGGACAGGGAACACAGCCTGGAAACCAAACAGGATTTATCGGGGCTAAAATTGAATCCGACAAACCAATTTCTGTAACGAACGGTAACTTCAACGGCCAATTCTCATGGGGACCAGTAGGTAGTAGCTCTGATATTATTATGGATCAGGCCGTGCCTGTAAACAGATTAGGAAATGAATTTGTTTTAGTAAAAGGAAATGGTAATGTAACTGCTCAAATGGAAGATGCATTGATCATTGCTACTGAAAATGATACGCAAGTACAAATCAATGGAGGTCCTGTAGTGGCAACCCTTAATGAAGGACAGTTTTACAGAGTAAATGGTCCTAATAACGGAGCACCAGCGAATAATACAAACTATATAGATCAAGGAAACGGACATTCTAATATGTATGTTAAAACTTCTAAAAATGCATACGTATATCAGCTTCTCGCAGGTCTTGCAACAAGTATTGCAACCTTAGGATATAATTATATACCACCTTTGAACTGTTTCCTTCCAAGAAAGATTGATGAAATCTCAGCAATAAACGACCTTAATGGAAGTACAAACGATATCAAGTTAAATATCCTTACTGAAACCGGCGCTACTGTTAATTATAGCGTTAATGGCGGGGCACCAACTGTACCGACTGCGACAGAAGGGCCATATCCCGTTCAGGGAACATCGGCATGGGTATCATATTCTATCCCTGGATTATCGGGGAACGTTACTGTTACATCAACTAAAGCCGTTACAGCAGGGATTGCCGGAGGTAGTGGCGCTGTAGGTTACGGTGGATATTTTGCCGGATTCTCTTCTGTTCCTGTTATTGCAAAAAAGTCAGGAGAATGTGTACCAGGTATAGTTCTTGAAGTAGATGATGCTTTTGAGGGATACCAATGGTATTTAGAAGGAGTAGCAATTACTGGTGCAACACAAAGTACATATACTCCTGTAGCAGCCGGAAATTACACGGTGAAAGTAACAATGGGGACATGTCCTCCGATTACGACACCTATTTATAAAGTTTATTTTTGTTTAAGAAATACAACAGCCAATGTTAATGCCTGTGCAACTAAAATAATAGTTCCTACATTTTCATTTACAACTCAACAGACTCCTGTAGCAAGTACAGTGACAATCATTACACAACCAACGCACGGAACAGCAGTGATAAGTGCCAATACAGGACAGATTACTTATACTCCGACACCTGGATATTTTGGTCCGGATACGATCGTCTACCAATTCTGCGGTAATGGAGTTGAATTTATTGACTGTGAGCGTATTACGTTAAACTTAACTGTTGTACCGTTCGTTGTAACAGATGCAACAATCAGAGCTTGTCAGTATAACGGAAAAGCATATTTTGATCTTACCACGGCAACAGTTACTACGTATACTCCTGTAATCAAGAAATTCTATTTGACATTAAATGATCTTAATGCAAATATAAATGAGATAACAAATCCTACCAACTATCTTTCTACTGAAGGAACAGTTTATGTAAAAGTAACGACAGATGAAGGTTGTATGGCCATTGCAAAAATCACCTTGTCATTCCTTCCTACTCCGGTAGTAACTGAGGCTACATTGAGCGAATGCTTCCTTGAGATAGATGAAACAAAAGCTTCATTTGATTTAACAATCGCTGCCGTTACTGCTGAAACTCCTGTTACGAAGAAATATTATCCAACTTTCGTAGATGCGAGCAACGGAACAAACGAGATCCTTATTGCTTCACCTTATATTTCAGGAAACGGAACAGTTTATATCAGAGTGTACAACGGAAGTCTATGCTATGCTATTGCTAAAGTAAATCTCATTGTAATTCCTCCTAAGAGATCACCATTATTGGTTGACCAATATATTTGTATCGATGCAAAAACCACTCTTGATGCAGGACCTGGATATCAGTCTTACGAATGGAGTACAGGAGCAACAACGCAGTCAATTTCAGCATCAGTTGGAGATTACTGGGTAATTCTTGAAGACAACAATTGTTTTGTAAAACAAATTGTAAGTGTTAAAAAAGCAGTAGATCCGGTAATTACAGAAATTCAAATTTCCAATAATTCTGCAACTGTAATTGTAACGGGAGGAAAAGCTCCTTATCAGTATGCAGTAGACAGCCCGACAAACTGGCAGGATTCTAATGTATTCACGGGTCTTAGCAGAGGTCAGCACACATTTTATGTAAAAGATGCTTACAATTGTACGCCAATTAATGTAGAGGTTACTGTTCCAAATCTTATCAATGCAATTACTCCAAACGGAGATAATAAGAATGACGTTATCGATTACAGTGAGCTTGCTTATAAAGACAATCTTACTTTTGTGATCTACGACAGATACGGTAACAAGATCTTCACGGGAGATAAGTTCAACAATTATAAGTGGGATGGAAGACATTTCGACAAAAAAATTGTAACCGGAACGTATTGGTATCACATCAACTGGAATGAACCCAACAAAGACAAAACTCCAATTAAATATTCAGGTTGGATTTTAGTAAAAAATATAGATTAAATTTCCGGAAATAATTTAAAACCACGATTTCATAATCGTGGTTTTTTGTTTTAATAAAAAATGCTAAATCGATTGTAACAATACAACTTATTATTCAAGTACCACATAAAAAATAACATTTATTGAATTCCATTAAATAAAATGATTTAAATTTTAGTTTTTTTTGCTCTTTTTATAATTTTATAGAAATTTTATTCTATTTTTACCAAAACTAATTACTTTTCTATGAAAAAACACCTCTACAGTTTACTCATATTTTTGTTTGCATTTTTGCAGGTTTCAGCACAAAGAGATACAGAACATTGGTTCGCTCCGTTTTCGGCAACAAGTATTTCAACATTATCTAAACAGGCTGTGTATTTATCCACAGATTCAGTGATTCCGTTTGACGTTCAGATTTTTAATGATAATGTTTTATTAACGACCATCACCATCAGCAAGGGAAATCCTCAAACGTATGATATTACAACCGCAATGATGGTTGCAAACAGCAATAATTCAGATATTTTTACCGTAATCAATAAAGGTCTGTATCTAAAAGGAACAAAACCTTTCTTTGCAACATACAGATTTGCAATTCCTGCACATGGTGAAATTTTAACATCGAAAGGAAAAGCCGGTATCGGAACAAAATTTTATGCCATCGTTGCACCCATCACAAATCCAACTCAGACGATGAATTTCACCACCGGAATTCTTGCAACTGAAGACAACACAACTGTAACTGTTTCCGGATATTCTCCGACGGTTTCTTTCTCAAATGGAGTAACTGGAACGGCAAGCCCTACATTAACTTTTACTTTAAACAAAGGAAAATCATACGTCATTGAAGGAAGAGGTAACCAACCCGGAAATCTGAAAGGATTTATAGGCGCTAAAATTGTTTCTGATAAACCTATTTCTGTTACCAATGGAAATCACCTAGGTGAATATAATACTAATAATCTTCTTACAGGTGGCGATATTGTGATGGATCAATCTGTTCCTACAGACCGATTGGGAAAGGAATTCGTTTTGGTAAAAGGCTATGGAAATATTTCTTCAGCAACGGAAGATGCTTTAATTGTTGCTACCGAAGACAATACTCAGATTTATGTTAACAATAATCCGGTTGCGGTCACAACAATTAATGAAGGACAGCATTACCGAGTAAATGAACTTTCCAATACCAATTATATTGATCAGGGAAATGGTCATTACAATATGTATATAAGAACCAGTAAAAACGCTTATGTATATCAGCTTTTGGCGGGTTCTGCAGGTTCTAGTGCTACGGTTGGTTTTAATTATATTCCGCCATTAAACTGTTTATTACCGAGAAAGATTGATGAAATCGGAATGATAGAAATGCTTCCGCAGCTTTCAAATACAATTAAATTAAATATTCTAACAGAAAAAGGAGCAACAGTTACTTATACGGTAAACGGCGGAGCACCCATAACCCCTACCGCAATTCAGGGACCATATGATGTAACAGGAACTCTTGACTGGGTATCTTATACCGTTCCAAACATGACAGGAAACGTTGCCATTATTTCGACAAAAGCCGTAACAGCAGGAATTGCAGGCGGTAGTGGTGCCGTAGGTTATGGAGGATATTTTGCAGGATTCTCTTCAGTTCCGGCTATTTCAAAAAAGAACGGAGATTGTGTCCCGGGAATTGTACTTGAAGTTAATGACAGTTTTGAATCTTATCAATGGTTTCTTAACGGAAATCCAATCATAGGAGCCAATACATTCGAGCACACTCCTATCGCATTAGGAAATTACACCGTAAAAGTAGGAATGGGCGGCTGTTTTGCCACCACTCCAATTTATACTGTACAATCTTGTTACGAACAAACGGTAAAATCATTAATTGTATGTCAAAACCAAATCGTTGTAACTCCAAAATTCACAAATAATCAACAACCCGTCATTGTAGGAACAGTACAAATAGATACTCCTCCTACTCACGGAACGGCATCAATAGATCCAGCAACAGGACTTATTACGTATACACCTACTGCCGGTTACACGGGGAATGATCAAATTATCTATCATTTTTGTGGAAATCCTGCCGTAGTGGGATGCGAGCAGGTAACATTAACTTTAATTGTAGCTCCAAACCCTGTGGTAACAAATGCTACTTTGAGGACATGTTATTTAGAATCAGATCCTACCAAAGCTTCTTTTAATCTGGAATCGGCGGGAGTTAATTCTCAATCGGGAATGACTATACAATATTATCCTACTCTTAATGATCTTAATAATGGCACCAATATAATTTCAAGTCCTCAATCTTCCGCATATATTTCATCGGGAGCTACGGTATATGCCAAAGTAATCAATGCAAACGGATGTTTCAATATTGCACAAATTACTTTGATTGTATTACCACCCGTAAAATCTAATGTTTTAAGTGACAAAATTACTTGTATTGAAAATACCGCTGTCTTAGATGCAGGACCTGGATTTGACGGCTATCAATGGAGCACAGGAGAAACTACACAAACAATTACTGCTGAAGTGGGAGCGTATTGGGTAATATTAAAAACCGGAGCATGTTTCACAAGACAATTAGTAAAAGTAGTTCCTGCAGTACAACCCGTAATTTCAAATCTTGAAATAAAAAATAACACCATTACCGTAACTGCAATAGGCGGAACACCACCTTACAAATATTCTTTGAATGGAATAAACTGGCAGGATTCTAATTTTTTTGAGAACCTTCCAAGAGGTGAAAACAGCATTTATGTAAAAGATTTTTATAATTGCGAACCTATTGATGTGACGATTACAGTTCCGAATCTTTTGAATACCATTACACCAAATGGCGATAACAAAAATGATTATATCGATTATTCGGAATTGGCATATAAGAAGAATCTTGTGTTTAATATTTATGACAGATATGGGAACAGAGTTCATCAGGCAAAACAATTTAACGGATATAAATGGGACGGAACCATGTACGGAAAGAAAATACCTACTGCAACGTACTGGTGCGAAATCAGTTGGACAGAACCCAACAAAGCACAGACAGTTGTAAAATACAACGGCTGGATTTTAGTGAAAAATCTTGACTAACATTAAATAAATAAAACTCTGAAAACCATGATTTTGATATCATGGTTTTTTATTTTGTTTTTTTAAATTATAACACTTTTTATTATTAAATTTGTAATAAACGTGACCATTGAATGAAGAAATTTTTATCTTTTTTATTTATATTCTATTTTTTCACCTCTGCATTTGCACAATTGGACAGAGAACACTGGTTTGCGCCTATGGTCGACAGAACCGGAAATCCCAATCCTTATCAAAAATTATACCTGTCAACTAGCCGTACAACTCCTTTTCCGGTAAGTATTTACAACAATAATGTTTTAATAGGCACTGTAATTATAAGCAAAGGGAGCCCGCAGAAATTTGACATTTTAAGAGAATATCTTATTACGACACAACAAACTGATCTTTTTACCCCAACGACAAAAGGAATTTATGTAAAAGGCGAATTTCCTTTTTATGCCAATGTGAGATTCTCGGTGTATAATCACGCAGAAATTATTACTTCAAAGGGAATTCCCTCCACCGGAAAACTTTTTTATGCAGCCAACGCACCCATAACTGTCAACAGTAACATTCTGAATTTTATGACAAGTATTCTGGCGACAGATGATAATACGACTGTGACCATTTCAGGATACAAACCTACCGTACAGTTTTCTAACGGCACAAACGGAATCACTACGCCATCAATGACTTTTATGTTAAATAAAGGGCAATCGTATATCATCGACGGAATTGGAACAAATACAGGGAATTCAGATGGTTTTATCGGAGCAAAAATTGTTGCCGATAAACCTGTGAATGTTACCAATGGAAACTTTAACGGACAGTATGCTGGGAATATTCCAACAAGTTCAGACATTTTGATGGATCAGGCAGTTCCGGTAGATAGATTAGGAAGTGAATTTGCCTTAGTAAAAGGTAACGGAAGCATCGGTACCAATATGGAAGGCGCACTTGTTATTGCAACTGAAAATAATACTTTGGTCTATGTAAACAATGAAATTCCGCCTGTTGCGACTTTAAATATTGGACAATATTATATGATTCCCGACACAAAATATCAGAATCAGGGAAATAATCACTATAATCTTTATATCAGAACTTCTAAAAATGCTTACGTCTATCAGGTTCTTGCAGGAAATTCCAATGCAACAGGAAGTGAAGTCGCAACCGGAGGTTTTAATTTTATTCCGGCTTTGAATTGTTATTTACCAAAGCAAATCAATGAATTAGGTTTAATTGATGAAAATTTTGTGTATTCAAACGGTAACCCGAATGGAATTTTAAATATTCCGACAAAATTAAATCTTATTACGGAAAGAGGGGCAGTCGTAACCGTAAATGGAGGAGTTCCTCCGGCAGCAACTGGTCCTTTCAATATGACCGGGACAACAAACTGGGTTACCTACGGAATTCCTAATATAACAGGAACGCTCACTATTGTTTCTACTAAAGCTATTACTGCTGGAATCAACGCAGGGAGTGATGCCGTGGGATATGGAGGATTCTTTGCAGGCTTCCCCACTCAGCCTGTTATTTTAAATTCGGGAGGAGGTTGTGCTCCGGGAATTATTCTTACAATAGACCCTCTCATTTATGATTCATATCAATGGTATGTCAATGGAAACATTATTCCGGGGGCTACAAATTCAACGTACTCACCTACCCAATCTGGATATTATACCTGTTCTGTAACAATGGGAAACTGTGCTCCTTTGATATCAGAACCTTTTAAAGTTTTAAACTGTACCAAACTGTCTACAGCTACGTATGGCGTTTGCAACATTCAGACCATTACCCCTACTTTTACAAGTTCAACACAAATTCCGGTGCCTTCCACTGTTTCGATTTTAACGGCTCCTACTTTAGGTACAGCAACAATCAATGCAACAACAGGAATCATTACTTATACTGTAACCAATCCCGGAACAGTAGGAACAGACACTTTCACTTACACATTTTGTGGAAATGATGTTAATTTAACGGATTGTGAAACAGTAACAGTAACGATTAATATTCAAGCTTTAACAGTAAATAATGCAACCTTGAATGCATGTGATATTTCAGGACAGGGAACATTTAACTTAACAACAGCAAATGTTACCAGTAATTCTCCGGTTACAATCACCTATTACACAACATTGCTGAATGCGCAAAACGAAACAGCCGGAACATCAATTACGGCACCGACTACTTATAGCGCACCGAACGGAACTATTGTTTATGCAGTAGTAAAAAATTCAATTGGATGTAAAAGTATTGCTCAGATCACACTGAACCTTTTCCCGCTTGCCGTTGTTTTAAATAATTATACCGGAATTTTCTGTGATGATAATTTGGATGGAATTGTAAATATCACTCTTTCAAATATTACTCCAATTGTTTTAACTAATTCCACTTATTTTCCGATTGTAAGATATTATGCAAATATCAGTGATGCCAATATTGGAAACAACAACACACTTCCTAACAACTGGAGTTACACCGCAACGACAACGATTTATATAAGAGTAGATTCTCCCGATGGCTGTGCAGCGGTAGTGAAACCTCTTACTTTTATCATTGGTGCCAAAGTCCCATTATTAAGAAACACTCTTTCCCTAAATGTTTGTGATGATAATTTAGATGGAATCAAGCAGGTTGATCTTATGCCTTATATCAACCAATATACACCCGATCCTCTGGTAACAGTAAGTTTTTTCGGAACATTGGCAAATGCTCAGAACAACGTCTCTCCTATTGGGAATCCTGCTGACTTAACTGGAAACCAAACTGTTTATATAAGATTCGAAAAACCTGGAGTTTGTCCGGAAATTGCGTCGATTACCGTTAATATTAAAATTCCTAAAAGCTCAAATATTTTAGTGGATAAAGTAATTTGTCCTAAAACTCTTACAACATTGAATGCAGGTCCCGGATTTGATTCTTATCTGTGGAGCACAGGCGCAACAACTCCTTCTATTGATAATGTAAGTGCTGGAAGCTATTGGGTAGATCTTACATTCGATGGCTGTACGTATAGACAGGTTGTAAATGTTACAGAATCTACTCTGCCTATCATTACTTTAATTGAAATTAACGGAAGTACGGTAACAGTAACGGCAGGCGGCGGAACTCCTCCTTATGAATATTCCCTTGATGGTTCTAATTGGCAAACTACCAGTGTCTTTATGAATGTACCAAGAGGAAATCACATAATGCATGTTCGCGATTCTAATAATTGCCAGGAAGATACAAGACCTTTTGTGATCATCGATTTAATTAATACAATTACTCCAAACTCAGATGGTTACAATGATGCGATTGATTATTCTGCTCTGATGGATAATGACAATATTGTGTTCCGTATTTTTGATAGATATGGCGCTGAGGTTTTCCGTGGAAGCCGCACCAATAGATTTATCTGGGATGGAAGAATAACCGGCAGACCTGTAAATACAGCTACTTACTGGTATTTTATCAGTTGGACGGAATTCTCCGGAACAACCACCGTAAAATATTCAAGCTGGCTTTTAGTAAAGAACTATTAATTTCAATAAAACAGAAAGATTTTCACAAAGTATTAATTAAAAGTGAATCTTATAACATTCCTTAACAATTTTACAGCAAAGTTTAATATAACTTTAACCACTTTTCGTGAATTAATCAGGTTTAAATTATTGGTTTTCTGCGTAATTTTGCCTCACAATATGAAGAAGCTATTTACCCTATTGCTGTTGGTTTTTCTGGCAAAAATCAATGCTCAAACCTACTCAGGAGAAGTTTTCCTTAGGGATAATTCTGTATTATACCTGAATCAGGTATATGTAACCAACCTTAATACATTGAAAACCGTTCTTACAGATTACAACGGAGATTTTTCCATTCCTGCAAATACCGGTGATGTGATCCGTTTTACCTCGATTGTTACAGAGCGAAAAGACATTAAATTGACTCCCCAGATGATGGAGCAGAAAAATTTAATGGAACTTAAAATTGCATATCATGATATTCAGGAAGTAGTCATCAACAGATTCAGACCCACCGGGAATTTAAGATATGATGTGAATGTTCTGAGAAAAGAAGACAAAGGACTTGCCATTAAAAAAGTAATTGGTCTGCCAGAACCTAAAGGTGACGGAACTTCTCCACAACTTCCTGTTGCAGGGTTTAGAGACGGCGGGCTTACCTTCAGTCTGGAAAGCATTTATGATATTCTTTCAGGTGAAAGAAAGAAAAAGCAGCGTTATATGGCGTATGAAAAAATGAGCAGCTCTGTGGCTCAGATTAAAAATTATCTGGGTAAAGATTATTTCACAAGATTTAAAATTCCTGAAAACCTTATCGATAATTTCCTTCAATTCGTTTATACATCAGAAAATATAGAACCGTATGTGATGATAGGTAATTTTGAAGCCGTAAAAATTCCTATCGAAAAATATTTACCTATTTATCAGCGAAGACTGAAAAACTCGCATCTTCAGGATGTTATAAAATAAATTAATCTTTTGAGATAAAATTCATGAAATGTATATTACTAAAATTGTGATATACATTTTTTGTTTTTTTAAATTATGTTTAATTTTAGCAAAGATTTAAGTTTTAAATATAAGATGGTGTGATTTTCGCTGAGTTTTATAGATTAATGCATTGAAAAAATCAACAAAAAGAGAAATATTTACTTTCTAACGCAATACAAATGAATGAAAAAGTTAATCCTATTTTTTAGTACAATTCTATTTATTAATCTTTCCGCACAGAGTAAGGATTACAGCCAGATTTTAAAAAGTAAAAGTATTTACGAGATCAATGCTTTCTTAAGAGATGCACATCCCGATGATCCCAGAAGATCTGTATTGAAACCACGTGTGATGGGCATGATGAAAGAATATATTCAATACGCAAAACCGGGAGATCCAAAAGTAAAACAAATGCAGACCTGGCTTGCCATGCTTAGAAGCGGAACTTCTACCAAGATCAGTTTTGAGCAGATGAATGCTGCCATTAAACAGAAGCAAATATTAAAATTCCAAAGAGAATTGCAGGTCGGGCAATCTGCTGTAGCTTATATCCCGAGTTCTCCTCAAAATGTGTATGTAACCACTCCTTCTGTTTCATCTTCAGAATCATCAAAACCCATTGCAACAATTCCAGATACAGAAGCTTCAGAATTTAATTCATTGATGGCTGAAAACCCTACGGAACATAAAGATAAAACGGTAAAAATACTAAATTCTCTTTTCGACAACGATCCGAATACAAAAGAATGTATCGTGATGATTGAAAACAAATCTGACTGTAATATCATTGTAAGAATGGATGGTATAGGAACAATAAAATACAGACTCCCGGTTCCTGCACATGGTGACAATTCCGTTGTTGTGCAGAAAGGTGATTACCTTTTTACAAGTATCGTTTGCGGTGCTGAATACGCTTCTCAAAAAACAATTCAGAAACCTTTAATGGTTGCCTTGGGAAGTTCTGCAAGAAAATAATCTTGACATAAAAAAGAGCATTTATATAAAATTCGTTATTTTTACAGGATTTTAAAATTCTCATGGGTAAAAATAAATTAGCAAGATTCGCAGAAAACAAAATACTACCAAATGTAATTCAGCCGACAAGAGATGAAGCTCTGACAGGTTTTAATCTTAAAGGAAAATGGAGAGCAGATTTCTTTAAAAATGACAATCCTATTGTTCTGGAATTAGGCTGCGGAAAAGGAGAATATTCAGTGGGTCTTGCAAAAACTTTCCCTAAGAAAAACTTTGTCGGAATTGATATTAAAGGCGCAAGATTCTGGTTTGGAGCAAAAGAAGCTATTGATAACGGCATGAATAATGTTGCTTTTTTAAGAAGTCAAATTGAACTTGTAGACCATTTTTTTGATGAAAATGAAGTAGACGAAATCTGGATCACGTTCCCCGATCCACAGATTAAATACAGACGTACAAAGCATAGACTGACACATCCTGATTTTCTAGAACGATACAAAAAGTTCTTAAAACCGGGCGGAATTGTTCACCTTAAAACAGATTCTGAATTCCTTCACGGTTATACATTAGGATACTTGCAAGGTGCCGGTTACGAAATCATTTCAGCTCACCACGATATTTACGGCGCTGCTGAATATGATCCTGATACTCCACACTTAAGAGATATCAAAACGTATTATGAGGAATTATTTTCTGCCAAAGGAAAAACAATTACTTATATTAAGTTCAAAATTAATTAAAAACTAAACAAATGATGAAACCTACTAAACACTACAACAGAAGTTTACAAATTTAACTTATTACCTATTTTGAAGTAATAAAGTTTGCTCAAATGATAAAGGGTGTGAAAATTTCACATCCTTGTATTTTCGTTTATTTAAGTCAACAAACACAAAAAATTTATTCAATAAAATAACACATTATGAAAAAAAGATTCCTACTTATTGTCTTAGTTACGACATTGATATCGTGCAAGTCAAGTAACATTAAAAGCAATTCACAAAATATCCTCGAAAGTAAAAATATTAGTGAAATAGAAAAATTTCTGAAAACAGCCCATGCAGACGATCCGAGAAGAACAGTTCTAAAGCCTAAGTTAATCGCACTGAAAAATGCAGAATGGACAAAAGGTAAAAACAACGCAAAAGCCATGGAAGCGAGACCTGTAATTTCAGAAATACCTATTATTAACCCCAACTCTTCTGAAGCCGAAGAATTTAAGCGCTTAGTTACTTCCACATCAAAAGAACACAAAGATAAAACCATAAAACTTCTGAATACAATGTTTAATGAAGACATCAGCAGCAAAGAAGTTATCTTTCTGTTTAAAAATGAATCTGATTGTAATTTGGTTTTAAGAATTCAGGGAAAGGATTTTTACAACATGGCAATTCCTGCCAAAGGTGAAAATTTTATCGTCATTAATAAAGGGACTTATACTTTAACAAGTAACGTATGTGATGTATCTTACACTTCAAAAAAGGACATCAACAAGAGTCTTTTATTAACCATCCAAAATCCTAAACAGATTAATAAAAAGAAATAATGTTTACGCATTTTAGTCAAACAAAAGACCGCTGAATCTCAGATTCAGCGGTCTTTTTATTTTAAAGAAAACCTTTAATTATTCAGCAGAATCGAAATCTGCATCTTTATCAGCAGATACTACTTCTCCTTCTTCTTTAGATTTTTCTTTGTCAGCTTTTCTTTGAGTCTGACCGTCTTTGATAGATTCTGAAACAATGCTCAAGATCATATCGATAGACTTAGAAGCATCATCGTTTCCTGGGATAACGAAGTCAACTTTTCTTGGGTCAGAGTTAGTATCAACAATACCGAAAACTGGAATACCTAATTTCTTAGCTTCAGTTACAGCGATGTGTTCTCTCATGATATCTACAACGAAGATCGCAGAAGGAAGACGAACCATGTCTGAGATAGAACCTAAGTTTTTCTCTAAGTTAGCTCTTTGTCTGTCAACTTGTAATCTTTCTTTTTTAGATAAAGTTTCGAACGTACCGTCTTTTTTCATTTTGTCGATATGGTTCATTTTCTTTACCGCCTTTCTGATAGTAACAAAGTTTGTTAACATACCACCTGGCCATCTTTCTGTAATATAAGGCATATTAAGTTCAGCAGCGTGCTTAGCAACTACTTCTTTCGCTTGCTTCTTAGTCGCTACGAAAAGAACTTTTTTACCTGCAGAAGTTAATTTTTCTAAAGCGCTACAAGCTTCATCCAATTTAACTGCTGTTTTATGTAAGTCTACAATGTGAATACCATTTTTCTCCATAAAAATGTATGGAGCCATATTTGGATTCCACTTTCTAGTCATGTGACCGAAGTGTACACCAGCCTCTAGAAGGTCTTTTACATTTGCTTTTGCCATGTTTTCTGTTTTTGTTAGTTTACTTTCCGCTTCTTATGCAATCAACAGCTTCTTTAGATGGGAGAAGTGTTTGGATGCTAAACGTAACGGGCAATTTTTTTGTTTTGATAAATAGATTTTAGATATAAGAAAACAGATTGAATAAATTCTGAAATCTGAAAACTTGCATCTGAAGTCTGAAAATTAACGTTTTGAGAACTGGAATCTCTTTCTTGCTTTTTTCTGACCTGGCTTCTTTCTTTCCACCATTCTTGCGTCTCTTGTAAGTAAACCAGCAGGTTTCAATGCCAATCTGAATTCAGCGTTGATTTCGCATAAAGCTCTTGAAATACCTAATCTGATAGCTTCTGCCTGACCTGTATTTCCACCACCGAAAACATTTACGGTAACATCATACTGACCAACAGTTTCAGAAAGGATAAACGGTTGGTTTAATTTGTAAACCATCACGTCTGTAGAGAAATAAGTTGCAGCATCTTTACCGTTTACTGTAATAACACCAGAACCTGGTCTTACATAAACTCTAGCTACAGAAGTTTTTCTTCTTCCGATTTTGTGAACTATAGACATAATTAATTATTTAAATTCGTTAACATTAATTGTTTTAGGCTGTTGAGCTTCATGCTTGTGCTCTGTTCCTTCATATAAATAAAGGTTTTTAAGCAATGCAGATCCTAATCTGTTTTTTGGAAGCATTCCTTTTACAGATTTTTCCAATACTTTTAAAGAATCTTTTTTCTGAAGTTCAAGAGCTGTCATAGACTTCTGTCCACCAGGGTAACCTGTATGCCAGATATAAGTCTTATCGTTCCACTTGTTTCCTGAAAGAGTTACTTTCCCAGCGTTCAAAACGATTACGTTATCACCACAATCTACGTGAGGTGTAAAGTTCGTTTTGTGCTTACCTCTCAAAATCTTTGCAACCGTAGAAGCTAGTCTTCCTAACGGCTGTCCTTCAGCGTCTACCACAACCCATTCTTTATTAGCAGTAGCTTTGTTCGCTGAAACAGTTTTGTAACTTAATGTATTCACACGTTTTAGTTAAAGATTAAACATAATTTGCCCCTAAAAGGGTGTGCAAAGGTACACATTATTTTCGGAATGAAAAAACATATTTTGTTTAATCTATTGATTAACTGTTTTATTTTGAAAAAAAATTCATTGAGTTTATCGTAAGGCAAACCTTACAAAAGTATAAATAATTAGAAATGTGAAGATTATTTAATGAATATTAATTACGAAGTGATTTATTCGCTCTGAAACTTGCTATTAAATAATACGCTACAAATACTGTAGAGAATTTCAGGATAGAAGGAATTGCTAATTCTAAAGTAAATAATAACGTTCCAATTACGACTAAAATCCCCATCGCCACAAAAGATAATCCTAATTTTTGAGGTAAAGTAAAATTGGGCGTATCCAAATAATAAGCAATTCCCCAGGCAAAACCGAACGCTAAGGCATAATAAATATCCAGTCCAAGGTTTTCAGAACTGTAAAAGAAATAATTAATCAAAAAACTCAAAACTGTTCCCAATGCAAAATACATCAACGCTTTTTTCATACCTTATATATATGGTGCAAAAATAGAGAAATTAATCTGAGAATTTAAATGCACTAATTTGAAAATAAACATCACAAATCGAATCCATTTGATTCTGCTAAACCTATTTTAAACGAATGTTTGTTAAGTTGGTTAAAATTCAATTGACCGATTTTATTTAAATGTTTAAAATTCAAATCATTAAACTTAAATTACGGGTTTCCATTTTATTGTTATATTTGAGAATTCAGAAATTTTTTAGATTTTTATGGAAACCCAAAAATATACTCCAAAAAATAAAGTTAGAATCGTGACAGCTGCGTCGTTATTCGACGGTCACGATGCCGCTATTAATATTATGCGTCGTGTGATTCAGGGAACAGGATGCGAAGTAATTCACCTTGGTCACGATAAATCTGCAGAGGAAGTTGTTAATACTGCGATTCAGGAAGATGCAAATGCCATTGCACTGACTTCTTATCAGGGTGGTCACAACGAATATTTCAAATACATCTACGATCTTTTAAGAGAGAAAAATTCTCCGCAAATCAAAATTTTTGGTGGCGGTGGCGGCGTAATTCTGCCCGAAGAAATCGAAGATATTATGGCGTACGGAATCGACAGAATTTATTCTCCGGACGACGGCCGTGAACTTGGTCTTCAGGGAATGATCGATGATTTGGTGAAAAGATCAGATTTTGCGACAGGAAAAGAAGTTACAGCAAGCGATTTAGATTCAATCAATTTTGAAAATTCTACGAGTATTGCCAAAATTATTTCTGCGGTTGAAAACTTCTCAGAAGAAAAATCTGAATTAGTAAAAGCTATCGACGAAAAATCAAAGGACTTAAATATCCCAATCATCGGTATTACAGGAACCGGCGGAGCGGGAAAATCTTCATTAACAGACGAATTGGTAAGACGTTTTTTACGCTCCAATACAGATAAAAAAATCGCTATCATTTCAATCGATCCTTCGAAAAAGAAAACAGGAGGTGCACTTTTGGGAGACAGAATCCGTATGAACGCGATTAATGATCCGAGAGTTTATATGCGCTCGATGGCAACTAGAGAAAACAACGTTTCTGTTTCTCCGTTCATTCATTCTGCTTTGAATGTATTGAAATTAGCTCATCCTGATGTTATCATCCTTGAGACTTCAGGAATCGGACAATCCGGTTCGGAGGTTTCAGATTTTGCAGATGTTTCAATGTACGTGATGACCCCCGAATATGGAGCTTCCACACAGTTGGAAAAAATCGATATGTTGGATTATGCAGATTTGGTGGCGCTGAATAAATCTGATAAAAGAGGTGCTCTTGATGCACTTCAAGCCGTTAGAAAACAGTTCCAAAGAAACCATTTGTTGTGGGAACAGCCATTGGATGATATGCCGGTTTACGCAACAAAAGCATCACAATTCAACGATCACGGAACAACAGAATTATACAATAGATTAGTTGAAAAAGTTAATGAGAAATATTCTGAGTTAAATTTACAAGGCTTTGTTGAACAGGAAATTACAGATGAAGTAACGATTATTCCTCCAAAAAGAGTCCGTTACCTTTCTGAAATTGTTGAAAACAACAGAATATATGATGCTAATGTTGAAAAACAAGCTGAATTAGCAAGAAAAATGTATCATATTGAAGGAGTGAAAAATTTCCTTTCCAATGAAACTTTAGATGCTGAATATCAAAAAGCTGAAAAAGAACTTCAACAGGAAAATATTGACTTCCTACAAAACTGGGACAGTACGAAAGAAGCTTTTAAAGCTGAGTTTTATTCTTATTTCGTTCGCGGAAAAGAAATTAAAGTTGAAACCTCAACAGAGTCTTTATCTCATTTAAGAATTCCAAAAATCGCATTACCAAAATATACAGATTGGGGTGATTTAATTAAATGGAAAGGTCAGGAAAATCTTCCGGGAGGATTCCCTTACACAGCCGGAATTTATCCATTCAAAAGAACCGGAGAAGACCCGACGAGAATGTTTGCCGGAGAAGGCGGACCGGAAAGAACCAACAGAAGATTTCACTACGTTTCTGCAGAAATGCCTGCAAAACGTTTATCTACAGCATTTGACTCAGTAACTCTTTACGGACAAGATCCAGCTTTACCACCAGATATTTACGGTAAAATCGGAAATGCGGGAGTTTCCATTGCAACATTGGATGATGCTAAAAAACTCTATTCAGGATTTGATTTGGTGAATGCATTGACTTCAGTTTCAATGACGATCAACGGACCAGCTCCGATGTTGTTGGCTTTCTTTATGAACGCAGCTATCGATCAGAATGTTGAAAAATACATCGCCGAAAATGGTTTGGAATCTAAGGTTGAAGCTGTTTTAAAAGCAAAATTTGATGATAAAGGTTTAGCAAGACCAAAATATAACGGAGAGCTTCCACCATCTAATAATGGTTTAGGACTAAAATTATTAGGAATTACAGGTGATGAAGTGATTCCTGCTGATGTTTATGCTGAAATTAAGGCTAAAACAATTGCAACCGTTCGTGGAACTGTTCAGGCCGATATTTTAAAGGAAGACCAAGCTCAGAATACGTGTATTTTCTCTACCGAATTTGCATTGAGATTGATGGGTGACGTTCAGGAATATTTTATCACAGAAAAAGTAAGAAATTTCTACTCGGTTTCGATTTCTGGTTATCACATTGCGGAAGCGGGAGCCAATCCGGTTTCTCAATTGGCATTTACCTTAGCAAATGGTTTTACGTATGTAGAATATTATTTGTCAAGAGGAATGGACATCAATGATTTTGCACCGAATTTATCTTTCTTCTTTTCCAACGGTATCGACCCGGAATATTCAGTAATCGGACGTGTAGCAAGAAGAATCTGGGCAAAAGCTATGAAACTAAAATACGGAGCAGACGAAAGAAGCCAGATGTTGAAATATCACATTCAAACTTCAGGACGTTCGCTTCACGCCCAGGAAATTGATTTTAACGATATCAGAACAACTTTACAGGCGCTTTACGCCATTTATGATAACTGTAATTCATTGCACACGAATGCTTATGATGAAGCGATTACAACTCCGACCGAGCAATCTGTAAGAAGAGCGATGGCGATTCAGTTGATCATCAATAAAGAATTAGGTTTGGCGAAAAACGAAAATCCGCTTCAAGGTTCATTTATTATTGAAGAATTGACAGATTTGGTGGAAGAAGCTGTTTATGCAGAATTTGATAGAATTACCGAAAGAGGTGGCGTTTTGGGAGCAATGGAAACGATGTATCAGCGTTCAAAAATTCAGGAAGAATCAATGCATTACGAGTGGCTGAAACACACAGGAGAATATCCAATCATCGGAGTAAATACTTTCCTTGGAAAAGATGGTTCGCCAACGGTTCGTCCAGGAGAAGTCATCCGTTCTACTGAGGAAGAAAAGCAGGTTCAGATTGAAACGCTTCATAATTTCCAGAAATCTAATGAAGATAAATCCGGAGCCGCTTTAAAAACATTACAGCACGCGGCCATCAATCAGCAGAATTTATTTCATGTCATGATGGATGCCGTGAAATACTGTTCGCTTGGGCAGATTACAAATGCTTTATTTGAAGTAGGCGGTAAGTACAGAAGAAATATGTAGTCCGTAGCCGAACGGGCAATTTTTGCTGCTGACCATTTTAAAATTATAAATAAAACCTCAAGGATTTTCTTTGAGGTTTTTTACTAGTAATAAAAATAAACTAACATTTTGTAATAAAATAAGTACACGTTTGTAATATTAATACTACAAAGATCTGCCGTTTATAAATTCCCTTTAACCTTAACTTTGGCATTATTTACTTTAGTTATTGTGAATTTCTTAAACCTAAAATCAAAAAAATGAAAAAACTAATTACATTCTTTTTACTGACAACCGCCATACTCTCATATGCACAAATAGGTATTAACACACCTACTCCCGACGCATCTTCTGCACTAGAAATCAGTTCTGCAAATAAAGGATTTCTCCCTCCAAGAATGACACTAATCTCCAGTACTGACGGTACTACAATTCCTAATCCAGCTTCAGGATTAACAGTCTATCACACAGGAAATTCTGCTTTAGAGGCAGGTCTTTATACGAATATAGGAACGCCAGCAGTTCCAAACTGGACCCGCGGTGCTATCATTAATGAAACTCAGGGAAGTTTAGTTAAAAAAATAAAATATGAAGGTACATCTTCTGATGGAACCAAAACCGTTCAAATTGGTCCAGTGGAATTCAGATTCAGCCCTGTAAGTTATACAGTTCCAGAAATGCGTTTTCTTGCCCCACTTACTTCAAATACTATAGCAAATTATCATTCCGGTCAATTTGTACATGCTACTAGTGGAACTAGTATTGCTTACCAGAGCCAAAATAGAACATATACTTCTGCAAATTGGAATGTCTGGCAAAATTTAGCCTTTAGCGGAAGTGATGGATTAAACACATTAGAGCGTAATGAAGTCTGGCTGTCTATTCAGAATGATCCTGATGCTATCTATTGTGTTCAGTTTGTTATTCTGACTAAAGGAGCTTCTAATATATACAGTATCATTGCTACGAGATATTAATTTTCATTAATCGTCGATTCTAAAAAACACATCACTATATAAATCTCTCCTTTTTATGAGAGATTTTTTAGTTTTGTAAAGACAAATAATTTTAATGAAACCAAAAGCCATCTTCAACTGGAGTAGCGGAAAAGATTCTGCTTTAGCTTTATATAAAATTTTACACGAAGATCAATTTGAAATTACATCTTTACTGACAAGTATTAATAAAGAATTTCAGAGAATTTCCATGCACGGCGTTCCTGTCCCCTTACTGCAAAAACAAGCCGAAAGTTTAGGCTTTCCGTTAATTAAAATGGAGCTTCCGAAAGAGCCTTCAATGGAGGAATATCGTAAAATAATGAGCAAAACAATGAATGAAATCAAATCTCACGGGGTTACCCATTCTATTTTCGGAGATATTTTTCTGGAAGATTTACGACAATATCGTGAAGACCAATTGCAAACCATCGGGATGAAAGCAGTTTTCCCACTTTGGAAACAAAATACAACCGACCTCATCCGTGAATTTTTAGATCTCGGTTTTAAAACAATTATCACCTGCGTGAACGAAACGTATCTTGACAAAAGCTTTGCGGGAAGGATTGTTGATGAAAATTTCATTAATGATCTACCCAAAAATGTTGATCCTTGCGGAGAAAATGGAGAATTTCATACGTTTACGTTTGATGGTCCTATTTTTAAGACTCCAATTGATTTTGAAATTGGAGAAACAGTAAAAAAAACGTATCCGAAACCAAAATCCAATGAAAATGATGAAGAAGGAGAATATGTTTTCTGGTTTTGCGATTTGATTTTAAAAACTTAATTAAAGTCTTTGTATGCTATGAAATAATTTATTCTATCCAGCAGAAACACCAATGAAATTCTGCATTCTGGCTAATGTTTTCTTATGCTCAAAAAAAATAATCAAGCCAAAAATAACCATCACCTGAATGAAAAAAGGAAGAATTAAAGTCGCCAAAACAAATAGGAGTTCACTGTGATCATGAGCTCTGAAAAACAGATACGGATAGATGCCTTCTTTTGAAACAACCTGTGCCATTAAGCTCATGGAGACAACCAGTAATCCCATATTCTGCTGATACATCGAATAGAAAAGTCTGCCTCTGTATTTAAAATCCTGTTTTACATATTTCCAGATCTTATAATTAAAAGCCCAAACACCAACCGTAAAAAGGACAAATGAAGCATTCTGTATTCTGAAAAGTGCTGTGTATACTTCCTGATTATCAGCCAGAAAAATAAAAAGGATGTTCACAGCAAAGGAAATCAACGCTAATAATAATGACTTTTTAAGAAGACTATTATATTTTGTCTTTACTATTTTCTTGACAATAACAGGAATTTCTTCACTGAAAAACACTGCATATTTGGTCATTTTAAATTCGCCTTCCCACAATTTTTGCGTTTGATGAAAAGCGTCATCAAAAGTCAGGCTTTCATTTTTTTGCATATCTAAAACCTGTGAAATCATGTGATCTTTTACTTCCAACAAAATATCTAACGGAAGCTTATGGAGAACCAAATAATTGGTTACCTGTTGGTCTTGTTCTTCATTAATCATGTCAGCAAAACGTTTATTTTCTTAGTTCTAAAGTACAGTAACTGAATCTGAATAAGTATTCCGTACGTTAGAAACATTTGGCTCAGCGGGGATTCCCAAGGATTATCTTTCGGGGAGAATATCATTCCAGCAACTGGAATAATGAGTAACATCATCAATATATTTCTTAATAATAACGGATGAAAAGACATTCGCTGAAATTCTGAAAATTTCATTTTTTTGAAGAAGAAATTATAAAAAGTGATTGATATATAGACTAATAGCAAACTCACCTGAACATACAGGTATAAATTTTCATTAATACTCAAAACAATCCCTATTAGTAAAGAAACGGCAAGCGCAAAAAACATTATTCTACGGAATATCGGTTTCATTATATTTCTTTCTAATCTTGTTATTTTCCTGAAAGATAAAAGGTCTGCATTTACCATTTCCAATTCATTTTTCCAGCTTGATTTAGTTTCTAAAAAAGCTTCCTGAAAATTCAGATTCTTAGTTTCCATCAAATTAGAAATTTGTGAAATAAAATGATCTTTCACTTCAATAATTATCTGAGAATGCAGTTTTTTTGAAACCAAGTATAACGCAATCTGTTTTTCCTGTTCTGAAGAAATCATATATTAAAAATAGTATTTAGATTAAACAAATAATTTTTCATTTCCTGCTCCTGCTCCACCTGCTGCTTTTTTCCCTTATCGGTCAGCAGATAATATTTTCGGTTTCTGCCGTTAATTTCCTGAACTTCAGATCTGATAATTCCGTCTGCTTCCAATTTGTGCAAAAGCGGATACAGCGCGCCTTCCGTCATTTCAAGTTCGCCTTCCGTCAATTCTTTAGCCCGTTGAGTAATCTGATACCCATACATCTTCACTTCTTTTGAAAGCAGTTTTAAAATAATATTCTGAAGCGTTCCTTTGTAGAGACTGTTTTTTTTCATCTCAATATTTAATGCCTCACAAATCTATGCATAATTTTCTTATGTATTAAAATATTTTTAAATTTCTTTACATTCAGGGTATGAAAAAATTATATTTTATTGCCATTTATCCACATCAGCAAATCATTGATGAAATAAAAATCTTCAAACAAGATTTGGCTTTACATTATGAGAATTCAAAAGCACTGAAAAACGATGCACACATCACTTTGTTTCCACCATTTTCCAGAGAAATGGAATTGGAGAGTGACATTCACGAAGCATTTCAGAAAATTGACACCAACATTTCTCCTTTTGAAATTGAGCTCAATGGTTTCGGAAGTTTTGCGAATCCTACAAATCCGGTTCTCTTTGTAAAACCTGAACCCAATGAACAACTGAATGAACTTTATCTAAAGGTTAATGAAAAATTTAATTTCATGAAATATTCATTCAATCCACACATAACCGTTGGCTACAGAAATCTTACGTACGAAAATTTTCTTAAAGCCTGGAACACTTACAAAGACAGAGAATATAAAACTAAATTCTTAGTTGATAAAATAACTTTGTTAAGACATGATCATAATTGGGTTCCAATTGCTGAGAAAAAATTGCAAACTCTTTAAGTATTACAATAAAAAAAATCGACTATATAAGCCGATTTTAAGATATTCGTTTGATTAAGCATTATTCGATAACAATCTTCTGAGAAATAATCAATTCTTTATTTTCTTCTACATTCAGCATATAATTTCCGGCAGGAAGTTTATTAATATCAACATAAATCGTTGCAGAATCTTTCAATTCAGATTTTACAGGAATCAATTTCCCTGAAACATCATATAACATTACATTGGTATTTTTAGAAAAACCCTGTTTTCCTTTAATATAAAATTCATTATCTGCGGGATTCGGATAAATAGCAAATCTGCGTTCTGTTGCTTTCACTTTAGAAGTTCCCAACGTAGATTTATTTAAAGTCCATGTGATATTGGTAAAATGAACCGTACTGTGATTATTTACTTTTACCAAAGGATTATTATCATTCACCGAAAAAAGAAGTGTATTTCCTCCGTTATTCAACTGGCTTGGGGTAATAGTAACCGTATTAGTTGTTGAAGAAAGCGCATTTCCATTTAATTTCCATGAATTAACTAAAGTATTAGGAATGGGAAGAATTTCGTTAACTGTAAATGTTACGTTAGCATTTGCATTTACATTCGTTGTATTAGCCGGAATAAAAGAATCTACCGGCGAAACCAGCGCATGGATTTTCTCAATAATAGCTTCCTTACAAACCGAACAAAACTGCTGGTTCAGGTACCTCATCTCACAGCTTTGATGCGGACGGTACCAGCTAGGGCTTTCAGCATGCGGATACACTCCTACTCCATTCAAACCCACCCAATTTGCCCATTTAATGGTTGCAGGATTTGAAGTCTGTGTTTTATTGGCTTTTTCACCTGTTCCGGAAAACCAATATTCATCAGCTAAATTACCAAAAGAATGCCCCAATTCATGAACAACAATTTCATTAGCTGACGAATTTAATGACGCAAAAGCATATGTTCCACCGCAGCCTCCGTATTGAGAAGTATTTCCTAAAATATAAGCAACATCAAAATCAGGAATATTAGCCGCTAAGACCTGAGTAACTTTCGTTGTATTGCCGTAATAACATCTGTGCACTCCGTTATCAAAAGAGGAATTGAAATAATTATTGGGATTAGCAACCGGAAAAACAGGTTCTGTAACATCAGTGGCAGTTCCAGGATGTTTGACACCCGATTCTGCCGAAACAACTTTTATAGCATACACATTAAAGTAATTTTTATATTCCGTGTAAGGACTTTTGGTGAAAAGATAATTCACCGTATTCTGTGCAGAAGTTACAAAAGATGTAAGTTGTGAAGTGGTAAATCCGTCTCCCAAAACTGCAATATTGATACGTTTATCATTCGCACCATTCTGCAAAACCGGAACAGTCTCAAAAACCTGAGCACAGCAGAAACCTCCGATAAAAAGTGATAATATAATTTTTTTCATGGTTATAATCTTTGAGTGAATACTAATTGTTTTCCTGATTTTGTAATCTTTTCAACTTTCACCGTCTGATTTTCTTCAGAATGTGAATATCTTACGCTAAATTCAGCATCTTGTAGTGAAATTTTATTTCTACTGACGTCTTCACCATACACTTCTCTTGTCGGATTAAGCGGATCTTCTACCACTTGTCTCGTAATTTCTTTTCCGTTGGCATCATTGATAGAAACAACAAAATCTCCAATTTCACCACTGTTTTCATTGGAAATTAGATTTGACTTTAATTTTCCATCAACAATTTTCTTTTCCTGTAAAGTAACTTTTTCCGAACCGGAATCTGTTTTTTCTACTTTAAAAAAAAGATAAAAAATCTTAGAACTATTCGTAAGATTTGTGATAGCAGCACCTTTATTACTTTCTTTTATATCTTTAACTTGCAGAAAGTTGGATACAAAATAGAAGGGCAGTGTTAAAAAGATAATTAAATTTTTCATAGTTATATTTTTGTTTGAGTTAAAAACTTTTTAATTATACAATTGCGTTCAATTTATTTTTTTTCCATTCCTGAACGTTTAGAAAGTCATATCTTTGAAGCAATGATTGCAGAGAAAATTATTTTAGGTATTGACCCGGGAACTACAGTGATGGGATTTGGAATTATTTCCGTAAAAAAAGGTAAAATGGAAATGGTTTCCATCCATGAACTTTTATTAAAAAAATATCCTAACCACGAAACCAAGCTCAAATATATTTTCGACAAAACATTGGCATTAATTGACGAATTTCATCCCGATGAAGTTGCCCTGGAAGCTCCTTTCTACGGAAAAAATGTTCAGAGTATGCTTAAACTGGGACGGGCGCAGGGCGTTGCGATGGCAGCAAGCCTTTACAGAAACATCCCGATTACAGAATATTCTCCGAAAAAAATTAAAATGGCAATCACCGGAAATGGAAATGCCAGCAAAGAACAAGTTGCGGGAATGCTTCAAAATCTACTAAATTTAAAAGAATTCCCAACAAAATATCTTGATGCTTCCGACGGTTTAGCGGTTGCGGTTTGCCACCATTTCAATTCCGGAACAATTGCTGACACTAAATCTTATACAGGCTGGGAAAGCTTTCTAAAACAAAACCCAGGTCGTCTTAAATAATTTATTTATACTCGTTCGGGGATATTTTAAAATCAGAGGTTTTCTTTCCGTTTTTATCGTAATACACATATTCCATTGTAACTTCTCTGTCACGGAATTCTTTAATTTCAGCAGACGTTTTTATAACTTTCAAAGCCCCTGCTTTTGACTCCTTTTTAAAAGATTCTATTTCTGCAGGAGTAACATTTTCTTTTATATCATCCGTTAAAGTATAATTGTATCTCAAAGTTTTGCCGGGTTGTGCAGAAACGCTGTCGAGACGTACACCGTCGCTTAAAATCTGCGGTGTCATTTTATTCATACTTGCAGCGACTTCTTTGAGTTCACTGTTTACGATATCCTCTTTTTTACACGAGGCAAGAGCCAATGGAATACAAAACAATGATAGTTTTACAACATTTTTCATAAGTAAATTTTTGTGGGTTGATTATCTAAAGATAAGATTATTTACATTAACATTCTAATCAATTGAATATCAAAATTTTAAATAATTTCGTTAAATTACTTGGTAAAACATAATACTATCTTTTACATTGGTATAATTTTTAGTAGTACATTTGTATAAATTTTCTATCATGAAAAATAAGCAACAAACTATAAATCAGGTAAATCATAGCATCAATTGGTTTCAGAAATTTCTGATGGTGTGCTCTGGCGGAAACATTCATATTTTAAGAAAAACACCCAGCGAATGGAACAAATTTGCAGGGATCGGAGGAATTGTACTTTTCACCGCTATATTTGCTACGCTATCCGCAGGGTATGCAATGTACACGGTATTTGACAACATCTGGACATCCATTGGATTCGGAATTTTATGGGGTTTAATGATCTTTAATTTAGACAGGTACATCGTTTCTTCCATTAAGAAAACAGGAACTTGGTGGAACCAGATTTTAATGTCAATTCCACGATTGATTCTGGCTACTTTCTTAGGAATTATTATTTCTAAACCTTTAGAACTTAAAATTTTTGAAAAAGAAGTGAATAAGCAATTAAACACCATTATTCAAAGAAACAAAAAGCAGCTTCAGGGGGAAATGAACGGAAGAATCCTTCAGCAGAGCGGACCGTTTGAAACCGAAAAGAAACAGATTGCTGAAAAGATCGCTCAATATCAAAAATCGTACGATTCTGCATCAGTAGAATTGGAAAAAGAAATTTTAGGTAAACAATCCGGTCTTACCAGCGGAAAAGAAGGTTTTGGGCCTAATGCAAAACGCAAGCAGGAATTAAAAGAGCAGAGAAAAAATGATCTCGAAAACTACCAAAAACAAGTCGCTCCAAGATTGGAATATTTAGATAAAGAAATCTCAAAAGTATATTCTAATCTTGAAACCGAAAGAAAATCCACAGAAACTTTTGAAGATAAATTTAACGGATTTGCGGCAAGATTACAGGCGTTGGATGAGTTAGGAAAAAATTCTGCAATTATTGGTCTGGCAGCAACTTTTATTATGGGACTTTTCATCTGTCTTGAAATTTCACCGGTTTTAGTGAAACTGATTTCTCATGTAGGACCTTATGATCATCTTTTGGAAAAAACTGAAAATGATTTCCGATTGTACTCAAAAGAAAAAATTAAAAAAGGAAATGCTCTGACCGATTTCAGGATTGATGATTTTAAAGATAACTTGCACAAATAAATTTTCTCTTTAAAATATTAAACCTTTCAGATTTCACTGAAGGGTTTCTCTTTTTTATCGAAATAATAAGTCTGTTTACAACTCTTTTCACTTTTTCTGCATCTATCATAATACGACAGGTTCTGTCGTATGGGTAAGCTATTTTTGCAGTGATGATGAAATTCATATTAATAGTCATTCATACATCTAGGATGTGAAGTAAAATCGATATTTTTGCGGCGTTTTAAAAATTAATAATTAACCACTCAAAATAAACACGGGAATGAAAAAATTCTATACAGGTGCAGTATTCTTGGGCACTGTTTTGGGCTTTTCGGCTCAGGAAATTCTCTGGCAGAAAGACATCCAATCCTCGACACAGGATTTTCTTTCACAGGTCACCACAACCATTGACCAGCAATATCTGATTACAGGAAGCTCGATTCAATCGAAAAAACTTTCAACAGACAGCAAACAAAATAATGGCTACGATTTCCATTTAGTAAAGTTGAACCAACAGGGTGAAGAAGTCTGGGAAAAGTATTTTTCAGGAAAAAACCATGATTTTCTTTCGGCGACGGTGAATACTCAGGAAGGCGGGTTTTTACTTTCCGGAACGAGTTATTCAGGGAAAGGGTTGGATAAAAAAGAGGATTCCAAAGGCGGATCTGACATCTGGTTGATCCGGATCAACGAATTCGGGGACGAATTATGGCAGAAAACCATTGGAGGAACTTCTGATGAAGAAGCCCGAGCCGTGATTCAGACGACGGATTTGGGATTTTTTGTAGCAGGAAATGTTCAAAACTCTGCTAAAAGTTATGGTTCTAAGGATGTTTTGGTTATACGATTAGACAAGAACGGAAAAGAAGTATCGCAGGTTATTGTAGGCGGAAAAGGCTTGGATGAAGTGGAGAAAATGATTCCCACCAAAGACGGTGGCGCTTTATTAGGGATATATTCCAGAAGTAGTATTGGAGGATCAAAGAAAACGGAAAATTTCGGTGAGGGAGATTATTGGATCATTAAACTTTCAAAAGAGGGAAAAGTAGAATGGGAAAAGAATTTCGGAGGAAAAGGTGATGATCATTTGAGAACCTTGGCACTGACTTCAACAGGCTATTTAATCGGAGGAGAATCAAGATCGGAAAGATCGGGAAATAAAACCGTTGGCGTTGAGGAAGGAACAGACTTATGGCTGATTTCACTCAATGAAAGAGGCGAAGAAATCTGGCAGAAGTCTTACAATTTCAAAAACAGAGATGTTTTGATGGGAATGAGCGTGATTCATTCTTCAGATGCCCAATCTTCCAAAGGAATTTTACTGGGAGGATATACTCAGGCAGAGGGAAAAATTGAAGCTGATGATGAAACATTTTGGATGCTGTATTTGGATTCCAATGGAAAAGAACAATGGAGAAAACATGTCAAAGGCGAATCTAGAAAGAGAGAGGAACGATTATCTGATATAAAACTGAACAAGGACGGCTCGATTATTTTGGCAGGAACCAGCGCAGAAGAACTTGGCAAAGAAAACTGGAAGATCGTAAAACTGGGCGACAAACAAATAGATCAGTTGATAGAAAAACAGGACATCAAAATTTATCCGAATCCTGTCTCTGATTATGCATATGTGGAAATTGGCTTTGATTTCAAGGAAGCTGATATTACACTGTATGATATGGGAGGAAGGCGGTTTTACACAATGAAAACAAAGAATAAGGTAACCAAGATCAATACCCAGGCTTTGATTCAGGGGGCTTATCTGGTGGTGATAAAGACAGACAATGACAAAAC
>NZ_LMQN01000006.1 GCF_001425355.1 Chryseobacterium sp. Leaf405
CGGCGGCTTTGCCGCCGCAGCCAAAAATTTATAAAATGAGCTCAAACAAATGCTGCGATCGGGGCTAGGATTCAGTCAGTTTTAGAACATTTCCTAAATGGTATCAATCATCATCCGTTGATTTCAATGCCCAAGCAATCAAAGGAGCCTGCATAAAAAGTCTTGCAAATCTCTTATTATCGGTATTCAAACCAAAAGAATCTCTTCTGTTTTTATACTGAGCAATGTTTCCGGGAAGAACTGCGGCAAAAAATCCGGCAACGAATTTTCCCATCGTTTTTCTGTATTTTTTAGGAGTGGCAATTACCGTTACTCCTAATGCGATTTCTGCGATACCCGAATAAACAACGGTATCATCTTTTTCCAAAGGAACCCATTCCGGAACCTGAGCCTGAAATTCTTTTCTTGCAAAGGTAAGGTGACCAATTCCTGCAGTAATCAGAAATGCCCCTAAAGCAATTCTTGAAATGTCTTTCGTTTCCATAATATTAAATACTTTTGATTGTGATGTTTTATAATTTAACCAAAATTCAGACCATATAAAATTCAAATATTTCCAAAACACGATAGATATGAGAAAAATTATTAAATTTAAGCCAACAGAAAATCTAATATTTCATGATAGATAAAAGAGTAAAAAATGCAAAGGAAGCCATCGAAGGAATTGAAGATGGAATGACGTTGATGTTGGGCGGATTTGGTCTTTGCGGAATTCCTGAAAACTCAATTAATGCTTTGGTAGATAGCGATGTGAAAGACTTAACTTGTATTTCAAACAACGCCGGAGTAGATGATTTCGGATTGGGATTATTGCTTCAAAAAAGACAAATCAAAAAAATGATTTCGTCTTACGTAGGAGAAAATGCAGAGTTTGAAAGACAGATGCTTTCCGGAGAATTGGAAGTTGAGCTGACTCCGCAGGGAACTTTGGCAGAAAAATGTAGAGCAGCACAGGCGGGAATTCCTGCTTTTTACACGCCTGCAGGTTTCGGAACTGAAGTGGCGGAAGGTAAGGAAGTAAAAGATTTCAAAGGAAAACCTCATATTTTGGAGCACGCTTACGAAGCAGATTATGCTATTGTAAAAGCCTGGAAAGGTGATCATGCAGGAAATCTGATTTTCAAAGGTTCGGCAAGAAACTTTAATCATCCGATGGCTGGAGCTGGGAAAATTACCATTGCTGAGGTGGAAGAATTGGTTGAACCGGGAGAATTAGATCCAAATCAGATTCACATTCCGGGAATTATGATCCAAAGAATTTTTCAGGGTTCAACATTTGAAAAAAGAATCGAGCAGAGAACGGTTAGAAAAAAAGATTAATTTTTTGATCAGTTTCTTAAAAAATAATACCCCGAATTTAATTTTCGGGGTATTATTTTTATCAATTGTTGTCATTCTCAGCGAAACAACGCCAAATTAGGAAATCTTTACTGATGTGAAAATTCACTCATTTATCTTCTAATTTCTATTTTAGACTAAAGTTTTTCGTTCCCCAATCTGCTGTCTCCACATCGCATAATACAAACCTTTTTCCTCAATAAGATTGAGATGCGAACCAGTTTCTATGATTTGTCCGCGTTCCAACACATAAATTCTGTCTGCATGCATAATCGTACTTAATCGGTGTGCAATAAGAACTGTTATTTGTTCTTTTTCTTTAGAGATTTCTTTGATAGTTGTTGTAATTTCTTCTTCCGTAATACTGTCTAACGCAGAAGTTGCCTCATCAAAAATCAATAAATGTGGTTTTCTCAATAAAGCTCTGGCAATAGCAATTCTTTGTTTTTCACCACCGCTCAATTTCAGTCCGCCTTCGCCGATTACGGTTTCAATTCCGTTTTCTGCACGTTCCAAAAGAGGCAGACAACTGGATTTTTTTAAGGCTAATTGCAACTCATCTTCCGTTGCAGATGGGTTTACAAACAAGAGATTTTCTTTTATGGTTCCCGCAAAAAGTTGGGTATCCTGTGTTACAAATCCGATCTGATTTCTCAATTCATCAAAATCAAACTCTTTTCCGTTGACATTATTATAAAGAATGGCTCCGTCCTGTGGCCTGTATAAACCGACAAGCAGTTTTACCAATGTACTTTTTCCTGAACCACTTGGTCCGACAAATGCTATTGTTTCGCCGTTTTTTACATCAAATGAAATAGAATTGATCGCTTTATAATGAGCACTCTGATGTTGAAAAGAAACTTTTTGAAATTTTAAATCCTCAATCGCACCGATCTTTTTAGGTGTCAAAGGTTTTGGCTCCACTTCTTTTTTCATCACACGGTCAAAATTCTGAAGCGATGCCTCGGCTTCACGGTAAGAAATAATAATATTCCCGATTTCCTGCATAGGTCCGAAAATAAAGAATCCGTAAAACATCAATGATAAATATTGTCCCGGAGTAACGATATTTTTAAAAATCAACAATAATAAAGTAAACGTGATTACTTGCTGTAGAAAATTAACCAAAGTTCCCTGTACAAAGCTCAAAGAACGGATACTTTTAACTTTTCGTAGTTCCAGATTCAGGATTTTGTAGGTGTTGTTGTTCAGACGTTCCACTTCCTGATTGGTTAATCCCAAACTTTTTACGATCTCGATATTTCTAAGGCTTTCCGTGGTACTTCCAGCCAAATTGGTGGTTTCTGTTACAATGCTTTTCTGAATATTTTTTATTCTTTTGCTTAATAAATTGGTCACTACTGCAATAAAAATAATTCCAACTACATACACCGGCATAATCGTCCAGTGCAAACGGATTGCATATACCGAAACGAAGATAATACTCACCAAAATTCCGAAAAATACATTGATAAAATTATTGATAAACTTCACCGAATCTTCACGTACTTTAGTTAAAATCGAGAGCGTTTCGCCACTTCTCTGATCTTCAAATTCCTGAAAAGGCAATCTCATAGAATGCTGAAGACCATCCGTGAAAATTTTTGCCCCAAATTTTTGAATAATCACACTCACCACATAATCCTGAAATGCTTTGGCGATTCGGCTGATCATCGCTGTTCCGATCAATAAGCCTAAAAAGTAGAAAACTCCATGATAGATGTCAGTTCCATACAGATATTCATTCATGCTTCTGGGAAGTAGTTTTTCTTTGTCGAAAAAATTAGGATGAGTAACTAATTTGTCTAAAATATTCCCCGTAATTGCCGGAGCAAATAGAGAAAACACCTGATTTATAGAAGCTAATAGAAGAGAAATAAAAATCAGCCACTTATAAGGTTTTAAATAATTTAATAAGATTTTCATTAATAAAATTAAAAGTCTACAAATTTACAACAATTTAAGACGTAAAATTTATCTTATGATAAGAAAGAAACTATTTCGTAATTCTGAAAAAATGGCTAATTTGGCGGGATAAGATTATGCTATGCTAACGAAAGAACAAATTGCGCAAAGAATTTCCAGAGAAGTAAAAGACGGGTATTATGTAAATTTAGGAATCGGGATTCCGACATTGGTTGCCAACTACGTTCCGGACAATCTTTCTGTTGAATTTCAGAGTGAAAACGGAGTGTTGGGAATGGGTCCGTTTCCTTTCGAAGGGGAAGAAGATGCAGACATCATCAATGCCGGAAAACAAACGATTACGATTTTGGACGGAGGTTCATTCTTCGATTCTGCTTTCAGTTTCGGAATGATCAGAAGCCAAAAAGTAGATTTAACTATCCTTGGAGCGATGGAGGTTTCGGAAAATGGAGACATTGCCAACTGGAAAATCCCCGGAAAAATGGTGAAAGGAATGGGTGGTGCAATGGATTTGGTGGCTTCGGCAGAAAATATTATCGTTGCAATGATGCACGTTAACAAAGCTGGAGAGAGCAAAATTCTTAAAAAATGTACACTTCCTCTGACTGGAATCAACTGTGTGAAAAAAGTGGTGACTGAACTGGCCGTTTTAGACGTTACTCCTAATGGTTTCAAACTTGTTGAAAGAGCGCCGGGAGTTTCGGTAGAACATATCATACAATCTACAGAAGCTGATTTGATCATCGAAGGTGAAATTCCTGAAATGCAGTTTTAATAAAATAAAAAAATCCGTCTTACTAGTGTGAGACGGATTTTTTTATATAAATTTTACTTTTAGTAAGCTGGATTTTGCGGGAAATTCTTGTTTTGATTTAAATCCAATACCGTTTGAGGAATTGGTCTTAAAATTTTCTGAACTCCATTATTTCCATTAAAATTTGATGCACTGGTAATTTTATAATTATACTGAACAGCCCTTGAAACAAGAGTTCCGGTACGTTTCAGATCAAACCATCGGTTGTATTCTCCCAACATTTCTCTGCCACGTTCATCTAAAATATAATTAATATTGAATTCTGCCGGTGTCGCATCTGCAACTCCTGCTCTTGCTCTTACTACATTTAATCTTGCCAATCCTGTTGCTGCATTTCCTGATTTTAAATAAGCTTCTGCTGCAATAAGATATGTGTCTGCCAATCTGGAAACAATAATATCTCTGGTGCTTACAGGACCTGTACTTGATGGAGTAGTGGTTGCCGGATCATCAAATTTTTTAACCGGAATAGTCTGATAATCTAAATTTTTAACCAAAGTGTAAGCAGCATCGTATGTTCCTTTATCATGATAAATAAAGCCTGTAGCCAGTTTTGGAGCATTTGCAGTCATCCACGTTGCTTTGTCTGTAGCGGTATACCACATAGGCTCATAAAAATGTTTAATTTTAAGAGTTGACTTGTCTGCTACCCTGAAATAATCGTAATATCTTTCGTATACAACATTCATAAAAGTAGATTCCCATCGTAAATCTCCCTGTTTGAATAAATTTAAAGCATAGGTTGTCGGGCAAAGATTATAACTTCTAAGTGGAGCATTTCCATTGGTTTCTGCCCCTCCCAAATAAGAACTGAAGTAATAAAACTGTTTATTTCCTAAGGTCGTCGGTGATGCTGATGTTGAATTAAAATTATATTGCACAGAGAAAATTGTTTCTGCATTGAGATCTTTATCAGGATGAAACAAATCAGCCGGAGCAATTGTTAAGCCCTGACCTGCAATGGCAGCATCGGCATAAGTTGCCGCCGTAGCAAAGTCTGTAGAAGAACCGAAACTTTCATATCCTCTAGTAAGATATACTTTAGCCAAAAGATCATTTACTGCTTTTTTATTTACTCTTCCACTGGTAGCATAGGCTGTAGTTCCAACTGCTGCAAGTGATGCTTCCAAGTCTTTAATAATATAAGTATAAACGTCCTGTGCCGAATTTCTGTCAAACTGTAAAACGGGCGTCGTAAAATTTTCTTCTACAATAGGTACTCCGCCATAGGTCTGTACTAATAAGAAATAAGCATTGGCTCTCAAAAACCTTGCTTCTCCAATCCAAACAGGAACATTTGCATTAGATTCTGTAATAGCTGAATAATAAACGGTCTTATTAACAGATTGTATCAGTTGATAGCATGCCATATACAATTGATCTACCCCTTCCGAAGCTGGAATAAGCTGCGTATATTGGCTGAGACCAGCTGGTTCAGGACTTCTCCCTTCAGCATACATATCAGTTCCTGCTACAAAAAGCCACGGGTCTCCTCCATAAATACCTTTTAGCCAAGCATAATTAGTATTCACAAGCAACTGAAAACCGGTTGCTGTTTTATAAGCTTCGTCCGCAGGTACATATGATAAACTTTCTTCTTCTATAAAATCGCCACACGAATTAAAAAGCGAAGCAGCAAATAGTAATGTTAATATTATTTTTTTCATGATTATTTAATTAAAATTTAGCACTTAATCCCAATTGTGTAGTTACCGCTGCAGGTCTGTTTATTCCCATATTAGCCGCTGCCCATTCCGGATCATATCCATCAAATTTTGTAAATACAAACGGATCGAGTACGTTTACGTAAATTCTTAAATTGCTTATTTTGATTTTTTGAAGGAAGTCAGGGGAGAAGGTATATCCTAAAGAGATATTTTTCACTTTGGTAAATGAGATATCTCTGTAATAGCCAAATCCTGTTGACCAGAATGCTCCCGCTCCGGTGGCTACAGGTCCGGGTCTTGGATTGGTATTATTTGCATTTGCAGCTAGTCCAGCACTGTTGGTCGGCACAAAATATTCCATTGCCATTTTCTGGCGCCCTCTGTCAGATACATCAGCGAAATTTTGATGGAAAGTACTTAAAACTGTTTGTCCCTGACTGGTAATTATCGAAAAATTAAAATCAAATTTACCTATAGTAAGTCTTGAATAAAAACTTCCCTGCCATTTCGGTACAGAACTTCCAATTACCGTTCTGTCGTTAGCATCAAATTTACCATCTCCGTTGATGTCTTTTGGTCTTGCCTGCCCCGGAGCCATTCCATAAGCTGCTGCCTGGGTAGCTTCGCTTTCCTGCCAAACTCCGTCATAGACATAATTAAAATTAGGATTCAGACTAGATTCCAAAATAAGTAGATTTCCTTTGTCACTTACCTGATCCTGATTGTAAATAGATTCAAGTTTGTTTACATTTTTAGTGAAGGTGAAAGTGGTCTCCCAATTGATAAGATTACTTTTTATATTTTTTGTAACTAATAAAACCTCAACTCCTTTGTTACTTACGGAACCAACGTTTCCATAGGTATACTTTAGACCCATTTCTGCAGGTAACTGCTGCCTGTAGATCAGATTTTCTGAAAGACGATCATACACATCTACACTACCTGTGATTCTATTTCTTAGAAAACCAAAATCCAATCCAAAGTTAAGTTCTCGTGTTTTTTCCCAGGTAAGAAATTGATTGGCAAAAACTGAAGATTGTAGCCCCGGAACTAACGCATTACCGTTGGCATAAAAAGTTTGTTGATCTAATAATGCCAATGATTGGTAAGGTGCTACATTGTCATTTCCTGTATACCCGATACTTGCTCTCAGTTTTAAGTCTGAAATCGTTTTTACATTTTCAAGGAAAGATTCTTTATTGATTTTCCATCCTAATGCTAAAGAAGGAAATGCTGTCCATTTATTCTCTTCGGAAAGTACGGAAGAACCGTCCCATCTGGTAGATGCTGTCAATAAATACTTGTCTTTAAATCCATAATTTAATCTTACTGCATAAGAGTTCAAAGTTCTTTTCATGTAAGGAGTTGCCTGAAGCTGATAGCTGCTCTGAAGACCGAATCCTAAGTTATAGAACCCCATATCAAAAGGCTGTCCGTTTGAATACCCGTAAGATGATTCATCTTCATTGGAATACAAACTTTGAAGCAATAGTAGGCTTACATCATGCACATCATTAAAAGTATGCTTTAAATCAATTTGGTTGTCCCAAGTATAATTGAAATTTTCGGTTTTACTTACCGATGCAGAATTTTTGTTGATTAAAGCAATCCCGACATTGGTCTGAGCTGTATTAGATATTCCTAGGTTACTATTAGAAAATCCTACTGAAAAAGTAGTTTTAAAAGACAACCATTTTTTTGGCTGATATTGGAAAAATAAATTTCCTAAAGTTTGCCAGATTCTTTCATTTTGTCTTGAATTAGCAATCTCCAGTAATGGATTTATCGTACTTGTTTTATTAATTGCCCATGATCCGTCAGGGTAGGTAAGTTTCCCTGGCAGTAAAAAAAGTTGCCCCTGAATATCATTTCCATTGGAATCGATTGCATAAGGCGAAATAAGCGGACTGAAGCTAAACGCAGATCTCATTGCCGAATCACTTCCGTATTCTGTTACGGTTCTTGCTACCGTAATATTGGCACCTGTACTAAATTTAGAATTTATTTTATGATTGATACCAAGTTTGAACGTATATTTATCATTAGAATCATTAGCAATGATACCTTCATTTCCCTGAATACCAAAGGATAAATTATATCCAAACCCACCGTCTGATCTTCCAGAAATATTCACGTAATGATTTTGCATCGTTCCGGGTTGTAATACCGCATCATACCAATCAAAATTGTATCCGTTATTAGCTCTCTGTACTAGTAGAGGGCTCTGATTTCCTGCTAAAGTTGCAAGCTGTGCTGGTGTTTGGTTATTTGGTGTTGCATTCAGATATGCAGCTTGATGAAAATTCCACCATTCTGCTCCCGTCATCATCTTTGGTAAACGGGTTGCTGTTCTAACTCCATAAGAAGTTTCCAATGAAACATTGATTCCGGCTTTGGCTGTTGCTCCGTTTTTTGTGGTGACCAAAACAACACCGCTGGCCCCTCTGGAACCATAAATTGCTGCTGAAGATGCATCTTTCAACACATCCATTCTGGCAATATCCTGAGGATTTAGAAAGTCGATATTGTCTGTAGGAACACCATCTACAACATACAGAGGATTTCCGGATGAGATAAGTGAATTGTTACCACGAATCGTCATTTTAAAACCATCACCGACTCTTCCTGAATTTGAAGTGATATTCACCCCGGCCATACTTCCCTGAATTGCCTCAAGTGGGCTTGTCGTGTTCCTTTCTACAATTTTATCCGAGCTTAATGTATTAACAGAACCAGTTAGATCTGATTTTTTCACACTTCCGTAACCTACCAAAACAACCTGTTCAATAGCTTTTGTCCTCTCTTCCTTCAGCGGAATTGTGATAAATGAACGATTATCCACTGCAATGATTTGCGACTGGAAACCATCATTCTCAACAGAAAGTGAGGATTGATCTTTTAAGAGTTTAATAATGAAATTACCCTTGTCATCGGTTGTAACGGAATTTTCTGTACCTTCTTCCTTTACCGTTACGTTAGGAACAGGAGCCTGTTTGTCGTTTGTAATCTTCCCGCTTACCTCCTTACCCTGCTGCGCAAAAACTACTGCAGAGGAAAACAGAAACAAAACAGCAAGCTTTTGACGAACCCGAAAGCCAGATTCTGCTATTTTTTCAAATGACATAATTTTAGTTTTTTGATGATTTAAATTTTTGCTTTTCAATAAAAAATCTGAGGTAGCTACTTCTCAAATATTTAATGAAAAAAATTAATTAAAAAATTCTATGTAATCGATTGCGCATTCCGATAATTTTATTTGTTTTCTATATTAACCTTTTTTTAATAAAATTTTTATTTTTTTTAATATAATGTTAATTTTTAAATTTAAATATTTGAATATCAGTTTTTTAAATTTTATTTAGAGTCAATACGAAACATGATTTTTGTCATATTTTAATGTTTTTATAGCTGGTTTATTTCCCCAAAAAATATGAGTACTGTAAATTTTCCTAGGTCTGTGAAAAAAAATAGTAAAAAAAATAGGTGAAAATGACGAAATAATATAATTCCTAAATCTGCTTCAAAAAAATTAGAGTTATTCTTAAAATAATGATAATAAATTTGAAAAAGTATTTGGAATTTTATGGTTAAATGTAAAAAGTGAAATTGATCAATAAAAAAATCCACCTCACAAATAGTAAGATGGATTCTTTATGTAAAAAATATTTATCGTTAACTAAGTTTTAAGTTGTAAAGTTTTGTTTCAGTATACAAAAAACTATTTACCATCCTGTGCCCCAAAAACTTTCTGCAAAATGCTTGTAGTTCTCATTGCAGGTGTATTTCTGATTCCGCTTTCTTTGTCGGCCACCATTTTAAAAACACCGTTGATGGTCTCAGTGGTCACATATTCATTAAGATCAGTTGTTACCGCTTGCCCTGTAAGCGTATTATATTTTGAAATTAAATTTGTCCAGACTTTATCAGCACCTACTTTTCCTAAAGATGCCTTCACTTTTGGCTGAAAAGCAGTAAATAATTGGCTTTGAGTTTTTCCCTGGAGATAATTGGTCGCAGAATTATCACTTCCCAACAGAATATTTTTAGCATCCGTAATTGTCATTGAAGTAATTGCTTTGGTGAAAATCGGGGCAGCTTCCGTCACAGCGTCTTCTGCGGCTCTGTTCAATAATTTCACTCCCTGATCAGCCAGACTTCCTAAACCAACAGCACGTAAAGTGGTATCAATTTTTCTTAATTTTTCAGGCATTAAAATTTTGACTGCTTCATTTTTCAGGAAACCGTCTGTTACTCCCAGTTTTTTTACGCCTTCAGTAACGCCCAGACTTAAAGCTTCTTTTAATCCCGAGGAAATTTGTGTTGATGTTAAACTTCCCAAATTAATAGGCGAAGTTGTCGTTTTTGTTGAAGTCGTCGTTGTGGTGGTTGACGTTTTTATGGGAGCATTCAGGTCGACTCCGGTTCTGTCTTTTACAGTAGATTTTATAATATCAAAAATTTGCGCTTGGGCAGAAACTGAAAATAGCAGTCCGCTTACCAATAAAATTGTTTTTTTCATCGTTGATTTTTGCAAAATTAGATGTTTTTAATTTCAATTAGTTAAAAATAGCGAAGAATTTTTCAGAAAAGAATTATATTCGCCTAAATCTTAAACTTATAAAATGCAGCGTTTTTTACTGATATTTTCTGTATTATTTTCAAGTCTTTTTTTCTCTCAAACCAGATTAAATTTAATTCCTTATCCTCAAAAAGTGGAATTCGAAGAAGGAGAATTTCTTATACCTGAAAATTTTAAGTTAGATGAAAATCTTCCAAAAGAAGAAACGGAATATTTAAAAAAACGGTTAGGTTCAGATCTGAAATTTAAAGTTTCTAAAACTGCAGAGGTAAGTTTGGTCTATGTTAAACTTCAAAAATCAGTATATTCAAAACAAAATGATGAGTTCTACAGACTTGACATTACGCCAAAACAGATTATTATCAAATCTTATACAAAACAAGGATATTTTTTGGCTCTTCAAACGTTAATTCAATTATTCGAACAATACAAAAATTCAGGGAAAATTCCTGCGATGAAGATTGAAGACGAACCAAAATTTGCGTGGCGCGGAATGCACTTAGACGTTTGCCGTCATTTCTTCACTGTTGAAGAAGTAAAACAATATATCGACTATTTGGCAATGTACAAACTGAATACTTTTCATTGGCATTTAACAGACGATCAGGGTTGGAGAATTGAAATTAAAAAATATCCAAAATTAACGGAAATCGGTTCAAAACGTAAAGAATCGATGATTGGTGCTTACGTTGATAATACGTTTGATGGAAAACCTTACGGGCCGTATTTTTACACTCAAAATCAAATAAAAGATGTTGTGAAATATGCAGCGGAAAGACACATCACGGTTGTTCCGGAAATTGAAATGCCAGGTCATGCGTTGGCGGCTCTATCAGCTTATCCTGAATTGGCATGTACAAAAGGACCTTTCGAAGCAGCTACAAAATGGGGTGTTTTCGATGATGTTTTTTGTCCAAAAGATGAAACTTTTAAATTTTTAGAAAATGTTTTGGATGAAGTAATGATTCTTTTTCCCTCACAATATATTCACATCGGTGGTGATGAATGTCCGAAAACAAGATGGAAAGAATGCGCTCATTGTCAGGAATTAATCAAGAAAAATAATCTGAAAGACGAACATGGATTACAGAGTTATTTTATCCAAAGAATTGAAAAATATGTAAATTCTAAAGGTAGAAAAATTATCGGTTGGGACGAGATTTTGGAAGGCGGATTGGCGCCAAATGCTGCCGTAATGAGCTGGACTGGTGTAAACGGAGGAATTGAAGCCGCAAAAACCGGTCATTTTGCTGTGATGACTCCTGGCTCTTATTGTTATTTTGATCATTATCAGGGAGATCCTGCAACGGAACCTAATGCCTTCGGAGGTTTTACGCCATTGGATAAAGTGTATTCTTACGACCCAATTCCGACAGAATTGAATGTAAATCAGGCAAAATATATTAAAGGTGTTCAGGCAAATTTATGGACGGAATATATTCTTGATTTTAAACAGGTTCAGTATATGATTTTCCCGAGATTATTTGCACTTTCAGAAGTGGGTTGGGGAACTTCAGATCCTAAAAATTATAAAGAATTTGAAGGAAGAGTGATTAATGAATTTAAGGTGTTGGATAAAATGGATGTAAATTATGCAAAAAGTATTTACAACGTTTCAGGAAAAGTTATTCCAAATAATAATGGTATTTCTTACGAACTTTCAACGTCTCAAAATTTAAACGGAATCCGATATACTTTAGATGAAACAGTGCCAACTGTAAATTCTCAAATCTATCAAAATGTACTTCCTGTTTCAAAATCTTTAACTATAAAATCTGCATATTTTGAAAACGGACAAGTAAAAAGTGCAGTTTCTTCACAAACGTTTACAGTTTCAAAAACAACAGGTAAAAAGATTACATTAGAGCAACAGCCGAGCGAAAATTATTCTTTTGGCGGTGCTTTCACTTTAGTTGACGGAATTATCGGAAATCAAAGACAGTTAGGAAAAACTTGGCTAGGTTTTCAGGGAAAAGATGTTATAGCGACAATTGATTTCGGGGAGAAAACTCAGTTTTCAGAGGTCTATTTTAACACATTAGATAATAAAGGAAGCTGGATTCATTTGGCAAAATCGGCTCAGATTTTTGTTTCGGATGACGGAATGGATTTTAAAATGATTAAAGAAATCGGGAAAGATGAAATTCTTTCGGCTAAAGGAAAAATCAGGTTGAATGTAGAAAATCAAAATTCAAAATATATTAAAATTAAAATAGAAAATGCAGGAATTATTCCAGCTGGAAATCCGGGAGCAGATTCAAAAGCATGGCTTTTCGTTGATGAAATCGGAGTAAATTAATAGATAAAACCTGCATCTAATAACTACAAAATTATGAACTCAAGAAGAAAATTTCTTAAAAATACAGCGCTTGCATCATCCGCATTATTATTGAATCCATTGGATTTAATTGCGAAAGATTTACCTGAAAATAATACAAAAATAATCAACAAACCTATCGTTCTTTCCACATGGAATTTCGGTTTAAGAGCCAACGAAGAAGCCTGGACGATTCTTGGAAAAGGAGGAAGAGCTTTGGATGCGGTAGAAAAAGGCGTTCGTCTGGTTGAAAATGATCCGACCGAAAGAAGCGTGGGGTACGGTGGTCGCCCAGACAGAGACGGAAGGGTAACATTGGATGCATGTATTATGGATGAAAACTATAATATTGGCTCAGTTGCGGCTCTGGAAAATATTAAAAACCCAATTTCCGTAGCAAGAGCGGTAATGGAAAAAACGCCTCACGTAATGTTGGTCGGCGACGGAGCTTTGCAATTTGCCGTTTCTCAAGGTTTTAAAAAAGAAAATATTCTAACGGCTGAATCTGAAAAAGAATGGAAAGAATGGTTAAAAGACAGTAAATATCAACCCATTGTCAACATCGAAAACCACGATACCATCGGAATGATCGCTATGGATGCGAACGGAAATCTTTCCGGAGCCTGCACAACTAGCGGGATGGCTTTTAAAATGCATGGAAGAGTAGGAGATTCTCCCATTATTGGAGCGGGTTTATTTGTTGATAATGAGGTTGGTGCAGCTACGGCAACAGGTCATGGTGAAGAAGTAATCAGAATGGTCGGAACACATTTGGTGGTCGAATTGATGAGGCAAGGAAAAAAACCACAACAGGCTTGTAAAGAGGCTGTTGAAAGAATTGTGAATATTACCAAAAGAAGAAATAAAAATCTGAAAGATATTCAGGTTGGTTTTATTGCGATCAATAAGAAAGGAGAATATGGCTCATATTGTATTCAGGATGGATTTAATTTTGCGGTTTATGATCAAAAAGGAAACCGTCTTGAAAAACCTGAATTTGCTTTGAAATAACATTGAACTTTAAACTAAAAGAATGTCAAAAATAGAAATAGCTTGTTTCAACTCCGAATCTGCAATCATTGCATTCGAAAACGGAGCAGACAGAATAGAATTGTGTGACGGATTAAGCGAAGGCGGAACAACCCCCGATTTTGAAACCGCAAAACAATTGAGAGAAAAAATAAACATTCCGATTTTTGTTATGATTCGTCCTCGTGGTGGTGATTTCACGTATTCTGATTTGGAGTTTGAACAGATGAAATCGGATTTAATTCGATTAAAATCATTACATGTTGACGGTTTTGTTTTTGGAATTTTGGATGAAAATGATGAAATTAATATTGAACAAAATAAAGAATTGGTCGAACTGGCAAATCCTTATCCATGCACTTTTCACAAAGCTTTTGACAGAGCAAAAAATTTGGAAAATTCTTTAGAAAAAGTAATTGAATGTGGTTTTAAAACTGTCTTAACTTCAGGTCAAAAGCCAAACGTTTCAGAAGGTAAAGAAAATCTTAAAAAATTGGTAGAATTATCCAACGGGAGAATAGAAATCCTTGTCGGTGGGGGGCTTCGCTCCACAAATATTGAAGAAATCAGAGATTTTACAAAAGCAGGATATTTTCATTCTTCAGCAATTACTGATGGTGGAGCTTTTGCGGTTGCGGATGAAGTTATTGCTTTGAAGAGTAAATAATAACAAATTTTAGCGCAAAGATTTTATTTTAACTTTATATTTATTTAAGGAAGCAAAGAATGCGACAAAGTCGCTGATTAAGCTGAATGGCTGGAACCTGAGCTTCATAAAATCAATTTTTAATTGATTCTTCTTTGCTCACTTAAAATTGACAAATATAAAACTTGGTCTTCTCATTAATTTTAATACGCCTCTTATTAAAGATGGAATCCATAGAATTGTAAATAAATTATAAATGAAAAAATCTATACTTTTTGCTTTCCTTTTCATTCAAATTTTAATTAATGCTCAATTTTCCGAGCGAAATTTATCATCAGAAAATTGGAAATTCAAAAATGCAAAAGACCAAAATTGGCTGACCGCCACGGTCCCGGGGACGGTTCATTTGGATTTAATGAAAAATAAAATCATTACTGATCCTTATAAAGACGAAAATGAAAAAAAAGTTCAGTGGATTGAAAATGAAGATTGGGATTATCAGACCAATTTTAAAGTTTCTTCGAAAGAATTAGAGAATCAGAATATTGATTTGATCTTTTATGGTTTAGATACTTTTTCAGAAATTTATCTGAATGGAAAATTATTGAAGGAAACCGATAATATGTTCAGAAAATGGGAAATTCCTGTTAAAACATATTTAAAAGCTGGAGATAATTTATTGAAGATTAAATTCAAATCTGCCATAAATGAAGGAAAAGAATTAGCTAAAAAAGGCCCTTTCACTGTGCCCGAATCTCCCAGAAGTTTTGTGAGAAAAGCGCAGTATCAGTTTGGTTGGGATTGGGGACCGAGATTGGTAACGGCGGGAATTTGGAAAGAGGTAAAGCTTGAATTTTGGAATAATGCAAAACTTGAAAATGTAAAAATCGAACAGAAAGTTATAACCAAACAAAAAGCAGAATTAAATATACATTCAGAAATTCTTGCGGATAAAGATGGAAAATATTCAGTTTTAATTAATAATAAAATCAACCAAATTCAATTAAAAAAAGGAAAAAATACAATACAAATTCCTTTTACAATTGATAATCCTAAACTTTGGCAGCCGAACGGTTGGGGTAATCCGAATTTATATAATATCAAAGTTTCTTTACAAAAAGATTCGAAAAATTTATCTGAAAAAACAGAAAGAATTGGTTTAAAAACAATTGAATTAATTCAACGAAAAGACGAAAAAGGAAGATCTTTTTATTTCAAAGTTAATGGAAATCCGATGTATGCAAAAGGAACAAATTGGATTCCGTCTGACAGCTTTTCACCAAGAATTAGTAAAGAAAAATACCAAAAGCTCATCAAAGACTGCAAAGATGCCAACATGAATATGATTCGTGTTTGGGGCGGCGGAATTTATGAAAATGACGAATTTTACAAAGCTTGCGATGAAAACGGGATTTTAGTTTGGCAGGATTTTATGTTTGCAGGAAGTTTTTATCCGGCAGATGAAAATTTTCTGGATAATGTAAAAGAAGAAGTAAAATATCAGATCAACCGACTTCAAAATCATGCTTCATTAGCTTTATGGTGCGGAAATAATGAAATTGATGAAGCAATTGTCAATTGGGGTTACCAAAAGCAATTCAAATATTCAAAAGAAGATTCTTTGCAGGTTTGGAAAGATTATAAAAAGATTTTTCATGATGTGATTCCGAATTCGATTACCGAAGTTGCAGCAAAAGATAAATCGATTTATTGGGAAAGTTCTCCGTCAATCGGTTGGGGACATAAAGAAAGTCTGACGGAAGGAGATTCTCATTATTGGGGAGTTTGGTGGGGAGAACAACCGTTTGAAATTTACAATGAAAAAGTTCCAAGATTTGCTTCTGAATATGGTTTTCAGGGAATGCCGAGTTTAGAAAATATAAAAGCTATGTTCTCTGGAAATCCTGATTTGAGTTTAGAAAATCCAACGATAAAAACACATGAAAAAAATGCCCGCGGCTTTCAGATTATTGATGAATATATGAAGCGTGATTATGTTGTGCCGAAAGATTTTGTGAAGTATAATTATGTTTCACAGTTGCTTCAGGCACGTGGAATGCAGATTGCAATTGAAGCACACCGTCGTGCAAAACCGTATAATATGGGAACGTTGTATTGGCAATTAAACGATTGCTGGCCAGTTATTTCGTGGTCGTCGATTGATTATTTGGGAAATTGGAAAGCATTGCATTATCAGGTGAAAAGAAGTTTTGAAAATCAGGTGATTTTAACGGAAGAAAAAGATGGCATTTTAAATTTTTATGCTGTTAATGATGAACTTAAAAGGTTTGAGGGAGTACAATTAGAAATGGAAGTTAATAAATTTAATGGTGAAAATATTCTTACGGCAGTTTCTGTTCAGAAGCAAAAATTAGATGATATTATAAAGTTTGATGCTTCGTCAGTCGCTGAATTAGTTGGTGATTCAAATAAAAATGAATTATTTTTGAATTTAATTCTTAGAGGAAAAGATGAAAAAGTCATTGCCGAAAGCAATTATTTCTTCGCAAAACCAAAAGATTTAAAACTCACAAAACCCAAAATTAGAATCAAGAAACTCTCTTCAACAGAAATCGAAATTTCTACCGATGTTTTAGCGAAAGACGTTTACTTAATGGGAGATACTCATTTTAGTGATAATTTCTTTGATCTGCTTCCAAAAACTTCAAAAAGAATTACCCTTACAAAGCCATTGGAAAAAATTGAGGTAATGAGTTTATGGGATACGATGAATCCGTAAATTAGCATTTTATTTCTTCGAATTTATGGTGAATTTTATTCTGATTGCGGTTTGTATTTTGGCAGGGATGGCTTTGAAAGCAACAAAATCTATCCATCCCGATGCGCACAAAGGTATCAACACCTGGATTCTTTACCTTGCGCTTCCGGCAGTGTCATTCAAATATTTGCCTAAAGTTCACTGGACGACAGAAATGCTTTTTCCGATCATAGCAACTTTTCTCACTTCTGTTTTCTGCTTCTTTTTCATGATGTTTTACAGCAAACGTAAAGGATATTCGAGGCGGTCTAGAAGTACGTTGGAATTGGTGAGCGGTTATAGCAATACTTCATTTTTGGGCTTTCCTTTGGTTGCAGCTTTTTATGGCGAGAGCCTTTTAAGCATTGCTGTCATATGTGATCAAACGATGTTTTTTTCTCTTTCAACATTGGGAATTATTGCTGCAGTAAGAGGCGGTAGCAAATCAGGAAAAGTAAGTGCAGCATTTATTTTTAAAAGATTAATCACTTTTCCCCCATTAGTCGGTTGTATTGCGGCATTAGCTTTATCTCAGTTCATCGATTTTACGTTAGCAGAACCATTTTTTGATAAATTGGCAGCAACGGTAAGTCCATTGGCATTATTTTCTGTCGGCTTACAATTAAAATTTAATGGTTGAAAAAAATTAATTCCTCAAATGTCCGTTTCTATGCTTTATAAACTGATTCTGGCTCCTGCAATTACTTTAGGACTGGCTTTTCTTTTTGGAATTAAGGGAAACATCACCAAAATCACCATTTTTGAATCTGCCATGCCCGCGGTTCTCACTTCAAGTATTATCGCTGAACAATTTAGATTAAATACCAAACTTACAAATTTAACAATCGGATTTAGCATCATTGTCGGACTCTTTACTTCTGCATTTTGGTATCAGATTATCGAATATATTTTCTAAAATCATTAATACTTATTAGTAATTATTCATTACTCATTATTTATATTTTTTTGGAGCTATTTCCGGCTTTTCACTATATCTTTTGGGTTACGGGCTTCGCTCCGCTCCGCCCGCAACCCAAAAGGATGCCGTTGCAATCCGGGCTAGAGATTGTGTTATCCTTAAAATATTTGTCATTGCGAGGAGCGAATCGACGAAGCAATCTCATTGAATGCTAATGTAATTTGAAACTTTTTTACATTGCTTAGATTCTTTCAGAATGATAAACTTTACATTAAATTATGAATTAAAAGATTGCTTCGTCGATTCGCTCCTCGCAATGACCCAACAAAAAATTGCAGTTCACAAAAGAAAAAATTAATTTTACACTTTAAATATTTCTCTTGCAATACGCTCAAATTGTTTTACCGTTAAATTTAAAAGGATCTTTCACCTATAAAGTTCCGGAAGAAATAGCCTCTGAAATTCAGATAGGAATGAGGGTTTTGGTTCCATTTGGCGGTAAAAAGATCTATACGGGAATTGTTTTTGAACTTCACAACAACGAGCCGACAGAGTTTGTGGCGAAGGAAGTTATCAGCATGTTGGATGATAAACCAATCGTTCCGCAGGAGCAGATTAATTTCTGGAATTGGCTTTCCGATTATTATTTATGCGGTTTGGGGGAGATTTACCGTTTTGCATTTCCCTCTTCTTTGAAACTGGAAAGTGAAACGTATTTAAAATTAAAACCTAATATCACTGTTGATTTTGAAAACCTTGATGTCAACGAAATGTATCTTATTCAGGCGTTGGAAGTTCGACAACTGATTAACTTAACGGATATTGAAGCTTTTATCCCGAAAAAAGATATCATCAGGACTATCAACTCATTGATTGATCTGCAATATATCGAAATTGATGAAAAAATTGCGGAAAAATACAAAGCAAAAGAAGTCGCTTATGTAAAAATTAAAGATGAGGTTTTACAAAGAGAAAATCTTACGGAAATCCTTTTATCATTAAAAAGAGCTCAAAAACAAAAAGATCTTTTCCTTCATATTTTAGAAAAACAGACTGAGAATCCTGATTTGAATATCAAGAAATCGGAGTTATTTGAAGACGGTTATTTCGGAAGTTCGCATTTTAAAGCATTGGCAGATAAAAATTTGGTCGAAGAATATTATATGCAGAAAGACCGGATTGAAAGCTATGAAGGAGAAATTGAAAATATCGAAGAACTCTCCGAGTCTCAGAAATCGGCGAAAATTGAAGTCGATGAGGCATTTGAAGAAGGTAAAAATGTACTGCTTCACGGTGTGACTTCATCAGGAAAAACACATATTTATTTAGAGAAAATTAAAGAATGCATTCAGGAAGGAAAAAATGTTTTGTTTTTGCTTCCTGAGATTTCTTTAACGAAACAAATTACCCAACGATTAGAAAAAAAATATGGCCGGCAGCTCGGTTTTTATCATCAGAAACTGACTGATTTTGAACGGGTAGAAGTCTGGAGAAGAATTAAGCAAAATGATATTAAAATCCTGATCGGAACCCGAAATGCATTGTTTTTGCCTTTTCAGAATTTAGGATTAATTGTTGTAGATGAAGAACATGATTCTGCATACAGACCACGGGAAGCTTCGCCATATTTTAATGCCAAAGATGCGGCGTTGGTATTGGGAAATTTCTATAATGCGAATGTGATTTTAGGTTCTGCAACACCCTCCGTGGAAAGTTATTACAATGCCCGAAAGGATAAAATGAAATATATTTTTCTTGAAGAACGTTTCGGGAATGTAAGTCTTCCTGAATATGAATTGATTAATTTTAAAGAAGCCCAGGATTCCAAAAAAGTTTCGGGGAATTTTTCTTTGCATTTGGTTGATGAAATTAAGAGAGTTTTAGACGAAAAAAATCAGGCAATTGTTCTTCACAACCGTCGTGGCTATGCAAATGTCATAGAATGTGAAACTTGCGGTTATGTAAATTATTGTTCCAATTGCGACGTGGTGATGACGTATCACAAAGCTGCCAATGAAATGAAATGTCATTATTGCGGTCAGCGGGCATCAAAACCAAAAACCTGTCCGAAATGTCATTCAGAAAACTTAAATGAAAGAGGGGTAGGAGTAGAACAAATTCATGAAGAAGTTATTAAATTATTTCCTGAAAATGAAGTGGACAGAATGGATGTTGATTCCATGCGGAAGAAATTTGCCTACGAAAAGTTATACGAGAAAATTGAGGATCGGGAAACAGATATTGTCGTTGGAACTCAGATGATTTCCAAAGGATTAGATTTTGATCATATTGAATTGGTAGCGATTCCGAAAGCAGATTCTATGTTGTATGTTCAGGATTTCCGAGCGGAAGAAAGAGCATATCAATTGATTACTCAGGTTTCAGGAAGAGCGGGACGAGTTTCTGGGAAAGGGAAAATTTTAATTCAGACTTTTAATCCGGATCATTCTGTTTTTCAGTTAATTAAAATGAATAATCCCGCAAAGGTTTATAAATATATTTTAACGGAAAGGCAAAAATTTCATTATCCGCCTTTCACGAAATTAATTATGATTGAGCTGAAACACAGAAAAGAAGACAAAGTAAATCGTGCTTCTCAGTTTTTAGGTTCAATTTTAAGAAAATATCTGCCTGAGGAATGTGTTTTGGGTCCGGAAAAAGCTCAGATTGCAAGACTTAATAATTTATATCAATTTCAGATTATGCTTAAACTTCCAAGAGGTAAAAAGTATGATGAATATAAGAAGCTGGTTTTGATAAGTCTAAAAGAATTTGAAGAAATTACTGCTTATCAAAGCATTAGAAAAGACGTTTTTGTAGATTTTTAACAATTTTTAACAAACTTTATAGAGTTTTTATAATAGTCCACTGAATCACCATACAACAATATTTTCTACATTTGGACGTTGATTATATGTTTGGGTTTTAACTCTCGATTTAACCAATTGATTTTTAATCTATCCAAATTATAACAAAATGAAAATAGATGGTAAACTTCAGAAGATATATTTCAAGCGTTGCGGTGCTGGCTTCAGGTTTTTTCCTGGCACAGTCTACCGTTTCTACAGTTCTGTATTCTCCGGCTTATGACAATCAAAAAAGCAGTTTAAACTTACCTTCTCCTATCACTTCTATGGTGGAGAAAGCTATTTTGTCGCCTAAAGAGCTTGTAGACATTAATGTAAACACGATGATGACCGACCCTGTGTTGAAAAATGCAACCTGGGGATTCGTAGTGTATGACCCGAAAACGAAGAAAGTAATCTCTTCGTATAACGAAAACACTCCTTTAGTTCCGGCTTCTACAACGAAATTATTAACCACAGAAACAGCAATGAATATGTTGGGTGAAAATTACCGTTGGAATACTCAGTTGGAATATTCGGGAAGTGTGGATGAAAATGGAGTTTTGAATGGTAATCTTTATATTGTAGGTAGTGGCGACCCGTCTTTGGGAACCAATAAAGCAGGTGCTTGGGCTTACAGAGATATCGTTTCAGATTTTAAAGAAGGACTTTCTCGTGAGGGAATCAAAAAAGTAAATGGTGATATTATTATTCAGACAGCGCTTTTCAAAGGTAACATTTCGAAGCTTCCGGAAAATGTTGTTTGGTTAGAAAGTAATAACTATTATTTACCGGCTGGTACAACTCGTGAGATCAATCCTGCGAATGAAAAACTGATTGTTAAGAAAGGAAATAATTTCTCTGCAGAAAAGAAATTTTTCTACGTTTCTCCTTATAACAACCAGATGGTTTATGCCGATAAATATGAAGGTAATGGTGCTTTAACAACAAAATTACCTGATGCTCCTGCTTTTCTTGCCAATTCTTTCAGAACAACTTTAGTAAAAAGCGGAATCGCAGTAACAGGAAAAGTAACACCAAAAATGACAGATGTAAGTCCTGAAAGCAGAAAATTGGTTTCAGTTTACAAATCTCCGACGTTGAGTGATATTATTTTTTATACCAATCAGCACAGTGATAATGGTTTAGCTGAGGCATTATTAAAAACAGTTGGTTTCCAGAGTTTGGGAGATCAGACAACTGAATCGGGTAGAAAAGTAGTGACTGAGCATTTAAAAAATGAAGGTTTCGATATGATGGGTTTAAATTATATCGACGGAAGCGGACTTTCAAGAAGCAATAATGTAACACCGATTTCTCAGGCTAAATTTTTAACTTCTTTAATGGATGAAAAATATTACAAAACATATTTCAATTCACTTCCGGTTGGAGGACAATCTGGAACATTGAAAAGAATGTTTAACGGTCTTGGGAACGGACAGGTTTTTGCTAAAACAGGAACTTTAAATAAGGTAAAAACATTGGCTGGATATATGAAAACCAATTCGGGGAAAACGTTAGTATTTTCTTTAATGGTAAATAATTATTCAGGATCTGTAGACATGGTAAAGAAAAGAATGGAAAAAATTCTTGAGCCAGCTTTAGATTTATAATGTATGAAATTGTTAAAATTTAATTAATATAAGAGCCTTTTAATCAACGATTGAAAGGTTTTTTTATATCTTTGATACCATATATAATCTAAGCATGAAGAAATTTTACTTTTTACTTTTGAGCCTGTTTGCTTTTCAGCAGTTTTATGCCCAGAACGATAATATTGAAAATAAAGGATTAATTACAAAGGAAATGAAATCTTTTGCCCACAAAATGTCAGTGGGAAATACCAATCCAAATACTCTAAACTATGATCTTCAGTATCAAAGATTAGATGTCACGATAAATCCTTCGGTAAGAAGTATTGCAGGATCTGTTACTTCTCATTTCAAACCTAATCAAAGTATGAGCAGTATTTATTTTGATCTGGATAGCCAAATGACCGTTTCTCAGGTTCAGTATCATGGTAATACGCTTGCTTTTCAGCAAATTACGAGTACTAAAGAACTGAGAATTAATTTTCAATCTGCGCTTACCGCCAATGTTTTGGATTCTTTAACGGTAACTTACTCTGGAATTCCGCCAACGACAAATAATTCTTTTTTCAACGGAACCCAGGGAGGAACAGCAGTTTTATCAACTTTAAATGAACCTTACGGTGCACAAGACTGGTTTCCAACCAAGCAAAGTCTTAATGATAAAATTGAAAGAGTTGATATAAAAGTAACTACACCTTCTCAATACAGTGTTGCTTCGAATGGTAAACTGATGTCTGAAACAACTCTTCCAGGCAGTCAGAAACTTACTTTCTGGAGAACGCAATATCCTACGGCAGCATACCTGATTGCCCTTTCTGTTACCAATTTTGTTAAGTTAACAGATACCATCGGGAATCCACCTTTTCCATTTATCAATTACGTTTTCCCGGCAACAGCTACCAACACAACAAACATGAGTAATATTGAATGGACGAAAACCGTAATGAATACTTTTGAAACGTATTTCGGACCTTATCCTTTCAGAAATGAGAAATACGGGCACATGGAGTTTCAGGCCGGCGGCGGAATGGAGCATCAGACGATGAGTTCAATGGGTGGCTGGACAAAACAACTTATTGCACACGAGCTTACCCATCAGTGGTTTGGTGATAAAGTAACTTGTGGTGCATGGAATGATATCTGGCTGAATGAAGGTTTTGCAACATTTGGTGAACATGTAGCGAATGAAAAACTATTAATGACGAATGCAGAATTTCTAAACTACCTTTTGATACAAAAAAATTACGTTACAGGCGCACCGGAAGGAAGTGTTTATGTTGCCGATTCCAATTTAGGAAATGTTTCAACAATTTTTAATGGAAGATTATCTTATTCTAAAGGCGGATATGTTTTAAGAATGTTAAAATGGATTTTAGGAGATGCTGTTTTTTATCAGGCACTTCAGGATTATCATGCAAGACCGAGCCTAGCTTATAATTATGTGAAAACTCAGGATTTTAATGCGTCTCTTTTAACTTCAACAGGAAGAGATTTTACAGAATTTTTTAATGACTGGATTTACGGTGAAGGGTATCCAATTTACGACATCAGGTGGAGACAGTCAGGAAATACGGTGACTTTCAGAGCATCTCAAACCCAGAGTCATCCATCTGTAAGTTTTTATGAAATGCCGTTGCCCGTAAAAGTGAACGGAACAGGAGGTCAGGTTGCTTATTTTGCTTTAAATAATACAATAAACAATCAATATTTTGTACAGACAGTGCCTTTTCCGGTGGCAAGTGTAGAATTTAATTATGAATATCAGATTTTAGAAAGAAATTCAACCGTTACTCAAGATAATACATTGGGAACTTCAGATCTTACTAAAGAAGATTTTGCTTTATATCCAAATCCTGCAAAAAATGAATTGAATCTGAAAGGAATTAATAAACCAACGGATTTTACCATTTATTTTACAGACGGAAAATTAGTAAGAAAAGGAACTTATCAACCTGAAAAATCAATTAATATTTCAGAACTCGTTCCCGGAGTTTATATTTTTAAAATAAATGATAAGAATATTAAATTTTTAAAAAAATAAATAATGAAGCCTCCAAATTTGGAGGCTTTTGTTTTAAAGGGCTGGAATTTATTTCTCATGCTAAAAATTATTAGAAATAATTCTACATACAATGAATTTTAACGTTTGTAGGTTGGTTTTTTAATTCATTTTTTATAACTTGTTGATTCAATATTAATTAAAAATATTTTATTATGAGAAAAGTTTTATTTCCTTTAATGGCATTATTATCATTTAGCACTTTTTCGATACATGCACAAACCAGTAAAATTTCTTTTGAAGCTTCTGAGGGATATTCCGTTGGAAATTTAGGAGGGCAACAGGGCTGGACAGCTTGGGGAGGAGTTCCTGCTACCAATCCCAGAGTTGCCAATTCCAATGCTACAGATGGAGTAAATTCATTTACGATGGCAAGTGAAGGAGATGTTCTTGATTTTTGCGGAGTTGAGAAAAATATCTCCAGCTTGGTTACAGGAGATGATGTAGAAATTTCTTTCGATTACAAATTTGACGATATTGATGGATCAGATTATGAAATGGCGATATATAATGACGGTACAAATTATTACTATACAGCAGTTTTAAGAATTGATTATCAAACGGGAAGATTGGAATATAGAAATGCAACTACATTTGCCAATGGCCCTATTTTAACCCCAGATCAATGGTATAATTTGAAAATTGTCATTAAGAAATCTGACAATACTTTGCAATATTTAGTTGATGGAGTTTCTATTTATTCAGGACCATTAGGAACTTATAAAAATGCCCAGATCATCGACTTTGTGTATGATGATTTTGGAAGCGGATTTAAAGTTGATAACCTTAGGGTGACTAATTTGGCTAATTTAGCAACAAATGAAGTTTCTAGAAAAGAAGCAGTTACCATTTCACCAAATCCTGCAATTGACCGTTTAAATATTGAAACAGAAGAAAAAATCAATACGATTTTAATCTTTGATGCAAAAGGAAGTTTGGTAAAAACTCTGTCCAATCCTGATAAAACAATTACTGTTTCTGATCTGAGTACCGGAAATTATCTTATAAAAATAAAAACGGATAAATCTGAATTTACAAAGAAATTTATCAAGAAATAATAGTATTAAATTAAAATTTAAAATCCTTCAGAATTGAAGGATTTTTTGTTTAATAAAAGGTAATTGTTGTGGCTGGATAATAAGTGATTAAAGATAAAATATTGAGATTTTAATTGAACAATCAGAATAAAAATCACAAAAGCTGTGAGTTTACAGCGATTTTATTAAATTAGCACATCTAAAAAATTATTAGAAATGATCTCTAAAAAGTATCTTGAAAATTTACAGAACGAACTACAAAATATTGATAATGATGGTCTTTACAAAAGAGAAAGAATCATTACTTCGCAACAAAGTGCAGAAATAGAAGCCAACGGAAAGAAACTTTTGAATTTCTGTGCTAACAATTATCTGGGATTATCAAACAATCCGGAAGTGATGAAAGCTTCTCAGGATATGATTGAATCTCACGGTTACGGAATGTCATCGGTTCGTTTTATCTGCGGAACTCAGGATATTCATAAAGAATTGGAACAGAAAATCGCTGACTTTTTAGGTCTTGAAGATACAATTCTGTATGCCGCTTGTTTTGATGCCAATGGTGGAGTTTTTGAACCGTTATTCACAGAAGAAGATGCTATTATTTCAGATGAATTGAACCACGCATCCATTATCGATGGTGTTCGTCTTTGTAAAGCGGCAAGATATCGTTACAAAAATAATAATATGGAAGATTTGGAGGCTCAGTTAATTGCGGCTTCTGAAAAAAATCACCGTTTCAAAATTATTGTCACTGACGGGGTTTTCTCCATGGACGGAATCGTTGCGGATTTAAAAGGTGTTTGTGATTTAGCCGATAAATATGATGCTTTGGTAATGGTTGATGATTCTCACGCCACAGGTTTTATCGGAAAAACGGGTCGTGGAACTCACGAGGCAAACGAAGTGATGGGTAGAGTAGATATCATTACTTCTACTTTAGGAAAAGCTTTGGGCGGTGCTTTGGGCGGATTTACATCCGGTAAAAAAGAAATCATCGATATGTTGAGACAGCGTTCAAGACCCTATTTATTTTCAAACTCATTGGCTCCGGGAATCGTGGGTGCAGCTTTGAAAGTATTGGATATGATCTCAGACGATACTTCTCTTCGTGATCAGGTGATGGAAAATGCAGAATATTTCAGAGCGGAAATGAAAGCCAAAGGTTTTGATATTCCTGATGGAGATGCTGCTATTGTTCCGGTAATGTTGTACGATGCACCTTTGGCTCAGAAAATGGCGGAAAAATTAATGGATGAAGGAATTTATGTGATCGGATTCTTCTATCCGGTTGTACCAAAAGGGAAAGCAAGAATTAGAGTTCAGCTTTCTGCAGCGCATACAAGAGCACATTTGGATAAAGCAATTGCTGCTTTTGAAAAAGTAGGAAAAGAATTGAATATTATTTCTTAACATTAGAAAATAAATAAGCTCTACATTTGTAGAGGTGAAACAGAATTTCTATATTTACAGAAATTCTGTTTTTTTTATGAGTAAAATATATGTGTTTCTATTGGTGCTTTTAACGATTGTTTCATGTAAGACGAAAATGAATCAGTACGTAAAAAATGAAAATAAGGTAAATAAAAGACACGGCAAATGGAAAGAAGAATATTCTTCGGATAATGGAATCTTGGTTGCCATCGGAAGATATAAGAATGGCGAAAAGGTCGGAACATGGAAAATGTCCTTAAACAATCAACTTTATCAAAAAGATAGAATAGGTAAAAAAATGACCAGAACCAAAGTTTTTTATCAGAACGGAAATTTGATGGAAGTAGGGAAATCCCGATTAGACATTAATGAAAACCAACGCCACTGGTACTACTTTGGTGACTGGAAATATTATGGTGAAAACGGGAAACTTCGTTACATTAAAAAATATGCAGACGGTAAAAAAATCGACAGTATTTCATTCAACAAATAATCTATTATGTTATTCGGGCTTTATAAAATCGGAATATTGTTTCCAGATATGATATTGATAAAGCATTTTACCTTCACTTGAATAACAAAATCATTATATTTGCTCACAAATTTTTACGATGCTTTACACCATAATAAAAGCGCTTCATATTATCTTCATGGTCAGTTATTTTGCGGGAATTTTTTATCTCGTAAGAATTTTTGTATACTATAAAGATACCGACGAATTTTCCGATGAAAAAAAGAAAATTCTGAGAGAACAATATACTTTTATGGCGAGAAGATTATGGAATATCATTACCGTCCCGGCAGGTGTTATTATGACATTATGCGGGCTGACAATGATTTTTCTGAATTTAAATCTCATGAAAACGCCTTGGTTTCATTTAAAACTGACATTTTTGGTCGGTTTGGCAATCTATCATTATTGGTGCTGGAAAAAAGTGAAACATTTGGCACAACTCAACGGAAATACCTTAGAAACACCTAATATAAAATTAAGACAGTTCAACGAAATTGCCACATTTATTTTATTTTTGGTCGTTTTTACCGTCATTTTAAAATCTCAGGTCATTGAATATTGGTGGCAATTAATCACAGGATTTTTCGTTTTGGTGTTTTTAATCATGATGACCGTGAAATTAGTTAATAAAAGAAAGAAAAATAATTAAAGGCTTTAGGCTAAGGCAGTAAGCGGGAAGCTTTTGCCTGCCGCTTATGGCATATTGCTTACTGCAAATTAAAAAACTATGATTGCAATTTTTAAAAAGGAACTTTGGAGCTATTTTGGGAATTGGAGCGCATGGATCATCATTGCGGCTTTCAGTTTGATAGCGACATTGTTTTTGTTTTTTTTCGAGAATGATTCTAATATTTTCGACATCGGAATCACTTCTTTACAGAGTTATTTTGTTTTGGTTCCGTGGTTGCTGATGTTTATAATTCCGGCATTGTCTATGAAAACTTTTGCAGAAGAACAGCAAACCGGGACATTAAACTGGCTGTTTTCACAACCTTTGAAAATTTCTGATTTGGTTCTTGGGAAATTCTTATCAGTTTGGGTTGTCGGGATTTTATGTTTAATTCCTTCATTGATTTATCTTTACACGGTTTACGTTTTGGGCGTTCCTGCCGGAAATATTGATATGGGAATGACGTTTGGAAGTTATTTTGGACTAATTTTTCTGATTGCTGCATTTTCAGGAGTCGGAATTTTAGCTTCTTCGCTTTCTCAGAATCAGATTATGGCTTATTTGCTGGGCGTTTTCATGTGCTTCATCATGTATTTCGGAATCGAGCAGTTGGCAAGTTATAAATTGTTAGGCGGAGCAGATTTTATTTTGCAGAATATCGGTTTTTATCAACATTTCTTAGGCTTTACCAGAGGTTTGATTGATTTTAAAGACGTTGCATATTTTGTTTTGATTATCGGTGTTACACTAGCTTTATCCAACCATTTTATCACTAAAAAGAAGTAGAATTATGAAGAAGATAGAATTCAAATCGCCATTCGGAATTTTACTGTTTGTCATTTTGCCGTTGGTCATTATTTTAGCCATCTCAGGCATCAGATTAGATTTAACCAAAGAAAAAAGATATACACTTTCCGAAAGTACAATCAAGGTATTGGAATCGGTTAAAAAGCCTATTTATATTGAAGTGTATCTTGAAGGAGATTTTCCTGCAAATTTTAAACAGCTTCAGAGCGAAACGAAATTTATGCTGGAGAATTTCAGAAAGGTAAATTCAAATGTTGATTTTAAGTTTGTTGATCCTATTAAATCCAGGCTGACTGATACTTTAAAGTCAAAAGGTATGTTTCCGTCGGTATTGGATGACAGAAAAGATGGTAAAACGTCGCAGATTGAAATTTACCCGTATGCTCTTATTAAAAACGTAAGAAATAAAGTTACAATTCCTCTTATCACAGAACAAAATTATGTTGATAACGACGAACTGATTAATAAATCTGTTGAAAATTTAGAATATAATTTAGTTTCTAAACTTAAAATAGCGAACAGTGAAGTTTTCAAAAAAGTAGGAGTTCTGGTGAACCAAGATGAATTAAGTCCGGGGGAATTTCAGGAATTTATGAATCTTGCGCTGGAAAATTATGATGCTGGACCCATTATTCCGAAAAATCAAAAGGAATTAAGTTTAGCCGATGTTCCGTTACTGAAACAGATGAGTGCTTTAGTAATTGCAAAACCGAGGAAAGCATTTACAGATCAGGAAAAAGTAATATTGGATCAATACATCATGAACGGCGGAAAAACGTTGTGGATGATTGATGCAGTAAATGCCGAAATGGATACTTTGATGAGGTCTGAGAAACTGATGCCATTTCCAGTTGACCTTAATATGACCGATTTCTTTTTCAATTATGGATTGAGAATTAATCCGGCTTTGGTGAAGGATGTAAAGAAATTTGCCAAATTAAAATTCGTGGCGGGTGAAGTTTCCGGAAATGCACAGTATTCTACGCAGCCGTGGCCTTATTTTCCGTTGGGAATTGCTGAAAATGATCATCCGATTACCAAAAATATCAATCCTGTTAAATTTGAATTTCCGACTTCTATTGATACGTTGGGAAGAAAAAATATTAAAACTTCAGTACTTTTTGAGTCCAGCGAAAGAACTTCACTGAAACAGGTTCCGAACTACGTAAGCCTAGAGGAAATCAATAGTGTTGACAGTCTAGGACAAATGGAAAAGCCAAGTACACCAAGGATTTTTGCCGTTGCCCTGCAGGGGAAATTTACTTCAGCGTATGCTTCAAGAATTGAAAGAAAAGGCTATCCTAATTTCAAAGCTTCAAGTCCTGAAAACAAAATGATCGTCATCGCAGACGGAGACATCGCAAGAAACAAAGTGGTAAAAGGAAAACCGCTGCCTCTTGGGATGGATGTTCTTACACAGGAACGTTTCGGAAATGAGCAGTTCCTAAAAAATGCCCTAGATTATCTGTTAGACGACAGTAATTTAATGGAATTGAGAAACCGTAACATCGAAGAAAGGCTTCTTGATCGATATTTAATCAACGAAGAAAGGAACTACTGGCAATGGTTTAATTTGCTGCTTCCTTTAGCCATTATCGGTCTTTTAGGAGGGTTGTTCTTCTGGTTGAGGAAAAAGAAGTTTGGATAAATGGTATAGAAAAAGAGAAACGTGAGTTTCTCTTTTTGTTTTTTATATAAAGTGACAATTGCTTAAGAATTTGAATATTGAAAAGGAAGATTAACAATATCAATTACCTTTTCACCTTTATTGTTTTTTCCGGGTTCCCATTTTATATTGTTAGTTGCTTTTTCGACGGCTTTCTTTACCTCACTGTTGAAAATCTGATTGGCTCCATAAGTAGAAATGTTCAGAATATTTCCGTCTGTATCTATTTTAAGAATAATTTTTGTTGTTAGTTTTTTACCCAGATCTTTAAGAGTTGCTTTATTCATGTTTTTACTAACATTATTAATAAATGCTTTATTCCCATTAGGATATTGGGCAGGAAATGCAGTCATTGGAGGAGGTGGAACAGACATGTCCTGAGGCTGCTTCGATTCAAATTTATCTTTCACTTTTTCTTCTTTCTTTACTTTTTGGGCAAATCCGAATCCAAAGAGTAGCATCATGAAGAGTAAGACTGTTTTTTTCATATTTTTTGAATGATGAGTAAGAAATATTATTATAAAAGACATAATAAGAATGAATAGTTTTAAAACTATTCATTCTCATGATTAATTAGCACCAAAATCCACCTCCGCAGGCATAATTATGACAGCTTGTACCTCCTGTTGAAGGTGAACACATTCCCCAGCCATAGCTTCCGTCGTCATTTGCATGGCATAATTTCCATCCATCACAAGGAGCGGCAGCTACGGCTCCAGATACTGATTTCATTTGATTTCTTGAAAGTTTTTTTAAATTTTTCATGGTAATAATTGTTTTTAGTTTTCCTACTCTCTTTAAGCTTTTCGGATTCCGCTTATATAATTCCTAAGGTAGTGATTTTATTAATTACTTTTATTTTATTTGAAATATTTTTCAAATAAAATTTTCATAAGACCTTGTTATGGAGTTTAATAGATCATAAATTTATAAAAGAAAAACAGTGTTGAAATAATCAAATTGCTTCTGTCATTAGTAATTTTCGGTACTTTGAAGAGTTTGTTTTTTTGGTTAAAGAACAAGTTTGGATAGCATAAACTGAAAAAGAGAAACCGAAGTTTCTCTTTTTTATATTTTAAACAAGCTGAATGATCTATTTTTTATATCGGTTTGATCCCATCATTTTAATAGGATTCTGCCTCACATTAAAAATATCATTAATTGTTAAAGGTAAAATCTTAATTAAACAACCTCCTAAACTCACCCGGCGACTGATTCACCTTCTGCTTAAATAACTTACTAAAAGACTGCGGATGCTCAAATCCCAGTTCATAAGCAATCTCACTTACAGAAAAATTCGTTGTGCTTAGGCGTTCTTTTGCGGTATCAATAATTTTATTCTGAATATGTTGTTGAGTGTTTTGTTGAGTGTGAATTCTCAATAAAGTTCCAAGATAATTGGGTGAAATATTCATCTGTTCAGCGATGGTTTTTACAGATGGAATGCCGTGTTCGATGAGGTTTCCATTTTCAAAATATTGAGAAAGAACTTCCTCAAATCGTTCCAATAATTCGTGACTTGATTTTTTCCTCGTGAAAAACTGACGTTCATAAAAACGTTCGGCATAAATCATAAATAATTCAAGCTGAGCAACAATCAATTCCTGCGTGAATTTATCGATATTGGTCTGATATTCTTTTTCAATATTTTTAAACAAATCAACAATAATTTTCTCTTCTTTATCCGAAAGGAAAAGTGCTTCATTGATTTGGTAACTGAAAAATTCATAAGACTTTATTTTCTTTGCCAGGGAAGTTCCCCAAAGAAAATCGGGATGAATCAGCAGTAAATATCCGGTGGGTTCTACTTCAACATCAGGTTTCATTTCTATTCTTAAAAACTGTAGCGGAGAAACAAAACACAACACTCCGGAATCAAAATCATATTCCTGCTGGCCATAATTAAACTTGGCATTCACATTCCGTTTCAGACCGATCGAGTAATAATTCTGAATCCACTTTAATTCTGTATCATTCACGGGATAGCGAACCTTGCTGTAATCTATCAGGCTGATCAACGGATGTTCAGGGTTCGGAAGATTGCAGAAAGCATGAAAATCAGAAAGCGTATTAAAGCGAAATATATTTTTCATAATGACTAAGTTATTTAATTATTTTGAATGATTAAAATATCAATTTAGTTTGTCATTCCGTAAGAATCCAAGCAATATTTAAAACGAAACTTAGATTTCAATGGAATGACAAGCATGGTGTTTTACAATGAAATCTACATCTTAAATCACCGTAGAAAACGTAAGTTCGCTCCATTTCTCCGCATCATCTGTAATCAGTTTAATCTTATTATTCAGATATTCATCGGTACCGCTTCCTAATAAGAAATGCACCGGCGGATTTTCCACTTCACTGATGGCAATGATGGCTTCAGCACCTTTATCCGGATCGTTGGGTTGGTTTCCATTAATTTCATCAAGGTGAGCCTGCTCAGAATTTCTTGCCGTTTCGTATTCTTCAATTACATTTTCCGGCGTTCTTACCGACTCTTTGCTAAGGAAATCTGTTCTGAAATATCCCGGATAAACTACAGTTGCTTTCACTCCGAAATCCTTAATTTCTTCTGCTAAAGATTCTGTTAAGCCTGCCACAGCAAATTTTGTTGCACAGTAAATTCCCCACCCCGGAAAGTTTCCTGAATACCCTCCAATCGAAGAAATATTAAAAATATGTCCTGATCTTTGCTGACGAAGGTGTGGCATTGCATTTCTGATGACGTTCAGGGTTCCGAAAACATTAATGTCGAAATTTTCTCTTGCTTCTTTATCTGAAAGCTCTTCCAGCGTTCCGATCTGTCCGTATCCTGCATTGTTGACAATTACATCCACTTGACCGAAATAATCAACACTTTTTGCAATCGCTGATTTTACATCTTTATCGTCTGCTAAATTTACTTCAAGCGGTAAAAAATTCTCTGAAGCATCTCCGATTTCTGTAATTAAAGATTGAGAATTTCTGCTTGTGGCAACGACACGATAGTTTTGTTGTAATAATTTTTTAACTAAGGCTAAGCCTAATCCTTTTGAAGCTCCTGTCACGAACCATACTTTTTTTGTTTCCATTTTTTAAATATTTATTGTTGTTAAATGATGGTACAAAATTGCAAAGAAACATGAGCTTAAAAGTATCTCAATCAACGAATGATGTAACCGAATCGTGAATGAACTTTTTAAAGTAATTATTTTTTTTAAAACTGATTTAATTCGTTCAGCGTTCGGATGATCTCAACCGAAACTGTTTCGCCATTTCCCAATCCCGGACGGACAGAACTAAAATTGGTTTTAACTTTCCCAACTTGGGACGAGCTCAACTGAAATGAGTTTGAATATTCCCGAAATGGAATTAGTAGAATTAAAAGTAGTTAAGATTTTCCTGTAATTATTTAAATAAAAAAGAGAAACCCGAAAGTCTCTCTTTTTTGATTTTTAAATATCATTTTTTTACCACGGACTGATTCCGCTTTCATCCTCAATATCGTTACTGTAAAATTGTCCGGTAGGTGCATTTTCATCCGTCAGCGTATGTTTAATGATGAAATTGGCTGCACTTTCCACAGAACCTGGACCGCTGTGAGCGTTGAAATCTGTTGCAGTGTAACCCGGATCAATCACATTTACTTTGAAAGGTAAATCTCTCAGCTCGTAAGCCAGAACAATCGTGTAAGCATTTAAAGCTGATTTTGACGGTCCGTACGCTGCATTTTTTACGTGATAATATTGCCAGTTTGGATCGCTATGTAAAGCCAATGAACCTAATCCGGAAGTAATATTGCTGATTCTCGGGCTCTCTGATTTTTTAAGCAAATCTAAAAAAGCCTGTGTAACATTGATTACCCCGAAGAAATTAGTTTCAAAAACTTCTTTAATGTTGTTAACAGATGTTTCTGCCGCAGTTTGAGGATGTACACCCAAGATTCCTGCATTGTTGATCAGAATATCCAGTCTTCCCTGTTCGTTTTCAACGATATTTTTTGCTTTAGAAATCGATTCGGGATTGGTAACGTCAATTTCTATTGCTTTAATATTTTGGAATCCCTTTTCTGCTAATTCTTTTACAATGTCTTCACCTTTTGAAAGATCACGGCTTCCTAAATAAACGAATAATCCTTTTTCTGAAAGTTGTTTTGCGGTTTCAAGACCAATACTTCTGTTGGCTCCTGTTATTAATACTGTTTTCATTTTCTTGTTTTAAATTGATGATGTAAAATTCCGTCAATTAAATAAGATGGCATTTGTCATTTGGCAAAAAGAGAATTTATTTTAAATAAAGATTAATAGCTCTAAAATCTTTACATCTATTTAATATTTTTTCTGATTCTGCTTAAAGAAGATTGGGTAACTCCCAAATAAGAGGCAATGTAAGACAATGGAATTCTGTTGACAGCAGTAGGGTATATCTCCAAAAACTTCAGGTAACGGGTCGTTGCATCTTCAGCAACAAGCGGACTTCTCCTTTCCACTTTTTGAATTAATGCCCTTGAAATGATTTTATGAACAATAGCATCAAAACCCACGATGGTCTGTAAAAGCTCCAGCCAGTCTTTTCTCTGGAAAACAATCATTTTACAATCTGTTACCGCCTGAACGTAAGCACTTGAACAAATTTGATTATCAAAGCTTTCCAGATCTACGACCAAGTTGTTTTCTTCGATGAAATATTTAGTGATTTCCTCACTTTTGTTGTTGTAATAGCAGACACGTAAAATTCCTTCCTGAATAAATCCAACCTGTTTTGCAATTTTTCCCGCTTCTGAAAAATACTCATCTTTCGAAATGTTGATCTCCATTGCTTTGCTTGCGATAAAATCTATTTGCTGCTGATTAAGGTTCCCAAATCTTAAAATAAAATCAAATACTTCTTTCATCAACGCAAGTTAGGGAAAGTAATGTTTCCGGCATTTGCCATTTGGTAAAAAATAAAAAGAGAAACTTTCCGGTTTCTCTTTATTATAATGAAGTAATTTATTTTTCAAAAACAGGAATTAAATGTTCCCAATTCAACTGTCTTGCGAAATCTAATGCTGTTTTTCCTGTGTTTGTCTTTATATTTTTATCGGCTCCGGCTTCAAGAATTATTTCAACAGAACTCAGATTTCCGGCAATGGTTTCTTTATGAAGAAGCGTAAGTCCTTTCTCATCCTGATGGGTCAATTCTCCAGGATATTCATTAAGAAATTTTACAAATTCTTCCGTCATATTTTTACTCATTGGATGCTCTACAATATTTTCCGGATGTTCTTTTTGTTCGTACACTACCTCAATATCATTAAAATCTCCAAAATCCATCTGCCATGCATCATCATGATCTTGCCTTTCTTGTTTAGACATATCTGATCTCATTTTCTGAATGGTAAATCCACCGTAAGCTTTCGGTAAAGGATCTGCAGAGGATGAAAACAATTTTGAAATTCCTGTTGATTTTTTTGTTTTTTGAGGAGTTGCAAAAAGCCAGTCGCTGATCTCGTTCAGAGGAACTTCAACATAATCTCCAACCTGAATATTAGTTAATTCATTGGGTTCATTAATAAGATAACCTTTTACATTATCGCCGTCAAAATCTATTTCATTGATCCACATGTGCTCTACGATTGGGTCTTCGGAAGATGGGTTTTCCTGAGAAAAAGCGACTTTAACGCAAGAAACCGTCAACGCTGGAATAATTCTTCTGTATTCCCAGGATTGCTCTCTCCAGAAATATTTGAATGTTTCCTGCGCTTTTTTGTACGCTTCAATCATTTTCGAATCTGCACCATCTGCAAAAAATATGGGACTGTTTTCCATTGTATTTAAATATTTTGTGATTTAGTTGTAAAGAGATATCAAATTTATTGTGTAAAACATGATGAATAAACAAAAAAATGATACTTTGGTCTGACTAAAATACGGAAATATTTAAAAAGGAGTTTGAATATTGTGTGAAATTTTACTTTTCAATGTCAATAATAGTTTTCCATTGTTTTAAAACATCTACAAATTCATCTAAAGGCATTTCAATAATTGCTTCATTGATTAATATGCTATTTTCGAGGTAGAAAGTTTTGGATTCCAGATGAATATAGCCATGAAGATCGTCATAACAAAAAAAGGTAAACCATTTTCCTTCTACATTATATGCCTTCAAACCTTCTTCATCCCAATAACCACCAAATAAATTTTTGAGGTGAAAATCTAATGTGTCATTTCCCCAATTTTCAACTACAATTAAAATTTCTTTTAAATACGAATGAAGAGTTGTTGGCTTATTAAAATTACTGTTAAGCAAATTTTCTAAATTAGCATAATATGGATTATTAAAGCTGATTTTATTACTTAAGATATTGAAATCTATTAATTTCATAATTAAACATCTTTTATAAAATCTTCATATTCATAATAAAATCTCTCAAAACCATCCATCTTCTCAACAAAAAATTCAAAAATTTCCTGCCATGTATTTTTATTGAAAACCGAAATTCCGTCTTTCTCAACCCAAATTCTGCTGATTATTTTTCCGTTTTCCAACGTGTAAAATTCTTCTTTATGAAAATCTCCGATATAATCTTTTAGAATATCTTCGAGTGACCAGATTTTGTTATAATAAGCATCTCTGAAAACGTCATCTTTCATTTCGATATCCAAAGAAACTTCTGCTTTCTTGTTGTCTGCATAGAATTTAAACGAAAAATCCTTCACTTTTGTATCATACAAAATCCATTTTCTTGGGAAAGACTTTCCAAAAGCCGTCCAAAATTCTTTTTTTAATTGCTGTGCTTCCTGTTTATTGAACATAGAACAAACTTAATGATTAATAGGTAAAACTGCAAAGATGAAGAATCATAAAACTTTCAGTTACGTTTTTAGGGTTAATGGCTCTTCGATTTTGCGATTTTCCCACAATTAAAATTTTCTTATTTTTGTTGTAATGCTGTCAAAAAAATCTCAATATGCTTTTAAGGCACTGTCATACCTTGTAGAAAGAAGGAATGATGGTCCTATTCTTATTTCTGAAATTGCGGAACGGAAGAAGATTCCGCTGAAATTTCTGGAAAATATCCTGCTTGAACTTAAAAAAGCGGACATTCTTGATAGTAAAAAGGGAAAAGGAGGAGGATATTTTTTCAAAGAAAATCCTGAAAATGTGAAATTGGCTAAAATTATACGCCTGGTAAACGGACCGATTGCGCTTCTGCCTTGTGTAAGCTTAAATTTTTACGAAAAATGTGACGACTGCAACGAAGATCACTGCAGTTTACATGACGTTTTGATAGAAGTTCGGGATGCTTCACTTAAAATATTAGAAGAAAAAACGTTACTGGATTTGATCGACTGATCTGATCCTTTTTTTGAATAATTAGTCTACTCGTTTGGTAGGATAATTATTTTATCTGATATTTGCAGTACTTCAATGAACAAAATTATGATTTCAAAAGAAGATGCAGATATACTGAAGCAGCTTTCAGCGGAAGAGGGATTGAAATTGATCTCAACAAAATTCTCGGAAGGAGTTGTTTTCTCCACATCACTTGGTCAGGAGGATCAGGTGATTACGGATATTATTTTCAAAAACCAGTTGCCTATAAAAGTTTTTACGTTGGATACGGGAAGACTTTTCTATGAACATTACGAATTACTTTCACAAAATAATGCAAGATATAAAACCAAAACGGAAGTTTATTTTCCGGAAAATTCTGATGTGGAAAAATACGTGAATGAAAAAGGTATCAATGCTTTTTATCATTCAGTTGAAAACAGAAAAGAATGTTGTTTTATCCGAAAAGTTAAACCTTTAAACAGAGCTTTAGAAAATGCCAAAGTCTGGATTACAGGTTTACGTTCTGAACAATCTGAAAATCGTGAAAATATGCCGATTATCGAATGGGATGAAGAGCGAAGATTATACAAATACAATCCGTTAATTCACTGGAGTTACCAAGATGTTTTAGATTATTTGGAACAACATAATGTTCAGGAATTGTCTTTGCATAAAAAAGGTTTCATCAGTGTGGGTTGCCAGCCTTGTACAAGAGCCATTGTCGAAGGCGAAAATCCCCGTGCCGGACGCTGGTCGTGGGAAAGTTCACAAAAAGAATGCGGTTTGCATACCCATTAATTCAAAATTTAAACTAAAAATGAGTACATATAAGTTAGACTATCTGGAACAGCTGGAAGCCGAAAGTATCTATATCATGAGAGAAATTGCGGCTCAGTTTGAAAAACCTGCGTTGCTTTTCAGTGGTGGGAAAGATTCTATCACGTTGGTTCATTTGGCAAAGAAAGCTTTTGCTCCGATGAAAATTCCGTTTCCGTTGGTGCATATTGATACGGGACACAATTTCCCGGAAGCGTTGCAATTCAGAGATTATTTAGCAGAAAATATCGGTGCAGAATTAATTGTAAGAAAAGTTGAAGATACCATTAAAGCTAAAAACTTAACCGAACCTAAAGGAAAATTTGCTTCGAGAAATTGGCTGCAGACGCATACGTTATTGGAGACGATTGAAGAGTTTCAGTTTGATGCCTGTATTGGCGGTGCGAGAAGAGATGAGGAAAAAGCCAGAGCCAAGGAACGTTTCTTCTCTGTTCGTGATGAGTTTGGGCAATGGGATCCAAAATTACAGCGTCCAGAATTGTGGAATATCTACAACGGAAGAATCAATAAAGGTGAAAATGTGAGAGTTTTCCCGATTTCCAATTGGACGGAGCTTGATGTCTGGAATTATATTAAAAAGGAAAATATCCAGTTGCCACCGATTTATTTTGCTCATGATCGTGATGTAATTGAATATGACGGACAGTTAATTGCGGTTTCCGATTTCATTCAAATTGATGAAAATGATACGATTGTCAATAAAAGAGTCCGTTACAGAACCGTTGGCGATATGACTTGTACCGCAGCCGTTGAAAGTTCAGCAGAAACTTTGGATGGGGTGATAAATGAAATTATCGCATCAAAAATATCTGAACGTGGCGAAACCCGAATTGATGATAAAGTGACGGAAGCGGCAATGGAGGACCGAAAAAAAGGAGGATACTTTTAAATAAGTAATGAACAATGAATAATCAGTAATGCAAAATATACTGCATATTTTATTCATTGTTTAAAATTAAATTATAGAAAAATGAGCGGTTTGAAAAAATTACTCACTACCAATTACTCATTATTAATAAAATAAACGTGGACATACTAAGATTTATAACAGCGGGAAGTGTAGACGACGGGAAAAGTACCCTGATCGGAAGGCTTTTGTATGACAGCAAAAATATATTGATCGACCAATTGGAAGCGTTGGAAAGACAATCAAAAAATAAAAATGAAAATGGGATTGATCTTGCGATTTTGACAGACGGTTTAAGAGCTGAAAGAGAGCAGGGAATCACAATTGACGTTGCTTACAGATATTTTTCAACACCAAAAAGAAAATTTATTATTGCGGATGCGCCGGGACATATTCAGTACACCCGAAATATGATTACGGGAGCTTCTAATTCCCAGTTGATTGTCATTCTGATTGATGCAAGACAAGGTGTGATCGAACAAACCAGAAGGCATTCGATCATTGCTTCTTTGCTGAAAATGAAAAATGTGGTCGTGACGATAAATAAAATGGATTTGGTGGATTATTCTGAAGGAATTTATAATGATATTAAAGCTCAATATGAATTGGTTGCTAAGAAACTAGGTTTGGAAAATGTGAATTATTTCCCTATTTCTGCCTTTCATGGTGACAATATTGTTGACAATTCTGAGAATATGCCTTGGTATAAAGATTCTACTTTGTTGGATTTTTTAGAAAATGTTGAAATTAATTCGGATGAAACTTTTGAAAATCCGAGATTCCAGGTGCAGTATGTGATTCGTCCGCAAACTGATGAATTGCATGACTACAGAGGATATGCCGGAGCAGTAATCTCAGGTATCTATAAAAAAGGCGATGAAATTACTGTTCTTCCTCAGAATATTCAGACTAAAATTTCGAAAATTGAAACAGGCGGAAAAGAAGTAGATTTTGTATTCGCCAACCAACCTGCGGTTTTACATGTTGAAGATGATATTGACATCAGTCGAGGTGATTTTCTGGTTAAATCTGATAATTTGCCCAAGGTTGAAAATGAAATTGAAGCCGTTGTCTGCTGGCTTGATAAGAAAGAATTAAATGAAGGGAATAAATATTTTATTCAGCATAAAAGCAAAGTCTTAAAAGCAATTGTTAAGGAAATTGATTATAAAATTGATGTCAATACTTTAGAAAAAACTTCAACTTCTGAAAGCGTGAAATTAAATGAAGTGGTAAAAGTTCGTTTAAAAATTGCTTCGCCATTGGTTTTTGACAGTTTCGAGGAAAGTAATGCAACGGGAAATGCTGTTTTGATAGACGAAACGAGTAATTCTACTGTTGGAGCTGTAATGATTTTATAAGATGGTAATTTCAAGAAAGATTCAGATCAGGCTCAATGTTTTTTTTATAACGATTGCCATACTATTTATCGGAGTTTTTTCGATGTATGAATTGGGTTATCTGGATGAACTTTTTACCATTTTAGCCAAAGACAATTATATTTTTTACTGGATGTTATTGGTTGGGGTATTGGCTGAAATCGTTGCAGGATCCATGGGGATGGGCTACGGCGTTATTTGTACCACCACGCTTTTATTTCTTGGAATTCCTCCACATGCGGTAAGTGCAAGTATACATTCTGCGGAAAGTTTTACGACAGCAGCCGGAAGTGTGAGTCATATTAAACTGAAGAATGTAAGTAAAAGTTTAGTTAAAAAATTGGCAATTCCCGCAATTTTCGGAGCGATTATTGGAGCTGTTTCCCTGACTTATCTTGGAGAATATTATTCTAAAATCACGAAAACTATTATTTCCTTTTACACATTGTACCTGGGAATTCAGATTTTATCGAATGCTTTTAAAGAAAAGCGGGATAAAAAATTAAAAAAGACAACCAATTTAACGAGATTGGGATTATTTGGAGGATTCATCGACTCCTTTGCCGGAGGAGGATGGGGACCGTTGGTAACGGGAACTTTAATTAAGAACTCTTTTACACCAAGATTTGCGGTCGGAAGTTCAACGGTGGCGAAATTTATTTTAACCTTAACGGCAGCTATTACCTTCATTTTTACATTGGGAATTCAGCATTGGAATATTATTCTCGGACTTTTGATTGGTGGAATTTTTACAGCACCTTTTTCTGCGATGCTGACGGCTAAACTTCCTGTGAAAGGTATGTTTATTGTAATCGGCACTCTGGTAATTGTTATGAGCTCAATTACGATTTATAAATCTGTTTTTTAATGATAAAATCTGTTAAATATTGAAAAATAAAAGGGTGAAGTATTTCATCAGTTTTGAAAATATTTTACATTTACACCTTTAAAAAATAACAATGAACATAAATGTAATTGCGCTATTCAAGTTTAATGAAAATTACCTGATGGAAGCGGTGGAACTTTTTCAGATTTTGGTAAGAGAAACGAGAAAAGAAGAAGGTTGTCTGCAATATGACCTTATTGAAGATAAAGATAATAAAGGTACTTTTTTCATGGTAGAGTTGTGGGAAAGCGAAGAACATCTGAATCGTCATAATGGGCAGGATCACTTACTAGATTTCAGAAGAGATGTTTCTAAAATGTTGGAAAGCTCGACATTGGTATATAAAGGATTTAAGACTTTATAAGCATTAAAATAGTATAATTAAAAATCTAAAAGGCTGTTCACAATTGTGGGCAGCCTTTTATTAGAAAAAATAGAAAGTATTAAAATTTAGATATTAATGAGATAATATATATTTTATCTCATTTAATCTGTAAGACAAAAATACATAATTATTTTTAATTATTCTAAATAAAAATATATTTATTTCTCAAAAAAATACTGATCTATGATGGTCATAAATCAGTATTTTACAATGTAAGTTATTGTCTAATAAATCTTACTTTTTAATAAATTTTGATTTCACTACTGAACCTTCTGCCGTTTCAACAATGATGTAATAAACGCCTGTTTGAAGAGCACTGATATCAAATGATCTACCTGATAATTTACCTGCGGCAACTTTTTGTGCTCCCGCAGAATAAATTTCAATATTTTTCGGATCTTTTTTAGCAACAAACTGTAATGTTGTATTTTCTGAATTTACGGCAAACTTAACTTCTTCTTTAGATTTTGAAGCATCTGTAACTGCAAGATTTGCTGTAACATCATATCTAACATCATCAATATCAACAGCTGTGTGTGGCGCAGGAACAGCATTTACAGTTTTAAATACAATATAGCTTGACGAAGAACTTGGAATTGATACTGTTATAGTCTGAAATGTATCAGATGTAAGCATTGTTGCAATTCCTAAACCAACAAATGTAGTCATATCAGTTGGGCTTGAAGCCAGACCAACCTGAATAGTTACCGGAGCAGAAGCTGCGTTTCTACGAGCTTTAAAGCTAACACTCTTATTTCCTGTCGGCGCAACAATTTGTGGTGAAATTAAATATTGAGGAGTATTCATGTTTGCTCCTGAATAGGATTGGATATATTTATTTCCGGTGGTTACTGTATCATCAAACACAATCATCATAGGCCCAGGGTTACCTGTAGCAGTAGGTAGTAGAGATGACCAGTTGCTTTGAGGGAAAGTCGCATTTCCACTTGTGAAATTGTTAAAGTTTTCATTAAACGTAGCTACTTGCGCATTAGCAGTAATAGCCGAAAGCATCAAAGTCCCAATAAGTAGTCTTAATTTCATAACGTTATGTTTATTTAGAATTATTCTACAAAACTAATTAATTATTTTTAAACATTCTAAATAAAAATATGATTTTTATCTTGTTTGTATATTAAGATCATTTAATATGATATTCTTCTTTAATTATTAAACTGAACTTCATTTAGCTTATTATAAAAAATGTATATGTTCAAACGCTATCATTTATTTAGCTTACATTTTTCAGATATTTTGAGTTTTGTAAAAAATCATGGTATTAAAAGTTGTTTATTTTTAATTGTTCTAAATAAAATCCTATATTTGCTGAAAATTTTTGCATCTATGAAGAAGAAAGTGCTTTCCATACTATCCTTATCCATGTTCTTTTGGATGAATGCACAGGAAAATGATTCTCTTAATCAGAAAAAAATAGAAGAAGTTGTCATCACAGGTCAATATACTCAACAATCAATTAATAAATCTATTTATAAAGTTGAAGTAATAGATGCACAACAGATTAAAAATATGGCTGCTACCAATGTTGCAGAGGTTCTTAATCAAAGTTTAAATATCCTCATTACTTCAGATCGTAATTCAGGAAATTCTACTGCAAATCTTATGGGACTTGGTGGAGAGTATACAAAAATTTTGATTGACAATATTCCTGTTGTAGGGGATATAGGTCTGGGAAATAATATTGATCTAACAAAATTGAATATAAACAATGTAGAGCGTATCGAGGTTGTAAGAGGTTCTATGGGGGTAGATTACGGAAGTAATGCTGTTGCGGGAGTTATCAATATTATTACCAAGAAGAATAGTCATAAAAAATTAACGTTGAATGCGTCTTTACAGGAGGAAACAGTAGGAAAAGAATATAATTGGTATAAAAAAGGAGAAGGAAGACATATTCAGAATCTAAATATTGGATATAATATTAATGAAAACTGGTATGTAGGTGCCAATATCAATCATAATGATTTTCAAGGATTCAAAGGAAATCAACAGGGTTATAAATATTTTGAGCAAGACGGAGGTAGAGGATATGCGTGGCAGCCAAAAGATATTTTGAATGTTGATGGGATTTTACGTTATACTAAAAATAAAACTTCTATTTTCTATAAATTTGGATTTCTAAATGAAAAACTTAATTATTATAATCCAAAAGTTACTGAACTTTATTTAGGGGAAGGTAACAGAACATTTATTTCTACAGATAGAGATTATAAAACAACGAGATATATCAATCAGCTAAATGTTCAGACAAAGTTAGGAGCAATTAATTATACTGGTGATTTCTCTTACCAGACTCAGGACAGAAAATACAAAGAATTTGTCTACGATATTCCTAACAGAACGGTTAGAAGTACTATAAATGATTATCAATCTTATAATAAATCCGATGTATTATATTCCAGAGGAGTTTTCAGTAATTTTCTTGATAATGATAAATTAGATTTCCAGCTTGGATATGAATTAGATCATACAACTGGGTTCGCAGGCAATATTGCAGGAAATTTTGCAGGTACAGATGACATAAAGAGAAAGATTTTTAATTATGCCAATTTCATGTCAATTGAATGGAATGCTACAAACTGGTTGTCAATTCGTCCCGGTTACCGTTTAGCTTTAAGCGATAAATTTGATACCCAACATAATTATTCATTAACAGCAAGAGCAAAAGTTACGGATAATGATAATATCCGTCTTGTAGTAGGGAGTGCCAATAGATTCCCGAATTTTGATGAACTATACACCTATCAGGTCGACAGTAACCATGATATTCAGGGGAATCCCGATCTTAATCCGGAATCGGGAATGACAGTTTCTTTAAATGCCGATAAAAAAATAACAACAGATTCAGGATGGAATTTAGGAGTTGGTGCGAGCGCAACTTACCTAAAAGTAAAAGACCGAATTGAAATGGCACAGATCAGTAGTAATCCTCTGAAATTTAAATATATTAATATTGATAATTTTGAAAGTTATCTGTTTGAAGCTAATTTCAGAGCCCAAAAAGGACAATTAAGTCTTTCTGCCAATGCAGCCTATTACGGGATCTCAAGACTTTTGAATCAGGAAGGGCTTTCATCACCTGATGATTTCTTTTATACATTTGAGGCAAATCTTGCAGCCAATTATATAATCCCGACAATAAATACTACATTGTCTTTATTTTATAAATATACAGGGAAAACTCAAATTCCTACTTTGGTATCAAGCCTTAATACCTCTCCAAAATATATTATTGGGGAACGTGCTGATTTCCATATGATGAATTTCACGGTGACTCAGCTGTTCTTTAAAAATCATTTTGAAGTAAGTGCCGGTGTTAAGAATATTTTTGATGTGTCATCTGTAAGAGATACTACTGTCGCAGGTAATATTCATGAATCCGCTGATCCAAGTTCTAATCTTTTCTACGGCCGAAGCTATTTTGTAAGACTAGGCTATAACTTCTAAAATCTTAAAAATGAAAAAAATACTGTTTTATCTTTTAATTGGAGGGTCTTTTATAGCACAATCTTGTATTAATGATAATGATGATCCGGTTGCAGTTTCCAAGACCGACGGATTTACCGTAGATGCCAACGTAGGTGGTGCGACTCAGCCAAACCAGGTGTGGTTCGATTTCGGAACAAATTCTATGGCTGTTAACCAGAGATTAGATTGGGATCTTGCTTTTTATGCAGGAAACGAGTTTAAAGTAATGCTGAACTCTTCGCTGAAGATGGCGGCAACAAAAATTCCCAATGCAACGGATATTAAACAAGTAACAGCAGCAAGTGTTGCTACTTTAACAAGCCAGGTTGTTGTGGCACCATACAACGCTGCAAACATAGCATATATTGATGATGTAAAAGGAAATTTTCCTTCCGGGTACACTGCTATTGGAGAAATTAGAGCAAACGACTCTGAAAATGGAATCTATCTTGTTAATATGGGTGTCAAATTGTTTACCGGAAATATACCGGCGGGTGTTGCAGAAACAGGAACAGAACCAAGAGGCTGGATGAAAATCCAGGTTATAAGACAAGGCAATGGTTATAAAGTGAAATATGCGCCACTTGATGAAACTATGAATATCAGCGAATTAAATGTAACCAAAAACTCAGCATACAATTACAATTTTGTAAGCTTGGTAAATAATAAAGAAGTATCTATTCAGCCAGAAAAGAAAAATTGGGATATAGGCTTTACGGTCTTTACGAATGTAATTGAAGGATTGGGAACTTATATATATGCAGATTTTGTAATAATCAATAATCTGGGTGGTGCAGGAGCTTATGAAGTTCAGGCTACAGGAACTACAACAGGAGCTGAAGCCTATAATAATTTTAAATTCTCAGATATTGATCAGTCTAAATTTGTTTATAATGATCAGCGTGTGATCGGTAGCAACTGGAGAGAAGCAGGACCTTCCGGATCTCAGGTGAAAAGTACTGTCTTTTATGTTATAAAAGATACAGAAGGATATTATTTTAAACTAAGATTTAAAAATATGACTGACGAAAAAGGAGAAAGAGGTCATCCTCAATTCGAATACAAACCATTATTCTAAATCTTAAATCAAATAAAAGTATATCATGAAAAAATTCATTCTTGCCGCATCTGTGTTGGTAGCAGTGTATTCTTGCAAAAAAACGGAAGGCGGTAAAACAGAAAATAATACAGAAGTTTCATCAGAAACTCCAAAATCAAATAATAAAATTGTAACACTTAACGGTGGAATTACAGAAATCGTTGCCGCCTTAGGCCATGAAAAAGAAATCGTTGCAACAGACGTTACAAGTACCTATCCGGAATCTTTGAAAGCTACGGCTAAAGATTTAGGGCACATGAGAACAATGACCATCGAGCCGATTATGGCAGTTTCTCCAACGTTGATTTTAGCTTCTGATAAAGATATTAATCCGGATTTGATGAAGAAAATTCAGGATTCAAAAATTAAAACTGAAGTTTTCAAACAGGAATTTACAGTTGATGGAACTAAAAAACTAATCGTTGAGGTAGCGAAAGCAATCGGAAATACAGATTATCAGAAACTGAATGATAAAATCGATGCTGATTTAAAACAGGTTCAGCCCATTGCTAAAAAACCAAAAGTACTGTTCATTTACGCAAGAGGAAATATGCTGATGGTTTCTGGTAAAAACACGCCAATGGCAGCTTTGATAGGACTTGCAGGTGGTGAAAATGCAGTCAATGATTTCGAAGATTTCAAACCATTAACTCCGGAAGCGGTGGTAAAAGCAAATCCTGACGTGTTATTCTTCTTTACAACTGGATTGGAAGGTGCAGGTGGAAACGAAGGTGCTCTTAAAATGCCGGGTGTTTCTCAGACAAACGCAGGTAAGAACAAGAGAATTATCGCAATGGACGGAGGCTTGATTTCAGGTTTCGGACCAAGATTAGGAGAGGCAGCTGTAGGATTAAACAAACTTTTAATTGAAAGCACAAAGTAAATTATACTTTTACATCACAATAAGTACCATACTGCTTGCCATTATAGCAGTATGGTCTCTTAATACAGGGGTTTACGATTTTGGTGGTAAATCTGCTTTTGAGGTGTTGAGGAAAGTAATACAGGGAGATGAAAGTTTATCATTAAGTGATAAGTATGTAGTCTGGGACGTGAGAGCATCCAGAATTATTATGGCAATTTTAGTGGGGAGTATGCTTGCCGTGTCGGGAACTACATTGCAGGGATTATTTAAAAATCCTTTGGCGACAGGGGAAGCGATTGGTTTAACTTCGGGAGCCACATTACTGGCGGCAATTGCAATTGTTTTAGGAGGATATTTCAAACAGTATCTTCCTGAAATGGTACAGTTTTCACTGACGGGTATTTCCGCTTTTATAGGGGCTTTATTGGCTATGATGCTGGTGTACAGAATTTCCACAAGTTCAGGAAAAACAAATGTTGTCATGATGTTGTTAAGTGGTGTTGCCATTACATCAATCGGTTTTTCTATTACCGGTTTTTTGATTTATATTTCAAAAGACGAACAATTAAGAGATCTTACTTTCTGGAATATGGGAAGTCTGGCAGGAGCAACCTGGACGAAAAATATTGTATTATCGGGTGTTATTTTAATTGCCTATAGTATTTTATTACCGAAAGGAAAAGCATTAAACGCCATGTTATTGGGTGAAAAAGATGCTGAACATTTAGGAGTAAATGTAGAAAAACTGAAAAAACAAATCGTGATTATCACATCATTAATGATTGGAACTTGCGTGGCATTTTCAGGAACAATTGGTTTTGTCGGGCTTATCGTACCGTATATTTTAAGACTTTTATTTAAATCAAATTATACATTCATTTTGCCACTGTCAGCCGTCTTAGGAAGTATTTTACTTTTAATTGCTGATACCATTAGCCGAAGCATTGTAGCTCCGTCAGAATTGCCAATCGGTATTTTGACATCATTAATTGGAGGTCCTATTTTTATCGCTATTTTAATTAAATTCAAAAAATCACTGTAATGATAAAGGCACAGCAGATCAACTATAAACACAAAGAATTTCACATTCTTGATTCCGTTGATGTTTCTTTAGGATATGGTGAATTTTTAGCCATTGTCGGTCCGAACGGAGCAGGAAAATCCAGTTTGTTAAGCGTTTTGGCGAATGAAGTAAAATCAAAACAGGAGATTTTATTCAAAGATAAAAACATCAGTGATTGGCAGGTGCGAGAATTGTCTAAACATAAAGCAAAATTTTCTCAGCACAACAGCAACGATATTCCGCTTGAGGTAAAAGATGTTGTGATGATGGGGCGTTACCCGTATTTCGATGCTCAACCGAGACAGGAAGACCACGAAGCCATGAACAATATGATGTATGAAACAGATGTTTATCATTTAAAAGACAGAGAATACAATACGTTGTCAGGCGGTGAAAAACAGCGTGTGCATCTTTCCAGGGTAATGGCTCAGTTACAAAATGAGATCGAAAAAAAACTTGTTTTTTTGGATGAACCATTGAATAATTTAGATATAAAACATCAATACAAAGCATTGGAAATCATTAAAAAATTTACTGAAAATTCTAATTCTGCGATTGTTGTTCTTCATGATCTGAATTTGGCAGCACAGTTTGCCGATAAGATTTTATTGATGAAATCTGGAAAGGTTGCTGCGTATGGAACACCGACCGAAGTTTTTACGGCTGAAAATATCAGCAAAGCATATAATTTTCCGTGTACAATTTGTGAACATCCTATCACAAATAACCCAATGATTATTTTTGGATAATATGGACAAAGAAAACTTAAAAATATTAGCCCAAAATCTCGCCAATCCTCAAGGTGAAAAAGGTATTGAAATCGGCGAAATGATGAATGCTACCAACATCGGAATGACGCTGGAAAGTATAAAAACACTTTTGATAGAAGACGATGAGGCAATTTTGGAAATAGGACACGGAAATGCAGCCCACGTTAAAAGTATTTTAAATAAAGCTCAAAATATAAAATATACAGGAATTGATATTTCTGAAACGATGCATACCGAAGCCAAAAGATTAAACGAAAAGTTTAAAAATCAGGCTGAGTTTGTTTTGTATGAAGGAAATCAATTTCCTTTTAAAGATAAAACTTTCGATAAAATATTTACGGTCAACACCGTTTATTTTTGGGAAAATCCGGTTGAATATTTAAATGAAATTTATAGAGTTTTAAAAGATAACGGAACTTTTGTTCTCACTTTCGGACAAAGAGATTTCATGGAAACTTTACCTTTCACCCAATTCGATTTTACATTATACAATACCGATCAAATGGAGGAGACAGTTTCTAAAAGTCATTTTAAAAGAATGAAAGTTTCCGAAAAGGAAGAAGAAATAAAAAGTAAAACAGGCAACGAAACTATCAAAAGAAAATATACAGTTTTAACCATAAAAAAATAAAGTAATGAGCACATTAGTTAACGATTTAAAAGAAAAATGGGAAGCTCTGAAAGCAGAAAATCCGCATTTGAGAATCAGAAATGCAGCTGAAGCACTTAATGTAAGTGAAGCAGAATTATTAGCAACAAATATAGGTGAGGGAGTGACGATTCTTACACCGGAATTTCAAAATATTTTAACGGAAGCTGAACAATTAGGAAAGGTAATGGCTCTTACGCGTAACGAAGAGTGCGTTCACGAAAGAAAAGGCGTTTACCAGAATGGGGATTTCAGCAGTCCGCACGCACAGCTTTTCGTAAACGAAGATATTGATTTAAGAATTTTCTTAAACCACTGGAAATTCGCTTTTGCAGTGATTGAAGGTGACAGAAAAAGTCTTCAGTTCTTTGGAAAAGACGGTTTGGCACTTCATAAAATTTATTTGACAAAAGATAGCAACGAAGCAGCTTTCGATGTGATTGTTGAAAAATTTAAAGCTGAAGATCAAAATCAGGTATTGGAATTTGAAGCAGCAGCTCCAAAAGCTGAAGAGAAAGCGGATGCTGAAATTGATGTTGAAGGTTTCCAAAAAGCTTGGACGGAATTGAAAGATACGCACGATTTCTTTATGATGACGAGAAAATTCGGGGTTTCAAGAACTCAGGCATTGAGGTTGGCTCCGGAAGGTTTTACGAAAAAAATCGATACCTCCAAAGTAGTGAATGTTTTGGAAGATGCATCGGAAAAACAACTTCCGATCATGATCTTTGTTGGGAACAGAGGCATTATTCAGATTCATACAGGTGAAGTGAAAAAAGTAATGTGGCATCAACAGTGGTTCAACGTTATGGATCCTGATTTCAACCTACACCTTGATGTAACGAAAATCGCTGAAGCGTGGATCGTGAAAAAACCGACGGAAGACGGAGAAGTTACGGCGATCGAAGTATTCAATAAAGAAGGTGATTTTATCGTTCAGTTCTTCGGAAAAAGAAAACCGGGAATTCCTGAGCTGCAGGAATGGAAAGATCTTGTAGCACAGTTAGAAAAATAAATAGTTAAATGATTTTTATTAAGCCGTTTTGTTTTTTGCAGGGCGGCTTTTTTAATGTAAAACTTGAAAAATGTAAATTTGTTTATTGTAAAGTTTGTCATTCTGACGAAGGAGAATCTCAACTTTACTTTTGCATCAAATCAAAACAACAAAATTAATATGAAAAATATTTTAACAGCGATATTACTTATGATTTTCTGTTCATTTAATGCACAGAATTTCAAAGCCTATCAGTTTTATAATCAAAAAGGGAAGGAAATTAAAACTGATAAATTAGTCAAAGAACTGGCTGATTACGATGTTGTTTTCTTTGGTGAAAATCATAACAGTTCAATCAATCACTGGCTTCAGTTGAAATTGACGGAAGCTTTGTTTGAAAAGAAAAACGGACAGCTTATTTTGGGCGCTGAAATGTTTGAAAGAGATAATCAGTCACAATTGAACCAATATTTAACCGGGAAATTTGATGCTAAAACATTAAAAGATTCTGCCCGTTTATGGAATAATTTCACAACAGATTATAAACCTCTGGTTGATTTTGCGAAAGATAAAAAACTGAATTTTATTGCAACCAATATTCCAAGAAAATATGCTTCTCAAACTGCAAAAGAAGGGTTGGAATCTTTAAATAATTTAACGGAAAAAGAGAAAACATATATTGTTCAGTTGCCGATAAAAGTAACATTGGAAACGCCCGGATATCCTGAAATGAAAACGATGATGGGTGAGCACGCAGACGGTACGAAAGTGATGAATTTTATCTCAGCTCAGGCCATAAAAGATGCAACAATGGCAGAATCTATTCTGAAAAATTTTCAGGCAGGAAAAACGTTTATTCATTACAACGGAAATTATCACAGCAAAGAATTTGGCGGAATTTACTGGTACATCAAACAGAAAAACCCGAAACTGAAAATGGCGGTAATTTCTGTTTTTGAATCTGAAAATCTGGAGTTAAAAATTCCTGAGAAAGATTACATTCCAACAGATTTTAATCTGATTATTCCTGCGGATATGACGAAAACTTATTAAAAAAATAGAATAATTTATCCGTAGCAACTGGTCTTAGCCCGTTTTTTAATAGAGAAAGTTTACATTGGCTTTGACTAAAACTTATTTGCATTATTTATCTTTGTAAAACATTCAAAATAAATGAAAAAACTATCTTTTCTCGTCATACTTTTCATCGGAATAATCAATGCTCAAAAGTTGACGCAAAGTGAAATTTCACTGATCAATCAGGGAGATATAAAAGCTGCTTTGCCGATTTATCAGACGACGGATGAAAATCAGCATAAAATTCTATTAAGTCTTTCTACAGAAATTGATCCGCTTGATAAAAACACGACAACACTGGTTAATAGAATGAAAGAATCTCTGCTTGCAACAAACGGTGGGGTAGGAATTGCGGCGCCACAAGTCGGAATCAACAGAAAAGTAATTTGGGTTCAGCGTTTTGATAAGGAGGGCGAACCGCTGGAATATTTCATCAATCCAGTTATTGTTTGGAGATCAGAATTACAGAATCTCGGTCCGGAGGGAGATCTGTCGATTCCTGAATTCAGAGATCAGTTTTACAGAAGCAAAGTGATTCAACTGGAATATGTTGATTTGAAAGGTCAGAAATATTCAGAAATTGTAGAAGGTTTTACAGCGGTAATTTTTCAACATGAAATCGACCATCTTTTCGGGATTTTAATTTCAGATAAAAAAGAGAAAGAAGAAAACGATATTTATCAGGCTGTTGAAGCTTTTAAGAAAATTGATTCTTTAACAAGGTAAGTTTTAACTATTTTGTGGTGTCCACATCTTCAGGAATTTAAATTTCTTCGGATATTCTTCTCGTGGACAAAATGCCAAAGCAACTTCTTTATTATTAAGTGAAGATTCTGTCAATAAAACAAAATCATATTCATTTTTAAGTTGATCAAATTCTGTTTCGGTAGCTATACAAACAACCTTTTTAAATATTCCATTCATCCATTGTATCATATTTTCATTATGCTCAAATTTTTTGTAACAAGCTAATGATGCATGTGCCGTAATTACCGGAACCAATTTATCAGGAATGTCATCTTTTACAACAATGTACATTTTCATAATGAATGTTTTTATTTTTTATGTAAATTTTAATATTTCCTGATCTGCACACAGGAAACACTTTCAATTGTAATCTTTTTGCCTACTTTTTTCAATAAACCCGTCTCAGGATTTCTTTTAAATACAACTACATTTCCGCTTTGTGCGTTGGTTGCAATCAGGAATTTTCCGCTGGGATCAAGTCCGAAAACTCTCGGATGTTTTCCTTTTACAGATTGGTAACCGATTGTTTTTAATGTTCCGTCATTTTGAATAGAAAATATAGCAATATTATTTTCATTGCCACGGTTGGAGGCGTATAAAAACTTTCCATCAGGTGAAATATGAACATCAGAACTTTCAAAATCTTCTTTATATTTCTCGGAATGGGTGTTGATTCTTTGAAGATCACTTAATTTCCCATTTTCGTAGGAATAAACACTTACCGCGCCGCCCATTTCTTCGATACAATAGGCAAATTTTCCGCTGGGATGAAAGGTAAAATGTCTAGGTCCGCTTCCTGAAATCGTTTTGGTAAAGGGAACTTCCGCCTTCTGTAAAGGTTCAGTGTTCTCATTTTTAAATTGATAGGCTCTGATTTTATCTGCACCTAAATCGGGACAAAACAGATAACTAAAATCAGGAGAAAAAACCGTAGAGTGGATGTGCGCACGATCCTGTCTGCCTTTGTCTACACTTCCTTCCGTAAACTGAAAATTCTGAACAAAAGGTTCAATTTTTCCGCCTTCAGAAATCGGATAAACAGAAATACTTCCCTCCGTATAATTTCCATTCACGAGCCATTTTCCGTTTTTGTGAACAGTAATATACACAGGATTTTCACCGCCGCTTTTTTGTTTGCTGATGAAAGTTAAGGTTTTATTTTTAGGATTGAATTCAAAACTGCTCACACTTCCTCCGTTTTTCGTTTTACTTTCCGTACAGGCAAAAACATATTTTCCATCTGGAGAAACCGTAAGAAAAGACGGATTTAAAATTCCTGTAAATGTTGTAACTTTTGAAAGTTTTCCGCTGATCGTATCCAATTCATACACAAAAATTCCTTCTTTGTCTTTATCCCGATTGAACGACCCGAAAAAAGCGTAGGTATTTTGACAATAGAAATGAAGAACAGTGAAGATTGTAAGGGCAAAAGTGAGAAGATTTTTCAAAATGTTGATTGATAAAAAGGAAAGTGATTTAAAATTTCAAATTTCGGGATTTAATTTCTTTTTCCAATCCCTTTATGTCTGTCTGGTTTTTTACCAAAAAAAATATAAAAATTAATGGAAAAAATGTAAAAAAACCAAAACCATTTTTTACGGCACTATAAGCTGCTATGCCTATAAATAAGCCAATAAGAACAGCAGTTATGATATTGTTAGATTTTATTTTTTTCCTTTTTTCTAATAATTCTTCGTCACTTAATTCAGTAAATCCTTTTTTTTCCATATATTGAATGTTTAATTGTTATGTTTTCAGATTGGATTATTATAAATTTTTGCTGAGATTTGGCTTTATCTATTTCAATTATTCCTCCGAAGTTCTACCGTACAATGTATTTCTATATTCAATGCCCCAATTGGCAATTTCATCAATAATTGAAGACAGCGTTTTCCCGAATTCTGTAATTTCGTATTCTACGGTAACGGGTTTTGTATTGAGAACTGTTCGGCTGATCAAGTGATTCATTTCCAGATCCTGCAATTCTTTGGACAGCATTTTTGTTCCAATCCCGTCCACTTCTCTCAACAAATCCATAAAACGAAGCTTATCACCCTGGATTAACGTTCCTAAAATATGAAATTTCCACTTGCCCGAAAGGATTTCCATCGTGTCTTTTATGGCGAGAATACGGTTTTTACACATTGTAGAACTGTTGAGAATGGGTACTTTTTTCATGACAAAATTTCTTTACCGTAAATTTAAATATTATTTTTAATAGTTCCCTATGGGAAACTACTTTCTAAAAGGAAACTGATAGCGATTGTAAACTCTGCATTATTTATTTTTGTATTATAAGAATATTGGATTTTATAATGAATGAAGATATTTTGATCATTAAATAGTACTTATTATATCGTATTAATTAGAAATATAGTTTAATGAATTTTTATAAAATTTTAGTAATAAACTGTCTTACTGTAGTTTCACTATCGTGTAACGGACAGACGGACAAGAAAAATAATTTAAAAATGACAAACAATACAACGAGTAAAAATCCTCTTCTTTGCGATCCTGAAACTGGAGTATGCGGAATGCCTGAAACAAATGAAGCATCGGGAACTATTGTAGAAAAGACAGAAAAATCTGTTAAGGTTGTTTATTTTACGGACCCAATCTGTTCTTCTTGCTGGGGAATTGAGCCACAGCTAAGAAAATTAAAACTTGAATACGGAAATGATATTGAGGTCGAATATCACATGGGAGGTCTTCTTCCGGACTGGAGTTATAACAGCGGTGGTATCAGTAAACCGTCTGATGTTGCGCATCATTGGGATGAGGTAAGTGTTTATTATGATATGCCGATCGACGGAGATGTTTGGTTGGAAGATCCTTTGAATTCTTCTTATCCGCCTTCGATTGCTTTCAAAGCTGCACAGTTGCAGGATAAAGAGAAGGCTATTTTATTTATGAGAGAGCTGAGAGAATTGGTTTTCTTAAAGAAAAAGAATATTGCAAAATGGGAACATATTGCTGCTGCTGCTCAAAAAGTTGGTTTAGATACCAATCAATTGAAAACAGATTTCGAAGGAAATGCAAAAACGCTTTTTGAAAATGATCTAAAATTGGCAAGAGAGTATGGTGTGAGAGGTTTTCCTACAATGTTTTTTGTAAATGACGGTGGTAAAAAAGAAATGGTTTATGGTACAAAACCTTATCCTTTCTACGAAACAGCGGTGTTGACGATCAATCCGAAAGCTGAAAAAATTGATTTTGCTAAAGATTGGGAATCTCTGTTTAAAAAGTATAATTCTCTTACTGCAAAAGAATTTACAGAATTATCCGGAACTAATCGTAAAGACAGTGAAAGAGTCTTAAATGAACTGACTTCTAAAGGTAAACTGGAAAAATTAACAACAAAAAACGGAACACTTTGGACAAAAATTTAATTTGTCTTGATAAGCGTTTTTAGATTCGGACTCATCATCGGATTTAAATTGATTATTACTTTATTATAAAAAAATCAGCTTCCGAGGAAGCTGATTTTTTGATTTATTAATGGAAGAAATCTTAGTTATTCGTTACTGAAAGTTTAACTTCAATATTATTTCTTGTTGCATTCGAATAAGGACAGATTTCGTGCGCTTTTTCCGTTAAAGATTGAGCTTCTTCGATGGAAACTTCAGGAATATTGACATCCAATTCCACAGCCAGACCAAATCCTCCGTTGTCTATCTGTCCGATGCTCACCTGAGCGGTAACCGTTGTTTCACCCGTTTTTATTTTTGATAAACTGATCACTCTGTTCAGTGCGCTGTCGAAACACGCAGAATATCCTGCTGCAAAAAGCATTTCAGGATTTGCAAAATCATCGTTGGTGCCACCTAATGCTTTGGGCATTTTTACTTCAAGATCTAGAATTCCGTTTTCGCTTTTTACATGACCATTTCTTCCTCCTTTTGCCGTTACTTTTGTTGTATATAAAGTTTTCATTTATTTTTCTATTTTGATTAATATTTTTTGAATTGTTTCTTTTAAATCGAGTAGATCTTTGGTTTCAATACCAATTTTCTGCTGAATCTTCTCGGGAATTTCGCAGGCCTTTTGTTGAAGCTGCCTTCCGTTGTCAGTAAGAAAAATTTCAACTACTCTTTCGTCTTCTTTTTTTCTTTTTCTTATAAGAAATTCTTTAGCTTCCAGTCTTTTCAGGAGTGGAGTTAAAGTTCCACTGTCGAGAAATAGTTTGTCTCCGATATGACTTACGGTTAACCCATCATTTTCCCAAAGTACCATCATCACGAGATATTGAGGGTAAGTAATACCAATCTCATCAAGAAAAGGACGATACAATCCTGTGATCTCTTTTGCAATCACATACAACGGAAAACAAATCTGATTTTCTAATTGCAGCTGCTTTAAATTTTCCATGAGATTGAATGACTGGTTAATAAAATATTATTTTTTAATGATAAATTCCTCCATCGGAATTCTTACTTTCTTCATGTGTGAAAGGTAATCGTTTTCAATATCTCTATACCCTAAATACAATAAAGTCACACTTTTTAATCCAAGTTCTTTCAGTTTTAAAATCTCATCTACCACCTCGTTGCTAAAACCTTCTGCGGGTGTAGAATCAATTTTCAATTCTGCTGCCTGAGCCATTGCCAAACCTAATGCAATATAAGTCTGTCTTGCAGTGTGCGCAAAATGCTGTTCCGAAGTTTGTGCATTATACATTTGTTTAATTTTATCGGTGTAACTTCCGAATCGACCTCTTGGCAATTCTCTTACATCGGTATGATGATCATATACTTTATCGATTTTTTCATCGGAGTAACTGTCCCAGGCAGCGAAAACCAATACATGAGAAGAATCTCTCATCACTTCAGGATTCAAAGCTCCTTTCACCATCTTTTCTTTCAATTCCTGATTTTCTACCACGATCACTCTGAAAGGTTGCAGTCCTGATGAAGTAGGAGCCAGTCTTGCAGCTTCTAAAATTTTATTTAAATCTTCCTCAGATACTTTTTTCGTCGAATCGTATGCTTTTACGGCGTGTCTCCAATTTAGGTCTTCTATTAATGACATCTTGTTTTATTTTAAAAATTAATTTGTTTATGATATTGATTATGCAAATATACTGCCAATTAAATTGTGTGCAATTTAATTTTATAAAATATTATTGTTGATGAAATCTATGATATTTAAATTTAAGAATCCCTTAATAGATAAATAATAAAAAAATCTGCCTCAAAAAGAAACAGATTCATATAATTAAAAAAAGAATTTTTAGGCTTTCACAAGTAATTCTGCTTCAAAAACATCAGTAAAATGTTTTCTTATTTTGGTTTTAATATCTTCCATTTCTTCGGAAGTCAATTCTCTTTCAAGCTCTCTTTTCATAGAAGTTACCTGTTTGTCTTTGATTCCACACGGAATAATGTACTCAAAATAACGCATATCGGTATTCACATTTAAAGCAAAACCGTGCAATGTTACCCAACGGGAAGCTTTTACACCCATGGCGCATATTTTTCTGGCGTAAGGTTTTCCCACATCAAACCAAACTCCGGTTTCTCCAGGAGAACGTTCTCCTTTTAAACCGTATTCGGCGAGTGTTCGGATAATCACTTCTTCAAGATTTCTCATGTATTTATGAATATCGGTAAAGAAATTTTCAAGATCCAGAACAGGGTAGCCGACAATTTGTCCGTAACCATGATAAGTGATGTCGCCGCCACGGTTCACTTTTACGAAAGTAGCATCGATTTCCTTTAATTGATCAATTCCGGCAAGCATATTTTCTTCATGTCCGCTTTTGCCAAGCGTATACACATGGGGATGTTCTACCAAAAGAAAATGATTGGGCGTTGTGCTATGTTGTTCAGCAGGAAGATCTCTGTTTTTAATTTTAGTATCAATAATATCTTTCATCAGTTTTTCCTGATAATCCCAAGAGGGCTGATATTCTTTGATGCCTAAATCTTCAAATTCTACTACTTTATTCTGATGTGTGTTCATACCAATTTTTGATTAGACAAATTTAGTGATTTTTACGCTTTTATGGAATGGATGAAATCTATCGCTTTTTTCTTCCAATCTCTATTTTGTAGTAAAATATTCACAAAAGCAGTTCCTATAATTCCGCCGTCTGCTTTTTCGGTCACATTTTCAAAATCTTCTTTTGATTTAATACCGAAACCAATCATTACAGGATTTTTCAACGGAAGAGCTGAAAGTCTCGATAAATAATCTTCATTTTTTAAAACAGTATTTTCATTTCCTGTTGTGGAAGAAGAACTTACGGCATATAAAAACCCTGAACTTAAAGAATCAAGATACAAAATCCGTTCATCCGACGTTTCCGGAGTGACTAAAAACGTGAAATTCAGATTGTGTTTTTTTAAAATTTCCCGGTAATTTCTTTCGAATTCAATAGCAGGTAAATCCGGAATAATTAATCCTGAAACTCCACTTTCAGAACATTCTTTACAAAAATTCTCAAATCCGAAACTTAAAACTGGATTAATATAACCCATTAAAATTACCGGAACTTTAATTTCATTTTTAATTGATTTTAGTTGGGAAAATAATGTAGAAATTGTCATCCCGTTTTTCAGAGCCAGTTCGTGAGCCTGTGAAATCACCGGACCATCGGCAACCGGATCAGAATACGGCATCCCGATTTCCATCATATCTGCCCCGGAATCCTGAATTAATTTTATAATATCAGCCGTATCATCCAATTGTGGAATTCCCGCTGTGAAGTATATGTTGAGTTTTTTCATTTTTTTAGAATTTAAAGGTGGAAATTAAATTTAGAGCGTTGAAATACTAATTTCTAACTACTAGCGTCTAATTTCTTTAAGTAAGTTTCCATATCCTTATCGCCGCGACCGCTGAGACAGATCACCACAATATCATTTTCATTAAACTTTTTCTTGTCTAAAACCGCCAATGCATGAGCACTTTCCAAAGCGGGTATGATTCCTTCCAATTTGGTTAATTCAAAAGCAGATTGTAAAGCTTCATCATCATTAATACTGAAAAATTCTGCCCGTTTTTCATTAAATAAATTTGCATGAAATGGTCCTATTCCTGGATAGTCCAGCCCTGCGGAAATCGAATGAGGTTCGATAACCTGACCGTCTTCGGTTTGCATCACCAGGCTTTTACTTCCGTGTAAAATGCCCAAAGTTCCCAGAAAAGTAGTCGCAGCCGATTTTCCTGAATCAACTCCGAAACCTCCGGCTTCAGCTGCAATAATTTTTACATTTTCTTCTTCCACAAAATGGTAGAAAGTTCCTGCCGCATTGCTTCCTCCACCAACACAGGCGATCACATAATCAGGGTTTTCCCTTCCGATATGTTCAAAAAGCTGTTCTTTAATTTCTTTTGAAATAACACTCTGAAATCTCGCTACTAAATCGGGAAACGGATGCGGACCGACCACACTTCCTATCACGTAATGAGTTGTAACAGGATTGTTGATCCAATCTTTTAATGCTTCATTAACAGCATCTTTCAGTGTTTTGGAGCCCGAGGTTGCAGCGATTACTGTTGCGCCTAACATTTTCATTCTTGCGACGTTCGGAGCTTGTCTTGCAATATCGATTTCACCCATATAAACAATGCATTCCAAGCCTAATAGAGCACAAGCCGTTGCTGTTGCGACACCGTGTTGTCCGGCACCGGTTTCTGCAATAATTCTCGTTTTACCAAGACGTTTTGCCAATAAAACCTGACCCAGCGCATTGTTAATTTTGTGTGCTCCGGTATGATTCAGATCTTCTCTTTTTAAATAAATCTGCGTATTGTATTTCTGACTTAAATTTTTAGCAAAATACAAAGGTGTTGCGCGACCCACGTAATTTTTTAACAAACCCTGATATTCCTGTTGAAAATCTTCAGATTCAATAATTTCAAGATAATTTTTCTGTAATTCTTCTACATTCGGATACAGCATTTCGGGGATAAAAGCACCTCCAAATTCTCCGTAATATCCGTTTTCATCGGGATTTTTATAATTTTTCATGAAATTTTTTTATTTTATGTATGTCTTTAATTCCTGCTTGCGATTCAAATTTTGAATTAATATCTAATGCAAATGGTTGTTGATTTAAAAGAGCAAGATCTTTTATATTTTCTTCTGAAATTCCACCACTTAAAAAATAAGGAAGGGGTATTTCTATTTCATTTAACATATGCCAATCGAATTGTTTTCCGGTTCCTCCAAATGCTTTTGAGTCGGTATCAAAGAGAAAATAGTTGCTAGTCTTTAATTGTTGATTGATGGTTTTTTGTAATTCATTATAAGATTGTTTGCCAATTCTTAGTACTTTAATAATTCCAATTTTCGGATTTAATTTTATTCTCAGTTTTACAATAAAATTTTCACTTTCATCGCCATGAAGCTGGATAAAATTAAGACTTGTTTTTTCAGCTATTTCAATAATTTTTTCTACACTTTCATTAACAAAAACGCCAAATTTTCCCTGATGACTGATTGTTGAAATTTCATCTGAACTCAAATGATTCAAAACATATCTTGGTGATTTTTCATAGAAAATAAAACCAAGAAAATCTACATTCATAGAAATTAATTCCTGAATCTGATGTAATTGAGTCAGGCCGCAGACTTTTAATTTGGGTTGAATTGTATTCATTTTAAGTGTACTCAATCGTTAAATACATTTGATACAAATTCTCTGAACTTATTTCCGGGATTTTCATTTTTCATAAAATATTCACCCATCAAAAATCCGTTAAATCCTTTTTCTTTCAGATAATTGAAATCTTCAATGCTGTAAATTCCACTTTCTGCAACAGATAAAACTCCTTTTGGTAACAGGTTTTTTAAATTCACAGAATGTTGTAAATCAACTTTAAAATCTTTTAAATTTCTATTGTTAATTCCCACAAGATCAATATTTGGATAAAAATGCTTCAATTCTTCTTCTGTATGGATTTCCAGTAAAACTTCTAGACCCAATTCATGAGAAAGTTCTGTAAAATCATTTACCTGATCAGGTGAAAGACAGGCGGCAATCAATAAAATAACATCAGCTCCCATATTTTTTGCTTCGTACAACTGATATTCATCGATCATAAAATCTTTTCGTAAAATTGGAATATTTATAGAATTTCTTACACTTACAATATCCTCAAAACTTCCACCGAAAAAATCTCTATCCGTCAGAATTGAAATTCCGCTTGCTCCATATTTTTCATACTCTGAAACGATTTCTAAAGATGAAAACTGATCGTTTATGATTCCTTTTGACGGTGATTGTCTTTTAAATTCTGCTATAATTCCGGGTTTACTTTTAACTGAATTTTTTAGCGATAAAGTTTTTCTGTTGAAAAATTCGAAATCTTTCAATTGTTCAATCGAAATCTTTGATTTTGAAGCAGAAATTTCTTCCTTTTTTCTTTGTATGATTGTATCTAATATTGTCATTGTATTACATTCAAAATTATTTTAATAACAATTCCAGACTTCTCAGCGCTTTTCCACTTTCTAAACTTTCTTTAGCGAGAAGAAGGCAGTCATAATAACTTCCAAATTTCTTTGTATAAAAAAGAGCCACCGAAGCATTTGCTAAAATCACAGCATTTTGCTGTTCAGTACCGTTTCCATGAAGAATGTTTCTAAAAATTTTTGCTGTTTCCTGCGTAGTCTTGCCAGCTTTTATACTTTCTGGAGTGACAGAATTAAAACCTAAATCTTCTGCAGAATATATTTCTTCTCCTTTTTTAGTAATAATTTTGGTGTCGTGGGTCAGGCTTATTTCATCGTAGCCGTCCATTCCATGAACTAAGATGAATTCTCTATTATCATTTTGTAACAGATATTGATAAATTCTTGCGATTTCCAAATTATAAACTCCAATCATTGAAAATTTCGGTTTCACAGGATTTACCAGAGGTCCTAAAAGATTAAAAAAAGTTCTTAATCCCAAAGCTTTCCGCAACGCCACAACCGATTGAAGAGCAGGATGGAAGTGAGGTGCGTGTAAAAAACAGATGTTGGCTTTTTCCAACTCATCATGTAGCTGATCAGAATTATTTTTGAATTGATACCCCAATTCTTTCATGACATTGGATGCTCCGGTAATTGTAGATGCTCCATAGTTACCATGTTTTGTTACTTTTTGCCCGGCTCCGGCTACGACAAAACTTGCCAGTGTAGAAATATTGATTGTGTTTTTCCCATCTCCACCAGTTCCTACAATGTCAATGGTGGCGCTTGTATCAAGATTTACGGGCACAGCCATTTGCAGTAACGCTTCTCTGAACCCTTCCAATTCTTTCAGCGTAATATTTCGCATCAGAAAAATACTGACGAAAGCAGTAACTTCTGTAGCGTTAAATTTATTTTGAGCAATCTCAATCATAATCGCTTTTGCTTCCGATTTTGATAGTGTATGATGATTGAACAGATATTGTAGTATTTCTTTCATGGCTTAATTCAAAAGAAAATTTTTAATAATAATTTCACCATCAGGCGTTAAAATACTTTCCGGATGGTATTGAACGCCGTGGACATCATAGGTTTTGTGCTTTAAACTCATAATCATTCCTTTACTATCTATACTTGTAATTTCCAATTCTCCAGGAAAATTTTCAGGATTTACCGCCCAGCTGTGATACCTTCCGACCTCTAAGGTTTGTGGTAAATCTTTGAAAAGTTTATGATCATTAGTTTGAACCGCTTCAGTAGCGACGCCGTGATAAATTTCACTGAGATTAATTATACTACCTCCAAAAGCTTCGGCGATTGCCTGCTGACCCAAACAAACTCCTAAAATACTTTTTGTGGCAGCATATTTTTTAATAACATCCAATAAAATTCCGGCTTCTTCGGGAATTCCTGGACCTGGCGAAAGAACAATTTTGTCATATTTCTCAATTTCTTCTAATGTTATCTGGTCATTTCTTACAACATCCACTTTTTGATCAAGAATCCTTTCGATCATCTGAACAAGATTGTAGGTGAAACTGTCGTAATTATCAAAAACTAAAACTTTAGTTATTGGTTGGTTTTCTGTAGTTTGTATAGTGTTATTCATTTTGTTTTAATTTAAAATTATCTTTAAAAGATTAATTGTTTACCAGCTTTTCTGCTTTAATAACTGCTTTTTTAAGCGCATTCAGTTTATTATTTACTTCTTCCAATTCATTTTTAGGAATAGATTTTGCGACTAATCCAGCTCCGGCCTGATAATATAATGTGTTATTTTTACTTAGAAAAGTCCTGATCATAATCGCCTGGTTGCAGTCGCCGTTTAATCCTACCATTCCGATACATCCGCCGTAATAGCCACGCGAATCTTTCTCATACTGATTAATTAGCTGTAAAGCTTTATGTTTTGGAGCACCGCTTAGTGTTCCCTGCGGAAAGGTAGTGGCAACCATTTTATAAGGATTGGTTTGTTCTGGAAGATCGGCTGTCACCTCGCTAACCATGTGGATAACGTGAGAAAATAGCTGGATTTCTTTTAGTTTGGTCACCGTAATATTTTTCCCCAGTTTTCCTAAATCATTTCTTGCCAAATCTACTAACATGGTATGTTCCGCATTCTCTTTGGCGTCGTTTTTTAAGTTTTCAATGGATTGTAAATCGGTTTCAAAATCTCCCGTTCTTTTGAAAGTACCGGCAATTGGGTGTATAATTGCTTTGTTATCCTTAATAATTAATTGACTTTCAGGACTTGAGCCAAATAATTTATAATCTCCGTAATCAAAAAAGAAAAGGTAAGGAGAAGGATTGATATTTCGTAAAGCACGATACACATTGAATTCATCGCCTTTGAATTTCTGCTCAAATCTTCTGCTTAAAACCAACTGAAAAACATCACCTCGCATACAGTGTCTCTGTGCTGTTTTTACCAGATCAAGATATTCTTCATTAGTAATATTCGATGTTTCCTCTTCTGTTTTTTCAAAAGGATAAATAACGGAATTCTGATTTTTAATGATGCTTTCCAGTGAATATAATTCTGATTTCAACCCTTTTATCTGATTTTCAATAATATGCATTTCATCGTTGTAATGATTGATGGCAATCACATATTGATACAATCTGTAACGGACAAGTGGAATTTCAACTTCGGGACTTTGTGCTTTAAAGCTAACATCCTCAAAAAACTGAACTGCTTCAAAACTGGTATAGCCAAATAAACTTTGTGCTGTTTTTTCTATAAAATCATGAGTTTCTTCACATTCAAAAATGTTGGAAAAATCGTGAAGTATATCGTGAACTTTATGATTTGTAATTGATTGTTTAACAGGGTCTTTAGAAGGCAATTTTACTTCAAATTCATTGAGGTTTTTAATTTCTATTCCGGCAATGGCATTAATGGCGATGAATGAAAAATTATTATCAATATTTTTTGAGTCCGAACTTTCCAAAAGAATAGTGTCTCTGAATTTATCTCTTACCTGCAGATAAATATTCATCGGGGTTTGAAGATCGCCCAATGTTTTTTTCGAAACAGTTTTTATATTTATTTTTTTACTGAACATTTTGTAGTGGATTTATGTAAACAAAAAAAAGACTTCAACGGTGTACGTCAAAGTCTTTGTATATTTTAAAATTATTTTCTGCTGTAAGATTAGCAACATGACAACAACTTCAGACCCGACGAAGAGTTTGAAAGCCACCACCAATTTTTGTTGCTCATTGTAAACATGTGACAAATGTAGATAATTTTTTAATACAAAAAATAAAAAAGTTGAAAATTATTTTTTCTCAACAAGAATTAATTCTTTTCTTAATTCTTCAACTTTTACTTTATAATTTTCATCATCATAATCTTTCAGATAATTTTCTAAAGCAGAAATATATTCTCTGATGAACTCTTTATTTGTTTTATCAGCTTCGTATTGTATTCTTGCTTTGTTGATCGGTGCCTGTCTTTCATATTTAAGCAAAGATTGCCCTTCTTCAGATTGATTGTAAAGAATTACAATATTTTTTTCATATCCTGAAATATATTTTACCGGGAAAGCTTTGCCAGTCTGTGGAATTCTGATCGCATTTTCAAGAGGATAAATCGCTGCTGATGTGGTTGAGAAAAATGTGTTGGTGTATTTGCCGTCTTTTTTCTTTACAATGGCTTCGTAATCATGAATATACTGTTCGTTTAAAGTAGAATTGGTCTCGATATCAGAAGTAATGATGGCTGTACTTTCCACTCCGTATCCGTTTAAAAACCATGCATTTAAAAATTGTCCGCCAATTCCGTTTGCAATTCCTAAAGGCAGGATAGGAATAAGGAACCAGAATTTTTTTGTCAATGATGCCAGTAGCCCAAATAACAAAATAAGAATAACGATTGTATAAAAACCGTGATGACTGGTAAAAAACAGGATTTTTGAAATGAAAATCATATTTTAAATTTTGAAATTGTCCTTAAATATAATCATTATGAATTAGAGATTCTAAAGAAAAATATGGTTAAATGGGCACTTATCATGAGTCTGAAAGTTTATTTTTTTATATTTTTGCTTAATAATTTATAGAAAAAAATGAAAAAAGTATTAGCAATCGCATTTATCGGAGGTTTATTGGTGGTTAACTGTTCAAAAAAGCCTAATCATGATTTACAGGACAGCAACACCATGTTGCCAGAACCGGATGCACCTACTGTGGTAGATTCTACTGCTAAAAAAGCTGACACACCGGCTGCAACTCCTGCTCCTGCTACAGAAGCTCCTAAAACTGATTCGGCAGCAGCAAAATAATGAAAAAACTATTTTTGACGGGATTGGTAAGTTTACTTATTATTTCCTGCTCTAAAAAAGAAAATATACCGTCTGATACTACAATTTCTGATGTTTCTTCAGGGCCTGCAAAATCCGATCTTTCTGGAGATCAGATCATCGAAACATTGGATTGTTCGGGCTGTCATGCGGTAAATGAAAGAATGATCGGTCCTTCTTATAAGGAAATCGCAGAAAAATATTCTGAAAAGGATATTGAACTGTTGGCTTCCAAAATTATAGAAGGAGGAAGTGGGGTTTGGGGAAATGTACCCATGTCTGCCCATCCTCAGGTATCGAAAGAAGAGGCAAAAAAAATGGTACAATATATTTTAAGTCAGAAAAAATAATTGATGGCTGAAAAACCGAATCTGCATCCAAGAAATCTGCATCGTAATCCGTATGATTTTGATCAGCTGATTTCTTGTGTACCGGAATTGAAGCAGTACGTTTTTGTGAATGCTTATGAAAGTGTAACGATTAATTTCAGTCTTCCAAAGGCTGTTAAACTGCTTAACAAAGCTTTGTTGTTACACTTTTATAAGGTTCAGAACTGGGACATTCCTGATACGAATCTTTGTCCTCCGATTCCCGGACGGGCAGATTATGTACATTATCTCGCAGATTTATTGGCTGAGAACCAGAAAGAAGTTCCAAAAGGATTAAAAGTTAAAGGGCTGGATATTGGGGTAGGAGCCAATCTCGTATATCCCTTAATTGCCCATCAATCGTATGGCTGGAAAATGGTGGGATCAGATATTAATAAAGATTCTTTGGCAAATGCCGAACGCATATTGAGCGATAATCCGGATTTGTTATCTGCAATTCAATTGAAACATCAGCCAAATGGTGATTATATATTTAAGAATATTATTGATTCTAAAGAAAAGTTTACATTTTCGATGTGTAATCCTCCTTTTCATGATTCTGAAGAGTCTGCATTAAAGGGAAATCTTCGAAAAACAAAAAATCTGAACAAATCAAAAACGATTAAACCTCTGCTGAATTTCGGCGGACAGCAATTTGAATTATGGTGCGAAGGTGGCGAATTGGCTTTCATTTCAAAAATGATTCAGGAAAGTGCATTATATTCATCACAAGTACTTTGGTTTACCTGTTTGGTTTCAAAAAAAGACAATTTATTTAAATTGCATACACTTTTAAAAAAGATTAAAGCTGTAGAAGTTAAAACGATTGATATGGCTCAGGGACAGAAAATCAGCAGAATCTTGGCATGGACATTTATTCCGCAGCAAAATCGTAAAGATTGGTTTTCTAAAATCTGACTTAAAATTTTAGCCTGACTTAATTTTACATGAAATAAATTATATTTCTGGAAAAAGTCATTGATCATCAATTCAAAAATCACTAATTTTGCACGTTATTTTAAATAAATACAATGCAATTATCAGAACAAGAAATTATTAGGAGAGAAAAGCTGAATAAGCTTGTTGAAATGGGAATTAATGCATTCCCGGCGGAAGAATACAAAATTACAGATACTACAGAATCTATAAAACAGGATTTCGCAGAAAGTAAACAGGTGAAGATCGCTGGTAGACTAATGTCCCGAAGAATCCAGGGGAAAGCTTCTTTTGCTGAATTGCAAGATTCTACAGGAAGAATTCAGGTGTATTTTAACAGAGACGAAATCTGTACAGGTGAAGACAAAACATTATATAATGAAGTTTACAAACACCTTTTAGACATAGGAGATATTATCGGAATTGAAGGAGAATTATTCACCACTCAGGTGGGTGAAAAGACGGTTTTGGTAAAAAACTTTACTCTTTTAACCAAAACTTTAAGACCGCTTCCACAGGCTAAAACTGATGAAAACGGAGTTGTGCACGACGGATTCAACGATCCTGAAATGAGATACAGACAGCGTTACGTAGATTTAACGGTAAATCCTCAGGTGAAAGAAGTTTTCGTGAAAAGAACAAAACTTTTCAATGCGATGAGAAATTTCTTCAATGAAGCAGGATATTTTGAGGTTGAAACCCCGATTTTACAGTCAATTCCAGGTGGTGCGGCTGCAAGACCATTTATTACGCATCACAATGCATTAGACATTCCTTTATATTTAAGAATTGCAAATGAATTATATCTTAAAAGATTAATCGTTGGTGGTTTTGATGGGGTCTATGAATTCTCGAAAAACTTCAGAAATGAAGGGATGGACAGAACGCACAATCCGGAATTTACGGCAATGGAAATCTATGTTGCGTACAAAGATTATAACTGGATGATGGATTTCACTGAGAAATTGTTGGAATTCTGTGCAACTTCTGTAAACGGATCTTCAGAATCTACTTTCGGAGAACACACGATCAACTGGAAAGCACCTTATCCAAGGGTTTCTATGACGGAAGCGATTATCAAATATACAGGATTCGATATTACAGGAAAAACCGAGCAGGAATTATTCGATTTTGCTAAATCTATCGGAATTGAGGTTAATGAAACGATGGGTAAAGGAAAATTAATTGATGAAATTTTCGGTGAAAAATGCGAAGGAAACTTCATTCAACCTACTTTCATTACTGATTATCCGATTGAAATGTCACCTTTAACTAAAAAACACAGAAGCAAAGAAGGTTTGACTGAACGTTTTGAATTAATGGTTTGTGGTAAAGAAATTGCGAACGCTTATTCTGAGCTGAATGACCCAATTGATCAGAGAGAACGTTTTGAAGAGCAGTTGAAATTAGCTGAAAAAGGTGATGATGAAGCAGGACAGTTTATCGATGAAGATTTCTTAAGAGCTCTGGAATACGGAATGCCGCCAACTTCAGGGTTGGGAATCGGAATGGACAGATTAATTATGTTCTTAACGAATAATGCATCAATCCAGGAAGTATTGTTTTTTCCTCAAATGAGACCTGAAAAAACAGTTCCTCAAATCGAATTGGGTGAAGATGAGAAAATTATTCTTGAAATTTTAAAATCAGGAGAGCAAATTTCTTTAACTGAAGTAAAAGAGCAATCTAAACTTTCAGGTAAAAAATGGGATAAAGCTTCTAAGACTTTAACGAAGAATAATTTGGTGAAAGTGGAGAAGATTGATGAAAATGTTTTGATGAAACTGGTTTAAAATTTTAAACAAAATATAAATTAAATCCTGAAATTTGTTTTCAGGATTTTTTATTTAAATTAAACTATAATCTACTATTTCACGTTCTGTATAAAACTTAAAATCGATGAAACTCTTTTTTATATTTCTCCTGTTTTTCTTTTTCGTAAAGCTCGATGCACAAATGATTACATCAGTTTATTTTGCGTATGATAGCTATGCTTTAGATAAAGAATCTCAGAAGAAATTAGACAGTTTAACTCAATTAAAATCCAACCTTAAATTTAGAATTTTTGGAAATTGTGATATTTCCGGAAGCTCTGAGTATAATAAAAAATTGTCCGAAAATCGAGCGAATACAGTTAAGAATTATCTGCAGAAAAAAAACAAAAATAATATAAAACTGGAAAGTGTTGCAGGTTTAGGCAAAGAAAAACAAATCAACGACAACAGTACGGAAATGTTGCGTGGAAAAAATAGGAGAGTAGATATTTTTATTAATAGGGTTTTAAATTCGGGTGAGATAAAATCAGGAAAAGTATTTGCCAGCTTTTTTAGTATGAGTGTTGCCGCGATGAAGGTAAAAGATACTTTTTCTTTGCCTAATGTTAATTTCATCGGAGGTCGTCATGTTTGGCTTCCAAGTGCAGAAAAAACATTGAAAAAACTTTCTTTTATTCTAATTGATAATCTGGAGATTGTGGTCGAATTGCAAGGTCATATCTGCTGCGATTACGATAATTTTGATGGTGAAGATCTGGATTTGAAAACTTTCAATCTGTCTTTCACAAGGGCAAATGCCATTAAAGAATTTCTGATAAAACAGGGAATAAATCCCAAAAGAATAAAAGCGACGGGACAGGGACATCTCAATCCTGTTGTTTATCCTGAGCGTACAGAAGAAGATTTTATGAAAAATCGAAGAGTTGAAATTGTTTTGCTTAAAAAATAATGGGAGAGGTTTTGGCGGCAGCGAAGCT
>NZ_LMQN01000007.1 GCF_001425355.1 Chryseobacterium sp. Leaf405
AATGAAAATACAATAGAGATGTAGGAAGAGGTAAAAGTGATTTTATTGAATCAGTCTAACTTGGAACTGTTATTCAAAACATAGCAAAATGTAATGAAGAATTCATTGACAAATTATAAGAATGCATTTCTACTTCGTCGAAATGACACCGTTTGTGAAATTAATACTTAATAAAAAATTATCTTTGCCTCATGAATCAAAACACAAACAAAACCGTTCTCATTTTAGGTGCCAATTCCGATGTTGCCAAACAAAGCATTAAGCAATATTTTCAAAAAGGATTTTCCATCATTGCGGCTTCCAGAAATACAAAATCTTTGGAAGAGTTTGTTCAAAAAAATAATTTAAATTCAAAAGTGACGGTTTTATCTTTCGATTCAGTGGATTTTGATTCTCATCAAAAATTTTATGACGAACTTTCTGTAAAACCTCATATTGTTATGTACGCAGCGGGATTTTTAGTGGATAACGAAACGGCTTTAAAAGACTTTAAAGGAACTCAACAAATGATGTTGGTAAATTATATGGGTGCAGTTTCCATTCTGAATATTATAGCGACAGATGAAAGCAATAAGAATTTAGAAAGAGTCATCGGATTGTCATCACTTTCAGGAGTGAGAGGCCGAAAAAGTAATTTTGTTTATGGAAGTACAAAAGCAGCTTTTACAACGTATTTAGCTGGTTTGCGACAAGAATTAGCTTCAAGAAACATTAAAGTCAATGCTTTAGTAATCGGGTATATCAGAACAAAAATCAATGAAGGATTACAATTGAATGAATCTTTAATTATGGAGCCTGATTATGTAGCAAAATATATCGTAAATGCAGGAAACTCCTTCACCATTGTTCCCAATTTTAAATGGAAAATGATTTATTTGATTTTGAAAATGTTGCCGGCGAGTTTGGTAGCGAAGTTACCTTAAATTTTTCCGATTATGAAAGATGAATTTTTAGAAATAAGAAACTATATTGACAATATAAATTACTATGCTAGTTCGGAGAATTTCGAATATGAACATTATCCTTATTTAAAAAATATTTTGTAAAGCTTTACATCAAAACATCATGATGATTTTGTTGAAGAACTTTTTAAATGGTCTGATTATCAGTTAGATTTTATTGCAAGTTTTTTAAGTTTTACAGATTATGCTTTACAGGGAAAATATAAATCTTCTTATGTTTTCTGTGAATGTTTTTCTAAAATTAATAATGTTGAATGTCTAAAATATCTTGCTCAAAACTTAGAACTCCAATTAATATTCTGTCAAAATAAAAAGGAGTTATCTATTGAGGGAATTGTTAATAATCTTTACTCAGTAATAAATGAAACAAAGGATATTAGCTGGATTGAGACTTATCTAAAAATAATTAATGATTTAAGTAATTGATTTTCTTTGTTGGACAAAAAAACACTTAAAGAAGAATATTATTCGCTTTCCTGCAACAATTCCAACCCCTTCATCATATCAATCCCCTTACCCAAAACAGGTTTAAACAAATCACCTTTTTCCTTAATTCTTTCCAACGCATTATGAATATTAAAATCCGTCGGCCTCAACCCTTTTTTCAATTCCTCCCATTCCAAAGGCATTGAAACGGAAGCTCCTTCTTTCGGTCTTAAACTGTAAACACTTGCCAACGTTTGTCCGGAACGGTTCTGAAGATAATCGAGGTAAATTTTCTTGTCGTTTCTTTTTTGTAAACTTCTTTCTAGAGTGGTTAGTTTCGGTAATTTTTCATTCACCTGTTTCATCAGAATATAGGCAAAATCTTTTACCTGGTCAAAATCATATTTTCCACCCATCTGAATATACACATGAATTCCCGTACTTCCGGAAGTTTTGCAATATCCTTTAATTTTTATAGATTCTAAAACTTCATTTACTTGTAAAGCGGTTTCAATCACATCATCAAAGTTATTTTTCTTCGAAGGATCGAGGTCTAAAACCAAATAATCTGGGTGCTCCAAATCGGGAAGTGACGAGTTCCATGGATTCATATCGATGCAGCCTAAATTATTCAGATAAGCCAAAGTTGCTTTGTCATTACAGTAAATATAATCGATATTTTTGTCGGTAGATTCCGAATAAACTTGCGTCGTTTTCACCCAATCCGGAATATTGTCACTGGCATCTTTCTGATAAAAATTTTGTTCTTCAATGCCATTTGGAAAACGATTCATAGAAAGCGGTCGGTTCTTCAAATGTGGCAAAATATATTCTGCAACCGATTGATAATAATCAATAACATCACCTTTTGTTACCTCATCTTTCGGAAAATAAATCTTATCCTGATTGGTCAGTTTTACTTTATGTCGGTTTAACGTAATTTCGCTTTCTGTCTCAGAAGTTTTAGTTTTTTTTGATGAAGTTTGTGCTTTCATTTCTTTTGGTTTTTCATTAATATCTTTTGGATTTTTATCTTCTCTTATCGCAACAAATACCGGATGTCTAAAAATGCCATCTTTGGTAATTTCAGAATATTTGATTTCGCATACTAATTCAGGTTTAATCCACGTTACCGGCATATTGGTTTTAGGAGCGATGTTGAAAGGTGACTTTTTTACTGCCAGTTTCTCCAGCCGTTGATGAATTTCTTGTAATGATTCTTTATTAAATCCCGTTCCGGTATGTCCTGCGTAGGTCAGTGTCCCATTAATATATTTTCCTAAAATCAAAGCTCCGAAACCTTCCCTTGATCCTCGAGGCTCTGTAAATCCACAGATAATCACCTCTTCAGTATTAGTGAATTTTATTTTAAGCCAATCCGAGCTTCTGCTGTTTTCGGTGTAAATGCTGTCAGATTTTTTAGCAATCATTCCTTCCAGCTGCATTTTTTTCATTTGATTAAAAAAATCAATGCCATTTTCAGAGATATGATCACAGTATTTGATGACATCGGTTTCTATCAAAGCATCTTTCAGCAGTTCTTTTCGTTGTAGTAAGGGAAGTTCCTCGGTAGAATGACCATTCAGCCAAAGCAAGTCGAAAACCTGATAAGTCAAAGCTAAATTCGGATTATCCCCAATCTGTTGGAGCAGTTGAAAATTGGGTTTTCCGTTTTCGTCATAAGCAACAATTTCTCCGTCGAGAATCATTTTATATTTCTGTTGGCTGAAATCGTTAGAAACTTTTTCAAATTTTGATAAGAAAGAAATACCGTTTCGGGAGTAGAAGAGCGGTTGTTTTTTACTGAGATCAGCAATAGCACGATAGCCGTCCCATTTTATCTCGAAAATCCAGTCTTCATCATCAAATGCTTTATCAGACAATTTGGTGAGCATGGGTTTAGTGAAGTTCTCCAGTTTTTTCTCATCAATCAAAGAATTAAATCTTTGAAAATGAGGTTTTAATGCTGAATTTATGACTTTTTTTTGTTGCTTTTTAGGCTTTTTTTTTCCTCTAAAAATTTGGTAACCTCTGAATTTTTAGAAGTATTTTCTTCTGCATCATAATGTTCTTCTGCAAAATCGTCTTTATGTTTAATGAGAAGCCATGCGTTGTTTTCTGCATTTTTCATTTTAACTAAAGCAAATTCTCCTTTCAGTTTTTTGCCGTGAAGAATAAATTTTAAAGAACCTGCTTTTAATTCTTTCAACAGTTCTTTTTCGTCAGAAAGTTTACTGGTTTCATCTAAAGGCTCATACGTTCCGCTGTCCCAGACTTCAACCTGCCCGGCTCCATAATTTCCCTCAGGAATGTTTCCTTCAAAATCTTTATAATCATAAGGATGATCTTCCACCATCATCGCCAAACGTTTGTCATTTGGGTTTAAAGACGGACCTTTAGGAACTGCCCAACTTTTCAGAACGCCTTCCATTTCTAATCTGAAATCATAATGAAGCCGGGAAGCTGCGTGTCTTTGAATCACAAAAATGAGCTGATCTTTACTTTTTTTTGTTTTCCCTTTGGGTTCGGTAGTTTCGTCGAATTTTCGTTTTTGATTATAATCTTTAAGAGCCATTACGATGCGGTTTTAGAGGTTGGACGTTGTAAACTTGCCTTTAACTGCGCCATTAAATCAATCACTTTACCTTCTTTTGCAGGTTCAGATTTTTTAAGTTTTACATTTTTTCCTTTGGCTTTTTTCTTAATGATTTTTAAAAGATCTGCACTGTAATTATTTTTGTAAAATGTAGGATCAAAAGGTTCTGAAAGTTGCTCGATCAGATTTTTTGCCATTTTGAGTTCGGCAGGTTTTGGGGCTTTTTTAGCAGGGATCTTAAGTTCTTTGTAATCTCTGATCTCCTGAGCAAAGCGTAATCTGTTCAGCACTAAAACATCATCATTGTAAGGTCGAATCATACCAATCGCTTCACTGTCTCGGAGTACAAATGTGCCAATTCCGACCATTTTTGTCTGCTGGAGCGCTTTAATTAAAAGGCGATAGGCATTTTCTCCGTTTTTCTGAGGTTCAAGAAAATAAGGCGTTTCAAAATACACAGAATCTACCTCAGCTTCTTTCACAAAATGTTCTATGGAAAGTATTTTAGATTTCTCGGGACTTGCAGCTTCGTAGTCTTCTTCATCTAAAACAATATATTTGTCATCCATGAGATAACCTTTCACAATGTTTTCCCATTTGACTTCTTTGCCTGTTTTCTCGTTAACTCGTTTGAATTTTATATTTGAAAAATCAGATTTATCCAACATATCAAGATCTAATTTGCTGGTTTCAGTCGCAGAATAAATCTTTACAGGGATATTGACTAAACCAAAGCCAATGGCACCGTTCCAAATTGCTTTCATTGTATCGTATTTTGTATTAATAACTTACAATGATTGTGCCGTTGAGATTCAGAAATTATAGTTGGATTAAAGGGAATTTACAAAATTAAAATTTAAAGATAGTTTTTCATTCCGGAGTGTCTCAATTCTATCAATAAAATGAATAAAAAAAGCGGAGAATTTTTCTCCGCTTCTAATTTATGCTTTTAAATTCAATTGTAATTCCAGTTCATCCAGCTGCTCGTTAGCAATGGCTGCAGGTGCATCGATCATTACATCTCGTCCTGAATTATTTTTAGGGAAAGCGATATAATCTCTAATGACTTCGTTTCCGTCAAGAATTGCCACTAAACGGTCAAATCCGAAAGCCAAACCACCGTGAGGCGGAGCTCCGTATTTAAAGGCATTCATTAAGAATCCGAATTGAGCTTCTGCTTCTTCTTTTGAGAATCCTAATAAATCAAACATTCTTGACTGTAAATCTTTATCGAAAATTCTGATAGAACCTCCACCAATTTCGTTTCCGTTTAAGACCATATCGTAAGCGTTGGCTCTTGCTTTTCCGGGATCTGTTTCCAATAAATGGAAATCTTCAGGTTTTGGAGAGGTGAAAGGGTGGTGCATGGCGTGGTAACGTCCGCTTTCTTCGTCAAATTCCAATAACGGGAAGTCAACAACCCAAAGTGGTGCGAACACATTTCCTTTTCTTAATCCTAAACGGTTTCCAAGTTCCATTCTCAAAGCAGAAAGCTGAGTTCTTACTTTGTGCTCGTTTCCGGAAAGAATCAACATTAAATCGCCTTCTTTTGCTCCGAATTTCTCGATGATTTTCGATAAATCTTCTTCGTTGTAGAATTTATTTACCGAAGAAGTTTTTACACCATCATTCTGGAATTTCGCCCAAACCATTCCTGAAGCTCCTATTTGTGGTCTTTTAACCCAATCAACAAGCTCGTCGATTTGTTTTCTTGTATAATCTGCACATCCTTCAACATTGATTCCGACAACCAATTCTGCGTCATCAAATATTTTGAAATCTTTTCCTTTTACTAATTCATTCAACTCCACGAATTCCATTCCGAAACGGATATCCGGTTTGTCGTTCCCGTATTTCTGCATCGCATCAGCAAACGTCATTCTTGGGAAAGTTCCGAATTCCTGACCTGTAATATCTTTAATTAAAGTTTTCGTCATTCCCTCGAAAACATTCATCACGTCTTCCTGCTCTACGAAAGCCATTTCACAGTCGATTTGTGTGAATTCCGGCTGTCTGTCGGCTCTTAAATCCTCATCACGGAAACATTTCACGATCTGGAAATATTTATCCATTCCTCCAACCATCAACAATTGTTTGAAAGTTTGCGGAGATTGTGGCAATGCGTAAAACTGCCCCGGATTCATTCTGCTTGGAACCACGAAATCTCTTGCACCTTCCGGAGTAGATTTGATTAAAACCGGAGTTTCAACTTCGATAAATCCTTCGTCTGAAAGATAATTTCTCACTTTCTGTGCCATTTTGTGACGGAAGATCAGTTTATCTCTTACCGGAGCTCTTCTGATATCCAAATAACGGTATTTCATTCTTAATTCTTCACCGCCATCTGTTTCATCTTCGATGGTAAAAGGTGGAAGTTGAGATTCATTAAGAATCGTTAATTTTTCAACTAAAATTTCAATTTCTCCGGTTGGAATGTTGGGGTTCTTGCTTACTCTTTCGATTACTTTTCCTGTAACCTGAATCACAAACTCACGTCCCAATTTTTTTGCATTTTCCATCAATTCCGCTGAAGAACGGTCTTGGTCGAAAACCAACTGAGTAATTCCGTAACGATCTCGAAGATCTATCCAAATCATAAATCCTTTATCACGAATGGTTTGTACCCATCCTGAAAGTGTAACTTCTTCATTAAGATGTTGAAGAGATAATTCTCCGTTTGTGTGCGATCGAAACATTGTTATTTATTTGAAATTTAAGGTTTGAAATTTGAAATTTGCAGTTGCAAAGATAAGGTTTTTGAAAGTTTCTAAAACAAAAAAACTCCCCGAAGGAAGTTTTTGATTTGAGTTTTTAAGGTATTGGTTAATTTTTAATCCATTCAAGAGCTTTTTCCAAAACTTCATCTTTATTATTTCTGATACCGTCAATTGTTTGTTTTACTTCAACATCAGGAATAATACCGATTCTTTGTGTTTCTTTTCCATCCGGATAATAGACGCCGACACCAGAAATTCCGGTCAATATTTTCCCCGGAAGAGGAATGTAGGATACATCACCGTCTGCTCCTGAAGTCTGTGAGCCGAAAACTTTTGCCTTCGGAGCTTTTTGGAACGCCATGGTATGATATTCTGCAGAGCTTTGCGTTGTTTCATTTACGAGAATAGCGATTTTTCCTTTATAATAGTCTTTATTATTGCTGCCAACGTCGTATTTCTGTGCAAAAATAAAGTAGCCTGGTCTTGTGGGATAAGAAACTGTAAAATCAACAAAAATTTCAGGCTTCGGCATTATGTATTTCGCAAGTTTAAATAGCAGTGCATCTGTAGGATACGTTCTGATATCAATAACTAAACCTTTCGTATTTTTTATTTTTTCAAAAATATCGGGTAAATGGTCAGACTTCAGATTTTGTAAATGGAGATAAGCAGTATCGCCATTGTTCATTTTGAATGACTCGGCAGGTTTTTGGGTGTAATTTATTTCATTGGATCTATAGGTAGGAATCGTAACGGTTTTTTCCAGTCCGTTGCTTAGATATTTAACGTCTATTGTGAGCTCATTTGAATTTAAAAGGATGAATGATAAATTTCTTAATTTCACAGCCTTATTGGAAGCCGGGATATATTTCGAATATTCCTGAAGGATTTTTCCCACTGTTTTTCCATTAACTTCCAAAATGATATCACCAATTTTTATTCCTGTTTCTTTTCCTAATTTTTCGTCATAATAATTTTTTACCACGGCTTTATTTTCAGCAAAAACGATTTCTAAAGGAACTATTCTTTCTCCAAAAAAATGATAAGTGACATTATTAAAGAATCCGCCATGAGAATCATTGATTTTTGTGCTGAGTTCCAGGCAGGCAAGATTATATTCGGTTCCGTCCTGCGCTGAGGTGAATTTTGGAATAAATTCTGTTAAAACGTCCTTCCAGTCTTCCCCGATTGCATATCGGTAAGGAAAATAATATTGAATGATGTTCCAGTAGCGGTATAAGCTTAATAATCTAAAGCCTGCATCCGGTGAAACCATTGTAGAGTATGGATTCTCATTTTCAAAATTTGCATTACCATCGCTGAAAAGGGAAACATAATAATTCGATTTTTTTCTGTCTGCTTTTTTTATCGCTAACAATAAATCCGACAGTTCTTTTGTAAAGCCATAAGAAGTGATCCAATCCAGGTCAGCTTTCATTTTTATATTCTTTGGTTCAGGATAATCTTTGGTTTTAAAGTCACCAAAACTTTTTATCCAGGTTATCAATATCTGATCTCTCTGCTCATCGGAAGTTCCGGCAATTTTGGGTAAAATTTTAAGCAGCTCATCATCCCAGTTATATTTTCCCGAGGAAACATTCGGATGATAATATTTCAGGAATCCCCAGATTAATCCTAAGTTTTGAAGATTTTTAGCGCCTATTTTGTTTAACAGTTCTTCTGAAATCTTAGAATCATTATTAAATTCTGAATGGATGAATTTTTTTTCAGGAGTTTTTGCAGCTTTTTCATTCTGACTAAAAGCGAGTATTCCTAAAAAAGTGAATGCAATGATAAAATATTTTTTCACAATAAGAATTTTTAACTTTTTACGTATTCTAAAATGTCTCCCGGCTGACAATCCAACGCTTTGCAAATGGCTTCCAGTGTTGAAAGTTTTACGGCTTTTGCTTTTCCTGTCTTTAAAATGGAAAGATTGGCCTGGGTAATGCCAATTTTCTCGGCAAGTTCCTGTGACTGCATTTTGCGTTTGGCAAGCATCACGTCTACATTGATGATTATTGGCATAATTATATGGTTAAGTCATTTTCAGATTGAAGTTCAAAACCTTTTTTGAAAAAAGCTACGATAAAATATACCATGATTCCCAACAAAAGATGTATAAATACAATTAATAATATATCCATATTTAAATCACTTTTAAAATTATATAGCCAGTTTAAAACAGATAGCGGAACAAATAGAATATTAAGAATAGAGAATCTTTTTAACCACTCAATAACACTTTGATTAAAAAGTATTTCCTGACTCATTCCGTTAAAAATTTTAAATGCTGAAAAGAAGAACAAAGTATAAAAAGAGAATTGAAGTAAATAATTTAAAAACATATTTAATGAAAAAACACCTGTTACCATTTGCTGATCCGAAAAAGGATATTTAAATCTGAAATAGTTACTTCCTGTTGCTATTTTACCACCCCAATCGATTGTGTTTCCGACATAAAATGTATCATATAAAATTTTGCTATTTGTTTTTAGATTATAATATGAAATTCCATACCCGAATAGTTCATAAATAAGATGAAATGCAAAAAACAAAAAGAGAAGAAAAAGTATACAGCTTAGCGCCGTCGACATTGAATTTTTACCTAATAGTTTCATTGATTTTAATTTTTATTTTTATTATTGCAAATATATAATTAATTATTGTTTTACGATAAATATTTATTGAATTTTTTATATTTTTGAATTGTAATTTTGTGGTCTAAAAAAATTAATAAACTCCAAAAAGCTATTTTTATAGAAATTTTAACAGCTGATATTTTTCATTTAAAACAGGATTTTTTAAATTCGTAATAACAACAAATACTTAATACTATGGGAAAAGGAGACAAAAAATCCAGAAGAGGTAAAATTAATAACGGAAGTTACGGGAAAAGAAGACGCAGAAAGGATGCGAAATCAACAGCAGCTTCCGGAGATAAGAACAAGTAAAAAATAAGAAAGACCGAAGATTTCTCTCCGGTCTTTTTTTATGTAAAAAATTCAATTTATTTTCCAAAAATACCTCCTAAAAGGTCTCCCAATCCTCCTTCTTGTTTTTTCTGTTGGCTTCCACCACCTAAAACACTTCCTAAAATATCGTTCAGCGGGTTTCCTGAAGATGATGATTGCCCGCCACCCAAAACACTGCCTAAAATATCATTCAAAGGACTTGATTGCTGTCCCTGAGCCTGATTGGATGCATTTCCAAGAATTCCTCCCAACAGATCTCCTAAACCTCCGGCTCCTACATTGTTCTGCTGTTTTTCTTTACCGATATATCCCATAATAACTGGAGCAAGCATCGCTAAAATCGGTCCGATTTTGTCTATAGAAATTCCTGTACTCTGAGAAAGATTATTTTCAACATTTTGCTTTTCATTACCAAAAATATGATTTAGAATAGAACCTCCTTCAGATTGTCTGGCTTCTGCCTGCGTAGTATCATCAAGAATGCTTCCGTCGTGGTCTTTATCAAGTGCTTTATTTAAAGCTTCCGCCTCGTTTGTATCTTTTGATTTATTTCTTAGATACGAAATAATTAACGGAGCTGCTACGGCAAGCAAGGCAAGAACCTGATTTCTGCTGATTCCAAATTTATTTTCCGCCTGTTCGGCAACCTGATTGCCTGTGTTTCCTGTAAGTAAATCAATTAAACTCATTGTTTGTGTTTATTAAATGTTAACTCTATCAAAGTTATCAAAAAATATTCCTAATAAGTTTTTTAATTACTATTTGGAAGAAAATACATAGTTTTCCAAAAGTTCAATATTAATTTTTAATTATCGGTACGTTAGAACACGCTTCGCCAAACATCAATGATTTTACAATGGGTTTTAATTGTTCAACTAACTCAATGTAGGCATTTTCGGGAATCTCTTTGTCTGAACAGCCTTTTACCAGGACTCTTTTTCCCTGCATTTCGCTGAAATCATGTCTTTGAATAGCGTTGTGCATTAGAATTACTTCAAGATCTCCACGATTTCCGAAAACTATTTTTTTGGAAGATTCTGTTAATTTGGCTGTTAATAAAAAATAAGCCCAAAGAGGGACGATTGCATCTGCCGAATTATAGATGTAAATGTAAGTATCCCGATATTCCTCCACGTTAATAGCGGCAACTTTTTCACGGAAATCTTTTTCTTTTAAGATCATTTCCATAAAAAGAAAATCTTTAAGATCAATCCCTTTTCTTACACCTTTAGGCACAAGATCAGTAAGGTCAAAATTGATTAAACCGCTTTCCGCAACTTTATTTCTTATTTCAAATTCTTCTGACATTTTTATCATTATCTTTGGACAAAATTACAAATTAAGATTCACGAATAGCTTAATTTGTTCTCTATCCTTATTATAGAAATGAAGTATTACATCATCGCAGGCGAAGCTTCCGGAGATTTGCACGGGAGTAATTTAATGAAAGCTTTGAAGCAGAAAGATCAGGACGCAGAATTCAGGTTTTGGGGTGGCGATCTAATGGCTGCGCAAGGCGGAACTTTAGTGAAACATTATAAAGATCTTGCATTCATGGGCTTTTTAGAAGTGGCGATGAATTTAAAAACGATTTTGAATAACATTAAATTGTGCAAAGAAGATATCAAAAACAACAGACCTGATGTTTTGATTTTGGTTGATTATCCCGGTTTCAATTTAAGGATTGCAAAATTCGCTAAAGAGTTAGGAATTAAAGTTATGTATTATATTTCTCCACAACTTTGGGCCTGGAAAGAAGGGAGGGTCGAGATTATCAAAAAGTACGTTGATGAAATGATGGTAATTCTTCCGTTTGAAGAAGATTTTTATAAAAAACATGGTGTTCATTCACATTTTGTGGGGCACCCATTATTAGATGCCATTTCTACTTTACAGGATATCAATATTGAAAAATTTAAAGCTGAACATAATTTAAACGGAAAAGAAATTATTGCATTATTGCCGGGTTCCAGAAAACAGGAAGTGGAAAAAATGTTGGAAATGATGCTTTCTGTGAGACCACATTTTAAAGAATATCAGTTCGTTATTGCCGGAGCTCCAAGTCTTCCGAAAGAATTTTATCAGAAATATGTAGATGAGAATGTACATTTTGTATCTAACAGAACGTACGATTTATTAAGATGTTCAAAAGCAGCTTTGGTAACATCCGGAACAGCAACCTTGGAAACTGCTTTACTGAATATTCCTGAAGTGGTCTGTTACCGTGGAAGTAAAATTTCTTACGCCATTGCGAAAAGACTGGTTAAAAATATTAAGTACATCTCTTTGGTGAATTTAATTATGGATCGTGAAGTAGTAAAGGAATTAATTCAAAATGATCTCAATACTAAAAATTTAGTTGAAGAATTGAAAAAGATTCTGGAAGGTGAAAAACGATCCCAGATATTGAAAGATTACGAATTGTTGAGAGAAAAGCTGGGCGGTAGTGGAGCAAGCGATCATGCCGCTGAGGTGATTTTAAAGTTTAAAAATTAAATAAATTATAATCAATCGTAGAAATATTTTCTGCGATTTTTCTTTTGATTGACAAATTTGATGCACTTTTTACATTTTGTGATTTTTCTTTTGTGAATTGTTGTTCAATTAGATACATTTGGGAAAACACAATTTTGAATAAACAACCACTTTTGATTCTCGTCATCTGCTTTATCCTCGGTATTTTCTTTCAGGATAATTTTTCTTTGGGTAAAGAATGTATTTATCCGATTATCGGAATTTGTACATTAATCTTAATTTCCACATTTTTAAAGTCGTTTATTTTTCATCAATCAAAACCTTACATCTTAGGTTTTATGTTTTTCGCAATCGGAATTGTTCTGCATTTTTTTAATTCTTTTTCGTCTCAGCATCCTTCGGTTGGCAATAATGAAACAGTTGTTTTCAAGGTTTCTAAAAAATTGAATTCAAACGAAAAGAATAGAAAATATGAAATTGAAGCGCATATAAAAGAAAGTGATTTTAATGCCGTTTTATATGTCCCAAAAGATGAAAAAGGATTAGATTTTAATCATTATTATAAAGCAAAAGGTTATATAACAAAGCCAAAATCTCCGGAATATGATTTTCAATTTAATTATGCAAAATACCTGAGCCGTAAAAATATTGAATATCAGATTTACATCAATGACAGAATTTCTTCGGCACAAAGAAATGATCTGAGTTGGTGTGAAAAGTTTTCACAAAGAAGACTTGAAGTACTTCAGAATATTGATAAAACTGAAATATCACCCAAATCGAAAGAGTTTTTGAAAGGGATTATTCTCGCAGACAGAACAGAAATAGATGTTCAGACTGTTCAGGATTTTAACCGATCCGGACTGACGCATTTTCTGGCAATTTCCGGGACGCATATTGTTGTGATTTTCGGATTGTTTTATTTTTTATTAATTAAAATTTTACCGTTACAATTTAGAAAATATGCAATTATTTCAAGTTTAATTTTTATTTGGCTTTTTACTGTTTTTATTGGTTTTGGAAGTTCGGTTGTCCGCTCCAGTATCATGCTGAGCGTATATTTTATTTACGTTTTGCTCCAACGAAAACCGGATTTACTGCATTCTCTGTCACTATCAGCCTTTGTTATTCTGATTTTTGATACACAACAGATTTTTGATGTCGGTTTTCAATTGAGTTTTCTTGCAGTTCTCGGAATTTTCTGGCTGAATCAACCGATTTTAAATTATTTTCCCGAACAGAATAATTGGTTTAAAAAATTAATTTTTAATACGATTTCAATTTCCATTTCTGCACAATTGGCTACACTTCCGTTGGTTTTGTATTATTTTCATCAGTTTTCGTTTATTTCTGTTATTGCTAATTTTTTTATCGTTCCGTTTTCTGAAATTGTGATTGTTTTTTCATTTTTAATCACGACATTGATTGGTTTCAAGCTTGATTTTGAATTGATAAATATTATGTACGATTTCATTATTCAGATATTATTGAAAATTATTCATTGGTTTGCAGATTTTGATAAATTGTTTTTTGAGAATATTTCAATGAACCTATTTGAAGTTTTTTCTTTGTTTATAATTCTTTATCTGATGAGGTTTGCAATTTTAAAATTAAATGTTAAAAATACTGCGGTATTGATAATGGCTGTTTCCATATTTTTAGTTATCAGAGTCAGTTTCAATATATTTGAAAATAGTAAAAACGAAATTCTAACTCACAGTTTTAGTAAAAAGAAAATTCTATCAATTAAAAAAGGTAATAGTGTTTGCTTTTGGGTAAGTGAGGATGCGGAAAGGGATAAAATTATCCAATATATTATCAATCCTTACTGTTCGTCGAGAAGAGTTGATATTTCTGAAATAAAAACGTTTTCTAAGGATGTGGAGAAGATCGTTTACAACAATAAAATTTATGATTTGAAATAATTCACTGTCCTACTCTTTTTCCTTTATTTATAATATTATAGCTGTTATTTAGAAAGATTACAAACTGTGTAATTGTGAGATTTCTCACTTTTTGATATAGTTAACATTTCTTAATTTTGTGGAAATTGAAATTTAAACTTATATGGCAGGTTTAACGAGTTCTACGATAGGTAGAAAATATGCTATGGCATTATCAGCTTTATTTTTGCTGATCTTTCTTATACTGCATTTGACGACCAATTTTTTATCAGTCCTGAATCGTGATGCATTCAATACGGCATCAGATTTTATGGGCTATAATCCAATGGTACAGTTCTTAATGCAGCCTATTCTTGGTTTTGCGGTTTTTTTCCATTTCATTATGGGATTTATATTAGAAATTAAGAATAGAAATGCACGTCCTGTAAAGTACGATGCAAACAATCCTTCTTCCAATTCTACATGGATGTCGAGAAATATGATTATTTCCGGCGCGGTTGTTTTAGCTTTTCTGGTACTTCACTTTTATGATTTCTGGTGGCACGAGCTTGATTACAAATATGTAGAAGGAATAGCTCCTGACGCAGAACGTTTCTGGCCAGAGCTTCATGAGAAGTTTGCAGACGTTTGGAGAGTAGCTTTGTATGTAATTGCTTTTGTTTTGTTAGGATTGCACTTGGCTCACGGTTTCCAGTCTTCATTCCAGTCAATCGGGGCTAGACACCCAAAATATACTCCGGTAATCAAAGCTTTAGGGAAATGGTATTCTATCCTTATTCCTGCAGGTTTTATTTTTATCGCAATTTATCACTTCGTAACTCAATAATATCAATATACTAATATGAGTAAATTAGATGCAAAAATTCCAGCTGGTCCTTTAAAGGATAAATGGAAAAATCATAAAGATCATATGAACCTTGTTGCACCAAACAACAGAGATAAGATTGATATTATTGTTGTAGGTACAGGTTTGGCAGGAGGTTCTGCTGCAGCTACTTTAGCTGAGCAAGGATATAATGTAAAAGCATTCTGTTATCAGGATTCTCCAAGAAGGGCGCACTCTATTGCGGCTCAGGGAGGTATCAACGCAGCTAAAAATTATCAGGGAGACGGTGACTCTACATACAGATTGTTCTATGACACGATTAAAGGTGGTGACTACAGAGCAAGAGAGGCAAACGTTTACAGATTAGCTGAAGTTTCTGCAAATATTATTGACCAATGTGTTTCTCAGGGAGTTCCTTTCGGGAGAGATTACGGTGGGCAATTAGATAACCGTTCATTCGGTGGGGTTCAGGTAAAAAGAACGTTCTACGCAAAAGGACAAACTGGTCAGCAGTTATTATTAGGTGCATATTCTTCAATGAGCCGTCAAATCGGTAAAGGAAGAATTAAAATGTACAACCGTCACGAAATGATGGAATTGGTAATTGTAGATGGAAAAGCAAGAGGTATCATTGCAAGAAATCTTGTAACAGGAGAGATCGAAAGACATTCTGCTCACGCTGTTGTAATTGCTTCAGGAGGTTATGGAAACGTATATTTCCTATCTACAAACGCAATGGGTTCAAATGTTTCTGCAGCTTGGAAAATCCACAAAAAAGGAGCGTACTTCGCGAACCCTTGTTATGTACAGATTCACCCGACGTGTATTCCTGTTCACGGAACGCAGCAGTCTAAGCTGACTTTGATGTCTGAATCTCTTAGAAACTCAGGAAGAATCTGGGTTCCTAAAAAGATTGAAGATTCTGTAGCGATCAGAGAAGGAAAACTTAGACCTGAAAATATTAAAGAAGAAGATAGAGATTATTATTTAGAAAGAAGATATCCTGCATTCGGAAACTTAGTGCCTAGAGACGTTGCGTCCAGAGCGGGTAAGGAAAGATGTGATGCTGGTTACGGAATTGAAAATAATGATACTAAAGAAGGTGTTTACTTAGATTTCTCTACAGAGATCATTAAAAAAGGTAAAGAAGCTGCTATCGAAAAACATATTCACAATCCTACAGATCAGCAGATCTATGATTTAGGAAAAGCTTGGATTGAGGAGAAATATGGGAACTTATTCGTAATGTACGAGAAAATTACTGCTGATGATCCTTACAAAACTCCAATGAAGATCTATCCTGCGGTTCACTACACAATGGGTGGTGTTTGGGTTGATTATAACTTACAATCTACAATTCCTGGATGTTTCGTAATCGGTGAGGCTAACTTCTCTGATCACGGAGCAAACAGATTGGGAGCTTCTGCTTTGATGCAAGGTTTGGCAGATGGATATTTCGTACTTCCATACACCATTGCAGATTACCTTTCTGCAGACATCAGAACAGGTTCAATTCCTACGAATTCTGCAGATTTTGATAAAGCTGAAAAAGAAATTAAAGATAAAGTAGATTTCTTCTTAAATAATAAAGGAACTCATTCAGTAGATCATTTCCATAAAAAATTAGGACACATTATGTGGAATAAGGTAGGAATGGGAAGAACTCCTGAAGGTTTGAAAGAAGCTATTGCTGAAATCGCTCAGGTGAAAAAAGAATTCTGGGCAGATGTGAAAGTTCCTGGTGATGCCGATGGAATGAACACTGAACTTGAAAAAGCGTTCAGAGTTGCGGATTTTATCGAGCTTGGACAATTAATGGCTATTGATGCTTTACACAGAAACGAATCTTGTGGAGGACACTTCAGAGAAGATCATGCTACTCCGGAAGGGGAGGCAGAAAGAGATGATGTTAACTTTAAATATGTTGGAGCTTGGGAATATCAAACAGATGATATTACAACAGAAGTTCTGCATAAAGAAGACTTGATCTATGACAACATCGAAGTTAAAGCAAGAAGTTACAAATAATCTCCAACCTATAAATATACAATTATGAGTGCAAAAAAAGGCCTTCATCTTACGCTGAAAATTTGGAGACAAAAAAATAATAAGACTAAAGGTCAGTTTGAGACCTATAAAATATCGGATGTTTCTACAGATTCTTCATTCTTGGAAATGTTGGATATTCTGAACGAGAATATCATTAACGAAGGAAAAGAGCCAATCGCTTTCGACCATGACTGTCGTGAAGGTATTTGCGGTATGTGTTCTCTATACATCAATGGTAGAGCTCACGGTCCGGATACGGGTATCACTACTTGTCAGTTGCACATGAGAATGTTCAAAGACGGTGAAACGATTGTTATCGAACCTTGGAGAAGTGCGGCTTTCCCTGTTATTAAAGATTTAATGGTAGACAGAAGTGCATTCGACAGAGTAATGGCTGCAGGTGGTTTCATTTCGGTGAACACTTCAGGTAATACATTGGATGCCAACGCTATTCCGGTTCCAAAAGAAGATGCAGACAAAGCAATGGATGCTGCGGCTTGTATCGGATGTGGAGCTTGTGTGGCTACTTGTAAAAACGGATCTGCAATGTTATTTGTAGGAGCTAAAGTTTCTCAGTACGCACTTTTACCGCAAGGTAGAGTGGAAGCGAAGAGAAGAGTTCTTAACATGGTGAAAGCTATGGATGACGAAGGTTTCGGAAACTGTTCAAATACAGGTGCTTGTGAAGTAGAATGTCCGAAAGGAATTTCTCTTGAAAACATCGCCAGAATGAACAGAGAATATATGGCTGCTCTTGCTGACAGAGGATAAAATTGATTAAAAATACCATAAAAAATCGTCTCCTCACCGGATGGCGATTTTTTTTAGTTAAATCTTTCATAAAAGTAATATTTAGTTGCTTTTAATTTATTGAAAAACTTATTTTTGCGTAATTATTAAAATTCAAAATGAAAAAATATCTTTTATTGTTTATCATTGCTGTTTTTGCAATGTCTTGCTCTAAAAAAGTAGAAGTAAAAGGAAAAATCACTGGAGGTTCTCCATTAGAGAGAATCGAGTTTATCGAGGCTTCAGGTGTTGCCACTTTACCATTAATTAATATCGGTGTTAAAAGCGATGGAACTTTCGAAGGAAGCTTTGATGCTCCAAGAACCGGAATGTATGTGATTTCTTATGCCGGAAAACAAAATTTAATCTATCTAAAAGGAGGTCAGAAACTTGAGATTTCAGGAAATGCAATGGCTTTCCCTACAGAATATGTAATCACGGGAGATGCTAAAAAGAATAATGAATTCTTTACGGCAACTCAAAAATTTCTTTCAACTTACGCTCAAAGCGTTAATATGAATGAATTGATTATGAAAGATGAAAAGTCTTTCTTAAAAGGAATTGAAAAAGTGCAGGCTGATATTACAAAAAATATCGACGAGAATGTAAAGAAATTCAATCCTGACAGCGAAATCGTTACATGGAAGAAAAATGATGTATCAAGCACATTGCTTACTATTTTGAGTCAGTATGAAATGAGTCATAAACAGCAAGTAGGTAATCCTTCTTTCAAATTAACGAAAGCGTTCACTGATTTCGAAAATAAACTTCAGGAAAATAAAGATGTTATGGTAAAGGAAAATCCTTACTACAGACAATATCTTTTAGGTAAAATGAGTCCTGATTTCCAAAAATATGCTCAGGCTAACAGCAAAGGTAAAACGGATGTTGTTACTTCAGAGCTATTTTCTGAATATTTAAAGAAAAACCAAAAAGATCTTTCTCAGGTAACTAAAGATTATCTATTAGCATTCGTAATGGCTCAGTCTGATATTCATCCAGGTTCTCCGGAAAAGACTACTGAGAAAATCAAGAAAATTATTGATACAGATATTAAAGATGCTACCATTAAAGAAGATTTGAAAAAAATTCAGTTTGCGATTAACGGATTCAAAATTGGTGAGCAGGCTCCTGAGGGTGCATTGGTAAAACAAGACGGTAAAGCATATAATCTTTCTGAAAACAAAGGAAAACCTTATTTATTAACATTCTATGCTTCTTGGAATCCTTACATCGGAGAATCGACAACACCTGTATTGAAAGAAGTTGTAAATTTCTATAAGTCTAAAATGAATTTCGTTTATGTAAACGTTGATGATACTAAAGATCAGTTTGTAAAAACAAGCAATTCTTTACTAAAAGGCTTTACAGGAACTAATGTTTATGCTGAAGGAGGTTTAAATTCTGAGATTGCTAAAAAATATGGAGTATATGCGTTCAAATTACCTTGTTTTATTATTATAGATAAAGACGGTAAAATTGCAAGCAAGCCGTTCTTCAATCTTGGAGATCCTGAATTGGTAACAGTACTCGATAAGCAAACAGGACTTTCTGCTCCAAAAGTAAATCCTAATGTACAGCTGCAACAAGGTGGAGGTATGGATCCGGCGGTTGTAGCAGCTCAGCAACAGGCGGCAGAGGCACAATCTCAGCAACCGGCTCAGACAAAATAATTTAAAACTATTATATATAAAAACCTTGTCTTCGGATAAGGTTTTTTTTTATGTATTTTTGCAGACAGATTTGAAACTGAAAGGTTTCAAGGATTTATTAGAAAAATAGAAATTAGATGGAGTTTAATATAAAAACGATCTCTGTCACAGTGTATTGTTATGAGAAAGAAGAAAGATGTAATTCTTGAAAATATAAAGCTTTTTGCAGCAGGTGCAAAAGGAGTAGCTATCGGAAAAACGGAAGAAGGAAAAACCGTTTTGGTTTCAGGGGCAATTCCTGGAGATATAGTGAATGCAAGAGTTAAGAAATCAAAGTCAAAATATTTTGAGGCTGAAGTAAAAGAAATTGTTGAAAAATCACCATTCAGAGTAGAGCCAAAATGCATTCATTTCGGGACTTGCGGAGGTTGCAAATGGCAGAATATGAGCTATGAAAAACAACTTGACTTTAAACAGGAAGAAGTTTACAATAATATTAAGAGAATTGGTGGCATTGATGATTTTGAAACCGTTCCGATTTTAGGAGCTGAAGAGCAATATTTTTACAGGAATAAAATGGAATTTTCTTTTTCCAATGCAAGATGGCTTTCACAATACGAAATCAGTTCTGAAGAGAATTTTGGGAGCAGAGATGCACTTGGTTTCCATATTCCGGGAATGTGGAGCAAAATTTTAGATTTGAAAGAGTGTTTCCTTCAGGAAGATCCTTCAAATGCAATTCGTTTAGCTGTTAAGAAATTCGCAGAAAACAAAGGTTTAGACTTTTTTGATGTGAAAAATCAGGAAGGTTTTCTGAGAACTTTAATGATGAGGCAAAACTCTAAAGGAGAATGGATGGTTTTATTCCAGCTCTATAGAGAAGAAAGAGAAAACCGTACACAGCTTTTTGACTTTTTATTGGAACAATTCCCGCAAATAAAAACATTGGTGTATGCTATTAATCCTAAGCAAAACGATTCAATTTATGATTTGAACGTGAATGTTTATTTTGGAGAAGGATTTTTAATGGAAGAAATGGATGGTTTAAAATTTAAAATCGGACCGAAATCTTTCTTTCAGACTAATTACAAGCAGGCTTTAGAATTATACAGAAAAACTCTGGAATTTGCTGATTTAAAAGGCGATGAAGTAGTTTACGATCTATATACAGGAACGGGAACGATTGCACAATATGTGGCAAGAAATGCAAAACATGTAATTGGTATAGAATCGGTTCAGGAAGCTATTGATGCAGCCATCGAACACGCAGAATTAAACGGTTTGACCAATACTACGTTCTATTGTGGAGATATGAAAAATGTTTTCAATGATGAATTTATGGAAAATCATCCGAAAGCAGATGTACTAATCACCGATCCGCCAAGAGATGGAATGCACCAGAAGGTAGTAGAGCAAATTTTAAAATTAGCTCCTGAAAAAGTAGTGTATGTAAGTTGTAATTCAGCCACTCAGGCAAGAGATTTAGCTTTAATGAAAGAACATTATAAAGTAGTAAAAATTCTTCCTGTTGATATGTTTCCACAAACACATCACGTAGAGAATATTGCGTTATTAATTAAGAAATAATTTATTTACATTTGAATTCCAAATTTTAAAATGAATGAAATATTTTAAATTCCTAATAGCGTTCTGTTTCATTAGTCTACTGTTTTCATGCGGCGGAGACGATGATATTTGTGATAGTGGGGAAGGAACCCCTAGAATGAAATTTTCTTTTCTTACAGAAGCATCGGGAAAAGAGAGAACTGTAGATTCTCTTTTCGTAGCGGTAGATTATGGTTCCGGAAAAGTGCAACTGGGAGCACAGACAAATATTACATCGAGGGTAGTTCCTTTGAGAGTAGACAACTCTCCTTATACTGATGTTTATTTTAAAGTGAGAACTAATGGAGCTGAGTCTAAAGTAAGGGTAAACTATACTACTAAATCATCTTACGTTTCTCCAGGGTGCGGAATAAAAATTAATTACGAAAACCTCAATTCGGTATTAGATCCTACTACAACTACTCCGGTGAAAAGCATAGAAGCCGGACAAAACTTTATAGAGAATGAAAACAAAACTAATCTTTACCTTCTTTTTTAGTGTAATGAGTCTTTTGAGTTTTGCTCAGAAGGATGAAAAGGCTAAGAAAGAAAAATGGAAATATGAACCGAATTTTATGGTTGGTTTTGATGTCTTGAATACAGGTGCTTCTTTCTTTTCCGACAGAAAAATGTATCAGGGTTTTATTTCATCTAAAGTAAAAGGTGATCTTCATGGCATTATTGAAGCAGGGTTTGAATCTAATGTTTATCAAAAGAACAGCTATGATGCCAAAGTGAACGGTCCGTTTTTGAAATTGGGAGTTTTCTATATGTTGGCGAAAGATCCTGAAAATGAATTTAATGGCTTCTACGCAGGCGGAAAATTAGCAGGATCATTTTATACTCAGGAATATTTTGCCGTTCCGGTGCGAGGTTTCGGAGGGAGTAGCTCTTCAGTTGCATTTCCATCATCTACACAGTCATCATATTGGATAGAGGCTACTTTAGGCGGAAGAGTTCAGCTATTTGATACTAATTTTTATATTGATGTAAACCTCCAGCCAAGATATTTAGGGTATACAACAAAACAGGATGACATACAACCGATGATCATCCCTGGTTTTGGAAGAAGTTCTTCCAAGTTCAATATGGGCTTTGCCTGGAATCTTGCTTATAAGTTCTAACGAAACTTAGGTTTGGATTTTTTCATTCCTCCTGTTTTACTTTGTAATAAATTATACAATCCCTCCAGTTCTTTTGGGGGGATTCCTGCATCAAAACTGCTTGACTGATAGGTTTTCCCGTCGGATGTAATAATTATGGTAGAAGCTAATGCCCTGTCAGAATACCTTCCCGTTGTAGGTGCTTTATAAGTTGAGATCTTTGAAAGGTCGATTAGATTAACCTGTTTCACAATATTTTCCCAATCCGAAGATAATAATTCTGATTTTGTTATATTTTCATTCAAAGAAGTGCTTATTGAGCCGGGATTAAAGGTAATTATTCTATTTGTACCTCTTGTTTGTTCTTTTAGTTCTATTTTATCGATTTTATGTTTTTTTTGGAAATTATTTAAATTATTTTCTGGTTTTTCTGTTTTCTGTTGAGGAGTGCAACTTAAATTTAAGCTTACAAGAATGATTAATGACGTAATGATTTGTTTTCTCATTTGTATAATGCTAAATGTTAGTATCTTTTGTTATTTTTAATTAATGAAATAATGTAAAAACTAATATATTTGCAAATCATTATAAAAAAATAAGAAATGCAAAAAATTACCTTTTTTAAGGTCGCTTTTTTATTGCCATTATTTTGTGCTTTAGGTTTGAACGCGCAAAATACAAATAAAGTAGTAAAAAAAGAGACGTTAGCTCAGAAATCTGTGAAATTGGAAAAATCAAATGGCTATGACAGATGTTCTAGTGATGAATATGAAGATTATTTAAAAGGGAAATTTCCAAACAGAATGTCAAAGGAGCAATTTGAATCTTGGCTGGCTCCTCTTATCGAAAAAGCTAAAACCGATCCTGCGAGCAAGTCTCAAAACGGAAATATTATTACAATTCCTGTTGTAGTACACGTTATCCACGCAGGTCAAAATTTGGGTGCTTATCCAAATATTACTGACAATCAGGTAGTATCTCAAATTAATGTTTTAAATAACGACTATCGTAAAGCTTTAAATACACCGGGATATAATTCTAATCCTGTAGGGGCTGATGTTGAAATTCAGTTCGCAATGGCAAAAGTAGATCCTAATGGAAATCCTACTAATGGTATTGACCGTGTAAATATGTGTAGATCAGGCTGGACAATGGCTGCTATTGATGAATTTGTGAAGCCACAGACAATTTGGGATACTACGAAATATCTTAATATGTGGACGGTTGCTTTTGAAGGCGCAGATCTGCAAACTTTAGGATATGCTCAATTTCCATCAAACTCTGGATTAGGAGGTTTAGATGCAAACGGAGGGTTAGCTACAACTGACGGTGTTGTTGCGGCAGCAGGTACATTTGGAAGCAGCACTTATGACGATGGTACTTTCTTATTATATACAGGATATGATAAAGGGAGAACAATGACCCACGAAGTTGGTCACTGGTTAGGTCTTAGACACATCTGGGGAGATAGTGATTCGTGTGTTATGAACGCAACGGATAGTAATAATGACTATTGTTTAGATACTCCGGCAGCGGCGGCGCCAAACTATGACTGCTTAACAATTGATTCTTGTCCAGATGATCCAGGTAATGATATGATTCAAAATTATATGGATTATACTCCGGATGCATGTATGAACATTTTTACTCTTAATCAAAAAACGAGAATTAGAGCGGTGATGGACAACTCTCCAAGAAGAGTTCAATTAAAAACTTCTATTGCTGAACAGGCAATTGCCCTATTTCCTATAGATGCTGAAATTAAGATTGAAAGAGGATGTAATAATATGGCGGCTTGTCCTACAAATACAGTTGCTCCAACTTTAAAATTAACAATTTACAACAGAGGAACTTCTCTTTTAACTTCGGCTACTATTTCTTATTCTGTAAACGGTGGTGCCGCTCAGACATATAACTGGACAGGACAATTAACTCAGGATAAATTTAGCACATTTAGTGTACCGGTAGCGGCTTCTACACCTAGTGGGAACGTTACAGCTTCTATTGTTACGGCTAATGGAGGTGGAGATCAAAGAGCAACTAATAATTCTGCTTCAGGATCTTTTGTTAACCCTGCTTTTGACAGCGCGTTCAATACAACGAATGTTAACTTCAAATTGCAATTGGATTACTATGGTACTGAAACAAAGTGGAGCCTTAAAAACAGTGCTGGAACAACTCTTTACGAGGGAGGTCCATATACAAACTCATTTACACCTGCACTTATCAACCAATCTTGGCAATTGAACTTGAATGATTGTTACGTATTCAAAATTGAAGATACTGAAGGTGATGGATTATCATTTGAATATCCGCCGTACGGATTGGTGCCGGGATCTTACGAATTGAGAACTTCAACAAATCAATTAATTGTTCAAGGGGGATTATTTGGAGAAACAGAATCAAAAGCATTTAGTTTAGGTCCAGTATTGTCAACAAGTGAAGTGAAAAAAGAAATGTTTGCGGTTTATCCAAACCCTGCAAATGATGTACTGAATATCACTAAAGTTTCAAACAAGGCAACATTTGAAATTCATAATGCAGTTGGCCAGCTTGTAAAAGGTGGAACAATTGATAATAATCAGGTAAGAGTTGCTGATTTAGTAAAAGGAACTTATATCATTACAATTAAAGATGGTACTATTTCTGAAAGTATTAAATTTATTAAGAAATAATATATCTCGATATATAATATCAAAAAGCTCTGAGTAATTTACTCAGAGCTTTTCTTTTTTAATATAGAAATTAAATATGTGTTTTTAATTAGTTCAGATATAATATGGTTTTTTAATTTTATTTTACGAAATATCTATTTTAATGTGTTTTTTATCTGTAGATTAACTAAAAAATAATATATTTGTGAAAATCGATAAATGTATATAAGATGAGGAAATCTACTACTTTTAAGGCGATCTTATTTTTAACTTCATTTTTGGCTGCAGGATTTAATGCACAGAATAAAAAAGGAAATAAAAACGCTGAATTTACCGTTAATAAACCTCAAAGTGAGTTGGCGAAATCAAATGGTTTCGACAGATGTGCAACAGTAGAATATGAAAATTATCTTCAGGCTAAATACCCTGGAAGAATGAATGATGCACAATTTGAATCTTGGTTGGCGCCTTTAATTAAAAATGCAAAAGTTGAAAAATCGCAAAATGGAAGTATTATTACAATTCCTGTAGTTGTTCACGTTATCCATAGCGGTCAGGCTTATGGTGCTGCACCAAATATTGTTGACGAGCAGGTGATCTCTCAGATTACTGTGATGAATAATGACTTCCGTAGATTGGCTGGGACTCCAGGATTTAATTCAAATGTTGTAGGAGCAGATACGCAGATTCAGTTTGCATTGGCTAAGGTAGATCCAAATGGAAATCCTACCAACGGTATTGATAGAGTAAATCTTTGTCAGGCTTCTTGGTCTCAAGCACAGATAAATTCTTTTGTAAAACCTGAAACAATCTGGGATCCTACGAAATATATGAATATGTGGAGTGTAAATTTCCCAACAGGTTCTGATTTATTAGGATATGCTCAGTTTCCTTCAGGATCAGGTCTTGGCGGACTTAATGTTAACGGAGGTGAAGCTTATACAGATGGAGTAGTAGCAAGATTCTCTGCGTTTGGAAGCCGTGATTATGATACAAATAATAGTTTCCTACTTATTAATACTTATGATAAAGGTAGAACAATGACTCATGAGGTTGGTCACTACTTAGGGTTAAGACATATTTGGGGAGATACCACATCATGTGTAGTAAATGCAACAGATAGTAATAATGACTATTGTCTTGATACTCCTGCTGCGGCTGCACCTAATTATAATTGCGTAGTAATCGATTCTTGTCCTGCTAATCCGGGGAATGATATGATAGAAAACTACATGGATTATACAAATGATACATGTATGAATATCTTCACTATTAATCAGAAAGATAGGATTACGGCCGTAATGAATAATTCTCCAAGAAGAATGGAGTTGAAAACTTCAACTGCAGATTTGCCTATTACATTGTTCCCTAATGATGCAGAGATAAAATTAGAAAGAGATTGTACCACAGTAAGCTGTGCGACAACTGCGGCTCAAAATGTAAGAATTTCTCTTTACAACAGAGGAACGAGCCCTATGACGTCTGCTGTAATCACTTATACTGTAAACGGAGCTTCTCAGACTTTTAACTGGACTGGAAATTTAGCTCAGGATAAATATGCGATTGTAACACTTCCTATGAATGCAAATTCTTTAGGAGGATGGATGAATATTAATGTTACTTCTGTAAACGGAGCTGTTGACCAAAGAGCTTCAAATAGTAATGTTAATGTAAATTATTTGGGTGCTCCTTCAAGAGTGGATACAAATGTAGTATTCAATCTTCAGTTAGATCAATATGGTAGCGAAATAAACTGGAACTTGAAAAATAGTGCAGGAACTACAGTTTATAGTAGTCCTACTGCTGGATATCCTGACGCTGATCCAAATATGCCTGCATTGATCACTCAAAACTGGGTATTAAATCCTAACGAATGTTATACATTTACAATTAATGATACTTTTGGAGATGGGTTTTATCCTTACGGAGGATATTATAATATGAAGTCTGTATCTGGAACGACTTTATTAACGGGGTCTTATTTTGCAAGTACACAAGTTAAAACACTGAAATCTCAGGTATTGGCAACAAATGAAGTAAAGAATAATAAAGAGACATTTGGTCTTTATCCTAACCCTGCTAATGATGTTCTTAATATCACTAAAGTATCAGATAAAGCTAAATTTGATATTCACAATGCAGTTGGCCAGTTAGTAAAATCAGGTACTATTAACAATAATCATGTAAGAGTAGCTGATTTAGTAAAAGGAACTTATATTATTACCATTAATGATAAAAATAATATTGAAAGTATTAAATTCATTAAAAAGTAAATAAATATTTAAAAAGTTTTATAAGCCTTAGGATTCCTAAGGCTTTTCTTTGTTAAATTAATAAGCCATCTGGATTTTAATTAATTATTAAGCTATTGTTAATTATGTATGGTATAAATTCTTTATATTTGAGCGCTTGTTTAATTATATTAATAATTTTAAATGAAAAAACTTATTACTCTTTTAATGTGTGGAGTTATGGGGGGAACTGCTTTTGCGCAGTGGTCGCCGGCTTCGCCTCAGAGAGGAGGATCCGGAAAGGAGATTTCTCTCGAACAGAACAAAAACTATAAGCTTAATATTGATCAAATCAGAAGTCAGCTTAAAAATGCTAAGGAAACTGGGGCAAACGCTCAGGCTGTAGAAATTTTGCTTCCTACTTTAAGAGGAAAGATGGAAAGATTCGCTGTATACAGTTTTCCTGTTGTTGTAAAAGAATTGGCAGATCAGTATCAGCTTGGCTCTTACGTAGGTGTCGGTATTGATGATCCTACTAAATTTTTAAGATTCTCGCTTTCTCCAAATGATTTTCAATCAATGATTATTAGAGGAGGAGATTATGAATTTATAGAGCCTTTAAAATCAGATAAAACAATTTATACCGTTCATGCAAAATCTAATCCTACTGGTGGAAAAAGTTTTGTTTGTGATACAAATGAAAGTCCTGAAGTGAAGCAACAGATCGATGCATTGCTTGAAAAAGGAAAATCATTTAGCAATCAGCCTACCGATTTCTCAAAAATGTCTGACAGAAAGTACAGAACAATGAGACTGGCAGTATCTGTTACCGGAGAATATTCACAAAAGTTCGGAGGAACTGTTGCTGGAGCTTTAGCACAGGTGAATGCAACTTTAACTAGAGTGAATGGTGTTTTTGAAAAAGATTTTGCACTTCACTTAAACCTACAAAACTTTCCGGGTGTTATTTATCTTAATGCTGCTACCGATCCTTATTCTAATTCGAATGTTGGAACGGCAGCTGCTAATGCAAATAATGCCACTGGTTGGAATGTTCAGCTTCAGAGAACATTAACTACGAATGTAGGAAATGCCAATTATGATATCGGGCATTTATTCGGAGATTCAGGAGGTGGTGGAAACGCGGGCTGTATAGGCTGTGTTTGTATTAACCCAACAGGAGATCCTGCAACTTCTCTTTCTAAACAGAAAGGATCAGGATTTACTTCTCCGGCAGACGGTAATCCTTCAGGAGATAAATTCGATATTGATTACGTGGCTCATGAGATTGGTCACCAGCTTGGGGCTAATCACACATTCTCTCATGCTATTGAAGGTGCTGGTGTGAATGTAGAGCCAGGTTCCGGATCAACAATTATGGGATATGCTGGTATTACCGGAGGTCCTGCTACAGATGTTCAGGCAAATTCAGATGCTTATTTTCATGCTGTAAGTATTAATCAGGTTCAGGCTAATCTTATTGCAAAAACTTGTGATGTTGAAGCAACAACAAATAATAATCCACCTGTAATTGCTGCGTTACCATCTTATACGATTCCTAAAGGAACTGCATTTGTTTTGACAGCATCTGCAACAGATCCTGAAAATAATCCTATGACTTATGCTTGGGAGCAGGTTGATAGTGGAATGACAGCTGCTCAGACTATTAACAGTACAAATATTGGTACTACAACCTATGGAGCTTCATTCAGATCTTTTAGCCCTACAACGAGCCCTACAAGATATTTCCCCAAATTATCATCAGTTTTAGCTGGAGCACTGGATAATTCTTTAAGCACATGGGAGTCAACTTCACAAGTGGCAAGAAGTTCTAAATTTGCGGTGACTGTAAGAGATAATAATCCAGCTGTAGATCAACAGCAGACTCAATATGCTGAACAAAATATTACAGTAGGAGCAGACGGACCATTTAGAATATCTAATGCTGGTGGCTATTTATATACAAACGTTACAAACACATTAACTTGGGATGTTGCTGCAACCACTGCTGCACCTTACAACTCTCCAAATGTTATGATAGATTATTCTACTGATAACGGAGTTACGTGGACTGTATTATCAGCAAGTACGCCAAATGACGGTTCTGAGGTTATAAATATTCCTGCTTCACTTAGCGGACAGTTTGTAGTGGTTAGAGTTTCTTCTATAGGAAATGTATTTTACGCCCTGAAGAAAATGATGTTAACTACTCAGGTTGCTTGTGGAGCTGCTGTAAGTGGAGTATATGTATCCAATATTGCCACGATGACGGCAACAGCTAACTGGGCGCCGGTTACTGGAGCGACATCGTATGTTATCAGATACAAGAAAACAACTGATAATACATGGCAGGAGACAACTTCTACAACTACTTCTGTAAATATTACAGGGCTTGCTGCTAGTTCAACTTATGAAGTACAGGTATCTTCGGTTTGTGGAACTCAAGGTCAATTTTCTAATAGCGTGATTTTCTCTACACAAGCACTTACTTATTGTGCAATTAGTGCTAATAATACTCCCCAATACGAATATATCTCGAATGTAAAAATTACTAACGGAGCATTAACTTTGTTGAATAACCCTAGTGGACCTTCTAACTATAGCAACTATACAACAAATACAGCGCTACAGCCAAACTTGGTTTTAAATACACCTTATACATTTTCAATGACAATTACTAACCCAGATTATGATACAGCACTTGCGTTTATTGATTACAATAATAATGGGGTTTTTGATTCAAATGAGAGAGTATTTAATTATCCTATTAATCTTCCAACAGGTCCTATTTCTGGAAACTTTACTGTACCGGCGTCAGCTGTTACCAATCAGCCTTTAAGAATGAGAGTAATATTGTATTACGCAGGCCAATTTGGTTCAACAGGAGCATCTCAAGTTGGATTTTCATTAAATTCTAGTTATACGGGTTGTGGTACATTTAGCTATGGTGAAGCGGAAGACTATAATGTTATTATAACTGCTACACAGTTATCAACAAGCGATGTAGCAAATCCTAAAGACGGAATTCAGATTTATCCAAATCCGGTATCTGATGTTTTAAATGTAACTAAAGTTTCAGATAAAGCAACTTATAAGGTTTATAGTGCTGCTGGTCAGTTAGTGAAATCAGGAAACATCAGCAACGGACAAATCAACGTTTCTGAATTAGTAAAAGGTGCATATGTAATTACAATCGAAGAAAAAGGAAAAGAATCATTCAATTCTAAATTCATCAAAAAGTAATTAAGGTATAATTTTAATAATATGAATCCTCAGGTTTTACCTGAGGATTTTTTTGCTTTAATATAATTTCATTTCACTAAAAAATATTTTGAACTGACGATATATTGATACCGAATTGTGGAGTTAAATACATGAGGTTTATGTATTATCTACAAGGATTTGATGAATAATAATTACATTAAGCTTTTTTTAATAGTTTTTAAATTCCTGTTAAAAGTGTTAAAAACCCTTTAAATAAAGAGATAATTAAGAATTGAGTCCTTTATTCTTAAATGTTAAATACTTGTTTTATATTGTTGTGAAATTTGTATAAAAAAAATACTTAAGGTTATATATTAATAAATAAAAATCATTAGATTTGTAGTTAACATAAAAATAATATAGCCTATGACAAGATTTTTTACTATTTCCAACTTTCTAACAATTCTACTTTTTTTATATGTATAAATTCAAAAAGTAACTCTTTAATTAAAACATATAACTTTCATATCCATAAAGGATTTAATATTTAATAATATGAGGAAAATTTTACTATTTTTTTTCTTTACGCTTTCATTAATAATGAATGCACAAGTAAGTGCCTACAGTTTTGCACAGTCTTCGGGAACTTATACAGATCTGCCGGCTACTGCGAATGTAATAGCAACTGCGACTGGAAATACGGGTGCTGCTTCATTAGATAATGCTGTTTATCCTGTAACTCTTCCTTTTGGTTTTTCATTTAACGGGAGTAATTATACTTCTATAAATGTTTCTACCAACGGTTTTATTACTTTTGGTGCCACTGCACCAGGAACGGCTACTTACAGCCCGATTTCGGGTACAGAAACGTATGCGGGCGCAGTATCTGCTTGGGGAAGAGATCTTAATACTGTTTTTAACATTGCATCAACAACTGGTATTATCAGTTGGGCTGTTGTAGGGACTGCCCCTAACAGAGAAATTGTAATACAGTGGAAAGATTTCAGACCTTCTTACACTACGTCTACTACTAATGTATATACACTATCATTTCAAGTGAGACTTAGAGAAACTACAAATACTATTGCTGTAGTTTATAAAAGTGGATCATATTTAGCGGGAACTAGCTCTATAAGCAATACAATACAAGTTGGTTTAAGAGGAGCTACCAATGCTGATTATAATAACCGACTTAATTCTACATCTGTATTATTTACAAGTTCAACAGCAGGAACGGGAAATGCAAGTACACAGGCATTTAATACTACAGGTACTACTCCTGGAACACCTACGAATGGGCTTACCTATACTTGGACTCCGCCATCTTGCTTTGGTCCGTCTGGTTTTGTTTCTACAGGAATGACTATTAACAGTGCTTCCGTGAGCTGGGCCACACCGTCTACACCTCCGGCAAATGGGTATGATATCTATTATAGTACAACAACAACTCCACCAGCTACTCCACAAATTACGGGTATTGCGGGTACAGCTACAAGTTATACAATTCCGGGACTGACTCCAAGTACAGCATATTATGTATGGATTAAAGCAAAATGTAGTTCAACAGATCAGAGTGCATTAGTAGGACCAATTAATGTTTATACTGGACATTGTATTCCTACAGGGGGTAGTTCATCAACGAGTTATTATTTAAATAATATTACGACAACCGGAGGATGGACAAACCTTGCTTATACAGCTTCATCATACCAAGCGTATGTAAATTCACCAGGAGTTGCAATGAGCTCTCCAGGATTTACAGTAACTGCAAATTTGGCTTCAGGTGGTGGAGGTACATATTATTACTATGTATGGGTTGATTGGAATAATGACTTAGATTTTAATGATCCGGGTGAAACGATTATAGCGACAACTACTTATACTGCAACAGCAACAGCAAATATTGCTATACCGGCTGGGCAGGCATTGGGTAATTATAAAGTTCGTACATCGACATCTTATATTGGTTCAGTTACAGCTTGTGGACCTGGAGCTTGGGGGAATTATGTAGATTTTACTTTGTCTGTAGTTGCTCCTCCTACATGTTTGCCACCTACAGGTTTGGCAATTTCAAATACAACAACGACAAGTACAACAATTCAATGGACGGTTCCTACTCCGGCTCCTGCAGGTGGTTATGACGTTTATTATAATACAACAGGTGTTGCTCCTGTTGCAGGAACTATTCCTCAATATACAGGGGTAACAGGACCAAGTCAGATAATATCTGGATTAACGCCTAGCACAACATATTATGTTTGGGTACGAGCAAGATGTGTTGGTTCTGATCTTAGTTACTGGTCTGGTCCGCGAACGGTTTACACCAATTATTGTGCACCTACAGGAGGTTCATCCTCAACATCGTATTACTTAAAAACTATTACATCTACAGGTGGATTTACCAATCTTGCATATACGGCTAATACATATAGTGCATATGTAAATAGCCCGGCTACGAGCTTCTCTGTATTGCCAGGAAATTCGGTAGATGTTACTATGAATGCTGGAACGAGTACATATTATTATTATATCTGGATAGATTGGAATAATGATATGATATTTGATCCTGTAACTGAGGAAGTATATTTTTCAGGAGGTTATGTTGCTTCGGCAACCAATGTACCCATTAGTTCCGTAGGTCATGCTTCTGGTTCTTATAGAGCAAGATTTGGAGCATCTTATATTGGTACTATGACTCCTTGTGGACCTGCAGCTTGGGGGAATTATGTAGACTTTACGTTTATTATCAGACCTTGTTCTACTGTAGCACCTACCAATGTGTATGTAGACGCTATCAGCCATGTTGCCGGAACAGTACATTGGACACAATCTCCGGATAATCTTAGTTACAAAGTATATTGGAGAAAACAAGGAACTACACCATGGGCATTTTCATCTGCCGTATTGGCTCCGCCTACCAACAGTTATGTGATGCCAGCTTTAGATCCTGCTACGATTTATGAAGTTAAAGTAGTTGCTGTTTGTAATACGAATGAAGGTCCGGCGACTCCGGTAGTATTTACCACTAAATGTGATCCTACACCTCCAAATGTAACGGTTACTAATATTGGCACTACTTCAGCTTTAATCAGCTGGTCTCCGGTAGCTGCAGCCTCACATTACTACATCAGATACAGACTTACAGGAAGTGGAACTGCAGGATGGGGAGCTCCTATTGCGGTACCGGTAGGTTCAGGAAACTCTTACTTATTATCAGGTCTTAGTGTTTATACTTCGTATGATGTAGAAGTTGCTAATATGTGTGATGCCGATACTACATTAAACCCATGGTCTAATCCTAAAGTATTTGTAACAGACAGAACTTGTGATATTGCTCCTCCGGGACTTACGATTGTAAATATCACTCCAACAACGGCAGAAGTTACATGGGCTTCATTACCTGCTGCAACGGGTTATATTCTTAGATATAGAAAAGTAGGTATTCCGAGCTGGACAACGGTTACAGTTTCTACAAATACGTATACATTAACGGGTCTTTTAGAATTGACTCAATACGAAATGCAGGTAGCCAATATGTGTGGAGGAACTCCTGGAAATTATACATTACCATATTTCTTCACAACGCCTACAGTAGTATACTGTCAAATGTCTTCTACTACATCGGCTACGGAATATATTTCAAAAGTGACGGTAACACCAACTGGTAAAAATAAGATGGAGAATATTTCTCTTGCTTCAAATTATTCGGACTTTACAGGTGTTCCAGCTGCTTATATTGAATTAGTACAAGGTTCTGCAAACAACCAAATTACGATCGATAAAAAATTGGGAGGAGGAACCAAAGCGGGAATTGCAGTTTGGATCGACTTCAACAGAAATGGGTATTTCGATATCAACGAAAGAATCATGGCTGTAGCTCCAAATTCAGATCCTACGGTAAGCGGAACATTTACAGTACCGTCAGACGCATTCATTAGCTTAACAGACTTCAAATATGTCGTAATGAGAGTGGCTATGGAAAAAGACGGTATCCCTGTGAACTGTACAAACTTCCCGAATGGTGAAGTAGAGGATTATACCGTAAGAATTTCTAAGACACCAATTCCTAATGTTCTTAACCAGACGGATATCTTAATTTATCCGAATCCGGTAAGTACAGTATTGTATGTGAAAAATATTAGTAAAAAAGCTAATTATAAGATCTACAACTCAGGAGGACAGTTGGTATCAAATGGTATTATCTTAAACAATAAAATAGATGTACACGCATTGATAAATGGAGTTTATGTAATAGACATTCAGGATGGTGACGCAACAACCGTTCAGAAGAAATTTATCAAAGAATAATATTTAATATTAATCAATTGAAAATCGGCTCTCAGAAATGAAAGCCGATTTTTTTTGGAATAAAATTGCATAAAAAAACTCGCCAGATAGATCTAACGAGTTGAAATTTTTATTCGATGTCGAAGATTACTTTTTCCGTTTGTTCTTTTAAATCTTCTAAAATTGTATTATTATAGATGATGCAGTCGGCAAGTTTTATCTTATCTTTTTCGGGCATTTGTTTTTCCATAACAGCTTCTACTTCCCGATAGGTTTTGTTGTCCCTATCCATGACTCTTTTGGTTCTGATATTGTCTTCAGCAGTGACTAAAACAGATTTATAACATTCTTTATTTAATTTGAGTTCAAACAGTAAAGCTGTTTCTTTAAAGACTAAATATTTGGTTTGCTTTTTTACCCAATTTTCAAAATCAATGCGCACTGCGGGATGAATAATTTCATTTAATTGATGAAGTAAATCTTTATCATTAAAAACCTTTTCGGCTACGAATTTTCTGTTGTAAAGACCATTTTTATCATAAGCCTCATCCCCTAAAAGTTCCTTTATTTTTACCTTTAGATCTTCATTGTCGTTTACAATATCTTTCGCTCTGTCATCCGAATAATATACAGGAAATCCGAACTCCTCAATAAATTTGGCAACGGTTGTTTTCCCCGAACCGATTCCGCCTGTTAACCCAATGATTTTGGGTGCAGATAACGGATCAGGCTCTGCTTTCTGTGTCTCTGAATGTAATTCTTCCATATTCAAAATTAATATCCAAAAACATCATTAAAACTAAACGTTTCATCCAATCTTACTCCTTTTTCGGTCATTTTCAGACTTGCCAATTCGTTGTGAGCATCATGTTCAAAGAATAACAGATATTCATTATCTACACATTGTTTCAGGAATTTTCCTTTTTCTTCCAATGTTAAAAGAGGTCTTGTATCATAGCCCATCACATAAACCTGAGGAATATGTCCTGCAGTAGGAATTAAATCGGCAGCAAAAACAATCGTTTTATCCTGATATTGAAGAACGGGAAGCATTTGTTTTTCCGTATGCCCGTCAACAAATATTACATCCATTTTTAAATCCGGAGCAAAACCATAATTTCCGTTTGTCGGAAGTGGTAAAAAGTTCAACTGTCCACTTTCCTGTATCGGGATAATATTTTCTTTTAAAAAACTTGCTTTTTCTCGTGCATTCGGTTCTGTTGCCCATTGCCAATGGTTTTCATTGGTCCAGAACTGTGCATTTTTGAATGCCGGTCTGTAACCAATTTTGTCGTCGTTCCATTCAATCGCGCCACCACAGTGGTCAAAGTGAAGGTGAGTCAGGAAAACATCAGTAATATCTTCCCTTACAAAACCGTATTTTTTTAAGTTTTTATCTAAATTATCGTCTCCCCAAAGCGAATAATGTCCGAAGAATTTATCGTCCTGTTTGTTTCCAAGACCGCAATCAATTAAGATTAATTTTTTTCCGTCTTCCACAAGAAGGGAGCGGGTTCCCAATTCGATTAGATTTTTTTCGTCTGCAGGATTAGTTTTTTCCCACAAACTCTTTGGGACGACTCCGAACATGGCACCGCCATCCAGTTTAAATTTTCCACATTGTATTGGATATAATTTCATATAATATTAAGTTTAATGTATAATTTGTTTATTAGTTTAATTACATTGAGATGAATCTAAAATAGTTCTCCCGGATTTCTCGGAATAGCAATATTTAAATGCTTATAAGCTTTATCGGTAACTTCACGACCTCTTGGCGTCCGGATGATAAATCCTTCCTGAATTAAAAACGGTTCATAAACTTCTTCCAGCGTTTCAGGATTTTCTGCAATAGATGTTGCCAACGCCGAAATTCCCACAGGTTTTCCTTTGAAGTTTTCAATCATAACACGCATAATTTTGTTGTCCATTTCATCCAATCCAAATTCATCAACATTTAATGAATTTAAAGCATATTTTGTAATGTTGATCTCAATTTCGCCATTCCCTTTTATCTCAGCGAAATCACGGACTCTTCTTAGAAGTGCATTGGCAATTCTGGGTGTTCCACGGCTTCTTCTTGCAATTTCAATCGCTGCGTCTTCATATATTTTCACCCCTAAAACCCTTGCGCTTCTGATGATGATCATGGATAATAATTCAATGGTATAATATTCCAATCTGCTTTGGATCCCGAACCTTGCCAACATTGGCTTGGTCAGCATTCCGCTTCTTGTTGTTGCACCAACCAAGGTAAAAGGATTCAGACCAATCTGAACACTTCTTGCATTCGGACCGGTTTCTAACATAATATCGATTTTATAATCCTCCATTGCAGAATATAGATATTCTTCCACAACGGGAGAAAGTCGGTGAATTTCATCAATGAAAAGCACGTCATTTTCTTCCAGATTGGTTAATAATCCGGCTAAACTTCCGGGCTTATCCAATACAGGACCGGATGTAATTTTACAGTTCACATCAAGCTCATTCGCAATAATATTCGCTAAAGTTGTTTTACCCAAACCGGGTGGACCATGCAGTAAAACATGATCAAGCGCGCCACCACGTTTCTTGGCAGCAGTTACAAATACCTCTAGATTTTCTAAAGTTTTTCTCTGTCCTGCAAAATCTTTAAAGCTCTGCGGACGAATCTGTTCTTCCTGTATGAGCTCGTCATGGGAATAATTGTCTTTGTCTGGATGTAAAAAATCAGGCATTAATTCAATTTCATTTACTGTAAAGATAATGAATTTAGGTTAAGATTTAAAGACCGAGAGATAGTAAAAAATTAAGATTTGAGCGCGACAGATATTTTAAGTATTTTTGAGAGAGAAAATTTTAAAGATAAAAATTCTTAGCTCATAATGATATTGAGGTTCTTTGTAAAGTAAATAAAATATCAAATGTAGCTTTGTTTTTATCTGAATTTTAGCTTTAAACTAAATAAATGAAATTAATTGGTCCTTTCAGGCAAGTCGTAACCCTTGCCAATCTTCCGTTAAGAGGAAAACTTTCTGATGATCAACTTGAAATTATTGTTGATGGCGGAATTATAGTCAATAATGATAAAATTCAGCAAGTTGGAAATTTTGAAATATTAAAATCTGAAAATCAAGATATAGAAATCGAAGCCATTGAAGGTGAACAGGTTTTGCTTCCAGCTTTCGTAGATTCTCACACGCATATTTGTTTTGGTGGAAACCGAGCGAATGATTTTGCAATGCGAAATGCGGGGAAAACCTACCTTGAAATAGCGGAAAGTGGAGGTGGAATCTGGAGTTCAGTTCAGCATACGAGAAGTTCTTCGGAAAAAGAATTGTTGCAAACTTTATTGGAAAGAATCAATTTTCTAATTTCTCTTGGAATTACAACGATAGAAGTAAAAAGTGGTTATGGATTAGACGTTGAAAATGAGTTGAAAATGCTTAGAATCATTAAAAAAGCTCAGGGGCAGACAAAAGCGACTTTAGTTCCGACCTGTCTTTCTGCTCATTTGAAGCCAAGAGATTTTGAAGGAAGCAATAAAGAATACTTACAATATATTTTAACTGAAATTTTACCAAAAGTAAAAGAAGAAGGCCTTGCAAAACGTGTAGACATTTTTATTGAAAAGTCAGCGTTTCAGCCTGAAGAAAGCAAAGAGTTTTTGCTTAAAACTAAAGACTTGGATTTTGAAATTACGGTTCATGCAGACCAATTCACACCGGGAAGCTCAAGAATTGCCGTTGAGGTGGGTGCAAAGTCAGCGGATCATTTAGAAGCAACGATTGATGAAGATATTGAGTTTTTAGCAACATCAGAAACCGTTGCAACGGCTTTACCAGGCGCTAGTTTAGGGTTAGGAGAAAAATTTACTCCGGCAAGAAAATTATTGGATGCAGGAGCTATCGTTGCTATCGCAAGCGACTGGAATCCTGGTTCTGCACCGATGGGAAATCTGATTACTCAGGCTTCGATTTTGGCAACATTTGAAAAACTGACAACGGCTGAGGTGTTGGCAGGAATAACTTTCCGTTCTGCTTTCGCACTTAATTTGGAGGACAGAGGAAAATTAATGGAAGGATTAAAAGCAGATTTTGTAACTTATAGAACCAATAATTTTCAGAATATTCTTTATAATCAAGGGAGCTTGAAGGCAGAGAATGTTTATATTGATGGAGTTAAAATGTAACAATATTTAAAGACACTAAACACACAAAAAATTAAGACAAATTAAATTAATATGAACAATATCTGGCAGGGAAGATTAGACGGTGAAGAACTTCTTTACCATAGACTATTTCAAAGAGTAAAGGAAGAAAGTAATTACGATTTGATTTCAACTAATGATTTCGTTTTACACGGATTTGCGGTGGATGAAGGTGTTCGGAGGAATAGAGGAAGGCAAGGTGCAAAAGATGCTCCGGATATTATCCGAAAAAATATGTCTAATTTTCCCGTAATTCGTCCTGATTTTTCATTGCTTGATTTTGGAAATGTTACCTGCGATGATGGGAATCTTGAAAACACTCAGAATCATCTTGCCAAAAGTATTTCCAAAGTTTTACTGAAAGGAGGAAAATCACTCGTTTTGGGTGGCGGACATGAAGTGACTTACGCTCACTATTTAGGGGTAAAAACGGCTTTTCCGGAACAGAAAATAGGAATTATTAATATTGATGCACACTTCGACAACAGACAACCCGAAGAGGGAGTAGGAGCAAGTTCTGGAACAGGATTCTGGCAAATTGCTCAGGAAGGTGAAATTAATTCGTTACATATCGGGATTCAGCGAAATTCTAACACATTGAAATTATTTGATACTGCCCACCAATATGGAATGAAATACATTCTTGCCGACGAACTTTTTTTTGAAAATCTTCCCTCAATTTATCAGCGTATTAATGATCTTTTGGAGTCAGTTGATTTTGCTTATCTTACAATTTGTTCGGATGTTTTTAATGCTTCCATTGCTCCCGGAGTCTCGGCTTCAGCATACAATGGGATTTTTGCAGATGCGACATTTATGCATTTTTATCGTCATATTTTAAAAAATGAAAAGCTCATTGCGCTTGATGTGGCAGAGGTAAATCCGGTTTTTGATATTCAGGAAAGAACGGCAAGATTAGCAGCTTGCCTTGTCAATGAATGGTTTATCGTTTAAGAAAGAAAATCCTAAATTTGCGATAGAGAAAATCATTATTTTATTTCATATAAAGTAACTAATTTTGTATCTCTCAAAATGCTTTATATAAAGCAATCATAAATTCAATATTTTGAATTTCAAACAGAAATTATAGTATGGAACAATCAATTGAAAATAAACTTATCAAAGCAGATAAGGCATTTTCAGAATGGAGAAAAGTACCGTTCGAAGAAAAACAAAAACTTATTGCAAAAGCAGCAGGAATTTTAAAAACTCAATCTGAAAAGTTTGGAACAATCATTACGAAGGAAATGAATAAACCCATTTCTGAATCGATTGCAGAGGTAGAAAAATGTGCTTTAATGATGAATTATTATGCGGATGCTGAAAATATTTTAAAGCCTGAAAAAGTTGATTCCGAATTTGCTTATTCTGAAGTTCATTATGTTCCAAAAGGTGTAATTTTAGGAGTAATGCCATGGAATTTCCCTTTCTGGCAGGTATTGAGATTTGCCGTTCCTGCGATTTTGGCTGGAAATACGGTTGTTTTAAAACACGCTTCAATTTGTTTTGGAAGTGGTAACGCTATTGTGGATGTTCTTTTGGAAGCTGGTTTTCCGGAAGGAATTTTTCAGAATCTTGAAGTTGGACATAAAGATGTGAAGGAAATTCTTGAGCATGATGTTGTAAAGGGTGTAAGCCTTACAGGAAGCGGAAAAGCCGGAGGAGAAGTAGCATCAATTGCGGGTTTAAATATCAAAAAATCTTTACTTGAATTAGGGGGAAGTGATGCATTTATTATTTTTGAAGATGCTGATTTGGACGAAGCGGTAAAATCGGGAGTAAAATCTAGGCTTCAAAATTGCGGACAAACTTGTACTGCAGCCAAAAGATTTATCATTGATGAGAAAATTGAAGATCAATTTTTACCTAAATTTATTGAAGAGTATAAAAAATATGAAGTTGGTGATCCTTTAAACAAAGAAACTAAATTGGCAGGAATGGCAAGACCCGACTTAGCCGATGAGCTTGAGGCACAGTTTACCAGAGCTTTGGAAAACGGAGCAGAAATTATTATTCCTTTGGAAAGAATCTCGGAAACAGAATTTAAACCTGGTTTAATTCGTGTAAAAGAAGGAAATCCTATTTTACAGGAAGAACTTTTCGGACCTCTGGGAATGATTATGACTGCTAAAAATGATGAGGAGGTATTGAAAATTGCCAATGATATTCCTTTTGGACTTTCCAATTCTGTTTGGACTAAAAACAAAGATCGTCAGTTATTTTTCATCGAAAACCTTGAATCTGGAACTGTAAATATCAACAGAATGACCAGTTCGGATCCACGTTTTCCATTTGGTGGCAGCAAAGCTTCAGGTTATGGTACAGAACTTTCTTTATTGGCATTAAAGGAGTTTGTGACGGCCAAAACTATTGTTGGAAATTAATTAAAATAAAATTCAGACATAAAAAACTCCCGAAATATTCGGGAGTTTCTATTTTATAAAGAATAATGCTGGTTATTATCAGCTTATTTACTTAAACCGTAGTTAATCTCAACGTATTTGTTTTTCCGCCTTCGTAAGATGGAGTCGCATTGATATTGATTACAAAATCTCCAGCCTCAATAAATCCATAATTATGTGTTAACATATTTACCTGAATAATTGTCTCATCGGTAGATTTTTTCATGTCATAATAATAAGCATGAACTCCCCAAAGTAGGTTCAACATGTTGATAACTCTTTTATTTCCACTATAAACGATAATATGAGAATTAGGTCTGTGAGCTGCCAATTGGAACGCAGTATATCCTGAACTCGTTAATGTTACAATAGCAGAAACATTCGTAGTTTTTGCAATTCTTACTGCTGCAAGACAAACTCTGTTAGTAATGAATCTCTCATCAATACAGTTAAAGTCTTTTTCAATAGGTTCATTTTTGTGCTGATAAAAATTAGTCATTTCAATGTTCTTAACAATCTTTGACATATTCTCAACCACCTGAACAGGATATCTTCCTACAGAAGTTTCCCCTGAAAGCATCACGGCATCGGCTCCGTCTAATACAGAGTTTGCAACGTCGTTTACTTCAGCTCTTGTTGGCGTTAAGCTGTTAATCATCGTTTCCATCATCTGTGTAGCGATAATTACAGGCTTAGAAAAGAATCTTGCTTTTTCTACCAATGTTTTTTGGATGGCAGGAACTTCTTCCATCGGAACTTCTACACCTAAATCTCCACGTGCAACCATTAATCCGTCGCACTCTACCAGGATTTCTTCAATATTTTTAACCCCTTCCGGCTTTTCAATCTTTGCAATAATCGGAGTTTTCATTTTCCCGTTAGGATGTTTTGCTATTAATTCTTTCAAATCAATAATATCCTGAGCGTGACGTACGAATGAAAGTGCAATCCAGTCAACCTCCTGATCAAGCATGAAGTTAGCATCCTGAATATCTTTTTCCGTTAAAGCAGGGAGAGAAACGTTTGTATTAGGAAGGTTTACTCCTTTTTTAGAGCTTAATGGTCCTCCTTGTATTGTTTTTGCTCTTACGGTATCTTTTTCGTTGGTTTCAGTAACTTCCAATACCAATTTACCGTCGTCAATTAGAATTCTTTCACCCACTTTTACATCTTGTGGAAACTGTTGATAAGTCATAAAAACTTTCGTAGAATCTCCCTCAATTTTTTCATTGGTAAAAGTAAGGATGTCACCAGGATTAAGATAAGAACCTTCTTTTACAACACCTACTCGTAGTTTCGGACCTTGTAAATCTCCTAAAATACCAACAGAAAAGCCATATTCTTTATTAAGTTCTCTGATGATTTCGATATTTGAACGAACAAGGTCGTAATCTGCGTGCGAAAAATTGATTCTAAAAACATCAACACCTGCTCTCATTAATCCTAACATTACTTCTTTCGACGATGACGCCGGCCCAAGTGTTGCGATAATTTTTGTCTTCTTTAAATACTTATTCATAATACTGGATAATTTGATAAAGTTCCTCTTCAGAACCTAATGTATAATCTTGAATTGGAAACACAAGATTTTCAGGTAGCAAAATTACGGAAAAATCAGGAAACTGTTCCGAACTATGCAGAATATATTCTACATCTACCTGATTATTTAATAAAAATTTAATGTTTTCTTCTTCTGAGAAGAGTTCAGTCTGTATTTTTTTTTGCTTACTTTCAGAACATCTGTTTGAAATGAAAGTAAAACAGGTTTTTGTAAACTTATGGTAAGCTTCAAATCTTGAAAAATGATAATCATAATAAGCGCCTTGAAGAATGAAATCATCAATTCTTCTAAATGTCAGATCGTTTATTTGATTTATTTTGTAGAAAAACTCATGATCGGGTATATTCTTTGCTAATCTTACCAATCCTATGGCAATATCTTCAAATTCTGTATCATCAAGATCATAAAGTTTTTGGATTTCCAAGTATATTTTCTTTTTTGTTTAAAATATAAAATGCTCGCTGTGCTGCTTTCTCTTCCGCTTTTTTCTTGGAAGGTTCAGCTGCATTGGCAATCTTTTCTTCACCAAACCATACATGACAGCGAAAAACAACTGATTTATTCACCTGAATTTCTTCACAGGTTTCATATTTTATATTAAGCTTTTTTTTCTGACTCCATTCCAGCAAAAGACCTTTATAGCTCACGATTTTATTCTCAAGCTTATTGATTTCAGATGGCGTAAGAAGTCTCTCCAAAATGATTCTCTTACAAGTATCATAGTGGAAATCCAGATAAACAGCACCAATTAAAGCTTCGAATAAATTTCCGGAGATATTTTCGCCCAATGCTACGGAGCCTTGTTTTTGTAAAAGATCTGTAAGTCTTAAATCTTCTCCTAATTTATTAAGATTTTTCCTATTAACAATCTTAGATTTCATCTGCGTCAGATATCCTTCATTTGCTTTAGGATAAGTCTGGAACAGGTGACAAGAAATAATTGTACCCAAAACAGAATCTCCCAAAAATTCAAGTCTTTCGTAATTACTGTCTTGATTTTTAGAAGAACTTTTAAGAGAAAAGGCTTCGCGGTAGAGTGCAATATTCTGTACTTCAGATCCCAATATTTTTGTGAGCTCTGTAGTGAGAAAATAATCTCTCTCCGTTAATTGTCTTTTTCTTTTTTTGAGAAGGAATTTAGAAAAGTATTTCTGTAACTCCATTCATTGAATTTAGATTTTCGTAAATAGAACACAAGCGTTATGCCCACCAAACCCAAAAGTATTACTCATGGCTACTTTTACATCTTTCTTCGCAGCTTCGTTGAACGTAAAGTTCAGCCTACTGTCGATATTTTCATCATCAGTAAAATGGTTAATGGTAGGAGGAACAATACCATGAATAATCGTTCCCAACGCAGCAATAGCCTCAATAACTCCTGCAGCACCCAAAAGGTGACCCGTCATTGATTTTGTAGAATTAATCTGAATGTCGAAAGCATGCTCTCCTAATAATTTTGAAATTGCATTTGATTCTGCAATATCTCCTAATGGAGTAGAGGTACCATGCATATTGATGTGGTCTACTTCATCAGCAGTTAATCCTGCATCTTCAAGACAATTTTTCATTACTAAGTAAGCGCCTAATCCTTCAGGATGTGGAGCAGTCATGTGATGTGCATCTGCACTAAGACCACCTCCTTTTAATTCTGCATAGATCGTTGCACCACGTTTTACAGCGTGCTCATATTCTTCAAGGATAATTGACCCCGCACCTTCACCCAATACAAATCCATCTCTGTCTTTGTCAAAAGGTCTTGAAGCTGTTGTAGGATCATCATTTCTTGTAGAAAGTGCCATCATTGCATTGAATCCGCCGACACCACTTGCTGTAACGGCTGCTTCAGAGCCTCCGCAAACAATTACGTCTGCTTTACCCAATTGGATAAGCATTTTGGAATCAATTAAAGCATTTGCTGAAGATGCACATGCAGATACAGTTGTATAATTCGGACCATGGAAACCATATTCAATAGAAATATGCCCCGGTGTAATATCCGCAATCATTTTAGGAATAAAGAAAGGATTAAATCTTGGAATTTCGGTATTTGCCCATCCCAATACTTCGGTCTCGAAAGTCTCTAAGCCTCCGATACCAGACCCCCAGATTACTCCGACTCTGTTTTTATCTACATTGTCTTCAATAATTCTTGAATGTGCCACCGCTTCTCTGGCAGCAACTAAGCCAAGCTGAGTATTTCTATCCATTTTTTTAGCTTCTTTCTTATCGAAATGGTCTAATGGATTGAAATTTTTAACTTCGCAAGCGAATTTTGTTTTAAAGTTTGTGGCATCAAAAAGAGTAATTGGAGCGGCACCGCTCTCACCTTTTAAAAGATTTTCCCAGTATTCTTTTGCATTATTTCCAATAGGCGTTATTGCTCCAAACCCGGTTACAACTACTCTTTTTAATTCCATAAACTTTGTTTAATTTCTTTTTTGTTGAAGAATATTATTTATTTACTACTTCTTCGATATAAGCGATAGCGTGTCCTACAGTAGTAATTTTTTCAGCCTGATCATCAGGGATTTGAATGTTGAATTCTTTTTCAAATTCCATAATAAGTTCAACTGTATCTAAAGAATCAGCTCCTAAATCGTTAGTGAAGCTAGCCTCTGGAGTTACTTCTGTTTCTTCAACGTCAAGCTTATCAGCGATGATAGCTTTTACTCTTGATGCAATGTCTGACATAGTAAATTATTTTTTTTAATTGTTAGATGGTGCAAATATATAAAATTCTTTACGATAAAACATTTTTTTAGTCTTTTTTGTGGCTCGTAGATACGTATTTTGTGATATGTATGTTTAGTGTTTTAGTTTTCAGAGAGTTATATTTTAACATTTCATGTATTGGTTTTAGTTTAATTAAAATAAATTTTTAATCTATTCTCAATATAGTATTTAAGACTGATTTAAATTGAAAATACGATTGCTTTAATACTTTGATTCCTTTCAATAAATTACTTTTTAGATGGTATAATTTTGAAAAATGACTGTTTCAGAACAAAATATATAATCCGAATAATTACATTTGCACTCGCTAATTCTAATGTTTTGAAAAGTTTAAACTCGATATTCTGTGGATTCTAAATTATTGCCATAAATTTTAATGAAAAAATACATCTTACTGCTATTCCTTTTTATTTATATATCAAATTTCTCTCAGATAAAGGGAAAAGTTATTAAAGTAAAAGACGGGGATACTGTTGTTGTTCTTTTGGAAGACAATACTCAAGAAACGTTAAGGTTGGCTGAGGTTGACTGTCCTGAAAAAGGTCAATCTTTCGGTAAAAATGCAAAACAATTTACCAGTTCGAAAGTTTTTGAAAAAGAAGTCATATTTTACAGAACCGGAAAAGACAGATACAGACGTACAATTGCTAAAATCTTTTATAAGAATAATAAATATCTCTCTGCTGAAATCATAAAAGCTGGTTTTGGATGGTGGTATTATAAAGCATCAAAGAATAGCGAACTGCAAAAGATGCAGGATAAAGCGAAAGAAAAGAGGCTTGGTTTGTGGTCTGATCAAAAAGCTGTTTCGCCTTGGGAGTTTAGGGCGAGTAAGAAGAAAAAGAAAGTTTTATGATATTTAAGTAGATTGATTATTAAACAGAAAACCACTGAAATCTTTCAGTGGTTTTCTGTTTAATGTGGAGTTGGAGGGACTAAGTTTTTAAATCTGTTAAAATCTTGGTTAATTTATAAATGCTTTGTACAAGGGCTTCTTAGGGTTATTTAATTAATTTGAATTTATTGAAATTAAACTATATTTGAATTTTTTGGGTACAACTTTGGGTACAACTTTAAATTTTAATCATTTCAATTATGGCATCAGTAAGTTTTTTTATTAGAGGGAAAGTAGCAGATAAAGAAAGTACAATTTGGGCAAAGTTTAGAGATAAGGATATTGATATACGTCTTCCTGTTCCGTATTTGAGCTGTAAACCAAAAGAATGGAAAGAGGGAAGGTGTAAAATGCCGTCTAAAAAAATGCATAAAGATGATGCTGAAACTATAAACACCCGTCTTTCACAATTAGAAGCTAATATTATTTCAAGTTATACGGAGGATAATCCAGAAATCGATTTAAAAGGATGGCTGAAATCAATTATAGAACCTACAACTTTAAAAGCTGAAGATAATAACTATTCGGATGACGTGATTACTTTTATTGATACTTATATATCTTTAAAAAAAGATAGTGTTACGGAATCGACTATTAAGAAGGCTAATGTTGTTAAGCAATTAATGATAAGATATGTAGCTGATAGAAAAATCAGAAAGAAAACATTTAGAGGTTTAAAGTTTAAAGATTTAGATAATTCTTTTAGAATTGATTTTGAAGATTATTGTAATAAGGAGAGCTACAAGATTTCAACTACATATCGCAACCTTAAATTCTTAAAAATGATTTGTAAAGTTGCAGGTTCTTTTGATATTGACGTTCATAAGCATGCGGAATTATGGAAATTTGAAGTTGAGAAAGCAACAAAGCATATTCCCAAATCTATTTATTTAACATTTGAAGAATTAGATAAAATTGAACAGAAAGAAATGCCACATGATTATTTAGATAATGCAAGAGATTGGTTACTTATCTCTTGTTATACGGGTCAACGTGTGAGTGATTATATGAGATTTAATTCCTCAATGATTATTGAGGATAGTGACGGACAAAAATACATTGAATTTACCCAACAAAAGACTAATGCCAAAATGCAAATTCCTTTATTAAAAAAGGTTCAGGATATTTTAGCAAAACGAAATGGAGAGTTTCCACGAAAAATATCGGATGTAAAACTAAATCTTTATATTAAGAATGTATGTGAGATTGCTGAAATAGATGAGATTGTATACAATGGTAGAACTGAGACGATAGAAAAAGATGGGAAGAGTATTACACGCAAAGTTTTTGGCAATTTTCCTAAACATAAACTTGTTACATCTCATATAGGAAGAAAAAGTTTTGCTTCTAACTTTTATGAGAAAATTCCTACTACTTATTTGCTTAATTTTACAGGGCACACAACAGAAAAACAGCTTTTAGCATATATCAATAAAACAGAAGTAGAAAAGGCAAAGTCAACTGCAAAAATATTTAACAGTTTAGGGTATTAATAATTATTGTATGATTAGTATAGAATCGAAAAGAGGAATGGCATTAGATTTCATTGTTTATTTAATAGCTGTTGAAGCCCCTGTTTCAAATCATGGCATACATGAGTTTTTTTTACAAAAATTTGAAATACAAAAATCTGAAAATGTTAATATTGAAAACATAAAAGCAAAGTTAGATTCTTTATCACCTTTTTTTCAGTTCGGTATTGAAAATATGATACTTTCAGAAACAGTCAATGACTTGTTATCATATTACCCAAAAGAACTATCTCCACAAAAGACTGAAAATTCAGCAGATTGTAATGTGGATTATTTTGACTATCTCAACCGTTTTATAGATATAAGTACGATAATTGTTAATGACGAATATATTGATTTTTATGATATTCAATCATCAATTGAAGAAAATTATAATGATGAAGAAATTAATAATATTTTAAATGCGGTTAATTCTATCATTACATCTAACGAATTATACAAACAGAAAAAGAACCAATTTGAAACTTTTTCAATTAATCAATTTGAAATTAATTTAGCATCTATTAAGGAGCATTTTGAAAACTATTTTATGTTGCGAACTGTATCTCCAGATGTTTACATAAGTTACTATGCATCGCTCATATTTTCTTTGAATAAAAGAGCGTCAAATTTTCTTAATCGTTTTATTAGAGAAACCAATGGAGTATCAGAATCAATAGTTATTAATAAATATTTTAATAGCAAAAATTTTAAAAGCAAAGAATACTTAGATTATCAAATTGATGAAAATGAAAAATTACTTTTTCAGTATTCATTTGAAGTTCCACAACTTGATGGTTTTTTTACAAAGAATAATAAATCTTCAACTATTTCTTTACAAGCTTCTCTTAAAAATTACCTTAGCATATTAAGTGCTTCTGAATTACTACAAAATACAAATCTCACAGGGATTAATCCCCACCAATATTTAGAATTAAATGCTGAACATTCTCTTTACGGAATGAAATTAAAATACCTGAATTTTCTGAGGTATGGAGACATAATTCATTCACAGGAAGATAAAGTTCTTGAGAATAATTTGGAAGAGTTAATGGTTGAAAAATCTGATTTTACCGAATATCTTAAATCTAAAAATTTTGATACTGACAAAATTAAAATTATTTTAAACGCATTGTCTGAAAATAAATATAGTAGCATTGGTATTAAGGAAATAGAATTTAAAAATGATATTTATTTCTTTAGGTTTTGCTATTTCTTTTACGTTTTTGATTATTTCCAAGATATTGAAGGAAAGAAATTTGATACAATTGCTTCCTTTGAAAAAATTACTAAATTCAATACGGATAATAGGAGAGAAGTTAAGCAACAATACCATAGGAATTTCATTGAAATTGACAATTCAAATGGTAAACACTTTCCTTTCTCAGCTAAATCCACGGATGCTTTTCTTTCAGAAATTGAATATTCATTAAGAATTGATAGGGAAAAATTAAAACCTATTCCAATGTTGAAAAAATATTAAATTTTTCTATCTGATAATCATTTAGTTATGTTTAGCTAAATGAAAAATATTTTCCCTAAATTTTCCCTATTTCCCCTCTCCCTATACTTGCATCATAATAACAAACAAAAAATATTATGACAAATTCAGCAATTCAATTGATACAAATAGATTTAGATTCTTTTGGTCAATTTATTCAAAAATTAGTGAGAGAGGAATTAGAAAAAGTTATACCTGCTCAATCAACGGAAAAAGAGTTTTATACTCGTGAAGAAACGACAAAACTTTTAGGGGTAAGCCTAACAACTTTGTTTCACTGGAATAATGACGGTACATTGAAAAATACTAAAATCGGCAAAAGAGTGTATTACTCAAAAGATGAAGTATTTTCAAAACTGAAACAAGCTTCTTAAAAACACACATCGGGAAATTCTAGACTACCCGAACATTTCTTAACTATTTACCACACTTTTTAAAGTTTAATCAAGACGCAGTTTGATTGCTGTGTGGGTATCTCTTTGTCATTTCAAAAGTAAAATTATGAGTAAATCAACAATAGAATGGACTTCCAAAACATGGAATCCAACAACAGGATGCACTATTTTCTCGAAAGAATGTGATAACTGTTATGCAAAAACTATGTCCAAAAGATTAGAAGCTATGGGACAGGAAAAATATAAACAAGGATTTGATGTTTTCGTAGAGCATCCCGATACATTGCAAGAACCTGATCGTTGGAAGAAACCTGCTATGGTATTTGTAAATAGTATGTCAGATCTATTTCATAAAGACTGTACCCCTGAATTTCTGAAAAAGATATTTCAAACCATGAATAGAAACCTAAAACATACCTATCAGGTATTGACCAAGAGGGATGATAATCTTTTGAAATTATCCGATCAGCTAACTTGGACAGATAATATTTGGATGGGTGTCTCTGTAGGGAGTGTTGTAAGTGTACGAAAAATAGACCGATTGAGAGAATGCGGAGCAAAAAATAAGTTTCTTTCAATAGAACCTTTGATCGAAGAATTACCAGATCTTGACTTGACAGGAATTGACTGGGTAATTGTAGGTGGTGAAAGTGGATCGGGTAACATAAGACCTATGAAAAAAGAATGGGCACTTAAAATCAAGAAAAATTGTGAAGATCACAATGTGTCTTTTTTCTTTAAACAGTGGGGAAAGGTGAAGTTTAATCCTGATCCGAATGATCCAACTATCAATAAACATCACCCTTACCGTGCCAAAGGAGGCTGTATGCTCGATGGCAAACTTTATCTTAATAATCCTACTGAATCTTTAAAAAACACAACTTTATGACACCAAAAACAATACAATTATTCAACAACGAATATTACGTTATCTATCAACACGGAAACCTTACTACTATTTGGGAATTACAAGCTCACCTTTCAATAGCTGACTCAGCAACATACAATCAATTAAAGCACGACATTAAGCAAAACGGTGTTCATAATCCTATTTTGTATTACACCCTAGGGGACGGAATCAAACTTGTTCTTGACGGTCATTCACGGTTAAAAGCCTGTATAGAACTTAAAATATCGAATTTTCCAACAAAAGAAATCAAAGAAGATTTTGAAACTCTTTCAGATATTCAGTTTTGGATGGTTAAAAATCAATGTCAGAGAAGAAATCTTACGCCTGTGGAAAAATTAAAATTTGCCTGTTTACATGAAGAAACTATTGTAAAAAAAGCAAAAGAAAATCTTTCTAAAGCTGGTAGAGGTGATAATGTGAAAGATAAAATTGATACTATTTTGGAAATTTCCAAATTGGCGGGTATTGGTAGAACTACCACAGCTAGATATAGAAGTGTAATAAATAGTGGCTTCTATGGTATTATCAGGCAAATGATGAATGGAAATTTAAGTATAACTACTGCATATAATCAGGTTCAGGAAAAATTGAAAGTAGGAGTAAATGAAATAAATATTATTTCAGAAATTTATGACATGTTAGAATGCGAATCAAAGCAAAAACATACTGATAAATTTAAAACACAAGAACCAAAATATGTGAATGATATTCATAACGGTTTGCATCTTTTAAGAGATGATGAAGTTGAATATTTTATTATGACAAAAGATAAAAATAAATTATCTCAAAAACTAAATGGCAAGTATGCTGTATTTATCATGGAACAATAACCTTATACACACGGGTACAAGGCTGGGAAAACAAAATCTTTTTACTACGACATCGCACAACTCTGCATGCGCATACCGTAAAAGCCTTGTAAGTTCCTCAAAAATCAACTAAAACTTTACCAAATAAATACTCTAAAGACATGGCAAAAAAGCTATGTACAGCTCTCGCTATGCCTTTTTTTATAACATTATGATAAATAAAATAGATTATTGTACTAATCGTGCTATTACAGGTTCATTCGAAAATATTCAAGAAGTAGTAGAATTTATCCGTAATCCACCACCCGAACATCTTAGAAAGGTTGAATATGCCCGAACTTTAGAGCGAGGTTCTGAGGAGTATAAGACAATAAAAATCCATAAACTTCCTGCAATTACCATAAATTTTAACTTTTCGGATAGCTATATTACAGGAAAAAACGTAGTGGAATCAACAGGCTATCTGTATATTGATGTTGATAATATGACTGAGCAGAATTTTGATATTAATATAGCTTATGTATGTGCTTATTGGAGAAGCTTATCCGATACAGGATTAACTTTAGTAGTAAAAGTGGATGGTTTAACACCTGATAACTTTAAGATTGTCACTCAGGAGATTGCAAAGCTACTGGATATACCTTTTGATAAATATGCAGTATCAATTGATAGGCTTACTGTATTATCATACGACCCGAATGCTTACCATAATGATAATGTAGAGGTTTTTCCTGTTGCGGAAATGATGCCTACGCAGTCTGTAGAACTTGTGCAGGATAATTTGACAATAGATACAGAAAAAAGTACCCAATATAATACTATTTTAAAAACTAATACAATAGGGTATGATTATATTGGGTATAAATTAAGATTTAACAATTTAGATGAGTTACTGCAACACTATGATATTATTTTTGATGAAAACGGTTTGTATGATTTTGGTAGGGAGAATAAGCTTAAATATTCATTAATATATGTTCCATTCAGAAAAATAGTTGAAGGAGAAAGAGAAAATATCCTAAAAAGCATAGCATATCAGTTAATTGCCTTGAATAAAACAGCGGACAAAGATTTGATACTAAAATATCTGTATGCAATTAATTACGGCAAAATGAGTCCGCCCCTTGAAAATCGTGAAATTGAGACAACGGTTAATAAGATTTATAAAAACTTAAATGAGGTTGAACCTTTCCTAAATGCTGAAAGAAGATTTATTTATGACAAGTCCAAAAACTTTACACCAACTGAAAAAAGAAGACTGAATATTAAAAAAGTTCATCAAGATAGAACAAATAAAACTCAATCAGAGCTTTTGGAAGTAATGAAAAACTGGGATCTTGATTTACATGGAAAAATGACCATAAAAAAATTGGCAAAAGTAGCTATTAAAGATCCAAAGACTGTTCAAAAATATTATACTAAATTGAAAAAAGAGATTTTACAGGATTTAGACTATGGGCAAATTCAGATTGCAATAACTCAAAAAATATTATTTAAAAAATTTGTCAAATGAATCCATTATTGAAAGATTTAGATGATTTAATGAAATATGATTTACAGGAAATCTTAAAAATTAATAGTTATATTATTCAATTAGATTTGATATGCTTCGAATATGACTCAAAAAGGTTGGTAATTTGAGCACAAAAGATAATTTCATATGATATTAATTTTAATTATTAGAAGAAAAGTTATATATTTTTATAAATATAATTTATGAAAAACATTTATGATCCATGTAATTGTGGAAGTGGGAAAAAGATAAAATTCTGCTGTGGTATAAAAGGGAATAATGATACTAAATTTAACTTATCGACATATATAAATAATAATAATTCAACAGAATTGCTGAAAATTTTTGCTTTATTACAGGTTTTACCAGAGAATAGTTCGAAAATATTAAGACTTCAGAATATACAAAAAGTTATTTTACAGAATTTAAATACGAATCATGATGCTATTAATTATGAAATTCTCAGAAATGTTGTAAAGAAAAATTTTCCACCGCTTGAACATGAAGATCCTAATGAATGTTGCTTTGTTGAAAACATAATGTTTTTCAATGGAAATAATTTGGTGTTTACTGGGATTACAGATAATACGCGTGAGATAAATCAATATATAATTGATAGCATAATTTCTGACAATGATAAAATATCATCTGAATGTAAAAAAGAAATTTTTGATGGTATAAAATTTCTTTTGCATATTCATCATGAAATAGCACTTAAACTTAACATAAAAAGAAACGAATTTATTGAGAATTACAATGAAGTATTAGAATTCCCTTCTAACGAAAACTTAGAGAACTATAAAGATTTATTCGTTTTTAAACCAGAGAGTATTGATAAAATCTGCATTGATAATGAAATAGATAAAAATATAATCAATGAATTTTTATTAGATATAAAAGTTCTTAACTCAACTGATGATATACTTGATTTAGATTTACTAAAGAGACCATTTATTAATTATAATGGAATGTACTATTTGTATTTACCATCTGCCGAAATGCATGTGCTAAACCAATTTGTAGTTAGTAAGTTAAAGAAATATAATGAGTTGAAAAAATTTGAGGCAACTTTCTATGATCATTTTAGATATATGTCAATTAAAACATTTCTTAAAATGTCTTGGACTCTTAATGATCATTTTGAACATTTTGATATATTTCAATTTGATACTAATAAATTCGCAATTGTGGAATATAGAGTATCTGACTCTACCTTTAATACAAAAACTATTATTGATTTTGTAGAAAGTCAAAATAAGAGTGATGAGTTTATTTACATTACACTAGTGGGAATTTTTGATAAAAAAGGTTTTGGTTATATTGAGCAAAAAAAAATAAATGGTATTAAATACTCATTCATGCTAACTTTAATGGAGTTAAATATTCTAATTGTACTATGGGATCTAAATAGATTATCAATATGGAAATATTTAGTTGCAGATGATATAAGAAATAAAGAAAGTATTCTAATTCCTAATTTATATAATATTCTTGTTAAATATTATTGGTATCAAAAAAATAATTATTCATTTTTACCTAATGATAAAGCGACCCCAGAGCTTATACATTTTGATTTTAAACTTCAAGGTGCTCAGGCTATAAATGCTATACAGAAAACTGATAAACATGTGGTTTTGTTTTATGAGTTAAACGGAGATTTAGTTTTTCGATCAGTTACAAGAACCGAAACTTACGCACCAATTTATTTATCTGAAAATTTTATTAATGGATGGCTTGAAATTGTTTTAGAAAGATATAATTTTCCTATATGGATTACTAGCACTTTAAGATATGATTCTCTAACTAAAAACTTTGCAGATTCTATTCTTTATTGGTTAAATAAATTTTATCCAGAATTGAAAAATTATATTGATAATTATAAATATCCAATAAATGTAGAACTGAGATTTGATGTTGCATTCCATAATTTGGATGGTTTTGATTTTAATCACATAAAAGACTTTTCAAAATCGAGCTTAGATTATATAATAGATTATGAAGTAAAAAAAATATCAATTGATATTCCATTTGCCATGTATAATTTATTTAAAAAAAATGATAATTCTGGAGAAAAAGTATTGTTGCAAACTGTTTTAATAGGTATATCTGATCTTTTAAATTATGATGATATTTCTCTCTCTCAAGATAATATCGATACAATTTTTTCAGAATTTATGCCATTAAGTATGGCTAAAATGATAATTGCTTATGATAATTATGATAACATAAGATATGATAATAGATTTATTCCTCAGCCAAGATATTTGGAGGAGGCTGACACATCAATAATTTTGCAAAATTTAATTAGTTGGGGTAATATAAATATTTCAACAACATTTGATACTAGAGACAAAAAGATTGAGATTTGTAATTTTATTATCAAAACATTAATAGACAAAGTATCAGATATCTTGGTCAATTATAATACAATCGATTTAATACAATTTGTAATGTTACGGAACGAATCTCTACTACATCAACATTCATTTAGCAAAATAAGGATGGTTACATATTATGAATGTTTTAAAGATCATATTGATGCCTTTAATGATTTTTTAGAAAAAGATAATAGAAATGTTAGGACAAGACATGCTACTCGCGGATTAATTGAGTTTATATTGGCCGAAAAACATCTTGGGACTAAAATGCCAAATGATAACGACATAGATTTTCTTACATCATTGCTAGATGAGATTTCTTTTTTTGGAAATATGCTAGATTCAATTAAATTTGAATTTAATGATCCTGATATGTCTATATTACCATCAAAGAGACTTGGTATTAATTATAGTTTTCATAATAAAGTAAATCAGTATAATTTAGAAATGAAAAAGGATGAACATATAGATTCTATAAACTATTTTACTGATATATATGAAGATCATAGTGACCAAAGTGCTTATTATAATAAAATAAATAAGATATATGATGAAGACCTTGGAATAGCCCTATTTAAAATCATTGCAACATATGATAAACTATCTAGATTTATTTTAGAAAATAAAGTATCCGTATATGTATTTAAGACTTCTGATTTTCATCTCTTTTTAAAGCAGGAATGTGAATTGACGGAAAAGGAAATTCATGGGTTCATAAATAATTTTGTTTTAACGTCGAGAGGTGAGATCAGTAAACCTCCACAAAATTATCAATATTCAGATATTCAGCCTTGGAGATATAATAGATCTTTATCTTATTTGATAAGACCAATTGTCTTTGTTGATGAATGTTATATAATTAGTGCAAGGCATTTATCTAGTTCAAGTGAAAACTATTTGGCGAAATTTATGGATGGAACTATTAAATATGATAAAAAACTAAAAGGACTTGCTAAACTTCAAGCAGAAAGAAATAAGATTAAGGGTACACAGTTTAGAAAAGAGGTTTATGAATGGTTGAAAAATGAATATAACAATTTAGAAATAATTCCGTATGAATTTAATATAAATCATAAAATAGCTGATAAGAACTATGGGGATATTGATATTTTAGCTTTTGATAAGAATAAAAAAATTATTTACTCCATTGAATGTAAAAATACTAAACAAGCAAAAATAATATATGAATTCACAACTAATATCAAAAATTATGTAGAAGATAAACTGCCATTACATAATAACAGGAGGATATGGTTAGAAAATAATCTTAAAAAAATGTCTATTGAATTCAAATATGATTTTACTGATTTTAAAGTTAAATCAATTCTAGTGTCCTCATATAAGCTTCCTTTAAATATGATTGGGAATATTAAAAATGTTGAAATATTTTCATTAAATGAATTAAAAAGAAAAGTAGTCACCTTCTAGTTCTTAAAATATAAAGCCTTGTAATTAATTAAAACTTACGTTCATTATATTTTTTCAAAAAATTATATAAATCTTCACTCACACCTACTGGATCTCTAAAAATTTCACTTCCAGAATATCTTATTACATCATAACCGTTTGATTTTAAAAGGCGATCTCTTCTTCTATCGTTTTCAAAAGACTGCTTTGAACTATGAAATTGAAAGCCATCACATTCTACAATAAGCTTTATTTTTTTATTTCCTGGGCACCAAACTAGTATATCAGGTCTAATACTTTTATTGTCGATTTTGAAATTTGGAAATTCGGGTTGTAGTGTAATGTGATAGGAGTTAAAAGTAAAATTCTTAACGATATAATAATGTTCCCACACCTCATAATAATCGACTTCAGTATATTTTCCCACATTAATATACGTTTCTTTGAAGAATGTTTTAAAATTTGTTAAATTAGAATCCCCTGTAGTATTTTTATAATTATTAATGAGTTTTAAAATTGCCTTATGGTTTTTACGGTAATTTCTCATACTGTCTTCTATATCAGGTAGACGTGGAGTTATAGAAAACCCAAGAATTCTATTTTTTATGAATAAAAGAAGTAGTGAACTAATGAAAATTCTTTCTATTGGTGATTGACAGTTTTCAAAAATCAAGTCAGCATGTAATTTCGAATAATTTTCTGTATAAATAGAGTAAAAATTTGAATAATTAAGTTGATTTTCAGGATTTTTTTCTTTTTCTGTTATCTCCTCAGTAGACTTTTTAACAAAGAATTGGAGCAAAGGCAGGAAGCTCTCCTTCGATTCCAAACTTTTTCTTAACAGGGAAAGTTCATCTTTTGGTAGCATAGCTTAGAAATGTCTTTTTATAATCGGGATATTGTCTAGATTTTTTGTAATTCATAATCTATTTTGAAGACTTTATCTAATATATATTTTCCAAATTCCTGTGTGATTTTTAACTTGTCAGCCCCTTGCATTAGACTTCCATACGTGTTCTTACCACTTGGTGTAATATTGAATGATGTTTGAGATAGAAATAAACTTTTTTGATTTGATATTGTTATGTTATTTTTCATCCATTCCCTCCCGTAATTTGGAGTAAGATTTTTGCCAACAATATAAAAGGGCCATCGACTTTCCTTATTTACATTTTTTATTTCAGAATTTACTTTAGATATGGAAAGAATTTTTAAATGCCCAACAGCATAAGAGACTATAATATCTCCCATTTTTATACCGCTAGGCCGTTTGGAAAAATGCAAATCACTATCTATTAAATCAAACTTTTGAGTTAATGGCACTAAATCATCGGTGACACCAATAGGTTTCAGCCAAAAGGTTGTTTTATTATTCAGGTCAAAGTAATTATCTTTATTTTCAAGTAATAAGGATAAGTTCAATGTTAATAATTCATTTACATTTTGAGTTATAGGTGTTTGTTCTATCTTTTTAAGAAATGAATCAATATTGAGTTCATTTAAACTTTTATGCTTTACATTTTCTATTATTCCATTTTTTATTTTATTAATTTCTATGAAATTATTAATTAAAACTCCCCACTCGTTGTTAATTCTTAGACCACTATCAGTAAAATTTGCGGATGTTATGATTGCTTTAACACTGTTATTATTTTCAGCAATGAAAACTTTTCCATGAAGCGAATTATCAATCTGAATTTCAAACTCGATGTTTTTAAGATTCAAAATATTATATAGTTGTTTAAAATATAAGACTTTTGAATACTGATCTACATCGTAAGGTTTTAATGTTGTAATTATTGTTATCTTTTCTAAATGAGAAAAATCACCAAAATTAATAAGATTTATATTTTTTGTGATAAATGGACTAATTATAAAAATCTTTTTTGCTGATTTAAAAATTTCATTTAGATATTTTAAATGATTATCCCTAGTTAAATTATTTATTATCATGCAGGATTTTATAAAGTTTACAAAATTTTAAATATCATTTTTGAAATTTTCCTTTACAGTATCATTTAGGCTTAACCATTCCTGTAACACAACAATTACGCTTTTTAATAAAATGTAATTCCGAGATTCATCCTCTTTGTAATTACCGTTAAATTTTCCACCGTGAAATAAATTATTTCTGACATCTCTAATTGATAAAGAAAGTTTATTAATAAGTGGTTGGTTTATATCACCAACTCTAGGTTTCCATTCAAGGTTTCCATCTGAGAATATTTGTACTTTAGGTGGATTATTTTTTAGATAATTTACAGCTTCTTCCAATATTTGATTTGTAAAGGGGTTGAAATTTTCTCTTATTGATATTATAAACCCATCCCAATCAGGCTGAAGTTTAGTTTCCGACCTATTATGATAACCAGATTCTTTTAATGCACATTCAAACCTAGAGAAAATTAAAAAAAAATTATAAATCAGATGTTGACCGTTCTTATCATAAGTATTGTTAACTTTTTCCAAAAAAAATTCAGTTATAGTTGGTTTAGCTTTTTCATTCATAACTTATTAGAATTAAATTTTATAAATTAATGTTCTTTAATGTGTTTAAAATACTAGAAATGTCAATGTTTTTTTTGTTACAAATTTCTTCAAAAGCTGTACTGGTCAAAATTCGATTTTTATCAAATCCCACAAGTCTCGTTCTGTGAAATTCATATTCAGAATAAATTAAAAGTCTTTCTAAATTAGCATTAGCATTTTTTTTAAACGAATCACTTAAAATTCTTTTAGCTTTCATGATTCCAATGAAGAATTTCATTATTTGCAATTGATGCTCATTATCTAAATCAATATTCAAAGGCATGTATACAGCTGATCCAGTTTGAATAAAACATAAGTTTTCCTTCATTATTGAATAGTCATTATTGAAATTTATTATAATCTTGACTATGTTTCCTTCGATAGTTCCATTTTTTGAAGTCCATGTTGAATGGAAAGAATTAATTTGAGAGTCATCAATTAAAACCCCAGAATGCCCAGTTAACGAATCTAAAAGAGGTTTGGTAATATTATCTAAATCTCCAATTTTATCAGTTTCTTGTTTTTCTACTGCATCAATAAACCAATGTATTTCAACTTGTACTTTACCTAAAATTAGCCATTTGAAATTTCTTAATTCATTTTGTATATCTTGTATAAGTATGTCTTGGGTTTGTTTTTTTGACTGAGCGGTAATGATTCTTTTAAAATTGGAATCGATCTCTATGGAACTATCTGCAAATTCTTCAATTAAGTAAGGAGATTCAAAATCACAATTTTTATTTATAATTTTAACATTCATAATTTATATTAATTTATAATGTTTAATTTGATTTCCTTCAGTTTCAATATTATTTACGATAGCAACACTATATCTTGCTCTAGTTAGAGCTACATAAAGCTTAGATCTGCTTGTTTCTGCTAACTCTGATTTATTATCAACAAGCCATGCTAAAAATGGTTGGGTAGGATAAATTAATACTCTATCAAAAGATAATCCCTTAGATTCTCCGAAGTTCATGACTTTGAAATTTTCATTAACAAGTTTTCTTTTATTATCTCTTAATTGCATAGGATTGAAATTTAATAAATAGTTTTCAACATCTTTTTCCTTAATAAAAAAAACACCATCATGTCCAGTAATAATTTCATTTCCAGACTCTGTTCTTTGAAATTTTGGAAATAAATCATTTGATAGGTCGCAAATTGCTTTATTACATCTGTAATTTATTAATAATGATTTTTTATCAGTATTAATTTTCATTGTTTGATCTTGGAAGAAATGAACAATACTCGACTTTGTAAACTGTTTATTTTTTGCAGAAATGTTAGTAACATAAGTGCCTTGCCTAGGATCACCAACCATTAATATTTGAGATGAACTATTAAAAAGTAGTTTGAGCAATTCTAAATCGTAACCAGCCAAATCTTGAACTTCGTCGATGAATATATGAGAATAAATCTTAGAGATTCTATTTATTAATTCCCCTTTAGACTTTTCATTGCTTCGTATAACAAACTTTGAAAGTTTATCAGAATAAATTTTAGTTGATTTTGAAAAATAATGCTGTTCAAAATTTTTTTCCTCTGAAAAATATATAGGCTTTTTACATTTGGTACATTCTTCTTTTACGATGTTTTCCTTCTTACACTTTTCACAAGGACTTGAATATGCTTTCAACCCAGATTTACCATTTACTAATATAAGTCCATTAATTTTTTTTTCAAATAGTGCCCCTTGGTAAGGTTTTACACCATGTTTTAATAAAAAAGAGAACCAAGTTTGGACAGTTATATTTTCTGGAATGCATTTGTTCTTTGTCACAAATTTTCTTTTTATTTCTGACTCATTAGCTTGTGTGAAAGTTGTAATTAAAACCTTTTCCTTTTTTTGTTTAATCGCCTCATCTATTAGAAAGGTTGTTTTACCAGAACCTGCAGCAGCTATAATTAGTTTATTATTTTGTTGTAATTGCATCTAAAATATATTGAGGATAATTTAATTCATCATGCGTTTCAAATATTTTTAATGCACATTCAGTTTTATTACTTTTCATATAAATATGCATTTCATCATCTGTCTTAAAGTCTTTTTCGAAAATCTTATTCAATTTTTTAAGATTATTGACTTTTAAAAATTTGGGTTCTAAAGTATTATAATTAAAATTTTTATCTCCTATTTTCAAATTTCCACTATCTATTACACTGTCAAAACAAATTTCAATCCCGTCTTTAGCTTTATCACCTAAATACGCCTTATACTTTTTATTTAATGCATTAACGTTACCATCATTATCAGTAACTACTGAAACTTTAATTCCTAGTTTTTCTGCAATCTCTAAAAATCTTAGAAAGGAAGTTCCCACTGAAATTACATCTACAGCAGATTCAATTGGAAGTTTTCCATTATTATTTACCATAAATGCTTTCTGTACGACTAATTCATCTGAATCCCCCTCAACTAATATGGCTTTTTTACAAAGAATTAATCGTAATGTATCATACCCAGATAATTTCTCGAAAAAAAGTTTTGTATCTGATGAAAGATCATTTAATCTTAAAGTCTTTTTATTATTAAGTAATATTAAGTGCTCAAGCCCTAATTTATTTGCAACAAAACTACTATGAGTAGAAATTAAAATCTGTTTATCTTCATTGTCGTTTTTTATCTCATTGATTAACTGATTTAATTTTGAATAGGATAAATGATTCTCGGGTTCTTCTAGTAATATTATATTTGCTTCTTTTGCTTTTTTATGACCTAAAGCAAGCTTTGTTTTTACTAAACATTGTTCACCTTTTCCAATATAATGAAATAGAATGTTCTCTAAATAGGTAACTAGACTGTTTTCCCATGCATTCTTAGATGATAGTTCTACGGATAGTTCTACTTTTTTATCTGAAATTTTAGACACCGTTCTTATCTTCTCATTTATTTTTTTGATGGCTTCTGTACCCATGAAAAATTCCTTCATTTGCCTATGAGCTTGAGAAATTTCTACAACTTCATTTGAACTCAAAAATTCTTTTATAATTCTTGAGATGTAAATATCCGATCCATTTTGAAACTTATTACTGGCCGAGTCTATAAGAGCAGATTTTATAGGAATAGACCTAGTTGTTATTCCTTCGTCACGAGAAAAGGTTGACCATAGGATGTTATAATATTCAATTGGTAATGTTTTAATTCCTCCAATCTTTATAAGTTCTTCATATTCGTTTTGAAATTTATTATCAAAGCAAATTTTTAGTGAAAAACCGCTGGCTTTATTTGGCTTTTCTCCATGATAATCTCCCTCAAATTCTGCAACGTTATCTCCTTCAATAAAAATTTCAATTACTACCTCTGGTAAGCTTTGGGCAGTGTTTGCCTCTTCTAAGCTATTGATATATTCTTCTACGACTTCATTATTAAAAATATATTGGGATAATTCGTTTTTTAAATACTTACCATTGTATAAGCCTGTTAGAGCAAGATGAATAGCTTCAATAATTGTAGATTTACCAGCCTCATTATTACCAACTAGTATATTGATCCCTTTATTTAATATTATATGAAATTCCCCTTTGAAACTTTTAAAATTTTCAATATATACTTTTCTTATGTGCATTTTTTTCTCAATTGTTAATTTAAATTTTTTGGTTATTGTTTAGTTGAAATCAAATTTACAAACTTTTATAACTTTTATCATTATCATCTATATTCGTAGTACAATATCATTAAAATTTGTGACTTGACTATCCGTATTTTTACTATATTTTATTACATAAATAGATCACATTATTCAAAGATTTTGTATATGAACCTAACAAAAAAGCCTTGAACAACTGGTCAAGGCTTAATTATTTGAAAAAATATACTCATTAGTTCTTAAAATGACCAACCCACATGTAGCCCTCAAAATAGCCTGATTGGACTTTATAAGTGCTGTCATTATACTTTTCGATAACAATTACTTTATTATTGATTGAATATCCAGTTTGTTTGCCATTCTCAGGTTTATCATATATGGGACTATTAGTAAAAACCTCCTGCTCACCAGTGTATGTTTTTACTTGTTTCGTAGGGTTGGTTGGTTCTGAAGTTTCATTTTTTGATACATAAGTAGAAGTAACATTTTTTATAATTGTATTCAATGAATCATACAGCCATTGTATCACGCGATTAGTTTCATTTGCTGAAGAATAATTTATTCGAGTACGGTTAATCTCATTAACACAATTTTGTTGAAACGTATCATAAATAAGTTTCCTCTGTTCGTACGATAAATCTAAGTTTTTGATTTGATCAGAGATAGTATTAACAGCGTTTTGTAATTGCTGTACATTGTAATTATAATTATTTTGTTTCGCCGTCATAGCATTTCCTAATGCAGAAATGTCTAACTGTTGTGGATCTCTGTATTGTGTCGGTTGCCTAGATTGAGAAGTATTATTTGTTGTATAATATTCCCATTGTTTTGAGAAACTGTTGTATTTTTCATAACCAATCATATTCCCGTTAGAATCAAAATATTCATATCGGTTCTGGAATGAGTTAAACTTTTTGGTTGCTATTTGAGAAAAGCAAAGATGTCCAAGCAAAATACATACGGAAAAGATAAGTTTTTTCATAAGTGATTTAATGTATCACTCAGTCCCAAAGTGACGGTTAATTTAAACAGAAAGCGTGGGACTTAGGCTTACTGTTACTGAGGTACTGGTATACCTGATACACAAATAAACCAAGCCCACGCCAAAGCATGGGCATTAGGTCTATTTATCTCGTGTATCTTTAAATTACCAGTTTTCAGTAACAAGAATAAATAGCTAACGCTTTATTTTTCGTAAATGTTCTTGATTGCAAATATATAAATTAATATGTTTACATATTATACTGTAACATTAAACTAATTACATGAAATTGATTGACGAACTAAAAAAAAGAAGTGAGAACATTCCAGCCGAAGATAATATTAAAATTGATTTAAAATTATATACTCTAGCACACGATTTAGCTGAAAAAGCCAAATCTCATTTATCAAGGATTGTTGCTGTATTACCTGAATTCGATATACATGATCAAAATCATAGCGAAAAGGTTATTGAAAACATGGAGAAACTTTTGGGTGATACAATTCAAGATTTATCAAGTTACGAACTATTTTTACTATACCTATCTGCCTATCTGCATGATTCAGGTATGGCTCCTTCAGATTTTGAAATTAATACAATGAAACTTACAGAGGGTAATGAAAAGTTTTTTGATAATGATTTTACAATTAAGAATGATGCCAAATCTCCTTATAAATTCTCGGATGGCAAAGCATTAATCGAATCCAAGAAAAAATCTTTATATAACAGCTTTAATGGATCTGAAAAGTGGATATTTATCCATAAAAATGAGGAAGATTTTATTAAATATTTAACTGAACTATTTATAGAATATCAAGAGTTCAGAAATGGATTTAAAAAAGAGTTAGGAAGTGCTGATACTCTGCAGAAATTTAAAGATATTAATGATTATATAAGAGTTGATTTCATAAGAATAACTCATCATAAAAGAGCAGAGCAATACATTAAGAACTTAGAACGTGAATTTAGTAACCAAATTCAACCTTCTGCGTTAGGTAAAAAACTTTCACATGATTTAGCTGAGGTTTGCAGGGCACATGGCGAAAATATTGATTATCTAGAAAAGTTTAATAAAAACGTAAAATACTATGGTTCTCAATCTACCAATCTCCAGATGGTTGCAATGATGCTGAGATTGGCAGATGTAATACATTATAGTTTTGATAGAGCGCCAATTTCTCTATTATCTTCTAAAATATTTAAATCTGATTATAGTTTTCAAGAATGGATGGTGAAACAAAGTGGGGCTAATTATTCTATTGATAATGGAGTGATTTCTTATAGTGCTTATTGTGATAGACCGAATGATTATTTTAAACTTCATAATTACATAGATTGGATTGATGTGGAAATTCAAAATTATTTCCGATTACAAAGAAAATGGGACACTGTATATTTAAATGATCTTGGGGAGAAAGTTGATAGAGATAATATTGTTAATGATGAATCTAAGTTTCTACCAAAAAGGGGGATTGGATTCTCATTAAATCAAAAGAAAATATTAGAATTGTTGAAAGGAGTTGGTTTATACAAAGATGAATACGCTTGTCTAAGAGAACTTTATCAAAATTCTTTAGATGCATGTAAATGTATGATTGCTAAAAGTAATTTACTTGAATCACCTAGGATAGGGAGGATTGAATTTGGTGTTGAGGAAAATGGTGATGGAGATTTTATCTATTGTTTGGATAATGGCACAGGAATGAACAAAGGAGTAATAGAAAAATATTTACTAAATGTAGGTAATTCCTACTATAATTCTCCTGATTTTTATAAAGAACAAGCTAAATGGAAAGGTGATTTTACTCCGACCTCTCAATTCGGTATAGGCATATTATCTTGTTTTATGATTGGGCACACTATAGAGATTATTACCAAGACAGAAACAGATGGATATATTTCATGTGTTATTAATGGAGTAAGTGGTAATTTTTATTATAAAGAGGCGGAACTAATCGATACAGAAAAAATATTACATACAGGAACGTTAATAAAGGTTTATCTTAATTCTGAAATTGAAAAAATTGGGAATGAAAATATTCTTAAATGGGGTATAGGTATGTTAGCCCCGCCATATGATGAGGAAAAAAAAGACTACGAGTATGAAATTTCTAAATGGAGAAATCATCTTTTATTCTATATCTCAAATTTTATATCTACTATTCCTGAAAACTTATATGTGTCAGTCAGATTAAATAATGGGACTTCAGTATCTTTGACATCTAAACCTTTTTATGTATTACAGCATAGAATAAATTTAGGTCTTGATATAGTCGAAGATGAAAAGTTTCTGAATAATCTTATTTCTTATTATCCGTACTCTATAATGGAAAAGACGGTCAAATTGACCACTTAATTTCGGAGTAAATTGACCACTAATTTCGGAGCAAAGTGACCACCACTTTCCGGTCCAAAATGACCACCTGT
>NZ_LMQN01000008.1 GCF_001425355.1 Chryseobacterium sp. Leaf405
TGACACATGAAAAGCAAGAGTTTTTATCAAAATTAAGGGTGGTCAATTTAAACCGAAATTACCTGGTCACTTTGAATTGGAATTGGGTGGTCAATATCACTGGAATTTACATATTAGTACATTTTACAACACAGTTAAATTTAATTTGTAGCACGGCTATAAATATTTCTCATTTAAATATTTCTCATTCCCTAATAATAGCTTACTACAGGTCATCGTCGACAAATTGAATATTCCATCCTGATTCTCTATATTTTTTTAAATCATTTACAACATTTTCTTTCCTTACTGCAAAACATAAAAGATCAGTTGGTCTGGAGAAACCTACATACATCATTTTTAAAGTTTCGTTTGAACGAGCCTTGTTTAAGTGAGAAAAATTTTGCTCTTGAAAAAACAAAGGATTTCTTCCCAAAACTTGTTTTCTTTTTTTAGTTTTAGAAACTATTTCAACATTCAGTTTATGTGTTTCAACATTGTAATAATCAGTTTCTAAATACATTGTAGCACAGTGTGTTTGACCCTTCACTGAATGTATTGATCCTAGTTTAATTTGAAGTTCACCTATGCAAGTTTTATTATTGCTGAAATTTTCTGTAGCAACATAATCATATTCCATATTTATAAAACTACTTGAATTTATAATTGAAAAATTGGACAAAACGTTACTGAGTTCATCTTCTATAAATGTAGAATATTGAACAAAGATATCTTCATAATTTTTATGAACAACAATCGAATAACTCCAATCAAATAATTTTTGATTGAAATACTGATAAAATGTTTCATTAGTATCTTTTAAAACCCTAATAAGACTTGATTTTCGATAATGCTTCTCAGTTTTTTCATGAATATAAATCTTTTCGATACGTAATATCCTAATAATGCCATTTAAGAGTGATTTTCTGATTGATTCAAGAGTTTTTTTATTTTGATCAAATAAAAAAACATATTTCCTTAGACAATCAAAATCTTCTTTTTTCTGTCTACTTTCTTTAGAATATTCAGGAAATAATTTTCGTAAATACCATTTATCAGAATCCTCTTCCTTATCAGTCGTCCATGCAACAATATGAAAACCTCGCTCCACATTTTTTGAATTCTGTTCTAATCCATGATGCTTTATTAAAGAAATAAATTTATCTTTTAATTTATCTGCATCAGATTCATTATCATAAACCAGTAAATATGGTTTTAAATTTTGATTATTAGATATTCCTATAACTTTATATCCTTCTTCCCTATCTAAAACGAAGCCATCAACGAGATTAGCAATAATTGGAGAAAGCCTATACGAATTATTCAGACTGAAATTTTTAGTAAATATTTCAGGTGATATTTCTTTCCTAGTCTTCCAAACAATTTCATCTACGACAGATACATTTGAATAAATTGCTTGATTCTTATCACCAACTCTTTGAATAACAGTATTTGATTTTTCATTAAAAAAAATATTTTCGATCATATCTACTTGATCTTGATCTAGGTCTTGCATTTCGTCTATAAAAACATACTTAAATCTATTTTGTAAGATGGAAATTAACTCCTTATTTACATTTAGATAATAAAGAGAGAGTGCTATTGAATCACTGTATCGCAAAATACCATTTTTAAATGCTTTTGTAAAATAACTTAATAATTCAGTTCCTGATTCAGACCCAAAACTTAAATCCCCAGAATTTGATGTGAACTTGCTTTTTATAAAATCAATTTTATATCTTAAACAAAAAGTCTGCTTTTCATTCTTAAATTTTGTAATTGATTCATCATGCACCTTTCTCAAAAAGGAATTTATTGGATCTATATCATTTTTTGCAATACTTTTAATAGCTAAATAATTACATGACCCATTCTTGTTAATTTTTCTTTCTTTTTTTAAAGAAAGAAGTTTGATTTTGGCTTCTGCAAGTGTCAAGCCGAAATATTTGATAAGATATTCTATTTTGATAACTGAAAACTGTGAATATAATTGATTAAAAATAAATCCATTAAGTTTAGATTGATAATTTATATTATAAAACATGTTTTTCAGCTCATCATTCGAGACCTCATCATCATTTTTTCTTATATAACTCCCAAATAGTTCAAAACAAGCTTGATTTGCAATAAATCTATTTGCAAAACTTTGGACGGTTCCAACAAAATTTGGATATGAAAAAAGTTGAGGACAAATAGGCTTTAGTACTTTCTCTATTTCTTCTATAGCATGATTTGTATGTGCCAAAACAAGAATTCCCTGATTATGCTCGAGAGGCATCTGTTGAGCAATACAATATAGTTTTGCTAACAGTGCAGTTGTTTTTCCACTTCCAGGAACTGCTAGTAAATCTAGAGTTTCCATACAGTGAATGAATTCTCTTCTTTCTTGATCAAACTCAGCTCCTCCTATTAATATTTCTTCAGCCCTTCTAATATCATTAGGATTAATTTCCATTTTTGCAGACATTTTTAATAGCATTGATTAAATACATTAGATATTCATCTTTTTCTATTTGCTCTTTAGAAATAGTTTTATCATTTTCCAAATATTCTGCGAATACACTTGCAACTGCCACCTTATCTATTGGAGAATTACCATCTTTTTTTAAGAGTTTTTTAATGAATTTTCCCTCAAAAGTATCTTTAAAATTATCGTTTAGATCTTTTTTAAATTCATCTGTTCCTGAATGAACTTCACTAACAGCATTTTTGAAAATTTTTGATAAGCATGATTTATATAAGCACCATTCTAAAGTCCATTCCTTAGCAATTTCTAAGGTTATGTCAGTTTCGTTAAATCCTGTCTTTAAAATAGCAAGATTTTCTTGTTTTGTTTTGACCTTTTCGCTTTCTTCATCTAAGGTTTTAAAAACTCCATTTTCATCTGGTCTGTTGTCTAAATCTGTAACAATCGAAATAGGTACATTCATTTTCTGCCCATCCTGTCTAAGGAATATTTTAGCAAAATGTAAATATGCTGTAGAAGCAACATTCACAATTGATATTTCATTTTTTGTTAAATCAAAGATCATTTTTTTTGCTAATGCAGGTAGCAATATTTCTTCTGACCAACCTTCCACAATAATGTTCCCTTTTGAAAAGAAAAGATTGCTTTTAGTAACATCTAAAAAGCGTTTTAAGTATTTATAATTGTCCTTATCCAATTTTGTAAACTTTTCTCCTAACGGGTAAACATTATTATTTTTACATATTATAATATCTTCTAAAGACGCCTGTGAAGTAATATTTGGACTGTGTGTTGTAAGAATATATTGTATATCTGGTTCTTCTTTCAATCTATTTATGATTTTAAGTTGTGCTTGAGGATGAAGGTGTGCTTCTAATTCTTCAATCATACATAATTTTAGTCCATTCCAATTAGCTTTTTTAAGATGCAACAATTCCGCTGCCATAAACAAACGATTCATTGTACCGAGTCCCAAATTATTTGAATCAGCAATTCCTAGAGATATCTTTTCAAGAATATTGCTAATTTTGGTTGGACCTAAGTCAAAAGATGACTTTGAAGAGTTTCCAATGAATGCAGAAACAAAATCGTCAACAACTTTTTTTATATTTATATTATAACCTACGCCCTCCTCTTTAAACTTTTCACGTATAGTATGACTTGTAACATCAAATAGTTCTTCAAATTCATGTAATCCATTTGTTTGCCTTATTTTGAATTCTTTGTGTTCTTTTAAAATTTGAGACAATCTAGAATTTTTTTTGGCAGTCAATTCACTATCTGCATCCCTTAAAGCTTTAAGATAAGTACACTTGATATACTCCTTCGCTTCTGCAGTCAATGTGTTACCATGACCATCCATTCCAGCTCTCACATCAGTCGGAATTATTTTCCCATCTTTTATTTGAACCTGATATATAAGAAATAATTTAGGTCTGCGTAATATTTGCTCATTATCACCAACTATAACTTTTTCATCAGCTGTACCACACCATTCTGTAAAACGTGCTGCCTCCTTGTTAGTAATTCCAGAAAATTCGATTTCGATTCTTAATACTTCAGAAATTTTATTTCCTTGAATGAAAAAATCACTCTCTTCCACCTTTATCCACTCATACGCATGAGTCTTTAGTACTAATTTGATTGCATCAATTATTGCAGATTTTCCCGAATCATTCTCCCCAATAAGAATATTCAATCCTCTGTTAAATGAAACAATTAAATCAGGAGTGTCAATATCAAAAGTATGAGATCCATACTTTCGGAAGTTCCAAAGCTTTAAATTTGAAATATACATTGTTGAGTTTTCTGGTTACAAAGGAAAATTACAAAATATATGTGATGTAACAATAGAGTTTTTCAAGAAGGTGAGATTTACTAAAATATATTTGTGTGGACAGCATAGCCTACATTTATAAACGACTAAAAGTATTGAAGAGCATTCTAGATTGACAAATCTTCACTTCAATAAATAGGTAAATTTTGGCGATAGTATTAACATCTACGGGATGACGTAAAACCAATTCAAAAAAAAAGTTTAATTTGTACGTAAAACTAATAAACATCTAATTATCACTATCATGATAGATTTAAAATTTAATTTAAAAATTTTCTCTATTGATCTCCAGCATTACGAACTAAGAAATAAAGATTTAGATAATGTAATAAAAATTATCACTAAAAATCATAAAAACCATTTACACGCTTCGGATAAAGATTTTGAACAATTTAAATATCCTTTACAAGAAATAGAAGATGAAGATTTTTATTTTTACAGCTACTGTTATAATCAAACTAAGGATCAAAATTACTGGAAATACTTCTTACCTGAAGAGCTAGCAAAAGATCAAAATTTTGATTTAATCGAATTTTCTCATGTTCTTTTTATCTGTTATAAAAACAAATTGTATTGTGTTACTAGTGGATCAGGAATTACAGTAATTAAAAAATACTTGGATAATTATTTTGGTATAGAATTATACCAGCATTTCGCTAGTCTGAATGATGATATTACCATCTCTATAAATACTAGAGGAGTCACGGGAAACCTATCGCAAAGAAGTAACACATTTAATTACAGTCAATCAATAAAAGATTCACTTTTATATTCTGAAATACCGAAAAAATTAAAAGTTGTTATAAGAAAAGAATTGCGAGATGGAATTTTCAGAGAATTTAATCTTGATGATGAAAGTTCAATAATGGATTTAGGTTCATATTTTAGTTTGAGAAAAAAAATAAATTTTGAAGAACTTAAAAGATTGATCGTTACCATTGAGAAGATTTTAGGAGATACCAGCAATTATAAAAATCTTAGTTTGTTTAACAGGGTTAAAGATTCTAATATATTAGAAGACCTTCGCAATAGCTTACTAGAAAAAATAATTGAACATATTTTAATGCACGATCAACCAGAAAATATAAAAAAATCTGAATATGATATTGTAGAGGTTGTAAATAGTAAGCAGATCGAAAAATTTTATGAATGTAATACATTCAGATTACATTTTTTCCGCAAGAAAAAAAAGACTGATCTACAATTGACATCTCGTGATGAGCTTTATTTTAATATTACGAAGCAGATCTATAATAGTTTAGAAAACATTTCGGACAGAAAAGAAATAGTAGATAAAATCAATCAACTGTCGATAATAGGTATAATAGACTCTAAAGAAGAGACATTTGATAACTTTTATAATCATCTTGTTACTGAGATTACGTTAAATGACGGTAAATATTTTAGAACTGATAATACATGGTTTAAACTCGACAATAACTATCTGTCACAAATTAGAGAAGAAGCCATCAACAACTATGAGCTTTATGAGTTAAAAGAAAGAATTTTAAAACCGTGGAATCAAGCCAACGAGGATCTTTACAATATTAATCATAGTGAAAAGAACTATTACGTTTTTGATAAAAAATTCATAGACAATATAGAGTTATGCGACATCATGTACTATGACAAAAGCACCATGTATTTAATACACGTAAAAGATGGTTTTAATACAAATATGCGAAGCTTATATAATCAAATTGTACTGTCTTCCCAAAGGCTATGGCACGATATAAATAATATCGACGGAAGTACATATCTTAAAGATACCATTGCTATTTATAATGATAAGACAGATGGCGAAAATTTAAATTCAGATGACATTTTGAAGAAAATAAGAGAAAAAGATTTAACTATTAATTTTGTGATGGCATATAACAATTACTCCTATGTCAATGATGATGCTTTAGGAAAACTAAGTAAAACTGCATCAAATATTGCTTTATTTTCTTTAGTTCAGACCGCTAAAGAAGTATTAAATTACAATATTTTTAAATTTAACGTAATTGACATTTCACAAATCAAATAAGATTCATATCTATATTGATCTTCAAAATTAATTAATAAATCTTTTTTAAAATTAAAATTATAAATGAGCATCTCTACAACAAGAATTGAAAATAAAAAAAATTTTGAATCAGAATTACAATTTATTGAAAAAATATGTTCTCTTTCCAAATATAAGGTAAAGATTATTGATAATAATGAAGATGCAGCTTATTTTTCGAGAGGAAGTAAAACTTTTAATTTTGAAAAAGAAGCAATATTTGAACAAAGAGAAAAAGAGGAACATAAGATTTCGTTTATCTTAGACAATACCGTTCTAGTTTCGAAAAAGTTTGGAAATACTTCTTCCAGTACTAATATAAAAGTAGATAAACATATCAATTTTAAAACAACAATTGAGCTGAAAGAATTTCATTCTGAAGGTTTTAAAACCAACAGTATTTTCAAAGCATTTTTTAAAGTTGGTTTGAACGAAATTAACACGTTCCATAATGAATTTGACACCATAACACACGTGAGGGATGAAGTAGAATATTTTTACGATTGTCTTCGCATAAAAATCAAGGAGACGGAATATGATGTTACGCAATTAAAAAGTAATAATGAAGGTTATTATATTATTGAAAATTTACAGAAACAGAATTATGAAGAGTTTTCAAAAGGTTGCTTTTCTATACAACAAGCCATAGGATTTATTAATTGCCTCATGATAGGAGACGAAAAGTTTGTATTTGATGGCTTTGGTGGTTTTTATTATACTAACAATATTAGACCTATGATAAAAGGTCTGTATAGACCAATCATTACAAACCCATACTCACGCTTAGAAATAGATAGGAAAACTGCGAATATTCTTTATAAGAAACATCAGCTCACAAGAGTTTCTTTACAAAACTTATCAAAATTAGTTCATAAAATACATACGGAACCAGAATTTTCTGTAGCCATTATTATTATTTTAGAAGCAACATCAATAAAATCTTTACTAATAATTCCAAGCTCATTTGCTGTAATCATTGAACAGCTTTCTAAACATTTTAGTATTAAAGAATTAGGTTTAGAAAGACCAATAACCAGCAAAAAATTGCAGGAGAAAATAATTAAGGAACTCAATGTTATTATTGATGATCATACTAATTATTTGAATAATGATAGTATTCTAAAATTAAAGAGAAGGCTCAACGAAATCAATAAGCCCATTAATAAGGAACATTTAACAAATAATGAAAAACTCACAAAGCCCTTTGAACAGCTAGGCGTCAAATTAACTTTTCATGACATTACAATTATTGAACATAGGAATGATTTATTACATGGTAATATATTACTTGAGACACATACGATACAAGATGAAAGTAAAACAAATCTATACCTAACATATGTTTCAGCTAAACTATTTACGCTTATTAGTAAACTCATTTTAAAAAGTATCTGTTATGAAGGATATGTTTATAATCAATCAAAGTATTTAGAAAAGTTTATGAATCTCAGAACGGACGAAGAATATTTTGAAAGTATCTAATAACTAATTATATAATGGATAAATAATATGAATAAGGGCTCTGTCAAATAAATAATCTGAGTTCATATTTTATTAAAATAATATATTATGGAAAAAATAAAAAAAATCGAAAAATCGAAAATTAATAAGATTTACAACCAACCAGAAAAAAGTGGTTTGGCTTATAAATTATATGGGAAATCTGAGAATATTAATGATTATTCTGAAAGAGAAATTAATGAAATGATTTTAGGTATTTATCGGGATAAGAAATATCTTTTAGTAGATGGGGATTATTTCGTAAATCTCGAAGAAGTTGTAAAATCAGAATGTAGTCTGCAAGAAGTTAGTTACTATAAGAAACCGACTTTAGAAACTTTTAAAGATAATTCTTGTAATCAAATTGGTAATATCAGAACATTTTATGTGAAAGATTATTATATCATTACCCAGGAACCCATTGCAGGAATTTCAAAACATAGAATAACAAAATATTTATCTCGAATTGGTTTTTTAAATACAGGAAGAGGCAAGTACAATGGTTTATTCAGTATTGCCAATGATTACCAGACTATGCAAGGAGGAAAATACCCTAAAGATCTTTATTATCCTATTAAAAGATATATTAACGGACTTTTTTTCGATGATGATTATAAAATTTCGGACTTTGATGTGATCACATCATTAATTATAACAGCTAATAGTTGAGCATCAGAAGTTGTTATGTATTAAAAAAATATTTTAGCCTATGAAACCATCAGACCTACTCGCAATACTTACCGTAATAATTTCAGTCTGTGCACTTATTGTAGCGACTCTAAGTTATCGAAGGGATCGCAATAAGTCAAACCAAGATTTTCTTTTTCAAGAAAAAGTTCTCGCATATAAAGAATTACTTTTTCATGTAAATTATATTTTTGAATCGTTCTTTGATTTGATGGATGAAATGATTGACCACGAGGGTTCAAATAAGAAATGGGAGAAGTTTTTAAATAAAGAATCTGAATTTTATGACAATTTAGTTGCAGACTATTACAAATCTATATTTAAAGCTCTTCCAATGATTCCAAGCGATATTTACAAGGAACTTATTAGATTTGGTCAGGATTCAACAAACTTTATTACCTTAACATTTGATAATAACGAAGATCTCACAATTGAGGAACATAATAAGCTTGAACAGAGTTTGAGAAATGTTATCAGTGTAATTAGAAAGGATCTTAATGTAGATAAATTGAACGTTACTTTGACAAAAAGATTGCTATAAAAATAATATCTTCAATATTTTCTTTTTAAAACTTAATAACTATATTATATCAATACTTTTTTAGAACAAGTAATTAATAAGTAGATGCTGTTTTATGGGCAACAAAAAAATAAAGATTTTTTGGATGACCTTGAATTCCAACGTTGAAAAGTGATTGAGGATCTTTCTTAGAATTTTATTAAATTGTAAAAGTACATAGCTGGATTATTTTGAGATGATCTCAAAATAATTTATAGAGCAGTCTCGTAAATAATTTTATAATTATTCTGTAATTATTACGAATGTGCTAATAAGAATGTTTTGAAGAAGTGCTATTAAATTAAAGTATTAGAGCTATTATTTTAAAACACCATATATATTTTTACACTAGATTGTATTTAAATATCCTCCTAATCCTCTATCACGGTGTCTTTTATTATAATTTTCATTAAAATGTGTAGTAAATATCAAAATTTTGTACATTCGTGTTTGCCTTTCTTTTATACAAATAAATCGAATGATAAAACTAAAGAATCTTTATATTGAAAATTTCAGACATATAGAAAAACAGAATTTAGAATTTGGTCAATATATGACTATTATAACTGGTCTTAATGGATCGGGCAAATCATCCATTCTAGGATGGATTGCACAGCTCTGCGATTATAAAGGTAAAGATAAGACAGTATTAGATAGTTATTACAAAGAGAGCTTTAGAAACGTTTTCAGATTTTGCCCCATAAATGATTATAATAAAGAGTATGACATTACTTTTCATTACGAAAATCCATCAGAATCATTACTTGAAGAACAAAAAAGAATTAAGACAAGGCATCTAAAAAAAACTGAAATTTCAGCGGAAAGGTATAGAACAGATTTTGATGGAAGGGGAAAAGCATTAGACCATCCTGTTATCTATCTCGGATTAAAAAGATTAATTCCCTTAGCAACAGAAAACTCAATATCAACATTACATCTAAAAAATTTAGAAGAATACTCTAAACTTTATTCTAGTTTAATAAAAGAAATTTTCGCTGTTGTTGGAGAACATATTAGACCCGAACCCATAAAATCATACAATAAAAAAGTATTAGCTTTACAAACTTCGGAATTTAGCCATTTAGGAAATTCAGCTGGACAGGATAATGTCTCGCAAATAATTTCTGCATTAATCTCTTTTGATATGCTTAAGAAAAAATTAGGTGCAAAATTTAAAGGAGGGATTTTGTTAATTGATGAATTAGACGCCACACTTTATGCAGCCGCACAATTCAAATTAGTTGACATTTTATTTAGATATGCTAAAAAATTAAACATTCAAATTGTTTTTACAACACATTCGTTAGAGATTTTAGACTATTTGGAGAGCAAAGTAGGTTCAGATACGAAAATTAACTATTTTAACATACAAAATAGTAAGGTTGTAAATTTGATCAATCCTTCAGCTCAGTACATTAGAAGAAAGATCAAAAGTGAAGTTGCTGAAGAGGAGACAATCGATAAAATAAATTTTGTATGTGAAGATGATGTAGCCGAATATTGGATTAAAAACCTCATTAATGGATCTGATTTAAAAAAAATGATTAAAGTTGAAAAAGGTCCATTTCCAGATATGACTATTGTCGGTATGGCTGAGTCCAAGCATACAATCTTTAAAAATGTTCGTTTTATTTTAGATGGTGATGTAAAAAGAAAGTTTACTCAAAAAAAAGCTCCTAATAAGGCAGTGTTTTTACCTTTTAAAGACAGACCTGAAACAATATTTTATGAGTTCGTAAAAAATCTATCGGATACCGATGAATTTTGGGATGATGACAAAAACTTCACAAAAATTACTTCTTTTAAAGATTATACTCATGAAGGAAAAGGCACTCATAAAAATTGGTTTAGTGACCCAATTAATAAAAAAAACTTTGGTACTGGCTATTCAAAATTACTAAATAGATGGAAAAAAGATCATCCGTTAGAAGTTGAAAATTTCATTAATTCTTTGAGAAAAATTATCTAAAAACAGTTGATGTGAAATTCACAGTAAACTGTAATAGATATTTATTTTTGATTTAAAGAATATATTTTATCATCCCAAAAATAACGTATTCACAAACAAAGTATGTGGAGAAGAAACCAAATTTATATCAAATTTTAAAGATGGTTCTACCCTAGAGCTGGCATTATGTATTCGAAATGAAATCTGCCAACCTTCATTCAACGTCACTAACAATGTTGTTGTAGAATTATTTTGATACACCACTTCAATAAGTCTGGTCGGAAGTTTTAATTTGGGAACTTTAGCTTTTGGCTTAACGTTACCAAATGGTAAATTTAAAGTTCCTTGAAGATTATAAGCTTGAATTTCGACTTTTCCTTTTCCTTTAATAACTTTATAGAAATCCTGATTTCCGATGAGATATTGAACTAATTTCTGTGCGACTACTCCTGGATTATCCCGGTCTAATGCGATCAATTCGTCTCTGAATGCGTTTAATATAGGTAGGTAGACCGTTGAATGATAATCTCCAAGACTAGCCCAAGTCTTAGTAGCTTTACTCTCTTTTCGTAATTGCGCCAGCCCATTAAAAATAGGATTAATCACTGTAAAATAGTTTTCTGAACAAGGAGTTCCCAACCACTTTTCGCCAAAATCAATATCATTTGATAGTCGCGAATGTTTAACCGCACGATGGTTATTTTTAGCAGAAATTCCAATTTCCCATTTTTGTAATGATCTTATTGCTAAGACATCACGAACATCCCCTGACTGCCCTGCTTTATCAGCAACAATTTCAAGTTCCAAAATATCATCCTCATTGATACCGTTTGAAAGTCTGGGTTCTAGATCTAATAAAAAATTGACTGAAAAACTAGCGTTTAACCGATATTGGCTTCTTTCTTTTTCATCAAAACTTTCAAAACAACTTAAAGCTGTTTTATAGGAAGCATTGTCGACTATTGAAACTTTAGTTACTAATTTTAATTTTTCGTAAAATTCCAGTAATAACGCATATTCAAATGCTTTTCCATTGATAGTCTGAGTTGCGATTTTTGCCATTATGCGGTTACTTTATTAACTATTTCCTGTAGTTTTTCTATGACATTATTGCCGTTAACTTTTGATAACTTATTTAATCCTTCCTTCATTTTTAGGCTACTTAAGTCTGAAGAGATTTTTTCTGCCAATATTTTACCCATTTCCACAGGCACTGCATTTCCAATCATTTTATACCCGGCCACTACACTTGTATATTCAAAACTGAAATTATCCGGAAATGTTTGGATGCGTGCGCATTCACGAACACTTAATCTACGGTATAATTTCTCTTTACCTTTCTTAAATTCACGTACATCTTGTGCAACCAGAGTCATTTTAGGTGCTTGAGGATGAAGTGGAGCATGCCTCCCTCCAGCTTGAATAGTAAATGAAACTTCATCCCATGATCTTACTCTATTTCTAGACATATAAATGGAAGAAAAACCACCTATCATGTATTCATGGTTAAGGACTTTACATTTTGTACCATTGGTAAAATTCCCCTCTTTAGCAGGCAATACAGTATTTTTCAAATCACCAATCGCCTTGTCTAAAGTCACTTTATTTTCTATGGTAGTCCCTTTAGGAAAAACAAATTTTCGTTTCAAATCTTTGCGGTACCCTATAAAGAAAACTCTCTTACGATCTTGCGGCACACCATAATCAGATACATTCAAAAGTTCAAAAGATAATTCATATCCTATTTCTGTAAACATTTGTTTAATGTTTTCCAGAGCTTCTTTATGTGCAGGTAATAACATACCTGACACATTTTCAGCTAAAAAAAACTTAGGCTTTTTATCTGCTAAAATTCGCATGAATTCATAAAAAAGCTGTCCCCTTTTATCAGCAATACCTTTCTTAGAACCTGCCTCTGACCAACTTTGGCAAGGCGGTCCCCCAATAATGCCATCGCAATCAGGAACTTCTTCTGAAGGTATATTGACAATACTTCGCTTATCTAAAATTGTATGAGTATGGTTCTTCTCGTATGTTGCCCAAATGTCCTTATCATATTCATTTGCCCAAACAACATCAAAACCAGCCTGCTCAAAACCTAAATCCAAGCCCCCTGCACCTGCAAAAAAAGACACTACTTTCATAATTATACTCCCTAAATTTGTTTACAAAATTACCTATTAAAAAACAATTGGCCAAATCTAAAATTCATCAAAATATTATATAATAATATACTTAGCCAGAATTAAATATCAAAGGTATTTTCATAATGCGACAAAACTTGACGTATTATCTTTTATAAGTTTGATTTCTTATTATCTATTTTTAATAATTTTTCAATAATATCATTTTTAAATTTGCTAAATGGTCGTTTATGATAATCTTTCTCATTTTTTTCCACATTGAAAAGCATTCTATATTTTTCAGCTTCGGAGGGTTCATGTTTGTGTAGTATTTTCAATAAATACTTTAAATAATTTTTTGAATATTTTTTTCTCAAATCATAAAGATCTCTAAGTTCTAATTCCGAATGAGCTTGATATATTTCTTTTGTAAGATTAAATTTTAGAGTTTTAATAGTTTTGTCTCCTTCTACATCTCTAAAGAGAACAAAAAAATTATTTGTGCTTTTCTCAAAATTGAAATCAAATTTAAATTTGTGATCTGCTTCTTCAAAATATGGATGTAGTAATTCATCGAGTGCTGTAGTACTCCACCAATCTTTATCTTTATCAGAATTACCCTTCATATGATTACAAGATGAGCAAGATGGAATAAGATTAAAAAATGATAAAGCTAAAAAAGGAAACTTGTCTTTAGGAAACCAATGATCCAATTGGGCTGATGCATGTTTTGAAGTGATGTTTATAGTGTAGTTTCTATTACAGTATGAACAGGTTGATCTGTTTAAATGATTCAAAAATTCTTTTCCATTATTTGTCTGAAAAAATGTTTTATAGCCTGATTTTTTAAAAAGATCTTCCAGAGCAACAATTTCTTTCTCTTCCAAGACAACAGCATCTATCTCCTGTGTTAAAATCACTAAATCTCTTGGTTCACTAAGCAATAGCTTGTCGATGAAATCCACCTTCAATAAATCTTTAACTGATTGATCAAAAGAGTGATTATGATTTTTAGTTTTTAGATTTTCACATTCTGTTGTATCACAATATGTACATTTGATCTGATCACCTTCTTTAATTCGTGAAACTCCATGAATCTTTATTTTAAGCCAACATGGAACAATTTTTTTGTAAAAATCTAAGGCATTGGAATATTCATTTATATAGAGCATACAGACTATTTGAAAACTTCATTAAACAATTCGGTCAATTTATCACTTATTAAAGGTTCGCCAATCATAAAAATGATTTTAGATATTTCTTCACTTTCATATTTGGGAAAAGTTTCTAATTCTTTTTCTAATTCTTTTCTCAAATTAATTAAACTATGGTTAGTCCCGGATGAGAAATATAATTTTTCTAGATCATTATTAATTTCTTTGATTTTATATCGACAGTACAAAAAATTTATAATTTTATCAATCTTATCACTAGCAAATTTTCCAACAGTATTCCCGCCCAAAAAAAACTCATCTGCTAATAAATCATGAATATTTGCACCGAAAGAATTAATTCCATCAGAATCGATCAATGGAATTCCTTCATTCAATCTTAAAATATTTTGAGTCGGAATGTCTGAGAGAATGAATGGTGAATGTGTAGAAAAGATGATATTAAATGAAAAATTCTTAAATTCTTCGCTCTTCAAATTTTGAAGCAGATTACTAATGAAATTCTTTTGAAATTCAGGATGAAAATATAATTCTACCTCATCAAAAATGATATTAATGTGATTGTATTTTTTCTTTTGACCTTTTTGTTGAACCGACTTAATATTATATAGATGATAGGTAATATTCAGCATTGAATGAATCATCTGCTGTTCACCTGAACTAAGCCTGTTAAATGTATATGTTTCTCCTTGTTTATACATTAATATTTCAGGTTCAAAAAATGATATTGGAATATTATATATATCATTTCCAGAAAACTTTTTCTCAATAATTATTTTATATAGATCAGGAATATTCTGACCATTTTCATCAACAACAGGTTTTACTGTTATCAAACCAAAAATATTTTTTTGAAAATAGTTTATTGCTTGCTTGTATTTGAAGGCAATATGAGTTTTATCTCGATTAAGCTGAGCTATATATTGCGAAAATAGATCAACTCTATTATCATTTATTAATGTTGTTAAAGTATCAAATATGAAATCAATTACATTATTAACATCCGAATTATTATCAAATTGAGATGAAAAAAGAATTTCCTTAACCCTGCCATATACATCTTCATTCAAAATGTTCAGAACAGGATGGGTTTTAAGATACGATCTGAAAAATTCAAAAAGCTGATCAACATATTTTCCAAAATTAATATACTGCTCATCATTATTATAGCGTATATATTTTTTAAAATTTAATTTAAATGGACTAATATCTTTTTTAAGAATTTCTTCACTTACCGTCGACCCAAATAAAAAATGGTATTTTTCATATTCCCCATAATTGTACGAAATTCTTTTTAACTTTTTAAATATATACAAGAGACATAAGTAGCTGATTTTTTCTTTAAAATCAGTTGACAAGTTTTTCACTAAAAAGTCCTTTCCTATATTTTCAGTTCTCAGGAATCGCTTCAGTGATTTAATTGAATTAGCAGCCTTTTTATTAACAAAAATAATATCAACCAAACTTGACAAATTTTCTGATAATCCAAAATTATTAAGATTAAGGAAAGTAATTATGTCATCAATAATTAATTTATCGCTTTTACCTTCATTTTCATCGTCTGGGATATATTGTAATTTTTTAATATTTAAATAGTAGTTAACTTCTTTAAGTTGAATACCTTCGATTAAGGTATCATTTTTTATTACGAAATGATTGAGTATTAGTCTTGCTTGTGCTAAATCATATTCATTATTAACTTCAACATTCCCGTCAGTTCTAAACGGATTGATTACAATCGGCGACTGATATCCATCATTTTTATGAAATAATGTTTTAACCCACTTTCCTGAAACTTTACTATTTAAACTGTAAATACTATAATTAATTACTAAAGAATAAAACTTGAATAAAATTTCATCAATGTTTATAACTTTTAAAAACTTTGAATCAGCAGAAGCTTTAAAGACCTCAATCTTGATTGTGGATTTTAAAGTTTTATGCGAAATTTTATAATAGCTGTCATGATAGAAATAATAAATTTCCAAATTAATCTTATTGTAATTTACAGTGGATTCTCCAAACTTTAATATTTTATACTTTTTGCTGATATTGAATATGAATGCATATAAAAATTCTAGAATACTACTCTTTCCGCTTCCATTTTTCCCAACGATTGCCGAAACGTTTATATTTTCTTCATAAAATGAATCAGGAACTTCTTGAATGTATTTTATCTGTGTTACTTCAAGAAAATCTATTTTTTTTTGACTTAAATCATTGACATTACTTTGCAGAATTTTGTTTTGTAGATCAATTAAAGAAATTTCAGTATTATCTGTTTTGATATGTTCGTAATCGTATTCATTATAAAACCTATAAAAACAGTTTTCTTTTAAATTTTTAAGAAACGAAGAATCGCAATCTTTTAAGGGACGAATTGCTAATAATTTAAAGTTCATATGATGTTTTTAATGGTTTACCTAAGTTATATATTTGCCACAGAAATTTTACTGTTTGCCTTCGATGAAGGAGCTAATTTCAAGATAAGTCAGTGATGTTTCAGGTTGTTAGTTTTTTTATGCTGGAAAATAAATCACAACGCTATTTTTCAAATATATTGAAAATAATTGTTTCACAACTACGGGAACACTTATTTATTGGAAAGTTTGATTATTTATATAAAATACCACAAAAAGGTGATTTGAAAAAACAGAATGATTCGATAGCTTTACTTCAAATTAATCAATGTAATTATTGGTAATCGCATTAAGTGTTAACAAAAAAAACTAAACCATGAGAACAAAAATCCTATTAGTAATCACTCTAATTAATTACAACACCTTACTACTTGCACAATCTTACAAAGCTTTAAATAAGGTACATATGACTGAAGGCTTTATTCTTAAAAAGAAAACGATCGTGCAAAATTGTTCACAAAGTGTCGCTAAAGGCTCTAATATTAAAAGTACATTGAATTATAAACGTACTTCCAAGGAAAATGAAGAGCTTATTTCAGTAACAACAGAAAAGATCGCAGACTCAGCTTCGATTATTTTTGTGGACAAAATAATTACAGAAGATATAAAATCCTTTACTGGGGATGCTAATATTTTTGTTGATCAGGCAGATAATTCTTTGATTCATATAAATTATTGGCTCAATGACATAATCACTTTGCCAACTGGCACAAAAATTAAAACAATAACCCAAAAACTTCTTTGTGATAGAACCTATTCAAAAGAGAGTTCAAAAACGCAAGAATTAAATATTAATACGAATTACAACTTGTGGCAAATTACAAATGAGGAAATGATGTCTGATCCAGATTATTTGAAACATAGTAATGTAGTAATTGAGGTGTACGAAAAAGATGGTAAAACAATAAAAAGTTATTTAGTTAATAAATATGACAAAGATGCTGATTACACAGTACAAATTGATAATAGAACGGTTCTTCATTTTAAAGAGACAGGTGTTGAATTTGGTCCTGTAACTATTCCCATCAAAATAAGACCAGGATTTAAAAGGAACGGTATTTCTGTAGATCAAGAATTTAGCAGTGATTTTAATTTAGGTGCATTTGCAGGCGTAAAAATAGGAAAGTATAGAGCACGCTACGTGCGTGGTGAGGGATTTACACAATTACCAACAAGTTCATCAGCAACGATAGGTGGATTTTTAAGTTTTTCGACATCAGCATTAGATAAAACAAGTACTACAGCTAGCGAGAATCCGATTGTTGGTGATAACAAAAAAACAATTGGAGTAGTATCTCCGGGAATCGGCATAATGTACTCTATCTATAACTTTCAATTAGGCTTCTTCGGTGGTTGTGATTTTGGCTTGGGATCCGATGCGAAAAATTGGAATTATAATAGTAAGATATGGATGGGATTTGGATTTGGTTATAATTTGAGTAATTTCTGGAAGAAGTAAATACACTACACTACCTACATAAATAGTACATAATCTCAATTATTTTTAAATGAAGAACTATGATAGTCAATGACACTATCCCACAAATTGTGTAAGTTAATAAGTTAGGCTGGGATTTTATAATCTGAGCCTATTTTTAAAAATAAGTTTAAATTGGTTTAAAATCAATCCCAAATTTTTGATGTGCATTAGCCACTTTTTAGTAGACTATTTCAGAGCGAGATATACAGATTTTCAAAAGATAAAAATTGTAAAATACTCAACCTTTTTTCTAAAACATAGAAGAATGTTTTAGAAAAAAGGTTACTCCAAATCCTGCAAAAATGCGTTTCCGACCAAAGGGAGGAATTGCATTTTTGCGACCCGATTTTCACCAACCAGCTAATTTTTGAAACTCAAACCAAAGAACCTGCAAAGTCGATAGACTTTGCAGGTTACTAAAAATATATTCAAAGTTACTTTCCCTTCCTCCAGAGTGCGCAAAAGATTTTAAACACTCTACAATTTCTTCTTCAGATTCTTAAACGAAAACTCAATCTTTCCCGTCCTCCAATCAAAACTCAAATATCCCTGATACTTCTTCCCATTCTTATTCACCAACCCATTAATATAAGCTGTCTCCCCTGCTTTCAACTTATCCATCTGCCATTTACGAAGATACTTCCCTCTGAAAACAGTAGGAACTTGCTTTTCAAAATTAGAATGTAAAATCTTACCATTAAAACCTTTCAAATTCTTCTTAAACAAAAACTCAATCCACTGCTTATCCGTATTAAACTGCACCGTTGCAGAAAAAAGCATTCCTTTCTTCGATAACATATTTTCAATAAACAAAGGTTTCCCATCACGCAAAATCTTCACCTGCTCCAAATTCAAAGTCACTCCACAAATCACCGCAGGAATTCTGACAAACTCCATCCTCAAAGGAATCAATTCATTCGTCAGCCTGTCCATGCTGATCAACGAAGGAACAACCTGCTCTGTCCACGGATCAACAAGACCGACTACCCTGCCCATATTCCCTGAATTCAACAAGTTCAACTCATCCTCCTTCGTAAACTCATGCCCCATAAACTTCTTTTTAAAATCCCATTTCTCAAGAACCCTGTGAATACGGACAACTACTTCACCACGATCATCCAACCTTAACTGCAACCGTGCATCGACCATACTTACTGAATACCCATCACTCAGCGGTATCGGAATCAACATTGGAGTCTTATAACCTTTCAACAAAGATTCCAACGCACCTATACTTTCCAACTTTTCCCAATCAAGATCTATCTCCGCCAACGATTCCCAAGGAACATCTTCAATCTGAAAACGATATTGAGAACTATGACTAATAACCGCTGACTCGTCATTAAAACCATTCTTCACAACAGAAGACTCCCTGTCAGCATAACTACTATTTCTGATCGCATCGACCGCCTCGATGGAAACTTCAAACTCTTTTAAATCCCGCTTCTCAACCTCCGAAGAACCATCAATATACTCCTGCAAACCTCTCGCTGTTTCCTGCGCCTCATACTCCCTCACTTTAAAAAACGAATACTCCGCAGGATTATTCAGCTGATAATAAAAATCTGCATAGAAGTCCATAAAAGAACGTGATGAAGAATCAATCCGTATGACCGTATCAACTTTTTCACGATCAGGCTTAACGTCTATCAAATTTCCGAATTGATTGACAGACTGCACAATTCCAACGGATTGGGTACGGTGACGAAGTACCAATAAACTACTAACTTCCGAATGTGCTGTATGGTTTTCTATTTTGTTCATGATGATTATTTTATTTAATTAAAATTTATTTTATATCAGTATTACAACCTGGAATCAGGCTTCATCTGAATGATCACTTTTAAAATCAAGTTATCTTTGAATTGCTTTTTTTTGATGATACCTCCAGTATTTTGCTTACAATTGCATTTTGAAAAACGACTGTCATAATTCAGTTACGATTGCGAAATATGATTTTATTTCTTTTTTTAGAAACGTTCGAAAATTTCAACTTAAATTTCCGGACAGTGTCCGGAATTTTGAATAATTACAGTTTTACCTCTTTTACTATTCTTTAAACATAAAATTTGGGCTTAGGCTGAATCAAATCCATATTGTTCCACAACTCATTAAAAATCTCTTCAATCTGTTTCTCAGAAAGTTTATTTAAAAGAATTGCTTCCTTATAATCCTTATACATCTCTATGTCCAGACCTGGAAAACGACCCGTGGCAATTCTGACCGCATTTCTTCCACTTCTGATACTCAGATGCAATATACTGTCGTTCCATCCTTCATACCCGAGAACCAAAGTTTCATCCAAAGGCACCGCACCCGCCAGTGCCTTATTCACCGTACGATCATTAAAAATCAGTTGAGCCAACCGATTGCAATTCGGCATTCCTTCATACTCTGCCATTTTTCTGGCAAACAAAACCTGCTCAATCTTCCCTTTAGGATTCTCAATCCCAAACAACAGAGACTCAATCTCAAATTTGATTGTACCTTTCATATTTTCTAATTATTTCTTGTAGAGCTAAAAAACAGAGACTCCTTGCATAAGCCCCTAAACATTTCCTATTATCCATTATTACATCATCACAACATATTTTAACTGCGAACGAAAACGCAATTCCAATATCAAATGACATGATCCCGTAGAACATCCAATCATCATATCACTAAATCTTTCCATCATTCCATCAGTAGCAAACCAAAAACGATAAACCAATGTCCTCAATAAATGATCGCTACGACATCCCATTTTCTTATTTCCGATCATCCTCTATTCCGCAAACGAAACTTGCGAATCCGTTGTCACATGATATGATGCCTCAAAACTTCCAATTAACCTATCACTACATCATCCCATCATCAGCAAATGAAAAATGTGAATCCGAAGTCAAAATCACATGATCCAACAAATTCATACTCAGAATTTTTGCAGCTTCTTTAATCTGTGCCGTCATTTTAATATCACAACTTGAAGGATTCAGATTTCCCGATGGATGATTATGAGCAACAATAATCCCTGAAGCATTACAAAGAAGTGCTGCCTGCATCACAATCCGTACATCAACCAAAGTCGAAGAAATTCCGCATTCAGATATTTTCTTAATTCCCAATACCTTATTCGCCTGATTCAGATACAGCGCAAAGAAAGATTCTCTGTAATCCATTTCATCCGCATCAAAATGCTCCCTGAAAATATCCACCGCATCCCGTGACGATGTTATCAATCTTTCACAATTCCCTTTTCTTGAATAACTCAATTTAATTTCGTTTACAATATTGAATTTCATGTTGTTTGCTCCGAGTACGGCGGAGACCTGTTTTTCCCGCACTTACATTTAAAAAAAACCGTAGATTCTGTCAATTGCAGATTGAAGGAAATTTTGACCTTTTCTATTCTTTTAATTCATCGTAATATGTATTGAGCTTATATAGTATTCTATCAGACAAACTGATTTATAATTTCATCAGATCAACTGATTTCTACAAGGAGATTATTAAGGATCAAAATTTCAATGAACTGCATTTGCATCTTGTGAGGTTTCTGACTTTTCTATGCAGATTACCATTCAGGCAGGCACAAGGAAAACTGCAATCAATTCCTTGAAAGCAATAAGAAAGAACATTGATGAAAGCTTGAAATATTTTTGTGGAGGGTTTGGGATCTACGATCCCGGATACCCAAAAAGATTTTTTTCCGCAGGGACAACGGAATATATTTGCTATAGAAAATCGGATTACCTCAAAGGCAACTGCTACCATTAAAATTTATCAATGCCGAGTTATCTTAAAAATACAATGTGATAAGTATCCTGAAATCTTAATATGATACCCTGCGTAAATTGTATTACTAGTTGACATGAATTTTTCGGTAAATGGTTGTATTGCTATCTTGGATTTATTAAATTGCTGAATGTTTGGTGTGTTATATAAATTACTAAATCTGAAAAATGTCTTTGAGGTTAGGTAAACTAACCATAGTAAATTTTGTAATTTTGATAAATGATAGAAAAGATACCAGAATTTAATCAAGACCTTTACAGTTCCATTGCAAAACTTATTGTTGATGCCAAAGACCAAGTTTATAGAAACAGTAATACTATATTGCTGAAAATGTATTGGGAAATTGGACAGCTTATTATTGAGGATGAACAAAATGGTGAACTTCGTGCAAAGTATGGTAAATCAATCTTGAAGAATCTTGCTAATCATCTATCATTAGAATTTGGAAAGGGATTTAACGATCGAAACCTTAATAATATGCGAGCTTTTTTCATCGCATTTCCAATTTGGAACGCAGTGCGTACCGAATTGAGCTGGACTCACTACCGAATTATTAGTAGAATTGAGAATTCTGAACATAGAATACAGTATATAGAACATTCTATTGAAGGAAACTGGAATACCAGGACACTTCAAAGAAACATTGACAGCCAGTATTTAGGTAGATTATTAAAATTTCCGGAAGCAGAAAACAAAGAAATATCCAATTATATTAAAGACCCTTATATATTTGAATTCTTAGGACTTCCTTCAGACATATCACAAACTGAAACTCAAATAGAATCAGCTTTAATTACTCACCTTCAGCAATTTTTAATGGAGTTAGGGAAAGGGTTTGCATTTGTTGCCAGACAGCAACATATCGTTACTGATACATCAGATTTCTATATAGATCTAGTCTTTTATAACTATTACCTAAAATGCTTTGTGCTTGTAGATCTTAAAACTCATAAGCTGACTCACGAAGCCATTGGGCAAATGGATATGTATGTAAGAATGTATAATGATCTTAAAAAAGGATTAGATGACAATCCCACAATAGGAATTATTTTATGTACTGAAAAAGATGAAACTGTAGTAAAATACTCCGTAATGTCAGAAAATGAGAAGCTATTCGCAAGTAAATACAGAACATATCTTCCTGACGAAAAAGAACTGAAAAATTTGATAGAGGCAGACAGGGTGAAATTTGAACTGGACAATCAGAACTGATAAAAATACTCAAAATACATGACCTCTTAAAATCTCAAAAAACAATAAAATAAGCTTTAAAATATGGATTTCAATTTAATTTTTAACATCGTTCTATATTCTGCTTTAATTGCTTGTTTAGCAATGTTTGCAATGTTAATTTTTAAGAAAAGATTTTCGATGAAATTTTTGTTGAGACTTTTTCTTTTTATGATTTATGTTTCAGTTACTAAAATGTTTGCTTCATTTATGGTCAATATTTTTGGTATAGGAGAATCAGAAAACTACTTAATTATTACTTTTTTACTTCTTGCTGTTACATTTGCTTTCATAAAGAGTTCTTTATCCTTAATGAAAAACGAAACCGAAAACATTTGGTAATAACAATCTCAAGAAACGATTGCTTATATTTAGAGCATATCACTAAGAATTTGGGTGGATATGCGCTATTGTATAACGGATATAAATAAGTTAGTGCTATTTTAGGACGACAGTAGGCAACAACAAAATAACATCAAATGGATTATAAAAGCATTGCTGAAAATATCATTGACCTAAAAAATGCGGACTTAGCATTAAGGGACAAACTCATTCAAAGCGGAAAACTTAGCGAAGGATATAACGAAGAAATGAAAGAGTTGCACAATAGAAATGCTAAAATACTAAATGACATAATAGACACAATAGGTTATCCAACAATAGACAAAGTTGGTAAAGAAGCGAACGAAGCTACTTGGTTAGTAATTCAACACTCAATCGGACAACCTGAATTTATGAAAAAGAGTGCAAAACTATTGGAAAGCGCGGTTATAGAAAATAAAGCAGACCAAAAAAGTTTAGCTTATCTAACTGACCGAATATCAGTTTTAGAAGGCAAACCGCAACTTTATGGAACTCAATTTGATTGGGACGAAAATGGGAATCTAAGTCCAAATTATTTTGACGATCTAAGTAAAGTTAATGAAAGAAGAAAATCAATCGGACTTAACACACTCGAAGAGCAAACAGAAGTTATAAAAAAACGAGTGGAAACTGAAAATCAATCGCCACCAGCAAACTTTGAGAAACGAAAACAGGAAATTGAAAAATGGAAAAAGAGTGTTGGGTGGACAAAGTAAAAACAGCCACTAACAGCGGTTTTGCGCTATTGCTGCTTTAAGTTATGAAATTACGTTTTAATTTCCTAATTTCGTTTTGTCCAGCCGAGCGAACTCAGTTCCAATTGCCGCAACAGTCGCAAAGCCACAGGACGTTATTAATTGCTGTTAAAATCTCAAAAAACGATGGAATAATTGCTTCATTTTTAGACATCTCAAGAGAATATTTTGTTAAAAATAAAGCCATGCTTTATCAGACAAAAACCAGTTAAGTAGGAAAAGCGACGATAGTCTTATCAAACGCTTATTATTCTTTTACAGATTTATTTATGATATGACTCCGAAGAATTTTATCCACAATCCTACTCTTAAAAACCAAACTGACTTTTAATATTCCCAAAAATAGATTGCCCCTAAAAAGTTAGACACTTTTTAGGGGCAATCTATTTGCAATGTAATTGACTATTTTAGATCAAAATTATAAGCCCACTAACTTAGTTTTTACATCATATTGCAGAATTATAAGAACTTTAGTGGTAAACAATTGACTTTGTCGGAGGACTTGTTACCCCTTAACAAGTTCTGGAATTGCTGGAAGAAAAGTTGAATCAACCAATATAATTGGTACAGTACCTATAGAAATGCTTTATAAGCAAAGTGAAACCTTGCTAAGCTTGTAGAGATGGTTGCTGAAAGAGGATATGACCGAATTGACAAGATCAACGCGTTACGATCTTCTAATACAAATAAATAAGAATTCATAAGTTAATAATGTAAAAAGCGGCTTTTGCCGCTTTTTTAATATAATTTGATATCTTGAATATTTTTAGATGAGTTTTAGCATCTCCTCCGCCACTTTCTCAGAAGATGCAGAATTTTGTACTGTAACCAGCCTTCCGTCAACCACTGCATAGGAAGTCAATCTTCGACTTTGGGTTAAGAGCTTCCAAACCTATAACTTTGGCATAATTGATAATTTTAAGATCTACATTGAAAACGCTTCACAAAATAAATTTCACACTAATAAAAGCTAAACATTTACAACTTTTTAAACGCAACAGCATCAACCTCGATGAGCATCCCATCCAGCGCCAGTTTTGGAACTGGAATTAAAGTACTTGCCGGAAACTGATCTTTAACCCACACCTTTTTCATTTCTTCTATCCAAATTTTAAGTTTCTCCTGATCATGATCTACGATCAGTATTGTTATTTTAAGCACATCATCAGTCGTCAGACCTGATGCTTTAAGAACAGTGTTCAGGTTTTGCAGAGCAGCTTTGACCTGCATTCTAAAATCCGTAGAAAGTTGATGATCTAAACCTTCTCCACCGCTTTGTCCCGAGATAAAAACATAACTTCCTTTACCGGAGGCAGTCGTAGAATGGGAAAATGCATAGAGTGTGGGATCGAAAAGCCCTTTTGGGTTTTTGTATTGGACATTTGACATATTTTTTGGATTTGGGAGTGGATTGTTTTCATTTTTAAAGCAACCTGTAAACAATAAAATGAAGAATGAAGAGATAAGAACATTTTTTATCTTATCTGTAAAATATTTAAAATTAATCATGGTTTGCAAAGAATTGTTTGAGTTGAAATATTTGAATAACAGCAGCCTTGGACCAATAGGCTGCATCGTGAGCACCGGGACGTTCTTCATAAATGTGAGGAATATTCAATTTGATTAATTGCTCGTGAAATTTTCTGTTTTGTGAAATCAACGGATCGTCAATTCCACAACTGATCAGGATTTTTTGTCGGCTGTCTTTAAGCTTGTCTATCTGCGAGATGGCTGTGTAAGAAGTCCATTTTTCAGGATTTTCTCCTAATAATTTAGGAACACCATACTCCTTTCCAAAAGGAACAAAATCGATGACGCCGCATACACTTCCGATAGCACTGAAAGTATTCTGATGTCTTTCACCAATATACAGTGCGCCATGTCCACCCATACTCCACCCCATCAAAGCGGATTTCGATTGATCAGAATTATATTTTTTTTGAATAAAGCCTGTCAATTCTTGGGCAATAAATGTCTCATACTTTAAATTGGGACTGTCTATATACCAGCTGTCATAATTTCCGTCGGGTAGCACGAAGATCATCTGCATTTCCTCACTAAGCTTTGCTAAGGAAGGAATATCCTGTGTTAATGTTCTTTTGGGATAGCCACTGTATCCGTGGAGTATATAAACCGTTGGCAGTTTCTCATTCTTTTCGTTCGAGGGATGTACCACAAGGGTTTTAATTTCCTTTTTCATAGAGGTACTATAAATATTCAGTGAGTCGACTTTTTGAGAAAACATTTCTGTTCCAATGCAGGTAACGACCAATGCAAATAATGATTTTATCATTGTAATTGATTTTTGTAGGAGCAAAGTTAAAAGTCAGGATCCTCAAAAATCTTTACATATGTTGAGGGATCAGAAAATATTTCAATTTCTGAAAATTCGTATCACAGTATTTTTATTTTACTTTATCTTTATACAATGACAGCATTTTGGGAATTTATAGACCGCTATTCCTCGATCTCGGAGGAATCACAAAAGGCTTGGTCTGCTTTGTTAAAAACATCCGAAATAGCCAAGGGAACTCATTTTTTGGAACAGGGTGCAATTCCGAAAGACATCAGCTATGTAGTTAAAGGACTGCTTTCCTACTATTATCTTAATGAAAAAGGTGAAAAAATAATTAAAAGATTTTTTCCGGAAAACTCCCTTGTTGCTTCTACAAGCGCATTGTTAAAGCAGGAACCTGGATCCTTCTCCATTGAGGCCTTGGAGGATACGGAAGTCATCAGCTATACTTTCAGTGATTTCAGAAAGCTGATAACACAGTATAATGATATCGCCAATTTCTACATCAGCTATTTAGAACGCCATTGGGTCATTGAAAAAGAATTTGCCGAGATCACGCTTAAATCCGCTACGGCCAAACAAAGATATTTAGAGTTGGAAAAAGATCATCCTGAGCTGATTTCCCGATTAAAACTTCATCAGATAGCCTCTTATCTGGCAGTTACTCCTACTCAGCTGAGTAGAATCAGAGCCGAACTTTAAAGTATAGCCTGTCTACAATATTGACGACTACACAAATACAATTTAGTTGTGTCAAGGAAACTGAAAATTATTTCACCACTTCTCTGTGCTTGGAGCCCCAACTTTCCAGCTGACGCCAGATAGGAATGAGTTCATTGGCTATTTCAGTCATTTCATAATCAACCCGTGGAGGTACTTCGGCATGAACGGTACGTTTAACAAGACCTTCTTTTTCAAGTTCACGCAGTTGCAGAGTGAGCATACGTTCTGTAATATTTGGAATTTGCTTTCTGATCTCGCTAAATCTCAATTTGCCATCTTCCAATTTACAAAGGATTATCAATTTCCAGCGACCTCCTATTTTACAGACCGCATAGGTCAAATTGCACCCATCCATTATGCATTTTTCGTTCTGCATATTGGTCGAATTTTCTTTTCTGATTCCCATTACTTACAAATTTGTTAGTATCACACATTTGAATGTGTACAGTGCAAAATTACAGATTACCCAATAAATTTGCATCCTATTTTAAATTAATATAAAATGAAGTTATCAGAACAAGTCGAAAAAACACTCAACTATATTCAAAACATCGAGGTGTCGGAAACATTAAGCCCTTGGGAAGCAGGAAGAAACTTTTACGAAAAATTCATACCATTGGCTGGAGAAAAACAAAACGTTTTTCATATCACTGAAAAGGAATTGCTAAATGAAGGCAATTCGCTTAAAATAAGGATATACCGACCAAATAATAATGTCGAATCTCCACTGATGATCTACTTCCATGGAGGTTGGTTCAATGCCGGAAATCTGGAAACCCACGACACACCGCTCCGCCAGTTATCAAACCTTTCACAATCAATAATTATTGCTGTCGATTATCGCCTGGCACCGGAATATCCTTTCCCCGCAGGATTATATGATTGTGAGTTTGCCGTAAAATGGATCATAGAAAATGCTTCAACACTTAATATTGATCTGAAAAAAATAATAATAGCAGGCGATAGTGCCGGAGGTGCGTTAGCAGCGACAATCACCAGAAAATTTCGCAGTATTGTAATTGCTCAATTATTGATCTATCCTGTCACAGATAATTCTATGAAAACATCGTCCTGGGACGAATTTCAAAATGGGCCTTTGCTGGATCTAAAAGGTGCCATCCAAGCTTGGGATTGGTATTTACCGCATATTGAAGACCGGAATAATCCAGATGCTGTGCCTCTATTGGCAGATGATTTAATAGGTTTCCCTCCAACTTTTGTCGCTGTTTCAGAATTTGACCCTTTAAAAGATGAAGGCCTATTATATGCAGAAAAACTAAAAGCAAATAGAGTCGATGTGCAACAGAAGTTGTACAAAGGAACTACCCATGGCTTCTTTCAAATGGGAGGTTTTATCGATGATACAAAAATTCTAATGCATGATATCGCAGAATTTATTAAAACTCAAAATTCTCTATCATGAAAAAATTTGCATACATCGGTTGTCTCGGCTTCTTGGCAGTCATCACCACAGAATTCGGCATCATTGGCATTTTGCCGCAGGTTGCAGAACATTACAAAATCAGCATAGACAAAGCAGGTTATCTTTTGAGCGCTTTCGCCTTAGTTATAGCACTAACAGGTCCTTTTATGACTTTGCTGGCATCAGGTTATGACCGTAAAAAAGTGATGCTTACGGCAATTTTTATTTTTTTAATCACCGGAATTGTCTCCTCCCTATCGCCTCCTTATTGGTTATTGATGTTGGTAAGAGTTCTGCCAGCTTTTTTACAACCTGTTTATATCGCAACAGCTTTGGCCGTAGCCGTTTCACAAGCAGATAAGAAACGGGAAAATGAATTGATGAGCATTGTCTTTAGTGGTGTTGCCATTGCAATGGTTACAACTGTTCCTTTTGCAACCTGGCTGGCCAGTTTATGGTCGTGGGAATATTCTTTTATGGTGCAAACTGTGGTAAGTCTGATTGCACTGATAGGTATTTATTTTGTCCTGCCACCAATGCCTGTCAAAGAGAAAAAATCTTACGGAAGTCAGTTAAAAATACTTACGCAACCCACATTCATCATCAGTACGGCAATGAACTTTTTTATGATCACAGCCTGGTTTTCCACTTACAGTTATTTTGCCGAATATCTGAACAAAGCAAAAGGAATGGACACAACAATGGTGAGTTATATGCTTTTTCTATTTGGAGTTATCGGTGTTTTTGCGAATTGGATAGCAGGCAAGATGCTCAATAAGAGTGTTGCGAAAACCACTTCATTTTTTCTTTCCGGAACCATCTTGATTCCTATCCTTTTATACTTTTCAGACGGAAATACGCTTGCAACAATAATGGTCATTGGAGTTTGGGGGTTTCTATATTCCCCTAGCTTCTTGAATGCATCAACTTATATGGTCTCAGCTGTGCCTGACAGTTTGGAATTTGGAAACAGCCTTGCCACTTCATTTGGAAATTTAGGGGTGACAATGGGAACGACGATCGGTGGCTTGATCATCATTTCAAAAGGTGTTTCTTACAATCCGTTGGTAGGAATTATATTTGGTACCCTGGCATTTATAATGATTGGCTTGAGAAGCTTTTTGGAAAAATCCAAAAAGAAAAAATTGCAAGGGATAACACCTTCAATGAAAACATAATCTTTGTAAAATAACTTTCTCATAAATCATAATGATATAATCCCAGTAAAATCGGGATTATATCGTTTTACGAAAATCCTTAAAATATTCTTCGATAGTATCGCTACTTTTGCCAATAACCAATTTTTATCTATGAAAAATATTTGTATCTTTTCAGTTCTATTCTTTATTTTATCTTGCAGTGCGCCTTCGGCAAGAAATACCCTCAAGTTTACCAAACAGGACTACATTGGTGAAAGGCCTTTTTCTGTCAATGAGATCGAAGTGTATTGTTCCGGTTATAAAGAGATCTATGGCAAAACAAGCAATGGGAAGGTGTATGCTCTCAATGGATCAGCAAAAGGAGCATCTCATAATGATCCCGCCATCAGCGATGTTGAAGAGATCTGGCTGGATGATCCAAAATGGGCTGGGCTGAAAATCTCTTATGGTGATTTTATAACGCAGTGACTGACGATCTGTGAAAACAAATAAGATTGTGGCTACGATGATATTCCTTAAAGAACTTTTGCCAATACAAAGCCCACGACCAGCGCCAAAACAAATGCAATGATAATCTTTACATAATCGGTTTTATTGCTCTCAACTTCCTGATTCAGTCTGATATTATCCTGAGTAAGTGTTTCAAGATTGGCCTTTAAAGAAGCGGTCTTTTCATTGATGGCAGACTGTACATTCTTTTCATGCAGGACCGCAATCTCTTTTTTGTAACTATCCATTTCTGCCTGACGCTGCCTCTGTTGTTCTAGGAAATTTTTCTGCAGATCTTCCACCTGTTTTGTGGAAGATACTTGTAGCTTTTGGAATTCTTCATTTCGGACTTTCAGCTGTTCAGCATAGGTCTTGTTATGGGCTTCAGTCTGCTCCTTGTATGTTTTCTGGGCTTCTGTAAATTCCTCATTCTTCTTTTTCAGTTGTTTTTCTAAAGTTTCTACCTGCTCCGAAAACTGCTTGGTGACATCTTTTTTGACCTCATCTATGAGAAGAGCCCTTGAATTGGATCTTTCATGGGATAATTTTTCTACTATCGCATGCAATCCGGCGCCATAATCATGAGGCAGGTGAAAACGCTTGTCAGCCAGCTTATCCAGTAAGGTCTCATCTACCGTATGGCCGATGGCCGTCACAGTAACCATGTTCATCTTGATGAATAACTCTGATAAGGTTACATTATTGAAGGTTTCCATACTCTGCCGGTCACCTCCTCCCCTCACCAAGGCAACAATGTCATAATCCAAAGCTGAAATTTCATTCAGTTTGGAAATGATCGCCGTAGAGGAAGTGATATTGCAGCTGTGATCTGAAATATCAAAATATTTTCGGGAAACATCCAATCCTTCGAAAAAATCCTTCTGTACAATCGCATTATTTCCATAAATGTTAGCGACCCTTACCTTTTCATCTTTCAGCATCTTATCCCTGATAAGGGTCTCAAGATCTTTTGACCCTGTCTCGAGTTTTTTCTGGATCAGTGCGTACCTTTCCAGTTCCTCTTCAGATATCGATCTCTCTTCCTGCTGAACGATCTCGTCCACAACAAAACGTAATTCAATCGAAGAATTCTTAATGCTTTTCTCAATAAAGCCTCTGAGCGTATAGATCTCATTATTGGTGATCTTGCTCCTTAACAATGAAGAAATACGAATCCCTATCGAAGTGTGATCACCTTCTGAAAACAGAAGGTCATAATAGTAGTTTCCATAGGATCTACCACCCCCAAAAGCATACCTGCCTTTCAGATAGATCAGATTGACCGTAGCATTTAGCTTCAGGGCATTGCTGAAGATCCCAATAACTGAGGCTGGTGAATAGATCGGATATGTGACTTCTTGATCGTCCATATGATTGACTGTCTTTTTAAAAAAGCATTCCAAAGATATTGCTAATTGAACTAAAATAAAACAGCGTTCTTAATAATATCTTGGCGAAATAAGTTTTGAAATAACATATGTCTACATACCAATCCTTAAAAAAGAATATACAATATAACTTCAAATATTTTATTGCAGCAATTAAGATATTATGTTGCTATAGAAACAAAAAATCCCCAAATGATATGGGGACAAAAACTAATAACCATGAAAACCTTTTTACAAGTATTTCCTCTACAAAATTATGGAAACTCAATACATTTGAAGACGATCAATGGTGTTAATTATATTTTAAAATAGCCTTGATTATCCTAATTTTTCCTAAAAAGAATGAATTATTTTACAGTCGAAGATCAGGCACATGATTCCTCTTGCAAAAAAAACTAAATAAGTTTCAATAATTCCTCAGCCACTTTCTCAGAAGAGGCAGGATTTTGTCCCGTAACCAATCTTCCGTCAACTATCGCGTAAGGACTCCAATCTTCGATCTTACTGTACACTCCCCCATTCTTTTTCAGCATATCTTCAACCAGAAACGGAACAACATCAGTTAACTGTACCGCCTCTTCCTCAGTATTGGTGAATCCAGTAACATTTTTACCTTTTACCAGATACTCGCCGTCTATTTTTACATCTTTCAAAACCCCGGGAGCGTGGCATACAAATGCTACAGGTTTATCATTGGTATAAAAATCAACGATAAGCTGCTGTGAAACCTTATCTTCAGCAAGATCCCACAAAGGACCATGCCCGCCCGGATAAAATACCGCATCAAAGTCTTCACTTTTAACTTCCGATAACTGATGTGTATTTTTTAATTTGTCCTTTAATGCTTGGTCACCATCCATTCTGCGTGTAGCATCAGTCTGAGATGAAGGATCTTCACTTTTCGGATCTATCGGTGGTTGACCACCCTTTGGAGATGCCAGTGTAATTTCCACTCCTTTATCAGACAATGCATAATAAGGAGCTGCTAATTCTTCTGTCCAGAATCCTGTCTTTAAACCGGTATTTCCTAATTCATCGTGACTCGTAAGCACGAATAAAACTTTTTTGCTCATTTTTATATCTATTTAATTTATTACTACAAAGTTGGAATTTATCTGGTTTTAAACACAGGATCTCAATCACTATTTTCGTGTGATCCGGATCACACTTTTTCTGCTATGCAGACAAATGAAAATTATTTATATGTCATAGAGTTCCTGTATTCTGGAAGACATTAAGACCTTCTATCTTGTCATTAATGGTCTTATATACAATCTCAACGGTAAAACTCGACAGCTGATACAATACAAACTTTAGTCCATCCTTAAAGGTTTCACTAATAACCCTTCCTTCGGCCAAAGCCAATTCATATTGAGATTGCATGGGTAGATTTTTAAAATCGTAGTACGAAATAGACATATAACTATTATTTATTTTTTATGATATTACAGTTCACTCACCAACCGAAACGTCAGGTTAATACGTTCTTTCATTTGCGAAGCAGACTTAGCAATACGATGTTCCCAGTGTTCCTGAAGATCACCTTTCATCAAAAGCAATGATCCATGGGGAAGCGGGATAATGTATCTGCTTTGATGGTGATCCAATTTTCTAAAATCAAATTTCCGGGTTTGTCCAAGACTGAGTGATGCTATGACAGGGCGGTCACCATATCGGCTTTCCTTATCCCTATGCCATGCAACTGAGTCATTATTGTCTCGGTATAAATTGAGCAAAACTGAATTAAACTGATGTCCAAAAGCTTCTTCAATTTTGTTCTTTAAAGATAGCAGTTCAGGTGTCCATGCATTCACTTCAAATTCACTTCCTCCTAATTTGTAGGAATTCTCACTGTCACCATACCATGCTGTTAAACGTGGAGTCAGAACCTTTTTGTCATACATGGTCTGAGTTCTCTGTTTCCAAGGAGTATGTTCCAAAAGTTGAGTAAAAAGCCGATCTGATTCTTCTGCTGTCAGAAAATGTTCCCTGAACTCTAACAAGTCCTTCGGAAAATCATAGAATTCTTCTGCGCTAAATAAACTGAGTTGACCCATTGTTTTATTAACTATTTTTATTAATTTTACCCTATCCCACAATGGGATTTTTTTTCATCATTTGTGTTTTTAAGCTTTCCCAACAGGAAAGCTTTTTTGATACGTACTAGAAAATAAATTCTTTACTATATGTTTTTACTAGAACTTCTGATCTCTGATCGAAGCTCCTCAAACATACTTCTGATTTCCTGATATTCCAGGTTTTCAATGCGCAGTTCCTGAGTATTGATGCTGCAGGCAAATTCCCATATTTCATAAACTTCTGACCATTTGATTTCATAAGGCTCATAGAAAGAATTATCAGAGCTGACAAAACTGCCGGAATCATTTTGTTTGGAATATCTCTTATAAACAATACCGTCTTTTGTAATGAAAATGTACGTTTTGCCTTTTTTCAAATCCTTTTTATCTTCAACATATTTTCCCACAATATAAGTTCCATCATTATAAGGCGGCATCGAATCACCGTCTGCAGGAAAAGCCCTGAACTTTCCATTTCGGAGGAAAGGAAGTGACAGATGCTGAAGCCCCTCTACAAATTCAGGATCATTGTATCCGCTGAGATATCCCATACTTGCTTTTTGAGGAACGATTTCAATACGGTTTTCTCCGGTATGATCCACTTTCATTGGTAACAATATCCTGTTGTTTGGAAGATTGACAATATCCTCTAAAGGATACTTTCGCAAATCGACAGTCAGCAGTAAATCAATACTCACTTTATAGTATTTCGAAAGTTTTACAAGAATTTCAATCGGGGGTTCTGACCTTCCATCTTCATAAGTCGCATACCTTCCGCGCGTGATCGAAATTTCATCACCTACCTTCTGTTGGGATGCTTTCATTTTGTCTCTTAAAAACCTGATGTTTTCTGAAAAAATTGACATTGCTATAAATTATAGCAACAAATATACGATATTTTGTAATAAAACGTGATAATTTTACACCATGGAAAGAGCGATAGTGCATATGGATTTGGATACGTTTTTCGTTTCCTGTGAACGGTTAAAAAACTCCGAACTGGAGAAAAAGCCTGTGATCATAGGAGGTGGAGACCGTGGTGTGGTAGCATCCTGCTCTTATGAAACAAGATTTTTCGGCGTACGAAGTGCCATGCCTATCAAAATGGCATTAAGATTATGTCCTGAAGCGAAAGTGATCAAAGGGGATATGGAAATGTATTCCAATATGTCCCATCTGGTAACTGAAGTAATCCAGGAAAAAGTACCTGTTTTGGAAAAAGCGAGCATCGATGAATTTTATCTCGATTTGTCAGGAATGGATAAATTTTTTGGATGCTACCAGTGGACCAATGAAATTGTAGATGCGGTCACCAAAAATACCGGCTTACCGATAAGCTTTGCTTTATCAACCAATAAAACCGTTGCAAAAATTGGTACCGGAGAATCTAAGCCTACGGGTAGATTCGAAATTCAGGAACAGAATATCAAACCCTTTTTAAATCCTCTTTCTGTCAAAAAGATTCCGATGGTCGGTAACGTGACCTTTCAGCTTTTATCAAGACTCGGAGTGAGAACGATTCAAACCTTATCTGAAACCCCCGTTGAAGTTTTACATCAACTCATTGGTAAGAACGGAAGCGAACTTTGGAAAAAAGCCAACGGCATTGATGATACGCCCATTATTCCGTATTCAGAAAGAAAATCAATTTCTACCGAAAATACCTTTTCTCAGGATACGATCGATATTCAGAACCTTAGAAGCATTTTATCAGGAATGGTCGAACAATTGGCTTTTCAATTGCGACAGGAAAAATGGCTGACGTCAACCATCTCTGTCAAAATCAGATATTCCAATTTCGATACAGAAACCAAGCAGTGTAGAATTCCTTACACATCAGCAGACCATACTCTTCTGAAATACGTATTGGAGCTTTTCAAAAAAGTCTATACCCGAAGAATGCGAATACGTCTAATCGGTGTCAAGTTCACGGGACTCGTTCACGGTTGCCATCAAATGGATCTTTTTGAAGATACCGAGGAACTGATTTCTTTATATCAGACCATGGATAAAATTAAAAACAGGTTTGGAACCGCTAGTGTGGGCAGAGCGTCCGGATTATTAAGATAAAGTAAAAAAGTTATGTTTCTCAATTGCCATTCCTATCACAGCCTTCGGTACGGAACCATTTCACTTCAAGATCTGGTGCAGCAGGCAGTAGATCATCAGGTCAGAACCTTTGCGCTAACGGATATCAATACTATTACAGGAATCTATGATTTTTTCAAACTCTGCAATGATAATGACATTAAACCTATTGTTGGAGTTGAAATCAGAGTCGAAAGTGAATTCTACATATGTCTAGCTAAAAATCAAAAAAGTGTTGGGGAGATTAACCGACTGCTAACGGATTATAATTGTGATGGAATTGAAATTCCAAAACACAATCCAATCCTTAAAGATACCATTGTCATTTATCCTTTGCATAACATTCCTGAAGTTTTGCAGGAACACGAGTATATTGGAATTCGACCCGAAGAATTGAACCATCTCGTAAAGCCTGATTTGAAAAAGCTGATCAATAAAATGGTGATTTTACATCCTGTTACCGTCACAACCAAACTGGATTATAATTTACATAAGATTTTAAGAGCAATTGATAACAACACATTGATCAGTAAATTAGAAGATGACGATTATTGCAGAAACACCGAAACATTTGTCAGTAAAAAGGAACTGCTGGATCAATACCGCCATTATCCTCAGATCATCCAAAACACAGCGGATATTGTTGACCAGTGTAGTTTCGATTATGATTTTTCAACTCCAAAAAACAAGCAACATTTCACAGAAAGTCGGGAGAATGATTTTAAACTGTTGACCCAACTCGCTTATGAAGGTTTGGAAACGAGATATGGACAAAATCATCTTGAAGCAAAAGCGAGAGTTGAAAAAGAACTGGGAGTTATTGATCAGTTGAAATTCAGCGGTTACTTTCTGATCACCTGGGATGTTATTCAATACAGCAACAGGATGGGTTTTATGCATGTGGGAAGAGGAAGCGGTGCCAACTCCATTGTCAGTTACTGTTTGGGAATTACCGATATCTGTCCGTTGGAATTGGATCTTTATTTCGAAAGATTCCTGAACCTCAATCGGAAAACCCCACCAGACTTTGATATCGACTGGAGCTGGCAGACCAGAGATACCATCCTTGAATATATTTTTACTAAATACGGTAAAGAACACGTCGCATTTTGCGGAACAAATGTCGAATTTAAGTACCGATCTATTTTCAGGGAAGTTGGAAAAGCTTTCGGTTTACCGAAGGAAGAATTGGATGTCTTAGCGACTAAACCAATGAATGAACATGATACCAACTCCGTTTTTAAATTGGTGCACAAATACGGGAAGCTTTTGGAAAAGTTTCCGAATCAGAGAAGCATGCACTCCTGCGGAATTTTAATTTCGGAAGAACCCATTACCAATTTCACAGCATTGGAAATGCCTCCCAAAGGTTTTCCTATTGTCCAGTTTGATATGCATACGGCTGAAGACATCGGATTTGAAAAGTTCGATATCCTTTCTCAACGAGGGCTCGGAACCATTAAGGATACGGTAGAACTCATCAAAGAAAAAAGAGGGATTACGGTGGACATTAAAGACACAACGATTTCAAAAAATGAAGAGAAATGCAATAGTTACCTCAGTGTAGGTAAAACCATCGGCTGTTTTTATATTGAGAGTCCTGCGATGCGGGGCTTGCTCAGAAGATTAAAATGTGAAGACTATAAAGTTTTGGTTGCGGCTTCCTCCATTATCCGTCCCGGAGTGGCACAGAGCGGAATGATGAAGGAATATATTTTCCGACATAATAATCCTACAAAGTTCGAATACTTTCACGATGTATTTAAAGAAGAGCTGGGTGAGACCTATGGTATTATGGTGTATCAGGAAGATGTTATCAAAATTGCTTTGCATTTCGGAGGGTTGTCAGCCGCTGACGGTGATGTTTTAAGAAGAGCGATGAGTGGTAAAGGAAGATCACTATCCGCATTGCAGAAAGTCAAAGATCATTTTTTTGAATCCTGTCAAGAATTGGGACATCCTGAGCAACTGTCAAAAGAAGTCTATCGCCAGATCGAATCATTTGCAGGATATTCCTTCTGTAAGGCACACTCGGCTTCTTACGCTGTAGAAAGTTATCAGAGTTTGTATTTGAAAGTCTACTACCCTATTGAATTCATGGTGTGTGCCATCAACAATGGCGGTGGATTTTACAGGACTGAAGTCTATGTACATGAAGCTAAAATGTCAGGAGCAACCATCAAAAACCCATGCGTCAATCTCAGTGAATACAAGACTACAGTCTATGGAAATGATGTTTATTTAGGAATGATGCATATTGAGAAAGTTGAAGGGAGAATCGCCATGATGATTCCTGAAGAAAGGAGAAATAACGGGGAGTATACTTCGCTGGAGAACTTTGTCAAAAGAATACCAATTGGAATTGAAACCCTGCAGATCCTTATTTTTATCGGGGCGTTCAGGTTTACCGGAAAGCAAAAACATGAGCTTCTGATTCAGGCAAGATTTCTGTTTGGGAATGATCAGTCAGCATTCAGACATCCCACCTTACTGGATGAACCACAAAAAGAATATCAACTTCCGACCATTATCAGAAATCCTTTTGAAGATGCTTTTGATGAAATTGAGATCTTAGGATTTTCTGTATCATACAGTCCTTTTGATCTGCTGCAGACTAAATACCGCGGCAGTGTAATGGCTAAAGACTTAGTTAAGCATCATAAAAAGCAGATCAAAATGCTCGCTTACCTTATTTCAAGAAAACACGTCCCTACGAAAAGAGGAGCCATGTTTTTCGGAACCTGGATCGACGCCGAGGGAGAATATTTTGACACGGCACATTTCCCGAACTGTCTTGAAGAATATCCGTTTCAGGGTGGAGGCTGTTATTTATTATTGGGAACTGTTGAAGTGGATTTTCATTTTCCTACTATTACTATTCACAAAATGGCCAAGATGCCCTTCATTCCGGATCCCAGGTATTCTATGGATAAAGAAAAGTCTTTGGAAGCAGCAAGGACACTGCATGAAGATGTCAGCATGACGCAAAGAAAACCTTATCCGCAGGAGCATGAAATCGGCTTGCCAAGGCAGAAAATGATTTAGAATAGATACTTACTCAAAACAAAAATCTCTTACATGAAACTCAAAGCGACTATCGTTGAAGAAACAAGTCTCGATCACAATTCTGTCATCGTATGTTTCGAAGGTGACAAAAACAAGAAAAATTTTGAGATCAAATGCTCATTCAACCCTTACGTCCATAAAATGAGGAAGTGGGAAAGTTGGCAACTAATGATTACATGGGATAGTGAAATATTTACAGATGAAAAGACAGGTGGAAAATCGTATTTTACCCATCTTCTTTGTGATAAGGCTATTGAGATTAATTCTCCTTATGGGAAGAAAGATTAATAACGCAGACTTTTATGTCGTCCATTATTGTCTTGAATTATGTTAGTGGAGCTACAGCCAGTTTATGTACACCAGAATTTAAAAGAAAAAATAATGCCGGCAGGTATTCGAGAGCTGCTTTTGTTTGCCAGCATCTGAATTTAGAACAGTATAAAGGCTTTGGAGAAGCATTTGATACATATAGAGGCATGCAACTGGATGAAGATGATGATTTTCAAGCTTGGTGTAGTGAATGTGAAAAAGTGCGGTTACAATCTAATGGATGGAATGATGAGTCTGAAGAGTTTGCAAAGATTAAGTTGATCTGTGAAGACTGCTATTTCGAACTGAAAAGCCTTAATACTAAATAATAACAAGCTTAGTATAAAAGCTATCTGGTCAACATGTAAATTTTAGCATCTAAATAAATGAAAAATTATTCTTTAAATTAATTTTTCCCTTCTTTAATTCTTTCTTCATTTTACCTAAAATCTCAGACTAGTAATGAAAAAGGATTGAAGAAAAACAAATCTCAAAAAACGATATATTAGCTCAGAAATAGCAAAAAACTTATAATATGGACTCACGAAGAATAGAAAAAATTTTATTAGGTGCGCTTATAATGACGTTAATTATATTTCTAATGGAAATTAACTTCTATGATGATACTAATTACACGACAAGTAAATTAAACGAAATATTGTTCTGGTCATTTGTAAGAGGTCTAGTAATCTCTGGAAGTGTTAATATAGCGAAACATTATTTTTCAAAAATAAAAGATAAATAGTACTTCATTTGCAATCTCATAAAAACGATCAAAATAAATTTTTATATTAGTGGCATAAATTACTTTACGAAAGTTCTATAAATCAAATTGACGCAATGCGTAAATTTGAAAGTTAGCAGTAATTTTATAGAACCGAATGTAAAAGAAAATTGCATGAAAAAGTACCTTATCTTAATAATACTTACTTTGACAGTCTTGACAATTTTAATTTGTCAGATTGAAAGAAAAGAGGTCATAAATTCAAAACAACTCAAAGAAGAAATAATTAAAGAAGCTGTGAATAAGTTAAATCCAAAAGATTCACTTTTTATAGTTACTACAAGAAGCCTTGGAGTTTGTGGAAATGATGACCGCTATGATGGATTTACAACACCAATTGAGAAGTTTTCAGAAATAAAATTTATATTAGAAAATCCTTATTTCGTTGACGGAAGCGAAGATTTTAAAGAAAACTATCTGATAAATAACAAAACTATAATTACAGGTGGAGCTCTTGACAATAGGTTTTCTTCAAATACTTTAAATTTTACGTATGATGAAGTGAAAAATGACAAACAAGTGTATGACATTCAATTCACTACAGCAAATAAAGACACGGTTTACGTTTCCATATTCGATTATTTCAACAGCGAAAACAAGAATATTAAATTTAAAATGGTACAAAATAATTCAAAATGGAATATTGAAACAGCTGAATAAAAACTACTGTCAACATTTTGCAATAGTGTGGCGAAACTGCAAAGTTCAACAGTAGTTCTTCTATTCAACTTTGTACTTTGATTGCACTAACATCGCAAAGTCACAAAGCGTTATAATATTGTAAGATTAAGTCTCAAAAAATGATTGCTTATATTTAGCGCATATCACTACGAATTTGGATGGATATGCGCTATTGTATAACGGATATAAATTAGTTTCGTCATTTTAAATGAACGTGTACAAAAACGAAAGAACTAAAAACCTAATAATGAAAAAAACTTCTATATTTATTATTCTTTTTATCTCAATACAGTATTTATCTGCACAAAACATTGCTGATTTTTTTTTTATAATTCCAGCTGAATATTTAGACGATTTAAGCTATATTGAACGAAAACACTTAGTTTCAAATGGTTCATTGAGCAATGATGATATGTACTATTCTTTGAATGTTGATAATAAAAATGGATATTTAAGATTAGAGCAGTCATATACAGAAGGACAATCTGGTTATCAAATATTTGAAATTACATATTGGAATATTAAAAACAAAAAATTAATTGCTATTTCTTCTATTGCCGGAAGCAATGGTGGCTTTTCTCAAAATAATTTCAAATTTTTTGAGTATAGAAATAAAATACTTACAGAAGTGAAAACAGGATATTTAAAAAGTTACACAAATAATTTCGATGTATTTATGAATAATCTTGTTGGTGAATTCTGTAAAACGTCTGTTAGTCAAAGTACAAAAGAGGAATTAGTAACATCACAGTTTATAATTGAATTGCCAAAGACCGGGAAAAATATTAATATATCTTTTAAAGATAATTATATGTCAGCACCTGATTATTTTGAAAAAAACTATTCAAAGTTTATAAAATTTAAAGAAAAAATATATGTCTGGAATATTACAAAAGAAAAATTTGAATAAATAATAAACGCACAACAATGGTTTTTGCGTTAGGCGGGCTGAAGTGCAAAATTCAATGGCAGTTTTTTCAATTAAACATTAGTAATAAAACCAGCTTTTATGCATCGATTTACCTGTTATCGAAAGAAATCCTTTTGATGCTTTTGATGAAATTGAAATATTGGGTTTTCCGGTTTCTTATTCAATTTTTGATTTGCTAAAAACTAAGTACAGAGGTCACGTATTGGTTAAAGACCTATTAAAATACCACAAAAAACAGGTTAAAATGCTCGCTTATTTGATTTCAAGAAAACATGTTCCTATCAAAAAAAGAGGTCATCCTGGGCAAAAAGACAATATGTATTTCGGAACTTGGATTGATGCTTACGGACAGTATTTTGATACCGCTCATTTTCCAGACAGTCTTCGACAGTTTCCTTTTAAAGATGTAAGTATAACTTCCAGAAAACCTTATCCACAAGAATATGAAATTGGGCTTCCAAGACAGAAAATGATATAAAATAAATTCTTACTAAAAAAGCAATAATCTCTTACATGAAACTTAAAGCGACCATCGTTGATGAAACAAGTCCCGATCACAATTCCGTCATCGTACGTTTCGAGGGTGATAAAAACAAAAAGCATTTTGAAATCAAGTGTTCTTTAAATCCATATGTCCACAAAATGAGAAAGTGGGACAGCTGGCAACTGTAGATAACAAGAGATACTGGAATCTATAAAGATGAGAAGACTGGCGAAAAGTCGTACTTCACCTACCTTTTATGTGATAAGGCTGTAGAGATTAATTCTCCGTATGGGAAAAAAGATTAGATAAAATAATTTACAATTTTACAATTTTGCTCAAAAATTACTGATAAAAAATGAGTTGAAAATGCATATTACTATTATCGTTTTACAGTTCAAACAGACTTTACACATTTAATAAAAATAATTAATGGTTTAAAACCATATTATACAAGTTTAATATCCTTTTTTAATCCCAACAAAATATATTGACTATATTTGCCCATCTTTTATGCAAAAAATAGTTAAACATTTTTTTGTCTTTTCCTTATTGCTCATATTCTTAGCGAATGTCAGCGGTATCTCAGTATGTCTGGAACATACAAAGCATTTGACCTCAGAACATGTTGAGAAAAAGAATTACAAAGATGAGAAAGGTGCTCATTTTTCACAGGACGATCAATGCCAGTGTGCTTTGCATCTGCAAATGAATTCATGTCTCTTTCCTGAGATTCAGAATTTAGATTTTGCTTTACAGGATATTGATCATAGTGTAATAACACATCCCAAGACAGTAGAATACCGTCGCCTGATTGATTATTTCTCGTCGAGAGCCCCACCCTATTTTTCATAAGTTATCGCTGAATGATTTCAGCTGAAACTATTTCCTATTATAGATTTTACGATCTGTAACTACCGCTGCGTGTATATTTTACAGCAACGGAAGCGATTAATCATTAACCATTAGGGTTTTTCATACCTGTTTTACCTATTTCTATGTCACTTAATTATTGTATTTTGTGGAAAATAAATTATTTTATTTTCCACAAGCCTTGTCGATTAACAGGCTTAAGTTTACTATTATTTCCCATTGACTTCAATGCGCAGGAAGCCGAAAAAGATTCGATTTCAGCAACCATCCAGACGGTAGAGATCGTCGGAAGGAGATCTCAGGATTATGTTGCCGACTATTCATTTGCTGCTACAAAGATCGCAATGAAGAATAAATATCTTCCCCTCACTTTAAACACCGTTACTAAAGAATTGATCAATGACAGACAAGCCTTCAGATTGGGAGATGTTCTTAAAAATGTGGCCGGTGTTTCCAATGCAAGTTTTTATAATCAGTACAACATTCGTGGGATCAGCCAGAATGAGGAAGGACAGATCATCAATGGAATGCGTACCAGACAATATTATTTTTTGCAGCCGATGACGTCCCACATTGAGCGGGTAGAAGTTTTCAAAGGGCCGGCAAGCATTACCATGTCGAGTGTTGATCCGGGAGGGACGATCAATATGGTGACCAAAAAACCACTGCTCAACCACCGGTACGAAGTAAGTTTATCGGGTGGAAGCTTTGATATATATCGCCTGACCACGGATCTTACCGGTCCGTTAAATAAAAGCAAAACACTACTATACCGTTTCAACGGCGCGCATCAGGATGGCCAGTCATTTCGGGATAATGTAAATAATAAGGGGTTTTTAATTGTTCCGTCCCTTTCTTTTATCCCCAATGAAAAAACATCGCTCAATGTCGAAATGATCTACAATGAGATGAACGGAAATCTGGACAGAGGTCAACCAATTTTTGGTGCGGTTGCAGGAAAAACAAATCTCAACAGTACACCGATCAGCCTTAATCTTGGTGCCCCTGCAGATTTTTTCAAAACAAAAGATCTTACTTTAATGGGAAGTTTTGCTCATCATTTCAACGATCACGTCACCTTCAATGCCTCCTATATGAAACAGTTCTGGGATGAAGACACCCGTGAAACCAGAACAACCAATTCTTTTGTTCCCGATATCAACAATAAGCCTGTTCCCAATCTTGCGATGATGCAGTATCTGGAGAGGGTACAACACTGGGAAGTAGATAATATCAGCGCTTATTTTAATTTCAGCTACAAAACGGGAGTATTCAAACACCAAACTTTGTTGGGATATGACAGCCATATCTGGGAGAAAAAAAGCGGTGGAAAACAGGATGCCGCCAGAGGTTTTCTAATGAAAGACGGTACCGTCACTGCATCTTTTAATCCTGTAAATGCCGCACTATACCAGACCTTGATATACAATGGTATCACGATCCCAAAACCCAACGTCAATCCATTTGATCTTAGCCCAGGTGCTTTAAACCATCAAGGAAATGATTATTCCATATTGAATGTCATTAATCCATTGCCAACCGCTCTGACCACGACCCATGCTGTCTACGTACAACATTTGGTCACCTGGAAAAAGTTCAGGCTATTGGCAGGACTGAGAAAGGAATGGTTTCAGGATCGAACGAATTATAAAAAAACGGAGGAAAATTCATTTAACAATCAGCAGCTTCTTTACCGTATCGGTTTAACGTACAGTATTAGTGAAGACACCAATATCTATGGAACCTTTCTCACAGGATATCAGCCACAATCCAATACCATTTCACTAATGCCTGGAACTGCATCATTTACCGGGGCAGTCTCTGCTTCGCTATTTAAACCATTGATTTCTGAACTGAAGGAAATGGGTGTCAAAACCAAACTCTTCGGAAAGGTTAATGCCAGTTTTTCAATCTATGAAATTAATCAGAAAAACATTCTGGTCAACGCCAACAATCCTGCAGAACCGGACCAGCTGATCCAGCGTGGAGCTGACCGAAGCCGTGGTTTTGAAACCGAACTGACCGGATATATACTTCCACAATGGCATCTTTATGCCGGATACAGCTACATCGATGCAAAAGTTGTAGATGATTCCAACTCTGCACTGGTTGGTTTGGCGAAGGAAAATACATCCAAAAACTCTATCAACATCTGGACGAGATATAATTTTTCTGCAATTCGTGCATTAAAAGACTTCGGAATCGGAGCAGGAATTTTATATCAAAGCAAAAAGATACCGTGGTACACCAGAAGTTTTGAGCTTCCGGCATATACCACTTTGGATGCCGCCCTTTATTATTCCGTTCCGCAAACCAAACTTCAGCTGGCTCTTAACATCAACAATATGACCAATACAACATATTGGGTGGGAGCACAGAATTATCTAAGGCTTTTTCCTGGTGCCCCAAGAAATTATTTATTTACCGCAACTTATAAACTTTAAATTATGACTTTTTCAAACCTTAAACTCATTGTACGAAAAACCAGGCAAGATCTCTTCAAGGAGAAACGAAATCTGCTGATTGCAATAACTGTCATTCTCTTCTGCTTTATAAGTATAGCGATTGGATTTACAAAATACAGTGAAAACTTTTCGGATATTAAAGAATACAGAAAGGAAACCCGAGAGAATTGGGAACACAGACCCGATAAACATCCACACCGAATGGCGCATTACGGTTATCTCGTCTTCAGGATAGGTCATCCCTTGACCATCTTCGATACGGGATTGGATGATTACCTTGGAAATGTAATTTTCCTTGAAGCCCATAAACAAAATACTGCCAATCTTTCGGAAGCAGGTAGTTCAGGTATTCTGGTGCGTTTTGGAACGTTCAGCAGTGCATTCATCCTTCAGACTATTGTTCCGATCATTATTATTTTTTTAGGATTCGGACTTGTTGTTCAGGAACGGGAAAATGCAACATTAAAGATCCTCAATGTTCAAGGTGCATCAGCGCGAGATATTTTGTGGGGGAAAATTCTTGGTTTGTGGCAATTTTCCTTATTATTTTTAATTCCTGTTGTACCCGTTGTTTTTTTAGCAGCATTACTGTCTGAAACTACCTCGTCAACAGATATTTTGATGCGTTTGGCGCTTATACTTCCTGCGTATATGATCTACTATTTTTTCTTTAGCACTTTAACGGTCTTGATTTCAGCAAATAGCAAAAACACATCAGCATCTTTGATCAGTCTTATCGGCTGTTGGCTGATTCTAGTAATTTTCTTACCAAAAGGAATTCAGTTTGCTTCTCAAAATTTGTATCCGACGCCTTCACGAATCGCTTTTGAAACACAGGTGGAAAAAGAGGTTTTAAAGGTCGGTGACAGTCATAATCCCAATGACCCTCATTTTAAGCACATCAAAGATTCGCTTCTTGACAGATATCATGTGAAAACTACTGACGAACTGCCTATCAATTATAGTGGAATTGTAATGAAAGAAGGAGAAAAAATCAGTTCTAAAATATATGAAGGCAATTTGGAAAAGCTTCAGATACAATATAAAAAGCAACAGAGACTTGGTGAAATTTTAGGATTTATCAATCCGGTCATGGCCATCAAAAATCTTTCGATGACTGCAGCAGGGACTGATTATTATGCCTACCAAAATTTTCAAAAACAAGCTGAAGAATACCGCTATAAGCTAACTCAGAACATGAATGATTTACAGATTGAAAATATCAGCAATAATCAACCTTCGAAAGGTGAAAAACCAGCAACCGTCAGCAGCGAAGAATGGAAACAGTTTCCTGATTTCAAATATGAATTTACCAGCTTAAAAGAAAGTATCTGGCAGCAGATCACAACACTTGCAGCCGTCTTATTTTGGCTATTAATCTGTGTAGCGATGATAGAACTGAGTGCTAAACATTTAAAATTAATATAATGAACCATTACTTATATAAACAGTTTCACAGAAACAAGTCCTATCTTATATGTTTAATCATATTATTTCTTGCCGGACTCAGTTCTATGTACACTGGGAAAAAGTTCCTGGATAAAAATGAGGACATCATTAACAAAAGTGCCCGTTATCAAAAAGAAAGTCTCGAAAAAAATATAGCTGCACACAGCGATAATTTAGGCCTTCTTCTCTATTACGTAAAATTTAATCTTGTCAATGAAACGCCAAAACTCTCTGCCCTAAACATTGGACTGAGAGACTTAAAGCCTTCCATACAGGGGGTCACTATTCGTAATTTGGAAGAACAGAAGAACAATTCGGACTTTTTCAATCCTGCCAATGCAGCGGTAGGAAATTTCGATTTTACTTTTGTGCTTGTCTTTTTATTTCCATTGGTGATCATTGCATTTTGTTTCAATCTCATTTCCGAGGACCAGGAAAACGGAACCTGGAAACTGCTTTCCGTTCAGAGCAATAATCTACGGAAACTGATCGATGCAAAAATTCTGATAAGATGTATTTTGATTGTTGCATTATATTTTTTGCTGCTGATCATAGCGGCAGTATTCATCAAAATTCCTGTTGATATGCCTTTCATCATCTTTATTATTTCAGGATTGCTTTATATTCTTTTCTGGTTCATACTCTGTCGCTGGATCATCGGTTTTCAGAAATCATCCGCCTCTAATGCACTGACACTCCTCATCTTGTGGATTGGAATGAATTTTATTATTCCGATGACAGGAAATATGATCATCCAAAAAATATATCCTGTCAATGAGGGTATGAAAGCACAAATTGAACAAAGGGAGGGCTATCACAACAAATGGGATGAAGCAAAAGCAACGACCATGCAGAAGTTTCAGCAAATTTATCCTCAGTTCAGCAAATATGAAGTGGACGAAAACATATCTTCCTCTTATGTCTGGTACTACGCCATGCAGCATCTTGGAGACATGGAATCGCAAAAATCATCGAAGCAATATCACAAAAAAATGCAAAGCAGAAATGATGCTTCGGTGTATTTGGGATATCTCTTCCCTACTATTCATACCCAACTGGTACAAAGTCAACTTGCCAAAACAGGTATGGAAAATCAACTTCAGTATGCAGAAGGTTTAAGAACATTCCACGAAAAACAAAGGTTGTTCTTTTATCCGTATATCTTCTCGGAACAAAAAGCTGATGTCATTGACTGGAGCAAGCAAACGGTTAAATCGTTTAGCGATGCTGAAAAATCAAATCTATTGCAGGTTTTCCTACCCTACTTTATTTTAATTATCCTCTTAACAATTCTTTCACAACAAAAATTCAGAAAACTATGTTAAAAACAATCAATCTTCATAAAAAGTATAACGACTTTACAGCGCTAAGATCCCTTGATCTCGAAATTCAGGAAGGCGAAATATTTGCACTTCTCGGACAGAATGGTGCCGGTAAAAGCACAACAATCAACATCCTTTTAGGATTGATTCAATCTACATCAGGAGACGCCTTTATTAATAATATTTCAGTCAAGGAAGAACCTCAGAAAATTAAAAAGCATCTGGCTTACATTCCAGAGACCGTATTGCTTTACCCCAACCTTACAGGAATCGAGAATCTTGACTTTTTCTCTAAAATCGCAGGTTTTACTTACTCTAAAAATGAGCTTTCCGAATTGCTGCAACGAACAGGATTACAGGAAGCTGCACACGATCAACTCTTGGGAGGTTATTCCAAGGGAATGCGGCAAAAAGTGGGGATAGGCATCGCTCTGGCGAAGGATGCAAAAGTTCTGCTTCTCGATGAACCTACAAGTGGGCTCGATCCTATTGCTACTGCTGAATTCACTGAAATCATTCGTGAGCTGGGAGAAGAAGGCCGTACCATTTTAATGGCTACTCATGATATTTTTAATGCAGCAAGCGTGGCCACAAATATTGGTATTATGCGCCAGGGAGAATTGGTACAAAATGTACCTTCGAAAGCCTTCAGCGCTGCAGAACTGCAAGAATTATATCTCAAGACTATTTAAGTGCTAACTATGTACTCCTATATAAGAACTTTTATAACGGCACCATCGAAAAACTTAAACAAAATCACACATCATTATAAAAAAATAATATTTAAACCTATGAAATTATCTTTAACATCCAGCTTACTATTGGTAAGCCTATTTCATCAAGCCCAATCGATCTGTACTAACAATCTTGGAGGTGATATTGACCCAGCTTTCATCACATTTAAAATTGAAAGCACCTCATTGGATCATAATACTTTTTCAGGATTAACTGCATTTTACCACGAATATCCTGCCAGCGGAAATACAACTGCACAACTTACCGCAGGTCAGTCGTATAATTTGTATACTTCTACATCTTCTGAAGCCATTATTGGGGTATGGCTTGATTACAATAACAACAATGTTTTCGAACCCAATGAGTTTACTGTATTGGTCAATTCGATGAATACCCAGAATACCACTTCATTGGCTATACCGGCAACTGTCCCATCCGGAACTATTAAAATGAGAATAAGATCAAGGGCTTACGGAAGTACAATATCTGCAAATAATGCGTGCAGTAGTTTCGGTTCCGGCGAAACGCGAGATTATACTGTTGAAATTATCAATAACAATCTATCGGTAAATGAGATGCCTAATGATTTGGATCTAAAACTTTATCCAAATCCCGTTCATAGCGATTTACATATATCATCGAACAAAAATATTACAGGATATAAGGTATATGATATTGCAGGAAAATTACTTGTTGAAAAAAAAGTATCAGAAGAAAAAATTATAAAAATTGATTTTATACATTTTCCCGCAGGACGCTATTTGGTTACGCTGACATTTAAAGATGGTTTGAAAACATTTAAGATATTGAAAAAGTAACAGTAAGAATAATATACATAAAAAGATTAATGATTCAGCTATGCTAACATGTACACCGATTATTACGAAATAATTCTCAGGATAAAGTAATTTTAAAACCCTTATCTATTGAATGGCTGGAAAATAATCATTCTATTTTTGTCAAAAATCAGCGTCAAAAAGATGCACATGATTACTTATTAATTATTATGCAGGAATTAAATAAACTGAAGACTGCCTATGGCAGAAATCATACTAAATTTATTGAAGAAAATTTTGTCAAAAACTCTTATGGAGAGTTTGTAGGAATCAATTACAAGTATTTTCACTCTTTAGAGTAGCATAATTAGCACTTCATATTTTCAATTTTTGTGAAGAGATTGTCGTTTTTCGGCAATCTCTTTTTTTATTTTAATGACATATGTAAAAGTTAATGTACTTAAAAAAATTTATAGACCAATAATTTTTAGATTTTTACCGAGGAAATTAATTGTCATGAAAGTTAAATTAGGTCAAGCTGTAAAAATGTTTTTTGGAATTTCATCACTCGAAATGGTGTATTTTGAAGCTATTAGTAACGCTTTGGACGCCGAAGCAACCGAAATAAACATAGACATTATTGGTTTGCAAAAAAAAATATCTCAACATCTGGAATTTCGCTGGAAAGTTTTAGAAAAGATGAATGTAAAACAGGATTTTAAATTTCATAGAGCATTAGACGATTCAAAAGCAACTGCATTGATATTACAGCAAATTCTTAGTGAAAAATAATTACTGATCAATGACGAAGTTTAGGCTTCGAAATGTGCACCATCGCAAAGCGTCGAAAGTACTCGATTGATAAAAAAAACGATCTTAAACTATTGGCTCTTGTAAACCATTGACCTGATTTTGTATAAAATAATCATTATGGAAAACCCAGTTGATCTTTACGATAACTTGTTTTTTTCGAAAGAGTTAGAATGTGCAATTTTTCAGTTAAAAAGCGGGGGAAGTATTTAGCACAAAAAACAATTCTCTAGAAAAACTTGACATTACGAAAATCGTTGATTCAAAAAATAATAGTGTTCGCTATTTCAACTATAAAGATGATAAAAAAAAGTGGGGAATTATTCATATATCGGGACATGAAATAATTCCTCCAATTTACGATTATATCTCGCCATTAATTGCTGATGAATTTTACAAAATTTTCATGGGTGACTATTCATGGGAGTATCACGATCACTCATCTGATTATTTTTTCAGAACATATAGATACTCATTCTTGGAAAAGAGATTATTTTATGGGCAAATTATCAACCGGACAATGGGGTCTGGTTGCGATTCATGGTTCAAGTTATACTGTTTTGATTGCTCCGGAATTTAGTTGGTTGATATTGATAGATAAAAAAATTGTTTGTTGTAATGTTGGAGGAAGTCTTATAAAATGGTATGATGGAGATGATAAAGAAGAATACATTCAAGTTTACGATGGGCTGTGGAAAGTTATCGAAGCTTCAAAATGGCATAATAGATTAGAGACTGAACTTGGTGACTTTGATGAAGTAGTAGAAAAATTCAAATCAGAATATTCCAAAAAGTTTACCGAAGAATTTACATACACTTATCAGTTTATTTTTGATCCGCAAAAAATCTATTAGTAAGCTGAAATCATTGCCTGATCGCCAACTGCAAAAGTTTATGATTCAAATAAAATCTCACAAAACGATTGATGATACTGACTATCAGTTTTGAAACTTCATTTACTTTTATAACAAAGACTACTTTCAATCTTTAAAAAAATATTCTATATTAGAAATTAGTTCTGAGTCATTTTGAGTTCTCATTTCTTTAAATTTTAAAGCCTCTTTTCCTTTCAATAATGAATCAACGTACACTTTTTCATAAGATTCTTGGAGATTTTTCTTCTCTATCTCAATAACCTTGAAATATTGCAGCATCTCTGGAGTAGCCTCAAAATAGAATACCGTTGCCGCCGGAATGTAGCCTCGGTTAAATCTGTAAATAATCCGATCACAACTGAGTCTTTTAAGCAATTGATAAACGTCTTCATTTTTCATGGAATTTACTACTCTGATAGAATAGATATTTTCTTTCAAGTGATTGCCGTAGCGATAATAAATACCTGTGAGATAAGAATATTTTTTTTGATTTGTATCAATCATTTGCAGCTGTAATACACCCTCATCATTATAATATTGAGTGTGCAGCTTTTGAGCCAACTTCACGCTAAATATTTCAGAATGTCCACCCTCTTGAAATTTAGCTTCAGCTTTAATCTTATATTCATCAAGAATAAACTTTTCGACAAAATGAGCTAACGGCTTTTCGTAGGGATAATATCGGTCTATTTGACTTTCACGATCTACATACCTGAAACGTCCCATGTAGTCAGAAAAAGTTCCAAGTAAGAAAGTGTCTGGATCTAATTTTGCAATTTTTGCTGTAGCACTATCATGCGTTATAACTTGACCAAAATTTTTGTTTGATGGAAAAATAAGTAAAAGAATATGTAATATTAGAATTTGCTTCATTGTAACAATTTAGTATTATTTAATCTCATAAGTTACCTTTTGCCCCATAAGACTGGTTGCATATCCAATGATATTCACATTTTTATTTTTGCCGTCTCGCTGGAAATGAATGTCTACAGAACAATCTTGAGGAATATCAATCCAAACTGTTTTACTGGCATCATTTTCTAAAAATGCTATTGCTTTATTTTCGCAACCTGTAACTTTTATGTTTGTAATATCTTGACCAGAATGATTAACGACGGTTACCCTGATTATGCTTAGTAAAAGATTCACGTAGAATAAATATAAAATTGCAACAGGTACATTAGCCGATAGTATTATTCCAGATTTTTTGAAAGCTCCATAACTTATTTTATTCTGAAAACACTTGAATAAAAAAAATAGTAAAAGAAATACATTTATAATAATAAGAGATAGCACCACATAAAAACTGTTCAATATAGTGAGAATTGACATTTCAGTATAATAAAAAATCAATAGTGCCGTACCCGTAGAAAATGAGATCAATGCAGTTAAAATAGATATTCTTTTGGTATAATAATCGTTCATTTTCAAATTAATATCTGTAAAAATATCTAGAAATTTTCTTATAAAAGTATTAAAGTATTAATACATAATGTTTTATTAATACAGATTTACATTTGCTTAATTTTAATGCATTTGTGATTAAAGTAATTTTAATAGTTCAAGACAATTAACGCAACGTATAAGTATCGCTAGGAATTTCCAAAAAGTTACGATTATTATTCATAGAGTAAAAATTCTTTATTCTACTACATCACATGATCAAAGGCTAGTCTTTATCGTCTGGTCTTATAATTAATCTCAAAGTAGGATCATTGGTAATGAACGACCACAACCAATTTGACAGTAGTTTTGCCTTATTACGAAATCCTATAAGTGGGATAATATGAATAAAAAGCCAAATAATCCAGGCAAAGAAACCTTTTAAAAACGTGTTTTTGTTAAGGTCTACCACCGCTTTATATTTTGATATGATAGCCATGCTTCCCTTGTCATTGTATCTGAATACGGTTTTAGGTGTACTGTTATTTATTATTAATTCCAGATTTTTTGCCAATAAAGATCCCTGCTGAATGGCCACTTGCGCCAATTGAGGATGTCCATTTGGAAAATCAGAATCTGACATCTCTAAAGCGATATCACCAATAGCAAAAATATTGTTTGTCCCAATCACTTTATTGTATGGGTCAACCAAAATCCGTTTACCCCTTCCCAGCGACTCTTCCGATATACCTGTAACATCCTGCGAAACAACTCCTGAAGCCCATATCAACACCTCGGTTTCAATCTCGCTCCCATCTGAAAAAATCACTTTGCCATTATCGTAATCCTTTACCGCAGTATTCAAAACGATATGTACACCCAGTTTGCTGAGAACATCGTAGGCTTCATCCTGAGATTTCTTACTCATTGGCTGAAGTAAAACAGGCATAGCATCTACAAGATAAAGGTTTGTTTTTAGATCTTTAACCTCAGGATACTCTTTATTAGCGAGTTTCAGACCCATTTCTGCAAGCATTCCTGCAACCTCAACTCCGGTAGGTCCTCCTCCGGCTATCACAATATTAAGATGTTTTTCTTTCTCCGCCAAGGTCTTAGCCTGCACCGCTCTTTCCATATTCAGAAGTATCCTATTTCTCATGACAAGAGCATCATCAATTGTTTTCATTGGAAGCGAATTGTTTTTGATGTTTTCCATTCCGAAATAATTTGTTTTGGTGCCCATCGCAAAAACAACATAGTCATAAGATAGTTCGCCAGTGTCTGTTACGACAACCTTTTCTGCCTGATTGATATGCAGAAATTTACCGAGATGAAATCTTACATTTTCCTTTCCCTGAAACATTCTACGGAAAGGATAAGAAATATTGGAAGCTTCTATAAAAGCCGTGGAGACTTGATATAATAAAGGTGGAAAGAAATGATAATTGTTCTGATCAATCAAAACGACCTCGTGCTGAGTATTCTTTGAAAATTTTTTAATAAAATTAACTCCGGCAAATCCTCCACCTAAAACTACAATTCTTTTTCTAGTACTCATTGATAAATTATTAAACATTCCAAATTTGATTAATCTGCTAAACAATGGTAAAATCATCTCATCTCTTATTCAAAATGCTGCTGCAAAGATAAATCATTTACTTTAAATAGTCAACTTAGTTTACATATTTCACAGTTGTTTTCTTTTTTAAAAATTAAATTTCAATAACTTTGCTTGATGGAAGATGTACAGTCAGATTTACTTATATTTAAACTCATCTATAATTATAGAAGATTAATAGATCATTTTGGAGCAACTGAAATTAATATTTTGACTGATATAAAACCTACTCACATACCATATTTTATGAGTATCGGCCATCAGGGAATTTCAAACTGTAATCTATTAAAAGAAATCAAGGTTACAAGACAGGGCGTTAGTAAAGCTGTTAAAGAATTAGAAAATAAAGGAATGATTTACACCGCAAAAAATGAAGATGATGCTAGATCTATGATGATTTTTTTGACCGAAGATGGTAAGAAACTCTATGAGATCTTGGGCAAATTATTTGGTGCCGTAACTAAAGAATATGTTAATCTATTAGGAAAAAACAAGTACACAGAATTATTAAATTCACTGTCTACAATAATTTCCTTTCATGATAAACCAACATCCCGATATGAGCAATTATTAGAGAAATAAATTTTCAATTGATCTTAATACTTTTTGTATTAATCATTTAAGTAATTACAAATAAGGAACACTACTATTTAAATGGCATTAAGTAGGTTTATATGGGTAGTTTAATGTTGGTTGATAATGTATTGTCGAATCCTGTCAATAATCTTAAATCATTATTAAAAATCCAACAATTGTCCTGAAGCCTCACTAAGAATTATAAGGTATCGAGTGTACTTCGTATTTATAATCTAAAGTTTACTCCTGCGATAAAAGATTCTTCTGAAATATTTGTGGCTCTTAGAGGTATTCTATTATGATCGCTATGATTTGATTTGACTCAGTTCTTCATCGATTGTTATATGGCTGATGATGCACATTTCTTACTAGAATCTACGAGTTCAAAATGAATCTTAATATTTGCAATATTTTTCCAGGTTGCATATTTGAATAGTACAAATCCGATTACCATTCCCGATGTATTTAACAATACATCATCAACATCTGCAACGCCTCTTCCAGTAAGGTATTGTATTGATTCTATAATACTTATCGCTACAAGAAAGAATAAAGCGATGGATGCAAAACGATTAAATTTTTTAATGGATAATCCTAACCATCCAAATGGACTGAAGAGAAATATATTGACAATAAAAGCTTGATGATCAATATTGCTATAATTAAAAAAACGCTGAATGGTAATGAAGGGTTGATGCTGAATATACGAAATTTCTGAAGGTTCTCTGCCAGAAGCATAAAACATCATATATAATAAAACGATTGTGTATAAGGCAATAAATACTGCAAAATATCTTTTCATAGGTTTCCTTTTTGGGATTAGTGATTAAAAAGAAGTTGAAGTGCTTATTAGTTTTATATTCTTTAATAACAAAAAATCTAACCTTTCTATTATGTTATTAAGATTGTTTATAATTCATTAGGACTATTTAACATGACTCTGTTTCGAGATGATTATAATTTTACAAAAATGTAATAGATCTCATCTACAATTTTTCTCACTCTAACAGTCAAATAAATTCTTACTATTTCAAAACTTTTTATAAATTTTTGTAAATCTGATTCTAATATTACCAATTATAAAATTCACGAGTACACAACTTAAAAAAATTATTACTAGAAGATAATAACACAGACTTAGAAATTTCATTTATTTAATAATATTTTGGAAAGTCTTCTTGCATATTTTTCCCCTTCTAAAATAATTTGAAATCAAAACAAAAAGTCCCAACACTATAACTGCAGGGACTTATTATCAACTTCACTTAATTGTCAGAAATCGTAATTAAAAGATACTTTCTATCCTGATCTTCCTTAACTTCAATTTTTTTGATGATTTCACTATAAATAATTGTTTCAGTGTCATTAAAAATATAATGCTGGATACTTACCGGCGTGGATAATTTTAAATCATGTTGCTTGTTTAGGGCTTGCAAAGAAAGAATATCTGGAGTGCCAAAATCTTTGCTTAATTTTATTTCTGTAAGCCCATTTTCAGATAAGAAACTGAATTTTTTTAAATGTTGAGGTAAATTTTCTTTTTTATAAAATATTTTGTTTACAACTTTACTTCCATATGCGTCAAACATAGTAGTCGTTCCTACTGAATTATTACAAATAACAAATGGTACCTTTTTATCACTTTGCGAATACAGTAGTGATGAAGCACAGATTAGAAAGCCGTATAGTTTTTTTTTCATGATGCACTTATATTTGATATTGTTAAATAATTTTACTATCTGTTTTTAACTAAGATCCACCCTGAGAATCGCACTGGTATTTTGTTTTTAGTTTCTTTCCAAGTAATACTGAACCAGTAATTTCCGGTCGATACTTTTTTTGTCTTATTGATGGTTCCGTCCCATTTATAACCAGTGTCTTTATTTCCTTCAAAAATTTGAACTCCATATCTGTCAAAAATCCCTAACACTAAATCAGATTTATTTGCAAGCGCAGAATAATCTAATAGATCATTTATTCCGTCACCATTTGGTGTAATTACATTCACTAGATTTGGAATTGTAATAGTAACCTGAATTGGAGCACAGTTAAATCTATCTTTAACATATACTGTAGTTTCACCCCTTGGAACGGTAAATACATTAGAATTTTGCCAGTTAATATTATCTGTCGAGTAACTGTATGGAGCTGTTCCGCCAAGAACTGATACAGTAATTCCATTGTTTGTTATCTCAATATTTGAAATAACAGGCTGCTGCGTAGCATAGACATTTACTGTTTGCCTTGTGACGCAATCTCCTGTCTTCAGATCAACCCAATATGTACCTACATTTACGTCAGAAATTATTTGTGTAGTTGCTCCAGTGCTCCAAATATAACCGCTGAAGCCCGGACCTGCATCCAGAGTTGTTCTGTTTTCGATACAGATTTCTTGATCAACTAAAACTGTAGATTTTACCGGCTGAAAAACAATCAAAGTAATGATTGCCACTCTATAACATCCGTTTGCATTACTTACTCTCACATAAACAATACCATTTGGAGCAATATAATTTGTAGGAGCAAGAATTTCATTAGTTTGGTTGTTAGCATCTGTCAATGAAGGGTAATATTTTTTAATAGCACCAAGTTGGCTAGTAACATTGGCACCTGTTAGATCAAATTCTCCCATGTTAGTATTGCTCTGGAGAAAACATATTCTTAAAGTAGCATCATTTACGACCGGTCTTTCAGCTACTGTCAATGTAAGAGTAATTTCTTCGCAATCTACAAACTCGGGGTCATTTCCACAGAATTTGTAAGTAATGATATCCGTTCCCGTAAATCCAGTATTTGGAACATAACCGATTACTCCTGTTGTAGTATCAATAATAGCTGTTCCGTTCGTAGGAGGCGTTATGATCTGAACGGTACTTGGAACAAAAGTCTGCGTCGAAGAGGTAAATGCCGGAACAATATTTAAATAACCTTCACATACGGTTTTAACAGCTGTAGATTTCTTAAGACAAGTAAAAACTTTGTATGGAGGAGTTGTGGCCGGTGGGCAAGATCCTACTGTAATTTTTACTGTATAATTTCCGGGCTGCAAAGGAGTAAATGAGTTGCTGTTTGCTCCGGTTATCGGAATATCATTTCTAAACCACTGATACGTATCGTAACTGTCATCAACTTCCAGAACTAGACCAGGGATACATTCTCCTGTTCTTCTTGCAATAAGTGGGATAGAAGAAAAACCTGCAAAATAACCTCCGTATCCTACCAGACTGGAAAAGACGGTCAAATTGACCACCTAATTTCGGAGTAAATTGACCACTGATTTCGGAGCAAAGTGACCACCACTTTTCGGTTTAAAATGACCACCTGTTATTTGGGTTATATTTGAGATAAAAACGACTTGATTTTTTCATGATGTTAGCGTCATACATTCGTTAAAAAAAGCGGATTATGGCAAATAAAATAACAGACACTTGATTTTTTCATGATGTTAGCGTCATACATTCGTTAAAAAAAGCGGATTATGGCAAATAAAATAACAGACATGAGTAAAATTAGAAAAGTCATAAAATTCTACAGCAATGGAAAGAGCAAGTTATTTATAAGCAGCTATTTATCCCTTTCCAGAAATACCGTAAAAAAATACATTTCATTATATGAGATCCTGGGCTTGAGCCTTGATACGATCAATACCAAGACAGACGCCGAGCTGGAACTTTTGTTTTCCAATAACACGGTTCAGTCCATCAATCCTAAACTCCAGTCCCTGTACGATTTTTTTCCAAAGATGGAACGTGAGCTCAAAAAGGTAGGGATCACTATACATCATATGTGGGAGCAGTATCTAGTACTGCATCCTGATGGTTTTCAGAGTTCACAGTTCCGTTATCATTATAAGGTCTGGGGCAAACGTGTGAACCCGGTGATGCATATGAATCACAAATCCGGTGATAAGATGTATGTCGATTATGCAGGAAAGACACTCTCCATTATTAATAAGGAAAGCGGGGAGCTTAAAGAAGTTCAGTTTTTTGTAGCTATTCTGGGAGCAAGCCAGTACACGTATGCTGAAGCTTCTATGAGCCAGCAGAAGGAAGATTTTGTACGATCTGTAGAAAATGCCATCCGCTTTTTTGAAGGCACACCGGCAGCGATCGTTCCTGATAATTTAAAATCCGCAGTGATCAAAAGCAGCCGTTTTGAACCCACCATCAATGAGACCCTGGCCGATCTRGCCGAACATTATGAAACGACCATCYTGCCTGCCAGGGCTTACAAACCGAGGTATAAATCTTTGGTAGAGGGCGCGGTCAAGATCCTGTACAGAAGGATCTACGCCAACCTTCAACAGGGATCTTACGGTCTGGATGAACTAAATAGTGAGATCTGGGATCTGTTGGACTCTCATAACAAACGCAAGCTCACAGGACGTCCTTACTCCCGCTACGAGCTGTTCTTAGAGGACGAGAAGCAGCAGCTGCGCCCACTGCCTGAGCGTCGTTTTGAGATCAGGTACCAATCCTTTGCAACAGTGATGCAGAACGGGCACGTACAGTTGAGCCAGGATAAGAACTACTATAGTGTTCCTTACCAGTATATCAAGAAGAAGATCAAGATCCTATACACATCTTCCACCGTGGAGATCTACTATAAATACAACAGGATCGCAATGCACAGACGCAATTACAAGCCTTATGTCTACACAACCATTACAGAACATTTAGCCAGCACCCACCAGTTCGTTGCCGGATGGAGTGCTGCCCGCTTTATCGATTGGGCGGGCAGTATTGATACTGCAGTGGGAGAATATATCCTCCAAATTATCGACAGTCGGAATCATCCCGAGCAGGCTTACAAAAGCTGCCTGGGAATCCTGAACTTCGAAAAAAAAGTAGGAAGAGAACGATTGATTGGTGCCTGTAAACGGGCATTGGATTTTAAGATCTACAGCTTTAAGACCGTACAGAAGATATTGGAGAACAATCTGGATCAGATGATCGATCCGGAAAAAGATGCCTGTAAACGGGCATTGGATTTTAAGATCTACAGCTTTAAGACCGTACAGAAGATATTGGAGAACAATCTGGATCAGATGATCGATCCGGAAAAAGAAGAAAAGGAGCAGGAACTGCCTGATCACGGYAACATCAGAGGAAAACAATAYTATCATTAAATACCAACAGTTATGAACGAACCGACAGTGAGCAAAATGAAGCAAATGAAGCTTTACGGCATGCACAATGCCTTTAAGACCGCTATTGARAGCGGAAGGACAGACCATTATACCCTCGACCAGTTTRTATCGATGCTYRTCGATGCCGAATGGGATGAGAGGCACAACAGGCGCATAGAGCGAAGCATTAAAAATGCYAAGTTCCATTACAAGTCCAGTATTGAAAGTGTCAACTTCGATGACACCCGCAATCTCGACCGTAATCTGGTAATGCGTCTTGCAGGATGTGAGTTCGTAGAGAAAAATGAGAANTCCAGTATTGAAAGTGTCAACTTCGATGACACCCGCAATCTCGACCGTAATCTGGTAATGCGTCTTGCAGGATGTGAGTTCGTAGAGAAAAATGAGAACATCCTGATCACAGGAAGTAMAGGTGTGGGTAAAAGTTACCTGGGAACTGCGTTGGGTTATCAAGCCTGTATCGAAGGCTTCAAGGTCAACTATTTTAATACTTCCAAGCTGTTTGCCAAATTAAAAATGGCAAAAGCAGACGGGTCATACCTGCGCRAACTAGCAAAAATACAAAGACAGGATGTGATCATCCTTGATGATTTTGGTCTTCAGGCTTTGGACAGTGCCAACAGGATAACTCTTCTGGAGATCATTGAAGACCGTCACAACAACGGATCCATCATTGTAACATCACAGATCCCGGTGCAGGGCTGGTATGACATTATTGGTGAAAAGACCATTGCTGATGCTATTCTGGACAGACTTATCCATCAGTCTCACCGCCTGGAACTCCAAGGGGAATCTATGAGAAAAAAGAGAGGAGTTAACAGGGAGTAATTATTTATTATATTTGAATACTAATTGACACATGAAAAACAAGAGTTTTTATCAAA
>NZ_LMQN01000009.1 GCF_001425355.1 Chryseobacterium sp. Leaf405
AAAGTAAACGTTCGTATTATTGTAGCAGACGATCACACTGTATGATATGGGAGGAAGGCGGTTTTACACAATGAAAACAAAGAATAAGGTAACCAAGATCAATACCCAGGCTTTGATTCAGGGGGCTTATCTGGTGGTGATAAAGACAGACAATGACAAAACAGCGAATGCGAAACTCATTAAGAAGTAAACTAAGATGAAAAAGAATATCTATAAAATTTTGTTTGTAGCAAGCATATTGTCGTTCAGCACTTACAAAAGCCAATCAGAAACAGCAGAGTTTCAAAAAAATACTTTCCTGACTAACTCAGAGAGTAATATCCATACCGGAGTTCCTAATATCAATCTGCCATTAGCCAATATATCCGTAGCTTCCGATAATATCAATATCGGAGTGTCATTGTCCTATTCCACCGAAGGAATATCTGCTTTCAAGATGATCAGTGACGTTGGAAAAGGATGGAGTCTTCAATATGGAGGGACTATCTTTAGAGGCACTAGTATATATGATAAAGATTATATTGTTGAAAGTACTTATCCAACAGAAACCATATCTCTGGTGTATAATTATAATTTTTTAGGAAGTTCCGGAAAGTTCTATATAACCAAGGACGAAAATACAGGTCAATTAACAACTGTGCAATTGCAGCCTTCAAAGAATAAAATATTACTTACCAAAGACATTAGTAATCCTGATAAAATCTCATCATTTACCATTATTGACGATAAGGGAAATACTTACATGTTTGATAAGATTAATATAGGCTACATGAAATTCCTTAATATGTTTTCATCTCTTCCTTCCTCCCGTGAAAAAATCTATAACAGTGAATTTTTACTCACCCAAATTACAAATAGTAAAAACCAGCAGGTTGCTACCTTTGAATATGAAACGACCACTGAACTGATCAATCAAACTGTAGGAACCATACAGGAACATAAAATCAAGAAGATTAATGTTAATAATTATGGGAGCATTAATTTTTTATATTATTCTAATACCAATCCACATTCTCTAAAAAATAAAGGAGATAGAGATTGGTATCAGATGGATAAGCTGATATTAAAAGATAAAAACAATAATATCATCAGCCAATATGCCTTTTCAGGTAATGGAGACAGTTTTTTAGGGGAGCTTTCCAGTCTGGATAAAGATAATAATGTACTTCAGAAATATTCTTTTGATTATAATAGAGTATATGGAAGTCATAATCTAGATGGTTCAGGATATGTTAACGGCTATGCTCCATGCAGTTTAGGAGGAGGTGTTTTAATGACTCCAAATATGACCACTCCAGGCACAGTCACTTCAAACGCTTTGAAAAGTATCACCCTTCCCACAGGAGGAAAAGTAGAATATGAGTTTGAAAGCAATTCTATAGCCTTAGATGTTCCACCCTGTACAAGCGGCAACTGCTACAATTATTACGATCTGGATAAAATTTATACATGGACATTCGACAGCACCCAGTCTGCATCCAGCGAGGTCTTTAATTTTCCGAATGGATATCAGGGAGATGTATATGTTGTGCCTTCAATTTCATCATACCCTCCGCTTCATGCCCCGCCTCCCGGAGTTACATATTCTGTTGATATCGATTTGCAGCGTTTAGGCGGTAATATCATAGGATATGAGCCTTTTATTAACGGAAACAATGGTTCTGATTGTTCCTCGATCAGGGTGTATCAAGGTCCTTTATGGCAAATTAATAAAGGTATTGTGAGAGGAAATATATCAGGATACGGCAAGGTAGATTTTTATGCGGTCAAGCAGATAAGCCAGCATAAAAATGCGTTTGGCGGTGGTTTAAGAATCAAAAGTATCAAGAATTATGATGCGGGATCAGTCACTCCGGCAAAATGGGTACAATATGAATATAATAAATTTTCAGACCCTTCAGTTTCCAGTGGATTGACATTAGATCCTGATAATTTGGGAGAAATGGCAATTCTGGGAGGAAATAATGATATTAATGTCATGCAGTATGCGAATGTAAAAGTTATCAATATGTTGGATAACAGCTTTACGAAATATACCTACTATGATGAAACAGATTTGTATAATTTAACAGGATTAAATAATCCTTCAATTGATCTTGGTGGTTATTTAAAAAGGAAGGGATTATTAAAAAAACAGGAAGTCTATGGAGTTAATAATAACCTTTTGCAGGAAACCATATTGACACATGAACCAGATATTGCACCACTTGCTAATGTGAAGTATCACGGAGATCCTGTAAAAAGAGTTTTCATAAAAAAAGAAACTAAAACTGTAAAAGATTATGTAAACGGAAGCTCACAGGCATTGACAAGTTCCGGCGAAAACACTTATGAAAGTCAGTATAACAATTTAGTGTATAGTAAAGAAACATTGCATGACGGTACCATTGTTGAAAAAAGTATTAAGTATGCCTTGGAAAAAAATGTTCAAAAGCTTCTTAATGCCAATATGGTAGGGACACCCTTGGAAACTGAAGTGAAAAATGACGGAAAACTGGTAGGTAAGACGGAAACTAAACTTGATGATCCGGCGACATTATATCCTACTTCTGCTTTAAGCTATAATATTTCCAATCAGAATTCTTCAAAGAAAGTTACTTTTGATAATTATGACAGCAAAGGAAATTTAAGACAGTTCAAATCAGAAAACGGAATTCCTACAGCTACCATTTGGGGCTATCATCAGACGCAGCCTATTGCAAAAATAGTTGGGGCATCTTATGCAGATATTTCAGGTCTCAGCTCAGTAACGGCAGCAATTTCTGCTTCAGATGCAGATGACAATGACTCTTCGAATGAACCTGCTTTGCTTCTGGCACTGGATAATATGAGGAAAGATGATGCTTTAAAAGCATATCAGATTGAAACTTCTACCTATGATCCTCTTATCGGAATCACCAGTAAAACTGCTGCCAACGGATTAAAGGAAACGTATGTGTATGATTCATCACACAGAATGTCTCAGATTCTGGATAAAGACGGAAAAGTTCTTAAAACCTATGATTATCACTATGCGTCTCCGATCTATGCTAATGATGAAATTGGAGCGGATTATATAACCGATAATTGTGGTCCCGGACATTTACCCAACAGATATTTTTATAAGGTTCCTGCCAACAAATATTTCTCTTACATAAGTGAGATCGATGCCTATCAACAGGCATTGCAGGATATTGAAGCTAATGGTCAGAATTCTGCTAATCAGCAAGGGGGATGTACACCTGTAGCCTGTACGATTACGAAAGGATATGATATTCCTACATTCATCAGTGGTTCTGTTACCATGCCGGACTCCTCGAATTTCAGGATTCAGATGAGTTTTCCTTATGACAGCAGTATAAGCTGGATAACAGAAAAGTCAATAGGCAAACTGGATGAAAATTGTATCGACGTAATAGGTGGATATATTGCAAGAACCTTTACTTCCGGACAATGGAAAATCACGATATATCCCAACGGAAATATCCGAGCCAGACGTCCTTCCACGGTTTCGATTCCCAATGGTACGATCATTAATATCGATGTGACAACGCCTGTTGATTATATTCCGGATATTGATGTCCCTTAATAGTAAACCTCTGTTTATAAATAATTAATAAAAAATCATGAAAAAAATACTACTCATCGGAGGTTTGTTAATGACTTTTGGGCAATTAGCTGCCCAGAGTTTTTCACCTACCGGGACAAAAAATTATATATATACCAAGGACTGCCTGGATGCAGACTGTGTAAAAAAAGCGGAAACGGTTCAGTACTTTGATGGATTGGGAAGACCTAAGCAAATCGTTGGCATAAAAGCCTCTCCCGCTCAGAAAGATGTGGTTGGGCATATCGAATATGATCCAGATGGCAGGGTTTCAAAATCTTATTTACCCGTTTCTCAAACTGGAACGCAAAATGGAGCGATTTATGAAAATCCTTTAAGCAATGCTACCGATCCTGAAATTTACGGATCAGAAAAGATTTATTCCAAACAGATTTTGGAGAATCTTCCGTTGGCAAGAGTGAAGGAAGCCTACAATGTAGGGAATGCGTGGTCTGATAAACCTGTAAAGTATACTTACAATACCAATACTTCAGCCTCTGAAGTTAAAAAGTATGGTATCTCAACGGGTTGGGCAGAAAACAGGACGGATTCTCAATTAATTTTTTCAGGAGCATATTATCCTGTTAATTCCTTGATGAAAACCTCTGTTACGGATGAAGATGGTAATACTTCGGTAGAATATAAAAACGGGAAAGGACAGGTTGTACTCACCAGAAAGAATGACGGAACACATAATCTCGATACGTATTATATTTACAACGAATACAATCAGCTGGCATTTGTGATTCCTCCTTTGGCATCGGTTTTAGCAACTATTGATGAAACAAATCGAAACAGCCTTTGCTACCAATACCGATATGATGATTTCGGGAGACTGGCAGAAAAGAAACTTCCGGGAAAAGGTTGGGAATATCTGGTGTATGACAAACAGGACAGAGTGGTTCTGTCTCAGGATGCGATGCTGGGAACTACCACTAATAATTTCGGAACCAAAGGCTGGATGTTTACCAAGTACGATAAGTTCGGAAGAGTGGTGTATACAGGATTCTTTTCCAATACATCTACAAGATCGGCAATGCAGACTGCGATCAATAATATGTCTGCCAATGCAGGAAACAATGAAGAGAGAAGCACTACTCCATTCACCCTAAACGGAATGGATGTCTATTATACCAAAAATGCCTTTCCTACCGGAAGCATGACGGTTTTAAGTGTTAATTATTACGATACGTATCCTCCGCTTCCTTCAGACGTTACTATTCCAACTAATGTATTAGGACAGGATGTTTTAACGCAGGATGCCCAGAATGCTTCTGTAAGTACCAAAACATTGCCTACCGCTTCTTATGTGAAGAATGTAGAAAATGACAGCTGGACGAAAAGCTACAGTTTTTATGACAAGGAAGGAAGATCAATCGCAGTATATTCTATGAATCATTTGGGAGGCTACACAAAAACAGAAACCGAAATCGATTTTGCAGGAGTTACCCGGCGTGCTGTTACCAAACATAAAAGAATAGCCGCAGACACCGAAAAAACGGTTACCGAAACCTTTGAATACGATTCTCAAAACAGGTTATTAGCTCACAAACATCAGGTAGACAGTAATCCCGTTGAGATTCTGGCGCAGAATGTGTACAACGAACTTTCTCAGCTAAAAAACAAGAAAGTGGGCGGAACTTCAGCGAATACTCCTATACAGGATATTAATTATGCCTATAATATCCGGGGGTGGATGACCAAAATCAATGATCCTAAAAACCTGAACGGGAAGTTATTTGGCTACGAGATCAAATACAACAACGTAGAAGGACTGGAAACTCCGAATCTTGATTTTTCTGATTTGAAGGTAAAACCAAAATACAACGGAAATATTTCCGAAGTAGACTGGAGAACCAATACTACCACGGGAGACAACCTCAGAAGATACGGCTATGTGTATGACGGACTGAACAGACTTTCGGCAGGATTTTACCAGAAAGATACCAACCCTTCGGCAAAAGAATATTTTGAGAAGATGGATTATGACCTGAATGGCAATATCAGCCACCTTCAAAGATCGGCAGATGCGCTACAGGGAGCTCCGGCGTTTAGGATAGATGATCTTACGTATGGTTATTCCGGGAACAGGATGACTTCAGTGACCGATTCTTCCACCGGAGATTACCGTGGGTATCCTGATGTATCGGGAATTCCCATCACCTATTACGAGGAAAGCGGAAGCATGAAAAGCCATAAGGACAAAGGGATTCTGGATATTACGTACAACTATCTGGATCTTCCGAATCGTGTAACTTTTGATAAAACCTATGTTCCGAGATTGCCGATTTTTACAGGAGATTATAATGTTAATACGCAATATCTGTACAGAGCGGACGGTGTAAAGCTTAGAAAAGTCTACACTTACGGCAGTGGAAAAGCCAATTCTGAAATTAATGACATCACAGAATACTTAGATGGATTTCAGTATCAGGCGACAGATACAGGAGGAAAACCTTCCCAGTCTATGCCGCTGAAGTTTATTCCTACTGCAGAAGGCTATTATAATTTTGAAAATAATCAATATATTTACAGTTATACTGACCATTTGGGAAATGTGCGTCTGAGCTATTTTAAAAACGCCAACGGCAGCGCAGAAGTTCTTGAAGAAAACAATTATTACCCGTTTGGTCTGAAGCATGAAGGCTACAATCCTACACAGGGAAACCTTTCTTATCAGTATAAATACAACGGCAAGGAACTCCAGACTGAAACGGGAATGTTGGATTACGGATGGCGACAGTATATGCCCGAACTCGGACGATGGAACGGGATGGATCAATTATCGGAAGATTATGATTCTTTTTCTCCGTATGCGTATGTAATGAACAGTCCGATGATGTTTACAGATCCGAATGGAATGTTATCTCAGTCTGTCATGGATCAAATCGCAAGTTCTCCACACGGAACAACTTGGTACAATACAGGATCAGGGTTTACCAGCAATTGGGGGAATTCTATGGACTTTGATGGAAATTCTATCAATTGGAGTAGCGGTTATACCAATGGTTTGTTAGCTGGTGCAGGTGCAGGTCCTGCAACACAATATAATGGTGCTACAGGAGGATTTGGTATTTATAATAATATTTTGTGGTCGTGGACAAATCCTACTTCGACCTTTCAAGGTGGATCAGCTAATATGCTGAAATTACAAACTGAAATTTCGCTAAATAGTAATGTAGGATTGACTGCTAGTTTATCGAATAATATGGTTGGTAAGGAAGTACTTGAAGCTAAAACTTCATTTTTAGGGAGATTATGGGCAACAGGACAACCAAGAACTTGGAGTGGAAATGGAATAACATATAATGTTAATGCAGATGGAAGAATAACAGGAGTTACACCTTATCAAGGAGATGTACCTCTTGGACCAGCTGGGAATGGTAAAAATATAATAAAATTATTATCTAAGGAAAATCTTAAATCAATAAATACATATAAGGGTTTAATAATTGAGCATAAGCAAAAGTTAATAAAATATATTATTAATCCAGATAAGTATGATAATTTAGGTATTTTGAAAAATGCCCCTAGTGAATTAGTACGAAATAAAATAATTCAATCAAGAATTAATCATTTAGAACATGAAATAAGAACATTTCATAGCAATATAATTAAAATATTAAATGGAAAATAGTATAAAGATTCAAAAAGAAGAGTTAAAGCAGGTTTTTTTTACATTAATTAATAAAATTGATAATTTAAACGAAGATGAAATTTATTTTCAAAAAGATTTGTATTGGAATATTAATGATGAAGAATTATATAATGTATATGAAGAACCTAAAAATATTACTATTGGAAGTATAAAAGAAGATTGGGATTTTCTTCAAAAAATATTAACGAGTGATAGGGAAATCATTAATTATGATTTTAATAAAATAGCTAATATTCTTAGATTAATAGGTGAGAAAATATAGTATCATAAATCAAAATTAGTGAAGGATCATGTATCAGATTTAGTGATGGGATGATTTAAGTAATTAACATCTTAGAAACCAACTAAAATTAAAATCAAATTAATACAAAACGAGAACGGGTTATCCTGTTCTCGTTTATTTTTGCTAAAAAAAATATCTCTAAATGATTGAATATTATTTTTATAGTTAGGGATAGGAATATTTTGAGAAGAATCAATATATTTACAGCTACAGCGACCATTTGGGAAATGTGCGTTTAAGCTATTTTAAAAATGCCAACGGCAGCGCAGAAGTTCTTGAAGAAAACAATTATTATCCGTTTGGGTTGAAGCATGAAGGGTATAATCCTACACAGGGAAATCCTTATTATAAATATCAATTTGGAAGCAAGGAACTGCAAACTGAAACGGGTTAGAATGACTTTGGAGCAAGGATGTACATGAGCGATATCGGGAGATGGGGCGTAGTAGATCCAATGGCAGAAGCAAATCCGGGGCTTACTACTTATCGATATTGCTTTAATAACCCAATCATGTTTACCGATCCTAATGGAATGCTTGAGGATGCTGCAATAAATGAGATGTGGAGGATAGGAGGCGAATGGAAAAACAACGGCAGTGGTGGATTTGATTACGGAAGCCATACGGTAAGCTATAGCGGAAGTTATTCTTTTAATCCCGTCGATGTAGATATTCCTGAGCTTAAAATGACTGCTCCTAAGAGTTATCAGGGAAACAGGGCTTTAATGGGATTGATTCTTGGCTTTGAAATACCAAAGCATCTAAGAGAGTATATTGGAGTACAGCCACAGTATACAGACTTTCGTCCGGTTTTGCATAACGGCTCTGCCTATATGATGGGAGGTGATATGTTTGGTATTACAGATTTATTAGGATTGGCATTTTCCAGTATGAAACCTGAAAACCGTGAGTCTGCAATTGGTTTGGCTGCCATTGCGGTAATTCTTACAAAAGGAAGAGCAGCGCCTGCAATTCTTAAAACGGAATTGGCGGTTGAGCAAGGATTATTAAATGAAGAGATCCATGTTATAAGAGGTGGGACTTGTTTGGCTTGTCAATTTGAAAATGGTTCGGGTGTAATAATCGATGCAAAAGGATTACTTAATGGCGTTTCAGTAAATAGTGCAAAAGGCTTAAGTATAAGTGATTTATCTGTGGGAATACCAAATGGAAAAATTGGAACAACAACAGTTAGTCAAATTAAAGCATTGGGAGGGAAAGTTATAGCTTCTCCAACTAAAAATAATCCTTTTCATTCTACATTATCTGGTATAACAGCAGCGCAGGCAGAAAAGTTATTTAACCCTATAATTAAAAATCCTTTAAAATAAAAATAGTTATGACAAAATCAGATTTAGAAAATATTCTTGAGATTTGTAGTAAAGCAACACCTGCTCCTTGGACTTCTTACATTGAGGGAAGAGATTTTGATTCTGGCTCAAGTTTCATAATGACAGGTGAAAATAAAACCAGAAATTATGATATTGAGTTTGTAAAAATAAAACCAGAAGATCAAGATTTTATTGCCATGGCAAGAAATGTTATTCCTATGTTAATTGATGAAATTATTACATTAAAATCAAGAATTGAATAACCATTATTTGGTGACAAAATATAACGTTAGAACTTAATGGAGTTATTATCTTTTTTGAGACAAAAAGTTGATCACATATCAATTTTTGGACATACTCATCCTTTTGTAACTGGTCCAAGCGTTGGTGATTTTGAATCTCTTAAAATTTTAAATCAAAGTAGACAATATATTATAGAAGGATTTAATTCCCCTTTTATGATTAGAAAACCTTAGTTTATGGCAATAATAATAGAAAACGAAAGTAGATGCCCGATATGTGGTGATGTGCTAAATAAATCAAAAGAATATATTTTACTTCCACCTCTAACAAGTAATACATTAGACGAGCTTTTTAAACTAAGTGATTCAGCTATACATTTGGCTTGTTTAGATAAATCTTACTTAAAAAATAAAATATTAGAAAATTTAGAATTAACAAAACAATATTCAGATAGGATTAGAACCCTAATGCTTGAAAACAATCCAAGAGATGTTATTGGATTCAGTTTACTTTCTTCGGATGAAAGTGAATTGATAAGTAAATATAATTATTTTATAGTTTTAAGAAAAGATATTTCAAATTGGAATGAACTTAGTAATTTCAAACATATCGCTCACAATTTTTTAAATGATAATAAATGGAGAGGACTTTCTGAATTTAACCACCTTCAAAATCTTTTAGATAATATTAATATAAAATAAAAGAAGTTCATGTATCACCATCTATAAAGAATACTGGTGGTAAATTTTCAATTCATCCAAATCAATTTCAAGGTAAACAATTTTGGGTTGGTGAATCAGGTTTGAACATGTGGACTAATAGTAGATTTTCAAAACCATTTACAGTAAAGGTTTCCATTCCAAAATCTTTTGTTACTCCAGGAAATAAAAATTATATTTTCATGGAAGCAGATATGACAATTGATGGATTTCCTGGCGGAACGGTATTACCTAATAGTTTAGAAAAGTTTAATTCAGCAATAAGCATTGATTGGATTCGTTATTAAATAAAATATTAAAAAAATGAGAGAGATTAGTCTTATTGCTGATATCGTCTTTTTTGAATCAGCGCAAGAAAAATTTAATTTTGCTTTAAAAAATTCAATAAGAATTTCCTTTTGGTTACCTGACTCCACAGTATCTACTTTTTCTGAGATAATATTTGATAACGAAAGAATTGAATTGAATAAAAATTATAAAGCTCGGATTAATTTAATAGAAAGAGATTTCCTGAAAGGAAGACTATCTGAAAATTGTGAATTTAAAATAGGAAATTATCCTATGACAATTGGCAAAGGGAAGATTCTCAAAGTATTATAAATAATGAACGTATTAGATTTAGTATTGGGATAATTTAAGTAATTAATATCTTGAAAACCAACTAAAACTAAAATTAAAATCAAATTAATACAAAACGAGAGCAGGTTATCCTGCTTTCGTTTATTTTTGCCGAAAAAAACATATGTAAATGATTGAAGATCACTCTTGTTTTTTAATAGTCAGGGATAAAAATATTTGATAAAAATCAATATATTTACAGCTATAACGACCATTTGGGAAATGTACGTTTGAGCTATTTTAAAAACGCCAATGGCAGCGCAGAAGTTCTTGAAGAAAATAATTATTATCCGTTTGGATTAAAGCATGAAGGATATAATCCTATACAGGGAAATCCTGCATATAAATATCAATTTAGAATTTGGGAAGTAATTATCAATTTTCGATGTACAATGCTATACTTCAAGGCTTGAATAATTGAAACTTCCAGTCAAAAGCCCAAGCAATGGAGCAAAGCATGGCATGGGTAAGAAGTGATGGACCAATTCAATACATGGGAAGTACGGGAGATCCTTTTGCAATTTTCGAAGGAATAGGAATGATACTTTCTACCTCTGATAACAGAGGTATGAACTTAGCAGCACTACCATTATTAATGGTAACAGGACACGAAGGAAGTGCTTTAAAGGTTTTAGCTGCGGAAAAGGGGTTATTAAAAAATACATTACCTGTAAGTACTGAAGGAAAATTATTAGGATCTATTACCAATGGACAAGTAGCAATGAAAGGATCAACACAGGCATCAGGTACATTTGATTTTGTAATAACTCAATCAGGAGAAACTTTATTAGGGAGAAAACATACATTTTTATCAAAAGGAGCAGATGTATTCGCAGCTGGAGAATTGAAAATGAGAAATGGAAATGTTGTTGGTATTAATAATTTATCCGGTCATTATGTTCCTGGACCAAATGTAGCAAATACTTATTTAGATATTTTTAAAGCTGTGAATATAAATATTTCCAAAGCTCATTTAAAAATATATAACTCTCAAGATCAAATAACTAAACATATATTACCAAAATGAAAGAAATAATTTTAAAAAATAATAGCTCAGAAATATTAGTTGATTCTAATCTATCATATTACTTATTTTCCTGTTTTTTTATATATCTTTTAGATGATAACAAAACATTGAAAGATGTTATAGTTTCAGAGGAAATAAAAGATTTACATAATAATTTGGAAAATTATTTAAGTGAAATATTAAGAAAGTGGTATGAAGAGCCAAGTGAAAAAGAACTTCAAAAATATTCAACACGTTATGAAAAAATTAGGCTAAACACAAAGATTTATAAAGTTAATTACAGAATGTCTGAAGTAGGGCGGTTTGTATTTTTATTAGATAAGATCATCAAAATGCTTAATGATTCATATATTAATGAAGAAAAATTAAATATTAAAATTAAAGAGATTGAAAATAAAATGTATAAATGATTGTATTTCAATTGAAAATAGTGGTCATGTATCAGATTTAGTGATGGGATCATTTAAGTAATTAACATCTTAAAAACCAGTAAAAATTAAAATCAAATTAATACAAAACGAGAGCAGGTTACCCTGTTCTCGTTTATTTTTGTCGATAAAACATACTTAAATGATTGAAGATCATTCCTCATGTATCAGAGATTAGTGATGGATAAATTTTGTTTAGATAATTATTAGTTAGGGATAGAATAATTTAAAAAATCAATATATTTACAGCTACAGCGACCATTTGGGGAATGTGCGTTTGAGCTATTTTAAAAACGCCAACGGCAGCGCAGAAGTTCTTCAAGAAAACAACTACTATCCTTTTGGATTGAAACATGAGGGGTATAATCCTACGCAGGGAAACCTTTCTTATCAGTATAAATACAACGGAGTAGAATTACAGCAGGAATCCGGGATGTATGCAATGGATTGGAGACATTACATGCCAGAACTCGGACGATGGAACGGGATGGATCAGCTCTCTGAAAAATATTACTCAACAAGCCCATATGCTTATGTATTGAATAATGTTATTAATAGGTTTGATCCAGACGGAAGACTTTCTCAGGCACAAACCGATTACGTATGGAATAATTCAGGACAGGGAGTTACAAGCTGGTCATTTAATAATGACGGCAGTCCCAAAATGGATTCTTATAATTATATGAGTGATTCAGATTCTCAAAGTTTAATAAATTCCTTTTATGGGGTAGCATCATCAGGAAATTCTGCAACAATTTCTTACTTTACAGGTACAGCAAGTCAAACATCTTATATGCTTGGAGGTAATATGTACGGAGAAGGGAATATGGGCTCAATGCATACGACTAGGGTTAGTAATGAGATGAGTTTGGGAGCAGATTGGTATGGTCTTGGGGGGGGAAGCTAATTGGTTTTTTGGTTTGGAAGCAACTTTATCAGGTATAAAAGGAGGTTTAAATGCAGAGAGGATGTATGGAGAAGGTATAAGGAGAGGATTAGAAGGGAATTATGCATTAACAGGAAGAAACTTGAGCCAATTTGGAAAAATGCCTGCTACAAAAGTATCTATGCCTACTTCGTCCTTAGCAAAATGGGGAGGAATTGCAGGAAAAGTTTCTTTTGGTGTTGGCGTATTTATGGATGGAATTGGAGTTTATAATTATTACAACAATCCAAATTCTAAAAATAAAGTACATCCAGGGAAAGCAGGGTTAAATACAACAATAGGTGCTTATGGTTTAACAGGAGCGGGTACTATACCCGCAATATTATATTTTGGAGTGGACGCATTTTATCCTGGAGGCTGGGAAGGCTATGGAAATGATTATCAAAGTATCCAATCTGAAAATGCAGCAGTTATTCCTGGATTTATAACAGCTCCTTATGGATCACAAAAATTTTAATTATGTTAATAAAAAAACTATACTATTACTTTTTCTATAAAATATATAAATTTATGCTATGGACAGCAAATCCGTTTGGAAATTTTTTCAGTAATTTCAGAGCAGGTTTAGTTATGATAGCTCTACAACTTTGGACTTTTTTTTCTATTATAAATTATTATTCGTTTATAACAGGAAATAATGTGGAATTGTCTTTCTTTACACCTCTAATTTACATTCCTTTTATATCTATTTTGGGTTTTAACTATTATACTTTAGATTATTTAGATTTATGGAAAAGTTATAACTATAAATTTGATCAGTTACCAAAAAGAAAGAATATAATTGGAAGTTGGATTGCATCTCTAATAATAATAATAATAATATTAATAACGGGCAATTTTCTTTTTTCTTTTTATTGTCTAGATCAAAAAGCAAGAAAAGAGCAAACAGGATCTTATGCTCCTGAAATTGTTGCAAAGGAAAGAAGAAAAGATTCTTTACAAAAAGCCCAGCAAATAGAAAAACTCAAGAAAATATATGGTGAAGATAAAAAGTAATCTCTAAATGGGTAATGATCTAAATGGGGTTGATGAAAGCATTTTAATAATCAGCTTGGGTAATGTAGGTCATGTATCAGATTTAGTGATGGGATCATTTAAGTAATTAACATCTTAAAAACCAGTAAAAATTAAACTCAAATAATACAAAACGAGAGCAGGTTATCCTGTTCTCGTTTATTTTTTGTCGAAAAAACATACTTAAATGATTGAAGACCATTCTCCATGTATCAAAGTTAGTGAAACAGGAATTTGCAATTGTTGTTATTCTAAAAATATCATTAAAAATGGAACGACAAAACAGGGAAACAGCAATATTTCTGTAAGAATTGTAACAGAAGATTTATCGACTTTTATACATATAAAGCTTACGGAAAAAATATCAATTTGCAAATTATTCGATTAACAAAAGAAGGATTAGGAATAAGAAGACGGCAAGAATATTACATATTTCGACGACAACTTTGCTCAAAAGAATCATCCATGTTGCAGAGAATATATTGGTGCCGAAAATTTCGTTTCACCAGTCTTATGAATTAGACGAAATGAGATTTTTCATTAAAAATAAATGGAATTAGATGTGGCTGGCTTACGCCATCAATAAAAATACTAAACAAATCGTAAGTTTTCAGGTTGGAAAAAGAACAAATAAAACGTTGAGTACAATTATTAAAACCTTAATTAATTCAAAAGCGGACAAAATATATACAGACAAACTCAAAAATTATCAATATTTAATTCCAAAAGAAATTCATTCAAAAGGTTTTTTACAAATTCTATTGAAAGAATTAATCTTACGATCAGAACTCGTCTGAAGAGATTTAACTGGAGAACAATCTGTTTTACAAAAAGCTCTTTAGTCTTAGATTAAATTTTAAAAATTTATTTCTGGGAATAAACAACTACAAATATTCTATCAATTTGAATACAGTTGGATCAAATTATTTTTCCACTGATATATGTAAGGATTTTTAATATTAATTTTAGTAAACCGATTGCATTTTATTAAATAGTTATCACTAATTTTATTCTACAGTTAAACATTATTATTAATTATCAACCAAAAACCACACGAAATATGATACTTGAAAAAGGAACTGCAGCGCCGGATTTTGAACTTCCCGCAACACCAGATCAAAAATTAAAACGTTCTGACTTTTTAGGTAAAAACCTTATCTTAGTTTTTTATCCCGCAGACTGGAGCCCTGTTTGTGGTGACCAAGTTGCGTTATATAACGAAATGTTGAGTATTTTTCATAAATACAATGCAGATATTTTAGGAATTTCTGTAGACAGTGCCTGGTGTCACGATGCTTTTATGGCAGACAGAAAATTACATTATCCTCTATTGGCAGATTTTAATCCAAAAGGTGAAATTGCAAAAAAATATGGCGTATATAATGAAGAGAACGGAACTTCAAAAAGGGCGTTATTTGTAATTGATAAAGAAGGAATCATCCAATGGAGTTATTTGTCACCGGACGGAATCAACCCCGGAGCAGACGGAATTATTGATGCGTTGGAAGAATTAAATAAAAACTCATAATGTATGTCTAGACTAAGAATTCCAATTAACGAAAAAGATCATGTTCAGGGAAATCCGGAAACTGCAAAAATAGTTTTAGTTGAATACGGAGATTATCAATGTCCACATTGCCAACACGCTTTTCCTTTAGTTAAAAAATTTGTGGAAGAGTATGGCGACGATGTTGCTTTTGTCTTCAGGAATTTCCCGTTAACAGATTCTCATGAATTTGCCATGTCAGCAGCAACGATTGCCGAAGCTTCCGGAAATCAGGGTAAGTTTTGGGAAATGCATGATCTTATTTATGAAAATCAAGACCAATTAAGTAACGAAATGCTGAAAGAATGCGTGAAGAATCTGCAATTAGATTTTAATAAAATTGAAAACGACATCAATACCGGATATATTCAGGACAAGATTGAAAATGATTTTGAAGGCGGCGTAAGAAGCGGCGTTAACGGAACTCCTTCTTTTTTTGTGAATAATCAAAAGTGGGAAGATTATGACGGAACGTATGATTCTTTTGTTGAACTACTTAATTAAACTAAAAACAATTTTAATTTCTTTAATTCACTTTTTTTTGATAAAAATTCAGTTGTATTTTAGAAAAAATATATAAATTTGGAAAGTACAACAAAACCAAACAATTAAATTATTATGAAAAATTTAAAAAAAGTTTCAAGAGAAAGTTTAAAAAGTATTAAAGGAGGTTTTAAAAGATGCGAAAGCGATCAGGAAAACCAAGGATGTGGCGATGCACTAACATTCTGCTGTGGTCCGGGAGGATGCAGAAGAATATCAGATCTTCCACCAGGATCTTGTATTATTTAAAAAACAAAGGCTATCTCAATATTGAGATAGCCTTATTTATTATATTTAATTTACTATTATAAAGAATAGTTCGGAGCTTCCTGCGTGATGATAACATCGTGAGGGTGAGACTCTTTCAATCCGCTTCCTGTGATCATCACCATTTTGGTTTCAGTTTGTAATGCGGTAACATCTTTAGCACCACAATATCCCATTCCTGCTCTTAAACCTCCCACTAATTGAAAAATTACTTCTTCCAGCGATCCTTTACTTGGAACTCTTCCTTCAATTCCTTCCGGAACGAATTTTTTAGCTTCACTCTGGAAATATCTTTCTTTTCCGCCTCTCTTCATCGCAGAAAGACTTCCCATTCCCTGATAAGTTTTGAATTTTCTTCCCTGGAAGATAATTTCTTCCCCCGGTGCTTCATCAGTTCCTGCAAGAAGTGAACCTAACATTACTGCTCCTGCTCCACTTGCAATTGCTTTTACGATATCACCAGAAAGTTTAATTCCACCGTCAGCAATTACTGCTACATTTTTAGTCTGAGCATATTCGTAAACGTTATAAATCGCAGATAACTGAGGAACCCCTACTCCCGCAACAACTCTCGTTGTACAGATAGAACCCGGACCAACACCTACTTTTAGAACGTTTGCACCAGCTTCAATCAAATCTTTCGCTGCTTCAGCCGTTACGATATTTCCACCAACGATATCCAAATCAGGATATGCCTGTCTGATTTCTTTAATTTTATTTAAAACTCCGATAGAATGTCCGTGTGCAGAATCGATACCAATAATATCAACTCCAGCTTCAACTAAAGCAGCAATTCTGTCTAAAGTATCTTCTCCAACGCCAACTCCGGCACCAACAAGTAATCGACCTTTTTCGTCTTTGTTAGCATTTGGGTATTCTAACTGATTATCAATATCTTTAATAGTAATTAAACCCACCAATTTATTTTCTGAATCTACGATAGGAAGCTTTTCAACTCTGCTTTTAAGAAGAATTGCTTTAGCCTGCTCAAGATTGGTATTTTTATCAGAAGTGATTAAATTATCTTTCGTCATGAATTCCTCCACTTTTACGTCAAGGTTTTCCTGATATTTCACATCTCTGTTGGTGATAATTCCGATCAATGTATTTTCTGCGTCTACAACCGGTAAACCAGAAATTTTGTATTTAGACATTAAGCCTTTAGCTTCACCTAAAGTATGATCTTTTGAAAGGGTAACAGGATCTGAAATCATTCCGTTTTCAGAACGCTTTACACGATTAACCTGTGCAGCCTGTTCAGCGATTGTCATGTTTTTATGAATAAAACCCAAACCGCCTACTCTTGCCAATGCAATTGCCAATTCAGCCTCTGTAACGGTATCCATTGCAGCGGAAACGATCGGAACATTAAGCGTAATTTTGTCGGTAAGTCTTGATTTTAATGAAACCTGATTAGGTAAAACTTCAGAATAAGAAGGAACTAGAAGCACGTCATCGAAAGTGATGGCTGTCTCTACAATTTTGTTATGAATAGACATCTTTACTTTCTTGCAAAATTAAGGCTTTTTAGCGACATACGAAAATTGATTTTAATAGTTTAAATAAAACTTAATAATCAATAACTTAAATCAAAAAACCGCTCCAAATTGAGGAACGGTCTTCTCGTACAAAATAAAATTTAGTATATGATATGAATGTGAATTCTTATTTATCAGTTGCCGAAGCAATCATTTTTGAAATATCATCTGCCGTAAAACTTCCCCTTACATCAACAAAAACCAATTCTTTATCTGAGTTTACAGTAATCAGCATATTTTTAATAGTTTCTCCTTTTTGCTTCACCCGAATGTTTACATTGTCGCCATCATGTTTTATGGTTGCCCAATCTTCATAATTATTATCATTTAAGTAGTTGGCAAAATCTTTCAGCATTTTTCGATCCCCATTTTCTACGGTCAGTACTTTAATTTTAGAAACTTTTTTTATTAATTGAATAATTTCCTCATTCTCTTTTCCATCCTCTCTCAATGCTTTTTTAATTACAGGCTTTGCCAAAAACATCGGAACATTGATACTTACAAACTTCGCTCCTTTGAAATCGTTCCCAGAATCTGAAAAATATGCCATATTTGGTCTTTCAGAAACAATGCAGGACTGCATCAGAAACATTGTACAAACGATCAGAAAAATATTTTTTATGGTTTTCATGGCAAGTTGATATTTAGAATTTTAATTGATTTGTTTTAACGATCCACCAGATATTTTGCTGATATCAGAAGTAATTTGCGGATTTCCTTTATATTTAATCGTACCTCCTGAAGACGCTTTTACTTTTAGTTTATTTGTCACATTTACAGAAAGATTTGCTCCGGACGTTGATTCCGCCTCTACCTGATTTGCTCTGAAATTTTCACCTCTACAAACCGCACCACTGCTGATATCGAAAACTGCAACTAATGCTCCTCCTTCGATATTGGTATCTGATCCGCTTGAGCCTTTAAAAACCAAACTTTTAGAATTAACCTCAACTTTTATGTTGGTTCCCGAGGTTGCTTCAACATTTGCATTATTTGTAATATTGAATTTACCTTTCACCACAGAACCTGATGATGCATCGACGGTAAGATCAGCCTCATTTACAGCATTTACCGTTGTAAAAGTTGCTCCCGAAGACGTTTTAATATTATCCATTTTTGGCGAAGAAACATTGACACTGATATTTTTGAACTTCAAATTTTTCTGTCCTTTATTATCAACATATACTTTCAACGTTCCGTTTTCTACTTTTGTGATGATGTACTGAAGTTTATCTGCATCAGCAATTACTTTCACATTGGTCGGGCTTTCCTGTTTAAATACTACATTTACGCCCGTACTCACCTGAATTCCTGAGAATTCGCTTACATTCCTAGATTCGCCATTTAAATAAGAAGTCGTATTTCCCGAAGTTAAATTACTTCTCGTATTGGTAACAGGATTGGTATTTGTTTCGCTGGAATTGATAATTTTGTTAATATCATCCATAGACAGTTTCCCATCAAGCTTTACCAAAATACGCTCCTCTCCTCCACCGTCAATACTTAGCAACAGATCATCCAGAATCCCATTTTTCTCTTCTGCAGAAAGGAACTTTATTTTTGCGCCTCCACTGTTCATGGTCATGATTTCGCTGTAATTCAGATGGCTTAAATAAGATGAAATATCTTTATTCATCTGATCCAGCATCTTTCCTTTTATTGTGGTTCCGTCACCGGATTTTTCAGCAATCAACACTTTCAGCCCATTAATTTTGGCTAATAAAGGTTTAATCTGATCCAATTCTGCATCTCCCAAATCTAAACTGCTTAACATTCCGAACATCGGTTTTGCAATTTTGATAGAAGTTACACCTTCCACTTCCTGATATTTGTCAAAAAGCTGGTCTAGTTTATCTTGCCCGTACACATTGTAAAAATGAGTAAAAACGAGTGCGAATATTATGAATATTTTTTTCATGAGTCAATTTTATTTATTTGATTATAATTGCCTGATCAGGTGCATAATCTTTTTAAAGGTTAATTAATAATCGTCGTCAACAACTGTAGGTTTTGCTAATTTTTCACTAACGTTATTTGCAAATATCTGGAATGAATACTTAGTCACATTAATAGCTTCTTCCACATTTTCGATTCTTTTTCCGTTTACGATCACGTAAGAATCTTTGTATCCTGTAGAATCTTTTGATGCTTTATTATAAGAAGAATTGTAAACAAATTTTGGCTTTCTTTCTTTCTTCAATCTTCCTCTCTTCGGTAAAATTTCATCTAAAACATCTTTCTCTGCCATCTGATTTCCCTGGAAAATAGAATCTTTTTTTGTTTCAGCAATAGAATCATTCACGTTATTTACAGCTACCTGTTCCTGATGATCACTATTTTCTTCAATGAAATCATTCTTTTGATTTTTGATCTGATTTTCCACTAATTTCGACTGATCTTCGAGTGCTGATGTATTGTTATAATTAAAAATAAACCCAACACTTAACAGCAAAACCAAACTTGCCGCCATCCAGAACCATTTCGGAAACGAAGGCTTTGTTTTACTATTAATCGGGATAATCGGAGCGTCATTACTGGTTTCAACCTCATCTTCTTTTCCTTCTGCTTTTGTAAGGAAATCCTCAAAATCCCAATCCATTTTTTCTTCCTTTATGTTTTGGAAGATTTCGTCGTATTTATCTTGAAATTTGTCTTTGTTCATAATTCATCAATTGTGAAATTTGTTCTTTTACTTTTTGTCTTGCACGCATCAGATTTACTCTTACTGCATTTTCTTCCATTTCCAGCATTTCCGATATTTCAGAAACTTCATATTCTTCTACATCTTTTAAATGGATCACTGCCTTTTGTTTCTCCGGAAGCTGATTGATAAAACCGATGATATGTTCTTTCAAATTATTCACTTCCATACTGTAAAGTTCTGAGCGATGAAGCTGCATATCTGCAAACCCTTTCTTTACATCGTGATGCTTCAATCTGTTGAGGCATTCGTTCCGGACCGCTTTCAGCGCATAGGATTTTAAATTCCCAAACTGCTCAAGCTCTTCTTTTTTCTGCCAGAATTTTATCATCAGATCCTGCACTACATCTTCTGCTTCATCACTACTCATGACAAACCTTTTCGCAAAACGATACATTTCGTTTTTGAGAATAAAAACCGTATTCTTAAAGGTCTCTTGAGTCATTAATTTTGTTTCTATAAGTAAGACAGTCAGATTTTACATTTCATTACATCAAAAACAAAAAAACTTCAAAAAATTTTGAAGTTTCCTTTATTGATCACGTTAATACGTATCAAAAATATGTTTAAAAATTGCTTTATCATCATCATTCAAAACAACTTTTCGTCTTGCCATAACTTTTTCAGCAACTTCGTAGGCTTTGTCTAATTTAAATTTTTCATCATCTTTAAACCCGCCCCATGAAAAATTATCTATAAGATTAGGAGGAAAACCTTCTTTGAAAATATTGGAAGCAACTCCTATTACGGTTCCTGTATTCAATTGTGTATTGATCGCCGTCTTAGAATGATCTCCCATAATTAATCCGGCAAATTGCAATCCTGTATCTTCAAACGATTTTGTTCTGTAATTCCATAGTTTTACGTGACCGTAATTATTTTTAAGATTAGAAGAATTCGTATCAGCTCCCAGATTACACCATTCTCCGATTACAGAATTTCCGACAAAACCATCATGACCTTTATTGGAATAACCAAAAATAACAATGTTATTAACTTCCCCACCAACTTTACAGTGCGGACCAATAGTCGTTGCACCATAAATTTTTGTGCCTAAATTAAATTTAGAATCTTCACAAAGCGCAATAGGACCACGGAGATTACAGCCTTCCATCACCTCAGCATTTTTTCCGATGTAAATTTTTCCTGTTTTTGTATTAATCGTAGAAAATTCTACTTGAGCTCCTTCTTCTATGAACAAATCTTTTTTATCTCCTAAAAATCCATTCGTTGAGGAAAGTTCCTGGGAGACTTTATGTTTTGTCAACAATTCAAAATCGAAATCGATTGCTTTATCATTATAAGTAAAAAGGTCGGTTGGCTTTTTAAAGAAAACAAGCTCTTCTTTAATATCAGTCATTTTTTCGATCTGATTAAGAGAAAAACCATCCATATTAATTTTAGCAGCAACCAATTCATCTTCATAAACCAACGCTTCTCCTTGTTTCAAATCTTTAATTTGTTGAATAACATTTTCCGTCGGAAGAAAATTTGTTACCAAGAAAAGACTTTCTTTTTTTTCGGGTTCTCTGAATTTATGCTGAAGATACATTTCTGTAAACCATGAAATTTCAGTGGAATCTAAAATTTTTTGCCATCTTTCTGAAAACGTAAGAATTCCGCATCGCATTTCTGCTACGGGTCTTGTAAAAGTAAGCGGAAGAAAATCTTCCCAATATTGCGCATCTGAAAATACTAATTGCATTCTGATAGAAGTTAGATGTTAGAGGCCAGAAGTTAGAGAATATAAGCTGTTGTTTTTATTATTATTTAAACTAACTTCTAATTTCTGGTTACAACAAAATTACAACAAAAAAAGTCTTCCGAAATATCGAAAGACTTTAATATCGTTGAATTACAAAAATTACTTAGCGAATTTTTTGTATTTGTTCATAAACTTATCAACTCTACCTGCAGTGTCAACTAATTTAGTTTTTCCTGTGTAGAAAGGGTGAGAAGTAGAAGAGATTTCCATTTTGATCAATGGGTACTCAGTTCCTTCAAACTCGATAGTGTCTTTTGTGTCTGCTGTAGACTTACATAAAAATACCTCGTCGTTACTCATATCTTTGAAAACAACAAGTCTATAATTTTCTGGGTGAATTCCGTTTTTCATAATACAATTTTAAAAAATTAAAGTTTTGCTTTCGAAATAGTAATGGTATTTCTTCTGCTAAATTTTAGGTTGCAAAAATACAATAATTTTTATAATATACAAATACTCCACTCATTTTTTTTCATTGATAAGAAATTCAAAGTATTTTCGTTAAATTTGAAATCTATTTAAACTTTAATTTCGATGAAATTCAAATTATTACTGGCTTTTTCTTTCTGGATGCTTTTAATGGCTGTATCTTGTAATAAAGATGATATCAGCTTTGATGCACCGTCACAACAGTTAAGTTTTTCAAGAGACACGGTATTCTGCGACACTGTTTATCATCAGGTTCGTTCTGAAACATACGCCGTGAAGGTATATAATAATGAAGACAAAGATATTCTGATTCCAAGAATTCATCTTCAAAAAGGAGCAACTTCTTTATATAAAATAAATGTTGACGGAAAACCGGGATACGATTTTAAAGACGTTCCGTTAAGAAAAAAAGACAGTTTATATATTTTTGTTGAAATCGCTCCGGAAGCAACCGGTCCGGAAGCTATTGCTGAAGATAAAATTCTATTTCAAAGCCCGGCAGGAGAACAGAATGTTGTTTTATTCTCCGTGGTTCAGGATGCTGAATTTTTCATTAAAACATCTTCAAACCCGAATATTATCACCAACAATACAACTTGGACCAATAGCAAGGCTAAAATTATTTACGGAGACCTTACCATCGATGAGAATACGGTTCTGAATATACAAGCCGGAACAAAAGTTTATTTCCATAAGAATAGTGGAATGAAAGTACGGGATGGCGCTTCTTTAAATATTAACGGAACATTTACGAATAATGTCGTTCTTCGTGGCGACAGAAATGATCCAAATTATGATACTATTCCGAAAACATGGAATTCTATTAAAATGGAACCCGGATCAAACCTTAACATGAATTTTGCACGATTATTCGGGGGAACCAAAGGATTGGATATGAAAGAAGCAAATGCTACAATCAATAATTCTTTCATTCATACTTTTCAGGAATATGGTATTTATGCGATTGGTTCTACTGTTATTGCAAGAAATCTTGTGATGAACAATTGCGGAGAATCTGCCGTTGCAGCATTTAGAGGAGGAACACATAATTTTACACATTGTACCATTGCCAATTATTCTGATCTTCTGCATTCATATAACAGAAACGGAGTTGTTGCCGCTAATGAATGGACCAACGATTCCGGAGTGAAAGAATTTGGAGCTTTGATATTTAACCTAAGAAACAGTATTGTATATTCTGATCGGGATAATTCTGTGAATCTTGAATATACTCCGATGAATTTATTCAATGTTGCTATTCAAAACTGTTTAATAAAATACTCCAATCAATCGGAAGCAGGATTTGAATTTAATGACACTACAATTGTGACGCAGTCTATAAAAAATGAAGATCCGTTGTTCGTTAATTATTTTGCAGCTCAAATGAATTTAAGAGTAAAACAAAATTCTCCGGCAATCGGAAAAGGAAATGTAGGCGTTGCAGCAACAGTTCCTACCGACATCTATAATGTTTCAAGAACTTCAAACCCAACCATCGGAGCTTATCAATATCAATAATGGAAATTACGAATCTGCAACACCAAGTCGATGAATGGATCAAAACCATTGGAGTGCGTTATTTCAATGAACTGACCAATATGGCAATGCTGACGGAAGAAGTCGGCGAAGTGGCAAGAATCATCGCAAGAAGATACGGCGAACAAAGCGAGAAGGAAAGCGATAAAAGCAAAGATCTGGGCGAAGAACTGGCAGATGTTCTATTTGTAACATTATGTTTAGCAAACCAGACCGGCGTAAATCTACAGGAAGCTTTTGATAAAAAAATGAAAATAAAGACTGATCGGGACAAAGATCGCCACCAGAATAATGAGAAATTAAAATAAGATCCTAGATTTCAGATATTAGACTATTAAGTCTTACATCTGATGTCTTGAATCTGAAAATCTGAAGAAATAATGAAGTTAGAAAAATCAAATTTAAAAGATAACACAACTATACAAATCAGCGGTTCGAAAAGTATTTCGAATCGTTTGTTGATTTTAGAAAGTCTGTTCAAAAACATACAAATTGGAAATTTATCCAATTCTCAGGATACGCAATTACTAAAAAAAGCACTTTCAGAAGACACTGAAACCGTTGATATTCATCACGCAGGAACAGCTATGCGTTTTTTGACTTCTTATTATTCTATCCAGGATGGAAAAACAACCATTTTGACGGGTTCGAAAAGAATGAAAGAAAGACCGATTAAAAATCTGGTGACGGCTTTACAAAATCTTGGCGTAGAAATCGAATATCTTGAAAATGAAGGTTTTCCGCCATTAAAAATTAAAGGAAGAAAAATCACCGAAACCAAAGTGGATGTTCCGGCAAACATTTCAAGCCAGTTCATCACTTCTCTCCTATTAATTGCTGGAAAACTGGAGAATGGCTTGGAAATAAATTTGGTTGGTGAAATAACTTCAAGGTCTTATATTGAGATGACTTTGAATATTTTAACCAAATTCGGAATTCAAAATAGTTTCATCGGAAATACAATTAAAGTTGAAAAATTTGAAGTAAATGTTCACTCGCCAATTGTGAATTATGAAGTAGAAAGCGATTGGAGCTCTGCATCCTATTTTTACTCTTTCGCAGCCTTAGGAAGAAAAACAATTCATCTGAAAAGCTTTTATAAAGAATCAACACAGGGAGATTCTGCGATTGCAAAAATTTATGAGACGTTTTTTGGAATTAAAACCATTTTTACGGAAAACGAACATCAATTGACGCTTCAACCGGATCCGCATTTCCAGTCTCCTGAAAAGATTGTGCTGGATATGAATAATTGTCCAGACATTGCCCAAACGCTTTGCGTGACAGCGGCGGCTTTGAGAATTCCATTTGAAATTTCGGGGTTGGGAACGTTACGGGTAAAAGAAACCGACAGATTATTAGCTTTACATAATGAACTGAAAAAATTGGGAACAGAAACTGAATTTACGGATTTAACGATCAAGTCAATCAGTTTTGGTGAACCACAGGAAAATATTTCCATTCGAACCTATCAGGATCACAGAATGGCAATGAGTTTTGCACCATTTTGCTTGATCAAGGAATTAAATATTGAAGAAGAAGATGTTGTGGAAAAATCTTATCCGATGTTTTGGGAAGATTTAAAAATTATTTTAACTAAAAACTAATGAGTACAAAAACTATAATCATCACAGGAACCTCATCAGGAATCGGTTTCGTGTTAGCAGAATATTTCGGAAAGAAAGGTCATAAAGTCTATGGCTTAAGCAGAAAACATACCGAAAGTCAGTACTTTAAATCTATTCCGACGGATGTTACGGATAATGAAGCGGTACAAAATGCCATCTCAGAAGTTCTCAAAACAGAAAACAGAATCGACGTTCTAATCAACAATGCCGGAATGGGAATGGTAGGCGCTGTAGAAGATTCCTCGAAAGAAGATATTTTAAAATTATTCAACCTGAATTTGGTTGGCGCTGTTCAGATGATGACTGCGGTAATGCCGAAAATGCGTGAAAATAAATTCGGACAGATCATCAATGTTTCCAGTATCGGAAGCGAAATGGGATTGCCTTTCCGCGGATTTTATTCGGCCTCAAAATCAGCTTTAGACAAAGTTACCGAAGCGATGAGATATGAAGTGTATCCTTGGAATGTAAATGTTTGTTCGCTGCATTTAGGTGATATTAAAACCAATATTGCGGAAAACAGAGTAAAAACAAAAGTTTCCCAGCCTTATAAAAATGTGTTTGATAAAGTATATGCTTTAATGAATTCTCACGTTGGCGATGGAACAGAACCGTTGGAAGTTGCAGAATATATAGACCAACTTTTAACTAAAAATAAATGGAAAGCTCATTATTATTTTGGTAAATTCGGGCAGAAAATCGGAGTTCCTCTGAAATGGATTCTTCCGCAGGGAACTTACGAGAATTTGATGAAGAAATATAATAAACTGACTTAGTTTCAGTTAAACTTATTAAGTTTTTTATTTTATTAAAAATAAAACAGCACTTTTGTCATTCCGTAGGAATCTCAGCAAAGAGTTTTCCTTTAATAGTCCAGATTCCTACGGAATGACAATAGCAAGATTATCAAACTCTTATTTATATAGTTGAAATTATTTCTGAAAATATTTTTTGTACTGTTTTGCGTTTTTGTACAAGCGCAGAAGAAACATTATTTCCTTATCGATTCAGAAACGAAGGTCAAAAAAAAGGTAAAAGATTCCACTTCTGCGGTTAAATTTCTGGATTCTCTGGCTCAGAATAATTACTTTTTCACCCAATTAAAAGACGTAAAAATAAAAGGCGACAGTACGGAAATCATTTACGACAAAGGAAAAAATTTTAACGAAACGTATGTAAGCCTAAGTGACTCTATTTCACATAAAACTAAAATTCAGAAAGAATTTTTTACCAAAAATTTAGATTCAACAAAGAAAAGTATTAATAAAAAATATATTGATGATGGTTTTGCGTTCAGCAGATTAAAATCTAGATACAAAGGTCAGAAAAACGGTTATCCCGTTGTAGAGCTCGACATTAACAAAAACGATAAAAGGACAATTGACGGTTTTGTGGTGAAAGGTTATACCAGCGTTCCCAAAAGGTTTATAAAAAATCTTGAAAAAGAATTCAAAGGAAAAACGTATGACGACAAAAATTTAATTGCCATTAATAAAAGTTTTCAGGGACATCAGTTTATTTCTTTAGAGCGCCAGCCACAAACGTTATTCACAAAAGACTCCACGCAGATTTATCTGTTCATGGAAAAGAAAAAAACGAATACCTTCGACGGAGTAATCGGTTTTGGAAATGATAAAACAGATAAATTTACCTTAAACGGAACGCTAAACGTAAATTTTAGAAATATGTTTAATGGTTTTGAAACCGTTAATTTATACTGGCAAAGAAACCCGGACAAAGGGCAGAATTTTGACCTTCAGACAGACATTCCTTATCTTTTTAAATCGAATGTAGGTCTAAATATGAAAGTAAATATTTTTAGACAGGATTCTACTTTTGCCAATGTAAAGGCACTTCCGGCATTATATTATCACCTGAATGCCCGAAACAAATTGGGGCTGAGAGGAACTTTTGAAAGCTCAAGCATCATCGACACGCTGTACGTTCAAGGGAAAGATTACAACAAAAAAGGAATCGGAGTTTGGTTTGAAATGGTAGAACCTACCGATATCGATCTGTTTCTCTACAAAACAAGAATCAGTGCCGGGTACGATTACCTGACGACAACGTACACAAAAGACAATATAAAAGCTCCGCAGAACCAGTTTTACTTTTTTGGAGAACATAATTATCATATCAACGGCAATCACTTTCTCAATATAAAAGCTGAAGGGGCGATGATGGACTCTAAAGTCGATTTTTCTGCCAATGAATTGTATCGTTTCGGAGGCTGGAATTCCATGCGGGGCTTCAATGAAAGCTCGCTCGCAGGCGATTTTTATTATTATGGAGGGCTGGAATATCGTTATCTCGTGGGAAGTCAGGCGTTTTTTGATGTCTTCGGACAGTACGGTCAGCTCAACAACAAATCATTGAATGTGAAGCCCAAACTCTACAGTGTCGGGCTCGGCTTTAATTTCTTTATTCCGATCGGTTTGATGAGTTTCCAGCTTTCGAACGGTAATGAATTTGGAAATCCTTTTAAGTTTAATGATATAAAAATTCACTGGGGAATTCTGAGTAGATTCTAACATCAAAGTATCATTAATCCTATATAATAATATATTTAAAAAACTGAAAATTCGTGAATCTGTCACATTTTTCATGTTTATAATTGTATTAATTTTTCCTATTGTCTCATATTGAAATCATATTTTTATCGTAATACCCCATTAAAATTCCGGTAACAGTACCTCGCTAAATTTGCTTTCAAAAAAAATGAAGAAGACTTTAGCTACTTTTGCAGTTCTGTTACTTCCCTTCTATCTCACCGCCCAAGAAATTAATATTTCAGGAAATGTAAAATCCGAAAACGGCGGTAGTGTGTCAGGTGTAAATGTCACCGACAAAAATACAGGAAAGACCGCCATCACTGATGAAAACGGTAATTTTTCCATTTCAGCCAATCCAAAAGATATCCTTGAGTTTTTCTCACCTGAATTTTCTTCTTACACGATTGAAGTTTCAAACAGAAGAAATTATTCTGTTGTTTTGAAAAAAGTAAACGAAAAACAAATCGAAGGTGTTGTTATCACTGCTTTAGGTATTGCCAAGAAAAAAGAAAAAATCGGATATTCTACTCAGGAAGTCAGTACAAAACAATTTGAAACGATTACCACACCAAGTATCGGAAACTTATTCTCTGGGCAGGTTGCCGGTCTTAATGTTTCAAACCCAACAGGAATGCAACAGGCTCCGGAATTTACTTTAAGAGGAAATTCAAATTTAGTTTTCGTTATCGATGGAGTTATCGTTGAAAAAACGGTTTTCCAAAATTTAGATCCGAATAATATCGATAATATTAACGTATTGAAAGGGGCAACAGCTTCTGCTCTCTACGGTTCGAGAGGTCGGTACGGAGCCGTTTTAATCACCACAAAAAGTGCAAAAAAGAAAGGCTTTACCGTTGAATTTTCTCAAAATACAATGGTGACAGCCGGATTTACCAACCTTCCAAAAACACAGACCGAATACGGAAACGGCTCGCACGGAAAATATGAATTCTGGGACGGAGCCGACGGTGGTGTAAACGATGGAGATATGATTTGGGGACCAAAATTTGTTCCCGGTTTAAAAATCGCTCAATGGAACAGTCCGATTAGGGATAAAGTTACCGGACAGGTCATTCCCTGGTATGGCGGAGTTTCGGGAAGTCAGTACAACGACAAATCTAGATATGAAAGAGTTCCGATTGACTGGCAATATCACGATAATCTGGATACTTTTCTGAAACCTGCGGTAATAAACAATAACAATTTTGCCATCAGTTATAAAAACAATAAAGACGTTTACAGACTTTCGGGGAATTTTATGAATTATGACGACAGAGTTCCCAATTCATACTTACAACGTTATGGTATCAATTTCTCATCTGAAAATCATATCAGTGATAAATTAATTTTTGATACTAAGTTTAATTTCAACCAGACTTTTACTCCAAATATTCCAAATTACGATTATAATCCAAGCGGTCATATGTACACCATTTTGATCTGGATGGGCGGTGATGTTGATGGAAAAGATCTTAAAAACCATATGTGGATTCCCGGACAACAGGGAACAGCACAGGCAAACTGGAACTACGCTTGGTATAACAATCCTTGGTTTGGTGCTGAGTATTACAAAAATAAAAACAGAACTGATGTCATCAATGCGCAAACCGGTCTGGAATATAAAGCTACCAACGATTTCTCGGTAAAAGGAAAAATTTCATTGGTTGAAAATCATAATAAACAGGAAATTTTAAGTCCATATTCTTATTTCAATTACAGTGCGCCGAGAAGTGGTGGTTATATTTTGAATGATACCAAAACATGGAATCTCAATTATGATGTCTTAGCAACTTATAAAAAGAAAATTTCTGAAAACTTTGATTTTGCCATCAACGCGGGAGGTTCAGCCTTTTATTATAAAAACGATGTTGATAATGCTTCAACCGACGGTCTGAAAGTTCCTGAATTATACACCTTAGACAATTCGGTAGGAGCTGTAAAATATTATGATTATTTAAAAGAAAAATTAATCTACAGTGCTTATACAACAATCGACGTTGGCTTATACAACGCATTCTTCCTTAACGTTTCAGGACGTAACGACTGGTCTTCCACACTTCCAAAAGCCAACAGATCGTACTTCTACCCTTCTGCTTCATTAAGTGCTGTTGTTTCAAATTTGGTTAAAATGCCTGAGTCGATCAGCCTGTTAAAATTATCCGCTTCCTGGGCAAAAGTAGCGTATGATTTTCAACCTTATTCTATCAGAAATTATTATGTAAACAATAACGGAATTACTTTCAATGGAAATCCAACCTATTACTATCCAACGACTTTAAATGTTGAAAACACATTGAAACCCGAACAGACAAAATCGTATGAATTAGGTTTAAGTGCGGGATTATTTAACAACAGAATCACTTTTGATGCGACCTATTTCAGAACGTTAGATTATAATAATATTCTTCAGTTCCCTACTGCACAATCCTCAGGTTTTACTTCTCAATATGTGAACGGAAACGAATATACCACGAAAGGTCTTGAGATTTCGTTGGGTTTAACGCCAGTTAAAACAGATTCTTTCACTTGGAAATCGTTAATCAACTGGAGTACGTATGAACAGAAACTGACTTCAATCTACGCAGATATGCCGAATTATAACAATATCAAATTAGGCGAAAGAATGGACAGTTATTACGATATAACATGGCAGAAATCTCCGGACGGAAAAGTTATTTTGGATGCTACTACCGGAATGCCGACAAGAGCTAATGCACCAACGAATTTAGGACATTTTAATCCGGACTGGACGTTTGGTTTCAACAATACCTTTAAATATAAAAAGTTTACTTTAAATATCGGAATCGATGGAAGTATCGGCGGTGTCATGAGGTCTCAGGTCGTAGAAAAAATGTGGTGGGGCGGAAAACATCCGAATTCTACAGCATACAGAGATCAGGAATATGCAAATCCGGGAACTTACTATTTTGTACCGGATGGGGTGAATTACAATGCTTCAACAGGAACTTACACACCACACACAAAAGCAATCAGTTTTCAGGATTGGGCACAGAATTATCCTTATCAGGCGAGAGTTACAGAAGATGAAAGTGAATTGTTTGCCAATGTTTTCGACAGAACTTTTGTAAAATTAAGATCTGTAATTCTAGAATATGATTTCTCTTATTTACTGAATCCAAAAGGTTTTGTTAAAACTTTTACGGTAAATGTTTCGGGATACAACCTTGCCATGTGGAAAAAGTCCAAAAATCTGTATTCAGATCCGGATTATAAAGTCGGAACATCAAATGACATTCAGGATCCTTCAAGCAGATGGATCGGAGTTGGATTCAATCTTAAATTTTAATTAAAATTAAAACGAAAAATCAAAATGAAAAATATTTTAAAATCAATCTTTATCGTAGGATTATTTGCACTGACTTCCTGCGAATCTGATCTTGATAAAATCAACGAAAACCCAAACGATCAGGCAAGTGTAGATCCTAAGTTTTTATTAACGTACGTTTCTTCAACCGCTTTTCAGGTAAATGGTGACAATATGTACGCTTCCAGAATGCTGATCGGAACAGACGGAGAAAATAGTTATCAATATATGAAATGGGGTGACGCTTCGTTCGATACTTATACTAAAGGTCTTTTGAACACGGCAAAAATGATGCAGGAAGCAGAAAAGATCAACAATAAAAATTACCAGGCGATCGGTAAATTTTACAGAGCGTATTATTTCTTTAATTTAAGCTTAAAATTTGGGAGCATTCCTTATTCTGAAGCCGTAAAGGGAGAATTATCATCAATCACGCAGCCAAAATACGATTCCCAGGAAGCGGTAATGGCAGGGATTTTAACAGAATTGAAAGAAGCCAACGATTTAATTAATCAAAACGATAAAATCGAAGGCGATATTGTTTATAACGGAGATGCAACCAAATGGAAAAAATTAATCAACTCTTTCCGTTTGAAGATTTTAATTTCTCTTTCTAAAAAAACTACCGTTGGAAGTTACAATGTCGCTACAGAATTCGCATCGATTGCAGGAAACCAGACTTTAATGACATCCATTACTGACAACGGAGAACTGAAATTTGCAGACGCAGCGGACAGCCGATATACGATGTTTAACAACAGTGGATATGGTTCGAGTTTATATATGGCGAATTATTTTATTGATTTATTTAAAGCAAGACAGGACCCGCGCTTGTTTACTTTTGCAGCTCAGACAACCGGAGCAAAAGAAGCCGGAAAACCAATCACCGATTTTACAGCATACAACGGAGGAAATCCGACTTCACCGTATTCTGATAATGCAGCGTTGATCACCGCAAAAAATATTTCTAAAGTCAATGATCGTTTTTACAAAGATGCAACCAATGAACCTTCATCGGTTTTAAGTTACTCTGAATTGGAATTTATTTTAGCTGAAGCTGCTGCAAGAGGCTGGATTTCCGGATCTGCGAAAACGCATTACGACAATGCAGTTAAAGCAAGTTTTACGTTTTATCAAACCTATGTTAAAAATTCAACCCAATATTTTACAGGATTTAATGTGAATAATTATCTGGCGACCCCTTTGGTTGTTTATGATAATTCAGCAACATTACCGGCTCAGTTGGAAAAAATCATGACACAAAAATACATGACGATGTTCCATCAAGCACAATGGACTTCTTACTACGATTATCTGAGAACAGGATACCCTAATTATCCTTTACAGACGGGAGTTTCAGCACCATTCAGATTCAGATATCCACAGTCTGAGTACAATTATAACAGTGCTAATCTTCAGACTGCACTGACTTCACAATACGGAGGAAACGATAATATTAATTCTAAACCGTGGTGGTTACAGTAAAAACTTTTTAATTTTAATACTTTCAAAGAAATCGCAGGGAAATTCATTTATCTTGCGGTTTCTTTTTTATTTCGATTGAATATGGACAGAAGAAAATTTTTAGAAAAATCGAGCTTACTTTTAGCAGGATTAGGAACATCCAGCCTACTACATCCTTCAATTTTAAAAGCTTTAACAATAGAACCTGATGCTGAGTCTACTTTCTACGACGCACAACATGTGGTAATTTTAATGCAGGAAAACAGGTCTTTCGATCACGCTTTCGGAGCGTTAAAAGGCGTTCGTGGATTTTTAGATCAGAGAACTTTTATTAAACAAGATGGTCATTCTGCATTCTTTCAAAAAAATGACGCCGGAAAATATGCAACTCCCTCTCGACTGGATTTGAAAAATACAAAATCTACTTGGATGAGTTCGCTTCCTCATTCCTGGGACAATCAGCAAAAAGCGTTGAATAAAGGGAAATACGATCAATGGCTTCAATCAAAAGCTTCGGGAAATAAAGATTATAAAGATATTCCGTTGACGTTGGGGTATTACAATCGTGAAGATTTACCCTTTTATTATCAATTGGCTGATGCGTTTACAATTTTCGATCAATATTTTTGTTCATCGATGACAGGAACTACACCGAACAGGCTTTTTCATTGGTCGGGAACGTTGCGTGAACAGCAAACTGGAAAAGTAAAAGCAAATGTTTACAACGAAAATATTGATTACGATAAAAATCATCAGGCAAGATGGAAAAGTTTCCCCGAAATTTTAGAAGAACAAAATATATCATGGAAAATATATCAGAATGAAATCAGTCTTCCGAAAGGAATGTCTGGTGAACAGGAAGCCTGGTTGAGCAACTTTACAGACAATCCGATTGAATGGTTTTCAAAATTTAATGTAAAATTTTCAAAAGGATATTATCAGAATATTCCGAATATTATTTCTTATTTAAAAAAGGAAATTGAAAAAAATCCGAATCAAAAAGAAAGATTCGAAGCTATGATTTCCGAACTTGAAGAAGATAAAATTAAATATCATCCTGATAATTATACAAAACTTTCTCAGTACGAAAAAAATCTTCACGAAAAAGCATTTACAACAAACGTAAACGATCCGGATTTCTGGAATATAGAAATCGGAAAGGACGAAAATGGAGACAGATTGGTTGTGCCAAAGGGTGATGTTTTATTTCAGTTCAGAAAAGATGTTGAAGATAAAAAATTACCTTTGGTTTCGTGGCTGATTGCTCCGGAACATTTTTCTGATCATCCCGGTTCGCCTTGGTATGGTGCATGGTACATTTCTGAAGTATTAAATATTTTAACCAAAGATCTTGAAACGTGGAAAAAAACAATTTTCATTATTAATTATGATGAAAATGACGGTTATTTTGATCATGTTTTACCTTTCGCTCCACCGATGAATCCGAGCCAGCCTGTTGATATGAATGGAAAAGAAGGGGTGGAGTATGTAAATAAAAATCAGGAATATATGTCTAAGGAAAAGCTGAAAGATTACGAACGAATTGAAGGAACAGTTGGTTTGGGCTTCAGAGTTCCCATGATTATTGCTTCTCCGTGGACGAAAGGTGGTTTCGTAAATTCCGAAGTTTCAGATCATACTTCTGTCTTGCAGTTCTTGGAAAAGTTTATTCAGAAAAAGTTTAAGAAAGATGTTAAGGTAGAAAATATCAGCGATTGGAGAAGGGCAATTTGTGGAGATCTGACTTCAGCTTTTAATTCATCGAGTGTAAAAATCCCGAAAATGGATTATTTAGACCAAAAGGAATATGCTCAAACCATTAATTCTGCGAAAAACAAACCCGTTCCCAATTTGAAATGGTATGAAGAAAACGAACTTAATAACAATTTACTGGAAATTCAGGAAAGAGGTTTGAAGCCATCTAATTCTCTTCCTTATAATTATCTGGTGAATTTAGAAAGAGGAAAAATTTCGATGATCAATTTAAAAGAAAGAGCTGTCCCATTATTGATTTATGACAGGACTAAGTTCGATAGTGACGATTTCCATTTTTCTTACGCTTTATATTCAAAACAGGAATTATCGCACGCTGTAAATGCCGGAAAATATAATTATGAAGTTTTCGGCCCGAACGGTTTTTACAGATATTTTAAAGGAGAAAATCACCCTGAACTAGAAATTTCGTTGAAAAATAATTCATCAAAAAATGAGGTGGAATTAATTATAAAAAATTTAAATAAAAACAACACTTCTATTATTTTTGAAGATTTTTACAACAAAAATCAAAAGAAAATTTCATTGCAAAAAGCTGAAGAAAAAATCATATTCAATCTTGAAAAAATGAAAGGCTGGTATGATCTGAAAATTACTTCAGGAAATAATATCTGGCATTTCGCCGGAAGGTTGGAATCGGGAAAACCTACAGTTTCAGACCCTCATTGGGCTTAACGTAAACCTAAAAAACATTAAAAGTCTTATACATAATTTGTATAAGACTTTTTTAATACATCTGATTTAAATCATAAATGTTTGATTTAATTATTGCTAATATGCAAAAGTTTTCAAAGTAATATTTTTAATAAATAATTGGTAATGAACACTTAATTATAAAATAAATTGAAAAAATATTTGAAAATATTTCATAGTATGATGAATTTTATTAACTTCACCCAACTAAATAACGATAACATGAAAAAAGTAAATTTTCCTTTGATTCTGTCTTTGGTAGCATTAGCATTCTCTGCTCAAATGCACGCACAAGACACTAACACCGACAATCACACGATAACGATCTCTGTACCGGAAGTCGCACTGGTAGACATAGAACCTGCCGCTACTAAAAACATCACTCTGGGCTTTACAGCTCCAACAGAAGCAGGAAATCCAGTCATAGCAAATGCAGCCAACACTACCCTTTGGCTTAATTATTCTTCTATTAAATCTGTTGCCGATCCTACTCGTAATGTATCTGTAAAATTAAATGCCATTATTCCTGGAATTGACATTCATGTGACTGCCGCCGCTGCTACAGGTGCCGGAGGGGGAACATTGGGAACGCCGGCCGCTCAGCTCACATTAAGTGCTGCAGATCAGACAATTGTTTCAGGAATTGGTAGTGCTTACACAGGAAATGGAGCCAACAACGGTCATAATCTTACGTATGCATTAGCTCCGGGAAGTGGTCCTGGCGGAGTTGCTGTGTATGCAGATTTGCAGGCTGTAGCAACTACTGTAGCAACAGTTACGTATACTATTTCGGACAACTAACCGTCCAAATTTCATCTTTAAGTACAAGCAAGAAGAAATGAACTATCTGTTTCTTCTTGATCTTGTATGGTCAATATTTTACAACCTAAACTTTACATACATATGGTAAGGCGCATTCTCCTATTGGTAATTCTCATCTTTCAATTCTGTTTTTGTAAAGCCGGAATTGTAATCCTAAATGGTCTTTCCCATTCTTACAAAGTAGAAAACGGAAAAGTATATAAAGGGAAAATTGAAATGGAAAATACGAGCAATCAACCACAAAGTGTAAAAATATTTCTTCAGGATTTCAGCTATAAATCTGATGGAACTATTAATTATTCAGCACCGCAAACTAATAACAGAACTAATGCTGACTGGATTAAATTCAACACAAATTTAGTTACCATTAAAGGAAAACAAAAAACTGAAGTGTATTATGAAATTACCATTCCCAATACAATTTCTAATCCCGGAAGTTATTGGAGTGTGATTATGGTAGAACCGGTGGAAGATCTAAAGCCTGATGACAGTAAACAGGGTGTAAGCATTACCTCAGTGATACGATATGCCATTCAGGTAATTACAGATTTTAATGCTGATAAAGCAAAGCCCGATCTTAAGTTTGAAAGTATAAAAATAGAGAATGAAGAAGGCTTCAGAACCGCACAAATCGCAATAGCGAATAACGGTAATCTTTATTGTAAACCTACAGCCTCACTTGAAATATACAATCGTAAAACGGGAGAAAAAATCGGAACATTCTCAAGCATTGCGATGGGACTACTACCCCACACTTCCAAAAAATTCTCTATTAAACTTAATACATTAACTCCGGATAAATATAATGCAGTCATCATTGCTACCGATGAAAACGAAAATGCCTTTGCCCTCAATGTGGAACTAGAAGTAAAAAATGATTAGAATTTGGTATATATATATTTTTTTTTTATTCCCTGTACTTATTTTTTCTCAACAACCATCATCACAAATTGTTAAAAAAGATAGTCTACTGCCGGGAACATCTACTTCTATTTCATTTATCTTAGAAAATCCTACATCAGAAAATAAAAAATATATCATTCAAGTTAGTACTTCAAATCAAAATATCATTCCTATTTTATCTAAAGGTGAATTTACTATTTCTCCTAATGAAATTAAAACTTACATCGTCCCTTTGCGAATTGCCACAGAAGCTGCGCAGGGAAAATACTCAATAATAATTCAGGGAACAGATCAAAATAATGGAAATCAATTTACAAAAAAAGAAGATATTACTATTTTTGGAAGCAGTAAATTAACTGTATCTGCTCTTAATTCTCCTGAATTTATCAGAGCCGGAGAAATGATTAAAGCCTCTTTCCTTTTAAAAAATGAAGGAAATATCATTGAAAATCTTATTCTTGAAAGTAAAAATGCAGTTGTTGATCATGATGCAAATTTAGTTTTACAGCCAGGTGAAACCAAAATTGTCACTATTCATAAACTCACCAGCACAGAATTGGGACAAAATGAATATCAAAATCTGAATCTTACTGTTTATCCACAAGAAAATTCAACAGAAAAACAATCCGCTTACGTCAGTACAAAAGTCATTTCCATAAAACCTGTTGAAGACGATATTTATCAAAGGCTTCCTATTGCAACCTCTCTAACTTTTATCGGAATGCAAAATATGGGCGTTTATGATGATGGCTTTCAGGGAGAAATTTACGGTAAAGGCAGCCTTGATAAGGAAAATAAAAACAATATTGAGTTTCATGCCGTTTCTAAAAATCCGGTGGAATTCAATTCATTTACACAATACGAAGAGTATTTTATTAATTACAAACGAGAGAATCTTTTCGTTCATTTAGGTGACAAAAATTATTCTGCTTCATATTTAACGGAATTTGCACGATACGGACGAGGCGCCGAAATACGATATGACTTCAAGAAGCTAAGTTTGGGTGGTTTTTATAATCATCCAAGATTTTTCCGTGATATAGAAGATGAATTTAATATTTATTCAACAATTAAAATCCGAAAAGAATCTGAAATTACAGCAGGATATCTACATAAAATACCAAGAAAAGGAGAAATGAATCTTGGAAATATCAGACTTGATTCTGAAGCTCATCTTCCTTATACAAAAGGAAAATTGAAAATTTCAGAAAATATTACTGCATCCGGAGAACTCGCATACAGCAAAACAGATGCAATGGATGGCAGTGCTTATTTGTTGCAAACACAAGTAAATTACACAAAACTTAACGGAAGTTTGATGTACATGAAAGCAAGTCCGCATTTTGCAGGTTATTTTACCAATACCAGAACTTTTAATGGAAATCTTCAATATAGATTGACCAGCAAATTAAATATTTTTGCCAATTATATGCGGGATGCTAAAAATTTTGAACGTGATACTCTATTTCTGGCAGCACCATACAGAAATTATTTGCAATATGGATTACAATATAAATATCTTTCAAGCGGATCTGTAATGTTATACAACGGCTTTCAAAAATACCAAGATCGTCTTGAACCGAGACAATTTGATTATTATGAACGTTTTTTTAAAGTAAGTATCGATCAAAAAGTGGGTATATTTCAGATAAATATTGAAGGGCAATTCGGCAAAACTGAGAATTATCTTACCGGGTTTTCAGGAAATTCAAGTTTTTATACGGCAAATTTGGCTTTCGAAAAACTCAGAACCTCTTTCAATGTGTTTGCAAGTTATGCGATTACATCAAGGTATCAACTGCAAAATCAGAGGCAGATCTACTATGGAGCAAGAATTATCAGTAGACTCTCAGACAAAACCAATTTCAGCCTTTTTTATCAGAATAATTATATGCCCGAGGAATATTTCAAAGATAGAAATCTCTTTGAACTTCTTTTTCATCAACAATTATTTCCTGGGAATGAATTAGATATTTCGGGAAGATATTCACTTCAGCGGGGCGAATTGGGAAATAAAGACTTTATATTTTCATTGAGATACACAGTAAGGCTAAGAGTTCCGGTACAGAAAATTGCCGAGTATACTTCATTATCCGGAAACATTGGAAATCTTGGAGTTCATAAAACAGAAGGTATAAAATTAATGTTGGGAAGTTATCTTTCTATCACCGATAAAAACGGAAATTTTATGTTTAAAAATATTATTCCGGGAAATTATTATCTTGAAATAGATCGTTCAACGACTAATATTAATGATATTTCCAATATTACACTACCGGTATATTTAAGTTTAGCAAATAAAGAGAATATTTTTAATTTCGGATTAACCACGGCATCAAGTATTGAAGGAACCATACAGCTTTCTGAAAATGAAACACAATATAGTTTTGCTAAACTTCAGCCCAATAAAGATAAAAAGAAAAAAGAAAGCATCATTATTGAAGCAACAAATGGCGAACAGACGTATAGAAAAATAGGTTTTATCGGAGAAAATTTTGATTTTACTTATCTGCGTCCTGGAGAATGGAAAGTAAAATTATACCGAAACGGACTTGATAAACGATATAAAATTGCAGTGGAAAATTTTCAATTTAATCTGAAACCATCACAAAAACAAAAAATCTCAATTCACATTACAAAACAACAAAGTGAAATCAAATACCAACAGGAAAGTATAAAAGTAGGTTATAACCAAATGAAAAAGAAAAAATGAAAGTAAATACCTATATTCTATTGATTATTTTCTGTCTGATTTCAAGCATTGATTTTGCGCAAACAACAGGAAACAGAACAGTTGCCATTACCTTACCAGTAGTTACATTATTAGACATAGAACCAGCAGGAACTATAACATTGAATTTCTCTGCTCCCACAGAAGCAGGGCAACCTGTAACAGTTCCGGCTTCAAATAATACAAAATGGATTAACTATACTTCAGCAATTGCCTCAGGAGGACTTACAAGAAGAATAACCGCTTCAGTAAATCAAGTCATTCCCGGTTTAAATATCACAGTACAAGCAGCAGCCGCTTCAGGTTCAGGTGGAGGGACATTAGGAACTGCAGGAGCCCAAGTAACTCTAACCACAACAGCTATTAACATTATTACAGGAATTGGAGGAGCCTTTACCGGAAATGGAGCTAATAATGGACATAGGCTAACTATTAATCTTGCTGTTAGTAATTATGCTAATCTAAATTCACGTACGAATACACCTGTTATAATAACTTATACCATCACTGAATAAAAAAATAATGAAATTGAATTATCTATATTATAATAAATTTATTTATATCACTTTTTCGATATTAGTCAGTTGTTATTATAAATCTCAGACTATAACCGTCACCGGTACCAACTGGACAGTAGCTGTACCTACAATAACAGAAGCAGGAAGTAATTATGCAGGGCTTTATGAAAGTGCAACAAATCAGGTAATACTGGCAGTGAGTGTCCCTTTATTGTTAGGTACAGGAAAAATATCTGTACATTATGAAGCCAATCCCACCTGGCACAATTCTCTAATTTTATCCGCAAAGAGGACTAGTAACGGATCTACGACATGCGTGGCGTGTACAATTACAGGAGGTAGTGCTTATCAGGTAGTAACCCAAACTGCTATTGAATTATTTAGAATACAAGCTATATTGGCATTAGGATCATATACCGGAATCAATATCCAATTACAATTAAGCGGAGTATCAGTAACAATTCCCGCAGCAGCATATCAAAGCAGAATAGTATTTACTGTCGGTCCAATTTAAAGTAAAATTCATTTTTTCAGGAGCTTAACCTCTCCAATCTTACTCCTCATGCCTTTCGCTGTCTTTCAAGAGCCCATCCTTACTGCTGGGTAACCATTTCTATCGGGGTTAGGGT
>NZ_LMQN01000010.1 GCF_001425355.1 Chryseobacterium sp. Leaf405
CAAATCCTGTTTTTCTGAAAGCAAAAGGAACCGTGGTAACCATTGCGATAGCTACACCGCTAAATACAATACTCATTAGTTCATTTTCCCGTTTCTTATCTGCTTTTGAAACGGCTACCGCCAAAGCTGTTGCAATATAAACAGGTTGCAAAAAGGCGGGTAAAATCCTCACTAGCATTAACAGCCAGTAAGGTGGTGAAAAGGACGATACAATTCCGGTGATCATAAAAATAAAAATGGCAGTGAGCATTAGCTTCTGGCGGTCAGCTTAAAAAACGTGCGGAAAATTTCAAATCTATTTTCTTGTAACAAATTCCCATTCTTTTCGTCAAATCAATCAATCATCAATCAATTATGAATCAATCAATCAAAAAAATCTTGTATTTCCCAGTTACTAAAATTATTATAGGAATTAGCGCTTGTTTTTCATTATTTGTAGTTATACAAAACTTTGTATTAAAACCATTTTTTTATAGCATTATTCAAGCTAAAAGTATTGCTGACCCAATTATAATTTTTATTGCTTCAATACTATTATTAGTTAGCTATTACTATTTATTCCGCTTATATGATAAAAGAGAAATTACAGAACTATCATTAAAACATTTACCCAAAGAAATGTTTGGGGGATTTGCTTTTGGTTTTTTGACAATTTCATTATCTATTTTCATTTTATATTTATTGAGGTACTACGAGGCTTTTAATATTACTAGTAATCACTACACCGCAAGGATGTTCACTGTACTAATATTTGCTGCGATAGTTGAAGACTTATTTCATAGAGGATTAATCGTAAGGGTAATGGAAAATTGGTTAGGTACTCACATAGCTATTGTTGTTGCAATGTTGGTAGAATTACAACACATTTTTAACCCTAATGCAAACCTTTTTAGTTTTTTTTCATATTTGATTTGGGGGTTTACAATGGCTATGATGTTTATATATACCAAAAGAATATGGCTACCTTATTTCTTCCATTTAGGTTGGAATTTTGCTCAGCCTTTTTATGGCTCCAATCTTACAGGGACAAATGATATGGGTAGTATCATTCAATCTAAATTTACAGGTCCTGAAATATTATCTGGAGGTGCAGTTGGTATTGAAGGTTCAATATTTACGGTATCATTCCTACTAATAATTGGTATTATTCTTTATTACCTTGCCAAAAGAGAGGGCAAAATTGTAGAAGGCAAACTGTTTAAAAAACGAATTTAAAAAATGTCTTTTTTAAGTGTTGATAAGTACTATTCGCCAAAAATTATAGGTGAAGTAAATGACCAATATATGAAGGTCGTAAAATTAAACGGGCTAGAAGCCAATTGACATAAAAGAAAAAATAAAGCCGCACCGCTAACAGCCGTTTCTCGCAATTTGCGAATTTTGTTGTTAAGTTCACGTTTCGCAAGAATTTTTATTTTTAACAGAAAATAATAAGTTCCGAAGTTCGCAACTGACGAGAAGCGGCAAAACGTTGATAATCTTGTGTAAATTGGAAGACGGTAAACTAAGATTTAGCGAAATCAGAAAACTAATTCCAAACATAACCGAACGGATGCTTACGCTTCAATTGAGTGATCTTGAAAAAGAAGGATTGGTAAAACGTACGGTTTATGTCGAGGTTCCGCCAAGGGTAGATTACGAACTGACGGAAATTGCAACCGATTTAATTCCAATTTGGCGGCAGTTGGAAAACTGGGGTGCAAAGCATAAGAAAGTGACAAAATAATTTGATATTGATCTGACGTTTGAAAATAAAGAAATCTATCAACTGAATCAGTCTGTTGTAGAATTGGTTATTTTATGCATTTATGAAACGTTGGTGTTTGCAAAGATCAGGATTAGAAATCGTAGTATTTTAGTAATCAACAAATTTTCTTGTAAGTACCAATCATAATAAAGGTTATCCTCCAAGGATAACCTTCAAGATTAATATATCACTCATTCTTAGCGCAATGCTGTTTTAAGTTATTGTTGCTTCACAAATATCTGTCTGATCATTCCACTTGCTGTACCGCTTGTGATCTGCTGTGCTTTTCCGTTTGTCCAATAAACGGCTTCAGATCCTCCGCCTGCAACTGTTTGATAACCTCCAACATAAATGTCATCACCGGAAACATCGAGGCTTAATGCGGCAGAATCGTTTGAACCCAATATAACGGGTGAACCATTTTTCCAGTATTTGGAAACCAGTGATTGGCTGTTAGGCAAGATGCCAGTTCCTGCAATGTAGACATCGTTTCCTTTAACCGCAATGCTTGTACCGCCCGCATATGAAGTTCCATCCTGAATAAGCGTTGGGGCTGCTAAATTTTTAGAGTATCGGGTTTGTAGTTGTCCTGAGTTATTATAAGCGACAGACCACATCATATACACATCGCTGCCCGATACGGTAATATCCTGGTCATCGGCTGTGGTGGTAAGGTCTGATAGATCACTTCTCTGACCATTTTTCCAATAGCAGGTAACGGGAGTAAGCCAATTCTGCATTCTGCGTTCGCCAATAACATAGACATCGTTTCCAACTACCGCAATGCCTGTGGCAATAACGTTCTGCGCTTCATCAGTAAGATTAACTGCTATCCCGTTTTTCCAGTATTTTGCTGCATATGTGTTTTCACCTGGCTTCATTTCCTGCCCTGCAATATAGACATCATTGCCGCTGATAAAAATATCGTTGGCATAAGCATCTCTGGATCCGTCTGTTAGATCTGTAGCAATACCATTTTTCCAGTACTTGGCCACATATTTACCGGCTGAGTTTATTTCGAATCCTACATTGTGTACATCATCTCCTACAACGGTCATACCTGTAACGTCGGAACTGCCTGATCCTTTTCCTAATAACACTGCGGTTCCGTTTTTCCAGTATTTTGCTTTGTAGCCTTCGCGGCCTGCGGCATAGACTGTAGATTCGGAAGGATTTGAAGTGTCATCATTGTCATCACTGTTGCTGCACTGTATTGACGTAATTCCTGCAAGCAAGATAATGGAGGAAGTATAAAATAGAGATCTGATGTTCATAGTAAGATATTTCCTGATCTCATGTCAAAAAGTACGCCGTAGAGACCTGAAAAGTAAAAGATTGAATCAATTAAAGATTAAAAGGCTTTGAATTTGTTATCATTTCAAAAAAAACTGCTATGAAAACAGGATTGCTTTGGTTTAAAAATGATTTAAGGCTTCACGATAATGAAGCGTTGACAAAAGCAATTGAGGAATGTGATGAACTTATTTTCTGCTATGCCATAGAAAAAAGTAACTTCAAAAAACTGGATTTAGGATTTAAAAAGTGTGATATCAATCGGTTTAAATTTATGGAACAGTCTGTTGTAGATTTACAGAATCATCTGGACAAATTAGACGCCCATTTGCTGATAGGTTCAGATTCAGCTGCTCAACTTTTGCCCGAATTGGTAGAGAAATATGATATTTCAGATATTTATGCGGAGGAAGAATATGCGAGCGAGGAGCTCAATCTGATTAAAAGGATTCAAGACAGTCTACCGTCGATTGATTTTCATTTCTATTGGGGAAAGACCCTATATCATAAAGATGATATTCCTTTTTCTATTGCAGATATTCCTTTATCGAGCAAAGCATACAGAATTCCTGCGGGGAAAGAGTCCGAACCAAGAAAAACGTTGAAGAAACCGACACAATTGGATAGCGTGAAAAAGGTGAAGAGCACCAAGTTTCCGTCCTATAAAAAGTTTGGTTTCACCAAAAAAGAATATGATTCTGCCAAACCTGTCTTAGAAGGCGGGGAGACAAAAGCATTAAAGAGACTTCAGTATTATACTTTCAAATCTGAGCTTTTGACGGGATACAGATGGACGAGAAACCGTTCTCAAGGATTGGATTACAGTTCGAAGTTATCTCCATATTTAGCCTTAGGTTGCATATCTCCGAGGGAGATATTTGAAACGGTCAAAGAATACGAAGACAAAATTAAAAAAAATCAAAGTACCTGGTGGCTTGTTTTTGAGTTGGTGTGGAGGGACTTTTTTACATTTAAAGGAATGAAATTCGGTAATAAGATTTTCAAAACGAAAGGCTATAAGAATAAAAAAATCCGCTTTGAAAATAATCAGAAAAATTTCAAAAGATGGTGTGACGGGAAAACCGGAATTCCATTTGTGGATGCACATATGAGGCAGTTAAATGAAACCGGATATATGAGCAACCGCGGTCGTGTCAACTGCGCCAGTTACTTCGTGCACGATCTGAATATTGACTGGACATGGGGAGCCGCATATTTTGAAAGCAGACTGATCGACTACGACGTGAGTTCAAACTGGATGAACTGGCATATGCAGGCTTTCGAGATCTATTACACCAATCCCATCCATCAATCCAATAAATATAAGGCACAGGATTTTATAAGGGAATGGATTCCGGAATTAAAAAACTGCAATGATATTGAAGTACTGATTCCATGGGAATACGATATTTCGGAATATCCCAAACCGATTGAGATCTTTTCAAAATGGGAAACAGCTATTAATTTAATTAAAAAAATCAAAATTTAAAAAATATATTTTTTTTGCTTCGGTTTTTGGAAAGGATTACAAGAAGATAAAATAATTTTTAGTTTCTTTAACGAGATTAAGAAAGAAAATTATTAAAATAACAGTCTCAATAAAGACTATCTTAAAGTATAAATTTATATTATAGAACAAGGCATTTAGAAACTTCAACCAAACAACTTTATATTATGAGAGAAAATAGCTATCAAAAATTTCGTGGTGCAATGGCGTATATTGAAGTTAGAGATCATCATGGAGACATAGGAATAGGTTCCGCATTTCATATCGGAAGTGGTGTATACGTAACTGCAAGACATGTAGTTGATAAAAATATTATTCTACATATATCTACGACAGAAAGCTATAATGTCCCGGACGACAAGGGAAACATTACAATACATGGCAAAGAAGGTAGATTTAAAAATATAGATGCGAAAGAATTAACGATAAAATCCGGACCATTCTATCATCCGGATGAAGATGTAGATGTTGCTATTTTTGTTGTAGAAGAAAATGATAATGTTTTTGTGGAATTAGGGGGACATTTGAATGACTGGATTTATGACGCTCAGTTTTTGCTCTGGCCCGTGACTATCATGGGTTATCCTAAAATTCCGTTCTCGCAAGGACCAATATTATTTGTGTCAACGGCGGAAATAAATGCTGTGGTCGATAAATACAATGGATTTCATCCACATTTTATTGTTTCAAGTATGGCCAGAGCAGGTTTCAGCGGTGGACTATGCTTAATTGATGAAAATGTCCTGGGAGTGATAGTAGAATCTTTGGTTTTTGATAAAAATCCTACTGAATTAGGTTACCTTTCTGTCTTGACAGTAGAGACAATCTATGATTGTCTCTTAAAGCATAAGATAGTGCCGAAGGAGCAGGAAAATATGATTAATTTATTGCATATAGGTGACAGCGGTAATGTTATCAGTTATGAAGAAGATGACAAACCTTTTTAATCAGGCAATATGACCTTGCCATTTGGTGAAAGTAGCATTTTTCCATGATCAATGTTCTCTAAAATATTTTGGTCTTCAAAGCTTTTTGTCCTGAATGGACAAAATATTTTAATTTTTTTATCAGGAAACATATTCTGAATCTTCATAGCAGAGGCCATTGCAGTCCTTCCTTGAGTAAAAACATCATCAATAAGAACGATTTCGGGCTCCATAATTAAGATGTTTTCTACTGACAGACTATCAAGATGCGTCGCAACGCTGTTCCTTGAGTTTGCATCATACTGACTGCTTGATTTTGGAATTGCCTTAGTTCGCTTAAGACAGGTCCAAACACTATTTCCAATGTTGTTCTTTAATAAGGTATCTGAAATAACCTTTGAAGGAAATACTGAGCCTTCAACTGTGGGAGAGCTACGTGGAATGGGAATTAGAACAGCATTTTTAAAATAGTTTTCCAAACCATTTTTTAGAATGAAGCTCACAAGAGCATCGCTAAATTTTGGATTTCCATTTTTACACAACCCCAGAAGCTTTTTTGATTTTAAAGCATTTTCGGAATTTCCTCTGGGTGAATACACAAGGGAAGTGAGGTATTCAAACTCAGAAAGCATAATCTGTTTTTGATGTTAGATATGGGATTTCACTTATCAAAAATTGATAATTATCATTGGTAAGAATCTGCGCGCCATATTCTAACATCTCTTTAGCCCAGCTTATATTTTTTTCACTTATAATATTTTCCATTATAAATAACTCCCTACCCAATCTTAAGGCTTCCCATCCCTGATGTTTAGTACCGCTTTTCTCGCTTGCTTCAATTATAATGGTAGCATCGCTGATCAATGCCATCGTACGATTACGAATTGGGAAATTTTTTGGTGTGACATTATAATTTTCCGGAAATTGAGAAATCAAAAGATGATGATTGGCAATTTCGTCTTGAAGATGCTTATTTTTTGCCGGAAAGTATTTGTTGAGAGGTGTTCCTATAACTGCTATTGTCTTACCACCATTTTCTATAGCTGTCTCATGGGCAACAGTATCAACACCCTCAGCCAATCCACTCACTACTATAAAATTATTCTCAACTAAAAATTTGGTAATTTTTCGTGCTCTTCGTTTCCCTAATTCTGATAGATCTCTCGAACCTACCACCGATATTCTTCTTTCAACTTCCAATAAAGAAAAATCACCCTTAAAGAATAATTCTTTAGGACTGTTTTTTTTCTCAATTTCAGTAAGTTTTTCGAAAAAATTTTGATAATCGTGTTGAGACATATTATTACAAATTTATAAAAACTAATCTAAAATATGAATTTTCCAGCAGAAAACAAATTCAATATCAGAAAGATTTTAATAATTTTCTGTTTTGATTTTATCGATTATTTGAGATTGACATTAATATTCTGTTGAAAAATAGTATCGATTGTACACCATTGTGTTTTGTGGAGATGTTCATGGTAAAATTATTATGAAAAGCCTGTCTGGAATTCACCATAAAGACGGCTTAGGTTTTTGAATACTTCATTTTTGTTTGAATGAATTACGATTCTCCGCAAAAATATTTCAAGCTTCCATCAATGTTCTTTCTTATTGTTTTCAAGGTATTGATTACAGTTTTCCTTGTACCTGCCCGAATGTTGAATCTGCACAGTAATGTTTTGAAGGTTTTACCAATCCATTAAGATTTACTTAAAAGTAGAAGACCGCAACAAAAAATAATTGTTTCAAATGATAATATTTGTTGGAGTACAGCAAATTTATGTTCTTGTTTAAAAAATAAATTGATTATGCGGTATCAAGAAGAGGATTTGTTCGTTGCATAAGAGATCAACTTCCTCGATAAGTCGAATAGCCATAAGGTGAAAGGGTAATGGGAACATGGTAATGATTTTTATCCTTTATTTCAAATACTACTTCAATAAATGGGTAAAAGCTTTCTGTTTTGCTTTTTTTGAAATAATCGCTGGTCAGGTAGATCAGTTTATATATACCTGTGTTTGGATGAGATAAAGGAAGAAAATTGGGAATTCTGCCATTTGCATCTGTTATTTTTTCGTCTACATAGATCCAGAGTTTAGATTGCTCATTGAATTTTTCCAGTCTTATGGTAACGTCTGGAGCCGGAAGACCTTTGGAAACGTCCAGAATATGTGTGGAAAGCTGAAAATCTTTGTTCTGTGCAAAAGCGCTGACAGAGAAAAGCGTGACAAGAATGGTAAGGAAAAATGATTTCATTTTGATATATTTTTTTTAATTATTTAGATGCAGTAGCTGACTGTTCCGGCTTCTTTGTAAAAACAACAGATCAAATGAATATCATCACAAAGAAGGAAACTTTCAAAACTTTTTCTGCAAAGTTAGACCGTCTGAAAATCAAAAACGTTGCTCTACGTCAACGTTTTTACAACTTTGATTTTACTCTGCTCAGCGTCGAAGGTGAGATGCCCAGATAAGAGGCAACCATCCTGTTGGATACCCGAAGTAAAAGTTGTGGTTGATATTCAATCAGCCATTTTACCTTTTCCATAGCATCAAATCCCTGAAATCCGTAGATCCTTTTCTGCGCGGTGATAAATCCAAGTTCCAGGATCTCGGTGTATATTTTTGAAAACTCAGGTATTGTATCCACAAGATGATAAAAATCCTTTCTTGAAATATAGAGTAATTCTGATTTTTCAATTGTTTGCAGATATTCTTCAGCAGGTTTCTGGTCTATAAAACTGGGTAATGCTGTGGCAAAGTTGCCTTCAAAGGCAAAATAACGGGAACTGTCTGAACCATCTTTCGTAGAGGTGAAAAGTCTGATACATCCGCTATTGATAAAGTAGTAATATTTACAAACCTGATCGTACTCAATCAAAATTTCGTTTCTCTTTGTTTTCAGTAATTTAAAACAGGATTTGATACGTTCCAGTCTGGCCGGAGAGATCTCGCCTTTGCTCACGATAAATTTTTCCAAAATTGAATACATTCAGATTTTAATTATTTTTTAAAGTTACATTTTTTATGGTGTCAGCAAATCAGAATTTAATTACACAGAAAAGGGCACAATTTTCTATTTGATGTTTCTTCATTGAGGAAATTTAATTAACTTAACTCGTTAATAAAATCTAATACATCTCCAAAAGGATCAATTATGGTAAAAACTTTCCAAATTTTAAATGTGGTTGCGTTGGTCGTAACAATTTTTGTTAACTACCTTTCCAATACCGGATTTTTCAATGATGAAACAATGGCCAGTATTTCAGGGAAGTATCAAAATCTCTTTACACCTGCGGGGTATGCATTTTCCATCTGGGGACTGATTTACCTTGCACTTTTCGGCTTTGTAATTTACTTTGGTCCGTTTACAAAAAACACCGATGCAAAGGAAAAAACGATAAGAAATACCGGTTGGTGGTTTGTTGTTTCCTGTGTGGCAAATTGTCTCTGGGTTGTTACCTGGCTTTATGAATATACACTTCTTACCATTCCGATCATGGTTATACTTCTTATTTCTCTGATGAAAATTATTTTAAACAACAAGGGAACAATCGAGGCCGGAAACCTGCAGACACTATTATTTCTCCGCCTGCCGTTTTATATCTACTCAGGCTGGATCTCGGTAGCTTTAATTGCGGATGTCGCAGCCTACCTGAAAAAGATAGAGTGGTCAGGATTTGGAATTTCCGAAACGATCTGGACGATTATAATGTTTGTCGCAGCTGCGCTTATTCACCTTTATATGCTTTGGAAACGAAATATGATCTCTTTCGTACTGGTTGCAGTGTGGGCATTGGTCGCAATTGCAGTAGCCAATAAAAATTTTAACGGGACTGTTTATTATGTTGCCATTTTTACTGCAGTATTTCTTGCGTTAAATACTGTCGTTAAACTGTTGACAAAAAAGTAAGTTATTTAAATCATAATTTTAATATTTAATTAAATCCTAATGATGTTAACCCATTTAGACAATTGCCAGATCGGAGATTTAGAAGATAGAAAAAGGATAGCACTGATCAATTCATTAAGCGGTTTTAAAAGTCTTAATTTAATTGGAACCGTAAACAAACACGGACAAAATAACGTAGCTATCTTTAATTCTGTAGTACACATCGGAGCAAATCCTCCTTTGATGGGCTTTATCTCGCGTCCGGATTCGGTTGAGAAACATACCATTGAAAATATAAGGGAAACGGCTTATTACACCATTAATCACGTCAACAAAGAGATTTTTGAAAATGCACATCAAACGTCTGCAAGATATAAGAGGGATGAGTCGGAATTTGAAGCCACGGGCTTGACTACAGATTATAAATTTTTTTTCCCTGCACCCTTTGTAAGGGAATCTAATATTCAAATTGGTCTGGAGTTAAAAGAAATTATCTCTGTGAAAACTAATAATACGCTTCTCGTTATTGGCGAAATTAAGCATTTGCTTTTCCCGTCTGAAGTTTGGGGAGAAAGTGGCGTTCTCGATATCGAAAAGGCAGGATCCATTGCCGGCTCTTCTTTGGACGGCTATCATACCACTCAATTAATGAAGAGGATGAAATATGCAAAGGCATGAAAGGTGCAATCTCACTCATATTCTTTGCAGTGCATCGTTTTTAACATATACATATAATGGAACACCATCTTATGAGAATACTGAGATGACTGCCAAGTCCCTGCATTTCTATGTATTTTAAATTGTACGGGTCAAATTATAATCTCATATTCAAAAATATCTGATCAGCATTTTTACTGGCTAGTGTCAATGTGGAATATTATCTTGACATATAAAGATACTGACTTTAATTAGAGAATCTGATCAATAGATACATTTTTTCCATAAAACCAAATAGAGTATTGTGGATTGACTTTATGAAACAACTTGATTATCGTATTTAATAGTTTTACTTCACTAAAGAATCATTTTTTCAGGGACTATTTTGAAAATTCATTTTTAATCTTAAATGTTTTTAGCCAACTCTGGTAGATTGGAAACCAGACCCGATCACCATTAGATCCATTACATAAAACAATGATACCGCTCTTAGTTGGCAGATCCAAAAATAGTGCAGCGCTCCATCCTACATTTTCGCCCGTGTGTCCCATGGTTCTGAAACCTTCGTAGTTAATGAACCGATATCCAAGACCACTTTCCCCTTCATTGGAATTTGGAAGGACAGGCGTTTCCATTAATTTGATGGTTTCAGGTCTCAAAACTTTATTCAGTTGTTTGGGATCAAGGGTAATGGACAACTCTGCGAAATGAGCAAGGTCCTTGATAGTGGTCTGAAGTCCTGCCGCTGCTTTTTCAGTGAAGATCCGGTTCTTTACAGGATTACCATTCTCATCGTATGCCGTTGCAGAATTAGCCATCATTTCGGCTGTCCACTCATAACTGCTATGTTTCATTCCAAGTGGCAGGAAGATATTATTTTTCATATAGGTGCTAAAACTTTGGTTGGTCTTCTCTTCAAGAAGCAGTTGTGCTACTGTGAAACCTCCTCCGGAATAGTCCCATTTAGTTCCCGGCTCACTGATAAGATGTACAGTTTCGCCGTTCCGTTTGGTTTTCCCGTTCAGTGATTCTTCCAAGCTTAGCAGCGGCGTTCCCTGGTCTGATCCGCCATAGCCATGAACAGAAAGTCCTGCCGTATGACTTAAGATTCGTCTTAATGTTACTTTTGATCTGTCAAATTCAGATTCCGGCAGATGCCATCGGGATAGCAATGGATCAACGGGATCGTCCAATTTGACAAGATCTTTTTCAGTGAGTTGCATAAAGCCCCACGCAGAGATCAGTTTGGATATGGAACCTACATTAAAGATCGTTTCAGAAGTTACAGGTTTTTTGCTTGCAAGGTCCGCATAACCGATTGATTGTATCCAGGTGACCTTTCCATCCCGTATCACAGCTACTGCGGCTCCGGGAACATTATTTTTTACAGTAAGCTCTTGTCCTAATTTTTTAATTTCTCCATATAACGGATCTGTTGTATGACTCATAACATCCTGTGATTTGCTTGCTGAGCAGGAAAAGATCAAAGCCAGATAACCAACAGATAAAGTAACTGCAAAGAATTTTTTTGCTCGACTAGTATATTTCATAGATTTTATTAACCAACACTCAAATGTCCGAAAAAATCAGACAATGATATACTTAATATTTCACAATAGATTTTTTTAATAATTAAACGGTTAGGACTCTACCTGATAGATAACTATCTCTGTTCTTGATCAGCAGCAGATCTATCAGATACAAGATTGCAATGCTCATTGAGCCTGTGAGGTCTTTCCTGATTTTCTGTAGCAAATATATTCCGTTGTCACTGCTGAAAAAAATCTTTTTGGGTATCCTGAATCAAAGATTCCAAACCCTCCGCGAAAAGATTTCAAGCTTTCATCAATGTTCTTTCTTATTGTTTTCAAGGAGTTGATTGCAGTTTTCCTTGTGCCTGCATGAATGGTTACCTGCATAGAAAAAGTCAGGAACCTCACAAGATGCAAACGCAGTTCATTGAAATTTTGATCCTTATTATTCTCTTGGTATAAATCATCTCATCAGATCTTAATATCAATAGACCAGTTGATAACAATCTTTTATAAATCGATCGGTCAGATACTTATGTAAACTACTTCGTCAGAAGTTATTATAGATCAATTGGTCCAACCCGATTATAATCCAATTCATTAGATGATATATTCAAATAGAGAATAGAAAAAAGTCAAAATTTCCTTCAAGCTGCAATTTACAGAATCTACAGGTTTTTAAAATGCAAGTGCGGGAAAAACAGGTCTCCGCCGTACTCGGAGCAAATTACATGAAATTTAATATTGTCAACGAAATTAAGTTGAGCTATTCAAGAAAAGGAAATTGTGAAAGGTCTGTATCATCTTCTGTCGATGCTGTGGATATTTTCAGAGAACATTTTGATGCTGAGGAAATAGATTACAGGGAATCTTTCTTTGCATTATATCTGAATCAGGCAAATAAGGTTTTGGGAATTAAGAAAATATCCGAATGCGGAATTTCTTCGACATTGGTAGATGTCAGGATTATTATGCAGGCGGCACTTCTTTGTAATGCTTCGGGGATTATTGTTGCTCATAATCATCCTTCGGGAAATTTAAAGCCATCGAGCAGTGATATTAAAATGACAGCGCAGATCAAAGAGGCGGCGAAAATTCTGAGTATGAATTTGCTGGATCATGTGATCCTGACTTCGGATTCGCATTTTTCATTTGCTGATGATGGGATGATCTGAGGAAGTATTTGTAAAAATAAGAATGTAATAAATAGTAAGAACAATTTAATTTTTAATAAGTCATTATCATGAAAAATATCGGAAATCACACGGCAGTTTCAGAGGTGAGTACTTTATTGGCGGAACTTTATTTGAGGGCATTCATGGTTTTTTGATAAAGCCACACATTTCTCATTTCTGTGTAGCAGAAAAAGGAACATTAAATATTCTAAACATTGAGCCCTATTCAAATCTAGGGTTGGAATTGGCAAGTAGATTTGAGGAGAATGAAGAGTATATCATCTTTGATCTACCATCGGAAACCAGTAAGTTTTTCAAAACTCCAAAAGACAGTCTGAATATCAATGCTCTCATCAATCGCTTGGTTTCTGATCTGCCCCCTACGAATTATGACGAACGTGTTACGAAGATCGTAGAGTTTATCGCTGATAATTATTTCAAATCTGATATAACACCAAAGACCTTTGAAGATATTGTTTTCCTTTCACCATCACGTCTTGCATCGCTATTTAAAAAGCAAACTGGAAGCAGCTTGACAAAGTATCTTTTGTGGACTAGGATGCGAAAAGCGATCTACATGACGCTCTTAGAGAAAGAAAGAAGCCTCACTGATATTGCATATGATACCGGCTTCTATGACCTCCCACAATGGAACAAGTATATGTATGAAATGTTCGGAATGCCCCCCAAAGCCCTAAAATTAAACAGTGACCTGATCCAGGTATTTTAGCAATTAAAATTTTAAATGTAGATGTTTTAGGACTATGACCTTTAACACGTACATCAGCTCTTTGAATGATTTATACAAAAGATAATAATATCATCACGATAGCGATCAATAAAATATTGACTACCCATATCCACTGATATGGGTACTAAATTGTGAATTTAATATAAAGAGGCGCACTTTTTTAAGCATATCTTTCAAGTGGTCGATTTAAAAAGGTAAATTTGCTTTACAAAAATATGGATGTCATATGTATCAAAAAAAAATACCCGTAAGCTTATATTGTGGACTGCACTATTTTAAAGAAATTCTAAATGGAAAGTGGAAACTGATGCTCATCCATTATATTTCTGAGGGATTTTTGCGCCCCAGTGAATTACAAAGAGTGATTCCAAAAGCAGATAGACGTGTGATGAACAGGCAGTTGGAGGAACTGGTGTTGCATGGTTTTATCACTAAAAAAATTTATGATGGAAAGCTCAGTAAAGTGGAATATAAACTTACGGCACTTGGAGAAAATCTATTACCACTTATTTATGAAATCGAAAGATGGGGACAGGAAAATCAGTTGGTCATTGAAAAAGCAATGAAAAACGACCCGAAATTTGAACATGTAGTGTAAAGCAAATATTAGATTTAATTTATTTTTAGGATCTTTCTAGATACATGTATTCCCGACCCTTTTGATCGCAAGTTTATGACTGTGATTTTATAGCAGAGCTGTCTTTATTTATAAGTATTTTGTGTAAGGCATCAAACGGGCAGAATAGCGCAATTCATCCCGTTTGAATTCTATTTAGATCTTGTACAAATGATTACTCCATATTATGATCTGTCAATATAAAAATTAGCAATTATTTTAAAGTGTAATGTAGAACAACTCCTATTACCATCAATTCCTAAACATTATATTTCTCTAACCAATAAGCATAGGAAACGGGCAGTACCCATGAAGGTTTATCCAGACCTAACTTCAATGCAGCGTAGAAGGTCCAATGTGGATTGGCTAAATGCGCCTTGCCAATCATTACGATATCAAGTTCTTCATTCTGAATGGCTTTTTCTGCTAAATCTGGCTCGCCAAATCCCCAGGCAGAAGCTACAGGCAGTCCGGTTTCATTGCGGATACGTACAGCTATTGGTGCCATGAAGGCCGGCCCCCAGGGAATATCTGTTTCTGCGATAGTAAATCCTAAACTCACATTCAGAAGGTCTAACCCTATGATTTTAAATTCTTTGACCAGTTCAATTGTTTCTATTACAGTCTGCTCATCATTGCCATCAAATTCTAACACACCGAACCTTGCCGTTAACGGCAGATGATCAGGCCAAACTTCACGAACGGCCTTAAGAATTTCTAATAGAAATCGGCTACGCCCTTTTACATCAACACCATATTCATCCGTACGCTTATTGGTATGGGAAGAAAAAAAACTTTGAGCCAAATATCCATGTGCGAAATGTAGTTCAAGCCACTCATATCCTGCTTCCAGTGAACGTTTCGCAGCACTTACAAAATCTTTTGTTACGCATTGTATATCATTTATTGACATTTCTCTTGGAACTTTGGATAAAGCTCTCCCAAAAGGAATATCTGAAGGTGCAATAATTTCCCAACTGTTGGCATGACCTTCGGGGATATGATCATTGCCTTCCCAAGGTATATTTGAATTTGCTTTCCGTCCGGCGTGAGCGATCTGTATCCCGGGAGATGCTCCTGCTTTTTTAATAGCCAGGGCTATATCTTGATGTTTTTCCATCTGTTCATCATTCCAAATTCCCAAGCATCCTGGTGTAATCCGTCCTTCCGGAGATACAGCGGTAGCTTCTACAATGACCAGTCCGGCACCGCCCCGGGCAAACTGGGCATAGTGGGTAATGTGCCAGTCATTTGGCATACCCTCTTCTGACAAATACTGACACATAGGCGGCACGGCAATTCTATTACGTAACACTATGCTTTTCAACTTAAAAGGAGTAAATAATTTTGGTTGAGGTTTTTCTTTCATTTAATTGTTGTGTAACCGATATACTTATTTTAAAACTTAAATTGTGAAGTAGTTCACTGATGTAAGTAGCAGACTATTTTACATTATTTTATTAAAACACTAGGTTGTCAGCTAATAACTCTCTATTTATAACGAAACAGCTTTATTTAGCCAGTCTGCGATAAGAAAGTTCGTGATGCTGTAAATCATCAACGCACATCTAAGCGGGTGACTTAAATGTGCATTACTGACAAGATTATTGCTTATTTGCCGGGTTTAACGATTGTTTCGTTGTTTGCCATTGCAATATAGTTTTCAGTGTCAAAAAAATTGGGTTCATCCGGATGAACGATTGTAAGATAGTTTTCTGACGAGAAAAATGCGTTGAAATCTTCAAAAGAGTCAAATGAGATTTCAACCACAGCATCGTATAAGGGCTTAGGAAAACCTTCAGCGATTATCGGATGATTAACTACATACTTTCTAACGTAAAGTTCTGTCTCGGGGATTGAGCAGAACAAAGGAGCATGTTTGTTTTTGTGATAGTCTATAAATTCTTCAAGGCTCATGTTTGGTAGCTTCTGTACCAGAAACGTAAATTTGATCATTATATCTTTATTTATAAGTTGGTACAAAACTACTTTATTAGGTACATCAAGTCAATCACGCACAAATTTGTGCGTTGCCATTTTTCATTTATCGATCTTGTGATCTAAAAAAAATCTTATTAAAACTGAAACCCCATCTATCTGTTGATAGGCATTTTATTAAAAAAGAAAACTGGTTCAATCTGGTGTTTAAAATGCCGGTCCAAGTGTTTCATTAAATGCTTTATCCAGGTCTTTTAATTGTAGTCTAAAACATACAGAGTTGTCAGCATTATGCTAATGCCTTGCTTATGATTATAAATCTCAAAAAACACCTTGTTCCATCACAACAGTGATTTGATACAAGTTTCCCATCTGACGTGTTCGCAAATTTGTACTATAATTTTAAAACAAATAATTAGTATGAAAGCAATAGTTTATCAAAAATTCGGAAATACAACTATATTACAATCTGCTGAACAATCCAAACCAACGATTAAATCTGATCAGGTCTTAGTAAAAGTAAAGGCTTTCTCCATTAATCCAATGGATTGGAAAATTAGAAAAGGTGAAATGAAACTGATGTCAGGTTCCTCATTCCCAAAAAAAACGGGAGCTGATTTTTCAGGTATTATAGAAGATGCCGGAAACTCCTGTTTCAAAAAAGGTGACATGGTTTTTGGAGTAGTTAAAAATATAATGAAAGATGGTGCGTCGTCAGAATATATCGCTGTTCCTGCTTCTTTGGTGTGGAAGAAACCCTCGCAAATTAGTTTTCCTCAAGCTGCATCTATTCCTGTTGTAGGTATGGCTGCCCTCACAGCTCTGGAAAAAATGGGTAATATCGATCGATAACACCTTAAAATACGGCAAGCAACATGGGGTTTTGGAATACAAATTCTTTATTCAGGACTGGCATTTCCTGATCTGCACGATACCGGTTGCAGCGATGGCTTTTTCTGGGATCATCAAAGTTAATGATGTAGAATTTTGGTTTGATTGTATAACCATCAGAATGATTTAAAAGATGGTTGTAAGCAATGGTTGACAAATCATCAAACTTAAAATCATAGATGTACATCGAAAATCCTTTTTCAATATGCTGTCTGATATAATTATTTACTACAGCGTAGGATTTTCCAGATCCGGGTGTACCTAAAACGATGGTAGCACGAAAAGGATTAACTACATTAATCCATCCTTGATGCCATTCGCCCTGATAATAGAATTTGGTGGACAGATTGACGGAATACTCGTTGTAAAGTAGCTTGGTCTCCTGTTGGAAACTTTCATTTTCACTGTTGAAGACATCATCCATTAAGTTATTTTTCAACAGGCGACTCATCCAGACGCCAGCCATCATTAACGCTATAAAACCTAAAGAGATCGTTAGAATGTAGAGAAATGTTCCTAGCTGCGGAGATAACTTTAACAATGGTGTGTTCAGAAAAAAAAGAACAAAACCTATTCCCAGAGCCGTATAAATTTGAGACCATGTTATTTTATCGTTCTTAACTCCCTTAGTACCCAAACAACTTAAAGCCAGCAATACCAAAGCAAATATTTTTGTATATAAGGTGTGCGAAAATAGTCCGGCGGTGCGCTGAAAGTTGCTCAATATCTTGCTGATTACTTCCAGTGTCCATTCACGTTCTAAAAAGAAACCATAGCAAAACCAATAAAGGTGCATCAGCACCAAAACGATACTTACTGCCCGCATAAACGCCATTATTTTAGCCAGACCTCTTAAATCGTCTTCCCCTTGCATTATTTTTTAATTTTTAATGTTTGGGCGTGAAATTATAGCTTGTGATTATTGGCTGTAATTATGTTGCAGTCATTCGCACTCATTGGCAGTGGTTTGTTATAATTGATTTTCTTAAACTAAAAAAATAGCAATCTGACTATTTTTTAAAGTGGGCTTTGAACATTCACAATCGTTCAATAAACTTTTTAAGACAAAGACAAATGTTTGGACTTTAGACTGTAGAAAATCGTTAATTGAATTAAAAATTATTTGCTATTTCTAATTTTATTATATTTGCATAACCAGTTATGTAATTAATGATATATTATGGATATTTATAGTCAAATAGGCAAGATAGCTTTAGGGAGCCGACTCAGAAGATTGGGAGAACGTATCGCCGACGAGGCTTTTAATATTTATAAACTTTACGATATTGATTTGCAGCCGAAATGGTTTCCAGTTTTTTATGCGCTATCGCTTGGCCAAAAAAAGACCATCTCAATGCTTGCAGCAGAAATTGGTCACTCCCAGCCATCAGTGAGTAAGATTGTTAGGGAAATGACCAAGAAAGGTATCGTGTTAGAAAACAAAGATGCGTCGGACAAACGTAAAAATTTTGTGTCGTTGACCAAAACAGGAATTGCTATGAATGCAAAAATTCAAGATCAGTATAAAGATGTGAATATTGCTATCGAAGAAGCGTTGGCAGAAACAAATAATGATTTATGGAAGGCAATCGAAGAATGGGAATTTCTTTTAAACCAAAAAAGTTTACTCAGTAGAGTAAAGGATCAACAGAGAATTAGAGAGTCTGCAGACATAGAAATTGTTGATTACGAAACAAAATATAATCAGGTATTTGTTGACCTGAATGTAGAATGGATATCAACTTACTTCAAAATGGAAGACGCAGACTATAAAGCATTGAATAATCCAGAGGAATATATCCTTAAAAAAGGCGGACATATATTTGTTGCATTGTATAAAGGCGAACCGCTTGGCGTTTGTGCTTTGATGAAACTTATTGATAATAAATATGAGTATGAGCTGGCAAAGATAGCGGTGTCACCTAAAGCACAAGGTAAAAATTTAGGCTGGCTGCTAGGTCAAACTATTATAAATAAGGCAAAATCTCTCGGTGCATCCAAACTTTACCTTGAAAGTAATACCATTTTAAAACCTGCGATCAGCCTCTACCAAAAGTTAGGTTTTGAGAAAGTAGTTGGATTGACTTCACCCTATGAAAGATGCAACATTCAGATGGAACTAAAACTAAAATAACAAATGGCATACGATAACAAAATTGCAATAGTCATCAAAGATGAACTGGAGGTCTGGCAAAAACTTAATGTCGCATCTTTTTTAGCGAGCTCAGTTGCTATAAAGTTTCCTGACACCCATGGAGAACCTTTTATCAATGGTTCTAATTCTACTTATCTTCCTTTTATAAAACACCCAATATTGATATTCAAGGCTAATAACGATACTGAGATGAAAAGAGCATTTAGCAGAGCGAAAGAGCGGGAACTACATATTGGAATTTATACTGCAGAATTATTTGCAACCAAAAATGAAGAAGAAAACCTGATACAAATTGCTAACTTCACTGACGAAAATCAAAATTTGGTTGGTATCATTATGTATGGTGATGCTAAAAAAGTTAGCAAAGCGCTCGATGGCTTAAAATTCCATTCATAGCGTAAGAGTTAGTATATAAAGAATATCATTGATCCATTAAAATTTACCTAATTATGAACCAATTCATTTTTGGCTTGCAGGCACGAAATCTCACGGTAGAGATCCATCATCATTCTGCTTATCAAATCGTTTTATCAAATGATACACCTTTTAATTCAACCATCCATGGAAAGCTTTATGAACGGATCCACGGCTTTTTAATAAAACCTCATGTTACGCATTTTTGTGTTGCTGAAAATGGAACATTGAATGTTTTAAATATTGAACCTTACTCACATATTGGTTTAGAGCTGGCAAGTCGGTTTAAAGAAAACGAAGATTGCATCGTTTTTGATTCTCCGGTGGAAACAAATGTTTTCTTTCAAACACCCAAGCACAGTTTAGACATCAACAATGTAATAGACGCATTGCTATCTAAACTACCTGCTAATAATTATGATGAAAGAGTTACAAAAATTGTGGAGTACATTACGGCTAATTATTTTAAATCCGATATCACACCGCAAACATTTGCCGACATCGTTTTTCTTTCACCATCTCGTTTAGCCTCACTCTTCAAAAAACAAACCGGTAGCAGTTTGTCCAAATATTTATTGTGGACAAGATTGCGTCAGGCCATCTACCTTATACTTTCCGACAAGGAAAGAAGTCTTACCGATATTGCTTACGACACTGGATTCTATGACCTGCCCCAGTTCAATAAGTACATGTACGAAATGTTTGGAATGCCACCAAAAGCTTTAAAGTTCAGTAGTGACTTGATTCAGGTGTATTAATATAACGATTTTAATTAGATACCATTTCCTAGAGGTACCTGCTTTATATGCTGGTACCTTTTTTTTAACATCAAAACACAATAGTGATCTGATACAAGTTTAACAATACTGCTATCTGCAATTTTGTAATATCATTTTAAACAAATTAAAAATAATATTATGAAAGCAGTAATTTATCAAAAGTTCGGAACCACAGATGTGTTGGAAACTGTAGAACAACCAAAACCAACGATCAAAGCAGATCAAGTATTGATCAAAGTAAAAGCCTTTTCTATCAACCCGATGGACTGGAAAATTAGAAAAGGTGAAATGACACTAATGTCCGGCTCAAAATTTCCAAAAAACACAGGTACTGACTTTGCGGGTATCATTGAGGAAATCGGATCTTCTGTAACGGGTTTTAAAAAAGGCGACGAAGTTTTTGGAGTGGTAAATAATATGATGAAAGAAGGTGCGTCAGCTGAGTATGTTGCCGTGATAGCCTCATTGGTTTGGAAGAAACCTGAAAACATCAGTTTTACGCAAGCAGCCTCCATTCCTGTTGTTGGAACTGCAGCTGTAACCGCTATCGAGAAGATGGGAAACGTCACTTCACAAACTACGATTTTGGTTAATGGTGCTACTGGCGGTTTTGGAATGGTACTGCTTCAATTGCTAAAACAACGTGGGGCTAACGTAACAGCAGTTACAAGTACAAAAGGAGTAGAATCAGTCAAAAAGTGGGGCGCAAATACAGTCATAGATTACACAAAAGAAAATGTTCTTTCGCAAAAAACCAAATATGATATTGTTGTTGACTTATCAGGTAAAATGGGGTATAAAAATGCCAAAGAAATCATGAAGTCAAAAGCCCTATTTCTAAACCCAACTCCACAACCGATCGAAATACCATTGTCGCTTTTAAATAACCTATTCACAGGTAAAAAGCATATCGTTGTTCTCTCCAGTCCCGGAATCAAATACACCAATGTTTTATTGGATGCAGTGATGAAAGGCTTGGATATCGAGATCAACAAGGCTTTTCCATTCGAGCAATACAAAGAAGCATATCAGTACGCCGAAAAGGGTGGATATATCGGAAAAGTTGCTGTAGAAATTAACTAAAATTTCAGCAAAGTGTTGCTTGACATTCTGTGCTGCACCCTAAATCATTTATATAAATCAAAAATCATGTTAACAAAAATAGACAATACCATAAAATATGGTAAACAGCATGGCGGCTTTGGAATACAAATTTTATATCCTGGGCTTATCCAACCTGAATTGGACGATACCGGTTTTTCTACGATAGGAAGAATAGATCATGCGCGGATCACGCCAGGAACACTGATTCCAATGCATCCGCACAGGGATGATGAGATCATCACCTACCTAAGAAGCGGTACCGTCAAACATCTGGACTCTGAAAAGCATACAGACAACATCTCAAACCGCAGACTGATGGTGATGAATGCCGGGGCGAACTTTTATCACGAAGAAAAAGTTTTGGAAGAAGGTGGTGTTTTAGAAGGGCTGCAAATATTTATCAGGCCAGAAACCGCTGGTCTGGTTCCACAAGTTCAGTTTTATCAATTACCTGAAATCTACAGTGACAACCATTGGCGAAAAATAGCCGGTAAAGGTGATGATTATCCTTTACAAATAAGAAGTAGTACCTGGTTGATGGATCTGCGATTAGAAAAGAATCAGGAAATTACTTTGCCTGAAGCGCCATCTGAAAATGCTGTCTTCCTCTTTTATGTATTTGCCGGAAAAATCAACGTCAATGAAACTATGGCTCTTGTCACAGGAGAAAGTGTGTTGGTTGAAATGGAAAACCCAACATTCCGGGCAACTGAAACAACTGATATTGTGCTGTTCATCACGCAAAAAAACGCTGTCCATTTTGACGGTGGAATGTATAGTGGTAATCTTCACTAATAATTAGTTTAATCAAAAGCAGTATAGTGATCTGATACAAGTTTCACGACTTCAATAGCAGCACCTTTGTAGTGTAAATAAATAATAACAACTAAACAAAAGTAAAATGACAACAGCAAATAATGAAACTAAGAGTTTCAAAAAAAGTCCTGAAGTAACTATTGTAACGACAGTTGATTCTCAAATAGACAACGCTTTCAATTATATCGCTCCTATCAATATAATGCACATCTTTCGCGGTAATAAAGTGATCCCGGCAGTTGTAGACACCAGTATAAAAGAAGGTTGGAACAAGGCAGGTTTGCAAAGAACAGTTCACTTTGCAGATGGGTCAACTTCTCAGGAAAGCCTCCTGACTATTAATGCACCCAACTCATTTTCATACAAGAATGAGAATTTTACCTCTAAAGTACTTGCTGCATTACTAAAAAGGATTGAGGGTGAATGGCTTTTCACAGATTTAGGAAACCATAAAACTAAGATCGAATGGACTTACCGGACTGTTCCAACAAATTTTTTTGCAAGGATTATGGTAAAGTTGGTTTTAATAAAAGCTTTGCGTTCGGCTCTTCAGGAGGCAATGGCGATAATTAAAGACGATCTTGAGAGCGGACAGCTTGAAAAAGGAACTACCTGGAAATAAAAATCATAACAACAGTGATTTGATACAAGTTTCACTGTTTAAATCACAACATCTTTGCATAGTAATTAATCAACAACAATTTAAAATAATAAAAATGAAAAGAAAAATAGTAATACTCGGAGCGACCGGAACAGTAGGAAGCAAAATTGCTGAAAACCTTCTTAATGATGGGCATCAGGTAACCTTAATAGCGAGACACCCAGAAAAGCTGGAAAAATATCGAAGCCTTGGTGCAGAAATAATTGCAGGAGACATCACCGATGTGGAAACGCTGACAAGTGCCTTTGCAAGTGCCGATAGTGCCTTTATCTTATTGCCTGATAACGTAAAAGCGGAAAACACAAGGGCTTATCAAAGAGAGGTAACAAGCAGGTTAATCGAAGCCATTGAAAAGTCAGGCATCAAACACATTGTAAATATGAGCAGTGTAGGCTCCCATATGCACGAAGGTAATGGCATGATGGGTGGCACCGGGGAACAAGAAGTAAGATTGAATCAATTAAAGGATGTAAATGTGCTGCATATCCGTTCTGCTTACTTTATGGAGAACTTTTTAAGAATTATTCAGTTCGTAAAGAATAAGGGAATCAACGGAACAGCAGCAGATGGAGATCATGCCATACCAATGGTTGCTACAAAGGATGTAGCTAAAGTTGCCGCAGAACATTTGTCAAACCTTGATTTTAAAGGTAAAAGTGTTCATGCCGTAATGGGTCCCAAGGATTATACGTACAGAGAATTCACCAATATCATTGGTAAAGCAATCGGTAACCCTGAATTACCTTATGTACAAATCCCCGTAGAGCAGGCAAAGCAGGTATTTCTAGGCAATGGTTTTTCAAAAGACTTTGTAGATAATCTCCTAGGTATGGCCGTTGCTATCAAATCCGGTTTTATGAATTATCAAAATAGAGATGATTTTACTACTACATCTACAACAGCAGAAGATTTTGTATCTGAGTTTTACCTGCCACTCTACAATAAGCAGTAATCATACACCCAATTTGGATGTTTAAACGCTAACGCGTAAGGTGGAATTTATTCATCGTCACATTAAAACAGTGATTTGATACAAGTTTCCCACCTTCTATAGAGACATCTTTGTATCATAAATAATGTAGCACTAAAATTATAAGTATCATGAAATTATTAGAAAAAATACAGTTAGGAAATCTAGCATTAAAGAACAAAATGGCAATGTCTGCGATGACAAGAAGCCGTGCTAATCATAACGGAATCGTTGGCGATTTAACGGTTCAATACTATACTCAAAGAGTTAGTGCAGGGCTTATTTTCACAGAAGCCATCAGAATAAGTGAAGAAGCAACCGGTAGCCCACTTACACCTGGCATCTATACTGCCGAGCAAATCGAAGCCTGGAAAAAAATTACTAAAGCCGTTCACGATAACGGAGGAGTTATCATTGCACAACTTTGGCATACCGGTCGTGTTGGGCACTCCATTGACAGGAACGGCAAATTACCTCTTGCACCATCTCCACTGCCTATTCAAGACATGCAGCATTTCACTTCACAGGGTTTGAAAGATTACGAAATACCTCAGGAAATTACCATTGCGGAAATCAGCCAGACAGTGAAAGATTACGGACAAGCGGCTAAAAATGCAATTGAAGCAGGTTTTGATGGTGTAGAACTTCATGCAGCCAATGGTTACCTGCCAAGTCAGTTTTTAGCAGAAAGTGCCAACCAAAGAAAAGATCAATATGGTGGCAGCATTCCTAATAAAACCCGTTTCATTCTGGAAGTAATGCAGGAGTTAATTGGTGCAGTTGGGGGAGATAAAGTAGGAATTAAGATCTCACCTTTTCATCCTTATGGTAATATGATTTTGGACGATCCTGCAGGTACCTACACCTATCTGATTGAGGAATTAAACAAATTAGAATTTAGCTATGTAGAATTGATGAAGCGCAGCCCGTACTTCCCATCTCCGTCTCATTATCCAGAAGATAACGAAATAGAATTTTTTGGCAAAATGATACAGCAAACAGTGATTGCAAATGCAGGCTACGATAAAACTTCTGCTGAAGCAGAACTTGAGAAAGGAATTGCCAAGCTGGTCTCATTCGGTACGTTATTTTTAGCAAATCCCGATCTGCCAAGACGATTTGAAAAGGGTGCAACACTTAACGAACCGGACAGGGCAACTATGTTTGGTGGGGGAGAACACGGCTACACAGATTATCCATTTCTAAAAGAATAGGTACAGAACAAACCCTCAAACGCAAATTATCATTTAAAACAATGAGACATGGCAAACAACGTAAAGCAAATAACTAAAAGTCAGGGAAACTATCTCTCCATAGTTGGCGACACCTATCGCATTATTATCCCCGGAAAACAAACCAATGGTGAATTCGCAATGATTGATATGCTGATTCCTCCACATGGTGGTCCCGGTCCGCACGCCCATGAGTCTTTCCACGAATCATTTTATGTAGTGGATGGAGAAGTTGAATTTAAAACGGAAGAAGGGAAAAGCATTGCCAAAAAGGGAGATACGATAACCATTCCGAAAGGTGGTGCTATCCATAGTTTTAAAAATGTAAGCAATGGTCTGGCTCATCTCTTATGCACGGTTGTCCCGGCAGGTTTAGATGATTTCTTTGAAGAAATAGGTACGCCGTTACAAGAGGGTGAATTTTTACCGCCACCTCCGCTGGATGAAAATGCGGTAAAAAAGCTTATGGCAATTGCCAAGAAATACGGACAGGTGGTTTATCCGCCTGATTATTTAGACTAATAATGTAAAAAAACTGCGAGTCAATCATTTGACAGAAGGGAACAAGGTATCTATTTTTAAACAAATAATTAACACTAACATAAAAATTAAAAGAAAATGAAAAAGACAATATTAATTACCGGTGCAAGCAGCGGAATTGGAAAGGCAACTGCTAAACTGTTTCAAGAAAGCGGTTGGAATGTCATTGCAACCATGAGAAAACCAGAAGAAGAGAAAGAACTGAATCATCTGGAAAATATTTTAGTTACTCAATTGGATGTAACTGATATTTCTTCAATTACTAAAGCGATTAATCTGGGAATTTCAACATTTGGAAAAATTGACGTACTCCTAAACAATGCCGGATATGCCGCTTATGGCCCATTAGAAGCGACAACAACAGAGAAAATAGAGCAGCAATTCTCCACTAATGTACTAGGGCTATTGAATGTAACAAAAGGAGTAATCCCGCATTTTAGAAATAACAAGGATGGAGTGATTATCAACATTTCTTCTATGGGTGGTAAAGTTGCATTTCCTTTAGGGACACTTTACCATGGGACTAAGTTTGCTGTGGAGGGTATTTCCGAAGCGCTTCATTACGAAATGGCGACCATCGGTGTGAAAGTAAAGTTGATTGAACCTGGCATGGTCAATACAGATTTTGGCGGACGTTCTTTTAATTTTAACAATGATGAAGGACTTACTGAATATCAGAGTTTAGTAAAAAGTGTTTTTGAACAATTTGGTGCAGCACAACAGTCTGCTTCGCCAGCGTTAACTGTTGCGGAAGTAATTTATCAGGCAGCAACTGATCATCTTGAACAAGTCAGATACATCGCTGGTATAGATGCAACAGCATTGCTTGACAAAAGAAAGAATGAAGATGATAAAACATTTTTTAATAATATCAACAGTCTCTACGGCCGCAATGTTTAGGTACGCAAAAACAATTCTTTATTAATTTAAAAATTCACATCGCAGTAATTTAATTAACAATAATTTAAAATCAAAAAATGAAAAACATATTCAAAATTGCAGTTATGTTGATGGTATTTCAACTAGCTGCCACAAAATCTAATGCTCAAACTGTAGCAGACAGTAAAATGCAAAAAATTAACGGTTTCAGGGCTTTCTATGAAACTTTAGGTAAAGTATATCCACCTGCTGGTAATGTGAGTGTGGATGAAACAACAATCGCAGGGGTAAAAAGTTATTGGTTTAATAAAGACCTGTTAGCTAAAAAAGAAATTGTTGTTTATCTCCACGGTGGTGTATATACTTATGGCAATATCAATGCGTATCGGGCTATGCTGACACATTTGGCAAAGTCTTTAAATACACCAATATTGTACATTGAGTATTCCTTATCACCAGAGCATGTATTTCCGACAGCGAACAAAGAAATCTTTAATGTTTATCAGGAACTTAATAAAAAATATTCAGGCTACAAAATTTCAATTATTGGCGATAGTGCAGGCGGAGGATTGGCAATATCTTTAGTTAATGATGCACAAAAGGTAAATCTTCCCGTACCATCAGCATTAGCTTTAATTTCACCGTGGGTTGATTTAAACTGTGATAACAATTCCTACACTACTAAAAAAGCGGTGGATCCAATTCTAAATAAAGATTTTTTGTACAGCCACGCACTAATGTATGCTTCAGGTAAATTAAAAGAGGCAAACCCAGCAGAAATAAAGTTCAAAAAATTCCCTCCGGTTTTCTTACTGGTTGGCACCGATGAAGTGTTGAATGATGATTCTAAAAACTTCTACTCTTATATTATACCCATACAGAAAAAAGCGAAACTAAAAGAGTTTGAAGGACAAAAACATGTTTGGTTGTTTTCACATATTGATTCTAAAGAGTCTGTAGAAGCAATCAAGGATATTAAGGAATTTATTTCAGCGCACTGAAAACACTATAAGGGCTTCGGAATTTCAATGAACATTTCATCAGCAACATCCTGAACCACCATTATTGAAAAATGAGATTGACATGATATCTAAAAAGTAATTTAATAAAAATCAGGTTTGCTTCAAAAAAAATCGCTTATGCAATTCATTGTATAAGCGATTTTGATCAATGAAATTCAGTCTTTTCCTGCCATTTGAAATGACCTATTCTTTTTTCTATGGTCCAACGATCGTCTTCGTATATATAATCGTCATTATAGATGGCACCAACAATAGTTTTCATTTTTTTTCCATTTTCAATTCCTATCAATGTGATTAAACAGTAGACCGTCCCGGTTGCTTTATTCCCATTAATTGTCAATTGTTGCTGCCCGTTAAAATGATAGACCGTCTCAAAATTTTCAAGAAACTCACTAAATGCTTCTGCCATTTCCTTACGGCCTTTCAATCTTAAAATTGTTTTGCCTTCAGATAGTGTTTCAGAAACTGCGTTTTCAGAAAAAAGCTGAACCTGCGCTTGAAAATCCTTTTGATCTCCCAGGATCGATACCTTGTCAATAAGTTCCTTAAGAGATATTCTAGCCTGTATTTCCGTAATAGTCATCTTTTATATTTATTCAGATCTTATTTTTATTCAACAGTAAGCACAATCTTGCCTTGGATATTCCCGAGATTGACACGTTCGTGTGCCTTGCGTGCATCAGATAGCGGGAAAGTGCTGTCAATTACAATGCGAATTGTCCCGTCGTTTAACAATGTTGTGAGTTCAGCAAGCTGCTGACCGCTGGAACGCACTTGTGTCGCTGATACCGATACACCTAATTTTTCAGCTTCCTCTGCTCCCGAAAATCCTAATGGGAAAACCGGAAACAAAGCACCACCGGGTTTAAGCGTTTTTAAAAACCGACCGGTTGAAGGTCCGCCAACAGTATCTATTACCAAATCAATATCCCGAAGAATATCTTCGGCATTTGTTTTAGTATAATCAATAAATTCGTCAGCTCCCAGGTCTTTTAACAAGTCCTTATGTTTACCCGATGCTATTGCAATTACGTGCGCGCCTTTCCACTTGGCAAGTTGCACTGCCAAATGTCCAACACCGCCGCCCGCGCCGTTGACAACGACAGTCTTGTTATTCAATTCTATAGGTTGATGTTTATTCGGCTGAAGGGGATTTTGTACATTATGTCCAACCTCAATCAGGTATTGCCACGCAGTGAGCAACGACATCGGTGCCGCTGCGGCTTGTATATGATCGATTCCAGCAGGCTTGAGCGCAACTTCCGAAGCGGGCACCGTGACATATTCTGCATAAGCCCTGCTTGGACCATAACTTGGAAAACGAACCATTGAGTAGACCTCGTCGCCTATGGAGAATTCCGTGACATCATCTGCTACCGCCTCCACAACTCCTGAAATATCTGTACCTAAAATCACTGGGAAGGATACCTCGGGTTGCCATTCGGGAGGTAACATTTTATAGCCGTCACGAAGATACCAATCTGGGGGATTCATCCCGATTGCGTTTACTCGAACCCGTATTTCTCCCGGATTTATTTCCGGTATCGGAGCGTCTTCATATCGAAGGACTTCAGGTCCCCCAAATTCATATTGTCTGACAGCTTTCATACTGCGTACGATCTTATTTTCAAATTGTTCCATTGTTTTATGCAATATATTAAGTTTGTATTAAGTCTCAATTCAGATAGAAAATTATCTCTATTCTGATGCAAAACTATATCTTTGCTGTATATTTGGCAAGTACGTACATGTAAGTATCTTATATACTAAAAAGTATCTATTGTTGATTATCAGATGTTTAAAATTAAATTAAAATGAAAAATAAAGAAGAAATTCCGGAATGCATCCAAAACTGTGGCGTCGAATATGCTTTCAAACGTATTGGCGGAAAATACAAGGCACGAATTCTATGGCATTTGAACTTACAGAATATATTGCGATATGGGGAACTGAAAAGGACATTGCCCGACATTACGACAAAAATGCTTACCCAAACCCTTAGAGATTTGGAAGAGGATCAATTGGTAGTCCGTAAAATGTTCCACGAAGTACCTCCGAAAGTAGAATATTCATTGAGCGAAACGGGACAGGAATTGATTCCTTTCATAGAACACCTGCATAATTGGGGGAAGAAGCAGTTAGGACAAGAATCGATATCGAATAGTTGTAGCTAAAACTTGAGGATATAAAAAATTTTACTTCAGATGATTGTTATGTAGCGGTCGAATTATAATCATTTAATTCCCCCCCCCCGTTTCGGTTAAGGACTACCTTGATTCTGTTATTTCTCACGATGTAAGTTATTGGAACTTTGTGGAAATAAAAATCAAGATATGAATATTGTAATAACTGGTTCCTTAGGGAATATCGGAAAACCTCTTACAAAATTATTGGTTGCAAGAGGACATCAGGTCACCGTAATCAGCAGTAAGCCTGAAAGAATATCTGCTATAGAAGAGCTGGGAGCAACTCCTGCAATCGGAAGCATTCAGGATATCGAATTTTTAACCAAAACATTCACAGGTGCGGATGCAGTGTATTTGATGGAAGCCTGGGAAGGCATAGGAAGTCTGTTTGATAATACGATTGATTTTCCCGCAGAATTCAAAAAAATTGCTGACAATTATGTACAGGTTGTACAAGGATCCGGGATTACCAAAATCATTCATTTGAGCAGCATCGGTGCTCATTCCGATCAGGGTACGGGAAGCCTGATGGTTCATCACAATGTAGAAAAAATTCTGGGAACACTACCCGAAAATGTATCTATTAAATTTATGCGTCCCGTCGGTTTTTTTACCAATTTATACCGGTGGCTCCCAATGATCAAGTCTAAGGGTGCGATCATTCAAAGCTATGGTGGCGATCAGAAAGAACCTTGGGTTTCACCGTATGATATTGCAGTAGCAATTGCTGACGAAATGGAGAAGCCTTTTAGTGGAAAAACAGTCCAATATGTTGCAAGTGATGAGGTTTCTCCTAACGAAATTGCTGAGGCTTTGGGAAATGCGATTGGTAATCCGGATTTACAATGGAAAGTGATTCCGCCAGAAGAGCTGTTAAATCAAATGCTTTCAGCAGGTATTAATGGATGGATTGCCAAAGGAATGGTCACGATGCAACATGCGCAAGGAAATGGAAAACTGTATGAAGATTTTTATTTAAATAAACCTAAACTCGGTGAGACAAAACTTAATGATTTTGCAAAAGAATTCGCTGAAGTATATAATCAACAAATTAATTCGTAAAATGAAAAAAGCACTTATAGCAGGAGCCAATAAAGGAATTGGGTATGAAACGGCAAAACAACTTTTGGAAAATGGATACTATGTTTTCATCGGAAGCCGAAAACTGGAAAACGGTATATTAGCTGTCCAGCAGCTTAATAAAGTAGGATTTGAAAATGTAGAAGCCATTCGGCTGGATGTTACAGATATGGCATCTGTAGAATCTGCAAGGAAAGAAATCGGAAATAAAACAGAGGTGCTGGATGTTCTGATCAATAATGCAGGAATCAACGGCGGTTTTCCACAGGCAGCATTGGAAGCATCGGTAGAAGCCTTTCACAAAGTGATGGATACTAATCTCTATGGTGTCCAAAATGGGGAATGTGTCGTGAAAGAACTGGGATGCATTGGGATGCATTAGATTTAANAAGAAGATGCAGATATACTGAAGCAGCTTTCAGCGGAAGAGGGATTTGGATGTKCTGATCAATAATGCAGGAATCAACGGCGGTTTTCCACAGGCAGCATTGGAAGCATCGGTAGAAGCCTTTCACAAAGTGATGGATACTAATCTCTATGGTGTTGTTCGTGTAACACAGGCCTTCATTGATTTGCTTAAAAAATCAGATCAGCCCAGAATTGTTAACGTGTCATCAAGCGGTTGCTCGTTAACTCTTCATTGTGATCCTACTTGGATTTATTATAGTCATAAGGCTGCGGTATATCCTGCATCAAAAGCTGCAATGAATATGTATACCATTAATCTGGCTTATGAACTTCGAGATACTGCTTTTAAGGTGAATGCTGTTTGTCCGGGATTTGTGGCAACTGATTTCAACGGTCACAGAGGGACAGGAACTGTTGAGCAAGGAGGTATCAGAATTGCAAAATATGCGATGATTGGAGAAAGCGGACCGACCGGAAAGTTTATCAGTGAAGAATATAATCCCGAAACAGGTGAAACACCCTGGTAATAATTCATTATTTTTGTTAGATATAACGCTCGGAAAGAGATATTTCTGAGTGTTGTATCCGGCATTTTAAAATCAACGAAATGAGAGGCAAACAAAATAAACTGCATCAATTTAAATCATTATCGGAATTCCATCAGATGTTTGGTTTATCAAAACCCGAACACCCATTGGTAAGTTTTATCCGTTTGGAGGATATGAAAATGCCGGAAGAAGAATTGTCCGAATATCTAGTACTGGACTTTTACAAGATTGCTTATAAAGATACTATTGGCAAAGCTAAATACGGGCAGCATCATTATGATTTTGGTGAAGGTGGACTGGTTTTTACGGCTCCGGGACAACTATTTGAAAAGCCAAAAACCAATAAAAGCAAAGGCGGTATTCTTTTAGTTCATCCTGATTTTTTGCACTCCTATAATTTAGCGAAGAAAATCAAGCAATATGGTTTCTTTTCATATGCTGCGGATGAAGCATTACATCTGTCTGAGAAGGAAAAAGAAACCATCTTCTCTGTTTTTAAGATTATTGATGAAGAGCTCAACAGCAGAGTAGATGACTTCAGTCAGGACGTAATTATCTCACAAATCGAATTGCTGCTTAATTACAGCAGTCGCTTTTACAAAAGGCAGTTTATCACCTTCAAAGTAGTTAATACTGATCTTATTCAGCAGTTTGAAACGGTAATGGATTTTTATTTTAATTCTAATCACGAACTGAACAACGGAATGCCCTCTGTGCAAAATGTTGCAGAGCAACTGAATGTTTCCGCCAATTACTTAAGTGATCTCTTACGATCATTAACAGGCCTCAATACACAACAGCATATCCATAATAGGCTCATCGAAACTGCAAAAGAGATATTGTCGACCACCGATCTTTCAGTCTCTGAAATAGCCTATCATCTTGGGTTTGATTATCCGCAGTCTTTTACCAGGTTGTTCAAAACCAAAACCAACTTAACCCCTTTGGAGTTCAGGCAGTCTTTTAATTAGAAATCAAAATGAAACGATTTTTCGGATTTCCGTAAACAACAAAACCCCGACAGAAACCGGGATTTGATTTATTATTTCCAAAGCAAAGTGATGTCAAAAAGCACTATTTTTTTACAGTTATTCCAGTGGCTTAACGCTAAAACTTTTCCTTTCAGATTGTTCTAAAAAACGTCTCAATCCAATCATCACAAATGCCAAAACTCCAAAGACAATTCCGAACCAAGGATTATAAGAAACGCCTTTGGTAATGATGATCAAACCACCAATGGTTGTTCCCAAAGTCACTCCCAGATTTCCAAATGAAGTGGCGAGGCTGTTTCCGAATTCCAAACTATCAGGTACTGATGAAATCATATAAGTGGACGCGTTCAAAAAACTTGGCGAATACAAAAATCCCCATATTCCTATCACAACAATGGTTGCAACATTATTTCCGTCAGAAATGTAGAGAAGAATGGAGACTAAAATAGTCCCGGACAGGAAAAATGCCGTGGTTTTTGTGACACTTTTATTTAACATTTTACCGGCAATCCAATTGGCAAACACGCCAATAATGCCAAAAAGAAACAACATATAACTTACCATCGTTGCATCCATTCCTTTGGCTTTATTCAGAAATTCAGCAAAATAACTGTAGGTTGAAAACCATGCGGTAATCATAAAGAAGTTCATTGCCGTACTGATGATAAAAGTGGGTTGCTTCAGTATTTTTAATTGACTTCCATAAGATTTTTTCTCTTTGACAGGCATTGGGGGCAAAGCATAGTAAATGCCTGCCAAAGCCACAATACTCACAATGGCCTGAACCATAAACGAATATTCCCAGGACCATAAACTGGCCAGCCAGGTGGCAAAAGGAACCGTGGTAACCATTGCGATAGCTACACCGCTAAATACAATACTCATTAGTTCATTTTCCCGTTTCTTATCTGCTTTTGAAACGGCTACCGCCAAAGCTGTTGCAATATAAACAGGTTGCAAAAAGGCGGGTAAGATCCTCACCAGCATTAACAGCCAGGAAACGGAGAAAGACTTTTCGNACAATACTCATTAGTTCATTTTCCCGTTTCTTATCTGCTTTTGAAACGGCTACCGCCAAAGCTGTTGCAATATAAACAGGTTGCAAAAAGGCGGGTAAGATCCTCACCAGCATTAACAGCCAGTAAGGTGGTGAAAAGGACGATACAATTCCTGTGATCATAAAAATAAAAATGGCAGTGAGCATTACTTTTTTACGATCAAAGCCTGATGCCAATAAAGTCATAAAAGGACCTGTCAATGCAATAACCAAAGCAAAGGCACTCAGTAAATAACCTGCCTTATCAATAGTGATTTCATAATGATCCGCAACTTGTGGCAATATGCCGATGATGCCAAATTCTGTGGTAATGACTGCCAGAAAACCCAGACAGCCGATGTAAGCGAATTTTTTCATTATTAAGAATTTTGGGTTTTAATGAATACAGCGAGATCCTCTAAAATCTTTGTATCACCACTAGATCCACCCATTTGAGAAAAAGCATTTCCAGTTTCCAAAAGCTTTAATGTTTCTTCTTCCTCAATATTTTGAATATAATCTAATGCCGATTCTTCCTGTTCTGATAATTTCATTCTTGTTTAATTTTAAATAGGTAGCAAATGTATTTGCTAATCCTTAATTTTGCACAGTACATATCTAAATGTATGGTACAGACAAATTTGTAAGTAATGGGAATCAGAAAAGAAAATTCGACCAATAGCCAGAATGAAAAGTATATCACAGAATGTGATTTGGCGTATGCGGTCTGTAAAATAGGCGGGCGTTGGAAAATCCTGATTTTAGGAAAATTGGAAAACGGAAAATTGAGATTCAGTGAATTGAGAAATCAAATCGATGGCATTACCGAAAGAATGCTAACGCTTCAATTGCGTGATCTTGAAAAAGAAGGTTTGGTAAAACGTACGGTTTATGCCGAGGTTCCGCCAAGGGTAGATTACGAACTGACGGAAATTGCAACCGATTTAATTCCAATTTGGCGGCAGTTGGAAAGTTGGGGTGCAAGGCATAAGAAAGTGACTAAATAATTTGACATAGATCTGACATTTGAACATCAACAAATATATCCGCTGGATCAGTCTGTTGTAGAATTTGTCATTTTATGCATTGATTTAGCCAAAGATTAAGATTAGAAACTGTCGTGCTTTAACAATGTATTGTAAGTTATAAATTAAAAAAGGCTATCCTCCACGGATAACCTTGACGACTAATGCACTAATAATTGGAAAAGACGGTCAAATTGACCACTTAATTTCGGAGTAAATTGACCACTAATTTCGGAGCAAAGTGACCACCACTTTTCGGTTCAAAATGACCACCT
>NZ_LMQN01000011.1 GCF_001425355.1 Chryseobacterium sp. Leaf405
CCATAGAGATTAGTATCCATCACTTTGTGAAAGGCTTCTACCGATGCTTCCAATGCTGCCTGTGGAAAACCGCCGTTGATTCCTGCATTATTGATCAGCACATCCAATACCTCAATTTTTTTCCCAATATCTCTCCTTGCATTTTCTACAGATGCAATATCAGTGACATCGAGCTGAATAGCCTCTACATTTTCAAATCCAATCTCATTAAGCTGTTGCACTGCTGATTTTCCATTCTCTATATTTCGGCTTCCTATAAAAATAAAATATCCGTTTTCCAAAAGCTTTTTGGCAGTTTCAAAACCAACGCCTTTATTCGCTCCTGTTATGAATGCTGTTTTCATTTATGAATTGATTTTGTTATGATACACTTCGGCAAACTCTTTTGCAAAATCCGCTAATTTCACCTTGCCTAATTCGGGTTTATTCAGATAAAAATCTTCATATAAACTACCATTTCCCTGTGCCTGCTGCATGGCAACCATTCCATTGGCAATCCATTCATTGATTCCTGCAGAAAGCATTTGGTTTAATAATTCATCTGACGGAATAACTTTCCATTTCAAATCCTGATTACCGATTGATTTTCCTAACGCTTCGGCAATTTCATTAGGTGAAACCTCATCACTCGCTACATAATGCACCGTTCTTCCTGTGAATGGCATTTCCATTTCATCAGCAATTGTTTGTGCAATATCATAAGGCGAAACCCAAGGCTCTTTATGATCTCCACCATAACTTTGAATAATAGCTCCCTTCGACAGGATCATTGGTAACCAGCGGTACACGTTGCTGAAAAATCCCACAGGACGCATAAATTTAATGGATACATTTTCGGGTAGTGTTCCCAGAACTTTTTCTACGTGATGATGAACCATCAGGCTTCCGGTACCATGATCGGAATGAGCACCAATACTGCTCAAATGAATAATTTTTGTAACCCCTGATCGCTGAACAGCCTGTACATAATTATCAGCTATTTTTTTGAATTCTGCAGGAAAATCAATCGAACTGTCAAAAAGACTTCCTATTCCCTCCCAGGCTTCCATAAGATATACAGCATCAGCTCCTGTGAATGCTTTGGTCAAAAATTCCACATCCTGAATGCTACCGATTGCAGGAATTGCTCCCAACTCTTCTATAGCAGATATTCTTTCAGGTTTACTGCTGATCACAGTAACCTCATGTCCTCTTGCAACCAATAATTTTGTAAGAGGTTTTCCGATGTTCCCCAGGGAACCGGTTATTACAATATTCATATCTTGATTTTTATTACTGCAAAGTTCCATCAATTGGAATTTTGAGAAATAACAGAATCAAGGTAATCCTTAACCGAAACGGGAAACTAACAATCAAATATTTTATTAAGCTGAGTTGATGTTTTTGCGATTATTACAGCTGTTTCTTACTATTCTCACTTACGTCTCTATCAAGCCAGGCTCTCCAAAAAATTACAATAAGCACCAGCAGACCAAATCCAACACCCACCCAAGGTGTAACGGATATTCCATGTTGACTAATAAACCAACCTCCGGTAGCAGTACCTAATGAAACACCTAGATTTCCAAATGAGGTCTGCAAACTATTAGCAAATTCCTTTGCATCTGACGCTGCCGAGACCATATGCCCGACACCTATCAGGAAACAAGGTCCGTACATAATTCCCCAAAATCCGACCACGACTGCTATGCTGAGAATTGAGCCATCGGTATATTGGAATGCAAATGGAAGAAGAAACGTACCGGCAAGGAAAAACAAAGTAGTCCAGATCATATACTTCCCTAATAAGCGACCTGCCAAAAAGTTGGAGATCACACCCATCACACCAAATAGTAAAAGCATGTAACTGATTTCCTGTGTACTTAATCCTTTCTCTTTCGAAAGATAGTCTGCAAAATAACTGTAGGAGCAGAACCATGCAGTGATGAGAAATAGATTTACAGCTGTTCCAGCGATAAACTTGGGTCTCGTAAGGATGCTCAATTGATTTTTAAAAGACTTCACTTCGTTGTTAGGCATTGAAGGCAAATATTTATAGGTGGTGATCAGTGTTATCAAAATTAATAGCCCTTGAATAACATAGCTCCACTGCCAAGAATAAATACTTGCAATAAATGTGGTGAAAGGAATCAGTGTTACCTGAGCAAGTGCAATTCCACCGATAATAATACTGGTCAATCGCATCTGCATTTGAGGAGAAGTATCTTTTGTCGCAGCTGCGATCACCATAGAAAAAAATGCAGGATGCAGAAATGTCGGCAATATCCGCAGTACCATAAGCAACCAGAATGGCGGGCTGAAACTTGAGAAGAAATTTGAAATCAAGAAAAGACCGAGAGCATACATCATAATTTTCTTCTTGTCAAATTTTGACAGATATAAGACCATAAATGGCCCTGTAAGCGCAATTGTTAAAGCAAATGCGCTCAGTAAATAGCCTGCTGTTGCAATATTAATTTTATAATAGTCAGCGATCTGAGGCAAGATGCCGATCACACCAAATTCTGTACTGATAATTCCGATAACGCCGAGACATCCCATATACGCTATCTTTTTGTTGAGACTTAAATTCATATTAAACTGAACGGTTTAAAAAAGGTTAAAAAAATATTGTTTGTTATTAGTTACATGAAGATGCTATAATAATTAGACTTGGATCATTTGGATTAAAGCTTCAATCATATCATAGATGGTTTTTCGGTTTTTATTCAAAGCATAATTTTTGAAAAGTGCGCTGGAAGAACCAGCAAGAAAAGCAGCAGTTAATTTTGGATCGAGATCACCTTTTATACAACCTTGCTCCTGCCCTTTCTCTACAATTTCAAAATAAATCTTTTCGATTTTCTTCTCATTGCCAGCCAACAACGTTCTGATATCTTCATCGGTCAAGGCTACTTCAAATGCTATCCTAACAGCCAGGCACGTTCGTTCTTCGTTGATGCTCTGGTCAATTGCCAGCCGTAAGGTCTTTCTTAATGTTTCAATGGCATGGGATTTAGGATTATCTGATACATTTTCATATTCCGAAACTTTAGACTTCATGTACTTGGTCAGGCATTTAATGAGCAGCGCTTTCTTATCACCATAAGTTGGATAAATACTGCTTCGGTTGATTCCCATACCAGTCTCAAGGTCAGTAATAGAAGTTGAATGAAATCCCTGCTTCCAGAAAAGTTCTAGTGCAACGTCCAATTTCTGCTCGTAATCAAATTCTTTGTTCCTTCCCATAATGTTGCAAAGGTAAATAATAAACTGATCAGTTTAAAATAAATATTTGATTATTTTTAGATTGTATAAACCTACCAAAGAACCATCTTTAACAATATCTCAAGTTTAAATAATATTGAATAGTGTAATTTATATACTACTTAACACCTTCAAAATATTATCTATATCTGCTAACAAATGGTTTGAATAGAGTCCTGTCATGTTCACAAGACCGACATTTGTAGATTTTTTTCTCTTATGTCGGTTTTTTTATTTCCTAATCCGTTGTTATACTGATAGATACATTTAGCGACAATATTCATTTTAGGTATTTGAAAACTTTTTCCGTCAAATTCGACTTTTTGAGGAAATATCAAACACCCTATCGTTCTTTTTGTCTGTAAATCGCCCTGTTGATAGAGGTTTGCGAGGTTTTCCATTGAGTCGAGAGCATTATTTTCTATTTTTGTTTTTATATCAAGTTCTTTGCTTTCTGAAACAATATGCTGAAGCTCCAATTCCAACTGTTCGATTTGGGTTTTGTTGCAGGTCAATCCTTGGAGATGCAATAACCAGCCATTGATCATTTACGAAAGTATAGATCATGCCGGCTGATGGAAGGATACCTGTTACCGGCGTATAATGAAACCCTTCATTCAGCCGAAGCCCCTTTACAAGATCCAGTGTCAGGTTCGCCTGTGTCATTACATCATTCAGATTTCTTTCACCCCAGTCAGCGTTTAAATCTGTTACGCTGAAAAAGCCGATTTGCGGATGTGGTTGCATTGGTTGGATCCACAACTCTTGTTGCTGTTGTGCTTCCATGTACATAATAATCATATTGTACATAATAATAAAGGGTATAAGTGCCTTTGTTAAGAGTTATCGGACAATTTAATACGTATTCTGTGACTGCCGGTGAATTAATAAAAATATGAGTAGGCTCATTGCTTAATCCTGTTATTCTAACAACTCCTGATTGTGGTTGCCAGGTTGCTACTCCATTGGCATCAGAAGTTAAAACTTTACCTTCTCCCTGAGTTCCGTCTACGATTTTAATTTTGCCCTGGACATCGAGCTTTTCTGCGGGACTGGTCGTACCTAATCCTACATTTCCAGATGATGTAAGAACAAAATCATTAGCTTGTTGAACAGCATCCGGTATTCATGTAGCAGGATTATCTTTTGCTGCGTCAACATGAAATGCTCCCTGTGGATTAGAAGTATTTATGCCAACTTGGGAAAAGGCTAAACCTGTGGCTAAAAGTGAAAAAGTTGTAAAGAATTGTTTCATCATTTGATAGTTATTAAGTATAATTTTTCCAGAAAATTACACTTATCTGTTTAATTTTAAAACTCAATATTTCAATATTTTACATAAAAAAAATTGAATAAAATAATTTATATACTACAAGTAGATTATCATCGCGAATCTGTGATACAATTTCTGTATTAAAGTTATATTAACTTATTTATTTTGGATAATGTAAGTCTTAATTTAAAATACCCATAAAAGTTTTTGGTTTACTAGAAAGCATTATTTATTCTTTAAATTGTAACAGGATATAATCGATGATAACACAATTACTTGATTGTTTTATAATCATTCATTTTGGAATTAATACGAGCCAACCCAACAGTTCACTGGTAGTGGAAGGCTCTTATAAAGGCGCATATAAAGAAGTTACCACAAATACTGCACTAACTAATCTGGATCAATATATTAATATTACAGGCACAGCTTCAGTAACTTTAACTTTACCTGATGCCATTACCGCTTACATTTCAGATGCTTTTACCGGAAGAGTTTATCATATTAAAAATACATCATCCCAAAATGCAATTCTTCAGGGAAGTGGAGGTCAATTATTAAGAACGGGTAATAATGTATCTTCAAATACTTTAGTTTTAAGAGCAGGAGAATCTATATCAATTGTTAAAAATTACAACTTTAACCTTTCAAGCTCTCCATTGTGGGATACCTTTAATCATTCCATTTCAACCAATAACAACAGTTCATTTGTTGTAGGTGAAACAAAATCGTTCAGAACGGTAATAGATGCGGCAACGTTTTTAAATTTAAGCGGAACACGAGGACTTATGACAGGAAAAGCCGTTACTAATGTGACAAGTACAAACCGCAGAGTGGCGTATGAATTGGCTAATGCAGCTCAACAGAATGCATTTATTGTTATTAATGGATTGAGAATGAATTTTATGACTTCTGCAGTAGCAGCAGGCAATGTATCTCCAAAATTCTTTAATATTACGGGTTCTCCCATTACCTATAATGTAGCAGCTCTTTCAACTAATGATGCTTACATTACAATTGCACCAAATTACTATAGTATTAAAATTGATGGAAATGATGATCTTTCTGCATCAATTGATGAAGCAGAATATGTGAATGCTATGGTCACATTACAAATGGAGACTGGTATAACTGTACATGGAATGTTACAAGGGATGCAACAAATTACTATTTCTATTTTACGGCACAAAGATTAAACTAATTGGCTTTTTTGAGTTTAATTTATAAAATTTCTATTCTAACAATATATTGAAAAGTACAGATTCTACTAACACAAATGAAACTAAGGACTGCTGTCTCAATTGAGGCAGCAGTCCTTAGTTTAAGCAGATCATTATTAGGAAAACGATACATCATCTTTTCAACATCATTATTCCCATTTACTTTTGCTGCAATATTTCAGGCAAGAGTAATGATTCGAAAAACACAATTTATATATGGAGTTATAGAAATTACATTTTCATAACTCCTTTTTACTTTAATAATTTATTTAACTGATATGAGAATATGAACAAAAAAATATTAATTGCAGACGGAAACTTTCTCACAATGACAGGAATTTCAGTATTGCTTGCCAGAGAATATCCATACTTTATTATTGATACAGCGAGCACTCTTGAGGAAACACAGCATATGTTATCCATAAACACCTACGATTTGCTTTTACTCGATATAGACATGTTAGATATAGATAAAACAGTGATGATTTTTAAGATGAAGAATATCCAAAGTCCTGTCACAATATTATTGTACCCATTTTCCAGCGAAAATGCTCTCCTCAAATATATGAACAACGGAAACTTTGTCTTTCTAAGTAAAAAAAGCGAAAGAAAGGAGATTGTAAAAGCAATTGATGATCTCGTAGAAATTGGTTGTCACTACCCACCGAAGATCATCCCTTTATTAAAATTAAAACCCCTCCTTAAAGATAGATTAATGAGTTTAACAGCCCGTGAGTTTCAGGTTTTCGAATATCTGGCGAAGGGATTCAAGGATTGTTATATTGCTGATATGCTGGAAATTAAATCTGTCACAATATCTAAATTCAAAAGAAATATTTTAAAAAAACTCATGGTAAAAAATAGTATTCAACTTTCAGAAATTTATAATAAGTACAACTGAATTTCACTTTGAGTATGTTTTTACACTTCTCCAAGATCAGTAACTTTCTGACCCTCAATTCCGTCTTCGTTCAAATATTTAATGAAAGTAGATGGACTAAATGATGTTACTTTTTTAAAAATCAAAGAAAATTTATTTGAAGAAGAAAATCCGGCATCTTCAGCCAACGTTGCCAATTTATATTTTCTGTAAACAGGGTTCTTTTTTAAATTAGTAATAACATAATTAATTCGCAGCGTATTTATGTATCTGTTAAAATCACCTTCTTTGTGTGTATTAATGACATAAGAAAGATACTTACTGTTTGTCTCACAATATGTTGCCAGGTAAGACAGAGAAATACCGTTATCGGTATATAATTTTGATTCTTCAAATTTCTGTAAAAAATCCAGAATTTTTTGCTCGGTTTCAGAAGACATCATTCGCTGGGAAACAGCTTGTGATTCCTCTTTGATCATTTCATCCACAACAGGAAAAGGCACCGACTGCTTTTCATCTAATTCTTTAATAATTTTCTTAAAATGCTCGATATTTGAACGTTGTTTCTTTCGGTATCTGACGAAAAGGATAATCCCAATTAAAAATAAGAGGACAATGATTAAAATAATAATCATTTTCGATGAATCATTTTTTTTTATTTCAACATTCTCTTTATCAATTTTCGAATACGATTTATTAGCTGCGAGCTGCTGGTTCTTTTGAAGAACTTTTTTTACCGTATCATGTTTTTCTTTTGTTTTTACATAATCTTCCAGATCTTTGGTGGCAGCATAATATTTTTCAGAGGTATTATATACCTCATTTTTAAGAGACGGATTTTTGGATTCTTCAGTAATTCTCAGAGTAATATCCAAATGCTCTTTTGCTTTTTTTAAGTCATTTTTTTCTATATACAGCAAAGTTAGACCACTATGAATAAGCGCAGTCATATAAGTTTCCGGAGTGTCTTTTAATAAATCAAATGCTTTCTGATAATGTTTAAACGATTCTTCAAAATTTCCCAGATTATAATAACTATACCCTAAGAGCTGTTCATTAGTGATCGTTAGATGTTGTTTAAAGGAGGTTGTTGTTTTTGTATATTCTTCAGCTGTTCTTGCATTTTTAAGGGAATTCCAAAATTTTCTCCTTCCAATATTATAATAGGCCATTTCCTGCATCATCATAGCCATCGTATTGTTAGCGACTTCAGGATTGGTAATTTCTTTACTTATATTGAGGCCCATTTCAAAATATTTTTTAGACTTATCAAAAAGTCCCATGAAACGGAACTCTGAAGAAAGAAAGCCATATACCCTGGCCTTCCATATTGCATTATCTGTGTTTTCAATAATTTTTTCGGACTGCAATGCATAATTGGTTGCCTTTTCAAAATTTCCGACCTACTGATAAAGTGTTGCTGTTAACATTAAGCTCTTTGTTTGAAGCAAAGGAGTTTCCGAGATAGAATACAGTGAATCTGCGACTTTTATCGCTTTATTAAAATCTTTTTGGGAAGTTTCAATAGCCGTTTTTGTGTAGATAGCGTTGAAAGCAGCAAGATCCTGGGCATAGTAAATGCCTGTAAAAAATACAAAAAACAAATTGAGAAATTTCATAGGTACCAGAATAATTGCAAAGATATTAAAAACACCTTCCATTTTTTTAGCGAATATTAATTTTGAGTTTATTAATTCGATTATTAGGAATGTGATTTATTTCAGACCTTAAATATATGTGCATTTGCCACAATAGATACATTAGAGTCTTTATGCAGCTTATTTTTCGTTTCGTTTAAAAATTAATTGACAAATCATAAGCACATATAATTATTGATAATTAAGTAGTTACACTGATACTTAGCGTTTTTTAATGTCGTATTTTTGATAAGAAATAAAAATCTTTACTAAATAATTGTTTATCAAAGATCAAAAAATAACTTATAAATAAATGGGGAAGCTGAAAACCAATCAGAGTAAGCAAGAATTAATACCAAAAAACAAAATCATGACAACTATTACAACAACAATTAAGAATCTAAATGTCTTAGCACAGAAAGTACTTATGAAGCAAATTGAAATTATTAAAAATAGCCCGGAAAATAGTTCGGTAAACATTGCAAATAAGTCTCTTCTTAATTTTGATGATTCAACTTCTGTATGGGCAGCAGGAGGATCACTTGAAGCTGCGGGGCTTGCGTACTATGGCGTATCATGTACTCTGGATTTAACAAATTTTACAAATGTAAAAGCAGTTGATTTTAGTGCCCATGGATGGGGTGCTGTAGCAGCTGCAATAGAATGCGAGGTTGTTGGAGCCTTTGTAGTAGATCCCAGTACTGTAGCAGGTAAATGTAAATGGGTAATTGTTGCAGGAGCATTAGAGGAGGGAGCTGTATCTCTCACATTAATGACAGAATCAGGTTCTCTTATCGGTACATTTACTGGTCTAGCAGAAGGAGTTGGTGCATTTACTTGGGGTAAAGATAATGGAGAGCTAAAGGTCATTGCGTAGTTCAATTTCCACCGATCTTAAATGCGATTATCATATTTTTGATGATCGCATTTAAAATTTATTGAGGAGATATTAATCATTCAGTTATTTAATATTATTGATGCATAAAATGATTAATCTGATATAAGTAGGTCTACTGTTGTAGAGTCTGTGATGTACCAGTTTTTTCAATAGTTATAATTCATCATTTTCGTGAGAATGATAAATGCTTTTTTCATACAGTCACCAAATAAAAATAACTTTGCGAAACAAGATCACTAATTATGAAAAAACATTTTATTATTGCAGCTTCAACTATATTTTCTCTCAATTTATTTTCACAAGTTGGTATAAATACACCTAATCCACAAGGCACTTTCCATATAGATGGAAATAAAGACAATCCCGTAACCGGTTTTCCCAATGTTGCACAACAAGCTAATGATCTTATTGTTACATCATCTGGAAATGTTGGACTTGGAACAATCGCTCCAACTTCGAAATTTGAAATTAATAATGGCACTAATGCTGGGGCTATTAAAATTGTTGACGGAACACAAGGATCCGGTAAGGTTTTAACTTCTGATGAAAACGGTGTAGCAACTTGGAAACAAAATACACCATCACTAACCAATACTTATTATTCAGTAATACCCACTGTAACACATATAACTTCTAGTTATATGGTCTATGCTTCGTTAACTTTGCCAGCCGGTACATATGCGATTAGAGGATTTGCTATGGCAAGACTTTTTAACTATTATAGTAGAACATACTTTAGTGTAGGGGGTACACCAATACCACATTCGTATTATGAGATTAATGTACCACAATTGGGCATGTTAGTTCCTTATGCAATATATACATCTTCTACTCCTTTTACAGTTAATTGGATAATGCAAAATGATTATATCAATGCTAATAATGCTCCAGTTTTAGCTTCTCCGCCAGATCAATTTACAGCATTATTCAGTGCCACTCTGATTGCGGGAATTTAATAAGTTAGTAATTAAATTAGCTTAAACATTCAAATTACTGAATCGTTTTACGTTAATAACAAGATCCACACTTTTTACACTATATTTTCAAATTGATTCTAAAAACACAATTCCCTAATTTCAAGTACAAATCTAAAACTATGAAAAAACATTTATTATCTTTCTTCTTGTTGATTGGTATTTTTATGTCTGCCCAAACCGGCAATGTCGGTATCGGAACAGTAGATCCTAAGTCCAAACTCACTGTAAATGGCTCTTTCGCCGGTGCTTATAATCTGATCACCAATAATACGTATGCAGTGGCTGAAAACGATTTTTCAATCATGTGGAATGGGTCCGCCAATGGAATACTTACTCTTCCAATATCTACAGACAGCCCCGATCGTGTCGGGCGTTTGTATTACTTTAAAAATGGATCTACCGCCTTTAGTTTAACCATTAATGCCAATGGTACAGAACTTATTGATGATACTAACGGAACCGTCATTCAACCCGGAGAATCTGCATTATTGATAAAAACCAATGTCAATACAAGCACAGGAAATACATATACCGTCCTCTTACTTACAAAAACCCAGCAGCCTTATATGTATACCATTACAGGATCAGCAAATCAAACGGTCAGTCAGGGATCTACAAGCACACTTTCATTTTCTTCTGTACAACTCAGTACGAATGGAGGTGTAGACTTTAACTCAGCGACGAGTGCCTGGACATGCCCTCAATCTGGATGGTATAAAATTGAGACTACAGTACAAGGAACTGCCCAAGGAAGTAATTCTCATACTAGTCTGTTTATCAGAAAGAATGGTGCAATTGCTGGTTCACAATTAATATGTGTGCCTACAGTGGTATCCAACAGTGGTTCTGTAAGTCAAAATCTCAATTTAATAAAAGGAGATCAGATTACGGTAGTAGGACAACCTTGTCTGGGATGTGGCAGCAGTACCGGAATTACTTACTCTACAAGAAAAATTGAAATTGAAAAGCTTTAATTAAGTTTCCTAACTGATATTACTGATCTCTATTGAAATTCTAAAAACACATTTATATATTAATAAATAGACCATTCGGTATGAATGGTCTTTATTGTAAAAAAAAGAGATAAGTAAACTGAATTATTTCTCAAAAGTCTATCATTAGTAGTTCTCCACTATCTTCTTAGGAAATTTCGGTAAACATTTGTAATATTATTATGACAAATGTTTATCACCAGCTGTTTATCAATGGCGATCCTTTTCTGAGATTTTGAGGTTATGTATTTTATCAGTTCTGATTGTCCAATTCAAATTTCACTCTGTCTGCCTCTATCAAATTTTTTAGTTCTTTTTCGTCAGGAAGATATGTTCTGTATTTACTTGCGAATAGCTTCTCATTTTCTGACATTACGGAATATTTTACTACAGTTTTATCTTTTTCGGTACATAAAATAATTCCTATTGTGGGATTGTCATCGACTCCTTTTTTAAGATCATTATACATTCTTACATACATATCCATTTGCCCAATGGCTTCGTGAGTCAGCTTATGAGTCTTAAGATCTACAAACACAAAGCATTTAAGGTAATAGTTGTAAAATACTAGATCTATATAGAAATCTGAAGTATCAGTAACGATATGCTGCTGCCTAGCTACAAATGCAAACCCTTTCCCTAACTCCATTAAAAATTGCTGAAGGTGAGTAATAAAGCTGATTCTATTTGAGTTTCAGTTTTTGATATGTCTGAAGGAAGTCCTAAGAATTCAAATATATAGGGGTCTTTAATATAATTGGATATTTCTTTGTTTTCTGCTTTCGGAAATTTTAATAATCTACCTAAATACTGGCTTTCAATATTTCTTTGAAGTGTCCTAGTATTCCAGTTTCATTCAATAGAATGTTCTATATACTGTATTCTATGTTCAGTATTTTCAATTCTACTAATAATTCGGTAGTGAGTCCAGCTCAATTCGGTACGCACTGCGTTCCAAATTGGAAATGCAATAAAAAAAGCCCGCATATTATTAAGGTTTCTCTCATTAAATCCCTTTCCAAATTCTACTGATAGATGATTAGCAAGATTCTTCAAGACTGATTTACCATACTTTGCACGAAATTCACCATTTTGTTCATCCTCAATAATAAGCTGCCCAATTTCCAAGCGATCATCTTTAAAGCCTATTATATTTTCAATTTCAAGTTTTAATTTATTCTTGCCTCTTAATCTATCATAACTATTTCCGAAAATTTTAACTGCATTTTTAATAGGAAAATTAACGGCGGTAAAATCTTTATTATCAATTAAACTCTGATAATCGCTGTCTATATCTTTTACTGTTAAGCTCATATTTTATCTAAATCAAAATCTATTTCACTACCATCTAAACATATAAACTTTATATTTCGTTCATTGACTTCCATTTTCGTAAAGATTTCAGGTAAAGGAATTTCTTTTACAACTTATAAGTGAATTCACTAATAATAAAAATTTCAAGCTCTGTTATTACGATAATAAAATTGTTATAAATAGCTACATTAAAAAAAAAATAAGTAAGTTTAAGTTTAAGTCTAATTTTTAATAATTCTAAATCAATTAGTATAAAGTTTTGATCAATTCCAATTGCATAGATTTCTTGATTAACCTCTTTGATCACAGGTTTAACAATAGTGCTTTGCCATCCCAATTTGAAACTATGTATATCATTTGAAATTACTCCAAACATCCTGTCTGTTCGCTTATCTTCAAATAAAACTGGCAGGTTAGAATTTTTAAAATCTTTTTCAGAAATTTCTTTTAAGTACATATGAATAGTTTTATTTATAGATTTGAGGAATTAGTGTTGTAACTTTAGGTTTAGTTGCCATATTTCCCCCTTCATAAAAAAATGCAACATTAATTTTCCCTTTTGCACCGATTTCAATGGATTTGGTAACTGTTGTACCAAATTTGTTACTTTGACTTCTTAATTCTACACCTTCAGCAAGAGCTTTACTAAATATTTTCATTAATTGATTTTCACTTTTTATGCCTAATGTACCTAAGTCTTTTAAGTTCTGTGCAGATCTTTGAATATTATGTATATCACCAGTAACAACTTTTCCAAAAAAATAATTAAATTTTGCTTCAGCTAGAGTGTTAATCACTAAATCTTATACGTGACTACTAATCTTCTATAGTTGGAATACATGGACTTAAAATGTAGTCTGATAGTATTTCAACTTTTGATTTTGCTAGTCTTAACACTATGTAACTGTTATAATTGAGCCCATCTTGATCCCTATAGTAAATAACACCATATGTTCCAGGTAGAATTTTTCCTATAAAATTTAATAATTGTTTCAATTCATTTATCATACCATTTTCATGATTTAAAGTTCCAATCAAGGATAAGGTATAATTTTCATTACAATTGATGACTTTTGCAAATTGAGCATTATTATTTAAATTAATAATATGTTCATTCAAATCAGATATTTGTTCCTTCAATTTGATAGCATCTTCTTCATATGGATCATATGATAAAGTTAACCAACCTTTATAATCAAACATTTTAATAACTTATTTTTAATTTTACATTATACCTTAAAGAATATTCATTTAGTTTTTCAACAATACTTTGTGCAGGTTGTGAATCAAATTTATAATATACTCCTCTGTTTGTTGCTTTAGCATCTTCAAATGTTGCTTTAGCTTGATTCCTAAAAGATTTTCCAAATACTCCCACATGTCCCGTTCCCATTCCAGAACCTACAATACCATATTGTGCTCCAGATCTGATTGCGCCACCTACAGAACTTTGCATATGGTCTGACATTTGGCTTCTCATATCATCCACTATTGACCACGTGCATCAAGATCGGGTCATATTTTATTCATATCAAAATCTATTTCACTACCATCTAAACATATAAACTTTATATTTCGTTCATTAATTTCCATTTTTGTATAGATTTCAGGTAAAGGAATTTCTTTTACAACTTTATAAGTTATTTCACTAATAATAAAAATTTCAAACTCTGTTATTACAATAATAAAATTATCATAAGTAACCACATCATAAAAAAAAATAATTAAGTTCAAGTTCAAGTCTAAGTCTAATACTTACTAAACTTAAATCAATTATTATAAAGTTTTGATCAATTCCAATTGCATAAATCTCAGAGCTAACCTCTTTTTCTACTGGCTTGACAATTGTACTTTGCCAGCCAAATTTAAAACCGTAGATGTCATTAGAAACTATTGCAAACATTTTATCTACTTGCTTATCTTCAAATAATATTTGGAAATTTGATTTTCTATAATTAATTTCAGAAATTTCTTTTAATATTACCATTCTGCTATTCCATTTCTGAATCACTATATAAAACTCTCATTTCATTTTCTTGATTTGAAGCAACATGATTCTTTTTTACAAAATTTTTGAAATCTTTGAGGAATTCTTTAAGAAAAAAGGAGTTTTTAAATTGTAAATCAAAAATTAATATCGTGTGATCTTTAAAATAATCTTTTATAAAATTTTTCTCGAAATCCGAATAATTATATTCATATTCTTCTTTATCAACCATTATGTAATGATAATAAATCTCATTTTCACCTGTTAAAATGTTGATGAAATATGATGTATCGGTGTCTTTATATTTAAGCCGAAGTTTGGAATAGTTATATATAAATTTTTCGAAATAAACTTTTACTTGTTGATCAGATGTTATTATAGAAAAAACTTCCATTATTTTTTGAATGAACTTTCTTCACAATCTTGAAATATCAATGATAAATTGTCGGGTAAATTTTTATTATTCATAAAACTGTTTACTAATTTTTCATCCATATTTCTTTTAAAATTAGGGGTTTCAACTGGTAACCAATAATTTTCAGTTATTTTAGAATCATATCTTAATTGTAAAAATGCATTTTTAGCCTGTATCTCTATACCATATATATTTTGGTTCTTTAATAAATCATCTCCTCCTAAATATATAGAGCTTTTAGAGTCATATTTATCTAAAAGATTATCTTTCATAAGCTTATCATCTATTTTTAAATAGTCGATGTCAATAAAAACGGCATAACAAAAATTTATGTGTTTCAACATATCACCTCGGTTCAAATCATGATTCGAAATACCTAAGTTTATATATGGAACTAACATTTTTTCATTAAATAAAATAATCTTTCCAAAATAAGCCTCAGAAGTATCAATTTCATCTAAGTTTTGGTTATATATTAAATCACTATGCATATTTTTTATTTTCTTTGAAGAATTATTTCATTTATTATCCATTTTATATGTTCTAATCTGCATAGTTTTGAAATATTAATGATAAGTTTTCAGGCAAATTTTTATTACTGATAAAATTATTCACTGTAAATTCATCTAAATTCATTGGAAAAAAAGTTTCTTTTAAAGGAATCCATATTTTTTCATTTATTTCAGAATTACTAACTAATTGTATAAACATTTTCTTAGCCTGTATTTCAATCTCAAATATATTTTGATTTTCAAGCATATCCCATCCTCCGAGATAAACAGATTCCCAAGGGTCATATTTACTTTTTAAATCGTTAAGAATGATGCCATTATTAATTTTAAGAAAATGAAAATTAATTGCTACAAAATAGCTATAGCTTATATGCTTTAGTTCATCTGTTCGATTCAATTCGTGGTTTGCAATTCCCATATTTATATATGGGACTAAAATATTATTTTCTGAAAACAATATCTTTCCAAAATATGCATCAGAAGTATCTATTTCATCTACATGCTCTTTATATATCAAATCATTATTTACCATCTTTTTTGAAGAATCATTTGATTAATATTTCCTTTAATAGAAGTAATTCTATTGTTGATACATTACCAAGGTAAAGTATTATTATAAATAATAGGCGTTTGCATATATTCTTCAGATAGCTTATCAATGACAGATTTTTCATGAATTGAATTTACTCCAACACCTAAATAAAGAGAATTATTATTAATAACAATCATTCCTTTACGATATTGAGAATTGTTTTTATTTATAAAATAAAATTCATAATTCCTGTTTGGTTCAGATAAAATGAATGAAAGCATTTCAAAATAATCATCAGTTTCAAACTCTATTTTTCCAAAATATTGAGGATAGGCGAAGTATTCATCTTTAGGTTTAAATCCCATTAACCAATTTTTCATAAAATTAAATACAATTTCTTTGTCAATTTTATTGATATGTACATAGAAATCAGTTAATGTAGATTCATTAATATCCGAGAAATTTTTGACAACGTATAATGTACGATCATCCAATTTAGTCAGAATAATTTCCATTATTTTAATATAGTGATCAATAGACTCATAAGATAATCCTACCGTAAACACAACTAACTTGTTATTTGTTTTTAGTAAATAATAAGTAAAAACCAGAAAATTTTCTATTGCTTCACATGAGTCTAATTGATCGTCTTTAAAGCCTATTATATTTTCAATTTCAAGTTTTAATTTTTTCTTACCTCTTAATCTATCATAACTGTTTCCGAAAATTTTAACTGCATTTTTAATCGGAAAATTAACGGCGGTAAAATCTTTATTATCAATTAAACTTTGATAATCGCTATCTGTATCTATTACTGTTAAGCTCATATTTAATTATTTAGTAGGAAGGTTTCTAATTGGTAAACCATAGTGACCTGCTTCGACATTAGTTTTAAAGTTCCCTTTAAGAATTGTTTGTATGTATTTTATATCTCCAGTTTCTATTGCGTATCTGATTGCGGCATTCATACTGTGGTTACCATCCATTAAAACTTTTTTCCCATCAGTTGTAATATATCCAGCTCCCCGCTTACTAAATGTCCCAGATTTCATCTGCTGATAATATCCTTCGATTATTACTTTTGCATTTTTGGACAAGGATTTTTGTTCACTGTAAATTCCTGCTTTTTTAGCAAAATTAGCGATCCTATTTTCCATAGAAAACTTGTTAGAGAAAGCACCAACATGTCCCGTTCCCATTCCAGAACCTACAATACCATATTTTGCTCCAGATCTGATGGCACCACCTACATAAGTTTGCATATGGTCTGACATTTGGCTTCTCATTTCGTTCATTATAGCCTGACCTTCTGCATCAAGCTCAAAAGTATTTCGGGTATTATTATCAAACCATCCTGATAAAGGCTCTCTGATTTTTTCTTGTACCCAATTAGAAGTTCTATCTCTAAATCTGCTTAAAGCATTACCTGGTGGATCATCATCTGTAAACTGAGAAAAATCAATATTACCAAAATAAAGAAAGGCTATTGCTTGATCATAAGTAACTGATATTCAATGGAACGAGCGAGATGCTCGCACTAAATTGACCTACATTTTTCCTATATCTCTTATAAAAACATACAATAGCATTATAATAACATAAAAATAAAATAATAAAACAATACATAATGGGATTAATGAAACTATTCTGTGTCTTTTGTTATTATCACTCTTACTTATGCTAAAATTATATATTGAAATGCCTAAAAAAATAAAAGTTCCAGGGATAAAACAAAAAATATTAAATGTTTTTACTAATTTTTCATACGTATATTCATCTAATTGAAAAAATTGATATCCAATATAATTTATAGATACAAATAATATTATAAATAGTATGAAAAATATTAAAACGTAATTAGGGTTAAGTACTCTTTTTTTCTTCATTATATTTTTATTTTCCTGTTGTTATAAATTTTCTTCCGTTAAAAATTGCACGTTGGTCTGCTTTACTATCAAGGTGACCATCGAAAATTTCATTTAGATTACTTCCTACTAATACTTCGTGCCCAAATAGACCAATAAATTTCGACCATCCTCCCCACATAAAATTACCTGCATCCATTAAACTGTAAATAGTATTATTACTACCAAATCTAAAATGATAAGAAGAATCATTCTGATAAACATTTGTCCCATTAAGATCTAATTTTCTAGATAAATAATGCGCAGAAAAGTCGGCATCACCCATAACAGATTGAGAAGCAATGAGACCATAGGCTGCAATTTGAGCACCTGGAGCTACAACAATATTACCTGTTTTTGCTTGTATTAATAAACTTATTATCAAATCATTTTTACTAACCTTACTTATAGCATCTAAAAATTCATTTCGATCAATTTGATAATAAACTTTATCTCCAATATCATATTTTTTATTTTGAGAATTTTTATCTACACTTTCAGGATCATTAAAAAACAATTGTATTCCACTTTCATCAAAAAATCTATTTGGCTTGTTGTTTCTAATAATTTTAGAAACATTACCATTTTTACCTACAGTGACATCATCATCATTTCCAAACTGCGAAAAATTAAACCCTGTAAAAAAGTTACTTCCTGAGTCAGAACTTGTGGACATACTCGCTTTATAAGCAGTAAAAGCCTGTTGTGCAGCTTCACCGGAATAAGTAACCGCAAAATTTCCATCAGGATCTATAAAACTAATAGGATTGTTGTAAGCATAATGATAAGGGCTCCATCTTCTTGATTTTTCAGACATCGCATCCATCACACCCCATCTTCCCAAATCCGCCATATACATCCTCGCTCCGTAATCATACATCCCAGTTTCCTGAAGTTCTTTACCATTGTACTTGTAGTTTTTAAAAGAACCCAAACCAAAGAATGCATTACCTGTTTTCAGGTGACTCATCCCGAAAGGATAATAATCATTGGCATCTACAATTTCAAGAACACCTGCGCTGTTTCTTGCAAAACTTACTCTTACATTTCCTAAATGATCTAAGAATTGGTAAATATACTGATCTTTTGTATAATCATAAAAGCCTTCTGCCGTTGGAAAAAACTGTAGCTCAGGATTTTTCAAGTCGATGGTAGGTAAAGGATCCAAAATAATAGGCGAATACGCCTGCTCTTCCAGAGCTTTTCCTGTTTGTGTATTTATAGTAAATATCTCAGATCCAACACCTCCTGAGCCTGGCATTTCTGTTTTCAGATATTGGAAGCCATCCAGATAATCAGTCGTTCTTTTGGTTACCGTAGCACCATTAATTCCTTCAATGGAAGTTGTATTTTCTTTCCGAAGCTTAATTCCTGCAGCATTATATTTATTAGAAAGGGATACAAATTCTATGTTTTCTCTGCTGTATTCTATTTTGCCAGGAAGATTAAGATAATTATATTTAATAGAATTTATACCTTTATCCGGAATTGCTGTCATATTACCGTTAGCATCATAACTTATTATATTTCCTCCTCCCTCATATCCTGTTCGGTTATAAGAATAATCGTTTACATTCATCAGTCTGTTTCCAGTATAGATATATTCCAGATTATCTATCAAAGTTGGTGTTGTATTGCCATATTCTAAAACAGAAGTTCGGTACATCTTGGTGATATTACCATTCAGGTCATACTCCAAAGATTCCGTATTTTCTTTACTGTTCGGGTTATTTGGGTTTTGATAATATCCTGCGGATAATCTGTTTAACGGATCATAGGCATATCCGTATCTTTTAGGAGCTAAAGAAGGGTTTTGTCCTACAGTTTCTACGGCACGCCAGTCTACTTCTGTAATATTTCCGTTGTATTTAGCTTTCACATTTTTTTCAGGGAAAAGAACAGAATCCGGATTTGAAATACCGGCTTTCTCGTTGTATCTGATCTTATAAGAAAACAGTTTGCCACCAAGATCTGCGATAGACATTTGGTCTTTGTTTACATCCGTCATCCATCCGCGAATATTATAAGTATAATCAATGCTTTGTAAATTAGAACCTACTTTTTTGTTCCTTAGCTGAGAGAGCTCATTGTATTCATTTTGAGTCAATAGTTGTTCCGGTTTGCTGTCTACCTGATGGTAATGTTGGAACAACCTGTTCTGGTTATCATATACAAAACGTTCTTTAATAATGATTCCTTCTTCATTAGGCTTCCTTACATGATAAAGAGTTGATTTTTGGGGAACTCCAGCAAAATCAAGTTCAGATTCTGTTTTGGTGTGACCACCTAAATGGTTAATAGAATAGCTTCCGATCACTCTTCCTTTTTCATCGTAATAACTGAAATTCTTTGTCCAGTTATTATCTTCAATGTTCCTTAAATAGGAAGCTAAAGGCAGTGTTCTTGTATTTTTACCCGTTGTACTTTGTCCGGGTTGTTTCAATACTTTCTGTCCATTAATAATCGAGGGAATAATAACCTCCGTAGGAAGTGTGGGGTAGATATCATAATAATTAACCGATAAAATGGTGATGCTTCCTGTAGGAAAAGCATTTTTGGTGTAATAAATATTCTCTCCATTTTGTACGATCGGGTTGGTCTCTTCTCTTTTCTCGTTATTCCCTGCATTGGCTACCATATTATTAAGAGCAGTCTGCATGGCTATTCTTGTTGCTGTATTGGCAAAGAAACCTGAATAAACTATTCTTCCGAACTGGTCATATTTAGTAAAAGTCCATCCTTTTTGATTGAAATTATTGGTGGTAGATCTTAAGTTTGCATCCTGAGCAAGGACCAATCTGTTCTGTTTATCATACACCATAAATTCCCAGCTCTTACCCGGGATCTTCTTTTCTACCAGTCTGTTTTTACTGTCATATCTATATTGATAGCAAAGGTTATCTAAGGTCGCCTCCGGAATAGTTCCTAAAACAGAAGCCAATGGTGGGATCACAAAAGCCAATTGCTTATAGTCATTATACACATAATAAGTATCTGCATTTTGTGAAGCATTGATTACTTTTCTGATCAATACCGTTTGTCCTGAACCGTCTTTGAATTCTATGGTTGTATTACCGTCTTCATCGGTTACAGAATTTTTAACCAGTTGCGCTATTTGATACTCTGAAATGTTCCCTAAGCTTCCTGAATAATATTTTTCGGTAGAATTCCAAAGCGTAGAGATCTCATACTTTTTCACATGATCTGCCTGAATGTTGAGATCATATCCAAAAGTTATGGGTTTGTCTGCCCATGCATTTCCTACCTGCTTTTGTTCTAAAACCCTTTCCAATGGAGAGCTTTCCAATGTTTTTTCGGTATAGGTTTTTTCTCCTGCATAAAAATTGGTAACATCCGATACCGGATAATGGCTTACCCCCGAAACCTGAGGATAAATACTTCCATTGGCAGTAGATGATTGCGGAACCGGAAGATATTCTCTTGTCTGTCTTCCCAATTCATCATAAACAATTGGGGTCACTATATCTTTCCCTGTAGGAGAAGATTTTACACTGATTACCTGTTTTGGTCTTCCCAAAAAGTCTAAATACTGAACCGTTTCAATTTTTTTGACACAGGTAGAATCTAAACAGGTGGTACTCTGTATATAATTTTCTGAATTTGTTTGTGCGTGACATACATTGGCAACAAACAATATGCTGAATATATTTAATATCTTTTTCATAATTGATAAGAGGTAAGTGATAAAGTATCGGGTTATAGGTAAAATAATTACTCATTGCCCTTTACTTATTACTCATAAATTATTGTTTGTAGTTGTATTTATATTTCTTTAGAACCTTTCCTTTTTCATCAACAATCTGATCGAGTCTGCCGGCTTTATCGTACTGATACATTTCACGGATACCTGAAGGAGGTGTCATGCTTTTCATTCCGATCAAAGGATCATAAACGTAAGTGTTAATCTGATAATTTCCAAGATTTGAATTATTTCTGAAAAGATCCAAAGCACTTTGGAAACTTTGCTCTGAACTTACATCAATATCTGCATCAGATTTAGATACAATATCTGCGATGTAGGTTGATATCTGGTCATACGTTGCGCCTTCAATTTTGGCGATAGGCTGCGTTTTACTGTATCCCCAAACCACTGAAACAGGAATACCTTCCTTCGTGGTATATTGTTCTAAATTCCCTTTGCTGTCATATCGGTTGAAAGTAACTTCTTCGGCAAGGTTATTCTGCGTATCATAAGATACCGCAGAGCTTGGTAATTTATTGGCAGGATTATCATATTTTGTTTCAGCTCTGGACATTAATTTTCCGACATCTGAAGCATTTTTCTTGATGATTGAGGTTGTTTCCAAAGGAATACCGATGATATTGGCCTCAATCAACTTTTGATTGTTTTTATCTAAGGCATACTGGTAAGCAGTTTCCTGAATTCTTCCGTCGAAAGAAGTGACTTTCTCTAACTGGGTTTTATAATTGATGTTATTTCTTGTTACTTCTTTTTTCGTTTCTGCAAATCCTGAAGCAAAGAAATTTTTAGAGGTGACTCTTTCACTTTTTATCCAGCTTGTTTTCAGATGAAAATTGTAAATGACATAACTTGGAACCACTAAATATTTTGGTCCATCATATTCTTCAAATGTATAGTCAAAATTATCTTCTGTTAATTTCTGATTGACGTTATTATAAACCTCTTTCTTTTCCATAAGACCATTACGGGTCAGGTTGAAATGAGGCCAAATATCATTCTGTGAAACAGGATAAGGATAAGCATCAGGTGCCTTAAAATAATATTTAGAATATCCGTTTGCGCCACCTTTAGATACTTTTACATTTTTATAAATAATAACAGGGTTGGCAGGGTCAAGACCATTCAAAGAACCTCCTCCTACAAAATAACCGCTTGATACTGTAGGATCATCAAATTTATTATATTCATACTCTTCAATGCTTGAAGGAATTGCGGAAAAGGTATTAGCAGGATCTACATTAAAATATTTCACTTTTTTCACCCTGGCCAATCCTTGGGAGAACTTCATAACAGACTCATCGTAAGGATCTCCTATCCTAATAAAAGCATCGAAATAGACCGTCCTTTTTAAAGGGAAAATAAAATCATTCGTAAACAGTTCAACATAATATTCTCCAGGATCAAATGTTCTTATTTGCTCTGTTGGATATCCCGCATCAGCATCCAAAGCAGGCCCAATTGCATTGCTCATTTGAAAAGTATTTCCTGTTTTTTTATAAAACTGTAAGGCCCAGGTGTGTTGTGGTAAATTCGAAATCTTACTGGCATCTATTGTAATATCGCTGACTTTATCCAGCGTGAAAAAATATTTTTTTGCACCTGTACTCACTGCATCAAAAGAAACATTTCCATAAGGTTCTGTAGGTGCGGGATGATGTACAATCTCTTCTCGATATGCATAGGGAATTAAATCAAAATCATATTCTACAGTTCCACCCGTAGGTAATTGTATTTTTTTCAATACCGCGGAAGATATTACCCCGTCTGCATCTGATCCAAAAGAAATACCTCCATAATAAAATCCATATTTTTCAATAGTGTTTCCAGTACCGTCGACCTGAGTAAAAGAATCTAATGTTCTTGAAAAGAGAGGAAGCTGATAGGAATATTGAAAAGTATATTTCCTGACAAATCGGTTATCAAAAGTTTTTAAAACAATATCATTGATTCTAAAATTATCATTTTTTGGACTGTACCCATCATCTTTTGTCGTATTGATATCGATAATGCCGTGGTCCTTTATCTCAATACGGGTAAGTTTGTTGGTCTCTGATTCAGGAACCTGATTCATTGCCGGTGGGTATTTAAGATCTCTTACATACGTATACTTCACCAATTCCTGATCATTTTCATCGGTGATGGAGCTCAGGTAAAAAGCACTTCTGTATTTCTTATCAGCAGATACACGTCCAAGGAGAGGATGATTCCATATCCATATATTCATAGTAGCAATATCATAAACTTGAAATTTATAATGAATACCGGACTCACTGATTATGGTAAAAGAATCAATAATTAATGTGGCAGGATTAGCTACAGAATCATATTTTATTTTAGATGTAAAGTTAGTGAGCTTAGTAAGTTGAAAGCTATTAGTAACCTTATCTCTTATAAACCTGAACTTTCCGGATTCTCCGGGTATACTGAAATTATAAATATCATTAAACTCATTTTTTACATATTTATCAAAACCAGCATCATCAAATGTTTCATCAAAATCATTTATAATTTCTCTGGAAATTACGCCGGGTCCCAACAAAGACCAGCCTTTCCCTACATTGCTTGCCCAACTTTCATCGTAAGTATTCCCTGTATGGTAATTCAGTCCAAGATTAATATCAACCATCTTACTGTTGGTAGGAACACTGATTAAAGGATAGGATATATCCGGAACTCCTGTCTGAAGAGAAACAGGTATGTTACTATAAGTGGCTAAAGATGATGCTGTAGGAGTTGGTCGTAAAACTCCCTGATTCATACTTTCCTGTTGACTGTAGCATATATTATAACTGACAATATATAAAAACAGTAAAAATATTTTTTTCATCTTCGTTTATTTCTTTATTAGTTTCGCATTCGCCGTTTTGTCATTGTCTGTCTTTATCACCACCAGATAAGCCCCCTGAATCAAAGCCTGGGTATTGATCTTGGTTACCTTATTCTTTGTTTTCATTGTGTAA
>NZ_LMQN01000012.1 GCF_001425355.1 Chryseobacterium sp. Leaf405
TAAAGTAACACCCATCTCCTCTATACATCCCAACAATAAAGCAAAAAAATAATACTAGTAAGAGAAGCACGGATCGTGGATACATCAGCACTGATCTGTAATTTTGTTAAAGGTTAAAGGTTAAAGGTTAAAGGTTAAAGGTTAAAGGTTAAAGGTTAAAGGTTAAAGGTTAAAGGTTAAAGGTTAAAGGCTGGAAGTAGAGCTCTCTCAAATAATCTGCCTGCTTTATAAAAATCTTTGATATTTTCCTACTCCTTCTTATACTCTTTACTTTCTTATTAATTAAAGATCTTTACGTCATGTAATAAAGTCTTTTTTAATTTTTGCTAAATACTGTTGTGTCATTACCAGGAGCAAAGTGACGAAGCGATCCAAAACTCTATCTTTGCTCTAATCTGTTTTAGTCAATGTAATCATCATCAATTTGGATTACCTTATATGCCTGTCTGATTTATTACGCTGCGATAGCATATACATTATCGTTTTTCTATACTTCTCTCCACAGTTCCGTTCCGGATTATTAAAAAAATAAAGCTTCAGCAATACTTTTTATGGTCTTTATCACCAGTAAAGCCCTTATCTTTGCCCCACTGAAAACGAGAGTAACTCAGTCAAGCGCAGAAGAAGCTTTTAAATAAGCAGCAACAATATTCTACTACTATTCCAGTAAGAAATTAATCAGTAACACATATTGCTATTCATTGAAATTTAATTAAAATAAAATGGATAAAAAGTTGCGTTTAAATAAAAGATTAGTATCTTTGCAGTCCGGTAAAACGGGAGCGCAGGAGTAAGACTAAATATGGAAAATAAGAATTTAGGGTTGTTAAAAAACTTTATAAATTTCTTTTAAAAACATTTGGTCGGGTAGAAAATAATTACTACTTTTGCACACGCAAATACGGGAACGGAAACGACAGAAAAAACGTTAAAAAACTTTATAAATTTCTTTTAAAAACATTTGGTCGGGTAGAAAATAATTACTACTTTTGCACACGCAAATACGGGAACGGAAACGACAGAAAAAACGTTCTGTAAAAAAGCGGAAGATAAAGAAGATCATTGACATACAATATAACAACCAAGTAAGGAAAAACTAAAGCGTAAAAAAAACTTTGAGTGAGTCAAGAACAAACATACAATGGAGAGTTTGATCCTGGCTCAGGATGAACGCTAGCGGGAGGCCTAACACATGCAAGCCGAGCAAACTTTGAGTGAGTCAAGAACAAACATACAATGGAGAGTTTGATCCTGGCTCAGGATGAACGCTAGCGGGAGGCCTAACACATGCAAGCCGAGCGGTAGAGGTTCTTCGGAATCTTGAGAGCGGCGTACGGGTGCGGAACACGTGTGCAACCTGCCTTTATCAGGGGGATAGCCTTTCGAAAGGAAGATTAATACCCCATAATATAATGAGTGGCATCACTTATTATTGAAAACTCCGGTGGATAGAGATGGGCACGCGCAAGATTAGATAGTTGGTAGGGTAACGGCCTACCAAGTCAGTGATCTTTAGGGGGCCTGAGAGGGTGATCCCCCACACTGGTACTGAGACACGGACCAGACTCCTACGGGAGGCAGCAGTGAGGAATATTGGACAATGGGTTAGCGCCTGATCCAGCCATCCCGCGTGAAGGATGACGGCCCTATGGGTTGTAAACTTCTTTTGTATAGGGATAAACCTACTCTCGTGAGAGTAGCTGAAGGTACTATACGAATAAGCACCGGCTAACTCCGTGCCAGCAGCCGCGGTAATACGGAGGGTGCAAGCGTTATCCGGATTTATTGGGTTTAAAGGGTCCGTAGGCGGATCTGTAAGTCAGTGGTGAAATCTCATAGCTTAACTATGAAACTGCCATTGATACTGCAGGTCTTGAGTAAAGTAGAAGTGGCTGGAATAAGTAGTGTAGCGGTGAAATGCATAGATATTACTTAGAACACCAATTGCGAAGGCAGGTCACTATGTTTTAACTGACGCTGATGGACGAAAGCGTGGGGAGCGAACAGGATTAGATACCCTGGTAGTCCACGCCGTAAACGATGCTAACTCGTTTTTGGGTTTTCGGATTCAGAGACTAAGCGAAAGTGATAAGTTAGCCACCTGGGGAGTACGTTCGCAAGAATGAAACTCAAAGGAATTGACGGGGGCCCGCACAAGCGGTGGATTATGTGGTTTAATTCGATGATACGCGAGGAACCTTACCAAGGCTTAAATGGGAATTGACAGGTTTAGAAATAGACTTTTCTTCGGACAATTTTCAAGGTGCTGCATGGTTGTCGTCAGCTCGTGCCGTGAGGTGTTAGGTTAAGTCCTGCAACGAGCGCAACCCCTGTCACTAGTTGCCATCATTCAGTTGGGGACTCTAGTGAGACTGCCTACGCAAGTAGAGAGGAAGGTGGGGATGACGTCAAATCATCACGGCCCTTACGCCTTGGGCCACACACGTAATACAATGGCCGGTACAGAGGGCAGCTACCAGGTGACTGGATGCGAATCTCGAAAGCCGGTCTCAGTTCGGATTGGAGTCTGCAACTCGACTCTATGAAGCTGGAATCGCTAGTAATCGCGCATCAGCCATGGCGCGGTGAATACGTTCCCGGGCCTTGTACACACCGCCCGTCAAGCCATGGAAGTCTGGGGTACCTGAAGTCGGTGACCGTAACAGGAGCTGCCTAGGGTAAAACAGGTAACTAGGGCTAAGTCGTAACAAGGTAGCCGTACCGGAAGGTGCGGCTGGAACATCTCATTTTAGAGCGTCTTATGACGTTAAACAAAATCAGTATCGAAAGATACATGTACTTATTCAAAGTATAGCTTTAGTTTTTTATTTGGTTGATTTATAGGGRAAGTAAGAAGGTAAAAGTAAAARGAKCCAGGTGTAACAGTTTGGAAGATATCAATTACTCATTACCGATTACTCATTCCTTATAAAATATATTAAAAATACACCCACTAGAAATTAGTATTAGGGAAGGGATACAAGAGCCGAGAGCCAAGACCCAAGACGATAGAAAGTCTTGTATCTAGCATCTTGGATCTAAAAGTCTGACAAGACAGTCTCGTAGCTCAGCTGGTTAGAGCGCTACACTGATAATGTAGAGGTCGGCAGTTCGAGCCTGCCCGAGACTACTAATTGAAGGGATTAAGATATTTAGGAATTAAGTTATTAAGAAATTAGCGAAAGCAATCTCTAAATTACTAAATCTCTGAATTTTTTAATCTTACCTAGAGGGGAATTAGCTCAGCTGGCTAGAGCGCCTGCCTTGCACGCAGGAGGTCAAGGGTTCGACTCCCTTATTCTCCACAGTTACTTGTAAAGAGTAATAAAAAGTTACAGCGATGTAGCACAATTTTGAAGGTTTATTTTTAAAAAAGCAGATAGAGCCAAAAACAATATTTGCGRGATAGACTYGAGATAGATTAAGATCATTGACATTACCGGTAAAACATCACAAAGATAAAACCGAGCACTTATAAGTGCTTGAATAACCTAAAAAATAGGAAAGAAATCGTTAAGGGCGTATGGCGGATGCCTAGGCTTTCAGAGGCGAAGAAGGACGTGGTAAGCTGCGAAAAGCTGCGGGGATCGGCACACACGAATTGATCCGCAGATGTCCGAATGGGGCAACCCGTCTGGTTGAAGACCAGTCACTCCGCAAGGAGAGCAAACCCGGAGAACTGAAACATCTAAGTACCCGGAGGAAAAGAAATCGAAGAGATTCCGTAAGTAGTGGCGAGCGAACGCGGATTAGCCCAAAAGTCTTTATATGTTTAATAGAATGTTCTGGAAAGAACAGCCATAGAGGGTGATAGCCCCGTATATGAAAGGCATATTTGGATGATAAATGAGTAGGGCGGGACACGTGAAATCCTGTCTGAATATGGGGGGACCATCCTCCAAGGCTAAATACTCCTGAAAGACCGATAGTGAACAAGTACTGTGAAGGAAAGGTGAAAAGCACTTCGAATAGAAGGGTGAAATAGAACCTGAAACCGTACGCCTACAAGCGGTCGGAGCCCACAAGTTGGGTGACGGCGTGCCTTTTGCATAATGAGCCTACGAGTTAATTTTACTAGCGAGGTTAAGGTATTAAGTACCGGAGCCGGAGCGAAAGCGAGTCTGAATAGGGCGTATAGTTAGTAGGATTAGACGCGAAACCTTGTGATCTACCCATGGGCAGGTTGAAGCTCTGGTAACACAGAGTGGAGGACCGAACCGGTTGACGTTGAAAAGTCTTCGGATGACCTGTGGGTAGGGGTGAAAGGCCAATCAAACTGGGAGATAGCTCGTACTCTCCGAAATGCATTTAGGTGCAGCGTCGTGTATAAGTTTATTAGAGGTAGAGCTACTGATTGGATGCGGGGGAGTCAAATCCTACCAATTCCTGACAAACTCCGAATGCTAATAAATGTTCCACGGCAGTGAGGGCATGGGTGCTAAGGTCCATGTCCGAGAGGGAAAGAACCCAGACCAACAGCTAAGGTCCCCAAATTTCTGTTAAGTTGAAGCAACGCGGTTGGACTGCATTGACAGCTAGGATGTTGGCTTGGAAGCAGCCATTCATTTAAAGAGTGCGTAACAGCTCACTAGTCGAGCGGTCCGGCATGGATAATAATCGGGCATAAACAGAATACCGAAGCTATGGATTTGTAATTTATTACATCTGGTAGGAGAGCATTCTATAGGCACAGAAGCTGAGTCGTGAGGCTTGGTGGAGCGTATAGAAAAGAAAATGTAGGCATAAGTAACGATAAAGGGGGCGAGAAACCCCCTCACCGAAAGACTAAGGCTTCCTCAGCCATGCTAATCAGCTGAGGGTTAGTCGGGACCTAACGCGAACCCGAAAGGGGTAGTGGATGGACAATGGGTTAATATTCCCATACTTGCTCACACTAAAAAGGGGACGGAGTGCCGTACTTACTGGAGACTGACGGAATAGTCAAGACCTAGCCTTCGGGCGAAGTTGCTGTAAGGAAAGTGCTTCCAAGAAAAGCCGAAGTGAAGCAACCCGTACCAAAACCGACACAGGTGGTCGAGGAGAGAATCCTAAGGTGCTAGAGTGAATCATGGTTAAGGAACTAGGCAAAATAGTCTCGTAACTTCGGAAGAAGAGACGCCATCAGCAATGGTGGCCGCAGTAAAGAGGCCCAGGCGACTGTTTATCAAAAACACAGGACTCTGCTAAATCGAAAGATGCTGTATAGGGTCTGACACCTGCCCGGTGCTGGAAGGTTAAGGAAGGGCGTTAGCAGCAATGCGAAGCGTTTGACTGAAGCCCCAGTAAACGGCGGCCGTAACTATAACGGTCCTAAGGTAGCGAAATTCCTTGTCGGGTAAGTTCCGACCTGCACGAATGGTGTAACGATCTGGGCACTGTCTCAACCATGAGCTCTGTGAAATTGTAGTCTCGGTGAAGATGCCGAGTACCCGCAATGGGACGAAAAGACCCTGTGAACCTTTACTATAACTTCGTATTGACTTTGAGTAAGTAATGTGTAGGATAGGTGGGAGACTTTGAAGCAGGCACGCCAGTGTTTGTGGAGTCAACGTTGAAATACCACCCTTTACTTACTTGGAGCCTAACTTCTTTTAGAAGGACATTGCGTGGTGGGTAGTTTGACTGGGGTGGTCGCCTCCAAAAGAGTAACGGAGGCTTTCAAAGGTACCCTCAGCACGCTTGGTAACCGTGCGTAGAGTGTAATGGCATAAGGGTGCTTGACTGTGAGACCTACAAGTCGATCAGGTGCGAAAGCAGGACATAGTGATCCGGTGGTTCCGTATGGAAGGGCCATCGCTCATAGGATAAAAGGTACTCCGGGGATAACAGGCTAGTCTCCCCCAAGAGCTCACATCGACGGGGAGGTTCGGCACCTCGATGTCGGCTCGTCACATCCTGGGGCTGGAGAAGGTCCCAAGGGTTGGGCTGTTCGCCCATTAAAGTGGCACGCGAGCTGGGTTCAGAACGTCGTGAGACAGTTCGGTCTCTATCTATTGCGGGCGTTAGATGTTTGAGAGGGCTTGATTCTAGTACGAGAGGACCGAATTGAACAAACCTCTGGTGTATCAGTTGTTCCGCCAGGAGCACCGCTGAGTAGCTACGTTTGGAAGAGATAAACACTGAAAGCATATAAGTGTGAAACTCGCCTCAAGATGAGACATCTTTTAAGGGTCGTGGGAGATGACCACGTTGATAGGCTACAGGTGTAAAGTTGGTAACAGCATAGCCGAGTAGTACTAATTACCCGTAGATTTATAGCCTATTGGTTATTACTAAAACAAGTATTTATAAGTGCCGTACTGGTTTTGCCTTTGTGATGAAATTACCGATAAAATAGAAGTTAGAAACTAGATATTAGAAGTTAGTATTTTACTAATCTCTAACGACTAACCTCTAACCTCTTATATACAACCTTTAGGGTGGTTTTAGCGGTGGGGCTCACCTGTTCCCATTCCGAACACAGAAGTTAAGCCCACCAGCGCCGATGGTACTGCTAACGCGGGAGAGTAGGTCGCCGCCAGTTTTTATGTAAACTCCTTTATCGAAAGATAAAGGAGTTTTTTTATGTTTAAAAATTAATGAAGTCTNGCCGATGGTACTGCTAACGCGGGAGAGTAGGTCGCCGCCAGTTTTTATGTAAACTCCTTTATCGAAAGATAAAGGAGTTTTTTTATGTTTAAAAATTAATGAAGTCTTATACATTTATTTGTATGAGACTTTTTTCGTTATATACAGTAAAGTAACACCCATCTCCTCTATACATCCCAACAATAAAGCAAAAAAATAATACTAGTAAGAGAAGCACGGATCGTGGATACATCAGCACTGATCTGTAATCCATCTCCTCTATACATCCCAACAATAAAGCAAAAAAATAATACTAGTAAGAGAAGCACGGATCGTGGATACATCAGCACTGATCTGTAAGGAAATACTAATTTTGTTAATCCAGACAAGTGCCCTAGCCCGGATAGATACGCTTACCCAGCAGTAAGGATGGGCTCCGAAAGATAGCGAAGGCACGAGGAGTACAAGTGAAGAGCAGGACTAATTTCCTTATAATTATGTAAATTCATAAAAATTTCATTTTTATTGATAAATATTAAAATAGATTAAATCTCTTAATAACCTTTCGATTTAAGTCGTAACTTTATATTATGAAAGAGCATATTGTGAGAGGGTTCAGATTTGAAACTTATAAAGCACCAGAATTGTCTGTGTTTGATAGGTTACTGGAAATTTTTACCGATTTATTAACCCATACTTCAGGAGATTTTGATGAAGCTATCGACTGGCTCCGAATGTTGGACGATGAATACAAACTTACTACACCAGAGTATACTATTGATAACTTTATTGAAGATCTTAAGAGAAAAGGATATATTCGTGAGGAAGTAGATCCCAATGGAACTGGAAGTGGAGTTACTTTAAGCGCGAAGATGGAGCAGAATATTCGTAAACAGGCTCTTAACCAAATCTTCGGGAATCTTGAAAAAAGTGGAAATGGGAATCATAAAACCAATAAAAGTGGTTCAGGTGAAGATACGACAGGAGAATTTCGAAATTACCATTTTGGTGATCCGGTTGAAAAAATTTCTATTACAGAAAGTCTTAAGAATGCTCAAATTAATAATGGAATAGGAGATTTTCATCTCACCGAAGATGATCTTATCGTGGAAGACAGCATTCACCAGTCGCAGATGAGTACTGTTTTAATGATAGATATTAGTCACAGTATGATTTTGTATGGTGAAGACAGAATTACACCAGCAAAAAAAGTAGCAATGGCACTTGCTGAATTGATTACGACACGTTATCCGAAAGATACGCTGGATATTATCGTTTTTGGTGATGATGCATGGCCTGTAAAAATTCAGGAGCTTCCCTATTTACAAGTTGGTCCTTATCATACGAATACGGTTGCCGGACTTCAATTGGCTATGGATATTTTACGCAGAAAGAGAAATACCAATAAACAAATTTTCATGATTACCGATGGAAAGCCAAGCTGCGTTCGTGAACCAGATGGTACTTACTATATGAATTCGTATGGTTTGGATGACTATGTGGTTCAAAAATGTTACAATATGGCATCTCAGGCTCGCAGATTACATATTCCTATCACTACTTTTATGATTGCTCAAGATTCTTATCTGCAACATTTTGTGAGTAAGTTTACACAAGCCAATCAAGGGAAAGCTTTTTATACAGGGCTAAATGGATTAGGTAATATGATTTTTGAAGATTATGAAGCCAACCGAAAAAAGAGAATCCGTTAAAAAATTATAAGTTGATATTTTAAAGTTAAGTATCAATTCAACATTATTTCAAAAAAGTTTAAATCAGATTTTAAATAAAATGACTGAAAAGCCAAATATTAAGACATTAGGTTCGTTAAAAGCGACAGAATATAAATCAAAAAATATAAAAGACGAATTAAGAGATAATTTAAAAACTAAAATTCGCAATAGAGAATCCGTGTTTACAGGAATTTTCGGATATGAAAATACCGTTATTCCTCAATTAGAGCATGCAATTCTCAGCCGACACAATATTAATTTATTAGGATTAAGAGGTCAGGCAAAAACAAGGTTGGCAAGGATGATGACGTCTTTGTTGGATGAATGGATTCCTTTTGTTGCCGGAAGTGAAATTAACGATGATCCGTTTAATCCGATTTCCCGTTATGCCAAAGAGATCATTAAAGCGGAAGGTGATAATACTCCAATAGAATGGCTACACCGTGACGAAAGATTTTTTGAGAAATTAGCCACTCCAGATGTTACGGTTGCCGATCTTATCGGTGATGTAGATCCTATTAAAGCTGCTAATCTTAAACTTTCTTATGCAGACGATCGTGTAATTCATTTCGGAATGATTCCTCGTGCAAACCGTTGTATTTTCGTAATTAATGAATTGCCGGATCTTCAGGCGAGAATTCAGGTTTCTCTGTTTAATATTTTACAGGAAGGTGATGTGCAGATTCGTGGTTTCAAGGTGAGAATGCCTTTAGATATTCAGTTTGTTTTTACGGCGAATCCGGAAGATTATACGAACAGAGGAAGTATTGTTACCCCTTTAAAAGACCGTATTGGCTCGCAGATTTTAACACATTATCCTGAAAATATCAATATTGCGAGAGAAATTACCAATTATGAATCCAGCTTAGACAGCCGTCAGACAAATGGAGTATATGTTCCTTCTTTGGCGAAAGATCTTTTGGAGCAGATAGGTTTTGAAGCTCGTGACAGCGAATATGTTGATTCAAAAAGTGGAGTGAGTGCACGTATGAGTATTACCGCTTTTGAAAATTTATTGAGTACGGCTGAGCGTAGATCTTTGCTAGCAGGTGACGAAAAAACTTCTGTAAGATTAAGTGATTTTGTGGGAGTAATTCCGGCGATTACAGGAAAAGTAGAACTGGTGTATGAAGGTGAGCAGGAAGGTGCAGAAGCGGTTGCTCAATTGTTGATTGATAATGCAATCCGAACGTTATTCACTTCTTATTTTCCGAAAGTTGAAAAGCTGGAGAAAAAGAGTGTAGATGGTCCGTTCAGCCAGATTACCGATTGGTTTTTAGAAGATGATGGCTTTTTAGAACTTACGGATGAATCTTCAGATGAAGTTTATGCAAAAAATCTTAACCGAATTGATCCGCTGGATAAAATTATTGAAAAATATCAGCCTGATACACAGCCAGAAGATATTTTATTCCTGAAAGAATTTATCCTTTGGGGATTAGCTGTTAATAAAAAACTGAATAAAGAAAGATTCAGAACGGGAGTTTTCTTTTCTTAAAATTTAAACAACATAAAAACAAAAAGATGTGGAATCGGTTTTCCACATCTTTTTTATTTTTTAATAATCAGATTATGATCAAACCTGAATAACTCCCAAATTAAATTTCTCGGTAATCGGAGAGTGATTGGCAGCTTCAATTCCCATAGAAATCCATTTTCTGGTATCTATAGGATTAATGATCGCATCCGTCCACAATCTTGCTGCCGCATACGTTGATTCTGTCTGCTTTTTATATTTTTTTGAGATTGAATCTAAAATTTCATCACGCTCTTTTTGTGTATTTTCTTTTCCTTGTTTTTTCAGTGTAGATTCCTGGATTTGTGCTAACACTTTCGCAGCCTGAGCACCACCCATCACCGCAAGATCTGCCCAAGGCCAGGCAACGATTAATCTTGGATCATACGCTTTTCCGCACATTGCATAATTTCCTGCACCGTAAGAGTTTCCTGTAATAATGGTGAATTTCGGAACTACAGAATTGGAAACAGCATTTACCATTTTTGCTCCGTCTTTTATAATTCCGCCATGTTCAGATTTTGAACCAACCATGAAACCAGTAACGTCCTGTAAGAAAACCAAAGGAATTTTTCTCTGATTACAATTGGCAATAAATCTTGTTGCTTTATCGGCAGAATCAGAATAAATTACTCCTCCAAACTGCATTTCACCCTTTCCGCTTTTTACCAGTTTTCTTTGGTTGGCAACGATTCCTACAGACCAACCGTCGATTCTTGCCGTTGCACAGATGATACTTTTGCCGTAATCCGGCTTATATTCTTCGTATTCAGAATTATCGACTATACATTTTAAAATGTCAAAAGTATCGTACTGTTCCGCTCTGGAAGCTGGCATGATTCCGAAGATGTTTTCAGGTTTTTCTTTTGGCTGAGCACTTTCAATTCTGTCGAAACCTGCTTTTTCAGTAGATCCGAGAGATTTCATGATATTTTTGATTCTGTTTAAAGCATCTTTATCGTCTTTAGCTTTATAGTCTGTCACTCCTGAAATTGAACAGTGCGTTGTTGCACCGCCTAGAGTTTCATTATCAATACTTTCACCGATTGCAGCTTTCACCAGATAACTTCCGGCAAGGAAAATAGAACCTGTTCCTTCCACGATCATCGCTTCATCACTCATGATTGGCAGATAAGCTCCACCCGCAACACAACTCCCCATAACTGCTGAAATCTGGATGATTCCCGCAGCACTCATTTTAGCATTATTTCTGAAAATTCTTCCGAACATTTCTTTATCAGGGAAAATTTCGTCCTGCATCGGCAGATAAACACCTGCAGAATCCACTAAATAAATAATTGGAAGCCGGTTTTCCATGGCAATTTCCTGAGCTCTCAGGTTTTTCTTTCCGGTAATCGGAAACCATGCTCCTGCTTTTACTGAAGCATCATTGGCAACAATAAGGCATTGTCTTCCGGAAACATATCCCATGACCACTACGACACCACCACTTGGGCAGCCACCATGTTCTTCGTACATTTCGTATCCTGCAAATGCACCAATTTCTATGGAATCTGAATCTTTGTCGAGAAGATAATCTACTCTTTCTCTTGCCGTCATTTTTCCTTCGTCACGAAGCTTTTGCAGCCTTTTTTCTCCACCTCCTTTTTTGATGTCAGCGAGTAGACGATTTATTTCTGATAATTTTAATCTGTTTTGATCTTCTCGTTTGTTGAATTCAATGTCCATAAAAATTTCAATTTTTTCCGCTTAAAGATACTATTTTTAACAGGAAATCAAATTGAAGTAAAACAAATGTTTAATAAATTGGTTTTTAGTAAATTATGAAACATTTAACAAATTTTATATTTTTTTTGGTGCGTATTTTGCTAACTTTACAGTAGAGCAGTAGAAATGAAAGTTTCTATATAAATGCTCTAAGTTCCTAGTTTATTTTTTTAATAGTTTATTATTTGAAGGCCCTGAAAGTTGAACAAATTTTCAGGGTTTTTTGTTTTTAAAGAGATCAAAATCCAAAAAGCATTCACGTTATTTTCAAAAGTAATTTGGAATGAAATTTCCTCAAAAAATTCATGACTTTAATATAAGATTTTTACAGGATTTGTAAAATCCTATTTGTAAATTTGCAGAAAATTTAAAAGAAGGTAGGATATGCATAAAATAGCTCTTTTCAGATTGCATTTAATTGTATTTTTATGGGGATTTACTGCAATCTTGGGAAAGCTTATTGAGGCAAATGCGCAGATCCTCGTCTTTTACAGAATGCTTTTTGCAGCGGTATGTTTATTTGTATACATCAGAGTTTTCAAGAAAGAAAGCATAAAAATTTCAAAGAAACTTTTTTTCCAGCTGGCAGCAATCGGAGTTTCAATGGCGCTTCATTGGTGGTGTTTTTTTTATTCTATTAAAGTTTCTAATGTTTCCATCGCTTTAAGCTGTCTTTCTTTATCAACATTATTTGCATCTGTTTTAGAGCCGATTATTTTTAAACGGAAAGTCGACATCGTTGAAGTTATCATGGGAATGGTGATTGTCGCCTGTATTTTATTAATTTTTAAAACAGAATTTCAATATAAAGTCGGAATATTTTACGGAATATTGTGTGCTGTTTTCGGTACAATATTTTCGGTTTTTAACGGAAAAATGTTTGGTAAAACCAGTTCAGGAAATATTATTTTTTATGAAATTTTCTCAGGTTGGTTTATTTTAATGATTATTTATCTGTTTTCCGGACAAATTTTTCAAATGAATGAAATAAGTTACCGTGATATTGCGTTAATATGCTTGTTAGCAAGTGTTTTTACAGCCTTTCCAATGTTAGAATCAGTAAAGCTGATGAAATATATTTCGCCCTTTACATTAATTTTAACAGTTAATTTAGAACCGGTTTACGGAATTATACTAGCTTTTTTTATCTTTGGGGAATCGGAACACATGAGCTCTGTTTTTTACATCGCTTCTGGGGTTATGATACTGGCAATCATTGCCAACGGATTAATAAAAACTAAGAGACAAAAAACTTTAAATTAAGCATCAAAATATATGATGAAAAAATATCTTTTACTTGTATTTTCCCTGGTTTTTGGGATATCACAATCTCAGATTATCAGAAAATATTCAAACGAATTCCTGAATATTGGAGCCGGCGCAAGAGGTTTGGCAATGGGTGGAGCCGTAATCTCCAATCAGGATGACGTATATTCTCCCATGTGGAACCCCGCTGGTTTGATGGCAGTTGAAAGAGACTGGCAGGGTGCAGCAATGCACGCAGAGTATTTCGAATCTATTGCAAAATATGATTATCTTGCATATGCTAAAGTTTTGGAAGAAGGTGTTTTCGGAGTTTCTGTGGTAAGATTAGGGGTTGATAATATCTTAAATACAACTCAGTTAATTGATACTGAAGGGAATATCGATTACGATAAAATAACAAAATTCTCACAATCTGATTATGCAGCGATACTTTCTTATGCATTTAACCCTGCTGGAAATACCAAATTGGATGTCGGGATCAACGCAAAAATTGTTTACAGAAACGTAGGGAAATTTGCCAACGGTTACGGATTTGGTTTTGATATCGGAGCTATTTATAAAATGGATAATGGCTATAAAATTGGAGCTATGTTGAGAGATGCAACAACTACCGTGAACTTCTGGAGTGTTAACCAAAAAGAACTTTCTACGATTGTAGATGGGGAAGAATTTAACCCTGCTCCAAAAGATAAAATGGAATTAACGATGCCCAAATTAAATGCCGGAGTTAGTAAAGTTTTTGAAATCAACAGCAGCGTTTATGTTTTACCGGAAGCGGGAATTAATGTAGATTTTGCGAAAACAGCAGCACTTCTTTCAACAGATTTTGCAAGTATCACGCCTTATGCTGGGGCTGAATTAGGATATCAGAAAATGATTTTTGTAAGATTGGGAGTCAACAGATTCCAGTCGATTACAGATATTGAAGATCTTAAAAGAAAAGTTTCTTTCCAGCCAAGTGCAGGTATCGGAATTAAATACAGAGGTCTGACGCTTGATTATGCCATTACCAATTCGGGAATTGGCGGATCTAACTTCTATTCCAACTTCTTCTCCCTAAAATTAGATATGGGACAGTTTAGAAATGATTAAATTTTAAATTATGAAAAAACTTTCAACAATTATATTCGCAGCTTGTTCAATGTTAGCCTTTGGACAAAAAGTTTCTGATTATAAATATATAACCTTACCTTCTAAATTTGAGACTTTTAAGGAAGATTTTGGGTTGGGTGAATTATTAACAAAAACATTAAGGGGGAAAAACTATACCGTTATTCCAGCAGATAAATTACAGTGGCCATCAGAAGCACAAAGTAATCCATGTAATGTTTTAACGGCCAATATTCTTAACGACAGTGGTCTATTAAGAAATAAAGTATTATTACAGTTTAAGGATTGTAATGATAAAGTTATTTCTTCTATTAAAGGAGCTTCAAGTATTAAAGAATTTAAAGAAGGTTTTCAGGATGCACTGAAGCAGACGTATGTTTCTATATCTCCCGCTAATCCGGCAAGCCAACCTATTGCTCAGACGAAAGTTCAGAAAACAAATGTTTCCACTCAGTCTGTCACTAATGTTTCTACATCCATTTCAGATAATTCAGCGGTAAGATTCAGCAATGGGAAAATGGATTTACAGAAAATTCAGATTGATAATTCTCAGTTTATTTTAGTTAATTCCAATAGTTCTTCACCGTTTGCAACTTTTAAAGCAACCGCTAAAGCAGACGTTTATCGAGTGAAATTACAAAATGGAGAAACTACTTTAGGATATTACGAAAACGGAAATATTATAATAGAAATTCCTCAATCTAACGGAGAATTTGCTAAAGAAGTATTTTCAAAAAAATAATTTTATTGATTTATATAAATAGAAAAAGTCCTCTAAATGAGGACTTTTTCCGTTTAAAATATTGTAATTAGTTATTATTGAAAAAATCATGAATAACTTTCGCTTTACTTTTTCCTAAAATCTCCTCCAATGTTTCCAGATTCGATTCTTTGATGCGTTTTACAGACTTTAATTTTGATAAAAGCAATTCGATCGTTTTATCTCCAACACCCGGAATTTCTTCCAGTTCAGATTTTATGGTTGAATTTGTTCTTCTTGTTCTGTGATGTCTCACGCCGAAACGGTGTGCTTCATCTCGTACTCGCTGAAGGATTTTCAGTGTTTCAGATTTTTTATCAAGATATAACGGGATTGGATCTTCGGGAAAGAAAATTTCTTCTAAACGTTTGGCAATTCCAACGATGGTAATTTTTCCATATAATCCCAATATCCTTAAACTTTTAACAGCAGAAGATAATTGTCCTTTTCCACCATCAATCAATATTAATTGTGGTAAATTTTCTCCTTCATCTAGCATTCTTTTGTAACGACGGAAGATCACTTCTTCCATAGTTTTAAAATCATCAGGACCAACCACCGTTTTTGGATGGAAAATTCTGTAATCTGCTTTGCTTGGCTTTCCGTCTTTAAAAACCACGCACGCCGAAACAGGATTAGTTCCCTGAATATTCGAGTTGTCAAAACCTTCAATATGTCTTGGCTCGACAGGCATTCTGAGGAGTTTCTGCATTTCAGCCATGATTCTGTTGGCATGCCTTTCCGGATCGATAATTTGTACTTGTTTTAGTTTTTCTAAACGGTATTCTTTTGCGTTTTTTTCAGAAAGTTCAACGATTCGTTTTTTATCACCAACTTTAGGAACAATCAGTTTTACATTCGGAATTTCAACAGATAAATGGAAAGGCAAAAGCACTTCTTTTGAATTGGAATCAAATTTTTGTCGGATTTCAATTAAAGCTTCCTCCATAATATCTTCATCGCTTTCCTCAAGAATTTTCTTGATTTCTGTGGTAAAACTCTGGATGATATTTCCGTTTCGTATTTTAAAAAAATTTACATAAGCGGCGGTTTCGTCACTGGTCATTCCAAATACATCTACATCGTCGATGCTTGGGTTTACAACCGTATTTTTAGTCTGATAATCTTCAAGAGCATCGATTCTTTCTTTAATAAACTGTGCCTGTTCAAACTGTAAATTTTCCGCATATTTCATCATCTGATTGACCAGATATTCTTTTGCTCTACGGAAATCACCTTTAATAATTCCTCGGATCGCATCGATTTTTTCATCATAATCTTCCTTACTTTCCAAGCCTTCACATGGTCCTTCGCAATTTTTGATATGATATTCAAGGCATACTTTATATTTGCCGTCTTCAATTTTTTGTGGTGATAGATTTAAATTACAGGTTCTTAATTTATAAATATGTTTAATGGTGTCCAACAAAATCTTTGCAGGACGAACTTTGGCATAAGGACCAAAATATTCTGAACCGTCTTTGATCTTCGTTCTTGTTAAAAAAATCCTCGGGAAATCTTCATTTTTAATGCAAATCCAAGGATAGGTTTTATCATCTTTTAACATGACATTGTAAAACGGCTGATGTTCTTTTATTAAATTATTTTCTAATAAAAGTGCGTCATATTCGCTGTTTACAATCGTTGTTTCCAGGCGTTGGATTTTCCCGACCATTATTCTTGTTCGGTATCCCGGAAGGTTTTTATTGAAATAAGAAAGAACTCTTTTTTTTAAATTTTTCGCCTTTCCCACATATAAAAGATGCTCGTTTTTATCATAATAACGATAAACGCCGGGTTCGGATGGTAAAGTTTTCAGCTGTAATTCTAAAGAAGGATTCATATAACAAAATTACGGAATTTAAAGCCACAAAAAAAGCCGTAGAAAATTCTACAGCTTTACGATTTATGTTAAAATTATTTTATCCGTGGTTCATGTCAGTATATTGATAAACAAGGAAGCTAAAATACTCCCATTCTACAGAGTCTTTAGGATATTTCTTCATGAATTCCGGATTGTCTCCGAACAGAAAATCATAGTTATCTTCAAAATCATCTTTGTGAAGCCACATTACTTTATCACCTTTTCTTACATAATAAGATTTGATAACGCCACCTCCAAACGCTGGAGCTCCTGCAAAACCAAAACTTGCCGTTTCTTTGGCAAAAGGGTCGTGATAAATAGAAATGAGTTCGTTAAATTCAGGATTGACAACCTGCATTAAAAAACTTTTGCTTTCTTTTTTGTTTTTTAATGAAACAGTCTGATTTTCAAATGGAATTACATCGTCTGAGGTAGATTTTCCGTATTTTTTGGTACTGTAATTTCTCATATTTGAAATAAACTTCGCCGCTTTCATTGATTTTTCGCCTTCAGTTGCATACAGATACATTTCAGCAATATCAGAAGAATTGAATTTCGTTGGTTTTCCAGTGTCAATATCTTCCATGGTAACGGAAAGAATCTGCCCTTTTTGCTTTTGCCAGGATCTGATGTAACCCTGATGTTCATTATTGTCTTTTAATATAATGGTAGACACTTTTTTTTGTGATGCAGTATTAAAACCTTCGTTGAATAAATATTTATTCATCTCTTTTTTCTCTTCTTTAGAGTATTTTACTTTCTGGGCGAAAGAAACGGTGCTTACCAATGACAATGCAAGTAGTAAAGTTTTAAGTTTCATAGGGATATTAATTTTTAATTTCGGCGGTAAAAATAGGAAATTAATCTGCTTGTTTTCATAAAAATATAAGGTGATGAAAATTAGCTTTTCCAATTATTGTTAAATGTGTAATTTTAAGACAAATTTTAGAGAATGATATACGGTGTAGATGTTTTCAGTTTCCATGATGTTTTGGAAATCTGTAAAACTCCAAATAAAGCGAAGCTTAACAAAGCAGCAAAAGAACAGATTTTAAAATCTCAGAAGAATGTAAAGGAAATTGTTGAATCAGACAGAACGGTTTATGGAATCAATACAGGTTTCGGACCGTTGTGCGATGTGAAAATATCTGAAGAGGAAACAGCACAGCTACAATATAATTTAATTATTTCTCATGCAGTAGGAGTTGGTAAGCCTATTGATAAAGAATTTTCAAAAATCATGATGATTGCTAAAGTTCATGCATTATCAAAAGGATTTTCGGGAGTTTCTCTGGATGTCATTGAGAGATTGATCTTAATGTTGGAAAAAGATATTATTCCTGTCGTTCCGGAACAGGGTTCTGTTGGCGCTTCCGGAGATTTGGCTCCGTTGGCACATTTGGTATTACCGCTTTTAGGTCTTGGAAAAGTTTGGGTCGGTAACGAAATTTTTGAAACAGCTGTAATTTTAGAAAAAAATAATCTTGAACCATTAACTTTAGGTCCGAAAGAAGGATTAGGATTAATTAACGGAACCCAATTTATTCTTTCTCACGCTATTAAAGGTCTTGACAAATTTGAATATTTATTAGATTTGGCAGATATGACTGCGGCGATGAGCCTTGAAGCTTACAGAGGTTCAGCAAGTCCATTTAAAAAAGAACTTCACGATATCAGACCATTTGAAGGAAGTAAAAAAGTAGCAGCAAGAATGCTGAAATTTTTAAAAGATTCTGAAAATCTTCAAGCCCACGAATATTGTGACAGAGTTCAGGATCCATATTCAATGAGATGTGTACCACAGGTTCACGGGGCGAGTAGAAATGCTTTCGAACATCTGAAAATGCTGACAGAAACAGAATTAAACTCTGTAACAGACAACCCGATTGTGTTAAGTGCTGAAGAATCTATTTCCGGAGGGAATTTTCACGGACAATTATTGGCAATGCCTTTAGATTATGCAACATTGGCTGCAGCAGAATTGGGGAATATTTCTGACAGAAGGAGCTATTTATTATTGGAAGGAAAATACGGTTTGCCAAGATTATTAACGGAAAGTTCAGGTTTAAATTCAGGATTTATGATTCCTCAATATACTTCTGCGGCTTTGGTTACAGAAAATAAAACTTTGTGTTTCCCGGCTTCTGCGGATTCTATTCCGACAAGTTTGGGTCAGGAAGATCACGTTTCTATGGGAAGTATTTCGGGTAGAAAATTCAATCAGGTTTTAGGAAATCTGGTTAATATTTTATCGGTTGAATTAATGTTTGCAGCACAGGGATTGGAATTCAGAAGACCTGCGAAATGTTCAAAAATTATTGAAGAAAATTATGTAATTCTTCGTTCAAAAGTTGCTAAGCTTGAAGAAGATCGATTGATTGGCGATGATATGTTGGCGATCGCAGAATTGATTAACGAAAGAAAATTTATTGTAAATTAATTTTAAACTTAAATGATATTAAGACTTCTAGAAATGGGAGTCTTTTTTTGTTTAGAAATTCATAATTAATAAATGTTGCTATTTCAAGCATAATAAAATTAAAGATAAATTAAATTTCAAAGTTCTGTAATTCAATGTAAAGTGATAACTTGGTTAGCCAATCAAATATTATTTATATGAAAAAGAACGTATTTTATTTATTAATGCTGTTTTTTATTTTCTCGGCTTGTAACAGAGAAGATATTCAGAACAATCCTTCGAATATTGAAGTGGCTCAGAAAGATCCTTTATCTGCAAAAGAGATCAATGAAAAAATTAATGAAACGATCAAAACAAAAGGAAAATTTTCCTGGAATGATTCTTCAGATCATTTTGTATGGAGTGCGATTTTTCAGGGAAATAAAATTGCTTCAATCGGATTCGGATCTTCGTTTGACAGAAGTTTAGATTCCAATAATAAGGCGATTGAAGACGAAATTTTAGATTTAATTCAGAGATATGAAGGAAAATCAGAAAGGATTTTATTGTCATCCGATCAATATTTAAATCAAATGGATGTGGCGATTGAAAAGCAGGAAACGATAATTGCTCTTCGCAAAATGAAAAACATCCGCTATCTGGAACCTGCAGACTACCGTTATTTTGAGAATGAAAATAAATTCAACGGAACAGCGAAATCCAGTGGAAGTTCTTCAGGCTGCGGTTTTGAATCTTCCGTTTTAAATGCAGCAGATTATACAATAGTAACTCCCAATGCCAAAGCGCCCTGGTCTTTTGCAAAACATAATATTATCAATGCCTGGAGCTACAGTACGGGAGCTGGTGTAACAATTGGAGTAATTGATAGCGGTGTTTCTCCTGAACAAAGTCTGTTGGGAAGCAGTTTTAATAATGGGCTTTCTTCAGGAAGAACCATCAGTAAAAACGGAGTGTATGTAGATTCAGTTTGGCCATGGAGTAGTGGTTATGACGGTTCTGCTGATAAATGTGGTCACGGAACGAGTATGGCTTCGGCGGCAGTGGCCCCGAGAAATAATCAAGGACAACCTGTCGGTGTGGCTTATAATGCTAATTTAGTAGCATATAGAGCGGCTTCCAACGTAGTTTTAGATGGTTATCATGAACAAAACGGGGTGAAAATCGCCTTTACAGAATTAGGAAATAACAACAATGTTAAAATCATATCCATGTCGATGGGACATATTTTCTCTGTCGGAAAAATTGAAGACGGTGTGAAATATGCTTATTCTAAAGGTAAATTAATTTTCTGTGCGGGCGGAACTTCCACTAGCTTCACAACTTTTGTCGGCGTGATTTTCCCGGCTTGGATGTCTGAAACACAAGCGATCACAGGAGTTAAAGAAAATACATCTAATCAAAAATGTGATGTTTGCCATTCAGGTTCGGAAATTGATTTTACTTATCAGATGGAAAGAGCTTCAGGAAACAATATTCCGGTATTAAGTTATTACAACGGGCAGTCAGATTATGTTGGCGGTTCGTCGGTGGCAACAGCTTCTACTGCAGGAATTGCAGCATTGGTTTGGGCTAAAAATCCTTCATGGACGAGAGATCAGGTGTTGAATAAAATGAGACAATCAGCAACGTATTATCCAACTAAAAATTCGGATTATGGATATGGAAATATCAATGTTTTACAGGCAGTTCAGTAAAATATGTATTTAATTTTCTCTCAATAATAACAAAAAGCTTCCAATTCGGAAGCTTTTGTTTTTTAATTAACTTATTAATCACCCAGCTGATAATCGAGTGGAAGCAATTTATCAATTTTATCTTTTGCAAATTCTCCCTGATTGGTCAGCATACCCGGATTTGAAGTATTTCCGTCGGGATAAATTTCATAAGTATCACCTTCAGGGTGAAGAAAAGAAGTCTGTACCATCGGGATCGTTGTTTTCGCAAACTTCCCTTTTTTTAATTCATAATGATACTTTTTAAAATTAATCTGCATCATGTGATCATAATCCAGAAATAATTTCCCATCTGTTTTAGTGTAATCAGATTCAGGAATTTTGGTTTTTGTAACGGCGATTTTATAAGGCGGTTCATTTTTTTTTCTCGTTCCTATATCTAAGATGTCTTGCGGAACATTAAGATTGCTGGTTAATTTAAATGTTTTCGCAAAATCTTTTAACCTCTGTAATTCTTCTTCCGTCGGATATTTTGAATTGGGATACTTGGTAATCTGATTTACGATATATCCATTATCTGCGACTTTATTTTCATACACACTCCTGAAAAAATGCACCTGGCTTCCGTCATAGGCATTCATCCTGTTAAGTTTTACCTTATCATTGCTTTTTGTTTCTCTAAAAAAACTGGTTCCCATAAATCGGGTTGTATTATCATCAAAATTAGCAGAAAATTCCACAAGATTATAGTCTATGGTATATCCTAAACTTTTGTTTTCGATGATTAACGTCTGTGGAGCTTTTACTTTTAAAATTTTATTTTCTTTATCGTAAGAAAACTTCAGCGAGCGTTGATTTTTAATTCTCACATTTTCTCTGTCATAACCAATAAAAGAATCCAGAAAAAAATTGATGTAATTTTTGTAAGCAGCTTCTGTAAAAGGAATAATTCGTACTTCCTCAATTTCTTTAGCTTTTACTAAAATAACTTTCAGAGTTTTACCTAAAACTTCCGAAGTATTAATCGTGAATGTTTCGTAATCATCTTTCTGAAAAACAAGGCTGTTATTGTTTGTTGAGGGCAGGTTCAGCGTGAAACTTCCATCTGCAGCGGAAACAGTTCCGGTTTTTGTTCCGTCTAAATAGATATTAACATTTGAAATAGGCTTGTCAATGTCATTCAATACTTTTCCCGTAATAGTTTGTGCAATTGATAAGTAAAACGGCAGAATAATCAATAAAAGAAATATCGTTTTTTTCATGGTAAACAATATTACTAAATTTCTAGTGATAAAAAAAGTGAATATTTAACCATGATTAAGTGATTATACTTATGGCAAAAAATGAGTATATCTACGCTATTATAAGTTCTTTATGTATGGTAGCTTTGTCATGTGATCACAAACAATATAATATTGATTAAAGATAAAATTCATAATCAATTTGTATTAAAAACTAATAACCATGGAGTCCAGAAACCATTATTAAACGGGGCGAAATCTGAAAAGCCAAAAGAGTAGGAAACCAAAATATTAATCATGGCAACACAAGAATTATTAACTGCAGGAGGATGGACAACATATGGACCTCTTACACCGGAAGATCAAAAGGTATTTGACGAAGCAATGAAAGGAATTATCGGCGTAAATTATACACCAAAAGAAGTATCTACTCAAGTAGTGGCTGGTGTTAATTACCGTTACAGATGTAATGCTTCTGTACCTCCTTCAGAGGTAGTTTGGGAAGCAATTGTAGAAATTTTTGCTCCGCTTGAAGGTGCACCTTATGTTGTTTCAATTCACAGAATTTAATCACAACATTAAAACTATAAGAATCGGAGGAATTTTTCTTCCGATTTTTTGTTTATCCAATTCTCACGCTCGTCATACTCAACGATCCTGCAATTAATTCATCATTAAATAAAGTTAGATTTTCAGACTTTTCTTTCAAACCTAAAGAATAAATCAACGGTAAATAATGATCAGGAGTTGGAATGGCATATTGCAGAGAAGTTCCCTGTCTTTGATAATCAATAATATGTTGGAAATTTCCATCCAAAAGCCAGTTGTTGGTTTTTTCACGGGCTTCAATCGCCCAGTCCCAGCCGGTCCCGACGGTATTGATGTTTCTCCAGTCGATCAATCTCAAATTATGAACAATATTTCCGCTTCCGATAATTAAAATTCCTTTTTCTCTGAGTTTATTTAATCTTTTAGCTAAATCAAAATGATACTGCGGAGATTTTGTATAATCAATACTCATCTGAATGACAGGAATATCTGCTTTAGGATACATATGTTTGATTACCGACCATGCGCCGTGATCCAAACCCCAATTGTGATCTTCCTCTACCAAAACGGGAGCTAAAATTTCTGCAGTTTCGTGTGCCAACTCAGGACTTCCCTGAGCAGGATACTGAACATCAAACAAAGCCTGCGGAAAACCTCCAAAATCATGAATCGTTCTCGGCATTTTCATCGCAGTTACTTTCGTCCCCTGCGTAAACCAATGGGCAGAAATACATAAAATAGCATTTGGTTTTGGAATTTCGGTTGCCGCCTTTCGAAATCCCTGTACAAACTGATTTTCTTCAATAGCATTCATCGGAGAGCCATGTCCTAAAAAGAGAACGGGCATTCTTTGTGTATTTTTAAAATTATCGCTAATGTTTTGTAAATCGTTGAGGTTCATGAGATTTTTGATTTTAATAAAAGAAAAAGACTCAGTAATTTAAGCTTGTAAATTACTGAGTCTCAAAAATTATTTTAATTTACTATGCTTGTTTTACGAACTGTAATTCTCCGGCAACTTTTACTTCTTCACTCACCATTACCCCCCCTGCTTCAAGGGCAGCATTCCAGTTTAATCCGAAATCTTTTCTGTTGATTTTTCCTTCAAAAGAAAAACCTGCTTTTGTATTTCCCCATGGGTCAACATTAATACCACCGAAATCTACATCAAGAACGACAGGTTTTGTAATTCCGTTAATTGTTAGGTTTCCTGTCACTTCGTTATTCAAAGCAGAGGATTCGAAAGTAATCGTAGGATTTGCCTCAGCGTTGAAGAATTCAGCAGATTTTAAGTGATTGTCTCTGTCTGTATTGTTTGTAGAGATAGAATCTGTCTGTATTGTCGCAGTAGTCGTTGCATTAGCAAAAGTGTCGTCATCAGCATCAATTTCAGCAGTGAAGTTTGTAAAATTTCCTTTAATATTAGAAATCATCATGTGTTTTACTTTGAAAGTAATTTCACTGTGCGCTAAGTCTAAGTTCCATTTTGTAGCCATTGTATTCTATTTTTTATTGTTATTTATACTGCAAATGTAGATCAAAGTAGAGACCCAAATCATTGACGTAGGATAAGAAATGATTTTCATATTATTTTTTAATCTTTCTTCACAATTATTGTCATTTCTGCAAAGGAGAAATCAAAAAAACAACTTGAAGTTAGGAAATAAATTCTATCAATTCATAAATCTCAGTTTACGAATCTTTTAATTTAACATTTCTTAACGGATGATTTTTATTTCTTACTTTTGGTGGATTCAATTTTTTATAATGAAATTACATAAGTTTTCTTTATTGATGCTGGTTTTGGGGAGTTCAGCATGGGCTCAGACCCAAAAATTTACGATGGCGGAGGCTGTTAATGGTCTGAGAAGCAACCTTGCAGTAAAAAATATCTCGCAATTTTCATGGTCTAATGATGGGAAATCATACATCCAGGCGGTGAAAGGCGGATATTTAATTACGGATTTAAAAACGAACAAAAAAGATACGTTGGTGTCTTTAACTCAGTTAAATAAAAATTTAGCGGATAATAAATTCAAAGTGGTTCCTCAGATTAAATTTATCAGCAATTCGAACGGATATTTCAATACCGACGGTAAAATGGTTTGGGTTGAAAAATCAGGAAGCGACTGGAAAGTGAAAAACTCCGTTGAGGTAGATAAAGAAGCTTCTAATGTAAAAATCTTTGGTGATAATCAGACTTTTGCTTTTACAGTAAAGAATAATTTATTCATCAATAAAAATGGAAAAACAATTGCCGTAACGAATGATTCAAATGAAAATATTTTAAATGGAGCTTCCAATGTTCACAGAAACGAATTTGGAATTGATACGGGAATTTTCCCTGCACCCAATTCTGAAAGTGTAGCATTTTACAGAATGGATCAGACGATGGTGGCAGATTATCCGGTCATCGACTGGTCTGTAACTCCGGCTGTGAATCATAATATAAAGTACCCGATGGCGGGGCAGACTTCGCATCAGGTAACGTTGGGTATTTTCAATACTAAAACTCAATCAACAACATTTTTAAATATTGAAGGTGAAAAAGATCAGTATTTAACGGCAGTTACCTGGAGCCCGGATTCAAAATATATTTTCGTAGGCGTTCTGAACAGAGGTCAGAATCATTTGAAAATGAATCAATACGATGTAGCAACAGGAAATTTAGTGAAAACTTTATTCGAAGAAACCAACGATAAATATGTTGAACCTCAACATCCGTTGACATTCTTCCCAAATTCTAATACAGACTTTATCTGGCAAAGTCAGAGAACGGGATATAATCATTTGTTCCATTATAATTTGGAAAAAGGATTGGTTGCACAGATCACGAAAGGAGATTGGCTGGTAACCGATATTTTAGGGTTTAATTATAAGAAAAAAGAAATTTATTTCACTTCTACAAAAGAAACTCCGTTGGAAAAACATTTGTACAGAATCAACTGGACGAATTATAAAATGCAGAGGATAGATAATGCAGACGGAGTTCACACAGGAATTTTAAGCAGCGACGGAAATTATTTATATGATTCTTACAGCAATTCGGAAACTCCGAGAATAGTAAATGTAATCAATACCAATACATTAAAGTCTGATAATATTCTTACGGCTGAAAATACATTAAAAAATTATCAGAGACCAGAAATTAAAAATGTAAACTTTAAAGCCAACGACGGAACTCTTTTGTACGGGAAAATTATTCTTCCGACGAATTTTGATCCAAACAAAAAATATCCGACAATTGTTTACTTATACAATGGGCCGCATTTGCAATTGATTACCAATACTTTCCCGGCATCCGGAAATCTTTGGTACGAATATATGGCACAAAACGGATATATTATTTTCACAATGGACGGAAGAGGTTCTTCAAACCGTGGATTGAAATTCGAGCAGGCTGTTTTCAGAAACTTTGGAACGACAGAAATGAGCGACCAGATGAAAGGCGTAGATTACTTAAAATCTCTTCCTTACGTGGATGCTGAGAAAATGGGAATTCACGGATGGAGTTTTGGCGGATTTATGACGACAAGTTTCATGCTTCGTAATCCTGATGTTTTCAAAGTGGGCGTTGCCGGAGGTCCGGTTATCGATTGGAGTATGTATGAAATCATGTATGGCGAAAGATATATGGATACACCTCAGGAAAATCCTGAAGGGTATGCAAAGGCAAATCTTTTAGATAAAGTTCAGAATCTGAAAGGTAAATTATTAATGATTCACGGTGCGCAGGATGATGTTGTGGTTTGGCAGCATTCTATTAAATTCATCAAATCTGCTGTTGATAACGGAGTTCAGTTAGACTATTTCGTTTATCCGGGACATCCTCACAACGTGATCGGAAAAGACAGAGTGCATCTGATGCAGAAAGTGACAGATTATTTTGATCAATATCTGAAAAAATAAGCTGTAAATAGTTATAATGAGCGTACTAAAAGCAAATAGAATCCATTTTCATACGTTTGATTCGCTGAGGTTTCTGTCATTTTTATTAGTATTCTTTCATCATGCCGGAGTTCCTGAAAATAGTTTTTTGAGTTATTTTTCAAGGGGAGAAATCGGGGTGTCTTTTTTCTTTGTGCTGAGCGGGTTTTTAATTACCTATATTTTGATTGTTGATAAAATAAACAACAATGGAAAAATTCCGCTGAAACCATTTTTTAAAAGAAGGATATTAAGAATCTGGCCGTTGTACTATGCGATGGTTTTATTTGCTTTTTTTACGCCTTATATATTAGAACTCATACATTTTCCGTATTCGAATGATGGATACGACCCAAATTGGTTTCTTACTTTTACTTTTCTCGAAAATTATATGGTAATGTACACAGGGGGTCATCCGAATGTTTCTCCGCTTCCCGTAATCTGGACGTTGTGTGTAGAAGAACATTTTTACATCATCTGGGGACTTTTGCTGTATTTTATTCCGTTAAAACGTATACCTTTATTAATTGCAATTTGTTTGATTATCGCATTTGTTTTTAGGTTTATTTACAGTACGTTAAGTATTGGTCCGCTCGATATTTTAAGCAATATAGATTATTTTGCTTTTGGTGCAATTCCGGCTTATCTTTTTGTTTTTAGGAAAGATATTATTGGTAGATTAACTCACATTTCCGCCGTTTACAAATACATCTATTTTCTTGCGGTTATTTTCATGATTGCGTTGCCTTTCGAATGGTTTATTTACGGAAATTTCAACCTGAGACCCATCATCTTTGGATCTCTTTTTTCTGTATTAATTGTATCGACACTTGGTAATAAAAATGTTTTTAAAATTTCGGATAAAGGTATTTTAGCTTGGCTGGGAAAATATACCTACGGCTTGTATCTTATTCATTTGATTCCCATTATGCTGTTTCTTAAAATTGGTGAAAAATATCAACTGGAATGGTATGTCACGCTTTTGCTGTCATTTCTTTGTACGGTCGTTCTTGCCTATTTATCGTACCATCTTTTTGAAAAACAATTCTTAAAATTAAAAGAAAAATCAAGGGCAGTGCTTCCGTCCTCATAATCCGTTCGTTCTTACCATTGATCAATGCATCTGAGTTTTCATTATCTTAATTTTGTGATATAAAATCAACAATATGGAATTAGGAATTGGAATGTTTGGCGACTTAGGATTCGACCAGACAACCGGAAAATATAAAGATGCGGGAATAAAGATCCGTGAGATTCTTGAGCAGGTAAAATTCATGGATGAAGTAGGTATTGATGTTTTTGCCATGGGAGAACATCATCGACCTGATTATGCAGTTTCGTCACCGGAGATTGTTCTGGCTGCGGCTGCAAGTATTACCAAAAATATCAAGCTGGCAAGTGGTGTAACGGTTTTAAGTTCATCTGAACCAGTGAAAGTTTATGAAGATTTTTCGACATTAGATTTGATTTCTGATGGTAGAGCTGAGGTTTATGTAGGACGTGGAAGTTTCATCGAATCTTTCCCGTTATACGGATATTCTTTAAATGATTATGAGCAGCTTTTCGATGAAAAATTAGAATTATTATTAAAAATTAATTCAGAAGAAAATGTTACCTGGTCAGGAAAACTTCGTGCGCCGATGCAAAATCAAACAGTGTATCCGAGAGCAAAAAACGAAGGCAAACTTTCTATCTGGAGAGCTGTTGGCGGAACTCCGCAATCGGTTTTAAGTGCTGCCAAATTAGGAATGCCTTTGGTGGTGGCAATCATTGGTGGAATGCCGATTCAGTTTAAAAACTTAATTGATTTTTACAGACAGGAATATCAGAAAGCAGGTCACGACGTAGATAAAATGCAGATTGCCATTCATTCTCATACTTTTGTAAGCAATGATCCGAAAGTTATCGATGGCTATTTTGAAAATTATAAGTCTCAAATGGACAGAATTGGTTCTGCAAGAGGTTGGGCTCCTTTCACAAAGATGCAATATGAGGGCGGAAGAAGCAAAGACGGCGCATTATTTATCGGAAATGCTGAGGAAGTGGCAAGCAAGATTAATTATATGAAAGAAATCTTTGGGATTACAAGATTTATCGGGCATATGGACGTGGGAGATCCTTCTCACGAAACCATGATGAAATCCATCGAACTGTTCGGAAAAGAAGTAAAACCTCTGATTAAATAAACAAAAATAACCCTCCGCTGAAATTTCAACGGAGGGTTTTATTTTTAATCTCAAGCTATCAATTTATCAATTTATCTTGTGTTGAATGTAGCCATAAAGTCTGTTGAATTAAAACAGATTGTTTGTAGAGAAACAGAAATATGTTTGAGTCGAAACAAGTTGTTTGAATTAAAACAGAAGGCTGATTTAGACCGAGCAGAATGTTTAAAATAAAACAGAATTTGATGTTAATTAAAACATGATGTTTATATTAAATCATGATTAAAGAAATGCAGAATCAGCTTTTTTATTGAAAAATTATCTGCCAGATTGGGCTTTATATTCATTCATTATTTCTGCCAGCTTTTGCGCGGGCATTCCGTATGTATCGGGAAAAGCGCCTGTTTTGGATTTCAGTTTTGAGGTATCGATGTATTGATTATTAAATTCGATAATGACCATTTTTGTAATAGCAATTCTTTTCACAGAAAAACCGGTTACGACTTCCCACGGGATAAATGTTGATCTGAACATCGTTCTCATTTCAAATCCTTTTTCGCTTATTTTAAGATAAGAAGAATTCGGAATTAAATTAATGATAAAAACAGTAAGGCAGATTCCGAAGAAAAATGCCGGAAACAATCCTAACCAAGAGCCTCCTCTAATGATGGAAATTCCTAAAATAACAAAAACTAGACTTGCGATTGCCAGAATAATATGTTTTAATTTGCCGGGATAAAATGTTACGGGTAATTTTTGCATAGTGATTTAAAAAGACAAAAATAATTAACTTTAATTTAGATTTTATAATTTGTTGTCGTCTTTTTTTGCTTTAAAATCTTCCCGAATCTGTTTTAAACGTGCTTTTCTTTCTGCTTCCGCATTTTGTATTTTACGTTTTTTATTGTCGATTTTCTTTTTATGTGATTTTCTGTTTGCATCTGTATTTCTACTCATCTCAACTTTTTTTGAATTTTACTTTTACAGCTTGGCTAAATTAATATATTCTTTAGAGAAAATCTGTATTAAGATTAGAATTAGATATATCAGAGATGTTTTTAATGAAATACAATTTGAGCAAAAATCTGTTACGTTTTAGTTTAGCAAAGAAATATTTATCTTTACAAAATTATGGAACAGCAATCTAAAGATCCCTTACACGGAAAACGACTTGATGCCATTCTTGAGGAATTGGTAGATTATTACAACGGATTTGAAAAGTTGGGAGAACAGATCAACATCAAATGTTTCACCGATAATCCAAGTATTAATTCGTCGCTGAAATTTTTGAGAAAAACCGATTGGGCAAGAGCAAAAGTTGAAAGTCTGTATTTATATGTTTTAAGACAGAAAAAACGAGACGAAACAAAAAACGGGAGATAAAAATAGTATGTTTTAGATTCTTCTTTGCAGTTGTTTCTTCAGTCAATAATTTCAAAAGCAGTATATTTGCACCATCAATCGTGAAAAAGAAATCACGAAAAAAAAGAAAAAAATATGACAATCGAAAACAATCATGTTGTAGCTGTAAAGTATATCCTTCATACAATTGAAGAAGACGGTAGCAAAATTCTTGTAGAAGAAACAACAGAAGAAAACCCACTTGCATTTTTATACGGAAGAGGAATGATGATTCCAAAGTTTGAACAAAATATCCTTGGTTTGAAAGCTGGTGATAAAGCTGATTTTGTAATTCAGCCGGAAGAAGCATATGGTGAAAAGCAGGATGATGCTATTGCACAATTGCCAATTGATATGTTCAATGAAGCTGGAATTCCGCCTGTGGGAGCTATTTTGCCTTTATCTGATAATGAAGGTAATAATTTCCAGGCATTTGTAGTAGAAGTTACGCCAGAATTTGTTGTGGCAGATCTTAATCACCCAATGGCTGGTAAAGTGTTGGATTTCCAAGTGGAAGTTTTAAGCACTCGTCCTGCAACAGAAGAGGAGTTATCTCATGGTCACGCTCACGGCGTTGACGGAAATGAAGCTCACTAAAAATATTTTTTTTAAATATAAATGTCCGATTTTTGTCGGGCATTTTTTTTGATTTCCATTTTGATTATTTAATCTAAAAATTCTCCACTCACGTAATACCAACGGTTCTGAATCATTTTGAATGTGGATAACTCATGATGAATTTGTTTTTGTCCGTCTTCATCAGTGTAAAAAGCTTTGAATTCCACTTTATTCATGGATGGTTTGTTTACAATTTCCAGTTTTGTCCACTCATTGATTTCTCCCCATTCCTGCAGATCTTTTGTATTGTGAAACTGTCTTTTGCCCGGCGAAGTTGTTTCCATTAAATATTTTCCATTCGGAATCGCAAATGCAGAAAACCTCGAACGCATCAAGGCTTCAGCCGTCGGAGCATTTTTCTCACCCATATGATAAGGTTTGCAACATTCTTCGTAAGATTTTCCTGAACAGCACGGACAATTCATTTTTCTAGATTTTAAAGCACAAATTTACAGGAATATTTTTTCATAAATAATATAAAGCTTCCATCAATAGAAATGGGCTTTAGCCCAAAACTTAAATATAATTTTAACACAAAAAAAGCATTCAAAAAATGAATGCTTTTAAAATTTATTTAATAAAACCTCTGCTTCTCAACAACGGTTTAATATCCGGATCATGTCCTGTAAAATCTCTGAACGCCTGATTAAGATCAACAGAATTTCCTACCGACAGAATATATTTTCTGAAACGATCACCGTTTTCTCTTGTCAATCCACCGTTCTTTGAAATCCATTCCCAAGCGTCATTATCCAATGTTTCAGACCATAAATAAGCGTAATATCCTGCCGAATAACCGCCGCCCCAAATGTGTGCAAAATAAGGAGTGTGATATCTTGGAGGGACAGTTGCCAACGTAAATCCATGTTTCGCTAACGATTGTTTTTCAAAATCTAAAACAGGAATCAATTGACTTTCGTTGGTTACCGTATGCCAATCCATATCCAATTCAGCAGCAGAAACCAATTCGGTTGTCATATAACCTTGATTGAATGTTGCCGCTTTTTTAATTTTATCAACTAAAGTCTGAGGAATCGGCTGCTTTGTTTCGTAATGAAGTGCATAATTTTTCAAAACAACAGGATCCAAAGCCCAGTGCTCATTGATTTGTGACGGAAATTCAACAAAATCTCTCGGTACATTGGTTCCTGAAAGTGAAGGATATTTCTGGCTTGCAAACATTCCGTGGATTGAGTGACCAAATTCATGGAAAATTGTTGAAACGTCATCATAACTAATTAAAGAAGGTTTTCCCGGAGCAGGTTTTTGATAATTGTAACAGTTGACAATGACAGGTTTTGTTCCCAATAGGTAAGACTGTTCCACAAAATTACTCATCCAGGCTCCTCCATTTTTAGAATCTCTGGTGTAGAAATCTAAATAGTAGATCGCAATAGATTTTCCGTCATGATCGAAAACTTCGTATGTTACAACATCCGGATGATAAACAGGAAGATCTGTTCTTTTTTTGAATGTTAATCCGTAGAATTTTTCAGCAGCGAAGAAAACTCCTTTTTCCAAAACGGTTGTAATTTCAAAATAAGGTTTGATTTCACTTTCATCCAAATCAAATTTCGCTTTTCTTACCTGTTCCGCATAAAAATTCCAGTCCCAAGGTTCAACTTTAAAACCTCCTTTTTGCTGATCGATCAAATCCTGAATATCTTTCGCTTCACGTCTTGCCGTTTCTACTGCAGGCGTTGCAATTTGATTCATTAAGTTGGTTGCAGCTTCCGGAGTTTTTGCCATCTGATCCTGCAATTTCCATTCTGCGAAACTTTTTTTGCCTAAAGTCTGAGCTTTTTTAAGTCTTAATTTAGCCAATTTTTCAATGGTTTCTCTCGTGTCGTTTCCATCGCCTTTTTCAGCTCTCAACCAAGATGCTTTGAATAATTTTTCTCTTGTCGCTCTGTTTTTAAGGTTTTGAAGAAGTGGTTGCTGCGTTGTATTTTGTAAAGCCAGTAAGTATTGACCAGATTTTCCTGCATTTTTTGCATCACTTGCTGCCGCTTCAATTTCATCTGCTGAAAGTCCTTCCAATTCTTTTGCATCTGTAAAGAAAACGCCGCCTTGCTTTCTCGCTTCCAATAATTTGTTGGAATATTGAGTAGAAAGCGATGCTAATTCCTGATTGATCTGCTTTAATTTTTCTTTGTCGGCAGAAGAAAGATTGGCACCCGCAATCTCAAAATTCTGCTTATAATATTGTACCAATCTTTTACTTTCAGAATCCAACCCGTTTTCAGAAATAGATTTTATTCTTTTGTATAAGTTTTCATTTAAATACATTTTATCGGAATGTCCTGCAAAAATAGGAGCATATTCTTCGTCTAAAGCTTGTAGAGTAGGATTTGTATTTGCACTCGTCAGATTAGAAAATACAATCGTTGCTCTTTTCAGAACTTCACCACTTTTCTCCAGTGCTACGATCGTATTCTCGAAAGTCGGAGCTTCAGGATTGTTGGCGATTTTTAAGATTTCGGCATCGTGCTGTTTTAGTCCAAAATCAAAAGCAGGTTTAAAATGTTCATTTTTAATTTTATCAAACTCAGGCGCTTCATATTGAAGTTTGCTTTTCTTCATTAATGGGTTTGATGAAAGGGAAGCATCCGGAGCCGGAACTTCCTGTTTTGTATCGGTGTTTTTCATTGTAGTACATGATTGATTAAGTGCTAATGCAGAAATTAATAATACCGATGTAATATTTTTCATAAATTAGTTGTTATTAAAAGTATAAAGATATAAAACTTAAATTATAAAATTAATACGCATGAAATCGACCACTATTTTTATTTTTTCAGCCTTTGCTCTTTTGGCATCATGTGACGGAAAACATGATAACAGAAACAAGGATAATTGGGTTGACAAAGTTGTGAGTAAAGACAACGGCCCTTTAAAGCAAAAAGAAATCACAGGAGATTTTGATGAAATTGAGGTTTCTCAGGCCATTAAAGCAGAGGTAATAAAATCAAATGTTGAAAAAGTAGTGATTTCGGCTCCTGAAAACATTATTGATGAAGTGTTGGTAGATAACAGCGGAGGAAATCTTCATATCCATTATAAGCAGGGAATCCGAGTGATGAATAATCATAATGTTTCTGCAAAAATTTATACCAGAGATTTTACTAAGCTGGAAGCCAATTCGGCAGCAAGCATTACGGTAAAAGACAAATTTATTCAGGATAAAACAGAGGTTGAAGCTTCAAGTGCAGCAAGTATTTCGGGAGATTTAGAAGCGAATAAAATGGATATAAATGTAGGAAGCAGCAGCAGTTTCAACGGAAAAATATGGGCGGTTGATTTGGATATTGAAGCATCGTCAGCAGCAAGTATTACCGTTACCGGAAAAGCTAAAAATGTTGATATAAGTGCGTCTTCAGGCAGTAGCATTTCTGCAGATGAGTTTGTTGCAGATCATCTGAAAGCTGAAGCATCAAGCGGATCAAGTGTTGATGTAGCCGCTACAACGACGATAAATGCGGAAGCTTCTTCAGGCGGAAGTGTGAATGTTAAGAAAAAAGGAAATGTAACTTCTGTTTCAAAAGAAGAAAGCAGTGGCGGAAGTGTAAGTATTGACTAAATTAATCGCGGGTTTCCTCATCTTCTTCGTCTGCAGATGGGGAATCTTCCCAATTTTTATTATCGAAAGTTAAATTATCATAAGCTAATAATTCCTCCTCTCTCTGGAGGATTTCCCTTGTTGTAAATAAGTGAATTTCATCATCATCATCTGATTTGGCTAATTTTCGGATGGAAGCTTTATCAATTGCCATAAATCTTTGTCCTAGACGTCTTGCTGCATATTTCCGCATTCCTGTTTCATGAAGAACGTCAACAGCCATATCAACGGCGGTTCCCAATGTTTCACGATAAATATTATTAATTCCATTGTTGAGGTATGAATAGGCATCAATCCTGTTTTTAGCCCTAACAAAGATCTTTACTTCGGGATAATGTTCACGCACAACATCAGCAATGAATTTATTATCAGCAGGATCATCAAGACAAAGAAGAAGGATTTTTGCATCTTCAATACCGGCTGCGCGCAAAGTTGGAATCTTTGTGGCATCACCGTAATAAACTTTAAAACCATAACCCCTTAATAATTTTACACGGTCAGAATCTCTATCTAAAACGGTTGCTGAGATTTTATTGGCTTTAAGCAAACGCCCGACCGTACTTCCGAAATGCCCAAAACCTACAATGATAATTTTTTTCTGAGAAATATTATTGTCAAGAATATTGAAATCATTTTGTTCGTCAGGGACTTCTTTAATAAATGTTGGTGTAATTACTTTATCGTTAATAATTAAAAGAATGGGAGTAATACACATCGTAATTGCAGTGACTGCCATCATCTGTGCATTCATTTCAGCACTGAAAAGGTAAAGGTCTGAAGCGTAATTGATTAAAACAAATGCAAATTCTCCCACCTGCGAAAGGGCAAATGCATAGAAAAGACTTTGAGAAGTATCTATTTTAAAAAACTTTCCGATAGAATATAGAACAGTAAATTTTACCGCTAAAACCACAAATACCGTACTGAAAATAAACACAGGATCTTCAGCAATTACATTAAAATTCATGGTAGAACCAACACTTACGAAGAATACCGCAAGCAATAATCCTTTGAACGGATCAATCTGCGCTTCCAGTTCGTGGCGGAATTCGCTGTTGGCCAACATTACTCCGGCAAGGAAAGCTCCTAAAGCGGGGGAAAGCCCGATAGCTATCATTAATTCTGAAACTCCGATTACTAAGAATAGGGAAGATGCCGTCAAAAGCTCTGTCATTCCTGATTTTGAAACATATCTTAAAAAAGGAACAAAAACATATCGTCCTAATAATATTAAAATGATAACTCCTAAAAGCACCGTTCCTGCCTGCATCCATTCGGGAAGTGTCTGGATGATAATCTGTATCTCGTTGTCGTTGTGTCTTGTTTTAAAGTTGGCTACCAAGGGCAAAATTGCCAAAATCGGAATTACCGCAATATCCTGAAATAAAAGGGTAGAAAACGAAGCTTCTCCCGCCAGTGTTTTCAGATTATTTTTCTCCTGAAGAGTTTGTAAAACAATCGCTGTGGAAGAAAGTGCAAAACACATGGCAATGGCAAATGCTTTGTCGATTTTCCAGTCTGCCCAGATGAAAATTAAAAATAATAATGAAATCGTCAGCAACATTTGAGTCAAACCAAGCCCGATAATTTTCTTCCGCATTTCCCAGAATTTCCTCGGCTCTAATTCGAGTCCAACCAGGAATAAAAGCATGATTACCCCAAATTCGCTGGCGTGCATGATGTCGTTTACATCTTTTCCTGTCAGTTTTAACACGTAAGGACCGATGATAATTCCTCCTGCAATATATCCGATCACAGAACTTAACCCAAATTTTCTCGCCAACGGAACCATAATAATGGCAACGCCCAGGAAAATGAGTGTATTCATTGCTAAAGTAGATTCCATGTTTTATTTTTTGAGAAGTTCTACAAATTCTTTTTTATGTAAAACAATTGCTTTTTTTGATAGTTTACTGGCTTCGTATACGATTTTGATATTTTTAATATCAGCTTTGAAAACATTCAGACAAGTGATTAATCCGCTGATGAGTTCTTCAACGGTGTATTTATACGTACCTTCTTCGGTAAACGATTTTTCTTTTCCACCAGTAGTTACAAGGATATAGACTTCTTTGCCTTCCAACGGATTATCTTCTCCCAGCTGCAGCCAGTTGCGGTCAAATACTTCATCAATCCACAATTTCAGTAAGGGTGGAATTCCGAACCAGATGATCGGAAACTGGAAAATAAATCGGTCATAATTTTTTAATCTTTTTCTTTCTCTGAAAGCGGCAATATGAAAATCCGGATATTCTTCGTAAAGATCCCGTAAGGTAAAGTGCTGATGACGAACATAGAAGTTGATGAGCTCTACATTGGAGTTGGAATGCTCTAAATAGGGATGTGCAAAAACTACTAATGTCTTCTTCATAAACCTGTTTTGAGTAAATTTAATGAAAAATTTTTGAATAAAAGATAGTTTTTGAGGTGCTTTACTAATTTTTTAGTACAGATAATTCAATTTTAGGTTAATTTATATCAAAAAAATGATATGAGTTTAAGTTTTTAGGTAAATTTTATCAGTTGCTAAAATTTTTATCCTGCCTTTTTTTATTCTTATTGAATATTTAGCATGATCTTTAGTTGACAGAGTGTAAATAGATTCTGGACATATAAAACTGAATTTAAAGACTACCATCCTCCCGAAGCACCTCCGCCGCCAAAACTTCCGCCACCGCCGAAGCCTCCAAATCCGCCACCGCCGCCAGAACTTCCGCCGCCAAAGCCACCTCCGAAACTACCGGGAAATGGAAAGAATCCTCCGGGATAATTTCTTCTGCCTCTTCTGGAAAGAATAATGTCGTCGTCATCGCTGTTTCCGCCTCGTCCTCCACCTTTGTTTCTAAAGAGAATGATGATCACAATGAAAATAACAAAGGCAATAAAAAGAATTTTAATAATACCTGTGTTACTATTCTGTGGATTGTTTAAGGGTTTAAATTTCCCCTGAACAGCCTCTATGATCGCAGAAGTACCACCATTAATTCCTTCATACCATTTTCCTTGCTTGAATTTTGGAGTAACGATATAATCTAAAATCTGCCCTGCTACAGATGCGGTTAAATATTGCTCAACTGCTCTTCCTTGCTGGATCGACATGGTATGATCTTGTGTGGCAATAAGAAAAACGACTCCGTTATCAACATCTTTTTTTCCGATTCCCCATTTTTCCCCAAACATGGTGGCAAGAAAATTAATGTCTTCTCCTTTTGTTGACGGAATGATAATAACTTCAATTTCCGTTGAGGTAGAATCTGCAAAAGCAATTAGTTTTTTATTGAGATTATCTTTTTCCTGAGCGCTTAAAAGATTGGCTTCATCAAAAACGGGATATAAAACAGCCGGCTTTTTGGGTACGGTGTATTGTGCTGATACAAAAGTGTAAAAGCAGATCAGTAAAAATGAAAAAACTATTTTAAGAGAACGTAATTTCATTGGGAAGTTGATTGGGATTTTCTCCTGTAACAGGAAAATATTTTTTTAATTCTAATCCGGTTTCCAGAATTCCGCTTTTTAAGGCTTTGTAGTAATTTCCTTTGGTAAATTCAGAGGTAATATAGTCATGCAGATGATCCCAATACGATTGGTTTACTTTTTTATGAATTCCTATATCACCGATTATGGTAAGGTATTTCTGTTCAAAATTCACATGAAAAAGCACGGCATTTCTTTCTTCGGTTTTGTTTAAACATAATTTTTCAAAAACTTTAAACGCCGTTTTAGCATTGTCATTATCAGTATTTGAATCTATATGCACTCTGATCTCGCCGGTAGAATGTTCCTCTGCTGACTGAATAGCTTCCACGAGGGAAGCTATCTGCTGATTTGTTAGGAAATTGCCCATTATTATTCAGTAAAAACCGTTGGTGCTTTTTCTGCACCAGCTTCCGCTTTGAAGTAAGGTTTTTCTTTGAAGTTGGTAAAATTCGCCAAAATATTATTCGGGAAAGTTTTTATTGATGTATTGTAATCCTGAGCAGCATCGTTATAATAAACAGTTTCTGTTCTGATGCTGTTTTCTATCGCGATATATTCTCTTTGGAAATTGATGTATTGTTGATCTGCCTTTAAATTAGGATAAGATTCCACCACTGCCATCAATCTGCTTAATGAACCTGACAATTCGCCCTGTGCAGCTTGAAATTTCGCAAGATCCTGTTCCGTCATATTCGTAGGATCTATATTTATTGAAGTTGCTTTCGCTCTGGCCTCTACAACCTTTGTCAAAGTTTCTTTTTCAAAATTAGCGTATGATTTTACCGTTCTTTCCAAGTTAGGAATCAGATTGGCTCTTTTCTGATATACTGTTTCTATATTCGACCACTTTTTGTTGACAACCTGTTCTTTTGAGACAAAATTGTTGTAGCCGCTTTTCCCCCAGAAGAAAATAACTGCGACAATAATAAGAAGAGCAATACCGATGGTTCCGGCGCTCAAACAGCCCTTATTTTTCATAGTTTATTTTTTAAAATTCTTGTGCTAACCAAATATACAAATTATGTGCTAATTTTGTAAAAAATAATTTTAATGACAACAATAGTGGTGGCAATGGGAGAAAAGAATGAAATTGGTTTTGAAAACCAATTGCTTTGGCATCTTCCGAAAGATTTGAAACACTTTAAAGATCTTACATCGGGACATCCGATTATTATGGGGAGAAAAACGTATGAAAGCATCGGAAAAGCACTTCCTAACCGTACCAACATTGTTGTTTCTAAAAAGAAAAACTGGTTTGAGGAAGGTATTCTTATTGTAGGAAGTATTAAAGAAGCCATAAAATTTGCCAAGAAAATAGATGAACAGGTATTCGTTATTGGTGGCGGAAATATCTATGCACAAACGATTGATATTGTTGATAAACTTGAAGTAACGTTAGTAAAAGCAGATCTTAAAGCTGACACGTATTTCGCAAAAATTGATCTTAAAGTTTGGGAAAAAGTAAGCGAAACTTTTCATGAAAAAGACGAAAAAAATGAATATGATTTCTATTTTCAAACCTATGAGAAAATTAAGAGTGAATAGTTGTGAGAATTCTAGCATCTTACTTCTAGCTTCTAATATCTAAATTATTTATCTTTGCACCTTTAAAATTTAATAATGAATAAATACATAAAAATTGTAGTTGCGGCAGTTCTTATACTTTTGGGACTTTATATGATGATCTTCACCAGAAATTTGGGGTGGGGAATTGTAATTTTCCTTTTAGCATCATTGCCTATTTTACTATTCTTTAAAAATGAATATATCCTTTTGGCTTTCTGGCAATTAAGAAAACAAAATATGGAAAAAGCCGGAGAATGGCTTACCAATATTAAGAATTATCAATCTCAGCTTCACCAATCTCAATATGGATATTTTCATTATTTAATGGGATTAACGCAAGCTCAGGATCATCCTACGAAAGTCGAGCCTTTTATGAAAAAAGCTCTTGAATATGGTTTAAATATGAAGCATGACAGAGCAATGGCGACTTTGAATTTAGCTGCAGCAGCGATTTCTAAAGGAAGAAAGCAGGAAGGTCAGAAATTATTGGAGGAGGCAAAAAGACTGGATAGCGCAGGAATGATGACCGATCAGATTAAAATGATGAAAGATCAGTTGAAAATGCCAACAATGCAGAAGCATATGCATAATCCTAATATGAGAAACAGAGGGAAATTCTAAGAAATATTTAATTGGAAATATGAATGCACTTGAGAAATCAGGTGCATTTTTTATTTAAAAAATAATTACATTTCATAGTCATTATTATACCCATAAAATTTGGGGATCTGCCAATGATACTTTACAGCTAATGTTCTAATGGCTACAATTAATAAAATGGTGAAAACCTGAATAATAGTATAAGAAAGTGTGGTAAATTTTGTCAAAAGCAAAAATATCGAGCCTCCAAAAATACAGGCTGTGGCGTAAATTTCTTTCCTGAAAATTAAAGGAATTCTGTTGAGCAGAATATCCCGGATAATCCCTCCGAAACAACCTGTAATTGTTCCTAAACCAATACATATTAAAGGATGAATATCGGCATGAAGTCCTTTCTGAACACCAATAATCGTAAACAGTCCCAATCCGAAACTGTCAAAAATAAATAAAGTTACCCTGAAATTTTTTTCAAAAGATTTAAAAATCATCGTGAAAATACTGGTCAGGATAATCAGAGCACACGTCAGAAGATCATGCATCCAAAAAACGGGAATGTCGAGTAAAAGGTCTCTTACAGTTCCTCCTCCCACAGAAGTTACAAAGGCAATAATCAATACTCCAAACGGATCAAGACGTTTCTGCATCGCCGCAAAACTTCCCGACATCGAAAAAGATATCGTTCCGAGAACTTCTATGGCAAAATTGAACTGTTCGTGCATATATGTATAAATAATGAGTAATGGATAATAAGTAATTAAAATTATGTTGATATATTTTGGGATAACTTAAATTTATACGACGTCATTACTTTAACCAACTCTTCACATTCTTGTTTTAAATGTAAAATTTTTTCTTGATTTACATATTCTAGTTCTTCAATTATTTCAAGCCATAATTGAGTCTCATCAATCTCCTCAACAACAATGCAGATTTTCGTTCTTTTTCGGATCGAGCTCTTGAAACTGCTCTGTAATTGGCAGCAACTGAAGTTGCAGATCTGATAATCTGTTTTCTGATTATTGAAAGATCGTCAGAATAGGGTAATGGAGATAATGATTTAATAACAGCAATAGAAAAATCTTTTGTTCTATTCTTAAATAATTGATTAAAATCCATAGTTGTAAAGATTACTCATTATCCATTACTTATTACTCATAAATTATACTCTTACAGCTTCGGGTACAAGTAATTCATATTCCCCGTTATGGTTAATAATTTCCCGTACTATGCTGCTGCTGATGAAAGATTTTCCGGATGAGGTGAGCAAAAATATTGTTTCCAGCTTTTTGTGAGCTAACGTTCTGTTAGTGTGGGCAATTGCTTTTTCAAACTCAAAGTCGGCAGGATTTCTCAATCCACGGAGGATGTACTGCGCATTTTTTTCAAAACAGTAATCAACCGTTAAACCTTCAAAATAATCAACTTCCACATTGGGGAATTCGGCAACAGAATTTTGGATGAATTCCATTCTTCGTTCCAGTGGAAACATATATTTTTTTTGAGAATTTTGTCCGATGGCAATGATTAATTTATCAAAAAGCGGTGCTGCTCTTTCGATAATATCATAGTGTCCTAGCGTGATAGGATCAAATGATCCCGGAAATACAGCAATTTTCATAATTACTTGTTTTTTTTGGATAAAGCTTTTTCAACCTCGTTGCCACAAAGGTCTGTAATGGAAATTCCGTAGATTTTTGCCTGTTGAGGAAGAATGCTTGCGGGTGAAAATCCCGGATTGGTGTTCATTTCCAGCATATAAGGTATACCATTCATTAAAATAAATTCACTTCTGGAAAAGCCACTCATTCCTAAAGAATTATAAGCTCTTTTTGAGATTTCCTCCACTCTGATTCTTGTTTCATCGTCTATTCTTGCTGGTGTAATTTCCTCAGAAGCACCTTCATATTTAGCTTCGTAATCGAAGAATTCATTTTGAGGAACGATTTCTGTAATTCCCAACACTATAGTTTCACCTTTGTAATCGATCACTCCAACGGAAACTTCCATTCCGTCAAGGAAACTTTCAATTAAAATTTCATCATCTTCTTTAAAAGCAACTTCTGTTGCAGCAAGTAATTCAGATTTTTCTTTAACTTTTGAAATTCCAAGTGAAGATCCTGATTGATTGGGCTTAACGAAAACCGGAAGTCCTAGATTTTCAATGATTTCATCAACATTAATATCTTCTCCTTTTCTTAGATAAACACTTTTTGCAGAAGGAATTCCGTATTTTGAAAGTACAGCTAATGTATCTTTTTTATTGAATGTAAGAGCACTTTGATAAAAATCACAACCGGTATATTTTTGTCCGATGGCGTCCCAATATGCCTGAAGAATTCCGTTTTCACCCGGCGTTCCGTGGATAATGTTAAAACAAACATCGAATTTCAGTGTTTGATTATTATCTAATGTTACTGAAAAATCTCCTTTGTTGATTTCGTATTTCGTATCATTTTCACCTAAAAAATACCACTCATCTTTAAGAATAACTACTTTATATACGTCGTAAAGTTCTCTGTCTAAAGAATCATAAATTAATTGTCCGCTTTTCAACGATACGACATATTCATCAGAATAGCCTCCCATCACTACGGCAACTTGTTTTTTGCTCATATCCATTTAGTATCAATTAAGGCAAATTTAATGATTTTATATAATGGATAACTGCAAATTTAGAAATTTTAAGCTCAAAAATGAAATGTGTTAAATAAAAAGGACATTCTAAAATTATTAATTATATTTGCTGTCTAATTATAGTCATTTTAAGTATGTTTAAATCACTTTTCAATTGGAAAGTTTTGCTGAACTTAGTCGTAGCCATCGGTGTTTTTGTGGGATTGGTTTGGCTTACATTTCGTTGGTTAGAATACCATACTAATCATGGTCAGGAAATTCCGGTTCCAAATATCGTTAATAAATCAGTACAGGAAGCTATCAAAATATTGGATGATACCGGATTGGATTATGAAGTGGACAGTCCTCAATATAACCCTAAATTCAGACCTTTTCAGGTTTTGCAGGTGTATCCGACTCCAGGTTCACGTGTGAAGGATGGAAGAGCTATTATATTAAAAGTTAATCCTAGAACGTGGGCAAGAGTAGAAGTTCCGGATGTTATCAATAAATATTCAGGGCTGGCTTTCCAAAGATTGGAACAGGTAGGATTGAAGGTTGGAGATACCATTTATGAGCCGAGCATTCAGAAAGATGCTGTATTGAGAATTTTATTTAAAGGGAATGAAGTAAAACCTAAAACTAAGCTGGCGAGATTCTCGGTAGTGGATGTTGTAATTGGTTCAGGACCGATGAGAAATATCTCAATTCCTAATGTAGTAGGGCTTACCGTAAAAGAAGCAAAAGCATTAATAGCAAGAAACATGTTTGAAATTGGGATTGTAGATCATGAAGACGGAGGTAAAGATGAATCTGATGTTATCTATTACCAGGATCCGGCTTCGGGAGATGTCCGGGATCAGGGAATGCAGATCGACCTCTGGGCAAGTAAAAAAACATTGGCTGAATTGAGTGCAAAAATTGCTGAATTGAATTCTGTTTACAGAATGAAGGTAGATACAGGCTTACCGCCTGTTCAGTATCAGGAAATTCCTGCTCACCAAGAACCGAATTATGATGCGCCGCCGCCACCTCCTGCTCCAAGAAGAGATGAGCAACGACCGCAAACACAACCGATGAAAACGGATGTAACGAAAACAACAACTGCGAAACCAACAGTTTCGGTAACTGAAAATAATAAACCTAAAACTACTACTTCTAATCAGGGTAGTAGTTCTGGTAATACTCCTGCTAAAACTGCAACACAAAAACCAGCAGAAAAGCCAAAAGCTAAAAAAGTGGTCGTAGAGTAAGACATTAATATATGGTAAAAAATACAGGCTTCAACTTTATTATGTTGAAGCCTTTTGTATAAAAATAAAATCATGACAGAAGATAACGAAGAGTTTTTGGATGAAGAATTAGTAGGCTCCAACAGTATTGACAATATTGATCTTGATGAAGAAAATAAAGGATTGTATGAGCATCTTAATATCACGGTAGACAAAAATCAGGAGCCGTTGAGAATTGATAAGTTCTTATTAATTCATCGTCATAATTCTTCAAGAAATAAAATTTCACAAACGTGCAGAGCAGGTAATGTGGTGGTAAACGGAGCGGCAGTTAAGCAAAACTACCGTGTAAAACCCGGAGATCAGGTTTCTGTATTATTGGCGCATCCTCCGAGGGAAAACGTGATTATTCCTCAGAATATTCCTATTAATATCGTCTATGAAGATGATGATCTTGTTGTGGTAGACAAGGATCCGGGAATGGTAGTTCATCCGGGATTTGGAAATTGGGACGGAACATTGGTAAATGCTTTAGCGTATCATTTCAATCAAAAAGGAGAGAAATCTGATCTCGACAGAGTCGGTTTGGTTCACAGAATTGATAAAGATACTTCCGGGCTTTTAGTAATCGCAAAAAATGAATATGCTCTAAGCTTTTTAGCGAAGCAGTTTTTTGACCGAAAAACCAAAAGATTATACTGGGCTTTTGTTTGGGGAAATGTGCAGGACGATGAAGGCACCATACGAGGACATATCGGTCGTCACCCTAAAAACAGGATGCAGATGCATACCTATGAAGACGGAAGTCAGGGAAAACACGCTGTAACACATTATAAAGTGTTGGAAAGATTTAAATATATGACTTGGGTTGAGTGTAAATTGGAGACAGGAAGAACACACCAAATCAGAGCTCACTTCAAACATATTGGTCATACACTGTTTAATGATGAAAGATATGAAGGTCATACGCCTCTTCGTGGAGTTAATCTTCCTAAGTATAAGCAGTTTATAAAAAATGTTTTTGAAATTTTGCCTAGACATGCGCTTCATGCACACACTTTAGGATTTATACATCCAACCACAAAGAAAGAATTGTATTTTGAGAGCCCAATGCCTAAAGATATGACGGATGCTGTAAAAAAATGGAGAAATTATTTAGAAAACTAAAAATATATTGAGAATTTTTTTATATTTGTTGAATTGAAATCAAGATTTGTTATGAGAAAACTATATGCTATCGTATGTTTAGCTCTTTTGTCAAATGCATACAAGGCACAAGAAACTTTACCGTACTATCAACAATATCTTTTGGATGGTGAGTTTCTGTTCAATCCTGCACAATACGGAAAAACTGATTATGTGCAGCTTAATCTTAACTATCAGCAGCAATTTTCAAAGTTCAGCGAATCCCCGAATGTACAATCTGTAGGGATTAATGCGAACATATTTGATAGAGTAGGAGCAGGAATCTCTGTATTCAGAGACAGCAACGGCCCTATTTCAGCTGGTGGTATTACGGCGGGAGCCTCATATTTTATTCCTCTTAGCAGTGAAGGAGACAGAAAAGACCAGTTCTCTTTCGGTACGAGTGTCAACTTTTATAATATGAATTTTGATTATTCAAAGATTAATACACAAGACGCTTCAGATCCACTATTACAGGGAAGCGAAAGTAATATTTTCATGGCATATGCCAACTTTGGGGTAGCTGCTACTTACAAAAATATCTTTGCAGGGGTATCTGTTAATGACATTGCATTGTCTAACGATGAAGCGATTGTAAACGGACGTGAGCCTTCTCCAATTAAGTTTTTCTTAAACTTAGGATATGACTGGCACGTGGGTGATAACATCTATTTCACACCATCTGCATTAATCAACCTTAATACGAATTCTACAAGAACAATCGATTATAACTTAATGGGTACGTTCTTTAACGATATTAATTCATTCTCTTTTGGAGTTAGCTACAGATCTGTTCAGAACAGATTCGACAGCCAGCAATTACAGATTGCACCGGTTGTAAAAGTAAGATTCAACAAATTCATGATTGGAGCTACTTATAACCTTGGATTGTCTGATATTCAGGAATATGGAGGAAACAGCTTCATGATCGGATTAGGATATAACTTCGATAACTTCATTAACCATAGAGGTTATAGATATTAATTGATTTAATTTAAATAAATTTGAGCTCTGAATTTTTCAGGGCTTTTTTTATGATTTATATTCACATTCCGTTTTGTAAACAAAAATGCAGCTATTGCAATTTCCACTTCTCCACTTCTTTAAATTTTAAAGATGAAATGTTGGCTGCAATGAAGAAAGAAATCTTTCTTAGAAAAGATGAACTGCAAAACAAAAACCTGCAGTCATTGTATTTTGGTGGCGGAACTCCGTCCATTCTTTCTCCTGATGAAATAAAATCTTTAATTGATGAGGTTTTAAAATACTTCAGTTTTGATACAAATATTGAAATTACCTTAGAAGCAAACCCCGATGACTTGGATAAAAACTTCTTAAAAGGATTATCAAATTCTCCAATTAATCGTTTGTCGATCGGAACTCAAAGTTTTTTTGAGGAAGATTTAAAACTAATGAATCGTGCGCATACTGCCAACGAAGCAGAAGATTCCATCAAGAGAGCTCAGGATTTTGGTTTTGAAAATTTAAGTATTGACTTAATTTACGGTTCACCAACTTCAAATTTAGAAATATGGAAGGAAAATTTGAATAAAACTATTGCACTGGAAGTTCCGCATATTTCTTCATATGCTCTAACTGTTGAACCAAAAACGGCGTTAGAAAACTGGATTGCTAAAGGAAAAGTAAAAAGCCCGAAAGAAGAAGAGCAAAATAGAGAGTTTTATTATTTGTCGGATTTCTTAAAAGATAACGGATTTGAACATTATGAAGTATCAAATTTTGCAAAACCGGGTTTTTATTCAAGGCATAATTCTTCATATTGGAAGTATAAAGAATATTTAGGAATCGGTCCATCCGCACATTCTTACAACGGTTTTGATGTCAGAAGCTGGAATATTGCGAATAATCAGCAATATATTAAAAAACTCCACTCTAATCTTTTAGCTAAAGAAGAAGAAATTCTCTCTCAAAATGATCAGTTCAACGAAATGATTATGATTGGTTTAAGAACAATATGGGGTGTTGATTTGAATAGTTTAAAAGAAAAATTTAATGATCGGTTTCTTGAACATTTTCAAAATGAAATTAAATCAAAACTGGAAGAAGAGATTTTAATAATAGAAAACAATCACCTGAAAATTCCGGAAAAACATTGGTTTATGGCAGATGGAATAGCCTCGGATTTGTTTATTGTGTAAAGTACGCATATTTGCATATTTTGCTATAAAATTCCTTATTTTTGTATAAAAATTTCAACTCAATTTTGAAAACTAAAAAACAAGATTATTCACATCTTTCACCCAAACAGCCTATCGGAATTTTTGATAGTGGGGTTGGAGGATTAACGGTTGCCAAAGAAATTAAAAGACTCCTTCCGCATGAGGATCTTATCTATTTTGGAGATACAAAACATCTTCCTTATGGTGAAAAATCTAAGGAAGCGATCATCGAATATTCTACAAAAATTACCAATTTTTTGTTGGAACAAAACTGTAAAGCTATCGTAATTGCCTGTAACACAGCAACGGCAAATGCTTTAAATGAAGTCATGCAGTCTGTTGGAGGAAAAGTTCCGGTAATAGACGTAATTAATCCTGTGGCTGAAAAAGTTTCTTATGAAATTCACAATAATGTTGGGGTTATTGCGACGAAAGCAACGGTAAATTCCGGTTTGTACAAGAAAAGCATCCGTAAGCATAATAAGTGGATCAAAGTGGATGAATTGGCAACGCCGCTGTTGGTTCCGGCTATTGAGGAAGGTTTTAAAAATCACCCGATTACGCATTCTATTATTTATAATTATCTGAGTAATAGTAAATTGAAAAATATTGAAACACTGATTTTGGGATGTACCCATTATCCGTTATTGATTGATGAAATAAAGCAGTATTATGGAAATAGAGTTCGTGTAATTGATTCTCCGAATATTGTAGCCAATCATCTGAAAATCATTTTGGATAAGTACCATCTTTTGAATGATCAGAATCCAAAACCGAATTATCATTTTTATCTTTCAGATTTAACCAAAAACTTCGAAAAGATCTCAAAAAAATTCTTCGGAAAAAGTATTGATTTAGAGTTTAAAGTGCTATAAAAGATTCATCAAATTTTTATAAATAACAAAAAAATCAGGAATTAAATTTCCTGATTCTCTATTTCTATATTTTCGGCTTTATTCGGTTCAAAAAAACTGAAACTCACATTTCCATATTTTCGGGTATCAATCAAATTTGGATGATCGAATTTCATTCTGCTTTGATGTTCCACAACCAATATTCCGTTTTCTTTTAAGTATTTATTATTTAAAACTAAAGAAATCAGTTCGTGGTATTTTTTTTCTTCCATTTCGAAAGGCGCATCAGAAAATACAATCTCAAAAGATTTTTTATTTCTGAATTTCTTCAACCAATCAAAAACATCGCCTCGCTGAACACTCACCTGTAAGCTAAAACCCAACTCAGAAGCTGTAGAATTTAAGAAACTTGTATGTTTCGGATTCATTTCTACCGAAGTCACATCCTTGCATCCTCTTGAAGCAAATTCAAAGGTAATCGAACCAATTCCTGCAAACAAATCAAGTACAGAAATCGACTGCATATCATACGTATTCTCCAAAATACTGAAGAGTGCCTCTTTTGCAAAATCCGTTGTCGGTCTTACATCAAAATTTTTCGGAGCGGCTATTTTCTTGGCTTTCCATTTGCCTGAGATTATTCTGTACATATTTGTTAGGTTTTAGATTGTAGATGATAGGTAGCAGGAACTAAAACCTGCCATCTCATTGCTGCAACCTAATTTAAAATAAAATTCTTAGTAGGAATATTATCGAATACAATTCTTAAATTCTTTACAAATTTTTGTAATTCTGAAATAAAGGTTTCATTTTCGGTAGTTTCACCATAAGCAAAAAAGCTGGTTTCATTGATTTTGAAATCAATTTTGCTTAATGTAAACATAATGAAATACAGAAAATCAACCTCAGAATTAACATCAAGATTATTGTATAAAATAATTTTTTTATTGTCTATAGCGAAAAACTCACATTGATTGTGATAAAGATTGATGTGAATTTCCTTATTATTCTTATTATTAATTGCATTTAAAAACTTCTCACCTGAAAAATTAAAATGAACGGGTAACGCCAATTCTTTAATCTTTTTATAGAAATTTTTTGGGAAAGTGTAATAAAACTGAATCTTGAATCTTTCGTTGATTGAAAGCATCAATTCTTCATTTTCCTTATCTACAGGCGCATTGAACGAGATAAGCTCAAATCCTGCTTCATGGTCTGAAAAACCTTCAGGCATCAGTGTAAAATGATTCAGCGCAGAAATAACATGAATTTCGTCAAATCTTTGTTTAATCAACACTTCATCCAGTTGAGTTTCAATGAAATTTTCCGGAGATTCTTCGTCTACAAAATAAGATTTTTCCTCCAAAATGCTTTTGTTCTTCGCAATCTGGTAGATTAATCCGTCTTTGGTAAAAAGTAAATTAAGTATATTCATAATCTGATTGATGCAAATTTAGTGAAATTCTACCATTACCGCACCCGATTGATGATGAAGTATTTCCTTATTATAAAAATCGAGATTCGTCTGGCTTTCCAAAACATCCAAAACCATTCTCTGCAAAACGCCGTCGCCAATTCCATGAACAATTTCCAATCTTTTAAGATGATTTTTTCTGCAAAATGAAATAACTTCCAGCAATTTTTCTTTTTGGATAAATAATCTTTCAAAACTATCATAATCATGCGGGTTTTTAACGAGGTTTTCAAAATGAAGATCTAAAACCAGCAGATTTTTATGATGTTTTTTGGAAATTACTTTTTTAGGTTCCACTTTTTCTACAACTTTAATATTTTCATATAAATCAGCATTTTTCGGAACTAATTTCTCTTTCTGATATTGATACGTAAATCCGTATTCATCTTTAAAAACCACAATATTTCCGTTGACCGAAGTCACGACTCCGCTCAAATCTTCATCTACCACAGAAACTTTATCGCCAATCTTCATTTTTATATTTCTTAAAATTTCGGTCCTAATTCGATAATTTCTAAATCCTTAATTTCCGTATCATCAATTACAAAACGCATCATTGTTCGCATTTTATGCCAGCCTTGTTTTCCGCAAGCTCCGGGATTGAGGTGTAGAAGATTATTTTTCTGATCAAACATCGCTTTCAGAATATGAGAATGTCCCGAAATAAATAATTTTGGAGCTTTTTCAGAGATTTCCTGTTTTGCCAACGGAGTATATTTGCCGGGATACCCACCAATATGAATCATCAAAACTTCCACATTTTCACAGAAAAAACGATTCACTTCAGGAAATTCAGAACGAATTTTTGAATTGTCGATATTTCCGTAAACGCCCTTTAAAGGTTTAATTTTTTCAAGCTGCTCAATGACATCGATACTTCCAAAATCTCCGCAATGCCAAATTTCATCTGCCTGTTGAGCATAGTCTAAAATTCGGTCATCGATATAGGAATGAGAATCGGAAAGGAGAAGGATTTTGGTCATTATCTCAAAGTTCTTTCAGTAATATTTTCGTCGTATTTATCTTTAAAGATCTGCACTCTTTCAGGATTCAGTTCACCTTCATTTGTTATTACTCTTTCTTTTAGAAGCCATTTGATTAGTTTTTCCATTCCTTTTCTGGAATTCATAAAGTTTAAAATTTTTGTAAAATCAGTTGATTCTATTTTTATTTTTTCAGTAATGAAATTTAAAACATAATAATCATCATCCTGATATTTTGGAGTTTCATTATCCATATATCTGTACATCAGAATTTCTTCATCATCTTTCATGGTGTAGAATGAATATTGTGCCATATTAATTTTTTCAGATTTTAAAATCTGTTTTCCATCAAGTAAGACTTTATCATCTTTAATTACGACTTCTTGAGATAAATAGAGATTGAAGCTTAATATTAATAAAAATACCGAAAGTGTTTTTTTTGTTGTCATTTCTTAGAGCTTAATTTTTTGCAAATATAGGTTTTGAAATCATTTTTTGTTGAGATTTGCAAACATCTTTAAGGTCAATTCATTTTCTGTAAGGTTTGAAATCACATGATTGCCATTTAGGCTTGCATTCATTGGTAATTGTATGTTTATTACAGAATCCGATATTTTTTTCCAATCGCCTTTTACTTTCTTAAATTTAAATTTAAGGCTTGTTTCTCCTGTATATCATCCGTTTTCAATCCAGTTTGCAATGAGTTTTCCATTTTTTTTAAGTTTAAAACTTAAATTCTTTTTATCTAAATGCTTACTTTTCTCAAAATTGGAACTTAAAAACCCTAATTTTTTAAATTTCCAAGCTTGAAATAGTAGAGGATTATCACTCCTATTTTGACTTTTAAATGTAATAGTTGTAAAAATTAATAATGATAAAATATGAATAAATCTTTTCATCCGAATAGTCGTATTTAAATCTAAAATAAACAATCTTTTTGAAATTAAATAGCTTATAATATTTATTAACTTTGAGAAATTTTAAAAAATATGAAGAAGAGATTTTCATTTTTCCTTTTTCTTTTAACGGTTGGCATTGCCAATGCGCAGGTTGAAGAAAAAAAACTGGATGAATTAGTTCAGAATACGTTAAAAACTTTCGACGTTCCGGGAATGTCTGTAGGAATCATTAAAGACGGAAAAATCATTTATTCTAAAGGTTTTGGCGTTCGTTCTTTAACTTCAAAACAGCCGATGGATGATAATACTTTAGTTGGAATTGCATCCAATTCAAAAGGTTTTACCTGTACGGCGCTTGCAATTTTAGCAGACGAAGGAAAATTGAATTGGGATGATAATGTTTCAAAATATATTCCTGAGTTTCAAATGTATGATCCATATATTTCTCAGAATGTTACTATTAAAGATCTGGTGACGCACAGAGCCGGACTTGGTTTGGGACAGGGAGATTTAATGTTTTTTCCTGAAGGCGGAAATATGACCGTGAATGATATTGTTCACAATGTAAGATATTTGAAGCCTGAAAATCCTTTCAGAACGACGTTGGATTATAATAATATTATGTTCATTGTTGCCGGAGAAGTAATTCACAGAGTTTCTGGTTTGAATTGGGCTGACTTTATCGAACAGAGAATTATGAAACCTGTCGGCATGACTTCAAGTTTTGGTAGTTACAACAGAGCAAAAGCAGTTGCCAATAAAATAGATGCTCACGCTCCGGTTGACGGAAAAGCAATTGCCGTTCCTCACGACTGGAATGAAACGGGAAATGCTGCCGGCGGAATTATGAGTAATATCAAAGATATGACAACTTGGGCAGAATTTCTGTTGAATAATTTCACGACAAAAGACGGTAAAAAATTAGTTTCAGATAAAAATGTTCAACAGCTTTGGAGTTTGCAGATTCCGAGTGGAGTTGCAGCGAAAAATCCTTACGATACAAGTTTCTACGGATACGGAATGGGTTGGTTTTTAAGTGATGTTAAGGGTCACAAGCAAATTCAGCACACAGGAGGATTGATCGGAACAGTAACACAATTTACGTTGATTCCTGACATGAAATTGGGGATTATAGTTTTAACGAATCAACAGTCAGGAGCAGCTTTTAATACAATTACAAATACCGTTAAAGATTCTTACTTAGGTGTGGCAGACAGAAATTGGCTGAAAAAATACGGTGAAAGAATGAAGAAAAATGACGAGTTTTTTGAAAAACAGAAAAAAGACGCTTTTGCAAAATCTGATGCTTTCAAAAAAGAGAAAAACCTTCAGCCAAAATCAGAACAATTTGTCGGAACTTACAATGACAAATGGTTCGGAGATATAGAGATTGCTCAACAGGGAACTACTTACAGAATTTCGTGTAAAAATTCGCCAAGATTAAAAGGAGAACTGCTGCCTTTCTCCAATAATTCTTTTATCATAAAATGGGACGACCGAAGCTACGATGCCGATGCCTACATTATTTTTGATTACGATGAAACTGGAAAAGCGCAATCTGCAAGTTTAAAACCAATTTCTGATGTTACCGACTTCAGTTTTGATTTTGACGATTTAGATTTAAAAAGAAAATAAAAAGTAAAGCTTCAACTTGTGTTGGAGCTTTTTTTATCGAAATCAGTCAAAGAAAAATTTTTTTAAATTTTCCCGGGATCATAGAAAAATAACAATTTCTTTTTTGCCCCTTCGAATTCCGACCACGAATTGCAATCGATTTCAAAACCTGCTACACCGCAAGTCGGAAAGTGGAAAATATCATCAGATATAGAATTTGCAAAATTGGATATTCCGTTATTGTGGGAAAAGAAAGCAACCGAAGTCACATGATCGTCAAGATCGTAAATTACTGATTCAAAATTGCTTTCTGAAGGGTGATAAAGTTTTTCATCTGTTGTAATATTCAGATTATACGCCTGATTGAAAATTTTACACGTATTAAGGGCACGAACCGCCGGGCTCGAGACAAAATAATCTATCGCAATATTATTGGTTTTCATAAAACGAGACATCTGCATGGCTTCCGTTAAGCCTCTATCTGCCAATGGTCTGTCGAAGTCCTCTGTTTCTTCGGGCCAGTCGCTTTTTGCATGTCTTACGAGGATGAGTTTCTTCATATTATAGCTTTTGGAAGATTAAAATTATAAAAAAAATAACGGAATAAAACATGATTTATAAAAAAAACTGTGGATTGAATAAAATCATTAAAATTTACTAAATTTGCAAACTTATGGGACAAGTACTTGCTATAGACTATGGAAAGGCACGTTGTGGCATTGCTGCAACCGATGATATGCAGATTATTGCAAGCGGACTAAATACTGTTTTGACTCCGGTTTTGGTAGACTTTTTGAAAAAATATTTTACTGAAAATAAAGTAGATGAAGTGGTGTTAGGGCTTCCCGTAGATTTGAAAGGAAAGATTTCCGAAATTGAAACAGATATTTTAAAGTTTATTGAAGTTTTTGAAAAAGAATTTCCGACTGTTAAAGTGAATCGTTTTGATGAAAGATTTACTTCCAAAATGGCTTCGTTTTTTATTTCCCAAAGCGGAAAAAGCAAAAAACAGAGACAGGAAAAAGGATTGATAGATAAAGTAAGTGCAACAATTATATTGCAGAATTTTTTAGAACAAAGAACAAGATGATTTTACCGATAAGAGCCTTTGGGGATCCTGTTTTGAGAAAAGTAGGTAAGGATATAGACAAAGATTATCCCGAATTACAGGAATTGATTGAGAACATGTTCGAGACAATGAATAGCGCAAACGGAATTGGATTGGCTGCACCGCAGATCGGTCTGGATATCCGTCTGTTTATCATTGATGTATCTCCTCTTGCTGATGACGAAGATTATGAAGATATTAAAGATGAATTGGCAGATTTCAAAAAAGTTTTCATTAACGCTAAAATTCTTGAAGAATCCGGTGAAGAGTGGAAATTCAATGAAGGATGTCTTTCTATTCCCGATGTGAGAGAAGATGTGAAGAGAAAAGGAACGATCTTAATTGAATATTATGACGAAAATTTTGTAAAACATACAGAAACTTTTTCCGATATTAGAGCCCGTGTAATTCAGCATGAGTATGATCATATTGAAGGCGTTTTATTTACCGACCATTTAAGTGCCTTGAAAAAGAAACTTGTGAAAGGGAAATTAACAAAAATTACACAAGGGGAAGTAAGCATCGGGTACAAGATGAGATTTCCAAAATAGATAAAAAACAAGGATTAGAAAATAAAAAATATTAAGCGCAAAAAGCCCACAGCCGATTGCAGAATTAAAAAAAATAAAATTATGCTGTTAGAAAAAATAATTTCAATTTCTGGTAAACCAGGACTTTTCAAGTTAGTTTCTCAATTAAGAAACGGATTTATTATCGAGGATGTTACTTCAAAGAAAAAAGTAAGTATCGGAAATTCTAGTCAAGTAAGTTTATTAGACAATATCGCAATGTTCACATTCGATAAAGAAGTTCCTTTGTTCGAAGTTTTTGAAAATATTGCTAAAAACTACGATTATAAAGAAGCGATTGCTCACAAATCAAGCGATGCTGAATTGAAAGAATTCATGACAGCTTCTCTTCCGAATTATGATACAGAGAGAGTTTATGCTTCTGATATTAAGAAATTAGCACAATGGTATAATATTTTGCATAAAGCAGGATATATCACTCCGGACAGCTTCGTAAAAGCAGAACCTGAAACTTTAGAAGGTGAGCCCGCACAAGAAGTAAGCTTAGAAAAAGAAGCTCCAAAAAAGTCGGCTCCAAAAGCAGATAAGCCGGTTGCTCCCAAAGCGAAAGCATCTTCTGGTGCAAAAGCAGCTACAAAAAGCACACACAGAAAAATGGGATAATTCATTTATCTGAATTTATAATATTAACCTCGTCAGAAATGATGAGGTTTTTTATTTTGATGAATTCCTTCTTTTTCCCAACCCTGAAGGGAGGAAGAAATTAGTGTAATTAAATCAATTTACTCCCTTCAGGGTTGGGGAAATAAATTGATTTTACGGCTCAAAACCTTATTTTATCCTTAAATTTGTATCACTTTGAATTCTCAATTATGAATACCAGACAGGAAAAACTAGAAGCTTTCGGAAGATTATTAGATATTATGGATGATTTGCGTGAAAAATGTCCGTGGGATCAAAAGCAGACCTTAGAATCGCTTCGTCATTTGACATTGGAAGAAACGTATGAACTTTCGGATGCTATTTTGCAAGGCGATTTACAGGAAATCAAAAAAGAATTGGGAGATGTTCTGCTTCATTTGGTTTTTTATGCAAAAATTGGTTCCGAGAAAGAAAGTTTTGATATTGCAGATGTTATTAATTCTTTAAATGAAAAATTAATTTTCCGTCACCCTCATATTTATGGCGACACTGAAGTGAAAGATGAAGAAGAGGTGAAGCAGAACTGGGAAAAATTAAAACTGAAAGAAGGAAACAAATCTATTTTGGGCGGGGTTCCGAAAAGCCTGCCAAGTCTGGTTAAAGCATATAGAATTCAGGATAAAGTAAAAGGAATTGGTTTCGAATTTCAAGATGCAGAAGATGCCTGGAAAAAAGTGGATGAAGAAATTCAGGAGTTTCATGAGGAAACAGATCCGGATAAAAAAGAACTGGAATTGGGAGACGTGTTTTTCTCTTTGATTAATTACGCAAGAATTTCAGGAATCAACCCTGATTCAGCCTTGGAAAGAACCAATATAAAATTCATTTCAAGATTTCAGAAAATGGAACAGCTTGCAGCTGAGGCAGATTTAAAATTAGGTGAAATGACTTTGGAAGAAATGGATATTCTTTGGGAAAAAGCAAAACGCTTACTGTAAAATGAAAGTACAAAATCCCAATCGTTTTCAATATTTGCTGGAATTTAAACAGACGAAAAGGAAATGGCATTTTCCTTTTTTGGCTGCGCTGTGTATCGGAAGTTGTTTGTTCATCGGATATTTTCTAGGAAAACCCAATTATGGTGCACTTTCGAGTTTGGGAGCTTTAACAATTTTATATTTAACATCGGCTCCGATTACCCAACGAATGGTGCATCTGGCAGTCTGCTCTTTTGGAATTATTTTTTCGTTTACGATCAGTTTATTTTTCAGTTTTAATATATACGTTGCCGGATTATCATTGGGAATTATCTCATTTTTAGCCCACTTTATTTCATCTTATTTCAGAATTCCCCCACCGGGAAATTTTTTCTTTATCATGGTTGCAGCGATGGCGAGCACCTATAAGTTTGATCTGGAATTAATTCCCACGAAAGTAGGGCTGGTAGCCATGGGGGCTATTTTGTCGTGTTCATTCGCTTTTCTGTATTCTGTTTTTATTGAAAAAAGTAAAGTGGTGACAGTTCCGAGAAGAAGCTTTAACAAAAGAAGATATACGAAGTTTGTAGAAAGCACGATCATCGGATTTTTTATGGCTTTGACTTTAATTATCGGTCATCTTTTGAAGTTCAATAACACGTATTGGATTTCCATTGCGGCAGTCGCGATCATTCAGGGGAGAAATTTTGAACATGTGCGACAGAGAAATATGCACAGGATTTTAGGTACTTTTATAGGAATAAGTTTTGCATGGCTGATTCTGTGGTTTGAACCCGAAAAGATAGTCATGATCGTTATCATCACAATTTTACAGTTTATTATTGAATTGCTGATTGTCAGAAATTATGGTTTTGCCGTAGCTTTCATTACACCACTGACAATTCTTCTGGCAGAAACCGGAAGCGACGTTCATCATAATGTTGAAAATTTGATGCATGCAAGAGTAATAGATACAGTAATTGGAAGTTTAATAGGTCTTACGGCGGGATTTTTCCTGTACCATCAGCGGATTATTAATAACTTAGAGAAAAATATAAGATATTCTTATTTTCAGTTTAAAAAATTAAAAAAATAAATATGTTGCGCATTGTTATTTTATCGGTATTTATGTTAGGAAGCTGCAATCCGAAAAGTCAGGATTCTGTAAAAAGTGATGAATTGAAAGTAGAATTTTCTTTACCGAAAAAACTAAAGGAAGTTTCAGGAATAACTTTGTCTAAAGATAAAAAAACAATCTGGGCGATAGAAGATCAGGGAAATAAAAATGTTATTTACGGATTAGATCAAAAAGGAAATCTTACTAATGATATTTTGGTAGAAAATGCCGAAAACCATGATTGGGAAGATATTACAGCAGATTCGCAGGGAAATATTTATATCGGGGATTTTGGAAATAATGATAACAACAGACAGAATCTTGCCATTTTAAAAGTGGATTTGAAAGATAATTCTCAAAAGTCAACGAAAGTTATTCAGACTACAAAATTCCATTATGAAGGACAGACAGAATTTCCGCCAAAGAAATCAAACTGGTTATATGATTGTGAAGCTTTTGTAGAGATGGACGGGAATTTTTATTTATTCACAAAAAATAGAAGTAAGGGTTTTGACGGAACTTTTTTAGTTTTTCAGATTCCAAATAAAGAAGGAGATTTTGAAGCAAAACTGGTAGGTAAATTAAAGCTTGATGGCGGTTACAGTGATGCCGCAATTACTTCTGCAACCATTAACAGTACAAAAGATAAAATTGTTTTGCTTAATCACAAAAATATTCAGGTGCTAACCGGATTTTCACCGAATGATTTCAGTACAACAAAAATTCAGAAAATTTCACTGAATCACAATTCTCAAAAAGAAGCAATTGTTTTTCTTGATGATAAAACATTGCTGATCGCCGATGAAAAGGATAAAAAAACAGGAGGTAATGTCTATAAATTTTCTTTAGAGTAAAAAGCAAATCCGCAGAAAAATTTTCTGCGGATTTTTTGTACTAATTAAATATTTTAATTTGAATTTAAAACGTCATTCCCACACCTCCGGAAATTCTTCCGCCATCGGTTCCGTAGAAATAATTCAATCTTGCAGAGAACATTTCAACGATGCTTAGCCAAAATCCTGCCCCTACTGACTGATGCCATTTTCTGGAATCTTCATTGTCATTCCAAACTCTTCCAACATCGTAACCTAATAAAATTCCCATATTTGCAGGAACAATATTATTTTTTACTCTTCCGAAATCCCAACGAATTTCAGAGTTATTGGTAAAATATGATCTTCCCGAAAATCTTTCGTTTCTGAAAGCTCTCATTCCGTTGTTTCCACCAATTGCTGCTGCCTGATAGAATTCAAAATTATTATTGTTGATCCATCTTCCGTTACTGGAATTGGCAAATACAAAATTTCCTCTTTTATCCAATCTGTGATCTAAAGATAATGTTCCGCTCAAAATCAAAAAGTTTCTGTTGAAATCAGATAAATTCGTTTTCCAGTCGGCATTCACTTTAAATTCCATTCCTAAAGTAGGAAAAGCAGTATTATCTAAATTTTTATAGGCAAATGTGTAATTTGCTCCTCCAAACTGCTGATTGGTAAATACTTCAGGTCTCACGTCTGGAGACACATCCACAAAACGGTCGTCATTTCTCTGAACTTTATTATTTTCAAAAGTTAACTGAAATTGATTAAAAATATTCGACCAGCTCTTTTTGGAAATTGACGGTGCAAAATTGATTTTTGAAATCCTCGCTCTGTTATATTTTCTTTCTACCACTTCCTTATCATAGTCGCTCTCATTAGATAATCCAAAAAAGTTTTCTGCAAATCGTGGCGTAGTAAATCCTGCATCCATGTTAAAATCCCAGCTTCCGATCGCTTTCTTGAAAATTCCTTTATAAGCTGCATTGAAACCACCTGTCGCAGTATAAAAATTAACTTTTAAACTGTGTTTCTGAGTGTAAGGATCTCTGATGAAATTATTCACCGTAAAGTTTGCCAAAACTCCTAAAATTACCCCATCATCCGGATTGTAATCTGCATTCGGGTATCCTGCAAAGAAATTATATTTCGGATGTTTATAGTTATAGGTATTGATGTCATAATCGTCCGAAATATTTTTTGTGGCACCGTGTGTATTATAGGTGTTTTTTTGAGACTTGAAATCGTAAATTTTAATCTTACTTCCGCTCGCAACATTGTAAGTGTCATTATTATAACCTCCAATTAACCGAATATTCATCTTAGGTTTTCCGTCGCCCGAAACTTCATAAATATCGTCATCTTCAAGTCCATAGATCCAAAGTTCTTTTGTTTTGGAATCATCATATGTTTTTTCAAACACCAATTCAGGATTTTCCTGGTTTTTGTCTAATTTATATTGTTTTACATTCACTGTATTTCCTGTTTTTGTAATGACAAATTTGTCAGGATTTACCGTTCCGGCTAACGGAACTTTTTTCTGTAAAACATTATAATATTGAGAAGCGTATGTCTCTAATTTTGTTTTTCTTAATTTTAATTTTCTTTGAATATCTGCAATGGTTGCGTCCTGAACTTCCTTAGGTAAATTAGTGAATGCTTCATCTATATCTTTATCCGTCAGATGTTCCTGAATATATTTTGCCTGGGCAATCCATTCTTCTTCCGTCGCCCCTTTCAGGAAAACCAAATCCATAGGGTAAGGTTCCATCGCCAGCCATTTTACGCTTTTGATATCATCTTTAAAAGTTTTCATGTGGCGGATGGCCGGAATATTCATGATCACTTTGAAGGCAGCACCATCATATTTACTGAATGCCTGATCTCTGTCACGCGGAATCGGTTTGTAAATTGTTTTGTCACCATCCTTATATTCTGCCCATTTCCATTGGTCGGAATGTCTGTCCCAATCGCCAATCAGCATATCAAATATTCTCGCTCTGATATACGTTTCATGATCTACCGAATATTTGTAATTTTTATTAAAATTTTTCAGGACATCATCTGTTGAAACAATATCTTTTGCATTATCTAATGAAGCCAATGTTTTCGGATCAGAAGAAAAACGTTCCTCAATCATGTACATTTCGTCACCATAATTCAAATTATATTCGCCCAAAGCCTGTTGTTTAGGAATATAATACAATCTTGGATTACTGTGGAAAAGATTGATCTTATCTGCCATATTTCCAATCGCAAATGGTGTGAAAGGATGATTGGTGGTATAAAAATCTAATAGAAATTTTTCAGGGAATGTATTGTTAAGTTCATTTCCGAACGTACTTTTCTTGAAAGCCATATTGTTCAGGAAGCGGACAGCGCTTTTCTTAACTCCTCTCATCACAAATTCCTGTCCGTCCTGAGCTTTTAATCGTAAACTGTTTGACTGGTTTCCACCGCCTTCTCTGAATGGGGTATAACCACCGTCAAGAGTAGAAATATTGGCTGTCGGAGCATCGATCTGCATTCCGTAATATTTTCTATAATGCTCTCCCCAAAGCCATCTGTATACTTTTCCTTTTTCTGTTAATTTTTGAGTATAAATTGTTGATGAAACATTTGAAGGTAAAGAACTCGGGTAATTATTGATAAATTCTTTCGGTTTATCTGTCACCTGAATATGTGAAAGTTTTTCTAAATTATCATTCTTTGTCGAAAAATATTCAACATCAGAACTTTGGTCTTTTCTAATATTTAAAACGGCAAAACCGCTTCCTCCGTAGGAAAAATCGGTAGTATGATCTATCGTTGCAGGATCGGTTTTTGAGCCGGCTCCGCTGATAATTTGTCGGATATTTCTTTCCTGATGATATTGTAAATTATGATCGTGCCCCGAAACAAAAATAATATTCTCTTTTTCCTGAACAATACTTTTCAGTCTGTTGGCTAAATCTGCATAATGTTTATTGTTGATGTCTTCAGGATTCGCTCCCGACGCACTTCTTACTACATTAATTAAACTCGCAACACCTGGGACAGGAATTTTGCTTTTTAAAGGAAATAAATTTGACTTTGCAGAATTATAACCTGCGTGAGTTCCGCTGCTGATTACAGGATGATGAAATGCCACGATGATTCTTTTGTCCTGACTTTTATTAACCAAATCTTTAAATTCATCAAAAAAATCTTCACGGGTTTTGATGTCGCAATTTTTATTGATTCCGGGGTATTTATCCCAGTTTACCAACATCCATTCTGTATCAATGACAATCAGTTTGATGTCTTTTGTTAAATTAATATCATCAATCGGGCATGAGTTTTTCGGAAGAAAAGCTTTTTTGTCATTAAAATAATTGATGACAAACTCCTGCTGAGATTTTAAACCGTCTAACCCATTATACCAATCATGATTTCCGGGAATTACCAACGTTTTCCCCTTGAAGTTTTTGGTGATCGCCAATTGGTCTTCAAGCTTTTGTTTTGCTAAAGCATAGTTTTTATCATTCTCTTTCGGCATTCCTGAAGGGTAGATGTTATCTCCCAAAAAGATCAGCATAGAATTTTTGTCGGCAGACTCAAGCTGCTTTTGAAGAAGATCAAGAGTGTGCTGGGATTGTGGTTGATCTGCATTTCCTGCATCACCAATTAAGAAAACTTTAAAATCGGTCTCAGATTTGCCGTCAGAATTTTTTAATTCAGATAAGTTTTTACCCTTTTTTACGTTATATGTTGCGCAGGAATACAGAACTCCGGCAGACAATACTACTCTGAGGATAACAGAAGTATTTTTTAGATTAGTTTTAAAGGATAAATTCATAAATTTACATTAACTAAATTTCAGTGATGAGCATTTTACAAAAAGCCAAAGATTACGTTGAAACCTTATTCAAAGATAAGTTATCTTCAGTATATTTTTATCATAATTTTATACATACTACGTATACGGTGAACAAAGCTGAAGAAATTATGAAAAACACCCCTGTGTCTGGTGAGGATCAGGAAAAAGTCTTATTAGCACTTTGGTTTCACGATACAGGATACATAGAATGTGCCAAAGATCACGAAGAAAAAGGTGTCGATGTTTTGAAAAATTTTCTTCAAAATGAAAATTATTCTGAAAATTATATTGAAGACGTTTCTAAATTAATTCTGGCTACAAAAATCACGTATGAACCCAAGAATCTATTAGAGCAAATCGTAAAAGATGCCGATTGCAGCCACTTTGCGAGTCACGATTATAATGATATTTCTGATGCATTGAGAAAAGAATGGGAACTTACCAACGTAAGATGTTTCTCTAACGACGAATGGAATGAGGGCAATCTTGATATGCTGAAGAATAAGCACAAATTTTACACCGATTATGCTAAACAAAACTGGCAGCCGTTGAAAGAGAAAAATATTAAGAAGATCTCTAAAAAATTGGAAAAAGAAGAGGATAAAAAAGACTCTTCTGAAAATAAAAAAGAGAAAGAAAAGGAGGCAAAACCGGACAGAAGTGTTGACACATTGTTCAGAGTGACATTGAGCAATCATACCAGATTAAGCGATATTGCAGACAGTAAGGCGAATATTTTACTTTCTGTAAATGCAATTATAATCTCCGTTTGTCTTTCCGTTTTAGTTCCTAAGTTAGATACTCCGAAAAACTCACATTTAATTATTCCGAGTTTTATATTGTTGTTATCGGCTGTTTTAACGATCGTATTTGCGATTTTATCAACAAAACCTAATGTTACGAAAGCAAGATTTACGTTACAGGATGTTGCAGACAGAAAAGTAAATCTTTTGTTCTTTGGTAATTTTAATAGTATGTTATTCAGCGATTATCAGGATGCAATGAATATTTTGATTAAAGATCGTGATTATATTTACGATTCTATGGTAAAGGATTTATATTATCTTGGAAAAGTTTTAGACAGAAAATACAAACTTTTATCAATCACGTATCAGATTTTTATGGCGGGAATCATTATTTCGGTATTATCATTCGGATATGCATTTCTTTCACTTTAAACAGTAAACTTAAAATAAGAAAATGATTGTAAGACAGCGTACCAACTGGCTGAGAATGCTTTTTATATGGAAAGGTTCTGTATTAAAGAAAATTGTTGTTCAGCTTGTTACCATTACATTGTTTTCTTTGGCGATTTACTTTTTTAAAGGAAAAATATTTGATTATAAAGTACATCTTAATCCTACAATTTTCACATTAATCGGTTTGGCGTTGGCTATTTTCATGGGATTTTGCAATTTCAAATATTTCCGGTGGTTGCGAGAGAATTTATAATACGCCTTTGCCTTTTGCTTATAGCGTTTTGCTGCATCGAACGGTTTATCTTTATTGCTTTTGGCTGCCTTTTGGGTTAGTTGATTCTTTGGATTGGATGATGCCTTTGATTGTTCTTTTGATAAGCTACACTTTCATTGCGCTGGATGCAATTATTCAGGAGATTGCTGAACCTTTCGGGGAAGAAGACAATGATTTGGCACTTAACAGTATTTGCAGAACCATCGAATTTTCAATTTTTGAACAGGCGGAAATTCCACAGGGTGAACTTATTAAAAAACCGGATTCTTATTTTGTTGATTAATCTTATTAATTGAAACTCTTAATGCTAAAAGTCCTGTAATTCCCTGAAGATCTTCAACTTTTAAAAATTCAATATCATTCATAAGAATTTCTTTTTTCTGCAATTTGTTGATATAATCTAAATATTCTTTTTGATTTTCCATTCCGAAATAGACGATTGTAATTTTCCCAGGACAGGTAATTCTGTCGGTAGAATCTTTTACATGAGCTTTATCCAGACGTTTTTTGATGATTTCATAATAAGAATTATATGCTCCGTCTACATCAAAACGCTTTTCATCCATTCTGAAACGGATGTCTATTTTTTCATTGTAAACAAAAATTAAAGATGCAATATCCATCGCAATCGGAAGTGTTTTCTTAAAAGTCTGAAACTCACGTTCCATCGTGCAGATTGTTTTCAGTTGCCAATATCTCAGTTTATGAACGACCTTTGAATGATAATGAAGATCCGGGGCAATATTTTGTCCGGTATATAAATTGTGCTCCACACCGTCAGATTTAAATCTTTCATAATAATGCGGGAAAATCTGTTGGGCACTTACCTGACCTTCATCTAAAATATCTGCCAGTTTTCTGTTAACCAATGTAATAGAATCATCAAGGCTTTTTCTGTTGGCATAAAAAAGATCATTCTGGGTAAAAACCTGCATAAAGTAATCTTTGATTTTTGCTTTAATCTCACTGGAGGATTTAATTTCCAATTTTGCCTGCAGAAAAGGATGAATTTCATCTCTCAATAATCTTTGAAGGCGCTGTTCTGTATCGGCTTTAATTTCATTATTGAGTTCATTTTCAAAAATTTCCAGTGCGAGCAGATATTTTTCGGAATCAGAATTTATTAATGAAAAAATATTATGAAGACAGTCAATCTGCTGATTAAGATCTTCCAACATGAGGTTAAAACGTTTTTCAGAAGAGGCTCGAATATCGGAAAACCCAAACAGCGGAGTCAGATTTTTAAACAAAATCTGCTTTAAAGTATATATTTTTCTGCCTAAAGATGCGTTAAAATATTTTTCTGCCTCACTGCGGAATTTCCATACCACACTATCGTGAATCGTCGTATATTCCCTTTGAATAATAGCTTCAATCTGATTATTTCTTTCAAAACTAAATCGGTTAAGTGAAAAAATAATGATATCGGCAAAAAATTCCAGTTTCTTGAGTTTTAATCCGTTTAAACTGTTGGGTTCAGGAGATGTAAATTCCATAATAGCCAACAATTCGTTATCCCTCATAATAGGAATCACCATGAAACTGTTGATATTATTTTCTTTCAGAATGCTGAACGACGGCACTTTTTTTATCTCCGAATCTAGATGATCTACGTTTGAGACAACGATGGGGCGGGAATTATAATTGAAATTCTCGAAAGCGGTCTGACGAACTTCTTCATCAAAAGTATTGATCCAGAAATCAAGAATATGGTTGGTAAAAATATTTTCATAAATCGGAAGTTTTTCCAGTCTTTTGTCTTTTTTATTGAAAAACATCAATCCGAAATTAAGTTCGGCAACATCAAAATAAGATTTAAAAATTTCCGTTAAATTTCCGTCAGGAATGAGGTTTTCAGGATCAATTTTAATCATGCTCGATTTCAGATCTGATAAAGCTACTTCGGCAGTACAATCTACTAATGAAATAATGCTGAAACCACTCAAAATCCATGACTTTGACGGGAAATATTTTTTCCAAAGTTTAATGTCATCCAGGTTTTCCAACAGCATTTCCAGAATATCATCATCCGGAATTTTTGCATCTTCGGTAGGGTAGACATCACTGAAATCTGAATTTACCGTGATTTTATAATGCTTCATAATTCCCTGTTTATTGGGAATGTCATAATAAAACGGAATAAAAGTTTTGATGTCTTTTTTGAAATAAGCCTGTAAAATCAAACAGCAACAGAAAACATAAAATTCATCGTCGTCGATATTTCTTAATTCTATTTCAAAATCTTTTCCGGCATCTTTTAATATGTTTTTAAATCTTTCGGTGTAATTAAAAGTAATATTCGAAAGCGGAATACTTGCTGCTTTAATTTCGTTGTTGGTGAGGCCCGTAGGGAAAAGGTCTGCCAGTAAGAGTTTGATGAGGTCTTCATATTTATCCAACAGACTTAAATCCTGAAATCCATCTCTGAGCTCCTGGAAATTCTTTGTTTTGTCAATCAGAGATTTAGCATAATTTACACGATATTCTAAACGGTCGTTATATCGGATATGTTCCAACACATCCAAATACTTTTTGAATGAAATGTAAACCTGAAAGGGGGAGTCTCTTTTGTAGATATTCGACAAAACTAAAATTTCAAGTAAAGTTATGAAAAATGCGGGATTTTTGGCGATTCTTTTTACAGCTTATAGTTGAAAAATCGCAATTAAAGATGTAATTGCGATAGGAAGTGTCTGTATTTATTTGTATAAATTTATTATTTCCTTAATAATAAAGATTATTGTCTTGCATAATAACCTCTAATGATTCATCCAGATAACGAAGTGAATCTTTTTTAATAGTACCGTCAGGCTTTATACTCATTTCTAAGTATGAAATTATATTAACGGATTTTTCAAAATCTGATGGAAAATAATTTATTTGCCAAATTTTATTGTTTTTTTTATCAAAAAAAGATAAACAATTATATTTTTCGTAATTTTTGCCTGAAATATTTCTATAAAAACGGATAGAATCTATTTTCTTATTCTTATTAAATGTATAAAGGTTAATTTTTAAGTTGTCTTTACTGCTTAATTTTTCATTTATAATTTTTATTGAAATATCATTAGATAAACTAATTCTATTCTCATCATATGTAGAATAAAACTTTTTATACTTTTCGTTTTTTTTGTTTAAAATTGAATACGTATCTCCATGAACTAAGGTTTTAAAATAGTTTTTCTCGGATAAAGTAGAATCTCCTAAATAGCTATTTTGTTGATTAGAAAATACAGTTTTTTTTTTCTTAGTACAGCAAATATTAAAAATTGTTAATAAAATAACAGTTAAAAGTGAGTACTTAATTTTTTTGAAAAGTTCCATTATTTGAAATTTTATAAGAATTATATTTTGAGTTTTGGGTTGAAAGTTCATCAACGATAAAATCTTTTATGTAGATATTATTAGCATTATCTAGATAAAAGAATCTCTTGTAGCTTTGAATGTCGTCATAATTATTGTAATAAATAATTTTAAAATCTATAGGATTTTTAAATTTATCGAATGTTATTAAAGATAAATAATCAAATGATTTTTTATTATTTTCACCGACTAAAAATGATTTGTATTTATTGCCATTTTTATAAAGTTTCAAAGTAAAATTGGGTTTATTAGATAATGTACTAATATAATAAGCAGAATCCAATACTACAGAATTATCGTAAAGCTTTAACAAGCCATTAGTTTCTTTGTGAGGGAGTTTAATACTATGATTTGTTTTATCTAAAATTAAAGAATTGTAATACTGATTGGCGTTTTTTTCAATAAAATAAAACATTGAATCATATCCTGTCTTTGATATTTTGTTGATGGTAAAATGAGGATTTGTATCATCTAATTCTTGTAAATTATCCCATATCTCTGGAAAATCAAAATCTTTTATTTTTTCATCTCCAATTGGAAGGTGGGATATACTTGTAGAATCTTCAATCTCTTTTTTAGTTTGGAAGTTTTTTTTATTATAATCTTGTTGTATATCATCTTTTTTACAACAGTAATTAATCAATACAATCATTAAGTATATTAAACATTTTTTCATATTATTCTTTTATTATAATTACAATATTTGAGTCAAAGTCACCAGCGTGTAAATGATCCTCATGTCCTCTAGAATATTTTGTTCCAATCAAATTTGGATACCATCCTGAACCACCACGATAGATATTTTTAAAATTAAAACTTTTAAATGCATTTACTTTTTTTTGTTCTAAAGCTAAAGTTGGAAAATATGCAGTATCGGCACTGTCACCGTTAGGGTGAGTTACACTAGGATAACTTGTTGCATCTTCAAAGCACATTCCTGTACATAAAACATCAGTCCTATTAAGTGCTGCAAGGGCTCCTAGGAATGCTGCGTAGCTTTCAGGATTGCAATACCTCCTTTGTGAGTTTTTAAAGGAATAAAAAATTCTTACATTATCTTTTTCGTAACTTAAACTATCTTTCATTCTCACGAGTTCAACCTTTCCTATGCCTTTCGGATATTTTTTAAATCCATAACCCGTACCTTCTACGCAAATATCTCCATTTGCATAAACGTATGCTGTTCTTGCATTACCGCCTTGGGGATATGAGTATGTTTTAATATAACCTCTGGGGATTGAGTTAATAGTAGACCCATTTTGTCTTTTATTAACAGAAATAAAATCAACCATACAAATTTCATGTTCATTATTATTTATATCATAATATAAATATTTGTACATCCCTTCATATCCTGATTTAATATTTTTTGGTATATATTTCTCAATTTTACCGTTGTGATATATATTAAATGTTGCAATGTCTTGAGCATTTTTTGATTTCATGGCTTGGTTTCCATGAAATTTTTCATAAATGAAAAATCCTGTTTTTAATAATTTATAGTTAGCTTGTCTTTTTGCCCATCCATTTGGCATATCGGTATCTTTATTTCTCCCATTTAGAAGAACAGATATTAGCTCTAAATATTTATCTCCAAATTCAGCCAATTCATTAAGTGATTTTCCAGAAGTTTCTTTTCCCCATCGATCAACAGCCTCAGAAGGCGCATTTGGCATTTTCTTATTGACACTCCAAATCCAAGCTCCGCTATCAATGCAGTAATTAACATCATTAGCAACTATATTTGGATTTCTTACAATATTTTGATCGTTTTTATAATCAGCGTAATTTTGGTAGGGACCAGGATTATTGTATAATCCTGTATTATTTTTAATTCCCGTAAGTTGTAACAATCCTCTTCCTTTATAGATACTTTGACTGGAAGCATACTGTCCGGCTGTTTCTTCAGAAAGGCTGAATGTCCCTGTTTCTTCTGTTACTTGTGCCAGAAAATGCATCTTTTGAGCACAAGTATTTATTTTATATTTCTTAAAAGCAGAATTAAGAGCATTTGTTAATTTTGAAAAAGACTTATCGCTGATATTACATTCTGCCCTTCTTCCACCTCGTAATACCTGACCTTCCCAAATAATTTCAGAGCCTTTTAATAGCTTTACAAATTTTTTGACATCAGCTTCTGTAAAATCTTTATTACAGAAACATTTACTTTCTTTGTCCTTCAATATTTCCTGCTTCTTCACTCCCGCAGTACTCACCGCGGTTTTCAGTTTTGTTAAAATTGCATCGTCTCTCAAATTCAGGACAGAAGATTTTACACTTTGTGCCGAGTATTCAATTTCTATAAAATATTGCTGTCCGTAGAGATCGCCTCCTTTTTCCCGCATTTTATCTGTAATTGTAATCTTACACAAGCATACATCACTTGTTAAGGTTACATTTTGCTCATATACCAAATCATCAAAAGTGTCATCTTCAAAAAGGTTCAGTTTTACAGTTTTTCCTTTCATTCCCTGAGATCGTATCTTCGCATAGAAAGGAACTCCCATCTGTAGATATTGTATGGGCTGCTGAGCTAAATTTACGAAATGTGTACTTAATATTTTTCCTTTAGGATCCGGAGCTTTTGTTTTTGCACCGGCCGTTATCGGAGCTTTAAAAGTATCTTTTTTAGGTTTTACGGGAGGTGGGATAGGTCTTTTGTTGGGCTGTTGGGGTTTCTGTGGAACTCTTTCAGGATATTGAAGTTCATATGCTCTCTGGATTGGATTGTCATTTGGGTTTTTGATATTAATATTTTTACTTTCTCCGGCTATTTTTCCGTAATAATCTACGGTTACATAATATTCGTGGTTTTTACCTTCGCTTTTATCTCCTTTGGCGACCTGCATATCTGCAATTCTGGAAGCCATTATAAAGTGCCATATTAAATTTTACTTCGGCTTTTCCTTCCATAACAGTATTCGAAAGTGGAATAGGATTAATCTTGTTGATTTGATTAATCTCATCATGCCCTCCTCCAATTGCATCATCTTCCCAAAGTGTGAAATAAATTGTTTCTCCCTCCATATCATTGCAATGTGCTCTTGCGATGATGGTATCGGCATAGTTTAATGGTTTGGTGATTTTATTATAATTTTTATCAAATAACGAAACAGAATTTACTTTTGGATTTCCCGCCCGTTGAGGTTTAATAATAAGTTCTCCTTTGCTGTTTCCTCGTGTTACGACAATTTTTAAACCTTCTCTTGCGGCACTGCTTTGCTTGAAATTAAAAGAAACCGTATCACCGATTTTCGTGTTTCCATTGGTTTTTCTCCATCTTCTTTTTTCCAGAACAAGGATTTCCCAATGCGCTTTTTCAGTGGAAATAGGGGAGAGCGGATTCTGTATTACTGTATTAAGTCCTACAGGAAAAATACTGTAAAAAGTTTCTTTTCCAATGATGGGATTTGTGCTGCCTGAAATAACTAAGTTTATCATTTTTTGTATTTTTAAGAATATAAATCGTCTTCCTCAAGTCTGTTATTAAATTTTCGAAGATCCACCAGTGGATTTATATACCCGTGAATCTTCTCATCAACATTTTTAAAATTCTGTTTGCTCAGTTCAGATCGCTGCCCGTGATCCATTACCTTTATTTTTCCTCCGGCGGAGCATTGAAGTTCTGAGATTTCCGTAAGTAGAGCATTATCTAAAACTTTTACGTCTTTATAGATTTTCTTCCATTTTCCGGCTGCTGCAAAGGTGCAGGGTTGGTTATTCTGTAACGAGCAGTTTCCAAATGGAACCGCAGGAGGATTGAAAAGCACATCATTTTCCGTAACGGCAAGAAAATCATCCGAAGCATTTTCATTATTGATATAATGCTTCCTGTGACTGGTCACTTTAAATTGTGGGAATTTTGTGCCTTTATCACAAATGGCTTTTCCTTTCTGGATGACAAAAAGTTTTCCGTCATGTTCGTCTGCAGATTTTTCTTTGGATTCTTTTTGATCTTCTTCAGCGGTTTTTTCCTGCTCAGAATCCGGATTTTTATTTTCGAGCGAAAACTCTTTGATGTCTGCTTTTGTTTCTTCTGCCTTCTTTGCATACTCTGCGTACTCTGCATTGATGAGGTCTACCTCATGAGGTTCAGGGATTGTCAAAATTATTCCTTCTTTGATTTCATTTCCGATTCCTCTTTCAATCGGACCTTTGAAGTTGTGAAAAATTTTGAGGGAATAGGCATTGGGTAATCCTAATCCTTCGGCAAGGGAAGATAAAGTATCGCCTTTTTTAACTTGATATTCTTTCATTTGTGTTGTATGTTTTTCAAGTATTTAAATTATTTCATCTCTATTTTAATCTCTCTGCGGTCTTTCATGTTATATAAATATGATTCAAAAGTTACGTGAGCTTGACGCAGTATTTTATCATTTTTCTCTAAATTGTAACTGGCTGTAATTTCCGATTCCAATAATTCATTTTCATTGTGCTGATTTGAACTTGGTTTTATGTGATTGATGATTTCCTGCTGACTTCGGGAGTCTGTGCATTGAGAATGCTGATTAATACAAATTTTATGATCATCTACGCTGATAGAATATTGACTTTGAAATAATATCAGATGCTCTGTCAGCCTTTCATTGATTTCCACATTTCCCTGATGGAATTTTTTGAAATAAGAAGCAAAAATAAATTGTAGAAAGATATCTCTGTTAAAAGTTTCAATCAGTTCTTCCCGTACATCCATGGAATCATTTACATCATCAATATAATCTAAAGAATAAGAATCCTGGTACTCATGTTGTAGCTTTTGTCTGATTTTTTTCCAGTTATTCAGAATTTGTCTGTAATTGCTGAGGTTCCTGATCTTTCCTTTTTCATCAATTTCAAATTCAACAGGAAATAAACATTGTGTACATTTTGATGCGAGTTCATATATCTTTAGATCAGGTTGTTCTCCATTCACGGAAATTAGTTTTTTATGATACGAAAAAACATAATGCTGTTCTTGTTTTCCCAAATATTTCAAATGAACTTCAATATGGCTTTCATTATTAAGATCATCATCAGAAAAATCTTTAATATTAATAATGAAATGATGATTGATCTTTACAAAATGGGGAAGAAGTGTATTGTTCTCTATTAATGAATTGGCCAGGAAATTTTTTTCTTCAATACGTTGATTTCTGATTTGAAGGATTTTTTCAATCTCTTTCCGGTTGGGAACAAAAATTTCCTGTCCGGCTAAAAGAATTGTGTCCAAATGGTTGGCATTTTTAGGAACATTCTGATAATGATAATATTTTAAAATTTCAACATCTGGGATGTGGTACATTGCTGCGATTTGCTTCAATGTTTCCCCAGGTTTTACAATATGAGTCTGCAAAAAGAAGTTCATACGGTAAATATTTTCAATGAAGATGGTACAAAGACAGCAATAGAAATATTGCTAATTGGAAAGAAAAGAAAATCCTTCCGAGGGAAATTATTTTTCATTGTGTTGTGTTTTGTAAATCAAAATTAAAAAATTAAATCAGATATACAAGACGATATCACAAAAAAATGTTCAGGATTGGATATAATTAAATAAAAAAAGCACAACATTTCTGCTGTGCTTTATATTTTAAAATTCAAATTTTACAATCCGAAAACTGTCGAAAATAAATCAGGTGCAACACCTAAAATGATAAGAGAGGCGATAACGAAAACTCCAACAATATTGTAAGTTAATGTTACTTTTTCTGAAGATTTGAATGTCGTTTCTTTAAAGAAAAACATAGAGATAATTAATCTCAAATAGTAAGCAATTGAAATAGCAGATCCTAAAACAGCAACCAATACTAAGAAAGTACCGTTTGTAGATTTCATTGCCTGAGCAAATAAAGAGAATTTACCCATGAAACCAGCAGTTAACGGAACTCCCGCCATGGAAAGCATAGAGATTGCTGCTACCGTTGCCAATAAAGGTTCTGTTTTTGCCAATCCTTTAAATGCTCCGAAAGAAGTCTCTCTTTTTAGCTTTTCAACATAAATTAAACACATGAAAACGCCTATTGTTGATAAAGAATACGCAAATAAATAAAATGCTAAACTGTATGTAGAAAGGCTTGTCATTCCGAAGAAAACCAACCCGATATATCCTGCGTGAGAAACTGAAGAGTATGCCAACATTCTTTTCGCATTTGTCTGAGCAAGTCCCATTACGTTTGCCAAAAGCAATGTGATAATTAAAAATACTCCGAAAACATTGATCCATTCACTTGTAACTCCAGAGAACCCGATGGTCATTAATCTGAATAATGCGAAAAATCCTGAGATTTTCACCACACTTGCCATAAAAGCTGTGATTAATGAAGGCGCACCGAAATATACATCAGGACTCCACATATGGAAAGGTGCTAATGCCACTTTGAATGCCAATGCACAAAGAATTAATAAAACTCCCAAAATGAACATAACATTTTTAGGGTTTGAGACTCCGAAATTCTGAATGGTATATAAATCAAAACTTCCTACACTTCCGTAAATAAATGCAATACCAAACAACAGGAAACCTGTCGCAAATGCACCCATCAGGAAATATTTTATAGAAGCTTCGTTTGATCTAAGATCAGTTTTGTTAGCTCCCGCCATTACATATAGAGGAATAGAAAGAATTTCAACTCCCAGGAATAGCGTTACCATATTTTGGTATCCGAAAAGGATAATTCCGCCACAAAGCGCAAAAAGCATTAATGCGTATAATTCTGACTGGTGGCTTCTGTGGTTGCTGAATGCAAAACCTCCCAAAAAGAATAGTAATAATGTCGTTACGATGGATACTTTGGTAAACAAAGCCGTATTTGCTGTATATTCATACATATGTCTGTACTTTTCGAAAAAAGCAAGTTCTGGCATGAAACTTACACATAATGCGATGATTAATCCCAAAATTCCAATGTATCTTGCGAATTTCCCTTGTTCAAAAACTCCTGAAAATAACGCAACAACTGCCGTTAGGAAAACAATAATTAAAACACTCATAATATAGATTTGAGATGTGAGATTTGAGACATTAGATAAAAATTCTGATTGCTCATTTCCTAATCTGCTAATTTTTTAATTTTTAAATCTTTTAATTTTAACTGGCCATTGATAGGTAAATAAACTTCACAGAATTATGCACCATATCGATGATCGGCTGTGGAAAAATACCAAATACAATCACAAAAACCGCTAAACTTGCCAATACAGAGAATTCTACAGCAGATAAATCTTTTGCTGTACTTAATACTGCATCATCACCTTGCCCGAACATTGCTTTACCATAGAATCTCAATAGATAAACTGCGGCAAGAATAATAGTAAGGCCTGCAACTACTGCTGCCAATCCGTTAAAATCATATACAGCTTTCAACAAGATAAACTCTCCCACGAACCCGTTAGTCAATGGAACACCCATTGAACCTAATATAATGATTAAGAATAATACGGCAAACTTAGGAGCTACTTTTGCAAGACCTCCCATCTGTCTGATGTCTCTTGATTTAAATCTTTTGTATAAAATATCACAACAGTAGAATAGACCCACTACGTTGATACCGTGAGCGAAAGTCTGTACCAGCGCGCCTTCAGCACCTTCAAGATTGAAAGTTCCTCTTAAAGTAATCACTGCGGAAGCAAAAATACCTGCTACCATCAATCCAACGTGAGAAAAAGAAGAATACGCAATGATTCTCTTCATATCTGATTGGATGATCGCAATTAATGCACCGTGTACAATGCCTACAATTGCCAAAATAATTACAATCTGTCCCGAAATTCCTGCAATCGGAAGGGGAGTGATTGGTAATAGATAGCGCATAACGCCATATACTGCCATTTTCAACATGATCCCTGATAAAAGCATCGAACCTTGTGTCGGCGAATAGGTATAAGTATCCGGCTGCCAGGTATGGAAAGGAAATACCGGTAATTTCACTGCAAAAGCAAAGAAAATAAACCAGAATACCACAGTCTGTTGCGTTTCGTTTAGCTGAGCATTGTATAAATCAGTTAATGCAAATGATGCAGAGTGATTGTAAACATAAATCAATCCTGCTAACATGAATAATGATCCTACAAATGTATAGACAAAGAATTTCGTAGTGAATTCAAATCTTTTATTTTCCTGACCCCAAAGTCCGGCGATAAACCAGATCGGAATCAACGTTACTTCCCAGAAAATGTAGAATAATAATCCGTCAAGCGAAGTGAAAACGCCTATTAATCCGAACTGCATCAGCAATATCAAACCGTAGAACGTATTTCTGTAGCTTACATTTTCATTAAAAGAAGATAAAATAATGATTGGCGCCAGAATATTGGTCAACAATAACAGCAGCATACTCATCCCATCGATCCCGAAGTGAAGTGTACTTTTGATGAATTGCGACCAAGGGTAAGTGATTTCGTATTGCAGTTTACTGTCTACAGTCGGTTCAAAATTGAAATCCGAAAGAATGTAGAAAGTAAGAAGCATCTGTACCAATGCAATTACCAATGCCAAATATTTGCTGGAATTACTCTTCCATGCAAAAACTAATCCCGAACCTACTAGAGGTAATAGTAATAATGTTAATAATAAACCAGACATTATTGTAATATAAAGTTAACAATCAGTATAATTCCCACCGCTAAAGACATGATCAAAATGTAGTTCTCGACATTTCCGTTTTGAATACGCTTCATAGCTTTTCCGCTGTCTTCAGCGCCTTCACCTACGAAGTCTACAATACGATCAAGAACACCTTTATCAAACATCTTTCCTCCACGTCCTAATCCTTCAACAGTTTTTACAATTAATGCATTGTAAAGTTCGTCAATATATAATTTTTTAGCAGACAGTTTCTCCCATCCTGTGTACAGCTCTTCCGGTAACGCCTGTTTTTTCTTATTAACATACGTATTTTTAACAATGAACCAAACACAGAAGAACATTAAAACAGTTGCTCCTAAAAGTATCATTTCAGTACCAAACGGAACTCCTGAAAGAGTAGTCTCCATTTGATTAAAGCTTTCCTCGGTAAGAACCGGTTTCAACCACTCCATTAATTTTGCGTAATGACCGTGACCGATGAAGTGAGGAAGGTTAATTAAACCACCCAAAACAGAAAGAATAGCCAATACGATCAATGGTAATGTCATATTCGTTGGACTTTCGTGTAAATGGTGTTTTTGATCTTCAGTACCTCTGAACTCTCCGTGGAAAGTTAAATAGTATAATCTGAACATATAAGTTGCAGTTATTGCCGCTAGAATAAATAGCATTACCCAGTAGATAGGGTTTTTAGCGAAAGCTGCTACTAAAATTTCGTCTTTAGAAATCATCCCTGATAATAAAGGGAATCCTGAGATTGCCAATGTTCCGATTAGGAAAGTTGCGTGAGTAATTGGGATATATTTTTTCAAACCTCCCATGAAACGCATATCCTGCTCGTTGCTCATTGCGTGAATTACAGAACCCGCTCCCAAGAATAATAATGCTTTGAAGAAAGCGTGCGTCATTACGTGGAACATAGCTGTAGTATATGCTCCAAGACCTAAAGCGATGAACATAAATCCAAGTTGAGAAACCGTAGAATATGCCAATACTTTTTTGATATCGTTCTGACGTAATGCATAGAATCCTGCCAAAGCAGCCGTTAAGAATCCAATAAATAAAATTCCTCCCTGAACAGTTGGTGCCAACGTAAATAAGAAGTTTGATCTTACTACCAAATAGATACCCGCCGTTACCATCGTTGCCGCGTGAATTAATGCAGAAACAGGAGTTGGACCAGCCATCGCATCCGGTAGCCAAGTATATAATGGAACCTGGGCAGATTTACCCGTTGCACCAATAAATAAACTCGCCGTAATAAAGATAATTACACTTCCGTCTAATTCAAATTTTCCTGCGTTTTCTGCTACTGTAAGGTAATCAACAGCGTTAGTTTGTCCTGCTATCATAAAGATACCAATTAGCAACGCAAGGTCACCAATTCTGTTCATGATGAAAGCTTTTCTTGCTGCTTTACCATATTCTTCGTTGGTGTACCAGAATCCGATCAGTAAATAAGAACACAATCCTACACCTTCCCATCCGATGAATAAGATCAGGTAGTTGCTTCCCATTACCAATAGTAACATGGAGAAGATAAACAGATTTAAATAAGTAAAAAACTTAAAGAAACCTTTATCATGACTCATATATCCGATAGAGTACAGGTGAATTAAAGAACCAATACCTGTAATGATCATAATCATCATTAATGATAACTGATCGATCTGGAATCCGAAATTAATCTGAACACCATTTACTCTGAACCATTCAAAAGCTTTTACGATAACGGGCTGACTTTCAGAATCGAAATTCATAAAAATACTTACAGCAATACAGAAAGGTATAAATACCATTGCTGTCGCCAGACTTCCAACAACTATTTTTGGAAGGCTTTTCCCGAATAAACCGTTAATAAGAAACCCTAAAAGTGGTAAAAGTATTATTGCATATACTAAATTCTCCATTCTTATCCTCTTAATTTATTAAATATACTTACATCAACAGAACGGGTATTTCTATACAGCATCGCAATAATTGCCAAACCTACCGCTACTTCCGCAGCAGCCACCACCATAATGAAGAAAACTAAAAGTTGCCCGTCTCCGTTTCCTTTATACGCTGAAAATGCAGCCAATAAAAGGTTCGTAGAATTTAACATAAGCTCAACACAACCCAAAATAACAATAGCATTTTTTCTCAGCAATACGCCCAACACTCCCAAACAGAATAATACTGAAGAAAGAATGATGAAATAATTCAGAGGGATGCTTTGTATAAATGTATTTACTTCTCCCATAATTTATAAATCTTTTTTACCGATTAGTACCGCACCTACAATACCTGCCAAAATAAGGATGGATGCAAGCTCAAACGGCAAAACATATTCATTAAACAAAAGTCTACCCAGATTTTTCGTAAGACCAACACCGTTGTCTATATTTTCTAAGACAATCTGGTTATCACTTACTCCTCTGAATACGCCTAAAATACCAATTAATAAAAGACCTGCTGTAAAAACTCCAACAAATTTTAAAGTATTGTTCTTCTTACTTTCGTCTTGCTTATTAAGGTTAAGCATCATCAGGATATAAAGGAATAATACCATGATCGCTCCGGCGTAGACAATAATCTGGATAATCGCAAGGAATTGTGCATTCAGAAGAATGTACATGCCTGCTATAGAAAACATCGTAACAATTAATGACAAAATAGCATACAAAGGATTTCTCGCAAATACGAAATACACCGCACTTGCCACTGCTAAAAACGCCACCAAGAAAAATAAAAACTGATCCATTATTTTACCGCATTTTTTTGTTTCTCGGATTGTCTTTCTGTGATATCAATCCTTTGATTTATTTTTTCAACCAATTTATCTTTTCCATAGATGAAAGAACCTCTGTTGGTTTCTACGTCTACTAGTCTGTCGGTAAGGTAGATGGCAGATTTCGGACAAGCTTCTTCACACATACCGCAGAAAATACATCTTAGCATATTGATTTCATATACCGATGCATATTTTTCTTCTCTGTAAAGATCTTTTTCTTCTCTGGTTCTTTCAGCAGCAGTCATTGTAATTGCTTCTGCGGGGCAAGCCACCGCACAAAGTCCGCAAGCGGTACATCTTTCTCTGCCTTCCTCGTCTCTTTTCAAAACGTGCTGACCTCTCCAGATTTCTGCTCTCGGTTTCTGTACTTCCGGATACGAATATACTGCGGGAGCACCTTTCAATACCGTTCTTACAGCATGCTTAAATGTAATCCCCATTCCTGTAAAAATTGCAGGTAGGTAGATTTTTTCAGCAAGGGTCATTTCTTTGTTAGAAACAACTTTTGATCTGTTCGTAAGTTTCATTTATTTTAATTTTTTAGGCTGAACTTCTATTCAGCATTTAAAAATATATTCTTATCTCTTAGTTTGCAAACGCTAAAATTACAGCTCCTGTAATTAATAAGTTTACCAATGCCAGTGGAATTAAAGTTTTCCAACCTAGGTGCATCAATTGATCGTATCTGAATCTTGGCAGCGTCCATCTGATCCACATAAAAATCAAAATTCCGATTACCGTTTTAGTTAAAAATGCTACGATACTCAAAATACCTGCAATATTTTCACCCCAGTGCTGAGTTACCCATTCGATTCCCGGGTAGTTGTAACCTCCGAAGAAAAGAACGACCATGAAAGCATTAGAAATAAACATATTCACATACTCACCAAACATATATAAACCCAACTTCATGGATGAATATTCTGTAGAATATCCTGTTACCAATTCAGATTCACATTCAGGTAAATCGAAAGGGTGTCTGTTGGTTTCTGCTAAAGCAGCCACAAAGAAAATAAGGAATGCAAAAGGCTGGTAGAAAATGTTCCAATTCAAACCAGAAATCCAAGGAATGAATCCCCATAATTTTCCGGTTGTCTGGCTTTGTGTAATTTCTTTTAAATCTAAACTTCCCGTCATCATAATGATAGAAAGTAAAGCTAATCCCATCGCCAATTCATAAGAAATCATCTGAGAAGAAGCACGGATAGCACCTAATAATGAATATTTATTGTTCGAAGCCCAACCGCCGATCATAATTCCGTAAACACCGATTGAAGCCATTCCGATAATGAAAAGTACTCCAACATCTATATTGGCTACCTGTAAATCGTAAGAAACTCCACTAAAATTCAAGGTTTTACCCCAAGGAATAACTGCTCCTGTAATTAATGAAATAAACATTACCAAAGCCGGTCCCAATACGAAAAGGAATTTTTCTGCATTGGCTGGTGTAAAATCTTCTTTAAAGAAAAACTTTCCACCATCAGCAAGAGGCTGCAGCAATCCGAAAGGTCCGGCTCTGTTGGGACCAATTCTATCCTGCATGATAGAGGCAACTTTTCTTTCTGCCCAAGTAGAGTAGGCTGCAATCGTTAACGAAAGCAAGAAAAGTGCTAATACAAGTATCAATTTAAATGTAAGTAAATCCATTTTATTTTTGTAGATGTTAGATATTAGAATTTAGAAGTTAGATTTAAATCTGTTTCTAAAATCTTCAATCTTATTAAATTTATTTTTCGTCTTTTTCACTTATTTCTTTAGCCATCGGATTGTCTAAAACTCTTAGCTCATCCTTTGGTTTTTCGTAGTGATTCAATGAAATAACTGAATGTCTGTCGATATGTCTAGGACCTTCGATGTTCCAGTCTGACAAAGATTTTCTTTCGAAACGGCAAGTATCGCAGATGAATTCTTCAACTTCTCCCCATTGATCTTTTCTTGCTGTAACTCTCGAAATTTCATCACCTTTCATCCAAACCGTAGCTTTTCCAGAACATTTATCACACTTACAAGTAGCATTCATTGGCTTTGTAAACCAAACTCTGCTTGCAAAACGTGAAGTTCTGTCTGTTAAAGCTCCCACAGGACAAACGTCGATTACGTTTCCGATAAAGTCATTATCCAAAGCTTTATTTAAATAAGTAGAAATTTCAGCGTGATCTCCTCTGAACAAAATTCCGTGCTCTCTTTCACCAGTCAATTGATTGGCGGCTAATACGCATCTTGCGCAAAGAATACAACGGTTCATATTCAATTTAATATGAGGACCAAGATCGTCTGCTTCGTACGTATTTCTTTCAAACTCAGTTCTTGTCTGAAGATTTCCGTGCTCGTACCCAAGATCCTGAAGGTGACATTCACCAGCCTGATCACAAACAGGGCAGTCTAACGGGTGATTTACCAATAAAAACTCGGTAACGGCTTTTCTGCCTTCCTGAGCTTTATCAGAAGTAAGATTTTTTACTTCCATTCCGTCCATCACATTAGTTCTGCAGCTTGCAACTAATTTTGGCATAGGGCGAGGATCCGCTTCAGACCCTTTAGAAACTTCTACCAAGCAAGTTCTACATCTCCCTCCACTGGTTTCCAATTTGCTGTAGTAGCACATTGCAGGAGGTACAGATTTTCCGCCGATCTGTCTTGCTGCTTCCAAAATAGAAGTACCAGGCAAAACTTCGGTAGTCTGTCCGTCTATAGTTATCGTGAATTTTTTAACCTCTTCGCTCATATTCTATGCTTTTCGCTTATGCTTTTAAGGCGGTAAGCTATATTTTAATTATACTTCTTCGTGTTAAATGTATATCCGATTCCGGCAAGCACCTGCCCGAAAACAAAATCCTGACGAGCTTTATCGGGTTTATTATTTAATGTAGTTTTAATATCCCACATATTAATATAACCTGCTTTTGCTTCTGCTCTCAGCATCCAGTTTTTCCAGAAAACCATGTTTAAACTTGATCTAAGATCGGTTCCCATTCCGGCAACATGAAAACGGTCGCTTCTTTCATTTCCAAAAAGTCTGATATTACTTTTAGGAAACATTACTCCGATTCCGGCTCCGTAAGACCATACTAAATCTATGTTTTTCTTATGAATAAGGTTTTTGTATTTCTCTAAACCCAAATTCTCATAATTAAGTCCGTCTGTATGCTCGAAAGTAAGAAACTGTTCATCAGCTAAATTTACCTGTCCGTTCTGAACCATTGCTGCATATTTAGGATCTGAAATGGTACCTGAAAAATCAACCGTCTGGTTTTGTTTCATCACATATTTCATGTGATCTATCCCTAAAACAAGGGCTAAATTATCTTTAATAAAATATCCCAATCTGAAATTATACTGCGTTACGGTAAACCAGCTTGGATCGATATACACAATCCCAAATTTAGTAGGTTTGTCTCTTGCTGCAACATTATTCAGCTGAAAATCATAACCGTTTCCACTGAAATGAATATCAGAGTTACTAAAAGCTCCTCTGTTCCAGCCAAAGAAAACGAAAACCTGTCCTTTTTTGCTCAATGGTAAAGGTTTTTCTTTCCTTTCAGCTTTATAAGGAGTTACCTCTAACTTATATTCCTTATCTAATGTATCTTTTTTGACTTGTCCAAAGGCAAAACCCGACATCATTAAGCTTATTGCCAATAATTTTTTCATTTTAAGCATTATTTTCCACCGCAGGAATTGGATCTGCATAATTTGCTAACCCGTAGTTTTGTGTCTGAGACAATTCAGGGTTTTTAATGTGCCATTCAAACTCATCTCTGAAGTGACGAATCGCTGCTGCAACAGGCCAAGCTGCTGCATCTCCCAACGGACAAATCGTATTTCCTTCGATTTTTCTTTGGATGTCCCAAAGCAAATCAATGTCTTCCATTTTTCCTTCTCCTTTCTCGATTTTCTTTAAAATCTTGTACATCCATCCCGTTCCTTCACGGCAAGGAGTACATTGTCCGCAACTTTCGTGATTGTAAAATCTCGCTAAAGTCATGGTATGTTCTACCACACATTGGTCTTCATCCAACACGATAAAACCTCCTGAACCCATCATCGTTCCGGTAGCGAAGCCACCATCTGCTAATGATTCATAGTTCATATATCTTGGTTCGCCGTTGACGGTTTTCAATAATAAATTTGCAGGAACAATTGGCACAGAGCTTCCTCCGGGAATACAAGCTTTAAGCCTTTTCCCGTTTGGAATACCACCGCAATATTCTTCAGAATAGATGAACTCTTCTACGGTAATTGTCATATCGATTTCGTAAACTCCAGGTTTGTTGATGTTTCCACAAGCAGAAATTAATTTTGTACCTGTAGATCTTCCTACTCCGATTTTTGCATATTCAGCACCTGTAATATCAATGATAGGGACGATTGCTGCGATAGATTCAACGTTATTTACAACCGTTGGTCTTTCCCAAAGTCCTTTTACAGCCGGGAATGGCGGTTTTAATCTTGGATTTCCTCTCTTACCTTCAAGAGATTCAAGCAATGCCGTTTCTTCACCGCAGATATAGGCTCCACCACCTCTTTGAACGTAGATTTCACAATCGAAACCTGTTCCTAAAATGTTTTTACCTAAAAATCCTGCTGCTTTAGCTTCTTCAATGGCTTCTTCTAAAATATCAGGAATCCACGAATATTCTCCACGGATATAAATGTAAGAAACATTTGAACCTAATGTATAAGATGAAATAAGCATTCCTTCTATCAATAAATGAGGAAGAAATTCCATCAGATATCTGTCTTTGAAAGTTCCAGGTTCAGATTCATCAGCATTTACGACTAAGTGTCTTGGGACACCTTCCGGTTTTGCTAAAAAGCTCCATTTCATCCCTGTTGGGAATCCTGCTCCACCACGTCCACGAAGTCCGGAAACCTTTACTTCTTCCAAAATTTCTTCGGGTGTCATTTTCAAGGCTTTTTCAGCTGCCGTGTAACCTCCCTGTTTACGGTATGTTTCAAAGTAGCGAATACCTTCTATATGTGCGTCTTTAAGTAAAAGTTTTTTACTCATTGTTATATGCTTTTAGCGAATGGCTTTTAGCGAATGGCTATTTGCTGTGCGCCTTTTTTAATTAGTTTAAAATTTATTTAGCCCAAATCAACCTGTCCTTCTCTGCAAAGATCAAGGATTTCGTCGACTTTTTCTATCGTTAAATTTTCATGAAAGAATTTACCTAACTGCATCATTGGTGCATATCCACAAGCTCCAAGACATTCAGCAGGTTTTAATGTAAACATTCCATCTTCAGTTGTCTGTCCGTCTTTAATGTTCAGTTTGGTTCTGATATGATCAAGAATTTTTTCGCTTCCACGAACCATACAAGGTCCCGTTCTGCAAACTTCCAAAACATATTTACCAACCGGTTTCATATTGAACATGGTATAAAAAGTTGCCACTTCATATACTTCAATTGGCTTAATACTCAATACTTCAGCAACATAATCCATCACAGGAACGTCTAACCATCCTCCGAATTCTTTCTGTGCTATGTGTAGAACAGGAAGAAGGGCAGATTTTTGTCTACCTTCAGGATATCTCGCAATAATTTTGTGTACCTGTGCTAAACTTTCCGGTTTAAAAGCTATTGTTTCGCTCATTTTTTATCTAAGATTTCAGATGCCAGATTTCAGACATCAGATTTTAAATTTATATATAAAGGAAGAGTCTAACATCTGAAATCTGACGTCTGACATCTTCATTTTTATGCGTCTAATTCTCCCGCAATAATATTCATACTACACATCGTAACGATCGCATCAGAAATTACAGAACCTGTAATCATCTCCGGATATGCCTGATAGTAGATAAAACAAGGTCTTCTGAAATGCAGTCTGTAAGGACTTCTTCCACCATCACTTACCAGATAGAAGCCTAATTCTCCGTTTCCACCTTCTACAGCGTGGTATACTTCACCTTTAGGTACATCCGTTTCTCCCATTACAATTTTGAAATGGTAAATTAACGCTTCCATTTTTTGATAAACATCAGCCTTTTCAGGAAGATAAAAATCAGGAACATCCGCATGGAAAGGTCCTTCAGGAAGATTGTCGTATGCTTGATTGATAATTTTAAGTGATTCCCAGATTTCCTGCTGACGAACCATGAAACGGTCGTATGTATCACCAGAAGTTCCTACCGGAATGATGAAATCGAAATCTTCATAAGAAGAATAAGGTTCTGCAACTCTTACATCATAATCTACGCCTGTTGCACGTAAATTCGGACCAGTGAAACCATAGCTTAATGCTCTTTCCGCAGAAATTGCTCCTGCTCCGATGGTTCTGTCCATGAAAATTCTGTTTCTTTCTAATAAAGTACCGAATTCTTTAAATCTAGCCGGGAAAGTTTTAAGAAAATCCTTTAATAACTCATGGAATTTTGGGGTGAAATCTCTTTCAAAACCTCCGATTCTTCCCATATTAGTTGTCATTCTTGCCCCGCAAATCTGCTCATACATATCATAAATACGTTCTCTTTCGATGAACATATAGGTAAGACCTGTAATTGCTCCTGCATCCATTCCGGTTACTCCGTTACAGATCAGGTGGTCACCGATTCTTGCCAATTCCATTAAAATAACACGCATATAATCTACACGCTTTGGAACTTTAACGCCAATCAGTTTCTCTACCGTCATGTGCCAACCGATATTGTTGATTGGTGCAGAACAGTAATTCATACGGTCGGTAAGGGTAGTGATCTGAGAGTAGTTTCTTCTTTCAGAAATTTTCTCAAATGCTCTGTGGATATATCCAACAGTCTGCTCAGCGTGAAGGATTCTTTCTCCGTCCATCGTTAAGACATTCTGGAAAATCCCATGCGTTGCAGGGTGAGTTGGTCCTAAATTGAGAGTATATAACTGACCGTCAATCTGCTCCTTACTGTCGTACTGGTTTAGTATATTAGATAATGAGTTATCTTTCATAATTTAAATGCTTTAGGCTTTAGGCTTTAAGCTTATTGCTTACTGCTTATTTGCATTAATTTTATCTTCCGAACATTGCATCGTCCTTATCGGTTCTTGTTCCGTCTTCCAAACGATATTCTTTCAACATAGGGTGGTATCCAAGATCTTCCATATTTAAGATAGCTCTAAGATCCGGATGTCCTTTAAATTTGATTCCGTAGAAATCAAAAGTTTCTCTCTCCATCCAGTTGGCTCCGGCGTATAATTCTACAAGAGAATCAACCTCGATATTTTCTCTGGACATAAAGATTTTAAGTCGCAATCTGAAGTTTGTCATCATATTTTGTAAATGATAAACCACTCCGATTTCTTTCTCCGGGAATTCTGGGTAATGGATTCCGCAAATATCTGTAAGGAAATTAATTTCCAAAGATGAGTCTTTAAGATAATGAATAATCTTCTTAATATCTTCTTTTTTCACCTCAATCGTCAGCATTCCATAAGGCTCTGAACTTGAAATTACAGACTCCGGAAATTCTCTCGTGATTGCTTCTAATACAAATTCGTTCGTCATTCCGTTAGTTGCTTATATTGTAAGAATCCAATAGTTTTTGATATTCAGGCATATCTCTTCTTCTAAGACTTTCACTTTCTGTAAGAGCCTGAACCTGCATTACACCCTCGATAATCTGCTCCGGTCTTGGAGGACATCCTGGAACGTAAACATCAACCGGGATAATTTTATCAATTCCCTGCAATACAGAATAAGTATCAAAAATACCACCGCTGGAAGCACAAGCTCCCACTGCAACTACCCATTTAGGCTCTGCCATCTGAGTGTACACTTCTTTTAGGACAGGTCCTAATTTTTTAGATATAGTTCCGCAAACCATTAATAAATCTGCCTGTCTTGGTGAGAAAGAGTTTCTTTCCATACCAAATCTTGAAGCATCATACGTTGGGTTTAGGGTTGCCATAAACTCGATGCCACAACAAGAGGTTGCAAAAGGTAAAGGCCAAAGTGAAAACTTTCTTGCCATTCCTATTACACTGCTCAGTTTCGTTGCGAAAAACCCTTCTCCTTCAAATCCTTCCGGAGCAGGTGCATCTGTTCTTATTACTGGTTTATTGTCTGACATTTTGTTGATTTAAGATTTACTTTTTAGATTAAAAACCGATGGTAATGTTAGCTTTACAAAGATTCTTACTGTCTAAAACTCTTATTTAAAATTTCTATTCCGTTCTATTTATCCCAATCCAGTGCACCGCGTTTCCAGACATAGAAAAATGCCATGAAGAAAATTGCTACAAAGGTAAGTACTGCCAAGAATCCTTCCATTCCGAATTCTCTGAAGTTTACAGCGTAAGGATAAAAAAATACGATTTCAATATCGAATAGTACGAATAATACCGCCGTCAAAAAGTATTTAATTGAAAACGGTGTTCTTGCATTTCCTTCTACCGGGATTCCACATTCCCAGCTTTGGTTTTTCACAGAATCTCCTTTTTTCTGTTTTGGTCCTAAAAAATGCGCTCCAAGCAAAGAAACTGCTACGAATGCTATCGCAACACCTGCCTGTAATAGGATTGGAATATAACTTTCAGGTAAATTCATTTTTGCATTATTATCTCAATTTGCAAATTTAGCGAATAAACAAGAAAGCATGAAATTAATCGGCTTAAATGTGGGTCAAAAATGAGTAAAATCAGTAATTTAGAATCAATAAAAATTAGCTTTTGATGATGATTTTTTTAGTGCGGGTTTCCCCTTTTTTAGTAGCAACTGTTAACAAGTAGATTCCGTCAGAAATATTTGAAATGTCTAATCTTTCAAGATTGTTTTGAGTTGAAAAATCCTTGATTAATCTTGCTGAATTGTCATAGAGACGAATTTGAGTTATTTCTTGTCTGTCAATATTGGTTTTACAGATGATATTGTTTTTAGCCGGGTTAACCACATCAAAATACAATTCATCTTTTATGTTTTCCTGTGTACTAAGAGGATTCAATGAACATATCGAATTGGTTGAAGTTACATTATAATAGGTTGCGGCTCCATTAATTCGATGATTGTATATTCTTATAGGATTGCTCAATTGCTTGGTAATCATGTCTAATTCATATAGAAAAAAACCACTTGGGATTGGATTTGTAGGATCAAGAGGAATGGGATTAGCGCTTAAGATATATGCCTTTGAATAAGTTCCGTAATTAATTGAAAATGCTGAATATGCACTTATGATATTTAGAGTTGCAAAATGACAGCTCTGTGAAGGATTTATCATATTAATTTCAAGTATACCATCTCCGATGGTAAGAAAAAGCTTGTTTTCATAAAAGAAAAGATCTCCTGCTGGATAGTAAGCATTAGGAATATTCCCCATATTTGTAATTATACCTGAATTGATATCGAATCTGAATAATGTTTTATTCTGCCCTATTGCATAAATGTAATTTCCGGAGTCTGCAACCAATGAATTTATGAATGTATTGAATGTTCCTACAAATTCGCAATTCGAAGTACTCATATCTTTTTTATGTAGTGCTCCATTACTTGCTACATAAAATAAATGGTTTGTACTGCTAATAGCAATGTCTGTGTATGCTTCGTTATTATATGTGGGTGGCGGGCAAATTGCTTCAGAATCTTCAGAAGGATTTGAAATGTTAAACTTAAATATCTGGCTACTGGGAACACCTATATCATTTGTATTTACATAAAATTCCTGTGAAGATAGTTTTACAGAAATTAAAAAAGATATAAAAAAGAATTTTCCAATTAGTGTTTTCATTGAATATTATTAGTTGGTAGCAAAAATAAATAATTATTTCAGTGAAGCCTAATTAATCTTTTTTAATTTTACTTCTTCATTTTTCTGATTAAAGAATATGCCATAAAAGAAATATAAGCAAAAAGAATACTTGAATAAATTATATTAACAGCAGTATTTGATCTCTCATCTTTTAATTGAAAAAATAAATTAAAAATAACAAATCCGGCGATTAAAATTCCAAAAATGATCAGTTGTGGTTTCATATATTAACTTATAGATAAGTCTAATTTATTGGTGTCGAGAATTATTGAATTTCCAAAGAATATGTTCTTCTCCTTTTATGGTTTACCGGATTATAATCCTGCCAAAGAACCTGAACACTTTTATTTTCTTCTAATTCAGGGTTGGTTTCGGCAAATTCAATACCCATACTTGTGAAACGTTCATAAATTTCTTTAAAAATAACTGCCGTTACACCACGTCGCTGATATTCTGGGTGAATACCGATCAGATAAAAATTGGCGCGGTCATTTTTTCTTTCAGCCTGCATAAAATGCCACCATCCGAAAGGTAAAAGTTTCCCTTTTGATTTTTGCAACGCTTTAGAATAGGAAGGCATTGTGATAGCGAAAGAAACCAGCTCATCATTTTCATCAACTACACAGATCACATAATTTTTTGCAATCAGCGGAAAGAATTTTTCACGGTAAGTCTGTATCTGTTCTTTCGAGATAGGAGTGTAAGTAGAAAGTGTCTTATACGTTTCGTCAAGCAATTTAAACATCGGCTCTACATAAGGTAGAATTTCCTCTTTGCTATTGAATTTAAGAACTCTTAATTTATATTTCTCAGCAATCAGTTTACTGAATTTTTCCACTCTCGGAGGTAAAATTTTTGGGAAATTCATTTCAAATTCTACCCATTCTTTTTCTTTTACAAGACCTAACTCCTCAATATGTTGCGGATAGTATTCGTGGTTGTAGATCCCGATCATGGTAGCGATCTTTTGAAAACCAAAAGTCAGCATTCCGGCTTTATCAAGATTGGTAAAACCCATTGGCCCTTCAATTTTATTGATCTGATGATCCTTAGCATAATTAATAACTGTATCAATTAATGCTTTAGAAACTTCTTTATCATCAATAAAATCTATCCAGCCAAAGCGAACTTTTTTGATGCCTAATTCTTTTTCTTCTTTATGATTAATAATTACCGCGATTCTGCCAACAATTTTGTTGTCTTTTTTAGCAATAAACTGTTTGGCTTCAGAATAATTTAATGCAGGATTTTCTTTAGGATCCCATACATTCATTTCATCTTTAATAAAAGAAGGAACATAATACGGATTGTTTTTATAAAGATCCATCGGAAATCTTACAAATTGTTTTAATTCGCTTTGATTTTTTACTTCAATAACTGAAACTTCAGACATAGTGGCAGGGATAATTTAATAGCAAATATAAATAATAAAATGTAAAACTTTGGCATAGTTTTTACATCTTAAAGGGTGAAAATATACAATTAAATCTTATAAAATGGGTGGCTATTACTTAATAATTATAATTTCAATGCTTGCGAGCTGGTATGTCTCGTGGAAATTGAAATCAAAGTTCCAATATTATTCAAATGTTCACTTAAGAAATGGATTATCAGGTAAAGAAGTGGCAGAGAAAATGTTAAGAGATAACGGAATCAATGATGTGCAGGTAATTTCTGTTCCCGGGCAGTTGACAGATCATTATAATCCTGAAAATAAAACAGTTAATCTTTCTGAATCGGTTTATATGCAGAGAAATGCTGCTGCTGCTGCAGTGGCTGCTCACGAATGTGGTCACGCTGTGCAGCATGCAGTTGGATATTCCATGCTTCAGCTTCGTTCTAAGTTAGTTCCTGTGGTGAGTATCAGTTCAAACTTAATGCAGTTTGTTCTTATTGCGGGTATCATCATCATGGGAATGACGAGAAGTATAGAAAATCCTAACGGAAATACAATTGTTTTAGCAATTGGTGTTATTATGTTCGCGGCAACTACTTTGTTTGCTTTTATAACACTTCCTGTTGAATATGACGCCAGTAACAGAGCAATGAAATGGCTAAAAGATACCGGAACGGTAACTTCAGAAGAGTATGTTGGTGTACAGGATAGTTTAAAATGGGCAGCGAGAACTTATTTGGTAGCCGCTATCGGATCATTGGCACAACTTATTTACTGGGCATCTATATTGTTAGGAAGCCGACGATAATTTAATCTTTAAATTCAAAAGAAATATATTGCATCTCGGAAAGTTTTTCTGAGATGTTTTCTTTTTGTGTCAATTTTAAAGAGGCTGTAACGATACAATTTTCGTTAGCATCAAAATTCAAAACTTTTGCATCAAACTTCGACAATAAAGTAAAAATAAGATTTTGTTGATTAAAATTAAACCGAATTTCAATTTCTGTTTCTAATTCTTTTGTGATGATATTAGCTTCTTCTAAAGTAATTTTTGCCGATTCTTTATAAGCTTTTACCAAACCGGAAACTCCCAGTTTTGTTCCTCCATAATATCTGACAGAAATTACCAATACATTGGTAATTTCATGGGCTAATAATTGATTATAAATTGGTAATCCTGCACTTCCTGATGGTTCGCCATCATCATTAGCGCGATAATTCTCACCTTGTAATCCCATTCTGAAAGCATAACAGTGGTGTGTCGCTTTTGGATGCTCTGATCTTACTTTCTCCAAAGCTTTCTTCAGCTCACTTTCATTATGTATCGGAAAGGCAAATCCTATAAACTTACTTCCTTTTTCTTTTAATAAAGTATTTTCTACAGGATTTGAGATTGTTTTATATTCAAACATTCTGCAAAGGTAAAATTTCAACTATTTGAAAACAAAAAAGAGAACTATAAAGTTCCCTTATCATTTTATTAGCACGGAAAGCTTCCTTCCAGCCAAGGTGGTGGGCAACTCATACTTGATGGTGTCGCGCAGCATCTTTGCAAATTGGCAGGATAGTAAGAACAACATTGTGGAGCTATTCCGCCCGCAACATTTTTTAATTCTTCTCGAAGTAGTTTCTTTAGATTTTTCATAATACACTATTTTAAAGTTCAATACCAGGTGTGGCACAGGCCTGAGTAAGTGGTACGCATACTCCATTGCAATTGTAATGAGTATGAATGTTGCAAGGGCAATACCATGTTCCGTTAGCTAAATAATGACATTTATCAATACCTCCTTGAATTGCTTTTAATTCTCTGTTTGATAGTTTTTTTAGATTTTTCATGATGTAGGTTTTAAATTCATCATGAAGTTAGATAATTAATTTCAACAAATAGTGAAAAATGATAAAAAATTTATTATGTTAAGTTTTTGATTGCTATGATTTTATAATGTAGTTGACTGATAGAATTCAAGAATGTTATCTCTGAAAATTTCAGTTTTCTTTGGTGTAAAAGGAAACTCAGGAGCTTTTGTTCCGTTTTCCAGTTTCAGATTTTCATTTTTAATGATAATAGCTCCGTCCCAAAGATCAGCGTCAATAAATTGCTGCAAAGTAAATTTTCCACCTTCAATAATAACAGACTGAATTTGTTCTTTATACAAAGCATCCATTACATTAGACAAGAAATTATCTTTGTTAATTTTGATGAAATTAATATTATCCTGAATTTCGTCTTTTACAGAATTAAAAACCAACGTTTTTGCTTCCTTATTATAAATGTTGAAATCTTGTGGAACTTTTAATTCAAAATCAATTAAAATTCTAACAGGATTTATACCTTCTACATTTCTTACTGTCAAACTCGGATTGTCATTCAAAGCAGTTTGTGTTCCAACTAAAATGGCATGTTCATTGGCTCTCAATTGATGAACAAACTGATTCGCCAGAGAATTTGAAATAGAAGTAGGTTTAAAATCTTTATCTAAAAATCCGTCACCGGATTCTGCCCATTTCAGAATAATGTAAGGCCTTTTCTTTTCATGATAAGTAAAGAATCTTTTGTTCAATTCAATGCATTCTTTTTCCAAAACTCCAGAAATGGCTTCAATTCCAGCATCCTGAATGATTTTTTTTCCTTTTCCATTCACTTTGTCATGGGAATCCATTGCGCCAATTACCACTTTTTTAAAGCCAAGTTCTTTAATTTTCAAGGCACATGGCGGTGTTTTTCCAAAATGGGCACAAGGTTCTAAAGAAACATAGATAGTTGATTCCGGAATCAGGCTTTTATCTTTAACAGAGTTGATGGCATTGATTTCCGCATGATTTTCTCCCGCTTTATGATGATAACCTTCACCGATGATTTCTCCGTTATGTACGATAACACTTCCAACCAAAGGATTGGGATAGGTTTTTCCGATGGCTTTCTGGGCCAATTCGATGCATCTTTTTAAATAAAATTCGTCTTGCATAAGAAAGAAAAAAGCGAAGACAAATTGCTTTGCTCCGCCTTTTTTAGATTTAATAAATATTTTATTCTCCGGAAATAATGTTGTGGAGATTTTGTTTTAAAGTTTCCAGATGAGCCTTTTTCTCGTCGATGGTATTAAATGTATCTTTAAGTAAAGGATTGTCTTTTGAAGGATTTTTGAAGAAAGATAAATTATTCTCTAATTTTACAATTTCAGACTCTAAATCAGAAATTTGACTCTTGATTTTTCTTGCTTTGTCTGTTAATTGATTTTCAGACAAACCTTCTTCTTTTAATTCTAACTCGTTGATTTTGTTTAGTTTCAACTTCTCTCTCAATGTTTTGTTGAATTCAGAGTTGATTGAAATTTTATCTCTAGGTACTTTTCCTATATTGTTCCAAGCAGTTTTAATTGCTTCAATTTTTTCGATACTTCCTTCTTCATTAGTGACAGTTTTTAAATCATCAAGAATTGCTTTTTTATTCTTGTAATTTTCTTTCCAGTTATCAGTAGAAGCATTGCTTTTTTCTCTGTAATTATTGAAAAAAGCGTTGCATGCATCACGGAATTCGTCCCAGATTTTATTCGTCATGCTCTTTGGAACGTGTCCGATTTTCTTCCAGTCTTCCTGAAGTTTTTTAAACAACGGAACAGCGATATCCCATTCTTCATTGCCAGCATTGTCCTGTGCAGTCTGAATTAATTTTAATTTTTCTTCCAGATTTGCCTGCTGAGAACCTTTTAATGATTTGTAATACGTATTTTTAGTCGTATTGAATGATCTTAAAATTGTTTTAAACTCATTCCAGTTTTGGTTCGAAAGTTTTCTGGGAACACTTCCTGTTTTCAGGAATTCGGAACGTAAATCTTCAACTTTTTTGATTGAATTTTGCCAATAATTATGGTTAGGCGTTTCAGAAGGCTCAGTCAATTTTTTGATTTCAGCAATAATCTGATTTTTCTTTTCAAGATTTGCAGCCTGTTCAGTTTCAATAGCAGCAGAAAGTTCAGATTTTCTTTCGTGGATTTTATTGGAAATCTCTTTAAATTCTTCCCATGTTTTTTCACGGAATTCTTCGGCAACCGGCTCAGATTCTTCTTTCCAGAGTTTATGAAGATATTGTAATTCGTTTAATGCTTTTTGAATTACAGGTTCATTTTCCAGCTGTTTTGCACGCTCGATAATGTGCTGTCTCTTTTCAAGATTGTGGCTGTATTCCTGCTCCAAAAATTCTTTATTAAGATCCAGCATTTGATAAAATTGATTCAAATGGTGGAAATAATTGTTATTAAGAATTTTAAATTCAGATTTCGGAACCTGCCCAGCATGTGACCATTCTTCTTTAACCTCACGAATAGATTTAAATAGATTGATTCCCGGTTCAGAATTCGTATAAAGGTTTTTAAGTCTTTCGATAATACTTTGGCGGTGATCAAGATTTTTCTTTTGTTCTTCCTCCTGGCCTTTTTGGTAAGTATCGTGTTTTTCTCTGAAGATATTCACCAAAGCAGAAAACTTTGCCTGTGAAGGATGTTCAAAACTGAAATTTTCAGCAGCGTTTCCGGCTTCTACATATTCATGTTTCTTATCTTCCACCTCATCATGGATGTAATGACTTGCTTTTTCCTTCAGCTGATTGAATTTTTTTGAATTTTCACCGGCATGGGGATCGTTGATAATCTTCTCCATTTCTTTCAAAGTATCAGCTAAAGAAAGATCCACTTCTTCGTGCTCTTCTTCATGTTCAGCATCGTCAACGTGTACGTTTTCTTCTTTAGGTACAGGGTTTTCCGATGTTTCTTCCTGAGATACTTCGATAGGATTCTTCTGTTCTTCGTTTTCAGAAATATTGTTTTCTGTAGTCATAGCAAATCGTTTATGTGAGTGGCGTTAATATCTTTTAAATATAACCAAAAAGCCAAATAAAGTACTAATTTATGTTATTTTTTTTGAAAATTCCAAATTTCCCAGGCTTTTTCTGCCTGCTGTTCGAGCATATAATATCCATTCACGGTTTTTGCTCCTTTTTCGGATGCTTTAAGGATAAATTGAGTGTAATTTGGGTTGTAAATTAAATCTATAATTAAATGATCTTTAGACAATCCTTCAAAAGGAAAGTGTAAACAATCTTCTACATTAGGAAAAGTACCGACCGGCGTACACTGAATAATTAATTTGTTGTTTTCAACAGTTTTTTTATCTAAAATATCAAAAGTAATTTCAGATTTTCTGGAAATGATTGTTGAAGAAATTCCGTTTTTATCTAAAGCATATTGTACTGCTTTTGCTGCACCGCCAGCTCCTAAAATTAGGGCAGAAGTATGATGGGGTTTTTTATGAAGGAGCAATGTTTTTTCAAAACCAAAAGCGTCGGTATTATAGCCGATTTTTTTACCATCTTGAATTAGAACGCAGTTGACGGCACCAATTTTTTCAGCTTCATCACTCAGTTCATCCAAATAATCGATGATTTTTTCTTTGTAAGGAATCGTTACGTTTAAACCCAAAAGTCCCGATGTAGAAAAAAGATTTTCCACTTCATGAATTTCATTGAGATCAAAAATGCTGTACGAATAATCTTGCAGCATCAATTTTTGAAATTTGTTTTCAAAGAATTTTTTTGAAAAAGAATAGGAAATATTTCTTCCTATCAGGCCTAATTTTTTATGAGAATTCATACAATCAAAAATAAAAAAAAGACCGAAAACAATCGATCTTTTTTATGAATATTTTTAAACTCTTAATCTACGATGAATTTTGTAGAGAAAGCGTCTGTTTTAAGGATGTAATTTCCTTTTACCAAACCTTTAAGATTAATCTTATTAGTATGTTTGAAAGGGTTTTCAATCGTCTCAACTAATTTTCCCGAAAGATCATAAATCTGAGCTTTTGAGATTTTATTTAAGTTTTCACCTTTTACAAAAAGTTCGTTATTTCTTACAGGATTTGGGTATACTGTGAAACCTGCTTTGTCTTTTGATGCTTCAACGGTTGCTAATGTTCCACTGTAGCAAGTCCATGATAGATCGTCGATAGCAACTCTATTTCCTGAAACAGGATTTATTAGTTTTATAATAACGTTTCCACTTACGTTAATATTATTAATTGTAGTAGGCGTTGCAGTTGTTGCAGTGTAAGGAATTGTTCCTACCACGGTGCCGTTAATTTCAACATTTAAACTGCTGTCACTACCTGCGAATTTTAACTGTGCGGTTACTGTAAGGCTTTGAATTCCACCTGAAACTGTAGAACTTGTAAGATTTCCGTTTCTGATAGTTATTGCTTTACCGTTTATGGTTTGATCAGTTCTTGCATCAGTTGCAACCCAAGTGATGTTATTATTAGTCCATTGTCTTTCGGCATATCCACTCGAAGAGGCAGTAGGGATATTTGTAAAGTCTTCTGTTCCGCAAGATCCACCAGGCTGTCCACCAGCCAGAGTTGTTCCTTGAGCAATGTTGCTTGCAGTAGAAGGATTTCCTGCTGCGTCTTTAGCAATTACATAGAAATTGTATGTTGTAGAAGAAGCTAATCCTGAAACTGTTGCGGTAGTTCCTGTAACAGTAGTATAGAAAACACCATCCTTATAAATATCATAACCTATAACACCAATATTATCTGTAGAAGCTGTCCAGCTTAGTGAAATTGTATTTGAACTAGGATTGTTTGTAGCTAAATTTGTAGGAACAGTCGGAGCTTCTGTATCAACTACAGGAGTTCCCCAGATTTGATTTACATATTCAGGATGATCAATGTAAGGGTTTCTGTTTCCTTGGTAAGTATAAGAAGCATTGTTTCTTCCTATTTCCATGGGTGAGACAGGATCAGCGGCATTCCATGTTAATAATTGTGCCAGTTCCCAAGATTGTAATCCCGGAAAAGCAGAATTGCCCAACATATTTCCTGTACTAAAAGTAGAAAGTTTGCTTTCGTATCTTGTGACAAAATACAAAATCATTCTTGCAACATCACCTTTAAAAGCATCGATTGGTTCAAAAACAGTTCCTGAATATCCTGCAGAAGCAGAATTTCCAAGTTTCGATCCGTTTAAAGAAGTAAATGAAGCTGAAGCTACTTTTCCAAATGGGAAATTAGATCTCATCCCGTTTACTTTTCCGTCTGTAGCTCTGATAAAATGAATATCTGAAACCATTGGTGATGCCTCACTAAATAAACTCTGAGGTACAATATGTTCTCTGTTATAGCAATTACCTTCTGTGGTATAGTTCCCACATTGATTTGTACCCACATTGAAATTGTATGGATCCTGACCATTTGGATTTTCAGAATAAATATCTAAAATAGTTCCGTCGTTTTCGTAGTAGTAATCACGATCTGTAGTCTGGTAGGCAGTCCATAAACCATTATAACTTCCAGCTTGATGACCGTTTGTGATAATCTGGCTAAGTTTGGTTTTTAAAGCAGCTCCGGTAAGACCTGCAGTTCCGTCGTAATATCCCGTAGGAATTTGAGCAAATGCACTTAAGAATGCAAAACTCATTAAAAAAGAGAGTAAAGTCCGTTTCATTATAAAAAAATTGGGGCGTAAAGGTACAAAAAAATGAAAGCTAAATGTATTAACTTTTAGTAATATAGTCTTTGCTGATCTTTGAAAATACCCATGAAATAATGAAGCCAAAAAGGGATGCCGTGATGGCAACGGTTAAGTAATTTTTGCCAACAATTTTTACAGGAAACGGCAATGTTTCGTTGGCTTTAAAAAATTCTGTATACTGCTGGAAATAGCAAAGTGCTGTTCCTAATAGTAAACCGGAAATAATTCCCGAAATAACAATTAGAACTCCAGTGTAGAAATAAATTCTTCGTAAATGACTAAGCGGGAATCCTAATGAAATAAGGGATTTTGCCTGCTCTTTTTTATCCAATTGTAAAATAATAATTGCGCCAGCCAAATTGAAAGTTGTAATAAAAATAACTAAAGCGAAAATTAAGTAAATAAATAATTTTTCGGTATTAATCATTTTCCAGAATGCTGCATTTTCTTCTTCTTTTGTTTTAACATTAACATCTTTTCCGAGCGAAGAAATAAGCTGTTGTTTTACGGAGTCTGTATTTTCAGGATTTTTTAATTTAATAACAATTTGATAGGCGGAATGTTTTGGTAGATTAAGCAATTCTTCAGTTAATTCAATAGGAGAGATGATGTAATTGTCTAATTGGTCTTTTCCGGGAAATACACCTGTAACCAGAATTTCTTTTTTATTGTAAATATCTTCTTCTTTATTAATGATTCCTGTCCCCGGCTTAGGCATAAAAATTGTTGCATAATCGGAATTTGAAGTTACAGGAACAGCTAATCTGTTATCCAGAGAATTTTCCATTAAGACTTCATTCGAATATTTAAAGCTAGGATACATTCCGTAGAAAACGTCTTTGTTGATGGGATTTACCTTTGTATAAGCAGAATCAACACCTCTTAAATAAGCAATGTCACCTTTTCCGTTGTAATTAATATAAACCTTTTCTTCAATGACTCTAGAAAAATGACTGATTTCTTTGTTACTCTTTAAAACAGCATCAATTTTATTGAAATCTTTTAATGTTTTTCCGGAATTACTTTTAATCGTAAGATCAGCATGAAGATTTGAAATAAGGTCTTTATTAAGATCTTCAAGCCCAGAAAAAACAGAGATAATTACAAACATTGCAGTAACGGCAACCGTCATAGCTCCCACCGCCAGCCACGTAATAAACGTAACGGCAGTACTGCCTTTTTTCGACAAGATATATCTTGAAGCTATGTAAAATGCAATGTTCTTCAAAATCTGTTACAAAATAGGATTGTCGCCTTCGCCTCTTAATTCTTTTTCTAATTTTTCAACATCATCAAGAGCGGTATCCAAATAGAAATTAAGATTAGGAATGATACGAACTTGTTTAGCCATTTTCTGACCAATGAAATTTCTATACTGCGCTTTATTCTCTTCAATCTCTTTCATCACTGCAGAACGGAATTCCTGTGGGAATATGCTTAAATAAATTTTAGCAATACCAAGATCTGCACTTATTTTCACATCAGAAACTGATACCAAAATATTTTGTTTACTTTCCGAAGCCTGCTTGCGGAAAAGCTCTGCGAAATCTTCCTGAATAATCTGAGCTACTTTTCTTTGTCTGTTACTTTCCATAATTTATGCAAATTTAGTACTTTTGTTTGAATTGATACTTTGAAATTTAAGCACTGTATCAAATTTACTGTTTAATTTACAGAATTAATTTATGAAATTAGAACATATCGGCATTGCAGTAAAATCTTTGGGGATTTCTGATGACCTTTTCACAAAACTTTTAGGAAAACAATCGTACAAGCAAGAGTCCGTAGAGAGGGAAGGGGTAATTACATCATTTTATGCTACTGGAGAAAGTAAAATTGAGTTATTAGAAGCAAGTAAAGAGGCAAGTCCGATCTCAAAATTTATCAATAAGAAAGGAGAAGGCATCCATCATTTAGCTTTTGGCGTTGAAAATATCTACCAAGAGATAGAAAGATTAAAAAAAGAGGGATTTATTTTTATCTCAGAAGAGCCGAAAGAAGGTGCTGATAATAAATTAGTTGTCTTCCTGCATCCCAAGTCTACAAACGGAGTGTTGGTAGAACTTTGTCAAGAAAAGGCATAAAAAGTTTTGTGGAGACAGAAATTTTACTATTTTTGCAATCACAAAATTTAACCAAATTTTGAGGTCCTATAGCTCAGTTGGTTAGAGCACCTGACTCATAATCAGGTGGTCCCTGGTTCGAGCCCAGGTGGGACCACAACATTCAAGACATTAACATCACTGTTAGTGTCTTTTTATTTACAGTATTAACAAAATTAAAAACCTCATTGATTTCTAAATTTTAATAAAATGGAGATGGCTAGCAGTTGGCTATCGAAGAGTAATATCAATAGGTCAATCAATACTAACTGACAGGTTTCCGACAATTTTTTGTTTAAAAAATAAACGAATCTGTATCATTAATGTGCAGGTTTTTCCTTGTTGAAATTATTTTATTAAAAATTTTGATCCCCTTTCCAACCTTTATGATACTTAATGCATCTTTATTAAAAGAAGACGTTAAATATTAAATATTCTCTTATGAAAAATGTATATATCAAATTGTTGCTGTTCTTTCCTGTTTTGTATTTGGCGCAGATTCCGGTTGTGGAAACTCCTGATAACAAAGGTAATTTCAGTAGGAATGGTGAAGTTGTGTTAAAGAAAATCAATATTGAAACCAAAATTACGGGTACAATTTCTACGAATACTGTGACGATGGTTTTTAAGAATAATTCGAACAGACTGAGACAGGGAAGAGTTACTTTTCCGCTTCCTGAGGGCGTAAATGTCAGTGGTTATGCGTTGGATATCAACGGAAAACTTCGAAATGCTGTTCCGGTAGAAAAGGAAAAAGCAAAAGAAGTTTATGAGTCGATTAAGAAAAGAAATGTAGATCCCGGAATTTTAGAAAAAGTGGAAGGAAATAATTTCCGTACAATCATTTATCCGATCAGTGCCAACGGTGGCGAAAGAACGATTCAGGTGACTTATAATTATGAACTTAAAAAAACACAAAACAATTATCAATACTTTTTGCCACTAAATTATTCTGAAGAAATTCCTGAATTTTCGATCAAAACAACAGTTTTCCAGAATGCAATTTCTCCGCAATTACAGGAAAAACCCGACGGAAGTTTTGATTTTGTTAAAAACGGAAATGTTTGGGTGGCAGAAATTCATAAAACAAAATATAAGCCTACTAATAATTTAAGGATTAATTTTCCCCAGAATGAAAAATCCCAAAGTGTTTTGATGCAAAATGCGTCGAATAATTCATCCTATTTTCTGGCAAGTTTAGATATTAATTCTGCCGAAAGAGCAAAAAAACTTCTCAATAAGATTGCCATTGTCTGGGATAATTCTTTGAGCGGACAGAAAAGGGATCATTCCAAAGAATTCATGTTGCTTGAAGAATATTTTAAATCCAATAAAGATCTTACGGTAAAAGCATATTTCATTAACAATACATTTGAGGATGGGAAAAGTTTTAAAATTAGTAATGGAAATTGGAACGAACTGAAAGAATATTTGTCCCAAATTACCTACGATGGCGGGACAGATTTCGGACAGTTGAAGACAATAAAAGAAGATGAAATTCTGTTTTTTACAGATGGAATTTCTTCTTTCGGAGATCTGAAATTAAATTGGAATCAGCCTGTTTACACAATCTCTTCATCAAATAATGTAAATTTTAATCAACTGAAATTTATCAGCAATAAAACAAGTGGTGAATTTTTAAATTTAAATGAAAATGATCCAAAAAAAGAAGTTAGAAAATTATTATATCAGCCGTTAAAATTCTTAGGAATAGAACAAAATTCTTCGTTATCAGAAGTGTATCCATCTATTAAACAGACGATTTCTCAGGACTTTGTATTGACAGGAATTGTATCAGGAAAACAAACGACGGTTAAAGCAAACTTCGGATATGGAAATGAAGTAACACAGACAAAAACATTGGTTTTAAACGCCAGCGAACAGTCTGTAAAAGATTGGGATATTTCAAAATTCTGGGCACAGAGAAAATTAAATGAACTTGAAATTTTTGAAAAGAAAAACAAAGAAGAGATCAAGGATTTAAGCAAACAATTTGGGTTGGTGAGCAATAATATGAGTTTGATGGTATTGGAAAATGTAGCAGATTATGTGCGATATGAAATTAATCCGCCTTCAGAATTGCAGGCAGAGTTTAATCAGATTGTAAAAAGCAAAATGCAGCAGAAAGATGAAAGAGTAAAAGATCTGATGACAAATGCAGAAACAATGACTGAAAATCTAAAAAAATGGTGGAATAAAGATTTTGAAAATAATAAAGTCAAAAAGTATCCAGAGCCCACTTATACAAGAGGTTATTCAAGAACTGATACGGCAAGAGTTTCTGATATTCAGGAAGTTGTTGTTACGGAAGCCTTGGGGATTAGAAGAGAGCCAAATGCCATCATAAGTTCTAATAGAATTATGGAGGAAAGAGAAGTGAGAGATATGAGCATACGGGCAATGTCTTCAAAATCGGAGATGTCAATAGCATCTAATAATGTAGTTCAAGCTCTTCAGAGCAGGGTTCCGGGAGTACGAATTTCAGGATGGACAGAAGATAGTGATGAATCGATAAATATCAACAGCGGACGCATTCTTACAATTGATGTAAAATCAAGTGCTGAATATATGAAGCTTTTCAGTTCGGCTAAAACTTCGGAAGCGATATATGGAATTTATCTAAAAAATAGAAAAGACTATCAGGATTTACCGCAGTTTTATTTCGATATTTCTCAGTTATTGTTTAAAAATAATGATAAAAAAGCGGGGTTGAAAGTGTTAAGTTCTATTGCAGATCTTGATCTTGAAAATGAAGAATTATATAAATTATTAGCCTATAAATTAAAACAGGCTGAGGTTTATGATAAAGAACTTTGGGCAAGTACAAAAGTGCTGGAATGGAGACCATTTGATCCTCAAAGTTATCGTGATTATGCATTGGCACTGGAAGATAATCAGCAATATCAGTCGGCTTTGGATAATTTGTATAAAGTTTTGACACAATCATACACAAAAGAATTGGCAAATCGAGACAGTGGCATTGAGGAAACAATTATTATGGAAATCAACGAGCTGATCAGCAAATACAGAAATCAATTAAATTTAAAAAATATCAATCCTAAAATTATAGCAGATTTTCCGGTAAACATAAGGGTTGTCATTAACTGGAATAAAGATGATACCGATATCGATCTTTGGGTAATAGATCCTAATAAAGAACAGTGCATGTATTCTCACAAAGAAACAGCCATCGGCGGAAGGTTAAGTAATGACTTCACAAGAGGCTTCGGTCCTGAGCAGTTTTTGTTGAAAAAAGCAATCAAAGGAAAATATCAGATCAAAACCAATTTCTTTGGTGAAACTCAGGTGGGAGTTGCAGGACCAACGGCAATTATGGCAGAGATTTACATTAATTATGCTACCGGAAAACAGGAAAGAAAAGTGGTGGTTTTTCAAAACCAAAAAGAAAATAGCAATCGGAATGAAGAAGGAATTCTGATTGGTGAATTTGAGTTTTAGTTGTTAGCAAAATCTTCGGAAAATCTTAATCAGTGTAAGAAAAAACAAAGACAAAAAATGAATATGAAGTGAATGTATGATTGATGTATTGAAGAAGATAGAGTGAGCGCTTGCAGAAATGCAGGCGTTTTTATTTGATTTTTTTTCGTAATTATTTCAATCAGATGAATTTTTCTTTGGTGAATGATTTATGATATTCTGATTTTTAAGAAACTTTTAAGGACAATAATGGTTTGTGTTCAGCGATTTATCTTTACTTTTGGTAAATTAACTCAACAAAATAAATTATGTTAACAGTTAAAAAATCGGTCTTAACTCTAATTTGCGTAATCGGTTGCGCAAATGCGAATAATCTATCTGCTCAAAAGACTTTTGAGGTGAAAAATGCACTGGATTTTTCAAGAAGTGAGATTGTTTCAATTCCAATTGATAAACTGAAGAAGTTTTTAGGTAAAACCAAAGAAGCCGATATCAGAATAAAAAATAAAAGCGGAAAGTTAGTGCCAATTCAGTGGATCGATTATGATAATGACGGGAAGAATGATGAGTTGTTATTTCAGACAATTATTGATGCGAAGACTACCAATATATATACCATGTTCGCAGACGGAAAAACTCCGGTTCCTACACCTAAAGTTTCCACGTATTCAAGATTAGTTCCTGAAAGGGTAGATGACTATGCCTGGGAAAATGATAAAGTAGCGTTCAGAGTGTACGGTCCAAAAGGTCAGAAAGAAGCTGAGCAGGGAATAAAGGGAAGCACGCTTTCCAGTGGTGTCGATATTTGGTTTAAAAGTACAGATCGACTGATTATTAACAAATGGTACAAAGGATATTTGACCGATCCGATGTATTACCACAAAGATACAAGAGGCGAAGGTTACGATCCTTATTACGTTGGAGACAGTCGCGGAACGGGAGGAATCGGAATCTGGGTGAATGACAAGCTGCAGGTTTCAAAGAATTTTATCGCTTCAAGAACAATTTCCGAAGGTCCTCTGAGAACTGTTTTCGAACTAACCTATTTTCCGTGGAGTGATTATAAAGTAAAAGAAACAAAAATTATTTCATTGGATATTGGTTCTAATTTTTCCAGATTCGAATCTACTTTTGAGTCTGAAAAACCTGTTCCAAACTATACGATCGGAATTAGTCTTCACAAAAACGAAGGGCTTTCAAAAATCAATGACAGACAGGGATATTATCTTCATTGGGAGAAAATTGATGATGCTTTTGTTGGAGAAGGAGTGGTGGTAAATCCTAATATTGTTCAAAAATCAATTTCCCACAGAACAGAAACTCCGGATCAGAGCAATTTGCTCATTATTACCCGACCTCAGAAAAAGCTCACGTATTATGCAGGATTTGCCTGGCAGAAAAGCGGCCAGATTCAAAATCAGGATGATTGGGAAAAAATGTTGGAAAAGCAGGCTAAAATTGTCGCCAGCCCTTTAGAAGTAGAATTTAAATAGATTATTGAAGATATGAATTTTAAAATATACACGCTCGCATTCGGGCTCATTGCCATTAATTTTTCGGCTCAGGTAAAGGATACTCTGGCTGAAAAGATGTTGCAATATCAGCTTCCGAACGGTGGTTGGGGAAAACAGCTTGAAGATAAATCTGTGGTAAATTACAATCTGCCGATCGATAAAGATCTTCTGAGAAAAATAAAAGCAACAGGTGATGATCATGCAACGATTGATAATAATGCAACTTCAAGAGAAATCAATGGTTTAATAAAAGCCTATTCAACCACAAAAAATCCTGAATACCTAAAATCTGCGGAGAAAGGAATCAGCTATCTTTTGCTAATGCAGTATAAAAACGGTGGATTTCCTCAATACTATCCGAATAAAGGATTATACCGAAAACAAGTGACGTACAATGATAATGCAATGATTAATGCGATGACAGTTTTGTACAATGTGGCAGAAGGAAAGAATGATTTTGATGTTGTTGACTCCAAACTGAAAGAAAAATCAAAAATTGCCGTACAAAAAGGTATTGAATGTATTTTGAAAACTCAAGTCCTGCAAAAAGGAGTGCCATCGATTTGGGGAGATCAGTATAATGAAATTACCCTTCAGCCCGATAAAGCAAGAGCTTTTGAACCGATTTCTTTAGCTACTGCAGAATCCGTGGGAATTGTAAGGTTTTTAATGTTACAACCCGTAACTCCGGAAATTGAGAAATCGGTTAAATCAGCAATAAAATGGTTTAAAGCAAATGATATTGAAGGTTATAGCTACAATGTGGCTAAGCAAAACGGAAAAACAGTAAGAGTGCTGGCAGAAGATAAAAATTCTGTAATCTGGGCAAGATTTTATGATATTGTCACGAATAAACCTCTGTTTGGAGATCGTGACGGAAGCGTGAAATACAACTATTACGAAGTTTCTGAAGAAAGAAGGAACGGATACAGCTGGTACGGAGATTTTGCGGATAAGTTAATCAACAAAGAATATCCAAAATGGCTGGAAAAAAATAAAATTTCTGATCAATAGATTATTTCAGATTCACAAATTGTTAGGTAATGTAGTGAAACTTTATTTTCAAGAAAAAAGACTGAGAATTTCTCAGTCTTTCTTGCTTTATAAGATTTAATTATAATGAATTACAGATATTCCCCGTTAAGGTAGCTCCTGCATTTGATGTCACATCAGATTTTACAGAAGATAAAGAAAGAGTAGGGATAGTGTAAGGCGGAGTAAATGCTGTACCACTTCCTACTTTGTTTCCGGTAACATTGGTAAATGTGTTGTTTGAAGTCACTGTAACTGCAGTGTAACCACTCATTAAGTTAATCGGTTCATTCACATTTTCAAATACATTTCCATCTACACGAATATTCGCCTGAACGCCTGCTGCAATACATTTGTTGCTTACAGGACTGTTGAAATAGCTATTCAAAATATGGATTTTTCCGAATCTCACTCTTGGCATGCGCTCTTTGCATCCAGGTGCCCACCAGCAACGAACAAACGTTACATTCAGTTTTCCTGCATCAGCTGTTGCACCGTCGCTTGAGCCGATAAGGTTTGAGAATCTGTGGTCATCAGTTCCACCAGAACCTCCAGCTTTTGCCGGTTTCAAATAATGGAATTTAGTGTAAGAAACCGTAACAAAATCAGATTTATTCTTGATGTCAAAATTTCCGTCTACACCGTCTCTGAATTCACAATGATCAATCCAGACATTTCTACAATCATCCAGAATCGCATTGTCCCAACCGTCTGTATCATAAGCTCCCGGTCCTTCAAAAATCAGGTTTCTTACCACAATATTGTTACATCTTTTAATGTTGATAATTCCGGAACCGTCTTTCGTCTGATTTGTTGAAACTAATTTTGCACCGCTTGTCCCGTAAATTGTTTTTCCGGTTTGATCCTGAAGAGATAAACGAGTCGTGATGGTAATTGTTCCTGTAACCTTAATAACTTTTACAGCCGTATTTTCAATCGCTGATTTTAATTGAGCATACGTTGTGACAGTTGTTTCAGCAGCTGTTCCGCCTCCGGTGGTTCCTCCGTTTTGTGAAGCCCAGCCTGGAGCAACGCAATTAGCCAAAGGTACCACAGTCTTGGAAGCAAGAGAGTTACTTTTACCCTGATTTTGGCTTTCGGTTAGGTCTGTTTTCATGTCATCCTGACCGCAGCTGATCAATGCAAAAGAAGAAGTTAAAACTGCTGCAAATAAGGCAGATTTGATTTTTAATTTCATAGTAGAATATAATTTTTGATTAACATGATCAAAATTATATAATTTGTATTGATTTGTTTTATATGTTGAGGTATTAATATTTATATAATTATAATGTTGAATATTTATTTGATTCAATCGGTTACATTTTATATTATGCATAAAATAATATATTCGCTTAAAGTTTAAATAAAAAATCTCCCAAAGATTTTATAAACTTGACAGAACTTCTGCGTAATCTATAAAATCTGCGGGAGATTAATTTTTATGCCGAAATAAATTTATTTCACTTTAAAAGAGTATGATTTACCTGCTTTCGTTTCAAAATCAAAAATTTTGGTTTCGGGAACGGCATAACCTTTCAATTCTGCTTTTTCAGAAATAAGTGGAGTTTTAATGGAATTCACCTGATAATATTCGTTAGGATTTTCTCCGTTTGCCTCCGCTAATTCTGGATTAGATTTAAATTGAATATCTTTTGCAATTCTGATTCTTGCGTTGCCTCCCAAAGTAGATTTTATGACTAATTTTGTCAGTTTAGAATCTTCCCAATCCATATCAATTTCAAAACCTCCTCTTGCTTTCAGTCCTGTAACAGAACCATTGAGTAAAGCATCAGGAAGTGCCGGCAAAATGTAAATATAACCATCATAACTTTGCAGTAACATTTCTGCGATTCCCGATGTACATCCGAAATTTCCATCAATCTGAAACGGTGGATGTGCATCCAGAAGATTAGGATAAGTTCCTCCGGACTGACCTTGCGTTTCCATCGGAGCAGGCGTTAATTGATCTGAAATTAATTTAAAAGCACGGTTTCCATCCAGTAATCTTGCCCACCAGTTCACTTTCCAGCCCATCGACCAACCTGTTGATTTATCACCTCTGTACGTCATAGAGTTTTTTGCAGCTTCCGTTAAATCAGGATTTCTAAACGGCGAAATCTGACCGGCAGGAAACAATCCGTACAAATGAGAAATATGTCTGTGTTGATCGGTTGTTTTATCCATATCTGTCAGCCATTCCTGCAATTGTGCATGTTGCCCGATCTGCATTGGCGGAAGTTGGTCTAAAGCAGTTTTTACCTCATCAGACAATTCCTGATCTTCATTGAGAATTTTTGAAGCATTAATGAAATTATTAAACACATCAAAAACCAATTGATTATCCATTGTCGTTCCTGCAGTAATTCCGATACCTTTTAAATAGGTGTTTTCCGGTGACATCGAAGGGGAAACAACCAGATAATTTCCTGACGGCTCCGGCTGAAGAGTATCTACATAAAATAATGCAACTCCTTTTAAAGCGTTATAATATTTCTTTAAAAATTCTTTATCTCCGGTGTACAAATAGTGATTCCAAAGATGCTGAGTCAGCCACGCACCACCCATCGGCCACATTCCGTAGAAACCACCGTCTACGATTCCGGTAATTCTCCACAAATCGGTATTGTGATGCATATTCCAGCCTCTTGCGTGGTACATTTCTCTGGCAGATTCCTGTCCGGTCACCGATAAATCCTCAATCATGTCAAACAAAGGCTCGTGCATTTCGCTGAGGTTGGTATTTTCCGCCGGCCAATAATTCATTTCTGTATTAATGTTCACCGTGTATTTGCTGTCCCAAGCGGGATTCAGCTGATAATTCCAGATTCCCTGGAGATTGGCAGGCTGCGTTCCCTGTTGTGAAGACGAAATCAAAAGATAACGGCCAAACTGGAAATATAAAGCCACCAAATCAGGATCGCTTGAAGTTCCGAATTCTTTAATTCTGATGTCGGTTGTTTTTTTCGACTGTTCGGTAGTTCCTAAATCTAAACTGACACGCTTAAAATAGGTCTGATATTTTTCAATATGAGCTTTTAACTCATCCTGATATTTTTTCTTTATAGCATTATTTAAATATTCCGTAACTTTTGCATGAGGATTTCCCGAAAGATCATCATATTTCTTGAAATTGGTAGCAATAGAAACATACAGTATCACTTCATTTGATCCGGAAATGTTGATTTTATTTTTTGTTGAGCTTATTTTCCCCCCTCTTATCACAGGCACAGCTACGGTCTTGAATTTAATTTTTCCAATTTTATTATCAACAGAACCACTTGTTCCATTGATGATCAGCTGATTACTCTGCGTGAAAACAGACTGTATTTTGTGTGGAGTAGAAGCACTGATAGAAAAATTAAGGCTTCCGTTTTTACTGGAAGTTAGTCTGATGATAACCACATTATCCACAAAAGAAGAGAAAATTTCACGTTTGTAAGTCACCCCTTTTACTTTATAAGAAACGGTGCTTACTGCTTTATCAATATCTAATGTTCTGCTGTAATTTTTAAAATTTTCATGACCTTTAAAATCCAGAAACAAATCTCCCATGGTCTGATACGGCATTCCATAATTCAGATCTTTAGGGGCTTGTCTCGGATAGGTTTTGTTGGAAAGATTTTGTGCTTCCTCAAATTTATCGGCATTCAGGAGTTTCCTGATCTTCTGAATACTGTCGAATGTATTTTTAGGGACATTATTTCCCGGTTCACCTGCCCAGATTGTTTCTTCATTAAGTTGAAGATGTTCCTGAGCAACTCCTCCAAAAACCATAGCTCCTAATCTTCCGTTTCCGATGGGAAGTGCTTCGTTCCAGTTTTCTGCTGGTTTATCGTAGGTTAATTTTAAATTTTTTTGAGCCTGTAGCGAAACAGAAACTAATATTCCGCAAGCCAGTAACAAAATTTTATGTTGAATAATTTTAAGCATATTACTTTAAATTTTATAAAAACTTCAAGTAATTACATGGAGCAATTACTTCTTGCTGATGGTTTTCAACCAATCGCTGCAAACTTCTTTCCAATGGTCTGTTAATTCAGATTTATTGGAAATTCCAATGTTATGTTCGCCTTCAGGAAAAATAAATAGAGCACCTTTTACTTTATTTTTAATCATCGCTTCGTAATACATCATGCTATTAATTACAGGAACTGCAGGATCATTCTGTGCATGGAATAAAATGGTTGGCGGCGTTTTTTCCGTTACCCGATTCTGCATAGAATATTCTTTAATTTTTTCTGCTGATGCATTTTCACCCAACAAATTATCCCGACTTCCTTTGTGGGCAAATTCTCCAAGATCAATTACTGGAGAAACGAGTATTGCAAAATTAGGAATTGTGGAGATAGCAGACAAATCACCTTTTAATTCTGTATAATCTTTAGAAATATTGCTTGCCATCGCCGCTAAATGTCCGCCTGCTGAAGTTCCCAACACTCCGATCTGGTCGGGTGAAATTCCATATTGGGAAGCATTTTTCCTGATTAATTTTATGGCAGCCTGAATATCCTGCAACGGTCCGATTTCTCTTTGCTTTAAATCTAGAGAAGTCGGTAAACGATAATTCAAAACAAAAGCTGAGATCCCCAATGTATTCAACCATTTTGCATAAGAATATCCCCCCAGATCATAGGTTAAATGATGATAACCTCCACCAGGAATGATGATTACAGCCATAGGCTTTCGCTCTTCTTTTGCCGGTAAAAAAGCAAACAGCTCAGCTTCCTGAATTTGGGTAATTCTGCCTTCTTTTTCTTCAAGGATATTTAATTTTAACCCTTTAGAATTGGGCATTTCACCTTTTGGCCAAACGGTAATTTTCTGTTGAGCGAATAATTGTATTCCGATAAAAATGCTGAAAATTAAGATGAATTTTTTCATTGCTAAAAATGTATTACTCATTACCAATTATTTATTACTTATCGTTTTAAGCCAGTCTGAGCATAATTTTTTCCAGTTTTCAGTCAATTCACTTTTATTGGTAATTGAAAAACGGTGACCGCCTTCAGGAAAAATAAATAAAGCTCCTTTTACTTTATTTTGTGTCATTGCTTTGAAATATAACATACTGTTCATCGGTGGAACTGCCGTGTCATCCTGATTATGAAATAAAATCGTTGGCGGTGTTTTTGGGGTCACTCTGTTTTGCATAGAATATTCCTTGATTTTTTCTGCTGAAGCGTTTTCTCCAAGCAAGCTGTCCCGACTTCCCTTGTGGGCAAATTCACCGAAATCAATAACCGGACAAAATAAAACGGCAAAGTCGGGAATGGTTGAAATACTTTCCCAATCGTCTTTTAATTGGGTATAATCTGTGGTAATATTGCTTACACTTGTTGCTAAATGCCCACCGGCTGAAGTTCCAACTACGCCTACAAGATTGGGCGAAATTCCCCATTGAGTAGCATTTTTACGAATATATTTAATAGAAGCCTGAATATCCTGTAATGGAGCAATTTCTCTCTGAACTAAATCTGATGAGGTTGGCAATCTGTAGTTTAACACAAAAGCGGAAATTCCTTGCGTATTCATCCATTTCGCAATTTGAAAAGCACCTTCATCGTACGTCAGTTTAGAATATCCGCCCCCGGGAATAATAATCACCGACATTTGCTTTCTTTCTTTCATTGGAGGCAAAAAAACAAAAAGTTCAGGTTCTTTTAATTCTGCGAGTTCCTTTTTCTTCTTGGTTTTCGATGTCAAAATTTTGGAATTGGGCATTTCACCTTTTGGCCAAAACATGAGTTTTTCCTGTGCGGAAAATTGAATGAATAGGAAAGTAAGTACTATGAAAACTGTTTTTTTCATGTTTTAATTTTTAATGTCAAAAAACATATTATTAAAAAACCTCACAGGCTTTTGTAATCTGTGAGGTTTAATATTTTAAAATTTAATCTTTTAAGAAATCCTCTCGGAAAGGAGTAAAGGCATCAATCAACTGCCCTGCTTCCAAACATTTTACACCATGGAAAATATTGGGTTGGGTAAAAAATCCGTCGCCTTTTTGTAAAACTTTGGTTTCTCCGTCAACAGTAACTTCAAATTTCCCTTCTGCAACGTAAGTGATCTGAGAATGGAAATGCTGGTGTAATGCGCCAACGGCATCTTTTTCAAACTTCACAATTACCATCATTACCTGAGAATTGTACCCTACAAATTGTCTGGAAACTCCGCTTCCTAAATCTTCCCATTCGGAATTACCATCAAAGAATGGTTCTTTTTTGAAATTCATTTTTATTTGATTTTGAATTTTTTACGCTACATTTATGCATATTGTCATTCTGAACGAAATGAAGTATAGTGAAGAATCTATTCTTATAAATTGAAATTCCTTCTTAGTCAGAATGAAAAAATTGCGTTAAAACTTATTTAATATATTTCTCCAACCCTGTTTTCAGAGGCTTCAAAGATTTTACCGCCAATTTTGCAACAGATTCTGCTCCCAATTTTGATAAATGGGTATCATCTGCTTTATCTTTATCATAATACGCATTTTCGCCTGCTTTAAAATGTAAATGTAGTAGTTTTGATTTTTCCGGACCGTAAGCAATTTCAAGTTGTTCAGTTAATAACTGCATATCCACAAACGGAACTTTCATATCATTGGCAACCATTCTTACCACCAACGGATATTCTTTGTGAGTATCTATTAATACTCCGTTTTCATTGAAATTTCTTCTGGTAATGGAAGTCATCAGAATTGGTGTTGCCCCTTTTGCTCTGGCTTCATTCACATATCTTTCCAGATTGGCTCTATATTGTGTATAAGGATTGGTGAATTTCGTGGAATCTTTGAACTTCTGATCGTTATGACCAAACTGGATAATCACAAAATCTCCTTTTTTCAGTTGTTTTTCTACTTTGTCCCATCTTCCTTCTGTTCTGAAACTTTTTGAGCTTCTTCCGTTCATCGCATGATTCTGAATTTCAATTCCCGTTGTGAAAAATTGTGCCAAGACTTGTCCCCAGCCATGTTCCGGATTTTTATCTGGATTTTCCTTGTTTGCCATGGTGGAATCACCGATTAAGAAAAGTGTAGGTTTTTGTTGAGCAAGGAATAAAGTGGAAATTGTAATGCTTATTATTAAAAGTATCTTTTTCATTTTAAAATTTATTTCATTATTTATTTGGATTCCAATTATTAAAAATCTTTTCTAATGTGTAATTCTTTAAATCTTTTTTGACCAATTGATGTGACCAGCTTACCCGTTTTGAGGTATTTCCGCCATCACCTTTGCTTCCGAATTCTGCATAATAAACTGTTTTTTCTTTATCAGGGAACATTTTATCACCTTTCCAAGGATTCCAGCCTTCCGGGAGAATGTGTTTTCCCATTTCAGTATTGATGAAAACTGTTTTTGCGAAAGGTCGCCACGGTCTTCCTAAATATACTTTGGTAATGCCTTCTTTGGCAACTAATTTACAGTCGAAAAAGATAAAACCATATTGTCTGTCGGGTTCCGTTGCTGCTGCAGTGATGTAAGAATCGGCCAAACTTTTAATCGTACAATTCTTAAAAACAACCGTTGCCTGCCCGAAAATGAAATCTGTTGTTCCTTCAATATAACAGTTTTCAAAATATTGTCTGCTGTGGTTGGTCGCTGCATAAACGGTATCCTGACAACCCAAAATATTTGAGTTTTTGATCACAAAACGGTCGCCTTCCACATGGAGAGAAACTGCCTGTCCTTCGTTACATGAAGAATTTTGAATAGTCAGATTACTGATTTTAACATCATCGCCCATCACCAGTAAAGTATAGGAATTGAAGGTCGTCATTTTTTCGTTAGACGAATCCAATTTCCCTGAAAAATCATTGTTGGTAATGATGGTATTGTCTTTATTTTCGCCTTCTAACGTGATTTTATGTTTTGAAGACGAAATAACTACTTTTTCATTATATGTTCCGGATTTAATAAAAACCAATGCTTCCGCTGGTCCCAAATCTCTTATGGAATTAATCGCCTTCTGAATCGATGTAAAATCTCCGCTTCCGTCTTTGGCAACCGTAATTTTAATATAAGGATCATTACCTGCAAACATAAAATTTGCTATCGAAATAAAGAGAATCAAAAATAATTTTTTCATAAAACTTATTTTAAAACTTTATCTAAAAAATCAACTGTTAAATTCAATGTTTCTGTAAACCAAGGTTCAGCTGACCAGAATGAGTGTGGCGTATCTTTAATTTCATGAAACTCAGTTGGAATATTATAACTCTTTAATTTTTTCATCATATCGTCTCTACCTGCATGAAATCTTGGTTGCGAACTGTTGATGAAAAGGGTAGGAGGTGTGTTTTTATCAACATATTCAAGAGGTGAAGCTTCCTTCCAGATTTTCGGATTGTCTTTTTGCTGATAACCCAGCCAATAAGCATCGTACGTTCCTTCTTTCCCGGACTCTTCATGAACAAAAGAAACAACGCCATCGACATTCACGATAGCCTGAATTTTATTCTTTTTCTTTACACCGACCAAAGTTGCAATCTGCGCACCTGCAGATTCACCTAAAACCACCATTTTCTTTTTGTTTAAAGAATATTTTTGATGATTTTTCTTTAACCATTCAATTCCGGTTTCAATATCTTCAACTCCGGCGGGATATTTTGCTACATCAGCCAATCGATAACCGATAGCGATCACAACATAACCTTTTGAGGCTAGTTCCATCGCCATGAATTTCTCATTTTCCTTGCTTCCCGAAATCCAGCCGCCGCCGTGAACCATTGCAATTCCCGGATATTTTTTTGATTTATCTGAAGGATAATAAATATCTGCTTTTAACGAAAGTCCATTGATATTTGCATATTCAACATCTTTATCTATTTTGATATTTTGCGGAACTGCCCGTTCGATGGAAGTGACAAATGGATATTTCTTCTTGAATTTTTCAAATGTACCTTCAGTCGTGTAAGGAGTGGCATTCGGTCGATTAACCTGTCCGAATGCCATTGTCCCTACAAAAAAAATAGAAATATAAGTATGTTTTCTGTTAAAAATCATTCGCTTATGGAATTTTTATTTAACTGCATTTTTCGTTACATCTGTCCCGATAGAAAGTAAATTTTTATCAGACATTACTTCTTTTGGTAATAATACCGATCCTGTTTTATTTCCTAAAACTTTCACAACAGGTTTATTTGCAGATTCAAATTTTACCGTTGAAAGATTGATATTTTTACTGTTGTAAATGGTTGCCCCCGCTCCTTCAGTATATTTCAGCTTTACATTTTTCAATTGAATGCCATCTGCATCAATGATTGTCATTGCCTTTTTTGTATCAAACTGAGAATCTTCAATGACGATGTTTTTGAGATTCATTTCTGCTAAACCGAACAATGTAATTGCTTCATAAGAATTCACTGCGTTGATGTTTTTGAAGAAAATATTTCTAAAAACTGGAGTTTCCTCTGTTACGGGATATACTTTTTCCGGTGCTTTGTTGCCTTCCTGTTTCTGTCCGTCCTCCAACACAGGAGATGCTCCTTCATAGAACATATTGAATCCAATTACCTGTGTCGGAATGTTGATCATATCAATATTTTTGATGTAAATATTTTCAACAATTCCACCTCTTCCACGGGTTGTTTTGAAACGAAGACCAATATCGGTTCCGATGAAAGTACAATCTGACACATGAATATTTCTTGCGCCACCAGACATTTCACTTCCTATCACAAAACCTCCGTGACCGTGATACACGACATTATTTTTAATGATGACATTTTCAGTTGGCATTCCTCTTTTTCTGCCGTCCTGATCTTTTCCTGATTTAATACAAATCGCATCATCACCAACGTCGAACGTATTATCGTAAATCAACACATTTTTACAAGATTCTAAATCTACACCGTCACCATTCTGAGAAAACCAGGGATTTCTAACCGTAAGATTTCTTAAAATAACGTTCGAACACATCAATGGATGCAGGTTCCATGCCGGTGAATTCTGGAAAGTAGGTCCGTCTAACAACACTTTGTCGCAACCCACCAAACTTACCATTACGGGACGAAGAAAATCTTTAACTGTTACCAGTTCTTCCTTAGAAATTTTATCAGGAACATTGAAACTTGAACTGCTTTCAAATCCTTTTTTATAACTTTCTGAAGGATACCAGTTTTTACCGTCAGCAGATAAAATTCCACCAGATTTTACAATTTCTTTCCATTCAGATTCTGCAACTTTGCTTTTTTTAATGGCTCTCCAGGCATCACCGCTTCCATCGATTACTCCTTTTCCTGTGATGGCAATGTTAGTTGCGTTTTTTGCTGAAATCGGAGACTGACAACGGATGGTATTTAATCCTTCAAAACTTACATCAACCAAAGGATAATCTGCTTTATCTTTACTGAAAATGATGAAAGCACCTTCTTCGATATGAAGATTGATGTTGCTTTTTAATACAATTGGACCTGTTAGCCACATTCCTCTCGGAACAACTAATTTTCCGCCGCCTTTTTTGCTTAAATCGTCGATTGCTTTTTTGAAAGCTTCTGTATTTTTTATATTTCCTCCTGCAACACCACCGTATTGAGTGATGGAAACTGTGTTCGCTGCAAAAGAAGTTTCCGCAACCTGAGGCATTTTAAACTCAATATTTTTATAAATATCTACATTCTGAGCATAGATCTGCCCTGAAAACATCATTGCTGCTACTAATCCTATAACTTTAAGAGACTTCTTCATTTTATTTTTTTGAGTTTTAAATTTAATTTTTTGTAATTCTGAACCAATCAAAATCGGCATAGCCACCACGGTTTGCTTTTTGTGTGCTTACAGAATATAATCCCACTTTAGCGCCGATCCATTTTCCTGGTTTTGCCTGAAAAATGTCACCCGCTTTTATGAAATTTTTTCCGTTTTCGCTGTAGCTGAACTGGCACAGACCGTTCGGTTCGTTTACATTCACTTTTAAATAGGCTTCGTTTCCTTTTAATTTTGTTTCAAACAAAACCTTTTCCTCACCACCTTTATCTGCTTTTTCGGCTCTTCTTAACTGGATATAAAATCCATCCGGTTTATTGGTAATTACAATCGATTCATGATCTAATCCCATTACTAAAAGTCCCGCAGTTTTTCCTTCTTTAGCATCTTCAGGCGTTAATTTAACTTTTGTTGATGCTGCAAAATTCGGTGCCGGAAATTTCTGCGTTAATAAATTGGGAACATTCCAGAGATTTTTTTCACCTTCAGGAACTTTCATAGAAAATAATCTTAAAAATTTCTGTCCGGGAAGCTTGGATGACCAAACGATATTCTCGTTCGCACTCCATTGCCATTGAATTCCTAATTTTTCACCATCAAATTCATCCGTTTCGGGAGGTGTAACGACAGGATAGGATTTTCCTACGTTTGGTTTTTTATAGGTTAAAACCGGTTCACCGATTCCGTTTTTATTGTTATCGATTCCGATTACTGGCCAGTCTTTTTCCCATTTCATTGGTTGTAAGTGAACAACTCTTCCGCCTGCATCAATATCCTGAAAATGATAGAACCAATCTTCACCCGAAGGCGTATCTACCCAAGCTCCCTGATGTGGTCCGTTGATTTTTGTTGAACCTTGCTCCAACACCACTTTTTCCTCATAAGGACCGTAAATATTTTTTGATCTCAATACCAACTGCCAACCTGTAGCCACGCCACCTGCCGGAGCGAAAATATAGTAATAGCCGTTTCTTTTATACATTTTCGGACCTTCAACGGTTGGATGTGCATCGTGACCGTCGAAAACATGAACGCCTTTATCCAGAACTTTTGTTCCTTCAGGATTCATCTTATTCAGAGATAAAATACTTTTTACTCCTGCTCGGCTTCCTGCCCAACCATGAACTAAATAAGCATTTCCGTCTTCATCCCAGAACGGACAAGAATCAATTAATCCTTTTCCTTCCATGACCAAAACAGGTTTTTCCCAAGTGCCAAGAGGATCTTTGGTTTTCACCATATAAATTCCAAAATCAGGATCTCCCCAATAAATATAGAATTCCCCTTTATGAAATCTGATACTGGGAGCCCAAACTCCGTCTCCTCTTTTTGGTGTAGAGAAATGTTCATTCGGAAGAACATCCGGAAGTGCATAATTCACCAATTTCCAGTTTACCATGTCTTTTGAATGAAGAATGGGTAATCCGGGAGCTTCATTGAAACTTGAAGCTGTCATATAATAATCGTCACCGACACGAATCGCATCCGGATCGGAATAATCTGCGTATAAGATAGGGTTTTTGTAATTTTTTCCCTGATCGGCAGTCCAGACTTCGGAAACGTAATTTTTTTCCTGTGCGTTAAGATATGTTGAAGCAACTGAAAATAATGTAATTGCTGCGATATTTAAAATTTTTGTCCTTATAAAATCCAGATTCATTGTTTAGGTAATAGGAGTTATATTGCAGTGCTTAGTTTATTTTTCAAACTCTAAACTTGCCAAGATGAAAGGTCCTGTTCCTTTTCCGTCATTTGAACGGATCTCTTCGTTTACGTAATATTCATAAGAACCGTCTCTGTAAGGTTTTCCTCCTAATCCGGCAACTGCACAACATTTATTTAGATTAACGACTCCATTTTCATCAACAGTAATTAAGTTTTTGATAATTCCGTCGTAGCCTTTTTTTGCTGCTGTTTTGTATGATTTTGGAAGATAGCCCTCATTAACCGATTTGATAATGGTATAAACGAACATTGATGATGCTGTTGCTTCTTCATAATTACCGTTTGCCAATGGCTTATCCAGTACCTGATACCAAAGACCGGAGTTTTTATCCTGAACTTTAATAACCGCATCAGCATAAGATTTTATATAAGAAATTAATCTAGCTCTTCCCGGATGGTCTTTCGGTAAATAATCCAATACATCTACCATTGCCATTCCGTACCAGCCCATTGCTCTTCCCCAGAAATTTTGAGAAAGTCCTGTTTCTTTGTTTGCCCAGGCTTCTTTTTTACTTTCATCCCAAGCGTGATATAGCAATCCTGTTTTTTTGTCTAAAAGGTTTTTCTGAACAGAATCAAACTGGAAAACAATATCATCATACGCTTTTTGAGCATCAGCTCCTTTAGTAAAATCTTTCGTATAGTGCGTGTAGAAAGGCATTCCCATATACAAACCATCTAACCAAACCTGATTAGGATAGATTTTTTTATGCCAGAAAGATCCTTCATTGGTTCTCGGCTGTCCGTCGATTTGTAAGCGAAGCGTTTGTAGTGCTTTCAGGTATTTCTCTTTTTTCTCTTTTTCATAAAGATATAGAAGAACATTTCCGCTGTTAAGCATATCAATATTATACTTGTCAAGATCGTAGGTGAGAATGGTACCGTCGTCTTTAATCAAGTCTTTACCGAAATTACTGATATAGTTGTAATATTCTTTTTTGCCTGTTTTGGCATATACTTTTTCTGCACCGTCTAAAACAATCGCAGAAGGGTAAGTCCATTTCGGACTTTTACTGAAATCAAGCATCCAGGCTTCCGGGAAACGGTGCATTTCGGAAAGCAGCATTCTTTCAGACCATTTCAGGTTGACAGGAACTACTTTTCCTGATTTTGAAGTTTCAGTTGTTGGTTTTGCCGCAGTTGCGCTTTTGGTCTGCGCACATGCCAGGAACATTCCTGAGCCTAGAATGGCAACAGCGTATAGTTTTATTTTGTGATTGATGAAATTCATTATATATAGTTTTAAAGTTGATTATTCTGATCTAAAGTTTCCAGTTTTTTATCTAAATCCTTGTAAAATTCTTCTTCAGTTTTTAAACCGTTCGACTCCTGTGACCAAGCTCCTAAAAAGTAGTAAGATACATTTTTTGTTTTCTTAAAAACTACTGTATGAGTAGACTTTGTCTTTACATATTTATCAAAACTTTCGAGAGGGTAGAAGACTGCCATTCCCAGATTATCTTCTTTTTTGGCTAAAGTCTGCTTTCCGTAAGTCGCAATATAACCCCATTTTTTATTTTTACTGATTCCCTGTTTCGTCGGGATATCTTTGAAAGCAACAATTCCAGTGCATAAACCTGAAATGGTATTACTTAATTTCAAATCTACTTTTACAAAACGGTCTTTGTTAAAGATAGTCAATTTAGAAGTTAAATCGATTGCATCGCCCCAGGTTTTCCATCCTATGTAATCGATTGCAGCATACGATTGATCTTTTTCATTTACTACTTTTACAGCAGTATTTTTTACGATTTTAAAAGTTTCAACAAAATCATTCTGTTCGTCATACCTTCCGTAAGAACCGACACCAATGGTACGACCGGATTTCAAAATATCCTGTCCCCAAGCTGCATCGTGATGATACGATTCAAAACCGTCCTGTCCGACTTCGGGCAAAACCAATGTGTTGACTTTTTTACCGAAAATATCTGTCGCATTTCTCCAATCTAAATATAACCTGTATCCGATCTGATTGTTTTCCAGACCAATACCTTCATATTTGATGTATGTGGAATGATCAGTGTGAGATTCCGGAATCGCTAATTGCTGAATATTTTTGAAATTTCCGCCAATGTATTTATCACCTTCCCATTTTCCGCCTTCTTTTACAGCAAGTTCTGCATAAGAAAAAGGTGCCTTAGGATTTTTCTTAATTTTTTCGATGACAGAAGTCTGAGCCAACGTAAATGCTGAACTCAAAAATGCTCCTGCACATGCTATTTTAAGTAAACTGAATTTCATAATATTTTTTTATTAGATAACCGATTTAATTAAAAGTTTTCATGGTTACTCAAATTTTTTATTGTTGATCGGTTATTTTTTTAACAATATCATTGAAATATACTTCAATATTGTCGTAGTTTTTATCTAAATCTCTTCCATTGGCATTAGCAATTTTTGGATTTAATTGATGCTTAATTTCCCACTCATCGGGCATTCCGTCGTTGTCTGAATCGATGATAGGTTTTCCCTGTTTCAAATCCGGAAATCCACCGACATCATTTTGAGAATCGATGATTCCGTTTGTGCTTCCTTTAGAACCTTTATAAGTGAAGCTTCCGTTTTTTACATCTTTCAACACATGTAAATCTACTGCATCCCTTACCAAACTTGCTCCTCCAATCTGCAAAATTTTCTCGTAAGCTGCCTTCGGAGAATCTGTTTTTACATTATTCTGAATATCGTGAGGTTTGCTGATTTTGATTTCGTTTTTATCTTTATCCGTAAGATTGTAGGAGGGTTTCATCTGACTGAAAACGCCTTCCGTCCAATTGTCTTTTGTCACTTCCTGATTTCCTTCAACTACATTTCCGTTGATGTAATATTTCCCCCAAATATTGTAGACTTCAGTTCCCTGTTTTTCATTTTTATCGATGGCAACAATTCGTTGCTTGATCATTGTTGCAGGTCCGGGTTTGTAGTAATTATTAACAATATTTACATTCATTCCTTCACCACCATATACATTGTTGTGCCCCCAATTATAAATGACATTATTTCTGAAATCGGTAAGATCGGTCAACGCAAATTTACTTCCTGCATATTCTCCCAATCTCGGGTTTCTGCTGTCGTGATGGGCGTAAATATTATGATGAAAAGAGGCAAATTTTCCTCCTGCAATTCCGCCATATCCGTGAGCCCCTTTTTGGTGGGCAGAATTTCTTAAACTTTCTGCAATTACACACCATTGAAGTGTTGTATTTTCGTTAACGTAAATGGAAACCGTTTCATCTGTAGACCAGCTCATCGAGCAATGGTCCACAATCAAATTTTTGATGAATCTTGCGCCCAATGCATCGCCTTCAAACTTTTTCTGATCACCCATTCTGAAACGCATGTAACGTATAACCACATTATCTGCACCAACAAAAGTTTCGTAGTTGGCAACTGTAATTCCGTCTCCTGGAGCAGTCTGCCCGGCAATGGTGACATCGCCTTCTTTTATTTTTAAAGGTGATTCTAAATAAATGGTTCCGGCAGTTTTAAAAACAATATATCTCGGACCTTTTTGGTCTAAGGCATATCTCAATGTTCCTTCTGATCCGTCATCAGCCAATTTATTAACAGTATAAACTTTTCCGCCACGTCCTCCGGTTGTATATCTTCCAAACCCTTCTGCACCGGGAAAAATTAACACGTTCTGAGCATTTGCTAATGTGGAAATACCGCAAACAATTCCTACCGTTAATAGTTTTGTGAAGTGTTTTTTCATAATTGAAAATTCTTTGGTGTCTTGATGATTTGGGTTTAAATTATTTTAAACTTTTTTTCGGATTCCAGTTATCTTTTCCTTTAAGAATGTTATTTGTTGAGTATTTTTTTCTTTCTTCTTTGGCTAATTGATGTGACCATGAAACTCTTTTTGTTGCATTTGCCCCAACCCCTTGCGAATTAAATTCTCCGTAAAAAGTTGTCTTTTCTGCATCAGGCTTGCTCCAGTTGTGCCATCCTTCAGGTTTTATGGTTGAGTTCATTTCGCAATCGATGTAAACTGTCTTTGCAAATGGTCTCCACGGTCTTCCTAAATAAACTGAGTTTTCTTTGGCATTTCCGATAATTTTTGAATTGATGAAAACAAATCCGAATTCATTTTCTTGTGGAGTGGAAGCGGCTGTCACATAGTTTGCCGTTTCTTTAGAATAAATAGTACAGTTTTCAAAAACGGCTGTTCCGGCTCCGAAAATGTAATCGGTTGTACCTTCGATATAGCAGTTTTTAAAATAATTTCTTGAAGGTTTTGTTTTATCAGGTGAATCCTGAACACCTTTTAAATAAAGAGTATCCTGATTTCCTAAGAATCTGCAGTTTTCGAAAGCAATTCTGTCACCAGAAGTCAAAACGGCAACCGCTTGTCCGACTCTGCCTGAACTGTTGTCAAATGAAATATTTTTAGCTGTAAAGTCATTTGAATAAATAAAAATCGTAGAGGAATTTGTTGTTCCTATATCTTTTCCTTCCGAATTCTTTTTTGAAGCGAAATCATCATAGGTAATGATGGTGTTTTCAGGATTTTCTCCTTCTAATAAAATCGCTCCTTTGGTTTCCGGAATGATAATTTTCTCTTTGTAAATTCCGGATTTAATTAAAATTTTCGTTCTTGTAGATGAACTGTTTTCAACGGCATCGATAGCTTGTTGTACTGTAGTAAAGTTGCCTTTTCCGTCTTTCGAAACCACGATTATTTTATCATTAGTTTTGAAAGAAAGAAGACTGATTAATATGATCGATAATACTGAAAAAACTTTAAAATTTTTAAGAAAAGTGGAAGCTTTCATTGAAAGATTTTTTAGTTAAAATACAGACTTATCCTTTTAAAAAGGAAAAGCCTGTATTTTCTTAAATATGAATGTGAAATTTTATCTAATAACCGTAATCCTGTGTAAGATTATAGTTAGAATTAACAACGTCTAATGCTAATGGAAGCAATTCTTTTCTGTTAGGCTGGAAATAATATGCATAACTCTTAACCGGATCACCACTGATGTACGGCTGAGTCATTGCTAATCTCCAGTTTACTTTCGTATATCCTGAAGGTGTTGCCACACTTTGGTTTGGGCTATAGAAAATATCTGCCTTCGCAACCCCTGTAGTTGTATAAAAATCGATATCTGAAACGTTTTGCTGAGCCGTTTTTGTTGGAGTATAAGCTACTTTTTTATAGAAAATATATTCCGGAACATTGGCGTAAGCTCCTGTACCGTTCATGAACTGGGTAAGCTTAGCTTTTGTTTCGTTAATTTTAGTTTCCAATAAATTCCAACGGATAAGATCGTACTTTCTAAGTCCTTCTCCACCGAATTCCAATTGTCTTTCTTTAACAATATAATTGAAGAATCCTGTTTTATCTGTAGGAATAGTTCCCACTTGACCTAAATTACCTGCATATGCTCTTTCTCTTACTGATGTAACAGCGTTTATTGCTAAAGTTGAAGGTCCGTCATTTAATTCATTGTCTGCTTCAGCAAACATCAATAGAACATCAGAGTATCTTAACAATGGCCAGTCGATTCCAAGGTTCTGAGAAGTTCCTGTAATAGTTGTCCAAGATTTTCTGAATTTACCATCGTTCCAGTTGATGGATGTTTGAAGTTCTTCCTGTTTTGAAGTGTTAACTCGGAAAATAGCAATGTTTACGTCTCTTCTTACATCATATTTTGTAAACTCATAGAAATATACAGGAATAGCATTTATTCCTCCGGAAGATTTCCAGTCTGTATCATCGTGTCTCAATCCATTATAATAACCGATTTTACTGTCTGTTCTTGAATTTCCTCCGAATGCTCCGATTGCATAGATAACTTCATTCGTTGCATCCTGAGTATTAGTATGCAATGACCTGAATAATCCTTCATAACTTGGATTCAGTTGGTGTTGTCCCGAGTTGATGATGTCTTTACACTCATCATACGCAATCTGATAATATTTTTGAGGATTTGAGCCCTGTAGCATCTGTTGGGGAGCTCTTCTTAGTGAATAACCCGCTCTTGCCAATGCGATTCTTGCTCTTAATCCTTTAACGGCTCCTTTTGAAATTCTTTGAGCAGTAGTAGCACCTTCAGATCTCCAAGGAACAAGACTTTCCGCTTTTAATAAATCATCAAGAATTTTGTCATAGATAATATCCCTGTCTGTTTTTGGAAGATACAAATCAGTAAGATCAGAAGATGGTACATCTTGAAAAGGTACATCTCCCCAGTTTTTGATAAGATCGTAATAAAACTGAGCTCTTAATGTTAAAGCTTCACCCAAATATCTGTTCATTAAAACCTTATCTGCTGCTGAACCAGTTTGCATAACCGGTGAAAGCGGGATATTTTTAATAATAAGGTTTGCTCTCTCGATTCCTGCATAGGTATCTAAGAAAGGTTTTATAAGTTCTGTATTTGTTGGAATAGCTCCAAAACAGCTGATTCCTCTTCTATCATTAGCATTAAAATCACCAGAAGTTCTTAAATCATCACCAGATTGAGTAAGGATAAGATTCATTCTTTGCCCATAGGTATTGTCACCCATAGTAGCGTTATAGACTCCAACTAATGCAGAGAATGTATCTGAAGCTGAGTCGAATTGTTGCTTTTCTGCAGTATTGGATAAACTTTCCACATCCAGATATTGTTCACATGAATTTAATGAAATCAATCCTGCAATGGAAAAAATTATAGCTAAAAATTTATTTTTCTTCATAATATTAGGTAGGTTTAAAAAGTGATGTCAACTCCTGATAAGATAAATCTGCTACGTGGGTAAGCTGCATAATCTACACCAGGTGTTAAAGGGTTTCTTCTTGTATTAGCTTCCGGATCATATCCAGAGTATCCTGTGATTGTAAATACATTGTTCATGGTAAAGTACAATCTGAAATTGGAAAGACCTAACTGTTTAGTAAACTCTTTACCAAGTGAATATCCTAAAGTTACGTTGTTTAATCTTAAGAAAGAGCCATCTTCAATAGCGTAAGAATGTAAGAAGTATGCACCTGCGGGAGGAGTCCAGCCTGTCGTATTGGCATTTAATGCTGCCAATGCAGTTGGATCATTTACTTTTACCCCTGCATCATCAAACCATCTCCATCTGTCAGCTACTTCAGCCAACATATTATTGTCTCTGTATTGATATTGTGTGGTATACTCAAGTTTATTGGCATTATAAACTTTACTTCCAACTGAAAAGTTAAATAGTAAGCTCATATCCCAGTTCTTATAGCGGAACGTTTGGTTAAATCCACCATAGAATTTTGGTTGAGCGCTTCCTAAATCTGTCATATCTTTGTTGTCGATAATGCCGTCACCATTTAGGTCTGCAAGCTTAAGATCTCCCGGTTGAATTGCTTTTGCACCGTTTGCGGCAGCAGAGGCGTTTGGAACGCCAGCTTTCAATGTATACACCTGCGTTGTAGAATTGTAATCAAAATCACTGATTTCATATCTTCCTGCTGTTACATATCCATAATAAGTACCTACGGGCTTATCAACCTGTACTAAGAAATCATTCAAACTATTTTGCCATCCTGAAGGGTAAGTATATGAAAAAGCGCTTGGAGACGCATTATTTCCTAAGCTTTTAATAGTATTTTTATTAGCTGAGATATTGGCATCAGCTTTCCATGTAAAATTATTTTTGTTGATAATCGTAGTTCCTATTGAGAATTCAATCCCTTTATTGGTAGTACTACCAGAGTTTTGATATTGATACTCATATCCTCTGTCTTTAGGAATTTGTGCTAAAAGTAGCAAGTCTTTTGTGTCGGTCTGGTATACATCTAAACTACCATATACTTTTCCTTTAAATAAACCAAAATCTAAACCGATATTCTTAGAAGTAGCCGTTTCCCATTTTACATTTTTATTTGCAAGGATATTTCCCGTAGTAGCACCAGGTGTTACGTTGGTACCGAATGCATATCCATAGTCCGATGATGTTGTAAAGAAGGTATCATATAAGAAAGCTCCGATTCTGTTGTTTCCGGAAAGACCATATCCTAAACGTAATTTCAAATCACTAATGGTTTTGCTGTCTTTTAAGAAATTTTCTTCAGCAATTTTCCATGCAAAAGATCCCGATGGGAAATATCCCCATCTGTTGCCAGGTCCAAAAACACTGGAACCATCGGCTCTTATAGATGCAGTGAAAATATACTTGTTGTTATAAATATAGTTGGCTCTACCAAAGAAAGATGCCAATCGATCTGGATTTCTTCCTGATCTTGGTGCATCCTGTACCAATCCTGCAGGGGGAGAAGCTGATTGAATGTTAGCAAATGCCTCTTCAGCACCAATAGATTTTGGGAACCATTTGATAGTCATTGCTAATGTTTCACCATCTGTCTTCACCATCTCTTGGCCTGCCAACAAATCTAATTTATGGTTTCCAAATGTTTTTTTGAAGTTTAATGTATTGGTATTGGTAATTCTTCTTGTTTGTGATTTACTTAGAAATACTACAGGCTGATCGTTATTTTGTCTTGCTACACTAGTGATTGTACCTGAAAACTGATTGATAAATTCATCTCTCTGTACATACCCGATCACACTTCTGAACGTAAAGTCTTTATTGATTCTATATTCCAACGTTCCATTAAGCATTAAATCATTCCTGCCATTTTCTTTAATTTCATTATTAGCTAAAAGAACAGGATTTACAAGGTTGGTTTCATTGGCAAATAAAGGATCGAAATCGTCTACATTTACAGTAGATCCTCCTTCGAATGGCTGATATCTTACAGCATTTCTTAATCTGTTTGTACCCTGAGATCCTGTAGAAGATGTTCCTGCTCCGTATATTGTTTGTCTGCTGTATCTGGCATTCAAAGTCATGCTTACTTTCTTAGAAAGATCGTAATCATATTTGAAATTAGCCATGTTTCTTTTGAAACCGGAACCAATCATAATACCATCTTCTTTTACATTGTTTAATGATAATGAGAAAGATGAGTTTTCAGAACCACCTGTAACGGAAAGATTGTGAGTAAAGTTGAAAGCTTCTCTTCCGAAAACTTCATCCTGCCAGTCTCTTTTCTTTACAGTTTTGTATTTTTCAAGGTCGGCATAGGTTCCGTATCTGTTTTTAAAAGTTTCGATATCAGTAAGAACACCTCCTTTGTTGTATAACTCATACTGATAAAGAACGTATTGATACGGATCTAATACATCAATCGTATTCTGAATTTTTCTTACTCCTAAGAATCCATTATAATTAATCGTTGTTTTAGCTCTTTTACGACCTCCTTTTGTTGTAATTAAAACAACTCCGTTAGCCCCTCTTGCTCCATAAATGTTAGTAGAAGAAGCATCTTTCAAAACCTCTATAGATTCAATCTCTTTTGGTGATAAGATAGATAGTGCATTATCCATCTGAACTCCATCTACGATGTAAAGTGGGGCATTGCTCCCTGTAATAGAAGTTCCGCCTCTGATGACGATATCTACATCAGCACCGGGAGAACCTTCACTTAATGACACCTGTACGCCGGCCATTCTTCCCTGAATAGCTTCCGCGGCGTTTGTGGATGGCATATCTTTGATTGCTTCTGCTTTCACAGAAGAAACGGCATTGGTAACATCTTTTTTAGATACCTTGGTATAGCCTACCAAAACCACTTCGTCAATCTGGGTTTCTTTTTCTTTTTTTGTTCCTTTTTCTTGAGCCATTGCAAGGACAGGAAGTAGAAAAACAGTTAGATATAACCACTTTATTGAGTGTACTTTTTTATCCATTTTGTATCCTTATAGTTTTAATTTTGGTTGAAGTCTTTTTTCAATCTTTTTTTGGTGGATAAGTATTCTATTAATTTTGTTAGTGGTAAATATTTTTAAAATTTCACGCAATTAGAAGTGCAATCGATTGCGTAATTTTTTTTGATAAAATATCTTGGCTCCTAAACTAATATTATTTTTTAATACGCAAAGAAAAAAATGTTATTTTTTTATTAATTTGATTGTTTAAAACTGTGTTTTTGATATAACATACGTTAGTTAGTTTTATTTAGTTTTTTGACAATCAGTATTTTATATAATGTTGAGTTATTTAATTATAATGTTAATAAGTTTTTAATTTTCAAGCTGTTTGAACAATTAAAACTTAAAATTTCCTTAAAAATATTAGTTCTTTTTCGTAAAAAAAATCCCCAAAATAATGGTCTAGAATAAAATTTTAATTACTTTCCTGATTTTTATCATCTTTTTGAAAAGTATTTTCAATCAATTTTTTTGATTAATAACAAATAATCTTATTATATATAGTATATAGAAAGATTTTAAGATATTGGTAGAAGATTGATAGTAGAGTTTTGTGAGTATTATTTGGCACGATTTTATATCTTATTATGAGTTAAGTATTAATTTTGGTTAATTTGTTATCATAATATTTTCTTAATTTTTTTTCTTTTTTTGCCTGAATTTATTTTTATTTTATTGTTTATCAGTGTTTTGAAAATTTAAATTAATTTTTTGTTAACTAATTGAAGAATAATTATATATTTATCGCACAAGTATTCTATCATTTTTTAGTGTAATTTTATGCAATCGATTACGCAATGTTTAACAGGTTTTGATAAAACCGCAAAGAAAAAGTAAAAGAAGTATGTCACAATCAGAATTTCGTTACGCCCATCATCCTGAAGATGTAAAAAAATATACAACTGAAGACCTGAGAAGGGAGTTTCTAATAAATGATTTATTCAATGAAGATAAGATAAAATTAGTCTATTCTATGTACGACAGGCTTATTGTAGGAGGTATTATGCCTTCAGCACAAGCTTTAAAACTTGAACCTACAGACGATTTGAAAGCCGAACATTTTCTTGACAGAAGAGAATTGGGAATTATCAACGTCGGTGGTGCAGGAAAAGTAACGGTAGATGGCGAAGTGTATGAACTTGGAAACAAGGAAGCATTATACATCGGTAAAGGTGCTAAAGATGTAATTTTTGAAAAATCGGGTGATGAACAACCTTATTTTTACATCAACTCAGCTCCGGCGCATCACACGTATCCGAATAAGAAGATCACGAAAAAAGAAGCCGAAATTGTAGAATTAGGTGAAGAGAAATATGCCAACAAGCGTACGATCAACAAACTGATTGTTAATTCTGTGTTGGAAACTTGTCAACTTCAAATGGGTATGACAGAGCTTCAACCGGGAAGTGTTTGGAATACAATGCCAGCACATACTCACACAAGAAGAATGGAAGCTTATTTCTATTTCGATTTGGAAGAAGGGCAGACGGTAAGTCACTTCATGGGACAAACTCACGAAACGCGTCATATCTTTATGACCAACAGACAGGCTGTTTTATCTCCGGAATGGTCTATTCACTCAGGGGTTGGAACTTCTAATTATACTTTTATCTGGGGTATGGCCGGTGAAAACATGGATTACGGCGATATGGACGGTATCAAAACTAACGAACTAAAGTAATTTTTCTAATGAATTTATTTGATTTATCCGGCAAAGTAGCGGTCGTTACGGGCGGTACTCACGGATTGGGAATGGCAATGGCTGAAGGTCTTGCCTCTGCAGGTGCTGAACTGGCAATTACAAGTACAACTCCTTCAAAATTAGAAGAAGCCTTAGAATATTATCACAGTAAAGGATATAATGCTACAGGTTACCTTTTTGATGTGACAGACGAACTGGAAGCCGCTCAGAAAGTAGCATTAATGCTTGCTACACATGGAAAAATAGACATCCTTGTCAATAATGCAGGAATCATCAAACGTGTTCCGGCTTTAGAGATGGATGTTGCAGACTTTAGAAAAGTAATCGATGTAGATCTTACCGGTCCTTTCATCATGTCTCAGCTTGTTGGGAAGCACATGATTAAAAGAAAATCTGGTAAAATCATTAATATCTGCTCAATGATGAGTGAGCTGGGTCGTGATAATGTAGTGGCGTATGCTTCTGCAAAAGGCGGTCTTAAAATGCTTACCAAAAATCTGGCTACAGAATGGGCAAAACACAATATTCAGGTGAACGGTATCGGTCCGGGATATTTTGCGACTTCTCAGACAGAACCGATCAGAGTAGATGGGCATCCTTTCAACGATTTTATCATCAGCAGAACTCCGGAAGGAAGATGGGGCAATCCTGAAGATCTTGCAGGAACGGCTATTTTCTTAGCGTCAGACGCAAGCAGATTTATCAACGGACAGATTATTTACGTTGATGGAGGAATTTTGGCAACCATCGGGAAGCCTGCTAATGAATAACAATAGAATACACTAGAATGAAACCTTTTATTACAGATAATTTTTTATTACAAAATAAATACGCTGAAGAATTATACTTCAAATACGCAGAAAAACAACCAATTATTGATTATCATAATCATTTGATCCCTAAAGATATTGCCGAAAACACTGTTTTCGAAAATATCTCTAAGGTTTGGATTGCTGGTGATCATTACAAATGGAGAGCAATGCGTACCCTTGGAGTAAATGAAAAATTCATCACAGGTGATTCTTCAGATAAAGAAAAGTTCGAAGCTTGGGCAAAAACAGTTCCTTATACATTAAGAAATCCTTTGTATCACTGGACGCATTTAGAGTTAAAAAGATATTTCGGAATTGATGAATTGTTGAATGAAAACAACGCTTCAGAAATTTACGACAATATCAGCGCTCAGCTTCAGACTCCTGAAAAATCGACAAGAGGTTTATTGGAGATGATGAACGTAGAATCTTTGTGTACAACAGAAGATCCTACAGATATTCTGAATTACCATCAGGATTTGGCAAAAAGTGACTGGAAAGTAAAAGTAAGTACCGCTTTCCGTCCTGATAAAGCGATTTTAATTGAAAATCACAATTTTGCAGATTATATTGCTAAATTAGGCGAGTCAGCAGGAGTTGAGATCAATTCTTACCGGACTTTATGTGATGCTTTAATCAAGAGAATTGAATATTTCCACGAAAACGGATGCAGATTGTGCGATCACGGATTGAACAATATTTCTTTCGAGGAAGCTACAGAAGCGGAAATAAGTGCCATTTTCAATGATAAAATTTCAGGAAAAGTTATTGCTGAAAAGCAGGTTAACCAATTCAAAACTGCGATTTTATTGTTCTTAGGCGAAACGTATCATAAGTTCGGTTGGGTTCAGCAATTCCATTTAGGAGCTTTGAGAAATAACAACGAAAGAATGCACAGAATCTTAGGTCCGGATACGGGTTGGGATTCTATCGGTGACTTCGTGCAGGCTGAAACTTTGTCTAAATTATTGAACACTTTAGACGGAAAAGATAAATTAACAAAAACAATTCTTTATAACTTAAATCCTGCAGATAACGAAATTTTCGCAACAATGATCGGGAATTTCAATGACGGAAGCATTAAAGGAAAAGTACAGTTCGGTTCGGGCTGGTGGTTTTTAGACCAGAAAGACGGAATGATCAAGCAGATGAATGCCCTTTCAAACATGGGATTGATCAGCTGTTTCGTGGGAATGTTAACGGATTCAAGAAGTTTCTTATCTTTCCCAAGACATGAATATTTCAGAAGAGTTCTTTGTAATCTTTTCGGTGAGGAAATGAAAAAAGGCGAATTGCCAGATGATATGGAGCTAATTGGTAAAACAATTTCGGACATTTGCTATCATAACGCTAAAAATTATTTCGATTTTTAATTTCGAATAAATAAAATTTTAAACCATTAAGAGGATTGAAGGTTAAACTTATACTTTTTAATGGTTTAAAAATCTTCAAATAATTAAGATTAATAAAAGTTTCTGCTTATTTGATCTTTTATTTTCAAAATATTAACTTAAAATAGCTTAAATCTCAAAAAAAATCATGTTTTTTGTGATTGAATAAAGAGTTAAGTAAAAATATGGGCAACAAAATTCTTACTTTCGGTGAAGTAATCATGAGACTTTCGCCTCCCGGAAACAAAACAATGAAGCAAAGCCACGAAATGGAATTCTTTTTTGGCGGAACTGAGCTGAATGTAGCTTCATCATTGGCAACAATGGGTTGCGACGTGACGCATATCAGTAATGTTTCTGATGATTTTGTGGGAGAATCGGCACTTTCTTTCATCAAAAGTTTTGGTATTAATACAAGCTTTATCAATAAAAACGAACATCCTTTAGGATTGTATTTCCTGGAAGTTGGTTCATCAGTTCGCGCAAGCAGAATTGCTTATAACAGACTGAACGGTTCATTTGCCAATATCAAACCTGAACAAATTGACTGGAAAAAAGCGTTGGAAGGTTGCCAGTATTTCCACTGGACAGGCATTAGCCCTGGAATTTCGGAAGGTGCTTACGAATCTTTGAAAGAAGGTTTATTAACTGCCCGTGAAATGGGAATCGAGGTTACAACTGATCCAGCTTACCGTTCAAACCTTTGGAAATATGGTAAAAACGGAAATGAGGTTTTAAAAGAACTCGTTTCTCTATCAACAATTTTCATCGGTGGTGTTAATGAAATTAATGAGATTTTAGGAACTCAGTTTCCATCAAATAAAGAAGGTTTCCTGGAAGCTTGTGAAGAGTTGAAAAAGCAATGCCCTTCTATTCATAAAATTTTCGACAAAATAAGAATCGGGGTTACGGCGAGTTCTCAACAAACGAAAGGACGAGCTTTGGTGAACGGAAATTATTTTGAAACGGAATTTTTAGAAATAGATCAGGTCGTTGACAGAATCGGGACAGGTGATGCTTTTGCAGCAGGTTTAATTTATGGTTTATTGAATTTCGATGACGAAAAAGCCTTGAATTTCGCCAACGCGGCTTGTGCCATCAAACATACAATTTTAGGTGACATCAACTATTGCAGCGCAGAAGATATTCTCGAAGTAATGGCGGGAAATTCAGGAGGGCGTATTAAAAGGTAATTGGCTTTGTCTTTTACAAGCGAAGCGACTTCGTGAACCTTAAAGCAGTTAGTAGTAAAAAAATCTTCGTGCACTCTGTGTTCAGAAAAAGATTAAAACAGCACACTAAAGGATGGATTTAATCCTATCAAAGATTATTTTTCTAACAGAATAATTTAAACAAAAATGACAAAAATTCAAACAGTTACAAATGCCATTATCAATCAGGGGATTTTACCTTTGTATTATAATGCTGATGAAACGGTAACTTTAGATATACTAAGATCGCTTTACAAAGCAGGAATCCGGGCAGTAGAATATACCAGCCGTGGGGAAGCTGCGTTGAGTAATTTTACTAAAATGGTAGAAATCCGTAATGCGGAGATGCCGGAAATGCTTTTAGGAATCGGAACTATTAAGAATGTGAAGCAAGCTGAAGAATACTACAAAGTTGGCGCAGATTTCTTTATCAGTCCTGGTTTTGTGGCGGAAGTTGCCGCATTTTTAATTCCAAAAGATGTATTATACAGTCCGGGTTGTATGACACCGACTGAAATTATTGAAGCTGAAAGTTCAGGAGTAACTTTCATCAAATTATTCCCTGGAAATGCTTTAGGTGCAGGATTTATGAGCGCAATCAAAGACGTGTTCCCAAATCTGAAATTCATGCCGACAGGAGGAGTAGATACTACTAAAGAAAGCATCGAGAGCTGGTTTAAAGCCGGAGTTTCTGCGGTAGGAATGGGTAGCAAATTGGTTAGCAAAGAATTAATGCTTGCTAAAGATTATTCAACGATTGAAAATGAAACTAAAAAAGTACTGGATATTATTCAGACTTTAAAATAATAACTAAATTCTTACAACTAACATGAGTTCAGTTAAATCTCTAAAACCGAGTCAGTACAGGTGGACGATCTGTTTGCTTTTATTTCTTGCCACAACGATTAATTATTTAGATCGTCAGGTTTTATCACTAACATGGAAAGATTTTATTGCTCCGGAATTTCACTGGAATAACAATGATTACGGAAACATCACTGCTTTATTCTCAATTTTCTATGCAGTAGGAATGCTTTTCGCAGGAAAATTTGTGGATTGGATGGATACCAAAAAGGGTTTCCTTTGGGCAATCGGAGTTTGGTCTATCGGTGCCGTTTTACACGCATTTTGCGGAGTTGCCACCTCAGGAATCCTTACAGGAAACTGGCTGGCAGGTTTTCACGGATCTAAAGAATTAATTGGTACAGTTTCAAATACTTCAGCAATTATCAGTACAAGTGTAACATTGTTTGTCTTTGCACGTTTTGTATTGGCAATTGGTGAAGCAGGAAATTTCCCGGCAGCGATTAAAACTACAGCAGAATATTTCCCTAAAAAAGACAGAGCATTTTCTACAAGTATCTGGAATGCAGGAGCAACCGTTGGGGCTTTGGCAGCACCGCTTACTATTCCTTTCATTGCAAAATCAATGGGTTGGGAATGGGCATTTATCATCATCGGTGCTTTAGGATTTGTATGGATGGGACTGTGGGTTTTCGTATACAAAAAACCACATTTGCATAAGAGAGTCAATGAGCATGAATTAAAATATATCAATCAGGATCAGGACGATCTTCCTAACGAAGACACTTCGGTTCCGGAGAAAGTATTTACGTTCAGAGAATGTTTCAGCTACAGACAAACCTGGGCTTTTGCCTTTGGAAAGTTCATGACAGACGGTGTTTGGTGGTTCTTTTTATTCTGGACGCCGGCGTATTTAAGTTCAGTTTACGGAATGGATTCTACTCAAAGCGCATTGCCGTTATTTGTACTATATATGATTACATTACTTTCGATTATCGGAGGTTGGCTTCCAAAATATTTTGTGGAGAAGAAAGGAATGAACGCTTATTCAGGAAGAATGAAAGCGATGTTGATTTTCGCATTTTTCCCATTATTGGCATTATTAGCACAGCCTCTTGGCTCAGCAACTTACTGGATTCCGGTTTTAATTATCGGTATTGCAGGAGCAGCACACCAGGCTTGGTCGGCGAACATCTTCTCAACCGTTGGCGATATGTTCCCTAAAAAAGCGATTGCAACGATCACCGGAATTGGTGGAATGGCTGGAGGAATCGGTTCATTTATTATTAATAAATCTTCAGGGGTTCTATTTGATTATGCTCATAAAGCTTGGTCGACCGTAGATGGAGTTCCTTTGTTGGAAAAATATCCTCAATACATCAACGAAAGGTTACCGGACGGATTTTTTGAACAATTAGAAAAATCAGGAGCAATCGTTAAAGACGGAATTGATAAAGGATATATGATTATTTTCTCAATCTGTGCTGTAGCATATTTAATTGCATGGACAGTTATGAAAACATTGGTTCCTAAATATAAGGTAATTAGTAAATAAAAATTCTAAATCTTCAAGGTTTCAAAAACGTTGAAGGTTTGATAAAAGCGATAGCTTTCTCCGTTGTGTAGAACGCCTTTGCGAACGAAAAATATACAGCATAATGTCCAAAAAAAACTTGCGGACTTTGCGTTAAAAATCATCCAATAATAAAGATGGAAAATCAAACAAAACAAAAATTAAACCGCCAAAACAGCGGATTAGATACCAAACTTCCTATTAAGATCGTACAATTTGGCGGTGGGAACTTCATGCGTGGATTCACAGATTATGTGATCGACAAAATGAATAAAGAAGCGGGATTTAATGCAGGAATTGTCAATTTACAGGCAACACCAAACGGTTCTATTCAGAAAATGGAAGATCAGGATAATTTATACACACTTTTCAACAGAGGAATAAAAAAAGGTGAAATTATCGATCAGAAGCAGATTATTTCTGCGATTCAGAAATCTGTAAATCCTTATGCAAATTACGATGAATTCTTAGCATTGGCAAAAGAAGAAGAATTAGAATTTATCTTCTCCAATACTACAGAAACAGGAATTGCTTACGATGAAACTGAAACTTCTTACGAAGGTCCACATAAAAATTTCCCTGCGAAAGTAGCGGTTTTATTGCACGAAAGATTTAAGCATTTTAATGGAGCGGCAGATAAAGGCTTGAGAATTATTCCTTGTGAATTAATTGAAGATAACGCATTTGCTTTAAGGAATATCATCCTAAAATATGCCCAACTTTGGAATTTAGAAGAAGAATTTGTGCAATGGATTGAACAAAGTAATTATTTTCATAATACATTGGTAGACAGAATTGTTCCGGGTTATCCAAAAGATGATGCAGAATCGTATGAAGACCAGTTGGATTATGAAGATCATAATATGGTCGTTTCAGAAACATTCTTGTTATTTGTGATTCAGGATGCAGGAAATTTAAATGAAAGAATTCCTTTCAATAAAATTAACGAACAGATTTTGGTGGTTGATGATATTCAGCCGTACCGTTTAAGAAAAGTGAGAATTCTGAATGGCGGTCACACCTTAATGTTGGCTCCGGCGATTTTAGCAGGTAAAGAGCTTGTAAAAGAAGCGATTGATGATCAGTTTATCGGTAATTTCCTTACTGAATCAATTTTTAATGAAGTTAATCAGACGTTAGGGTTGGATGAAACTGAACTGAAAGATTTTGCTGAAGAGGTTTTTGACCGTTTCAGAAATCCGTTTATCAAACATCATTTGGCAAGCATTGCTTTGTATTTTGTTTCGAAATTTAAGGTAAGAGTTCTTCCAAGTTTGTTACAATATGTTGAAACCAATAACAAGCTTCCATTGAATTTAACATTCTCTTTGGCAAGTTTAATCAGATTCTATCAGGGAAGTTATGGCGAAAAATCTCTTCCATTGAATGATGAAGCACCAATTGTTACTAAATTTAAAGAAATCTGGGCGAATGAAGATTACGAAACCGTAGCTGAATTGGCATTAAGCGAAACCAGTTTCTGGAATACAGACCTTACTAGGGTTGAAGGCTTGAAAGCAGCAGTGGTAAAAGCATTGTACGAAATCGATCACAATGACATGGAAACTGCTTATAAAAATTTTATTCAATTTTATTCTTAAAATATCATGCAAAAGAAAGTACTGAAAGTAAATCCTAAAGACAACGTTATTGTAGCGCTGTTGGATTTACCTGCCGGAGAATCGGTGCATCTAGACGGTACAGATTACACGGTTGTAAAAGATATTAAGGCAAAGCATAAATTTGCTGCCGTAGATTTTGAGGATGGCGACCATATTATCATGTATGGCGTAATCGTTGGAAAAGCAAACCAATCCATCAAAAAAGGCGAGGTGATTACCACCGAAAACGTAAAACATCAAAGTGCAAAAGTCGTAGGTAAAACCGATACGTTGGGCTGGACTCCACCCAATGTTGACAAATGGAAAGACCGTACTTTCATGGGTTACCACCGTGAGGACGGACAGGTGGGAACGGAAAACGTTTGGCTCTTCTTTCCTTTGGTATTCTGTGAGAACAAGAATATCGAAACACTGAAAGATATTTTCGAAAAAGAATTGCTTCACGATAAAGCAAGCAAACATCAATTGTTACTTCGTTCGTTATTAAATGGCGGAGCAGATTCTGATGTTGCGGTGGAAGAAGAAGAACAGGATACAAGAATATTTAAAAATATTGATGTAAGATTCATCACGCACCAAGGTGGTTGTGGCGGAATCCGTCAGGATGCCGAAGCACTGGGAAGACTATTTGCCGGATATGTGAACAACCCGAATGTTGCGGGTGCTACGGTTCTTAGCTTAGGCTGTCAGAATCTTCAGGTGCAGATTTTTATGGATGCCCTTCACGCATTAGCTCCCGATAATAAGAAACCGATTGTTGTTTACGAACAGCAAAAATCTGGTACAATCGATGCGATGTTGACGGGTGTGATTAAAGATTCTTTTGAAGGAATTAAACAGACTAATAATATAGAGAGAAAACCAGCCTCAATCACGAAACTGAATATTGGTTTGGAGTGTGGTGGTTCAGACGGTTTTTCAGGAATTTCTGCCAACCCGGTTTTGGGTGAAGTTTCCGATATTATGGCAGCAGTGGGCGGAACAACGATGCTTGCTGAATTCCCTGAATTGTGTGGAGTAGAGCAGGAGTTGGTCAACCGTTGCATCAATGATGAAGATGGTGTAAAATTCCTGAAGCTGATGAAAGATTTTGAAGCATCTGTCGTTGCGGCAGGATCAGGTTTTGATATGAATCCGTCTCCCGGAAACATCAAAGACGGTTTGATTACCGATGCCATGAAATCTGCAGGAGCCTCAAAAAAAGGTGGTTCTGCACCAATTGTTGAAGTGCTGGATTTTACTGAATATGCTACAAAACCAGGTCTCAATCTTCTGTGTACTCCCGGAAATGATGCCGAATGTACCACCGCTTTGGTGGGTTCAGGAGCAACAGTCGTTCTCTTCACGACAGGTTTGGGAACACCGATGGGAAATCCTATTGCTCCGGTGGTGAAGATTTCTTCGAATACGGTGTTGGCAGAAAAAATGTCAGACATCATCGACTTTAACGCAGGAACAGTAATTAGCGGAGACAAAACAATTCCCGAAGCGGCAGACGAACTGCTGGAACACATCATTAAGATCGCAAGCGGTGAAGAAAAAACTAAAGCTGATCTACTTAATCAAAATGATTTTATCCCTTGGCGACGAGGCGTTAGTTTATAAGAAATTTTATAATTATTGTTTTAATTATATAAATATTAGGGTTGAAAATGCTTCTTGCTTCGGTAGGGAGCATTTTCTTTTTGTAGATAACGCAGAATCGATAGCGCGGATTTGCAATCCGTGCTTAGAATAATGTTTGCAGAAAGTCACGTCACGGATTGTAAATCCGCGACATTGCGATTTTATAATATTTTCCGTGTTTTTTTATGAATTCCCAGTATTATGTCGGTATATTTTCTTTTTTGTATATTTGATTAATTAAAACTAATAATTATGACAAACAAAAGCTACGTAATGTGGAACAATAAAGGGGGTGTAGGTAAAAGCACTATTACTTTTCATATTGCATCTGCTTATGCGGAACAAAACCCTGATAGAGATGTTGTGGTAATAGATATGTGCCCTCAAGCTAATGTATCTTCAATGTTAATGGGGGGAGGAAGAGAAAGCGAAGATGCACTTCAAGATCTAATATCAAAGCCTGAACCACAAACTATAGTTGGTTATATTACTGCAGAAACTTTAACAGGCAATGCTGATATTAACCAATTTATTACTAGGGTTTCATCAATTAATTCAAATTTATCTGAAAACCTATACTTAGTTTCAGGTGATGGTAATCTTGAGTTAATTGCACCTCTACTTTCTCAAAGAGCTGGAGCAACTCCTTTATCTTCTGCTGACAATCCTTGGATTAAAATCCATACTATTATTAAAAATCTTACTGAAAAAAGAGTTATTGAAGAGCGACCATGTACTTATTTTATCGACACAAATCCAAGCTTTGCAATATATACCCAACTTGCAATTGTTGGTGGACAAGAGTTATTAGTACCAGTAAATGCCGATGATTCATCTATTTTTGCTATTACGGGCTTATTTAACTTGATCTGGGGTAGTACTGAAATACATCCAGTATATGGCAAGTACACATTTGCAGAAAAAGCCAAAGACCATGGTCTAAGTTTACCAAAGATATCATATCTATTAGGAAATCGATTTACTCAAAAAATTGGTGCGGCAAATGCCTTCAAAGCTTTATCTGATGAAGCAATTGGCAGAATGTTTACTGAATATGAAGATGATCCTAATAAATTTGAAAATAGAGGTGCGACAATTAGAACAAAAGATGATTTTGAACATGCATATAGTGTTGAGCTTCGTGATTTTAATAGTGCTGGAGTAGTAGCTGCTAATCAAGGCATTCCATTAAGCAAAATGACCAAACATACTTATGAAGTTTATGGTATGAAAATTCAAGTTTCAAAAGAGCAGAGAGAACTTTGTAAAAAAGCTATTGACTACCTTGTTGCAAAATTATAAATAACATACGGGCCTTCTTATCTCTATAAAATAAGAAGGCTTTTACCCTAAACTTGCGCAAGTATTATACTCGTACCTCCAATACTATCTGAACCCTCAGGTATTGTAATTATTTAGTGAGGAGCTGGGATTAGATAGCTACCCCACGCTGGCGCGAGCATCCTGCTCGTGCCCATTCAAAAAAGACACGAGCGAGACGCTCGCGCCAGCAAAACAAAAAACAGGTATTTCCACTTTCTGAACCCCAATCGACACATCCAAAACTTATCCGACACGTTCTGAATAAGTCCCAATACGTTCCACAAAGCTTCCGATACATTGCACAACCTATCCCAACACGTTCATCAGAAGTCCGGCGGGGTTATCAATGCCTTCGATGGGGTAACGTATTTCTCTGAACACGTTACCTAACCTATCCCGACCCGTAAAAGATACTTCCGGATAGGTAAAAGACCACTCCCAACCTATTCCAAACGTATTCCGAATGGTAAGCAACCCCGCCCGACGATTACACAACGTCTCCAGATGATTACACAACGTCTCCAAACCTATGGTGGACGTATCAGGAAGAGTAAATAACCTCATCCGACTATTGCAAAACCTATCCGAAGGCGTGAACGAGATAGAAGAAGCATAAAAATACCCCTCCGTATCAGTGGGAGGGGTAAATGATAATTTGTGTGTTACTTTTTTGCTTCGGGTGGAGCAGTGGTCGTTGCGTTTTTCAGGAAGAACTGCTTGAGGTCTTTATACTTGTCCTCAAATCCCGGTGACGCTGTTCCTGCTTTGTACGTTGTGTAAGAATAATCTACCAATGCCGACTGATAATTGTCGTAATCGTGGAGCGTTTTGGCATTGTTCAGTCTTGTGATGATGCTTTCGAGCCTGCTGATCATCGTTTCCATATTGTTTCGGGAACTGTGATCCTTATTGAATTCATCCCAGTCAACTTCGGGAGAGCTCAGGTTGGGCTGGCTGCTGTTGTAGTCTGATACTTTGTTTACGAAGAGCTTGTTTTGCTCGTTGATGCTTCCGTAGCGTTTACGGTCTTCTGCAGAAAGATTGATTGTGATTTCAGCAAGTGCTGTTTCCAATGCTGCGATAGCATCCTGTGCCGCAGTGATTTTTGCAGTGCTCAAATGGGTGGAGTTTAGATTTGTTAATCCCATCATTTTTGATTTTAAAGGTTATTATTGTATGACTAAAATCGTGTGTTTTTAAATAATGGAAACTAAGGTAGAGAAAATTTCAATACATCAGGAAGAATTTTTTGGATAGATCGACAATCATTACATGATACATTTTGATAAAAATACAGAAAGGGCTGAAATGAAAATTTCAGCCCTGAATATATAAATATTGGGTTTTCAGGTAATTATTTTTACTCTGTTACTTTTAAGTTCTGAATTTTTCCGTCGGCAATTGTAAAGTGAAATTGTAATACAATTGGGCTTCCCGGAAATGTCCCTGCAATTTTCGCCGATAAGATATCTTCTTTTTCATCAAACGCTACAGGTTCCATCGTGGCTCTGTAATCTTTGTTGGATTTATCAATCCACTGTTCTATTGCTGCTTTTCCGTTATGAGTCTTGCCTTCATCAAGTACTTGTGCATCTTCAGCGAAGCAGTTGGCATAGGCAGCACTGTCAAATTCATTTTGGGTCTTTACTAATTCCTGAATTACTGTAGGTAAGTTCATCGTATTTTTATTTTTTTAAGATTATTAAATTGTCGGTACGGTTCCGCCGTCGATTACATATTCGGTTCCGGTTAAGTAGCTGGCTCTTGGGGAGACAAGAAAACCAACAAATTCAGCAACCTCTCTCGGTTCGGAAGGTCTGCCAAAAGGGATTCCGCCCAAAGCATCCATCGCGCCCTGCTGTGCTTCTTCTACGGTACTGTTGGCATTTCTTGCAATTTCACCCAACCATGCTTTTGATGCTGATGTATTGATCCACCCCGGTGAAACTGTAAGAACACGAACTCCTTTTGGAGTTACTTCATTCGAGAGACTTTTGCTGTAATTTCTCAATGCTGCTTTGGAAGCGGCGTAAGGCAAAGTAGAATCATATAAAGGAAGCTTGCCCTGAATAGAAGCAATGTGGATGATTACGCCACTTTTTCTTTCGATCATTTGGGGTAAAAATCCTCTGTCTAATCGTACGGGAGCAAGTAAATTAGCTCTTAGTGTAGATTCCCAGTCTTCATCCGTTAAAGCGTTAAAGCCACCGGCAGGAGTTGTAGAAGAACCAAGGTTATTGATCAGAATATCCAGTCGCCCATATTTTGATAGTACTTCACCGATTAATTTCTCTGATCCTTCTGTTGTGCTTAAATCAGCAGCGATGAAATGCAGATTGCTGTTTTCTTCTTCCGGCGTATTTCTTGCCGAAATAATCACGGTTGCGCCGGCTTGCAATAGTCTTTCTGCGATGGCTTTTCCCGTTCCTTTTGTACCACCTGTTACCAATGCTATTTTGCCTGATAATTCATTGTTAAAATTAAACTGTTCCATTTTTAAATTTGTTTATAGGACAAAATTGGGGTATAAAAACAGTTTGTACAAGTACGGAATTACGATTCAGATAGGGATAAATTATTCCCCTATTGTACAAATCGGAACATAGGTTTACATTTGCTTTATGTATGAGAGAAAAATAATTCCGAATTTAAATTGCGGTCTTGATCTGATCGGTGAAGTGCTTTACGGCAAATGGAAAATACGTCTGCTCTGGTTTATTGATCAGGGACATCAGCGACCGAGTGAATTGCAGCGTAAAATCCCTGATGCTACAAGACGGGTTTTAAATATTCAGCTGAAAGAGCTGGAAGATCATGAATTGATTACCAAGAAAATTTATCCTGTAGTACCGCCAAAAGTAGAGTACAGCCTTACCGAATTGGGTAAAAGCGTTATTCCTATAATTTTGCAGTTGGGAATCTGGGGCGACGAAAACGAAACGCATTTACGAACCGTTATTTTGAAGCGTTTAAATGCAGAAAGTGAATCGCTTTGATACGGCTATGATTCAAAAAAGTAACGTTGTTAAAAAAGGTAAAAATAAAGTCAATACTGTGAAAGCGGCATCTCCTGTATGTAATCTTCTGTACTCACCTTGTTCCCAGCTTGATTGCATATAGCCCGTCATCAGTGGCTCGTTTCCGAATAGTATAAGAAACAAGTTTCTGAATATCCAATGATAAATCATAAAGAATAGCGGCAAAAATGTCCATGTTGCAGCATTTCCGTTTACCATCTTTAATGATTCACGGTTAATATTAAGATAACCAAATAAAGCAATTAAGATGGTGAATATTAATAGTATGAAAAATGTTTTTTTGTTCTTAAGTATTTTATAGAATAACCACAAAATCATTTGACCAATAACGCCAAGCGAAATATAAATAGATTGATGATCCAAATCCATCTTTGTATATACTAAAATAACATTATCTCCTTTTCGAAGATTTTCTGATGTAAAGCTGCGGTGCTAATACAACTTTTTTCTCAGTAGAAACCCCTGAACCATTTTCTTTGATACTTTCCATAAATACCTGTCCTGCCATTTTTCCCATCGTAACGGGAGTTTGGTCTACCGAACTCATCGGAAGCTCCATGAATTGGGTAAAAGGTTCATTTGAAAACCCGATCACCGCTACTTCTTCCGGGATTTTAATTTTACGTTTTTTCAGTTCCTGACAAGCGCCCAAGGCTGCAAAATCACTGGAAGAGAAAATAGCATCAGGAACAGATTTTCTTTCCCAAAGCGTTTTAATAGCCTCAATTCCGGCATCAATCGAACTGCCGGTGATAATGATATTTTCGTCTTTTAAAGATAACTGATGATCAATAATAGCCTGTTTATACCCGTTTAAACGATTCTGATAAATTTCAAGGTTAAGATCCCCTGCAAAATGACAGATGTTTTTATATCCTTCTTTGATTAAATGTTCCGTCGCCGAATATCCGCCACGGTAGTCATCAATCGTCACCGTGCTGATGCCGGCGATGTCTTTTTTACGGTCGAAAAAGATAATTGGTGTATTGGTGGTATCTAAAATACTCTGGATATGTTCCGTATCAACAGTCGTTTTGGAAACAGACATGAAAATGCCGTCTACCTGAGCATTCAGTAACGTATTCATGTGTTTTTTTTCTATGTTTACGTCTTCATGACTCTGGCAGATAATTACATGATAACCAAACGGAGACAATTCTTCCTCAATTCCCCTGATAACGGATGAAAAGAAATTGGTATTCACGAAGGGAACGATAATTCCGACGTTTTTTGTTTCCCCGCTTTTTAAGGCTTTGGCAAGATTATTCTGCTTATAGTTCATTTCTTTGGCAGTCGCCTTTACCAGATCTTTGGTTGCCTGACTGATCCTCGGATGGTCGTTTAATGCCCTGGAAACAGTTGCCACACTTACATTAAGCTTTCTCGATATGTCGTATATGGTGGCACTTTTTTTATTCATAGAAGTTTTTTCTAACTGTTTGTGTATATCAGATTACTATACATTATTGGAGTAAATTTAATCAAATTATGTATATCCAAATGGAAATAAGATGTATTTTATAGAAGTTTAAGTTTAATTAAAATTCAATAAAGTGCAAAATATATTTAAATGCTTAATTCTCTTTATATTAAAATAGGCCTCACTTAATATAAAACCAAGAATTTGTTAAAAATAAGTTGTTTTTATATTCAAAAATGATGGCTTATATGAATTAAAATTACCTAAAACGGATAATTATTTTAACCAAAAGAGACACCGAAAACCGATGTCTCTTAATAACTAACTATTGATGTAAAAAATATTCTACTTTTTCCAAAGTTTTTCAATTTCTTCCAGAGATTTTCCTTTAGTTTCCGGAACCATCTTCCAGACAAAAAACAGTGAAAGAATGCTCATTACTCCATAGAAACCGTACGTAAAAGCCCCACTGAATTCCATCATAAACGGATAGGTGGAAGAAATTAAATAATTCGCAGCCCATTGTGCCGCAACCGCAATAGCAATTGCCGACCCTCTGATTTTATTTGGGAAAAGTTCTGAGATTAAAACCCAGCAGATGGGTCCCCAAGACATCATAAAAGATGCGGTGTAAATGATGATGAAAACCAACGTAGCAATCCCGATAATCTGCATGTATGAGAAAATAGCAATGGCAAACATTCCAATCGCCATACCAATAGAACCGACGATCAATAAAGGTTTTCTTCCCCATTTATCAACCGTGAAAATTGCTACAACCGTGAAAACAACATTTACAAGTCCCATCACAACGGTTTGAAACATTGAAGCATCTTTATGTACGCCCATGCTTTCAAAAATTCTCGGAGCATAGTATAATGCCACATTAATTCCTACAAATTGTTGAAATATAGAAAGCAATATTCCGATCACAATTACTGTTTTACCGAAAGCGAAAATTTCACTTTTGTTTTCTGCAACCGTTCCTTTGATTTCATTAAAAATCTCCTTGCCTTGGTTTTCACCATTAATTTTAGTTAAAATTTTGAGCGCTTCTGCATCTTTTTTAATGAAAGTTAAATATCTCGGCGTTTCAGGAACAAAGAATAATAAAATCCCAAACAATGCCGCAGGAATCGTTAATGATAAAAACATATAACGCCACCCGATATCATTGATCCATTCGATAGATTTTCCGTCTGCAATTCCCCAGTTCACAAAATAAACCACCAACATTCCGAAGATAATCGCAAACTGATTTAAAGAAACCAATCTTCCACGAACTTCTGCAGGTGCGATTTCACCAATATACATCGGACAAACGGCAGAAGCCAGTCCAACTCCGATTCCCCCGATAATTCTGTAAAAATTGAAAGCAAGCAAAACTCCCATTGAATGTTCACCCTGTTTAAAGAATAAAAATTCCGGATAAGCTGCTCCCAAAGCACTGATGAAAAATAAGAATGCAGCAAGCATCAATGATTTTTTTCTTCCCAATTTAGTCGAAAAATATCCTGATACCGCTCCTCCGATGATACAGCCGATCAATGCGCTGGAGATTGTTGCTCCATGCGCAAGAGAACTTAATCCCAAGGGAATGATCAGATATTCCTGGATCGATTTTTCTGCTCCGGAAATTACCGCAGTATCATACCCAAACAAAAGTCCGCCTAACGTTGCCACCAAAGTCAGTACGGTGACGTAGGTCATGTTGATTTCCGCTTTTGTCCCAGAGGAATATTTTGGTCCGGAATCTATTATTTGCATAGTTTCATCTAGTTTTAATTATGGTTAAAATTTGAACATTTCAATGTAAAATATTCAAAATATTTTATAAATATTGGTTAATCAGGCTTTCTAAATATTCCTGCTTACCGCTTTCTCTTCCAACTTCTCCCAGAAGACTTTCAGCGTGAAAAGCAAGATCAGTTAAAGAAAGTTTTCCTTCTTCGAAATCTTTTCCTTTTCCACCATCGAAAGAAGAATATCTGTTGGTTCTGATTTCAGAATATTTTGATTTTTCTAATATTTTGTCGGCAGCTAGGAAAGCTCTTGCAAAATTGTCCATCCCGCTGATGTGTGCTACGAAAATATCCTCAAGATCTGTAGAGTTTCTTCTGATTTTAGCATCGAAATTCACCCCTCCGCCTTGAAAACCTCCAGCCTGGATGATTACCAACATTGCTTGCGTCATTTCATATAAATCAACTGGGAACTGGTCTGTATCCCAACCATTTTGGTAATCTCCACGGTTTGCATCAATACTTCCCAATACATTATTATCTGCCGCAACCTGAAGTTCGTGCTCGAACGTATGCTGTGCTAATGTTGCGTGATTTACTTCAAGATTTAGTTTAAAATCATTTAATAAATCGTACTGACGAAGAAAATTAAGACACGTTGCAGCATCAAAATCATACTGATGTTTTGTAGGTTCCATTGGTTTTGGCTCAATGAAGAAAGTTCCTGTGAAACCTTGTGCACGTGCATAATCTTTAGCTAAGTGTAAAAATTTTGCCATGTGTTCCTGCTCACGCTTCATATTGGTATTAAGCAAAGACATATAACCTTCACGACCACCCCAGAAAACGTAATTTTCTCCACTTAATTTGATCGTTGCATCTAATGCGTTCTTTACCTGTCCACCAGCGTAAGCTAAAACATCAAAAGAAGGATTGGTGGCAGCACCATTCATGAATCTTGGGTTCGAGAAACAGTTTGAAGTTCCCCAAAGCAGTTTAACTCCAGAAGCAGTTTGTTTTTCTTTCGCATAATCTGTGATGAATTCTAATCTTTTTGTTGATTCTTTGAAATTATCAGCTTCATCAATCAAATCGTAATCATGGAAACAATAGTAAGGAACGCCTAATTTTGTGAAAAATTCGAAAGCAGCATCCATTTTTTCTGTAGCTCTTTGTTTGGCATCAGAAGCTGTTAACCAATCAAACTGCTGTGTTCCTGCTCCGAAAGGATCTCCTCCTGTTGCGCAGAATGTATGCCAGTACGCTGTAGCAAATTTGAAATATTCTTTCATCGTTTTACCACGAACTACCAAATTCTCGTCGTAAAATTTAAATGCTAGCGGATTATCAGACTCTCTACCTTCAAATTGAATTTTTTCAATCCCTTTAAAATATTCTTTGTTACCAAATGTAATTGCCATTATATGTTTGTTTAAAATATTAAGTTCTTTAATGTAATCGATTGCACTTCTCAATTGGATTCCCAAAAAATATAACCTTTACATAAAATGCTATTGGGAATTTTTAATATAAAATCAAATTTTCAATGGTATTTATTGATGAAAATTGATGTTTTATTAATAATTGAATGTCTTTAAAAGTAATAATTTTATATTATATGCAACAGAATTTTATTAATATCTTATTTTGTATGATAAGGTGTGGTTTATCTATTTGTTTTCTAATATATTGTTGATTGTTTTTTGATTAAAAATTTAAGATAAAATCGTCGGAAAACTAAATTTTAGATTATATTTTTTTTACCAAAAAGTAATCTTATGAGCAATTTTTCTCTATTTCTGAATTTTTTATAAAAAGTATTTTGAGCGGATGACTTTTAAAAATCCCATGAATTATATTCACTAAAAACTTTTACATTTGAGGATGAATAACAGAAATCGTGGTAAAAACACTGGCGACGATACATTATTTGGTTCAGAGAAGCAGATTGGAAAACTCAAATCGGCGATTACGGATATGCAGTATTTGTTGAGTCGGAATTATGCAGAAAAAGCTTCCTCCGATTTGGTTGGAAATCATTACCGCTTGAAAAGTCGACAAATCCAGGCTTTGCGTGGCGCTTCAGCTTCGGAAATTCAGATTCAGAACAGAAAATCAAAGCAGCTTACAATTTCAGATTTAAAAGGTCAAACGATTTATCTCGATGGTTTTAATGTTTTAATTTTATTGGAAAGTTTGCTTTCTGATGCTTATATTTTTGAAGGAGCTGATGGATGTTTCCGGGATCTTTCCGGTGTTCATGGAACGTACAAAAGAGTGAATCAAACTCAAAAAACGATTGAATTAGTCGCTGAATTTTTTAAAAAATCACAGTCAGATAAATTAATTTGGATTTTCGATAAACCTGTTTCCAACAGCGGAAGAATTAAACATATTATTTTGGAATTTGCTCAGGAAAATAATCTCAACTGGAATGTTGAATTAGAATTTAATCCGGATAAATTTTTAGCTGAGCATGCTGAAATTTCCGTTTCTTCCGATGCATGGATTTTGGATCACTGCAAAAATTGGTTTAATCTTATTGGATATTTGATTGCAGAAGAAAAGCTTTCCGTTAATCTTATGAAAATGTTGTAATGATGAATTTTGAAGAATTAATTCCCTTATTTTCTGATAAATGGAAAGCAAAATATCAGAAGATTTTATTTGAAGAACATCTATTAAGTTTAAGTGAAAATATTCAGAGATTTAAAGAACAAACATTCGATTGGGATTTCCCTTTCTTTAATGAAGAAGTTAAAATTGATCGTGCTGAAAGTTTCAATAAATTCATTAATATTTTTGAATCTGAAGATTCTGACGAAATTAAAGCAAAGCAATTGGAAGAGATTCCTTTTGAATATTGGCTGAACATTTTAGGTCAAAGAATAACGTCTGCAAGTCTTCGTGATGAAAATGCAATTCCACCTTTGAAATGCTTACTTATTGAATCCTGCGAAAAACCTTTCAACAACGAAATTACCATTGCCCAAAGAGCCTGGGAAAAACACGTTGGAAGATTGGACGATCCGTTTTGGGGTGAAGTAAAAGGAAATAATCAGCAGAAACAGCAAATCGTAATGGAAAAAATTAATTATATTTTAGATCATAAAACCTGGTGGAATGTCTTCTTTCATTATAAGCATGAATTGGTTTTTGAGGTCAGAGAAAAAGACGGTCACGGAATTCGTTGGAGCCACGGTGGGAAACATTTAATCGGGTTCCTTGAGTTTTTTATTAATGATTAGTCTGATGGAATTTTTAAAATATTTCTTTTTCTGCGTAAAAAGATTGCGCATTGTAATGATAATTTTGTCAACGTAAAATGTTTCTCCTTTAACTCTCAAATAATATGAAAAATCTATATAATAAAGGAACTTTCAGAAGCTTTGAATGGGGTGAAATCGGGCCTTATTTAAAGAAACATGGAAATAAGAAATGGAGGAGAACAGAAAAATCTGCAATAGAAGATCAGCTTAGAGAAACAACTAAATTTTTTAAACAGAGGAAAAAAAGACGAAAATTAATCTGGGTTAAAATCACTAGAGAAATCAACGGCAGAACAGATTCAGAATACAGAAGTTTTTATTCCGAGAAATCATTTAAAAGCTCAATAAGCCGAGCGCATATAACAAGATATTTTTTAATTAATAATAACAAAAATAAAAATGAACACCTATTTTGATATTGGTATCAATTTAACCAATAAACAATTTCATAATGAACATGAAGAAATCATCAATCGAGCTCTCGACAATGGAGTAGATCAGATGATTCTTACAGGAACAAGTATAAAAATAAGCAAAGAATCGGCTGAAATAGCAGAAAATTATCAGGATATTCTCTTCTCAACAGCGGGCATTCATCCTCACGATGCAAAATCTTTCAATAATGAAAGTATCAATGAATTAAGAAAACTTTTAAAACAAGATCACGTGGTTTCTGTTGGAGAATGCGGATTAGATTTCGATAGAGATTTTTCGCCCAGACCTATTCAGGAAAAATGTTACCGTGCTCAACTCGAATTGGCAATTGAAGTGAATAAACCACTTTTTCTTCATGAAAGATCGGCTTTTAAAAGGTTTAACGAAATTACAGATGAATATATTTCAAAACTTCTGAAAGCCGTTGTTCACTGTTTTACCGGAACTTTAGACGAAGCGAAAAATTATCTTGATAAAGGATTTTATTTAGGATTTACAGGCGCAATAAGTGATCAGAACAGATTCAAACATTTGGAAGAAGTCATTAAATATTTTCCGCTTGACAGAATAATGATCGAAACTGATGCACCTTTCATGCTTCCGAAAAATATGCCCCGAATGCAAAACCGCAGAAACGAGCCTTCATTTTTACCTTATGTTGCGCGAACAATTGCTGATATGAAGAAGATCACTATTTCTGAAGTAGCCGATAAAACCACAGCAGTCGCTATAAATTTTTTCATAATATAAAAAGAGCTCTACTGATAAAGTAAAGCTCTTTTTAGTTATAATATTTTATGATTACAAACTCTTAATCGCCGCTTCCAGTGCCAATTCCATCATTGGTTTCAATGCTGTTTCTCTTTGGTCGGCAGAAATTTTTTCGTGCGTAGGAATAATATCCGTTACCGTAAGAATAGTCGCTGCATTTTTTCCTAAATGTTTTGCATTGGCAAATAATCCGAATGCTTCCATTTCTACAGCGGGACAGTTATATTTAGTGGCAATTGTAGGAATAGCCGGATCTTTTCTGTAAAAAATATCACTACTGTGAACGTTGATTGCTTTAGTTTTTAAAGATAAATCTTCTGCAGTGGTATTGATTGTATCAAAAATATTTCCTTGGTGCGAAAGAATTTCATCTTCAATTTCCCATGCATATTTTGCGTACGTACTTTCACTCGCTGCCTGCTCAACATTCAGAATGTCAAAAGTTTTTAAATCTGTTGTGTAAGCACCACACGTTCCGATTCTGATGATCGTTTCAACTTCATATTCGGTGTACAATTCAAAAGAATAAATTCCGATACTCGGAAAGCCCATTCCGCTGGCGCCCACCGTGATTTCTTTACCTTTATATAGACCTGTATAATAGAAAATTCCTCTTGTTTTGCTTACCAGTTTTGCATTTCCAAGATAATTTTCAGCAATATACTGTGCACGAAGCGGATCTCCCGGCTGCAATACTACTTTGGCAATTTCTCCTTTTTCTGCACTAATGTGAATACTCATAATTTTATTTTCAATATGCAAAGATAACAATTATGTGAAAATGAGGAATCAATCCATTGTACTTATGAATTTTTTCATCATTTTTAATTAACGATTAACTTGTGACTCAAAATTGAAAATTCACAAATAATATTTCTATTTTTGTTAGATGATGGAAAGTAAATCCCCATTTTTAGACACGCTTTTTCTGCTTAGGAAGGATGAATGCATCACGATTTTCTCGGATTTAAAAGAAATTTCAAAAGGAGAAGAAAAAGATGCGGCAGATTATTTTGAATCCGAATTCGAAAAAGAGCGGCTGGAGTTTCTGTCAGATCAAATTATCTGTGATAAAGAAACAGCGGTTTGGGCAGCAAAAGTGATGTATCACAGTGTACAGTTATACTTAATACGGGAAAATACGGCGAAAAATTTAAGTACTTTAATTCCTGATTTTAAGGGCGAAAGAAATGTTTCATCTTTATTGTCAGCAGATTTATCATTACGGTTTTTACCACAAATCATCATGGCTTTACAGAGTGTTGATCCTGAGGATTCTTTAATTAAAATGCTGGAACAAATTTTAACACAGTTTCATTATTCAGGAATCGGATTTGATCTGAATTTGGATACAATTAATTGGGAAGAAGAATTAAAAGATAAAACATACAGAAAATTATACCTTGAAAGAATTGTAGAAAAGAAGGCGTATAAACTGGCAGAAATTCCTTACATCAATCATCTGTTGATGGCTGAGTTTAGAATGTATAAAGACCATTTCTGGAGAGAATTGAAAAAAATATAAAATAAAATTAATGACTCAAAATATCAATAAATTAAACACCGTCCTTAATTATGTAAAAGATACCTTCGTTGGTAAAAACGATGTCGTCGATTTATTGGGAATCTGTCTTTTGGCAAGGGAAAATGCATTTTTGTACGGACCTCCCGGAACTGCAAAATCGGCGATCGTAAGAACATTGGCAAAAACGGTGAGAGACGGGAAAAACTTCGAATATCTTTTAACCCGTTTTACCGAACCGAACGAGATATTCGGACCTTTTGATATCAGAAAATTAAAGGAAGGCGAATTGTTGACCAACACAGAAGGAATGATGCCGGAAGCATCGATGGTATTTCTTGACGAGATTTTCAATGCTAATTCTGCGATTCTGAATTCGCTTTTGATGGCTTTAAATGAAAAGATTTTCAAAAGAGGAAAAGAAACAAAAAATCTTCCTGCATTGATGTTCGTGGGAGCGAGTAACGTCCTTCCCGAAGATGAAGCTTTGAATGCATTGTTCGATCGTTTTTTAGTGAGAATTAATGTAGATTATGTACATCCGGATCTGCTTCAGCAGGTACTTTTGGCCGGAAGAAAAATGGAAAGTAATGTAGATACAGAGGTTCCTGAAATTCTTTCAAGTGAAATCAAAGAGCTTCAGAATTTGTGCAGAACAATTGATCTGAAATCGATTTATGAAGTATATTTAAATACAATTATCAGTCTCAGAAATACAGGAATTGCGATTTCCGACCGCCGAGCCGTAAAACTGCAGAATCTGATTGCTGCAAGTGCTTTAATTTGTGGGAGAAATGAAGCTATTCTTTCGGATCTTTGGGTATTAAAACATATTTGGGACACTGAAGAACAGATTGAAATTCTGGAAGGAATTATCAACAGAACAATTGAAAAAGACGACAGCAATCAGTCTCATCCACAGGCTTTACAGAACAAAACGCCGAATCCGGAGGAAGTAATGAAAGATGTGAAAATTTTGATTGATAAATGGGAAACAGGAAGTTTAAGTTTTGAAGAACAAAATGTGATCAAAGATAAATTACGATACCTGCAGACCCGTTGCGACTGGATTAGAAATCCTGAACAAAAACAATATATTCAACAGGAAATTGAAAGTTTATGGCAGAAAATCCTTCAGACCGTATAAAAGAATTCTGGGCAGAACTTCCACGAGCTGATGAAGATTTTCTGGGTGCAATTCGTGACTGGAAAAATGTTCAGATAGCAATAGATGATGGGGTTATATGGCTTAAAAATTTTACTGAAGAACAGTCTGTTTCCGCAGAAATTCAGCAGTTGCCTAATTTTTTGTTGTATGAATTGAGAGACGGATTGCTGTTTCAAAAAAATGCCTTGGTTCCGAGTAAAAAAGTGAGAACGGCTTTGCTGTGGACTCCGATTGATAAAGCATTAAAACTAACTTTTCCTGTTTCAAATAATAATTTCTTCAGAATTGATGAAAAAGTAAGAATTCAATTAAAACCAAGCGAAGACGAGCAGCCCGCAACCGCTTTGCTAAGTTCAATTTCTGAAATTAAAGATCAAATTATTGAGCTTCCGAAATTTAAACTTGAAAAAATCGACTGGATAGTCATTGATAATAATGCTTTGTTTTTGGGAACGCCTTTATTAAGCTTTCCTGGAAAAACATATTGGCTGAAAGACGCACATCTTTTGCCGACAGGTTTTGATTTTGAGTTTAAAAATGTAAGTATTTTGCTTCAAAAAACACACAATCAAGAACTTGATAAATGGCTTATATGGAATGAAGACGGAAGTTTTTTAAGTATTAATAAAGATAATTTCCGAAAACTGTCTTTAAGTTCATTTCGTCTGACTGAAAAATCGCAAGAATGGATGTAAAAGATTATTTTCAATCATACGAAGATTATTTCTGGGAATGGAAAACAGATGAAGATGTTCCCGATTCCTCCGGTTATAATGAAAACAACCTTATTTCGTTTCCGAATATTGGGGCTGTTGTTTATAGACCTTATTTGATTGAGATTTTAAAGGAACTTCAACTGATTGGGTTGCCAATTTTGAGTCCTCTTTTATTAGTTTTATATTCTACTAATGAAGGATATTTAGACCTTAGATGCGTCAAAAGAGGAATGAAACAAAATCCTCTGACATTGCAGAAATATGTTGGAGATTTGATAAATCCTGCATTTCAATTTTTAGAAAAATTACAATATTTACCAGATAATTATAAAAAGGGTAGAAATAGAATTCTTCTTTTGCAGACAATATTTACTCATACATTTGATAATGTTTCTATAAAACAATCGGAATATATCTTAAATGGGTATTTAAGAAATCCATACAAAATTGCTGATTCAGCACGAAAAGTGAAAATTAGTGTTGGTACTTTTTCTAAAGATGTAAGAATCCTGGCTAATCTGAATAGTGAATTCCCAACCACAGAATCCATCATTGAGACAATGAAAGGAATCGTCGATATTCCCGAATTGAAAGACGAAGTTGTACAGGAAGAAACTACCATTGAAACCGACAAAGATTTTGTTCAGCAATTAATTGAAGAACCAAAAACTTTTCAGGTCGGAAGTTTAATTAAACGAATCTGGAGTGGTCTAAAAATCCCGATGCGCCATCTTTCTCCCGGTGAACAGCCGATTGGCGGAGTTTCTGATATGACCAACAAAGGCGATTTGCACCGAATGCTTTTGTCGGAATTTGCCAATGAAGATGAGGTTTTCATGAACCGTGTTGCGAATAATGAAGCATTGTATATTCAGCGTGAAATTCCGCCGGAGGAAAATATTTTTGAGAGAATTATTTTAATTGATACATCTTTAAAAAACTGGGGAACTCCGAAAGTTTTGTCATTTGCATCGGCGATTGCAGTCATTAAACATCCAAAAGCACATTCCGAATGTAAAGTTTTTGCGTTGGGACAAACCAATGTTCCAATTTCTTTGAGCAAGATGGAAGAAGTGGTTGAAAATTTAAACCAGGTAAGTTCGGTGTTGGAAGTTTCGCAAGCGCTCAAAAAGTTTTTCAATGAAAAACACACGGAAAAAGATCTGGAAGTTTTTTTCATCACCAATCAGGAAAATTTAGAAAATCAGAATGTTCAGAAAATCATTCATGAAAACAGAGACCGCCTGAAATTTTTGGTCACTACTTCTGCAACTGGTGAACTTAATTTTTACAAACATCATAATGGAACGAGAAAGCACATTCAGAAAATTGTACTTCCTTTAAAAGAATTGTGGGCAAACCCGCCTCAAAAGAAACAAGAAAAGCAAGATAACTCCGCTAATAGTAAAAAAGCTGATCTTCCGCTTAATTATCCATTGTTATTTCCTACGCCCTTACATCGTATTGCAACCTTTTTGTATGAAGGTGAATTTTTTATTTTAAGCAATAAAAAACAGTTACTCAAGACCTATTTATCATCAAACTATTATGACAGAAATCACTACGACCACTTTAAAATTCATCGTGGATGCGAAGTTTTATTTGAAGATATTTCTATAAAGCCAAAAGGAAAATTTGCATTAGCGAGAAACAGGCAACAGCACTATATTCTTTGTCAATTTGATGGGGATAAGCATATCATTTCAAAACTGAATCTGAATACAAAAGAATATTCTGAACTGAATCTGACAGGGAAAAATATTCCTTATAAATCTGAATTAATTTATTTTAATAAATATTTTTATCTTTTAAATGATGATGAAAAGATTTATTCATTTAACATCGAGGGAAATATTTCTTCGGAATATGTAATTAATGAAAACATAATTTCAAAACATCATTCAAAAGTTAAGATAGAATTAGATAAACTCAATAAAAGTGGAATTACTATTTTAAGCAATTTCAATAAAATAGGAATCAACACACAGAATAATCTGGTAATTTCGGGGAACGAACTTATTACTGGAGAAGATCCTTCACTGAAATTGCATAAAAACAGATATGATATTACGCTTTTTGCTTATCAGAATAAAAACCGTTTTATCTTTTCAGACGGAAGTGAAATCATTACCGACACTCGTGGAATGCTAACTTTTAAAAGCAGTAACAACAGTATTCCGACTTTCTACATTCCGTCAACGGTCTACGGCAATCTTTCGATTTCTAGCAATGCGGAATTTGGCGGCTCAGAATATTATCTGCCTGAAAGTTCTTTATTGAAATTAAAAAAAATAAAAGAAATGTACTCTGAGTATTTAAGAGCATTTATCGATATAATTTTGGAGTATGCAGTTGATAATTAAACCTTTTCCGAAAAATAATTATCCTAAAAAAGGACTTTTAATAAAGGGGTCTTCACCTTTGACGTGGCTTCGGGAGATGGAAATATTGGGAATTGATTTAAGCAGTGTAAAATCTTTCCCGATTCCTTCTAATGAACCGAATGTGTTGTATGGCTGTTTTTTGATTTTTTCGGATCTTGCTCCAAACGAAATTGGAAGAAATGCTTATTTCCAATGTGTTGATGATACATTATTCATTCCTGAAAATACTACTTTTTATCCTAAAATAAATCCCGAAGACTGGCAAAATATCGATGCTGAATTTCTTATTATGCATCCTGATTTTGGTTTGGTGAAATTAAATGAAGAAATAAATTGGCTTTCAATTATTCAAGACCCTGAACAGTCTCAGGAAAAAATTCGGAAACCTTCAAATGGAGTGAAAATTCCTCAGAAAATCGAAAGTTACACCGTAGAAATCGATGAAGAGAAGATTCTTGAAGAACTTCAAAAGCCACAGACAGAAGAGGAATGGATGAAAACTTTGCCTTTCGATATGAAAAAAGTATTGGCAGGCAACAAAAAGGAAATTGAAAAGTATTTAGAATACATAGAAAAATATCCCGAAAGAGCGGTTGAGCAAGGAGTTCCGCTGGATGTAATGGGCACTTCGAGAGGTGATGGTTTTGGAAAATTTAAATTTGGCGTCAGTTGGCTTGATAATTTGTTCGGTAGATTTTCTGGAAACAATGCAGAAAATTCAAAGAAGAGAGATTATCGATGGCTTTTGCTTGCTTTTTTTATCATTGTTGCGATTGCAAGGATAAGTTTTAGTTCAAATAAAATTAATTCTGATTCTAAAAATTTAGCTAATAATAATTCTCCTGCCTCATTGGCTTTTGCGTCAGGAATTACTGAGATCGATATAAAAATTGATTCGATGTATCGAAAGGAAAGAGGAAAGCTGATCAATGATTATGAACTTGCCAATTCAAAATATTCACAAAAGAAATCGATAAATGATGTTGAAAAAGAGGTGGATAGATTTAGGATAAAGGAAAAAAAGTCTAGAGATTCTCTGAAAACAATTTATAAAGATAAAATTTCAAAACAAATTAAAGAAAAATCTAAAACCTATCATAAAAAAATATCAGATTCTCTAAGAAAACGCAATAGGGGTAAACCTGCCGACAGTGCTACTGTGAAAAGTATCTGGAATAGAAAGCAAGTATTAATGATCGATTCTTTAGGCAAATTATATGGAACGTTCGATATACCTACTGATCCTTCGGTAGTTTCCAATAAAAAAATAAATGAGGGCAGTTTTTCTGAAAACTCATATTCTGAAAAAGATGTTTCAATTTCAGAAATTATCTGGCTGTTGATTTTTATGATGGGTTCTGTGGGAATCTATTTATTTTTTTTCAGGAAAAGAGCTCTGAATATCGGAGGAGATAATGTTCCCTCGGGAATCAAGGTTTTTCTGATGATGGTTCTGGTTGGTTTACTGGCTTATATTTTCTATCCTCTCATCACAATGTTCGGCTACAACTGGTTTGTCTGGATGTTGATTATTGGTGTTATATTCCTTCTTTACCGTTTGTTCAGTGAAGATAAAACTATTTTAAAAACTGATAAAGATGAATAAGCAGAAATTTATAGACAAATTCATGGCGGCATTTTTTATTCTGGTGATCATCAAAGTCATCGGAATTTTGGCGCAGCTCTTTCATCAGAGTTTTTGGAGTGTTATCGGGACATTATTCATTTTTGCCATCGTTGCTTTCATCATTTTTGCGGTGATTATCCGTCTGGAGAGTAAAGAAAAAGCAGGAAATTCTCTGGGAAGAAAAAATGGTGGCGGAAATTTCTACGTTGAATCTTCACTTTTCGATAAAATCAGAAATAAGTACGAAGGATTAGCTGAAAAATATATCGCCGAAAAAGATTACAGAAAAGCGGCAAAAGTGTATATGAATCTGCTTCAGGACAATTATCGTGGAGCGAAAACTCTGGAAGATGGTGGTTTGTATAATGAAGCTGCTGCAGTTTATCTTAAAAAATTAAATAATAAATCGGAAGCCGCTAACTGTTTTGAAAAAGCGAAACAATACAAAAAAGCCATCGATCTTTATAAGGAATTGGAACAAAAAGAAAAAGTAGGGGATTTGTACAGACAAATTAATGATGTTAAAAATGCAAATGCCTATTATCAAATGGTTGTAGACGATTTTGTAACCAACAGTCAGATGGTAAAAGCTTCTTTGATTTACCGTAAAAAAATGGAAATTCCAGACGAGGCTCAGAAAATTTTACTGAAAGGCTGGGAAGAAGATAAAGATGCTTTTAATTGTCTGAACAATTATTTTACGAATATTTTTGATGTTAAAAAATTGGAGTTGGAAATTCAGAATCTATATCAGAAAGTTCCTGATTATAAGAAGATCACTTATCTCGAGGCGATGAAGCATGAGTTTAAAAAAGATCCGAAACTTCAGTCAACGACCAGAACTATTGCTTATGAAATTATCTCTGAAAAAATAGCCACCCGTTCCGAAATTGTAAATGAATTAAAACATTTCAATCCTGATGATGAGGTAATTTTGAAGGATATTTCAAGGTATAAGACTGGGAGAAATAGGATGTTTAGGAATTGAATATATTCATAATGTTTGTCATGACGAACTGTAGGTTAAGCAATCTAAATTAAAGTTCTTTTTTAGATGAGATTGCTTCATCACTACGTTTCTCGCAATGACGAAATGTAAAACTTTTAAGAAAAATATTTATCTTTGCTCCAATATAATTATGACAATACAAAGAGCACATATCAGTTTAAATCTATGCGATCGCCCTGTACTAAAGGGATCGTTTGGATATGAATGGATGATATGGAATGAGGCAAAATGTGCTTACTTTGGAAATTATTTACTGTAACTCGTAAAAATTTAATCAAAATACTGCAGAAACGCCTCGATTATCGGGGCGTTTTTTGTGTTTTTAAGGCAGAAATTATTTAGAATGAAAAAAAATAATCATAAAAGTGAAAATTATTTAATCAACAATGAAAAATTAATAAGAAAATAGAACGTGATAAGTAACCCGATGAGAGACAGTCATTTAGTTATTAAAAGTATCTGCAAGGCATTGCGGACAGAAATTCTCTATTCTAAATTTTAAATTTAATTTATTGATTTTCAGTTAGTTGATTGAAAAATAAATTTGTGAGTTTAAAAAATACGTCCTTACTTTGCAACCGAAAATTAAGAACAACACGTTTTTACTCTTTTTCAAAAAAACAATTTTAACATAACAAGAATATAATGAAACATTTACATAACATATCTAATCAGTATTCAAGACAACACGGACAAGAGCCGATGGGATTTGTATGTATTCTTGATAGTGAATTTGTGGATAAAAGGTGCTTATATAAATGGGTCAGCTAATATAGCGACACCTCTAAAAATATAAAGCGCCTCCCGAAAAGAGGCGCTTTTTTTATGGTTTCTTTAGCTTATTTGGTAAAGTGTCGGTCTGTGGAACCGAAGAACAGGGTTCGATCCCCGGAGAAACCCCAAAATACGAATGGTTAATAGTGAATTTTGTTTCACAAGTAATTTTAAAAATTGACAAGCAAAGCGCATTGACAATTGACCATTTACAATAAAACAATCTCATAGCTCAATGGTTGGAGCATCGGTCTGATACGCAGAAGGTTGAAGGTTCGAGTCCTTCTGGGATTACAAAAAGATCTATTGAGGTAATGGCTAACCTGCCTGACTGTCGCTCAGGCACTGCGAGTTCGATTCTCGCATAGACCGCAAAGATTCACGGAAAATCTCCGATCCGACTGTCTCTCGGAAAAGAATTTTGAAGTGAATCTGCAAACTGGAAAGATAACGGTGGTTGTTTACCCGTCTTGGACGCGGGAGGTCGCAAGTTCGAAATGTAAAACATTCATGAATACCTTTATAAGAATAAAAAAGAACAATGAACAATCTTGCTTTCCAGACGAAAAAAGTGAATATTCAAAGGTGAATTTTGTTTCGCAGGTGAAATTTTAAAAAATTGACAAGCGAAGCGAATTGACAATTGAATATTCACACAAAATTAATTGTTTCGAAAGAGAAAAGAAAAGGTTTGTCGAGAGCAGAAGATCTTACAAAACACAATATAGACAGGCTTTTTTTTAACTCAAAAGAAGTAAACATGAAGATGAAAATTAATGAGTAGACATTATGTATAAATTTTAGGTAAAATAAAGCTTGTCAAAGCGCAGAAGTTCTTACATCAATAAAAATTAAGATAGGCTTTATTTTTTAGAATAGAATTTAAAGGTTAGAAATTAGAAGTTAGTTTAAAAATTACTTATTACTAATCGTTTATGACTCATGAAAACGATGGTTCGCCGAAGTGGAAGAGTCGGGGCGGTTTGCAAAACCGTTGTGAAAACTGAGTGGGTTTGAATCCCATAACCATCTCAAATAACTAAAATGAGATTAGTTCCGAAGAAAAAATAAAAGTTTGTCGAGCGTAGAAGTTCTTATATCAAACTAAAAATTAAAGACAGGCTTTGTTTTTCTTCACAAAAATTAAAAGTTAAGAATTGGAAAATTAGTATGAAATATTACTCATTACCAATTACTTATTACTCATGAAAAAAGGGAAGTACGCCGAAGTTGGAGAGTCGGGGCAGACTGTAAATCTGTTGCTTTATTGCTGAGTAGGTTCAAATCCTACTACTTCCACAAACCGCTGATAATGTAATGGCAGCATGCAGGAAATGTACTCTTGTTGTTCGGGTTCGACTCCCGGTCAGATGGTCAAATGACATATTAATCAATTAATAACCTTAAAATTAATAACCATGAAAGATACTCTTAAATTAATAGGATTGGCAGTAGTTTCCATGGGAGCCGTAGCCAGAAGCTGTGTGAAAACAGGCGCAAGAGTTGCGGAATTTTCTGAACCGATGCTTATGGAAACACGTTATATGAAAAACGCAGGGACATTAGAAAGAGAAGGAGTAACGGCAACTGATGCATTGAAAGGTTTGAAAACAACGAAAGATGCAGTTGATATTACGGATGCAGTAGGAAAATTAAATGAAATTAATGAAAAAGACACAATCAAAAATGTTAAACAAAAGAAAGCCAAAAAAAGAATGAAAAGGTAGCTTTCACTAAAACACTTGAAAAAATGGAAACGCAACAACAAAAATGGCAAAACATGACGGGAAAAATTTTCCAACATTCTATCACACAGTTGGTAGAAGAAGCCATCATCCACGAAAAGGCAAATGGACACCGACTGAAAGTATGTGTGGGTTCAGACTCCCACGTTTACGGTGATGCCATCAATTATGCTACGGCAGTTGTCTTTATTCGTGAGGGAAAAGGAGCGTTTACCTTTATTAGAAAAGAAAGAGAAATTCAGAAGATCAGTATCAAAGAGCGAATGCTGAACGAGGTGAACAAATCCGTAGAAATCGCTTATGCAATTTGCTCTATTCTGGAAACGTATGATGTGGAAATGGAGGTACACGCAGATATTAACACCGATCCGGAATTCAAATCCAATGTAGCTTTGAGAGACGCAATGGGATATATTCTGGGAATGGGATATGTGTTTAAAGCAAAACCTTATGCATTTGCGAGTTCAAATTGTGCTGATATGATGGTGTAATAAAGCTGGAACTGGAAGGTTTTTAGCATTATGAATATTAACTTCCAGCTTCAATCCAAAAAATAGAAACCTTAAAAAACAAGTAACCATGTATTTTTTAATTCAAGCTAATGTGTATTTAGATCCCGATCATTACAAAATTTTTGATGCTTTGGAAGAATTAAGTATTGATTACAGCGTAATTAATATTTCTCCAACTGCTGAAAAAATCGACTTCGAAACAGAGCGAAAAGATGTTTTCGTCTATGGTTCAGTGACGATTGCAAGATTGGCAAAACAAAATATCGATTGGTCTCCCGGTTCTTTTTACGGAGGTAATCATTTGTATGAAGTGTATTCCAAATATTATGTTGAAAACCTTTTGAATCATAAAGTTTCCATACACAAAATTTCAGATGAATTGATTTGGAAGAAGGATGAATTAAAATTCATTAAACCTTACAATGAAGCGAAAATTTTTACAGGAAAAGTTTTCAATGAAACAGAATGGAAAGATTTTGTTTTTGAAGCCTTGGAAAATCAGGTTAACAGAATTAATGAAGATTCTTTAGTTCAGATTTCAGAAGCAAAGCGAACAGTAAAAGAAGCTAGAATATGGATTGTTGGCGGACAAATTATCGATGCAGGATATTATAAATTTAATGATAATGCTCCTTTCGAAGAAAATGTTTCACAAGACGGATTGAATTTTGCCAATGAAATGATTCAACTTTTTAATCTTGAAGAAGCTTTTGTAATGGATATTTGTTTAACCGATGAAGGCTGGAAAATTGTTGAAATCAACTGTATCAACAGTTCAGGATTTTATCCAAATACAAACGTGAAAAGTATTATCAAAGCTTTGAATATTTACTTTTCCAATTAAAAAATTAAAGCAATGGAACTTACAAAAAGGTTATTGTTTCTGGATGATATTAGATATCCGATTGAAGTATATCATTATATCAAACAGGAGATTTTCCTCAGAAAAGACTGGCATATCGTTCGGAATTACGAGCAGTTTGTCAACAGAATTTTGGAAAAAGGATTTCCCGAAATGATCTCTTTTGACCACGACCTTGCCGATGAACATTATTTAGAACCGAATTCTCAGGAATTTGTCGAAAAGACAGGCTACGATTGTGCGAAATGGCTGGTAAAATATTGTATGAATAACTATTTAGACTTACCAAAATTCTATTGTCATTCAATGAATCCGGTTGGAAAGCAAAATATTGAAAGCCTTTTAAGGAATTTTAAAAACTACTAAAAAATGAAAAAAATAAGTACATTATTCAAAAAAGATATAAATAATTTAGGAAGAGTTATTAACGAAATTAATCCTGAAAACAACTGGGTTTTTGATGGGAAAGCGATTGCTACACAAAAGTTTGATGGTTCTGCATGTGCAGTGATCAACGGTAAATTATTCAAAAGATACGATGCGAAGAAAGGAAAAACAGCTCCTGTAGGTGCAATTCCATGTCAGGAAGCAGATCTTATGACCGGTCATCATCCGCATTGGGTAGCGTGTAATATTGATAAAAAAGAAGATCAATACTTTTGGGAAGGCTTCAACGCTTTGGCTGAATTGGGTAAGGTGGAAGATGGAACGTACGAGCTCATTGGTGAGAAAATACAAGGAAATCCTGAAAATATCAAAGGTCATTTATTGGTAAAACATGGAAATAATATTCTTAGTTTAGAGAGTTTGGATTTTGAATGGATCAAAAACTTTTTGAGCAATCCTGAGAATAATATGGAAGGTATCGTTTTCCATCATATTGCTGACAACCGTATGTGTAAGATCAGAAAATCTGACTTTGGTGTACGTAGAAAATCAGCAAAAGAAGGTATTGTTTAAAATAAAGATTAAGTTTCGGTAATTTATTATCGAAACTTTTTACGTGTTAAATTGAACCACATAATTTTATATTGAGTTTGTCATTCGGTAAGAATCTTAGTATCAAAAATAGAAAGTGGTTAATAAAAAATTAGAAAAAATGTTACAAGCAGAAATAAAAAGTCTTTTGAAAGAAGACATCAGTATATTAATAAAAGTACCCAACTCGGCAAAGCATTATCTGTGTGATTGCGGGGAAGCGAGTTTGTTGACGGTGAAAGAAGTTCAAGCTGTTTCGGCGGTATTCATCAGTCATACTCATATTGATCATTTTTCAAATTTTGATGGAATTTTCAGACATCAGATCGGAAGCGGAGATAAAATTGTGATTTGTGGACCGAAAAATATTTATCAACAAGTTGAAGCAAGATTAAAATCTTACACTTGGAATTTAATTGATGAGAATGCGATTGAATACGAAATCAGAGAAATTGTTTCAAAAGAAGAAATCAATGTGTATAAACTTCTTCCGCCATATTGGAATATTGAATTCATTAAAACTCAAAATTTTCTTTTTGAAGACGAATATGTGAATGTTGACTTTGCGATTTTGGATCATAAAACAGATTCTATCGCTTATTTATTCAAAGAAAAAGATACAGTAACTTTCAATGAAAACGGTTCGGAATTCAAAAAAGGAAAATGGATCAGCGAGTTGAAAACAGCTTTTGAAAATAATGATTCCGACAAAGAAATTGAGGTTGAAGGAACGATTTACAAAGCTGCAGATTTATTTCATTTATTGACAAAAAATGCAGGCTATAAATTAGGAATCATTATGGATCATGCCGTTTGTGAAGACAATTATGAAAAGATAAAAACAGTTTTCAAAAAAGCGGATATGATGTATATCGAGACGTTTTATAAAGATGAAGATCAGGAATTTGCAAAAATAAATTATCACAGTTATGCCTCTGCATCGGGGAAAATAATGAATGAATGTAATGTGAAAGAGGCAATACCGATTCACTTTTCAAGAAGATATGTGGAAAGTGATAAACTGGAAATTGAAACGGCTTTTTATAAAGCATTTCAGGGAAATTAAATTAAAAATCAACAGTGAAAGTTACCTGAGATTTTAACACTTAAGTTTTTGAAAATCTTTGATTTTCTTCTGATGTGAACTAAATGTTTTCAAACTATTAAACTTTAAAAACTAATATGTTCTTAAGTGTTAAAAAAATCTTTTGCGATTAAATAACAATTATTAAAACAAAAAAAATGAAGCCAAACATATTTTTTACAGCAGACCACCATTTTGGTCATGAAAATATTATAAAATTCTCCGAAAGACCTTTTGAGTCTTTGGAACAGATGAATGAAGAACTCATCAAAAGATGGAATGAAAGAATCGGCAAGGACGATACTGTTTACTATTTGGGCGATATGAGTTTAGGCAAACCTGATTTCACGAAAGAAATTTTAGATCGATTAAACGGAAATATCCATTTAATAAAAGGAAATCATGAAGGTGCGGCATTGACTTATCCTAAACGATTTGCTTCGATCAGAGATTATCATGAATTGAGAATCGATGAACATGAAAATAGTAATGGCAAACAAAAAATCATTCTTTTTCATTACGCCATGAGAACCTGGAACGGTTCGCATCGAGGAGTTTGGCAGCTCTACGGACATTCGCACGGTACTTTGTCCGATGACGAAATGGCTCTAAGCATCGATGTCGGAGTAGATTGTCACAATTTTTATCCGGTTTCTTACGAAGAAGTGAAGGATTTGATGAAAAAGAAAAAATGGACGCCGCCGTTTGCGCCAAGAAATTAATTGAGTGATATATTTTGAAAATCATTCATCAATTAATGTAAACAAATTATGAAAACAACAAACAAGATATTAGTCGTCGATATAGAAGCCACCTGTTGGGAAAATGACAGAATTCCTATCGGTCAAAAAGTCGACATTATAGAAATAGGAATTTGCGAACTGGATAGGGCAACCAACGAAATATCCAATAAACAAAGCATCTATGTAATCCCTGAAAGATCGAAAATAAGCAGATTCTGTACAGATCTTACAGGAATTACGCCGCGACTGATTAAAGAAAAAGGAATTCATTTTGAAGAAGCCTGTGAAAAAATTAGAGATGAATATGACTCGTCTTCTCTTATTTGGGCCGGTTTTGGGGAATTCGATAAAGAACAGATCATGCAGCAGTGTGATTATTTCGGAATCGAAAATCCTTTCTCGGAAAATTACCTGAATATTATGAATCAATTCAAACATTATAATGGACTTCATAAAATGATGGGTTTAAAAAGAGCGTTGAAATTCCTGAATATGGATTTTGAAGGAAATCATCACAGCGGAGCAGACGATGCTTACAATGCCGCCAAAATTTTAAGGGAGATTTTGCGGTAAATTACTAACAATAAACAATTTAAAGAAGTGAAAACAACAGACAATATATTAATTATAGACCTCGAAGCTACGTGTTGGGATGACCACCCGCCAAGAGGTCAGGAAAGTGAAATCATAGAAATCGGAGTTTGTATTATGGATGCAAAAACCGGTAAGATTTCCAAAAATGAAGGAATTTTGGTGAAACCTCAATACTCGAAAGTGAGTCCGTTTTGTACGGAGCTGACCTCCATTACGCAACAAATGCTTGATGAAGAAGGGATTTTGCTGGAAGATGCATTAGATATTCTCAGAGCGGAATATGATTCTGAAGACCTGACTTGGGCGAGTTACGGAAACTACGATCTAAATATGCTTCAAAATCAGGCGAGAAGATTTAATATCGATTATCCTTTGAGTGATGATCATATTAATGTGAAAACGTTATTCGGGCAAATGCATCCGACTGTTCGTAAAAGTGTTGGCATGGCAAGAGCTTTAGGCGAACTGAATTTTACGCTTGAAGGCACGCATCACAGAGGTGTAGATGATGCTAAAAATATTGCAAAAATTTTGCATTGGTGCTTACAACAATAATGTAACGATTTAGTAATCTGAAATATGACAATGACTCCCTTTCAATAAGGGAGTTTTTTATTTTTCTTCAGCCATTCTTCATAGGAAAGTACACCCAATTCAGGTTTTCCTTCGCCTTCTAAAATTGAGATGAATTCCAGTTGATTTCCATCAGGATCATTAAAATAAATCGCCAAGGCAGGCATCCATGCAAAAACCATGGGCTGAACTGATTCATTTTTAAGAAAATTGTAAGGCTTTAAGTTTTTATTTTTCAGAAAATCAACAGAATAATTCAGAATATCTTCTTTATCTGCTGTAAAGGCAAAATGTCTCGTCTGCAAATTTTCTTTCTGTTCCCACAAACCTAACATGGATTCTTTATTTTTTCCGATCCATAGAAAAGCAATCGGGCGAGTTTCATCTTTATGAGCGAATTCCAATCCTAAAATTTCAGTGTAAAATTGAATTGCATTTTCCAAGTTGCCTACCTGAACGTGAGTTTCATATAATCCTTTAATCATCGTTTAAAATTTTAATGAAACAAAACTATATAAAGGATTTTCAAAAACTCCCAATTCCCAATTCCTTTATATAAAATGAGTAATAGATAGATTTTATAGTTTGTTTAGAATCTATTTTTTATTAATAAGGCTGTTTAAACTTTCCCTGTTTCCTGTTTTAATTAAAACAGCTTGTTTAAACTAAAATGATTTTCTGATTTTGCTTAAACAGGTTGTTTCTACTTTCCCGGTTTTCTGTTTTAATTAAAACAGACTGTTCAGACTAAAATAGTTTTCTGATTTTGTTTAAATAGCTTGTTTCTACTTTCCCGGTTTTCTATTTTAATTAAAACAGACTGTTTAAACTAAAATGATTTTCTGATTTATTTATTTTACAGTATCATCTACTCCTTGAAATGACAAAAAAATAAAACTTTTTCATAAAAAATTCTGCTACGCAAAAACATTGCGTAAAAGCACACTTACTTTGTATAAGAAATGAGAGAGGAAGTGATAATCTTCCAAAATGTTTAACAAAAAACAGTAACCATGAAATTTAATTTTTTAAGAAAAGAAAATAAAGTAGTAATGAACTACGAAGGGGCAAAAGCATATACAATGACACCTGCAGAAGAACTATACAGTGCTGTTGTTACAACAGGATTATCAAACACTTCTTATGAAAAGGGAAATGACAGATTGAGGAGAATTCAAGCTCTTATTCAGAAAAACGATCCTGAGTTCGTTGCAAAATTGGCAGTTTATGCAAGAAAAGATATGTATTTACGCTCAATTCCGTTGGTTTTGACGACTGAATTGGCAAAGCAAACTTCAGGTACAGACTTGGTAAGCAGAACCGTTGACGGAGTTATTCAAAGAGCAGACGAAATCACAGAATTGTTGGCATATTACCAATTGGCAAACGAAAGAACAGATTTGAAAAAATTGAATAAACTTTCAAAACAAATCCAAAAAGGTCTGGTAAAATCTTTCAATAAATTTGATGAATACCAATTCGCAAAATACAACAGAAAAGCAGAAGTGACATTGAAAGATGCTTTGTTTTTGGTTCACCCGAAAGCAAAAGATGAAAATCAACAGGCTATTTTTAACAAAATCGTCAACGATTCATTGGAAGCTCCATATACTTGGGAAGTTGAGCTTTCAGTGTTGGGTCAGACAAAATTTGCCGACGATACAGAAAGAAAATCAGCTTTCAAAAGCAAATGGGAAGAATTGATTTTCAGCAACAAATTGGGTTATATGGCAACTTTACGAAACCTTAGAAATATTTTGGAAGCCAACGTTTCTTCAGATGCGATGTACAAAGTATGCAAGTATTTGGCGGATGAAAAAGCGGTAAGAAATTCAAAACAATTGCCATTCAGATTTTTGGCAGCGTATAGAGAATTGAAAAATATCGATTCAAAATATACTTCATCTATCTTGGAAGCGTTGGAAGATGCGGTGATGGTGAGTGCAAAAAATATCAAAGGTTTTGGTTTCGAAACTTCTGTGGTTATAGCGGCAGACGTTTCTGGTTCGATGCAGCAACCGGTTTCTCCGAAATCTAAAGTATTGTTGTATGATATTGGTTTGCTGATGTCGATGATGTTGCAGTCAAAATGTAAAAACGTGATTACAGGTATGTTCGGTGACACTTGGAAAAGAGTTCCGATGCCTAAAAACGGTATTTTGAGAAATGTAGATGCATTTTACAAAAGAGAAGGCGAGGTGGGTTATGCTACAAACGGTCATCTGGTGATTGAAGATTTGATCAATAAAAAAGAAAAAGTAGATAAAATTATGTTGTTTACCGATACCCAAATGTGGGATACTGGCGGATTTTCAAATGCTTTCGGAAACTCATGGAACCGATATAAAAAGATTAATCCAAATGCAAAATTGTATATTTTTGATTTGGCTGGTTACGGAAAACAACCTTTGGATGTCAGAAAAAATGATGTATATCTAATTGCAGGTTGGTCCGACAAAATCTTCGACGTACTGAATGCTTTGGAAGACCGAAAATCTGCTGTAGAAATGATTAAAAAAGTAGTGCTTTAAAAGGCACTGCTTTTAAAATAAAACTAATAACCATTAATTTTTTTAGGAGCTATTTCCCGCTTTCCACTATATCTTTTTCGCCAACGCTTTTTCCAAGCCATTGCAGAAAAAGGATGTCGTTGCAATCGGGGCTAATTTAAAATAACTAATTATGAAAAATATAACTTTAGATTTTATAAAAGGAATTTTATATACATATGCAGACTTAAATACTCCAGATAGTAATTTATCTTATAAATATGAAATAATCGAAATGGAATTAGAAAAAGATGAATCTATTTTTTTAGAAAATCAATTTCAACTTCCAGAAGAATGCTTATTTACTATTGAAGATATTAACTTTGAAGAATTTCAAAAGTCTCTAAATAATTGGTTCTTTAAAAATGGTGAAATTTCTAATTTACAAATCGATGAAAGAAGAGAAGATAATTATATCGAATTATTTTTCAATAACTTAAATGATTTGATATATATTAAAAATATTAAAACAGTGGAATTTAGCTATGCCAATGAAGCGTATTATGAATTAGGAATTTATTATGAATATTTTTTCATAGAAGGAGATAAGAATAAATATCTTGTCTATTTTAAATATGAAGATTAATAAAACAAGCCGATGCCGTGAAAAGAAATCCTTCGAAATCTAATTGAATATGAGTCTTTTCGTCAGATTGCTCGGTTTTAACAATGTCGTATGTAAGAATTCCATCGTCAAACTTAAAATTTGAATATCAACAAACTCTTACAATTTATTACTTGGTTTTTAAAATAAATTTCAACTGCGTAAAAAGAATGCGCATTAAAGCAATAATTTTGCTTTAACAAAAAACAATAACCATAAAAACTTAAAAAAGTAAGTGTCGTAAAACAGAATTTCTTCGTTAAGGGACAGCAATACAGGTTCGAATCCTGTTTCCGGACATTCGGAATGGCGTAAATGGTATCGCTCTGTGAGTAAGTCTCTGTTTGATTTTTACCTTACTTTAAAACAATCGATGCCGTAAGAAAGAGTTACTTCGACTCCAAATTGTAAAGCCTCTTTCAAATTTTTTGCTCGGTTTTAAAAAAATATAAAATAATCAAGTGTCGTTTTAGAATCATACTTCGATATTTAATCTTTGGGTCACAGGTTCGAATCCTGTCTTTTCTTCGGGAAAAGTAGCTCAGCTGGTAGAGCAAAAGCACTGAAAAGTATTCTATATTTTTACCTTGATTTTATAATAAAGAGTGTCGTAGTAAAGACTTACTTCTTGGTGTAATTTTGGTTCGAGTCCAAACAATCTTGCAAAAGATTGGGAAGTCTTTCAATGAGTTACCTCTTTTTTAATTTAAATAAAAACAAGTGCCGTAGAAAAGTGTTACTTCGCTCATTACGACGGGGTCACGGGTTCGAGTCCCGTCTCTTCCACAAAGAAAACACAAATATATAGGAAGAGTAGCTCAGTTGGTTAGAGCACGACTAACTTTTGATTGTTGCCTTGTTTTACCATAAAAAGTGTCGTAGAGAAAAGATACTTCGTCACCATTTTAAGGGGAGGAATAATGAAGCAGGTAAATCTCTGCAAGATTATTCGGTTCGACTCCGGCAAGACGCTGCCCCGCTTTTCTTTTCTCGTTTTTACCTTTTTCAAATAAGAAGCCGATGAAATTATGTTCATCGGCTTTTATATTGTTGTCAATTAAGGAAATGATTATTTAACTTTTATGTCTTCTAATTCTTTTTCGAATAATTTTCTCCATTTAGCAATCGTCGTTCTGCTTATTTTATATTGTCGGGACATATAACTTGTAGAAAAATCATGCTTTTTTTGATATTGCAAAAGTTTAAGGATCGTTTTTTTATCGTACGTCTTCAACTGCTGATTGTTTCTGATACTTTCTTTTGATTGTTCAAAGATCAGATCATTAAAATTCAGAATTTCTTCCGTAGTTTTTAAACCATTCAGAAGTTTTTGGATTTTAGGATTTTCTAGCTTCTCAGGATGATCGTCTTTCAACATATCCTGATAGATTTTCTTATAATTAGGGCGCATTTCGATTTTAATTTGGTTCGTTTTTTTGCAGCCAACGGTGAAGAGTACTCTTCGGAATAGAATATTCTTTGATGATTTCACTTTGCGTCATTTCACCCGAGTAAATCTTTTTCATAATAAAGTCCTTAATTTCCTGAGTATAAATGTTTTTTCTGAAATAAGGTATTTTATCAGATTTCGGCTGTGTGCTTTTGTTCACGGCAGAAGGCGGAGAATACAAAATTAGGTGTGAGCTGAAAAGTCTGAAAAAATCATATTCCAGTAATTTAGACCATCTTAGAAGAAGGTCAGTTTCTATAGATCTGCTTTTATAGGTGTTTTCAACAAATTCTTCATCTTTTTTAAGGAAATTGCAGATTCTCTCCATTGGAATTCCTAATTCCTCAACTTTTTCTTTTATGAAATTTCCTATATGAATTTCTTTATATAACATTGTATTTAAATCTTAATGTCTGTTGTAACAATTTACGCACCGCAAAGTAATAATAAAACTAATTAGATTTAAAAATGCGTATTGCGTACAATAATTTTCAGTTCGTAATAATCAACTTTTATAAATAAAATGAGATCATTATCTCAGACTTATTTATGAACTTTTATTGAGTATAATAAAAATACCGTCTTTCAATTTTTCTCACAGAATATTTTTATATTTTCTGGCTTGTAAATAAGTTATGCGATACCTTATTTCTCTGAATTCAAATATAGAAAAAAATACATACGATTAATTATTATTGTAATATAAAATTTTAAAAATAATGTTTTGTGGCTTACAAAATACTTTGTATAAAGGTTTTTGTATTAAAATAAAAATATAATAACTCCTTTTTTTATTGTTAAATTACAGAATAGAAAAAATCTGTAAAGAATTTCAAAGTCCATATCTTTGCCGTTCATGAAAAATACTATTGCACTATTCGATTTTTCGAAAAAAATCGATTATAAAAACGAAATTTTAGCCGGATTCACCGTTGCAATGACGATGATTCCGGAATCGCTTTCATTTGCAATTCTGGCGGGGCTTTCTCCGTTAACGGGTTTGTATGCTGCTTTTATGATGGGATTGGTAACCGCAATTTTAGGCGGTCGTCCCGGAATGGTTTCTGGTGGAGCAGGAGCAACTATTGTGGTTTTAATAGCTTTAATTAAAACTCATGGTGTAGAATATCTTTTCGCAACAGTTGTTCTTGCTGGGATTTTTCAATTATTGGTCGGAGTTTTCAAGTTGGGAAAATTTGTAAGATTAATTCCGCAACCTGTTATGTATGGATTTTTAAATGGCTTGGCTGTGATTATTTTTATGGCTCAGGTCGAACAGTTTAAAATTACAGATGCAAATGGAGTAGTCAGTTGGCTGCAAGGTTCTTCTTTATATATCATGTTAGGATTAACAGCTTTAACGATCGCCATTGTTTATTTTTTTCCTAAAATAACTAAAGTAGTTCCCGCTTCTTTGGTTGCCATTTTAATTGTATTTGCCCTTGTTTTAGGATTTAATATTAATACAAAAACGGTTTCAGACATTGCCAGTATAAGCGGAAACCTTCCGAGTTTTCATATTCCTGCCATTCCTTTTTCACTGGAAACGTTACAGATTATTTTTCCTTACGCAATGATTATGGCAGGAGTTGGATTGATTGAATCATTATTAACGTTATCAATGGTTGATGAAATTACTAATTCCAAAGGAAATACAAATAAAGAATCTGTTGCACAAGGTTTAGCGAATATCACTAATGGTTTCTTCGGCGGGATGGGAGGTTGTGCAATGGTTGCCCAGACTTTGGTGAATTTAAATGCAGGTTCAAGAGCCAGACTTTCGGGGATAATTGCTTCTATTACGATTTTAATTATCATATTAGTTGGCGCTCCTTTTATTGAAAAAATTCCGATGGCTGCTTTGGTTGGAGTAATGATGATGGTAGCGATCAGTACTTTTCAGTGGGTTTCGATCAGAATTGTCAATAAAATGCCGAAATCCGATATTTTTGTGGGAATTACCGTTGCTTTAATTACGATTGTTCTTCACAATTTAGCGTTAGCCGTTTTGGTTGGAGTAATTATTTCGGCATTGGTTTTTGCCTGGGATAATGCGAAAAGAATTCGTGCAAAAAGGTATACCGACGAAAATGGAGTTAAATATTACGAAATTTCCGGACCCTTATTTTTCGGGTCTGCCACAACATTTACAGATAAATTTGATCCTGTAAACGATCCCGAACAAGTGGTTATCGATTTTAAGGAAAGTCGTATTGTCGATATGAGCGCGATTGATGCTGTGGATAAGCTTTCAAAGAAATATGCAGAACAGGGAAAGAAATTACATTTGAAACACTTAAGCAAAGATTCTGTTAAGATGTTGAAAAATGCCGAAGCCGTAATTGAGGTAAACATTCAGGAAGATCCAACGTATAAGGTAATGCCGGAGAAATAAAATCTGTAAAAAAGTAATTCACAATTCACCTCTGTAACCCAAACAAGGACTGCAAAATAAATTTACAGCCCTCGTTTTTTAGATTAATAATGTATTAGCAATAAAATCGGGCACCAAAGCATAGTGCGACAACTTCATGCTGATCGAAGCTCTACCGCTCGTCAACGTTCTCAGATCAGAAATATATCCGAAAGTAGAAGCCAAAGGGACTTCCGCTGTGAAGATTTTTCTTCCTGATTTTTCATCAATCGAAGTGATGATTCCTTTTCGTTTGTTGATATCGGCGGTCACAACTCCGGTGTATTCTTCAATACTTTGAATTTCAACCTGCATAATCGGTTCCAATAATTTTGGTTTACAACTTTTGGCAACGGCTCTGAAACCGTCTCTTGCCGCCATTTCAAAATCATAAGCTCCGGAATCTTCGGAATGAGTCGACCCATCCAAAAGCGTAATTTTCATGCTTTCTAAAGGATTTCCACTTAATGCTCCGTTTTCCATCGCTTCTCTGAAACCTTTTTCAACAGACGGAATAAATTCATTCGGAACAACTCCACCTTTGATTTTATTAATAAATTCTAAACCAATTCCATCGTCATTTCTCGGTCCGATCTCAAAAGTAATATCAGCAAATTGCCCGCTTCCACCGTTTTGTTTCACGAGTTTTTCTCTGTGAGTTTTGGTTTCCGTTAAAATTTCTCGGTAGGAAACTTTAGGTTTTCCCTGATTGATTTCAATTCCGTGATTCAATCTGATCTTTTCTAACGTAACTTCAAGATGCAATTCTCCCAAACCGCTCAGCAAAGTTTCTCCAGTCTGTCTGTCTCTTTCAACAACTAACGACGGATCTTCTTCCTGAATTTTTGCCAAAACCAATCCAAAAGATTTTTCAGCAGCATTCGTTTTCGGTTCAATTGAAACTCGAATAACCGGAGCCGGAATCGTGATGGATTCAAGCAAAACAGATTGTTCAAGACTTGATAAAGAATCTCCTGTTTTCGCATCTTTTATTCCTGTTAAAGCGACGATATCACCTGCTTTTCCTTCCTCAATTGTTAACGTTTTGTCCGACTGCATCTGCAAAATTCTCGAAATTCTGAAAATTTCACCCGTTCTTACATTCTGAACCGTATCGCCGGATTTTATCTTACCAGAATAAATTCTCAACATTGAAAGTTTACCCATATGTTTATCAATAACCACTTTGAAAACCAATCCTGAAAAGGTTTCTTCCTCACTTCTTTCCAATTCAATCGTTTCTTCCGTTTTCGCATCTTTTCCTTTAATAGAAGGTAATTGGTTCGGAGCTGGAAGATAATTGACGATAGTATCAAGTAAAGGTTGGACACCTTTATTCTTAAAAGCAGAACCACATAAAACAGGAACTAAACTTCTTGCCTGACAAGTTCTTTGGATCGCTTCAACAATCATTTTTTCGGAAATTTCGTTTTCGGAATTCATAAAAGCTTCAAAGAAAGTTTCGTCAAATTCTGCTAATGTTTCCATTAATTGTAATCTGAATTCATCAGTTTCCGCTTTATAATTCTCAGGAATTTCCTTTTCAATAATCATTTCTCCGTTTTCATCAATCCAATACAAAGCTTTTTGTTTAATTAAATCGATAACGCCTTCAAATTGATCTTCAGAGCCAATCGGAATTTGTAAAGCCAAAGGAACTGCATTGAGTTTGGTTTTAATTTCATTCAAAACGGCAAAGAAATCAGCTCCGATTCTATCCATTTTATTGATAAAACAGATTTTTGAAATTCCATGTTTTTCTGCTTGAAACCAGACATTTTCCGTTTGCGGCTGAACTCCCGAAGAAGCGCAGAAAACGGCAACAACACTGTCTAAAACTCTTAACGAACGCTCAACTTCCACTGCAAAATCAATGTGTCCCGGAGTATCGATAATGTTGATATTGAAAATATTATTATCCTTTTTCCATTGCGTGGAAATCGCAGCAGATTAAATGGTAATTCCTCTATTTTTCTCCTGAATATCTTTATCCATCGTAGTATTCCCTTCATCTACGTTTCCAATTTTATGGATCATTCCTGTGTAATAAAGCAATCTTTCCGTTAAAGTTGTTTTGCCTGCATCGACGTGTGCTATAATCCCTATATTTCGTGTGTTGTATTTCATTTTTTTTAATTTAATTGTTGATTTTTAGGTTGTTTTGATGTTTTAAACGAAAAGTTCTTTTTAAAACTGTTTTATTTAAGAGAGCAAAGATTTGCGACAAAGTCAATGATGAAGGAAGCTTCTTACAATCAATGAAATTGATTCGAATTTTTGCTTACTTTCTTATTCAGTAAGAAAATTTTTCTTTGCGTTAAAAATGTAGACAACCAACTTGAGTTTTCGAAAGCTGGAAATAGGGTAGCAAAAAAAACCTATCTGAACAGATAGGCCTTCATTATATTTTTTGTTGTATAAAGGTCGATCGTTATTCAGATAAATATTCAGTGCTACCAAAGTACACAGCTCTGATAGGATGGCTTAAAGAAATTATATTTATCATTTTTGTTGACATTGTTGATTGTTAATCGGTTGCGAAATTATAAAAAATATTTAAACCTCAAAAATATTTTTCAATTTTTTTGAAGAGCTTAGGAATTTAGATTAATGAAAAATAAAAAACCGCCTCATATTGCTATGAGACGATTCTCACTAATTTTATTTCATTTACTTTTTTAGGAATTTTTGTGTTTTTACCCCGTCTATTTCTATAAAATAAGCACCTTTTGCTAATTCGGAAATATTTATTTTTTCTTCTGTTGAAATTTGTCCTTCAGATAATAATCGACCGTTCGTATCTGTAATTTTATAAGGTTTTGCACCTTTCAATGCGAAGTTGATTTGAATGTAATCGATTGCAGGATTGGGAACAAGAGTTCCGGAGATCAGTTGAGATTTTACTTCATTCGTAGATAATGTAGCTGAATATAACTGACTGATTTCATTGGAAGTAAGTACTCTGCTCCAAACACCGATGTCGTCCAGATTTGCGGCAATATATCCTCCGCTAATTGCTCTGCCGATATAAATTGGCAACGATGCCTGAGTTGTAGCCGTGTAGGTATTGGTCGTAGTTCCGATAGAAACTCCATTTTTATAAAGCTGCATGGTCTGGTTATTGTAAACGGCAACGTAATGCTCCCACTGCGTAGTAGAATAATTAGAACCGTTCAGCCACGTCCAGGATTGCCCTTGTTTATTGGTTCCGTATATAGTTTTGGAGGTATCACACTGCAAAAGCCAAATGAAATTTGAAGCGGCATTTGATCCACTCATTAGCGCTACTCCTTCAGCATTTCCCGTTTTTTTAATCCAAAAAGAAATGGAATGAGCACCTGTTTGCGAAAAACTATACGATAATGCATTATTGGTAAGATAACTGCTAGTGCCGTTAAAAGAATAAGCTGCGTTTGCAGTTCCGTTTCTGTCGGTGGTAAGTGTTGCACTGGTTACAGTAAGATTATTATTGTTTCCACTGGAGTCGTTGGCATTTCCGGTGAATCCCCACCATGCAACAAGTCCGGAAGATGGTACGTAATTTGGAGTTTGGGCATAGAGGGAGATTGCCAACAATACAGAGGATAGCAGAGAGATTTTTTTCATAAGTTATTCATTTTTAGTATATCAAAAATAAATATAATATTTCAATTATGAATGGTGAAATCTTATTTTATTTGATTTTTAAATAAAATTTATGCCAATGTTTTAAATATTTATTATCTCATAATGAGTATTTTTATTAATTGTATATTTTTAGTTTTACGATTGAGTTATTTGAAATGCTCAGATATGATAAATCTTAAATATTCTTAAAATAAATCAGCATTAGTATAAAAATTCTATCTTTGGGAGTAATTGACATTATAAAGACGCACCGATGTATAGAACCAACAGTTATTTAAAACATCTTTTTCGGAAAAAAAGCTAAATAAAATTTTTAACTAAACCATTTTGAAAACAGATATAGACATCCACAAACACTCACATTTTTCTTTTGATTTGTGGCTTACTTTAATAAAATCTCATCCTGAATTTAAAGCAAAAAGAGTTGAGCTTTTTTCTTCGTTTTTTGAAGTGAATAAACCAATTGACGAAGTGGCGAAAGTCGTAAAATATTACGATGATCTTTGTAATAATATCAATGAAGTAATTGGAGGAAATGTGGATACTTTTGAGATCTATTTATTGATTTTAGGATCTTTAAATGTTGACTTAAAAACTTTAAACAAAGATATTCTCAACCAGTTTTACCAAAAAAGTGAAGACTTGTTTTTAGAATATAAACCAGTTGTGATTTTCGAAAATTTACATCAGTTTTTTGAAGAAATTAAAAATCAGGATAAGACCATCAATATTTTAAGCAATACAGGTTTTATCAAAGGAACGACGATGAGAAAATTTCTGATTCAGGAAAATTTAGATCAGTATATTGATTTTCATATTTATTCTGATGAAATCAATTGTTCAAAACCTAATCCTCTTATTTTTCAGGAAGTTAAAAATAAAGTTAAACAAAATCTACAGCTCAGCCAGATTTTACACATCGGAGATAATCCGATTGCAGATTATAAAGGAGCAAAAGATTTTGGTTTCAGCGCACACCTACTTACACACTAAATATTAATATGAATAAAAGATACAGCTTACACCACATTCACTCGGCGGAAGAATTTACGTTTTCACCCGCTGAATACAGCTATTTCAAGTATGGAGATAAATTGTATGCAGAAAAATTTGCCAAAGAATTATTCGAAGGATTTGTTGCTCAGCACGAGGAAATTTTAAACACAGATAAAGAAATTGTGGTTCTGCCAAGTCCGTATATGGCAATTCCGACGGCTTCTAATTTTTTGTGCTTTTACTTCAAAAAACAATTGGATTTTTACCTGTTTCAAAAAGGAAAAAGATCCAGTATTTTATCTAAAATCAACAGAAATCATACTTATACGACAGATTACGGAAATTTAAGTTTTGAAGACCGTAAAAATCTGATCGCCAATGATACCTATTATCTTGATAAAGATTTCTTAAAAGGAAAACTTTGTATTTTTATTGATGATATCAAGATCACAGGAAGTCATGAATTTACGGTAAATAAAATTCTTGACGAATACAATGTTCAGGCAGACTTTTTGTTCATGTACTACGCAGAACTGATGAATTTTGAACTCGATCCTAAGATTGAAAACTATTTTAATTACTATGCCGTAAAAAATGTTGAACACATTGTGGAGGTAATGATAAAGCCAAGTTTTCAGTTCAATACCAGGATTGTGAAATATATTTTAGGTTTAGATTCAGGTAATTTTGAGTATCTTACGTCTAAAGTATCAAAAGAACATATGGATAATCTGCTGGAGCTTGCCATCAGCAATAATTATCACTTAATAAAAGATTACGAAAATAACATTAACACTTTAACGCAAACAGAATTAAATTATGGCTATTAACTTACAAAAAGGACAGAGAGAAAACATAAACGCCCCAAAATTCACTGTAGGATTGGGTTGGGATACCAACAATACTTCTACAGGAACGGCTTTTGACCTTGATGCTTCTTTATTTTTATTGGGAGAAAACAAAAAATTGGTTTCAGACAATCATTTTATTTTTTACAATAATCTTGAATCTCCTGATAAATCGGTAATTCATACAGGGGATAACCTGACGGGTGAAGGAAGCGGAGATGATGAGCAAATTAAAATTGATTTGAATAAAATTGATCCTGCAATTAAAGAAATTACCGTTGTGGTAACGATTCACGAGGCAGATGCCAGAAAACAAAATTTTGGACAGGTAAGAAATTCTTTTATCAGAATTTTCAATACAGATACGAATGAAGAGATCTTAAAATATGAATTAGATGAAGATTTCTCCATCGAAACAGCAGTAGAATTCGGAAGAATCTATAACAAAAACGGAGAATGGAAATTCGAAGCTGTAGGAGCGGGACAAAGAGATGGACTTGATAAATTTGTATCAATTTACCAATAATGGATAATCAGCAAACACCCAATACGGCGCCTGCCTTATTAGACAGAGACGGGAATGTTAATCTTAATCAGCTTCCGGCAGAAGAGCGTCAAAAATACGAAGTTCTTGCCAATGGAATTGATGAGACAAATCCTGGTTCGATTGTTAATTTCGGATCAGATCTTCAGAAAACATTAGCCAATCAGAGTGACAGCTTTTTAGGAAACGTAAGAAAATCGAATTCCGGAGAAGTAGGAGAATTGATCAATAATTTATTGGTTGAATTGAATTACGTTGATGTAGACGAATTGAACAGCAAAAATTCAGTAAAAGGATTTTTAAGCAGATTGCCTTTCATGAAAAAGGTCATGACGCAGGTAGAAAATCTTTTTGCCAAATATGATAAAATTGTTAATAATATCGATCAAATCTCGCATAAAGTAAACGCAGGAATTATCACTTCTTCTAAGGATAATGCTGTTTTGCAGACGATTTTCGACAGCAATGTAAATTCCATCAAACAAATTGAAGGTCTTGTGATTGCCGGAAATATAAGAATGGAAAGAGCATCTAATGAATTGGCAGAAATGGAAGCTAATGTTCAGAATTATGCAGATTACCAGATTGCCGACAAAAGAGATTTTATCAACAGATTAGACAGAAGAATGGCGGATCTTAAAGTGGTTCGTTTGATTATGATGCAGTCTCTTCCGCAGATCAGATTAGTGCAGAACAACAACGTTTCGATTGCCGAAAAAGCACAGACTATTCTTACAACGACACTGCCGGTTTGGAAAAATCAGCTTTCGTTGGCGGTAGCGATGCACAGACAGCAACAGAATATTGAAGTTCAGCAGAAAGTGTCTTCCACAACGGAAGAAATTCTTAGAAAAAATGCAGAACGTTTAGGTCAGAATTCTGTAAATGTTGCCAAAGCAAATGAGCAGACGATTGTTTCTGCGGAAACATTGAGACAAACAACGGCGATGTTAATCAATACATTGAATGAGGTGAAACAAATCCAACAGCAAGGTACTGAAAACAGAAGAAAACTGGATCAGGATCTTCAGACGCTGGAAAGTGAATTAAAAGCAAATATCAGAGGATAACAGAAAGTGAGCGATGAAGTTGAAATCATAATGTCACAAAGTAAAAGGAGATTAACAAAGCTTAATCTTCTTTCCAATTTCTTTGAAAATGTTGATATAATATCGATTTACATAAAAACGGATATTATTCATCGGCTGTTTGAAGAAAATAAGACATTGGATTACAATAAGCTCGAGCTTTTCCATCTTCAGTACACCGACAGTCTGATAGAATTGCTCACGAAGATCAAAAGGAAAAAAGAAAATGATCTTCTGGCGGTTATTAATGAGATTAATATTAATAATCAATATATTATTGCTTTTGAAGAAAAGATTGATGATCATTTTGAGACAGACAGAAAAATATACAGTGGTAAATTTTCGCAACATCTGAAAAGCCTTTACAATGATCTGATAGAGAACAGAAATTCATTGAACTGGAATGATGTTTTGTATTTTCAGAGGAAATACGGAGCGGAATTTTACAGAACAGATGCTGATGAAAGTAAACTAAAACCTGAATCGGCACCCTTCTACCAGTATCAGGATTATTGTATTGAAAAAAGATTGTTGGGGAAACTTAATATTGAAGGTTTCAGAGTTCGTTTTGTATGTGGATTCAGAATTGGCATTAATGAATATGAATTGTTTAAAATCTTTCAGACTGAGGATTATTTCATTTTTAATGTTGAGGAAAAAAAGTTATACTTAATTGATGATGAATTGTCAGATTTAAATATAACCGAAAACGAATCTAACCAGATTGCCATTCTTAATGAATTGAAAAGAAGGAATCAGGATTTGGAAGAATCCATTGAAGAACGAAAACGTACTTTACCCGATGATGTAGGATCTGTTTTAAAAGACTATCTTAGAAATCTGGAAAGGATTGATATTATGAGTAAAATATTCGATGTGAATGAAGAAACCAATATTCTTCGTGCCATGTTGAATTTGAATTTAAATAATTAAAAATATAAACATAGAAAGATGGCTATTAACTTACAAAAAGGGCAGAGAATAAACCTGACGAAAGAAAATGGTACAACACTTACACAGGCTTGTGTAGGAATCAATTGGGGAGCAATTGAGAAAAAAGGGCTTTTCGGAACTAAAAAAGAAGCAGTCGATTTAGACGGAAGCTGTATTTTATACGACACCAACAAAAATGCAACGGAAGTTATCTATTTTGGTAACCTAAAATCCAGAAACGGTTCTGTAAAACACAGTGGAGACGATTTAACAGGTGACGTAAACGGAGATGACGGTTTAGATAATGAAGTAATTACGATAGATTTTAGTCAGTTAGACTCAAATGTAGAACACGTTGCTTTGGTTCTGAACAGTTACAAAGGTCAGGATTTCGGAACAATTCCTTTCGCGTCAATCCGTATTTATGAAGGAACTCCTACGAATGTGAGAGAGGTTTTCGCTAAATATGATATTGCCAACGACGCATCTTTCAGCGGACACGTTGCGATGGTAATGGGAGTTTTCTACAAAAGAAACAATGAATGGAAATTCAATGCAATTGGAGATCCTACTTCAGACAAAAAACTTGAGCAGACGATTCAGACCGTTCAGCAGAAATATTTGTAAAAAGTAATATTGAATGGGCTTTAGCCCGCTTTTCGAATAAAAATAAAATAAGCAATAATTGTATTCTGTGCAGTTATTGCTTTTATACTAATAACACAAAAAATTAAAGTGGGACAAAACAGTAGTATTTTAGATCTTCATCCTGGATTGGTTTGGGGATTTGCGATAACCGTAGTTATCATGTTGCTCCTTGACTTAGGGGTTTTTAACAAAAAAAGTCATGAAGTTTCTTCTAAAGAAGCGACAATATGGTCTATTGTATGGATTTCACTTTCTATGGTGTTTTCCGGAGTCGTATATTGGGTTTACAATTCAGATCTCGGACCTAACAGCCATGAAATTGCCGTACAAAAATTAACAGAATATCAGGCAGCTTATTGGGTAGAGAAGGCACTTTCTGTGGATAACTTATTCGTATTTATCCTGGTTTTCGGTTTCTTTAAAGTACCGAAATATCTTCACCATAAAGTTCTTTTCTGGGGGATTATCGGTGCGCTGATATTTAGAGCAGTCTTTATTTTTGCAGGGGTTGGATTAATTAATCTTACTTATTTACCGGAAATGACTGTTTTCGGTCAGGCAGTGAAAATTAATATTGTGATGGTTCTTTTTGGTTTGTTCCTTGTCTATGCAGGTATCAAATCTTGGGGAGGTGGTGACGACGGTGATGATGAAGATTACAGCAACACGGCAGGTGCAAAATTAATTAAGAGATTCTGGAAAGTTTCCGATAATTATGTAGGAGATAAATTCTTCACTGTACAGAACGGAATGAAAATGGCGACGCCCCTTTTGGTTGTTGTTGCAGTAATTGAGTTTACGGATGTATTGTTTGCCGTAGATTCTATTCCGGCGATTTTTGCTATCTCAAACGATCCGTTTATTTTGTATACATCGAATATTTTTGCAATTTTAGGGTTAAGATCTTTGTATTTCCTATTGGCAAATTTCATTCATATGTTCAGCAAATTACCTTATGGCTTGGCGGTTATTCTGACTTTCATCGGGGTAAAAATGCTGATCGCACCATGGATTCATATTTCGTCTCCGGTTTCTTTAGGAATCGTGGGTGGAGTATTGGTAATTTCAGTGATTCTATCGCTTATTTTCCCTGATAAAAAAGAAGATGAAGAACAGGAAAAGATTGAAGAATAAGATCAATTATCATAAAATAGAAAGGCTTTACAAATTGTAGAGCCTTTTTTATTTCAAATTTCACTATTGCTTGCAAAGCAAAATTTACCCTTCACTATTTATATTTTAGTAGTTTATTAATTTTGAGTCTCGTTTGCAGTGAAGTTTTATACGCTTCATCTCTTAATTTCTGAATTTTTCCGACAGGCTGAAAATACGGATTGCTTTCAAAAGGATTAAATGAAAGCATCTCGTTGTCGCAGGAGCGAGCATCAAGCAAAGAATCTTTATTAATAATGATTTCTCCGATTTTGATAAAAGGCGATTTTTTCCATTCCACATTCAGTCTGTTAATGGGCTGATCATCTAAATTGTAACAGATTTGAATCAAAACATCGGCTCTGAAATTATTAGATGTAAGATATTCTTCGATAGCGTCCTTTGTTGCTAATTTTTTTCCGAAATTTTTACTGACAGATGTTGGACTGAGTTTAATTTTAATCATATTTTCTCCCAAACGATACGCTCCGACAGAATGAAAATCAAAAGACAGAAAAAAGTCATTTCTTTTGGTCCAAAGTTTGAAAATATTTTTAATAAACGAACCTGTAAGCGTAGAAGGAATCACTTTTACAATCTGCATCATTAAAGAAAATGAACTCCATTTTTTAATAAAAAAACGATTTACAGAAGTAAATAATTTGAGAAAAACGCTTACGGAATTTATTGGAAACAAAGGAAAATTCACCAATGGATAATTGGCAATCATATTTCCGTTTTCATCTTTTATCCGTACTGCAAAACCATAAGCAGGAATATCTTTTTTACTTTTATTGATTTTCAGGTGAGCGTTGGAGAAACGTATTTTCAGATTGTATTTTTCTTTATCAAAAAACTTATGCAGTTCTTCCGGCACGTTTTTATCAATTAAAAATTCTCCTCGGGCAACGGCATAGGTTTTGGCGTGTGCATTTCGGGTTGCAAAATTTACATCGCTTACAGATGGAGACTGTTCTACAAAATCGGCAATACTTTTTTTGTTGATTTCAAGGAGTTCTTTTTCCTCGTCAGTCAGTCTGTCAAATTTCTTGTTATATTTTAGTGGAATTGGCATTTAGTTTTTAAAATTCAATTATAACGCCAAGTTTCGACAAAAGTGTTAACAGAGTATTACAATTATTTGAATTTTTCAAATTACAAAAGATGTAAATGAATATTTTGTATTTAATATGTTGAAATTTAATTATTTGTATAAAAATTATTCTAGAATATTTTAATTAAAAAACATCACATTTCAAATTCTTATCTTTGCAAAAAATTATAATATGGGAGTAGCAGATATGTTATTTAAGCGTAAAAAAGAATTGGCAGAAAAAAACCTGAAAGACGGTCAGGAATACATGGTTGAATACGGCAAAAGAGAAAGCGTAGTAGAATTACCAAGCGGTTTACAGTACGAAATCATCACTGAAGGTGACGGCGAAAAACCAGGACCGAAATCTACCGTAAAATGCCATTACCATGGAACTACAATTGCTGGAAAAGTTTTTGACAGCTCTGTAAAAAGAGGAACGCCTGCATCTTTTCCATTAAACAGAGTCATTAAAGGGTGGACGGAAGCTTTACAATTAATGCCTGTTGGAAGCAAGTGGAGATTAATCCTTCCTCCGCATTTGGCTTACGGAGATCAGGAAATCAGCAAAGAAATCGGACCAAACAGTACATTGGTTTTCGAAGTGGAATTGTTGGGGATTAAATAATTTTTTATTTTTATCAATACATTAAATTTACTCATTTTCGGGTAAATTTTTTTATTTGTGTATATTCGTGATTGAGTATCATTTCGTATTTTCCAATATTGATTTCTAAAATAGATTAAATGAAAAGACTAATTTACCTTTTAGCAATTTTTGGTTTTCTTACTTCCTGTGTTTCAAAGAAAAACCAGACGATTAAACAAAATATTCTTACGCTGAAGGACAGCTATTGCAAAGCGCCTTTTCAGTATAATTACGGAAATAAAATTCCATCTTATAATTCAGATTCAATTATTTTGGCAAATAAAGAGTTGAAAGGATTATTTTCTGATCAAAGTATTTTGATTTTAAATGCATTGGATAATCTGGATGAGGTGCATGATATTATGGAACTTAAAAAAAGCAACTCGTTAGAATCACAGGTTAAAGTTTTACAGCTTAAAAGTAAAATCAACAGTAAAATAACTATTGCTTTAACCGAATTAGATGCCGTTGCTGCAGAATTTGACTGTGAAGGTGAACGGGTGGCTCAAATTGGAAATTATGTTGATAACCTGAATGATTCAAGGAATAATAAACTTATTTTGTTTTCAATTATTACGGGAGCGGCCGCTTCTATTGCCGGAGGAATTGTAAAAGATAACGCCTGGAGTAATGCCATTGACATCAGTGGAGGTATTTTGGGAGCTGGTTTTGGATTAGCAACATTAAATCCGAAAGGTAAAAAAGTAGAATTTATCCATCAGAGGAATCTTTTAAGAGATGTCTGGAAAGAAAAACTTGAATCACCCAACTTTCCGCCTTTTGTATGGTATATGTACACAGAAAAAAAGTTTTCTAATAAAGAAGGGGTACCGATTATCCAAAGTATTAAGAAAAGATGGCTCCATTTCCAGTTTGATAATAATCTGGACGCTGCCAATCAGTCTGTTATTTTCAGTGACGGTGGTTTCTATCGTGCGGATGACCTCAACAACAGAGCCGCAATGCTGAATCAGATGCAGTCGGCAACAAGAACGATCAATCAGAATATTAATTATTTACTTTTAGATTTAGACAGATTAATTCTTTAACAAAAATTAATTGTAATAAATTTTGTTACAATTAAAAATTGCATATCTTTGCAAAGTAATTACAATGAACAATACAAGATTTGCTACGGCAATACATATTATGACTTTATTGGCGGATAGCCCACAGGACTGGCTAACCTCCGAATGGATGGCGGGAAGTATTAATATAAATCCCGTAGTTGTCCGTAAAGAATTGAGTGTTTTGAGGGAAGCGGGGCTGATTATAAGCCGACAAGGAAAAGAAGGAGGAACCCAACTTTCAAGAAATGCAGATTCAATAACAATTTCGGAAATTTATTTAGCGGTAAAGAATACGGAAGTGTTGGGAAAGAAAAATCAGAATCCGAATCCTATTTGTACTGTAGGAAGAGATATCAACGATCATTTGAATAATCTTTTTACTGAAACAGATAAATTGGTTATTGATTTTTTAGGAAATAAAACATTGAAAGAATTTACCGATCAATTTGCATAGGAAAATTTTTTAACTATAAATGTAACAGAATTTATTACAATTTAATAAAATAAAATTATTATGAAAAAAGTAGCCGTAATCGGAGCAACAGGTTTTGTGGGAACACAGGTAGTAAACGAATTGGTAAACAGAGGATACGCTGTTGAAGCTATTGTAAGAGATGTTTCAAAAGTTCAGCAGAACGACAACGTTATTGCAAAAAGTATCGACGTAAGTAATGTAGATGAATTAGCAGAAGCTTTAAAAGGAAATGATGCCGTAATCAGTACATTCAATGCAGGATGGACGAATCCAAATTTATATAATGATTTCTTGACAGGATCAGAAAATATTGAAAAAGCAGTTGAAAATTCCGGGGTAAAAAGATTCATTACTGTTGGTGGAGCAGGAAGTCTTTTCATCGACGGAAATCAATTGGTAGACGGTCCGGATTTTCCGGCGGAAATCAAACCGGGAGCAACAGCAGCGAGAGATTATTTAAATAAAATTAAAGAAAATAATACGTTAGATTGGACGTTTTTCAGCCCTGCCATCGAAATGCATCAGGGAACAGCTGGAGTCAGAACAGGAAAATACAGAACGGCATTGGAAAATCCGGTATTTAATGAAGAGGGAAGAAGTGTACTTTCTGTGGAAGATGTTGCAGTAGTTTTAGTTGACGAATTAGAGCAGAATAATCACATTCGTGAGCGTTTTACAGCAGCTTATTAAATAACAATACTCTTGTTGAAAAACTTACGGCGGCACCAAAGGTGCCGCCGTAAGTCTCAATATATCAATCATTCTATAAATTCATAAACAACTTCGGATTCACCGGAGTATTATTTTTGTGTACTTCATAATGAAGGTGAGGTCCTGTAGAACGTCCCGAATTTCCAGATTTTGCAATCACCTGACCTACTTTTATTTTATCATTCGTTTTAGCCACCAATTGTGACAAATGTCCATACAATGTTGCCAGGCCATTTCCGTGAGAAACGATAACACAATTTCCATAACCGCCTTTCTGACCGGAGAAAATAACGGTTCCGGCAGCAGTTGCAATAACATCAGATCCAAAAGGAACCGCAATATCCAATCCTTTATGAAACTGCATCTGGTCGGCTTCTGCGGGTGGGTTATTTTTTTCTGTTGATACTTTTGGAGAATTATTTGAAGCGACAGAAGTGGTAGATGGAGCAGATACGGCTGGTGTAGCTTTTGGCGTTACCATTACTTTCACTTGTCTTTTTTCCCCGTAACTGTCGGTTACTTCAATGATTTTTTCTACGGGTTCAACTTTTACTTCAGGTTTTGTCGTTGCTGCTAAAGGTTTTGCTGATGATGTAGTAGACTTTACCGAAGCAAATACAGTTTTGAATGGAATAGGGTTTTTTCTGATTCCGAAATTAGATGAAATATACCCTTCGGTTGGCATTCCAAGAGGAACCTGCGTCAATTTTTTTTGAAGATCCATCAGGTATTGACTGTATCGGTTGGCTTGTTTAGCAAGATAGATAGAATTCGAAATGCTGTCTTTGCTGAGAACTGTAACTTTTTCACTTGCAACATCTTTAGATTTCAAAAAAGAGTTCAGTTGTGTCACAGTCTGATCTACCAAAGTAAGATCTGTCTTCATTTTTAAGTAATCTACACTGTCTTTTTCAGTGTTTATTTTTACAAGGTTTACTTCATAGTTTTTATCATCCTTCTGCGAATAAAGCTTTGCTATGAAAATCCCCTGTGCGAAAACTACTAGTAAAAGTCCTCCAAGAAGGATATTTACGTTCCTTTTACGGCTTAGAAATTTTTTCATTTTCTTCTTCTTAGTGTAATTAAACGGTTTTAAGGTTGCAAATTTAATTAAAAATAAACTTTGAGACCTATTTTTAACGAAACTTTAGTTATTTCTATAATTAACGGTTAATTAGATATTTAATTGTATTGATGTGTTAATTTTATTTAAAAATGGTTATTATCATGTCTTTAAATATTTCGCTTCAATCTTTGTTTTAATATATTTGCAGTTCACATTTCTATTATGGCTAAAAAGAAAACCAATACAGAACCGAATCCTAAAAAGAACAAAAATGAAGTGGCAGTAGGTGTTGTCGGAAGCGGAAGTTTCGCAACGGCTATTGTGAAAATGCTTGTTGAAAATTGTAAAGTCGTGCATTGGTGCGTAAGGAGTGAGTATGTAAAGGGGGCAATCGAACAGCGAGGTCACAATCCAAGTTATCTTACAGCGGTAAATTTTAATTTGAAGAATTTAAAACTGACAACCGATATCAACGAATTGGTTTCTGCTTGTGATATTATCGTTTTGGCTACTCCGTCTATCTATCTTTCGGATACGATGGATAAAATGAACTGTGAGTATAAAGATAAAATTTTCGTTTCTGCAATTAAAGGAATTATTCCAAAAGTAAACGATGTCGTGGCGCATTATTTAAGAGACGAGTTTAAAATAGGTTTCAGAAATCAGGCAGTGATTGCCGGTCCTTGTCATGCCGAGGAAGTCGCCATGGAAAGACTTTCTTATCTTACAGTAGCAACGGTGGAAGACGAAACTTCTCAAAAATTGCTGGACATCTTTAATTCTGATTTTATTAAAATGCATTCCAGTAAAGATATTTTAGGAAATGAATACAGTGCGATTCTGAAGAATATTTTTGCCATCGGAGCAGGAATTGCAAGCGGTTTAGGGTACGGGGATAACTTTACTGCAGTTTTCGTTTCAAATGCAATCCGTGAAATGGAAACTTTCCTTGAAGCCATTTATGAAGCGCCGAGAGATGTGAATGAAAGTGCTTATTTAGGAGATTTATTGGTAACGGCCTATTCATTATTTTCACGAAACAGAAGCTTAGGAAACCTCATAGGAAAAGGGTATACCGTAAAATCTGCCATTCAGTCGATGAATATGGTTGCAGAGGGATATTACGCTGCAGATTCTATTTATAAAACAGCAAAACAGAAAAATCTGGAACTTCCGATTATTGATACGATTTACGGAATTTTGTATGAAGGGAAAAATGCAGAAAAACAATTCAAAAAGTTAACGACTAAGTTAAATTAATAGAATATTTAACAGATTGAATAGGTAAGTTCATTCAATTTGTCGAGATGTTTAGAAAAGTAATTTGATTAATCGTTTCAATTCCTGTTAATCGATAATTTCCATCGTATTATTTAGTATAATAAAAACTTTATTTTCTATCCCGAAATTCATTGTTAAAATTTTGAAACGGTCTGTGGTTATTAAAAACTTTTACCGAAATTTGATGTAAAATTTAGTTTTATGCCACACCTTATAAGCAGAACACCAAAACCAAAATACGACGTCGTGTTAATTGGAGGTGGGATAATGAGTGCAACATTAGCAACATTACTTCATGAATTTGATCCTAATCTTGAAATTGCTATTTTTGAAAGATTGGGAAGGTTTGCCAAAGAAAGTACAGCAGCCTGGAATAATGCAGGAACAGGTCACTCAGCATTTTGTGAGCTTAATTATACTCCTGAAAAACCGGATGGAACCATCGAGATTTCCAAAGCGGAAAGCATCGCCGAACAGTTTGAAATTTCAAAGCAATTCTGGTCATATTTAGTTGCCAAAGGATATATTAAAGAACCTAAAGATTTTATTAATTCGTGTCCGCACATGAGTTTGGTTTTCGGTGAAAAAGATGCTGAATATCTTAAAAAACGTCATGATAAAATGTCAGAATCTGCTCTATTTAAAGGAATGGAATTCTCAACTGATCATGATAAACTGAAAGAATGGATTCCATTGGTGATGAGCAAAAGAAACCAATCGGAAGTAATGGCAGCGACTAAAATGGATTTGGGAACCGACGTAAATTTCGGAACGCTGACAAGAAAAATGGGGAGACATTTGCTGGAAGATTCCAATGTTGAGGTTTTCTTGTATCATGAGGTAAAAGATGTCGATCCAAAACAAAACGGAACGTGGGGAATGAAAGTGAAAGACAGAATAAACAATCATAAACAGGAAGTTGAAGCAGATTTTGTATTCATCGGAGCCGGTGGTTACGCATTGCAATTGCTTGAAAGTTCGGACATCAAAGAAAGTGAAGGCTACGGAGGTTTTCCAGTTTCCGGGCAATGGCTGGTAACTCACAATCAGGAATTGGTGGCAAAGCATCAGGCAAAAGTGTATACACAGGCAACTGTTGATGCTCCGCCAATGTCTGTCCCTCACTTAGATTTAAGAATTATTGATGGTGAAAAGGCTCTTCTTTTCGGACCTTTTGCAGGATTTTCAACTAAATTTTTAAAAGAGGGCAGTTACCTGGATTTACCTGAAAGCGTGAATACAAAAAACTTAAGATCCCTTGTGGGAGCATGGTGGCATAATCTTCCTTTAACGAAATATCTGATTCAGCAAGTTGCCATGACAAAAGCTCAGAGAATTCAGCATTTAAGAGAATTTATTAAAGATGCAAAAGAAGAAGACTGGGAATTGAAAATTGCCGGACAAAGAGTTCAGGTCATTAAAAAAGATGAAAAAACCGGTGGGAAATTAGAATTCGGAACCGAGGTTGTAGTGAATAAATCAGGTACCATTGCCTCATTATTAGGGGCCTCTCCAGGAGCATCAACAGCAGTTTATGCGATGCTGAATGTGCTTGAGAAATGCTTCCCAGAAAAGCTTCACGGAGAATGGAATGAAAAACTATTGGAAATGATTCCTTCTTACGGTCAGAAATTAGCAGAGAATCCTGAACTTACCGAAAAAGTAAGAAATTACTCGAAAGAAAAATTAGAACTTGAATATTAAAAAGTGAATGGTAAATGGTCAATTGTGAATTTAAAAAATTGACCATTCACTATTGACCATAAAATTATGTCTGAAACACTCGTAAAACCAATCATTGTAAAAGAACTTCTGGAATCTCTTCAGGCGAAAGTGCAGGAAGAGCAGCAAGTCATTGTGCATTGTTGTTTTCCCGCATCACCATTTTTAGGAAATCTGATCAGAATCTGGAATTCAACCTACCTTATTGATAATCAGTCTGATCATGAAAGTAAATTAATTCATGCAGAGAATATCACTATTTATCCCAATTGGACACCTGTTCCTTTTATGAGAGATTTCTGGTTTACATTGGTTTTTTCCGGACTTCCAAAAGATTGTAAAAGTTTTGATTTAAAAGAAGTCATTCCCGAAGAAGGCGGTTTTTTTGTGGAATCTATTAAAAGAAACTCCTCGGACGTTTATCGTGTGAAAATTTCTGAATCTTTTTAATTTATTTAAAAATCAATGAAAAAATATATATTGATATTCTTACTTCTTCCTTTGTTTATCTTTTCCCAAAAAGATTCTAAAGAAGATTTTGAAGTTAAAAAATTTCAGAAAGAACTGAATGAAGAATATTTAAATCCTAAAGAAACGCCTTTGCGTGGAGATAATTTCACGAATTTTAAAGCGCACCCTTTCTTTCCGATTGATTCAAAATACAGAGTGACGGCAAAGTTTGCAAAAACTGAAAATGCGGAACCGTTCGAATTACCCACATCTTCAGGAAAAACAAAATCGTACAGAGAATATGGTAAAGCAACGTTTGAATTAGACGGAAAATCTTACACTTTAACATTGTATCAAAGTTTAGCTTTAATTAAACAGAAGAAATATAAAGATTATTTATTCCTGCCTTTCCGTGATGCTACGAATGAAAAAGAAACCTACGGCGGCGGAAAATATATGGATTTAACAATTCCCAAAGGAAATACAATTGTTTTGGATTTCAACAAATCTTATCAGCCTTACTGCGCATACAATGCATACGATTACAACTGCCCGATTGTTCCTGAGGAAAATAAATTGCCGGTAGAAATTCGTGCGGGAGTGATGTATGAAGATATCTATCATCATTAATGTATGGTTAGCTTACGATTTTTCAATCAAGAGGATTTTCCTGATTTAAATTATCCACTGACCGAACTTCAGTTGGAATATACTTCATCCGCCGAATTTGCATTAAAAAGAATTGCAGAAAGAAACACCGATTTAGAATTTCCTGTCACCATTTTCAAAAATAAAAAACCTGTAGGCTTTTTCACCTTAGATTTTGGTGAAGATAAATTGGATATAACTGATAATCAAAATTCAACATTGTTACGATCATTATCCATCAATCCTGAATTACAGGGACAAGGAATCGGAAAAGTTGCCATGCTTAAAATCGACGATTTTATTAAAGAAAATTTCAAAGACTGTAAAGAAATTGTTTTAGCTGTAAATCAAAACAATATTTCTGCTTACGAATTATATCTAAAAGTCGGTTATCAATATGACGGAAAAAACCGAATGGGCAGGAGCGGAATGCAATATTTAATGTACAAAAAACTTTAAGAAATTTTTAATTCAAAATTTTCATGTTTGGCGTGATACTTTCAACTAAATTTGAGTAACATCAAATAATAAATATGGAAATATCACTTCGCAATCAGGTTGCCGTGGTCACAGGAGCATCCAGCGGCATTGGTTCAGGAATCGCAAAATCGTTGGCTTCAGCAGGGGCAACAATCATTGTCAATCATTCTTCTGAAAGATCTACCGACGAAGCAAAAGCTGTTTTAAAAGAAATTACCGATGCCGGCGGAAACGGAATTACCTATCAATGTGATGTTTCCAAAGAAGACCAGGTCGTAAAAATGTTTCAGGATGTAGTATCACAATTTGGGACGGTAGATATTCTCATCAATAATGCAGGCGTTCAGAAAGATGCAAAATTTACAGAAATGACACTTGATCAATGGAATACTGTCATCGGAATCAATTTGACGGGTCAGTTTCTGTGCGCAAGAGAAGCCATCAAAGAATTTCTTCGCCGTGGTATCGATACTTCTCGTTCCGTCGCTTGCGGAAAAATCATTCATATCAGTTCAGTTCACGAAATTATTCCGTGGGCGGGTCATGCCAATTATGCTTCGAGCAAAGGAGCGATCAGAATGTTGATGCAGACCTTGGCTCAGGAATATGGTGCAGATAAAATTAGAATCAATTCTATCTGTCCGGGAGCTATTCAAACGCCTATTAATAAAGATGCCTGGAGTACTCCGGAAGCTTTAAACTCATTATTAAACTTAATTCCTTACAACAGAATCGGGCAGCCGCAGGATATTGGAAATCTGGCAGCTTTTATTGCCAGTGATCTTGCAGATTACATTACCGGAACGAGTATTTTCGTAGATGGTGGAATGACAACTTTTGAAAGTTTTTCAACGGGTGGATAACTTTTTGGCGCACATTTCCGGCTTTCACTACTCGCTTTTTTGTACTTTGGCTTTTCCCTCGGCTTACAAAAAGAGCTCAGACAGGCCGTTCAATCCGGGGCGCAGTCAGTCGTAATTTCAACAGCAATTTTTTTATTAAATTTTATTCAAAATGAATTCCGAAAAAGAAAGACTATCCGATGTTACCTGGAAAAAATGGGGACCTTACGTCAGCAACCGTGAATGGGGCGTTGTACGTGAAGATTACAGCGCAGATGGCGATGCGTGGAATTACACCAATCACGATATTGCCGAAGCAAAAACCTACCGCTGGGGCGAAGAAGGAATTTGCGGAATTTGTGATGATCTCCAAAAGCTGGTTGTTTCCGTAGGATTTTGGAATAAAAAGGATAAAATGGTGAAAGAGCGGTTCTTTGGTTTGTCAAACGAACAGGGAAATCATGGTGAAGATGTAAAAGAATATTTTTATTATTTGGATTCTACACCGACGCATTCTTACATGAAGATGCTGTACAAATATCCTCAAAATACCTTTCCTTATGATGATCTGATTACAAAAAATGCACAGAGAAGCAAACAGGAAACGGAATACGAACTAATCGACACCGGAATTTTTGATAAAAATGAATACTTCGATATTTTTATTGAATATGCTAAAGAAAGTCAAAGTGATATTTTAGTCAAACTGACGATCGTCAACAAATCTGAGAATGCAGCTCCGTTACTTATTTTGCCGACAATTTGGTTCAGAAATACTTGGAGTTGGGGTTATGATAATTACAAACCACAAATGAATTCCGAGGATGGGAATTCTATAAAGATCAACCATAAAGATTTACAGGTAAAAAATATGTATGCAAAACAATCTGAAAAAGTTCTGTTTTGCGACAATGAAACTAATAACGAAAGACTTTATCAATCTTCAAACAAATCAAAATATACCAAAGACGGAATCAATGATTTTGTCATTAACGGAAATTCGCAATCAGTCAATTCCAGAAACATAGGAACAAAAGCATCATTTTTAATTGATGAAAATTTTCAGCCAAAAGAAACAAAAACTTTTGAATTCAGGATTTCAGATAAAGACTTAAATCAACCTTTTAAAGATTTCGACGAAATTCTTACAGCGAGACAAAATGATGCAGAAGAATTTTATGAAGAAATTCAGGACGGAATAACTACGGATGATGAAAAACTGGTTCAGCGACAGGCTTTTGCAGGAATGCTCTGGAACAAAATGTTTTATCATTACAACGTTGAAAAATGGCTGATAGGTGATCCCGCAGAGCCGACACCGCCAAAATCCCGAGAAAAAATCCGTAATTTTAATTGGAAACACCTCAACAATGACCACATCATTTCGATGCCCGACAAGTGGGAATATCCTTGGTATGCGACTTGGGATCTGGCGTTTCACACGATAAGCTTTTCATTAATAGATCCGGATTTTGCCAAACATCAGCTGAAATTGTTTCTTTTTGAATGGTATATGCATCCAAACGGGCAGCTTCCGGCCTATGAATGGAATTTTAACGATGTCAATCCGCCGGTTCATGCATGGGCAGTCTTCAGAGTTTTTAAAATTGATGAATATTTAAAAGGGAAACCGGATATAGAATTCCTTGAAAGTGCTTTTCAAAAACTGCTGATGAATTTTACCTGGTGGGTTAACAAAAAAGATAATAACGGGAATAATATTTTTGAAGGCGGGTTTTTAGGATTGGATAATATTGGTGTCTTTGACCGAAATATGAAGCTGCCGAATGGCGAACACCTGGAACAGTCCGACGGAACAAGCTGGATGGCAATGTTTGCCTTAAATATGATGAGAATTTCTTTAGAATTGGCACTTTATAACAATGTTTATGAAGAAATGGCGATGAAATTTTTTGAACATTTTCTTGCAATTGCCAATTCTCTTGCCAATATGGGCGATGAATGTTTCAGTCTTTGGGACGAAGAAGACGAATTTTTCTATGATGCCATTGCTTCTGATGATGGAAATCATATGTATCTGAAATTGAGATCGATTGTGGGGTTAATTCCTATTTTCGCTGTTGAGGTAATTGATGATGAAATGATTGAAAAGCTTCCAAATTTTAAGAAAAGAATGAACTGGATCTTGGAAAATAAGCCCGAACTGGCAGCCTTGGTCTCGCATTGGGAAGTAAAAGGTGATGAATCTAAACATTTGCTTTCACTTTTACGGGGTCACCGTTTAAAAAGACTATTAAGCAGAATGCTTGATCCTGAACAGTTTTTAAGTGAATTTGGAGTTCGTGCTCTGTCAAAAGAATATGAAAAAAATCCTTTCAATATAAACCTGAACGGAAACGATTTTACGATAAAGTATACACCGGCAGAAAGTGATAGCGGGCTTTTCGGTGGGAACAGCAATTGGCGCGGGCCGATTTGGTTTCCTATTAATTTTTTATTGATCGAAAGCCTGCAGCGGTTTTTCTTTTATTACAGTCCTGATTTTTTGGTTGAATATCCTACAGGAAGCGGAAATTATCTGAATTTAGACCAGATTGCCGATGCTTTAAGTAAAAGATTATCAAAATTATTTTTAAAAGATGAAAATGGAAATCGTCCTTTTAATAACCAATATCCAAGATTTCAAACCGATCCGGATTTTAAAGATTATATTTTGTTTTACGAATATTTTCACGGAGACAGCGGTCGTGGAGTAGGAGCTTCTCACCAGACGGGTTGGACGGGTTTAATTGCGAAAATTCTGATGCCGAGATTTTCCAAAAAAGAAATCGCAGAATCTGAAACTGAAATGCCGGATGATAAATAATATGTACTAAATATCAATTCAGCTTTGATGAAATAATTTACTCAAATATCTGCTGAAGAACTTCCAGTGATACCGGAATTTTAAAATCAGTAATATGATAGTGATAATAGACCAATAAGCTGTCTAAGAAATTTTTTCGGAAAGAGGAATGGATTTTAATTTGATAAGGATTCTGAGTCTGAAGTATTACTTTCCAAATGGTTGAAATGTCTTCATTAAAAATCTGGTGCGTGATTTCAGAGGAAAAAGTTCCTGTTTCCGGATCTAGAAACTTTCCGTCATTCAACAAAGGAGCAACGCCCTGAATTTTTAAAATTTTAATTAAAAAAATGAAGTGAGAATGGTAATTCTGATTTTCTAATTCGTCGATAAATTCTTCAAGACAAAAAAATATATTATGATTTTTATTTTCATGTCTTAAATTTTGATTCAAAAAATCTGAAACAAAAAAAACAACAGAATTACATCTGATATCAGAATAAATATCGTTGCTTTTAACCATTTCAAACTTTGAAATCGTCTGTATTCCGCTTCCTTTTATGGGATTTAAAGAAAAACTCAGTTTGCTTAGTGGCAGAAGCAAGGCTTTTTTCTTGTTTTTTTTGGCATAAATACCCTTTAAAAAATAAGACTGAAAGCCATCTTCTTCTGTAAAACAATGCAGGACTGCATCGTTTTCTCCATATTTTATATACGAAAGTAAAAAGCCGTTTTGTGAATTCATTAATTAACCACAGCTATCTTTGCAGTAGCTTTATCTGAGCCGTCTTCATTGGTCATTAGTACAAAATATATCCCCGAAGCCACTCTTTTTCCTCGTTGATTGTTGAGATCCCATTCGTAATATCCACCTCTTGCTACCGCAGAATGTACTACATTCCCGGCTGTATCGGCAATTCTGATATTCGTAACTTCCGCCAAACCTTTAATGGTTACTTTTCCTTTGAAAATAGAAGCTACGACAGGATTCGGATATACCAAAACATTACCAAAACCGGAGGTAACGTCGGCAACATCTCCCTGATATGTTACAATTCCATTATAGGAAACAAAATATACTTTTCCTGTCTTTCTGTCAACTTTAATATCTGTAATACTGTTAGTAGGAAGTGGAGAATTTTCTTTTGTAAAATGTTTAATCGTCTGCTGCCCGTCTGCTGAAAGATAATATACACCACCACCTTCTATAGAAACCCATTTGTGATCTCCTGCATCTACTTCAATCTGTAAAATTTGGGCATCTCGGAAAAGTTCTTCCCCTAAGCCGTTTTGCTCAATAATGATGGGTTCTACGGTTACATTTGCCGGAGTTTTAATTTCTGAATTGGCATTAGGTAAAATTCTTAAGCCTGTATCTGAGCCAATCCATGCGTCTCCTGATTTATCTAACGCTACAGAAACACTACCATTAGAAGACGCAGGAAACCCGTTGTCTGTTAAAAGATATTCTGTATCATCTGAAGTATTGACGGTTTTTTTAGCATCATATACTAAAAATCCTTTTAATCTTGGAGTAGGAATCCATAATAATCCTTCGTAATAAATTGGTTTTTGAGCGGCTCCAAAGTTAGATGCCGTATTTTTTACCAAAAAATTATCGGTACCACGATCGTAAGCTCCGATAGCAGTATATCCCCCTGGTGCTGATCCCTCACCGGAAAATGACATTGATAAAAATAGATTGTTTGATTCGTCAAACGCAAAACCTACGGGACGTCTTGTATTGGTATTTGTAGTTCCCAGATCATAATATTTTGTGAAAGTGAAATCTTTACTTCCATCATCATATTTCATTTTATAAATACCTCTCCCAGTGTTATCGTTGTAATTGGTGAAGAAAATATCATTTGGGTTTACAGGATCTGAAACTACATCTAATACATTGAATTTTGTAGTATTTCCTAAGAAATAGGAAGGATAAACCCATCCCGTTCCGTTATAGTAATAGAATCCTGGATTTTTAGGATTTATTAATGCCACATTAAATCTACCCGCTCTTGAACCTGTTGAAACCAATAGTTGATTTTCACCATGCAAATTTATTTTATAGGCAAAATTGAAATAAGGACCATCCGGTTTAAAGGTACTATTAGCTTCATCTTTAATGCCTGACAGAATAGTTCCACCATATATTTTTCCCCCAACAGTCGTTGCTGTATTACACTCTTCCCCTAATGCAGCGAAAGTGCTGAAATTTCCGCTAGTATTAAATGTATAAATCCTAGCCGCATCCGTTACAACAATATTACCGGAATTTACCACAACATCATGAATACCTGCAAAAGATTGTGCAATCTGAACAGGCGTTCCACTGTTTAAAATATAAGCTGAATTGGCAGATGAAAAAGAAATAACACCTTCAGAATCAATGTGATTGAAATTCCCGGGCATATCCGTCGTCCAGGTAGTAAAAACCGGAAACGTTATATTCATTTCATGGCTTTTTAATCCTATGCTGGTTACGGAATATACTTTATTACCAAAAATTGTTGCTTCATTACTCGCCTGATAAACTCCACCTGACAAAAAGAACGCTGAATCTTTAAATTCTTTTTTCTTTAAATCAAAAATAGAAACTCCATATCCTACAGAAATAACAGCCAGATCTCCTGTAATAGAGATATGATTAATCTTTTTTGTTCCGTTATATCCTGTTGCAATAGGAATATCAACAATATATTTAATTCCATCCGGAGAAATTACATCCAATGAGCCGTTGCTATAGCCTACGAGTGCGACTTTAGTCTGCGGATTGTAATCAAAAGCTGAAATTCCTATCTCGTGCAGTCCGTTTGCTTTAGACAGCTTTGTAATTTCACCTGTGGCAACTGTATAGTAGAAAATCCCGTTTTCTGCTGCTGCAACGAGTTTTCCATTATCTTCTCTCATAGCAAGAACATTGTTATAAGAAAATAGGTCTGCCCATTTTTTTGAAGAAATGTTTTGTGCATTTGCAACTTGCAGAGATGCCAAAATACCAAGAGAAATTAAAGAGAGTTTTTTCATGCTTATGCTGTTATGCTGCTGTCTATTGCCTGATTATTCCAGGAAATATGTTTTACGTTTTTATTAGTATCGAAGAAGAAATCTATTCTGCCCAACAGAAGACCTGCCCATCCAACCTGGTTTACCAAAACATTTTTACCTGCTCTGTTGGTAAAAGTCTCAGGTTCCGGTAAGAAAGTATGAGTATGCCCGCCTAAAATAATATCAATATTTTCTGTTTTGGCAGCTAAAATTTTATCACTTATTTTGTTAGGTTCGTCTTTATAATCGTAGCCGATGTGTGAAAGGCAAATTACAAGATCACATTTTTGTTCGTTTCTAAGAAAGTTGGAATAATGTTGAGCAACATCAATCGGATCTGAATATATTGTTTCTCCGTATTGCTTTTTGCCAACCAGTCCGTCTAACTGAATTCCTACTGCAAAAATTCCAACTTTGATTCCGTTTTTATTAAAAATCTTGTATTGAGAGGTTTTTCCGTCGAGAACTGTATTTTTAAAATCATAATTTGAACAGATAAAAGGAAATTTTGCATTGGGCAAAACCTTTAAAAATCCATCTAAACCATTGTCAAAGTCATGATTTCCCATCGTTGAAGCATCATACTTCATCATCGACATTAATTTAAATTCCAGTTCGCCTCCGAAGAAATTGAAATAAGGAGTTCCCTGAAAAATATCTCCTGAATCAAGAAGTAAAACGTTACTTTCCTGATTTCTGATTTGCTGAATTAAACTTGCCCTTCTCGCAAAACCTCCCTGATTTGGATTTTTGGTATAGCTTGCATCAAAAGGCTCTATTCTGCTGTGTTGATCGTTGGTATGAAGAATAGTCAGTTTATTTGCAGATTTTAAATCAAGAATATTTAATTCTTCCGCCATCATCATATTGGGAGCTAAAGCCATTGCTAAAGTTCCGCCACCTATTGCTTTTAAAAAACTTTTTCTATCCATTATTTCTTACCGATAAAATTTAAACGAACATCTGTATTGGCCACCACTTCAGGATTTTTCTTAAAATAATCAATAAAAAGATCTCTTAATTTAATTCCTGTTGAGATAGATTCTCCTTTGGCGAAGAATTTCATGTTGTCACCGCCCAAAGCCAGATAATCAGAAGTTGCGATGTAATAATCCTGCGTAGGATTTACCGCTTTTCCGTTGATCAAAGTTTTGGTTAGTTGTCCGTTATTGGTTTCAATATATAAATGAGAAACCGGATTATTAACCTGGGTTTTTGCATAATAATCATACAATCCCTGCAAATCTGAACCCTTCATTTTTACAATAATCACTTCATTTTCGAAAGGCATTACTTCAAAAATACTTTTCAATAGAATATCTCCTTTTCCGATCGTTGTACGGATTCCTCCAATGTTAATCAATGCAGCATCTACATTTTTTTTAAGATGAGTCTTTGCCCATTCATCAGCTCCATCGAATGTATAATCTGCCAAAAGATTACCCAAATTGCTATTGTCGCCCTGCTTTGTAAGGTCTGTATTGGTATGAGATATTTTTTGGTTCATCTCTTTATCCAATTTTTGCTTATAAGGTTCAATAGTTTTTACAAACTCCTCATCATTCTTTAGCTCATTATTAATAGAAATATTTTTCTGGGTCTTCACCTCCTCAAGCTGCATGGAAGAAGCCGATGAAGCTGTCTTACAGGCTGAAAGTGTAGCCAGAGCAATTCCTAATAACAAGAATTTATTTTTCATATGCATCAATTATTTTAAGATTATATGTAATCGCTCGTACTTTAGTATTTTTGTAAATAACTTCGATCATAGCGACGCATAATATCTTTTAGTATATGCAAATATAATTATATGTATAATAAAACATTATTAATTATTAGAAATTCTTAGTCGAAATTATTAAATTTGGAAAAAATAATTCTAACAGATGAGCATTTTAAAAGGAGTAGGTGTTGCGTTGGTAACACCCTTTAATGAAGATTTATCCGTAGATTTCGACAGTTTAACAAAATTGATTGATTATAACATCGAAAACGGAACCAGTTATTTAGTTGTTTTGGGAACTACAGCAGAAGCTGCAACGCTTTCTGACGACGAGAAGAAACAGGTAATTGATCATATCATTAAAGTTAATAATAAACGTGTTCCTTTGGTGTTGGGAATCGGTGGAAATAATACTCTTGAAGTAAAAAAACAGATTGAAGAAGCTGATCTTTCAGCTTTTGAGGCGGTACTTTCTGTATCTCCATATTATAATAAACCGAATCAGGAAGGGCTTTACCAGCATTATAAAATGTTGGCTTCCACGGGAAAAAATATTATTATTTACAATGTTCCATCGAGAACTGGACAAAATGTTGAAGCAGAGACTACGTTACGTCTGGCAAAAGAGTTCCCGAACTTATTCTTAATTAAAGAAGCTGCACCCAATATTTTACAGTATTTTGATATTTTAAGAAAAAAACCTGAAGGTTTCAATTTGGTTTCTGGTGATGATGAATATACTCTTCCTGTAACGTTAGCTGGTGGAGCGGGTGTAATTTCTGTTATCGGACAAGCATATCCAAAGGAATTTTCGACAATGGTTCAATTGGCTTTTGATAAAAAAGTAGATGAAGCATATGAAATTCACAACAAGTTAGTAGAAATCACGAGATTGATTTTCGCAGAAGGAAACCCTTGCGGAGTTAAAGTGATTTTGGCAGAAATGGGAATCATTAAAAATTATTTAAGACTTCCATTAGTTCCGGCTTCAGAAGGATTGTATGCTAAAATTAAAGTTGAAATGGCTAACATTTAATAATTATCAATTAATAAATATATAAAGTGGAAAGCCTATGGTTTTTCACTTTTTTTAATCATTAAAATTAAAATATGGAGTTTATAAAAGCTACGGAAAATGATATTCCATTGATCCAGGAATTGGCGAGAAAATCTTGGGAAAATGCTTATGCAGAAATACTTTCCAGCGAACAAATGGAATATATGCTGTCGACAATGTATTCGGCTGAAGAAATTGGAAATCATTTACAACAACCCAATTATCATTATTTCTTAATTAAAGATGAAACTCAAGATTCTTTCGATGGTTTTATAGGATATGAAGTGGGTTATGAAGAGAACACGACCAAACTTCACAGAATTTACCTTACTCCAGAAAGTAAAGGAAAAGGGTTGGGAAAAGCTGCATTGGCATTTTTAAGTGAAAAAGTAAAAGAGAGTGGAGACGAGAGAATTATTTTAAATGTAAACAAACATAATTCTGCCAGGAAATTCTATGAATCTCAAGGTTATAAGGTATTTGATGAAGGGATTTTCGATATTGGAAATGGCTATGTAATGGATGATTACCTGATGGAAGTATTAATTCAAAATTAAGTGACTTAAAATTATATAAGATTTGAACGTAATTCTATAAGAAGTGATGTATTTTTTTTATTCATCTTTGTACAAGAGCCAAATAATATAACAATACATATATGCTCGGTCTGAAGTATAAGAACTTTTTATCGGTATATTTTTTTTCATCCTTAGTGTTTAAATTCCTGTATTTTAAGAATGCAGGAATTTTTTATTTATTTTGATATTTGTCTTTTCTAATTCACTTTTTATTGAAATAATTATTATATTTACTGATAATTCACTCACACTATTTATAAGGATGAAAATGTATGTTAAATTTGATCTCAATGCTCTTTGCAAAAAGGTATTGGAAGAAAAACTCAAAGAACAGGGTTTGAAATACAGACTGCTGAATTTCGGAGAAGTAGAATTCTATGAATCCTTCACTCAGGAACAGCATAAGATTTTTAAGAAAAACCTTGAAGAATACGGAATAGAAATTATTGAAAGCCAGAAGGTTGCATTAGTTCAAAAAATTAAAGATACTATCGTGGGTCTGGTTTTTTCTAAGGAAGCAGTTACTGTAAAAGCTTCTATTTATATTTCCGAAAAACTAAATCACAGTTATGGGTATCTGTCAAATCTTTTTTCAGAAGTTACCCATACTTCGATAGAAAATTTCATTATTATTCAGAAAATTGAGCGTTCCAAAGATTTGATTATCAGAAATAAGCAAAGTCTTACGGAGATTGCACACAAGCTCAATTATTCAAGTGTTGCACATTTAAGTACGCAGTTTAAAAATACTACAGGTATTACACCTTCTCAGTTTCAGAAAATTATGCTGAAGAAAAGGAAGTTTCAAAGTATGATCAATAATATCAATGTAGCATGACTAAAGAATATCTCAATGTAATTGTTGTGGAAGAAGATGAAGGAATTCAAATATTTTTTAAAAGTATATTTGCAGATTTAAAAATCAAAACCAAAGTTTTATTTTTTTCCGACGGAAAAGTTGGTGTTGATTATTTAATGAAAGAAGATGCTTTGGTGCCTGAAGTTTTATTTATGAATTATGACTTTCCTGAAAAAAACAGCTTAGAATTGATCGATCAGGTTAAGGAAAATTTCAGGTACAATAAAATGACAACTGTTTTATATTCTGAATGGTTATCTGAACATGAAATCGAAGAAATTTTTGTAAAAGGGATCAATGTTTTTATGAAAAAACAGAATAATTATAGCAATCTGAAGAAAGCAGTCACAGAAATAATCACTGTAAACTGGCAGTATTACACGTCTGGACTGAATAAAGAAAATTTTATTATGAAAGTTTAAAAAATTTAAAATTTAATTATTCATTATGTGAAATTTAATTTTTATATTTGCTGTATTAATACTCACATAATAGTGAATATATAATTCAAAATGTTATCAAAATTTTCAGGCATAAAAATTCTTGACTGAAATTAATAATATTAATCACAATGTTAGTTAACAAAATGAATTATAGCAACTTCCAATTAATAAGCGAAGAAGATCTTTAAAAAAACGGTACAATCATGAAAACTTATTTAGTAGGCTAAAGGCAATATTCGTTTCATTTTAAAAACCTTTAGTCGAAAGAAACAAGTTAGTTTTTATAATAACAATTGGAAATTATAATTCGTTTTGTTTTTTTATTCAGACACCTAATCAATATTATAAAAATATTTTCAAATCACACCAAATCATAAAATATTATATGAAATAAATTAGAGTCATTTTTTTTGAAGTAAAGTAATTTCTTCTAAATAACAGTTTTATAAGGGGGAACCGCAGCGAGAAATCTTGTTGCGGTTTTTTTATGAAATTTTACTCCATTTATTTTTTCCTTTATAGTTTCTCAGATAATAATTTTTGATAATCTGATGGTCTGTTTTAGTTAATAAAGGGTCGTTTTCTAATATTTTTTCAACGGTTTTTTTTGTGGTTTTTATAATCGCACCGTCATTCACTAAATCCAATCTTTTAAAATCTACAATGCCGCTTTGCTGTGTCCCCAAAATATCTCCTGGACCGCGAAGCTGCATATCAACTTCAGAAATTTTAAAGCCATCATTGGTTTCCGTCATGGTCCTAATACGGGTTCTGCTTTCTTTAGAAAGTTTGTCGGAAGTCATTAAAATACAGTAACTCTGTTCGGCACCTCGACCAACACGACCACGAAGTTGGTGAAGTTGTGACAAACCAAATCTTTCAGAACTTTCAATCACCATAACAGAAGCATTCGGAACATTTACTCCCACTTCAATTACAGTTGTAGCCACCATTATCTCTGCTTTACCCGAAGCAAAATAATTCATGGCATCATCTTTTTCGCTAGGTTTCATCTTTCCGTGGAGCATGGTGACGTTATAATGGGTAAAATTATCCATTACATTTTCAAGCCCGGTCATTAAATTTTTATAATCTAATGTTTCAGATTCTTCAATTAAAGGATATACAAAATAAACCTGTCGCCCTTTTTGAATCTCTTCTCTGCAAAAATTATACACGTACGCTCTGTCTTTTTCCCTTCTGTGAGCAGTGATAATGGGTTTTCTTCCAACCGGCATTTCATCAATTACAGAAACATCCAAGTCAGAATAAAAACTCATTGCCAATGTTCTCGGAATTGGAGTCGCTGTCATCACCAAAATATGCGGTGGGATTTTATTTTTTGCCCAAAGTTTTGCTCTTTGTGCCACCCCAAATCTGTGTTGCTCGTCGATAATCGCTAAACCAAGATTTTTAAACTTCACTTTATCTTCCAAAACGGCATGAGTTCCCACCAAAATAGAAAGTTGTCCGTTTTCAAGTTCTTCATGAATAATCCTCCGTGCAGATACTTTTGTTGAGCCTGTTAAAAGTTTTACATTAATATTGGTATTTTCTAACAGTTCTTTAATTCCATTATAGTGTTGCTGTGCAAGAATTTCCGTTGGAGCCATTATACAGCTTTGAAAGCTGTTATCCATGGCAATTAACATGGTCAATAAAGCGACCATTGTTTTTCCTGAACCTACATCTCCCTGTAAAAGCCTGTTCATTTGAATCGGACGTTTCATATCAAGCCGGATTTCCTTCAACACTCTTTTTTGAGCACCTGTAAGTTCAAACGGAAGATGATTTTCATAAAAATCATTGAAATAATCGCCAACAACCGGAAATGGATTTCCAATCGTATGACTTTTATGATGAAGTTTTTTTAATGCATATCCTAACTGAAAAAAGAAAGATTCTTCAAATTTCAAACGGTAATTTGCCTTATCAAAATGCTCCATATCTTTTGGGAAATGGATATTAAGATAGGTATGCTGTCTTGATAAAAACTGAAAAGATTTCCTCATATAATCAGGAAAATTTTCCTGAATAAGATTCGGAATTTCTTTGCAGATATTTCTTAAAACAGTTTGAAAGAATCTTTGTCCGAGACCTCTTTTGGTTAATTTTTCCGAACTTGGATAAATGGGTCTTAAACGATTTTCAGTGTCTTTTTTTTCTTCAACTTCTATTTCCGGATGCGGCATAGAATATTGATTGTTAAAAACATTTATTTTCCCGAAAATAAAAATTTCCTGATTAATGGGAAGCTGCTCTTTCAACCATTTTGAATACTGAAACCAAACCAAATCCATCGAGCCCGTATCGTCATTAAATTTGGCAGAAAGACGTTTTATTTTTCCGGTTTGTATTTCCTGAACATTCGTAATTCTTCCTTTTAACTGAATATCAGTTGTCACATCATAAAGCTGAGACACTTTATGAACCTTACTTTTATCCAGATAACGCAGAGGAAAAAAGTTCAGAAGATCTTCCACATTAGAAATTCCCAAGACATTTTTGATGACTTTGGCCTTTTCAGGACCGATTCCTTTTACATATTCTATGGAAGTTTCGAGATTCATTTTTCTGGGTTCGTGATAGAAGATTCGTTTTTTTTTGATTTAAATTTTGGATAAAAAAATAAAAGTTCGAATTTCGGTAAAATAAAAAAGACTTCCAAAAAATTGAAAGTCTTAATTATATTTTCTTAGTTTAATCTCTAAAATCAATCTTTTATTTTCGATTTAAATTTTTTCTGATAATCTTCCCACTGATCTCTGGTTTTTATTTTCTTAAATAAATTTTTCGAAATCAGTTCTAAATAAGGTTCCAGTTCTTTAGCTGATAATTCTCCTTGTAGAATGGTTATCGGTCCGCCGTTTTCATCCAAAAAAACTGTGCTCGGAACTGCAGCGACGTTCATGTATTCTGTAAATTCGTGCATCGAGTTTCTTCCTTTTCTATGTTGGGTATTAGAATTTGAAAACGTTCTTCCGAAAATTTCAATTGAATTTTTTTCCTCCGCATTAAATTTTACAGGATAATAATTTTCATTGATAATATCAGCAATAATCTGATGTCCGTATGTTTTCTTGTCCATGATTTTGCATGGCCCGCACCAGTCTGCATAAAAATCGATCAATATTTTTTTCGGACTTTCTTTTTGTGCTTTCAAAGCTTCTTCAATTGTCATCCACTTCACCTGCGCAAAGCCAAAACTGAATATAAAGAGAAAGATTATGCTTATAATTTTCTTCATGATGTGATATTTAAGTAAAAATAAGCAATTACTTATCTTTATTTCACCTCCTGCATTAATTTTTTTACAAATGGAGAGATCAAAATTAATACAACTCCGGCAATTACTGCATATAATCCCAATTGTTTATATCCATCAGTATAAGTGATCAAAGCATCATAATTAGTAGAGCCTTCTTTTGCTGTTGCCAAGCCAGCTCCTATGATTCCCGCAACGTATTGTCCGTAAGCTGAAGCCAAAAACCACATTCCCATCATCATTCCCTGGAGATTTTTCGTAGAAAGTTTTGTCATGATGGATAAACCGATAGGAGAGAGGCATAATTCTCCCAAAGTAATAACCAATAAGGCAATCGTAAAGAAATTCAATGAAGTGATCCCCTGAAGATTAGCGAATAGTCTTGTCGCAAATAAAACATAGTAACCTAACCCAAGGAAAATAAATCCTAACCCGAATTTGATGATAGTATTGGGTTCAATTTTTCTTTTACTGAGCCAAATCCAAAGTAATCCAATCAATGGAGCTAAAAAGATGATAAAGAATGCACCTCCGGAGTTATTCACACCATTCGGATCAAGACCAAGTAAATCTTTATTTAAATTTTTTGCTGCGAAAATACTTAACGAACCTCCACTTTGCTCATAAATTCCCCAGAATAGAATGGAGAATAAAATGAAAACTAAAGCCGCCCATAGCTTTTTACGTTCTGCGACAGTAACTTTTGACATTTCGTAGAACAAATAAATCAATGTTAGTGGTCCGACAGTCCACATAAAATAATCTGTATATTCAGGCACAGAAACCATAATCATGATAATCGGAACGAAAATTAATGATAAAACATACACTCCGTATTCCTGCCATTTTGGGATAGGCGCAGATTTTATTTCATGATTTGGATGTCCCGGCTGAAGTCCAATAGAACCTAAGCTTTTTTGGGTAAAGACAAAATTAATTAAGCTTATTACCATTACAACAGCAGCAAATCCGAAAGCTAAATGCCATCTTAATTCTTCAGGTATATAAGTTGAAAAAAGTTCACCTTTTCCCACAGCAATACATAAATATCCCCCAAGCAACGCTCCAAGGTTAATTCCCGCATAGAAAAGTGAGAAACCTGCGTCTGCTCTTGAGTCATTTGGTTTGTACAACTGACCCACCATTGATGAAATATTCGGCTTAAAGAAACCTGTCCCTACAACAGTAAATGCGATCCCTAAAAAGAAAAATTTGTGTGGATCTATTGCTAAAATTATACTTCCGGCAATCATTAAAAGTCCGCCCCAAAAAAGAGACTTTCTGAATCCTAATATTTTATCAGCGAAAAGTCCGCCAACAAAGGTAAAAGCGTAGACGAATGCCTGCGTTGCTCCGTATTGTAGATTGGCTTCTTTCTCATGGAAATTAAGTTGAGAAATCATAAAGAAAACCAACATTCCGCGCATTCCGTAGAAACAGAAACGTTCCCACATTTCAGAGAAAAACAGACTCCAGATTTGCTTTGGATATTTTCCTTTGAAATTTTGTATTTCATCTAAAGTTAAACTCATAATTATATATGATTGAATTTTTAAGTAAGAATTTTATCAATCTACTTAATTGTTGAAGCAATCGTCAAGTATTGTAATTGATAAAGAACACACGAAAATAAAAAAAACCTCCGACTTAGCAGAGGTTTTCATTATATTTTATTGATGCGGATTAGTTTACACCGTGCATCATTTTCTTTAAGATTGGTGAAATTAAAGCTAAAATTACCGCAGCAATACCACAAAGAACTACGAATACCATGAAGAATTCGAATAAGTTGTGGATTTCAAATCCTACAAAAGTTGGATTTGCTAAAGGTAATTGAGCTTTTTCGAAAGCAGCAACCTGATCTGCATTTAAAGTCACTTTTTTATCTAAAACATCTTGAAGATTTACTCCAATTTCCTGTGCTTTAGAGAATTTATCTCCTGTAGCAGGAATTAGTGCTCCTAAAGAACCTGCCAAAGCGTAACCTGCAGCATTAGAAATAAAGAAAACTCCGTATAATAAAGAAGCGAATCTTTTTGGAGCCAATTTACCTACCAAAGATAAACCGATTGGTGATAAGCAAAGTTCACCACAAGTCTGAATGAAATATAATACCATCAGCCATTTGATTGCCAATAATCCTGAATTTCCAAGATCTTTAACATTGTGTGCGATGATGAAATAACTTAAAGCAATTAAAGCAAGACCCATAGCCTGTTTCATAGGAGAAACCGGTTCTTTTCCTTTCGCTCTTAATTTATCCCAACACAAACTGAAAGGAACTGCTAAAGCAACAACGAAAATACCATTGAAAATCTGAACCATTGAAGGCGGCATATTCCATCCAAAGATGTTTCTGTCTGTTTGGTTATCTGCAATAAATGTTAATGAAGAACCTGCCTGCTCGAAAGCTGCCCAAAAGAAAATGATAAAAAATGATACGATATAAATTACCCAGATTCTTTGTCTTTCAATCTTGTTTTCAGCTGAACTCATAATTAAGAACGCCAAAGAAATACCTGCGGCATAAATAAAAGGATAAATAATTCCTTTAATTAATTGCCCCATTTCTACTGCCTTGAACCCGAATTCTCCCACTAATAAATATCTAAACACAAAGAATAAAACAACAAAAATAGCTCCTGTAATTCCTAAAGCAGAACCTGAGAATTTTGCAGTTTGAGTTTCTCCTTCTTCGAAATCTTCACTTGTATTGTTTTTTGGTAAACCTCCGATAGGTCTTCCTTCGGGTGTTACAACATATTTATTTTTAAGAATAAAGAACGTAATTGTTCCGATTACCATTGCAATAGAAGCTGCTAAGAATCCCCATTTGAAAGCAAAAATATCTCTTACTCCCGTTGTTGCATCTTTCACATCTCCTACGTATGGACAGATAAACTGACCTAAGAACGCTCCAATGTTAATCCCCATATAGAAAATGGTGAATGCAGAGTCTAATTTTGATTTTTCTTGCTTTGGGTAAAGACTTCCCACCATTGAGGAAATGTTTGGCTTGAAGAATCCGTTACCAAAAATAATAACGAATAGTGCCAGCCACATGATTGTCTTTGCACTTCCAAGATCTGCCGAGAAACTCGATGCACTTATGAATAGTAAAAACTGACCAATTGCCATTAAAGATCCACCAATTAAAATGGCGTTTCTGTTTCCGATATATTTATCGGCAATAAAACCTCCCAAAAGAGGAGTAAGATAACATAAAGCTAAAAACCCACCATAGATGATTGCTGCATCTGCTTCTTTTATTAATAAGGAATTTACCATGAAAAGCGTCAATAGTGCTCTCATTCCGTAAAAATTGAAACGCTCCCACATTTCGGTTCCGAAAAGAACCCATAATCCTTTTGGATGTCTGGAACCTTTATTCTCTACAAATTCATCCTGTTTCGGACTTAATGCTTCAATATTATCCATTTTTATTGTTAATTTTTGTTAAGACTGACAAATATAGTTTTTTTTGGGTTTTCGGCAAGGTTTTAATTTTATAATTAAATAAAAAAGCTGCAGAATGATTCTACAGCTTCATATTCTTTATGATAAGGTAATATTAATGTCCTTTTTCTTTCATGATTTTATTTAATTTTTTTAACATGGAAAGTCCTAAAAGTGTGGCAAATATCAATAAAGCAAAATTCACAAGGAAATAATTCATTTTATTATCATAGCTGTACCATGTGCTTGCCAGAATTCCTGAAAGTTTGTTCCCTACTGAGTTTGCGAGGAAAAAACCTCCCATCATTAAGGCGGTAAGTCTTGCAGGGGAAAGTTTAGAAACAAAAGAAAGTCCCATCGGCGACAGGCAAAGTTCTCCGATTGTAATGACTCCATAGCTCGCTACCAGCCACAATGCTGAAACTTTCACGACTCCGTTTTCTCCAGCCATTACAGCAAGTACCATAACCAAACAGGAGAGCGCCGAAATAAATAAACCTAAAACAATTTTTGTTGGCGTTAAAGGTTCTTTTCCTTTTCGTCTTAGCAGTGCCCAAAAGCCTACGACAACAGGTGTTAAGGCAATTACCCAAAACGGATTTATAGATTGGAAGAGTTCGGTATTATATAAAAAGACTTGCTTTTCAGGATTTTGTTCTAATGAAGCCTTTTGTTCGGGCGAAATATTTTTAAAATAAACATCTTTTCCTGTTACTTTAATGGCTTTACCGTTATCATCTTTTTGAGACTGATATTGGTCGTTATATACAGGAACTTCCTTATCCTTGTAGCTTTTTCCTTCCACCATATAAATATCTTCCAATGGTTTTTCAAGTGAGGCAGGAACACTTCTGTCGGTGTAATAATTTGCCCATCTTGTTAAGGCTGTTCCATTTTGTTTGAAAACTGCCCAAAAGAACATACTGATCATAAATACCAATAGAAGTGCACCGATAGAAGATTTCTCTTCAGGCTTAGCTTTAAAGTATAATGAAACATAAAAATAAATCACGGGAATACAAGCTAAGATGAAGGCGTCTGTACTATCGCTTCCGAAGATATTTCCTGGGATCATCCAACCAATTGCTCCAGCAATGATAGCGGGTAAAAATACTTTAAGCAGAATTTCAGAAAGCTTGGTGTCGCCTTCCTGTACAGGTTTCATTTGTGCTGCGTGGATATAATGTTTTCTACCAATGGTAAAAATGACCATACCGATTAACATGCCGACTCCGGCAGTGATGAATGCTTCGCCCCAACCGAATTTATTTCGCATAAATGCTGCAATAATGTTGCAAATAAACGCTCCAATATTAATTCCCATGTAAAAAATATTGTATCCGGAATCTTTATTGGCTTTATATGGTTCCTCAGAATACAGATTTCCAAGTAATGTAGAAATCGTAGGTTTAAAGAAACCATTTCCAATGATAATTAAAGCTAATGAAGAATAAAACAACGTAAGATCTTTGAAAACTCCCATTCCGATATAGCCGGCTGCCATTAAAATTCCTCCTATGTAAATAGATTTGATATATCCTAACACTCTATCTGCCAAAAATCCTCCGATAAAAGGTGTCAGATAAGTTAGAGCGATATAAGTTCCAAAAATGTCGTCTGCCGTTTTATCAGGAAGTCCTAGACCACCTTTGGAACCAGTCGGTTCAATAACATACAATACGAAAATTCCGAGAATTAAATAATATCCGAAACGTTCCCACATTTCAGTAAAGAAGAGGAAAGGCAATCCTTTAGGATGTTTAGTCTTCATAGTTGATAATTTCAAATTTCACAAATATAAAATTTTAAAAAGAATAATTGAATTTTATTAAATTTGAATAAATAAAACTACACAAAATATATTTGTCAGTGAAAACTAAGATTGTATATTCATTTAGTGAAGACTGATTTTAATAAAAATTGTATTTAATGCTAAAACTGAATGGAAAAACTTCTGATAGCATCAATTGAAAAATATTTGGATCTTTTTGATTCTAGAGATACTTTTATCACCGAGAATGCTTTTAAGGCGATGCTTCATCATTATTTAGAAGTTAAAATGGTTGATTTTTATTTAAATGTAAACCCAAATGATATGTTTATCTTACGTTATGATAGTTTAGGCATTTCAATCACAACTAAAAGTTACAACTATCTTCGAATAGAGTTTCAAAGAGCTTTTAGATTCGATAATGAGGAAGATGCAATTCAAATAAGATTGGAATTACATTTCGAAAATATTTTAGATAATTCTAGATATGATGAGTATTTTGAACTATCAACAAGTGATTCCGATAATGTTTTTGAAGATAGAATCAATAGTTTAATGGATAATTTTTTTTATAAGCAGGTAACAAAAATGAAACCCACACATTATGGTTTATCAGTTCATTATGATTTTTAAGAGCATGACTAAAATTTCGCCTCAATAATAAAAAAATCACTCAAAGCTTGAGTGATTTTTTTATGTGATTTTTCGGAAATTATAAATTCTCCAAAATAAAATCAGTCATTTTCTGATATAATTGAGGTCTTGTCTGTCCGCCGTAGATTCCGTGGTTTTTATCAGGATACGCCATAAAATCAAATTGTTTTTTGTTTTGAATCAGCGCTTCTGAGAATTCCATAGAATTTTGAAAATGTACATTATCATCGGCAGTTCCGTGAATTAATAAGAATTTTCCTTTCAATAAATTAGCATATTCGGTTGGTGAATTTCTATCATAACCATCAGGGTTTTCCTGTGGTGTTCTTAAAAATCTTTCGGTGTAAACAGAATCATAATATCTCCAGTTGGTAACTGGTGCTACTGCAATTCCCATTTTGAAAACATCGGCACCTTTTGTCATTGCCAAACTCGTCATATAACCTCCGAAACTCCATCCGAACATTCCGATTCTGGATTTATCAATGTAAGATTGATTTCCAAACCATTTTGCAGCGGTAATCTGATCTTCTATTTCATGTTTTCCTAAATTCATGTACGTTACTTTCTTGAATTTAGCGCCTTTGTAACCCGTTCCACGTCCGTCAACACAAGCAACGATGTAGCCTTTTTGCGCTAACATTTCAAACCAGATTCCGTTTCCATTGTCCCAAGAGTTTGCAACTTGCTGAGATCCCGGACCAGAATATTGAAACATGAATAATGGATATTTCTTGTTTTTATCAAAATTTTTAGGCTTAATAATCCACGCATTCATCTGATCTCCCACATCGTTTGGAATGGTGATGAATTCTTTTTCAGTGAAATTATCAGCTTTTAATTTTTGAAGCTGAGCATCATTATTCTGAAGTTCTTTTACCACTTTTCCTTTCCCGTCTTTTAATACAAACATATAAGGTTTTGCAGCGGTAGATGATGTTTCAATGAAATAATTATAGTTTTTACTGAAATTTGCAGAATTATTTCCTTCAGTATTTGAAATCAACTGAGATTTTCCGTTTTCAATATTAATTTTTGAAATGACTTTATTGATACTTCCTTTTTCGGTGGTCTGAACGTAGATTTCTTTAGATTTTGGATTATAACCGTAATAATCGGTTACTTCCCAGTTTCCTTTTGTTACCTGTTTTTTCAGTTTTCCATCTTTGTCGTACCAGTATAAATGACGGTTTCCATCTCTTTCAGAACCCCAAAGGAAAGAATTATCTTCTAAAAATTCTAAAGTCGGACTGTCTGTATCAATCCACTTTTCATCAGTTTCTGTGAATAATTTCTGAACAGCTCCCGTTTTTGTATTCACTTTTAACACATCAGAAGCATTTTGAATTCTGTCGGAAGTAAGCAATACAATTTCGTCAGGTTTCGCCGTCTGAATAACGTTTGGAATATAATAATGTTTGTAGTTATCTAAATTAACTTTCGTTTTTTTTCCGTCACTTAACTGATAAATATGTGCAGAAGCCACTGAGTTTTTTTCTCCCGCTTTTGGATATTTATAACGCATTTCACCTGGATAAAGCGTTTTGCCATAAATCGGAATATAAATTTCCGGAACTTCCGTTTCGTCTAGTTTTACAAAAAGAATAGCATCCGAATTTTTTGTCCATTCATATAATCTTGCGTGCCCGAATTCTTCTTCATACACCCAGTCTGCAAGACCGTTTAAAATTTTATTCTTAACACCATGCTTAGTAACCTGTGTAATTGTTCCTGAATTTAAATCCTGATAAAAAATATTATTATCAACGATGAAAGCTATTTTCGTAGCATCAGGAGAAAATCTCGGTTCCTGAATAAATTTACCTTCATTTAAAGAAATTACTTTCCCTGATTTTAAATCTTTTACATCAAATTTTCCTAAAAAAGAATGTCTGTAAATTGGCTGACTTTCCTTTTGCAAAAGAATTTTAGACTCATCATCAGAAAATTCATAGCTTTCGAATTGTCCGTCGACCAAGTTTCCTTCTTTTTGAGAAGTTTTATAAGAATATTTTGCAATTCCGCCTTGTTCGATGATCAGATAATTTTCACCGTTTTTCATGGAAGTGATTCCGGCAATGCCTTTCCCACGGTAATATCCTGAATATATTTTATCTAAAGTGATTTCCTGTGCTGATACACTTTGGAAAGCTGCAGCAATTGTAAGCGTTAGTAAGAATTTTTTCATTTCTAATTTTAAAGAATTCAAATTTAATAATTCTTGATAATATTTTAGCATAAATAAAAAAAACAGAACTCTGATGAATTCTGTTTATTTAATTATTTTTAAAGATTTTAATCCTGTGGAGGAAGACATACAGGTAAATCTGTTGCACAAGGGCTGTTCAGCATACTTAAAGCATAATAAATTGTAACTTGGCAAGTTGCTTCATCATAACATCTTTTCATTCCTGGTAAAATTCCACCTTTCACTTCTTTTAGCTGTTCTCTTGAGATTTTTTTGAGATTTTTCATAATGATTATAATTTTTAATAACGGCTCTAATTTAATGAAAAATATCATTCATTAGTGAAATTTTAAATAAAAAGTATTTTGGCAAATAAATTGAATATATAAACTATAATCAAATCAATAATAATTATGGAAACGAATGCCTTTAACCAAAAACTAAATCGATACGAGTTAGATAACCAAATAATATATACAGGATTCTCAAGTTTTAATGATGCACAGGAATGTGCGAACAAAAAAAACGGAGAATTGGTGGAAGTAGGGTTCAAAGACGGAAATGACAATCCAGAAATTTGTAGTGATGCAGATTTAATTGAAAAAAAACTTCATTATTTTGTAGATGCAGGTGCAGAATATAAATTTATCCATTCATCTGATCCTGGTTTTAGAAAATATGCTGATGAATTGCAGAAAATTAAAGCAAAACTTCAACAATCTCCACCTGATGAAAGATATTTAGCGAATTTTGAAATTGAAAATGCAGAAGATCCGATTGTTGTGATTAAAAATGATCAATTTGAATCGGTAACTTCAAGAGAGCGTTCAAAATATTTGAAACATGCTAAAGTTTACGAAATAGGAGTAGCTGTACCAAAATCTTAAAATATAATATCATGAGCAAGACAAAATATTCAGAAAAAGCTCAGGACAAAGTTGGAAAGGTAATGCACGAATTCAAAGAAGGAAAATTGAAATCTTCCTCGGGTGAAAAAGTTACAAGCAGAAAACAGGCAATTGCCATCGGGATTTCTGAAGCGAAAGAATCAGGTTTAAAAGTGCCTAAAAAGAAAAAAGATTAATTAAATAAAAACGGTCTGAAAATTTTTTCAAACCGTTTTTTTTATTCATTTTCAAACCAATTATAATATTTTCATCGTCATTTCGATTAATTTTCGAAATGAAATGAAGAGAATGTATCGAGATTTTTTAAATAAATTTCTCGATACGATTTTTTCAAAATCTACTCTAAATGACGGAGTAATATTTACTCTCTTTCAAGAATTATTCTTTATAATTATACAAAACTCTATAATATTCATCAGCCATTCTATCGCTGTTGAAGTGATCTTTTACATCATCCATAGAATTATACTGAATTTTCCTCCATTGGTCTGGCTGATCATAATAAGTTGGAAGAATTTCGTTTTCAAGAATTTCATATAACTTGTTTAAGTCGTAATTATCCTGTTCATAAATACTCATATTCATATAATCTGCTTTTGGAACTACAAAAGAATTTTCTCCGTGTTTTGCAAATTCAGGAATCCAGCCGTCATCTGTTGATAAGTTAATCGATCCATTCATTGCTGCTGTCATTCCTGAAGTTCCTGAAGCTTCTCTTGGAACTCTAGGATTATTTAACCACAAATCTGAACCTTGTTTCAGAGATTTACTTAATGACAATTCGTAACCCGTCAAAACTGCCATGTTTTTGTAGTTTTTGCTTTCTTCAACCAAAGAATTAAAGGTAGAAATCGAAGAATAATCCATCGGATAGGGTTTTCCGGCCCAGATAATCTGCACCGGATATTTTGGATGATTTAATAATTTGTAAAATCTTGCTTTATCATGTAACAGCAAATCTGCACGTTTATAACCTGCAAATCTCCTTGCCCAAACAATCGTGAAAACATTTGGATTAAATAGATTTCCCGTTTGGTCTGCTACAATTTTAAATAATCTCTTTTTTAAATGCTTTTTACGAAAATCAAAAACTGTTTCGTCATTTTCATCTTTAGCGTTATAAAGCGGTTTATCTGCCCAATATTTGAATTCCTGAGCGTTGGTAATGGAAGTAATTTCACAAATTCCCGGATATTTGCTCCACATGGCTCTTGAAACTACGCCGTGAAGCTGGGAAACTCCGTTGGCAACTTTCGCCATTTTCAACGCACAAAGAGAATGATTGAATTTATCATCATCAAAACCTTCGATATTTTTTGCTTCTTCTATGCTGAATCCTGAAAAATACGACATATCGTGGCAAAGTCTTACATTATGTTTTTCATTTCCTGCTTCTTCGGGAGTATGAGTCGTGAAAACTAACTTTTCTTTTACTTTATTTAAATCTCCATTGTACTTTTTCAATAAATGAAAAGAAGCGGGCAGTCCGTGTGCTTCATTTAAATGATAAATATCTCTTTCAATATTCAGTTCATCCAGCAATTGCGCACCGCCTTTTCCTAATAAAATATATTGAGCCAATTTTGTAGATTCATTCGCATCATACAGCTTATGACTGATTGTTTTTGAAACATGATCATTTTCAGCAACATCCGTTGAGAGGAAGAACATCGGAGCGGTGTGAAAGATTTCAGGGTCAAGGTAATAGACTTTTACCCAAACCGGTGCGCTGTGAATTTCGATCTGAAATTTGATGCCCGTATCTTCCAGAAAACTGTACATTTTCTTTGTCCACGTTGGCTGTAAGGTCTGGTCGTGATTTCTCGCCTGATCGTAATAACCGAATTTCCAGAGAATCCCGATTCCTATCAAATCTTGTTTCAAATTATAAGCACTTCTCATGTGAGAGCCTGCTAAAAATCCCAGTCCTCCCGAATATATTTTCAGAACCTGCTCAATGGCAAATTCCATAGAAAAATAGGCAACTTTTTTTGAATATTGTGGATTGACGCTGAAGGGTATTTTAAAATTCTTAAAATCCATATATAATAGTTTAGTGTTTGAAGAGTAAAGGTATCGATTATGATAGTTAAACCCTACATTAATTATCTGATAAATTAACTTTAAAAATGTTTGTTGAATCTCTTTTTTAATTACCTTTAATGTGTAAATTTTTGAAAATCAAAACCTTTCTGATGTGAAACCTCGGTTTTATATGCTGTAACGATAATAAATTTAAGCATGAAAAAGGCATTTTCTGAAGAAGATTTAATTAAAAATCTGAGTTTATATTATCTGAATCGACATTTGAAAAAAAAGCCGATCGAAAAATATCATCGTACTATAGACGAATCCCGTCTTCATGACCGTGAAAAATACAAGAAGAAAGCAGAAATTTTACTTCTTAATTCATTTATGCATCATTTTCCTGAAGTTAAGTTTGAGGATTTAACGTGCGAAAGCCCCGACTTCATTGCAAAATTAAATGACAAAAAAATCGGAATAGAATTAACTGAAGTGATCAATCATCTTGAAATGAAAAAGGTGGAAAGCAGTTTAAACAAAATTTTCCGTCAGGCAGAAATATTATTGGAACAGGAAGACACTACGAAATATCGTGGTGTTTATTTTTTAGAATTCAACTCAAATATGAAATTGGATTCTCTGGAAAATCAACAGGAAATTATTCTTAATATTTACAAAAGTATTAAAAAAGCTAAGCCCTTTGGTTGTGTAAAAAGCGTAAGAAAATCTTTTCACCGCAGAAATGTTTTTATTACTCATGAATATAATATGAATCTTTTTGATGAATTGTGTTCAGAGAAAATTTTGGAATTAATAGAGAAAAAGAATGAAAAATTCCCGTATTATGATACTTCTGTTGATGAATGCTGGCTCGTTATCGTGTCAGATATGAATTCTATTGCTTCCCGTTATACTTTTATTCAGGATAAAGAACATTTGCATGAAGTAAAAAGTCCGTTTCATAAAATTTTTCATCTGGAAAATCTTTGCGGAAATATCACGAGTATAAAGTAATTTGTTGTCAAAATTTCATTGTTTTTCCTTTTTTATTGAATTATGATTCTTTAATTTTGTTAATATTGATATAATTTCTTTATATTTGATATACACTGTTTTAGGATTAAAAATTAATAACAAATTGAAAATATATGAAAAAACTTTTACTACTTTTTTTACTGTTTATATCACAAATATTCTTCTCTCAGGCCGATTGTTCAACGGCACTCAGCGTTTGTGGAAATTCGGATATTACCTATTCACCTTCGGGAATTGGCTCAGTCAACGAAAGCTTAGGAGGATGTATGGTATCGGGTGAGCATAATTCTATCTGGTATAAAATTACCATTGCTACAGGTGGAACTCTTACTTTTAATCTTATTCCCGCAGATCCGGATGCAGATTATGACTGGGCAGTCTACGGACCGAACGTTACCTGTGGAAGCTTAGGTGCTCCGATACGTTGTAATGCAGCAACTGTTATCGGAGTTGGCGCAGCTACAGGATTGAATATGACAAGTACAATTCTGAGTGCGGCAGGAGGTTCTACAACTCCCTATTGCAGATATTTGGATGTTTTACCGGGTCAAACGTACTATTTGTATATTGATAACTGGGTTGATGTTTTTAATCCTACATTGGCTCCTTTTTCTTTAACTTGGGGAGGAACGGCTACGTTGGCATCACCATTTAATGATCCTATTATACAGCCGAAACCTTTTGTTCCACCGGGAATTCCGGCGGCAAATCCTGCAAATCCTAAAGAAGTAATCGTCTGTGAAACTCCTGCTATATTTAATTTTTCTACTTTATCTGTAGGAATTTTAAATGGCAATCCTAATTTTGAAATAAGTTATCATGTCTCACAAAATGATGCTTTGTCGGGGGCAAATCCTATTTTATCTCCGCAGACGATTAATACGACTACAACGTATTATTATAGTATTCATTATCAGGATCCGGCAAATCCGACTAATCCTATTAACGGTTGCAGACAGATTGGACCGTTTAAGTTTAAACTTGGAAATATTTCTGGTACAAATGTTACGCTTTTTGGCTGTAATAATAACAATGTGGGTTTGGCGACATTCAACCTTACGACGGCAGCTGTTTTTGGCGATCCTTTGGCAACAAAAAAATATTATGAAACGATGTCAGATCTGAATTTGGGTGTTAATGAAATCCCCAATCCGACAGCTTTTGTTTCTGCTGAAGGAACTGTTTATGTGAAAATTACTTCTCAGTTCGGATGTACTGCTGTTGCACAGATTTTTCTGAAATTTTATCCTGTTGTGGTCGTAAATGATGCGACTTTAAGAGCTTGTTTTATTGATTCAAATCCTTCAATGGGATCGTTTGATCTTACTCTTGCCGCGGTAACCACACAGTCTGGAATTACTAAAACATATTATCCTTCTTTAGCAGATGCTCAAAACGGAACTAATCAGATACTTTCTGCAAATCCTTACATTGCGCCAAATGGAGTTATATTTATAAAAGTTACTAACGGAAACGGATGTTTTGCCATTGCTAAAGTAACATTAGTAGTTATTCCGCCGGTTTATTCAAATATTCTGGAAGATAAAATTATCTGTATAGAAGATAAAACAACATTAGATGCGGGTCCCGGATTTGCCAGCTACGAATGGAGCACGGGCGCAACTACTCAGACGATTACTAACGTCGGAGTTGGAACATATTGGGTAAAACTAAAAACCGGACAATGTATTACAACACAAAAGGTAAAAGTTTATCCTTCTGAGCAACCTGTCATCGCAAATGTTGAAATTGCGAGTACCACGGTTACTGTAAACGTTATAGGAGGAACTGCTCCTTATAAATATTCAATGGATGGGATTAATTGGCAGGATTCTAATGTATTTAATAATGTTCCGAGAGGTGATAATTATATTCATGTGAAAGATGCTTACGACTGTGAACCAATTGATATTACGATTGTTGTGCCTAATTTGGTAAACGTTATCACGCCAAATGGAGACGGTATTAATGATGTGATAGATTATTCAGCATTGGGAAATAAACAAAACTTGATATTCAATATTTTTGACAGATATGGAACTAAGATTTTCCAGGCAGATAAATCCAACGGCTATAAATGGGACGGAACAATTGCCGGCAAAAAAGTTCCGACTGGCACATATTGGTATTCGGTAACCTGGAATGAAAATGATAAAAAGAGCACCTTATTCAAATATTCAGGATGGGTGATGGTAAAAAACAGGGAATAAAATAATGTTTAAAATAGAAAAACCGTCGCAAGAGTGGCGGTTTTTTAATTAAATACTTTTGTATCTTTAAAATAATCAGAGAGATATAGGATTTTACCGCATTTCGAAAACTGAATGATTGTGCAGATTTCGTTTTCATAAGTTCCTTTTCCCGACAGATTTCCTAAAGAATTAGTTTGATAAAAATATTTTTCATTTCCCAAAGAAAAAATCTCAGAAACACGCCATTCAATATTTTCGTAACGCCTGAAGATAGCTCTGAATAAAGCTAAAATTCTGTTCTTGCCTGAAATTTCTTTAGAAGGCGGAATCCATATTGTACTTTCGTCCGTAAACCATTTTTCAAGATGATCTGTATCTAAAGAATTTAAATCTTTCATAAAATGACTGATTTTACAATTCATATTTTCCGTTTACTATTAATATACGTGAAAAATCTTAACTTGGTTTTTATTTTAGCAGTATGATTCTCGATTAAACCGGATTATGAAAGATAAAACAGATCGATAGATCGAATCAATTTATAAATAATATTAAATTGCTATCTTTGCACCACTAAAATTCAGGAGTAAATAATGTTAAATTTTCACAAAACTGCCGCATTTCACACCCTTGGCTGCAAATTAAATTTTGCGGAAACATCTACTATTGCCCGTCAATTAACAGATGCAGGGTATGACAAGGTAAGTTTCGATGAAAAAGCGAATATCTATGTTATCAACACTTGTTCAGTAACTGAAAACGCCGATCGTGAGTGCAAACTTCACGTAAAAAGAGCGATGAAAGCCAATCCTGATGGTTTGGTAGTGATCGTTGGGTGTTATGCACAGTTGAAACCTGAAGAAATTTCACAAATTACTGGTGTTGATTTAGTTCTTGGAGCTAAAGAAAAATTCAATATTCTAAGTTATCTTGATGATTTGGAGAAATCTGAAAATGAAGGAATCGTTCATTCTTGCGAAATTGAGGAGACTGATTTCTTTATCGGAAGTTATTCCATTGGTGACAGAACAAGAGCTTTTTTGAAAGTTCAGGACGGTTGTGATTATAAATGTACCTATTGTACTATTCCTTTGGCAAGAGGGATTTCCCGTTCAGACACCATCGAAAATGTGATTGAGAATGCCAAAGAAATTGCGGCAAAAGATATCAAAGAAATTGTTTTAACTGGCGTGAATATCGGTGATTATGGTAAAGGTGAATTTGGAAACAAAAAACACGAACATACCTTTTTAGATTTGATTTCAGAATTAAATCGGGTTGAAGGAATCGAAAGAATCCGTATTTCGTCTATCGAACCAAATCTTTTAAAAGATGAGAGTATCGAGCTGGTTTCAAAAAGTAAGAGCTTTGTTCCGCATTTTCATATTCCTTTGCAATCCGGAAGTGATGATTTGCTGAAGAAAATGAAGCGTCGTTATTTAACAAAATTATATAACGACAGAGTTCATAAAATTCGTGAAGTAATGCCTGATGCTGCAATCGGTGTTGATATTATTGTTGGCTTTCCTGGTGAAACAGAAGAAAAATTCATGGAAACATATAATTTCTTGAATGATCTTCCGATTACATATCTTCACGTTTTCACATATTCTGAAAGAGAAAATACCGAAGCGGTAGGAATGGAAGGGATTGTACCGATTCCTGAAAGAAAAAAACGTAATAAAATGCTGAGAATTCTTTCTGAAAAGAAAAAGATGGCATTTTATCAGACTCAGCTTGGTAAAACGCTTCCCGTACTTTGGGAACATGAAAATAAAGATGGGAAAATGTTCGGTTTCACAGAGAATTATGTGAGAGTGCAGAAGGATTTTGACCAAACCTTTGTAAACCAGATCGAATTTCTAAAATTAGAGAAAATCCTGTCAGATGGCACGGTTTCTGTGCAGTCGTCTTACGAAAGTTTTTTAGCAAAAGCGTAGTCTGTTTGCCGAATTTCCACTACATTTAGTTATAACTTTTTTAAATCTACATTCTATGAGAGATAAGTTTTTATCTTGGGGAATTGTATTAGTCATTGTTACATGGGTCGTGGCAGTACTAATCAAAGCGCATTATTGGATACCAACATTGTTAACGGCCTTCTATGCATTGGGTGTTTATAACACCTATCAGTCAAAACACGCTATTCTGAGAAACTTTCCTGTTATTGGATATTTCCGATACTTTTTCGAGGGTATTTCTCCCGAAATGCAGCAGTATTTTATTGAAAGAGAAACAGATGGAAAACCTTTTCCGAGAAATCAGCGTTCTGCAGTTTATAGACGTGCCAAAAATCTCAGTGATACAGTACCTTTCGGGACACAATTAGAAGTTAATCACAGAAAATATGAGGGAATTAAACATTCCATTTATGCCAAATCTCCTAAAGAAGAACTTCCAAGAGTCTGGGTAGGTGGTGAGCAGTGTACGCTGCCTTATCATGCTTCATTATTCAATATTTCAGCAATGAGTTTTGGAGCATTGAGTGATAGGGCGCAGATTTCTTTAAACAGAGGTGCCAAAAAAGGTAATTTTTATCATAATACAGGAGAAGGAGGGATTTCTCCACACCATTTGGAAGGAGGGGATTTATGTTGGCAAATCGGAACCGGATATTTTGGATGTAGAGATGATGAGGGAAAATTCAACCCAGAATTATTTACTAAATATTCCACACTTCCTAATGTAAAGATGATTGAGATTAAATTGTCTCAAGGTGCAAAACCCGGTCATGGAGGAGTATTGCCAGGAGTTAAAAATACACCGGAAATTGCAAAAATTCGTCATGTAAAACCCGGAATGACTATTATTTCTCCACCTTCTCATTCTTCTTTTTCTGATGCAGCCGCATTGTTGAGGTTTGTTCAGCAACTAAGAGAACTTTCAGGTGGAAAACCAGTCGGATTTAAACTGTGTATTGGTGATACCAAAGAGTTTGAAGACATTTGTGTTCAGATGAATGTTTTGAAAATCTATCCTGATTTTATCACAATTGACGGAGCTGAAGGAGGGACAGGGGCTGCACCGCCGGAATTTTCGGATGGAGTAGGAATGCCTTTGGAGCCAGCTTTAATTTTTGTGAACAAAACACTTAACAATTATAATGTAAGAAATAAATTAAAAGTTATTGCAAGCGGAAAAGTTCTGACGAGTCTTGATATTTTAAGAGCGGTAGCAATGGGAGCTGATATGTGTAATAATGCAAGAGGGTTTATGTTCTCCTTAGGTTGTATTCAGGCGCTGAGATGTAATAATAATAAATGCCCGACAGGTGTTGCAACGCAAGATAAGATGCTGATAAAAGGACTTGATGTTACCGATAAGGCAGAAAGAGTGTATCACTTCCATAAAAATACGCTTCATACCTGTAATGAATTAATTGCAGCAGCAGGAAAAGATTCTTATGAAGAAGTAGATGCTACGATGTTTATGAGAGGAGATGAATTTGATCACCTGGCAGATCTCTATTTTCCGGATATTTTAGGAAATGTAAAACAGAAAGCTAAATATTAGTAAATAAAAGTCATAAAAAAACCGCTTCAAATTTTGAAGCGGTTTAATTTTTTATTGATCACCACTAGGCCTTGGGTTTGCTTTATAGATTTGAAAGTTAAATACAAAAGAAGTATTTTTTAAAGAATACGTTGAAGAATAAGGAAAATGTGCATCCCTTGCAAAAGCAGCTCTGGATGGCACTATGATTACTCCCTGTAAATTATAAGGATCTCCGTCATTCATATTTTGAAATCCTTTAAAATATTTTAATCCTTCTTGTAGACCTTCAATTTCGTAATAGCTTCTTTGTTTTGCAGCATCTGAATTATTTGAAGCATTTAAGACAGAATTTTTTACATAATAAAATGAAGGATCAGTTACAGGAGACCCATCACCATTAATTGTATTAATTATATTTCCTATTGATGAAAAAGTAGTATTTCCATCGATGTTTGCAGCTACGTAGCCCGTACCTCTCATCATTGTTCTGATTTGAGTAGCATTATTTCCGGCAGATGAATTAGTTTCCAAAGTAACTCCCGGATCAGGTTGTACCCCATCTCTTACAATATAAATAACTCCTGAAGGAAGCGTTTTGGGAGCTAATTGAGATAATTTTTTATAATTATCATCAGCAGTATCTGTAGCGCTAAATGTTTTTATATTTCCCTGAACATCCAGATAATTCTCATCCATGAATTTCTGAATTGCCTGATCATCATAAGAATTTCTAACTGCAATGTCATCTGGCTCTACAAAAGTTGCCACTTCATCATCATCCTTTTTACAAGCAGAAAAACATAAAGATCCCGCAAGGATATATAAAAATATTTTTTTCATTTCAAAAACTTTAATTACTTTACAAATAATATAACGACAAAAGTATAAAAAAATATGAGAATAGATAAATTTTTATGGAGTATTCGTTTTTATAAGACTCGAACTATTGCTACAGATGAGATTAAAAAGAACAGAGTGTCTATCGGCGAGTCAGTTGTGAAGTCTTCTAAAGAGGTAAAAGAAGGAGATGTGATTAAGATCCGTAAAAATCAGATTGATTATAAAATTAAAGTACTTCAGATTCCCAAAAGTAGGATGGGAGCTAAGCTTGTTCCGCTTCACATAAAAGATGTGACAGATAAAGAACAGTATGAAATACTCAAAATGAGAAAAGAATCTCAGGATTATTACAGAATCAAAGGAGAAGGAAGACCAACCAAAAAAGACCGAAGAGAAATGGACGACTATGTAGGAAATGACATTGCATCAGATTTTACCGATTGGGACGATTTCTTTGGCGAAAGTGGTGGAGATTCTGAAAACGAAAATTAATCAAAATGAAAAGCTCTATATGTAGAGCTTTTCTATTATTTCGTTTACAATATCTTCAGGTTCTCGATTGTCTGTATTTACATTATATTGAGCCTTGCTGTAAAATTGATTTCTTTCAAATAAATGCTTAGCAATAAATTCAGGCAGATTTTCTTCATCAATATTGGCTATCAGCGGACGTTTTTCTTTTTGTTTTGAAAGTCTTTCCGCTAAAGTTCCTACAGATGCTTTCAGAAAAACACTTTTTGAGTTATGATTAATAATTTCCATGTTATTATAATAAACTGGAGTTCCTCCACCCAAACTTAAAATTACATTTTCTTCTGAAGCCAGAATTTCTTCTAACGCCTCTCGTTCCAGCTTTCTAAAGTAGATTTCTCCTTTTTTCTCGAAGATTTCAGGGATGGTTAATTTATTTCTTCTGGAAATGTCTTTATCCAGGTCAATTAATTTAAAATTGAGTTTATCGCTTAATATTTTGGAAATGTGAGATTTGCCACTTCCCATGTATCCGACCAGTGAAATTATCATGAATTTATTTTAAACAAATTTGCAAAAAAGTTTTGAGATAACGAAAAACTTCATATCTTTGCACCACTGAAAACGAGAGATGTTATAACAGACAATAATCGTTGCTAAAGTGACCGACTCGGTAGCTCAGCTGGTAGAGCAATACACTTTTAATGTATGGGTCCTGGGTTCGAATCCCAGCCGGGTCACTAGCAAAAAATTACTTAATTTGTGTAATTTATTGCCTGTGTGGTGAAATTGGTAGACACGCCATCTTGAGGGGGTGGTTTCCTAAGGATGTGCTGGTTCGAGTCCAGTCGCAGGCACTGCAAAGAAAAAATTAATGATTTGAAATGAAGCATATTCATTTTTAATTGTGGCCGACTCGGTAGCTCAGCTGGTAGAGCAATACACTTTTAATGTATGGGTCCTGGGTTCGAATCCCAGCCGGGTCACAAGTTTACTGAAAAGTAAATTTTTTTCATATTAATATTTTGTGATTTGGTGTTCGAAGGCTTCCTAAGGGAGGCCTTTGATTTTGNACTTTTAATGTATGGGTCCTGGGTTCGAATCCCAGCCGGGTCACAAGTTTACTGAAAAGTAAATTTTTTTCATATTAATATTTTGTGATTTGGTGTTTAAAGGCTTCCAAAAGAAGCCTTTAATTTTTAAAATAAATTTGCAAATACGAAAAAAAACCGTACATTTGCACTTCTTAAAAATGAAAATTAATTTTTATAGTTGTTTTCATTGATAAGGTGACCGACTCGGTAGCTCAGCTGGTAGAGCAATACACTTTTAATGTATGGGTCCTGGGTTCGAATCCCAGCCGGGTCACAAGTTTACTGAAAAGTAAATTTNCATAATCGCCTGGTTGCAGTCGCCGTAGAAAAAATTAATGATTTGAAATGAAGCATATTCATTTTTAATTGTGGCCGACTCGGTAGCTCAGCTGGTAGAGCAATACACTTTTAATGTATGGGTCCTGGGTTCGAATCCCAGCCGGGTCACAAGTTTACTGAAAAGTAAATTTTTTTCATATTAATATTTTGTGATTTGGTGTTTCAAAGACTTCCCTCAGGAGGTCTTTGATTTTTTTATATCTCTGATAATGTTTAAGCAAATTAAAAAGCATCACTTAATAGTAATGCTTCATTATATTAAACTGGAATTAATTATGTTCTTGAAAATTAATCCAAATGCATATTATCAATCAATCTCACTCCATCAACGATAACGACAATAAATGCTCTGAAACTTCTGCCCTTATAGAAAAAATCTGTTTCTTTTAAGGTTTCTTCGTCTGCTATTAAAAAATATTCAAGCTTCATGCCCTGTTGGTCATCAAAAACATCCTGTACTCTGTCTTTAATTTCCTGAATAGTGATTGTGTGGAACCATTCATTAACTTTTTTTAAAGTTTCAAAAATAATTTTAGAAGCATCTTTTCTATCTTCATGTAATCTTTGGTTTCTTGAACTTAATGCTAAACCGTTTTCCGCTCTGTAAATAGGAACTCCATGTATTTTCACCGGAATTTTATTTTTTTTAGCTAATTTTTTAATAATAGCCAATTGTTGAAAATCTTTTTCACCGAAATAAGCATTGTCGGGTTTTACCTGTACAAAAAGTTCTTCTACAACGGTTCCAACACCATCAAAATGCCCTGGTCTGGATTTTCCTTCCATTTCATTTTCAAGTCCATCAAAATCGTAATGTTTGCTTTCTGCTTTTTCAGGATATATATCAACTACTTCAGGGATATAAACGGCATCTACCAAACCAGAATTTTTCAGAATGAGAATGTCTCGATTGATGTCTCGGGGATATTTTTCAAGATCTTCAGGATTATTAAACTGAGTAGGATTAACAAAAATTGAGGATATTACCAGATCATTTTCTTTTCTTGCTTGTTCATATAAAGATAAATGACCGTTATGAAGGGCTCCCATTGTAGGAGCGAAGCCTATTTTCTTACCCATCTCCTTCTGTCTTTCAATGAAATCCTGAAGAATTTTCTTGCTTTTTAAAACTTCCATAGTTTATTTTAATAGTAATTCAAAAATACTAAAAATATCATATAATTATTGTGCAATTTGAGATTGTTTAATAATTTATGGAAGGGAATTATCGTAAAAAAATGTTAATTAAAATAATGTTGGATGTTTTTTCGTAATTTTGCACATTAAAGCATTTTTACAAAAATTAGATAGAAGTTTATGCCGAATCAAAAAATACTGTACATTACTACAGAAATGTATCCATATCAGGAAGACACAAATATGGCTGCGGTGGTAAATAAAATGGCACTTAAGATGCACCAAGAAGGCAATGATGTAAGAGTTTTTATGCCAAGATTTGGACAAATAAGTGAAAGAAAGTTCCAGCTTCATGAGGTGATTCGCCTTTCTGGGATGAATATTATTATTAATGATCTAGATCAGCCTCTTATTATTAAGGTAGCGTCTCTTCCTGGTGAAAGACTTCAGGTTTACTTTATCGACAATGAAGAGTATTTCAAAAGAAAGCAATATTATTTTGATGATGAAGGAAATCCCTTCGATGATAACGACGAGAGAGCAATATTCTTCGCAAGAGGGGTTATTGAAACGATCAAGAAGCTAAATTGGGTTCCTGATGTTATTCACTTAAATGGATGGATGACTTCTTTCGTTCCTATTTACCTTAAAACATATTACGAATCAGACGCTTATTTCAAAGATGCTAAGATTGTTCTTTCTTTATACAATGAGAAAGATGCAGCCTTAGCTTCGAATATTGATGAGAAATTGAAGTTTGACAATATTGCAGGGTTAAAGGCGTTAGAAAACCCGACGGTAAAAAGCTTTGTTATCGAAAGCATGAGCTATGTAGATATGGTGGTAAAAGGAGATGAGTTTCTGGATGAAGACTTGGACAAAGCTTTTAACGAAACAAGTACAGAAAAGTCGGAGTATCTCGATGTAGATTCTATAAATAAACTTTATTAAAAAACACATTTTTAATGATTCATTCTATTAAAAAAGCGATTACCATATTTTCGTTGGTAATTTTTGGAAGTGTAGTACTTTATAATTGTGAGCCTGATGCAGATACTTTAGGAGAACAATTGTTTTTGGATGGGGCTGCTCAGGGGAATGAGGAATCCTTTGATATTACTGCCTTTAATATTAATAATAACGATACTATCCAAAGTGATGCATCAAAATTAGGTCTGGCAACATTGGGTGCTTTTAACGAACCTCAGTTTGGTAAACAGAAAGCATCATATTTTACCCAGTTAAGATTATCAACATACGATCCTGATTTTGGAACTAATCCTGTGATTGACTCGGTGGTGTTGGTAATTAAGCCAACTTATGCTTCAGATTCCGTTAAAACGAATACCGTAGATGATGGTTTTACTTTTACAACAGCTACCGATGCGAATATAAATGCTAAAAAAGTTGTCAATACTTATCCGGTTAATAAGTACGGACGAGCTAAGATCGGTTCTACAACAGCTCCTTTTAATATTCAGGTACATGAAGTGACGGACTTCTTAAAAGGTGCTTCTGATCGTGCTGCTTCTAATTCTGATTACAACGTTGGTGCTCTGTTGGGAGAAAAAAGTTTTGATGGTAATATCAGCTCAGTAACAATTACTAAAGATGATGATGGAAGTGCTTTATTTACGGCTTCCACTCCGGGAATCAGAATTAAATTGGATAATGAGTTTTTTAAATCTAAGATTATTGCGTATCAGGATAAACCTGAATTGCAGGATGCCTCAAACTTTATCAGACATTTTAAAGGCTTGAAGATATCTGCTACTCAAGATGACGGGTATTTAATGCAGTTCAATCCTAATGATTTGGAATTAATCATGTACTATAAATATGATAAGACAGATGTTCCGCCAGCTACAAAACCGCAGGTAGCTTATGCTTTTGCGTTAGGTTCTGGTAATGTTCACATCGGACATTATGAATATGACAGAGCAGGAACACCACTTCTTAGTGAGGTTAATCAGCCAATTGGTACTATAGGTCATAAAAAATTGTTTTTACAAGGGATGGGAGGACCTTCAATTGGTGTTAAAATTCCGGGAAATACTTTTACTGAATTGAGAAATCGTTATAAAAATGATAGAGCAGCAATTATCAGTGCTAAGATAAGAATCTCTATTGATAACGAAAGCTGGGATAGTAAAGCACCTAAACTTACAGCGTTCTCAATTGTGGATAGATACATTGATACTACCAATAATAAGGAGAAATTTAAGTTTCTATCAGATCTGTTAAATTTAGTAGGCTCCAATAATTTTTCAATATATAAAGCTTATCTGGATAAGAGTCCTGCATACTATGATTTTACGGTGACTCAATCTATTAAAGATATCATCGAAACAAAAGATGATGTGACAATTAATCCGGAAGAATATATCAGAATAGATATGGGAAGCTTTTTATCAAACAGTCAGACTAATGCTTTAGTAGGTGCTAATACCACCTCGAGAGCTTATGCAAGAGACAGAGTTGTTTTTGTCGGTTCAAACACAACAGATCCAAAGGATAAAAAAAGAGCACACCTAGTTGTTACTTACGGGACAAAAAAATAAAAATTAAAAAAACACTGAAAGAATATGTGTGGAATTGTTGGTTATACAGGTTTTCAGGACGCTTATGATATCGTAATTAATGGTCTTAGAAGACTAGAATACAGAGGTTATGATAGCGCAGGGATTGTTCTGGAAAATACAGATAATAAACTTGAAGTCGAAAAAACAAAAGGTAAAGTAGACGATCTTGTTGAGATTTCTAGTCAATTAAAAGGAGTTGCTAAAATCGGAATGGGACATACGCGTTGGGCAACTCACGGGGTGCCAAGTGATAGAAATTCACATCCGCATTTGTCTAATAATAATAAAATTGCATTGGTTCACAATGGTATCATAGAAAATTATGATACTATTAAAACAATGTTGAAGGAAAAAGGATTTACTTTTAAATCTGAAACAGATACTGAAGTTTTAGTGAATCTGATTCAGTATTTTATGGATTTAAATGCTGAAATGGATTTTCCTACGGCTGTAAGATATGCTTTAAATGAAGTGTACGGAGCATATGCAATTACAGTAATGCATGAAGATTTCCCAGGAGTTTTGGTCGTGGGAAGATTAGGTTCTCCTTTAGCAATCGGAATCGGTGAAAAAGAATATTTTATTGCCTCAGATGCTTCTCCTTTTGTAGAGTTTACTAAAGAGGCAATTTATCTTGAAGAAGGCCACATGGCTACAATTTCTTTGGAAAATGGAGTAGACATCAGAACAATTAATGATAATTCTAAAATAGAACCTGAAATTCAAGAGCTTAAATTAAGCTTGGAACAGATTGAAAAAGGCGGTTACGAACATTTTATGTTAAAAGAAATTTTCGAACAGCCAAAGTCTATACATGACACAATGAGAGGTAGGCTTATTGTAGATGAAGGGGTTATTAAAATGGCAGGAATCTGGGATCATATTGAGAAATTCAAAAATGCTAACAGAATCATTATTATAGCTTGTGGAACCTCTTGGCATGCGGGTCTTATCGGTGAATATTTAATTGAAGAATATGCGAGAATTCCTGTTGAAGTAGAATATGCTTCGGAATTCAGATACAGAAATCCGATTATTACTGATAAAGATGTCGTTATTGCGATTTCTCAATCGGGAGAAACGGCTGATACAATGGCTGCTTTAAAGTTAGCTAAAGAAAGAGGAGCATTTATCTATGGTATCTGTAATGTTGTTGATTCTTCAATTGCAAGAATTACCGATGCAGGTTCTTATACGCATGCAGGTCCTGAAATCGGGGTTGCTTCTACGAAAGCCTTTACTGCTCAGCTTACCATTCTTTCGCTTATTGCTTTAAAATTAGGTAAACATAATGGAAACTTAGGAAACGCTGATTTCATGAGCTTAATTGCAGAGTTGGATGCTATCCCTAAAAAAATTGAGGAAGTTTTAAGTTCTACTCATGAGCTAGTTCAGGATATTGCTAAAGATTTTATAAACACAACTAATTTCCTATATTTAGGAAGAGGGTATAATTATCCGGCTGCGTTAGAAGGAGCTTTAAAATTGAAAGAAATCTCTTATATTCATGCCGAAGGTTATCCTGCTGCAGAGATGAAGCACGGTCCTATTGCATTAATTGACGAAAACATGCCAATCGTTATCATCGCTCCCAAAAAAGGACATTATGACAAGATTGTAAGTAACGTTCAGGAAATTAAAGCAAGAAAAGGAAAAGTAATTGCTGTAGTAAACAGAGGAGATAAACAGGTAAGTGAGATGGCAGATTATGTCATCGAAATTCCGGAAACTTCAGAATGTTTCTCACCAATCGTTGCATCGGTTCCTTTGCAGTTATTAGCATATTATATTGCGGTATATAGGGGAGCGAACGTAGATCAACCAAGAAACCTTGCGAAATCGGTAACTGTGGAATAAATATTACTTGTAAATAAAATAAATTTAGATTTCTCACGTTATTTCAAAAAAAATCTTAAAAGTTTCTTAAAAAAATTATATATTTACGGCTTAATTATAAAAATTAACATGAAAAGGATATTTCTTTTATTATTGTCTGCGTCGGTAGCATCGGTATCTTGTTCAGGTGGGGGATCTTCTTCTGTCGGAAAACCCGGAACAAAAGGAGAATTGATACCTAGAGAAAAAACAAAATCATTTGTAGCAGAAAGACCATACGGAATGGTAGGTATTCCTGCAGGTTCGTTTGTTGCGGGATTAGCTGATCAGGATTTCACGAGTAGTCCTGAAAAAGCTCAAGCAAAAACAGTTACTGTTTCTTCCTTCTTTATGGATGAAGCAGAAACTACCAATGCAGAATACAGAGTATTCATTAATTATGTAAGAGATTCTATCGCTAGAACTTTGCTTGCTGAAGCTGCCGGAGAAGGTGGTGAAGGGAAAGGTAAAGGTACTAACATTGGTGACTACGCATATCTTGCTCAAAAAGAAGAAAACTTAACACCATATCAGGAATATTTAGAAGGACAAGGTGGTGGAGACGAAGGTACATTCGATCCAACTAAAAAAATTGACTGGAAAGTTCCTTTGCATTGGAGTACGTCAAAATATCCTGACGTAGAATACGCAGAAGTTTTAGAATCTATGTATTTACCGGCTTCTTCAAGAATCAGTAATGAAAGAATCTTAGATGTTAGTAAACTTAAATATACTTACAGATGGGGAGATATGGACGCTGCTCTGGCTGAAAAAGAAAGAGGAGTAAACTATCTTAGAAGCGAAAGTATTGCAATTTATCCGGATACAACTGTTTGGGTGAAAGATTTCCATTTCGCTTATAATGAGCCATTGTTTGAACAGTATTTCTGGCACAAAGCTTACAAGGATTATCCTGTGGTTGGGGTAACTTGGGATCAGGCAAGAGCTTACTGTAACTTCAGATCAAAATTAAAATCTGATTATAACGAAAGTTTAAAAAGAAAAAAACAAAGACCATTAATCTTCAGACTTCCTACAGAAATCGAATGGGAATATGCTGCAAGAGGTGGAATGCAAAATGCTACTTACCCTTGGGGAGGTCCTTATTTAATGGATGACAGAGGTTGCTACTTGGCAAACTTCAAACCTAAAAGAGGTAATTACATGGAAGACGATAAGAAAGGTACTTATACATATACAGCTCCAGTAAAGAAGTTTAAGAAAAATGGTTTCGGATTATTTGATATGGCTGGAAACGTTTCTGAATGGACAGAATCTGCTTATAACAACTCTTCATACGGATTCTCATCTACTTTAAATCCTTCTACTAAAGATAAAACTGATAATAAGAGATCTGTAAGAGGTGGTTCTTGGAAAGATGTTGGTTATATGTTGATGACAGGTGCTAGAGATTGGGAAAGAAAAGATTCAGCGAGAAGTTATATCGGATTTAGAACTGTACAGGATATTCCTGAAGCTGCTGTTAAACCAAAAAGAGTTAACAGATAATTATCAGACCATTATTTTTCAATAACAATTTTATTTTAACATTAAAAAAAACTAACTTATATGTTTAAGACTAAAGATGCTTGGATGAATTTCTTCTATTCATTCGGGGCTGCAATTGTAATTCTTGGAGCTTGGCTTAAAATTACTCACATTACTTTGGGACCAATCAATGGTAACATTGCCCTTACAGTTGGACTTATTACTGAGGCAATTATCTTTATTATTTTCGCTTTTGACCCTCCAAAAAATGAAGAGTCTTATGCTTGGGAAAATGTTTATCCTGAATTATTAGATAAGCATGCAAACCCAAACCCATTACACTCAAATGTATCTTCTAAAAATGCTGCTGCGGCGGCTGCTCAATTTGCTGAATTAGAAAACTCTCTTTCAACTAAATTAGACAAGATGCTACAAGATGCTAAATTAGATGTACAGTTATTTGAAAGATTAAGAACAGGTATCGACAAATTTTCTACTTCTGTTGATCAGATCAATCAAACTGTTGATGTCTCTGCTTCTACTCATAAATATAACGAACAATTGAACAAAGCTGCACAGCATATGGAAAGCATGAATGCTTTATATTTAATGCAGTTGGAAAGCGGTAAAAGACAGTCAGATTATGCTAACAAATATGTTGAAGATATGCAAAAATCTGCTGAACAATCAGAAAAATTCAATCAGGAATTACAGGGATTAACATCTAACTTAAATAATTTAAACAGAGTTTATGGTGGTATGTTAACTGCTATGAAGTCTTAATTTCCAAACCATTTCTAATTTAACTAATTTAATCAAAAACAAAGAAAAGAGAATGGCAAAAGGAAAACAGACCCCTCGTCAGAAGATGATCAACCTAATGTATTTGGTGTTCATCGCTATGATGGCCCTAAATATTGATGTTGAGATCATCAGATCTTACTATGATTCTACTAAAGCACTAAATGAAACTAGATTCTTAACTGAGCAGAAAAATGAGGATATTTTTGAGAAAACTTTGGAAGCAAAGGCTCAACAAGTTCCTGACACTTATGCAACTCCATGGGAGCAGTATAAAGTTTTAAGAGACAAAATTAATACTTTGGTAAAATCTGCACAGGATGTTAAAGATTTAGTAAAGAAAAATTCAGATTTTCATGATAAAGACCTTAAAACGGGTAAAGAATTGGATATCAGTGAGAATTTCTCTGCTTTAAATAATAACGAAGCTACTACCGAATATTTCTTTAAAGAAGGCGATGAAAATTCTCCTTCAGCAAAAGCATTAGAATTAAAGAAGAAAATAGATGATGTAAGAAATTATATCAATGCAACTTTCGGAAATGATCCTCAATTGAAGAAATTGGTAGACAGAGCAAACAAGTCTCTGATTGCAGAATATCCTCAGGGTAAATCTCCAAACGGAAAAACTTGGTTCCAGAATAAATTCTACCATCAGCCGCTAATCGCTGCGATTTCTAACTTAGAAATTATTCAGAATGACGCAAGAAACGTACAGTCTGATGCATTAGCATTGATGTTACAGGAAAAAGTAGATGCTAGCATTAAATTCTCAAGCTATGAAGCTATTGTTTCTGCGCCTGTAGATGTAGTTGCTGGTAAGCCTGCAGAAGCTGTTATCATGTTAGGAAACTATTCTAACAGTAACAAGATTGTGATGTCTGGTGTTAATAAGCAAGAAAACGGAAAAGGTTTTGCTTCTCTTAATACAAGTGCAATTGGTGAGCATACTCTAAAAGGAGATATTACTTTAACTGATGCTACTGGTAAGGCTCAAAGCTTCCCGTTCACTCATACTTATAATGTAATCGCCGGTCCTCAGGAGGTTAAACTTCAAAAAGGTCTATTGCTTTCTGCTGATAAGATGAATGTAATGTATAGAAATCTTGATAACCCTGTTACAGGTTCTATTTTAGGTGCTGATAATGGTAAATTATCTCTATCTGCTCCTGGAGCGGTTGTGAAGAGTACAGGTCCTGGTAAATGGGATGTTAAGCCGGGTGCAGGAAATGTATTGAAAATTACATTATCTGGAACAGATCCTTATGGTAAGTCTTTATCTCAGGTATTTGAATATAGAATTAAAAATGTACCACCTCCACAAGGACAGATCAGAGGTAAAAATATGTTGACAATGCCGGCTAACTCAGTGGAGAATCAGCAACTTCAGGCAGTTATTCCTGATTTTGACTTCCCAGTATCATTTAACGTGACTTCGTTCATGGTAAGAGTTCCGGGTAGAGCTGCAATGCAGGTTCAAGGTAATTCATTACAAGGTGCGGCAGGAATGTTCAAGAATTTAAGACCTGGAGAAGGTGTTTATATATTTGAGATTAAAGCAACAGCAACAGGTTTAGGAACCCAAACAATTGGAAATATTTCACCTGTGTTAATTAATATCCAATAAAAATTAATAGAGTATTATGAAAAAATATATTAGCAGTTTTTTAGTTGTAGTTTCGGGATTCATGTTTTCTCAAACTATCCTGAATGCTTCTTCTCCTGAAGAATTCAGAAAAATGAGGGCTGAGAACAAAATGAAAGTGGGAGATACAATTATCGATAAAAAAGTTAAACCTTTGGAATACGGTTTTGTTGATGAGAAAGATATCCTTAAAAGCATATTTGTTTGGGAAGTTATCGATATGAATGACAAGATTAATCAGCCATTCTATTATAACAATCCGGACGGTTTATTATCTACAGAAACAAAATCTTTATATAAACTTTTACTTGATGGTGCTCTAAGTGGTGACATTAAAGAAGTTTATGACGATGAAAATTTCGTTCAGAGACTTACTCCACAACAGATTAAAGACAGATTAGTAAGTGTGCGTGTTGATGATGAAGCAGTAAATATCTTAAACAGTGGACGTCAGTTAACTGAACAGGAGAAAAAAGAGCTTACAGACATTTATGAAACCACTACGGATAAAGTAAAAGTTTTGAAAATGTTCGGTATGTGGTTTATCGATAAGAGAGACGGACAATTGAAGTACAGACCATTAGGTATTGCTGCAATGGGACCAGATCCTCAGATGATTGGTAGACTAGGACCAGACGGTCAACCTTTAGAAGGGGCTAATGATTTAATTGATCTTTTCTGGGTATATTATCCTAATGCAAGAGATGTTTTAGCGAATAATTTCGTTTACAACAGAAAAAATACTTCTGCAGATTTATCTTTTGATGATTTAATTAATTCTAGAAGATTCTCTTCAGTAATCTTTAAATCTTCAACAGGTTTAGGAGATGGTGTTATCAAGGATTATATTCCTAGAGATGCTGACGAGCAGTTGGAAGAAAGTGACAGAATTAAGTCACAAATCCTTCAAATGGAAAATGATATGTGGAATTACTAAATTTCACTTGATATTTATAGAAAACCTGAGTACTTTTACTCAGGTTTTTTTATTATGGAAAATGTAGATTATATCATTGTGGGAGATGGGTATGCGGGATTGTTTTTTGCCCATCAGTTGATTAAGAATAACAAATCGTTTATAATATTTTCGGAAGGAAGAAAAAGTGCTTCTCAGGTTTCTGCGGGAATTATCAATCCCGTTGTTTTAAAAAAGTTTACGACATTTTGGAAAGCTCAGGAGCAGATTGATTTTTTGAAAAAATCATTGAAAGAGATAGAAAGCTATACCGGAAAAAATTATTTAATCGAAAAGCCAATCCACAGAATTTTTCATGATGAAAATGAACAGCGATTATGGCTTAAAAAATCTGAAAATCCAGAGCTAGAAAATTTTTTAGACAAAAATTTTGGTCATTTAGAAGCTGTAAAAAACGATTTTAATTCAGGAATTGTTAATCAGTCTGCCAGACTTGATGTTAGTGGATTTTTTAGTGGTTTATTTGATTTTCTTGAAAATAAGTCATCAATCGTCAAAGAAAAATTTAATTATTCTGAAATTAACCCTTTAGAATCAATTTATAAAAATTATCAATTTAAAAATATTATTTTTTGCGAAGGAATGGGCGTTAAAGAAAATCCATATTTTTGTGATATTCCTGTTATTCCGAATAAAGGACACCATATAAAAGTGATGCTTTCAGAAAGAATTCCTAATGATGTTACGATTAAAAAGAAACATTTTTTGTTTCCGTTACATGATAATTTATACTTTTATGGAGGAACTTACGACAGAGAACAGTTGCATCATCATATTGATGAATCTGCGGTTGATCAATTAAAAAATGGATTATCAGAATTTTATCCTTACGATTTTGAAATCAATGACGTAAATTTTGGGTTCAGACCAACGGTGAAAGATAGAAGACCGATTATAGGCCAGCATTCAGAACATCAGAATTTATATGTTTTTAATGGACTCGGAGCTCGTGGGATTCTAAACGGATGTTACTTTTCTAAAAATTTGTATGATTTTATTGAAGAAAATATTCCTTTGCATGAAGAAGTTTCTTTAGACAGATTTAAAAAATAAAACAGATCATCTTACATTGGTATAGAATTTCCTTTAACTAAGAAAATTACTATTGATGGATGAAAATGTTTTAGGAATAATAGCAGGAATATTAACATCAGTGTCGATGATTCCTCAATTGATAAAAGTCATTAAAAAAAAGGATGCGGAAAATCTGTCTTGGGTAATGCTCACGATACTTATTACTGGTCTATCATTATGGGTTTGGTATGGCTTTTTACAGGATGAGCTTCCAATTATTGTATCTAATGCCTTTGCCGTTTTAGTGAATATTACTTTGCTCATCTGTTTCTTTATTTTCAAAAAAAAGTAAAAAAAAACGCTCTTATGATAAGAGCGCTCAAGTATATTGATGTGTTTGTTGAAACTTGATTTACTGTAAAACAAATTTTGCTAAAGGTGCCATTCTTGCTTTATTTAACATTAAAGTATTTCCGTTTACAGAATAATTATCGGCAGAGAGTAATGCGTTTACAAATGCTTTTTCAGTCTCCAGATCGTCGCAGGCAATCATCGTAGACATTCCCTGATTGAATTTTATGCGCATAACATCTTGCTTAATTTCAAAAGTTCCTCCTACACCATTGCATCCGCCGTTACCTGTATACCGCATATCAGCCATATTGAGTTTAAAATTAGGAATAGCGTTTGGATTTTTTAGCTTAATAGGTTGTCCGTTAATTTCCGTAAGTTTCCAGGTTTTTCCGGTAATATCGCCCGAATTTTGAGAAGCTGGTTTGCTCATACAAGAAGTTAAAAACAGAACAAAAAGCACGGAACTTAAATAGGTAAATAGATTTTTCATATTCTTTTGTTTGTCGGTTTTATTAAAACGAAGCCATTTTTGAGCCAGAAGATTGTTTTTCTTTTTTATGATGGAACATCACCATATTGTAATCTTTATTAAGGAAAGTTACATCTCCTCTTACATCAGAATATTGATAGAAAGCATCGCTGGCAGTATATTCAGGAAGTTCTTTGCTTTTTGTAAGCTCATAATTTTTACCTTCGAAATGTACAATAACAGTGTTTTGGCTGTTATTAATGGCAACTTCTAATCGATCACCATACTCGTCGGTATATGTTTCTTTGGTAATTTCATCTTTAGAAATTGCATCAGGAGTCTCTGGAATGTTTTGTGAAACCGTTTCTTCCTTTCCCTGATGATTACATGCTGTTCCTGTAAAAGCCAGAAGACCTGTAATAATAGTAATTTTTAATAATTTTTTCATAGTGATAAGTGATTGTTAGGTGTGTCATGAATTGAATATTAATATCCAATAAAAGTACGAAAATTTATCATGAAATATGTTAATTTTACTTAAAATGATTGAAAAATAACAGATTAAAATATATTTTAGCGAATTAATTTTACTTTTAATTGCATTAAAATATAATGCCAAAGGCACCTTTGGTATATAATTATTAAGATTAAAAGTAAAATAATTATTAAGTCAGGATTCGAAACTGTAAGATTTTAAAATTTTTCATCTGTTTTTTTTTGCAACATTATGAAAAAAATCTTCACATTGAAATAGCTGTCATTTGATTGTATAATTAAATCATATAATCAATCGTTTAAGAGGATTTATTTTCGTTAAAAAATATAATTTTTAAAATAAATTATTGAGCACCATGCTGAAAAACAAGTAGAAGAGCAATGTTTTGGTAAAAATAAATCTGTGAAAGAACAGAAAAATGTATTCAGGATATTAATAATTAAAAGTTTAATCACTAAAAATCAGGTAAAATCTCTTAGTTTTTATTAATTTTTTTAAGAATTGAATTTTTCTTATGTTATAGAAATCTTAATATTTTCCCTTTGTTTGAGCCATTAATATGAAGAAATTACCTGTTCATGCATTTTCAGGTAATTTTCAGAAGAGTTAAATTTTGTTAATCCGCTATGATGGTATACAAATCTAAATGTACATTTGTGCCTTAGAAAATGAGAACATATATCACATATTTTTTGACATCACTTTTCCTGCTTTTCGTAGTGGAAAGTAAAATTAATGTCAAAACTTTGCGAAATGATTATAATCCTAATACTTCTCACAATTTACCCAAAAGAGCAAACCGCTTAAATCAAACTTACGAAAAGCAAACTATCCACCAGGGGGACGATGCAGGGAATAATTTTTCTCTTGAACTTGCCGAAGACGACTTTCAGTTTTCAGATACACTGCAGGCAATCGTAGTTTTTGCAAGTGTTTTCAGCTTGATTTATATTTTTGGTTTAAATAGTTTCAAAAAATTAAAGCCTACTATTCATGGCTTTTTATCTGAATTTTCCTCTGTAAAAAGATTCATTCTGATTCGTTCTATCAGAATCTAAAATTTCATTTTTCGATGTATTTTCTGCTGATTATTTCGGTAGAGGATATTTTGCGTTGTGTTTGTCGGTAATCTGACACATCGTAAATCATTTTCTTATTACCATTTTCCTATTAAAACATTAACGATTTATATAAACTCTAGAATTATGATCAAAGGAGTTGTCGCAAGCATTGCGCTAAGCAGTCTTTTATTGTTCAGCTGTAACAAGAAAAAAGAAGAAAAAGAAGAAGCTACAGTCTATCCCGTAACCTCACCGGTGGTGATGGATACTGTGATCGACAAAGAATTTGTAGCTCAAATCAGGTCTGTAAAGAACATCGAGGTTCGTGCACAGGAAAAAGGTTTCCTTGAGAAAATTTACGTAGACGAAGGTCAGTACGTACGTCAGGGGCAGACTTTATTCCGAATCATGCCTCAGTTATATCAGGCAGAATTACTAAAAGCTCAAGCAGAGGTTGCTCAGGCAACGATTGAGCTGAAGAACTCAACAACATTAGCAGATAATAACATTGTTTCTAAAAACGAAAGATCAATGGCAAAAGCTAAGTTGGATGCAGCAAAAGCAGAAGCTAAGCTGGCTCAGATTCACTTGTCATTTACTGATATTAAAGCGCCATTTTCAGGGATTATCAACAGATTACCTCTGAAATTGGGAAGTTTGGTAGATGAAGGAGATTTGTTGACGTCTTTGTCTGATAACAATGATGTTTATACTTATTTCAACGTTTCAGAACCTGAATATCTGAATTATCAGAGAAATGTTGCAGACAGAGGAAGCAATAAGGTGGATTTGGTAATGGCAAACGGTGATGTATTTCAACAGAAAGGTGAAGTTCAGACTATTGAAGGAGAATTTGATAGTGAAACAGGAAATATTGCTTTCAGAGCAAAGTTCCCGAATCCTGACAAGTTATTGAGAAATGGTGAAACAGGAAAAGTAAGAATGACTTTACCGTTAAGAAATGCTTTAATCATTCCTCAGAAAGCAACTTACGAAATTCAGGATCAGAAATATGTTTTCGTAGTTGATAAAAACGGAGTGGCAAAGTCTAAAAATATTAAAATCGCTTATGAGCTTCCGGATGTTTACGTAGTGGCATCAGGACTTTCAACGGGAGATAAAATCTTATTGGAAGGGGTGCAGAAAGTGAAAGATGATCAAAAAGTTAAGACTAAAGCTCAGGATCCTAAGAAAGTTCTTCAATCATTGAAATTAAAAGCAGAGTAAGGCTCTATAAATGAATCAGTATGTTTAAGAAATTCATTCGCAGACCTGTTCTGTCTATCGTAATCTCTTTGATTATCGTATTTATGGGAGTTTTGTCCCTGATGAAATTGCCCGTTACACAGTTCCCATCTATTTCACCGCCAAAAGTAAATATCACCGCAGAATATCCGGGTGCCAACAACGAATTGTTGATCAAATCCGTAGTTATTCCGTTAGAAAGAGGTTTAAATGGTGTGCCGGGAATGAAATACATGACTTCCGATGCCGGAAATGACGGGGAAGCTTCTATTCAGGTGGTTTTCGATTTAGGAACCGACCCGAACGTAGCAGCGGTAAACGTTCAGAACCGTGTATCTTCGGTAGTGAACAAACTTCCTCCGTTGGTTGTTCGTGAAGGGGTAAAAATTACCCGTGAAGAACCAAATATGTTGATGTATATTAACTTATACAGTGACGATCCTAAAGCTGATCAGAAATTCCTTTTCAACTATGCGGATATCAACGTGATGTCTGAATTAAGAAGAGTTGGGGGAGTTGGTTTTGCAGATATCTTGGGAACAAGAGAGTATGCAATGCGTATTTGGCTGAAACCTGACAGATTAACGGCTTACAGTATTTCAGCAGATGAAGTAATGGAATCGTTAAATGAGCAGAGTTTGGAAGCATCTCCGGGTAAAACAGGAGAAAGTTCGGGTAAAAGATCTCAGTCATTTGAATATATTTTAAAATATCCGGGTCGTTTTAATAATGAAAAAGATTACGGAAATATTATCCTTAAAGCAAAACCTGACGGAGAATTTATCAGATTAAAAGATGTTGCTGATATTGAGTTTGGTTCTTCCATGTATGATATTTATTCTACATTGAATGGTAAACCTTCCGCGGCGATTACAGTAAAACAATCGTACGGTTCCAATGCAAGTGATGTTATCAAAAATGTAAAATCTTTGATGGCTGAATTGCAGAAAACGACTTTCCCTAAAGGAATGCATTACGACATTAGTTATGACGTGTCAAAATTCCTGGATGCTTCTATTGAAAAAGTAATCCACACGTTATTTGAAGCGTTTATTTTGGTGGCGATTGTGGTATTCCTGTTCTTGGGAGACTGGCGCTCAACATTGATTCCGGCAATTGCGGTTCCTGTTTCATTGGTCGGTACTTTCGCAGTCATGACTGCTTTTGGAATTACGTTGAACATGATTTCATTATTTGCCTTGGTAATGGCAATTGGGGTCGTCGTCGATGATGCGATTGTGGTTATTGAAGCTGTTCACGCCAAGATGGAAGAAAAAGGGCTTTCTCCGTTAAAAGCGACAGAAGAAGCAATGCACGAGATCAGTGGGGCGATTATCGCAATTACGCTGGTAATGGCATCTGTATTCATTCCGATTGCGTTTATGTCTGGTCCGGTTGGGGTATTTTACCGTCAGTTTTCGATTACAATGGCTTCGGCGATCATCCTTTCAGGTGTTGTGGCATTAACTTTAACTCCGGCTTTATGTGCTTTAATTTTGAAGAACAACCACGGAAAAGCGAAGAAAAGAACGCCGATTACTATCTTCTTAGATAAATTCAACAATTTATTTACAAAAGGAGCAGGGAAGTATGAGAAAATGTTGAATAAAACCGTTAAGAAAAAAACATTTACACTTCCTTTATTATTAGCGTTTTGTGCCTGTACATTCTTTTTAAGTAACTCATTGCCTTCAGGATTTATTCCTGCGGAAGATCAGGGGATGATTTATGCAATTATTCAGACACCACCGGGATCAACATTGGAAAGAACAAATCAGATTGCTAAAGAATTATTGAGAGAATCTGAAGATATAGATGGGGTACAGTCAGTATCATCATTAGCAGGATATGAAATCTTAACTGAAGGTACAGGTTCAAACTCAGGGACTTGTCTGATTAACCTTAAAAGTTGGGAAGACCGTTCAGAATCTGCCGCAGAAATTATTGAAAAACTTGAAGAAAAAGCTAAAAATATTCCGGGTGCGAATATAGAATTTTTCCAACCGCCTTCAATTCCTGGATATGGTGCTGCGGGTGGTTTCGAACTTCGTCTTTTGGATAAAGCGGGAAGTGGCGATTATCAGAAAATGGAAAAAGTAAGTAATGATTTTGTGAAGGAATTGAAAAAACGTCCTGAACTCGGATCTGCATTTACCTTCTATTCTGCAAGTTTCCCTCAGTATATGCTGAAGATTGATAATGATCTTGCTGAACAAAAAGGGGTAACGATTGAAAAAGCGATGGATAATTTATCTACATTAATTGGTTCGAATTATGAAACGAGCTTCATCCGTTTCGACAGACCTTATAAAGTGATTGTTCAGGCAGGTCCGCAATATCGAGCATTACCGTCAGATTTATTGAAACTGTATGTTAAAAACGATAAAGATCAGATGGTTCCGTATTCAGATTTCATGCATTTAGAAAAAGTGTATGGTTTATCTGAAATTACAAGACACAATATGTACAATTCTGCCGAGGTAAGTGGTACTCCTGCGCTGGGTTACAGTTCCGGACAGGCGATTGCAGCGATTAAAGAAGTGGCAGACAAAACACTTCCTAGAGGTTTCGGGATCGACTGGGCAGGTATTTCCAAAGATGAAGTAAGCCGTGGAAACGAAGCGATATTTATTTTCTTGGTTTGTTTAGGATTTGTCTATTTAATTCTTGCGGCACAGTATGAAAGTTTTATTCTTCCTTTGCCGGTAATTTTATCCTTGCCAACGGGTATTTTCGGAGCATTCTTATGTTTGAAACTATTAGGATTGGAAAACAACATCTATGCTCAGGTAGCAATGGTCATGTTGATTGGTCTTTTGGGTAAAAACGCCGTATTGATCGTTGAATTTGCCGTACAGAAGAAAGCAGAAGAAGGAATTCCGGTAGCGCAGGCGGCCATTGAAGGTGCTGCGATCCGTTTCCGTCCGATTTTAATGACATCATTTGCATTTATCGCAGGGTTGATTCCATTGGTAATGGCAACCGGACCGGGAGCGATTGGTAACCGTACCATCGGTACAGCCGCAGCAGGAGGAATGTTAATCGGAACTATTTTTGGGTTAATGATCATCCCAGGATTGTATTACATCTTCGGAACGCTCGCAGAAAAATCGAAACTGGCGAAATACGAGGAAGAAAATCCTTTAACAGAACAAACAGAACCTTACCAACACGATGATAAACATGAAGATTTATAACAAATATATAGCAGCCATTGCCTTATCGCTTGTTTTAGCAAGCTGTAAGGCGCCAATGGCGACCGTCATAAAAGACGAGGTGAAAGAAAATGTACCCCAGAATTTTAATCAGGAAGATCAGGGTGATGCCAATAATAACAGCGGGACAACCCCTTGGAGACAATTTTTCACTGATCCTAATCTGGTTGCTCTAATTGAAACTTCTCTAAAGAACAATCAGGAATTAATGATCACTCTGCAGGAAATTGAAATTGCAAAAAGTGGAGTTTTATCTAAAAAAGGAAAATTAACGCCAACGGTTTCTGCGGGAATTGGTGCAGGAGTAAAAAAAGCCGGACGTTACACAAGTGAAGGTGCAGGCGATGCTACCACAGAAATTGAACCGGGAAGAGAAATGCCGGATCCTCTTGGAAATTTCGAAGGCGGTTTAATGGCAAACTGGGAAATCGACATCTGGAAAAAATTGAGAAATGAGAAAGATGCAGCAGTTGCCCATTACCTTTCAACGGTAGAAGGGAAGAATTTCGTTCTTTCAAACTTAATTGAAGAGGTAGCTGACAATTACTATGAACTGTTAGCTTTGGATAATCAGTTGGATATTATTCAGCAGTATATTAAACTTCAGCAAAAGGCGTTGGAGATCTCAAAAATTCAGAAAGAAGCTGCTGCGACAACTGAATTGGCTGTGAAAAAGTTTGAAGCAGAATTGGCAAAATCCAAAGCGACAGAGTATACAATTCGTCAGGAAATTACGGAGAAAGAGAATCAGATCAATGCGCTGTGTGGTCGTTATCCTCAGCCGATTGTAAGAACGAAAGGAGATTTTATGACAACGATTCCGCAAACGGTATATACAGGAATTCCGTCACAGTTGTTGGCAAACCGTCCCGACATCAAACAAGCTGAATTAGAATTAAAATCATCAAAATTAGATGTTGAAGCAGCAAGAAAAGAGTTTTATCCTTCATTGGAAATCTCTGCAACGCTAGGATTGGAAGCTTTTAAACCTTCTTATTTAGTGAAAATGCCGGAATCTATTGCCTATAATTTGGTTGGAGAATTAGCAGGTCCGCTTATTAATAAAAGTGCGATTAAAGCTAATTTCCAGACTGCAGATGCAAAACAGATTCAGGCTTTGTATGAATATGATAAAACGATTTTAAATGCCTATCTGGATGTGGCCAACCTGATGTCTAGAGTGAAGAATATCGATCAATATTATCAGCTTAAGGCACAGGAGACAAAATCGTTGGAAGAATCGATCGATATTGCGAATCAGCTATTCCGAAACTCAAGAGCAGATTATCTGGAAGTTCTTTTGAACCAAAGAGATGCCCTGGATGCAAAAATGGAATTGGTTGAAGCAAAACAAAAACAGCTGAGTACAGTTGTTGATATTTATAAGAGCTTAGGCGGAGGCTGGAAGTGATTATAAATCCTTAATGTTTTAAAAAGAAAAGAGGCTGCCCGCAAGGAACAGTCTCTTTTCGATTAAAACTGAAAACTTTAAATAAAAAAAGGCTCATTTGCAGAACCTTTAGTAATTCATCTGCAGGAAATGGTAGCAAATAAATTATAATTTCGATGGTTATTAGTTTTTACCAGCTTTTAAAAAACCAACCTTCCTTAAAGTAATTTCCCCGATTAAAGGAAGGCGGCTTATTTTATGATAAAATCATCATGCTTTTGTTTTTTTAAGGACGGGGAGTTTCAAAATTTATCTGAGTATGTTTTCTTGGTATTTATTTTGATATTTCTATAATAGTAAAATTTATTTAAATTTTTCTTCTTTCATTTCGGATTCAAAATTATCACCTTCTCTCGATATAAAAAAATACTTGTTGTCTCTATTCACCAATTAAGACGGACTAATTTAAGAATTATAAATATTCAATGTTCTGATAATCATTTATTTATTTTGTAAAGTAGAAATAATTCTATAGTGGATGTTAATTCATTATTCATTGATAAAAACTGAGGTTTTTTATGTATTTTTGAGCAGAAACTAAATGCAGATTAATTTGTTAAAGGTGAATAAAAAACTATTTTTTATATTTTTATTAGGAATTTTTCAACTTTTTATGTCTCAGACTATTAATGATGATTATGAGACGTTAAGAGATAAATATGAAGATCTGCAGGAAAATGATCCCAAAGCTTTTCAGTTTCTTCAGATTTATATCAGCAAAGCAAAAAAAGAAAAAAACTATGAAAAATTAGTGCAAGGATATAAAGATGGTGTATTTTTTTCTTCTCTAAATGAAAATAAGTTAAAATACGCCGACAGTATTATTCATGCGGCAAAGAAATCTAAAGATAAAGACCTCATTATTGTTTCTCATATTGAAAAAGGAGTAATTTATTATTATCACTACAAAAAATTTCAACTGGCGCTTAATGAATATCTTGCAGCTTATGAATATTCAAAAAATACAAAAAATGAATATTTAAAGTATCAGAATCTCTATCATATTGGTGTTGTTAAAAGTTATTTGGGCTATTATGAAGACGCTTCAGAGCTTTTTGAGAAATGTGTTGCTTATTACCGACAGCAGTCAAAAGCAGATATTCATCCAAACCTTATTTACAATAATAAAAAAGGATACCTTAACAGCCTGCATCAGTTGCTGATCTGCAATAGACATTTAAATAAAAATAAAGAGGTAGATGCAGCTATACAGACAGGGCTTTCAGAAATAGGCAACGATCCGGATTACACTCAGGAGAAAGCGTATTTTCTTTTGTCAAAAGGGATTTCGTACTATAGGGATCAGCAGTATGAGTTGGCATTGGAAAGTTTAAACCAATCTATTCCCGTAATTAAAAAAAGCGGAGATTTTGCAAGACTATCTGTCGACTATTTTCATATCGGGAAAACATATGCAGGTTTAAAAAACACTAAGAAGTCTATTACTTATTTAAAAAAAGTAGACTCAATTTTTAATATACATCAGTTCATCCTTCCGGAACTCAGAGAAAATTATGAGATACTGATAGACCTTTCAAAGAAAGAGAAAGATCAGGCTCAGCAGTTATATTATACCAGCCAGCTTTTGAAGGCAGACAGTATTATTGCCAAAGATTTTATTTATCTATCCCCAAAAATCCATAAAGAATACGATACCCAAACCTTACTAGACGAAAAAAATAGTCTTCAGAAAGTAAGCATCTGGGGAATAATCATCATTTCGGTTCTTATTGTCTGGGCGGCAGGACTTGTTTTTCTACTGATTAAAAAACTTCGTAAAGAAAAAGAAGTAAAGCAGAAATACATTTTACTGGAAGAAAAATTTTCAGTGAAACAAGATCTTCTGGAAGAAAAAACGGTTCCTGTTGCTACTGTATGTGAAGAGAAAAAAGCAGGACCTGACGAGAGAAAAGTGAAAGAACTTCTTCAAAAGCTTTCATTGTTTGAGGAGAAAAAAGGCTTTACCCAAAAAGGGCTTACCGTAAGTAAACTGGCAGCAAGTTTGGGCACAAATTCAAATTATCTTTCTCAGGTTATTAATGAACACAAAAAAGTAAATTTCAACAAATATTTAAGCGAACTCCGGATCAACTACATTACCACATTACTTTTTGAAGATAAAGAATACCTGAAATATAGCATCGAAACATTGGCAAAAGAATGCGGCATCGCCTCCCGACAAAACTTCTCAGATCTTTTCTATGAGATCAATGGGATTCGCCCTACGGATTTTATTAAGAATAGAAAGCAGGAGCTGGAGAGTAAGTAAAGATTTTTAATTTTCTTTAATACAAATTAATTCTGATATATTAATTAAATACGTCAAGTTATGTCGTGTTGCAAAATTATATTTGTAAAATATGACCAGAATCATATTAAATCTCATTAATAAATCTTTCAGTTGTGAAGTAGAAAATATACTTTTGCAATTAATTTAACATATTTTAACTTTTATGAAAAAAAAATTATTACCACTAGCTTTAGTAATTTAAAGAACAATATTCTTAATTCAAAAGATGCTTTGTATACATTGTCTTCTAATGAACCTGATGGCAAAACACGATTAAGAATTTATGATTTTAATGGAAATAATTTTGAAGAAATTACTTCTAAGGAGTTAGATTTTTCAATATATAATTTTGGTAACTACATATTACTTTACACTAGCAAATCTACAAAAAATAAATTCTGCCCTAACTTCACTCAAAAATAATGTTATGGCAGATAAATATCCTTTGGTTTATATTGAGTGGGAAGACGCATATTCTGTACCTCAAGAATGGCATACAGAAGATCAGATGACCGGAATCTTAGCTGATGAATGTTTTACAGTGAAACAAACAGGATTTATTATCAAAGAAACAGATAAATTTATTGTTTTAGCCAATGTACTAAATGAACTTAATTTATCTGAAAACCAATTTTCGGGACTCCATAGAATCCCGAAAGGTTGTTTATTAAAGCAAATAGATTTAAAATTTACTTAGGTTTATTTACTTTAATTGTTTCCTTAACAGTGATATTAGGATGCTTCTCTGCATATTCTTTTGTTACAATTTTTCCATCTTCAGCGCTTCTGTAGATTGTTCTCTTTGTTGTAGTAGTTGTTTTTTTCTGAGCCATGATTTTCAATGTTTTAAGTTTAAATAAAACTACAAAAAACATTTGAATCATTATAAAAAAACTTTCCCCATATAGAGAAAAGTTTGTAAATTTGAATAAGCTCTTTTTAGAGCTTCACCATTATGAGTCTGCTTTTAATTAAGTGGACTCATTTTTATTTGTCATAAGGAAAGTTTCTTGATAACTTTCGCATTAAACTTTCAACCAAATCATCAGTTGATCTTGTATAATTATCATTCATAGTTTTGTAAAATCTCCAAATCATATCTCCAGATGATCCATCATTTAAAACCATTGTTAAAGTAGCAGATCCTGTTTTCCCGCCAAAACCTGTGAATAATACAGAAGTTAATGCTGCACCATCAGATTTAGTTTGTTCATTCTCGAATCTTCCGCTAATTACAGCATCCACACCTAATATTTTGCACACTTCATCTTTTGTAAGTTCATCTAGTTTATTTTCGGCTCCGGCTTTCTTAAGCAGAATGTTTGTTTTTTCAACATCTTGAAATTCTACTGAATAGTTTTTACGCTTACGAAGTAAAAAAGTGTACATACTTGATTGAATACTCTTGGCTGTTGAAATTTCCTGTTGTCGATTTGCTTCAGCACTAAATCCTTTTGGTTGTTTTCTGTAAGTAATTGTTGTAGGAAATGGAAGTATGGCAACTGTTTTATGTTTAGCTACAATCTGATTTAAATTCTTCGCTTCAAAAATTTGCTTTTGAGCTGTAATAAATGTTGCAAATGTAATTGCAAAAATTGTCATTAGTTTTTTCATGATTTTATATTATTAAGTTCTTTATTTAATATTTGACGTCCATATATAGCCAGAATAATTCCGTTTATCCCTATGGTTTGATTTTCATAAAGCTTATTGTAAGGAAGAATAAATAGGAATATGACAAATACTGATATTATTATATAATGACAAGTTGTAAAGCCAATTTTAATATCAGAAGTAGATCTTTTTTCTCCAGAATCAAATGTGAAGTAATAGATTAGCGCATAAGCTAAAAAGGTTGCAGTAAAACTGCTTAATACAGAAATAAGAAAAAAACTAAATTCAGAATTTTTACCTGAAAATATATAGCAGGAAATAATTTGAAGGATTACAGAAAGAAAGAATAAAATTGGAATACTTATATTTTTCACTAGACTATTTTTTTGTTTCACTCAGTCCCAAAATGAAAGGTTATAAATACATAAAGCGTGGAACTTAACCGTATTTATTTCTCGTGAGGCTCTGGTAAGCCAATAGGTAAATAAACAGGAAAGCCCACGCCTATGGCATGAGCATTCGCTAATTTATATACACCTATTTTTTGAATTTACCAGATTCCACGAGGTAGTATAAAACAGCTAACGCTTTGTTCGTTAAAATTTGAGACAAAAATAGGGGTTTAAAGTGTTAAAAAACAATAACAAATGAAAATTATTTTGTAAATTAGTCACACCACTATTCACAAAATGATAAACACAAATATTAAATCAGTATTGGAGCTCCTAAATACATTTTCTACAGAACAAATTTGTATTGAATATTTAGAGCAAATGAGATGGAACGGAATCGTAGTAAGTCCTTTTGATCCTTTGTCAAAAGTCTATAAATGCAAAGGCAACAATTACAGATGTAAGAATACCGGAAAATATTTTAATGCAAAAACAGGATCTCTATTTGAGAATACAAAGATTAGTTTGCAAAAGTGGTTTTTAGCAATTTGGCTAGTAACTTCACATAAAAAAGGAATCAGTTCAATTCAGCTATCAAAAGATATTGACGTAACTCAGAAAACAGCCTGGTTTATGCTTCAAAGAATAAGATCTTGTTTTGTAATTGAAAACAATAATGAGTTAGAAGGAATTGTAGAATGTGATGAAACTTTTATAGGTGGCAAAAATAAAAACAGGCATAAGGATAAAAAAGTTAAGAATTCTCAGGGCAGAAGCTTTAAAGATAAAACGCCAGTAATGGGAATGTTACAGAGGAATGGAAAAATGAATGCGTACGTTGTAGCCGATACAAAAAGGAATAGTATCCAGCCGTTAATCTGCAGGTTTGTAAATCCAGAAACTACACAATTAATTAGTGACGAATGGTTAGGATATACAGGACTAAGCAAATACTATGATCATAAAATAATTGATCATTCTAAAAAAGAATATGTAAGTTTGCAGGACTCTTCAATACATACCAACACAATAGAAGGCAGTTGGAAAATTCTTAAAAGTGCTGTAAGCGGAATGTATAATCATGTTTCTAGAAAACACCTTCAGAAATATGTAGACGAATTTGTATTCAGGTATAATCTTAGAAAAACTCCTGATAACCAAAAATTCTTACATCTTTTAATAAATAGTGATGTAAGAACAAAATATAAAGACTTAGCTGCATAAAATGTTAGTACAAGAACTTAAAGATAAAAACGTGAAAAGCGTATTAATGAATGGAATTGAATACTTTGATGTTAAGGATATCAGAGATAATCATCCTGATTTAAAAATCGATATTAAGAAAATTCTTATTGTTAGAAGAAAGTCATATATAACCGCAAATTATGTTGAACAACTAACAGATTTTGATAAAGTGTTTAAAGGATTATTTGAGAGTAAAGGTTAATTACAATATATTATTACAAACATAAAAAAGGACTAGAAAAAATCTAATCCTTTTTTTTATTACATTTGAGAAAAACTTTATCTATAAAAATGTCGCTATAAATGTTTATAAATGTATTAAGCCAAATAACAGATACAGATATCTCAATTGTTTGGGATATTAAGAATTGGATAAATTGGATAATAGGCGGAATTTTATCAGCTATTATTGGATCAATATGGAAATTAATAAAATTGCCACAAATCAATGCAAATCCCTTGGCAATTGTAAAGCTTAAAAACAAAAGAATTGTAAAAGTTACAGGTTTTATTTTTACATATTTAATTCCTCTTTCTGTAATTGTATATGTTTTTATTGAAAATAAAGTTGAAAATAACTTAAGGAATATATTATTATTCATTTTAATATTTTTTATATTGTTTGTTAATATTGTTTTAGATGTTATAACGCCTCACATTATTAAGATATATGAATTGATGATTATAAAATCTAAAACAGATTCAGATAAGTTGAAAAAAATAGATGATTGTTTTACTAAAGTTTATGAGCATATTGAAAGAAATAAATAAATTTTGCATATACTATCTACTAGTGTAAAGTTGTATGTAGTTACCATAATTTTAATAGTACTTCAGGCTATACTCCTATATACAGTTCATCTAATCCACTTGTGGCAGGTAATTCTCAATTTAAATTTTTAGAGGGAGATTTCAATGGTGATGGAATATCTGAATTTATTATTTCAACCTTAAAAGAAGTACAGGAAGAAATATGGGGATATGACTGGAATGGTTATCCCGAACAACAGGGAGCAGAAGTAATAGGGCATGAAGTTTTTGATTTTTATTTTGATCCACTAACTAATACTCTTAAAAGAGTAAATTTAGAATTAAGTGACTATAGTAAATATATAGGACCATATTTATTTACCTCACCATACTATTATAGGCCTGTACCATTGGGTGATTTTGATGGAGATGGTAAAACTGATTTATTCAGCCTTATCAGTGGAACGAAAATTTATTCTTTAAATCCAATAACAAAAGAATTTGAACTAAAAGTACAGTCTCCGTCGCAAATTTCTGTCAGAGGTGTTGCTTTGCTTGGTGATTTTAATGGTGATGGCAAAACTGATATAATGTCTCCTGTAGCAATGGATTCTTCAGATTGGAAAATGTTTATTTCCACAGGTAAAAGCATAATAGAATATTACTATTCCAATTTAGCTTTATATCAGCCCCAACATACAGGTGCGCCTACCAAAAGAAGAAATACAATAAGGAACTATTTTACACCCGATTTGAATAAAGATGGTAAAAGCGATTTTTTTCTTTTCCAATCGGAAGTGTGGTTTAGAGAGTGGGCAATTAATAATCCAGATTCAAGTTATGGATTTATTTATTTAAGAAATGACGGTGCCGACAATGTTGGTAAGCCAATATTTACAAATGCTTATAGTCTCAATACTAAAGAAGAAACATCATGGGGAGATAAAGATGATGAGGATATTAATTACTCTAAATATGGAGAACATTATTTGCCTTTATTAGGTAATTTCCGTCTTTCACAGTTGAATACGGATTTTGTTATTATTCATAAGACAAAACTTATCACATGGGATTTGGGAAGCAAACTAGATAAGATGTCAAGAATAAAATCTATTATTCAAGGAGGAATAAAAACAGATATAGAATATTTACCTTTAATTAATGAGGGAAATATTTATAAATCTTATGCAGATACTAACTCTGTAAGTTATCCTTATGCTAATGTTAGAGAAAATCTAAAATACTATGTAGTATCAAAATTAACTCAGGATCAGAGAAGACAGGAATTTAGGTATAGAGATTTAATAGGTAATTTACATGGTAGAGGGATTATAGGCTTTAGGCAAATGGCAAGATCTACATTCTGCGCTACTGGATTTGAAAACACTAAAATTTGGTCTGGTTCAGAAATTAACCCTTTGAATGAAGGATTACCATATAAAGATTGGTCTATTAGAACAACTGACGAGAACAAGATTTTTCCAACAGATATTTCATTAAACAATACACAATTATTATCGTTTAAACAATATGATTATAAAATAGATAAGCTACTTAATGGAAATATAGTTACAAATGTTTCGAACGCAGATGAACCCAAAATGGTTCTTGCAGTCAATCCACATGTAACAATATCAAAAGACTTTTTGAAAAATATTAAAACTGTTCATACTGTTGAGCAATATAATGAGATATATCTTCCTAAGAAATCTATAACTATAGTGAATGATGGGGTTGCAATTTCAACATCCGAATTGGAGTATTATCCTTCTGATCTTAATGTAGGAACTAATTATAGCGTTGGTAAACCTAAAATTAAGAGTGATATAATACAGGCTTATGGTGATACAAAATCTTCTAAAGAAGAATATGTTTATGAGGATAATCTGCTAAAAACGTTAAAAACATGGAATAGAGATAATACAGGATATATTCAGGAAACCTACAATTATGATGGATTTGGAAATGTTACTCAAAAGACGATCACCAATAGCATTGATGCTCAAACAAAAGTAACATCCACTGAATATGATAGTAAAGGAAGATTTGCTGTTAAGAAAACGGATGAATTAAATTTAAGCAATACTATTGTTTATAACGATTGGGGGCAACTTCTTTCCCAAACCGATCCCCTTAATAATGTCTTAACCAATACGTATGATAGCTGGGGGAAACTTTTAAAATCTAAAACTAATCTAGAAGGTATTACAACTTATCAGTATGAAAGAGATGATAGTGCTAATATAATTGTTACTCAATTTGATCCGGATGGTGATGTATCAAAGAAATTCACTAATAAGCTGGGACAAGAATACAAAATTTCATCTAAGGCATTCGGGCAAGGACAATTTATATCCCAAGATACTCAATATGATATATTAGGTAGGAAAATTAAGGAATCCGAACCTTATTTTGAAGGGCAAAGTGCAAATCAATGGAATGTGCTTACTTATGATGACTCTGTGTTCCCTGCCAAAGCAACAGCAACAGCATTCAATGGTAAACAGATGGAGACTTCCGTTTCAGGATCGACCACAACGGTAAAAGAGCTGAATGGCTATGGAAGAATCACCTCAAAGACTACTGATGCATTGAATAATGTAATTTCCTCTACAGATAAAGGAGGAACAATTACTTTTGGATATAATGCGGCAGGAGAGCAAATCAAAGCCCAATATGCTGAGAACATTGTCACCACAAAATATGATGCATGGGGAAGAAAATCTGAATTCAACGATCCTTCCAACGGATTATACAAATATGAATATAATAGTTTCGGCCAGCCGAAGAAAATTATTAGTCCGAAAGGAACAAAAGAATATACCTATAATAATCTAGGTCAGTTAGTTTCTCAAAAAGAAATCTCTACTGTTGATGGTGGGGAAGCGACCAATAAATTAATTTCCTTTACTTATGATGATAAAGGAAGGGTTATTTCAAAGTCAGGAACTTCGAAAGGTGAATCTTACAGCTCCAATATTTCTTATGATCCACAGGGACGAGTATTATCATCTTCGGAAAGCAGCAATGGGAAATACTTTATCCAGAAAGGAATAACCTATGATGATAAAGCAAGGGTTATTTTTTATGAAAAGCAACTCTATTCTTCTGGTATCCTTACCAAAGTTCAGATTGAAAACGTGTACAATGCTTGGAATGGAGAATTGTATCAGGTAAAAGATAGAACTTCAGGCAAAACCCTTTGGGAGCTTAAAGAACTAATGCTAAAGGTCAGGTTTTAAAAACCAAACTAGGAGCTGCAGATATCAATAATATTTATGATGCTAATGGTTTTTTAACTAATGTCAATCATTCTTCTCCGGTGAAACCAAGTATTCTGCAACTTTCATATTCATTCGATGCTATAAAGAATGAACTGAAGAGCAGAACAACGGGGGGAGATTTTAATATTGTTGAATCATTCGATTATGATGACAACAACCGACTCATCAACTGGACAAATCCTGTAACAGGAGTAAAGCCAGCAGCGAATAGGAATATTTATGATGCAAAAGGAAGAATTACTCAGAACGATCAGGTTGGAACTATTAAGTTTGAGAACTCAGCTAAGATTTACCAGCCAACGGGAATGACATTAAATGCTGCAGGAACACAGAATTATAACAATGATTTAATCCAAAGTATTGTTTATAATGAAAATAATGATCCTGTATTCATCGATGGAATGAAGGGAGATGTGGCATTCAAGTATGGGTTAACAAGTATGAGACAAAGAGTTACTTACGGAGGTAACTTTAGTAATGATAGTGATGGAAAATTTACAAAATTCTACAGTGAAGATGCGAGCTTTGAAGTATTGAGAGATAATGTTACAGGTAAAGAAAAACATATTCTTTATATTGGTGGAACACCTTATGAGTCAAATATTATCTATCTGAAGAATTATGATGAATCAATAGGTTCATATAAATTCTTGCATAAAGATTATATCGGAAGTATTTTAGCAATTACTGATGAAGCTGGAAACAAGGTAGAGCAAAGGCATTTTGATGCATGGGGTAACTTTACTCATCTTCAAATTGGAAATGGAGCTATTATTATAGATAAAAATATAATTGACAATGCCTCGTTATTAGTAGACAGAGGTTATACGAGCCATGAACATTTCGCTGAGGTTGGAATCATTCATATGAATGGAAGGCTATATGATCCTTTACTAAGAAGATTCCTCAATGCTGATGAAAATATACAAGATCCCTACAATACTCAGAATTATAATAAATATGGATACGTATTCAACAATCCATTGATGTTTAATGATCCTAGTGGGGAGTTTGTTTGGTTTGTACCGATAATAGTAGCTGCCGTTTCGGAATTTTTTACGATGTACTATACACAAACTCCTTTTGACGGCGCTCGTTTTTTCGGTGGTCTTGCTATGTCATATGCAAGCGCAGGAGTAGCTGCAGCCATAGGTACTGTATTTAAAGCAGCTTCTGTAGTTAGTACCCTAGGCACATGGGGAACTATTGCTGCCCGAGCTGGAGCTCATGCTCTTACACAAGGTATTTTTTCCACAGTACAAGGAGGAAACTTTTGGAGTGGTGCATTAAGTGGCGCATTTGCAAGTGTTTCAGCAGATTTGCTGAGTATGGCAACAGATAATTTAGGCTCCAAAAATATATTAAGAAGTGATGGTTTTGCTTTATTTAATGGAGCTATTAGTGGTGGCGTAGGTTCTGTATTGGGAGGTGGAAACTTTTGGATGGGAGCTGGACAAGGATTGGTTGTTACTGCTTTTAATTATCTAGCTCATAAAACAGATAATGACCCTAAAACAGATAATGATGACCCTAAACCCAAAAAGAAACAGACTTTACCTGAGATGAGGGAAAGTCCACCTGATCATCCAGATTATAAAGCTCCTAAAAGTGGAGCTAGAAAAGTTAGAAATCCTAATGGTCGTGGTACTGGATGGGTTGATAAAGATGGCAGGGTTTGGGTACCAGATGATCATAATGGAACACACGCTCCTCATTGGGATAGACAAGAACCTAAAGGCGGTGGATATACCCCTGTATATCCAGCTGTAAAAGTAGTAGTTATAGGAACAGCAGTCATTGTTACAGGATTAAAATTGTTTGATTATATATTAAAAAGAACTCCAATCCTGATGACGCCGGTATTACAAATGGAAATGGATTCATATAACTATAAGAATAATAAAGTTTATAATTAGTAAGGAAAACGAGCTAAAATAAAGTTTTCCACAATTATCTTAATTAATATATCATGATAGAATTCAATACAGAAGTTAAAAAACTTCTCCCTTATGATAGAAAACAATATCTTTCATTAAAAAGATGGTATGGAGTTTCATTTCAGTTATCTAATAATGAAAGAGAAATAACATTAATGGAATTTGTTAATAATTATGAAATTTTTTTTAAAAGTTTAGTTGAGCAACTTGATAGTGGTTACTCATGGATTGTAAATCATGATTATGTAGACAAAAATTGGTTTCCTAATGAAGATGATACTTTGGAGTCATTACGAGATTTATTTAGACAAAATAATATTCCTAATACATTTAAAGGTGCTTTAATTTTTACTAAAGATGATTTATTAAAAATGACCAAAGATTTAATTTTATATCCTTCTGCTGTATTTAAGCAAAAAGAAATTTTATATACGGATATAGATATTTCAAATAATACATTACAATTTGTTATAAAAATATCAGGTCATTTGAATATAGATTTATTAAGCACAGATAAAGAATTATTAAGAAAAATTGTAAATAATAATTCTTCGGCTAAATTTAATATAATAGAATATAGAGGTACTAAATTATAGATAGTGAAAATATTTTATTAGATAGTAACAAACACCACTGATCAAATCAGTGGTGTTTTATTTCACTACATTAAAATAATCCTACAAAACTTCAAAAAACATTTACTTATTTCAATAACAAAAACAATTTTTACGAATACCTTTATAATATATTGGTTATTAAACGATTAATTTTCGCTTTCCGAAAAATAAATTTTAAACCTATATATTTGTGGTACAATAAAATACACAAATATGAAAACAACAAAAAACTCTACGAGCGAGACAGGTCATGCAAAAAATATTGCCAACTTTCAGGATCTCATCTCTTTTTGCAAGGGCTACGGCGTGCAATACAATCCCGTAAAGCCTGAACTTAAAATCAGTAGTCTGGAAACAATTCATCAGACCGCACTTCAGAATCTTGCAGATACCCAGAGCAAAAAAACAGCCTTCGACAATGCCACCAATCAGAGAGTGGATGCTTTTAAAGACCTCAATCCTTTGGCGACTAAAATCATCAACGCTTTAGCCGTGTCAGAAACCAATCCGTTAATGCTCAGCAATGCAAAATCTTACAACAAAAAGCTACAGGGTAGGGTAAAAGCAAAAACAGCAGCCGTGCCTTCAGAAGAAAACTCCGAGCCTGTTGCCAAAACCATTTCCACATCACAGCAAAGCTACGACAGTAAGATTAATAACTTCTCCAATCTTATTCAGGTGTTGGAGCAGAGCTTAGCATACGATCCCAATGAAGAAGATCTGAAGATCATTTTATTACGTAATAAGCTGTCAGATCTTCAGGGGAAAAACAGGATTCATACCAATACCTACACAGAATATTCCAATGCCAGAATAGCGAGAGATCAGGCATTATATCATCCGGTTTCCGGTCTTTGCCAGACAGCAAAAGAAGTAAAACTATATGTAAAATCCGTTTTCGGAGCAACAAGTCCGCAATACAGACAGATTTCCGGGATTTTATTCAGTAAGATCAAACCGTAATCTGAAACTTTGAAAATAATAAAAGAAATTTCTGTACTGAACAATAATCTTCGTGCAGGAATTTTTATTTTTCCAGACTTTAAAATAAATTAGATAAACTCAGGAAAATATTTTTGCAACTCGAATAATATAATTGATTACTCAGAGTATAATTGTAGCAACTTTACAGAATATTCTTCTAACTTTTAATACAATATGGGCAACTTCAATGATAACTGCTTCATACTTTATTTTAAATGTTTAAAACTTCAAAAATACTTTTATCAACTTTGGTTAATATTTTAATAACTTAGAAGATAATATTTACAACTGCAAAGTAAATATTATCAACAAAAAGTGTAAAGCATCTGTAAAATTATCAGCATAAACAAACACCGGTAATAAAATCACCATGAAAAAAATTATCTTCATCATCCTCGGGTTTATTATAGTTTTAATTGTTCTTGTTTTAATCAGAACATTTACCTATTCTTTTAAGAAGATAAATGCAGCGACAGCAGAAGGCTGGAAAATGATAAGAAACGATTCTGCCATTCAAAGACTTTCAGGAGGTTTGAAGATCCCCACGGTATCTTCAGGAGAGTTGGGCGAGTTTAATTTCTCCCCATTCGATACAATTAAAGAGTATCTAAAAACATCTTACCCTCTCATTTATCAAAATGTTGAATATGTTGAAGTCAATCGATACGGATTAGTATATAAGCTAAAGGGTAAAAACTCTTCCCTTGATCCCATTTTATTTCTTTCACATACCGATGTCGTTCCTCCCGGAGATGCACCTGTAAAAGACAAAAGCGAAAATGTTTTCAGACCCGATGATAAACCATTGCCAGCCGTCTCTAAAGTTTCAGATGAGTGGGATTTTGCACCTTTCTCCGGTGCTGTTGCCAATGGAAGGATATATGGAAGAGGTTCGATTGATATGAAAGGAATGCTTTTCTCTTTAATGGAATCTCTTAATAACGTTATCAAAAATAAACACATTCCCGAAAGAGACATTTACCTTGCTTTCGGATTCGATGAAGAAGTTGGCGGATTACAGGGTGCAGTTTATATTGCCAACTATTTCAAACAAAAAAACATCAAGTTCGATGCGGTATATGACGAGGGTGGATTAGTTCTGGAAAAGGGCAGTGTTGCAGGAATCAACTCAGATGTTGCAGTCATTGGCTGTGCTGAAAAAGGTTTTCTCTCCGTTAAAATTAAAGTTAAAGGTTTGGGTGGACATGCATCAATGCCTCCTGCAGAAAGTGCCATTGGAAAAGCAGCCATCATCATGCACAGATTAGAAACCGACCAGATGAAGCCAATGATGACCCCGCTTATCAAACAGTTCTTCGACAGTATCGGAGGCTCAATGCCATTTATGAATAGAGTAGCAATTGCCAATCAATGGCTGTTAAGGCCTGTACTTTTATCGAAGATGACAAAGAATAATTCTACTAATTCTTTAGTTCGTACCACTACAGCTCTTACAATGATGAAGGGTAGCGATGCACCCAATGTCCTCTCTCCCGAAGTAGAGTTCGTTGTCAACTTTAGGCTTCTCCCTGGCAATACTATTCAACAGGTCAAAGAACATATTGCCAAAGCAACCAAAGGATTTAATGTCGAGGTTCAGGAAATCGACAACGTGAAAGAAGCATCTGCCGTGTCGCCTACCGATACAAAAGCCTTTAAACTAATTCAGGCGGGGATCAAAGAAATTTATCCATCTGCAATTTCTACACCTTACCTCACAATTGGGGCTACCGATGCTTATAAATATCAGATTGTCAGCAAAAATATATATCGTTTCATGCCCATCAAAATTAATGATGCTAAGAAACAATCCATCCACAGCACCAACGAATATCTAAGCATCGAAAACTATATGAAGATGATCCACTACTTCGAATTCATTATGCTGAATTATGATAAGTAAATAGCTGTAAGTAATAGGCTTTAGGCAATATGCATTACTCTTGACCTAGGAAACGGAGGCGTTAAGAAAATTAATGATTAATCCGTTAAAAAATTCCCACTGTTTGAGTGTGAGAGAAATACCGAACCGAAGCATTAATGTTGAATCGCACGAGTTTTGGGAATTTTAGGAGTAATCTTTAATTTTTAGCCGGAGTTTCCAGTCTTGAATTTTTGTTTCTTTTGTTTCAAGACAAGAGAAAATAATTAAATAAAAATAAAACACGTCAAGTTCTGTCGTATTACGCCATTAGCTTTGTCATATCAAAATTACAGAGCTATGGAACTGCCATTATATTTAACCTTTAATGAATTTCAAAACCACTATTACGATAATCTCGAAAAATGGTTTGAAGAATATCACAACGCCAGCGAAACAGATTATCTGAGAACTCTTGCGGATCTTTATATTCAGTATGTTTATTACAACTTTGCGAATGACAGGCTGCAGGCAGATGCATCTATTCAGATTAAAGACTGTTTTTTCCCATACTACGACAAAATCGGGATTTCTTTTTGCACAACCTACAACAACGAGAATCAATCTAAAAAATTTCAGGGAATGAATCACGTCTTCGAATGGAAAACCATCACAATGATGGAGTATGCTCAGCATATTTTAGATAAAATTAATAAGCATCTTTCCAAAAATGTTAATAAAGAAAATGAAAATATTCTCGATTTTATCAATAACCAAGAAATCATTACCAAAAGAGAAGGAGCAGGGTATTGCGTGAATTATAATACGCATCAATCTACTATTCCCTTTCTTAAAGCATATCTCCCTGTTTATGGGCAGACTGTGAACATGGCAGTTTACAGGGACTTTATATTCTCCATTGTCCAGACCGCAGAATTTATTGATAAGAAATTAAAAGAAGTTCAAGCCTTTGAAAGCATGATTTATACAAGATTAAAATCAGAAGCAAATTTCAAAGTACAAATGAGCCATCAGTTTTTGACAATGTGCAATTAATTTTAACACCATGAAACATTCATATAACTAGATTATTTTACAGTTTGAAATCAGCTTATCTTTTTCAAGCAGAACTCCCAATCGATTTGATTGGGAGCTTTTTATATTTTTTATAAAAATAAAAATTAAATATCTGAATCGTGAAACTTATTTTAGATCTCTTTTTGTAGGAAAGTTTTTTTTCATTTCTTCTTTAATATTAGAATCTAAATCATTAAACTCTTTTCTCATAAGCCAATGATAAACATTTTGTTGACCAATAGTTACAACGTAGGCTTGTTGAAATTCCCATCCCAATGCTCCCATGTAATTCATTGCATCAACCATAGAATTAAATTCCTTATTAGAACCATCAGGATTTTTCATGCGATTGCTTTCCCAAAAGCTTGTTGCTTGGCCGTAATCTATTTCAACAAGAACTTTTTTGCTTAAGAATTTTGAGGTTCCCACTATTTCTCCATAAACATATTTAGGTGTTTCTTGTGCTTTAAGCCAAATACACATAATAAATAATGTTAAGACTAAATTTTTTTTCATAGTTATAGTTTAAAATTATTAATAGTTTTATTAAATATAATAAAAAAGTCTTAAGTATAAAACCTAAGACTTTAAAATCTGCAGAGAGGAAGGGATTCGAACCCTCGATACAGTTACCCGCATACTACCTTTCCAGGGTAGCTCCTTCAACCACTGATGTTACCTTTAAATAAATGTATGCCTAAAACTGCTCCTATTTTTCAACATTACAATAATGAATCATCAGCAAAACTCATGTATCTTTCTTTTGTAATGATGAGACTATCAAGAAGTGAAATGTCCAACAGCTTACAGCTCTCTTTTAATTTCTCAACTATGCTCAAGTCTGAACTACTTGGTTTAAGGTTTCCACTTGGATGATTGTGAACTAATATAATACCAGTAGCCAAACATTTTAGTGCAACTGATAGAATTAGTCTTACATCAACCAAGCATGAATTCATGCCACCCTTTGATAAGCTATATATTCCTAATACCAAGTTAGACTGATTCAATAAAATCACTTTTACCTCTTCCTACATCTCTATTGTATTTTCATTCCAAACTTTCCTTACTAATTTAACAGCATCAAAACTTGAAGTTATTTGATTGTTAGTATTTCTAACAGGTTTATAAGAAACCGTTATTTCAGAAACTTGCTGATTAATATCGTTCATTTTTTTTAAGTGGTTTGTTTATTTAGTACTTTATTCTGATACATTAGGATTGTGTATTTCTTATTATTCTTTAATGCCAACATTAAATAATCTGGTAGTTCTACATTGATATTGTTTAATTGTTCTTTTAGAGAGTTTATCAAATCTCCTTTAAATAGGAATTCCACCTTCATTAAAACATCAGCATTAAAGTATAATAATATATGCTTAGTTCTTTGATTTAGAATTTCAGTTATAGTTCCAAAGTATTCATAAGATTCTAATGATAATCCATTCTCAATAATTTCATAAGGTGGAATAGCAATTAAATCAAATTCATAATCTGCATGTTCACTGTTTAGTTTAAAAATTAAATATTTGTATATATCATTTTTCATTTTTTAGATGTAAAAAAACCACCTGTTGATGGTGGTCTAGTATTAGTTTTTAGTAATTATTGATGTAATTTTCAAAATCATTTATTTAAAGCTATTTGCTACAAGATAAAATATAATTCCCAGAATGATATATAATGTTGTTTTAATTAATAGCATTCTTTTATCATAAACCATTCCTATTGGATATAGCCTATATGCAATAAAGGGGGTTACAAAATAAAGACACATAATATTAAAAACAACAACTATTAACCAATGTAAATTAATTCCTTTAAACAGGGATATTATTGAAAAAACAAAACCACTGATAAACACCACTAAGGAAATTACTTTATTATCAGCTAATCTGCCCTTTTCAAGGGTATAGTTAAAAGCTTTTAAAGGATCTATTGATTCCATTCTTTTAAGCCTTCTAATAGTATCTTGATATGTTGCAAATGGTAACTGGAATAGAATTGCTGAAATGATAAATAATAAAGTTCCCATTTGACTATATCTTATTAAGGAACTTTGCTCCAAATTCTGTTAGATAAATTTCACTTGAATATTCAGTAACTATCCTAACTCCAATAATGTTTCCATTCTTCTCATCATAGATAATAGCAAATGCACCCAATTCTGACTTAGTTCTTCTATTTAATGTATGTTGCACTACATCAGTTTCAAATCCAAGATTATATAATCCCCCATTATCATAAAAGGAATTTTTGAATTTAATGTAATATTGTTTTTGAATATCCAAATCTTTATCATTTGTATATAACTTACCTTGAGATACATCAAAGTAAAAATAATTATTCTCCTTTGCTACATTTCTGTCTGGCTTCATTCTATATTGAGTATCAATAGTAGTATTACTTTGAGCAAAAGATAGTTGAAAACTTATTAGTGCAAGTACTAATAGTGTTAATGTATAAATCCGTTTCATATTTGTAAGTATTAATGTTATTAAGCAAATATATTAAAGTTATCAATAATGATAACCATAAAATTATCATTTATGACCACTTTTGGCTATTAATCTAGAAGTGTGGATAAAAAAGAGTTTCAAATTGCTATTGGTAAAAGAATCAAACAACTGCGTGAGGATAAGAAAATATCTCAAGTTGAATTGGCTGCACTTTGCAATTTTGAAAAGTCCAATATGAGTAGACTTGAAGCTGGAAATACTAATCCTACAGCTTACACGTTATATATTATTGCCCAAAAGTTAGAGGTTGAAGTCTTTGAAATCATGAATTTCAACAATAGCAAGTTAACTTAGAATATTATGGCTATTAATATTAATCTACTCTAATTTTAAATCTTATAAAAAGTCTAAATATCTAGTAATTAGACCATAGTTATGTTTATATATCTACTGGTAATTTTCAATTCTTGCAAAGATCCTTCTGAATACCAGTAAATAATTTTATATTTTGAAAACTGCACAACTTTTCCTTTTACTATGTAATACAAGAGGAAAATCTGTATAGTTAAAAAATTAGAAATTCTTATATTAATTGAAAAGCATTATATTTTCCTTTACTATATATAATAAAAGAGAAAAAATAATGCTTTTACAATTTAAAAACTCCTCCAAATATTACTTAAACCTATATAAGATTTTAAGATAAAATTGGATATTTTGTTTTTCTTTTTAGCTACCAGTAACAAATATATTACTTACTGGTGTTTTACTAAGTACATTAATATCTTCTTGCTCATGAGGTGAATACATAAATCTGTGGTTAAGTACTATTATTTCCCCTGTGTCTTTTACAGTGTACTCATAAGGCTCACATTCTTGCTTAATGATGTTACCCTGCATTTGAGTACCTATTAATGCTTGACAAGCTAGCTCATCAAATGTTGATGTTATTGATGCCTTTTTAGATGTAGCATAGAACTGATTGGTGGTTTGGCTCATAACCATTTCAATTCCTCCTTGAATTTCCAAAACAAAGAATGTTGTTCCATCTTCTTTTTCTCTTTTTTTGTAGTTGATAATTGTTACCATTGTTTTTGAATTTTAAGTTAGAAATAACACCAAGAACAAAAGAACTGTGAGCAATAATACATGAACTATCACATTGATTGTATTATTGTCTGTCAAAATTTTCTTTCTATTATTACTGGTGGGGGGATGTTTTCCATTCCCAAGGATGGGTGGGGGTCTTTACAGGGGGATTTAAACTTGAATAAATTTTATAGTTATAAAAATTTTCAAAAAAAAAAAAAATTCTAATGTTTTTAATTATATCTATAAGGTTTATATTTACATAAAAACTAATAATTATGGATTGGACAAAACTATTGTCATCAGAAAGAATAAGGAGATCAACACCAACAGACAGGAGAAATGCATTTGAAAGTGATTATGGAAGGATAATTTATAGCCCTGCATTAAGAAGAATGCATGATAAAACACAAGTTTTCCCTTTAACAACTGATGATAATATTCATTCTAGATTAACACATTCCAATGAAGTTATGTCATTAGGTTATACTTTTGGAATAAAATTATCAGAATCTGAAAAGTTTCAAAGAATAACAGGCAAAACAGAATCAGAATTATTTAGAATAATTCCGATATTGTTACAAAATATATGTTTAGTTCATGATATAGGTAATTCACCTTTTGGACATTTTGGAGAAACAATTATTTGCAATTATTTTAAAGAGTTATTTGAAAGAGAAAAAGAATATTTCAATACTCTAAATCCACATCAGAAAAGCGATTTTGTTCATTATGATGGTAATGCACAAGGCTTAAGAGTTCTAACTAAATTACAAACATTAAATGATCCTTTTGGATTAAACTTAACATATGCAACACTTGCTTCATCAATAAAGTATCCTAATTTCAAAAAAATCAATAAGTTAAAGAAAAAAGAAAAAGAAACTATAGGTGAAATTTTTAATGATAATTTTATTGAAAACAATAAACATGGCATTTTTTACTCTGAATTAGAATATTTTAATCTTATTGTTAATGAAACAGGTTTAAAATTAGAAGACAGAGAACTGAGGCATCCCCTTTGCTATTTAATGGAAGCAGCAGATACAATAGCATATTTATGTATGGATATGGAAGATGGCTTTAACAAGGGCATTTATTCTTTAGATCATATTGCAAAAAAATTTGGGCAGCATAAAGAAATTGAGGTTTGTAGAGAGGTTTATGATATATTAACCGATAAATTTCAAGATGAAACTTATAAAATTGTCAATGCTAGGATAAAACTAATTGCATATTTTGTTAAAATTAGCTTTGACAATTTTATAAATAATCTTGATAGAATTGAGAATGGGACTTATAATGAAGAATTAATTGAAGATGATAAAGACAATGTTTATGAAATTGTTAAAAGCTTTAGTACTGAAATTTTCAAATCTAGAGAAATTAATAATCTAGAATCAACGGGGTATTCAGTTATAGTAGGGCTATTAGAATTCTACATAGATTTCATATTCTTAAAAAAAGATGATAGTTTTGCAAACAGAACCACAGCTTTAATTTCAAAATCTATAATTGATGCTGCAATAGAAGAAAACTTAATTAAAACATGTCAGAGAAAAATTGAAAATATTATTAAAGATTTACAATCAAAACAAAAAATATTTCAAGAAAAAGGCAATACTGATAACAAACTAAATAAGAATATTAATAAAACTTTAGCTATACAAAAATATTTTTCAAAACTTTCTCCAATATATATGGAACAATTTGAAAAACAAAAAAAGCAAAAACTCACTACTGAAGAATATAAAAGATTATCAAAAGTAAGATTTAAAATTGTTAAAAATATAAATCCATGTTTTAACGATTTGGATCTTTATTATAAACTTAGAGTTGTTGTTGATTTCATCAGTGGAATGACTGACCAATATGCATTAAAGCACTATCAAAAAATAAGTGGACAAAGAATTAATTAGTACAGAAACACATATTAAAAATGAAGCTAAATATTTTTTACAATATTTAGAAAAAATTACTGTGACAGAAATAATAGATTTTATTGAAAGTCTGTCACAGTTTTCTGATATATATATTTTTAGTGGAGTAATTAGAAATTTTTTCATACAGTATAATGAAAAAGCAAGAGATATAGATATCGTTTATCAGGGAGATGATTTAGCATTAAATAATTTTTTAAAAAATTATGATTTCCGAATTAATAGTTTTAATGGATATAAGATCAATTTAGCAGGGTTTACTATTGATTTATGGAAAGTTGAATCTACTTGGGCAATTAAGAATGAAAAAATAAGATGGGAATTATTTGATGCTTATGTTTTGCCAAAATCAACATTTTTTAATTTCTCATCAATAATATTTGATTACAAGGCTCAAAGTTTTTTATTTACTAATGATTTTACTAATTTCTTAGATACTAATATTTTAGATTTAGTTTTAGAGGAAAACCCTTTACCTCAATTATGCATTTTAAATACAATTTATTATAAAGAAAAATTTGATTTAAAAATCTCTGAAAGACTAAAACAATTTTGTGTAGATAATTTTAATCATTACTCGAATGAAGACTTTAATAAAATTCAGATTAAACATTTCTCTGAAATTAAATATTCATACAATGATTTAGAAGAATTTATAAATATTTTTAAAAAGACTAATTCTCTATTAGAACAGCTTAATTTGTTTCAAAAAGAAGAATTATTTTATTTTGATGATTTATTTAAAGAAAGTACTGATTTTCTAAATAGTAGAGCTAAACAATCATTGATTGATCTTTCTCCAACTGCTTTCTTCTGTATTAAAGGAGAGCCATTAATATTATTTTTTGAAAATTATAAAGATTCTGACAAGCAAGAAGAGATAGAGATACAAATTTGGAATTTTAATCAATCTCCTATAGTTTTCATTAATGATGGAAAACAATGGATAATAAAGAATGGATTTAAATTATTAAATAGTAGAACTGGTCTTGATGTAATAAAAAATAATAATCTTAAGGATTTTGATTATTTTGAAATTATAACAGGAAAAACGTGGGATAAATTTCAAAAACAATTTAAACAAGAAAATAGAGTTGATTATTTTCTGTTAAATAATATAAGTGAATTTAGAAAGAAATTAATATTAGATTATAATTTAAATTCTAAAATTGCTAATTCATTAATTGGAAGATCTATTTTTATTCGCTATTTAATAGATAGAGAAATAAATTTAGATAAATATAAAATCAAGAATCAGAATGATTTCCATAATATACTCGCAGAAAAAGAAGATTGCTATAAGTTATTTACTGAAATTTTAGAAGATTTTGGAGATAATCTCTTTCCATTAAAGTATAAAATTGATGAGGAAATAATTTCAGAGAATGAATTTGTTACTAATGAACATTTATCAATTTTAATAGCTTTATTAAAAGGAGGAAAATTATTAAAAGACTCAACAATATTATCCTTATTTAACTTATATGATTTCTCTATAATTCCAATTGAATTCATTAGTAATATCTATGAAAGATTTATTGGAGCTGAAAATCAAGCAGTAAAAGGAGCTTATTACACACCATTATTCTTAGTAGACTACATTGAAAAAGAAACAGTTAAGCATTTTTTTAACAGCAATAATGAAACTTTTAATTGTAAAGTTTTAGATCCAGCATGTGGGTCTGGGGTTTTCTTAGTTGAAACTTTAAGATTAATAATAAATCAATACAAGAAAATAAATCCTTCATATAAAGATAGTGAAGACAATTATACAAAATATAAGATTGACTTAATAAATCTATTAACTACAAATATTTTTGGAATTGATAAAGACGAAAATGCAATTAGTGTTGCTATCTTTTCCCTATATATAACCCTATTAGACAATCTTGTTCCTAAAAGTATTAGTGACTTTAAACTACCAGCATTAGTTAATAAAAACTTTTTTGTTGCAGATTTCTTTGATTTAAATCATGATTTTAATATTAAATTGCAAAAGCATTCTTTTGAATTTATTTTAGGAAATCCTCCTTGGAAAACTAAACATGCTAAGGAAAAACAATTGTTTGAAAAATATGTTGAAAATAGAAAAAGAATAGAGGGATCTAATCTTGAGATTGATAATAGAGAAATTGCAGAAGCATTTTTAGTCAGGGTTTCAGATTTTAATTTTAATGAAGCTGCTTTAATAGTTGTAAGTAAAATTTTATATAAAGTTAGTAGAAAAAATAAAAAAGGAATTTTCAGAAATTATCTATTAAATAATTTCTCTCTTAGAAAGGTTATTGAACTCTCATCTGTCAGACACCAAATATTCAATCAATCAAGTGATAGTGCAATTGCACCTGCAACTATAATATTTTATAAAAAGCAGAGTGATGAAAGCCTATTAAGAGAAAATATAATAAAACATATCTCTCTTAAGCCAAACATATTTTTTGAAGTATTTAAGTTAATTATTATTGAAAAATATGATATAAAAGAAATTACACAAGGTTTTCTTATAGATGAAGATTGGATATGGAAAGTATTAGTTTATGGGAATATATTAGACTACCAATTTATAAAAAGATTTAAATCAACAAAATCTATCTTTGATTATATAAATAATGAAAAAAATTTTTTGTTTGGCAAAGGTATAATTGTAAATGGTGGTGATGAAAATAAAATTTTAGATCATAAGAAGATAGACCATTCTATTATTTCAAAACAGAAAGGGTTAAGACCTTTTAACATTGAGTATTCAGCAAATTTTCTTGAAAATCTAGAATATGTTCATAGACCAAGAAAATTATCTCTTTTCAAAGCACCTGTATTACTTGTAGGTAAGGGTATAACTAGTGAATTTAGAGCTAAAGCAGCTATTTCATCAATAGATGTTATTTATACTGATGCAATAACAGGTATAAAGCCATTGAATGATTATGCTAAAAATATTATATATACTCTTGAGAGCTTATTTAATTCTGATTTTTTTAGTTACTTTTTATTACAAACTAATTCTTCTATAGGAATTGAGAGGGAGCAGTCACATGATAAAGATGATAAATTTTCAATTCCACTGATAATTGATGAAAATGGCATTTTAAAAACATACTCCGAGGAATTGAAACTTTTATTTAGCCAGAGAAATGCTAGAGATTTTTCAGATTATGAAAGCCAAGACTTAGATATACAAATATTACAGGTAGAGAAACAAATCAATAGTTTTCTAAATAAGCTATACAACATTTCACCAAGTGAGAAAGCTTTAATTAGTTATGCAAACAATGTTACAATTCCCTTATTAAAAGGTAGTATTGAAAATAAAAGAAAGATTATAGGGAAAATTAAATATAAAGAACACTTTTTAGAAAATTATGCTGATATATTTAATGATCATTTTAGTAAAAGATTTAAATCTGATGGCAACTATTTTGAAACAGAAATCCTATGGTCTGAATTTACTATTTTAATGAAATTCAAAATAATACCAAATCCTTCAACAAGTTTTAATGCCATTCAATGGAGTAAAAATGATAATAATGAATTACTTATTTTCCTAACTAAATTAGGTTTTGAAAAATTAAGTGAAAATTTATATTTGCAAAAAGATATTAAAGGCTTTGAAGATGATTTCTTTTATATTGCAAAACCTAATCAATACAAATCTTGGCACACAGCATTAGCATACCTAGATTTAGCTGAATTTATTGAGGCTTTTTTCAAACTTGATAATGGAGAATATATATAATGAAAATTAATAACCCTAAATATATAAGACTATATATTAATGAGAATTTTGAGTATATCTTATCTCAAATATATCTATGTTATATAAAAATGCTAGAAGATTTTGATTGTATTGAAAATAATGAAAATAAAATTAAGAATAGACTTTACAAAGATTATTTAAACAATCAAATTATAAGAGATCAATTAGGGTTAAATAATTTTCTTTTCAAGACGGAGACAGCTTTTATAGATGATAATTATAATGAGAGAGGTTATTCCGATATTGAAGTGATTGATCTAAAAAAAAGCTTCTACTCTACTGAATCATCTTACATCATTGAATGTAAGAGGTTGAATGGTAAATCACCACTTAATAAAAGTAGCTTATATAATGCATATTTAAAAGAGGGTATAGATAGATTTGTTGATGAAAAATATCCAACATATTATGGTGTTAATGGAATGTTAGGTTTTTTTGTAGAGAAAACAGATATTGAGAAGCAATGTAAATTTTTCACTAAATTCACTGAATATAAATTCATAAGCAACTTTGAATTTTCCTATAAATCAAAACATATAACTAAATCTGGCAAAAATTTAACATTATATCATATGATGTTAGATTTTTCAAATAAAATAGAATAAATGGAAGATAAAATAATTTGTAGCATTAATTCCATGAAAAAAGGAATGCTTGATAATGATTATACATTTTACGAGAGTGGCAAAATAAAACACTTCTATGATAAGAGTCAATGGAATCTTAATCATGAAGAATGGCTAACTGAAAGTGAAATAACTGAAAGTGAAAAAGAAAGGTTAATAATAGGCTGCCCAGAAGAATTTAAAGATAGGATTAAAAAAATATTATATCCTTAATGTAAAACCCCTTCCATTCTGGAAGAGGTTACAAGAATTAACTCAAAAACCAATGATAATTTGAATTACCATTAAGTGTCTGCTGAATACTTTTGGTAAAATCAAAGGCATTCAAATTTCTATCTAAAAATGTATCAATATAGCTACTCTTATTGGCTTGTGTAAAAAGATTATAGAGATTCCAAAGATTTATATCTCCGTTATTATCTCTACAAAAGCTTTCATCTTCATAATAATCTTTTGTGATTGTATTAATATGACCATCAGTAAACTGCAATAATGGCAAAGCTTGTCTTTCACTTTTAGGTAAGTGTTGATACAATCTTGTTTTACCTAACAGTTGAGCAAACTGATGTTCAGTTAAAGAATAGTCTGCAAATTGCTTCATTTCAGATAGGTGATTTTCTGCATTATAGTTACCTAATATGTTTAATAGTTTAGATTGCAGTTCCTCATAAGAACTTACTTTCAAATCATCAACAAAACCATCACTCCAAACACAGAGATTACAGCATACTTTATTCTGAAACCCTACAAAGAATTTAAACTTCTCAAATGTCTTTTTATTGTAAAGATTTTCCTGATTATATGCTCTAACCCCACCAACTGTAAGGGATAATTCATTACCAGTAACAAAGTCTGTAATACTAGGAATCTTAATTATGAAAGCCATTCTTTCAAAATATTGTGTTCTTTCATTATCTAATAAATCCTTTGCATTTTTATAGATAGCATCAGGAGTTCTGCCTTTAATTTGATGGGAAACTCTGATTTCAGGTTCAATAAAAATTTGGTTAGGAAATATTTTAGCAATACAATTCTGTGTGATTTCAATAAATTCCTGATGAGCAATAGTTTTCTCATTATCTTTAGAGAATACAGGAATTATACAATCACTTCTTAAACTGTAAATATCAATCTCTTGTGTATTTGCTTCAATAAAAGGCTTGTCTTGATATTGACTTTGAGAAAGAACAGTCATATCAAGTATCTTGGCTACTGGTGATAAATGCTGTACAGGAGAAAGTTGCAGTTTGTTATTTTCTTCAATTAAATCAATAGTGTTTTCCATTGGTAGAAAAGTTTTGTGGGTTAGATAGTCTAATTAAGAATGACTTTCTTGTTTCATATTCATTCTTTAATTCTTCCTGATATTCTGGGTATTGTTTATAAATAGCCAAAAGTTCTGCAATAGTGTTACTGGTACTAATTTTATTGAGAATATCTTCTTTAGAGAAGCGAGAATCACCAGTAAAGGTGTTCTGATTATTTGTTTGTTTAATGATTGCTCCTGAATTACACCATTCCAATATCAATTGACCAGTAGCAGAAGTAATTACAAATTCAGGTTTATTCATAAATAATCCTGTTCTATCCTTTGATGCTTTAGCCAAATGATTTTCATTGACCAGTTCAAAATTGATAGTTAATTCATATTCAAAACCATCTCTGGTAATTTCTTTAGTTCCATGCTTTACTACTTGTGCCTTACCATTGCTACCAATATCTAATGAATAATCCATCTTTCTTCTGGTAGTAGTGATAATATGGCAAGTTGACTGCAATATCTTATTGATAAAGTTTTGATGTCTTGGGGTTACATTAGCCCAATCCTGAAACCTACCTCCCAGTTTTTCATGAATTTCCAAGCATCCACCAGTACCATTCCATTCATGGCTTGCAGAATCTATTATGATAACTTCAATTCCTGATTTCTCACATAACTCTATTGCTTGAATATATCTTTCAGGAGAATAAGGAGCTTGTAAATCCAGAACATTATAATTTCCTAAATCAGAATATAAAGAAGCAGAAGAATTTTCTGTATCAATAACAGCTATTTTGCTCCAATCTTGTGTCATCCCATAAGCTAATAATAAGGCTGATTTGGTCTTTCCAAATCCAGATGCTCCAGACAATCCTAATCTGAGCTTTACTTGTTGTCTTTGTGATTGTTTTAATTGCATTGCTATAAAGTTTAATTGTTAATATTTTTGGTTCACTATTTAATTTTGAAAATGAATATAACTATGTTACTGGTGGTTTCCAGAAAACAAAAAACCAACCTCAAAATTGAGATTGGTGTTTAAAAAGCATTACTTTTTCCTTATTATTATATAAGTATTTGGAAAAAATGATGCTTTTTTAAATTATATATTCAGGAAAACGATTGTAGATTAGGTTTAAGAGTTTAGACTCTTCAAATACTAAATCTTCCAATATGTAATGATATGCAGACTCTCCTAGAATTTTTGTAGATTTTAAATTACCATTGAAGAATGTTTTAATCAATAATCCATAAAAACTTTCAATCATTTGTATTTTAGATTTTTGTTTACTTAATGTGTTTTTAAAGGGTATTAAAGATTTAGAAATAGCTATATCAAGCTTCTGTAATTCTTTAAAGTTATTTTCAATGTCTAACTCATTATATAAAGAAACGAATTCTGGAAATGGATTATTGGATAGTTTATGTTTAAGCTTTATCTTCTTTTTAGTGAAATCTAGTAAGCTGACTAATTTCCACCAGTCCTGATATAATTTGATTATTTCTTTTTGTTTTGAATTTAACATTTCTACGACATTACTATCATCTAAATTAATCTTTGAAGCAAAATAAACACAAGATTTAAAATACAACTTTTGAAATTCTTTACTTGAAACAAAATGTGAGTCAAAAATTAACTCAACCAATATTTTATATATCTTATTCGTGTCTGATAGTGTAAGTTTTTCTTTATCCAATCTTAATTCAAAAGACTTAAAAAATAACTCTTCAAAGTATTTCAATAATTCAAAATCGGATAAATTATGAGAAAATTCTATCTTATCCTCTTTATGTCTCCAAAGTGAACCAATAAATTTAAGTTCTTGATTATATATGTCTGAAATTTGTTCAAATAATTTATCTGAACTCAAATAAATCTTTTTTGAAATATGTAAACTTTCTAATTTACAATTAAGAAATTGATTAGTAATAGCTGCCCAAGTAAAATAAGCTGATATGTTTCCCCCAAAGAATTTTTTTGTAAGAAACTTTTCACCTTTCTCTAAAATAAATATTTCTTTTGATGGATATAAAAGCCTATTCATTCCAACTCTTTTTATTTTATCAACGTGCAAGATTTCCTTAGATACGCTTTCATACAATTCTTTAAACTTACCACTTAAAGTATTTGCTTGATTATTAATATTTGTATAACTAAATTTGTCTAATGATTTATATGAAATTTCTCTAAAAACATCTTCTAATATGTTGTTTTGTTCTGAAGAATGAGGAAAGGAATCAATATTAATGCAAGGTGGATTAGTAAGAAATACATGAATGTCGCCTTTCAATCTCTGCCTTGCTAAAGATTGCACAATGGAGTTCAATCCACTTGTAAAAGCACCTTTGTGCATGCCATAATATAAATTAGCTTCTGGTGGAAGAATAACAATAAAGTGATGATTCTTATTTTTTATATTAACACCAGTAGTAAAGTTTGTGCCAATGTTTATTAGTTTTGAATCAAAAGTTTTATTAGCTTTTTTATCTAGTGGGTCATAATAACATCTGTTAATTCTACTTCTTATAGGGTAAAGTATATTTGAAACTTTTACAGTTTCAGATTTAGAATCTGGTTTTCCAATTAGCTTTTTTGTTAGTTTTTTTGAATACACCATTATGTCAAATGGTTTATTTTTTTCTACAAAATGGTTCACTAAACTAATAAGTCTTTTATTACTATCAAGTTCATATCCTGAATAAAAATTAATATGTAATCTACTTTGTTTTTCTATAAATCTTTTTCTCTCTGATTCAATAATTTGAATAGTTTTGTTTGTGAACTCTGAAAGGTATTTGATAACTTCTTTAGAAGCTTCATTATATGTAGCACTTACTGTTAAAATCTTATGAATAAAGCCCTCAAACTTCCATAGATTGAAAATATTCTCTTCTCTAAAATTATAGATACTGTCATGTATCTCATCAAAAATTATCACTAACTTCTTACCAGTATTGCAAGCGGATACTAATTTTTTAAAATATTTAATTCTTTTTTTTGAGCTAACTAAGTTTTCTCCACCATTACCAAGTAAGGCGTTGACAGTCATAACATGTATTCTAAAATCTTTTACATTAAAATCATTGCTGTTATCTTTATCAGAGATGTTTACCAATGGCAATTCCTGAATATTAAAAATTTTTCCAATATCAATAAATTTTGAAAAATCTTCTACATATTGACTAATTAAATTATTAAATGGTACAGCAACAATTACCATATATTTATTATCGTTTGCATATTTGACAGCTAAATCAATAATAGATTTAGACTTACCTTGACCAACACCAGCATTAATTACTACTGTATTTTGAATATCATAAGTAGCTTCTAAAATAGGCATTAACGCTTTACTTATATATCCATCATCATCAGGAGTAATTTGAATCTTGTCACTAACTGTATAATGTTCATTAAAATCAAAAGGATTAATTTGTTTAAATTCTATTGGGTATTCTTGGAAGTAAGTATTAGGTAATATGGTATTGCTCATTATAATTAACTGTGCTGCAAAAATACCACAACACAGTTAATATTTACAATCATTTTAACTTTTTACCTAATTCTATCATATATTCATTGATCTTATTATCCATAATTTTAGCATAGTGTTCCTGTGTCATTGTGATCTTAGAGTGCCCCAGTAACTCTGAAACTATTTCAATAGGAATATCGTTATATAATAAGATAGTAGTAGCAAAAGTCTTTCTAGCTATATGATGGGTAAGTGTTTTGTTAATTCCTGTTATTTCAGCTATCTCTTTTAGATATGAGTTGAATCTTTGATTTGAAATAACAGGTAATACATTATCTTGGTACTGGTACTTGTCAATGATAGTAATAGCCTTTAGTAATAAGGGAACAGAGAACTTTCTTTGTGTTTTCTGTCTGTACATTTCTATCCAAAGATTATCATCAAATTTATTGATAATGTTTTCTTTTTTAAGATTAGCCATTTCCTGAAATGCTAAACCAGTATAACAACAAAAGATAAACATATCTGCAACTTGTTGAAGCCTGTCAGAAGCAAATTTATGGTTCTCGATTAAGTTCAGTTCTTGCATAGTTAAGTAAATAATCTCTTTTTTGGGTTCCTTTGTTCTATACAGAATAAAAGGGTCTTTAATTAGATAGTCCATTGCTACTGCAACTCTAATGACTTTTCTGAACCTTCCTATACTTCTGTATGTAGTGGTAGGCTTAAACTTCTTCTCAACTTTCAGATAGTACTCAAGATCTGTAATGAAACTGAATTGAATATCTTTTAGCTTCATATCCTTTCTCTTGAACTTAAACCATAGAAAATCTTTAATGTGGTTATGTGTATTATGGTATCTCTCCCAACTGTTAATTGAGCCTTCAATTCCTACTAAGCTTTTCATCTTATTATTATGATAATTAAAAACATCCATTAAAGTCTTGTCCTCATTCTGTGTTTCACCTTTATATTGCTTATAGATTTTTTCAGTATCAAAATCTGATTTTTGAAGCTGAAGGAATAAAAAAGCCTGATTAATTTCATTCTTAATCAGGCTCAGTTGGGAATTGATAAATTTATTATACTCATTGGGTGGATTTGCTTTCTGTTTGTTATTTTGCCACTGTGATGGATTAACGAATAATCCTGTAGCAAACTGTTTTCTTTCCTCTTGATATGTTATTCTGCAAAATAATGGTGCTAAACCAGCTTTATTAATTCTGCTTTTAGAAATAACAAACAAGATATTTAACTTGTTTATTTCCATTACTTATTTAGGTTTTTAATGTGTTGATTTTTAAATGCTTAATATGCAACCTCATGAAAAAAGTTGCAACCTTTTATGCAACCTTTAAATTGAAATTTCTGAATTAATTAAATAATACAGTCGCAGAGATTTTAAATGTAATAAAGTATAATTACCTAAGAATAAAGGTATTGTAAAATAAAAAAGACTCATAAATCATTGATTTACAAGTCTATTGCAGAGAGGAAGGGATTCGAACCCTCGATACAGTTACCCGCATACTACCTTTCCAGGGTAGCTCCTTCAACCACTCGGACACCTCTCTTTATTGAGACTGCAAAAATAGAGTATTTTCTTGAATATGCAAATTATTAATGCAGTTTTAAGCCGTAATTTCTCCACAAAGATTTCTGGCGAAGTTATTGGCAAAGCTTCCTTTGTAATTTGGGTTGTCAATTAAGTGCATGGCTTTTGTAATAGCACTTTCAGCAGTCATATCTTTTCCACTGATGGCTCCGATTCTTGAGAAAATATTACTATTTTCATATTTTCCAAACGAAATTCCTCCTGAAATACACTGACTTACCACCACGATTTCTGTTCCATTGTTTCGGATTTGTTGTAAAGTTTCCAATGTTTTTTCGCTGCTGAAGATTGTTCCTGAGCCAAAAACCTGAAGAATCAACACTTTCATTTTAGGGATTTCTTTAAAATGGTTCAGATTCATTCCTGGAAAAATTCTCCAGAAAATAATATCTTCCGAAATATGATCGTCTACGTGAAAATCAATTCTCGGATCACAACGATGAAGATTATCTTTAATAATATTCAGATGAACTCCCGATTGCCCAAGAATAGGATAATTCGGACTCGAATATGCATCAAAATACTCCGCAGAATATTTCAATGTTCTATTTCCTCTTAATAATTTATATTCAAAATAAATCGCAACTTCCTGAATCACTGCATCATTTTGTTCATACAAACTTGCATAATATAAACTTGTCAGAAGATTTTCTTTTGCATCCGTTCGCAAATCCCCGATAGGAAGTTGTGAACCGGTTAAAATCACAGGTTTTTCTAATCCTTTTAGCATGAAACTTAATGCTGAAGCCGTATAAGACATGGTGTCTGTTCCATGAAGAATTAAAAAACCGTCGTATTTTTTATAGTTTTCGAAAACCAGATTCGCGATCGTTTTCCATTCTTCTGGTCCCATATCCGAAGAGTCGAGTGGCTTAGCGAAAGGATGTACGAAAACTTCACATTCCATCAATTTCATTTCGGGCATTTTCTCAAAAATATTTCCGAAATCAAAGGCACGAAGGCTTCCGGTTTCATAATCTTTCTCCATACCAATGGTTCCACCGGTATATATAAGCAGGACTTTTCGTTTCATTACATGACTTTTATTAGATTTTTAAACCTGATTCAGATTCATTTCTCAAAATTACGTTAATTTGTAAAGATTTGAAAATGAATGGAAGATTTAGAACAAACTTTTGAATATTTAAAACAGTTTTTAACAGAGGAAAGATTAGCGAAAATTGAGCATTTTTCATCGGAAAGTTCTGATTTTGTGCTTCCTGTCGTCGAGGATATTTATCAGTTTAGAAATGCAGCGGCGATTGTGCGTTCCGTTGAAGCGTGCGGCTTTCATAAAGTGGTGGCTTTGCAGGAAGAATATAGTTTTGAACCCAATCTTCGAGTAACCAAGGGTGCTGACACTTGGGTTGAGGTGGAAAAAATGCCAAGAAATTTAGAATCTTTCCAGAAAATTAAAGATCGAGGGTACAAAATAGTCGTTGTTTCCTTAGAAAATAATGCGAAAATGCTTCCCGAATACGAAATAACCGAACCGATTGCTTTGGTTTTCGGGACTGAAATGGAAGGTGTTTCTCAAGAAATTCTGGATTTTGCAGATGAGACATTGGCGATTCCTATGTATGGTTTTACGAGAAGTTTTAATGTTTCGGTGGCGGCATCAATTTGTATGTATGAATTGAAACAAAAGCTGATAAAATCAAACATTGATTATAAATTAGATGAAGAAAAGCTTCTAAGAATGAAAATCCTTTGGACAGTGAATTCGATAAGAAGCGGACAGCAGATTTTTGATAAATATTTGAAAGATAATAATATTGAGTTCAATTAATATTTTACTTTAAAAAACACAAGTAACCATGCAGAAATATACCAAATATCTTTTTTTTATTTCACTTTTTCTGTCGTTTGTTTCTTTGTATGTCATGGGAAAAGGCGGAAAAGAAATTTACCCGTTTTTCAGTTGGAAGCTGTTTACAAGTCCCAGTGGAAATGAAAAACTTGCAGAACAATACAGATTATACAGGATCAATGGAAACGATACAATCAGACTTTCGTATAATGCCACTGAGTTGTATGATGAAAATAATCTGGGATTAATCACCAGTTTTTACGGCAGAAAAATTGACAATAATGAAGATAGAAAAGATAATATCCGAAAGATGAAAACTTTCATTAAAAGCTATCTTCTGGAGGATGAAAATATTTTTTTGTATAAAGAAAGTTTCAGTCCGTGGGAGTTGGGAAAACCTTCGTTCAAAATCAAAAAAATACAGATAACCAAATTGTAATGAAATACGAAGAGATTACTGTTTTCAATTATAAAGTTACGTATTATGCAATGCGTATTTTTGCGTTGTATTGGTTGCTGATGCAGTATTTGGATTTCAGAAGAATCAATCAGTGGCCAAAAGAAATTTATGAACCGTTTCTTCCGATTCAGCGAATTATTTTCCCACAATATCCGAGTGAGATTTTGTATGTAAGTATCTTGCTGATTTGTGCTTTACTTTTAATCATTACCATATTCAAGCAGAATTATTTTCTGAATTTCCTGATATTCTTATTAATAGCTATTATTAATTTTCCGATTTCGCTTAATTTCAGTGTCGGACATAATAATCACCTGATCATCATCGGATTTTTCATGGCAATATTTCTGCTCCCGAAGAATTTGAATAAAGAAAATGATTTTAAATGGGTGCAATATTTTTATCTGGGAATATTGTCTACCTATAGTTTAGCAGGAATATCTAAGTTTATAGGAGTTGCCAAAAATCTGATTTTAAATACGGGTAAAATTACCTGGATTGATAAAAATGCAGCAAAAATCAATACGCTTGATAATTACTGGATGGCGGATATCAAAGTTCCCGATTGGATTCTGAATCTTTACGCTTACGAAAATTTGTGGATACTTATCACAGGTTTTGGGATTGTGGCTCAGGCTTCATGCTTTTTAGGAGCATTCAATCGGAAATTTTTAACTTTTATCATGATTTTTCTGTATGTTTTTCATTGGTATACAGATTTCTTTATCTTGGCAGATTTCAAAGATGCTAAGAATTTTGTATTGATTACGTTATTTCCTTACCATATTTTTTATCCTTTTTATTTAAAAATTTTAAATAAAAAAAGCGGTTAATCATCATTAACCGCTTTCTAATTATATTAAAATTTTAATTTTATAGCTAATTGATTTGATGTAATAATTCCAGGCAGCAACAAAAATTCCTGCAGTTTCTGTTCTTAATCTTTGGTTTCCTAATGAAACAGCTTTAATATTATGTTCGGCTAAAAACGAAATCTCTTTTTCCGAAAAATCACCTTCCGGACCAATCAAAAAGGTGATGTTTTCCATTTTTGGAATTAGTTTTAAATCAATTCTTTCTAAATTTTCGTGGCAGTGCGCCACAAAAGTACTTTCAGAATGGATATTTTTCAGGAAATCCTGGATTTTAATTAAATCGTTAATAACAGGAAAATGAAATCTCAAACTCTGTTTTGAAGCGGCAATTGCCTGTTTTCTTAATTTATCGATGTTAATATTTTTGCGTTCGGTTTTCTCCGTTTGTAAAATTGTAATTTCAGAAATTCCCATTTCTACAGCTTTTTCTATAAAAAACTCAATACGGTCAATATTTTTCGTTGGAGCAATCGCAATATGAAGTTTCGGACTGAAATCAGGTAAATCAGATTTAATCTCTACGATTTCAATACTTGCTTTTTTACCTTCAATAATCAATTTTCCGGATGCCAGATTTCCTTTTCCGTCGGTCACATGAATTTCTTCACCATTTTTCATGCGAAGAACTTTTACAATGTGCTGCTGCTCTTCATCATTAATGATTGCTTTTCCGCTATTTATTTCTCCAAAAAAAAGTTTCATAGTTAAATATTTAGAATCTGCCTGAATTTTATGTATAAGTGATTAAAAGTAAATTTCATTCTCACTCAAAAATGCAACCCCGGTTTTTATTGTAGTATAAATATCGCCCTCACAATCTCTGTATGAACATGCATAAATTTCTTCAATCCACTTATTATTCATAAAAATTAAATTCAAATATTCGTTTTTTCTTAAATTATTTTTGATGGAAAGATAATCTCCTTCTTTCGGTTCGTAAGTAAAACTAAATACATTTTCTGAATTAATTTTCTCTACAATTTCTTCCTTTATGTTTTGAACATATCCAATTTCTGAACTTATCATTAAATAATCTTCGTCTTCAGATTTTTCTGTCACTTCATTTTTTCCTGTAATCGTTTCTAAAACCCAATAATATTTTGAGTTTTTTTTAGACTGCGTTCCAAGTATTTTTTCTTCTAATAATATTTTCATAAATCGTATTTTGCAGTTGCAGAAGTTCTTAAATCTGTAAATTCACCTCTTTCAAATTTCAATTGAGCTACCATGGCTATCATTGCGGCGTTGTCGGTCGTGTATTCGAATTTAGGGATATAAATATTCCAGCCTAATTTCTCATGATTATCCTGCATTGCTTGTCGTAATCCTGAATTGGCGGAAACTCCACCTGCAATAGCAACTTCCTTTATATCTAAATCTTTCGCAGCTTTCTCCAGTTTATTCATTAAAATTTCAACAATGGTCTTCTGAACTGAAGCACAAAGATCGTGCATGTTATTTTTTACGAAGTCGTTCTCTTTTTTAACTTCTTTTTGGATAAAATATAATACAGAAGTCTTAATTCCGCTGAAAGAATAATCGTAATTGTCTAATTTTGGTTTATTAAATTTAAAAGTATCGGAATTTCCTTCCTTTGCCAGTTTGTCGATGATAGGACCTGCCGGATAGTCTAAATCGAAGATCTTTCCGATCTTGTCGAATGCTTCTCCTGCCGCATCATCAATGGTTTTTCCGATAATTTCCATGTCGAAATAATCTTTCACCAAGACGATCATCGTATGTCCGCCGCTTACGGTAAGGCACAGAAACGGAAATTTGGGCGGCATAGGATTTGCATCCTTAATGAAATGCGCTAAAATATGCGCCTGGAGGTGGTTTACTTCAATTAGCGGAACATCCAGACTCATTGCCAGAGACTTGGCAAACGAGGTTCCTACAAGAAGTGATCCCAAAAGTCCCGGACCGCGTGTAAATCCTATAGCAGAAATTGCATTTTGTTGTATATTTGCTTTAGTTAAAGATTTTTCAACAACGGGGATGATATTTTGCTGATGTGCACGTGAAGCCAGCTCAGGGACTACACCGCCATATTCTTTATGAATAGCCTGGTTTGCAGCAATATTCGACAAAATAGAATTTCCCTTGATGATAGCTGCTGATGTGTCGTCGCAAGACGATTCAATACCTAAAATTATAGAGTCGCTCATAATAATGGCAAAGTTAGAGAATAATAACGAGAATGGGAACAAAAAATCGGTAGCTGGAAACTTAGGTAATCAGGTACAGAAAGCTGTTGAAAATGCTGAAGGCGCTGTAAAGGAGACCGTTAAGGAAGCGTCTGAACTGGCTTCAGATGCAATCCACCATCCTATAGAAACTGCTGAAGAGTTTGGTAAACAGGCGGTAAAAGACGTTACGAGCTATTCGTGGTGGGCAAGACTTCTGTTGATACTTTTTTGGCTTGGTTTATCTTTAGTTGCTGCTGTTTTTATCATTATTAATCTCCCGGTGACGAAGCAGTGGGCTGCGGATCAGGCTTTACAGATCGTAAACAAAGATTTCAAGGCACAGATGTCAACTGAAAGTGTTGAAGTAAACTTCTTTGGAAATGTAAAGATAAAAGGATTAAAAATAAAAGACTACAAGGGATACGATTTTATCCAGTCGAAAGAATTTATTGCCAATTCCAACTGGCTTTCTTTGGCATCCAATATTACAAAAAATAATTCCCTAAGCTTTAATTCTTTAACACTGAAAAATGCTGACATAAAAGTTATTACCTATAAAGGCGACAGTATTTCCAATTTCATTCGTTTCACACAGCTATTCGACAATGGTAAAAAAAGGGATCCTAGCAAACCGCCTTTTCAGCTTGATTCCCGACTGCAGATTATTGATTCCAAAGTTTCCATTGTCAACCTCAATTCTCCAGGAGAACAGGGAAAATGGTTAACAGCAACGAATTTTAATCTTAGGGCTCCGAATGTAAAAGTTAATGGAAGAAATATTTCTGCTATCATTAACAATATGTCCTTCATCACAAAAAGATGGGGGAAATCTCATTTTGTAGATACTTTTTCTACCGAACTTTCGATGACTCCGGATTTTCTTTTTTTGCAAGATTTAACTTTAAATACAGATCATTCACTTTTACAGGGCGATATAAAATTTAATTTACATGATGACGGTTCCTGGTCAGATTTTGCTGATAAAGTGAAATGGGAAATGAATATGAAGCAGGGAAGTCAGGTGAGTGGATATGATATCAGTTATTTCGTGACGAATTGGGATAATTTCAAACCATTTAATATAGCAGGGAAAATGACCGGTCCGCTGAATAATTTTACCCTTGAAAATTTTCTGATCAGAAATCCTGACGTGAATATTGCAACCAATAAAGTAAAGGTCAATAATATTCTAAAAGGTAATTTTTTAATCGAAACCAATAATCTTTCGGCAGACTTTACTTACAAAGATCTCAAAGCGATGATGCCTTCATTCATTTCTAAAAAAATGAAGAATTTTGCTGATGACTTCGGAAAATTGAAATACAACGGAACCGCAAAAGTAAATCCTAGACAAGTGTATGTGTCAAACGGAAATCTGATGACAGGAATTGGGCAGGCAAAAATCACCAACTTTTCTTTAACAGACTACAGTTCTGCAATGCCTAAATATGTCGGAATTGCTGAAGTGAGGGATTTAAATACTTCTGTAATCACAAAAAATAAATCGGTCGGATTAATTTCGGGGAGATTTGATATTAATGGTCAAAGTTTCGATGTCAATACAATGCGTTTGACGACTAAATCTCAGATTTCAAGTATTGAAATTATGAATAAAGAGATCAATAATTTGTATTTAGACGGATTATTGGATCATAAAAAATATAACGGATTAATCACTGTTAATGACGAACAGGCGAAAGCAACAATAAAAGGGTTAATTGATTTCAGTACACCAAGAATTTCGATGAATGTGGATGCTGATATTAATTATCTTAATATGAATTATTTTACAGACAAACCCGGTCAGCAAGTTGTAAGCGGAACGGTGAATGGTAAAATGTCGATGTCTTCTATTAATGATCTTACGGTGGATATTGAAGCCAATAATATCAATTTTGCCACGGCAACTCAAAAATATCATATTCCGAATGCCAAAGTGAAAACATTTATTGATGCTGGTGGAAGAGTAATTGATGTAGATGCTCCGGGAGCAGCAAACGGAAAAATTTCAGGACGATATAATTTGGCAGATCTTGCCGGAATGGTGGAAAACGGACTGAATAAAATTCTCGTTGGTCCGGCTCCAAGAAAAATATACAGAGGACAAAACTTTGCCATGAATTTTGATGTTCAGCAGGGTTTGGTAAGCTACTTTTTACCTGATCTGAAAATTCCTCAAGGCGCAAAAGTAGATGGGCAGTATGACGGAAATTCTAATAATCTTATTTTAAATGTAGATGCGGCTTCTTTAAAATATATCATGACTAAAAAGGAGGAGATTACAGAAGCAGATAAAGCTCTTGCAGCCTCCAACCCGGAATATAAAATTAATGACAGAGATAAAATCACGCAGGATAGCGCAATGGTCGACAGCCTGATGGTGAGAATTAATACTGCTAATCTTGATGAGCAGATTTTAGCTAAAATAAGCAGAGCAGAATACAATAAAAATATTCTGAAAGATATTACGTTAAGTGGTCGAAATGAGAACAATACAATTCTTCATATTGCCACAAAGTTCAAACATGGAAGTCCTGAAGATGAATTGGAAGATAATCTGAAGGAATATGCCATCAATGTTAATCAGTCAACAAATGCGGGTGGTGATTTTGTGTTCAGATTTGAGCCTACGGAAGTGAAATTTAATGAAGTAACCTGGGCGATAGATACAAGTCCGGATCTCAATCATTCCATTACATATCGAAAAAAAGAAGGCGATTTTGATATCAGGAATCTAAGGATTTATTCGGATGAAAGTGCACTTTTTATAAAAGAAGCTCAGTTTAAATCTGCCAAAGACTTTTATCTGGATGCTGATATTAACAACTTTGCTATCGAAAAACTGCTTGAAATGCAGGCTGGTGGGAATTCAATGGATATAAAAGGTCTTGCCAATGGAAGTGTCAAAATTAAAATGGATAAAAGTACGCTTCAGCCATTAGTTGATCTTACGGTAGACAATATCATGATGAATGGTAATGATATGGGTGATATTACCGTTTCTGCTACGAATAGTTTTTCCCTGAATGTATATGATGTTGATATTAAAGTAAATTCTGCAGGAGTAATCGGAAATAACAGTCTGCACGTTACCGGAACTGTGAACAACAACACAGCTTCGCCGACTATTGATCTCACGGCAGAAATGAGAGATTTTGATGTTGCATTTGCACAACAATTTGTGACAAAAGTTTTTGGAAATCTACGAGGAAAAGCAACAGGAGATCTTAAAGTAGCCGGAAAATTCAGTGATCTGGATTACAGTGGTGATATTGCTTTGAAAGGTTTTGGATTAAAACTGTTATTTACAGGAGTAGATTATACCTTTGATGATACCGTAATTCCTTTAACGAAAGGTTTAGCGATTCTTAATAATATAGAAGTTCATGACGGGAGAACCAATTCCAAAGGAAATATCTCCGGTGCGATACAGTTTGAAACGATTTCATCAATGGGTGTCAACCTTGTAATGAGAGCCGATAATTTACTGGTGTTGAATACGACTCAGAAAGATTTAGATTTATTTTGGGGAAGAGTGTACGGACAGGGCGATTTGTATATAGACGGTGCGGTTTCTGCGCTTAATATTTCGACGCCAAATATGAAAGCTCTGAGCGGAAGTACATTTACTTTTAATTCAGGATCGACCTCCAATGTGGAAGAATTTAAAATGCTGAGGTTCTTGAAAGAAGGAAAAGACGGTTTGGTAACATTGGAAGATAAGAAAAAAACAGGGGCAAATATGAATATTGATTTTGCCTTAGATGTAGATAAAGGTACCACCGTAAATGTATTAATTGGTGATGATGTCGGAAATATTATGGTAAAAGGTGCAGCAGAAAGATTGCGTTTCCAAATGAACCGACAAGGAAATATTGCCATGAACGGAACCTATCGAGTAGATAATGGAACGTTTGTTTCTAAAGCAATTTTGAATAAAACATTCCAGATAGAAAAAGGAAGCAGTATTCGTTGGGATGGAGATGCCATGAAGCCTGCGCTCGATATTACCGCAAACTATGTAAGAATGGTTTCTAACGCCGGAGAATATCTGAATATGGGAAGTATTCAGCCGATCAGTATTTTACTACAGGCAAATATTACACAGTCTCTTATTGATCCGAAAGTAGATTTGAATGTAACTGCATTGGACGTCTCCAGTCAGGTTAAAGAAACATTAGCTGCGAAGATGAGCCAGGAAGGCGAGAAAGTTCTTCAGTTTGGTTCTGTATTGTTGCTAAGCAGTTTCAACGTATCCAATACGGGTGGAGTAGACGTGGATGTTGCCGGGGTTGCCGAATCTTCAGGATATAATATGCTTTTAAAACAGTTAGGATCTGTTTTGAATACGATGAGTAATGAGTTCCAAATTGATCTTAATTATGTGAAAGGTGATCAGTATTCCAACACAGGAGATCGAGCAAATGCGGGAGTAAGTTTTGCCCTTTCACCAAGAATTAAAGTAAAAACGGGACTTGGAATTCCTTTAACAAAAACTGAAAATACAGAGACCAATTATCTGTCAGGAGAAGGAACGATCGAATATGATATTTCTAAGAAAAATGACGGAAGTCTTGTTCTGAGAGGATATTCAAAACCTTCCAATATCGGTATGGTAAATGGGGCAGGATCAAACGGAACTGCAAACCAAGCCTATGGAGGAGGTATTGTTTGGAGTAAAAGCTTCAATTCTTTCTTCAAAAAGAGGAAAAAAGATAAAAAACAAGCCGTCGACAAAACAGAAATAAAAACAGATTCTACAAAATCAGAAGCGAAATAATTACAATATTTTAATGATTTTTATCATCCATGTTAATTATTGTTAATGTTTCATATAATTTTTTTAGTTAAATAATTTTTTATAAATTTGTAAAAAATATCTTGATTTTTTAAGAAAAATGTAATTTAACTAATATGAACTATCAACTGGACGAAATAGACAAGAAAATTCTTGATTTCTTGGTAGAGAACACAAGAATGCCTTTTACAGAGATTGCTAAGCAGATGGATGTTTCTGCTGGAACAATTCACGTAAGAGTGAAAAAGATGGAGGATGCAGGTATTATTTTGGGATCATCTCTTAATATCGATTACAGAAAGCTGGATTACCACTTCACTGCTTTCATAGGAATCCTTTTAACAAAATCAAACAGAACTCAGGAAGTTTTGAAAGAGTTATCTACTCTTCCTAACGTAATCGAAGCGAGTGTTATTTCAGGGAAATACAATATCTTCTGTAAAGTGAGAGCTAAAAATACAGACGACGCAAAAAGAATTATCTATCAGATAGATGATATTCAAGACGTAATGAGAACTGAAAGTATGATCTCTATGGAGGAGTTTTTAAGCGATAAAAACAGATTGATCAACGCAATCTCTATATAATCAAATTTTAAACGAATTATATAAAAAGAACTTATGAAATCTCTCATAAGTTCTTTATTTTTGTACCTATGGAAGAATACAGTTACTTTGATGAAGATCCGAAAAAAGGGTGGGGATTTATTCTGGCATTTGCAGCCCTAATGTTATTTACAGTTATGGGATTCGGGGTAGATCTTGATGAATATCTGCAGCATGAAACATTGAATATTCCGGCTTGGTATTCTGCCGTCATTTTTGCGATTGATGCATTGATGGTAGTAAGTCTGATTCTGATGTTCTTCTACCGAAAAATAGGGATATTTATGTTTCCTGCTTTATTGGTTTTACACTTTTTTATGCATAATTTTTACCTGTCAACTTTTTTATATACAGACGTAACGAACCTTTTCCTTTTCACGGGTTTTGGAATGTTGGCAATTATTCCGAAATGGAAGTTTTTTAAATAGCCTCTATTAAGAGAGAGCAAAGAATTTAGAAATTAAGACATTACAATATTATAATAAGAACGGGTTAAGCCCGTTTTTTCTTTTATACTAAACTTATAAAGTATTTAAAATTAAATATTATAGATATTCCTATAAAATAATTATAGACAGAACGATCTGTATTTTTTGACAATTAAGTCGTACATTTGTCTTATTAAAATAAACCACAAGATGCTATCACCGAAAGAAAGAATCATTAAAACAACATTTGAGCTATTTGCAAAGCAAGGATATAATTCGACGGGAATTAATCAAATTATTTCTGAAGCCAGTGTAGCAAGAGCAAGCTTCTATCAATATTTTAAATCTAAAGAAGATCTTTGTGTTGAGTTTTTAAATGTAAGACATGACTATTGGTTTAATGAATTACGTCAATTCACTTCAAAAGAGAATGATGTAAAATCTAAAATCATTTCTTCTTTCGATTTTTTACTGTATATGAATGAAAAAGAAGATTTCAGAGGCTGCAGCTTCCTGAATATTTTATCTGAAATCCCGACGGATAATATAAAAATCCTTACTGTAATCCAAAATCATAAAAGAGATCTTAGAAATTACTTTTCAGCCTTGGTGGAAAATACAGACATGGCGGATCATATTTATTTATTATTTGAAAGCAGTATTATTGAAAGTCAGCTTTTCAGATCGAACGAATTAATAGAAAAATCAAAAAAAATAATTATCAACTTAATTTAACTAAAAATGGAACAGAAACATCCACTTCCGCCGTTTACCTTAGAAACGGCTTTGAAAAAAATCCAATTAGCAGAAGACGCTTGGAACAGTCAGAATCCTGAAAGAATTGCTAAAGCTTATACCATAGACAGTGAATGGAGAAACAGAGATCAATTTGTAAACGGCAGAGAAGAAATTGTTAAATTTCTCAGTGGTAAGTGGGACCGAGAATTGAATTATAAGCTTAAAAAAGAATATTGGGCACACACAGAAAATCGTATTGCTGTTCGTTTTGAATATGAATATCAAACCAAAGAAGGAAACTGGTTTAGGGCGTATGGAAATGAAAACTGGGAATTTGATGAAAATGGTTTAATGGCGAAAAGATACGCAAGTATTAATGATCTGGCGATAAAAGAAGAAGACAGAAAGTTTAGATAAGCAAAAAGCATCCGTTTTCTGGATGCTTTTTGTAAATATAATTAATTATTTTAAACTGTAACAAATTCCTGTTTTGTCGGTCTTTCCTAGCCAATAAATTCATCCAAACCATTAATATATTTGTACTCTTCAGCCATTAAGATTTTTCTTGTTTTTTCAATTGATTTGAGATGATTTTCTTTCTTAGAATAGATGATTTGATAAATTCACGACAAATGTATTCTTATAAGCCATATTTTGATATTATCTTTTCTTTTAAAGGATTAGTACTCCATTCTTCCCACTCTGCTTTGTAGGGATTATAACCACATTTAATAGGTTTAGAAATATCAAGACCTTCATTATTTGTGTTAGTTTCTTCTGTATAAGCTCTGCAGTCAGTACAAACATAACGAAATTCACATTCTTTACAAATTTCTATTTTATCTTTGGTAAGATTCCAATGATTTTTGAAATCTTTCACATTTAAAGCCTCTTCTAAAGTTATGTTTTTTATATTTCCAAAAGATTGATACATTGAAGGGCAGTTTTTAATATTACCATATTTATCAATTGATATTTTTTTATGAAGACAAGAATTGTGATTAATTGCTTCCAAAACTTTAGGTAAATTAACGTTAAAATATTTTAAATCTACTTTACCGCAAGAGTTTAATTTTATTTGTTCTTTTACAAAAGCTACAGTGAATTTATACTTGTCTTTAGGTTTAAAAGGATTTTTGTTACACGAATAAAATGCTAAACTGTATATTCTAGAGCAAAAGTTATCGATTACCTCAAAAAAATCTTCATTAAATATTTCATGATATTTAGAAAATATTTCTATTGAAGTTATCGTGGTATTTTTAAACGTATTTTCAATGAATTGTATACATTCAAAAGATAAAAAATTATCGTAATGAATTACAATATGTTCGGCGCCCAAATTCGATAGTGATTTGTTTAATTGGCTCAGTACATGCAAATCATCAATCTCGAGATAAGCATTTGTAATTTCGTTTGGTGTTGAAAATTTATATGAAAAAGGTGGGAAATTATTGTCCCAATAATCTTTAGTAATAAAACCGTATTCGTTATCCAAAAGAATTTTTAAGTACTCTCTTAAAAATTCGTGCGACCCTCTGTCATAAGATTCGAAAAGATTTTTTATTGATTTTTTTTTGAGTTCTTCTATGATATCACTAAGTTCTAAAGGATATAATTTTGCTTTTTCTCTTTGTAAGTCAATGATTAAAATTCTTTGAACTCCTTTTGTAACTAAAATATTACTAAATAGATTAAAATAATTCACAATAATCTGGTAATTGATTTGTAAGGTTTGGATCTGAAGAGATATTCAGTTTGATATTTCTCACACTCCACAAAAAATGTAAGGTTTGATTTACTTTTTACGATGATTTTGCTTTTTGAAAACTCAACATACTTAAATGTAAGAGGGAGTTTATTCTTTTCTCTTATTTTTTTCTTCATAAGTTTTCAGCAAGTTTATAGGCTAAATCATAATTGCAATAAAAAGATACATTTCCAAATTGACCTACAGGGTTCACTTCTAAAAAATAAAATTTATTGCCACTTTTTATAAAATCTAAAGATCCTGAAGATAAATCTAATTTATTCATTAATAATATAATTTTCTCTTCTAAATCTTTAGGAAGATTATATCTCACATTTCTATTAATTATTTTCCCATTATACTTTCTGGAATCTACTTTTGTGTTATCATCATTTTGAGAAAAAATTGCCATAGACCAAATTTCACCTTTAAGGTAAAATGATCTGATTTCAAAATCCTTTTCAATTTTTTCCTGAAAGAAAGTGATAAAAAAATCTTCATTTTCTTTTTTCTCAACAATTGAAGTGTACATTGAGCCATGATTCTCTTGGAACTTTAGAATTCCATTTCCAGCAAGGGGGCTTAGTAATAGTTTTATTAATTTCCAATCGATCCGTATTATTTGTTAAAAAATATTTTGGAACATCAAATCCTATCTCTTGTGCTGTATCCAATACGATCAACTTGTTAACATGATAGTTACTTTCTTTGTTAATATGATTTTTCTTTTCTAAGTAATTTTTTACATAATCTTCTAACCAATGTTGATGCTCATTCATGTGCATATTGATAGCCTGATTTTCATACTTTTTTCTTAAAAACCATATACCACCTCTTCTATACCATACAGTAGTGATTTCATCAATAAAAAAACAATTTCTTTTGCTCTTAATATAAATACGATTATCCTCTGATTTTATTTCAAATACTTCATTTTCATGTACTCGGATAAAATCTTTTTTTAGTGAAATGAGCCAACGTATGATTTCATTTGTTGTCCTTTCATTATTTTCTGAAATTATTAATATCATTTTTACCTTTTTAGATAATCTGCATTAATTTTTTTGCTGTGCTTTAGAGTGGGTAGTCCTATTTCTTTACGATTCTTATTTATTTTTGTACTATCTGTTATACGTGAATTACTGAAAGTACAATATACACAATCCTTCCCTTCCATATAGGCTCTTTTATCAATCATTTCAGCATAATCTTCTGGAGGACAGTCGCCTGATTTTACATATTCTAAAATCTTTTCTTTGAAATAAGGGTAATCTGTATTGTCTATTCCTGCCATGTGATTAAGAATATTTCCCATAGGCATAAATATGTCATTATTTCCCCAAAGCCCTATTTTTTGATAAGATGGAAATCCAAAGTTATTAAATGTCCACATAAATAATTTTGCATTTTTTCTATCATTAATGGTTTGTTGTTTTTCAACATATTTAGGCATTCTGAATTCCTGATTTCTAAAAAAAGCGATAGAAAAAGAATCAACTAATCTTTTATTGAGCCCTCTTTTCCAATCAGCTACTTTATATTTTATTTCCAAACTATCAATCCCATATTTTTCACATAACATAAAAAAGTCTTTATCGAGTTGATTGTATTTCCAATTGGATACTAATAAAGGTATTAGTTTGTAAAGATTTTTCTTACCACCAAAATCTAGATTGTATTTATCCGAAAGGGTAATATAAGTTTGATATTCATCAATAAGATGAGAGTTATGAGGAGGATACTTCTTAAATAATTTTTGATACATCTTAACAGCGGTAAGTGTATCACCTTTAATGCGGTATATATTATCTATTTCGTTTATTTTATTTAAATAAGTAATATGATTTGATTTAGAGACCTGACAGGAATATATAATCATCAAGATTAAAAGCAAAAAAAAACTTTTATTCATTTCTATAAAAAAGTATGTTATTAAAAGAAAATAGTGGGGAGATATTATTAATAAAAAACCCTCCTAATGGACAGTTTTTTAGTTTGTTTTTGTAATAATTGGATCAGAACAATCATCAGTCATACATTCTTGGCGTTGGACATGCACACCATCAACATAAGTGTCAATGTCGGCACAATTCCATTGACTGGTAGATGATTGTGACCACATCGTATTTGATCCGGGTAATTTCCCTCCAAATATTGAATCTACATCTTTTAATTTTTTTTTCAAAAGAAGCAAATAACTTCTTAATTCCTAGTAATTTTTTCATTATTCTAAATTATATTTGTCAAAATTGACCGTATAAAGTAATAATATAATTCAATATTATTGATATTTAACTTAATTTAACTTTTTTGTATTGTTATTTTAATTGATTAATGGTTATTTGTTTTTTATTTAATTAAGATGATTTGATTAATTTATTTAATTAAACTGCTTATTTATTTTAAAACCAATAATTACATTTTGTTTAATAACTCAAAATATTTTTTTAAACAAAAAAGCATCCAGAAACGGATGCTTTTTATGTATATATTTTAAAAGAAATTATTTATCTAAAATTCTTTTCACTGCTTCTATCACCGCAGTAGAATCGATTTTGTATTTCTTCATCAATTCAGCAGGAGTAGCAGATTCCCCGAAAGTATCGTTTACAGCAACAAATTCCTGTCTGGTAGGTCTTTTTCTTGCTAACATTCCTGCGATAGATTCTCCCAAACCACCAAGATAGTTGTGTTCTTCAGCCGTAACGATTTTTCCTGTTTTTTCAACTGATTTTAAGATGATTTCTTCGTCCAAAGGTTTGATCGTGTGAATATTGATCACTTCACAAGAAATACCTTCTTTTTCAAGCTCATCTGCAGCCAAAAGAGATTCCCAAACAAGGTGACCAGTTGCAACAATCGTTACATCAGTTCCTTCCTGAAGCATAATCCCTTTCCCAATTTCGAAAGGCATATCTTCCGGAATGAAAACAGGAACTACAGGTCTTCCGAATCTTAAATAAACCGGACCTTCAAAATCAGCGATGGCTAACGTTGCTGCTTTCGTTTGGTTATAGTCACAAGGATTGATTACCGTCATGCCCGGAAGCATTTTCATCATTCCGATATCTTCTAACACTTGGTGCGTTGCACCGTCTTCTCCCAACGTAAGACCTGCGTGAGAAGCACAGATTTTCACATTTTTATTAGAATAAGCAACCGACTGACGAATCTGGTCGTACACTCTTGAAGTAGAAAAGTTAGCAAAAGTTCCAGTGAAAGGAATTTTTCCTGTGATGCTGAGACCTGCCGCAAGACCGATCATATTCGCTTCTGCAATACCCACCTGAAAAAATCTTTCAGGAGCTTTTTCAATGAATTTCTCCATTTTCAAAGAACCGATAAGGTCAGCACAAAGTGCTACAACATTAGGGTTTTTGTCAGCCAATTCAGCTAATCCTGCTCCGAATCCTGAACGTGTATCTTTTTTTTCTGTATATGTAAATTTCATTTTTTTAATTATTGATTAAAGATTACTTATTATTAATTACTCATAATTAATAATCCGCCGGAGCTTCTAAATATAATTGTTTGAAAGCCGTATCCAATTGCTCATCGTTAGGAGCTTTTCCGTGCCAAGCGTGAGATCCCATCATAAAATCTACACCGTTACCCATTTGCGTGTGAAGGATAATTGCCACAGGTTTTTCTTTTCCTGTTTCAGTTTTTGCTTTTTCAAGAATAGCAATTACGGCTTCAAGATCATTACCGTTTTTCTCTTCCAACACAGTCCAACCGAAAGCTTCTAATTTTGCATGAAGATTTCCTAATGGTAGTACATTGTCTGTACTTCCATCAATTTGTTGTCCATTATAATCGATCGTAGAAATGATGTTGTCAACTTTTTTACCGGCAGCATACATAAATGCTTCCCAGTTTTGACCTTCCTGCAACTCTCCGTCACCTTGTAAAGTATATACCAAAGAGCTGTCTCCATCAATTTTTTTACCCTGAGCTACCCCCAAAGCAACAGAAAGACCTTGTCCCAGAGAACCTGAAGCCACTCTGATTCCCGGCAAACCTTCATGAGTAGTAGGGTGACCCTGCAATCTTGAATTCAGTTTTCTGAAAGTTTTCAATTCTTCAACCGGAAAAAATCCGAATCTTGCCAAAGTAGAATAAAAAACAGGAGAAATGTGACCGTTCGAAAGGTAGAAATGATCCTGATTTTTACCTTCCATAGTAAAAGGAAGACTATAATTCATTACTTTTCCGTAAAGGGCAGTGAAGAATTCTGTACAACCCAAACTTCCACCCGGGTGACCGGAATTTACATCGTGCACCATTCTCAAAATATCTCTTCTTATCTGTGTGGTGAGAGATTTCAACTCTTCGATACTTTTGCTCATTGATATATGATTTAATTATAAGCGAATTTACGATTTTTTAATGGCTTATGGAATGCAAAAAGAGAGTATGATATTAAATTTCTAAATTGATTTAGAAATAATTTAATTTATAAAAAATCCAAATACCCAAGAAAATATACGAGGTTGTATTTGCAATCATTACTCCGGTAAAAATTTTAATTCTTTTTAAATCAGTGAAAATTTTAATTCTTTTTATTGAGTAGTATTCTATAAAAATTGAAATAGTGTATGTAATTAAAAGACTTATAATTAAATCAAAAATAATTTCGTTTGTAATTTTTGATTTAATAGGGTACGCAACATTTCCCAAAACAATATCAAGAATTGGAAATTTAGAATAACTTTCTAAATAAGTAAAAAGTAAAATTCCAAAAACAATTCTAATCAAACCTTGAATAAAAAAACCGCCAAGAGTAGAAAAAATATTCATGATCAAAACGTCGTGCAAAATTGATTTAAAATTAACTCGGAAAAATTTTGAAAAAATGAATGTTTCAACAATAATAACAAAAATAAATGCAATTAAAATATACCACCATTCGAAAAAAAATAATGGTAATGCAGCATTACATAGCCTGTTATTAATTCTTTTCATGATTAATGAATCAAAATCTATTATCCCAAAGTTAAGTATTCAATAAATTTTAAACCAGCTTTAAATAATTCTTATTCTTCACCAGCCACAATCCGATAAAAGTCAGCAATCCGTTTAGAACAATTAATTCTACGCCGATTCTGTAATCAGTATAATTCGTAACCAAAGAATTAATAATATAAGTAATTATCGGCGCTAAAATCGTAACGGTAAGAATAGAATATTTTTTTGAAATCTGAAATTTGGTGAAAATTCCGAAGGCGAAAAGTCCTAAAAGCGGTCCGTATGTATAGCCTGCAATTTCCATGATCAGATACACGATTGATTTGTCGTTCAACGCTTTGAAAACCATAATTAAAATAAAGAAAACGATGGTAAAGGTCAAATGAACTTTCATACGGAGACGTTTTTTCTCTTTCTCAGTTTTATTCTTATCTTCATTTAGGTTTAACAAATCAACGCAGTACGAACTTGTAACTGCTGTTAAAGCACCATCTGCAGAAGGAAATAACGCTGAAATTAAACCAATAATAAAAATAACAGAGATAATCATTGGAAAATGTCCCTGAAGTGACAACGCTGGAAACAAATCGTCTCCCATGATATTTTTGATTTCACCTGCAGAATCTTTAAACCCAAAAATATTAGTAATGGTATCACCATTAATTTGTCCATATTCTGCATCATTCTGCATCGCAAAAAGATAAAGAAGTCCTCCTAAAAATAAAAATGCAAGATTCACAAATAGCAATGTTCCTGCAAAAGTCAGCATGTTTTTCTTGGAATTTTTAAGATTATCAACAGAGATATTTTTTTGCATCATTTCCTGATCAAGACCTGTCATAGCAATCGTAATGAAAATTCCGCCTATAATTGTTTTAAGGAAAAATGTCTTGGAATTGGGATCAAAATTAATAAAATGCGTATAATTTTTCTGTTCGAGAATCGTGTATGCTTCTCCAAAAGATAAATTTAAATTGGATAAAATATAAACAATACAGGCAATTAAGCTGATAATCATGAATGAAGTCTGCAGGGTATCGGTAATTACAATGGTTTTTACACCGCCTTCAAAAGTATATAGAAGGACCATTAATAGAAGTACCAAAGCGGTTACCCAAAACGGAACTCCCAATCCTTCAAGCAAGAAAATCTGCAAAACATTAACGACCAGATATAATCTTGCCGTTGCACCGATTGCTCTTGAAACAATGAAAAATACAGAACCTATTTTATGAGCTTCAACATTAAATCTTTTCCCTAAATATGTATAAATAGATGTAAGATTCATTTTATAATAGAGTGGAAGTAAAATTGCTGCAACGATGAAATATCCGATGAAAAATCCGATGACCATCATGTAATATTCAAAACCTCCGAAAATGTATTCGCTTCCGGTCATTTTGCCGACCGTTCCGGGCACAGAAATAAAAGTAACGCCACTTAAGCTGGTTCCGATCATCCCGAAGGCCACCAACCACCATTTACTTTTTTTGTTACCAATAAAAAATGACTGGTTATCAGAGTTTCGGCTCGTGAAATAAGAAATCACCAGAAGACCGATGAAATAGATAAAAACGAATAGCAAAAGGATAGTTCCGGAGTTCATGCTGAGATTTTAAATTTTAGCAAATATAGTTTTTTTATGTTCCGCTTAAAAAAGAAAAACCTTCAGGATTCTTCCCAAAGGTTTATATATTTTTCTTAAAAAATCAATTACTGCGCTTGAGTCTTATTGACTAAAACATCCTGTAACTCTTCATGTTTCTGAAAAGTAGCTTTTGCAAAAGGACAAAGCGGAATAATTGTTTTCCCTTTTTCTCTTGCAAATTCTACCGCAGCTAAAAGCATTTCTTTGCCAACTCCTTGTCCGTTGTATGCTTCATCCACCTCAGTGTGGTCAATAATAAATCTTTCTTCTCCAGCCCAGGTATAGGTCATTAAACCTGCTCGGTTTCCTTCTATGAATGCTTCAAAATTTCCGTGTTTTTCGTCGTTGTTTTGTTTTATTTCAATCATATTATGAAAATTTGGTTAATATTTCAATATCGTTTGTCAGTATTTTATGAATAGGACACGCATCTGCAATGGTACGAAGTCTTTTCAGTTGTTCATCATCAAGATTTGTGCCTTCAAAGCTTACCTCTCTTTTAAAAATAGCTCTTTTTGTTAAAGGAAAGTTTTCCAGCTCGACTTCAACATTTATTTTTTCAACAGCCCATTCTTTTCTGTCAATGTACATTCTCAACGTTGCTGCTGTACAGCTCGCCAAAGAGGTTGCCAGAATTTCGAAAGGGTTAAAGCCTTTATTCTGTCCGCCTTTATCCACGGGTTCGTCGGTGATCATGATATTTTCACCAGCTACTACTTCTGTGTAATATTTTTCTGTTCCTAAGCTTGCTTTTACAATTATCGCCATTTATTTTTTTTACTATTGAGTTCTAATATAATTATAAAAACTGACTAAATTTTTAGTTTTTAATCTGATTTTTGAAATTTTCAATTTTATCCTGTAGATCTTTTAGCATTTCAGGGTTGATAACTCCGGTTTCAAGATCAAAATTTTCATAAAACTTCGGAAGTGAGAAAGTGTCTTTAATATCAGCACCAAAATTCGGAAAGAATGTTTTTGCCGTATTTATCACATTTCCACCACCGTAACCTCCAGGAGAAGTCGACATCAGGAGCATCGGTTTATTTTGAAAAACTTTTACGTTGATTCTTGAAGCCCAATCGAATACATTTTTGAAAGCGGCACTGTATGATCTGTTGTGTTCCGCAAGGGAACAGATAATAACGTCACATTCTTCAATGACTTTTAAAAAGTTGTGCGCTTCATCGGGAAAACCTTTCTTTTCACGGTCAACGGAAAAAACAGGCATATCAAAATCGTTTAAATCAATTAAATTAATTTCTTCATTCTGAAAATCTTTCAAAACAAATTTCACCAATTCTTTATTGATAGAAGTGGAAGATGTACTTCCTGCAAATGCTAATATTTTCATAGATTATTTTAAATCTTATGGTTTTCTGTTTAAAATTGCTTTCGGAAGCGGAACATATTCTTCTTCGTCACCCGGAACCAAAGGAAAAGCATCATGATTTTGGTCGTTCCAATTTACTTTTGCCTGCTCAATAAGTTCTTTGTCTGAATTTACGAAATTCCAGAATATAAAACGTTCTTCATCAAAAGGTTCGCCTCCGAAAAGATAAACCGTTCCGTTTTCACTCATATCGAATTCGCACAATTTGGTGTCTTTGGCAATCATTAACTGTTTTGAACCGTAAGAATTTCCATCGGTGGTCACTGTTCCGTCTAAAACGTACATCGCAGCTTCACCGTACAAATCTTTTCCGATACTGATTTTCTTTGCCTCTTTGGTTTTAATTTCAATAAAAAATAATTTGCTATGAACCGGAACCGGAGATTTTTTTCCAAATGCTTCTCCGGCTATTAATTTATATTGAATTCCATCTTCTTCCCAAACCGGAAGTTCATTGCCTTCGATATGATGAAATGTTGGTTCAGACTGTTCCAAATGTTTCGGAAGCCCTACCCAAATCTGGAAACCGTGAAGTCTTTTATCTGTATGTCTTAAATACTCCGGAGTTCTTTCCGAGTGAACAACGCCTTTTCCGGCAGTCATCCAGTTTACCGCGCCCGGCTGAATTTCTAAAGCACTTCCGATACTATCTCTATGGAAAATTGAGCCTTCCAAAAGATAAGTTAAAGTCGAAAGTCCGATGTGCGGATGTGGCGGAACATCCAGATTCTGATAATCTTTAAGCTCAGAAGGTCCCATATGATCGATAAAAACGAAAGGTCCGACAGCTCTTTTTTCGCGGAAAGGTAACAATCTTCCCACTAAAAAGTTTCCTATATCCGCTGATTTTTCTTCTATGATAAGTCCGATATTTGACATGATATATAAAGTTTTTATTAATTATTGTAAAGCTAATGTAATGAATTTTTATAATGACTGTGGTATTTCCCACGTTTTTGAACGAAAAGTTAATCTTCAAGATAGCCAAATCTTCCCAAATTATAATCCTCGAAAGCCTGCATAATTTCCTCTTTGGAATTCATCACAAAAGGATCGTGAGAATAAATAGGATCGTTTAAAGGCATTCCGCTGATTACTAAAATAACGGAATCTTCGTTAGCTTCAATTGTAAAATCTTCACCTTCATTTTCAAAGAGAATGAAGTGATCGGTTGGCACTTTTTCTTCGCCGTTTACAATAATGTTTCCTTCAATAACTAAAGCTGCCGTGTTAAAATTTTCCGGGAAACTGAAATCTGCTTTTCCTCCTTTTTTCAATTTTGCATTCATCATATTGACTGGACTAAAAGTGAAAGCAGGACCTTTTTCGTCTTTGTATATTCCTGCGATAACTTCGACAAAACCGTTTTCGCCCAAATCAACTTTAATTATATCTGAATTTTTAATGGTCTGATATTTCGGGCAGCTCATTTTATAAACAGCAGGAAGATTTACCCAAAGTTGAACCATTTGGAAAATTCCGCCTTCTTTTGCCCATTCTTTTTCATGATATTCTTTGTGAAGAACACCTTTTGCAGCAGTCATCCACTGCACATCGCCTTCACCGATAATTCCACCGCCGCCTGCACTGTCGTGATGCTGAATTTTGCCTTTATAAACTATTGTGATAGTTTCAAAACCTCTGTGCGGATGTACTCCAACGCCACGCGGCTTGTCTGTCCCGTCAAAATGAAATTTTGCATTATAATCGAGCATCAGAAACGGATCCATTCTTTTCATATCGATTCCCTCAACATTCGGAATGAAATTATGAATCCTAAAACCGTCACCTACAAGATGAGCAGGTTTAGGAGCTATCACGATCTCTACTTTTTTGGTTGCCATAATATTGTTGGTATTATGAATCAAAGGTACTTTAGTTGAAAATCAGTTGCATTGATCTGTGGTAAGAGTTACGAGGATTTATGTTCCGAGTTTGAGCGTATGAAAATTCCCCTCCTTTGGAGAGGTGGCGAAAATTTCAGAGAAATTTTTGACGGGGTGGTGTATAAAGTAAATTGCAATTCACTTTGTACGGTTGCATTTTCTTAGCCCCGATAGGAACGACATCCTTTTTGCCAAGGGAAAAGCAAGGAAAAAAAAGATATAGTGGATAGCGGGAAATAGCTTCTTAAAAAGAAAGTCCACATTATTGAGAATAATTCTTAGACTCTGCTCGGGATGACACTGCTATTATTCTTCTTTAGATTGCATATTTTTTCCGTCTGAGATATGAAGCCTGCGGAAAACAAAGCCCGAGATAATCGTTAAAATACCCACAGTCAGAAATGTAAGTCTAAATGCGTTATGAATTTCTCCTGCGATGAGATCGGTATTTTCAAATATCTTTAATACAATCAATCCAAACGCAATCCCAAAACCAATTGCAAGCTGTTGATTTACTGAAATTAGCGAATTTCCGCTGCTTGTCTGGAAATTTCTAAGGTCTGCAATCGAAATGGTATTCATCGAAGTAAACTGGATAGAATTGAAAAATCCTAAAATTGCAATTATGGGGATAAACCAATATAAAGAGGTATGAATGTCGGGAATTGATAACAGACAAATCAGTACTCCAATGACAAAAGTATTGACCATTAAGGTCTGTCTGTAGCCAAATTTATCTAAAATTTTAATCACATAAGATTTTCCAAACATCGCTGTAATTGCCATCGGGGCAATAATCCAGCCGGAAGTAACAGCAGATTGTTTGTAAGCAATTTGGATCATTAATGGTAATAATAAAGGAACAGAGCTGATTCCCAATCTTGTTGCTAAATTTCCGACAATTCCTACACGGAAAGTTCTTACCTGAAATAAATTCAGAGGAAAAATTGGACTGCTGTCTTTTTTTGCATGTCTGTAATAATAATACATAAAGAGAAATCCTAAAATGAAAACCACCAATACCGGAGTTGTATTCTGAAGATCTCCAAAAAGTTCTAATGAAACAGAAAGTAGGAGAGAAGCTGCCGCAAAGATCAGGAAACCTTTTAAATCGAAATCGACTTCACTTGCTTTGTAATTAGGCATAAACTTTATGGCCAAAACAATTCCTAATATTCCGATCGGAATGTTAATAAGGAAAATCCAGTGCCATGAAAGATAATCTACCATGTAACCACCCACTAGAGGTCCTAAAACCGGTCCGATTAATGCGGGAATAATGGCAAAGTTCATGGCTTTTAACAATTCGCTTTTATCAAAAGTTTTAATTAGAGCTAATTTCCCGACAGGCGTCATCAAACTTCCGCCAACACCCTGAATTACTCTGGAAATTACAAGTTGGGTAAGATTTTGAGATGAGGCACAAAAGAAGGATCCTAAACTGAAAAGAATCAGAGAGAAAATAAAAACTTTCTTCGTTCCGAACCTGTCTGCCAAAAATCCGCTTGCAGGCATAAAAACAGCCAACGTTAAAACATAACTGATGATCGCATTCTGCATATTAAGCGGAGATTCCTTTAAATCTCGTGCAATGGAAGGCAAAGAAGTATTCAGAATAGTAGAATCTAGCATCTGCATGAAAATCGCCGTAGCAAGAATCAGAGGAAGAATCTTTTTTATCGAATTGGTTTGCGGAGGTAATTCTGGCATATGACTGTACTGGACGTTATTTTAATCCAGATTTATTTTAGTTTGAAAAAATTGGGATTTTATTTTAAAGCAATATTTGTTCCTTTACATAAGTTTAAATGTAAAACTTTACCGAGATTGCTCCGGAATTACGAATGCGATGCCAATTATAATCCAACAAAAAAGTCCTGCGAAATTTCACAGGACTTTTTGATTTATTTTCTAGGTTTTTCTACTCCTTTCCATTCATCACCGGCTTTTCTGTACTGGCTTAATTCGAAAGTTTTGAAATCTTTTGTTTTATATTCGATGTTATCTGTATTTTGTTCAAATGGCATGATGTAATAATAATCTGCATCTGTTTTGTCCGTTTTTGTTCCTTTCTTTACTGTAGGAACGTATTTGGTAAATTTATAGCTCGGAAGATATTGCCTTACTCTCGCATAGAAAGCTTTGTTTTCTTTCTCTTCAGGAATGATATCTACAATATTAAAATCATCCTTAGATTTATTGATCCACAAATAATATGTTTTCTCTTCTCCTAAATTTCTGTTGTTTGAGTTGAAAGCAAATAATTCTTTTGGTACCAATTCCTTGATTTTTTCAGGATCTACTTTTGTGTAGTATTCACCTTTTGAAGGATCAACATATGTTTCAATATTATACATTAACACAGAATTGTTATCTAAATTTTTATTTTTGAAATATTGATTTAAAGATAATTCTGCTGTCGCTCTAAGCTCTTTTCCTCTTTGATCTAACTTTTTAGTAGGGTTCTGAGGATTTACTTTTTTTACAAACTCGTATAAAACTTTAGGTTTTACGTCTTTCAGGTGAGGATAAGTTTTCAGTTGCTCTGCTTTTACCAGCCAGTAATATTGTTGATAAAAGTCGTCTTTATCCTGATCCTTCACACTTTTATACACCATTGCAAGTTTCTTGGAGCTAAGATATTTACCGTATTTTCCCTGTCCAAAAGCAAAAGTCATGGATAATAAAGCAAATAAGAGCGTAATGTTTCTTCTCATTTTTATAAAATTGATATTTTCGTTTTCCAAATATAATTATTTATTAGATATTATTTTTGATTAACAGTTAAATTCTGACAATATTATTATCGTTAATTCAAAAAAAAATCCTGTATTGCTACAGGATTGACAAATTTATGTTTTAGGTTATAGACTTTAGCGCTTAGAATTTAGTTTTTTAGAGTTAATAATTTCAACTTACTATCTTTTAAAAAGGGAGTTATTATGTTAATTTCATAACTCTATTCTTCATAAGACGTTTCGTGTACTTTCACTGCTCTTCCGCTTGGGTCGTTCATTTTCTTAAAAGCTTCATCCCATTCCAAAGCAATAGGAGTGGAGCATGCAACGGAAGGTACAGAAGGAACTGTTGCCGCCGCCGTTTCACTTGGGAAATGTTCCTCAAAGATCGTTCTGTAACGGTATTCTTCTTTGTTTTGAGGAGTATTCAACGGAAATCTGAATTTTGCGTTAGCAAACATTTCGTCAGTCACTTCTTTTTCAGCAACGGCTTTTAAAGTATCGATCCATGAATATCCAACGCCGTCGGAAAACTGTTCTTTCTGTCTCCATACGATAGATTCGGGAAGAATGTCTTCAAAAGCTTTTCTCAATACCCATTTTTCAATTTTTCCTTCAGCAACGTTGATCATTTTATCTTTGGGATTAACAGTCATGGCAATATCCATGAATTCTTTGTCAAGGAAAGGCACACGTCCTTCAATTCCCCAACTCATCAATGCTTTGTTAGCTCTCAAGCAGTCATATAAATGAAGTTTGCTTAATTTTCTCACCGTTTCATCGTGGAATTCTTTCGCATTCGGAGCTTTATGGAAATACAAATATCCACCGAATAATTCATCTGCTCCTTCTCCGGAAAGAACCATTTTTATCCCCATCGATTTAATGACTCTTGCCAAAAGATACATCGGTGTAGATGCTCTAATTGTTGTCACATCATACGTTTCCAAATGATAAATTACATCACGGATGGCATCCAGACCTTCCTGAACCGTAAAATTAACTTCATGATGAACGGATCCGATATGTTCAGCCGCTTTTTTCGCTGCTGCCAAATCCGGAGAACCGATCAAACCCACCGCAAAGCTGTGCAATCTCGGATACCAGGCTTCCTGCGTGTCACCACTTTCAACGCGTTGTCTTGCAAATTTTGCCGTGATGGCAGAAATCACTGAAGAATCCAGACCGCCGGAGAGAAGAACTCCATAAGGAACATCACTCATCAGTTGTCTGTGAACAGCATCTTCTAGTCCTTTTCTTATTTTTGAAATATCGGTTTCGTTATTTTTTACATTATCAAAATTTTCCCAATCTCTTTTGTACCATTGCTGAAGTTCGCTTCCGTCTTCACTATATACTAAATGTCCGGGTAAAAATGTTTCGATTGTTTTGCAAACGCCTTCCAGTGCCTTCAGTTCTGAAGCTACATAATAGTTTCCGTTTTTGTCCCAACCGTGATACAGTGGGCAAATTCCCATATGATCACGGGCAATTAAATAAGTATTATTTTCGGTATCATATAAAGAGAAAGCGAAAATACCGTTTAGTTTTTCAATGAAATTTTTACCGTACTTTCTGTACAATGCTAAAATAACTTCACAGTCAGATTCGGTTTGAAAATCATAATCAGGAAATTCTTCCTTTAATTCTCTGTGATTATAAATTTCTCCGTTTACCGCTAAAACTACTTTTCCGTCTTTTGTAAATAAAGGCTGCTTTCCCGAAGTTGGATCTACAATAGCCAATCTTTCGTGAGAGAAAATCACGTTGTCATCCTGAAATACTCCGCTCCAATCCGGACCTCGGTGACGAATTTTTTTTGACATTTCTAGTACCTGAGGTCTTAATATTTCAGTTTTTTGTTTGGCATCAAACAAACATACAATTCCACACATTTTATATCGTTTTATTGAAGCAAAAGTATAATAGTAGTTTAAAAATAACAACAAAAAATTTAATTAAGTTAATATTTTTAATTAAATTTTATATTTTAAAGAAAATTTTAAACTATTTGAGGCTAAAAATGTTATTTTAATTGATTTTTTTAACCTTATAAAGAATAACCATACTTACATACGAAATAAAAATTATATATTTATTAATGTATGATAAGTAATTTTATAAAAATAAACCTTTACTTTGTAGCTCGAAATAATTTTTTTTCATCATTTGTGTTTTTACCTTCTCGCAATTCATTTTGCGAGAAGGTTTTGTTTTTATTCAACCCCTAATAGTGTTCCCGAAACATTCCATGCACTGAAATAGGTTGCTTCTGAAGGACCTTGGGGGATTTTTATTTGTATGCTGTGTTTTCCGGCTTTTAAATCACCAAGCTGAATAAAATTTGGATTGGTAATTGTCCCTGGGCACCAGTTTGATCTGCTTAAATCTGACGATGAAAGCCCATCCCCGAAATTTCCAGAAGCGGGATTGTACAAACGGTAAGAACCACAGTCTGTTCTCCATGGTACAAAAGAGTAGGTCATTTTTCCATCCAAAAAGATAGAATTCGCTTTTGGAATGAATTCGTCACCATTTTCCCAACCGCCGTGTCCTGTTGTGATATATCTTAACTGGGCATTTTTAAGATCTTTTTTTAACGTAAATTCTACAAATAATCCTTTATCATTATTAAACATTGTAGAATAATCCTGTCCCGCCATTTCCATAATATTCAATGTATTGAAAAGTGGAATTGCCGTGTTATTTTTGTTTACAGTCTGGTCGCTTTTGTGAATTGTAATTTCCATACTTAGCTTGTGACCGCCCTTATCATAATTTCCAATAAATGCACCGACCCAGATCTCTTTTTCTGATAATAACGGTTTCAGTTCGGTAATATCCTGACGATACGGACTTATGGTTTGCCAGGTTTTATTTTTTAATTGAAGGTTATTAAATTTATTAACTCCAAAAGCAGTAAAAAATCTCATCATTTCAACGGCAGGATTATAATTTTCCGTTGTCATAGTTCCGTAATATTGCTTCCCATTTCCGTTTTCATAGACGGGCAGTGTTTTTATACCTTTTTCCAGTCCGTCGAAAAAAGATTGTGATTTGTCCTGCGGAATCATAAAAACAGTTCCTGTTCTGTCATAAGCATCGCCGTTGGATTGTTGTTTCACTTCAGTGAAAATTAATTCGCCATCCGATATTTTTGGAAACTTAATTTTTTTAAGGATAATGGTTCCGTTGGCAAATCTTTTTATGTTTTCATTAGATTTAGATTCTTCTGAAAAATTAATGGTTTCGTTATCAAAAACTTTCAAAGTGGTGAATTTGCTTTTCCAGACAAGATCTCTGTAAGTTAGCTGATCTGTAGAGTTGATGGAGCCTTTTAAAAGCGTCTCAATATCAGTTTTTTTAACTTTTTTAATGGAGCTTGCCGTAACTAATGAATTTTTATTTCTTTCAATTTCTAAAACAAAGCCTAAATTTTGCCCGACACTTGAAGGTCCGCCCTGAATTTTCAGATCATTGGTATACCAAACTTCAATTGTATTTGAATTGATTTTAGTAATCGCTTTTTTGCAATTATACCCTAATATTTTTTTCGTTTCATTAGTCAGTTCAAAATTCTGTTTTCCAATTGCTTCTGCATCTGAAGTTGAAATGATTTCGTTAGGTTTTAAAAATGCATAAGAAATTATCGTGTTAGAAGGTTTTTCAATTTTCGTCATTTCAAACGGAAATTCTGCTTTTTGTTCTCTGATTTTATTATTCAGGATAAAATTTTCCTTTTCATTTGCCCAAACCAAAGTCGGAGATTGTTCTTTTGAAACTTTGCCGTTGAATGAACTGATGTATTGAACTTCGTAAGTCTGCGCAAAAGACAGAGAAAATAAAAATGTAAAGAAACTTAATAAAATTCTTTGATGCATAATTTAAAATAGTTTTCCACAAGGATAATTATAGTAAAGTATCGGTTTGTGAGTTTTAAAATTAATTTATAAATAAGTATAAAGATCAGCCTGTAAGTTACATTTATCAGTGATAAATAAAGCTTTGCTGTAAAATTTTCTTTTAGGAAATAAAAAAACTACTCCAAAATAGAGTAGTTTATAAGTTTTATATTGAGCTTAATTTAAGAAACTCTTTCAATTAAAGCCATATAGAATCCATCGTAACCCTGACTAGGCATTACTTTTTCATCTTTCAGCATTTTGAAGTTCGGATTATTTTTAACAAATTGCTCAACTTGTTTGTTGTTTTCAGAAGGTAGAATAGAGCACGTTGCGTACACCATTTTTCCACCTACTTTAAGCATTTTAGAATAATCCTGAATAATCTGCTGTTGTTCTTTTTTAATTCTGTCGATAAAATCCTGATCGATTTTCCATTTGCTGTCCGGGTTTCTTTTCAAAACTCCTAAACCGGAACATGGCGCATCGATCAATAATCTGTCCACTTTATCATGAAGTCTTTTGATCACTTTAGTGTCAGAAATCATACGTGTTTCGATGTTATGAGCTCCGGCTCTTTTGGCACGACGTTTTAATTCAGCCAACTTCCATTCGAAAATATCTAAAGCAATAATTTGTCCTTTATTTCCCATTAAAGCAGCTAAGTGAAGAGTCTTTCCACCAGCACCAGCACAAGCGTCAACAACTCTTTGTCCTTCTTTCACATCTAGGAAATATCCGATTCTTTGTGAAGAAGCATCCTGAACCTCAAATAATCCTTCTTTAAAGGCTGTTGTAAGAAAAACATTCTTTTTCTCTTCTAATTGCACTGCATCAGGATAATTCTTAATAGGATAAGCAACCACACCTTCAGCAGAAAGATCAGCAATAAGCTCTCTTGGGGTCGATCGTAAAGAATTTGCTCTTAAAACTGTAGGAGCCTGCTCGTTCAGGGCTTTCATTTCTCTTTCCCAATCTGCACCTAATTCTTTTTCCAATGTTTCAGCAAGCCACTCAGGGATGGAATATTCGATAGCTTTTGTAGGAACTGTATTTTTTTTAAGCTTAGTTAGGATATCGGCGATTTTTATTCCGTCAAATTCTTCAAATTTTTTATAATTTGTTTTACTCCAAAGCAGATAAGCCATGATCAATTTATAAATATTATTAGGTTTTACACCTTCTCCCATATAATATTCAAGGCGTTTTTTCCAACGGATAATATTGTAGAAAATTTCAGAAACTACCGCTCTGTCCTGGCTTCCCCATTTTCTGTGTGCTTTTAAAAGTCTTTCGATTACTTTGTCGGCGTATTTATTTTTCTCGAAAAATGTTTCTTGTAAAGCATCGTGAATTCCGATGGCTAAGTTTCTGTGAATAAGTTCCATAAAATTGGGTTCTGCTATTTTGAATCTGCAAAAATACGAATTTAAGTTGAGATACAAGTTTTTGGAGTTTAGTTTCATAATTTAGTCTAGGAGATGATTTCATATCGTATCCCTAAGTCTGCAACTCATTTTAAAATCTTACCTTTGCAAAAAATTTAAAATATGAGTGATACTGTACTTTGTCCTAAATGCGGCTCCGAATTTACTTATCCAAGTGACGATGTGATGGTTTGTTCGCAATGTTTCTATGAATGGAATCCTGAAGAAGCTGCATCTGAAACTTCGAATTCCGGACAAATTTTAGATTCAAACGGAAATGAATTACAAGATGGAGATTCTGTGGTTGTAATTAAAGATTTACCGGTAAAAGGTGCGCCAAAACCAGTAAAAGCAGGAACTAAAGTTAAAAATATTCGTCTGAGACCAGACAGTGATCATAATATTGATTGTAAAATTGATGGTTTTGGATCTATGGCTTTGAAATCAGAATTTGTGAAAAAAGCATAAAAAAAGGAAAAGATTGGACAGGGTAATCTTTCAAAAGAGTCGATTGTCCCATTTTGAAAGAGACTAATTTTCGTCTTAGGAGGCAGAAAGAGAATTAACCAAAAATTTCCTTATGCTTTAGAGATACAAATGTAAGAAAAGATTAAACTCAATTCTTATGTTTGTATTTTTTTTATTAAAATTTAACAGTGTAAATGTAAGAAGATGTGCTGATTGTGGAGATTTAAACGAAAGAAATCATAATTTCACCAGCTATTTCTTCATCTGTATACATAACAATTTGCTTATTTTTTGCTTTCACTTTATTCCAATAATGATTTCCTGCAAATCGGCTTTCCAAAACTTCAGCTGTGATGCCGTTTTCTGTAATTTTTATTTCTTTAGGATAATAGGAAAATTTCGAAATCTGAAAATCCGAAATTTCTGTATCATTAAAAATATTGACTTCACCGAAAAGTTTAGCGACATAAGAATTGTAAGGATTTCTGAAAGTCTCTTCAGGTTTGTCATTTTGAATTAGTCTGCCGTCCTGAAGCACAATAATCTGATCCAACCACGGAATAATATCCTCAAGCTCATGGGTGGAAATCAGTAAAGAAATATTATTTTGCTTTACATATTTAAATAATTTTTCTCTTAATTCAATTTTTCTGGGAAAATCAAGATTACTGAAAGGTTCGTCTAAAATGAGAAGTTTCGGAAGCACAGAAAGTGCTCTTGCCAATGCAACTCTCTGCTGCTGACCGCCACTTAGATATTTAGGTAAAATATGCGCATAATCTTCTAATCCAACAACTTCCAGAAGTTCGGCAACGGTTTCTTTTTTCTGGTTTAAATTAATATTAGAAATAAATTTCCCTACATTTTCTGCCACGGTTGCGTAAGGCATCAGATCGAAATTCTGAGCTACAAATTTCATTTCTGCTTCTCCGGGAACAAGATTGCCTTTGGGACCAAAAAGTTTTTGACCATTAAAAATAATTTCTCCGCTTTCCCAATCCAAAAGACCGTAAATCAAACTTAGCAATGTTGATTTTCCGCATCCGCTTTCACCTGCCAATGCAATAATTTTACCTTCCTCAAATCTTAGATTAAGGTTCTGAAACAAGGGTTTTTCTTTGGAATATGAAAATTGAAGATTGTTTATTTCTAATAGCATATTACAAATGTATGAAATGAAATGTTTCTAGGAAAGGATGTTTTTTTTTATTATATTAGCAGTAGTATTTTAAAAATTACAAATTATGAAGAAAAGGTTGTTTTCGTTACTTATTCCGGCATTCTTTGCAAGCGTTACTTTGGTTTCCTGTAAAAAGGATAAGCCGCTGACGAGCGAGAATAATGAGGTTTCAACAACGAAAGACGGCAATGAGTATATCGTTGATACTTTGAACAGTAAAATCGAGTGGAAGGGCTATAAAATTTTTAAATCTGAAAATACAAGTCATTTCGGCACCATCAAATTTGAAAGTGGAGATGTTACAGTAAAAGACGATAAGCTGGAGAGTGGAAAATTTGTTGCAGATATGAATTCTTTAACGTCTGTTGATCTTAAAGACAAAGCCGAACAATTAGAAAAATTAAACGGACATCTGAAAAGCAACGATTTCTTTGAAGTGGAAAAATTTCCTACAGCTTCTTATGAAATTACAAAAGTTGCGGCATCGGTAGAAGGTGATTATAATACACTTCTTGATGGTAATTTAACAATCAAAGGAATCACAAAACCTGTTCAGTTTAAGGCAAATGTTTCTGTGAAAAACGGAGAAGTAAGCATTGCTTCAGAACCTAAAGATATTAAAAGAGAAGAGTTTGGAGTAAAATTTCAGGCACCTGCTGAAAATGGTGTTATCAAGGATGAGGTAACTCTTCAGATCAATATAAAAGCTTTAGAAAAAAGATAAAGATGAATTCTTACTAAACTTATATATACTGTAGGATATATTCTAACTGTAGTATTTTTAGTTCTTATTCGTCTTTTCAAGAAGATAAAGAAATAATTTTTTTATTTAAGTGAAATAAGTGATTGAAGTCTGTCTCCCGAAAAAGAGGCAGATTTTTTTAACATAATTAGGAAAATTATTTAATTGAAAAATCGTATTTTTGCAAAACATTTAGAAAGGTATAAAATGATAGAAAAGATCGAGGAACTACTGGTTGAGGTAAACAGCTTCAGTGCTACGTCTAAAGAGGAAATTGAAAACTTCCGAATTAAGTACAATGGTAAAAAGGGAGTTTTAAATGATTTCTATGAAACTTTAAAAGCTGTTCCGAACGATCAGAAAAAAGATTTCGGACAAAAAATCAATACATTAAAAATCGCTGTTAATAGTAAATTGGAGGATTTTAAAAATTCTTCTGAATCTTCTGTTATCCTTGAAAAAGAAGATCTTACAAGACCTGCTTTTCCTTTGGATTTGGGTTCAAGACACCCTATTAATTTGGTGAAAAACAGAATTATTGAGATTTTTAAATCTATCGGTTTTGCAGTTGCAGACGGCCCGGAAATCGAGGACGACTGGCACAATTTTACCGCTCTTAACCTTCTTGAATATCACCCTGCGAGAGATATGCAGGATACTTTCTTCATTGAACAAAATCCGGATATTTTGTTGAGAACACACACTTCTTCCGTACAGATTCGTTATATGGAAGAAAATCAGCCACCGATCAGGATTTTATCTCCGGGAAGAGTGTTCAGAAATGAAGCGATTTCTTCTCGTTCACACTGTATTTTCCATCAGATTGAAGGATTATACATTGATGAAAATGTTAGTTTTGCAGATTTGAAACAAACGATTCAGTTTTTTACCACAGAACTTTTTGGTAAGTCTAAAATCAGAATGAGACCTTCTTATTTCCCGTTCACAGAACCAAGTGCTGAGATCGATGTATATTGGGGATTAAACTCTGAAACAGATTACAGAATTACAAAAGGGACAGGATGGCTTGAAATTATGGGTTGCGGAATGGTAGATCCTGCCGTTTTGAAAAACGTAAATATTGATTCTGAGAAATATTCGGGATATGCATTCGGAATGGGAATTGAAAGAATTACCATGCTTCTTTATCAAATGAGTGACATCAGAATGTTTTTCGAAAATGACATCAGAACCTTGGAACAGTTTAAATCACTATAAAAGTTTAAACTTTATATAAATTAATCCTGTGGAAATTTTCACAGGATTTTTTGTTAATTGAGAAATAAATTCTTCTTTACAAAAGGGAGATTACAAAATCAAAATTAATAATACCCGGCAAAGCAATTCAAAAATCTAACTGATTATCTGAAAACGGTAAAAAATATCATTATCAAAGGGCTATAAAAGAAATTTATTTCTCCCAAGGGATTGATATTTTTTTTAATTTTACAAATGTTTAACTTTAGCTGTAAAAAGTTTTATATCGTTTTACAATTAGGTTAAAAATAGTTTAAACGAACACAAGCATGAAATCAAAATCTGTTCCTTCGAAGTTATCGAATTTTAAATTGAGAAAAATTGTTCATTATTCGCTTATCCTGTGTATTTTGCTGATACAGATAACGATAGCGGCATTTTTTTATAATGAATTTATTACCAAGAAGAATCTGACTTTTATTGAAAATCAGTTAAAAGAGATTCATTCCTTAGAAAACTTAACTGATAATTCCAAAAATGAGCTTTCCAATGCACAGGGTTTTCTGCAAAAATATGTTGTAAGTGAAAATGACCAGTATCTCAAATCTTATTTTCAGTCTTTAAATAAATTAGGAGAAAATTTAGACAGCATCAGTCTTTATGAAAGTAAGTATCCCAGATTAAAGAATATTCTTACCACTAAAAAGAATGACTCATTAGAGATTAAGAAACTAAAAGTGCTGATTGATTCAACGTATCAGTTCTCTACAACGTCTAATCTTCAAGCAAAAAATGATTTGCCTCAATTAAAAAAGTATAATTTAGGAAATAGTTTAGACAAATTTGATTTTAATGTAGAGACGAAAACATTTGCCGATACGGTTAAGAAAAAAGGATTATTCGGACGTTTGGGAGATGCAATTTCCGGAAAGGAAAATGTACGTAAAGAAAGCACTGTAATTACTGTAAATAAAGGAAAAGCTCCAGATGCTGCTATGTTAAAAGCTGAATTGGACAGTATTATCAATTCAGTGGATAATCATTATTCAAAAGAGATAAAAAAGATTCAGATCAACGTTGTTGAAAAACAGAATAATAATGGGAAGGTTTATAAAATGTTCAGTAATCTTTTGCTTTACAGTAACGGTTTGATGAGTATTTATGAAGTTGCCATTAAAGATTCTAAGTCGGATCTTGAGAAGGAATTTAACAAGCAGAATTCAAAAAATAATAAAATCAGAACCTATTTAATATTCGGATCGATGATTTTGATGTTTGTTGTTTCAATACTGATTATGTTTCTGACGAGAATTGCATTTATATATGAAAGAAAACTGAAAGCCGCCAATCAACAGATTAATGAAAACCTGAATTTTAAAAACAGAATTCTGGGAATGTTGAGCCACGAATTGAGGTCTCCATTAAAAATAATCGGTCTTTTCATCAATAGAATTAATAAAAAAACGGATGATGAGAAAATTAAAGAATATCTTAAATCAATCAGTTTCACCAATGATACTCTGCTGATACAGGCAAATCAAATCTTAGAATACACCAAAAATCAGGCGGTAGAAAATAAATTGACTCCGGTAGTTTTCAATCTTAAAAATGAAATTACCTCCATCTTAAATTCTATTGAACCTTATATAGAAACGAGAAACAATACTTTTGTTATACACGAAAAGATAGCTCCGGAGCTTATTATTTATTCCGATAATAAAAAAATTAATCAGGTTTTTATGAATATTCTTGGGAATGCTAATAAATTTACTGAAGACGGACAAATCACTGTAACCACAATTGCAGAACCGATAAATGAAGATGTAATAGTATTAACCACAAAAATAACAGATACGGGAGCAGGGATTTCAAAATCTGATTTGGAAAAAATATTTGAACCATATTATCAGGGAGTTTTGTCTGAAGATGTAGAAAATCTTGGGGCCGGGTTGGGATTGAGCTTGTGTAAAGAGATTATTGCCTTATATTCGGGAACTATTTCTGTAGAAAGTGAGGTTAATAAAGGGACGACTGTTACTTTCACGGTTAATTTAAATATTAATAAATGAATCAATTAAATAAATCTGTTACCATTTTATTGGCAGACGATCATAGTCTTATCAGACAGGGAATTATTTTTCTCCTTGAAGATCTTGATTGGGATTATGAAGTTTTCCATGCGTCCAGCTTACAAAAAGCGGTGGAATCCGTAAAAGAAAATCAGATAGATTTATTAATAATTGATGCTCATTTTCCTGATGGCAACAGCCTAACTGTCTTGCCTGAAATCAAAAGAATACGTCCTGAAACCAAAATCCTCGTTTTTACGGGAATTGATGAAAGCACACATTCGTTAAAATTCATGAATGCCGGAGCCAATGGGTTTCTGAGCAAAATGAGTGAAGAAGATACGGTAAAAGAAGCCATTCTAAAGATGTTGAATCATGGTGAATATATTTCTCCTGTCACACAGGCTTTATTGATCAATTCTATCCATAACCGTAACCTTATCAATCCGCTGTTGTCTTTAACGGAAAGAGAGCTTCAGATTGCAGAAATGTACGCAGAAGGATATGGTAATCTGGAAATTGCGAATAAACTGGATGTGAAACAAAATACCGTAAGTACGATTAAAAAAAGGATTTTCGATAAACTGAAAATTGAAAATATCGTAGAACTGATCGATCTGATTAAAAATCATCATTAAAGCCTTTAATGATTAAAAATATGAATCGTTGTAGATAAATATCTACAACTGTTGCGATATATATCTAAATCAATTATTCTTATCGTATATCCATCTCTTCCTATCTTTGAATCAAATAAAAACAACAAAATAATCACTGAAAAAAAATGAATTCAGCCTTCACAAAAATTATTAAAAACACACATGTCCTTTAAAAAATTATATTGGTTTTGACAAAACACAAATGATGAAAACAAACACAAATGAAGTTGAAGGCTGTAATGATGAAAAAGAACAAATTTCGGTTTTAAAACACTGATGATGAAAAATTTAGGTATCATAATTACAGAGTTTAACCACTCTGTAATTGGTACTTAAAAAAACAAAACACAAAAACACACAAATAATGAAGAATGCAAATGCCTAAAAATTAATGTTTCGATCTATTAAACACTAATGATGAAAATTCAAAGTATCATGATTACAGAGTTTAACCGCTCTGTAGTCGATACTTAAGAAAACAAAACACAAAAACACACAAAATGATGAAGAAATACAAATGCTGAAAAATTAATATTTCGATCTCTTAAACACTAATGATGAAAATTCAAAGTATCATGATTACAGAGTTTAACCGCTCTGTAGTCGATACTTAAACAAACACAAAACACACCAGCTTTATAATTAACCTTACAAAAAGCAATGATGAAAAATCAAACCTCCGGAATTTCCGGAGGTTCTTTGTTTTTAATTACTGACCTAAGAAACAAAACATAATTAAAAACTAGATTGTATTGAAAAATTTACTATTGTTAGAATTGTCATAACATTTAATATTCTATTTATGAACTATAAAGATTATCTTAATGTTATAAGTAAGACAATAAGGATCTGAAAACTATTACATGTAAAAAAAAATATGCCTGAAAATTTTTCAGACATATTTTAAATAAGATTAATACTATTTTTATTTTGTAAATCTTAAAGGATATTTCACATTTTTAAAATCATCAATACTTGCCTTTAAAGATCCTACAGCTAATTCTGCTTTTAAAAGCATAGGGACGTGGTTGGCATCATTACTAACCCACATCGTTACCCCTTCTTTTTCTTTGAAAACCCTTCCGCTTTTTACCGACGGTATTATTTTCAAACAATTAATTGTTCCAAATTTTGTTTTAAGATTTTCCGTTCCTGTTACTTTTAGTTGGAATGGGAACATTTCATCATCAATCCATACATTCATATTAATAATAGTTCCAACTCTTAATTCGGCAGAACTTTTACTTCTCAAATAGTAAAAGCAAGATAACATATCCTGAACTCCTCTTACAGATCTTATAACTTTCGATCCGTTTGCCGGAGTTTTTTTATCAGTTAAAATTAGAGTATTATTGTCATGATTGAAGACCGTTTCAAAATGCTGACGGTAGCTTCCTTCCTTCACATTTCTTACATAGAAGCTGGGAAGTCCGGTATTCATATTGATATAACTTTCATAAAAATCTTCTACTTTAAAAAATGCTTTTACTGCACCGGTTGTTGCCCCGGTTCCTCTTACATGAAGATGCGGAACACCTCTGTAATTAGTTTTCTGAGCAACAAGATTAGCCGTTCCTGCGTTCAGAAATCCGTAATGAATTCTTAATGTAATAGACTCACCATCTGCAATATTATCTATCTGACCGAAGCCTAAAAAGAATACAAATAGGGTTAAAAGATTCAAAATTTTCTTCATAAGTAAATTTTTACAAAAAGGTTGCCAATTTTAAAAACGCTAAAATTAAAGGGATATTTGATAAATCTCAGTTTTTTATTTAGAATGAATTAAATATGCTTCGCATTAAAATTAGTAAATTTGCAGCCACAAGTATAATTAAATTATCTTATTATTATGATAACGACCGATATATTGATCATAGGAGCCGGCCCGACTGGACTTTTTGCTGTTTTTGAAGCAGGTTTATTAAAAATGAAGTGTCATATTATTGATGCACTTCCTCAACCGGGAGGACAATTGGCTGAGCTTTATCCAAAGAAACCTATTTTCGATATTCCAGGTTATCCGTCTGTAAATGCAGGTGAATTGGTAGATAATTTAATGGAACAGATCAAGCAGTTTCAACCGGGATTTACTTTGGGAGAAACGGCCATTTCTTATACTAAAGTTGATGATGAATGGTTTGAAGTGGTTACTAATAAAGGAACTGTTCACAGATGTAAAGCAATTGCTATTGCCGGTGGTTTGGGAACTTTTGAACCTAGAAAGCCGACGATGGACAATGTTACAGATTACGAAGAAAAAGGATTAGAATATTTTGTAAAAGAACCTGAGCATTTCAGAAATAAAAAAGTAGTAATCGCCGGAGGTGGAGATTCTGCACTGGATTGGAGTGTTTTCTTATCGAATGTAGCAAGCGAAGTTACGTTGATTCACAGAAGAAACGAGTTCCGTGGAGCTTTGGATTCTGTTGAGAAAGTTCAGGATTTGAAAAATCAGGGGAAAATTAAATTAATTACTCCTGCAGAAGTTACAGCGATAAAAGGTGACGGAAAAGTAGAAGCAATTACGGTTGCAGTTGACGGTCAAGATCCTTATGATATAGAAACTGATTATTTTATTCCATTATTTGGATTGACTCCAAAGTTGGGTGAAATTTCTCAATGGGGATTAAATATCGAGAAAAATGCAATTGTTGTAAATAATGCTTTAGATTATCAAACCAATATCGAAGGAATTTACGCAATCGGAGACATCAACACGTATCCTGGAAAATTGAAGTTGATTCTTTGTGGTTTCCACGAAGCGACTTTGATGTGCCAGAGTGTTTATAACAGACTGAATCCAGGTAAAAAATTCGTATTAAAGTACACAACAGTAAGTGGTGTAGACGGATTTGACGGAAGCAGAAAAGAAGCTGAGAAAGCGGTTGTGAAAAAAATTGACTAAATTTGTTGCCAATTGACGGGGATTAGTTGTTAGTTAAAACTTGCTTTTACCATCAACTTACCAATAATTAAGAATCAACAAAAAATGAGCGATATAAATATAAAAATCACCGATAGGGAAGGAGTTACCCATGATGTTGTAGCGCCAACGGATATGTCCATGAACTTAATGGAAATCATCCGTTCTTATGAATTGGCAGAAGAGGGAACAATCGGAGTTTGTGGAGGAATGGCGATGTGTGCTTCTTGTCAGGTTTACGTGATAAACGATCCCGGACTTGAGCCAATGGGCGATGAAGAAGATGCCATGCTCGGTGAAGCTTTCCATGTAAAAGAAAACAGCAGATTGGGTTGCCAATTGCATATGGCGATGGAAATGGAAGGGCTGGAAGTGGAAATTGCTCCTTATCCTTAGAAATTTTTAAGTTAAAATATAAACCTCCCGAAGATTTTCTTTGGGAGGTTTTTTGTGATTAAATAAAATTTTGTTTCCGAAAATTATTATCCTCGAAATAACTTCCAATAGCTAAACAACTAACATTAATCAATATATTTTTATTGTTATAAGTTATGCTTTTAACGAAGCAAATTGTAGTTATTACTTTTTTGCCCATTAAATGACTTCCCCATGCTGAATTTGGGGTTGCTTCATAAGCGTCAAATTCAAATTCAATCATGATACCTTTCTTTTTATAATAACAAATTCTTTTTGATTAATTCCATTTGTTTTTTTTGTAATATTCTTAAAATAAAATCCGATTTGAATAGAGATATAGCTACCAACTTTTACGAGAGATTTTATTTGTTCTCTACTAAATTTATCAGTTAAATCTATCAATGAAATATTTTGCAAAACATTATCGAAAAGTTCTTTCATATAATTGTATAATAAATAACCATCACTGAAACTATAAAACTGGCTTTTAAAGCTATCTTTTATTCCAAATGTACCTAATTCATTTATTAAACCTAATTCTTTTGTTATTTTAGAAAATCTATAATTTTTATAATCTAAATTACTAGCAAAAAATAATTCGAAAATTCTATTATGATTAAAGTAATCCCATCTAGCTCCATCAATTAATGTTAAGCCTAAGATAGCTTTCGCATCTGAATTTTTTACTGAATTTAACCATTCACTTTTTGCATGTAGAATATCTACTGGTTTCAAGTTTAGACTTAGTCCTTTTTTAGTATGTGCATCATTATGATGCTCTAAACATAACACAACAAGATTTTCTTCTGAATGATCTTTTCTATAATGCCATTCTTTAATATGATGAATGATGATAGATTTATTATTATTTCTACAAATACAACAAGTTCTTTTAGAATCGTAAAGCAATTTTACAATTGTTTTCGTAGGTATTGGTGGTCTATCTTCTTTTAAAATATTAGATATAATTTTTTCAGGGATGTTTATTTTTAATAACGAGTCTTTATCTAAATTTTTCAATTTTGTTAAATTATATCCATTTTCTAAAAGCTGTTTTGCTAAATTTGAATCAAATCCTCTTGAAAGTAAAGTATTAAACGACCTATTATTCATAATTAAACCTTCTCTTTTGAAATCCACTTCCCAACCGTTGGAGCTTCATAATTTTTCATCATTTCCAACAAATCTTCAATATCATCACTAATCAACAGCATATCACGATTAATCTGCTTTAAAAATCCTTTATCAACCATCGTTTGGACCAACTTAATTAAATCATCATAAAATCCATCAATATTGAAAAGAGCGATAGGTTTTTTATGAAGTCCGAGTTGTGACCACGTGATCATTTCGAAAAACTCTTCCATCGTTCCGTAGCCGCCGGGAAGAACGATCACGCCGTCGCAAAGTTCATTCATTTTGGTTTTTCGCTCGTGCATGGTTTCCACTAAAATTAATTCTGTCAATCCTTTATGAGCAATTTCTTTGGATTGTAAAAATTGGGGAAGAACGCCGATTACTTTTCCGTTATTGTTCAAAGCTCCGTCTGCAACGGCTTTCATTAATCCCGTGTTTGAACCTCCGTAAACCAATTGTATATTTTGTTGTGCTAAAGTCTGCCCAAGTAAAGTTGCCTGTTCTTCGAAAATAGAATCCGAACCAAAGCTTGATCCGCAGAATACTGTGATGCTTTTCATTGTTTAAAATTTGTTTTAGTTAGATGCTTCGACAGGCTCAGCATGACATTTCTCTAATACTGACTGTATTATTTAGAAAACAGTTTGTAGCGGTGTCATGCTGAGCCTGTCGAAGCATCTCATCTTTGTTTTTTTTAATAAACTAAAAATATCCAAAATCAAGCGACTTTGGATATTCAATATAGCAATTTTGCAATTTTATTTTAAAGGAATATTCGCTAAAATTTCTTTAGTGAAACTCCAGAATTTCTGTGTAGAAGAAATATTCGCTTTTTCATCCGGAGAGTGCGCCCCACGAATCGTTGGTCCGAAGCTTACCATTTCCATTTCAGGATAATTGGCTCCGATAATTCCACATTCCAAACCTGCATGACAAGCTACAACGTGAGGCTTTTCTGTGAACTTTTCGACATAGATTTTCTCCATCAACTGAACTATTTCAGAACCAGGTTTTGGTTTCCAACCCGGATAAGAGCCGCTGAACTCGGTATTCATTCCTGCTAATTCTGCTACAGATTTCAATTGTTCTGCTACAGAATCTTTTGAAGAATCAACAGATGATCTTGAAAGGTTTAAAATTTTTAATCCACCTTCTTTTAACTCAACTCTTGCTACGTTGTTTGATGATTCAACAAGATCTTTTACATCCGGACTCATTCTGTAAACACCATTATGAAGGGATTTCAAAGCCAAAATAATTTTCTTTGAATCTGTTTCTGAAATAGCTTTGTCGGAAGAAGTTGTATTTTCAATATTAATTTGAAGATTAGGCTCTACGCTTGCAAATTCTTCAAGGATTTCTTTTTTAAGACCGTTTGTTAGTTCTTCAATGAATTCCTGAGCATTTCTCACGGAAGCAATCGCAACACCTTCTCTTGGGATCGCATTTCTCAATCCGCCGCCGTCAATAGAAATTAACTGGATATTTTCTTTTTCCAAACCTTTATACAAAAGTCTTCCTAAAATTACATTCGCATTTCCGAAACCTTTGTGAATATCCATTCCGGAGTGACCGCCTTGTAATCCTTTCACTTCAAATCTTACAACTTGTCCCTGAATATCAACTTTTTCATAATTTTGAGTGATCGTTACATCGATTCCTCCTGCGCAACCGATATCGATTTCATCATCTTCTTCTGTGTCAAGATTTAATAAGATCTGCCCGGTTAATTGTCCGGGTTTTAAGCCTAAAGCTCCCGTCATTCCGGTTTCTTCATCAATGGTGAAAAGAGCTTCCAAATCAGGGTGAGGAATATCTGAACTTTCCAAGATCGACATGATGGTGGCAACGCCTAAACCATTATCAGCTCCCAACGTAGTTCCTTTTGCCTTTACCCAATCGCCATCAACTTCCATTTTGATTCCTTCTGTATCGAAATCAAAATTAATATCGTTGTTTTTTTGACAAACCATATCCAAATGTGATTGAAGAACAATAGATTTACGGTTTTCCATTCCTGAAGTGGCAGGTTTTTTAATGATTACGTTTCCTACTTCATCAACGGTGGTTTCCAATCCTAGATTCTCACCAAATTCTTTGATGAACGCAATTACTCTTTCTTCTTTTTTTGAAGGTCTTGGAACTGCATTTAATCTGGAAAAATTTTTCCAGATAATCTGCGGTTCTATATTAGATAATTCCATGAAATTTATTTTTATCAAAATTACGAAATAAAAAATGCTTCTGTAAATTCAGAAGCATTAATTTTTTATTGTAAGATCGTAGTTAAATCAACATCCGCATTCCCCGTAAATAGGCATTATAACAATTGTTCCGTCAGGTTTTTCAATAGTTAAAGTTCCTTCAAATAATAAGGCTTCTTCACCTTTTATTTTCTTGCCTTTTACAGAAATTTTATAATTATCGCTTTCAATTTCTTTACTCAGTTCTTCATCCACTTCCATATCGCTTGAAGAGATTAATTTCATTGCCAGTCTTTTACCGTCAAGCTTCATATAAGCAGTTTTTCCGGCATCGTCGGCATAAATATATTTTTCTGCTTCGAAATCTGCTTTATTTTTCGCAAAATAGCATGAACATTCTTTAATTTCTTTTGGAAAAGGAATGGTTTCAACTAAAATTTTTGCTGAAGAAGTATCGGTAACAACAGAATCCTTAATTACTTTTACAGAATCTGTAGAAGTAGAATTTGGAACTGCCTGTTGCTCCTTTTTGCAGGAAACCAACAGAATTGCTGAAACGAAAACGATTATATATTTCATTGTTGTGGTGTGTTTTTTATCCTCTTGATCTTTCAAGAAGGGTCATCATTAATAAAGAAAGGATTACTGCACTTTCTTCATCGTCATCAATATCAATTAATCTGTCTAATTGAAATCTTCTTCCGAAAAATGAAGGCATTTTTTTAAGTTTGAAATAAGCTTTTCCGTCAACGCCTTCAACTGTATATGTTGGATTAAGGAAATATCCTGTAAACATCCCGATAATCGGAATTTCGCCAACCATGCTGTCAAAAAATCTTACCCATGCGCTGTCTTCCTGAACTTTGAATTTTGGCTGATCGTTGGTGTCAAGAATGTCATAGCTCGCTTTCCAGATAGAACGCATACCTTTTCTGGCCAATCTTCCAAAGCTTTTTCCTGTAGCCACTTCATTCAAAGAATAAGAAGCATTAAAATCAATCCATTGGTTTGCTTTGATTCTGAAAAGTTCCTTTGATTTGCTTTCGTCATTAAAAACGATTACATCTTCTTTCAGCTTAAACATTTTCTGACGAACGTACGCTACATAGTTGCCATTTCTGTCGGTGATGTTGAAATCACTCGCTAATGTTGAAATTTTAAATTTAAAATCCAGTGGATAATTTAAATTGTTAAGTGCCATTTAGTTTATTTTTCAAGTTAATATTTAGGTAGGTCAAAGATAATAGTTTTTTTTAAGTTCGAATGGTGGGTGGTGAATTATGATTGTCGTATTTTGATAATGATAACAGATAATTCACATGAAAAAATTCTCAACTTTAATTCTTATTTTTGTGTTATGGATTATCCGAGTAAAGTTTTGGCGAAAGCCGTTGATGAGATTTCCGGATTGCCCGGAATTGGTAGAAAAACCGCCCTGCGTCTGGCATTGCATTTACTAAAGCAGCCGAATTCCAGAGCGATGACTTTGGGGAATTCTTTAATTAACCTTGTTAATGAGATAAAATATTGCGGCGAATGTCATAATTTTTCCGATTTTGATGTTTGTGAAATCTGTAATAATCCTAAAAGAAGTGATGAGGTAATTTGTATTGTGGAAGATGTACGAGATGTAATTGCCATTGAAAATACAGGGAAATACACAGGGAAATATCTGATTTTAGGCGGGAAAATTTCTCCAATGGAAGGAATCGGTCCCAATCAGCTGAATATTTCAAGTATTGAAAAAAAACTAAATAACGGAGTTGTTAAAGAACTGATTTTTGCTTTAAGTGCAACGATGGAAGGTGATACAACTGCGTATTATATCTACAAAAAATTCAAAAGCTTTAATGTAAATTTTTCAAGCATTGCAAGAGGAATTTCTGTGGGTGACGAACTGGAATATGCAGATGAAATTTCTTTGGGAAGATCGATTATGAACAGATTACCTTACAACGAAGGGAATTCTTAACATCAAATTTTTTAAATCTTTCCATGAAAAATTTGTCCTTATTTACCACCAATATCTCAGAAAACAGAAGAAAATACAGTACTGTTTTTATTTATCTGATGATAAATGCTTTATTCATTGTTAAGTACGGAGAAAAGTATAATATTGTTCTTTTAGTTTCTTATTTTGTTGCGATTGCAGGATTAAGCTTTTTTTTCATTAAAATTAATCTGAAAGATATTTTTTATAAATCCCTTTTCTGGATCGGAGTAATTTCATTTTTTATTTTCAGTATTTTTCTTAATTATAAGGTGGATGGCAATTCTCTGAATGTAGATCGTTGGTCTGCGATGGAAGTCGGGATTAAAGCGATTTTAAACGGTCAGTATCCTTATAATATTCCGGATCACATGGGTTGGGAATCGTCTAATTTGCCGATGCTGATTGTTCTGGGAATGCCTTTTTATCTTCTGTTCGGAAGTGTAGGATATTTGCAGTCTTTTATTTTTCTGTTTTTTTGCTACTTGATTTTTAAGATTTTTAATAATTATAAGCAAAGATCAGTTGTTCTGATATTACTTTTTCTTTCTCCAAGTTATTTGTGGGAAGTGTACGTGAAAAGTGATTTGTTTTCCAATTTTGTTCTTATTTGCGGGTTTACTTACCTGATATGGAGAAGATTTTTGTCGGAAAAGAGGATGAAGTCCGAATTAGTTTCATTTTTTACGGCGCTGCTTTTTCTTACCCGTCTTTCGGCCATTATTCCTTTGACAATCTTATTATTTAAAAAGTTTTATGATCTTTCTGTAAATGAAAAATTACGTTTCATTGTCGTGTTTGTATTATCAGTTTCAGTTATTTTATACATTTTCTTTCATAATGTACCGAATATTGATGTATTAATGAGGCATAATCCGTTGATGATACAAAGTGCAAAACAACCGCTATTACTTAGTTTTTCATATATTGTACTGGCTTTAATATTGTCTTTCAAGGTAAAGTCTTTGTTCGAAATAATGTATTGGTCAGGAATATTACTTTTTGTCTGTGTGCTTGTTCCTTTTATCATGTATTTTGTAGAATTCGGGTATACAGAAATGATTGTGAATTCATCTTTTGACATAAGTTTTTTCAATATGGGTATGCCTTTCATATTGATAAGTATAGTGTTGGGAATTTTTAAAAATAACTATAAAGAAAGCAAATGATTTCCGTTATTATTCCGATGTATAATGCAGAACAGTCTGTTGTTTCGGCTTTAGATTCTGTGAAAAATCAAACTTTTCCTTTGGAAGAATTTGAAGTTATTATCGTGAATGACGGTTCCACAGATAAAAGTGCTGAGGTTGTTGAAAATTACAGCAGAGAAAATCCTCAACTAAACATTATTCTGTTAAATCAAAATAACGGAGGTGTTTCGAAAGCAAGAAATACAGGATTAAAAATAGCAAAAGGAGATTATATTGCTTTGTTGGATGCAGATGACGAATGGCTGCCTTCAAAAATAGAAAAGCAAATCAGATATTTCGAAAATTCTAAATATGAAATCGATTTTCTGGCTACGGCGAGAAATGACAATCAAATTCTTTTTCCCTATAAAATTGAAAATAATCTTGCTGAAATTACTTTCAGAAAACTTCTGATCAGAAATGAAGCACAACCTTCAACGGTTATGTTCAGAAAAAAAGTGATTGAAAATACAGGATTTTTTGATGATGATCAAAGATATGCCGAAGATGTCAATTACTGGATGAAAATTTCCTTACAAAACAAAATGTACATCCTGAACGAAAGCCTGGTCATCGTAGGAAAAGGGAAAAGAACGTTCGGAGTTTCAGGATTATCTGCCAATCTCCCGGAAATGGCAAAAGGTTTCAGAAAGAATCTGAAAGAAATGTACCTGCTGAAGCAAATTAATTTTTCTCAATATCTCTTATTTGGGCTATTTTACAAGTCAAAATATTTACTTTTGCTGTTTAGGACGTTTTATTATAATTTAAACACAGCAAAAAAATAAAATTTACAGATCGAATGAAGATACTCGTTACAGGTGGAGCTGGATTTATTGGGAGTAAGTTATCGTTGGAACTTAAGAAGAAGGGGTATGAAGTTACGGTTCTGGATAATCTCTCTTCCCAGATTCACGGAGACAATCCAGAGGAAGATTCGCCCTTGTACAGAAGCATTTTGGGACAGGTGAATTTTATTAAAGGTGATGTGGTTAATTTTAATGATTGGAAAAAAGCCATAGAAGGTCAGGAAGTAATTGTTCATCTGGCTGCAGAAACAGGAACCGGACAGTCGATGTATCAGATTGAAAAATATACCGAGGTAAATGTTTCAGGAACGGCAAAAATGCTTGACCTTTTGGTTAATAATCCCCATAAAGTTAAAAAAGTTGTTATTGCATCATCCAGAGCTGTTTATGGTGAAGGAAAATATCTGCATCCTGAATTGGGATTAATTTATCCTAAACCAAGAAATGTAGAAGAAATGCGTAACGGAAAATTTGAAATAATTTATCCAGACGGACAGATGTTGAGAGCTCTGCCTACAGATGAAGAAGCAAAAATACACCCGACTTCTATCTACGGAATCACAAAATATACACAGGAACAAATGGTAATGACTGCCTGTTCTTCAATGGACGTGGCGCCTGTCGCTGTAAGGTTCCAAAACGTATACGGTGAAGGTCAGTCTTTATTGAATCCTTACACGGGAATTCTGTCGATTTTTTCTTCACAGATTCTTAATGGAAACGATATTAATGTTTTTGAAGATGGAAACGAATCCCGAGATTTTATTCATGTTGACGATGCAGTAGAAGCAACAATTAAATGTATTGAAAATGATGCGGCAAACGGTGAAATTTTCAATGTGGGAACCGGAGTTTCAACGGCTGTAACTACCGTTGCAGAAAATTTGAGAAAATTTTATAATATTGATTTTGCTATTAATATTTCCGGACAGTTTCGATTAGGAGATATTAGACATAATTTTGCAGATATCAGCAAGATAAAATCAAAGCTTAATTTCCAGCCGAAAATTTCTTTTGAAGAAGGAATGTCTAAGTTTACAAACTGGGTTTTGCAGCAGAATATTCAGGATGTAAAGTTTAAAGAATCTCTTGATGAAATGAGAGTAAAAGGACTTTTAAAATGATCAGTTTAAAAGGAAAAAAAATACTTTTCTTATCAGTCAGTTTTTTTAAATATGAAAATGCCATAGCAAAAAGACTTTCTGACTTTGGTGCTGAGGTAGATTTTTATGACGAACGACCTTCCAATTCCAATCTTTCTAAGGGGATTATCCGTATTTACAAGAATCTCTATCACATTAAAATCAACAACTATTACAATAAGATCTTAAGTGAAATTAAAGGAAAGAAATATGATTATTTTATTTTGATAAAAGGAGAAGCGATGCCTGCTTTTTTTCTTGAAAAAATAAAGGAAACCAATCCCGAAATGGAAATGATTTATTATAATTTCGATCCGTTATCAGAATATCCAAACCTTATTTCAAACTTAAAATATTTCGATAAAAAATTTACTTTTGAATATAATGATTCGGTACAATTTGGTTTGAATTTCAGGCCGTTATTTTACGTTGATGATTATAATTGTTTAGATGTAAATCCTCAGAAACCAGAATATGATATCATATTTATCGGGAGCGCTCATACAGATCGATATATTGTTGGAGAAAAGGTAAGGGCAGTTGCAGATCGTCAAAATATGAAATCCTATTTCTATTATTATGCGATGGGTAAAGTAGCATTTAGACTAAAAAAACTCATCGATAAAAATTTAAAACAGTTCGATATTACAAAAGTAAGTTTTGATAAGCTGAATCACTTTCAGATTATTGACTTTTATAAAAAAACAAAATCAGTTCTTGATATTAATAAACCTTTTCAGAATGGTTTAACGATCAGGACTTTTGAAGTGTTGGCTTCGAGGAGAAAACTGATTACCACCAATTCTGATATTAAAAATTATCCTTTTTATAATCCCGAAAATATTCTTGTCATAGACCGTGAGAATATTGTTTTAAACTCTGATTTCTTTCAAACTGATTTCAGAAATATGGATGAAAAAATACTTTATATGATGTCCTTAGATTCTTTTATTGAATGTTTGTTTGATAAAAACCAGGATGATTACTGGAATTCTTTCAGAAAAAATTAATACAACAAAAAAGCAACTCAGAACGAGTTGCTTTTATATGTAAAAATATTATTTGCTTACTTTGTTGGCGCTGGTGTCTGAGCCGGAGTTGTTGTAGAAGCTGGAGCTGAAGATTGCTTAGCCGGAGCCTCTTTTTGAGTTGGAACTTTTACCGGAGCAGTCGTAGCCGATGGCTTACCTGTAACTACCACACTTATCAGGATAAGAACGATGATTGTTGCACCTAAAGTCCATGTTGCTTTTTCCATAAAGTCATTGGTTCTCTGTACTCCAAACTGTGCAGAAGATGCACCTCCGAATGTACTTGAAAGACCTCCACCTTTTGGGTTTTGAGCCATAACAACAATTACCAGTAAAACACTAGCAATCATAATAAGAATCATCAATAGTATAAATATAGTATCCATTAATTATGTTATCTTTTGAATGGGCAAATTTAAACTTTTTTTACTGAATGGCAAAGAAAGATGTCGCCAAATATTGATAAAAATAAAAACGGCAACTATTGTTGCCGTTTTTTATATAAAAAGAGTTTGTTTTTATTTAAAATCAGAATCTTTAGCCTGGTTTACTTCGATGGATTTTACCTCCATTGTCATATCCATTCCCATTTGGCTGACATTAATGGTGTAAGGCATTTTCACACCTGCAACATCTTTGTAGTTTGAGAACGTGGTAGGAACAGTCATTTCCTGACCTTGAGCTTTTACCGTTTTTGTTTCTCCGGTTTTCAATCCTGTTTTTACGCTGTAGTAATAAGTGGTGTTATCACCTTTTATTGCATAAGAATCTTCACCGTTAATTTTTTCAATTCCAGCCACTTTATAGTCAGCCGATTTAGCAAAACCTAATTCGTCGAAAAGTTCAGTATTCTTTAAGTTTTCAGCGATTTGTTCAGGTTTCATAGGAACTTTTTGTCCCATTTGCTCAGAATAACCGGTTTTTCCGTCAAACACCTGCTTCTGAACTGTTTGTCCCATTGCAGTTACTGTTGTTAATTCTTTTCCACCTTGAGCTTTAATGATTTTAAAATCAATATTCTGCCCTTGCATAGACATTGAGGCTGTCATAGAGTAAGAAGAGATTTTAGCCAAATTTGCCTTTCCTCCGATTGCCGTAATGTATTTGTCTGCAATTGAAGCCACAGTTACAGTAGCGTCAACTTTCTGTGTAGACGGTTTTGCAACAGGATTAGCTTCTTTATCGAAATACTTTACAGGATAACCCAATTTTTCCAATCCTTCAGAAATATCAGACGCTTTACCGGCGATGAAAATTCTGCTTTGGTTTGGTAAAATCGTAGTTTTTACAGCATTTGAAACGTCTGCAGCAGTTACTTTATCAATAGATTTTAAGTAATTGGTATAGAAATCAGCTGGTAAATCCTGAACTTTTTGGTTCAAAGCAAATCTTGCAATGGTTGCAGGCTGCTCCAAAGACATGATGAAAGAACCTTTTAGCTTAGCTTTAGCATTTTCCAGTTCTTCCGGTTTTACAGTGGAAATGCCGTTAAGTTCATTCATAAATTCCTTAACAGCTTTGTCTGTAACCTCGTTTCTTACACTTGCACTTGCAGAAAACTGTGGAGAATATTTGCTTGCGCTCATGTTTGAATAAGCACCATACGTAAATCCGTTTTTCTCACGAAGATTCATGAAAAGTCTTGCTTCACCACCACCTCCAAGGATATAGTTGGCAATGGTTGCAGGGAAGTAATTAGCATCTTTCATTTTCAATGTGTTCAGGTTGTTTAAAGAAACAACTGACTGTACAGCAGAAGGTACATCTACAACATCGATTTCTGTTTTAGCAACATTAGAAGCCGGTTCTACCTGAGAAATAGGCGTGTTTGATTTTTTCCATCCACTGAATGCTTTTTCAATTAAAGGCTTTACTTTATCAAATTTAACATCTCCAACAACTACTAAGTAAGCATTGTCTGGAGCATAATATTTTTTGTAGATGTTTTGAACATCAGATAATTGAATTTTGTTGATAGATTCTACCGTTTCAAATTCACCTCTCGATGTATTTTTCCCGTACATCAAAGCATTGGAAACTTTTCCTGCGATAGAAGATGCATTTTTTTCTTCAGATTTAAGTCCTTCAATAGCTCTTTCCTTAGAATCTTCAATTTCTTTAGCAGAAAATTTAGGGTTGATGATCGCATCCGCCATTAAACCTAAAACTTCAGGGAAATATTTTGAAAGTGAGTTTGCAGCAGCACCTCCGGAATTGAAATTAAGATTAGCTCCAAGATAATCTACTTTTTTGTTGAAGTTATCTTTGCTCATGTTAGTTGTTCCGTTTTCGAACTGTTCTGCCATGATTTCGCTTACCCCAACTACTGGTCCTTCAAAATATGGAGGCCTGTCCATAGAAAGACTTGCGCTTACTCTTGGTAACTTGTTGTTTTCCACAACCATTACCGTAAGACCGTTGCTTAATTGGAAAGTTTTTGGCTTAGCAATGTTGATTGCGGGAGTTGGTCCCGGTTTCGGCATTGCATTAAGATCTATTTTTTGTGCTGAAACCGTTCCTGCGAATAAAAACGCTACAGCTATATATGTTAATTGCTTTTTCATTTGTAAAAATTTAATTTTTAGTAATCATTTTTAAACCTAAGTTTAGCTGATTACTTTTTTTCAGGTACGTAATTAATGATGATTCTCTGATTAGAATTAAGATACTTTTTAGCCGCATTTTGAAGATCCTGTCTTGTGATTCCTCTGTAAATGTCGATTTCTTTGTTGATCAAATTCGTATTACCCATCAATACGTGGTTGGTTGCCAATGAAGCAGCAATTCCCTGGATGCTTGAGTTTGCATTTACAAACTGGTTTTCAAACTGGTTCTGAAGTTTCTGATAATCTTCTTCAGAAATTAAAGTCGTCTGAAGTTTTTTGATTTCAGCATCAATATCCGTCTGTAAAGCCTGTTTTGTAGTCTGTCCCATCGGAATAGCAAAGAATGCGAAAATACCGTAATCTTCCAATCCTTGATTGAAAGCCTGTACCTGAAGCGCTTTTTTATCCTGATCAACCAGTTTTTTGTATAAAACTGATGATTTACCGCTGCTTAAATAAGAAGAAAGCATATCTAAGATATAAGCATCTTTTTCTTTGTTAGCTGGAGTTCTGTATGCGAAAACATAAGCCGGAAGCTGGATGTTAGGGTCAGTTGCCGTAACTTCTTTTTCCTGAGTAATAGGTGCATCTTTCGGGAAATCTTTTGAATAAAGAGTTCCTTTTTGAATTCCTCCATAGTAAGTTTCGATCCATTTTTTAGTCTGCTCAGGTTTAATGTCTCCTGCAACAACTAAAGTAGCGTTATTTGGAACGTAGAATTTTTTATAAAAAGCCTGGAACTCCTCTAATTTTGCAGAGTTCAAATCTTCCATAGAACCGATTGTAGGCCAGTTGTACGGATGATTGGTAAATAAATTTTTCTGAATTGTTGTGAAAAGATTTCCATAAGGCTGGTTATCCATTCTCAATCTTTTTTCTTCTTTTACTACTTCTCTCTGAGTATCTACACCCACTTGGTTAATGACAGCGTGACGCATTCTTTCAGCTTCCATCCAAAGACCCAATTGCTCGTTGTTTGATGGGAAAGTTTCGTAATAGTACGTTCTGTCGTTTGTAGTGTTAGCGTTATTTTGTCCTCCGTTTGAAGAAACAATCTTAAACCAGTCGCCTCTTTTGATGTTGGGTGTTCCTTCAAATAAAAGGTGCTCAAAGAAGTGAGCGAAACCTGTTCTTCCTTTTACTTCATCTTTTGCACCCACGTGGTACATTACCCCAGTCGTTACAACCGGTGCAGAATTGTCCTGATGAAGAATTACGTGAAGACCGTTTGGTAAGTCATATTCTTCGAATTTAATTTGTTGTGCATTCAGAGCCATTCCGAAGAAAGCCGCAGCAGCAACAGAAAGAAGTCGCTTTTTCATAAAGTAGAAATTGTTTTTGTCAATTAGTGCCAAATTTACTGTAATTGTTACAATTTGGAAACGATTTTTTATTAAAATACCTAACAATTGTTAATGTTGATAAATAGATGTTTGTTTAATCTGAATTGTTTATTTTTAATCATCAAATCAATCATATTTAATATGGATTCTAAAAAATTAAGAATAATTGTAATCGGTTCCAGCGGAACTGTTGGAAAAGAAGTTGCAAAAGGGTTGGAAGAAAGCGGACATGAAGTCATTCGTGTTTCCCGAAGCTCGGGAGATTTTAATGCTGATATTCAGGATAAGAAAAGCCTGGAAACATTGTTTAAATCTATCGGAAGTTTTGATGCTGTAGCAAATGCAGCGGGAGATGTAAAATTTGATTCTCTTGAGAATTTCACAGATGCGGATTTTGAATTTTCTTTCGGAAGTAAGTTGATGGGACAAATTAATATCGTCCGAACGGCATTGCCTTTCATTAATGATAACGGTTCTTTCACTTTAATTTCAGGGATTTTGACGGATGAACCGATTGCCGGAGGAACTCTTGCATCTACGGTAAACAGTGCGATAGAAGGATTTGTAAAAGCCAGTTCGTACGAATTACCAAGAAATATCAGAATTAATTGTGTAAGTCCTACAGTTTTGGCAGAAGCTGAAAGTTATCACCCTTTTTTTCCGGGTTTTATTCCTGTTGAAGCTTGGAAAGTGGCGAAAGCTTACGAAAAATCTATTGCAGGAGTTTTTAATGGAAGAATTATTAAAGTTTAACTTCCAAATACAAATTTGAATTGTCCTTATAATACACTAATTTTGTGTTCCCAAAATTTTTTGCAGTATGGAGGATTATTTGAAAGGACTTAATGAATCACAATTTGAAGCCGTTACCACATTACAGGGACCATTGATGGTGCTTGCGGGAGCGGGTTCCGGGAAGACGCGCGTGCTTACCATGCGTATTGCTCATTTAATCACCAACGGAATTGATCCTTTTAACATTTTGGCGTTGACTTTTACCAACAAAGCAGCGAAAGAAATGAAAGAACGTATTGCAAAAGTGGTAGGGCAAAGCAATGCAAGAAGTCTTTGGATGGGAACTTTTCACTCTGTTTTTGCAAGAATTCTGAGAAGTGAAGGTCATTATTTAGGGTATCCGTCTAATTTCACAATCTACGATCAGCAGGATGCACTGAATGTTATCCGAAAAGTGATTAAGGATATGAATATTGATGCGGATTTATATAAACCGAAAAAAGTTCAGTCAAGAATTTCTACCTATAAAAATAATCTGATCACTGTAAAAGCATATTTCAACAACCCGGAATTATTGGAAGCTGATGAAAAAGCCAACATGAAATTCATCGGGCAGATTTATCAGAAATATGTAGAGCAGTGTTTCAAAAACGGAGCGATGGATTTTGACGATTTATTGTTGAAAACCAATGAACTGTTAACCCGTTTTCCAGAAGTTTTAGCGAAATATCAGGACAGATTCAGATATATTTTGGTGGATGAGTACCAGGATACAAACCATTCTCAGTATTTGATTGTAAAAGCTTTAGCATCAAAATTTGAAAATATCTGTGTGGTAGGAGACGATGCACAGTCGATTTACTCTTTCCGTGGTGCCAATATTTATAATATTTTAAACTTCAAAAAAGATTATCCGGATGCAATTACGGTTTCGTTGGAGCAAAATTACCGTTCGACGCAGAATATTGTAAATGCGGCAAACGTCGTTATTGCTAAAAACCTTCAGCAGTTTAAGAAAAATGTTTTCAGTGAAAATGAAGAAGGAGAGAAAATAAAAGTATACCGTTCACTTTCAGATGCCGATGAAGCTAATTTTGTTGCCGGAAATATCTGGGAAACCAGAAACCGTGAACAAAGAAAATACAGTGATTTTGCGATTTTATACAGAACAAACTCTCAGACGCGTGCTTTTGAAGATGCGCTGAGACGTAAAAATATTCCGTATAAAGTATATGGTGGTCTGTCTTTTTACCAAAGAAAAGAGGTGAAGGATCTCATCGGTTACCTTCGAATTCTGGTGAATGAAAACGATTCTGAAGCGTTAATGAGAATTATCAATTATCCCGCAAGAGGAATTGGTGAAACAACTCAAAATAAAATTATTGTTTTTGCAGACGCTCACAATATTTCTGTTTCGCAGGTATTGGGTAATCTTCCGCAATATGCGCCACAATTGGGATTAAATAATGGAGTTTTAAATAAACTGAATGACTTTTGGTCAATGATCAAAGCATTTCAGGTTTTGTTGAAAACAGAAACAGCTTATAGTGTTGCGATGGAAGTGGCTAAACGAAGCGGTTTGATTAAATTTTTAAAAGACGATCAGACTCCGGAAGGAATTTCCCGTGTAGAAAACGTTCAGGAACTAATGAACTCGATGCAGGGATTCATCGAAGAACAGATGCAGCTGGAAGACGGAGATCCGAGTTTGCCGAATTTCCTTGAAAACATCGCACTTTCTGCCGATACACAGAAGAAAGATGATGAGGAAGAAATGGTTTCATTAATGACGATTCACCTTTCCAAAGGACTGGAATTTCCGGTCGTGCATTTGGTTGGTTTAGAAGAAAATCTTTTCCCGAGTTTCATGAGTTCTACCACAAGAGAAGATCTGGAAGAGGAGAGACGTTTATTTTATGTGGCATTAACAAGAGCTGAAAAACAGGCATTTTTCTCTTACGCTGTTTCCCGTTTTCAGTGGGGGAAAATCACAGATGCAGAGCCTTCAAGATTTTTAAGTGAAATAGATGAACAATATATAGAGTTTGTAAATCCTGCGATTGAAAAACGATTCATCAATAATTCGGGTGTAAAATCGAATATTTTCGATGAACATCCATCTGAATTGAAAGGCTTTAAAAGGGTTGAAAAGAAAACGATCGAAAGAGCAGATGGTTCAAAGCCAATTGCAGAACCGAAAAAATTAAAACCTGTTGCTACAGCGAGAATTATTAATCCAAGTGGAGCTTCTTCGCAGGATATCGAAGTGGGAGACAAGGTAAGACACGACCGTTTCGGGATCGGAGAAGTAACTTTCCTGGATGGAACAGATCCTCAGAACATCAAAGCAAAAGTGATTTTCATGCATGAAGGTGAGAAAAATCTAATTTTAAAATATGCTAAACTGACGAAGATTTAAGTCATTGCGAGGAACGAAAGTGATAAAGCAATCTTTATAATTCCCATAAACTTTACAATTCGCAGGTTTTCTGTATGATATGTAGAGTTTGTGGGATTTTTAATTATTAATCATTAAAATGAGGCAATATGAATTTCGTATATTTAAATCATAAAATGTTTCAAATGAAAAGGATTCTGATATTTTTAACTCTCACCCTATTTTCAGCACCGCTTTTTTCTCAGGAATATCGTACGGAAAACAATATTCATTATTACGATGAAAAAGCCAATAAATCTGATGCTTATATTAATGAAAGATGTGTACTTGATATTTATATTCCGAACAATGTTAAAAATTTCCCTACGGTTATTTGGTTTCATGGAGGTGGCTTGACGGGCGGACAAAAAGAAATTCCGGAAGGGTTGAAAAATAAAGGAATCGCTGTGATTGGCGTGAATTACAGGCTTTCTCCAAAAGTAAACGCTCCGAAATATATTGAGGATGCAGCAGCGGCTACAGCGTGGGTTTTTAAGAATATTAAAAATTATGGGGGCGATGAAAATAAGGTCTTTATTTCAGGACATTCTGCGGGAGGGTATCTGGCGATAATGGTTGGTTTAAACAAAACCTATTTAAATAAATACGGAATTGATGCCAATAAATTGGCAGGAATTATACCTTTCAGCGGACAGATGATCTCACATTTTACCATAAGAAAAGAAAAAGGAATTGATGAACTTGATGCTAGAATTGATGATTTTGCACCACTTCATTTTATAAGAGCTGATGCACCGCCATTACTTTTGATCACGAGTGACCGTGAAAAGGAATTGCTGGGAAGATACGAAGAAAATGCTTACATGGCACGAATGATGAAATTGAAAGGTCATAAAGAAACAACGTTATACGAACTTCAGGGCTTTGATCACGGCGGAATGGCTCAGCCTGCTTTTCCTTTATTATTAAACGAGATCAGAAGAGTAGAGAAGCTAAAGAAATAATAATTTCATAAAAAATTAAATATTAGCTTTGCAGAATTTATTTTTGCAAAGTTTTTTCTTTTTACAAATGTGATCTTAAAATTTATTTCGATATGGGAATCTTCTACAATAATGCAGTATGCGATATTTATATCGGGAAAAGTGCCGGTGGCAAAATGATGCAGGACATCAGAAATGCACAGAGAAACGTAAAAATTGTTTCACCTTATCTTTCTCCTTTCCTGATTAAAGAATTGATTCATCTTCATTCAAAAGGAATTAAAATCAGGTTGATAACAACTGATGAAATTGAAGATTTTTATGGATATGACAAGAATATTCATAAGTTAATTATTCAGCAACAACATACCGATGAGAAGGCAAAGCAAACAAGAGATAATCTTATCAGTCTGTCTGGAACGCTGCTTTTTGCAATGATTGCATTGGGTATGGTTTTGCTCCCTTTAATGTATCTTTTAAATAATTTTAAATTTGCTTATGGTTTTATCATCGTTGTTTTACTATTTTTTTTAAGAGATTCTGTTGTTAAGAAAATTAGAAACACGAAAGTTTATCGTTATACCTATAAACAACTTTTCCCGTTTAAGGTTTTTGTTTCCCCCAATAGCGGGAATTCGACTAATAAAACCTTTATTCATAGCAAAATTTATATTATTGACGATGAGATTGCTTATTTGGGTTCTCTTAATTTTACAGGAAGCGGAGTAAAAGAAAATCATGAAACAAGAATCCGAACTACCGATCTCAATGCTGTGGCAAAAATTATAGAAGAAGTAAAAGAAGTTTTTTATCATTCCAATTTACCCGAAAGAGATATTCAGTTTTGGGGAAGCCAGTTGTATGAAGAGCCGATGAACTAAGAATGTGATTTAAATTTCCATAGCTGATTTTTATTGTTTCAGAAACGGCATTTCACAATTTATTTTAAATAGCTAAGACCACTTTGTCAAAAAGCAACGCATAATTGAATTTAAAAAAATTGAACTGTAACTTTTAAGACAAAACTTTTGTCATTACTGTAAATTACCAATTATTAAATAGAAGCTTTTCATTGAAATTAAACTATTAAATTTGTAGCTCAAATATCAATTTACAGAATGAAATATATTGTTTTTTTATCCGTCTTTTTGACATCAGCACTTTCAGCTCAGCTGAGCAGATTTTCTGATCATGATTTATACGAACTGGGGAAAGTTTGGGGTATGGTGAAATATTATCACCCCGCAGTTTCTCAGGGGAAAGTAGATTGGGATGCTGTTTTGCTGCAATCATTTGCAAATCCATCTAAGTCTGATGTAGGGGAGATAACGAATCAATGGCTGAGTACGGCAGATCAGAGTAAATTTGATGAGATTGTAAAAAAAGATATGGGTTGTGACAGCATTACACTTCGCAATTTTGATATTTCTTGGATTAAAAAATTGAGAAAAGTTGCTCCTGAAAGTAAAACACGTTTGGTAAATTTAGCGGCTCAACCAAAAAATGTAGGCTCGTTTTATTCCAACCCTGTAGAAAACAGTATTCGTTTCAGCAGCAGCAATGAAAAAGTGTACGACAAATTTTCGGTGGAACTCAAAATGCTGGAGCTTTTCAGGATATGGAACGCTATTGAGTATTTTTATCCGTATAAATATCTTTTGGATAATCGGTGGGATGATGTTTTAAAAAAATACATTCCGATGTTCAGAAATATCAAAAATGAAAAGGATTACCGGTCTGTCGCAATGCAGCTTTCTGCGGAACTTCAGGACACTCATACCGAGTTTGAAAATAAATATCAGTATGATGTACTGGGAGAAATGACAGCACCTTTTATTTTTCAGATGGTGGATGATAAAGTACTCATAACAGGAATAAAAGATGAAGCCAAGATGAAAAAATCCGGCTTGGAAACTGGTGATCTGATTACTAAAATCGACGGTAAAACGATTATCAAAATAATGGATAGCAAATCAAAGTATTTTCCCTATTCAAATGAGTCAGTAAAAATAAGTGAGACATACAATTATCTTTTTAGCGGAAATGAAAAAACGATGTCAGTTGAAGGCATAAAAAAGGATGGAAAAACTTTTAAAACCACAGTGGAACGTGTAAAACGTATATTCAACGATGAATGGGACAGGGAAGGTATTCCGAATTATCATTTAAACTATAAAGGAAAGACTTACGAGTATTTGACATACAATGAGAAAGAAAACCGCCTAAATCCAAGTTTTCAAATTGAAGATAAGGTATATTTTGAGTTTTCATCATTAAAAGTTTCAGAAATTCCTTCACTCATGGAAACTTATAAAAATACAAGAGGATTGGTTTTCGATCTTCGCGGTTATAATAATGACGGTTCATTAATAAAGATTTTTGACTATCTACTGAGTAAGCCGGAACATTTCGGTATTATGACGCATGCTGATTTCAGCCAGCCGGGTAAATTCTGTTTTGTGGATAATATTATTGATAAGAGTTATAAGTTTGCAGGCAAAATTAATTCCGATCCATACAAAGGGCAAGTCGTTGTTTTAATTAATGAATATACGCTGAGTGCAGCAGAATTGTGGGCGATGATTTTTAAGAAAGTCCCTCATGTTATTTTTGTCGGAAGCCAGACCGCAGGTGCTGATGGGAATAAAACCTCTATTAAACTGACAAATGGAAACAAACTTATTTTTTCTGGATTGGGAATTTATTATCCGGATGGTGGAGAAACACAACGAATCGGTATAAAGCCTGATGTAATAGTACGCCCTACTGTTCAGAGCATCAGAAATAAAGAAGATGTTCTTCTTCTAAAAGCACTTGAGTTAATTGATCAGAAAAAGTAATTTTTTTATTTTTACTAAGTACTTGGTAAAAGGGATCTGATTTCTTTGTTTCATAACAAATATTTCAGATCCCTTATTTTATTTTAACTAATCAAAACAATTTCTACAATTAATTTTGGTTTTACATTTTTGACTGAAAATTAACAATGAACTGCAAAGCAAATTGAGCATTCACTGTAAAATTATCTTTCTACCAATTCTTTTACAGATTCACCATAAAAATCAATTTCAGATTTATTGATTTTCAATAACTGATACCATTTTCGGAAAGCTCCGATGAAAACAATCAGCATAAGAACCATTGCTACAACGGCTAATGTTGCCAATAAATACTGTTCTTTGGGAATATAAATGGCAGTTACCTGAATGTAGCCTGCCCAAAATGTAATTACCGCCATAAAGACTCCCGGAATTGCTGAGCATAATGCATATTTTCCTCGGTTTAATCTAATTAACATTGTTGTGCAGACAATTAATCCACAGGCGGCGAGAAGCTGATTACTGATCCCAAATAAAGGCCAGATACTGCTCACATTTCCTGTGAAAACTAAATATCCCCACGCAAAAGTGAAAATAAGACTGCTGATGATAATTCCCGGCATCCAGTTTTTATCATTGAATTTCGGAATTACAGAACCTAACATTTCCTGTAAGAAAAAACGCCCAACTCTCGTTCCTGCATCAATGGCAGTCAATATAAATACCGCTTCAAACATGATAGCAAAGTTGTACCAATATGCCATCAGCTGATCCATATAAGGAATTTTGTTGAAAATATGAGCCATCCCCACAGCAAGAGAAACTGCTCCTCCGGTTCGTCCGTGAAGATCAATCCCGATTTTTTGTGAAAAATAATCAATATCTACCCCATGTAAAGCTGGATGTGCAGCAATAAAAGCATCGTAAGAATCTTTCGGCGTGTTGATGGCAAAATAATCTCCCGGCATTAATGTACACGCAGCGATTAAGGCCATCAATGCAACAAAACCTTCTACCAGCATCGCTCCATAACCAACAAAAAGAATTTCTTTTTCTCTGTTCAGCATTTTCGGAGTCGTTCCGGTTGCAATCACCGCATGAAATCCTGAAATCGCACCACAGGCAATGACGATAAATATAAATGGCAAAACGGGACCGCCGATTACAGGGCCGCCGCCATTTACAAACTGTGTAAGAGCCGGCATTTGTACTGTCGGATGAATGGCAATCACACCAATCGCTAACATAATAATGGTTCCGATTTTTAAATAGGTTGAAAGATAGTCTCTCGGAACCAGCAGTAACCAAACCGGCAATACGGAAGCTAAAAATCCGTAGAGAGGAATGGCGATAGAAATCGTTGTGATGTCCCATGAGAAAAGATTATTCATTGTTTCATTCTGCATCAGATTATGTCCCCCAATGATTCCTGCAATCAGAAGAACTCCACCTAAAATACTCGCAAAAGTCACTGAGTTTTTTCTGTAACGCATGATCAGTCCCATAATAATCGCAATCGGCATCGTGATCACAACGGTAAATAATGACCATGAAGCTTCATGCATTGCATTGATACAGGCTAAAGATAATCCGGCAAGCGTAAGAATCAAGATGAATAAAATAGCAAAACCGGCAACAGTTCCCGTTGTTTTACCGATTTCTTTGGAGGCAATTGTTGCTAAACTTTGCCCTTTGTGACGTACAGATGCAAATAAAACAACCATATCATGAACGCCACCACCCAAAACACAGCCAATTAAAATCCATAAAGCTCCCGGAAGATACCCGAATTGTGCTGCCAAAACTGGTCCCACCAATGGTCCGGCTGCTGCAATTGCCGCAAAATGATGTCCGAAAAGAACATTTTTATTAGTCGCTACATAATCTTTACCATCAGCAAATTCTAAAGCCGGAGTGGTATTGTTATCATTCAATTTTAATACTTTATTGGCCATGAAAATTCCGTAGAAACGGTAGGCTATGGCAAAAATAAGCACTGAAACGAAAACGAGTGTGAGTGCATTAATGTTATTTAAGAAATCCATATCAGTAAGGTTTTTTATAATAAAATAATTAAATTTTTTGTTTGTTTTAATTTGAATAATTTAAACAAAAGCCAAGATAATTAATTTTGATATAAAAATATTGATATGTATACTAATTTAGCAAATTTATAATTTTATAGTAGTAAATGATTGATAATTAAATAATTGATTATTGACGTGTACTATTTTGTATGAGAAACAATAAAATTCACCATTTCATCATTAAGCTGATTCATATATGCTTTATCAGTGGTTCCAAAACCATGCACTCCATCTTTTACAACAATTAAATGATTTTCGATGTTCTGTTTTTTTAGTTTTTTGACCAATTTTTTCGACTGTTTTATTGGTGCCACTTTATCTTTATCTCCGTGAAGAATAAAGGTGGGAACAGCATTTTCGGCATCATTGACAGGAGAAACCGTTTCGAGATAATCGATCGCTTTTCTTTTTTCGGTCTGAATATCATATCCTGAAATTCCAAGAACTAATTTTTGCCTGATTTCCACAATCGGCTTAAAAAACAATCCAACAATCGCCACAGGAATTTTGCCTAATCTCGTATGTAAAAGTTTGTTTAAATCTGTTGGTCCGAAATTACTTACCACATAATTCACCTTTCCGGAATAGGCAGAAAGCTCCGGGCTTCCAATATATTTGGTATCGTTTGTATAGGCTGATAGCATTGATAAATGTGCACCTGAAGAAGCTCCGAAAAATCCGATATTGTTAGTGTCGAAATTGTATTTCTCAGCATTTTTTCTCACCCATCTTACCGCATCTTTCGTATCCTCAATGGGTAATGGGAAATGTACCGTTTCGCTTACCAAAGTATTATCAATACTAACGACCGCATAATTTTTTTCAACCAATTTCAAAATAAAACTTTCAATATAACTGTCGGATCTCACAGTTTTATCGCCTTTAGCCCAAGCGCCGCCGTGAACATAAACCACAACCGGAAGTTTTTTTGAAGTTGAATTTTTCGGTTCATAAATATCTAATTTGAGAGGATTTCCTGAACTGTCATTTTTATAAGTAATATTTTCTAAAAACCTAGTCTTTTCGGGAAGCACTGTGTTTGGTGGAAGTTTAGTTTCATTAATTGGTGGTTGAGAATAACTTAAACTGAATAAGCTTAAACATAAAATAAAAAACAGGTTTGTAGAAAACCTGTAGATTATATTGCAATTCGTTAATTTCATAGAATATTTTTTTGAAGAATCTTATTTTACTAACTCCTCAAAAAGTCTACCAAAAGTTTTTTCAAAATCAATGGATTTTCCGGGATGAGGTCTGGAAGTCTGCACAACAGCACTTCGAACTGCTGTCAGCCAACGGAAACGTTCAGGAATTTCGAGCTGAGCAATGGGTCCGCCGTCTTTAGTTCCTTCTGCAATTTTTTTGAAACTTTCCAGATTCTGAATAATATCATCATAATCCAATTTGCTGTGCATCAGTTTAAATTTATCTGGACACAAATAAAATTCAACTTTGATAAATTTTTCTCTTTTAGAAAACATCACCAATCCAATGTTGAAAAATTCTTCTCTCTCAACCTTCGGAACCAAGCGTATGACGGCGTATTCGTAAATTTTATCCTCTTGCATTTTTGGCTTCATTTAAAAAGATTTCAGAATGTTCTAATCGGGTTTTCAAAAAATTGAAATATATCTCACGGATTTCTTCAGGTGTTTCATCGGCATCGTTCCAATGCAGCCAATCTTCAGGGATCAGATTAACGATTTCCCTGAAAACAGTTTCGTTTAAAAGTTCTTTAGCGAATGTATCAGCCTCATCCAATTTTGTTGCTTTTGGAAGTAAAACATGGTCTTTTACATATTTAAACGGAGTTTTTGCTGCTGTTTCAAAATTCTGCCATGAATGATGGAAATAAAAGGAAGCACCGTTGTCGATTACCCACAATTCTTTGTGCCACATCAACATATTGGTATTCCTGAAAGTACGGTCAATATTGGTAATAAAGGCATCCAGCCAAACTATTTTTGAAGCTAAAAGAGGATCAACCTGAATGCTCGGATCGTAAGTAATGGCCTCGGAAAGATAATGCAATCCCAAATTCAGCCCTTCAGAATTTTTCAATAAATCCTGAATTTCCTCATCTGCTTCTGTTCTTCCGAAATCTACATCAAGGTTGATAAATACCAGTTCAGGAATTTTTAATCCCAATAATTCTGCGATTTTTCCACCTAATAATTCAGAAATCAACATTTTAACTCCATGACCTGCGCCACGAAATTTCAAAACATATTTAAAATCATCATCAGCCTCTGCCAAAGCGGGAAGCGAACCTCCTTCACGAAGCGGCAGAATGTAACGCATGACGGTTACTGTTCTTAAATCCAACATGAAGCAAAAATAAGGTTTTTACTTTGTGTTTATTTCTATTTATACTATTTTTAAGTGAAAATTAGATTAATCATTAAAAATATACAGTCTGTCATTCTGAATGGAGTAAGCATAATGAAGAATCTATTATGAGATTTCTCCTTCATTGAAATGGCAAAACTTATGTTTTCAAGTAAAAAATAAAATATGCAGATAACAAAACAACAAAATATTATCATCTCAAACCCAGAAACCAGAGATTTTCTTGCAGACGCTTATTATCCGGAAACGAATGAAAAATTACCGTTAGTTATTTTCGTGCATGGCTACAAAGGTTACAAAGATTGGGGAGCCTGGAATTTAATGGCAGAAAAGTTTGCAGAAGCCGGTTTTTTCTTCGTTAAATTTAATTTTTCACACAACGGAACGACGGTTGAAGATCCTCATAATTTTGCTGATTTGGAAGCTTTTGGTAATAATAATTATTCTAAAGAACTTTCGGATCTTAGTACTGTAATTGATTATTTTGTGACTGATGAAAAAGTTGACGATCAAAAAATAATTCTGATGGGTCACAGCAGAGGAGGAGGGATTTCTATTATTAAGACTTATGAGGATGAAAGAATTAACGGTTTAATTACATTGGCAAGTGTTGATACTTTAGAACGTTTTCCTAAAAATGATGCTTTTGAAAAATGGAAAGAAGCAGGAGTTTATTATGTTGTGAATGGAAGAACGAAGCAGGAAATGCCACATTATTATCAGTTTTACGAAGATTTCGAAAAAGATCCTCATCGTTTTGATGTTGAACGATCTATGGAAATGGCAAAAGCACATGTTTTAATTATTCACGGGACAAATGATGAAAGTGTATCCTTGAAAAATGCGGAACATCTTCATATTTTAAACCCAAATTCAGAATTATTTTTAATTGAAAATGCCAATCATACTTTTGGATCAAAAGAACCTTGGGAAAGCAATGAATTGCCAAAAGATCTGAATGAAGTAGTCGAAAAATCTATTGAATTTATTAAGGAAAAAATGTAAAATATTATACAATGTATTGAATTTCAATAATATTTTTCAAAATGGTATAATTTTTCATATATTAGTGATAAATATTGATTCACTAAAAATTAAAATTATTATGAAAAATTCAAACTTGAAAAACGGTCAGAAATTAGGCAGAGAAGCTCAAAAAAACATTGTTGGCGGAGACAAGGTTTTACCATGTGTAACTGGATGTGTGAATTTTTATCTGAGTGATGGACAAGGAAGATGTGTTGTTCCTCCTTGTAATACAAATTACGGCACTGAAGTTCAGGTAAACGGACGTTGGCAGTGTTGCTTTTAAGAATGAAAATAAAAAAGGAGTGAAAATTTTTCACTCCTTTTTTAATAAGTTTTTACAGCGTTCTTTTTCACTGATTTTAAGAGAGCCCTGAAATTTTTCATGGTCATCATTTCTGTTGACGGATTAAAGATAGTTGCCTTGTCACCTTTTTCTACCGAAACTTCTGAATAGGCTTTAAAAGAATATATCTTTTTCATTGTTGAAATATCGTAAACATCCATTATCGCAAAAGTCTCATTTTTTTTGTATTCATATTGAACTCCAAGCGAATTATCTAAGGCATTTCGAACTTTAAAGGTGTATATATTGACCAGGAAATTAAAATCTGAACTGTTTTTTAATGTTTCAAGATCTTCAACTTGAGGTTCAAAGGGAATATTATTTTGGATGAGATTTTCCGACTTGGCAGTTTTTAAATCGGAAGCTTTACCGTTACTCAAATCCTGAAATAACTGTAAAGTCTGTTTACTCATCATTTCTCTGTGATGCGAATCTACATCTGTGTTTATGTTATTAATCAGCCACTTTTTGTCTTTTGAAAATACCAGTGATTTGCTATAGATTCCGTAATCTTTTCTTACAGGATAATAACACGATTGTAGAATAAATACAATGATAAATAAGTAAATATATTTTTTCATAAATAAGTTTAAACTATTTAATTAAAATTTTCCAGGCTTCATCAATCTTACTTTCTATCAATAATTTCTGTGCTTCCCGGTGAATATTTTCATTTGAATGACAATTTTCAGAAGGTAAAACTTCTACGTTTGCCAACATTCCCAGATCGTTTCCTGTAAAGACTTTGCTGTATTTTATTTCATTGGGAAGAAGATCGAAACCGATCCCTTTTGTGACCAAAGGTTTTGGAACTTCAAACAAATTATTTTCATTATTCCTGGAATACCAGTTTCCGCCTAAACGAGCCACCATATCCAGTTTTGCCTGATCTAAATTTCCCTCTTCATTCAAATATTCTTCTCTGATGTGGATTTTCTGAACTTCACAGATTACTAAATTTCCTGCGCCGCCTTGATCTCCCAAATGTTTAACTTCTAAAACTTTACATTCGAAATTAACAGGACATTCTGCGATCAGCTTTGGTTGAACTATATCAGCAACTTTCATCGTCAGTCCTGATTTGATGAATTCGTTTACGCCGTCTCCGTACTCTGTTGAAGCTAAAGAAATTTGCTGTACAATCGGGAAATTTACCGTTCCAATGACCACTTCAGAAGTTTCCAAAACGTTTTCCAATGTATGTTTTGTCGTATTATCACGAACTCTCCTCGAAGGCGAAAAAATTAAAATCGGAGGAACTGTACTGAACATATTGAAAAAGCTGAACGGCGATAAATTGCTGTTTCCTTCTTTGTCGACCGTAGAAGCCAGGGCGATAGGTCTCGGTGAAACGGCAGTCTGCATGATGGTTTGCAGTTGTACAGCGGTGAGTTCGGATGGGATTACTGTTTTCATGTTGTTGGTTTGGTAATATAAGTGTATGTGTCTTAAAAAAAGATGCTTCAACTCCACTCAGTATGACATTTCTAATACTAACTGCTTTAATTTTTGCAATATATTTTTAGCGATGTCATACTGAGCCTGTCGAAGCATCTCAATATTATTAAAATTTTATTTTGAAGGAATAATTTTGCCGGAAACTTCACCGAAACCTACTCTTATACCATCTTTTTCAGCCCATGCTTTCATCGTAACTGTATCGTTGTCTTCAATGAATTTTCTTTCCTGTCCGTTAGATAAAGTAATTGGGTTTTGTCCTCTCCAAGTTAACTCAAGCATAGAGCCGAAAGATTTTGGATCGCTTCCTGAAATCGTTCCGCTTGAATACAGATCACCGACTTCAACATTACAGCCGTTTACGGTATGATGAGCCAACTGCTGCGCCATATTCCAATACATATGTTTGTAATTGCTCTCAGAAATCAGATTCTCTTCACCGTTTTCTGGCTTCAAATATACTTCAAGATTGATGTCATAATTTTTATCACCTTCAAACTTTAAATAGTCTAAAACTTCAGGATCTTGTTTAGGAGAGGCTGTTTTGAATGGTTCCAGAGCTTCCAGTGTTATCACCCACGGTGAAGCAGATGAACCGAAATTTTTAGCCAAAAATGGTCCTAGCGGAACATATTCCCAAGCCTGAATATCTCTTGCAGACCAATCATTAAAAATAATCATTCCGAAAATAGCGTCTTCTGCATTTTTTGTAGAAATACTTTCGCCCATCTCTGTGTTTTGGTTGATGATGAAAGCCATTTCCAGTTCGAAATCCAATTGTTTTGACGGTCCGAAAACCGGTTTGTCGGAGTCTGCAGGTTTTGTCTGACCTTTAGGACGGTTAATCTCCGTTCCTGAAACTACAATAGAAGAAGCTCTGCCGTGATATCCTACAGGAAGATGTTTCCAGTTGGGCAATAATGCATTTTCCGGATCTCGGAACATCTTTCCAACGTTAGTTGCATGTTCGATACTACTGTAAAAATCCGTGTAATTCGGGATGTGAACAGGCATCATCATCATTACCTGATCCAGATCATAGAAGGCTGCTTCAATGGTTTTCTCATCTTTCGACAAGATGGACCCTTCCAGTAATAATTCCTGAATTTTTGCACGAACTGCATTGGTTACGGGTTTACCTAATTCAATAAATTCGTTTAGTGTGTAGGCTTCAAAAATATTGTCGTCTAAACCTTCAATATCTTCAAAATAACTAAAGTCATATAACGTTGCAAGATCAATGATCTGATCTCCGACTCTTGTACAACAGCTTATATATTCTTTGTTAAAAACCGCTACTCCAAAAGGAATATTGTGAATTGAAAAATCCGAATTTGAGGAATACTCTACAAATGATTTCATAATTTAGTAATTTAGTTAAGAATAAATCTGTTGAAATTTTACTCTAATATCTTTTGATTTCTGAATATTATTTTAGAAATTTTAATATTATTTTATTTTTGTTTTTTAGAGATAGATTCTTCATCAATCCATCTGGCTTTGGTATTAATATCAATCAGGTACAGAATATTGTCCTGTCTTGTCAGCAGTAAAGTTTTGGTAACAGGAATAGGAACTTTTTTATTTTCCAGCATGTCTGCTCTTAAAGAAACGATATTGTTTTTATTTCTCATAATATCACCGGAAAATACATTCGAGCTTGTTTGCCCCGTAGCTTTATCGTCAAAAACTTCTACGTAAGTTGCTTTATTTCCTTTGATAACGATAAAATCTCTTTCTGTATGATCTGCTTCGTCTTTAATGAAAACAAATTTCTTATTGTCAATATTTACAGATTCCAGATTCTGATTGATTCCTTTTCTTTCTTCAAGTCTGGTAAGAATATCGTTTAATGAACCGTATTGCGCTTTTAAGCTAAAAGTTGCTCCTAAAACTAATATTCCTATTAAAAATTTTTTCATATAATGTGTTTTATAAAAAAAGTTTTGCCAGGATTTTTCATCCCGACAAAACTCTATATTGTAATTAAATTAAAGATTTCCTCTTTTGTCCTGCTCTCTTTCCAACGCCTCAAATAACGCTTTGAAATTACCTGCACCAAAACTCTGAGCGCCGTGTCTTTCAATGATTTCAAAGAAAAGAGTTGGGCGGTCTTCTACAGGTTTCGTAAAGATCTGTAATAAATATCCTTCCTCATCATGATCAATAAGTATGCCTAAATCCTGTAATTTTTTAAGATCTTCATCGATGTGTCCCACTCTCTCAGGAACCATGTCATAATAAGCTTCCGGCGGAGCAGAAAGGAATTCTACACCACGTTTTTTCAACTCAGTTACCGTGTGGATAATATCTCTGGTTGCCACAGCAATGTGCTGTACGCCTTCGCCTTCGTAGAAATCAAGATATTCTTCTACCTGAGATTTCTTTTTACCTTCTGCAGGCTCGTTGATCGGGAATTTTGCAAATCCGTTTCCGTTGGACATTACTTTAGACATCAGAGCAGAATATTCTGTGTTGATCTGTTTGTCGTCAAAAGAAAGGATGTTGACAAATCCCATCACTTTTTCGTACCATTCTACTGTTGGGATCATTCTGTCCCAGTCTACGTTTCCTACGCAGTGGTCAACATATAATAAACCAGCTTCTTCAGGCTTATAATCACTTTCCCATTTTTGATAACCAGGCATGAAAGGACCTGTATAGTTTTTTCTTTCGATAAACATGTGAACAGTTTCTCCGTAAGTATAAATTCCGGACATTCTTACTTCACCATGCTCATCAGTCAAAGTTGTAGGTTCTAAATATGGTTTTCCTCCTCTTTTTGTTGTTTCTTCAAAAGCTGAATAGGCATCATCTACCCAAAGTGCCAAAATTTTAACACCATCGCCGTGTTTTTTTACATGCTCATTGATTGGAGAATCAGATTTAAGGCCAGTCGTTAAAATCAATCTTATTTTTCCCTGCTGAAGAACATAAGATGCACGGTCTCTTACACCGGTTTCAGGACCTGCATACGCAACTGACTGAAAACCGAAAGCTGTCTTGTAATAATGAGCTGCCTGCTTAGCATTACCCACATAAAACTCGATATAATCTGTACCGTTGATTGGCAAAAAGTTCTCTGCCTGAGCAATCTTTTCGGCAAATGTTAATGTTGACATATTTTCTATTTTTTACTTTTATTTAAGGTGCAAATTACAAAATTTCGTGAAACTGTTAAAATAGAAACAAACAGTTGTTAGTTAAAGTTTTAATAAAAAAATGACTGTGTAAATTATTAAAAAACCACACAAAATTGCATGTCTTAATATGGATAGAAATTTATATTAATGTTTAAATCTCTCAAAAGCCTCTTTCTCAAGCATCTCTCTGTCATCAGGATGTGCAATACTAATCAGTTCCTGCGCTCTCTGGCGAAGATTTTTTCCGTATAAATAAACGCTGCCATATTCTGTAACCACCCAATGAATATGACCTCTCGTTGTTACAACTCCCGCTCCCTGTTTAAGAAAAGGGACTATTCTAGAAACTCCTCTTTTCGTTCTTGACGTGATGGCGATAATCGGTTTTCCGTCTTCGCTTAAAGCGGCTCCCCGCATAAAATCCATTTGTCCGCCGATTCCGCTGTATTGCATTGTTCCGATAGAATCTGCACAAACCTGTCCCGTAAGATCAATTTCAATGGCTGAATTTATCGCTACCATTTTTTTGTTTCTCATAATATTGATCGGGAAATTCACTGTACCTACATCATCAAAAGAAAACACCGTATTATCATCCACATAATCATACAGTTTCCTTGTTCCGAAGCAGAAGCTTGTAATGGTTTTATTATCGTTGTAGCCTTTATATTTGTTATTGATAACATCATTTTGAATTAAATCAATCACACCGTCGCTCAACATTTCAGTATGAACGCCTAAATCTTTATGATTTCCCAGACATTTTAAAACTGCATCGGGAATTGTACCGATTCCCATTTGAAGCGTTGATCTGTCGTCAATCAATTCAGCCACATTTTTTCCCACTAACATTTCATCCGGTCCAACTTTGGCACCGTAATCTACAGTCGGAAGCTCTTCTTCATGCCATACTAATTTATGAATTTTACTGATGTGAATCATCCCGTCGCCGTGTGTTCTCGGCATTAAAGGATTAACAATAGCAACAATAATTTTAGCGGTATCAACGGCTGCCCTTGCCACATCCACAGAAGTCCCCAATGTACAGAAACCATGTTTGTCAGGCGGAGAAACAGTGATTAAAGCCACATCTAAAGGCAAAATGTTTTTTCTGAATAAGATCGGAATTTCACTTAAAAAAACGGGAACAAAATCTCCTCTGTCAGAATTTACCGCATCACGTACAGGCTCTGAGACGAACAGAGAATTCATGAAAAATTTATCTTTATATTCAGGTTTTGCAATTTCCACATTGCCCTGTTGGGTGATAGAAACCATTTCTACATTATCCAAGCGGTGAGATTGCCTCGCCAGTTCGTCGATCAGATAATTTGGAGTACATGCACTTCCGTGAAAGAAGACACGATTTCCGCTTTTGATGGTGTAAATTGCTTCTTCTGCACTTATATAATTATACATAATTGAGATATTTTAAATTTACTTTTAATATCCTAAAGATAGCGCATATTGTTTTTATTTAGTCTATATTTTGGCCCACTTGTTAGAGATATTTATCATGTTTTCAGTGAAATTTATGCAATAAAAAAAGGACCAAATTTTAAATTTAGTCCTTACTGTTTTTATGATAAATTCAAAGCAAAAAGCCAGAAGCAAGTTGCCAAAGCCGTATTATTCCTGTGAACGGTCTTCCAAACTATGATCTTCATTTTCCAGCCATGAAGTTTTGTATGACGGATCTTCCACTTTCATTGCTTCTTCTGTAATTTTCAACGGTCTGAAAGGATCTACCATCACCGCATATTCTTCAGTGAATTTTTTACCAATACTTCTTTCCATTGCTCCAGGATGTGGTCCGTGAACAATTCCTCCCGGATGAAGCGTAAAATCCATCAAATCGATATGATTACGGCTCATAAAATCACCTTCTGTGTAGAATAAAACCTCATCAGAATCAATATTAGAGTGATTGTAAGGTGCCGGAATCGCCATCGGATGATAATCGTACATTCTTGCACAGAACGAACAAACCACGAAATTGTGTGCCTCAAAAGTCTGGTGAACCGGCGGCGGTTGGTGAATTCTTCCTGTTATCGGTTCAAAATTTTTGATATTAAATTTATAAGGATAAAAATATCCGTCCCAGCCTACAACATCAAACGGATGCGTTGCGTAGATGAAATCGGTAATCTGATTTTCCTTTTTTACTTTAATTAAAAATTCTCCTTTTTCGTCTTTTGGTTCAACGAAAGTTGGCGGAATGATGTCTCTTTCGCAGAATGGTGAATGTTCCAATAACTGTCCGAATTCATTTCTGTATCTTTTTGGGGTGTAAATCGGGGAATGACTTTCAACAACAAAAAAAACGGTATCGTCAGAATTTAATTCAACCTGATAGATTGTTCCTCTCGGAATAATTAAATAATCACCAACAGAAAAATTCAGATTTCCTACGAAAGTTTTCAAAATTCCACTTCCGTTATGAACATACAGAAGTTCATCACATTCTGCATTTTTATAGAAATAATCCATCGATTTTCTTGGCTTCGACAATCCCATTTTCAGGTCGTTGTTCACCATCAGAAACTTTCTGCTGTCCATAAAATCGTCTTCAGGAGTGACATTCATTCCTTTAAACATTCTTGGCGTTACATTTTTATCAACGGCAATTTTCGGAGTTACATCTTTTGCTTCACCGATCGATTTGATTTGAGTAGGGCGGTGAATATGGTATAATAATGAAGAAATTCCGTGAAAACCTTCTGTTCCGAAAAGCTGTTCGTAGTAGAATTTATCTTCCGGAGACTTGAAAATCGTATGCCTTTTTTGTGGGATATTTCCCGACTGATGATATCTCATTTTACTTTTATATCTTGATTCTCAAATTTAATATTTTTTAATGAATTGAAATTTAAAAACAATTTTTATTTAAGTTTTGTCGTTCTAAAATTAATTGTTAGTTTTGTCTAACAATTTTAATTTCATGAAACGAATATTATTTTCTGTAGTTCTTTTATCATCATATTGTTTCTCGCAGGAATCAGATAGTTTGACTTTTAATGATTCTAAAAAACCTGATTCTGCTAAAACTTTAAACAAAAAAGAAATCAAAACGAAAAATATTGATGATGTTGTGATTACAGGAACAATAAAGCCTATCAGCCGATCCAAAAGTCCTGTTGCGGTGGAAATTTACAGCCAGAAATATTTTCAGAAGAACCCGACACCTAATATTTTTGAAGCGATTGCGATGGTTAATGGTGTAAAACCTCAGCTGAATTGTTCGGTTTGCAATACGGGAGATATTCATATTAATGGATTAGAAGGACCTTACACCATGATTTTAATTGACGGGATGCCGATTGTCAGTTCTCTTTCCACTGTTTACGGATTAAGCGGAATTCCTAACAGTCTGGTTGATCGTATTGAAGTAGTGAAAGGTCCGGCTTCCTCGCTTTATGGTTCTGAAGCAATGGGTGGAGTGATTAATATTATTACAAAAAATGCTCTCACAGCACCTAAATTGAGTGTGGATGTGATGACGACAAGCTGGGCAGAAAATAATATTGATTTTTCAACGAAATTTAACTTGGGTAAAAATGTGGCTTCTTTATTAAGCTTAAATTATTTTAATTCAACCAAAAGATTTGACGAAAATAACGACAATTTCACCGATGCTGCTTTGCAAAACAGAATTTCAGTTTTTAATAAATGGAATTTCCAGCGAAAGGAAAACCGATTGGCAAGTTTTGCGCTGAGGTATTTGTATGAAGACCGTTTTGGAGGGGAAATGCAGTGGAATAAATCGTATCGCGGAAGTGATGAGGTGTATGGCGAAAATATTTATACAAACAGAGTAGAGGCGTTTGGAGTGTATCAGTGGCCAATGAAAGAAAATATTGTCACACAGTTTTCTTATAATTTTCATGATCAAAATTCTTTCTACGGAAATAATCCTTTTGTCGCAAGGCAAAAAGTAGCTTTTACGCAAACCTATTGGGATAAAAAACTGGGAAATCATGATTTGATTGTAGGAGCGACTTTTAAACGAACTTTTTATGATGACAATACGGCCGGAACTTTATCGAGTGATGGCTTGATTAATGAACCGATGAAGTCTCCAATTTTAGGATTATTTATTCAGGATCAGTGGGAAATTAATGAAAAAAATACATTGTTATTAGGCTATAGATTTGATTACGATAAAATCCATCATGCAGTACACTCACCACGTTTTGCCTGGAAATTTTCACCCAATCCTTATCATACTTTACGTTTCAATTTTGGAACGGGTTTCCGGGTTGTGAATTTATTTACGGAAGATCATGCTGCGTTGACGGGTTCTCGTGATGTTGTTATTAAATCAGATTTAAAACCTGAAAGATCTATCAACGGAAACTTAAATTATATCTCGAAAATTCCTGTCGGTGACAAACTGCTAAATCTTGATGCTTCTGCATTCTACACCTATTTCAGCAATAAAATTGTAGGCGATTTTGATACAGATCATCAGAAAATTATTTATGATAACCTTCAGGGATACGGAATTTCAAGAGGTGCTTCTTTAAATATAGATTACAGTTTCAGTTTTCCTTTAACCGTTAATTTAGGAGTGACTTATCTTGATGTTTACCAGAAATTTGATGGAAATAATGAAAAATCGCAGCAGCTTCATGCTCCGAAATGGAGTGGAACGTATAATCTGACGTACAGATTCAGGAATAATGTAACGGTAGATTTCACAGGGCAATTTTACGGACCGATGCGGCTGCCAGTCTTACCGGATGATTACCGCCCGGAATATTCTCCGTTTTATAATTTAGCTAATATTCAGATTTCTAAGAGTTTTAAGTCCGGATTTGAAGTCTATGGCGGAATTAAAAATGTATTCAATTTTACTCCGAAAGATCCTTTAATGCGACCGTTTGACCCATTTGATAAAAATGTAAATGATCCAGTCAATAATCCAAATCATTATACTTTTGATACAACTTACGGGTATGCTCCGATGCAGAAAATAAGAGGCTTTTTAGGAGTTAGATATACTTTGAAATGAAAAAAAATATCATAATTTTATTTTTAATGTTAGTGCCTTGTTTTTGTCTTTCACAGATGAAAACAGGCACTTTTTCGGATTTGGAAATTCGGCAGAAAGAAAATCCAAAACCGATTATTATTCATATTTATACCGATTGGTGTTCTGTCTGCAGGATTGAATCTTTCAATTTGAATAAAGACAAAGATTTAGTTAAAACAATCAATGAAAATTTTTACTTCATCCGTTTTGAAGCGGAAAAAACAAAAGATAAAATCAATTTTCAGGGACAGGAATTTAAATATTTACCCAACGGAAATTCAGGAATTCATGAGCTGGTTTTGGCTTTGTCTAAAAATAAAACTCAGCCTGCGTATCCGGTGTGGATTATTTTAGATAAGAATCAGAATTTGGTTGAATATCATGAGGGATTGTTTAAACCGGAGGATATGAAGAAGAAATTAAAGGAGATTTTTAGTCTTTAATATGAGTTTGTCATTCCATAGAAAGCTAAGCCTCGCAAAGAAAGTTTGCATGGATTCCTACAGCATGATAAACTATTGGTTGGAAAGAGGAAAAATTTTATTTCAAAAGTACTGCAACAATCCCCAAAATTGCCGGTAAAGCCTGTACAAAAAATATTTTTTTCGTTGCAGAAATTGCACCATATATTCCGGCTACGGCGACACATCCCAGAAAAAACAAAGCAATATTGGTCTGCCATTTCGGATCTTCAATCAAAAAGGACCAGATTAATCCGGCAGCGAGAAAACCGTTGTATAATCCCTGATTGGCGGCTAAACCTTTGGTTGGTTTAAACATTTCGGCAGGAAGTGCAGCTTTGAAAACTTCTTTTCCTTTGGTTTCCCACGCAAACATTTCCATCCAAAGAATGTAGATGTGTTCGATGGCGACGATGGCGATTAAAATTTTGGCTACAATTTCCATGATTTACTGTTTTGTGATTGTAAAACTAAAAAAATAAAGTTAAGTTTGGTCATACAATTTTCAAAAATGGAAACTTTCAAGGCGCATTTGGATAAATTTATTACTGTTAATGATGAGGAATTTACTTCTATATCTTCCTTTTTTAATGTTTTGGAAGTGAAGAAAAAGCAGAATCTCACGTTGAGCGGTGATATTTGTAAATATATGTATTTTGTGCAGAAAGGCTGTCTGAGAAAGTTTTTTATTAATGAAAAAGGAGTCGAACAAACCACTGAATTTGCCATTGAAAACTGGTGGATCACCGATACTTTTGCGTTTGAGAGACAGGCAAAATCCGGTTTTACGATTCAGTCTGTAGAGCGGTCTGTGGTTTTGGTTATTAATCTTCAGGCGCAGGAAGAATTATTGAAAAAGCATCCTATAATGGAAAGATATTTCAGAATGGTTTATCAGCGCGCTTATGCAGCGGCAGAACGCAGAATCCGTTATCTGTATGAGATGAGCAGGGAAGAACTGTATGTGCATTTCAGTACGCAGTATCCTTGGTTTATTCAGAGAATTCCACAATATTTAATTGCATCTTTTTTGGGTTTCACTCCGGAATATTTAAGTGAAATAAGGGCGAAATTACGTTCTTAAACCAGTTTAAGATTTTTGATGTTTTAATCATTGACCTTTGTATCAGAAATTTAAAACAAAATAATATGAGTACAAGAGTAAACATCGCAACTACAGATTCAGCAGCTTACAAAGCAATGATGGGATTGGAAGGATATCTTCAAAATATTTCTTTGAATCACATTCAGAAAGAATTAATAAAAACCAGAGCTTCGCAGATCAACGGATGTGCATTCTGTCTGGATATGCACACAAAAGATGCTATGAAATACGGTGAAACTCCGCAAAGAATTTTCCTCCTGAATGCATGGAGAGAAGCAAAAGAATTATATACTGAAGAAGAGCAGGTGCTTTTGGAAATGACCGAGGAAATTACCTTAATCAGTCAGAAAGGGTTAACAGAAGAGACTTACTACAAAGCCAAACAGGTTTTTGATGAAGCTCAGATTGCACAAATTATCATGGCGATTGTTACCATTAATGCATGGAACAGAATTGCTATTGCCACACATATGCCGATTGGAAAATAATTTTCCTGAATATTTTAAGTTATTTACAAAAAAACGCTTCTCTACCTTTGAGAAGCGTTTTCATTATAGTTTACAGTTCAATTGCAAAACATTTGCATTTAAGGGCTGTTCAATTTTCCGTTCCAATTTCTGATCATTTACTGTTACATAAATTTCCATTGAGCCTGTTCCGACGTGCAAGGATAGAATATGTCCACCGTAAGCATTGAATTTATCATCAGTTGCAACACCATGAACGTGAATAGATGGACCTTTTTCATTCCAGGCAATCGATCCGGTGAGGCTTCCCATTTCTACTTTTTTAAATGTTTTTGGATTAAATTTCTTTGAATTGAAATCATAAAACCCAAAAGTAACATCAGATGCAAAACCAATTCCGGAAAAACTTGCTGAAGGAATGTTTTCCGTTTTTGCTAAATTTTCAATATTGGCAATCACGTCATCACCTTGCCGAAGAACCATTAGAAAACCTGTGGGAGTTTTATTGTAGCGGCAGATTTCTTTTTGCTGCGCAATTATATCATTTATAAATAGAATAGTTAAAATGATGATTACTTTGTTTACTATTTTCATAATCAGTTGGTTTAAATTGGTAATGAAACTTTTACACCAAAAATGACTAATTTTTCAACTCTTTTAAGATAGCTTCACCGACACTTTTCGCAGACTGAGGATTTTGCCCTGTAATCACTCTTTGATCAGTCACTACATGATTCTGCCAAAGTCCGGATTTTTCAAATTTTGCTCCTCTTTCTTTCAATTTATCTTCCAGAAGAAAAGGCACAACATTCGTTAATTTTACTTCAGCTTCTTCTTCATTGGTGAAAGCATTGATTTTTTTGCCGTCAACCAAATATTTTCCATTATTTAATTTGATATTCACAAGACCTGCAGGCCCGTGGCAAACTGCGGCAACAATTCCTCCGTTTTCATAGATTTTTGATGCAATTGCAGAAAGTTCTGTATGATCTGCAAAATCCCACATTGCGCCGTGACCGCCTGCATAAAATATCGTAGAATAATCGCCTGGATTAATTTCTGATGGTTTTAAAGAATGATCAATTTTATTTTTATATTCTTTATTTTCCCAAAATTCTCTGTTTACAGGATCTTTCAAATCAAATCCGTCAACGGGGGGAGTTCCTCCTTTCGGACTTACAAAATCAATTTCATAACCGGCTTTGTGAAGAACTTCCCAAGGATGAGAAACTTCACCCAAATAATATCCCGTATTTTCTCCAGTATTTCCTTTTTTGTCGTGACTGGTAACGACAAACAGAATTTTCTTTTTCATATTTTTTAAGTTTTTCGTTTGTGCCTGAACGAATCCTATTGTGAAAAGAGCTAAGATTAATAATGCTAATTTTTTCATAGTGAAATATTTTAACCATTAGGTTTCTTTTAATGAGTTAAGATGATTAAGTTTCTGTTACTTTATTGAATCCTAACTGTTAAATTTTACGTAATGATTTAATTTTTAAATAATGTTCGTTAAATAAATCTGCGGTTTTCCCTGCAATTTCTCATCTGCTAAAGCTCCAAATGCCTGAATATAAGGTTGTTGATTATGTTGAGGAAAACCTTCTTCGCTTTTCCATATTTCATAGAAAACAAACTGATTTTTGTCTTCAACTCCCTGGTGAAGGGTGTACAATTCGCTGGCTTCTTCCTTTCGGGTTTCTTTTACCATATTCTGAAGAACTTCCAAAACTTGTGTTCTGTGTTCTTCTTTTGCTTTGATAATGGCTGTTAAATAAATTTTCATTACGCTAATTGTGGTTTTAATTCTTTTTTGAAAACGGTTGTCAAATGATCTCTGTACAGTTTCATATCACGGTCAATATTTGCATTTTTCTCTACATCATGAAAGTGAAAACTTTCCATTTTTTCCAAAGAAACAAAGGCATTCATTCTGTGAAAACCAAATAAAGGCCCGTTGTCGACACTTGTTTCCTCAAAAAATTCTCCGGGAAGCGTGAAAGCTGTTTCCGGTGCGTTCCAGCTTGTGGTCAACATATATTTTCTTCCGCCCAGCATTCCACCGGTACCGTAGTTGATCTTTGGATTTTCTGAAGTTCTTCCGTCACTCATATAAATTCCTTTGACGTGACCTGCTGTGAAAACTTCGTCAATATATTTTTTGAAGCCGTTCGGCAATTGAAACCACCAGATCGGAGTGTGATAGATAATGTAATCTGCCCAGACGAATTTTTTCACTTCTTCATTTTTATCATAACCGTCACTAATGTTAGAAATTTTTACTTCTACATTTTCGAAATTTTTCAAAACTTCTAAGGTATTTTCTGCGATGGTCTGATTATATTTTCCTCCGGAATGTCCAAAGTTTTGCCCTGCATTGATGATTAATACTTTTTTCATTGCTGTATGATTGTTTAAATTTTATGATGCAAAGTTATGATGGTGTTTTGTATAATAAAAATAATATAAATCATAATCATATATCAGAATAATGATGTTTAAAATTGAATAAATTTTGAGTTCACATTTTCAAATTGCAAAAAAGCCGCTTCATTACTGAAACAGCTTCTATTAGATTATTTGAATCCTCAAATTTATTTTACTTCTTTCGACGCTTTTATAATTACATCTGCCACCTCCTGAGGATGAGAAATAAATACAGCATGACTTCCTTTTATTTCTGTAATTTTTGCATTTCCTTTTGTGTACATTTTACGTTGTATAGAAGGTAAGATCGCTTCATCCTGAGTAGCCACAATTCCGTATGAAGGTTTTGTTTTCCACGGAGCTTTGGTTACTTTGGCATCCAATGCTGCTGCTGCAAAACGTCCTTGCGAAGCATACATAAAATCTGCTTGTGCTTTAGGAAGGTCTGCCGCAAATCCTGCATGAAATTTTTCTTTGTCATAGTATAGAATTCCTTTTTCGTCGGCTGGTAGAATTCCGTTTTTAGGAGATCCGGGTTCTGTTTTTGCCCAATCCAAAGCAGATTCTCCTTCGTCTAACTGAAATGCCGCTACGTAAACCAATGCTGCTACATTCGGATGGTCTCCGGCTTCAGTGATTACACTTCCACCGTACGAATGACCTACTAAAATGGTTGGTCCGTCCTGTCTGTCCAATGCTGCTTTTGTAGCTTCTACGTCATCTGCCAACGAGCTTAATGGATTTTGTACGACAGTAACATTGTATCCTTTTTTGCTCAAAATGTCATAAATACCTCGGTAACCCGATCCGTCTACAAATGCACCGTGTACCAGAACTACGTTTTTAATTGCTTTCTGAGATTGAGCAGATACGTTTGAAATTCCGCTTATCAGAATTAATAAAATGGATAAGATTGATCCTAATGATTTTAAAGTTGATGTTTTTTTCATTGCTATTTAATTTAAGATTAATGATTTTATAAATTGTTACTTTAGAATTATTTATAGAACAAAGGTATATTAGTTTGGAGCTCAAAAAAATACATAAAAAGTGGTATTTGTTGTACTTTTTTCCCTGTGTTGGTTTTTAGATTAAATAACACTATTGTTTAATAATTATTTTAACTAATAGTATTATGATTATTTTGTAACTTTGTATCAGAAATATAATGGGTGAATAGTCATCCGCTTTGAAGTGAGTGGTCAATTAATTGACAATTCACAAATAACAATTTTAATAGTATGGTAAATTTAGAATGGTACCGGACTTTTAAAGCAATTTACAAAACCGGAACATTAACCGGAGCGGCAGATTCTCTTTTTATATCGCAGCCGGGAGTGAGTTTGCATTTGGGTTCTTTGGAAGCATACGTTGGGTATAAATTATTCGACAGAACCGGAAGAAAAATGGTTCCAACAGAGAGAGGAAAGGTTTTGTTTAATGCAATATCGGAGCCTTTGACGAAATTGGAGGAAGTAGAGAAAAACTTTCAGAAGTCTACAGAAAAACATACCCCGACAATCAGTGTAGGAATGTGTTTTGAAACTTTTCAGACGACTTTGGAGCAGTATGTTTCAACGTTGGATTTTAATCTCATTATCAGCTTCGGCGAATATCCTGAGATGTTAGATCAACTGGATAAAGGGATTTTAGATTTAATTATTACTCCGAGAAAAGGCACTTCAACCAATATTTTACACGAAGCATTTTCTTCTGAACAGATCATTCTGGTAGGAGGAAAAGATATTAATACAAAAAGTTTTAATGAAGTTTTAAAAACAAACGACTTTAACGATATTGAAAATTGGCTGAAACAGGAAAAATGGTACGGAACAACGGGAGATATGGAGCATCTTTTTCAGTTTTGGCTGCAGAATTTTGGTCATAAGCCGAATTTCAGACCCAATTATATCGTTCCGAATTTAAATTCAATCATCCGTTGCCTGAAAGGTGGAAAAGGACTGGCGGTTGTTCCGGATTTTTTATGTAAAAATGAAATTGAAAGCGGTGAGGTAAAATTGATTTGGGAAGGAGAAAGAAAATTAGAGAATACGTTGTATTTCGGATGCAGAAAAAAGACGAATTATGCAGAAGAAATCGATCACATCAAAGGATTGTTCAGAAAAATGATGACTAAGGATGAAACTTTAATGGTATAAATCAAATTATAAAATAAAAATAATATGGAACAAAAAAACTACACAGGACAGCCTGTGATTACACTCAATAACGGAATCGATATTCCGGCTTTAGGCTTCGGAGTTTGGCAGATGGAAGATTTGAAGGAATGTGAAAATGCTGTCGTAAAAGCAATTCAGACTGGGTACAGAATGATTGATACTGCTGCAATTTATCAAAATGAAACGGCTGTTGGAAACGCAATCAAAAATAGTGGAGTAGACAGAGAAAGTTTGTTTATCACTTCAAAACTTTGGGTTCAGGATACTTCGTATGAAAAGGTTAAACCTGCTTTTCAGAGAACATTAGACAGATTGCAGTTGGATTATCTCGATATGTACCTTATCCACTGGCCTTATGCAGACTTTTTAGGAGCCTGGAAGGCGTTGGAAGAATTATATCAGGAAGGGAAAATAAAAGCGATTGGCGTTTGTAATTTCCCAGTTGAAAAATTAGAAGAATTAAAAGCGAATTCAACAGTTCTTCCGGTAATTAATCAAATTGAGCTGCATCCTATTTTCCAGCAAAAAGAACTTCAGGTGTATGATAGAGAGAACAATATCGTTACACAACCTTGGAGCCCACTTGGAAATGGCAATGCAGGACTTTTAGATAATAAAGATTTAAAATCTATAGCAGAAAAACACAGCAAAACTGTTGCTCAGGTTATTTTGAGATGGCATTTGCAGGAAGGTTTCTGTGTGATTCCAAAATCTGTTACGCCTTCAAGAATTGAAGAGAATTTCAATGTTTTTGATTTTGAGTTATCAGAAAACAAAATGAATGTTGTTCGTTCTTTAGACACAGGAAAAAGATTGTTTTTCGATCCGAAAGACGCCGAATGGGAACAGAAAATGTTGAATGCCGTGGCGGATATTTAATTTTTTTAAATGTATAAATGATTAAGAAGCAATGAATTATTCCTTCTTTTTTTAGCGTTCAATGTAAATAAAGCTTAACTTTAAGCATCAAATCAAAAAAACTTACACCATGGAAGAACAAGACAAAAAACAGACAGCAAATGCATTTCCAACATCTGTTAATGATCAGATTACGGATGCTGTAACACAATCTAATGTAAAAGTTGTGGCTGAAGCTCCGGCAATGGCATTGGGAAATGTTTATCAGACAGCAGCGCATTCTACAGGAATTATGTTTGAAAATGCAGTGAATAATCAAAATCAACAGAACATTTTGGGACAGGCTGCCACAACGCAAGGAGTGATTCAGATTTACAGTATGGATACTGTTGCGGATGCAGTTTCAATTGCAAATATGTTAAATCCGAGTGAAAGAGTAGGGTCTACCTCTGAAGAAAATGAAGATAGAAGCGAATGATATGAGATGAATGAAACTAAGCCTTAAGATAGAAGTATTTAATTTAATTGCTTTATTTTTGTGATTCTTAAAGCAGTTTTAAAATTAATTATGAAAAAATTATTTCTTCCATTTATCTTATTTTTGATTGTTTCCTGTAATAGCGATGATGAAGTTCAGGATACTGGCAATAAAGCTTCAATTACAGGAAAATGGTATATTGAGAAATCTGAAATATATAGGTCTTCAAATCAGCAGATTCAGACTTCTTTTTCAACGGATTGCGAGAAAACCGGTACGCATGAATTTACTTCTTCCCACGTTATTTCGATTTCTTTTGCCCAGAACAATAATACCTGCGTAAAAACAGATGCTTTAACAAAGAAATACACGTTCGATAAAGGAAATGGTAAATTCTGGTTCGAAGGAGAGGAAAATTATCCATATTTTGTTACTCAGCTTACTACTGATATGATTGTAGAAGACCGAACTCAGGATTTTGACGGAGACGGTACCAAGGATGTACTAAGACGTTTTTATAAAAGAATTAATTAAAAATAAAAAACTCCTTTCAAATCGAAAGGAGTTTTGTTTTATATAGAAATTATTTTGTCAAATCCAGACCACCAAAATTACCCGAACTCATCATTAGATAAACGCCCTGATTTTTATCCAAAGTGTTCCAATAGGCATGAAGTTCTTCAGCATTCGTGAAAACTTTTAAATTTTCATTTTTAAATTTTTCCTTGATGAAATCAGGAGAAATTGGTTCCATTCTCTTGATTTTTAAAGCATCTTCCGAGTAAAAAACAATTGCTTCATCCAAGCCGTCCATGGCATGATCATATTGCTCTAAAAATACAGGGTTCAAACTTGAATAAGTATGAAGTTCAAGGAAACCGTATTTTTTTTCGTTTTTAAACTGTTCGTTGAAAGCTTTTACAGCGGCTTTTACTTTACTTGGTGCGTGTGCAAAATCTTTATAAAGAGTGCCCTTATCTTCTCTTTCTACTTTTTCCAAACGTTTTGAAGCTCCTTTGAAACTCATGATTGCTTCATAAAAATCTTCGTCCATAATACCTAAATGATGACAAATATTTCGCGCACCTTCCAGATTCAATAAATTATGAGCTCCGAAAACAGAAAGCGGAACATCGCCCATCTCGGTTTTTAAATGAACTTTTCCATTTGTGATCTCGTATTCTGGAGTTTTATAGGGAATTTTTCTGAAATAATTTTCAGCGGCTTCCACTACTTTTACGACTTCCAGATCTTCTTCATTATAAACTAAAATTCCACCGGGTGTAATACTTGCCACAAATTTTCTGAACTGCTCAATATAATCATCAAAAGTTTTAAAAACATTAATGTGATCCCACGCAATCCCGCTCATTAAAGCGATATTTGGCTGATACAGTAAAAATTTTGAACGTAAATCAATAGGGGAGGAAAGGTATTCATCACCTTCCAATACCATAAAATCATTGTCCTGAGTGAGTTTCACCATACAGTCAAAACCTTCCAACTGAGCTCCAACCATGAAATCCACGTCTTTTTGGTGGAAATTCAAAACATGAAGAATCATAGAAGTAATCGTCGTTTTTCCGTGCGAACCGGCGATAACGACTCTTGTTTTATTTTTGGACTGTTCGTAAAGAAATTCGGGGTATGAATAAATTTTTAAACCTAATTCTTTCGCTTTCGCCAATTCCGGATTGTCCTGATGTGCGTGCATTCCAAGGATTACTGCATCAATATCGGATGTTATTTTTTCAGGAAACCAACCCAATTCTTCGGGTAAAATTCCTTTTTTTTCCAATCTTGATTTCGAGGGCTCAAAAATAGCATCGTCTGAACCTGTAACCTGATATCCTTTGTCTTTTAATGCAATGGCAAGATTATGCATGGCGCTTCCGCCGATAGCGATGAAATGGGTTCTCAATTGTATTACTGTTTTTTTACGTTGTTATTAATAATCTCCTGAAACGCATTGATAATGTTGCTCCAATTAGTTTTGTAATTAGGCATTATGGCACTGGCATCTGTTTTATTACCTTCATTAGCGCCTCTTTTTACATTAATAGAAGTTGCTATATTATCGTAGATCTTTTGGCGATCTTCTTCTATTCTTCTGAAATTATTTTTAGAAAGCACAAGATCCAATTTTTTCAGATCTTCTTCTGAAATTTTAAAATCCTGCTTATATTTTTTACCCTGACCTTCAAAAGAGTAGTGAGCAATATTGTCTTTAATGAGCAAATTCTCATAAATAGGAGCAAAGCCACCGCTTTTAGAATAACTTATATCAAAATCCGAATACATTTTCTGGCTGTTACATGATACAAGTACTATAATTGCGAATAAAATTCCTATTATTCTGTTCATATTAATTACTTTGATTTTCTGAATCTTTTTGTTCTAATTTTTTAGCTTTACGCTCTTCATCGTAGTTGTGCAAAACATTGAAATCCTCAGTCTGCTCAATAGCAGTCATTATTTTATGTAAGATTTCCGGTGCTTTTTCATTGTCATAATCGATGTCAAGGGGTGCTTTGAATTCCATTGTCGGTTTCACACCTGTTACCTTTACACGAAGACCTTTCTTATCAAATGCTCTTCTGAATCCGTTGATTTTGATGGGAATTACAATAGGACGCTGGTTTTTTACCAATTTCGCCGTTCCTCGTCTTCCTTGTGCGAAAGCAGATGTCGTCCCTTGGGGAAAAGTTGCCACCCAACCGTTATCCAGAGCTTTCATAATATTATCAACTTCGGTAAGGTCTACCAATCTGTTAACATTTTTACCTTCGGCTCTCCACGTCCTTTTTACCGTTACCGCACCCGCCACTTTGAATATTTTCGGAAGAATTCCTTTATTCATGGTTTCTTCAGCAGCTACATAATAAAAATCAATTTTCGGATTTAACAGATAAATCGGATTTTTTATGGTGTTTAAATAGCCATTGTTCACGGCACAAAAAGCGTGATACATTGCTGCAACATCAGCAAAATACGTTTGGTGGTTACATACAAAAAGCACATTAGAATCCGGAAGATCCACAAGGTGTTCGGTTCCTGTTATTTTTAGTTTATTAAATCCATTGAATCTTCTGTAGGATACCATTCCTAAAATAAAAATAATAAACCTTTTCAAAAAATAAGGTGTTCCGAATGCATCGGTGAAAATATTTTTCTTCGCCATTTCTCAATTAAACACGGTTGTGCAAAGTTACATTTTTTTCAGCAACTGGCTGAATTCGCTTAAAATCATCGCCGTAGCTCCCCAAATGATATATCCGTTGAAATTTATGACAGGAACTTCGTTTCCGCCCGCAGTTGGTAAAGCCATAATTTCAGGCTGATCCGGCAGACTTAAAAAAGAGGTAATAGGAAATTCTATCACTTCTACCGCTTCACTTTGCTGCAAAATGAATTCAGGATTTTTTTTGGTATATGAAATGTAAGGATAAACATAAAAATTACTTGGTGGAATGTAAATCGGAGACATTTCTCGGATAATTCTTACATAATTTTTTTCGATTCCTATTTCTTCTGATGTTTCACGAACTGCGGTTTCAGCAAAATCTCTGTCAGTTTCCTCACGTTTTCCGCCCGGTAAAGAAATTTGTCCGCTATGTCTGTCGTGCTCGTTGATTGTTCTTTGAATTAAAGGGAAATGCCACTCATCATTTTTCAGATACAAAACAATGTTGACAGCAGCAAATTTCGGATTTTTCTTCAAAACCTCATCATAAGTAAATACGGGTCTTGCCGGAGGTGAAAAAACACCGTGAGCATTTATTCCAGGCAATTCTGCAGTTTTTATTTTCCTTAATAAATCTTTTCCAAAACTCATTCTCAAATTTAGCAATATATTTTGAAGAAAAGAAGAACCGATAATGTTAATTAATGGTAAAAAATTTTGAATAAAATTTTAATTGGAAACAAAAAATCTCCGCATAATATACGGAGATTTTGAATTTTGTATTAATTAGAGTATCCTTCCAGTTCTTCTTTGTTAGAATTATAAATTTTATATTCAAGATACTTGAAAGAATCTCTTGGAATGATGGTTACCCATTTTTTATACTTCATAAACCATTTCATCTGGATGCTTTTAATACCTTTCGTAAGGTAAGCTTCCACGAATGGATGTACATGGAGGTAAAGTTTTCCTTTCTCCTTCTGTATGGTATTTCTGATGGTTTCCTCCATTCTTTCCACAATAACAATAGGAGCTATGATTTCTCCGTCTTTGTTCGGATTTTCTTCTTTTGTTTCGATCTGTTTTTCCGGGCGGTTTCTTTGTCTGGTAATTTGTATTAAACCAAATTTGCTCGGAGGAAGGATCTTATGGCGCGCTTTATCACGACTCATTTCTTCCTTCAGGTGTTCGTACAGATCTCTTCTGTGTTCGGGGTTTGGCATATCGATAAAATCGATCACAATAATTCCACCCATATCACGGAGACGCAATTGTCTTGCAATCTCGGTAGCTGCCATTTTGTTCACATTCAGTGCGTGTTCTTTATTGGCAGCGTTTCCGGTTGTGATATTATTTCCGGAGTTTACATCTACTACGTGAAGTGCCTCGGTGTGTTCTATCACCAGATAAGCACCTTTGGAGCTTGGAATGTTTACGTGTTTTCCAAAACTCTGTTTGAGCTGTTTTTCAACATTATAATATTCCAGAAGAGGAATATGAGAATTGTAAAAATGGACAATATTTTTTCTTTCCGGAGCGATTACATCCAGATAGATTTTCATTTCTTCAACCATTTGTTCGTCGTCGCAGGTAATGCTCACGAAATCCTGATTGAAATTGTCTCTTAAAATAGCTGAAGCTTTATCATCTTCGCTTAAAACTCTTGACGGAACTTTATTTTTCTGTATATTTTTAAAAGTAGTTTCCCATTTCTGAATCAGTTGATTCATGTCATTGTGTAGGTCTGCTACTTTTTTACCCTCGGCTACGGTTCTGATAATCACTCCGAATCCTTCAGGTTTAATACTTTCGATGAGTGTTCTCAATCGTTCTTTTTCCTCAGAACTGCTGATCTTTTTGGAAATCGAAACTTTATTGTCGAAAGGTATCAGTACCAAAAAACGCCCTGTAAGAGAAACCTGAGTAGAAATTCTCGGTCCTTTTGTAGAGATCGGCTCTTTGGTAATTTGTAATAAAACAAGATCATCTTTTGCGATTACCTTGTCTACGGTTCCGTTTTTATCTATTTCGGGCTGTATCTCGAAATTTTTTAAGCTTGAAGAGCTCTGTTTTTTGGAAATAGTATCTTTTAGAAACTTTCTGTAAGTAAGATATTGTGGCCCAAGATCCTGATAATGCAGGAAAGCATCCTTATCATATCCGATATTTACGAATGCGGCATTCAGGTTGGGTGCCAGTTTTTTTACTTTTCCAACGAACAAATCTCCAACTATAAAATCGCTTTTGTCCTCTTGCTCATGAAGTTCACATAGTCTTCCGTCTTCCAGCAGTGCAATCTTTGTAAGATCATCTTCATGCGAAACGATTAGTTCTTTCTTCATTTTGTTGTAAGATAAAAATTGTTAAGATCATAGAAATAAACATGGTTTTCATTATGTAATTAATTCATTAAAATAGAAATTATAATTGAAAAAATCATATAATTCTTTAAAATAATATATTATTGTTTATTTCTCCTGAATCTTAATGGTTGTAAAACAAAATATAGTCGGTGAAGTTTTAAAATTTAAAATCACCAACTATATTTTTATATTATAAATCTCGAGAAAAAGAGATTATTTTTTCTTGTGTCTGTTCGCTCTTCTTCTTTTCTTTCTCTTGTGTGTTGCAACCTTGTGTCTTTTTCTTTTCTTTCCGCTTGGCATAATTATAATTTTTTAGTAACTAGTTAATATTCAGTTAATGTTTTATTTTACTGTAACTTTCGTTTTTACTTTCTCAACAAAAGATTTTGATGGTTTGAAAGCAGGAATGTTATGAGCAGGGATTTCAATTGCAGTGTTCTTAGAGATGTTTCTTCCCGTTTTAGCTGCTCTTGTTTTAATGATGAAAGATCCAAATCCTCTTAGATAAACGTTATCTCCATTATACATAGAAGTCCTGATTTCCTGCATAAAAGCCTCTACAACTTTCTGTGTTTCATTCTTTTCGGTTCCCAACTTATTTGAGATGGTGTTTACCAATTCTGCCTTTGTCATTTCCTTATTTAATTTTAAATTTTAGGTGTGCAAATTTAGTTAAAAAAATTGAATATTAGCAAATTAGTGATAAAATATTTTTTTGATAAATAGTTGAGAATTTAATGTTTAGTCTGTGTGAATGTTTTTTTAACTCACCATTACATACTCGAATTGTAATATCCGTTCTCTACACAGAAGCGGATGAGGTGGAGTTTTGTCTTCAGTCCCAGCTTTTCTGTAAGGCGGTTGATGTATGTGTCAATCGTTCTGGTGCTGAGATTCAGTTTCTCGCCGATTTCCTTATTGCTAAAGCCTTCGTAGCAGAATTTCATGAGCTGTATTTCCGTAGAAGAAAGTTCTTCCTGGCTCTTTTTTTGCCTGTCCATATATTCCTGTACGGCTAATGGTTGCTGCTCCCATTCTTTAGAATATTTTTCGTAATCAAAGCTGTCTGAGGTTATTTTTCCTTTAATAATATCTTTAATGACAGAGCTTTTTTTCTCACAATAAAGAATATTCGGGATTTTAGAAAGAATTTCAGCCATATCTTCCTGATAGGTTCCGGAATAGGTGATGATCGGCGTGTCTATATTGCTTTTTCTTATATATTTTATAGCTTCCATTCCGCTTAATACGGGCATGAAAAGCTCTACAATAAACACATCTTCCTGCCTCCTGTAATTCCTGCTGATAAGCTCATGACCGTTGTTGCAGTCATTAAGAAGCATATAAAACGGATTTTCCATAAGCGTCTTGATCATTATTTTTTTAAAATAAAAATCGCTGTCTGCTATAGAAAAACGCACAGTGTTAGTTAATAATTTACTCAATTTAATATCGATTTGGTGATTGATACTTAAAATTCCGGTGTCTAAATTAGCAAAATCTTACGAGAGTGAAAATTAATCTTAATTTAATTAAGACAATAGTTTTTTTTCATTAGAAAACATAAATTTTGTGCATAAATTATTTTTTTATAATTTCACAGACCAAACAAATTACAATCTTATGTCTTCAAACAGGGAGAAAAAATTAAATAAGTCAGACGTCAGGCTGGGCATTTGGAAATTTGTTCTGTCTTTTGTCGCATTATCAGGTGTTTCTTTCATCTGTGTGTTCTTCTTTTTTAAGAGTTACGATCTTCAGAGAGAAGGAATCAAAAAACAGGCAGACGATTACCGCGAGCTTCTTACCCGCAGCGATCTGCTCAAAACACATGTCGACAGTATTCTTTATCGAATGGATCAGCTTGACATCAACAAAGTTGCCAACGACAATTTTCTCAGAAACTACATTATGGATAATGTACGTGATGCCAAAAACATCATGGGAAAAGACAGTGCGGATAATTTCAAACATTATTCGATACTGATGAAGCAAATCGAGCCTATGTTAGCTTTAAAAAACCAGATTATCGATGTTTCTTACAAAGAACAGGTTGCTTTGCGTGATCTGAGCGAATGTAAGGGTAAAATAGGAATTGTAAATAAAGAATTGCGTACAGATCCTACAAGGAACTTTACTGGTGGCAGACGCAGAAGATAAAAACAGAAACTATGCAGGGACAAATTACACTATCGAAAAAAGAAAGGCATTATCAGTTTTTATATTTGATTTTAATGCTTTTCGTAGCACTTCTTTTTTTAGGAATTATCTTTTTAAAAGGTTTTGAATCTCCATTTTCGGATGAAGACATCATTTCTGTTCGTAATCTTGACGAAAAAGCGAAATTCGATCAGCAGCAGAAATATTCTTATAAAACATTAGACAGTACATTTTCTATGATCAATAAGCTGACAGCCGAAGCGCCGCAGCCTTTTGTGGAAAATAATATCATGTACGGAATTAATGATATTGCCAATTATTTCAATAACGGAAACGGTACGATTATGGATATCAGGAAAGATGCTTATCCACAGATTGCAAAATTCTACAAAATGTACTTTGACGACAAAAAAGTGATCTCCAGTAAAACCGAGAATATAAAAAGTTTCGAAAAACAGTTCGATGAATGCTCCATTGGCTTCAAAGAAAAGACAAACCAGCTTTTCCAGCGGGAGACGGCTTTAAAATCAAGGACGCAGTAATAATGATATTCAACTAAGGAAGAATCACACATAAAACACACATCACACACTTATTAACTATGAATTACTTTCAGAAAAACAAAAAAAACATTATTATCGGTGTTATTGCGACCCTGCTCATAGCAGCACTGGTTGCATTATGGCTGCAGAAGAAGGTGATACACTCTGCCGATGATATTGTCGGAGTTGTCTATCCATCCTCTGTCGCTGTAGGAGATACGGTTGTTTTTGAAGACAAAACGCAGTTTGCAAAAACAAAAAGATGGAATTTCGGAGACGGTACAATTTCCGATAAAAGCAACGGAATTCACTTTTACAACAAACCAGGATATTACTCGGTAACTTTGATTATTGATAATAAATATTCTAAATCTTTTCCGGTAATGGTTTCCGCAAGAAGCCTTCCGAAGCCAAAAGATACAATGAAAGTAAAAGCCAGAATCGAGGCAAACAGCCAGGCAATGCAGTTTGAAAACGTACAGTTCCGTGCAGTTTCAGATGCCACACAATTTACCTGGAAATTCGGCGAGACAGGAAATATCGATTCTAAAGATAAAATGACATTTTATTCCTACAAAAAACCGGGAGATTATATCGTAACGCTTTACACAAACGACAGTGAAGAACCTATTTTACATCAAATTAAAATTCTTCCTTATTACGATGCATTGCAGGAAGAAGTAAGTGTAGAAGATTCTTATGCTAAAATTGACAATGATTTTAAATATCATTTACAGCAAATCGCCAACGGAAGCAGTTTCAATTCACATTACAATTATTTGTTGAAAACGTATTTGTGTAACAACGAAAATACAGTCGTAAAAGTAAGCGACAGCAAAGTAAATAATTTTTACATGTACTGCGCAGGACTTCAGTTTGATAAAAATACCATCATTCAGACCGTAAAAGTAAATTTTGACGATACCCAAAACTGCGTGACCAAAGTTGATATAAACCAAAGTAAATAATCTCTCGTTCAGAATTTTTGAGCGCACCCAATCATTAAATAAAATAGGATGAAAAATAAATTTCCTCTAGCAGCATATTACGTAGGAGTTTCGGTTTTACTGGTGAGTTGCCAGGTAAAATTGCCGTCGAAAAGAACTCCGGAACCTTCTCAATACGGACAGGTTGATAATTCAACGGTCGTGAATGGTTTTCCCAAGAAATCGGTTCCGTGGATTGCTATTTCAGACCGATCCAGAAATACGGCTTATTTAGATAAAAATGATGAAAAATCATATAAAGAAGTTAAATTTTTAGAGCCTTTAATGGTGTTGAAAAACAGAGACGGAATGGTAAAAGTAGCGGAATATATTCCAGATGCTTTAATGAAAAAAGTTTCTTCCAAACAAATCAAAACTTATGGTTGGATTCCTGAATCTGATCTTCTTCTTTGGAATAATTCGCTGAAAAACGAAAAAACAGGTTTCCCTGTAAGAGTGGCAGTTGTACCAAGCAACAGCGAAGTAATTAGAAGTTCGGAAAGATATTATAAAAATGATTCGATTATGGTGTTTAATTCGCCAAGTCTTATCGAACAGGCCAATGTTAAAATTCCAAACGGACAAATCGTTTACGTTTACAAACAGGCAGAAAATAACAAAAGATTTTTGGTCGGGAAAAAACCTACAGTTGATATGGACAGTATTAGTACCGGTTTGTACGGTTGGGTAAGTTCCAATGTGATTTCGGCTTGGGGAGAACGTTCCGCTGTGAAAATGAAAAATACAACAGGTGTAAAAGAAACCACTTTGGGAGTTCATGAAGGCTATCCTGGTGGAAACGAAACGGAAAACAGAACAGCGATTCTTATGACTGATGTTGATAAAAGAACGCCGCTTGAAAATATTTTTCCGGTAAACTTAGCGTTAAACGAAGCTCCGACTCCGGATTCAAAAACGAAATATTTTACAAATGTTTTAGATTACAGTAATAATTTTGTTTATAATGTTTTAGGGGAGCAGATTAATTTCGAGCGTTACAGAGAAATTACCGAAAGAAATAAAAAAATTAATATCGTTTTTACATTGGATATCAGTGCGCCGAATGCACCGTATGCTCCAATTGTAAAATCTTTGCTTCAGGATTTACAGCTTAGATTCGAAAAGCCTTCTTATTTCAATCAGGTGAAATACGGAGTGGTTTTATATAAAAATAATTCTTGTGGAGACAACGTTGCTGTTTCTAACTTAAGCACAGATTATAGTAAAATAACAACATTCATCGAACAGAAAACAAATGAAATGAATTGCCCTAGCAACATCGGTTATCAGCCAGTAAACGAAGGTTTGATAGCTGCCGGAAATCTTTTGTCTAATGTTCCTGATGAAACAAATATTGTTGTAACGGTAGGAACTTCTGCCAACCAAAGCGGGAATATGTACGGAGTAATCAATTCTCTGACGCAGGCTCAGGCAAGAATGATTATGTTCCAGACCAGTGCAAGATCAGCAGATACTTATAATGATTTTGTATTAATGGCTGAAAATGTGGTAACCAATACTGCTAAAAATATTGCTGAACTGAAGAAACAGAAAATTATCAACCAGAATGATGTTTTAACGAAAAATAATTTCAGTCTGATTGAAGGTGATGCAGGTTTTTTCTCTTTAGATTATCCTAAACAAAGTATGTCTCAGGGGTTCGTTATCTTCCCTAAAAAAGGAGATATTGCGACTCCGGGTTATCTTAAAAAATCTGTCGACAGTTTAATTGCGCAGGTTACTTTAGATAATGAAACGTTAGATAAATCATTGAACGATTATTTCCATTCATCAGTTGGAGCGGGAAAAACAAATGTTGATTTTAAATATAAATATTTGTATCCGGGATTGACAAATCCTGTTCCGGCAGGAATTGCAGCTCAGTTGATCAACTACGGGAATCCGTTTTTGGTGAAAGGTTATATTCCAAAAGAACTGAAAGATTACAAACCGGGACTTGAAAAAGGTATTTTGATTTCTGAAAGTGAATATGATAATTTAAAATTATTTTATACTGAAGTTTATAAAAATACGGGAGCAGAAAGAGCTGATTTCAGTCAGTCAAGAGCAGTTAAAGAATATGTGAGATTGCTGAAAAAATACAATCCGACGATACAATTCATGGATAAAGGTGAACTTTACAAACAGCCAATGTCTTACGCAGTAGGAATCAGTACAGGTTTTGATAATTCTGAAGAAGAATTAATGTCAAAATATATGCTGAGAGGATGGAAAAAATCAAAGATTGTTACAAATGAAACGGTAAAATCATACTTCAAGCATTACAAACTTCTTACAGAAAGAATGTTGTCTCATAGAAATGATCCTGCGGTGAAAATTCAGCAGAACGGTCAGACTTTTTACTGGCTGAATGAGTACTTCATGCCAACTATGTTACCCGTTGATGAACCGGAATATACTAAACATTAATAACTTATAATACAGAAAAGCAGAAATTTATTTCTGCTTCTTTCATTTTTTAAAGTAAATTTTTTATCTTTGGTATTACCCAAATCACATTATTATGTCACAGCAATCATCACCTCATGACGGCAAATACTTTGTTGTACAGAAAGGTAAAGCCGAGTGCAATCAAGGTAATCAGTTTCCGCAATATAAAGTAACCTCACATCAGAAGCATTTTTGGAATGATTCTGATGGAAATTCAGACTTTCTTGGTGTTACCGAAGATGATCTTCAATTTACTCCTCCGGGACCAAGTTTCGGGCAATGTAAACTGAAGCCGACTTCGGGAGGATATTTGCCATGTTCTTATGCTCCAGCCGGAAAATGGCAGAAAACGTATGATAAAGTAACTATCATGGGAAAAAAGATTGTAACCGAACTTTCTGAACTGCAATGCGTGATTGGTGGGAAAATTACCGTTAAAGATCATGGGCAGCGTGGCGAAATGAGCAAGAAAAATGTAAAAAATGCCGACAACAATACCATACAGCATATCAATCCGTTGGTGAAAATGCAGGACTTCAAAGAGACAGTTCTGGAAAGTGAAATAGATGCTTATTAATTCTTAAACACTTTTGCTATGTCGAAAAAAGGAGTTTCAAAAATTTCAGGAAATCTATCTCCAAAAGTTGGGGAAAAGACCTTGTATACTATTACCGATTGGTATCCCGGAACTCCGGAACAAGAGCAGAATCCGGCAATGGTGACGTGGGAATTATTTAAAAAACGCTCAGACGGAAGTTTTACAACAACAAATATTAAGAAAGTAGGAGACGGAAGCTTTACATTCGGAGAAGTGGCTGCGAAGAATAAATACCGTCTGGAAGCTTATCTTCATGAGCCTGAAGGAAAAGGAACAACTGTAATCGATATTACACCTCAGCCGGCAGAAGTTCCGAAAATAAATAAAGTTGAATTGCTTTATGTAGATGAATCCAAAGGTTCAGTTTTTAGTTATAAAGATAAACTTTTGGCTAAAGCTCAATGTGTGAATCTCACGAACGAAAAATTGATATTCACGCTTTGGGAAGATGATGAAAAAGGCGACGGTCATCATGCGAAGAATTTATTTGTTGATAAAAAAGAAGGGACGGTAGATAAAACAGGAACGGCAACCGCTGAATTTATGTTAACAAAAGCCTTAATGCAAAAAGCATCTCAAGGCGAAAGAGATCCGAAAGAGCTTGAATTTTACGTCACTGTAGAATATTATCAGAATAAAAAGCACGCTACCAATAATGTTGAGGCAAAAAATCCTGATTATAAACCACCCGTTCAGCAACCTAAATCTCCAACTACTCCTAAAAGCAGTACTCCTGCTGCTCCGAAAACTCCTCCAAAAGCAGTGGGATCGCCAGCTGCTCAAAAACCTCAGTCTAAAAAGGAAGAAAAAGGGATTATGGAGCAGGCTTCGGAATGGTTCGGGCAGCTTTGGGATTGGGGAGAATCTAAAGGAACGGTAAAACCGGGACAGAAACCTGCGGCAAAGAAACCTGAAGGTAAGACGACGAGTGTAGTAAACGGAGAAAGTAAAACAACTTGTATATGTAAGGAAACTAAATTATATTGGGGAAAGCATTTTACCTGTCAGGAACGGAAGAAAATTATTGAAATCTCCAACAGATTAGGATGTAAACCAGATTATCTTACATCGGCTATGGCTTTAGAAACAGGTGGAACCTTTAATCCCGCAGTCGTAAACAGTTTAGGATATACAGGTTTGATACAGATTGGAACCACGGCAGCTGCGGATATCAACAGAAGAAAAGGAACCAATGTAACAGCTGGAAAGAATGGTAATTTAAAAAATATGACAAAGCTTGAACAGCTTACTTATGTTGAATATTATCTGGAACCTTTTAAAGGAAAACTAAATACATTGGCTGATTTTTATTTAGCTATTTTAATGCCCGTGGATTGTGGAAAAGGTGACCAAAAAAATCATGTGGTTTTTGATAAAAACTTAGAATTGGATTATAATAAAAAAGGTGAAGTTATCAAAAATACAAAATGGGTAAGACAAAGAGCATATGAACAGAATCCTGCTTTTTTTAAAGAAGGAAAAAATGAAAACGGAAGAACCTATGTCTGGGAGATTGCTGCGGAAATACAAAAATGGTATGATAAAGGAGAAGCAAATGCAGAGTCCGCTTTTTCCTGCCAAAAATCAGCGGAACCTGCAAAAGTGGAAAAACAAACAGGAAAATGGCATGATCCTGTTGATAATCCAAGGTTGACGAAGTATAATTACGGAGGAAATGTGAAGCCTGCTAGCGGAACATACGGATGGTGCAGAAGAAATTCCGACGGAACAAAAAAATACCATTCAGGTTTTGACTTTTTTGCGATTCCCGGAAAAGATAAAGTATACGCAACATTGAAAGGAAATATTCATCAGGTAAAATATTCTGCAACGGCTGGCTGGATTGTAAGAGTGAAAATTCAGAATGTGAAAGATTTACTGGCTCAGGAGAAAAAAGTGGGTTATAAAACTCAGTTTACGGACGAATTAAAAGGAATTAACATAAAAGAAACGGATGAGGTGTATTTCATCTACATGCATTTACAAAGTGTTTCTGTGACTGAAGCGGATGCAAAAGCTAAGAAAGAAGTCGATGCGGGAACTGTTCTCGGATATGCTGGAGTTTCAGGATCTATTGCAAGTGGCGGAAGGGCGCCGCATTTACATTTGGAAGTCGCAACAGTTCTTGATGCTTATGGAAAAGGGGAATCGGTAAGAACCAATCCTGCAAGATTTGTAAAGCTGAATTCTTATGATACCAAAGATCAGGATGATACAGCGAAGACTAAACATATACACAAGAAATAAGAAATATATATGAAGAATTATTCTAAAAGATTATTATTACTACAGCTTTTTTTGGTTGTTTTTATCGGATGTAAAAAATATCAGTCACAGGATTTGATCAACACAAAATTTACGATTGATAAAAGTCATATCAAAGGCGATTTTTACAGCTCAAAAAACTTAGATAATCTTTTTGCGGTGGACGGTTACACTTATTTTGAACCTGATTATTCAGGAGGAGCATCCGAAGACTATGCTGTTAAAAATATTGTTCTGCAGGATAAAGCTGGTAAAAAATCCAATTATCTTCTCTTTTTTGACAATAATGATATTCTGAAAGATACACTGAAGGTTCCTTTGGATGGAATGTATTCTTTGAATGTTTTGTTTGAAAACAGTAAAAGAGGAATCTCTTTGGGAACTTTTGATCAGAAGACATCCTATTTCAAAATCAATAAAAATATTGAATTAGGTAAGGGTTTAAAATTAAAACCGCTTCCAATAACTACTAAAATAATTGAATGTCCAATCCCTGTAGCATTATTGTCAGAAGAAAATGTAGGTTTGGAAGATCACTTTGCCTTTGGTACTCAAAATCTGAAATCTGAAACAAAAACTACAGCTTCTGTTACAACGCAAAACGATAATTTTTCTCAGTGGCAGGGGAATTATTCAGCAAATTTTGAAATTTCAAGAACCGACGGAGATTACAAAGTAAACTATGAAGTAAAAGTGATAAGTAGAGATAAAGTTTCAATCACTGAAAAGATTAATGATGAAAATAATTCTGTTTCAGATCTGTTTATTGAATCTGTTTCTGCAGATAAATTGGTCATAAAATCAAAATCTGATGATACAATTGAATACATTATCGCTAAAATCGAAGGAAAATATTACCTGATGGGAAATACAATTTATTTACTTAATCCTCCGAATGATAAATATTTATTAAAGAAAGGAAGCTGATTTTAGAAATATTTTAGTCTAAAAAATTTGAAGAGATTATATTGTAAAGTATAGTCTCTTTTTCAGTTTATTTATAATGAAAATTAATTTTAATAGAAAAATACTTTTTGAAGAAAATTTATATTATTTTTAATTTATAAATTGGTTTCCAATTGTTGAACCTATCACATAAAAAGTGAAAACTTTATGAGAAAAACTTGTATCAGTCTTTGTCTTTTGGCAGGACTTTCCATAATTGCGTGTAAAAATGATAAAGTAAAGTCTACAAAAAGCAAGACAGATTCTACGGTTGCTGTTGAGGCTGTTAAATCAGACAGTGTAAATAAAGTCAAAACAAACTCTGATGAGAATGATGATACGCTTGAAAAAACAACCGAAATATCTCCGGAAAAAGTTTCAATTGAGGGAAAATATATTGCCAATACCTGTGATGGAGGAAGATTTTCAATTGAGATTAAAAATGTAAATGACAAACCGACTTTTGTTATTTATGATAAAACAAAAATCATTGCTACAGGCGGTGCTTCAATGGATGGGGATGGTGTTAATGACGGAACAACGATTGCGATGGGAGAGATTGCCGGTTTGTATCAGGGCGATAAAATTATCGTGCAGAATTACGGAAATTCAATGAATGAGTATGAACATTTTAGTCAGTGTGGCGATAAATATCTTGAATTTACAAAGGAAAAATAAAACTGAAAAGCTTACATATTAATGTAAGCTTTTTTGGTAGATTTAAAGCAAAGACTATTTTGTAGAGTAAAAATTTTGGTTTAAATTAGGTTTAGCCAAAAAATAAAAATATGATCGTTCACTTTATCCTTTCCGGAGAAACGCTGGAGAGCATATCTGAAGAAATTAATCTCGAAAATCCGAAGTACCTTAAAGAATTTCACAATACCCATTGTGCAAAGGAAGATTTTATTTACGATGAATTAATTCCTAGAAAAAAACTTTTAATTCCGGATCTTAATAAAATTAAAGAATACAACAGTAAGAACGATGCGCCCTTTAAAAATCCTAAATTAAATCCTGTTTTACCTTTCAAACCTGAAAATTTCAGTAAAATATTTTCAGTAAAGAATATTCAGACTGAAGAAAGAGATAATGATAAAAAAACTAATATTCTTACTTACACAGTTTCCGTAAAATGGATAGAAAAAGAGAATAACTTTCACATTTTTCATCTTTTTAAAAATAATTTTTCTGACCAGCAGGGAAGTATGATGGCAGATCTCGCATCAGAGTGTATTCGTTCTCTGAATCCGATCGTAGTAAAGACTAATGAAAAAGGAGAAGTTATTTACGTGAGTTTAAGTCAGGAAACGATTGATAATTTTGAAAAAATAAAAGCGAAGCTTACAGATTTATTTCCGGATAAGTATGCTGCTATTTATATTAATGAATTCAGTTTTGCCGTTCTCAACAAAGATCTTTTTAACGAAAGAATGCAAAAGGATGTTTTTATAAAAACGTATTTTGCTTCGGTAAGAAATTCTTTTTTTAATGGAAAATTTTATCTCGCGCAATCAATTGGTGAAGAAAATATGAAGATAGAAATTCAACAAAAAGTAGATAGTGAAAATTATACTGATGAAATTATTCTTAATCAGAATTCTCAACCACAAACTGATAGTAATTTTAAAGGAAAATATATTCTTGATACAGAAAAAGGATTGGTAAATAATATAGAAATCAGTCATTCTATTTCTCAATTTGGTGTTACAACGAATTCGGTAATCGAAATTAAAGAATTGTCCTAAACCACTTTTATCAAAAGGATTTTAAATTAATGTTAAATCATTTGTAGTAGAATTACGACATCAAATCGTAGAATTACGACAAAAAATAAAATTTTTATTCAAACACTTTTAAAAAAATATCTGTCGTTGTACATTTGTTAAACAATCACCGAATCACAAAATATTATTAACAATTAAAATTTACAAATTATGGCAGAAAACTCAAGAGGAATCTTAAAATTCAACGGAGGAGAAGGTCAGAAATTGCTGAAGCTTAATTACAGCGTATCAAGATCTACGGACGTTTCCGGTAGAGTAGCTTCAGATCCTTCCAACGCAATCATTAAACTTACTGTAGAAGCTACTGAAAAATCAGACATTTTGGAAAGCTTACTGAACGGAAAGTACAAACCTACAACTGGTGAAATTACTTTCAACAAATCTCATGAAGAAGGTACTTTAATTACTCTGAAATGGGAAAACGGATATGTAGTTCAGCACGAAGTGGATTTTGACGCAATTGATAGTAACAATATGTTAATCAGCTTTGTGGTAAGCGCAGAAACTATCGATTATGGTAATTCTTCTTACACTGGTCTTTGGCCTTCAACGTAAAAAATACGTAAACAGCTACAGAAATAATATCATATCCAAAAGACTGTCTCCAAAGGCGGTCTTTTTTTACCATTTATAATTATATCTGATAAAAAATGTTAAAGTGAAATTTGTAAGTCACTTTTTTATGAGATAGTATGTTCTTATGAAAAAAAAACTAATATCTTAGTAAACAATAAAAATTCAATCGATTATGGATTAATTTTTGCTGATAATTTAGCGAAAACACAATCGATGAACCACACCAAACCAGATATAATATTAATTTGACAAAAATACAGTATGGGAGTACTAGTAACCAACGAAACAGTAAAACAACTTTTTCACATTGCACAGTCGATTGCGAGAGAAAACTATAACGGAACTTACGGCGGACCGCACATTTTACAGGCTTTAATGCATAAAGACATCGGTCTTAACGAATTTCTGAAAAGCATAGACAAAGATCCAGGCTATTTTTACGAATGGGCAGATGTGCGAATTGAAGATTATCCTAAAACGACACATTTGCCGGATGAGGTTAAGGAAGACGAATTTGTGGATAATATTGTAGAAGAAGCAGATGATATCCGTTTAAAATTGGGATTGGATGAAATTACGCCAATTTGTATCCTGACGGCAATTGTAAAACCGCAGGTTGCTTTTACTCTGCAACAGCTTAAATCTCTGCCTCTCAGAGAACATGAAATTTTTAATTTATACAGAAAAGATACCCCGTACGAAACTGCTGATAACGATAATTTTTCTTCAATTTTTTCAAACGGATCAGATTATTCGGATCAATCTTTTCCTTCGATTAAAAGTTATTGTGTGGACCGAACGGCTCAGGCAAGAAAAGGAGAGGTGGAAAATATCATCGGAAGAGATAAAGAACTGAGGATGTTGGTTGAAATTCTTTGCCGAAGAACTAAGCCCAATGTTATCATAATCGGAGAACCGGGAGTTGGAAAAACTGCTTTGGTAGAAGGTTTTGCCACTGAAATTATTAAAGGAAATGTTCCTGAAATGTTGAAAAACGGAACGTTGCTGGAATTAGACACAGGCGCTTTATTAGCCGGAACTTCTTATAAAGGAGAAATTGAAGATCGTTTAAAAAAAGTAATTAATGAATGTAAAAAGATTGAAAAAGCAATTCTTTTCATTGATGAAATTCACACCCTTTTAGATCCAAAAGGAAGCATTGGAAATGTTGCTAATTTGCTTAAACCTGAACTGGCAAGAGGTGAAATTACCGTAATCGGAGCAACTACTCAGGAAGAATATAGAAAAATTATCGAGCCTGAACAGGCTTTTAATCGTCGTTTTGAAGTCTTAACGGTAAATGAGCCGGATGAAAGAACCTGTGTTAAAATGATTGACGTTTTATTGGACGGCTATAAAAAACACCACGGAATTGAAGTTGAAAAAACAGCCCTTCCCGAATGTGTTCGTTTGGCGAAAAGATATGCAAAAGGAAAAAAATTGCCGGATGCAGCAATCGATTTGTTAGACAGAACGATGGCAGCCATCAAAATGTTGGATGAACTTTCAGAAAAAGAATTGGAAAGCTGGAAAGAAATCTACGAATCTATCTTGAAAGAAGAATATTTAGACGATAAAGACAAAGCAGACGAATTAATCTGGAATTATAACTTATTAAGAGATAAAATCAGTCCGATTTTGTGGGGTTCTTTAAGTGAGCAACCACAGATTGAAAATTCAATGCCTGTCGAAGAAATTCAAAAAATTATTGAAGAAACTTACGCCGAACTTTTACAGCACGCAGCCGTAAAAAGAGAAAAAGTTGACCGTCTGGAACTGGCGGCAGTAATGGCGGCAAAAACAAATATCCCCATCGGGAAAATTCAGGCTCAGGAAAAAGAGAAACTACTGAATATGGAATCTCTTCTAACCAACAGAGTGGTCGGTCAGGATCATGCGCTAAAAATTCTTTCTGATGCGATTGTTGAAAACCGAAGTGGATTAAACAAACCAGGACAACCAATTGGTTCGTTCTTTCTTTTAGGGCCAACAGGAACAGGGAAAACAGAATTGGCAAAATCGATGGCGGAATTGCTTTTCAACGATGAAAAAGCAATGGTACGTTTCGATATGTCGGAATTTAAAGAGGAACATTCTGCAGCACTTTTATACGGTGCGCCTCCGGGATACGTAGGGTATGAGGAAGGTGGAATGTTGGTAAATAAAATCAGACAACAGCCTTATACGGTAGTTTTATTTGATGAAATTGAAAAAGCGCATCATTCGGTTTTTGATGTCTTTTTACAAATTATGGACGAAGGGAAAGTTCATGATAAGCTTGGAAAAGAAGGTGATTTCAGCAATGCATTGATTTTATTTACTTCGAATATCGGAAGTGAGGAAATTGTAAAACAGTTTGAGGAAGGACAAATCCCGGAATCAAAATCGTTAATGCAAATTATGTCGAATTCAGGACGTTTCAGACCAGAATTTTTGGCAAGAATTACAGAAATTATTCCTTTCGCACCGATCACGGAATCTATTGCGGAAAGAATTTTTAATATCCAGTTAAAATCACTTCATAATTCTTTAACAAGATTAGGAATGAGCTTGAAAATCTCTGATGAAGCGGTGAAAAACTTAGCATTAGGCGGATTCAGCAGCAAATATGGTGCAAGACAGATTTCGGGAGTAATCAGATCTCAGTTGGCAAGACCGATTTCAAAAATGATCGTGAGAGAAGAAGTAAAATCCGGACAAACGATCCATGTAGACTGGAATTCAGAAGAAGAAAAACTGAGCTGGAAAGTAGAATAAACTTTCTTGGCAAAAAATAAAAACAATGACACCAAATTTCAAAAATATTATTCTAACAGCGATGTTATTGATGTGTTCGCACCTAATGAATGCACAATTTCTTGAGGCTTCTGATACTTCGGAAAGCAGTGTTAAAAGATATAAAAGTATCATTAATGCCAATAAGGATATTGTCAATTTTATTGAATATTCTCTGGCTGAAAAAGGATTACCAAAACATCTGAGAAATTTGGCTTTGATAGAATCTCATTTTGACAGCAATATTACTTCAGGTGCAGGCGCAGTGGGAATTTGGCAGTTTATGACGGCTCATGCCAATCAATATGGATTGACTCAGCAAAACAGAACAGATATTTATAAAAGCACGAAAACGGCGGCAATTTCTTTGACTAAATTATATAAAAAGTATAATAATTGGGTGACGGTAGTAGCGGCTTATAACTGTGGTGAAGGGAATATTGCTAAGGCAATGGCAGCGGCAAATTCTTCTCAGTATCATATTTTTTCTAAATATCTGCCAACAGAAACAATTAATCATGTTAAGAAATATCTGAATGCCTGTTTTGCAACAGGAGAATTGCAGAGTGTTTTAAGCAATTACAATTCTTCAAGAATGAATACGGTTTTCTTCGTGAACGGAGGAAGTGGAAAAAATAATTCTCAATTAGCGGAAACCGATATTAATGCAGGTTTTAATATAAATATAATAGCGGATGAACTGGATGTGGAAGTAGATAAACTTCTCTCCTGGAATCCTCAAATTACAGAAGAACTGAAACAGAATGGCGAAAGTACATTGTATCTTCCGACAGATCTGATGCCTGATTTTTTATTAAGAAAGACTAAAATTCTTTCGAGATCAATAAAAGAAGGAAGCACAACCAATACCAAATAAGAATCACACCAAGCGATCATGTTTAACCTATCCAAATCACAGGTAATATGAAAACAGAATCACAGAATATACTGCAAAACCCTTCATTCCGTCCGGCTCAGAATGCCGATGGAGTTTCAGAAAATCATCATGCGGGAATCAACCGGCTCGTGAAACTTTCTTTAGTCATTGAAGGAAAAGTTATCAAGTATTACAAACATTTCAAACTGACTCAAAGCTCAAAACGTCATCATGAATTCAGTGTTACATTGGCTCACGATGCGTTGGGTGACCGCCAGACTCATACGCTGGAAGAAGCGAATAAGTTTCTTGGAAAACGTCTGACAGCCGTAATTTCCTATAAAGATATTGAAAGCAGTCCGGAAAGAAACTTCGTAGGAGTGATCACAGGTGTAGGTTTCAGTCAGGAAAAGATGAGTCTCGGAAATATTGTTTTAATAGGGTACAGCCCAACCATTTTATTGGATGGAGCCCCTCACATTCAGAGTTTCGGAGGCGCCTCACCCGTGAATATGGGAATTATCGCCAATGAAGTGATTAAACAAGGTCTTGATTCAAGTCGTTTTGATGTAAGAGTTGATACGAATGATTATTCTCAGATCACTTACAGCAGTCAATATGACGAGACGCATTACAATTATTTAGCAAGAATGGCTGAAGCGTATGGCGAACAGTTTTATTATGATGGTGAAGTGCTGCATTTCGGAAAGCTTCCACCTCAGAATAAACCAATTAAACTGACGTACGGGAGCAGTGCCAATGATATTAGAGTTGAATTAAAAGCAGTTCATACAAAACCACAGTTTTACGGGTACAACAGCAGTAAAAATCAAAAATTAACATCGGGAGAAACGCCGATTCAGCATGTGAGTGATTTGGCAAAAACTGCATATGCTCACAATGATAAAATTTTTAAAACTCCTTCATTACAGGTTGCTCCGATTAAAGCATCCACGCATCTGGATGTTGAATATTCACAAAAAAGTACGGCAGGAAGTGAAGCGGTGAACGTATTTTCTTTATCAGGAAATACAACGGTTCCGTTTTTACATCCGGGATGTATTGTTGATGTTCAAATGAGAAAATTAGATACCAATGAATCATCTTATTTCACAAGAATTATGGTGACGGAAGTTTCTCACGAAATAGATACCATCGGTCATTACACAGGAAGCTTTGAAGGAATTGCTTCGGACACAGGGTTTTTGCCAAAACCGGAATTTAAAACTCCAAAAGCAGAGCCTCAGCTGGCAACCGTAATTTCCAATGCAGATCCTGAAGGTCAAGGAAGAATTCAGGTTAGATTTGACTGGCAAACAAATGATACGACTCATTTTATCAGAATGATGAGTCCGGATGCGGGCGGAACAGATCAGGTAAATCAAAATAGAGGATATGTGGCAATTCCGGAAGTTGGTGATCAGGTAATGGTGAATTTTGTTCACAGTCATCCTGACAGACCTTTCGTGATGGGAGGAATGTTCCACGGTGGAATCGGTCTTGGCGGCGGAATGGATAACAGAGTGAAATCAATTCAGACAAGAAGCGGTCACAGAGTTATTTTTACGGAAGATGAAAGTATTATTATTACCGATAAATCCGGAAACGAAATTCATTTGGATACAACAGGAAGCAATATCACGATCACCGCTCCCGAAACAATGACACTGAACTGCCGAAATATGAATATCAACGTCGGCGAAAATATGACGACCAATGTCGGAATGAATAAATCTGATACCATTATGGTCAATCATACAGAAAGCATCGGATCAATGAAATATGTGACAACAGGTTCAGATTTCATGACCAATGTTGTCGGAAAGATGAGTCATTATGTAAAAGGTGATATGGAAGTGTATGGCGAGCAGGAACATAAATTAACCAGCCTTAAAGGGGTGGAAGTCAGCAGCGAAGGAAAAGTAGAGCATCACGCAGAAAAAGAAGTGCAGAATAATAGTGGCGAGAAATCTAAAAATCACTAAAGATGAGCATCGAATATTTTGTAGAAGGCAAAGCCGTCACCAGAACTGGTGGTGATAACAGAACTTTTGCCAAAGAAGGTATCAGCCATAACAGTGCTGAAACAGTGGAACAGAAAGGAAATGACACAGGCGTAAGTTACAATACAGCAGAAACAATCAATCCTAATGATAAACCGGTTGATACTATTGACGTTAGTTTAAATCTTTTTTTTGACGGAACTCAGAATAACAAAACCAATACACGGCTTGGCAAAGATTTTAAAGAAGCAAGCAGTAATGGAGACGATAGTTATAATAATGAGTTTACTAATGTAGCAAGAGGCTATGATGCCATAGATGCGAATGCGCAAAATCAGGTTTCCTGGTACATTGAAGGAATTGGTACAGAAGACAGAAAAAGCGACAGTGTTCTTGGTGGAGTTGCCCAGGGAACGGGAAGCACCGGTGTTGTTGCAAAAGTAGCGAAAGGATGCAAAAAAGGAGCAGAAGCCATTGCCTCAAAATTTAAAGGGCAAAAGAAAACGATTAATCTTACAGTAAATGTTTTTGGTTTCAGCAGAGGAGCGGCGGCGGCGAGACATTTTGTGCACGTTGCCAATACAATGCCTCTTTTTTTAGGTGAAAAAAAGCTACAGGTTTTTTCGCCTGACAATAGTGATAACGGAGTTTTAGTTATTAATGATAAAGATGGTTCCAAATTGCAGTTTATCAGTCAGTACGGATACTTCGGGGCTTGCCTGATGGAAAAGGAATTAGATATCAAACAAATAAAATTCAGGTTTGCCGGACTGTACGATACGGTGGCATCTTACGGATTGAATCACCGTGGAGGCTGGGGAATTGATAATGATACCAAACAGTTAGGTTTAGATACTGTTGGTCGTGGAAAAGTTTCATTTGTCCTGCAATTGGCTGCGGATGATGAATACAGAGATAATTTTGATTTAACAAATATCGACAGCGCCGGCTTATACGGATTAGAATTTACCCTTCCCGGTGTTCACTCGGATATTGGCGGATCTTACGGAAACGGGGATGAGGAAATTTCTGTTTTGTTATGTGAATCTTATGATCCGTATCACAATTTTGAGACACATAAAGAATGTGAAGAGTTTAAAAAAATTGTTGTAGAAGAAGGCTGGTACGACGATAAACAGTTGGAAATAAAATATTTTCGACAGTCGGATGTCAAGTATGGGAGATTTTGGAATTTTGCTTCTCAATATTACGGATTAGTTGGAACAAGAAAGTTGTCTAATAAATATGATCAGGTTCCCTTGAACCAGATGTTTCATTATTCTAGGGAGAACGATGTAAAATACTTGGAGACTAGGATTGAAGAAAATCATAAAATCACCGATCCTTTTTTAAGTGGAATTTACAGTCAGTTAGCAACATACATGAACGCCTGCAATGATTTGAGAAATAAGTATGTTGATGATTATAAAGCAGGAAAAAATCCGTCAGCATCCAAATATATTTCAGATATAAAGGCATTGTCTTACTTAGGACATATCGATCCTGAAGATTTAAAAAAATTAAGAAAAGAATATTTGCATTGGTCTGTGAAAGCCAATCAGATCGGGTTGGATGCAAAGCCTAATGATAATGCACCGAAAAGGAAAGGAGCATTAGCAGCTCAATACAGAAAAAGAAATATACAGAATGGATAAATTAGCCTTTAAAATAGTATGTTTTTTTATACTTCTTACTCAAAATATTAGTTGTCAGAAAATGAAAGAAGAAAAACTTCCCGAATTTCATATTGAAATAAGTCATCCTCATAATGATTTGGATATCACTCCGGTTATAGACAAAATTCCGACACTGGAAGGCGGTGTTGCAACGCTGCCTTACGGAAGTACTTCCGGAACCTGGGGCTGGTCAGGGAAAGGCTGGACAGAACAATATGGAACTCCCATTGGTGCAGATATTACCTATTTTTCGAGATATGAAGATACATTTTATCATCTGAAAGCAGATTTTCCTGTTGATAAAATCAAAGATTATATGAAACGGGCTTATGCGCAGGGAGAAGCTTCTCTTTCTACAAAATCTATTGAAGAGTATAAAGATTTGGGAAGGTTTCAGCATTACAGCAGTGCAGAGAATCCTTACGAAAGTTTCACTACATTGGTTTTTGGTTTTGCGCCAAAAGGAATGGTCGTTGTCTGGTTGCGTTTTGGAATTGTTCAGATCGAATTGGGAAAATATCAATCTGAGATTGTAAAAGATGATAAAGAATTAGAAAAAAAGCTATTTTCAAATCTGTCGGTTACTCGTGAAGAAATGAAAAAGAAAAGATTTCTGAATAAAAGTCCGAAAGAATGGGAAGATTACCGAACAAAATATGCCTGGAAACCAGTAATTACTTCAGAAAATAAAGGATTAAAGAATTTTGAAATGAATCTGACTTATTATAATGGAGAAACAGAAATTTTACTGCGTCCCTGGATCGACAAAGCTTCTGTAAAAGAAAGAGCGATTCCGCAAGAATTAAACTTTACCTGGGAAACAGGAATAAATCAACAATATATCGGAAGAGCTTATTTTAATTGGGAACGGGTAAATGAAGCTTTTAAAAAAGCAGGAAAAGGAAACGTAGAATTCAAAATCGCTGATGATAACAGAAGTTTTCAGATTTTATTAAATAACGAACCTTTACCAACAGACAGCACGAGAATTTTCAAGACAGAACATGAATATCATGATTCTTATAAATAAAAAATAAATTGAGAATAATTTTCCGTTAAGTGTAGATTTAGCGGAATTTTTTTTAGTTTGAAAACTCGATCAATGCATGATAATATTTGTTAATTTTAAGTTAATTAAATCTTAATATTTCCCATTAAAGTGTTAAAAATTATTTATATAGTGTTTGATTTTTTAGATTTAATTATTTAATTATCAATCTATTATAGGTTTGATTATTTCTATTATAGTAGAATTACTACACCAAATCGTAGAACTACTACAAAAAGTAAGATTAAATTAAAATTGTTTCCGGAATAAAAATAAGTGCTCTATCTTTGACTCAACAAATCAACCAAATCACAAAATATTAACGATTAAAATTTACGAATCATGGCAGCAAATTCAAGAGGAATCTTAAAATTCAACAACGGAGAAGGACAGAAATTATTAAAACTGAACTACAGCGTATCAAGATCTACAGACGTATCTGGTAGAGTAGCTTCAGACCCTTCTAATGCAATTATCAAAGTTACAGTGGAAGCAACTGAAAAATCTGACATCCTTGAAAGCTTACTAAACGGAAAATACAAGCCTACAACTGGTGAAATTACTTTCAATAAATCTCACGAAGAAGGTACTTTGATTACTTTAACTTGGAATAACGGATACGTGATCCAACACGAAGTAGACTTCGATGCGGTAGACGAAAACAGTATGTTGATCAGTTTCATCGTAAGTGCTGAAACAATCGATTACGGTAACTCAAACTACCAAGGTCTATGGCCAGGTGGAACAAGTAACTAAAACTTACAATCATCTTAGTAAAATAAAATTGGACACAGAATAGTAAGCTCCCACAGAGTAAGCTATTCTGTTTTTTCTTTTCTGAAACTAAATTATTTCATATTTTTTAATTTAATGAACTATTAATCAGTTATAAATTGAAATTTTGATTAATGAAGATTTATTTGATTTTATATCGAATAAATTTTAGCATTTAAAATAAAACACACCAATCATTCAAAATTTTAAGGCTATGTTTCAAGATAACAATACGCCAAAAATGCCTTCTCCTACGGGGAAACCTTCCATGACAGAAAAAATGGAAGAGATGAAAGAAATGGCAACCGATCAGGCTGTTAATACAACAACTGAAAAAATTCAGGAAAAAACCAATGGAACGGTTCAGAAAACAACTCAAAAACTGGTACAGGCTCAGGCTTATACGGGAGTTGTAACAGGAACTTCCGGAATGTTGATGAATCAAAAACTACAGCCTAATACTCCCACTTTAGTCGAAGATAAAGTCTGGTCTCAGCAGCCGACTTCCAAAATACACAATGCCAAAGCCATTCCTGAAAGTCAAATCCAGGGCATCAACCGTGTCGTGAAATTGGATATTGTTGTTGAAGGAAAAGCGATAAAGCATTTTAAAAATTTTCAGTTAAAACAAAGCGCTACAAGACATCATGAATTTATTTTAATGTTGGCTTATGATACCTTGGGAAGTGCAGAAAATTATAATCTGGAGGAAGCTCAGAACTTTTTAGGAAAAAGAATTACTGTTGTTTTCAAATATAAAGATGTTGAGGACGGTCCCGAGAGAAGTTTCGTCGGTGTAATCACAGAAGTTGGTTTCAGCCAGGAAAAAGGTAGTCTGGGAAATATTGTTCTCACAGGCTGCAGCCCGACGGTTCTGCTTGATGCAGCGCCACATATTCAGAGTTTTGGGGGTGCACAGGAAATTAGTTTAAACAGTATCGCCGATCACGTTATTAAAGAAGGTCTAGGACAGGGAAAGTTCGATTTCAGAGTAGATTCCAACCACGGAAATGTTTCCTACAGTTCGCAATACGAAGAAACACATTATAATTATCTGGCCCGAATGGCAGAAGCATATGGCGAACAGTTTTACTACGATGGTGAAGTTCTTCATTTCGGAAAACTACCACCTCAGGAAAAACCTGTGAAATTGATTTATGGAAGTAGTGTGAATGATGTGAAGATTACAATGAAAGCACAGCACGTAAATCCAAGTTTTTATGGGTACAACAGCAGTAAAAACGAAAAATTAACGACTGGAAATTCAAAGATTTCCCATACTTCAGATATTGCTAAAAGGGCATATGAAATTTCAGAAAAAACGTTTACAACACCTTCATTACGAGTGGCTCCAATTAAAGCCGTATCTTTTATGGATGTTGAAACGTCACAAAAAGGAACGGCCGGAAGTAAAGCTTCCGATGTTTTTATAACTTCAGGAAATACAACTGTTCCGTTCTTGTATCCGGGTTGTATCGCAGATATAGAAATGCGGAAAACTGACAGTAATGAAACGGCTTACTTCACCAAATTAATGATTCTCGAAGTTAATCATGAAGTCGATGCGAGAGGATATTATACAGGAACTTTTGATGCTATTGCTTCCGACACAGGATTTATTCCCCGTCCGGAATTTCAAACTCCGAAAGCTGATTCTCAGTTTGCAAAAGTAATTTCAAACACCGATCCTTTAAATCAGGGAAGAGTTCAGGTACAGTTTGACTGGCAAAACGGTTCTACCACAACAGAATACATTCGTGTAATGACTCCCGATGGTGGTGGAAGCGAAAAAGTGAACAAAAACCGTGGGTTTATGGCGATTCCTGAAGTTGGCGATCAGGTGGTTGTGAATTTTGCACATCAGCATCCCGACAGGCCTTTCGTAATGGGAGGGATGTTCCACGGCGGAGTTGGCGGTGGTGGTGGAGCCGGCAATAATATTAAAAGTTTAAGCAGTAAAAGCGGTCACATCGTAAGTCTTGACGACGGCGGTGGAATGACGGTAAGAGATAAAGATCAGAACCAAGTATTCCTTGACGGAGCTGGAAATATCAGTGTTGACAGTAAAATATCCATCACTTTAACATGCGGAAGCAGTTCTATTTTCATGGATAAAGATGGAAATATTGTGATTAAAGGAAAAGAAATTATGGTTCAGGGAAACAATATTGGCGTTGGAGGAACGGCAAGTGTCGGAATTGGCGTAGGTCCTGAAGGCGGAGATCCCACATCAGGAATCGGTATTGAGAGAACTACTTTGGATGTCGGAACAACCACACTTTCGATGGGAGCGAAAACAGAAGCGAATCTGAGCAGTGCAAAAATAAATATCGGAGGAGGAAATGAAACAAATATCGTAAGTGGAACTGTAAAACTTAACTAAATACTGATGAATCCTGTAGATCTGGAATTGGTAAAATTAAAAAGACAGTGGCAAAACGTTGTTAAAGCTAATGATAAAATGCCAATGCTCATCTGTCATGGGGAAAAACATGAGACCGATCTTTTTGACGGATTTATAAAATCAAGATTATCCGAAGATTATGATGGTGAAGATCTTTTTTTAATTCATTATCAGGAGTTTAACGGGATGGATGCTTTCGGGCAGAATTTATTTGATGAATGGAAAGAATATTATGATTTATTAGAAAAAAATGAAGAAAATATTCCGAAGTGGGAATTGAATATTTCTGATAATCAATTTGATACAGATGCTAATAAAGCTTTTTTTCCTTTGTTAGAATTAAAGAAAAACTTTCCTAATCTTAAAAATTCCAAGATCTATTTATACATCGCACCACTGAGAATCAGTAATATTGAAGAATTATCAATTTGGATAAAAGAATGGTGCAAGCTTTGTGAAAAATCGGAAAATCACGATATTAAACTGGTTTGGGCAGAACATCACACTTATAAAACGTTGCCGGAAAATTCTTTGGCACAAAGCTTCAGAGTCGAGGTGGATATTCATCAATTGATGCAAAATACGGCAGCGCATACCAATCGAAAGAAAAACAGTGTAGATACAGATTTTCAACAGCAAATTCTTACGGCAAGCAACCATTTAAGCAAAGGAAGATATAGGGAAGCTGAGTTTTCATTAAAAACTGCCGTAAAATTAGCTAAAGAGCAAAATAATAAGCAAGGTGAAATTTCAGCTTATTTTATGTTGACTCAAGCTTTCATTGCAGATCGAAAAAAGGAAAAGGCAGAAGACATGTATCAAAAAATATTTGAAGAAGTTGATCCTAATTCTCCACTGGAAATACAGATGTACATGAATTACGGAAGTTATTTATTGGGAAATTCAAAAAAATCAAGAGCAGAAAAAGCCTTCGAAAAAGCTGCGGAAGTTGCCAAAGAAATTGGGGAATATGCAATGGTAATAGAATGTTACAGAATCATCGGAACCTTGAATGATACGCTTTTATCAAAAGATAAAATGATCGAATATTTTGAAAAATGTCTCGAGATCGCAAAAATAATGGAACCTTCAACAAGAGAATCGAGCAGTTTGAAATTTATTGCCTCCATGCTATTTATCAAATATGAAGACGACAACGACAAAAAAATAATATTGGATCAAGAAATGAAAAATTATTTTGGAGAAGGTTGGAAAGTAAGTGTTGAGAAACCAAAACACAATTAAATATGAAAAATTTTACACCATTAAGATCTTGATTAAAAAAACTAAGAAGTTTATTCTTAATGGTTCAAAAAAATTACAGTACAATGTAAATATACCAAATCACAAATTGAAATATCATGGCAGATCAAAATAAAAATATAAAAAAGATAAAGGTTGCCAAGCCAGATATGAATCCGGATCGGTCTCTGAGTGTTTCTGCGGATGTCACTTCGTTCAGCATGGAAAAGACTACTCAAGGCTGGAAAAATGGAATGAAAAATAATTTCGACTCCCTAAATCCCGTTTCTATGGTAAAATCGGTAATGGGTGGAAATAACGGAGAACAATCAGGTGGAGGAAGTGGCAGTGAAACTTCTGTTACAGCAGAAAATGCCTCTCCGGAAAGTAAAATCAAACTCATTAAAGTTAATACTCCTGCGATTGTTCCCACAGGATTTCAGCACACAAGCAAACATTTTGATATTGTGCTGGCGATCGATATTCATTGGACTTTAATTCCGCCACCGCCATCTTTTATGTTGATTCCACTGCCGTTGCCGCATCCGTTTATCGGGATTGTTTTCGACGTAATGGATTACTTAACATTCAGTATTCCGATTCCACAATTTATCAGAAATTTGAAACCAGACCTTCCGGAAAGTATTCCGATGGGCGGTTCAATATTTGTTCACGGAAGACATAAGGCGACGACGACAACGAGTGTGATGGGCGTTGTGATTCCTTTCAGACACGTCACTTCATTGATTCCCGTTTACATGATCCCGTTTCCGCAGGAAGCTCCGCACGAAGGTGAAGTATATTACGGTGCCCAAACTGTTCTGGCGCAGGGAAGTAAGATGAGCGGAAATCTACCGCAACAGGTACTAACTTGTATGGGATTACCCTTTGGAATGACGATGTTGCCTGCGATGCCGGATAAACCCAAGAAAAATCCGTTGGCATATTTTGCATTTTATAATAATTTTTCAAGTTTATATATTCAGATTAATACGGGAGGTCCTGTCATCGTTGGCGGACCATTTGTTCCACACATTTACACGCCGGGTGAAATGCTGATGCGTTTTGCGGGAATGGCTTTGATGAGAGGTTTAACGAAAAGTTTAGGAAAAGGAGTTACAAAGTTTAATCATTTTCTACAGGGAAAATTTGGAAAAACTAATCCTATTTCAAAAGCTTTGTGTAAAGTGGGCTTAGAGCCTGTAAATTTTGCTTCAGGAGCGATGCTGTTTGAGTGGGATGATTTCGAGATTGAAGCCGGAACTACTTTAACATGGACAAATGTTTGGTATAGTGACAGACCGTACACCCATGGAATGTTGGGCAACGGAATTTTCAATTCTCATGATCTTTATATTGTTCCTGACGAAGATGATGAGGTCGCGGCGTGGGTTCACCCTGAAGAATTGCAGCCTATGCCGATCCCTGTTCCGCCGGTTGGAGAAGAATTAACCTACTACAGAAGTCAGAAAATCTGGCAGTATCGCCCAAGTGATAATATCTGGATTATCAGAAAAGGAACGGATATTTATACTTACAAACGTTTTCATCACATTTCGGAAGGAAGTATTTTTAAGGTAATTCATATTGAATATGGTGACGGAACGATCAGGGAATACAGCTATGAAGATCGAAATATTGTTTTAAAAAGCATTAAAGATGTTAAAAGCAGTTTTAGCATCGAAACAATCATTCATCCTGAACTTAAAAAAGTTACTGAGGTTTATTATTGTTATAAAAATCAGAAAGATTTGCAAGTTCGTTACAATTATGATGAACGTGGAAACCTTACCCATGTTTGGGATATTCATAAGAAAGCCATTGTTTTTGAATATGATGATGAAAATCGTGTGATCCGAAGAATGAACAGAAACGAGATGAGCTATCATTGGGAATACGACAAACAAGATAGAGTAGTTCATACAAAAGGTTTGGAAGGTTTTATGGAAGGATTTTTAAATTATAATAAAAAAGAAGGCTACACCGAAGTTATTTATCCAAAGCAAAACAATAAAACAGAAAGATATTATTACGACGAAGATTTTTTAGTATATAAACAAGTTGATGGCGAAGGCGGAGAAACCTGGTACGATTATACTTCCCACAACGAATTAAAAATGACCGGAACTCCGGAAGGAAGAGTTCATGGATATACTTACGATGAATTTGGAAATATTAAAATTTTCCACACGCCGGATGGAGAAGAATATCATTATCAATACAATGAATTTGGGCAGGTTATTGCACGTTTTTCGCCTTCGGGAACTTCAGAAATCTGGAATTATGATGAAGTAGGAAGATTATTAAGCTACACAGATCCAACTGGAGAAAGTGTTTATTATGAATATTTTAATGATGAAAAACTTCCTGAGAAAAGCATAAAACAGGAAATTGAAACGCATTACGAATACAATAGCAGAAAACAGATTACAAGATTAACCAACAATATCGGTGGCGAACAATATTGGAAATATGATAATTATGGACGATTATTAATTTTCAGTCCAAAACCTTTAAATAGAACCGTTTGGAATAGAGACAGCATGGGAAGAGTAGTTGAGGTGAATGAACCCGGACAATTGCCTTTAAAACTTCGTTATGATGCTTATGATCTGCCGATTTACGCCACAGACGGAAGAGCAGAATGGCTCATGAGTTACACACCGATGGGAAGTCTGAAACGTCAGGTTCGAAGAAATGCATTAACATTTAAAAAGGAAGAAACCTTAGTTTTTGGCTACAATGCTTACGAAAATCTAATGAGCATCACCAATGAAAAAGGCGAAACCTATCATTTTGAAAGAGATCATAATGACAATATTATTGGAGAAACAGGTTTCGACGGACAACAGAAATTCTTTGTAAGAGATAAAGACGGATTGGTCACTCAAAGCAGAAACCCACAAGGGAAAAATATTTTTTATGAATATGATTTAGGCGGAAGATTAACGCAGACTCATTATCCCGACGGAACCTGGGAAGCGTATCAGTACGATACTTCGGGAATGTTGGTAAAAGCGGATAATGAAAATAGCAGCGTCGCTTTCGAAAGAAATAAATTAGGCTTGGTAACCAGCGAAAAGCAGGGCGAACATTCCATCAATTATGAATATGACGATCAGGGAAATCTGATTGGTTTAAAAAGCAGTTTAGGTGCAGAAATCGATTATAGTTACAACGATCTTGGTCAGCTTAAAAATGTAACTGCCACTACAAAAGACGTTCGTCAACCGTGGCAAATGAATCTTGATGTTTCGAGAAACGGACAATTATTTTCTCGTGAAATGACGGGCGGTGTCGAAAGTATTTTTGAGTTCGATCATGTCGGAATGCCGATAAGTCAGAAAGTGATGGTAAACAAGACTAATACTGCTTTCCATAAAGATTATCATTGGGCAGCCGGAAGCCGATTGTTGCAGGTTTTGGATCGTGTTACAGGTGGAAGAACGAGATTCGATTATGATGCTTACGGGAGTCTTGTTGCTGCGGAATATTCAAATGGTGAAATTCAGTACAAAAATCCTGATGAAACGGGTTGTTTATACGAAAGCGCCAAAAGAACCGACCGTATTTACGACAAAGGTGGAAAGCTGATGCGCGACAAAAACTGGTTTTATCATTACGACGAAGAAGGAAATTTACTACTAAAAAGTAAAAGGCAGATTAATAATAGTAAATCAGATCCAAAAGAGAAAGAAGAAAATTCACATCCTTATTACAAATCCATTGCCGCGGACTGGCTGAATGAAACAAAATTACCTGATGGGAATATTTTAGTCAATGTCCATGAAAATTCTCCATCTGAAATCCAAAATCCTGAGTGGCAATCTGGAGATTGGGCTTATTTCTGGAATGCGAACGGAATGCTGGCAAAAGTAAAACGACCGGATGGCAAGGAAGTGAATTTTGAATATGATGCACTCGGAAGGAGAATTTCAAAAATTGGAAACAAAAAAATAACTCGTTATATTTGGGATGGTAATGTTCTTTTACATGAATGGAGCTATGATGTTGAAGAAGAGCCGAAAACTTTTGTGGATGATGATGGAAATGTAGTTATTGAGAGAGAGAAGATTGAGAATGTTGTGACTTGGGTATATGGAGGAAGTGGTTACACTCCTATTTCTAAATTAATTAATGATGAAAAGTACTCTATCATTAGCGATTATTTGGGAGTTCCAATTCAGGTTTTTGATGATAATGGAAATTTGATATGGTCAAGAGAATTAGATATTTATGGAAATGTAAAAACATGTAAAGGAGATTTTAGTTTTATTCCATTTCAATTTCCGGGACAATATAATGATTATGATATTGATTTATGCTATAACAGATTTAGATATTATGACCCCCAAAATGGAAATTATATTAGCAAAGATCCGATAGGTTTTAAATCGGGAGAAGGCAATTTTTATTCATATGTTAGAAACTCAAACCTTTGGATTGATGTTTTTGGATTGAGCAAAGGTGGTGGTTATAGTGGCACTAGAGGATCAAATGTAGGAGGAGAAGTTAATCATATTCCAGCTTGGAATTCAATTGAAATTGCTAAGAAAATGAATCCTCAATTGACAGGTTTGCCAACTCATGGTACAACACCGTCAATACACATGGATAAACCTGATCATAGAGTGATGAGCTCAACAGGAAGCTCTAATAAATCAAAAGCTTACAGGAGAAGTCAGGCAGTTTTGATATCTCAAGGAAAATTTAATGAAGCAATGGGAATGGATATAGATGAAACTATTAATAAATATGGAGACAAATATAACGTTCACATGGATGAAATGTTAGAATATGCTGAGAAAAAAGGTTACATAACAGGTGAACAAAAAGTAGAACTTCAAAATAAATATAAATAAAAATATGAACAAAATTATATTGAAACCTTTAGAGGGAATTTTAGTAAATGATAAAAAAATAGAATTTGGTCAGGGAAAAAATGACATTATCAATTTACTCGGAAAGCCAGATAATGACGAGGAAGAGCAATTTTATTATGATTCCTTAGATGTGAGATTTGATTTTGATGATAACGGAGGATTAGAATTTGTTGAATGTCAAGGTCCATATTCTGAAAATACAGAATTCAGTATTTATGATATAAATCCGTTTAAACTTTATGATACTGACCTTATAGATTTTCTAACTAATAAAAATAATGGAGAAATAGATGATTTTGAAGCTCCATATAGCTATAGTTTTTTAGAAATTTCTGTAGGAATTTGGAGAGCATCCATTCCTGTTGATATAGAATCTACCATTACTGAAATGAAAGAAGAAGGAACTTATGAAGAGTCTAAAGAAATAATGGATCAGGATTTAGAAAAGTCAAAATATTTTTGGACTATAGCAGTTGGTAAAACTGATTATTACAAATAACAAATTTTGGCAAAAATTTTTAAATGTTTGAATAGAATTTAACGGAATTGACAATAAAAATTATTTAAAAACCACCTTCAAATATTTCAGCATGAAAAAACTTATTTTCACATTCGTTATTACAGTATTTTCAATTATCGCAAATGCACAAACCAGTTCGCTTGCAAAAACAACCTGGGAAGTTGAAAGAGTAAATGCGGATGGAAGTGCAATTTTCAAAAAAGGAAAATTAATAAAATTCCCTGCAGAACAGCCTAAGTTTTATTTCCTTCAATTTGAAAGCGATAAAAAATATCATACCGGAAATTCATGTTTTCACATGATGGGAACTTATAGCATTTACGAAGGTAATCAGTTGGAAATGAGCGAAGGTTTAGCAGATATGTCTGGAGATTGCAAAGAGCCAAAAACATTTACAGGAACTTACAATTTCAAAATAGATAAAGATCGTCTTGAACTGATTCCCGTAAAAAATTAAATAATTTGTCTCAGTATTTTTTCTAAATTTTAAACTGAAATTCGAAATTCTGAAAAAAACCTTCCTATTTTCTTATCTTTGTTCCTTATGGAAAATATGGACGCAACTCAAGATAAAAGGCTATTTCTCATCGATGCTTATGCGATGATTTTCAGAGGATATTACGCATTGATCAGAAGTCCGAGGATTACAAGCACAGGGATCGATACATCGGCTATATTTGGTTTCACCAACTCTTTGATTGAATTAATCAGAAGAGAAAGACCAACACATTTAGCGGTTGTTTTTGATGTTGGACAGGCAAGTGTAAGAACCGATGATTTTGCTGAATATAAAGCTAACAGAAGCGAAACTCCTGAAGCAATTAAAAATGCAATTCCATATATTCACAGGATTTTACAGGCGATGCATGTACCGATTTTAGGGGTTGAAGGTTACGAAGCAGATGATGTCATTGGAACCATTGCCTGCAAAGCTGAAAAAGAAGGTTACACTACTTTTATGGTAACTCCTGATAAAGATTTTGCACAGCTTGTTACTGATAAAATTAAAATGTACAAACCAGGTTTGAAAGGTGGAGATATTGAAATTTTAGGTGTTGAAGAAGTAAAAGCAAAATACGAAATAGAAGACCCGAAACAGGTAATTGATTATCTGGCGATGATGGGTGATGCAGTGGATAATATCCCGGGGTTGGATGGTGTTGGTGAAAAAACTGCCATGAAATTCTTGAAAGAATACGGAAGTATAGAAAATCTTTTAGCGAATACACATCAGTTAAAGGGAAAAATTAAAGAGAAAATAGAAGCTTCAGCTGAGCGTGGAATTTTATCTAAAAAGTTAGCGACGATTATTTGCGATGCGCCTGTGGAGTTTCATCAGGAACAATATGATCTTGAAACTCCGGATTTTGAACAGGCTAAGAAAGTTTTTGATGAGATAGAATTCACAAGATTATACGAAAATCTTTACCGAGCCTTTGCGCCGGCTGCCGGAACTAAAGTTGTTGCGGAAGCTGAGGTAACGGTAACGGAAACTCCTCAGCAAAAAGTGGCACAAGCGGTTGGTCAGCTGGATTTATTTGCAACGTACGAAGAGCTGGATCAGGCAACGTCCACAAAATCGAATATTGAGCAGAATGATCATTTGTATCAGTTTGTAAATAATCCGAAAGCGCAGAAAATCTTAGTTCAGAATTTACTGAAACAGCAAGTCGTATGTTTTGATACAGAAACTACTTCTCTGAATGAACTGGAAGCCGAATTGGTCGGAATGAGTTTTTCTTATAAAAAAGGATTGGCATATTACGTTCCTTTGTCGGAAGATCAGGGCGAAGTGTTACAGACATTGGAAATTTTCAGACCGTTTTTTGAGAAAGAAGATTTGCTGAAAGTTGCTCACAATTTAAAATTCGATTATAAAGTTTTAAAAAAATACAATATTACCGTAAAAGGGGCAATGTTTGACACGATGATCGCACATTACCTTTTAAATCCTGACGGAAGACACGGAATGGATTATCTCTCAGAAGTTTATTTGAATTATAAGCCTGTTTCCATTGAAACCATTATCGGTAAAAAGGGAAAAAATCAGGGAACTTTCAGAGATGCAGATTTAAGAACTCAGACGGATTACGCTGCAGAAGATGCAGATGTAACTTTCCAATTATACGAATTGTTTGCGCCTCAGTTAAAAAAGGAAAATTTAGAAGAGTTATTTTTCAATATTGAAATGCCATTAATGGAAGTTTTGGCTAAAATGGAACTTTCAGGAATTTCTCTGGATGAAAAATGGCTGGCTCAGGAAAGTATTGATCTTGAGAATGATTTAAGACAATTAGAATCAAAAATATTTGAGATTTCAGGCGAAGAATTCAATATGAATTCACCGAAACAATTGGGTGAAATTTTATTTGAAAAAATGCAGCTTGATCCGAAAGCAAAAAAGACCAAAACCGGTCAGTACGCAACTTCGGAAGATGTGCTTCAAAAACTGTCTTCAAAACATGAAATTATCAAGCATATTCTTGAATACAGAACGTATCAGAAATTAAAATCAACCTACGTTGATGCGCTGCCTTCACAGATTGAAAAAACCGACAATAGAGTTCATACCAATTTCTCGCAAACTACGGCTGCAACAGGTCGTTTGGCGAGTGTAAACCCAAATTTACAGAATATTCCGATCCGAACGTTGAGAGGTCAGCAAATTCGTGGGGCGTTTGTTTCTGCGGAAGGGAAGAAGATTATTTCTGCCGATTATTCACAGATTGAACTTCGTTTGATTGCCGAAATTTCCGGTGAAGATAATATGATTAAAGCGTTCCAGGATGGTGAAGATATTCACGCTTCAACGGCGGCGAAATTATTTAAAATTCCGTTGGAAGAAGTGTCTAAAACGCAAAGAAGTCAGGCAAAGACGGTCAACTTTGGGATTTTATATGGTCAGGGAGCATTTGCTTTAGCAGAACAGACAGGTTTGTCGAGATCGGAAGCAAAACAGATGATTGAAGCATACTACGAAACCTATCCCAAATTGAAAGAATACATGGCTGCACAGGTACATAGAGCCCGTGAACAGGGATATGTTGAAACCATTTTAGGGAGAAAACGTCATTTAAAAGATATCAATTCAGGAAATTTTGTTGTGCGCGCACATGCTGAAAGAAACGCGGTAAATGCTCCAATTCAGGGAAGTGCGGCAGATGTAGTAAAAATGGCGATGATTAAAATCCAGAAAGAACTGGAAAAAGAAAAGCTGCAGACAAAAATGTTGCTTCAGGTACATGACGAATTGGTTTTTGAATCTCCAATTGATGAGGTTGAATTAGCAACCAATATTATTAAAATGGAAATGGAAAGTGCGATTGAAACGCAGGTTCCCCTATTGGTGGAAGTTGGAGTGGGAGATAACTGGTTGGAAGCGCATTAATTTTGAAATAAATTAGATGCTTTGACTTCGCTCAGCATGGCATTCCTAATACTAACTTTTTTTAAGCAGTAAATTTTAGGAATGCCATGCTGAGCGAAGTCAAAGCATTTTTTATTAGTTTTTTTTAATTGTAAGAGGTAATAATATGATTTTCACCAAAATAAAAACAAGAAGGATCATAATCATACCAACAAGCCTGATAATTGAGTCCATCCCCATAATTAGAAGTATTAACATTATTTGGTTTTCCTCTCATATAAACTAACATTTCATAACTCATCCCAATCCAAATTTTACGCTCTGAAATTCCAATACAATCCTCTTTTGACCATTCCGGATGCTTTTTGTAGATTTTTCCAGCTTTCGTTTTCATAAATTTTTCTTCTTCAATTTTATCTTTTTTATCAATACTATCAATACGGGCTTGATTTTTAATACTATCTTCTTTTGAAATTTTTGTTTCAATTTCAGTTTTAGTTGAAATATCAGTGTTTTTCTTAGTATTAGAATCGGAACATTTATTTACTAAAAATATTAGAAATCCAAAAATAATTAAAATTAATACTACAATTCCACAGCCATTGTTTGGCTTTTGAGCAGTATTAACATTTTGAGATTGAAGTGGTAGTTTGGTCTTTTGAATAGAATCCAGATTATCTTTTATAGAATAACCGCATTTTGGACATTGCACAGCAGTATCACTTACAAAATTACTACACTCAGGACATTTGATTAATGACATAATAGTTATTTATTTTTATGCCTCAAATTTATATGAGTAATTAAAAATAAACATATGGTTTCCCGTAATAAAATACTATTTCATTAATTTTTTTCCAAGAGTATTCATTCTAATCTAAAGCGAATGTTGAGCGGAACCGAAGCATTATGAGATTTATTATTTGATTTCCCATTCAAAAACTTTTTCCAATCCGGGTCTGTTGTTTTTGTATTGGCTTTCTGTTTTTGTTCCTGAAGACATTTTGCTGAGTAATTCTGCCAATTCTTTGTTTTGAGTTCCTTCTTTCATTTCGACAAATTGTCTCATATTCATTTTAGGATAGCGGCTTAATTTTGGAGTGAAATTTATTTTCGGATCTACGGTTAATTCAACTTTTTCTGCTTTCCAGATATTATAATTATTATTGTCTTCCCGGATATCTAAAATAAGTCCAGGCAAACCAAAAAATTTATAAGGTCCCGTAGAATAGGGAAGTTCTTTGGTAAAATAGGCAGTAACTTCAGAACCTCTGAAATTGGTGGTAGCTTTTATGCAACTGTAACCCAATATTTTTTTTGTCTTTGTTTCTTCAATTTTCCAGATCGGCTTTGAAACTTCATCGTGTACAAAATACTTGGTCTCTCTATCCAAAACTGTAAAAAAAATATCTTTAAGATTATTATTACTTTGTAATTGAGAAATGAAATAGTTTTTAGTTGCCGGTTTATTACTTTTTCTAACGGCAGAAATGCTTCCGGTTCCATTTAAATTAACATTCATAATTGAATCCTGAACCGAGATCACATTATTATCTTTAATGTATAAATCTTCATATAAAGTTGCAATAGGAGACCTTACATAATAATATTTTACATGGACTTGCTGTTGAGCAAATCCACGTAAAAAAAATAGTATGACAAAAATTGTAAATGATATTTTTTTTAAATCCATAATTACTTATTATTAAGGAGTGATCGTATAACCACCTTGTGTTAGATTCCACTGAACAAAAGACTGATATGCCTGACAAGATGATAAAGTAGGTGTGTCAGTTAGAAACCATTGTGAACCTGTGGGATTATTATCACTATCATAAAAAGTAACGAGTACACCACAAAGCCTAAATTTTGCTTCTTTTTTCTCAGTCTGCTTTTCAGATTTCTTTACAAATGTAGGTTTTGCGCTTACTAATCCGGCAATGCCAAAGGCAGCCAATAAAATCATTTTCTTCATGTTTTTAGAATTAAAATTAAAAATAAATTGTAGATATCAAAAGTATTTCGCGAAAACTTTCCTCAAAATTGTGGATATTTAGGGTTTGAGACAATTCGTTTTCGAATAAAAGATATTCGAGATCGAATAAAATGAAAATCGTAGAATTTTATAAAAAAGAATTATCTTTATCCTTTAATTTTTCAACAAATGAACAGTGTAGGCTTTAAAATAAAAAGACTTAGAGAAAGAAAAAATATTTCTCAGGAAGAATTAGCATATAAATTGGAAGTTTATCAGGGAACTTTGAGTAAGATGGAAAACGGAATGGTTGAAAGAATCGATTTCAGTTTTATGCAGAAAGTCTGTGATTATTTTGAAGTTGATCCTAACTATTTTTTGGAAGGAGAAACTGTTATTAACGAAGTTCAGACAAATAATGGAGTTGTTTATAATAAGGGTACATTTAATAATTTCTCTGAAGAAATATTGAAAAATCAGGAACAGATTACAAAACTTATTGAATCTCAGAATAAACTTATTGAAAAACTGCTTAATAAATAAAAACTTTCGCTCTTGGCGAAAGTTTTTGTTTTGTACATTAAATATTTTTAAACATTATACTCAATTCCTCCAATATAAACCAAAGAAAACAAATCATTTTCCACAGAAACCGGTTTTGGAATTTGTTTGTTTAAGAAAATAATAGCATTGATATCGAACTTTAAATCGAGTTCATTCAGTCTGTTTACTAAAATTGGAAGCCATTGTTCAGCAAAAGAATATTCTGAAAATTTCTCGTAAATCGTTCTGTTTCCATCTTCAAAACCATATTCTACAAAATCGTGATCTAGCCAAAGCGTATCCTGAGATTCTGCAAATTTTGAAATATACGTTTCGTCAGATTCTTCTTCCATATAAAAATTTTCATCCTCTTCCACAAATTCATGAAAATCTTCTTCACTCTGGAAATTTCCTACCCAAAAATCTAATGTATCTGTATTCATAATTGTTTGATTGTTGTTCCTTTTATTTAGGAAGTTCAAATTTATGATATTATCATGAAATTTTCAGGTGTAAACAAATAATAAAATTTATTGTACTCTTTTCCCTGATTCACTTTCCTTAATCGTTTTCTCCAACCTCGACAGTCTCGTTTTTTCCTGTTTTGCACGCATAATCCAGTGAAGCATTACTTTTTTGTACGACGGCGCCTGATTGTTGAAAAATTCCCAGGCTTTTCTGTTGGCTTTAAATTGTTTCTCATAGTCAGAATCCAGAACCGCAGGTTCTTTTTCGTGAGAATAAATTCCGGATTTTTCTTCTTTTCGCAATTCAAAAGCTTTTATGCCCTCTGCAGTCATTAATCCGGCTTTTGTCAGTTCTTCAATTTTTTTAACATTAACCGTACTCCAGATGCTTGTTGATTTTCTTGGAGTAAATCTGATGCTGTAACTTTCTTCGTCAATAGATTTTCTCACCCCGTCGATCCAGCCGAAACATAATACCTGATCCACAGATTCCGGCCACGTCATAGAAGGTTTTTTAGTGTTGACTTTGTAGAAACCGACCAATAATTCTTTTTCTGTTTTGTAATGATTTTGCAGCCATTTTCTGAATTTTTCCGGTGTTTCAAAAAAGGTAGCCGATTGCTTTTGATTATCTGCCATATGTTTCGATTTTCTGTTGTAATCGTTGTTCAAGATAATCATTTCCGCCTTTCAGTTCATGTAAAATTAATTGAGCTTCAGTTTTATACTTTTTAATTTTTTCTTCCGACCAATCAGGAGGTGGAGTCTGAAGATTCGTAATTCTGTCGGCTAATTTTACTGCCCAAACCTCTTTTGGCTGTTGTTTGATTCTGAATAAACTATCCGTCATTTGATGAGATTTTTCTAAACTTGAATTTTTAGTTAATGCTAAAACTCCCTCCGCAACAGATTTCCCGAAAATATTTTCGAGTTCCTGAAAAGTGGTGTCTGTATCTTCTAAAGAATCGTGAAGTAAAGCAACCTGAACAGCAAATTCCAAATTAAAATCTTTTGACTTTTCAAAAGCAATCAAAATTTCCATAGTTACATTGCTCAGATGAACTACATACGGAAGATTGGTTCCCGGAATAGTCTGATTTCTATCGGTGTGTTTTTGGGTTGCAAGTTTTATAGTTTCCTGATAAATGGTTTGAATATTCATATCATTGTGATTGAAAGTTGAATTTACGGATTAATGATAGAATAATATGACTTTGAAAAGTTCCTTTTAAAGGTTAGTCATTAGTCTTCTTATTTAAAACAGATTCCAAGAGAATTATCTGCTCATTAGTAAGATTTTTTAAATATAATTTTGAGGTTTCAAACATCAATCTATCTCTCATGAAAACGATTTCTATATTATTTTTGTTGACATTAAACTCTCTTACTTGCTTGGGTTTTCTGGTTTGCTTTAGATATTTATTATTCGAAGTTGAATAAACCAAATTGATTAAACGACTTGGAATAAAGTAAAAATTCTTTGTAAATAAGAAAACAGAATTTTGATTGACTAATATGTCAAATTTACACCATTCAAATCTCTGGCGAAGCATTCCGCTTTTAGTAACAATTGTACCGTAAATGTTTTTAAATTCTATGGAATTTACTTGTTTATAGTTTTCAAGGATTGTCTTTTTTTCGATGAAATAATAAATGCTTTTGCCAATAGCAAATAAAACAAAACCTATAAAGAAATAGAGAAATATATTATCAGGCATTATTTAATTTTATTGTCGTTACTTAAACTGCTTAAAATTTCTTTAGGATTTGTTAGAAATTTATAACTGTTGGAAATTTTGGCTAATTTATAAACTTCTTTTTGTTCGGGAATGACAAGATTTCCCTGAATATCCATCAAAAGGCAATCATATTTTTTTGCAATTCCGATAAACTCATTTAAAAATTTTAAACCATCTTCTCTAAGATCTGCCCTAAAGTGAGGCATCATGATCTATTGTACTTTTAACTGTGATTTTGTAATGCTTCCAGTAATAATAGTCGGATTTGCTTTCCAATGGTTTTCTGGGAAATAATTTGTTGATATAATAAATAATTTCTGTAGGAAGAATATCAACAGAATCCCAAAATTTCATAGTTAAAGCATCAATGAAAAAATCATTCGGTTCCAATAAATTATCTTCGCTAAGGTAATAATGCTCTTCTCTTTCCTGAAGATTGATATTTAGTTTATTAGGAATAAATCCAAATTCATTAATAATTCCTTCTCTTGGAATTAAGTTTAATCGAAATTGATAAATTGCCATGATCAAATATAGTAAATAACTAAGCCATCGGCAACACAAAATAAAAACTACTTCCCTGATTTAATGAACTCTCTACTCCAATTTCCCCATGTTGTTTTTCTATAAAGTTTTTGGAAATGGCTAAACCAAGACCTGTTCCGTTCTGATGATCTCCCGGAACCTGAAAATAGCGGTCAAAAACCTGACGGTGGTATTTTTCCTCAATTCCCTTGCCCGAATCTGTAACGCTGAATCTGATTTTTGAATCAATTTTTTCAACTAAAATCTGAATATTTTCATCCTGAAAAGAATGTTTAATGGCATTGCTTAGAAAATTATTCATTACCCAAACTGTTTTGTCAAAATCTGCGGTGACAAAGTCATTTTCATTCAGAAGAATTTGAGAATTGATGGAAATATTTTTCTGTTCGGCTAATTTTGCAATATTTTTTACGGCTGTCTGCACAATTTCTGTGGGAGAGCAGTTTTCAATATTCAGACGGATATTTCCGGTTTCAACTTGTGATAAATTCAATAATTCTCCAGTGATATTTAACAATCTCTGACCGTCTTCATTGATGCCATTTAACAGTTCTTTTTGCTGTTCATTCAATTCTCCGAATTTTTGATTTCCTAATAATTGAACACCCATTTTTATCGCAGAAATCGGGGTCTTCAGTTCATGCGAAATGGTGGCAATAAAATTAGTTTTCGCAAAATCAAGCTCTTTGAAAGGCGTAATATTTCTAAGCAGAATTACTCTTCCGATGTACTTTTTTTCTTTTTCGCCTGTCTTTACAATATTAATCGGAATGATATCCTGCTCGAAATAATTTTCTTTGTGATCCGAAACAATTTTAATGGGTTCTTGTACAGGATGATCGATATTTTTTAATAATTCTCGTACCAAATCATTGTTTACCGCTACTTCATGAGCCGTCTTTCCGATGATTTCATCTTTATTTAAATTGGTGATTTTCAAGGCTTCATCGTTAATCATGTAGATGAAATGATTTTCATCCAGACCAATCACGGCATCGTGCATATTGTTGACCAAAGTCTCGATGCGCTTTTTATCCATCAGCTGTTCCGATAGAGTACTGCTCTCATATTCCTGAAGTTTTTCTGCCATAATGTTGAAAGAATTGGCAAGATCATTAAATTCTTCACTTCCTTTAAAATGAACTCTTTCGTTGTAATTTTTATTGGCAATCTGCCGGATACTGAATGTCAGCTGGTTGATGGGTTCCGCAATCGTTTGAGGAAGATTAAATAATAAGACAACAGCAATTAAAAAACAGACCGTTCCTAAAGTGGCAATCCAAAAAGTAGCATTTTCTGCGGTAATAATGGCAATGTCACTTTTCCGTTCGATCCCTTTCATGTTGAGCGACATAATTTTAACCAAATCTTCACGAATCAGTTTTTCTTTTTCAGGAGAAGGCTGATTTATGTAATTATTAAAATGTAAATTGAGATTTTGGGTAGCTTCTTTTTCACCAAATTCGGTTAAATTTTTTTCCTGTAAAATATTATTTTTCTTAAAATCTTTAATCGCAATGGCGCTGTCGGTTTTTATTTTATCTAAAGCCAACAACATATTCTGGGAAAATTCGAGACTGTTGTAATTGGCGGTGAGAATTTTTTCTGTATCGGATTTTAATTTGTTGATGTACACCGAACCAATCACAGAAAGTAAAACGATCAGCACAAACAAAAGACCGACTCCCAAGGTGAGTTTTGTTTTAATTTTCATTGTTTTAAGATAAAATAATAATGTCTATTTGTCTTTCGTTCAATCGGTTCATCAGGGTATAAATCCAGCTGTAGCCGAAGATTCTCAGCCAAAATTTCGCATGAGGTTTTCCCATACAAACGGTTGTAATGTTATGTTCAACTACATAATCTAAAATTCCTTTGTGAATACTGTTTTCCTTTAATCGGATTACTTTTGCTCCCAATTCCTGTGCTAAATTAAAATTATTAATCAAATATCGCTGTTTATTCAATGCAATTTTTTCAGGATCTTCAGATGATTTTTGAATATATAAAACCGTCCACGGACTGTTATAATAACTCGCCAGTCTTGCCGTTTTTCGGATAATATTTTTTGCAATTTTCTCATTACTGCTTATACAGGCGAGAAATTTTATAGGTTTGAAATTTTCAGTTTTAATTTCCGTTTCTACTTTTCTTTCGACGTGGGTTGCGACTTCTTTTAAAGCCAGTTCACGGAGCTGTAAAATATGTCCGCTCTGAAAGAAATTGTTTAAAGCAGTTTGAATTTTTTCTTTTTTATAAATTTTTCCTTCTTTTAACCTTGTCAGCAATTCGTCTGCAGTCAAATCAATATTCACCAGTTCATCAGCAAGTCCTAAAATTTTATCGGGAACCCGCTCTGTAACTTCAATTCCTGTTATTTTTTTTACTTCCTCGTTTAAACTTTCAATATGCTGAATATTCATCGCACTGATAACGTTGATTCCGTTATCGAGAATTTCCAGAACATCCTGCCATCTTTTTTTATTTTTTGAACCTTCAATATTCGTATGCGCCAATTCATCCACCAAAACAACTTCGGGATGAATATTGATAATCGTCTGGAGATCCATTTCTTCCAGATTTTTACCTTTATAAAAAGAAGATCGTCGCGGAATTTCAGGAATTCCATCAACCAAAGCCACGGTTTCTTTTCTGTCATGCGTTTCAATATAGCCGATTTTTACATCAATACCGTTTCGCAAAAGAGAATGAGCTTCCTGGAGCATGCGAAAAGTTTTCCCCACACCCGCACTCATTCCGATATAAATTTTAAACTTTCCTTTTTTGGATTTTTGGATGAGTTCTAGAAAATCTGTTGCTGATGACATGGGTTTTATTCTTTTTAATTTAATCTTTTGAAGCATAAAAATAAGGAAAGTCAGAAGCTGGAAATCAATCTTAGCTTCCGGCTTCTGATTTATTTAAAACCAAGCTGCAATACTTGTGGTAATGAAAAAGTTCCCTTGTTTAAATTGATCGTTTTTCATGAAAATAGCATCTTTAGAAGTAAATCCTCTTGCTTCTGTACGGAAAACAACGTTCTTTAAGATGGCATAATCTACATTCAGAGAATATCCGAAGGTTTGAAAGCCATTGGGTGTTTCCGTGCTGATGATGACTCCTTTTTTATCATTATAGTATTCAAATCTTCCTGCCAGAGCCCATTTGTCATTCACCTGATATTTCATCAGAACATTGGGAGAATACCACAGATTATAGCTGTCACTTCTTTTTTCTTTCTGTTCGGCTCCGATATCAAAACCCAGCAAAGCTGAGAATTTATCCGTCAGCTGAAAATTTCCATATAAATCATGAAAATAGCGCATTTTTTTCTCTTCTTTAGATTTATCATTTCCGATGAATGAACTGCTGTTTAATGTAATTTTTTCATTCGGTTTGTATGTGATCTGATGTCCGAAAGAAATAGTTTGGTTTCCTTCCGGCTTAGCAATTCTCTGCCATCCGTTTAAAACCAATCCGCTTAAAAACCATTTCCCGTTATCCGAAGTATAGGAAATTTTTGCTCCGGTTTCAAAATAAGGAGAATTTTCTGCTGCAAAACTTCTTGTAAGACTTATATTATCCTTTCCGATGGCACTTTCCCAGCCAATGTGTGAAGGCATAATTCCGGCATCGATCCACAGATTTTTTGTTTTTGAAATTTTAATTCCAATATTAGCTTCATTTACATACCGTAAAGCATCCTGTTCGGCAGCCATGTTATCCTGAGCGTACGTTCCTGCCATGAGCGCAAGATTGGCCCGGAGATTATCATTTTGATAAGCAGCTTTTACAAGTCCTAAATTAAGATTTAATTCATTGTGACGGTTATAGGAATATAAAAAATTCTGACGGATATGATTTGCAGGTTCATTAAAATCGTAAGTGTAAAACAATTCTGCATAAGCTGAAAAAGTAACTTTATGATCTGCTTTTAATGAATCCGAAGATTGTGCCTTCGGAAAAAATATCCCAACCATAAATCCAATGACAATATACTTTTTCATTTTCAAATTGTTTTTTTAAGAATTGTAATTTGTTTAATAACAGCTCGAAACAATTAAATTTAATTATTTCGAGCTTGTAGTAAGTATTAAAATGTAGTTCTATCAATTAAAGTCTAAACATTACCGCTAAAGTCAATCTGCTGTCAGATTTTTTTAAATCCGGTCTCCAAGAGTCAACCGGCGTATCGATCCATCCATCGGGGCTTGTTGTTCCTTGAGGTCCTGCGAAATAAGGGATATTACTTTTTCTGAATCCGTACTCTAACCTGAAAGTTACGAATTGATTCGGCATTAAATCTACTGTTGCAGTTCCCTGAAACATTTTCAGTTTTTCTCCATTTGCAATTGCGTCATTAAAATCGTTGTTGGTAACCGGAGAAGGGGAGAATGCCAGATAAGCTCCCGGATTTGAAACGGCATCTGCTCTTAAAGATAAAGCGACTTTATTATGATGAAACCAAAGTCTGTTTGAAATAGAAGTTCCGATCATGTAATTGTCTTTTGCCTTCAAACCACCTCCGCTTTGAAACCCATAATGATTGTTGATACTGAATGCAGCCTGCGACAATCCATTGCTTTCTTTATTGTGGAAATATCTTGCAACAATACTGTGGTCGTGATGAAAACGGCGTACCTCGGAGTTATTTCTCGTATCTTTTCCGTTTAAATAAAAATTGGCAACCAACTGCAGATTTTCATTCGGACGGTAATAATTGGAAACTCCTAATCCAAGACCTTTGTTCCATGAATTATAACTTTGCCAACCGTTTAATATCCAAAGTTCAACCTTGTATTTTTTTGAAGGATATGCCTGAATTCTTGCTCCCTGAAAATAGAACGGTGTAAAATCACAAACCAAACTTCTTTGGTAATTCCAGTTTTCGCCCAAAACATAACTTTCCAAACCGATGTAGCTCATGAAAATTCCGGCTTCAACATTTAAACCATGCATTACATTGAAATGATAACCTGCAGCTGCTTCTCTGATGTTTTTTAAGTTATTGACGCTGGTATTTTTACCATGGTTTACCGTTCCGTCCAAATCCTGAACAATAGAACCCATCTGCCCGTATTGCAGCCATAAACGCCCGATCGTATTTTTGTAATTGGTTTCTAAACCGATACTTGCCATATTGATGGTAAATTCGTTGGAACGACCGATCGCTGCTGAAATCGTATGAGTATTATCTTTTGGATTTCGGAAATCGTAGTTGTAATAGGCATCTACATAGGTTACACCCGTTAAAATTGTTTCTCCATCCTTATCTTTTAAGGTTAAAGGAAAATCTGTCTGACGGTTTTGACCGTTGATCCAGGTCAGATCGTAGCCGTCAAAAGGAATTTTAGAATCGATTTTTGTAGTTAAAGAATCTTTAGGTTGTAAGGAAACAGAATCTTTCTGAGTTTCCTGTGCATTCATAGGATTTAAAGCAAAAAATCCCAATAAAAAAATAACCTGAATAGTTGTTGATTTCATTATATAGATATTGATAACAATGTGTTATTTTGTAAGTTATTTTAATTGGTCTAAAGCAATATTCAATTTCAAAACATTTACTTTAGACGGTCCGAAAAATGATTTTTCTGTTTGATTTTTAATAAGGTTTTCTATTTTTTCAGCAGAAATATTTCTGTTTTTTGCAATTCTTTTTGCTTGATATAAAGCCCCGTCCTCCGAAATATCAGGATCTAATCCGCTTCCGCTGGCTGTTACTAATTCCACCGGAACTTTTACATTTTGCATTTTCGGATTTTGCATTTTCAGCGTGTCAATTCTTTTCTGAACAGTCTGTAAATATTCTTCATTCGTAGGTCCTTTATTGCTTCCGGCACTTCCTGCGGCGTTATAATCAACAGCGGACGGACGACCGTGAAAATATTTCGGAGAGGTAAAATTCTGACCAATATTGGCATAAAATTTCTGACCTTTATAATTGATAATCTCTGCATTTCCTTGATTTGGAAGGACTTTAGAACCTGCGTAAACTATTCCTAAGTAAATTCCAACGATAACGAGCATGACAAGTGTTAATCTTAATGCTGATAGAATATGATTTTTCATTTTAATTAAATTTTAAAAGAATAAACTGATAAATAAATCGATGAGTTTTATTCCGATGAATGGAACGATCACCCCGCCTAAACCGTAGATTAAAAGATTTCTTCGTAACAATGCACTTGCGCCGATTGGTTTGTAAGCAACTCCTTTCAACGCCAATGGAATTAAGAAAGGAATAATGATCGCATTGAAAATAATAGCAGACAAAATCGCAGATTCAGGGCTGTGCAAATTCATAATATTCAACTTTTGAAGTGCCGGAATAAATGTGATAAACAACGCCGGAATTATGGCAAAATATTTAGCAACATCATTCGCAATACTGAAAGTTGTCAACGTCCCACGAGTCATTAATAACTGTTTTCCGATTTCTACGATTTCAATCAATTTCGTCGGGTCATTGTCCAGATCCACCATATTTCCTGCTTCTTTTGCAGCCTGAGTTCCGCTGTTCATGGCCACTCCGACATCGGCTTGGGCTAGTGCGGGAGCGTCATTCGTTCCATCACCCATCATGGCAACCAGTTTTCCTTCCTGCTGTTCTTTTTTGATGTAATTCATCTTATCTTCAGGCTTGGCTTCGGCGATAAAATCATCCACACCAGCTTTTTCTGCGATAAATTTTGCGGTTAAGGGGTTATCACCTGTAACCATCACGGTTTTCACACCCATTTTTCTCAATCGTTGGAAACGTTCCTGAATCCCGGTTTTAATAATATCCTGAAGTTCAATGACTCCCCAGACTTTTTCATTTACGGAGACAACCAAAGGAGTTCCTCCGTTTTCAGAAATTTTGGTCGTGGCTTCCTGTGTTTCGGGAGGAAAAATATTTCCTGCTTTTTCTGTCAGTTTTTTAATCGTGTCATAAGCTCCTTTTCGGATTCTTGTGTTTTCAAAATCAATCCCTGATGTTCTGGTTTCAGCCGTAAAATCAATGTAAACCGGATTGGGAACGAGTAAATCTTCGGATTTTAACTGGCTTAATTCTATAATTGATTTTCCTTCCGGGGTTTCATCGGCAACAGAACTTAATGCTGAAGCTTTTATAAATTCATCAAGCTGAATTCCGTTTGAAGGATGAAAATGTGTCGCTTTACGGTTTCCGATTGTGATGGTTCCTGTTTTATCTAAAAGTAGAACATCAATGTCGCCCGCAGTTTCTACAGCTTTACCGCTTTTCGTGATCACATTAGCTCTCAACGCTCTGTCCATCCCCGCAATTCCGATTGCAGAAAGCAGACCGCCAATCGTTGTGGGAATCAAACAAACGAAAAGTGATATAAATGCCGCAATGGTAATTGGCGTCTGCGAATAATCTGCAAAGGGTTTTAACGTAACAGTAACGATAATGAATGTCAGGGTAAATCCCGCTAACAATATGGTTAATGCGATTTCGTTGGGTGTTTTCTGTCTTGAAGCTCCTTCTACAAGGGCAATCATTTTATCAAGGAAAGATTCTCCGGGTTTTGTAGTAACTTTCACTTTTATTCGGTCGGAAAGTACTTTTGTACCGCCCGTTACGGAACTTTTATCTCCACCCGATTCTCTGATTACGGGTGCACTTTCTCCGGTGATTGCAGATTCGTCGATTGTTGCCAAGCCTTCGATAATTTCGCCATCCATGGGTATTTGGTCGCCTGTTTCACAAAGGAAAATATCTCCCAGTTTCATTTCGGCTGACATTCTTAATGTTGTTTCTACCTGAAATCCGGGTTTGTTTTCAAGGATAACTTTTGCCGGAGTTTCTTCCCTGGTTTTTCTCAGCGTATCTGCCTGTGCTTTTCCTCTTGCTTCAGCAATAGCTTCGGCAAAATTGGCAAATAGAACGGTGAAAAATAATATGATGAATACTAAAAAATTATAGATGAAACTGCCTTGCGATTTGTCTCCTGTTAAGCTCAATAAACTTACGAATAACATAACCACCGTTCCGATTTCCACCAGAAACATAACGGGATTTTTAAACATAATTTTCGGATTCAGTTTAACGAATGACTGTTTTATGGCTTCGTTTACCAAATCTTTTTGAAACAATGTCTGAGATTGATTTTTCATTGCTTTGAATGATTTTTTTTATTTGAACCATTAAAATTTATTAAGGAGTTAAGTTTAATTAAGAAATATTCTTTAAATATTTTTCAGCTTAATTTGATTCCCTTAATATTCTTAATTCTTAAATAAATTTTAATGGTTTAATTATTTGATTTTTATTTAGAAAAATATTGAATCTGTTCCGCAATCGGTCCCAAAGTAAGGGCAGGAAAGAAAGACAGGGCGGCAATCAGAAGAATGACGGCTAGAGTCATAAATCCAAAAGTTGCAGTATCCGTTTTCAACGTTCCTGAACTTTCCGGAATGTATTTTTTCTGTGCTAAACATCCTACAATCGCTATCGGACCGATAATTGGAATAAATCTTGAAAATAAAAGGATAATTCCTGTTGAGATATTCCACCAGGGCGTGTTGTCGCCTAACCCTTCGAAACCTGAACCGTTGTTGGCCGATGACGAAGTAAATTCATACAATATCTCACTGAATCCGTGAAAATTTGGATTGTTCAGTGTTTTTGCTCCGAATTCCGGGAAATAAGCTGTTAAAGCTGTTCCTACAAGAATTAAAAAAGGATGAAATAAAGCAACAATCATCGCAATTTTCATTTCTTTTGCTTCAATCTTTTTACCCATAAATTCAGGTGTTCTTCCTACCATCAGGCCACTCATAAATACGGCGAGAATAATGAAAATAAAATAGTTCAGAATTCCGACTCCGCAGCCGCCGTAGAAACAGTTGATCATCATTGCCAACAGTTGATTCATGCCTGAAAGCGGCATCATGCTGTCGTGCATAGCGTTCACAGAACCTGTTGAAATTACCGTTGTTGCGATACTCCAATACGCTGAAGCGGCGCTTCCGAAACGAATTTCTTTGCCTTCCATCGCTCCGAGATGAGGGTCAGTTCCCATTTGGGTAATTAAAGGATTTCCGTGGGTTTCATTAATGATCGTTGAAACTGTTAATGCCAGAAAACCGATTGTCATCACCGTAAAAATCGTCCATGACAGTTTTCTTTTCTTTAAATAAAATCCAAGCGCAAAAACCAGTGCAAACGGAATGATCATCTGAGTTACCATTTCGGTCATATTCGTCAGATAATTCGGGTTTTCAAGGGGATGTGCTGAGTTGGCTCCAAAAAAACCGCCACCATTTGTACCTAAATGTTTGATTGCCACAAATGCGGCAGCAGGACCTCTGGAAACGTCAACTTTCTGACCTTCCAGTGTTGTAATATGGTCTTTCCCTTCAAAAGTCATCGGAGTTCCGCTGGCAGAAAGGATAAAAGCAATTACAATACTGATCGGGATCAATATTCTGATGATTGATTTGGTGAAAAAATCATAGAAATTACCTAATTCTGTAGTAGTTTTTTCTTTAAATGCTTTGAAAAGTACCGCCATTGCAGCCATTCCGGTTGCCGCCGTTACAAACTGTAAAAACATTAAGTATAACTGACTGAAATAGCTGACTCCCGTTTCTCCTGAATAGTGCTGCAAATTACAGTTAACCAGGAAAGAAATTGCTGTATTAAAGGCAAGATCGGGTGACATATTCGGGTTTCCGTCGGGGTTTAGGGGAAGCCAGGATTGATTTGATAAGATAAAAAATCCGATAATAAACCAAACCAGATTAATGGTCAACATGGCAAACATATTTTGTTTCCAAGTCATTTGCTTATTTGGATTGATGCCTGAAATTTTATAAATCAAATTTTCAACAGGCTGAAAAATTTTATCTAAAAAAGTCTTTTTGTAGCCATACACATCAGCAATGTACTTCCCTAAGAAAATACCAATTACTAAGGTGATTGCAAACATCATAATTATGCCTAAAATTTCTGTATTCATGATAATCGGTTAAAATTTTTCAGGTTTGATTAAAACATAGCAGATGTACACAAATGCAAGTATTGAAAGGAAAAATAAACTCCACATAATTTTATATTTTGTCAAAAAATTCAACAGATTTGTATAAAAGCCAGAACATGATTGCGCAAAGCAGAATTAAACTAATGAGAATCATATCAATTTTATAATTATTGTTACTACTACCATTGAAGCATAAAGTGCTATCAAAACTTTAAATCCCGATACTTTTGACTTTGGTCGGTTTGTTTTTAACATTGCCATTTTTAATTATTTAAATCCTATATGCCAAAAGAAAGTCCAATATCTTGATGTGTTTATTAAGTTGTTGAATTATAGTAATTTGTGTTGTTTTAAGATAATGTAGGAAAATGAAAAAGCCTATCAAAATGATAGGCTCGTTATTAAAATGATAAGGATAATATTCTTAGTTCCTAAATCTTAATGGTTCAATCAGAAATTTTATCTCAAATTATATTCTTCCAATTTACGGTACAGCGTGGCAATCCCGATTTCAAGCAATCTTGAAGCTTCAGCTTTGTTGCCTTTTGTGTATTGCAGGACTTTTAAAATATGTTCTTTTTCTAAAGATTTTATACTCAGAGAATCACTTTCGGCGGCGATTTTTTCCGAATAATGAGGAAGGCTTTCTATATCTAAAATATTGTCATTCATTAAGATTAAACTTCTCTCGATCGTATTTCTTAATTCCCGAATATTTCCTTTCCAGTCGTTCTTTTCTAATGCTTTATAATATTCCGGAGTAACTTGAACGGTTGTTAAATGCAATTTTTGTGAAAAAATATTAACAAAATTTTTCGCCAATGCCCTAAGATCTTCTTTTCTTTCGCGAAGCGCAGGAAGGGTAATTTCGAAAACATTTAATCTGAAATATAAATCTTCACGGAAATGTCCCTGTTTTATTTCGTCTTCCAGATTTCTATTGGTGGCAGCAATCAATCGGAAATCGGATCTTGAAACTTTCGTTTCTCCCATTTTGATAAATTCCTTTGTTTCTAAAACCCGGAGTAATTTTGCCTGAAGCTCGATTGGCATTTCGCCAATTTCGTCTAAAAATAAAGTTCCGGCATTGGCTTCTTCAATTAACCCTTTTTTATCTTTTATGGCTCCTGTAAAAGCTCCCGCTTTGTGTCCAAAAAGTTCACTTTCCAGAATTTCTTTACTGAATGCAGAACAGTTGATTGCCACAAAATTATTTTTCTTCCTGTCACTTCCTTCATGAATGGCATTCGCAAAAACTTCTTTTCCGGTTCCCGTTTCTCCGGTTAAAAGGACGGTAGCATCTGTTAAAGCAACTTTTTCTGCCAATTTTTTAGCCTGAAGAATTAATGGAGAAGTTCCGATGATTTGATTAAAACCTTTCTGAACTGTACTTTTTTGGATAATTTTAGATTTATTGTCCTTTACTTTTTCCAATGCTTTGTAAACCAACGGAATAATTTTTTCGTTGTCATCACCTTTCACCAAATAATCGTAAGCACCGTTTTTCATTGCCTGAACGGCATCGGTGATATTTCCGAAAGCAGTCATTAAAATGATTTCCAGATGAGGGTATTTTGCTTTGATCGATTTAACCAAATCGACACCAAAACCGTCGGGAAGCCGGACATCACTCAGTACGACATCAAAATCATATTGCTCCAGCATCGTCATTGCAGACCGTGCGGTAGAGGCTTCTTTTACGTTAAAATCTTCTTGGGAAAGGATCATTCCTAATAATTTCAGGAGCTTGATCTCATCATCGATGATCAGAATGTTTCCGTGCATGATATATTTATTTGGAAAACTAATGCAAACTTAAATATAAAAAGCGAATGTTAATAATAGATTTTACTATTTATAAAGTAAAAGGATTACTTTTTGATTGCTTACATTTGTATTCATTCTGATTGTAAGGATGAAAATGAGTTTATTTATGACGGACAAAAGATACAACGAGACGACACATACAGATAAAAATAACTACGAATATATCACAATTCCCAACGACGAAAATAAAGTAAGAATTTATACCTTAAAGAATGGTTTAAAAGTTTTTCTTGCCCAGAATTTCGATGCTCCAAGAATCCAGACTTATATTCCAGTGAGGACGGGAAGTAATAATGATCCTTCTGATAACACAGGTTTGGCCCATTATCTTGAGCACATGATGTTCAAAGGAACTTCAAAATTAGGAACTCTCGATTGGGAAAAAGAAAGTGAATTATTAAGTGAGATTTCAGAATTATACGAGCAGCACAAAGCTGAACAGAATCCTGAAAAAAAGAAAGAAATCTATACAAAAATAGACGACGTTTCTCAGCAAGCAAGTAAGTTTGCAATTGCCAATGAATATGATAAGGCGATTTCTTCTCTTGGTGCGACAGGTACAAACGCCCACACTTGGTTTGATGAGACTGTTTACAAAAATAATGTTCCCAATAACGAGTTCGAAAAATGGCTTAAAGTTGAAAAAGAACGTTTTTCAGAATTGACATTAAGACTTTTCCATACAGAATTGGAATCGGTTTATGAGGAATTCAACAGAGCGCAGGATAATGATTCCAGATTGGTGAATTATGAATTGATGGATGCTCTTTTTCCTACACATCCAAATGGTCAGCAAACAACACTGGGAGATCCCGATCATCTTAAAAATCCTTCCATGAAGGCGATTCACAAATATTTTGATGAATATTATGTGCCTAATAATTATGCGATCGTTTTGGTGGGAGATTTTGATTTTGAGCAAACGATTCAGCTGGTAGATCAATATTTCGGAGCAATTCCTTACAGAGAATTACCGAAAAAAACACCGATTATTGAAAAACCTATTACTGAAATTGTAAAAAGAACGGTAAAAAGCCCGACTACGCCAAGAGTTCAGTTAGCCTGGAGAACGGAAAGTTATGGATCAAATGAAGCAATATTAGCAGATATTACGGCAAATCTTTTAAGTAACAGGGGAGAAGCAGGATTATTAGATTTAAATATCAATCAGACGCAGAAAATGCTTTGGGCACAGGCATATTCGGTAGGTTTGAAAGAATATGGCTATTTTTCAATGGTGGCTGTTCCGAAGGAAAATCAGACGTTGGATGAAGCCAAAGATATGATGTTGGAGCAGATTGAACTGTTAAAAAAAGGAGAGTTTCCGGATTGGATGCTTCCTGCAATCATCAACGATTTCAAATTGCAGAGAATGAAAGCGCTGGAAACTGCAGACGGATTGGCAACAAATCTTTATGACACTTACATCAAAGGCAGAACCTGGGAGCAGGAACTAAACGAAATGGACGATTACAGCAGATTTACGAAAGAAGATGTTGTTGCTTTTGCCAATGAGTTTTTCAAAGAAAATTATGTCATTATCAATAAAGAAAAAGGAATTAATGATAAATTATTGCGGGTTGAAAACCCTGGAATTACGCCGGTGAAAATCAACCGTGAAGACCAGTCAGAATTTTTAAAACAAATTATTTCTGAAAAAACAGAAGATATTCAACCCGAATTTATCGATTATCAGAAAGAAATTAAGACAGATTTAATTAAAGATAAAAAATTAAGTTTCGTTAAAAATAAATATAACGATATTGCTCAGGTTCATTTTATTTTTCCTTTCGGAAGTGATAATGACCGTGATTTAGGGATTTCTACACAGGTTCTTCAATATCTGGGAACAGAAAAACTTTCGCCGGAAGATCTGAAAAAAGATTTCTTTAAAATAGGAGTGAGCAATGATTTCAAAACATCAAATAATCAGTTGACGGTTTCTTTGAGTGGCTTAGAAGAAAATCTTGAAGAAGGAATTGCTTTGCTTCAAAACTGGATGAATAATGTGCAGCCAGATCAGGAAATTTACGGTCAGTTTGTTGAAACTGTTTTGGAAAATCGTGCTGCCATGAAAAAGGATAAAAACAGCATTATGAAAGGGTTAACAAGCTATACGAAAGTGGGCGGATTTTCCCGTTTCACAGATGTTATTTCAAAAGAAGAACTTGAAAACAGTGATGTTGAGGTGTTTACAGAAAGGATGAAAAAGCTGTTTAAATTTCCTTATCAGATATTTTTCTATGGAAAAGATATTGAAAATTTTAAAGGATATATAGGGAAATATGTTGAAGATGAAAGCCTTCAGATTCCTGAACCGAAGGAATATCCTGAACCGGAAACCATTGGAAATGTATACTTTACTGATTATGATATGGTTCAGATGGAAATGAGTAAAATCGGAAGAGGGAATGAAGTCAATACCGGAAATTTCGGAAAAATAAATGTTTTTAATGAATATTTCGGACGTGGTTTATCGTCAATTGTTTTCCAGGAAATCCGTGAGAGTAAGAGTTTGGCTTATTCTGCGTATGTTTCTTATTCTGCTAATTCGGAATTAAATCATCCGGATTACATTTCAACTTACATTGGAACGCAGCCGGATAAATTGCAAATTGCAGTGGATACGATGGCGGAATTGATGCACGAACTTCCGCAGGTGCCAACACAGTTTGAAAATGCGAAAAATGCAGCCTTAAAACAAATTGCATCCACAAGAATCACAAGAACAAATATCTTTTTTAATACTTTACGATTGAAAAAATTAAATATTCACCATGATTTCAGAAAGGATATTTATCAACAGATCGAAGCGTTGAGTTTTGATGATTTGAAACAATTTTACAATACTGAAATTAAACCTATCGATTTCAATACCGCCATTATCGGGAAAAAAGAAAACCTGAATATGTATGCAGTCAATCAAATGGGAACATTTAAAGAATTAAGTTTGAAAGATATTTTCGGACATTAAAAAAGAGGCTTTTAAAAGTTTCTTTTTGAGTATTTCTTATACTGTTTATATTCTAATTTTAATGTAAAACAAAAAATCCCGAAAGCTCGCTTTCGGGATTTATATTTAATTTTTTTTGAAATTACTTAACGATTTTCATTTCGTCAATCAGCCATTTAGAATCGGCAAATTTATCAATGATAAAAAGAATATATTTCGTATCAACCATAATGTTTCTGCTGAAACGAGGATCATAATTAATGTCACTCATCGTTCCTTCCCATTGTCTGTCGAAGTTTAGCCCAACCAGATTTCCGTTGGCATCCAGAGCCGGACTTCCGGAATTTCCTCCTGTTGTGTGGTTGGTTGCCGTAAATCCTACGGGAACATCGCCGTTTTTATCCTTATAATTACCGTAATCTTTTTTGTTGTAAAGATCAATCAGTTTTTTAGGAACATCAAACTCATAATCACCAGGAATATATTTTTCAATTACTCCCGCCAAATGGGTCTGATAATTGTAAGAAACCGCATCTCTAGGCGAAGAACCTTTCACTTTTCCGTATGTTACACGAAGCGTAGAATTGGCATCCGGAAAGAATTTTCTGTCTTTATCCGTAGACATTTGCTGTGCCATAAACGTTTTCTGAAGCGCATCAATTTTTGTTTGTAAAGACGTAAACTGAGGATCAGCTTTTGTCATATAAGTATCTCTTATCGCAACATACAATTGATAAACAGGATCTTTTTTCAATGTTTTGATTAATTTATCCTGATTAGAAAATGCTTTGTCAATATCTTTGCTTAAAGAAGCACCGTTCACATCAGTTCTTCCTGTAATAATCGAATTTTTAGAAATTTCTTCAATTGAAGTAATATTCTGAGCTTCGTTTTTATATTTCTCAAATCCGGAAGGCAAGAATTGTGGAGCCGTTTTATTAGCATACAATGCCAGCAATTTTGCCGTCACTTTTGCATCTAATTCTGCGCTGTAATCCTTGTAGAAAGAAGTCACTTTATTTTTAAAAGCGATTGTTCCTTTTTCATCCATTCTGCCAGCTTCAACCGAAGTAATATAAGTATAATAATCTCCTGCCAGCTTTAAAGTTTCAGCATTTCTGATCACTTCTGTGTAATAAGCATTGTTTAATGCAAACGGAGCTTGATCGTTATACAATTTGTTTAACTGATCTAAAGTTGCTTTAACCTCATGATTTTTAGCAACTAAAGAACCTTCATACATTACTTTTTTCTCAACTGCATTAGATTTTTTCAACCCTTCAACCTCACCGATCCATTTTTTCCAGTAATTGGCTACTGAAGCGTATTTTGAAGCATATTTGATGCGGGTTGCATCATCAGCACGCATTTTTTCGTCTAAAGTTTTCAAAGCAATATCTCTCACCGCAATTCTTGCAGGATCAATCTCTTTCATGATCTTTTCTACTGCAATTGCCGGAAGATATTCTGTCGTTCTTCCTGGAAATCCAAATACAAAAGTGAAGTCGTTTTCATTTTTATCTTTGATAGAAACCGGAAGATAATGTTTCGGAACATAAGGTATGTTGTCTTTCGAATATTCTGCGGGCTTGTTGTTTTTATCAGCATAAATTCTGAACATCGAGAAATCTCCAGTATGTCTTGGCCAAATCCAGTTGTCGGTATCGGAACCGAATTTTCCGATGCTTTGTGGTGGTGCGCCTACCAAACGAATATCTTTAAATGTTTCGATGGTGAAAGCATAAAATTTATTTCCGTAATACATCGATTTTACAGAAATCGACTGGTATTGTTCTGTTTTTTGAGAATTTTTATAAATCTCAATATTTTTAGCAATTTGTTTAGATAATTCAGGTTCGGTAAGGTTGTCTGTACCTTCTAAAATCTGATGGGATACTTCTTTAATATCAACAATAAAATCTACGGTTACTCCAGGATTTGGAAGTTCGCCGTCAGGATTTTTTGCCCAGAAACCATTAGATAAAAGGTCATTTTGAACGGTTGAATGCGCCTGAATTTGTCCGTAACCGCAATGATGATTTGTTAAAAGTAAACCTTTTGGCGAAATAATTTCAGCGGTACAACCTCCGTTGAACTGTACAACCGCATCTTTTATACTTGGTTTTTGAGGATTGAAGATGTCTTTTGCAGAGATTTTCATTCCCAAATCTTTCATTTCCTTTTCATTAAGCTCTGTTGGGATCCACATTCCACCGTATTGCTGTGCAAAAGTCATTACAGCCGGCAAAAGAAATACGGATAAGAGTATCTTTTTTGTCATAATCAAAATTTTGCCCAATTTACGAAGAAATTATGAGTTTCATAATTTGACGTTTGTTGTATTTCTTAAGTTTTGATTTTAAGTGTTTTATGATTTAATTGAATGTGTTTTTTGAGTAGATTTTTTAACATTTAGAATTGGTAAGCAATAATTTTTTCATCTTCGATAAGATTTTTCGTCAAAGCTTCGTGATAGCTGCTATTGCCTGAAATAATCCATGTGGTTGCCAGATTTCCTTGTGTATATTGTTGTTTGGAAAGCAGAAATTTCAAATTGTTTTTCTTAAAAAGTTCTTCACAATATTTAAGATCATGATAATCTACCACCGCAATCTTATATTCACGTATTTTATGTTTTTTATCAATAAATCTTTCAAAATAAGTTAAGGAATTTAGCACCAGTAAAATCAAAAGGGTTCCCATTAGAGAAAGATAGACATATCCTGAACCGACTGCCATGCCAATAGAAGCTGTCGCCCAAATGGTAGTTGCAGTGGTTATTCCGTCTATTTTATTTTCACCTTTAAAGATAACTCCCGCACCCAAAAAACCAATTCCTGTAATAATATTGGCTGCCAGACGATCCGGATTGTTAACCCCGATTTTAATGGAAAGAATAGTAAAAAGGCAAGATCCGAAACACACCAGAATGAAGGTACGTAACCCCGCAGATTTATTTCTGTATTCACGCTCTGTCCCGATAAAAATCCCGAGAAGTACGGAAATGAATATCAGTACTAATTCGTTTTGAATAGAATGATCCTTTAAAAATTCCATCTTTTATATTTTATAACTTCCTCGAATAAAAATACGATAAAATCTTAATCACATTGTATTTTAATAAAAAAGACTGCCTAAAAGACAGTCTTTGCTTTGCTATTTACTTCAAATTAATTCTTGATAAACTTCTGAGTGAATGATTTATCTTTTGCAGATAATTTGATGATATAATTTCCTTTTGGAAGTTCAGAAACGTTAATAACATTCGCTTTTACGGAAGTTGAATGTAAGATTCTGCCTGCTGAATCGTAGATGTCTGCTTTTAAAATTTCATGCTTAGACTGAATATTTAGAACATCTTTTACAGGATTCGGATAAATAGCGATACTGCTGTTATCCTTGCTGATTTCCGATGTTGCCAATGCGGTATTCTGAACGCTTGTTGTATACGTATTGGTGATGATTGGATGGTTATAATCAAAGTAAATTTTAGCCGTATTGCTGAAACTGTCTCCGATATTAAGTGTAGATTTTGTTTTAATCTTAAATGAAACATATCCATCATTGTTAGCATCATCAAATGGAAGCTGAATGTTTTCAAAAATGAATTCTACCGTATTCCCGGTAATTCTTGTAACAAAATTATGGCTGCCACTCAAAGTAATTAAGCTTGCTAAATCAAATTTTGAAGTATCAATTTCGTCTGTTACTATAACATGCTGTGCATTTGTGGTTCCTGTATTTTCAAATCGGATTAAGTAATGAACATAATCTCCGACTTTTGCTTGGGTAATTGAAGTTCCTTCCAAACAAGTTTTATCATTTGGATCAAAAGAATTTACAACCGTTTGGTTTAATGTAAATGTATTATCAGAAGGCATTTCATCAGTTGCTCCATTTACCTGCGCTGTGTAATGAAGAATGTCGCCATTGCTCAATGCAGGATTTTGTGTTGGAGCATTTAATTTTAAAGTTACTGTAATTTCTCTGGTCTCGAAAGGCAGGAGGTTGGTGAAATTCCAGTTTAATAAACCTGTTGATTGAGAACTTGGATTTACTGTTGAAGTTAAATAATCTGTTAAGCTATCATTATAATTAAATGATAATGTTCCCGATTGTGTTGTATTCCCTTTATTTTTATAAATGATTTTATATTTTGCATCAAAACCGGGACGAGCAATTGTAACCGGTAAAATTACCATTTCAAGATCATTGTGAATGCCGTTTGCAGTAAGGCAGAAATTTTGAGTTAAAGGACTTGTCTGTGTTGGAAAATTTGTATTTACAAATGGCGGCGTAATATTAAAATATGAAGGGTTTTCTAACACAGGAACAATATAATTCGTTCCAATTGTTAATGCTAAAGAATGAATTCCGAAAGCATCTGATATTGCAGTAGATTGTCCTAAAATATTAAATTTTTGAAAAGGCTTTATGACATCATTGACATCGCATCCGTTTACATTCATATCGTATCTTGTCACCCCTTGAAATACATAATAATTGCCTGCAGGATTTAGAGAGCAATAAGAATTCACTACAACATTGGGCTGATTATAGTTGATACTTGACACTAATGAGTTATACCAACCATTTTCTATAGGGTCTGTACAGATATATTGTAACTGTGATGTATTTGAAAAACCAATGCCTTGGTCAAGCTTCCCGTTTTTAACATTTAAAGTTTGTAAGCTAATATTATCATGAAGTGCAGCGCTTAATAAAAAAAAATTTTGAGATAGATCAACATTTGTAAGCGAATTCCCATTAAGCTCAATAACCTTAATATAAGGTGTTTGATTAAATGCAATATTGTTGGTTATATGATTGTTATTTGCATATAGATAACCTAATGCTTGGTTGTTTTGGAATATTAATGTATTTAAGTTGTTATTATAAATATAAAGCATTCCAATTAGAGGACTTGAGCTAAAGTCCAAACTTGTGATTTGGTTGTCGTTAGCAAGAAACCTTCCCAATCCAGTATAAGGAGTTACATCAAAAGTCTGGAAAAGATTGAAACTTATACTCAAATAGTTTACTAGAGAAGGATTAGGAATCGAAAGACTACTTAGTTTATTACGATATAATTCTAGTTTTTTTAAAGCCATATCTCCTGCAAAATTTATGTTTGTCATCAATGAATTATCACTAACAAGTACTTCTTCGAGCAAAGGTTGATTACTTAAATTGAGAGATGAAATTGTAGAATTATATAAGGAGAATTTTTTAAGATTTGGAGTAGATGAAATGTTTACACCATTAATATTTTCAAGTTTAACTTCTTGTACGGTAGTATTCTGTATATCAATAATATTTCCAGTTGCTTCAAGGTTTGCTATATTTAATGCACTACAGTTTTCAATGGTTACATTTCCCACTCCTCCTCCTAAAAAGGTTAGTTTCTGAAGATTTGGGTAATTACTGAAAATAAGATGATAAGCAGATATATTAGGATTATCTAATGTCAATTCACGCAAATTTGGAAATTCATTAAGTCCGGATAGACTGGTAATTGCATCTGTAAGGTTGAAGATTGTCATTTTGTATACCATTACGGCTTCTGAAACTTGGATTTCACCATCTCCATTGGTATCTATATTGATGAAATTTCCATTGGAATCACTTGCGGCTCCATAAATAAAGAGCTTAGATTTTAGATGGTCATCCGGAATATTCACAATCTGCGCCTGAAACACAGCAAACATAATCATACAAAAGATTAAGTAAATTTTTCTCATGGTTATTATTGGTTATATTTTTAAAATTTTTTGCAAAAGTAAGCCATTGAAAGTAAATTCCAATGGCTTATTATATTAAATATTGTCCAGAATTTTATTGCTTCTCAACCAAATCCAGAAATTGCTGCTCGTCCAGAATTTCAATCGTTCCGATATCCTGAGCTTTTTTCAGTTTGCTTCCTGCTTTTTCACCTACGACCAAGAAATTAAGATTTTTAGAAACGGCTGAGATATTTTTCCCACCATGTTTTTCTACCATTTCTTCTGCCGCTTCTCTTGTGAATAAAGATAATTTTCCAGTGAATAGGAAGGTTTTTCCTTCTAAAATATTGGATAAAACTTCGTTAGTGCTTTCCCCTTTTTCCAACTGAACTCCGTAAGATTTTAATCTTTCAAGCATTAAAATATTCTCAGAATTAGCGAAGAATTCAACAATACTTACTGCGATTTTTGTTCCGATATCTTCAACCTGACAAAGTTCCTCAACAGTAGCGTTTTTTAACTCTTCAATGGTTGCGAAATTTTTGACTAATTTCTTGGCAACCGTTTCTCCGACGTGCTTTATTCCAATTCCATACAATACTTTTTCAAAAGCAATTTCTTTGGATTTTTCGATTCCTGAAATGATATTTTGAGCAGATTTCTCTGCCATTCTTTCCAGCGGAAGAAGCTGTTCCTTCGTTAACACATAGAAATCGGCAGGATTTTCAACCAATCTTTCTCTGTAAAGCTGTTCAATCGTCTCGCTTCCTAAATTTTCAATATTTAAAGCTTTTCTTGAAACATAATGAATCATTCTTCCCACAACCTGTGGCGGACAATGCAAATCATTCGGACAAAAATGAATCGCCTGATCAACAATTTTCACCAATTCGGTTCCACATTCAGGACAATTTTTGATATATTCGATTTCTTTGCTTTCGTCGGTTCTTTTTTCAGTATTTACTCCAACGATTTTCGGAATAATTTCACCTCCTTTTTCAACAAAGACAAAATCATGTTCATGTAAATCGAGTTTTTTGATGATATCTTCATTATGTAAAGAAGCTCTTTTTACAATTGTTCCGGCTAATAAAACGGGTTTCAGATTGGCAACCGGAGTAATGGCTCCTGTTCTTCCGACCTGATAAGATACGCTTTGTAATTCTGTTTCTACTTTTTCAGCTTTAAATTTATATGCCATCGCCCAACGAGGAGATTTTGCCGTGTAACCAAGTTGTCTTTGCTGTTTCAATGAATTGACTTTTAATACAATACCATCAATTTCAAAAGGTAAATGATGCCTTTCAACATCCCAGAAATTAATGAATTCTTTCACTTCATCCAATGTTGTGCACAATTTTGCCTGCTGAGAAGTTCTGAACCCCCAATGTTGCGATTTTTGAAGCAGTTCCCAATGTGATTCTGCAGGAATATTTTCAGAAATAAACTGATATAAAACAGATGATAACCCACGTTTTCTTACTTCACCGCTGTCCTGCATCTTCAAACTTCCGCTTGCGGTATTTCTTGGATTCATAAACGGGTCAAGACCTTCTTCTTCACGTTGTTTATTAATTTTATCGAAATTTTTTTGCGTTAAATAAATTTCACCACGCATAAAAAAATGTTCGGGGAAATCACCTTTTAATTTTAATGGAATATCAGAAATGGTACGGACATTTGACGTAATTTCATCGCCCTGAAAACCGTCGCCACGAGTTACCGCCTGAACGAGTTTTCCGTTTTCATATAAAATAGAGATCGAAGCGCCGTCGTATTTTAATTCTGCTACAAATTCTACTGGCTCATCAATGGTTTTAATAATTCTTTTTTCCCAGTCTTCGAGATCATCAAAATCATAAGAATTATCAAGAGAATACATTCTAAACTTATGCTGAATTGTTGGGAAAACCTTTGTGATTCCTCCGCCGACACGTACGGTAGGGGAGTTTTCGTCGTAAAATTCGGGATGCTTTGCTTCCAGATCTCTCAGCTCTTCCAACAACATATCGAAATCGAAATCTGAAATTGTTTGGGTATCAAGGATATAATAATTTTCGTTATGCTGGTGAAGTTCCTTACGGAGCTGTTCTATTTTTTGTTGAATGTTTTCAGACATTGGGTTTCTATCTTTTGAGCAAAAATAACTAAAGTAATTTCATTTAAAAAATAAGAGAATTAAATAATGTAATAAAATTAAAATCATGTAATATATTTTAATAAACTGATATTCTTTAGAATAAATTTAATGTTTACAATGATTTAACATAATGTTATAATTTAATTGAGAAATTGTTAAAATTCCCTTAAACACTAGGTTGTAAAAGTCAGCATACCTTTGTGCACAGCTAATTTAATAAAATGAAAAAAGTAAAGATTGTATTGGGAATGTTGTTTTTAAGCTTCGGAACACTGGCTTATGCGCAAACGACTCAGGCTTCGATTGTAGGAAAAATTACCGGTGTCGGGAATACTGCTCAGGAAAAGGTGAAAGTGACGATTATCAACGAATCTACAGGTTTTAAAACCGAAACGGAGACCAATTCAAAAGGGGAATATATTTTCAAAGAAATCCCTTTGGGAGGACCTTATACAGTGATTGTAAATGATGAAAAAAAAGAGGGATATAGTGTCAACTTTGGAGATCAGGTTACGGTAAACGTAGATTTGGGAAAAGAGAAAACCATTGAAGAAGTTGTAGTCGTAGGGAACCTTAAAAATAAAATAGGAAACCTAGGAGCAGCAACTGCAATTACCACTAAAAACATTGGAATTTTACCGGTAAATGGAAGAAATTTTACCAACCTAACAGATTTATCTCCTTTAAGTGGTAAAAATGGAAGTATTTCCGGTCAGCTAGGTTCTTCTACCAACTTTACAATAGACGGAATGACAGCGAAAAACCCAACTTCTGCAGGTTCTACCACGAGCCGAAGCGGTGCACCTTTTTCGATTTCTATTGAAGCAGTTCGCGAATTTAAAGTAACAACCAATCAATACGATGTTACATTGGGGAGAAGCGGTGGTGGAACAGTAAGTGCCGTAACAAAATCAGGTACCAATAAATTTTCGGGAAGTGCCTGGGAATATTTAAGAACCAACTGGCTTTCCAGCAAATATGACATCAGAGGAAACAAAATCAATAATGATTTCTCTACTTCTCAGTTTGGTTTTTCTTTGGGAGGACCAATTATTAAAAACAAATTACACTTCTTCATGGCTTGGGATCATCAGTTGGATTCCCGACCGTTGCAGATTGCCGATATCAGATCGCATGAAGATGAGGTGAGATTAAACACCACAACCGCTACTTTAAATAAATTCTTAGATATTGCGAGAGCAAAATATGGAGTTGGAAACACGCAGCAGTTTGGAAGTTTCGATAAAGTAAGAAATTCTGATGCCGGATTTTTACGTTTAGACTGGCAGATTAATGATAAAAACTTATTGACATTAAGAAACAATTTCACTTACGATTTAAATAAAAACGGATTACAAGATAATACGGCAATTAATGCATTTGAATCTTATGGGAACGATAAGAACCTTGACAATAGTTTACTATTAACTTTGAGATCGAACGTAAAGCCTAATATCACAAACGAATTAAAAGCTCAATATCTTTATACTTTTCAGAACAGTTATCAGAATGATGAATTGGGGCACGCAGTTCCCAGAGCTATTGTTGAGAACATTGTTTCTACTATTGATGGAGCTGGTAAAGCAACAAATATCCAGATCGGAGGTCACCGTTTTGGGCAGGAAAGTTTTAAAAATAATGTTTTCCAGCTTGTTGATAATTTATACTACAATACAGATAAAATTAAATACACTTTTGGAGCAGATTTAATGTACACCATGGCAAAATCTATCTACGGAAGTGAGGTAAACGGAAGATTCCATTTCAGAGAAAACCCTACGGTGAACGGCGGCGATAACTTGTTTAACTTTAATAATCTTATTTCCAACAGATTCTACAGAGAGGTTCCGTTGGTAGCAGATCCGTCTGTAAAATCAAATATATGGAATATTGGTCTGTACGGTCAGATTCAGACTAAAATTGCAAGAGGTTTAGATTTAATGGCTGGTTTAAGATTAGATTACGGAGGATATCCAAAAGCAGAATTCAATCAGAAATTGTTTGACGAAATGGGAATCAGAACAGATAATCAGATCAAATCATTTATTATTCAGCCAAGATTTCAGTTCGAATGGAATATGAATGAAGCAAACAAAGATTTCCTGAAATTCGGAGCCGGTATTTTCTCTTCTGATATTAATAATTATATGGTAATCAATAATTTGGTATTTGACGGAAGACACTTAGCAACAGTTGATGTCAATCCTTCGCAAATTGGCTTGACACCTGATTTTAATAGCTACAGAAATGATTACGGAACGGTTCCTACTTTATCTCAATACCAGCTTCCTACAATTAATTATACCGGAGAAGATGCAAAAATTCCAATTGTTTATAAAGCAAATATCTCTTACACGCATTTCTTCAACGAAAGATTCAGGGCGGGACTTGCGGGATATATGACATTGGGAAGAAACAACTATTTCTATTACGACAGAAATATGAGAAAGGATCCTTTCTTTACGTTAGATGCTGAAGGTGGAAGGGGAGTTTTCGTTCCCGCTAATTCGATAAATACGAGTAGTGGTGTAATGAATTGGAAAGACGGAAGAATTAACCAGAATTTCGGAAGAGTTTTAGAACTCGTAAGTGACGGAAAAGTTGATCAGTTCTCGTTTGTTGTTGATACAAGCTACCGTTACTGGAAAGATGGAGAAATTACAGCAAGTTACACTTGGTCCGACATTAAAGACAATACCTCTTATAACGGGAACGTAGCCAATTCAGCGACATTATCCACTTTAGTTGAAAGTGATCCTCGAAATCTGAAAATGACGTACTCTGATAATCAGTTCAGAAACAAAGTTGTATTATACGGAAACTCACCGACAATTGCAGGATTTACATTAGGATTAAGATATTCAGGGATTGGAGGAACTCGTTTCTCTCTGACTTCGGGTGGAAACGTAAACGGAGACTTCGTTGATACTAATGACTTGGCTTACATTTTCCCGAATCTTACCCAAACTTTAATCGACAATCCTGAAGTGGGAAGCGCATTGAAAAATTATATTACTGATTATAATAATAAAATTGCAGAAAGAAACGGTGGAAAGAACGGATTCTACGGAGTCTGGGATGTTCGCATTGCAAAGAAAATCAAGTTTGAAAAAATTGGAGCGTTTGAACTTTCCGTGGATATTTTCAACGTGGCAAATTTATTGAACAGAGAGTGGGGAGTTAATAAGTCTTACAACAATATGTCTCTTTACAGAATTTCAGGGTTTGATCCGGTTACAAAAAAGCTGACTTACAATCTGAATACGGGAGGTCTTGCGCCATTAACAGGAAATCCTTATCAAATCCAGATTGGGGCAAAATATTCATTCTAAAAATGTGAAATGTGAATGGTCAATTGTGAATTAGCTTGTAATTAACAATTCACTTGCAAAGCAAAATTGACCATTCATCTTAATTTTAATTACCTTTATCTAAAAGTTGAAAAGCTTTTGATTTAAATATCTAATTTATATTATGAAAAAAATTATCTTAGGGTTAGCAGTTTTAAGCACAGTTATCATGAAGGCACAAACCCAGATTATTGCCCACAGAGGATATTGGCAAAGCCAGCCTCCAACCACGGAAAATTCATTAAAGTCATTGGAAAATGCACAGAATTTGAAGATTTACGGTTCAGAATTCGATGTGAGAATGACGAAAGACGGTGTTTTGGTGATCAATCATGACGAGCATCACGCGAAAATGGAAATTTCTGAAACTGATTTCAAGGAATTGGAAAAAGTAAAATTATCCAACGGTGAAGATTTTCCTACGTTGAAAGCTTATTTGAAGCAAGGAAAAAAAGACAAATCATTAAAACTGATTGTTGAAATAAAACCTGATAAAACAAAGGAAAAAGAAGACGAGTTAACAGCAAAAACGATCAAAATGATCAAAGATATGAAGCTGGAATCTCAAAGTGAATTTATTTCTTTCAGCTTAAATATCTGTAAAGAAATTAAAAAATTAGCACCGACTTTTAAAGTTCAGTACTTAAAAGGAGAATTATCTCCGCAGCAAATCAAGGATGAAGGTTTGGACGGAATTGATTATCATTACAGCATCTTCCAGAAAAATCCAACATGGATTGCTGATGCAAAAGCTTTGGGATTAATCACAAATGCATGGACAGTAAATGATGTTGTAATTTCAGATGAATTGAAAGCGCAAGGAATCGGATTTATTACCACTAACATTCCGGATCAATTGAAAAATAAGTAATATTTCTTTACGGAATAATTATATAAACCTGTTTCGAAAGAGACAGGTTTTTGTTTTTTTCTATGATAATTTTACTGATAAATAATGTCGGAATTCTGTTTTTAAAAATGATCTTTTCGTAAGTTTGTAATACATAAAAATTCAATTAAAATGAATATAAACGGGAAAAATGCCATCATCACAGGTGGTGGAAGAGGTTTAGGAAAAGCGGTTGCTTTGGCGCTGGCAAATGAAGGCGTAAATGTGGGGATTACAGGTCGAAATGAAGAAAACCTTAAAATGACAGTCGAGGAAATTAAGAATCTTGGTGTACATGCTGTATATGCGGTTTTTTCTGTTGATAACGAAATTCAGGTGAAGGCGGGAATAGAATCTTTAGCCGAGCAATTAGGCGGAGTTGATATTCTGATTAATAATGCCGGCATCGGTGACTTCGGGTCAATTGAAGAAATGTCTTCCGAGACTTGGGAGCAAGTCATAAAAACCAATCTTTTCGGAGTATATTATGCCGCAAAAGCGGTGCATCCTTTCATGAAAGCAAAGGGTGAAGGTGATATTGTAAATGTAGCATCAACAGCCGGTTTGAAAGGTGGGCCGAATATGTCGGCTTATGCAGCCTCAAAAGCAGCAGTTGTTTCATTATCACAATCGATGATGGCAGAATGGAGAAAACAAAATATCCGAGTAATTACATTAACGCCAAGTACAATTGCTTCTGATATGTCGATTCAGGGAGGTCTGACAGACGGAAATCCTGAAACTGTTCTTCAGCCGGAAGATTTCGCAGAATGGGTAAGAGATATTCTGAAAATGAATAGAAGAGCTTTAATTGCCAACGGTTCTATTTTCTCTACAAATCCATAAAATAGAAGCTAGAAACTAGATGTTAGAAATTAGTTTTTTAGAACTATCAAAATAATGGCGGACTTCGGTTCGCTTTTTTTGGTTTAATCCGTCATTGCGAGGAGCGAAGCGACGAAGCAATCTCAATAAAATTTTTAACCTTTAAGATTTTTTCAGGAAAACAAAACATCAACTCTTTGCTGAGTGAAACGCCTTTGCGAATGAAAAATATGCAGAACAATATTAGAAAAAAACCTTGGGCACTTTGTGTTAAAAACAAAAGAACAATATTTCAATGAAATCAAAAAAGTAGTTTTATTTTTGCAACAAATTATTCACATGCAAAATTATTTAGAATTCGATTTCAGAATTTCTCCGCTTCAGCCCTGGAGTGATATATTGATGGCAGAGCTTATTGAGATAGGTTTCGACAGTTTCACAGAAGAATTGGAAGGTATTTTAGGATATATTCAGAAAGATCTTTTTAACGAAGAAGACTTGAAAGCGTTGCCGCTTTTTCAAAATGAAGAGGTGAAAATCGAATATTCTTTCAAAGAAATGCCAAACATCAACTGGAACGAAGAATGGGAAAAGAATTTCGAGCCAATTAATATTGATGATAAAGTTTTGATAAGGGCAGAATTTCATGAATCTGTTGAAGGAATGCACGAAATTATCATTCAGCCAAAAATGTCTTTTGGAACGGGGCATCATCCGACGACACATTTGATGATCCAGCAAATGATGGATATTGATTTCAATGGCAAAAAAGTCTTAGATATGGGTTGTGGAACTTCGGTATTGGCGATTTACGCAAAACAAATCGGAGCCGGAGCTACCAAAGCAATTGATATCGACGAATGGTCGGTTGAAAATTCGAAAGAAAATGCCGTAAGAAATGGAGTAGAACTTGATATTGAATTGGGAACTGCAGAAAATTTAGGCAAAGAAAATTATGATATTATTTTAGCAAATATCAATAGAAATATTTTGATTTCAGATATTCCGACGTACGTTTCTGTATTAAATGAAGGTGGAAAATTATTACTTTCAGGATTGTGTTTCTTTGATGTGGATGATATTTTAGAGGTTTGTAAAGAGAATAATTTAGAACTGAAAAAGAAATTGCAGCGTGAAGAATGGGTAAGTTTGTTGCTTGAAAAATAAACATTGCAAAATATTAATATGAAAACCTTATTCACCGTTTTATTTTTATTCACTGTTCAGCTACTTTCTGCACAGGAAGAAGATGATGTTTATGCCAACGGAGTTTTCAGTTTTGAAGAAAATAAAATTCAGAAAATATTTACCGACCACACGAGAATCCGACAATCACCAAACGTCAGTGCTCAAATTTTGGATTCTTTGCAAACCAATCAGCAGGTTTTAATTCTTAAAAAAGATGAAAAGATCCTAAAATTGGGCGAAAGAAAAGCTAATTGGTATAAAATATCATATCAGAAAGGCGATAAAACTTCTGAAGGCTACATTTGGGGTGGAAATCTCGCTGTTGAATACAAAAATAAAAATGGTTATGATTTTCTTTTCGGTTTAACGAAAACGATCAATAAAAAAGATAAAGAATATCCTGATATTATCATCCAGCAAAATATTGCAGCAATAAAAGCTGTAGAAGGAAATACTTTGATTGATGAGGTTTCTTTTGAAACGGGTTCCGGTGAAAGTTTAAGCTACGGAACTTTTACTATTGAAAGCAATCATAAACTTCAAAACGTGGAATTAACCTTAAAGGCGGTAGTTTCCGGTGAAGCGTGCGGAATTGCAAGTTATGATCAATATGTTTTGTTTAAAGATAAAAAACTGATTGTGCTTCCGCAATTAATGAACGTTGGCGATGCTGATATTTATCATCACAGCGAAGAATTTATTTTTCCAAATGACAAAGGCGGAATTCCCAACACTTTTATTTTTAAAATGGAAGAAATGGAAAAAGATGATCGTGACAGAGAAAAGAAAAAACGAGCTTTAAAAACATATATTTGGAATGGAAATTCTTATAAGCTGAAATAACAATTTTCAACAATAAATTAAAAAACCACTGTATTATTTACGGTGGTTTTTTAATTGATAAATTCATCGATTTTTATTTTTCTGTTTTCATTATTTGCAGCTTCTATAGCTTTCAAAATAGCTTTAATCTTGTTTTTATCAATCATATATCGATTAGAAAATACGTATTCAATAGTTTTTGTGTTTTTAATATCTTCTAACGGATTTTTTGTCAGTAATACTAAATCTGAATGATAACCGATTTTAATTTTTCCCGTGTTCGTTTTCATCCAGTTGCTTGGTGCAACAGTTGCCGAATACAGAACTTGTGCATTTGTAAGTCCGGATTTAGATAAAGATTCCATTTCGTCGTGAAGTGAAAAACCAGGAACAACGGTAGCTACATTAGCATCTGTACCAGCCATTATAGTGACTTTATTTTCCACTAATGCTTTTGTCATAATATGGATTGCTTCTGCATAGGTTTTCCAGAAAGTCAGTGATAATTTTTTTGCATCAGGTTCATTTTTACCATCATATTCATATCCATTTTTACCGGGCAACCAACCTAATTTATATAATGTTGTTCCTTCAATAATTTTTGGATTGACATATTTTAATTCTATTTCTTTCAATTTAGATTTTAAGTCAAATCTTTGGTGCAAAAAACTTTCACATAACCAAATAGTCGAAGTAACGCTAATGTTATTCTCTTTTAGTTTTTTTGCAATTTGTTCTGAATGCGCTTTTAAATAATTGAGATATTCTTCAGGATTTTTAGCTACTGATTTTCCAAAATCATCAATCGTTTTTACGGTTATTTCTTCAATATGAGCTACTTCATTCTGCCCTGATGTGTAAACTGTTTCCAAATTAACTAATGGAAGATGTCCAATGACGGGAATGTTGTTTTGTTTGGCAATCGCTATTGTAGTTTTAAACATTTCGGGGTTTACAAAACCGTACATTTTCACGGCATCATAACCTTGATCTTTTATCTTTTTTATCGATTTAGCAGCATCACTTTTAGTTGAATAGTTAATGGATTGCCTTGTCCAGCTATAATAATATCCAGCCACTCCGCTTTCGCTGAATATAGGAGGTGATGCAACGAATAGCCTTGGACCGATGGCATTATGTTGTATCTCTTTTTTCCAATCCAATGAAATTGGCCTTCCTGCCATTTCTCTTACGGAGGTAACGCCATTGACTAAATATAAAAATAAATCGTTTTTACTTTCTTTTAGATGAACGTGAGAATCTATAAACCCGGGAATCAGATATTTGCCTGTTCCATCGATAACGGTAAAATTATTGTCTAAAAGTTGATGTTTTCCTAAAGTAATAATTTTACCATTTTTGATAATTACATCTTGGCTTTTGATAAAATGGGTACAATCTTCTGAAAGTATATTGGCGTTTTTTATTTGAATAATGTCGGAGGGTTTTACAATGGATGTAATATCAATCACCTTGGTTGATTGACCTAAAACCTTATTTAATTCATTATCTGCCCATATGAAGATGCCAATAAAAATACCTGATACTATCATAACTGCACATAACAATCTCTTAAACCATCTGCTTTTCATAAATTAATTATTTTGATTTATGATGCGAAAATAAAGGCAAATCAGCCCTCAATCATTATGTGATGCATGTTTAGGTACCAAATGTAGGGTTTTAGGGATGAAAATTATAAAGACAATAGATGCTCCCTGTAATTTTTAGAAACTGGAAGTTCAATTTGAGTAAGAGAAATGGTATCCTGATTTTTCCAAGCCTTGAAATGGGATGGATTTATTAAATGTGAACGATGGATTTGAATCAAAAAGTCAAAATCATTCTGAATTTTTTTAAGCGTACTGCGAATTAGTTTTGTTTTTAATTGATGCCCATCTAAAAAGAAAATTTCAACATAATTTTGTGCATTTGAAACACAGATTAAGTCAGATTTTCTTATTTTTAAAATATCTAATTTATTTTCTCCTCTAATAATGATGTCATCATTTTCGGGTAAAATATTTTCAATTTTAGCAGGAATTAGTTTTACAACATATATCCTTGCCAAAATTATGATCGGCGTTGAAATCAATGCCAATTTAAGAATGATTATTCTTACAAATTGTAAAAAAATATATCCTCCGTTTAAAACGAATTTATAGTAGGCATAAGTGCTGATTAAAAATAGCAGTTGAAAAAGTATAATGCTGGCTATTTCAAAACCAATATTCCATTTTGATATTCTTTGATATACCCATTTTTGAAAAATAGCTAATAATGCGTAGCAAAGAAATGCAATCATGCTGAATCCTACACTAATAAGGATCCATATTTTAAAGCTTATTGTCCCATCGTCAAAAGGTCTTATGAAAAATGCGAAAATGAAAAGCCATATACTGATAAAAAATCCGATTAGTAAATGATTTCTGAGTGATGGGTTTAGTTCTTTCATTATAATGAAAATGATGACTATTATATATTTATTTTAAGATCAATATCTGCCTTGTTTTTGTCACTTGGTTGAATCCTTGATGTGTCGATTGATGCAAGTGTATTTTTTATTAAAGGCTAAATTACATAAAATCAAAATTTGATCGATAACTATCTGGTTGGATTTCAAAATATTTTCTTAGAATGATGATGTAATGATTTTTTCTGATAATTTTGAATAAGAAGGGTAGAATACTAACAAAAAAACTCACAATAAAAATTGTGAGTTTTCGTGAGCGCGTCAGGATTCGAACCTGAGACCGTCTGCTTAGAAGGCAGATGCTCTATCCAGCTGAGCTACGCACCCATTTGTAATTTTGAGAAAATTATCTAAAACTGTCGGGGCGGCAGGATTCGAACCTGCGACCTCCTGGTCCCAAACCAGGCGCGATGACCGGACTACGCTACGCCCCGATTGAGGTCATCTTTTAACAAGAATTACCTTGTTTTTTGTGGTTGCAAATATATAATTTTTTTTTTAATTGTGAAAGTAAAATGTGAAATAATTTTCAATAATATTTTGATGTTATTTTTTGTTGACTTTACGTGATTAATAACCATTATGTTAAGTGAAAATTATAAAAGAAAAAATTTACGATTCAAAATATACACTTGTAGATTTTGTTTATTCTAAACAGAAACTTTAAAGAGAAATTTGATTATAATGAATCTTCTCCAATACCAAGATTTATAGATGATAAAATTTTTGACAAGAATGTATCTTAAGAAATCATGTTGGAGCACTATCAAAAAATTCTTGGAGAAACGATTTCTCTTTTGATTATTATTCAAGTAATATTAATTGTGAGAAAAAGTAGAAAAATGGTTTAAAAGTTTTTGCGAAAGAAATACTTTAACGATGATCTCTGGATATAATAAGCTAAAACTTTTTGAACGAATATTGTTAACCAAAATGAAATAAACAGTATAAAAACAAAAGACTCACAATTGAAAATTGTGAGTCTTTTGTGAGCGCGTCAGGATTCGAACCTGAGACCGTCTGCTTAGAAGGCAGATGCTCTATCCAGCTGAGCTACGCACCCATTGAGTAATTTTGAGAAAACTACTAAAAACAGTCGGGGCGGCAGGATTCGAACCTGCGACCTCCTGGTCCCAAACCAGGCGCGATGACCGGACTACGCTACGCCCCGAGGAATAATAAATGCGGAGAGTAAGGGATTCGAACCCTTGGTACCGTTTCCAGTACGCATGTTTAGCAAACATGTCCTTTCGGCCACTCAGGCAACTCTCCTTTATTATTGTATTTTAATGATCTTTTGTTCTGTTATTGCGAGTGCAAATATAGAACAGATTTCCTTATTTACCAAATATTTTTCAAGAAAAATTTGTGTATTTTTGAGCTGATAAACGACTAAAAAAATAAACCAATGCGTAATACATTATATATCATCGGATTAAGCGCTTTTGTTTTTTCGTGCACTTCACAACAGAATGCAAAAAAAAAACAATATATCCCTAGAACTCCCGTGGTACAGCCAAAAAGCGGAGTAGGCAAGACCGGTGAAAAACCAAAACCTCAAGTGACATCTGATCACGGAATCGATTTTTTTACAACCAATATAGCAGATCCTACAAAAAATGATAATACCGTAAGTTACGGTTCTATTGTTTCTGCAAAACCAATGGGTTATAAAGTGGTAAAAACATATTTTCCATCCATTGCGCAAAACTTCAGACAAAAATATTTAATTCTACATTATACAGCATTACCAGATGATAAATCAATTACGGTACTTACTCAACAGGCGGTAAGTGCTCACTATCTGGTAAACAATACAGGAGATAACGAAATTTATCAGCTGGTAGATGAAAACAAACGTTCTTATCATGCGGGTGTAAGTGCCTGGAGAAATGATAAAAATTTAAATGATAACTCTATCGGAATTGAAATTGTAAACGCAGGTTACACTGCAGATGCTTCTGGGAAAAAAGTATTTGCCCCGTTTGATGATGCCCAGGTGAAAAAAGTAGCCGCTTTGGTGAAAGACATCAGCACAAGATATCAGATTCCGTCGACTAATATTTTAGCACATTCAGATATTGCTCCGACAAGAAAGCAAGATCCGGGACCACTATTTCCCTGGAAAAGACTATACGACGAATATCAGATTGGTATGTGGTATGATGAAGCGACTAAGCAGACTTTTTATACTTCCGCCACTTCTACAGATTTTCAGTTAAAATATAACGATCCCGCTTTTATTTATAGTGTTCAGGCACAGTTACAGAAATTCGGATACGGATTAGACATGAGCGGAAAATGGGATGATGCAACTAAGAGAACCATAGAAGCATTACAATATCATTTCCGTCCGCAAAATTATGACGGAATTATGGATCCAGAAACATTCGCAATATTACAGGCTTTAATACAGAAATATCCGGTAAAATAAAATAATTAAAGCGCATCGGTTTCGGTGCGTTTTTGTTATATTTAAATCATTAAAAACTTAAAAAATCTGTAATGGAAAATTTCAGAAGAGAAAGCGATTTGCTGGGAGAATTAGAAGTTCCGGTAAATGCTTATTATGGAGTTCAGACACAAAGAGCAATCAATAATTTCAAAATTTCGGGACAGCTTTTATCTTCTTATCCTGAATTTATCAAAGGATTGGCTTTCGTTAAAAAAGCGGCGGCAAAAACCAACTACGAGTTGGGATTGCTTGATGAAAGTTTATATTTTAAAATTGCAGAAGCATGCGGCGAATTAATCAACGGACAGTTTCATGAGCAGTTTCCTGTAGATATGATTCAGGGTGGAGCAGGAACTTCAATCAATATGAATGCGAATGAAGTGATTGCCAATATCGTTTTAGAGAACTTAGGGAAAAATAAAGGACAATACGAATTCTGTTCGCCAAACGATCATATCAACCTTTCTCAGTCTACCAATGATGCGTATCCTACAGCCATCAAAATAGGATTGCTTCAGATGAATGTTGCTTTAGCTGAAAAATTGGAGAAAATAGTAGATGCTTTCAGAGCAAAAGGGAATGAATTTCATGATGTGATTAAAATGGGAAGAACGCAGCTTCAGGACGCAGTTCCCATGACGTTGGGTCAGGAATTTGAAGCCTTTGCGGCAACGCTGGAAGAAGATATTTCTAAATTAAATAACAATGCCAATCTTTTCGTAGAAGTGAATATGGGAGCAACTGCCATCGGAACGGGATTAAATGCTCCGATTGGTTATGCTGCGCTTTGTGCTAAAAATTTAGCGGAATTAACAGGTTTTCCTATCGTTTCTGCACCAAATTTGGTTGAAGCAACACCGGATACAGGTTCTTATGTGATTTATTCTTCTGCGATGAAACGTCTTGCCGTAAAACTATCAAAAATCTGTAATGATTTAAGATTGCTTTCTTCGGGACCGAGAGCCGGACTTTTTGAGATTAATTTACCTCCGATGCAGCCCGGATCATCAATTATGCCGGGAAAAGTGAATCCAGTAATCCCTGAAGTGGTAAATCAGGTTTGTTTTAAAGTTTTCGGAAACGATCTTACGGTGACTTTCGCTGCGGAAGCGGGACAATTGCAGTTAAACGTAATGGAACCCGTACTTTCTCATGCTATTATGGAAAATATCCATTTTCTTTGCAATGCTTTGGATACGCTTCGTGAAAAATGTGTGGTCGGAATTACCGCAAACAAAGAAATTTGTTTAAACATGGTAAAACACAGCATCGGAATTGTAACAGCTTTAAATCCTTATATCGGATATAAACAATCTACGGCGATTGCCAAAGAAGCTCTCCAGACAGGGCAAAGTGTGTATAATTTAGTGTTGGAAAAAGGAATTCTTTCTCAGGAAAAGCTTGATGAAATTCTTGATCCGAGAAACATGTTGAAACCTCACAATATCTAAGATAATTCATAAGCGGTGAACGAGAATTGATGTAAATTTGCAGTTGTCATTTATCGCTTATTATTTCATTAATATCATTTCATATTGAGATTTTTAATCATTATTCCTGCACACAACGAAGAACATAATCTTCCATTTACACTGGATTCTTTACAACAGCAAAGTTTTAAAGATTTCAAAGTGATCGTTGTTAATGACGGTTCTACGGACGGAACTTCAGATGTTATCAAAAAATATACAGACAATGATTCACGATTTGAAACCATTACTCTTCAAAAATCGGCACATCAACCGGGTTCAAAAGTGGTGAATGCTTTCAAAAACGGGCTGAAAACTCAAGATATTAATGATTTTGACATCATTTGTAAGTTTGATGCAGATATTATTTTGTCTGAAAATTATCTGAAAACAGTTGGAGAAGCTTTTATTAATAATCCGAAATATGGTTTGGTCGGAGGATTGTTATACGTGGAAAAAGATGGAAATTGGGTGTATGAAGGTAATTCTAATAAACATCACGTTCGCGGTCCGATGAAGGCATACAGAAAAGAAAGTTTCATTCAAATGAACGGAATTCGTGAAACGTTAGGTTGGGATAATATTGATTCAATTTTGCTCGAAAATTTAGGTTGGAAAGAAGTCGTAATTCCCGAATTGCACGTTAAATTAATTAAAGTAAAAGGTGCCGATTACACGATAAAACCGGCAGATTATTATGGGAAGTATTTTTATTTTTTAGGATTGAACAGATTCTTGGCATATATCACATCATCCAAAGAAGCCATGAAGAGTAAATCTATTTCTTTTTTCTTTCAGATCATCAAATCTTATGAAAGCTGCTATTCTCAAAAATTAGAATTAAAAATCTCCAAACAGGAACAAAAGATCATCAATAATCAACGTTGGAAGATGTTAAAGAAAAAGTGGCTGAAAATTGAGTAAGTGAACTAAGAAATTGATAAGAATTATACAACCTTTGAAAAAAATAGCCTACATAGAAATCGACACGCACGCAGAAATTGCGCAATCTTTCATGGATATTATGGAAGGTTCTCAATCTTTTTCGGTGAATTATTATTTTTCAAAAAAGATTAAAGATCAGATTGTTGATAATGGAGAAACTATTTTTTTGTCAGACAGTTCAATGATTTTAGATCAGTTAAAAACGAATAATTATGATCTGATAATTATTGGAACAGTTCATCGTTATTTCAATGTTTTTCAGATGATTACTGAAAAATATAATGCTTCAGTAATTGTTCATAATATCAATTTTATGAATACTTCGAAAGTTGATTTGATCAAAAGTATTTTCAAGTCAGATATTATTTTCAGGTTAAAGTTGTGGTGGAAGGAAAGTTTATTTTGTGCTTCAAAACCATATCAAAATGCGAAAAATCTTTTGGTTTTAGATGAAGATTTATCTTTAGGTAAATTGAAATTTCTTCCAATTTTTTATATAAAAGATTATAAAAAATCATCAAATTTAGATTCAATAATTGTAATTCCTGGTGGAGTTTCTCAAAAAAGGAGAGATTATAATCATGTTTTTAACATTATTAAAAATTTAAAGACTGAAGAAAAATTCACCTTTATATTTCTTGGTAAAGCAAAGGATCAGGAATTAGAATTATTGGAAAATTTATCTTCAATTCTTCCTTCAAATATTAGTGTACAATACTTTTCAGAAAGAGTTTCAACAAATGAATTTGAAAGCTGGATGCAAAAAGCCGATATTTTATGGTGTCCGATTCAGCAGGAAACAGAGTTTTTTAGCCAGAAAGAAATTTATGGTAAGACAAAAATGACAGGAAACTTGGGAGATGCTATAAAATTCGGAAAATTTGCTGTTTTCCCTGAAAATTATTTATCTAAATTAGATTTCATTATTCCTGAGCGTGAAAATATCATTGAGCAATTTAATGAACTTAAAAATACTCAATTCGATTTTCAGAAGAATTACAACAAAAAGTTGGTTCAGGAAAAGCTGGAAAAAGTTCTAAGTGGTTTGATTTCTATTTAAATTTAAAAATACTTTTAATAAAGTTTTTATTGATATAATCTTCAATTGGAAAGACTTTAGTGAAATAATTTCCAATAAAAATCAACAATAAGACAACTGCTGGTTTGTACACTAAGTTGATGAAAGCATTATTGAAATTCGGTAAAACAATCGCCACAGTGATTGCCAAAGTACAGATAATCGAGACGAAAATCATCTCAATACTTAACGGAGAAACTTTAAAAACAAAGTAGTTAAATGCAATTTTGATCACGTTATATGTTGTAAGGGAAATTGCGGTAGATAAAGCGATTCCGATCAGTTTTAAGTCTGTATATTTAATGAAATAAAAATTCAGTCCAACGGTTAATCCTGCTAATAAAAGCATCATCAGAATATTGAATTTGTAGTACTTTGAAAGTGAAATGATGTTGCCGTTAAACCCAGTTGCTAAATCCACCAAAACGGCAGATCCCCAAATCCAGATCACCGGTTCGTATTCTCTCAGCATAACGCCGTTTTTAGGCATGAAATGAGTTAAATACGGAAATCCGACCATAATGCACGAAAATAAAACGGCTCCTAAAAAGTAGATAGTTAACGATGTCTTCTTATGAAATCTGTCAAGATCTTCCATGTCACCGTCTGCCAGATTTTTACTGATAATTGGTGCTGAAATATTAAAAAGACCAAGCTGAGGGATAGAAATCAATGAAACTAAAGCAAGCAAAACGCTGTAAATTCCGTTTTCTTCCATTCCTAGATATTCACCGATCATAAAGCTGTTGATCGCCATATAATTCCCGAAAGTTCCCAGAAATCCGAAAAAACTATACGTCGCAAATTGTTTATAAAAATTATCTTTCTTAAAATAATCTGTATTGAAATTAAATTTAATTTTTTCAAGACGATTGGCGTAATAAATATATCCGAAAAGCATCAGCACAAACATTCCAAAAAAGAAAAGAAATGCCGTGTTTTCAGGTGTTGATGAACTTTCCGCATAGTGTGAAGTCAGATACAAAAATATCAGAAATGCTCCTATATTGGCAATTTTAGGAAAAAGATTATCGAAAATATTAGTAACAACAATTCTTTTATAATTAGAGATGTATTTGTTGAAAATTGCACAGAACGACAGCAGCAAAATCAGTGGGAGAATAGTTTCTTTGATCTTCCAGACTTTCATGTTTTTGAGATTCGGATAAATATAGGGAAGAAGGAAAAAAATGATCAGGAAAATAATAAAATTAATAAAAACCGTCGCTAAGGAAAGGGATAACATATTCTGTTGTTTTCCGTCTTCTTTTACTTTGTGGAAAAACTTGACATTGGAGTAGGAGATTCCGAAAACAACAAAAGGAACCAGCATTTCTGCAGTCGACATAATATATCGAAGTGTTCCATAAAATCCAAGATCAATCGGAACAATAAAAAGTGCCGAAATCATCCCGATTAAAAAACCAATATATCCGATAATCGAATATTTGAAACCCTGTCTTGCCACTACACTCATCTGGATTTATTGGTTTTTAGGTATAAAAATAATGTTGTTGATATATTCTGTTTTATTTTTTTCGTCGCTTGTGTTTTTTAATAGAATTTCTTCCGTTAACTTTTCAAGATTAAAAGTATGTCTGTTTAAGAAATTGGCATCATATCCCCAGGATATAACTTCCGAAATTTCTTGCCAGATTGGAGTTTCATGGTGTCTTTGTTCCATTTCTACCATTAAAGTCGGTGAAAATCGTCTGATAATTTCTCTTGCACCAAATAAAGTTTTCATTTCATTGCCTTCAACATCAATTTTAATGAAATTTAATCTGTGGAAATTTTCAATCGCTGCCCAATCGTCCAATTTTATTACTTTTACTTTTTCAGTATAGCTTTTTTCTTCGCCTTTTTCCTTATACTCGGTGTTTAGGGTTCCTCTTGAAGCGATCATTTTTCCGTTGATGATCGGGACTTTAAATTCGGCTGTCGTGTTTTCATTAGAAAGTGCCAAAGGAAGAACTTTCATCGTCGGAAATAATCTTTTCAGGCGATAATATAATTTTTTATTGGGTTCAAAAGCGTAAATGTTTTCATGATTCAGGCTGTTTTCCAATTGATACAGAAATGCTCCTACGTTGGCGCCAATATCAAGAATTACATCATTTTTAGACAAATATTGTTTGATCCAGACTAACTCCGGTTCTACATTTCTTTCCGAAAAGTTATCTTTATTAAGATTGTTTAAACTCTTAAAAAATCTTTTTTTATAAAAATCCGGACTGATATATTGTAGTTTTTCTGCAATTCTTTGGTATAAAGACATGGGTAGCTTTTTGAGGAACCACAAATATAAGGAAAAATGTTAAACTAATGTTAAAATAGTGGAATTCTAATTTGCTGATTATCAGCGGGTAATTTTAAATTAATATTTCTTGAAAATTTTATTGAAAAGGTGTATTCAGAAAGTCATTAAGCGGTTTTATCAACTTGAAAATTTCAGCAATATTTTTTGCGGCATTTTTATCAAGAATTTCTTTGTCTTTGAGATTGTAAACCACAATGAAACTTTTTAGTTTTAAATATTCTGCCATCGGATCCTCTTTTTCAAAACCTTGTGGGATTTTTTTCAGTTTATCATCCTGATCAAGTTCTGGGAAATGTTTCTTGAAATCTTTATGGTTTAAAATTTTGATAAAATCATCTCCGTATAAAGAAATTTCTTTTCGTACTTCTTTTAAAACAGAAGATTCGGGCATATAAACTCCTCCTGCAATGAAAGATTTTCCGGGTTCAGCATGAAAATAATATCCGCCTTTCTGACTTCCTTTTCCCATTCCCAGAGAAGCGCCGAAATTGGTCTTGTAAGGAATTTTGTCTTTTGAAAATCTCGTATCTCTATAAATTCTGAATAAAGATTTTTTAGCATCGAGTTTTGCTAATTCTTGATCAAATTCGGCTATTTCTTTAATTAGGTCTTCAAGAAAAGATATGACGTTTTGCTGAGATTCTATATAAAGATTTTTATTTTCGTTAAACCATTCTCTGTTATTATTTTCTTTGAGTTTTGCCAAAAAATCGAAGGTGCTTTGTGATAAGGTAGCAGACATATTTTATAATTTATACTCAAATTTAGCTAAATATCACCACATCACAAACTTTAATATTTTTAACTTTTGATAAGCATATGTACTAAAAATGAATGATTCGATAATGGAGATTGAATTTGAAATATTATTAAATTTAAAATAAAAAAACTGTGGTTTTTCTGCCGAAATTTAAAAATGATTATGGTTTTGTAAAATAAAATTATTATATTCGTAATATTATATAATGCAAAGTCCAAATAATTGTTGTATCTTTGCAAAAATTTTAAAATATTTAATGAATTTATTTACGGAAACCAATTTAAGACCTGACATTCTAAAGGCAATTGGCGAACTGGGTTACGAAAGCCCGACAGAAATCCAAAAACAGACTATCCCTTTCATTCTTTCAGATATTCGCGACTTGATCGCACTTGCGCAGACGGGGACAGGCAAAACAGCAGCGTTTTCGCTTCCGATTTTGGATATGATTGACGAAACGAGTCGCAAAATCCAATTTTTGGTGCTTTGTCCGACACGAGAATTATGTCTTCAGATTACAAAAGACATTAAAAATTATTCTAAATACATGAAAGACATCAAAACTACAGCAGTTTACGGTGGAAGCAGTATTATGGATCAAATGAGGTCTCTTAAGGATAAACCACAAATTATTGTAGGTACTCCTGGTAGAGTAATCGACCTTATCAACAGAAAAGCATTAGATTTTTCTGCTATTCATTGGTTAGTTTTAGACGAAGCTGATGAAATGCTTTCAATGGGTTTCAAAGACGAATTGGAAACAATTTTGAGCGAAACTCCTGAAACAAAACAAACTTTCTTATTCTCGGCTACGATGAGTAAAGAAGTGGAGAGAATTACTAAAAATTACCTGACAAAACCACACAGAATTTCTGTAGGTTCTATTAACGAAGTTAAGAAGAACATTAAGCATCAATATTACGTGGCTGGTTACCGTCTGAAAAAAGAAGCTTTGAAGAGATTAATTGATTCCAACCCGAATCAATATTCTATTATCTTCTGCAGAACAAGAATGGAAACTCAGGAAGTTGCCGATTTCTTGATGCAGAATGGTTACGCAGCAGATGCGCTTCATGGTGATCTTTCTCAGGCTCAGAGAGATACGGTAATGAAGAAATTCAGATTGAAAAACATTGATATTTTGGTAGCAACAGATGTTGCAGCTAGAGGATTGGATGTAGACTCTCTGACGCACGTTGTACATTATTCTTTGCCTGATGATCCCGAAGTATTCGTTCACAGAAGTGGTAGAACGGGTAGAGCAGGAAAAGACGGTATTTCAATTTCTTTAATTAAGCCTGAAGAAAGCAGAAAATTAAAACAAATAAAGGCAGTAACTAAAATTGAGATCAACGAAGCCAGAATCCCTACGGGAGAAGACATTGTAAAAGCTCAGGTAGGTGGTGTTTTTGAACGTTTATTGGAAGTACATGAAGATTTCTTTGAATTTGATGATTCTTTAATCCCTGATTTGTCAGCGTTTACAAAAGAAGAATTGGTTCACAAGTTACTTCAGTTCCAGTTGAAAGATCTTGCCCTTTATTACAAAGACAAGCACGATATTCTGGAGCAGAAATTCAACAGTCGTGATGATGACTCAAGAAGAGGAGATCGTGACAGCAGAGGAAGAGACCGTGACAGAGGAAGAGACCGCGACAGAGGCGATAGAAACGACAGAGGAAGAGATCGCGACCGTGGTGGAAAACCTAGACAGAGAGACGAAAATATGACTAGATTTTTCTTCAATCTTGGTAAAAAAGATCAGCTGAAAAAATTAGATGTATTAGAAATCATCAATAAAGCGACTTCTAGCAAAGGAAGCAAAAGAGCTGAGATTGGTAATATTGAAATTCTTGAAAAATTCTCATTCTTTGAGGTTGAAAAATCGTTTAAAGGAGAACTTTTAGGTAATATTCAATCTATGAAATTTAAAGGTAAAGATATGAGAGCTGAAGAAGCTAACTAAACTCATCTTTTAACAATATAAAACCGGCTGAAAAGTCGGTTTTTTTGTTTGATAATCAGGAAGTAAGACAATGTTAACAAAACTTAACGTCATATGCTTTTTGGTAAGGTGCTTTTTTAAGAAATTTGCACCAAATTATAAAAACTTAAAAATGGGAATTGGTAATATTTTCCACGCTTTTCAACCGAAAGACAAAATCTTCTTCGTATTGTTCGAAAAAGTAACTGAAAACCTTGTGGCAATGTCTGAGGAATTCAACACAGGTATCAAAGACTTTGATGTAAATGACGATACGATGTTGAAGAAAATGAGCGACTACGAACATAAAAATGATGAATTGACTCATGAAATTTTCGTAGAATTAGGAAAGAACTTCATTACACCTTTCGACAGAGAGGACATCCATACACTGGCAACAGGATTAGATGATATCGCAGATTATATCTACGCTTCTACAAAATATATTTTCTTATACAAATCGCCTGAAATGAAGGCATATTCAGATTTCTCTTTATTGATCCACAAAGCATGTCTTGAAATTCAGAATGCAATGAAAAATCTTAAAGGTTTCAAAAATATGGAGCAGGTAAAAGAAGCTTGTATTAAAGTAAATTCTATTGAAAATATTGCAGACGATTTATTGTCGAACTCAATGGTAGATTTATTCGAAACAAACGATGCGATCAACATTATAAAAGTTTCATCTGTACTTAATTATCTTGAAATCGTAACTGACAAAGCAGAAGATGTTGCCAATACTATTGAGAACATCATGATTAAATACGCTTAATTAATAATTATAATTAAACAATGGAATTTCCTATTTTACTTATAGTTATTATTGCCTTGGCATTGATCTTTGATTACATTAATGGTTTCCATGATGCTGCCAATTCTATTGCGACTATAGTTTCTACAAAAGTTTTGACTCCATTCCAGGCTGTACTTTGGGCGGCACTTTGGAATTTTGCGGCTTTCTTTATTGCTGCCTATATCATTGGAGAATTCAAAATTGGTAATACGATTGCCAAAACAGTTAATGAGAATTTTATCACGCTTGAAGTTATATTTTCAGGATTGGTTGCAGCTATTGCCTGGAACCTTTTAACATGGTGGTTTGGGATACCTTCATCATCATCACACACATTGATTGGCGGATTTTTGGGCGCGGCATTAATGCACGCTTTCATGTCAGATTTTCATGATGTGGTAGCTTCTCAGCCTAATTTGGGTTTATGGGAAACAATAAAAGAAGCAGCCGTTCAGGTGACACACCAGAGCGTTGTGAAGTTTGATAAAGTGATTCCTATTTTCCTGTTCATCTTCATGGCTCCGATTATTGGGATGATTATTTCAATCATTATTACCTTAATTATTGTTCACCTTTATAAAAGATCAAATCCTCACAAGGCAGATAAATCTTTCAAGAGATTACAGTTGGGATCTTCGGCATTGTTCAGTTTAGGACACGGTCTGAATGATGCGCAAAAAGTAATGGGTATTATTGGTGCTGCGATGATTTATTATCATGTTGAAATGCTTAAAGATCCTGTTTATTTAAATATTGAAGCAGCAGGACGTTTTGATTATTTCGCACAACATTACATCTGGGTTCCTTTGGTTTCCTTTATCGCAATCGCATTAGGTACCATGAGCGGTGGTTGGAAAATCATTAAGACAATGGGAACTAAAATTACAAAGGTAACTTCATTGGAAGGGGTAAGTGCAGAAACTGCCGGTGCAATCACTTTATTCATCACAGATCACTTTGGTATTCCTGTTTCTACGACACATACAATTACAGGTTCTATCATCGGGGTTGGTTTAACGAAAAGAATTTCTGCCGTACGATGGGGGATTACCGTGAGTCTTCTTTGGGCTTGGGTATTAACAATTCCTATTTCGGCAATAGTTGCGGCAATTACTTATCTTGTTGTAACGTTTTTATCTTAAATAGAAATTTTAAATAATATTAAAACTTTGCTCATTTGGGCAAAGTTTTTTGTTTTATAAAGCCCTGAAAATCGTATTTTTGCTTAAACTATAGAATTAATTTATGGAATTTTTAGACAGATACCAGCAGATTGTTGCGGATGCTATTACCAAATATACTTTTAAGGACAAACCTACCGAATTATATGATCCGATGAATTACATCATTTCCCACGGTGGTAAGCGTCTTCGCCCGATTATGGTGTTAATGGCTTGTGATTTATTTGGTGGTGATTTGAAAGAAGCAATTAAACCAGCTTTGGCAATCGAGTTTTTCCATAATTTCACGCTGATTCATGACGATATTATGGATGAAGCGCCTTTAAGAAGAAATAAACCGACAATTCATACTTTACACGGAATCAACGTTGGAATTCTTTCAGGAGACGGGTTGATGTTGAAAGCTTACAAATTTTTTGAAGATCTAGAGCCCGAAATTTTCAAAGCTTGTATCAGAATTTTCACCCATACAGGTTTGCTTTTATGCGAAGGTCAGCAGTATGACATCAATTTTGAAACTCAGGAAAATGTAACTTTTGATGATTATATTAGAATGATTACCTATAAAACCGGAGTGCTAAGTGCATCGTCTTTTGAGATTGGCGCATTGATTGCAAAAGCAAATTTTAAAGATGCAAAATCGATTTTCAACTTTGGAAAGCATATCGGAATTGCATTCCAGATTATGGATGATTATCTTGATGTATTCGGAGATCAGGCGCAGTTTGGTAAAAAACATGCGGGGGATATTTACGAAAACAAAAAAACAGTGCTTTACTTAATGGCGAGAGAGCACGCAACAGACGAAGAAAGAAAAGAACTGGATTACTGGTATTCTAAAAAGACCGATAACGTTGATAAAGTTTATGGGGTAGAAAAAATCTTCAGAAGAACTAAAGTTGACGAAAAAGCATTACGCCTGATCGAAAAACATAATGAGATCGGACAAAGTTATTTAGAAAAAATCAATATTCCTGAAGAGAAGAAGAAGCCGTTCGCTGAACTTGCCAATTATTTGTTAAGAAGAGAGAGCTAAGTTATGATTATTGGTCATTGTTTAATTCGTACCTATCGGAAATTTAAAAATCAGGGGCTGGGGACACGTTTTGTTATTGTAGGGATTCCACTTGTACCTGTTCAGAGTTATTATATTATTAAAGATACCAACCAATCTATTGAGGTCGATCTTTACTGGAAACAGGCTGTGAAAGTATATGTTATTATGGCTTCGGTGTTTTATCTTTTTATAAAGTATATTACAGGACAGCAACATTACAATGATATGAGTTTCCAGAATCTGTTTCTTATTGTATTGGCAATTAATGTTTTGGTGTATTTTCTTCTTGATATGTATACACCGAAAGATAGAAAAATAAGAGAGCTTTTGAGCAGATCTGTATCTATCAATGCGTTACCAAAGTTTTTAGGACAGACGGTGGCTTTTGATGTTCAGAAGGGTTTTATCAGTAATTTTCAAAGTCAGTTCGGAATATCCTGGAAGGAACTTGTGAAAAATAATACATTTGAAGATCGGCACTTGCCTTATCTATTTCCGATTATTGTTTACGAATTGTATCTGTATAAGAATGAAACAACAAAGAAATTTTTTGATCAAATCTTCCGCAGATATAAAGAAATCGAACATTTGAGCTAGCTTTACAAAAAGTAAAATGAAATTCAGAACAGAGGTTGAGATTAAAGAATCGAAGAAGAAAATTGATGTTGAAGATAGAATATTTTCAATAGGATCTTGTTTTGCTTCAGAAATGTCAGATTTATTTCAGGCGGGACAAATTCAGGCTTTAAATAATCCTTTTGGAACGATTTTCAATCCGTTTTCAATCCATAATTCAATTAAAAGACTTCACGATGCAGAATCTTATCATGAAGAAGAATTAATTGCTTTTAATGATGAATTTATTTCTCTGGATCATCACACAAGTTTTGATACAAGATATATTCACCAGACTTTAGATAAAATTAATGTAAAGCTTGATGAAGGCAGTTTTTTTCTTCAGGAAACCAATTGGGTTATCATAACATACGGAACTTCATTTATTTATGAGTTCGTTCCAAAGAATAAACTGGTTGCGAACTGTCATAAGATTCCTCAAAAATTCTTTGAAAAAAGATTATTGACATATCAGGAACTGACAGATTCTATTCATCAAACAATCTTGAGTTTAAATGATATTTGTAAAGACGATGTTCAGATTCTGTTTACAGTTTCCCCCGTTCGTCATACAAAAGACGGGATGATTGAAAATCAGTTAAGTAAGTCAAAATTGATCACTGCTATTCATGAAACAATTCCACAATTTGAAAACTGTCATTATTTGCCGGTTTATGAAATTTTAATGGATGATCTCCGGGATTACCGTTTTTATAAAGAAGATATGATTCATCCTAATAATCAGGCGGTTAATTATATTTTTGACAAATTTGGAAATGCTTATTTTTCTGAAATAACTAAAGATTTTATTAAGGAGAATTTTAAAATTAATCAGGCTTTAGCGCATAGAACTGACGACGAAAAAGATCCTAAATACATTGAGTTTAAAGAAAAACTAAACCAAAGAATTGAAGATCAGCGACAAAAAGTAAAGCATAAAATATTTTCAAATGATTGATTTTACAACAATTGATTATCTGAAATCAGGAAATGAAAGGCAGAAAAATGCCTATGAAATTCTTACAAAACATCATATTTTTGAAAAATTAAAAGATTATTCGCCGATTTTAACGGGAACTGTACCTATTGAAGTTGATATTGAAGGAAGTGATCTGGACATCATCTGCGAGGTTGATCTTAGATTTGAGGAAGATTTTCTTGATGATTTAATGTTTAGCAAATTCATTCCTCACGGTACAGAAGTTAAAGTTGAGTATCCAATTTTAAAAGATGAAAAGTGCATTACATTAAATTTTATACTGGAAGGATTTCCGATAGAAATTTTTGGACAAAATAAACCGACAACAGAGCAGAATGCTTATCTGCATATGATTGCCGAATACAAAATATTACGGGAAAAAGGAGAAGATTTTAAACAAAAAATAATAGAATTAAAGAAAAAAGGAATCAAAACCGAGCCCGCTTTCGGAATGTTGCTGGGTTTAAAAAATCCTTATGAAGATCTATTAAAATTGTAAATAAAATGATTGATACACATACACATTTATACGCAGAAGAATTTGATGAAGACAGAAAAGAATCCATTCAACGGGCTTTAGATAAAGGGGTTAATGAATTTTATCTTCCTGCAATTGATTCAGAATCTCACGAAAAAATGCTTCACTTGGAAGCTGAATATCCCAACCAGATTTTCTCAATGATGGGATTACATCCTTGCTATGTAAAGCCGGATAGTTGGGAAAAAGAACTGGAAATTGTTAAGAATTATCTTGATCACAGAGATTTTCCTGCTATTGGAGAAATTGGAATTGATTTGTATTGGGATAAAACTACGTTAGATATTCAGGTAAAAGCTTTTGAAAAGCAAATCGACTGGGCAATCGAAAAAGATTTACCGATTGTGATTCATACCAGAGAAAGTTTTGATGAAACTTTTGAAGTATTAGAAAGAAAAAAACATCCGAAACTTCGTGGAATTTTCCATTGTTTTTCAGGAAATGTGGAACAGGCGAAACATGCAATCGATTTGAATTTTATTTTAGGAATCGGTGGAGTAGTGACCTTTAAAAACGGTAGAATTGATCAGTTTTTAAATGAAATTCCTTTAGATAAAATCGTGTTGGAAACAGATTCACCTTATTTGGCTCCCGTTCCGAATAGAGGTAAAAGAAATGAAAGTTCATATCTTGATCTGGTTGCCGGAAAGCTAGTTGATATTTATAAAACTGATTTCTCTGAAATTGATAGAATTACCACTGAAAATGCAAAGAAAATGTTTGCTTATTAATACAAAGTAAATCCAACATAAAAGCCTTCCGATGGGAAGGCTTTTTTTATTTCTTTCTTGTGAAATTCTTATTTTTTGGTTTTTTAAAACCTACCGACGGTGCTGCCGTGCCCGGCTTTTTATTTCTATTGGGTGAAGAAGAATTTTGAGGTTTTGGCCTGTTTACTCCCGCACCGGCAGGTCTGTTATTGGAGTCTCTTTTCTGCGCAACCAGATTATCCGTATGGAAAGGATGATCTTTTACAATAGGAATTTTCATTCCGATCAGCTTTTCTGTATTTTTCAGGTTTAATAAATCTAAACCGTCTACAAATGAGATCGAATTTCCTTCTGCTCCGGCTCTTCCTGTTCTTCCGATTCTGTGAACATAGGTTTCAGAAACGTCGGAAAGTTCAAAATTGACAACATATTTCAGTTCATCAATATCAATTCCTCTTGCAGCAATATCAGTTGCCACCAAAACTCTCGTTTTCCCGGATTTAAAGTTATTTAAGGCGTTCTGACGTGCATTCTGAGATTTATTTCCATGAATGGCTTCGGTTGAGATATTGCCTGACTGTAATTTTCTCGCAATCTTATCAGCGCCGTGTTTTGTTCTCGAAAATACCAACACAGATTCTGAAATATCATTCTGCAAAATGTGTGTCAAAAGATCTAATTTATTATCTTTTTCAACAAAATAAACCGATTGGTTAATTGTTTCCGCCGTTGATGATACTGGCGTAACTTCTACTTTTACAGGATTGTTCAGAATAGAATTTGCCAGTTTCTGAATTTCTGCAGGCATTGTTGCCGAGAAAAATAAAGTCTGTCTTCTCTGTGGCAAAAGTTTGATAACCCTTTTTACATCATGCACAAACCCCATATCCAACATTCTGTCGGCTTCATCCAATACGAAAATTTCGATATTTTTTAAGCTGATAATTCCCTGAGCGATAAAGTCTAATAATCTTCCCGGAGTTGCTACCAGAATATCAACACCTTTTCTCAAAGCTGTTTCCTGGCTTCCTTGCTTTACTCCTCCAAAAATTACCAGATGCTTTAAAGGTAAATATTTTCCGTATGCTTTGATATTTTCCTCGATCTGTATCGCCAGTTCTCTTGTGGGAGTTAATATCAATGTTTTAATATGCCTGTTCGGCGTTTTATTTTTAGAAAGATTCTGTAAGATCGGGATGGCAAAAGCTGCCGTTTTTCCTGTTCCTGTCTGTGCACAACCCAAGAAATCTTTTCCTTGTAAAATTTCAGGAATAGATCTTTCCTGAATGGGAGTTGGGTTGGTATATCCTTGTTCTTCAATTGCTTTTGCAATAGGATCGATTAAGTTTAAATCTGTAAAATTCAAATGAACTGTTTTTATATTAAATAAAAATTCCTTCAAAAACGAAGGAATTCTATTTGCAAAGGTAGTCTAAATATTTTTAAGTATATTAATCAACTTTTTTCCAATCTTGATTGGTTCTTAAATCTTCAAAAAACTTATACAATTGAGAAAGTTTTTCGGTTCCTCTTTTTCCGTAATCTTCTACATTTTTAGAAGTTCCGTCTGTAAAATTAACTCTTAAATAAGAAGTCGGAAGATCTGTTACATTTCTTTCTCCGTATTTTTCGTTTAAAGTTTTTACGTTTAACCCGTCTAGCAGAGCAACTAATTTAATATAATCTGCTTCTTTGATGGTTCCTTTGAAAGTTCCTTCTCTTGGTTTGTCGAATTCACTTTTTGAAAATCCTTTAGAAAAATTAAAATGTTCAGCTTCTAGTACCGCAGTTCTGTCAGGATTAATTGTAATTTTGAAAATAGGACAAGATCCGAAACAAGCGCCTGCCTCGTATTCAATTTTAGAATACTTTGAATTTACTTTTTGGGAACCGCACGAAAATAAAAAAACAAGTGCGAAAAGGCTTAATAAATATTTCATAATTTAAATTTTGAATGAGGTCTTCAATAATTGTTCCAAAAGTGAGACGGTCATATTAATTGTTAGTAAATTTTTATGATCGGAAAATTCATTTACGGGATTTTTTTGTTATTTTGAAGATTGTAATTTTACACTTTTACTATGTACAATTTCTTAAAGTCGGTTGCTAAAAATATTATTCCTCAAAAAGCGCTTATCAATAATGAAGAAAGATTCAGAAAACTGCTGATTCCTTTTTATAAAGGGAAAAATCATCAGTGTAATGTTTGCGGAACGAAGCTTAAAAACTTTGCACAACTTCAGAACGGAGATCTTATTTGTCCTGTTTGCGGAAGTATTTCGAGAGCGCGCAGACTTTACCAACTTCTTAATGAAGAATTCATGAAACCTGAAATGAAGGTTCTTGATTTCTCGCCATTCAGGATTTTATATAAAAAATGGAAAAAGAAAAATGATATTCAATATTTTGCAACTGATTTCGGGACTGATTTTATTGCAGATTATCGGTATGATATTACTAAAATCGATAGCAAAGATGAAAATTTTGACCTGATTATCTGTTATCACATTTTAGAACATATTATTGAGGATAAACTGGCGATGAGTGAATTATACAGAGTGCTGAAAACAGGAGGGAAAACGTTAATTCAAACTCCGTTTAAAGAAGGCGAAATCTATGAAGATTATTCAATTACCACTGAAGAAGGAAGATTAGAACATTTCGGACAGGAAGATCATGTAAGAATTTATTCTGTACACGAATTGGAGAATAGATTAAAAGAAGCCGGTTTTAAGGTGGAAGTCAGGACTTTTGCAGGAGATCTTTTTTATGGTTTTTCTGCTAATGAAAAAGTGCTGGTCTGTACAAAATAAATGAACGCTGGTAAAGTTAAAATATTAAAAAATAAATTACAGTTTTAAATTTTAGCATAAAAAAAGGAGAGACATTTACGTTTCTCCTTTTATTCTTTGAATATTATTTAAATCTGTACCCTACGCCAGCTTGTAAAAATCCGATTTTAGTGGTAAAACCTCCTTTGTTAATTTCGATGAAGTTGAAATTGTATCTCGCATCTACAAATACATTATCCGTAATCTTATATTCTGCGCCTAAGAACGGGAATAAATTTAATGTTTTTACATTTTCATAATCGTGAGAAGTTGATCCGTTCACTACTTGATCTGTTTTTACTTTTTCAGACACATTAATTCCAAAGTTCATTCCGACGGAAGCTGATAAATTAGGAATGAAATAATATTTTACGGAAACAGGAACCTGAACCTGTGTAAGCTGATAATCAAACTTAATATTTCCTCTTTCAATAACTCCGAAGTCTGTAAAATCTACAACCGGAAAATACTGCTTCCCGCCAACCTGCGTGTACAGAGCTTCTGCCTGAATGCTGATTTTAGAAGATATTGGCTGCTCTGCAACAATTCCTGCATAGAAGTATGATTTTGAATCTAACTTTTCATCGAAAAATTTCATCGAAGACAGTGAATATCCTGCTTTTACTCCGAAGCTTAGTTTCAAATCGGATTCAGGTTTTGAAACTGTTGAGTTTTCTTGGCTGTTTTGAGCATTTGCTAATGCTGAAAATGATAATAATAGAGCGAATGCAAAGTTCTTTTTCATAGTTTTAAATTTGATAGTTTTAATTTTTTATGATAATAAAAAAGTACACGAAAAGTGTACTTTAATATGTTTTATAATTTGATCTGAATATTATCCGTGCAATTGTTTCCAGATTGCATCTTTCAGTTCCATAAGACCTTCGCTGGTAACTCCCGAGAAAAACAATGGCTGTTTATTTTCGGGGAATTCTGAAGCAATTTCTTTCTTCAGTTCATCATCTAAAAGATCAGATTTTGAAACGGAAATAATAAAATCTTTATCCAGTAGTTCAGGATTGTATTCTTTCAATTCGTTTTCCAGAATTTTAAACTCCTGGAAATGATCTTCAGAATCTGCAGGAATTAAAAATAATAGGATTGAATTTCTTTCAATATGTCTTAAGAATCTGTGACCAAGACCTTTACCTTCAGCAGCCCCTTCAATAATTCCCGGAATATCTGCCATTACAAAAGACTTGTAGTTTCTGTAATCAACAATTCCTAAATTTGGGGTTAAAGTCGTAAATGCGTAGTTCGCAATTTTTGGTTTAGCAGCAGAAACTGATGCTAATAAAGTAGATTTTCCGGCATTCGGGAAACCAACAAGACCTACATCCGCTAAAATTTTAAGCTCGAAAACCACGAAACCTTCCTGCCCGTCCATTCCCGGTTGTGCAAAACGTGGAGTCTGGTTGGTAGAAGATTTAAAGTGTTCGTTTCCTTTTCCACCTTTTCCACCTTCCATAAGGATGATTTCCTGTCCATCCTCCATAATTTCGCCAATGATTTCTCCTTCTTCGTTTTTAGCGATAGTTCCGATTGGAACATTAATGTAAACATCGGCTCCGTAAGCTCCTGTTAACTGGTTTTTTGCTCCGTTTTCACCACGGTCAGCTTTTACGTGACGTGTATAACGAAGCGGAAGTAAAGTCCATTCCTGAGAATTCCCTCTCATGATAACGTGACCGCCTCGACCTCCGTCTCCGCCATCAGGACCACCCTTGGGAATATACTTTTCACGGCGAAGGTGAGCAGAACCTGCACCTCCGTGACCGCTTTTACAATGAATCTTTACGTAATCTACAAAATTTGACATAATTTTTTGTTGTCAGTTAATGGTTGTCAGTTGATTGCTGACAACTATCAACCATCAACTATCAACTGTTTTTTATTTTACTTTTTCTACTTCAGCAAAAAGTTTTTCAGAAATCTCATTGATTTCTCCTACACCGTTGATCTCTACATATTTACCTTGTTGTTTGTAAAGTTCGGCTACTTCTGCTGTTTTTGTGTAGTATTCTTTTATTCTGTTTTCGATGATCTCTACATTGCTGTCGTCTGATCTTCCGCTGATTTCACCTCTTTTTAGTAATCTTTCTACCAAAAGAGTATCTTCAACCACTAATGAAAGACAAACATCGATCTCATCATTCAGTTCTTCTTTTACAATTTTTTCCAACGCTGCCGTCTGAACTGCCGTTCTAGGATATCCGTCAAAAATAAATCCTGCTGCATCGGTCGGTTTTTTGATTTCGTCAATCAGCATATCTGTCGTTACCTGATCCGGAACCAATTCTCCTTTATCGATGTATGATTTAGCCAGTTTCCCAAGCTCAGTATCATTTTTCATGTTGAATCTGAAAAGATCACCTGTTGAGATTTGTTTTAAATTAAATTTCTCGATTAAGTTTTGCGCTTGAGTACCTTTTCCACTTCCCGGAGGACCGAACAGAACAATGTTTATCATAATGTTGTTTTGCTTTGGCAATTGGCGATGTGCTTCCTGCTTTTAGCTTTTTTAGTTAATATTTACTTTTTATTGAGATATAATTTTAAAGCTAATAGCCGAAGCTAAAAGCTTACAGCAATTTAATGGTTAATTTGTCCGTCTTCTAATTGGTAAAGATTCGGTAAGTTTCTACCTAATTCATCGTAATCCAATCCGTAACCTAAAACAAATTTATTTGGAATTTCCTTTCCGATATAATCAAGTTTGAAATCTTTCTTATATACTTCAGGTTTCAGTAAGAATGAAGCAATTTTTACAGACTTCGGACGTTGCGTTTCGTTAAAATATTTGAAAAGACTTTCAACGGTATTTCCAGTGTCTACGATATCCTCTACCAAGATAATGTGACGGTCTTTTACATCTTTCGTTAATTCCATTTTCTGGTAAACGATTCCTGTAGATTCTGTTCCGGCATAAGAACTCATCTGGATAAATGCGATCTCACATTCTCCCGGATAATGCTTCAAAAGGTCTGAGAAAAACATGATAACTCCGTTCAAAACCCCAATGAAAACAGGAACTTCATCCTTATAATCTTCATAAATTTTTAAAGCTGTAGCTTTTACAATCTCCTGAATCTCGGCGTCGTCCAAATAAGGAACAAAAGTTTTGTCGTGAACTTTAATACTTTCCATAAAATTTTTAGTAGGCGGCAAAGTTACGGATTTTTGATGAAAGTTTCTTATGACTTTGAAGGGATTGTATTTTAGGGTATTAGAGTTTTTTGTGTTAGTGAGTTTTTTCCCTTTGTGCCATTCAAAACGAATCGTAGTGGAGTAAAGAATTCATTTTAATATAAAGTTGACAAATTTCTGCTTGAAATTGTTGTGTATTTTTTATTAGTAAAGGCGTTTGACTACGTCGAATCTTCGATTTCACTTAGCAAAGACTTTGAAATCGAAAAATTCCCCTCCTTTGGAGGGGTGGCAAAAATTTTAAAGAAATTTTTGATGGGGTGGTTTATTTAAGCATAACTAACTACTCCGTCTTTTTGCTTCACAAAAATTAACTCTTTTTAAAGGAGGGGAATTTTCGAAGTCTATTACTAATCTTCGAAGTACAAACTGAAACCTTAGCCCCGATTGCAGTGAAAATCCTTTTTTGAAAAAAAAGATTGCAACGGAAAGCGGGAAATAGCTTCAAAAAAATAGTTGAAAATTATTATCTTTATACCTCACAAACCCCAAAGTAACAGGATGTAGGATACAATTTCTTTCAGATTTAATAAACAATAGCAGAATATGTTATTGCAGTTTAACTTTAATTATAGAAAGAAATTATGCTTTTTCTACACAATATATCTTTTGGGTTTCCTGCGGGGAATCTGCTTTTTAATTCTATCAATTTAACAATACAAACTCACACAAAATCGGCTTTAGTTGGGAGCAACGGCACGGGAAAATCGACCTTGCTGAAAATCATGGCGAATGAAATTCAACCTTTAGAAGGAAATGTCGATAGTCAGGGTGATTTATTTTATGTTCCGCAAATGTTCGGGAATTTTAATGATCTGACGGTTGCAGAATGTTTGAAAATCGATAAAAAACTCGAAGCCCTACAAAAGATTACGAGTGGGGAAGTGAATGAAATTTATTTTGAAACGTTGAACGATGATTGGGACATCGAAGAACGTTGCCAACAAGCTTTACAATATTGGAAACTCGAAAATTTAGATTTAAATCAAAAACTTGAAAGCCTGAGTGGCGGACAAAAAACAAAGGTTTTTCTTGCAGGAATTCAAATCAACCAGCCTGAAATCATTTTATTGGATGAACCAACGAATCATCTCGATTTGGAAGGTCGAAATCTGTTGTACGATTTTATTGAAAAAACGAATTCAACCGTTGTGCTTGTCAGTCATGATCGTACTTTGCTGAATTTTGTCGATACAATTTTTGAATTAAGCAATCAGGGAATTTCAACGTATGGGGGGAATTATGATTTTTATGCTGAACAAAAAGAAATTGAAAATGAAACCTTGCAAAATGATATTCATTCCAAAGAACGGGCGTTGAAAAAGGCAAAAGAAAAGGAACGCGAAACCGTTGAACGAAAGCAAAAACTTGATGCACGAGGAAAAGGAAAGCAGGAAAAATCGGGCGTGGCGAGAATTATGATGAATACACTGCGAAATAATGCCGAGAAAAATTCTTCGAAATTAAAATCCGTTCATGCCGATAAAATCAATGATATTTCCGGTGATTTGCGGGATTTGCGTTTGTCGGTGAAAAATGTGGATCAGATGAAAGTGAACTTTAATGATTCGAATCTGCATTCGGGGAAAATTTTGATTTCGGCGGAGGAAATTAATTTTAAATATGACCAAGAAAATCTTTGGAAAGAAAACCTCAATCTTGAAATCCGAAGCGGTGACAGAATTTCAATTAAAGGTTCAAACGGTTCAGGAAAAACGACTTTGATTAAGCTTTTGTTGGGAGATTTGCAGCCGTCAGTCGGAACCATTTCAAGATCGGATTTTCAGACGGTTTATATTGATCAGGAATATTCTTTAATCGATAAACAATCAACAGTTTACGATTTTGCCCAACAGTTCAACGATCAAGCGTTGCAGGAATCTGAAGTGAAAACCTTATTGTCAAGATTTTTATTCGGAAAGGAAACCTGGGACAAAAAATGTGATGTTCTAAGTGGTGGAGAACGCCTGCGACTTCTTCTGTGTGGACTTTCCATCAGCAATAAAGCGCCCGATATGATGATACTCGATGAACCGACAAATAATTTAGATCTTCAAAATGTGGAAATTCTGACGAATTCTATTAAAGATTATCATGGAACTTTGGTGGTGATTTCGCATGATGGGGTGTTTTTGGAGGAGATTGGGGTGAAGAGTGAGGTTTTGTTGAAATGAGATAAAAAAAGCTTTTCAAAATACCTGAAAAGCTTTTATTTTAACAGTTTTTATTTAGTGCCAAAAAAATAGGCATATAAGTATTTTAAACCAATTATTATTATTGCAACTGTTAAGCTTATTAATACCTTTCCTGATATATCTTTTATAATATTTTTATTCTCTATTTTTAATTCATCATTATAGGCTTCGTCACCTTTAGTTATTAAAATACCTGACGGAATTTTAAATTTGCCGATTTTTCTACTGAATTGATTTGCAAAGAATCTGGATAAAACTAAACCTATACTTGTTATTGTTGCACCAATCAGCAATGTTCTTTCTAATGTTATGAGGTTTAAATCTTTAGAAAGATCTAATTCTTTAATGATTAAATTTTGATATATAAAACCTAAAAATAGAATTAATAAAGGGCAAAAATATAAAATTGATTTGCTAATATACCCTTCATATTTTTCCAAAAATGACTGGAAATTATTTTTACGTTCAATTGTTTTTAAGCCTTCATTCCATTCGTTAACTATATTAATAAGTTCGTTTCCTAAAACCTGATTAATAAAATCAACTTTTACCATTCCTTCTGCACGCATACTTAAAAGATCACTCGTTTCATCAGTGTTTAACATAAAGTGGAAAAGATCTTTTGGTGGTATAGCACTACCAATTCTAACTTTTAAAGTATGTCGTTGAGGAAGATGATAATTCGGTATTGAAAATGTTAAATCCCATGTAATACTTATGGTTTGTGTTCTTTGATTAATAAATTGCCAATTTTCTCTACTAAATTCATCCCACGAAGCATATTCTCTAATATTACCTTCTGTAAGGACAAAATTTAAAGTAACTAAAAATGTTTCAATGTTGTGGTTTTTTAATTTATTTCCAATTCTAGTATTTAACTCATGGATGTCAGAAAGTGAAATGATTTTTCTTTCTCTAAATAGTTTTAATTGAGTGTCAGGTTTAGCATTTGCCCAATAATAAATTGATTTAAAAGCATCAATGTCGAAAGTTGTTCTTTTTTCTGGAAGATTTTGACTGTTTTTTTCAACTAAGTTTGTTTGTGTTTCTGGTAAACTTTCAAATTTCATGTTTGTTATGTTTTATGGTTAGTTTTGTTCAAATATAATAAAAGGTAATCACATGATTCCCACTCAACCCAAAAATAAAATCCACCACAAATTTGCCCACCCAATTTTTTAAAAGTAATTTTGCATGAATCTAAAATAAAAGTAAAATATGTCAACTTACGTAGTTGTAGGTCTTCAGTATGGAGATGAAGGTAAAGGAAAAATCACGGATGTTTTATCGGCAAAATCGGATTACGTTGTACGTTTCCAAGGAGGGGACAATGCTGGTCACACAGTTTATGTAGGGGATGAGAAATTCGTTTTGCACCTTCTTCCATCGGGAGTTCTTCAGTGCAAAGGGAAGTGTATCATTGCAAACGGAGTAGTGGTAAATCCTAAATCTTTCATTAAGGAGGTGAATCAGATCGAAAGCAAAGGCTTGAGAACAGATCACATTTTCATCAGCAGAAGAGCGCATGTAATCATGCCTTACCACATTCTTTTGGATACGTACCGTGAAGAAGAGCACGGAGGAACGCAGATCGGAACGACGAAAAAAGGAATCGGACCTTGCTATGAAGATAAAATTGCAAGAGTAGGTATCAGAATGATCGACCTTCTGAATCCTGAGATTTTAAGAGATAAAATCGAGAAAAACTTAAAAATTAAGAATTCTCTTTTTGAAAAATACTACGGAAAACCGACTTTAGACGTTGAAGAAATCTACAACGAATATTTAGAAATAGGAAAACAGCTTCAAGACAGAATCGTTGATACGGAACTGGAATTAAATGAAGCGATCAGAGACGGTAAAAACGTTTTATTCGAAGGAGCGCAGGCTTTGATGCTTGATATCGACTTCGGAACGTATCCATACGTAACTTCATCTTCTCCGTCAACTGGAGGGGTTTGTACGGGCGCGGGAGTTCCACCAACGTCACTTCAAAACTTAATCGGTGTTGCAAAAGCATACTGTACAAGAGTTGGAAACGGACCTTTCCCATCAGAATTAGATAACGAATTAGGAGAAAGCATCAGACAAATTGGTGGTGAATTCGGAGCAACAACAGGAAGACCAAGAAGAACAGGTTGGTTAGACCTTGTTTCTTTAAAACACGCTTGTATGATCAACGGAATCAATAACTTAGTAATTACGAAATTAGACGTTCTTACAGGAATTGAAAACCTTAAAATCGTTACGCATTACAAAACTGAAGACGGAAAAATCATCGATTATTTCACTTCTTCAACAGAGAAATTGTATAACTACGAGCCAATCTACCAAGATTTACCGGGTTGGACTGAAGATTTAACGAAAGTAAGAAGCTACGACGAACTTCCTGACACAGCTCAGAAATACATCGAATTTATCGAAAAGTATTTGGGAATCAACGTTTACTTAGTGTCTGTTGGTCCTGAAAGAAGCCAGAACATTATCAGAAAAGAATTATTCTAAGGAATTTTTTAATAACATAGGAAGAGACTGTCAATTTTGATGGTCTCTTTTTTATTTGAAGCTATTTCCCGCTTTCCATTGCAATCTTTTTTTCAAAAAAGGATTTTCATTACAATCGGGGCTAGGGCGTTTGTCTGTCAATGCAATATTCGGTCGTACAAATATTCTTCTATAAATTTCATAAAAAATTGATTTTAATTGTTTTATCTGCGAAAGATTAGATAATTGTTATTGTTAGCATTGTTAAATTTAAATATTGTCATGTTAAAATTATAAATATTAACATTTTGTTAAAAAATTGGCAAATTTTTTGATATTGGATTAAATATTGTCAACGAGAAATGAAAGAATGATAATCGAGTAATTTTAACAGTTTAAATATTTATAGTAATGAAACACATGCAAAATCAAGAGTTTCGATTAAACGAAATCCTTTTCGAAAACCGTAACAAAGAATATGGAGCATACGCTTTAAGAAATGAAGCAGACAGAATTCTAACAAAATCACTTTTTATCGGAGTAAGCTTATTGGCTGCAGTATCTATTACACCAATGATTATTTCGGCATTTAGAACTGCGGAAGTAATTCCTAACAAGGATATTTATGAGTTGCCACCTCCGGTGTTTATTCCAAATGATCCTACGGTTAAACCACCAGTTACAGTAGTTCCACCTCAACCTGCTTCTGCTGCTGTAAAAACTTTTGATAACAGAGTTCCTGATCCAACAGCAAATCCAACCAACGAGCAAGTTATTGAAAAAATTGAAGGTGCCGTGGCTGGAGTAAAAAATAATTCTGATGGTATCGTTGCTCCACCAAATATTCATGTTAATACAACTCCAACAATTGGGACAGGACCTGTAATTAATACTGTTCCTCCACAAGTAATTACTCAGCCTGTTGATAGAAATAAGATTGTAGATCCTAAAGATTTGGCGCAAGAGGCTAATTTTGGTGGAGGTTTAGAATCTTTCAGAAATAAGGTAATGAATACCTTCGATGGTTCAGGTTTTGAATCCGGAGATGTGATGAGAACAACCATTACTTTTATTGTAGAAATAGACGGAACGATTTCAGGAATTAAAGCGAATGGTGCAGATGCAGACTTTAATAGTGAAGCGATAAGAACCATTAGAGCTATTTCTGCAAAAGGAAAATGGACTCCTGGAAAAAACAAACAAGGTGAATCCGTAAGAAGCGCATTTAAATTTCCAATAACTATGAAGTTTGATAATTAAGATATAAAAATCAAATCCTGAACAGTTATCCACAAAGAATTTTTTTTGTGGATAATTTTTTTTAATGTTAAAACGCTTATTAACAATATTTTAACTCAATTTTCATTTTCTTCATTCATTAAGAGCAAAGAAAAAAGTGTATTTTTGAATCTTAAAGTTCAAGCAATGGGAAAAATTATAGGTATCGCTAATCAAAAAGGAGGAGTTGGGAAAACCACTACAGCTGTGAATTTAGCAGCGGCGTTAGGGGTATTGGAGAAAAAAATATTAATCATTGATGCTGATCCTCAGGCTAATGCAACTTCAGGTTTAGGGGTTGAAAATGTTAGATATTCTACTTATAATCTCTTGGAAAATAGCGTAGACACTATAAACTGTATCAAACAAACAACGACTCCGAATTTGGATATCGTTCCTTCTCATATCGATTTGGTAGCAGCCGAAATTGAACTGGTAGACAAAGAAGACCGAGAATATATGCTGAAAAAAGCATTGGCGACGGTAAAAGACGATTACGATTATATCATTATCGACTGTGCTCCGAGTTTAGGTCTTATCACGGTAAATGCCCTTACTGCCGCAGATTCTGTGATCATCCCGATTCAGTGTGAATATTTTGCATTGGAAGGTCTTGGGAAGTTATTGAATACCATTAAAAATGTTCAGAAAATTCATAATAAAGATTTAGATATCGAAGGGTTGCTTCTTACGATGTACGACAGCAGATTGAGATTGTCTAATCAGGTAGTGGAAGAAGTAAATTCACATTTTCCCGAAATGGTTTTTGAAACGATTATCAGCAGAAATGTACGATTGAGCGAAGCACCAAGTTTCGGAGAAAGTATCTTAAATTACGATGCCGAAAGTAAAGGAGCTGTACAATATATTCAGCTGGCGGAAGAGGTTTTATTAAGAAATGAAAAATTAGTAAAGAATTAATAGGGTTTGGAGCATAATATGAAGGACAAGAAAAGAGCTATGGGACGTGGTTTAGGGGCAATTCTAAGTGCAGAATCCAAAACCATGATTAATTCTGCTACCGATGAAGGTGCAGACAAATTTGTGGGGAATATTGTGGAAATATCTTTAGATGATATTTATCCCAACGCTACCCAGCCAAGAACTTATTTTGATGAAAAAGCATTAAACGAACTTGCTCTCTCCATTAAAAATTTAGGGGTGATTCAGCCTATTACGTTAAGAAAAGACGGAGAAAAGTTCGAAATTATATCTGGGGAAAGACGTTTCCGAGCAAGTAAAATTGCAGGTTTAGATTCGATTCCTTCTTATATTCGTCTGGTAAATGATCAGGAGCTTTTAGAAATGGCTCTTGTTGAAAATATTCAGAGAGAAGATCTTGATGCTATTGAGATTGCATTAACATATCAAAGATTGATGGATGAAATTGGTCTTACTCAGGAAAATCTCAGCCATAGAGTAGGTAAAGACAGAAGTACTATTACCAACTCTATCAGATTGTTACGATTGAACCCCGATATTCAGAATGCGATCAGAAGCGGTGAGATTTCTGCAGGACACGGAAGAGCAATCATCAGTCTTGAAAATGAAGAGCACCAGCAGGTCTTATTTGAAATGATTATTCAGGAAAGACTGAATGTTCGTCAGACAGAACAGGCGGCGGCGGCTTTGAAAAATCCAAAATCACCTGCTGCAAAAAAAGCAAAAGCAGAGCTTTCTAATAATTATAAAAGAGTTCAGAAAACAATTTCTGATATTTTAGATGTAAAAGTGGAGATAAAAGCTTCTCCGAATGGTAAAAAAGGTAAAATTGTTCTTGATTTCAAAAATGAAGATGAGCTTGAATATATTTTATCTCATATTAAATAAATGAAAAAAATACTTTTCACTTTTTTCTTGTGTCTGTTTGCTGTAGCATATTCACAGGTAAATCCTAACGATACGATCCGGGTAGAATATCACCCGAAAGACAGCGTGTCTATAGAAAAAAACAATACCAAGCCAAAGTCTGAATCGAAAGTCATTGCAGATCTTGAAAAAGCAAACGGACCGACGACGAAAACTTTAAAACTTAATCCTACGAAAGCGGGTTTATATTCCGCTGTACTTCCGGGATTGGGACAGGTTTATAACAAGAAATATATCAAAGTTCCCATCGTTTTGGGAGCGGTAGGAACCGGAGTTGGGATTGCAATTTGGAATGATAATCAGTATAAAAAATATAGGGAATATTATCTGGCAAAACTCAACGGAACGCCTAACGAATTTGTTGACAGCCATCCTTGGTTAGATAAAGTAGCGTTGGCAAATGTTCAGGACAGGGCAAAAAGACAAAGAGATTATGCGATTGCAATAACGGGTTTAATTTATATTTTGAATATTGTAGATGCCGTTGTAGATGCTCATTTATATCAGGCTCGCCATGATCCGGATTTAACTTTTAATCCTACAGTCATTCAGGATCAATACGGAATTACTCCACCTAAAACGGGTTTAAGTTTAAGTTATAGATTTTAATAAGGATATACTGTTTTAATTCAATACGTCTTTGCTAAGTGAAATCGAAGATTCGACATAGTCAAACACCTTTGCGAACGAAAAAATATGCAGATGGATTTTAAATGAAAACTTTGCGATATTTGCATTAAAATTAAAAACATATAAATAAAAAATATGAAAATAGCATTAGTTGGATATGGTAAGATGGGTAAAATCATTGATGAAATTGCTACAAAAAGAGGTCATGAAATCGTTGCCCGATTAAAAGAAACCCCAACTGCTGAAAATCTTAATAATCCGGATGTTGTCATAGAATTTTCTTTGCCGGAAGTGGCTTATCACAATATTAAAGCTTGTCTTGAAAATAAAGTTCCCGTAATCTGTGGAACAACGGGCTGGCTGGAAAAGAAAGAGGAAGTTGAAAAACTGACTGTTGAAAATGACACGGCTTTTTTATATGGTTCTAACTTTAGTTTAGGTGTAAATTTATTTTTTGCTTTAAATGAAAAGTTAGCCGATTTAATGAAAAATTTGGATGAATATTCTTGCCAGTTAGAAGAAATTCATCACGTTCATAAGCTTGATGCACCGAGTGGAACAGCGATTTCCATTGCAGAAGGTATTTTTAAAAACAATCCGAAATTTGACGCTTGGAAACTGGAAGAAACTCAAGGGAATCAACTAGGTATTTTTGCAATCCGCGAAGATGAAGTTCCGGGAACTCACAGTGTTTTCTACAGAAACGAGGTGGATGAAATTGAAATCAAACATACCGCTTTCAATAGAAACGGTTTTGCATTGGGGGCAGTTGTCGCTGCAGAATGGATTAAAGATAAAAAAGGAAATTTCGGAATGAAGGATGTTTTGGGGCTTTAATTTTGTAACAAAATCCCTACATTGCGAACTAATAGTAATAAATAAAGAGCAGTAAAAATTACTCATTGCTCATTACCAATTACTCATATTATAGATTAGGCACAAAAATTTATGAATTATTTTTTAACGTATACAGTTTATGTTCTCATCTTATCAGTATTGATGGGGATTTCCACTTGGAAGCTGTTCAAGAAATTGGGGTATAGTCCGTTATTCGCTTTTATACCTTTTTACAATTATTTCATTATCCTTAAAGAAACAAAACATCCGAAATGGTGGGCACTTTTATCGTATTTGCCAATCGTGGGACCGATTATGATGTCTGTTTTTCATTTGTATTTAATGAAAAAATTTGGAAAAACTCTTTTCAAAGATCAGTTATTGACGGTACTTCTTCCGTTTATTTATATGGCAACGGTAAATTATGGTAAAGATGTGGAATTGGAAAATGAGACAGAAAATGATTTATTCTTAACTGATGAAGAGAAAGAAGCGAAAAATAAAAAGAAGGATTCTTTCTTCGGATCTGTGACTTTTGCAGTGGTTTTCGCAACAATTATCCACGTTTTTGTTACGCAGCCTTTCGGAATTCCTACAGGATCTATGGAAAGAACTTTATTGGTGGGTGATTTCCTTTTCGTAAACAAATGGAGCTACGGATACAGACTTCCGATGCGTCCTTTAGCAATACCTTTCCTGCAGGGAACAATCACAGATACAGGTGAAAAAGGAAATCCTAAAGATGATCCTAAATCTTATGCTGACGGTGTAAAATTACCTTACGCAAGAATTTTCCAATTCAATAAACCTCAGAGAAATGATATTGTTGTGTTTAATTACCCGAGGGATTCTGTTCATACAGCAATTGATAGAAAAGATCCTTATGTTAAACGATGTGTTGCAGTTGCGGGTGATACTTTTGAGATGAGGAACGGAAAAATGTTTGTTAATGGAAAGCCAGAAACGGTTTTAGGTGACCAAGATGTTCAGCATGCTTTTTTAATTGAAGCAAGTAGTGAGATTGATGTTCCTGCATTGTATAAACGCTTAGGATTTATTTCTATCTTAGTATTAGATAATGAAAGACTTTTCTCTCCTGGAGCCCCTAATAAATACAATATTAATCCAAAGAATATTGTATACATGATGCAACTTACAAATTCTAGACTTAAGGAAATTAAGGCCTTGCCTCAGGTGGTTTCTGCTCATGAAGAAATTATGAATAAAGGTGATGGAGGAGTTGCTTATCGAGATCAGTTAAGAACTAAAATAGATACAACAAATTCTATTTTCCCTATTAATAAAGGGTGGAATCAAGATCAATATGGACCCCTTAAAATTCCTAAAAAAGGAGACATTGTAACGATTAGTCAGGAGACATTGCCAGAATATCAATGGATTGTAAAAAATTATGAGCATAATACATTAGAAAATAAGAACGGAAAGATTTTCATCAATGGGAAAGAAACAAATCAATATACCATCCAACAGGATTATTATATGATGGTTGGAGACAATAGAGATTCTTCTTTGGATGCAAGATTCTTTGGCTTTGTTCCGGAAGAAAATATTGTAGGAAAACCGATGTTTACTTGGATGAGTATAGAAGGAGTTTTTAATGACTCGCAATCTTCATATCAGGCTGACGGATGGAGAATCCGTTGGGACAGAATGTTTAAAGCAACCAACACTGGAGAAGCTAATAAAACTTCTTATTGGTGGGTTGCAGTAATGATTCTTATCTTATTCTTCGGTTGGGAATATTTTATGAAGTTATTCGGAAAGAAAAAAACAGAAGACGATTTATAAATTAAAATAAATAAGAAAATAAAATGAAGTATTTGAAAAAATACTTCATTTTTGCATTATGAATATGAAGAATGTATTATTACCGGTATTTTATTTACCACCAATTTCATGGTTTTCAGCATTTTTAGATGCTGAGAATGAGATTTTATTTGAACAGTTTGAGAGTTTTCCGAAGCAAACATATAGAAACAGAACCAATATTTATGGTGCCAATGGAAAATTGTCATTAATAATTCCGATTGCTCATAATAATAAAAGAGAATTTAAGAATATTGAAATTTCTTACACCGAAGATTGGAGAAAACTTCACTGGAAGTCAATAAAAACAGCGTATCAAAGTTCTCCTTATTTTGAGTTTTACGAAGATAAATTCAGAAAAATATTTGATTTGAAAGAGAAAAATTTATTAGATTTTAATCTTAAAAGTCTTGAGATTATCCAGCAGATTCTTAAAACGGAAAAGGCACACTCTTTGAATATAGAATATATCAAAAATCCGGAAGAACTCAATTTAAGAGAAAGTTTTTCGGCTAAAAATCCTTCAGAATTTGAGATGAATGAATATTATCAGACATTTTCAGATAAGCTTGGATTTTTGAAAGATTTATCAATTTTGGATCTGATTTGTAACAAAGGACCGGAATCTTTGACTTATATTAAAAATATTAAACAATCATACTAACATGAAAAAGGTATTATTAGCTGCTGTTTTTTTAGTGGGCTTTAGCTATTCTTACGCTCAGGAAGCGCAACTGAAGGCTGACCAGAATGAAGATAAAGATCTTAAAACTTGGTATCATAAAGATTTTGGAACAACAAAAGTATACGGAGTAAATACTGAAAATGCATATAAATTTTTAGAATCTAAAGGTCTTAAACCTAAAACAGTTGTTGTCGGAGTGCTAGACAGCGGAGTGCAGGTTGATCACCCTGGATTGGTGAAAAATGTATGGACAAATCCAAATGAAGTTCCTAATAACGGTAAAGATGATGACGGAAACGGTTACATCGACGATATTCACGGATGGAATTTCATCGGTGGTAAAAACGGAGACATCGGAATCGATAATATGGAAGTAACGAGAGTTGTTGCTAAATACAAACCAATTTTTGAAGGTGATGATTCTACTAAAAACAAAGCAAACCAAGCTAAAATGCCAGAAGAGTTTGCGATGTATATGAAGTCTAAAGAACTTTTCTCTAAGAAAAGTGTTGATGCTAAACAAGGTTTTCAGACGTATACTATGATTAATAATGCCATTCCAACAATGGTAAAATTGTTAAATGGAAAGACTGTTACTCCTGAAAATGTTGCTTCAATAAAACCTGCTGAACAAAAAGATGCAATAGTTGTTCAGGTTTTAAATCAAGTTGCTCAAAGCCCTGAGTTTAAAGGAAAATCTCCTGCTGAGTTTGAAAAAATAATGAAAGAGCAAATGAAAGAAGCTTTGGATTATTTCGGACCTCAGGCAAAGCAGTATGATCTTACTTACGATCCAAGAAAAGAAATTGTAGGTGATAATTACGATGATTATTCTGAAAAATCTTACGGAAACAACCATTATGAAGGTTCTGATGCAGAACACGGAACTCACGTTGCGGGTATCATTGCAGGTCTTCCAAACGGAAAAGAGGTTCAGTACGGTGTTGCTTCAAAAGTGGCAAAAATCATGTCTGTAAGAACAGTTCCTAACGGTGACGAAAGAGATAAAGATGTTGCTAATGCAATCAGATATGCAGTGGATAATGGTGCTAAAGTTTTAAATATGAGCTTTGGTAAACCGGTTTCTCCAGGTAAGAATGTTGTTTGGGATGCGTTCAAATATGCTCAGGATAAAGGAGTTCTTTTGGTAAAGGCTGCGGGTAACGAAAACGAAGATGTTGCAGAACATATTGCCTATCCAACTAACTTTAAAAATGTTACCGATGAAGCGCCATTCGTAAATAACGTTTTGGTGGTAGGGGCAAGTACAAACAAAAATGATGCTTTGAGAGCTGGTTTCTCTAACTATAATAAGAAAATGGTGAATGTTTTTGCTCCAGGTGAGGAAATCTATTCTACTGTTCCTCATAACGAGTATAAATATTTACAGGGAACTTCAATGGCTTCTCCTGTAGTAGCTGGTGCTGCCGCTGTTTTGTTAGCGTACATGCCAAATCTTACTCCGGCTCAGATTATTGAGTCATTGGTAAAATCTAGTAATTTAAGTACTGTTGGTCATTTTGGTGACTATTCTCAGGCTGGTGGTGTTATTGATGTTAAAAAAGCGGCAGAATATGCATATTCAAAATTTTACAACGGAAAATCAGGTAATATGAAGACTGAAAAATCCGTAAAAAAGGCTGTTAAAAAATAATTTATCTTCCTGTTTTTAAGGTAGAAGAATAAAAAGTCCGAAATTTTCGGACTTTTTTTATTGATAATTTAAAAATTTGGCACGGTTTTTTGTAACTTTAAACTAACAAATAATAAACAACAAAAATGAAAAAGTTACTACTTGCAGGTGTATTGGGAACTTCACTTTTCGCAGTGTCTTGTTCCGGGGTTAAAAATGCTCAAACGGCTCAGAGCCAAAGATCAGAATTTCTTAAAATGAAGGGTGATTGGCAGATCACAAGCATTAATTATGATAAGAGTTTCAAAATTAAACCTTTCGATGATGGTGTAGATGCACAGTGTTTCGTAGGAAGTCACTGGAGGTTGATTCCAAATAACTGGACGGGAGCTTATACATTAAACGGAGGCGGATCATGCGGAGCAGGTTTTACACAGCCTATTAAAGTAGATGTGGTAAGCGGAAATACATTTAATTTCAAAAAAATCGCAGACGGTACAAAAGCCAAACAAAATACTGCAGGATATGCGTTAACGCTTACAAACCAAAGTACAGATCAATTCTCATTAGAACAGAATATTCCTTTTGACGGAGAAAATGTAAGAGTTGTTTACAACTTCGAAAGAACAGGAATGAAATAATTTAAACTTTAAATATTAAAAAAAATGAAATTTTCAAAAACATATATAGGTGCTCTTTTCTTATCATCAGCTTTATTGCTTACAAGTTGTGAGGCTGTACAGAATTCTAATCATCAGCAAAGAGGTACGGCAGTAGGTGTGGCATCGGGAGCTGTACTTGGAGGGATTTTAGGAAACAATGTAGGAAAAGGCGGAAATGGAGCTATTGGTGCTGTTTTAGGTGGAATTATCGGTGGTGTTGCAGGTAACGTAATCGGTAATAAAATGGATAAGCAGGCTAAAGAAATTAAAGAAACTTTACCGGGAGCTCAGGTGGAAAGGGTAGGAGATGGTATTAAAATTACTTTGAATGAAAGTATTGTAAACTTTGCTTTCAATTCTTCGGATCTTACTGCTGTTGCAAAAACAAACTTGGATAAATTATCTCAGGTTTTAGCAAATAATCCTGATACGAATATCAATATTTACGGCTATACAGACAGCGTTGGATCAGATTCTTACAACTTAAGTCTTTCTGAAAGAAGAGCAAATTCGGTAAAATCTTATTTACTATCTAAAGGGATTACTTCTAACAGAATGTTTGCTAAAGGTGAGGGAGAAAGTTCTCCAGTCGCTACCAACGATACCGATGAAGGTAGAGCAAAAAACAGAAGAGTAGAATTTGCCATTACTGCAAATGAAAAAATGATTAATGAAGCTCAACAGGGGCAATAAATTAATTAACATATAAATATTTTCGTAAATAACCGCTATTGCGGTTATTTTTGTATTTTTATGGTGATTATTTTTGAAATCATTACTTTTGCATTTGAAATAACATAAATGAAGAAATATTTAAAGCTGCTCCGCATAGAGCAATGGGTGAAAAACCTGTTTGTTTTTGTTCCCCTATTTTTCTCAGGTAATATCAAAAACATTGATTTACTTTCCAAAAGTATTTTTGCCTTTATCATCTTCTCGTTGGCAGCAAGTGTTGTTTATATATTAAATGACTACAACGACATTGAAGCAGATAGACAACATCCCGAAAAAAGAAGAAGACCATTGGCAAGTGGAGCCATCTCAAAACAACAGGCTATTGGTATTTTTATTGGTCTTATTGCTGCCGATATTGCGCTTGTATTCTTTGCTCAGGCCTATTTTCATCAACCCTTATGGAAATTTGCCACAATTGTAGGCTTCTATTTTGTGATGAATCTTGCCTATACTTTTAAATTAAAACACGTTCCGATTATTGATATTTCTATCATAGCAGTCGGATTTGTGTTAAGAGTTTTGGCGGGAGGTTACATAACAGGAATCAGTATTTCCCAGTGGGCAATTCTATTAACGTTTGTTTTAGCATTGGTTTTAGCAATTGGAAAAAGACGTGGAGAATTAATTAACGCTCAGGTTTCGGGTAAAACTAGAAAAGCTTTGGACGGTTACAACGTTCAGTTTGCAGACATCGCACTTTCGATTTCCGTAACATTGGCAATTGTATGTTATTTAATGTTTACATTATCACCGGAGGTTCAGGCAAGATTTCACGAAAGAGTTTTTTATACGGTAATTTTTGTGGTTTTTGCTTTTTTGAGGTACTTACAGCAGACATTAGTCTACAACAGAACAGAATCCCCTACAAAAATTGTTTACAGAGACAGATACATTCAGGTTACTCTATTACTATGGGTGGCTGCATTTCTAATTCAAATTTACTTTAAAAAATGAAGCCGAATTTTATACAGAAAGTCACCAATTGGGGCAATTTTCCCATAGTAGAAAAAGAAATGAAGTCTGAAGACAGCTTCAAAAATATAAGAGAATTTGTATTAAATAATAATGAAGTCATTGCAAGAGGAAACGGAAGATGCTACGGAGATGCTTCTTTGGGCGAACATATATTTTCAACAAAAAAATTAAATAAATTCATCAGTTTCGATCGTTTGAACGGAATTATTGAATGTGAATCGGGGGTTTTGCTTTCTGATGTTCTGGAAATTTCTGTTCCGCAGGGATATTTCCTGTATGTAACGCCGGGAACAAAATTCGTTTCTGTGGGAGGTGCCATTGCTTCTGATGTTCATGGTAAAAATCACCACGCAGAAGGTTGTTTTTCGGAATATGTGATTGAATTTAAATTGATGATCGAAAACGGTGACATCATTACTTGTTCAAGGGAGGAAAATGCAGATAAATTCTGGTCAACGATCGGCGGAATGGGTCTTACGGGAATAATTCTTACCGCAAAATTCAAATTGAAAAATATTGAATCCGCATATATTCGTCAGGAAAGTATTAAGGCGGAAAACTTAGATGAAATTTTCCAATTATTCGAAGAAAGTGAAAATTGGACGTATACTGTTGCTTGGATCGACTGTCTTCAAAGAGGAAAAAATATCGGAAGAAGTATTTTAATGAGAGGTGAGCACGCTTTTCAACACGAATTACCTGAAAAATTTAAAGAAAAACCTTTACGGTTAAGTAAGAAATTTGAGCCAACTGTTCCGTTTTACTTTCCCGGGTTTGTTTTAAATGCTTTAACGGTGAGGATTTTTAATTTCCTGTACTATAAAAAACAGTCGAAAAAAGAAGTTAAGAATTTTACAGATTATGAAACTTTTTTCTATCCGTTGGATTTTGTTCAGGATTGGAATAAAATTTATGGAAAGTCAGGATTTATTCAATATCAGATGATGATTCCTAAAGAAACCGGAAAAGAAGGCATGAAGAGAATCTTGGAAACAATTGCCAATAGTGGAAACGGATCTTTTTTAGCGGTTCTGAAATTGTACGGAAAAGAAAATCCGCAGGCATATAATTCTTTCCCTTTTGAAGGATATTCTTTGGCACTGGATTTTAAAGTGAATTCTAAGCTGAAAAAATTAATTGATCAGTTGGATGAAATTGTTCAGCAATATAACGGAAGAATTTACCTTACAAAAGACAGCATGAGCAGATCGTCTTTGACCAATTATCTGAAAAATGTTCAAAGTTCCAAATTTGTTTCTTTACAGCACAAAAGAATCTTAAATAATATTTAACACAAATGATCGTTTTAGGAAGTACATCGGAAGTAGCACAGGCTTTTGTAGAAGAAGCATTACAGAAAGGAGAAAAATTTGAAAAAATATTTCTTTTTACCTCAAATAAAGAAACGACCGAGAGATTTGCAAGACATATTGATGTGAAATTTCTTCAACAGACACAAGTTATAGAACTTGATTTAATGAAAGAAATCGACTATAATCAGTTTGAAAATATCAATTCAAATCTGTTATTCTGCGCAACCGGATATTTAGGCGACGGAACAGAAGAAGGTTTGTATGATAATAAGAATACAGAGAGAATTATTGATATCAATTACTCAAAATTGGTTCCTGTGATAAATTATTTTGCTCAGAAATTTGAAAGCAGAAGATCGGGAACAATCATTGGTTTGTCTTCTGTGGCTGGTGATCGAGGAAGACAGAGTAATTTTATTTACGGAAGTGCAAAAGCAGCTTTTACAGCATATTTAAGTGGATTAAGAAATTATCTTTTCGATAAAAAAGTTCATATTCTGACTGTAAAACCAGGATTTATGGCAACCAAAATGACAGAAGGTTTACCCCTAAATCCTAAATTAACGGCAACTCCGAAACAGGCAGCAGCGTATATTTTCAAGGCGTATAAAAAGCAGAAAAATGTTGCATATGTTTTGCCGATCTGGGGAATTATAATGATGATTATCAGGAATATTCCTGAATTTATATTTAAAAAATTAAAGCTTTAAGTAAAATGAAAAAATTGTATTGTTTTGATTTTGACGGAACTTTGACTTACAAGGATACCATGTTTATGTATCTGAAATTTTATGATCCTGCAAAATTCCGATTACAGTTTTTAAAACACGTTCCGCTTTTTGTTTTATTAAAATTGAAGCTTGCCGAAACCGAAAAGGTGAAGAAAAGTTTTATTGGTTCTATTCTAAAAGGGCAAACTCAAGAAAAAATAGAGAAAAAATCTAAGCAGTTTTTTGAAGAAAATTATCCCAAAATTGTGAGGGAAAATGCGCTTGACTTTATTCAAAATATAGATAGAGATCATACGAACAGTCTATTAGTAACTGCCTCTCTGGATATTTGGGCAAAACCCTTTGCCGATGCATTCAAAATGCAGCTTGTAGCCACAAAAGCCGAGTTCCAGAACGGTGTTTTCACAGGAAATTTCATTGGAAAAAACTGCAATGGAAAAGAAAAATTAGTGAGAATAAAAGCTGAAATTAACGATAATAAATACGATAAAATCATTGCTTTTGGAGATACTTCCGGAGATAAGCCAATGCTAAAATGGGCAAATGAAGGACATTATCAATTTTTTCACTAATTTTGAGCGGTAAAAATGTAAGAATCAAAAGATACTTTGAATTTCATAGATCGGATGATTTTGGGCATTTTGTGTAAATCATATTCCGTAGAAACTAATATATTCAAAGTAAAAATGAATAAAATATACTTAGATAACGCTGCGACAACGCCGCTTTCAGAAGAAGTTATCGATGCAATGGTTGGTACCATGAAGATGAATTTTGGGAATCCGTCTTCAACGCACAGTTTTGGGCAGGAAGCAAAAATTCTTATCGAAAACGTAAGAAGACAGGTTGCAGATTATCTTCACGTTACCCCCGCAGAAATTATTTTTACCTCTTGCGGTACCGAATCGAACAACATGATCATCAAATCCAGTGTAGAACATCTTGGAGTTGAGAGAATCATCAGTTCTCCTTTGGAGCACAAATGTGTTTCTGAAAGTATTCTGGATATGAAATCTCGTAAAGGTGTAGAAGTAAACTATATCCGTCCAAACGAAAAAGGAGATATTGATCTTAATAAATTAGAAGAATTATTAAAGTCTTCCGACAAAAAAACGTTGGTAAGTCTAATGCATGCCAACAATGAGATCGGAAATCTTATTGATATTAAAAAAGTTGCAGAATTGTGTAAGGCAAATAATGCAATTTTTCATTCAGATACAGTACAGACAATGGCTCATATGAACTTGGATTTCTCTGATATTCAGGTTGATTTTGCATCTTGCAGTGCTCACAAATTCCACGGACCGAAAGGTGTGGGTTTTGCTTTTATCAGAAAATCAAGCGGTTTAAAAGGTATCATTACGGGCGGACCACAAGAAAGAAGTTTAAGAGCTGGAACTGAAAATGTTGCAGGAATTGTAGGTTTAGGAAAAGCATTAGAACTTTCTCTTAATAATCTGGAAGTGTACACAAGCCATATGCAGGAAATTAAAAGTTATGCTGCAGAAAGGCTTACAGCTGAGGTTCCGGGCATTAAATTCAATGGGAGAAGTTCTGAGGAGGAGAATAGTCTTTATACGGTTTTAAGTGCTTTATTGCCTTATAAAAACCCTTTAATCGGACTTCAATTGGATATGAAAGGAATTGCTATTTCTCAGGGAAGTGCATGTTCTTCAGGAGCTTCAAAACCTTCAATCGTAATGATGATGGTTTTATCTGAAGATGAAATGGATCATTGTACACCACTCCGTATTTCTTTCAGCCATATGACAACAAAAGAAGAGATAGATGCTTTGGTGGCAGCTTTAAAAGAGATTTCTCAGAATTTCGTTATAGAAAATACAAATGTTGAGCATAGATAATCCTATTACTCAAAAAGCGTAATTTTGAATATCCAAATGAAGGATAATCAATAAAGAATAATATTAATTTAAATAAAAGAAACAAAATGGCTTTAGAAATTACAGATAGCTCATTTCAAGAGGTTTTAAAATCAGACAAACCGGTATTAGTAGACTTTTGGGCAGTATGGTGCGGACCATGTAGAACTTTGGGACCAATCATCGAAGAAGTAGCAAACGATTTCGAAGGAAAAGCAGTAGTTGGTAAAGTAGATGTTGATAACAACCAAGATATTTCTATGAAATATGGTATAAGAAACATTCCTACAGTTCTAATTTTTAAGAACGGGGAGGTTGTTGATAAATTGGTTGGAGTAACTCCAAAAGAGGTGATTGCTGAGAAATTAAGTGCACACTTATAAAAAAATAACTTTGATAATGAATGTCTTCCATTTTTGGAAGGCATTTTTTGTGTAAATAGTTTGCAGGTAATAAAAAAAGTTGTAGTTTTGCAACCACAATAAACAGAGAAGCATTTAGCGTTATTGTATAAGAGATCCGGTAGTTCAGCTGGTTAGAATGCCGCCCTGTCACGGCGGAGGTCGCGGGTTCGAGTCCCGTCCGGATCGCAAAAGTTTTTTTTCAATTTACTTTTAAAACAAAATTGATCCGGTAGTTCAGCTGGTTAGAATGCCGCCCTGTCACGGCGGAGGTCGCGGGTTCGAGTCCCGTCCGGATCNTTCAATTTACTTTTAAAACAAAATTGATCCGGTAGTTCAGCTGGTTAGAATGCCGCCCTGTCACGGCGGAGGTCGCGGGTTCGAGTCCCGTCCGGATCGCAGAAAGTTTTTTTCAATTTACTTTTAAAATAAAATTGATCCGGTAGTTCAGCTGGTTAGAATGCCGCCCTGTCACGGCGGAGGTCGCGGGTTCGAGTCCCGTCCGGATCGCAACTACATTATCAAAATGTAATACAAAAATCTTTAAAGCATATGTTTTAAAGATTTTTTGTTTTTAGACCATTTAAAAAGAGTCAAAATCTATAGAGGAATTAGAATAGTTATATACTGCAAGAAATTTCTATATTGTATTTTTGAAAAATGGAAAGCAAGAATATCACATTTATATCTAATTACAAAAAAATAGGATTTACTCATTTTAATCAGGATGATTTGGAATTGATAAATGGAGATTTTTACAAGCCATTTATCAAAATTGTTTTTGTACCAGAAAATTATATCATCAAGATAGATTTTAAGGTGTATGAAATTGAACAGCCAGCATTGTTTTTCATCAATACCAATCAATATTTTTCGGTTGTTAAGGCTACAGAAAAACCAGCACATTTAATTTATTACAATCGAGATTTTTATTGTGTACAGATTCACGATGCAGAAGTAGCTTGCGATGGATTATTATTCAATAATATTTTCGAAATTCCAAAAGTCAATCTTCAATTGAATGAAGCTAAACTTGTTGAGCAACTTTTACATCAAATTAAAGATGAGCTTAATGAAAAAAATAGTTCTTCTGAGGAAATGTTCGTGTCTACCTGAAGCAAACCATCATCCGCGCCACACGAGAATGGAAGAAGCAAAATCTGGCTACTGAGGAAATTATGGTACCACCTGCAGAACAGGATTTCTTTAGGAATTTCAGTCGTTTGGTTGAAATTCATTTTAGAGAAAAGCACAGCGTTGCTGAATATGCTGAATTGCTCAATCTTGCTCCGAAAACACTTTCTCACAAACTCAAAAAACTGAATCTGGAAAATCCAAACGAAATCATCAAAAACAGAATTCTATTGGAAGCTAAACGTCTGTTGGTGTTTACAGAGTTAACCATTAAAGAAGTCGCATACGATTTAGGTTTTGATGACCCGGCATATTTCAATATAATATTTACACAGAAAATTGGAATTACACCGGCAGGTTTCAAAAAAGAATTAAAAACCGAATAAATTACATCGAGGGAAAAAAGTACAATTAATTCTGACTTTTATGTCTTTTTTAGGATTTTACGTCGCCATAACTTTGCTCTATCAAAATACAACAATTAAAATCATAGTTATGAGACGTACATTTTTAAAAGGCATCGCCTTATCAGCAATTACTTTGTTTACATTCAATTCAAACATTATGGCACAGCAAATAGTACCTGCAGCGCAAGACCCAAATATCATTGAAGATATCAGAGGTTTTTTAAAAGTACTGAACAGTGGCGACGGAAAACCTTTGGAGCAAATGTCCCCCGAAGATGCAAGATTAGTTCTGGTAGGCGCACAAAAATCTGTAACCTATGACTATTCTGATATTGAAGAAACAGAAAAAACCATTACACAAGATGGATTGAGTATAAAAATTCACGTTGTAAAACCTAAAGGAGCAAAGGCAGGTTTACCGGTATTTATGTTCTTCCACGGAGGCGGTTGGGTTTTAGGCGATTATCCTACCCACAAAAGATTGGTGAGAGATTTGGTTATAAACAGTGGTACCGTTGCGGTTTTCCCAGATTATACACCAGCTCCTGATGCTCATTTTCCGGTACAAATTAACCAAGCTTATGCAGCTACAAAATGGGTAGCCGAACACGGAAAAGAAATCGGTGTTGATGCCACAAGATTAGCTGTTGTCGGTAATAGTGTTGGAGGTAATATGGCTGCAGTTGTTGCACTAATGGCTAAAGATAAAAAAGGACCGAAATTGACTCAGCAAATTTTATTATGGCCAGTTACAGATGCTGATTTTAGCAGACCATCTTATACTTCATTCGCCCAGGAAAGATTTTTAACAACGCCTTTGATGAAATGGATGTGGGATAATTATTTACCCAACGCCAATGACCGAAAAAATAAATATGCTTCTCCAGTACAAGCCTCTTTAAATGAGTTACAAGGTTTACCACCAGCATTGGTTCAGGTTGCAGAAAATGATATCTTACACGATGAAGGTGTGGTTTATGCAAGAAAATTAGACGAAGCTGGTGTACCTACAACCATTACAGAATACAAAGGATTTATTCACGATTACGGAATGCTCAATCCTTTAGGGCAAATACCTGCAGTACAAAATTCTATTAAAGAAGCAGCTGTAGTTTTACATAATGCTCTGTTTGTAAAATAATTGATTTACTTCTATAAAATTAAACCTCCAGCTATAATGTAGTTGGAGGTTTTGTTTTAAAGATGAAATGCTCAAAATCTAATTTTAATGCAACCTAATTGACGGATTGTGATATTCCAAATTACATTGTTTCTGTTTTCTATATATAGTGAATGAAATATAAAAAGCACGATATATAGTGTTTCTTATATTGGTTAATTTTATTGTAAGTTATTGATATATAAATTTTTATAACCATTGGCACACGGTTAGGAATAACTTTCATAATGTTTTATTTTAAAGTTAATTATGAAAATCATTTCTAAACTGATGCCAATGGATGTAAGTGTTTGTTTAATAGTATTTTAATTGTTGTTTATTGAGTTGTTTGTTCACTTTATATAGTGAATACACGAAGCCTGTCACTACAAGTAGTGATATTGTTAAGAAGTATTTACTACAGGATATGTATTAGACAAATCTTTCTATTTGCGTTACAGATTGATAGGTACGCTGCAGATTATTCTATCATTAAAAAATTCTGGCAATTTGCAATTCTGTTTCAAGAAGCAAAATTTTAATTTTTTAGCATTATACAGGTTTTAACATAAAAGACTTTCACATAACTATTTTTATTCTTAATTAGACAGACAATTCTATTTATTGACCTCTGAATTTGAAAGCTTGTTCTTTTAAAATTTGAAGAATTATGGAAATCTGAATCAAGGATCGTTTACAAAAATAATTTCAAAAATATTTTGGGCAACATTGAGTAGAATGTCAAAGTAAAATATATTTTAAATTTTGATTCGAGATGTAATTTAATATTTCTTTATTCGATTTATTTTCTGCAATTATCTAAATAAAAAGTTACTTAAAAATGAAATTTCAGCTGTACTCTGATTTTAATTTTTTAAAGGTTGATGCCCTTAGTTAATTAATATTTAATACAATTTCTTTATATTTAATAAATATGATGTTTATTTTTAAATACTATATCGGGCTATCTAACATAAATATAATGAAGTTTGAAAAAAAGATTTGTGTTCCTTTATTGGTGTTATTTTTCTTTCTCCCTCTAAGGGCTCAAAAAATAATCTCAAAGGATGTGGTCAATCATTTGTTGCAAGAGGGGGATTCTCTATCTGATCAACTTATTTTTAATAAAAGTTTACAAGCGTATAAAAAAGCTAGTTCCTTTTCCAAAAAGATAAATTTTCAAAATGGTGCTATTGAAAGTGATCTTAAAATTGCACGTACACTTAACAATTTAGGATTTTATAAAGATTCTTTCAAGTATCTTGACTCCATTGAAAAAAAATATACGGATCAAATATCAGAAAGACCGGAGTTTAAATACCAAATCATTGAGATTACAGGTCTGAATTATTTAAAGTATGATTTTAAACGCGAGGCTGTTGTAGAATTTAGAAAGTTACCGCCGTTAGTAAATCTTTCCTTTAAAGAAAATACTGCTAGACTCAATGCAAAAATAAGGACCAACGTACTTATTGCTTCCTGCTATGAGTTTGTCAACAACGATACAGCTTATCACTATATGAGAAAAGCTGAATCAATCATAAAATCAGAAAGGCTGGATAGAACTTTAGATATTCCGAAGATTTTTCAACGCAATGTTTTATCTGTTTACAGAAATTTGGCAGACTATCAGCAATATTTTTCTAAAAACCTGGATTCAGCATACTATTATAGTGATAAAGTACTTGCTTTGGGAGAATATATTAAATCTCCCTATATGTATATATATTATAGACAGAGAGCACAGATCCTTCATTCCGATAAGAAACATAAGCAATCATTAGTATTTTGTCGAAGGTCTCTGAAGATAATAAAGGAAAAAGCAGTGAAAGAAGATCTTATTGATGTTTATAAACTAATGTATGAAAACTATACCTCGTTGGGTGACGAAAAAAATGCAGCATTCTACAGGGCTAAATATGTGCCTCTGAAAGATAGTCTGGTAGGTACTCGTACGGAAGGTATTATTGTGTCATCGGATCACATGAATTCCAAAAAGAAAATGATCAAATCTCAATACAAGAATAAAGACAGGAATTTTGTTATTGTTGGATTTTTTGTGATAATATTTTTCATTTTTATAATATATATTGTAATCAATAGAAAAAAACAAAAAGAATTAAAAGAAAATATAGAACTGAAGAAAAAAAAGTTATTAGAGAAAGAAAACGAAACTCAGGAGCTGAAACTCAAAGTAAAGGAAGGCTTTGAAGAGGTCGTTTTGCTTGCAAAGACGAATAGTCCCGAATTCGTTACACTTTTTATTTCGGTCTATCCCGACTTTTACCAGGCACTTCTTACGGTCTATCCAGATATCAATACAGAGAATTTAAAATTTTGCGCATTATTGAGACTGAGCTTTTCTTCAAAGGATATAGCAACATATAATTTCATTACACCACGCGCTATACAATTGCGGAAGAACAGATTAAGGAAAAAGTTGGGAATTTCATCGACAGAAGATATTTATGGATGGCTCAACAGGTTGGATAACAAATAAACTAGTCGGTGGATCAATAGTGATATAAGCAAAATATTGAAAACTAAAATTACTTTTTTACCATTATAAACGGATTTCACATAACAAGCCTTTTATCATATCAAATAATAAAAAATGGCAAATAGTTAAATACGAAGTCCACAGAAATCTATCGGGTCAGATTGAAAAATCTATGCTGAAATGACACGCAACATTTAAAAATTCTCACCTTTCAAATGTGACTTCTTTTCTTTAGATATCGCGGAACGATTTTTTATCCCACTCTCAACTACTTTAACTATAAAACATAATCGGAAAACAGCCTTATTTTTCTGCATTCTGAAATTTATTATGTTAAATACAATATTACATTAAAATTTCATTGATTTATTTTAGTAATGTAATATTTTGATTTTCAGAATATTGAAATTTTAGATATTTTTGAGATAGGTGTTTTTTTTGCATTTTAGAAAGTTTTATCGTGATTTGTAACAGAATTTATTGCCAGACGGAATTAATTTTACAAAAACATAAAAACAATGAAAATGCAATTTTTTTTTATAAGATTTTTTACAGTCCTTATCAGATCGATAATGTGTTTTAAGCCATGGAAACAGCCTAAGTTAATTTACCAAATGCCCTCACATTTTTCTTTCACATAAAAATAAATAAATAGAAAGGCAATTTTTATTCTAAACTATAACTCCTTCATAGAATATCCTCAGTCATTAAAGAAATTGTAGTGCCATTTTTTATACGTCAGAAATGATTTAGCCAGCTTATATTTTTATCACATTCATTTACTAACACAAATTTATATAGTTGCTGTCCTGTATTCTCTTTTTAGAGATACAGGTTAGGCAATCCTCAATTCAAAAGATTTAAAAAAAATAATACACAAATAAATTCAAAAACATGAAAGTTATTTACATTACGGCCTTGTTGTTATCAACAATGGTGTACTCCCAAGTAGGAATTAATACAGAATTGCCAAAAGCTACCCTGGACGTCATGGCAACGCCAGCAGATATTACCAAAACAGATGGACTGATAGCGCCGAGGTTGACTGGTAATGAATTGAAAGCTAAAGACGGTTTATATGGTGCGGATCAGCTTGGAACGATTATCTATGCCACATCAGCAGCATCACCGGTGACTACGAAAACCGCCAATGTGACCTCTTCAGGCTATTATTATTTTGATGGAAGTATTTGGGTAACGTTTACGCCTGCTTCCACAGGACAGATAGAACCTTGGAATGTACAGGGCGGAACAACACCTGCCACGATCAATGCGCAGAACATTTACCAGACCGGTAGCGTAGCCATTGGTAAAAATGCCGCATTAGCAGGCACCAGGCTTGATGTGGCTGGTGCAGTTAGAATAGGAGCTGCTCATACGGGAACTGTTGGCGCTAACTCTGCAGCCTTTGGAGAAAATAATACCGTTTCTGGCGAAAGTGCAATGGCTTTTGGCGTAGAAAATCAGGTTACTCAGTTTACGGGTGCTGCGATAGGTTTTGCCAATTCAGTTACTCAAGAATATGGTATCGCATTTGGTCAATCGAATAAGGTGCTTGTCGGAACAGGAAGTTGGGGTTCTGCAGCATTTGGTCAAAACAATACGATAAGCGGCAGTAATTCTCAGGTTTCCGGTGTAAGTAATAATATTTCTGGGGCGAGTTCTACTGCTTTTGGTCAAAATAATGTTGTCACTGCAAACTTCGCACAGTCTTTTGGTTATGCAAATAACGTAGGTGGGACAGGTTCTTCTGCATTTGGTCAAGAGAACAAAACACTTGGCACAGTGAGTGCTGTTTTTGGAATTGGTAATATTGCCGCATCGCCAGGCGAATTGGTTTTGGGCAGCGGTAATGGTATTACTGTAAGCTCTGTACCTTCAAATGCCTCAAATGGTGCGGGCATTGTGCTAGGAGCTTCAACTGATCCGATTTTTCAGATTGGTAATGGCAACGGTACAATGATCATGGTACCTTCTGCTGGCTATCAGGTAAGATTTACAGCAACTTCCACTGAAAATTTCACTGTATTGGCAACAGAATCTGGAGGGTCAGGTAGCGGAAATGTCACCAATGTGACCATACAAAAAATATAAAACTCAAAGTATTTAGAGATAAATATTCGAAAAACACAAACGATGAAAATTGTTTACTTTACAGCATTATTTGCTTCTTCTTTATTGGGAGTTAATACAGAAAGAATTACCCAAAGCTACACTCGATGTCATGGCGACGCCGGCGGATATTACCAAAACAGATGGACTAATTACGAAACTGTAATAGGAATAAATAATGCTATTGCCGTAAGTACTCCTAATTTATTCATTCCTACAGATCCTATTTTTCAAGTAGGGAATGGGTTTAGCAATCCAGCATGGTTTAATGCGATGACAATTTTAAAAAATGGTAAAACAGGTGTAGGAATTGTAGGAACGAAAGCTGCTGCAAAACCAACAGAATTATTAGATATCGTAGGTGCTGCAACAGCAGGTAATGGTGGTGTTAAAATAAGAAATATAAATTCCACTGCATACACAGGGAACAAAAGCTACTGATAAAGTGGTTGTAGCTGATGCGAATGGTGTTTTAAAACGGTAGTAAATCCTCTAAAACCAATGGTTTTTGGTACATTAAGCCAAGATCAGATTCCCGTGGCAAGCAACAAGCTAATTGGTCACCATATAACATTGCCTCAGGGTAAGTGGCTGATTTATTTAGGGGAATTAGTTTTATCAGACACTGCTGCAACTGCGGATAACAAGCCTGACATTGAGTAGTAGTAATAGCGTTATAAATCAAACCGGGTTTAATTTTATGCTTAATAAATATATTTCAGGCTGGTTATCTCCATCGGTTAGTAACACGCAAGGTTATGGCTACAGCTATCTGACTGGATTTATTCCTGTCGAAGTTGCAACTTCTTCAGCTACATTATATTTATGGTTTAAAAAGTGCTATCCCACAAGTGAAACTCCACCTGTATCATATGTTTGGTCTAATGACGAAAATTAAATATTTGCGGTACCTGCTTACTAACCAAACCCGAATACGTTTTGTATAACCTAAAAAACATTCATATAGGATTATTAATAACCAAAGAGTTACAGAAAGCGGGATAGAGATATCCCGTATCTGTAACGTATTACAATGTTATTCGAATTCTATGAGCCAACTCTTTCAGTGCGATTTAATACTCATCTAAAATAAATTAAAAAATATACTAAAAAGTTTTTTTTATTGTACTTTTTAGTATATTTTTGTATTGTAAAATTTATTAATATGCTTACTAAAGCCGAAAGAACAAAGCAATTTATCCTGGAAACAGCGGCACCTATTTTTAATCAGAAAGGAATATCCGGGGCGAATATAGACGATGTGCTAGCTGCTACGAACCTTACTAAAGGTTGCCTTTACGGTCATTTTGAAGGTAAAGAAGACCTTGCGCTACAGGTTGTCGATCACATGCTGAATGCCAACACCGAAAAAATGTTGTTAACTATCAATAAAAGTAAAACAGCAAAAGGTAAGGTATTTGCCTATTTCGATTTTTATAAAGACCCGTTGAATACTTACCTTAAAGGTGGGTGTCCTGTATTTAATGTTGCCGTGGAGTCCGATGATAACTTTCCCGCCGTTAAAGAAAAAATAGCCGGTGTCATTCGTCAAGGACAGGAAATATTTGTCAGTATATTAAACCAAGGCATTAATGCGGGTGAGTTTTCTGACAAACTTGATCCGGCCGTTTACGCATTTAAAGCAGTCGCCGCCGTAGAAGGAGCCCTTGTGATGTGTAGGGCGATGAATACCGCAAAACCAATGGGCGGCGTGCTCAGGAGCCTGAAAGCAGAATTAGAGAGCTATGCGCTTTAATTCTTTTTTTTAATATAAAATATACTAAAAAGTCTAAAATAAAGAAATTATGAAATTAAAAGGAAAAACCATATTAATCACAGGAGGTGCCTCAGGCATCGGGCTTGAAGCAGCAAAACAATTTTTAGCAAGAGGTGCCAATGTCATTACCACCGGCAGAAGCCAGGGTAAATTAGATGAAGCAAAGAAACTGTACCCTGCCATTACGGCGATTAAAAGTGATATATCAGATGTAGATGACGCAAAAAAACTTTTCGAACAGGTAAAGGAATTGGGCGGTATAGACATTTTATACAACAATGCAGGTGTACTTGCAGACCCAATTAACCTCGGCTTGACGGATGACCGGCATTTTGACGACGCTGCTTATGAGATAAACGTTAATTACCTATCGGTCATCAGACTTAATAATCTGTTTATGGAGATACTGAGATCAAGAAAAGACAGCGCGATCATCAATACCACATCCATACTTAGCTTTGTTCCGTCGTTGTTGGAAGCCACGTATGCGGCTTCCAAATCAGCACTGCATTTTTATACTGTATCGCTAAGAGAGCACTTAAAAGTGTTAAACAGCAGCGTAAAAGTGTTTGAACTGATACCGCCACTTGTTGCTACAGATATGGCAGCTAACATGGAGGGCAAAAGAATAACTACTGAAGCCCTGGTGAAAGCATTTATCACCGGCCTTCAGAAGGATCACTTGACTATCCGGGTAGGCGATACCAAATTAGCTTCTGTCCTCAACCGGCTTGCTCCAAAACTGATTTTTGGTTTGGTTAATCCTAAAAGAAGTTACAAAGCAATAGCATTACAGAATACCTTTCAACCATAAAAAACGCAGGCATTCAAAATATTCAACATTTTCAAAATATGTTTGGCAAATAGGTAGTTTACGTGTTTAATGATGTCGACTATATCAACTCGATATTCTAAATGTTTCTTTTAAAAGTGTAATTGAATTCGCAAAAAGATAAAATCAAATAAAATGAAAAGAGATAAAATAATTTATTGGGTAACTACAGGTTTAGTTGCAACCGGTATGCTATTAAGTGCATACCAATATTTTAGTGGTCCGCTTATGGCCGAAGCTTTTAAACAAATGGGGTATCCTGATTTTTTAAGAGTAGAAATAGGGATCGCTAAAATAATTGGAAGCATCGTATTAATCCTTCCGCAATTTCCTAATAAGATCAAAGAATGGGCTTATGCAGGTTTTGGCATATTGTTCTTTTCAGCAACGTTAACTCATTTTTTACTAAATGATGGTCTTGAAAGAAAGGTAACAGCAATTGTTTTTCTGATACTCATCATTATATCCAACCTATATTTTTCAAAAACTCATTACGACAAAAATGAAAACATATCAGGTAAAAAGATATAGTAAAACAGAGAGCCTACGGCTTGTTGAAGCACCGGAGCCAGTTCTAAAATCCAACGGGGTATGGGTACATTTGCCATTCAACTGGCGAAGCATTTGGGACATATGTTGCCACAACCACGAGTACGGCTAATGTAGATTGGGTTAAAAAGCTTGGCGCAGACCTTGTGATTGATTACAAAACAGAGGATTTTGAAACCAAACTTAAAGATTACGACCTAGTACTGCATAGTAGCCGTGACAAAAAAGTACTGGAAAAATCTTTGAGACTAATTAAAGCCACGAGGAATGTCGATCTCCCTAACCGGACCACCAGCACCTGAATTTACCTTGGGACTGGATTTTCCATGTAGTGATGAATTTACTGAGTTCAAATGCAAGACGATTGGCAAATAAGTTAAATGTGATCTTCTATTTCTTGTTTATGAAGGCCGGTGGAGCTCAGCTTTCCGACATTACCAAGCTTATTGAAAGCGGTGCTATTCATCCAGTAATTGACAAGGTTTTTCCGTTTGAACAGACTAATGAAGCAATGTCCTATGTGGAAACAGGCCGTGTTAAAGGAAAAGTAGTGATCAAAATTAAATAAAAAGTAATTCTTGTAGATCACAGCGGTTACAAGAAGTGCCCCAACTAGCAATCTCCGTTGTGTAATTAAAAATAAAAAATATTATGAAAGCAGTAAGATTCCACCACATTGGTGGTCCAGAAGTGTTAGTTTATGAAGATGTTCCACAGCCAAGTCCCAAAGCCGGCGAAGTACTGATCAAAATTGAAGCCGTGGGTTTGAATTTCGCCGCGGCGATACTTATCCTGTTCCTTCACCAACGCCATTTACGCTGGGCGCCGAGATCGCAGGTACTGTGGCAGAATTGGGTGAAGGTGTCACAGGTCTGGAGGTTGGTACTCCGGTTTTTGCTACGCCGGGTGACGGCGGATACGCTCAGTATATCTGTGTGCCTGCGGAAACTGTTATACCACTTCCTCCAGGATTATCACCAGAGGAGGCAGCAGCGCTGGTTGCGCATGGTCTTAGCGCAGTGATCGCCTTAAAAAAATCAGCACGCATTCAGCCGGGCGACACTGTTTTAGTAGAAGGTGCAGCTGGTGGTCTTGGTTCTTTCAGCATACAGTTAGCAAAAATTTACGGGGCAGCCAAAGTGATCGGCGCAGCGAGTACAACGGAAAAGCGGGAGATAGCAGAAAGATTGGGTGCCGATGCTACGGTAAATTATACTGATGCTAACTGGGCCGAACACGTGAAAGAACTGACCGGTGGCAAAGGTGTGGATATTGTTTTAGAAACTGCAGGAGGCGAGATTACTAAAGAAGCACTGACCGCTATGGCAGATTTCGGGCGAATGGTATTTATCGGCCAGTCAAGCGGTGACCATACTGAGATTGACCTTTGGAAACTGACAGAGCCTAATCATACCATTACAGGTCTGTACATTATGCCATACCTCGCAACACCCGGCTTCGCTACGGAAAGTCTGACCGAACTTTTCGGTTACCTGGGAAGCGGCAAACTATCGATTAATGTAGGGAAAGTTCTGCCCCTGTCACAGGCAGCTGAAGCGCACCGCCTGCTTGAGAACAGGCAAACTACCGGGAAAGTGATCTTGCAACCTTGGGCCTAACCATATTTATTTTTTATCCTAAAAACTGAATTTTAAAGTTTATTGGTAATACTTTAGTTTATAATCCATAATTTTTAATATCCTAGAGCTTTGGTATAATAAAGTATGTATTTACCTTAAACAATAAATACCACACCGTAATTCTGTGCTATTCTTCCGCTGATTTGAGCTACAAACGCAGATGCAATGCGAGATAACTTTGTCCTATCAAAATTAAAGAACAAAACAATTAAATTTTTTAAAATGGAAAAGACAATTTTTATCACAGGCGCGTCACGTGGATTTGGAAAACTTTGGACAGAAGCTTTCCTGAAAAGAGGAGACAAAGTCGCAGCAACATCAAGAAATATTGAAGCCTATAAAGATTTAGCAGAACAATATGGTGACCAATTCCTTCCGATTGCATTGGATATTACTAACAGAGATGCGGTGTTTGAAGCAGTAAACAAAGCAAAAAATCATTTTGGAAGTCTTGATGTAGTAATCAATAATGCTGGATACGGTGTTTTTGGGGCAGTTGAAGAAGTAGGAGAGAAGGTTACAAAAGATGTTTTTGATACTAACGTTTTCGGGACGCTTTGGGTAACTCAGGCAGCTTTGCCGATTTTCAGAGTACAGGGAAATGGTCACGTGATTCAGTTATCCAGTGTTTTGGGCGTTTGGAGTTTACCGACTTTGGGAATTTACAACGCTACAAAATTTGCTGTGGAAGGTTTTAGTGAGGCTTTGGCAAGTGAAGTAAAAGATTTTGGGATTCACGTGACGATGATTGAACCTAACGGTTATACTACAGATTTTGGAGGCAGCTCAGCGGTTCACGGCGATGCAATTCCTGCTTATGATACCTTGAAATCAAGCCTGGGAGAAGCAGAGGGTTTACTGCCTGAAGACTATGGAAAACCGGAAGCAACAGTTCCTGCTATCTTGAAATTAATCGACAGTGAAAACCCGCCTCTTCGTTTATTCTTAGGAAAAGTGGGATTGAGAAAGACGGAGAGAGTGTATGCAGAAAAACTTCAGGTTTGGAATGACTGGAAAGAAGTTTCCGAAGCGGCTCACGGATAAGCTGGTTATCACACAAAACAGAAGTGCCTGCCATTTCTGTTTTTTTATTTATTACATTTGATATTACTTAAAAACTTCTAACCCTAATTAAATATGGAAAAAATCAATCACTATAAAAGCATCGTAGAGTTGCATGAGAAAAGCGGTTTCGAACCTCCGAAAAATCCTCTTTTGAGTTTGATGACCTGCAAAGAGCTGATGACCTATTCTGTTGGAGAAGACCGATTCACAGGAGATTTTTATATGATTGGTTTAAAGAAAATCAAATCGGGTTATGTCTTATATGGCAAAACCAAATACGACCATAACAATGGTTCAGCAGTTTTTATGAAACCTCGACAAATTATAGAAGTACGCAATGTTCAGTTTGCTGAAAAAGGTTTTGTGATGTTTTTCCACGAGGATTATCTGTCGGGACATCCATTGAACGAGCAAATCAAAAGATACGGTTATTTTGAATATGAAATCAATGAAGCACTTCATATATCGCCTTCCGAAGAATTGATAATGTGGGAACTTTATGAGAAAATCAGAAGAGAGTATGAGGAAAACTCTGATGAATTCAGCAGGGAAATTATCCTTTCGCATATCGATTCAATTCTAAAATATTCTGACCGTTTCTATAAAAGACAGTTCATCGACAGAAGTATCAATATTTCAGGAACTATGGTAAAGAAATTCCTGACTGTTTTGGAAGATTATTTCAAAGAAAATAAACATCTTAAAGATGGCTTACCAAGTGTTAATTTTATGGCTAATGAACTGGCTGTTTCTCCCCGATATCTTAGCGATATCCTTAGGCAGGAAACCGGAAAAACAGCTTTGGAGCACGTTCACATTTATCTGATTAGTGAAGCCAAAAACCTTTTGTTGAGTTCAGAAAGTAACGTTGCAGGAATTGCCTATGATCTTGGCTTTGAAAGCCCATCTTATTTTACCAGATTATTTAAAAAAGTAGTTGGGATAACGCCTGTTCAATATAAAAATGAAGCAGTTAAATAAATTAAGAATTACATTCTGAACTTTTTTACAAACTAACATTGAGCTTTTTTACAAAGTTTATGTTTCATTTGTCATTTAATTTTGTACTATAAATTTTAGAAATGAAAACAGTAAACAAAATTTACATCAACGGCAAGTTTGTAACGCCACACGGAACGGAAATTTTCAATCTCATCAATCCCTCAAATAATCAAAAGATTGGAGAAGTCACGTTAGCTGATGAAACAGATACAAAAAATGCAGTTGCAGCGGCAAAAGAAGCGTTCAAAACGTTTTCTAAATCTACAGTCAGCGAACGAATTAAGTATCTGACCAGATTAAAAGTCGCAGTCGAAAAAAGGAAACAGGATTTCACCGACATAATGATTGAAGAGTATGGCGGAACGCATCAGTTTGTCACAATGAGCAATCAATATTCAGGAGCCTGGTTCGACAGTATGATCGGGGTCATTCAAACGTATGAATTCGAAAAAACCATCAATTCTTCATTGGTGAAAATGCAGCCTGTCGGCGTGGTTGGGATCATAACGCCGTGGAATGCCAGCAACAGTTCTGTTATTAGTAAAGTAGCGACGGCTATTGCCGCGGGATGTACCGTTGTTATTAAACCCAGTGAGATGAGTGCTTTGCAGACTCAGGTTTTGATGGAAGCCTTTCACGATGCAGGTTTGCCAAAGGGAATTATCAATTTTGTGACAGGTTTGGGAAATGTGGTCGGCACAGAATTAACGGTTAATCCTGCAGTTTCAAAAATTTCATTCACAGGTTCTACGGCGGTTGGAAAACTGATTGCGAAAACGGCGGCTGATACAATGAAAAGAGTTACTTTGGAGTTAGGTGGGAAGTCACCGAATATTATTTTGGATGATGCCAATCTTGAAGAAGTGATTCCAACAGCTGTTTTTGGAGCGTATATGAACAGTGGACAAGCCTGTATTGCGCCAACAAGACTTTTGGTTTCTGAAAATCAAATCGATAAAGTGAATGAAATTGCCAAAGCAACCGCAGAAAAAGTGATCGTAGGATTACCTCAAAATGATGATACGAATGTGGGACCGATGGTGAGTGTAAAACAGTTTGAAAGAGTTCAAAACTACATCAAAATTGGCTTGGCAGAAGGTGCAACCGTCTTAGCCGGAGGAGAAGGCAAACCTGAAGGACTGGAAGCCGGCAACTTTGTAAAACCGACCATTTTCACCCACGTAAACAATAAAATGAGAATCGCTCATGAAGAGATTTTCGGTCCTGTGCTCTCCATTATTCCTTATAAAACAGAAGAAGAGGCGATAGAAATTGCAAACGATACACCTTACGGTTTGGCGGCTTATGTAAGTTCACCGGATGTGGAAAGAGCTCAGAAAGTGGCTTCACAGATTGATGCGGGAAGGGTTTGTATCAACGGTTTCCGTCACGACCCAATGGTTCCGTTTGGTGGTTTCAAACAGTCCGGAATTGGCAGAGAATATGGCGTGTATGGATTGGAAGCTTATCTTGAACCGAAAGCTGTTCTGCAATAATATTTTGTACATTTGATAAAGCGTTGTTTTCAGAAATGGCGCTTTGTCTTTTAGCATTCAATCAATATGGAAAAATCTGATATTGTCTATTCCTGCTATCACGAGGTAAGCCGAAAAGGTGAAAATTTTGTTCCTCAGCACGTCCTTGCATTTCAAATTTTTGGACAATTTGTACTGTCTGACGGTCAGGAAAAATATGTTGCGAAAGAGGGCGATTTTAATTTAATCCGAAAAAATCAGCTGGTAAAATTCACGAAATGTCCGCCCGAAAACGGAAGTTTTGAAAGCCTGAATATTTATCTGAATCAGGAAGTTTTACAGAATATGGCGAAGGAATATCATTTTTCATCCAGTCATTCCGAAGTTTCCAAGCCTATGGTTGCTATTGAAGTGAATGCAGTGCTTCAAAACTACATCACATCATTGCAGACCATTCTGGAAAATCCAAAACTGTTGACCAAAGATTTCATTGACCTTAAAATTAAAGAGTTATTATTTATTTTAATCGGAACACAGCCTGAACTCAAAAATATTCTCTTCGATTTTTCAGAGCCTTTTAAAATTGATTTGGAGTCTTTTATGATTCAAAATTACAAATACAACGTCAATCTCGAGCGTTTTGCTTATCTCACAGGAAGAAGTTTAGCAACTTTCAAGCGTGATTTTGAGAAGATTTTTCACTCTTCACCACACAAATGGATTTTGCAGAAACGTCTGGACGAAGCTTATTTTTTAATGAAGGAAAAACAGAAATTGCCTTCGGAAATCTATGTGGATTTGGGTTTTGAAGACCTCTCTCATTTTTCTTATGCCTTTAAAAAACAGTTTGGATTCAGCCCGAAAAACCTGGCTGTAAAGCTTTGAAATGGCTTAATTAATTCTGCTCCGGAAACTGTTTTCTGAAATGCAAAGGTGAAATTCCTGCTTTGGTTTTAAAAATTTTAGTGAAGTGAGAGGGATGCTCAAATCCGAGTTCATAAGCAATTTCGCTTATAGATTTTGTAGTTCCCAGCAGGATATTTTTTGCTTTGTCAACCAATTTCAGATGAATGCGCTCTATCGTCGTTTTGCCTGTGAACTTACTTAGCAAATCTGATAAATAGTTAGGAGAAAGATTCAGTTTTTCTGCAAAATATTTTACTTCGGGAATGCCTTTTTCAGTCAATTGTTCATCATCAAAATAATTATTAAGAAGCCTTTCAAAACGTTGGATTAAATCATTTCCTGTTTTGTTTCGGGTAAAAAACTGCCGGTCGTAAAATCGGTCTGAGTAATTCAACAACATTTCTATCTGATTCAAAATCAAGCCTTGCGTATGACGGTCAATATTCTGGGAGTATTCTTTTTTGATTCTTACAGTCACTTCATCAAGCAACGCTTTTTCCTCTTCCGAAATATGAAGCGCCTCATTACTTTCGTACTGGAAAAAGCTGTATTTCTGAATTTTCTTTGCTAAATCTGAACCATAAATAAAATCAGGGTGAAATGCCAGAAACCAGCCTTCCTCAATCTCTGTATCTGCACTCGGACTCATCACCTGATTCGGAGCAGTAAACATCAAAGTTCCTTCCTGAAAATCATAATGTGAGCGTCCGTATTTTAAACTTCCCTTAAATTTTTTGTAAATAACGGTGTACAAATCAAGGCTGTAAAGATAGTTGGCAAAATTTTCGTCGGAACGGCTTACGTTTTTCAGATCAATTACCGTGATCAAAGGATGTTTAGGACTTCCACTAGTGTAAAAGCGATGAAGATCTGCAACAGATTTGATGGAAATGAAAGCTTCTGACATTTTTCTGATTTTAGTTAAAATTAAAGGTTTTAAGATTATTCCTGCATTAATTTCAGGAAATCTTCTTCAGTATTTTTGTTTTTCAGGTCGATATAAAACTGCGCATCTTCGCCAATCACATATCTTAATTTGGAAAGTTGGTCTGTTGCGGCACCAAAAATAGTTTGCGCAACTTCTTCGGCGCTTGCTTTTGGAAGATGTTCTGTGCGTTTGGTGAATTTTGGGATAAATGCTGCCAATTCTGCATTGTATTCTTCAATCGTGTTCTGAATCATCTCGATGCCGCTTCTGAAATTGGTGGAAATACTTCCGGGTTCTATAATTTTCACATCAATTCCGAAAGATGAAACTTCAAAATGTAAAGCTTCTGAAAATCCTTCCACCGCAAATTTTGAACTGTTGTATAAACTGGCAAAAGGTCCTGCCGTAACTCCTCCGAACGAAGAAATATTAATGATTGTTCCTTTTTTCTGACTTCGCATTATCGGTAAAACGGCTTTGGTTACATTCATCAGACCAAAAACATTCACCTCAAACTGTTTTTGAATCTGTTCAGGACTTGAAGATTCAAAAACGCCCATCAATCCGTAACCTGCACTGTTTAAAAGAACATCGACAGAACCGAATTTCGCTGTTCCCTGTTCAATTGCTTCCTGAATTTGCTGAGAATCTGTGACATCCAGTTTTACCAACAGAACATTTTCTAGGAGATTCAGTTCGTTTTCCGGGGAACGCATTGCCGCGATCACGTTCCATCCGTTTTGCTGAAATAATTTTGCGCTTGCTTTTCCCAATCCCGATGATGCACCGGTGATGAATACTGTATTTTTCATAATGAATCTGTTTAAAATTTCTCCAACAAAGTTCCGATAAGTAGAACTGAATCACTTGTCGATTTTACGGAATGTCTTATATATTTCTACGATTTGACTAAAGTAATTCTGTGCTATTATTCCGCTGAAATGGGCTACACTTTGGGCTTTGGGCGGAGCTAACTTTGTATCAACAAAACGAAACAGTTTAATAACATTTAAAAATCATAAAAAAAATGAAAACAATTACAGTTCCTGTCAAAGAACAACTTTCAGCAGAATCTCAAACTATCTTGGAATCAGTCGAGAAAAAAATGGGAAAAATTCCTAATCTTTATGCAACCATTGGTTATTCTTCGTCGGCATTAAAATCAATGTTGGAAACGGAAGCTGCACTTTCACATAATTCATCGTTTACTGCAAAAGAAAGGGAAGCAATCAATCTTACCGTTTCCCAGGTTAACGAATGTGACTATTGTTTGGCGGCGCATACAACTTTGGCAAAAATGAGAGGTTTTACCGAAGATGAAACCATTGAAATCAGAAAAGGAAATTCTGAGGATGTCAAATTGAAGGCAATCATCAAATTAGCTGAGTCCATTGCAAGCCACAAAGGAAATGCAGGAAATGGAGCTTTAGAAAATTTCTTTAATTCAGGTTATGATGAAAAAGCTTTGATTGAATTGACTGCTTTGGTGGCGTTGAGAAGTTTCACAAACTATGTATTTGCCAATACGCAGATTCCGATTGATTTTCCTTTGGCGCAGACTCTTTAATGAAGTTTTTAATATAAGTGTTTAGTTTTAAGTGCAAGCCTTTCGGATATATTTTCGGAGGGCTTTTTTATTAAGGCGAAACTGCCATTTTCTGATTAATGATAAAATCTTTCCTCAACTTTTCCTCAGTTTCTTTGATTTGAATTTTCTTTAAAGGCTTTCCTTCAAATCTTTCATAAACAGAATTATCATCATCAAATGAAATTTTCTCAACAGAATAAATTTCCTTCGGAATATTTCCACCAAACCAAACCTCATCCGGCTTTTGCTTCCACGTTACTTCATATAAAACTGCGTCTTTAGGATATTTGGAATCTGAATGTTGTTTTGCATAATCAAAAGCAATCTCATTTCCATACAAGGTAGACATTGTACTGTCTTTTGGCTGAATAAATGATGTGATAGGATGCATCAGCAAAGGATTCTCTTTCAATTCACTGCTTTGTTGAATTGAGGCATTGATATTAATTAATTCCTTAGGCTTTTCATTACAAGAAATAATTAGTGAAAGAATCAAAAACAAACTATATTTTTTCATTTTGTCTGAATTTTTTTGAGTTGAGAAATTAAATACAAAGACGATGTAAAAACATAATTCCGATTTTCCATCGGCTTGTGACATTCGATGCATTCTTTATCGAAATCCGGTGTATCTCCATAAGGTTTAAGCTTGTCTCCTTTCCAACGTCCCCATATCCAACCTTTGGTTTTCTCATATTTTTTTGCATCTTTTACCATTAATTCAACCTGAACAAATTCTCCGGTTGCCACACTTCCATCCTGTTTCACCAATTGTTTCCAGGCTGTTTTTGCGAATGCAGTTCCATCCGGCCAAGGATTCGTATTTTTCTCCTGAATCGCTTTTACTGCAATCTCATTTCCGAAAATAATTCGCATCGTTCCGTTGTCAAAACGGTCTGTGGTACTGATGGCTTTCCAGTTTCTATAATCGGGAATATATTGCAATCCGTTTGGTGAAGGCTTTACAGTGGGATTTTTCAATTCTCCATTAATCCAAGAATTATATTCTTTTTCTACAAAATTGATTTGCGAACTGTCCGAAACTTTTCTTGGAGAAAGTGACAAAGCATAATTTTTAAGAATTTCAATTTGACTGTCATTCAGTTTTGCGGAAGAATGTACCGCAGCATAACTCGGAATCGGCATTTCACCTGATAAAATTTTATTAATCGCGTAATAAATTGTGGAATTCTGTTGTGGTTTCGGCCACGAATTCCATTTAGAAAAGTCAAGCGCTTCACGACCTTCTTTGATGTGGGAAACCACTAAAAAATTAGCAGGCGTTATTTTATCATACCAACGCAAATTAGCTTCCGAAGAATGACAGTCGAAACACGAATTTCTGATAATGGTATTGACTTCTTTGGGAACATTTGCTAAGTCTTGCGTAGGTTTTCCCTCATTAATATTTTCCGGTCTGAAAAATTGAATGAGCAGAAAACCAGCAAGTAAAACCCAAATCAGTTTATTGATATTTTTCATTTTATGAATTTAGAAATTAATTATCAACTTATCATCATAACTTTCCACGCGGATCGTCGATATGAATTTTTGAAACATCATAACGAACGCCTTCCCGGTCAATAATTCTAACGTTTTTCACAACCGTACTCAAAGCTTTCAAAAATGTTTCCGAGTTTTCGTGTCGTTCATAAGCTTCTTCATCTTTCCAGCCTTCCAAAAGATGAAATGTATTTTCATCGGTTAAATCTTGTGAAAAAGCATAATAAATGCAGCCTTCCAGCTCGTTTGCCGCAATCATTTCGGGAATAACGGCATCAATGAAAATCTGTCTGTCATCGGGATGTACTTTGTAATAAGCGCTCACCGTAATCCCTGTGGTTTGTGTTTTATCATGGTTATCGGATGTTCCCATTTTTTCTGAATGATTCATATTATTTATTTAAAATTAATGATTAAAGAAAAGTCACAAATTCTTCAAATGGTTTGCGTACTTTTTCCAGTTTTAGATTCCAGTCATTTTCTTGGTCTCTGTATCCCAAAGCCAGAAGCATCGAACTTCTCAAACCTTTGGACGGAAGTTTCAAAAATTCATCGAGTGCTATTGGGTCAAAACCTTCCATCGGCGTTGAATCTATTCCTTCAGAAGCGGCTTCAACAATCGCTAAACCCAATGCAATATTGGCCTGTTTGGCTGCGTGATGAAAGTTTTCCTCGATACTCATATTCCCAAAAAATTGTTTTGAAAATTCTCTTTGCCTGTCATATTTAGCAGAATCAACATTCCGTTTTTCCGTAAGATAATCGAATACCTTGTCAATTCTCTCTTTAGAATATTCGTCCCAAACTGCGAAAACCAAAAGATGTGAAGATTCTACAATCGGAGCCTGGTTCATTGCAATCGGCAGAATTTGTTTTTTGATTTCGGGATTACTGATAACGATGATTTCGTAAGGCTGCAATCCAATTCCTGACGGAGCCAAATGAGCCGCTTCCAAAATGTTATTGATTTTTTCTGAAGAAATTTTCTCGCCTGTCATTTTTTTTGTGGCGTATCTCCAGTTCAACAATTCTATGATGTTTTTCATTATTTATAAATTTTAAAAAATCAAGGCAGTGAAAACATTCGATTGCCTTGATTTATTTTTAATTAAAAGATTCCTAACTGACCTAAAAGTATGGTTGCAGCGGTGTAGCAATGGAATGATTTTATTTTCCCGTTTTCGATTTTGAAAACATCACAACAAGGCGTCTGCATTGTTTTATTGGTCGCCGGAATCGTTCCCGAAGGTAGCTCAAGAGGTCCTTTGTGCGTTCCGTTCAACGATAATTCAACGACAACAGTATTCTCGTTTTCCAAAACATACAAATCGTATAATTCTCTGTGCATATCCGGAAAAGCGGTTGCATAAACATCTACAGTTTTTCCGATATCCTGTCCGTAATATTTGGTTCCCGCAGATACGTCCCAAAAATAGCCGTCTTCTGCAAAAAGGTCGACAAAACCTTGTGTATCTTGTTCTTCTGCGATTCTGTACAATTCACGGATTAATGTTTCGTTGGCGGAATTTAGATTGATTACTGATGCTTTCATAATTGTTTTTTTTAAATTGTTAATTGTTATTTTGATGTAAACTTTGATTGATGATGATTATTTTTTGTCAACAAAGACATATAATTTGACTGCTTTTCCGTTTTCGAAAACGAATAAATCCATTCCGGTTACAGCATCCGGTTTTTCGGTAGTTCCGTTTTGCCAATACAATCTTGCAATATTGTGATTGACATCAATTGCTTTGATGTGAGTGAATTTTGAATTTGCACTTTTCTTCTGCAAATCATCCACAAATCCATTGATTTCCTTGTGACCGACTGCGATAAAATGACTGTCTACCATTTCGATATCATCGGCATAGACTTCTTTCATTAATTTTTCACGTTTTGTAAGATCTTTTTCGTTCCAAATTGCCAAGTGCAAATCGACTAATGACCGAATTTCTGATTCTGATAATGTTTTCATATTTTTAGAGGTATTTGATTGTTCTGAATAATCTTTAGGAGACCAAAGTATCGTTGCAGGATTTTTTTTCTCATAGCCTTTTCCGTTTGGGTAAGAAACCAATTCCATTTTGGGAACCCCAAGGTGTTACGAAATAAACCCAGGTTTCGCCTTCTGTATCTCCCGATGGCATCAAAAACGGTTCTCCTAAAAATTGTACGCCTTTGCTTTTGAGATAAGCTACACTTTTGCCGATATCATTGGTGTAAAAAGCAATGTGACTAGCTCCGATATCGTCTCCTCCAGGTTGTTGTGAACTTCCTTTATTGTCCTGATATTCGAATAATTCGATGTTGGCTCCTGTTCCTGCTTTTACCATTTTGAATGATACCGGACCGGTTTTGGGATTCATACGATTATTCTTTTTCCACGCATCATTCAAAGGAATCGGACCTAAACTTGTTACTGCTGAAAATCCTAAAACATCAGTGAAAAAGTTCACCGCCTGTTTCATATCCGGAACATTGATTCCCACGTGGTCGATTCCAAGAATTCCTGTTTTTTCCTGTGCTGAAGTATTTGAAACTGCTGTTGATAATAAAAGTGCACTTGCGACTGCTGTTGCATTGGCTTTGATTTGTTTTTTTAAATTACTCATTGTGATAATTTTTGTTGTTATTTTATGAAGCAAATTTCTAACATTCAGTAGTCTTCTTCCATTGACAAAAGCTTGAAAAAAAAGCAAACAAATGTCAATGAAATGAGAAATTTCATATGGACTACAAACGACATAGCTCCGATTGCAACAGCATCCTTTTGTTGAGCATAGCGGAACAAAAGATATAGTGGAAAGCAGGATTAAGCTCCAAATAAAAACTCAAAGGCTGGAACGAAACATTCCAACCTTTGAGTTTTTATTTAAAATTTTAATTATTCGCTGTATTTAGCCAACCATTTTGCTTTCAATTCGGCTCTTGCGTTGATGAATTCCAAATCTGTTCCCTGCGCAACAGCACCCAATGGAAAACGTAATGGACGGGAACCTTCTTTCATCTGAATCAATTCTAAAATTCCGTCTGCAATGGTTTGGGGATTCATATTGAATTCTTTCATCTTACCGAATAACGCAGTGCCAATAGCATTGAATTGTTCTGTTGCAACAGGGTCATATAATTTCGCAATTTCTGGTTTATCTGCATTCACGCCAGCTTTTTCGCCTGTATTCATTTCAGTCGGATAAACGCCCGGCTGTATGGAAACGTTGTCGATATTGAACTGTTTTAATTCATCCTGCAAACCTTCTGTAATACTTTCAACGCCGAATTTAGATGCGAAATATGGAACCATAAAAGGCGAAGTATGCGCACTTGCTCCTGAAGTGATGTTAATAATCAAACCGCTCTTATTCTCCCTCATAGAAGGCAACACAGCTTGATAAGTTCGGATAACTCCATAGAAATTCACTTCAAACATTTGTCGGATTCTGTCCAGACTATACGCTTCCAATAATCCGAAACCTGAAACGGCAGCGTTGTTTACCAACACATCGATTTTACTATATTTTTGAAGTACTTTTTCGAAAGCATTGGTTACGGAGGAATCGTCGGTTACGTCAATTTCAACAACTTCCAAATTTGGTAATGCTCCCAATTCTTTGGCTACGGTTTCATTTTTCCCTGAAATGCCTCGCATTCCTGCGATTACGGTGTATCCTGCATTGGCAAGCGTTGTTGCTGTTAAATTTCCGAAGCCTGTGCTTGTTCCTGTAATAAAAACTGTTTTGTTCATTTTGTCTTATTTTTAATTGTTAATTTTAATAAGACAAAAATGCGCTCATAAAGGATTATTTTCCATTGACAAAAGCTTGAAAAAACAGCAAACAAATGTCAATGAAAATAAAGCGATTTATTTCTTTACCATATTTCTACGCAGTCTGGTAAGGGTTTCGGGAGTAATACCGATGTATGAAGCAATCATATGTTGAGGAATTCTGTTGACGATATTGGGATATTTTTCGAGAAAATTCTGATATTTTTCTTCTGCCGTATAACTGATATTAGCCAAAATCCTGTTTTGAGAAACAATAAAACTTTTCTGAATAATCTGATTGACCATTTGATTCAGTTGTGGAATTTCAGTACAAAGCTTTTCAAAGTCTGCTTTTTCGATTAAAATCAATTCTGTTGGTTCGATTGCATCGATATTCAAACGGGAAGGTGTTCCATTAATTAAACTTTCACGGTCGCCTGTCCAATAATTTTCGGGAGCAAAGTTGATGATATGTTCAGTTCCGTTTTCAGCGTTTGAAAACGTTTTTACCAATCCTCTGCAAATAAATGCGTTGTAATGCCAAACTTCGCCTTCCTGAGAAAGGAATTGTTTCTTGCGAAGTTTTTTCGGTTTACAGACAGATTCGATTAACTGCAATTCGTCGTTGGAAAGTTCTATTTTATCGGTAAGGTATTTTTGGAAAATCTCGAACATTTAATATGAGTTATAGAACAAATTTAATTATTATATCTAAAATTAATAAGATTTAAATTTCAAAACGTCATTCTGTGCTATTTTTCCGCTGAAATGAGCTACCTGTCCGGTTGGGTTTGATGATAACTTTGCTTTATTAAATAACACTAAAAAATTTAAAACAATGAGTAAAGTAATTTTTATCACAGGAGCATCAAAAGGATTTGGGAAATTATGGGCTGAAGCTCTTTTGGAACGAGGAGACAAAGTAGCGACCACCGCAAGAAATATTGCTGCACTGCAGGATTTGAAAGACAAATATGGCGACAATATTTTGCCTTTAAAGCTTGATGTAAACAGCCGTACAGAAGTTTTTGAAGTAACGGAACAGGTAGAAAAACATTTCGGAAGAATTGATGTTTTAATTAACAACGCCGGTTTTGGATTGTTCGGAACAACAGAAGAAACGACCGAACAGCAGGCAAGAGAACAAATGGAGACCAACTTTTTCGGGTCGCTTTGGGTAGCACAGGCTGTTTTACCGGTGATGAGAAAACAAAAAAGCGGACATATTATTCAGATTTCCAGTTTTTTGGGATTAACGACTTTGCCGCTTTTAGGATTGTACAACGCTTCAAAATTTGCAGTAGAAGGATTGATTGAAACGATTGGTTCGGAAACAGCACATTTGAGAATCAAAACCACTTTAATTGAACCTAACGGATTTGCAACGGATTGGGCAGGCGCTTCGGCAGTTCAGACTTCTTCGGATATCGCAGATTACAATCCGGTGCGTGCAGCCTTCGTAGAATCTGGCGACAATCCTGACACCTGGGGAAAACCGGAAGCGACCGTAGAACCTGTTTTGAATCTTATTGATAATCAGAATCCTCCACAAAGAGTATTGTTTGGTAAAATTGCTTATCACGTTGTTAATGAGGTTTACACTAAGAGACTGAATGATATTCAGAACTGGAAAGAGGTGAGTATCGCTGCGCATGGACACTGATTGAAATTTTAAACTTCAAATCTATAAGCAGCATTGTTTTTTCGTGCTGTTTTTCCGCTGATTTGTGAAATTTTTTTGAGTCTAATATTCTCAACTTTAAATCATAAAATAATAAACAAAATTTTAATACTTATGAAAACGACAGCCTTAAACGCAGAAACACAATTTGCAGAAATCAGCAACAGTAAAATTGCTTACAGACAATTCGGAAACGGAACTCCGCTGTTCTTTGTAAACAGATTCAGAGGGATTATAGACACCTGGGATCCATTATTTTTAGATTCTTTGGCAGAAAAAAATACCGTCATTCTTTTCGACTATCCGGGAATCGGAAGTTCAGAAGGAGAACTGCCTTTGGATATTTTCGAAGTGGCGGGTACAGTTCCGGCTTTGGCAGACCATTTGGGAATAGAAAAATTCAATGTGTTAGGTTGGTCGTATGGAGGTTTGGTAGCGCAGACTGTTACTTTCCAAAATCCAGACCGTGTTCTGAAAACCGTTCTGATCGGAACCAATCCTCCCGGAGAAAATGCTGTCCCTATTGAACCTGTATTTTTTGAGCACGCTTTGAAACCAGTCAATAATCTGGATGATGAATATTATCTGTTTTTTGAACCGGCTTAAGAAAAAAGCAGACAGGCGGCAAAAGAATCCCACGACAGAATTGCTGAGAGATTAGACAGAGATTTGATTCCTTCAACACAGGAAGTTTTCCAGAGATATTTTGCCGGGTCAGGTTTTTTCAGGGAAGACAAACTGAACTTCCGTGAAGGCTATAAAACCTTTAAATCTCCTGTATTGGTTATTTCCGGAGACCACGATATCAGCTTTGCGACCGAAAACTGGTTTCCTTTGCTGAAAAATGCACCCACGATGCAACATATTATTCTGAATGATGCAGGACACGGGCCTCAACATCAGTATCCGGAAATTTCTGCCGGTTACATCAATTTATTCTTGGCTTAAATTTCAGACAGCCAATGATATCAAAATCAGATTGTCGTACATTCGATTAAAATTAGAATTAGAATCAGATGAAACATTATAAAACCCTTACAGAACTGCACACCGGAAATGGCTGGGATGCCCCGGAACATCCGCTGTTCAGTATGATTGGCTGTCAGGCAGCCTGTCCGCTGGGTAACAGGGAATTCACAACGGACTGCTATATCATTGCATTTAAAAAAATAAAATCAGGGAAGTTTATGTACGGACGTACCCAATACGACCACGATAACGGCTGTCTTTTCTTTGCAAAACCTCGGCAAATCATCGAAATGAAAGACCTTGAGTTTGAAGAGAAAGGGTATATGCTGATGATTCACGAAGATTATCTCAATGGTCACGAGCTTTTTAAAAGCATTAATAATTATGGATTTTTTGATTACGATGTAACAGAAGCGCTGCAACTTTCTCCGAAAGAAGAACAGATAATTCTGGAACTTCACTCGAAAATCCAGGGAGAATATTTTAATAATCCCGATGAATACAGCCGTGAGATTATATTGAGCCATATTTCATCCATTCTGAAATATGCACAGCGTTTTTACAAAAGGCAGTTCATCGACAGAGAGCAGGTCAACGGAAGAACAGCATCAAAATTCAATGATGTCCTGAAGAAATATATCAATGATGGCGGTTTGGAAAAAACGGGATTGCCAAGCGTGACCTATCTCGCCGACCAATTGTTTATTTCGCCGCGTTATCTGAGCGATTTACTGAAACAGGAAACTGGCAAAACAGCTTTGGAACTCATCCACATCTTTCTGATTTCGGAAGCTAAAAATCTGTTGAGATTAGGAGAAAAAGGCGTCACTGAGATTGCCTACCATCTCGGTTTTGAAAATGCGTCTTATTTCACAAGACTGTTCAAAAAACAGACGGGAATGAAGCCGTTGGAATTCAGGAAAATGCAGATGAATTGAATTAAAATAAATTGTAATTATAAACAAGACTGTTTCGCTTTGATACAGTCTTTTTCATTTTTGTAATTCTGTACTATTCTTTCTGATAAATGGACTATTTATTCGCGCGTGTTCATTCTAACTTTGTCTTATCAAAATCATTGAAAAACAGGTCATAGCAGGAAATATGAAAACAAAATTAATTGCATTGGGTTTATTTCTAACATTCGCAAATTCTGCAAAATCACAACTGCAGGAAATTGCAACTTCCAGTACTGTCTGGAATGGTGTAACCACAACTTCAGACGGGCGAATATTTGTCAATTTTCCAAGAATTGAAGGTGATAAAGGAATGAGAATCGGAGAGATTCTAAAAAATGGTAAAATAGTTCCTTATCCCAATGAAAACTGGAACAATTGGGAAGCAGGAGCCGACGTGAATGAGAAATTTGTAAGAACCAACTCACTGCGGATTGAATCAGATGGATTTCTGTGGATTGTTGACACCGGAACTTCTTCAATGGGACAAAATCCGCTATCTGGACATGCTGCAAAATTGGTTGTTGTCGATTTGAAGAATAAGGTTGCGCAGATTATTCCATTGAATAAAGTTTCAAAGAATGCTACTTTTATTGATGATTTGAGAATTTTGGGTAATACAATTTACCTCACCGATGCAGGCGAACCCGCATTAATTGTTTTAGATAAAAGAACCGAAAAGGGTAGACGTATTTTAGAAAATCATCCTTCAACAGATACTATTCCTATAAAAGCTGAGGGTGAAATTATGAAAGATATTGATGGTAAAGATGTTCATATCCACGCAGATCAACTGGAAATTTCGCCTGATGGAAAATGGCTGTATTTCCAGCCTGCAAGCGGTCCGATGTGGAAAGTTGAAATTCAATATTTAAATGATGAAAATCTAACGGCAAAAGAATTGTCTTCCAAAGTTTCATTGTTCTACAAAACACCGTCAACAGGCGGAACGGCTATTGATGCAGAAGGAAATATCTATGTGAGCGATGTCAACCTCAAACAAATTATCAAAATCAGTCCGGAAGGAAAAGAAACGCTGGTCATAAAAGATGACAGATTGCTTTGGGCAGATGCTTTGTGGATTGACGAAGATGGCTATTTGTGGATTCCTACAGGTCAGTTGAATCGTTTGTCAGTCTTTCAAAACGGAGTGGATAAAGTGAAATTTCCGGTAACGATTTATAAACTGAAAATAGGAGCGAAACCAACAGGAAATTAAATCAAAAATTAAGATTAAAAAAATAGTATGAAAGCAATTGTATTAAAAACAGCAGGAAGCGTAGAAAACTTGGAATACGTTGATTTAGAAAAACCAACCATTAACGAAGGTGAAGTTTTAATGAAAGTAAAGGCCATCAGCATCAATCCGGTGGATGTTAAGAGTCGTCAAGGGAAAGGGGTTTACGGAAGAATCAAAGAAGAAAATCCACTGATTTTAGGTTGGGATATTTCCGGAGTTGTGGAAGAAAGCACAAGTTCGGAATTTAAAATTGGTGACGAAGTTTTCGGAATGGTCAATTTCCCTGGTCACGGAAAAGCGTATGCAGAATATGTCACAGCTCCGGCGAATCAATTGGCTTTAAAACCAAAAAATATTTCTTTTGAAGCAGCGGCTGCGTCTACTTTGGTGGCATTGACTGCTTATCAGGCTTTGGTTCATAACGCCAATATTCAAAAAGGTCAAAATGTGTTGGTTCACGCTGCATCAGGCGGAGTAGGACATATTGCCGTTCAGCTGGCAAAACATTTAGGGGCAAAAGTGATAGGAACATCTTCTTTGAAAAATAAAGATTTTGTACTAGGTCTTGGTGCCGATTCGCATATCGATTATCACAGTTTTGATTGGAAAAATGCCGATGAGGAATTCGATTTTGTTTTGGATACCATTGGCGGAGATAATATTGATCATTCTTTGGAAGTTACTAAAAAAGGCGGTTCCATCATCAGTATTCCGACTGGTCTGAATGAAGAAGTCACTGCAAAAGCACAGGCAAAAGGTGTAAAGGGTTACTTTATGATGGTGCAGTCAAGCGGAGAAGATATGAAGCAAATTGCCAACCTATTGGAAAGCGGAGCTGTAAAACCTCACGTTTCAAAAATATTTCCTTTCGGGCAAATGAGAGAAGCACATCTTGAGCAGGAAACAGGAAGAACTGTCGGGAAAATTGTGGTAACACTATAATTAAATGTAATCCTAAAATTTAAAGAAATGAACTTAAAAAAAATAGTAATTCTCGGCGTTGCATTGCTTTCATTGATTAATTGTAACAAACCTTCAAATCGGCATTCCACACGAGCAAATACTGAAGTTTCTCCTAAAAATGCTCAGTTAGAGGAAGTTTTTGCTGACGGCACTTATCAGTTGACAGGCGTTGCAGTTTCGAAAGATAACCGAGTTTTTGTGAATTATCCGTATTGGCTCGACAATCACTCTTATTCGGTGATTGAGGTGAAAAACGGAAAAGCGGTTCCTTACCCGAATGCCGAATGGAACAGCTTCAGGAAAGGTGAAGACGGACAGAATAAATTTGTTACGGTACAGTCTGTGGTGACCGATGATAAAGGCTTTCTTTGGGTGGTAGACGCAGCAGGAATCGGGCTTGGAAAAGTGTATCAACACAGTGCTAAAGTTTTGAAAATCAATTTGGCTAATAATAAAATTGAAAACATATACCGCTTTCCGGAAAATGTAGTAGGAGAAGATGTTTACATCAATGATATCCGGGTAGATAACGAAAATGGTTTTGCTTATCTCACGAATTCCAATACCGGAGGAATCGTTGTTTTGAACATTAAAAATGGTGAGTCTAAGTTGGTTTTAGCAAACTCAACTTTGGTGAAATCTGATGCAAATTATCATTTTTCTCCTCTTGGAACGGAGCTGAAAAAAGTTGACGGCTCTTTATTAAAAGTTAATTCAGATGGAATCGCTTTAACGCCGGATAATCAATATTTATACTTTAAGCCTTTGACGGATAATAAATTGTATAGAATTAAAACCGATTTGCTGAGAGATTTTAAAAGTTCAGAAGATGTTTTAAATAAAAGTGTGGAAGATTTAGGCAAATTCGTGACCACAGACGGAATGATTTTCGACAAAAAAGGAAATCTTTATTTGGGTGATTTAGAGAAAAGCTCCATCGTTAAAATTACACCTGATTTGAAAATGACAACGATTGTTCAGGATAATGAAAAACTGATTTGGCCGGACAGTTACAGTATTTCAGATGATGAATATCTGTACATTTCCAATTCTCAGATTCAGTTAATGCCTTGGTTTCACGATGGAAAAGAGCAGTTTAAAAAGCCCTTTAAAGTGTTTAGAGTTAAAATTTAAAATCATAAAATTTAAGTTTAGCAAGTCTTTCAGCCGGAATATTGTCAGCGCAGAATGTTCAGACATTCACTTTGAAAAAATTACCATCGAAGCCAGTCAATGAATTACTGACCCGTGGAATGATTTCAGGAGAACAGGGAACTATTGGGCATTTAACGTATAAAAAAGGTGCTTTAGTTCCGACTCATCAACACATTAATGAGCAATATTCTCTTATCACAAAAGGAAGTGTGAAAGTTCAGATTCTTGATAAAGAATATATTGTAAAAGCTGATGACAGGATTATTATTCCGCCCAACGCAACGCATAGTTTTACAGCGTTGGAAGACGACACCATTGATATTGATTTCTTTGCACCTTCCAGAACTGATTGGATTGAAGGAAAAAATAATTATTTTGAAAAGAAATAGGCTTTAATAGATACAATCAAACTCAATAGTTATTATGAAAAAAAATAAAATGAAGGGGCAAGCGGTGGTTAAACTTTGAAAGTATAAAGGAAAAGATAAAAATTTAGGCAAATACATATTTGAATGTACTTAATCAAATATGTATTTGCCTAAATTTTTATCTTTGATAGTCTGTGTTTTAAAAATATTTGTGATTAAAAAAAGAATGTTTTTTTGCGAAAATTAAAAAAACGCCTATATTTGCACCAGTAAAAACAAACAGTCTCAATCTTGTTTACAATAGTGACCTACAAAACAAGAGAATAGTATTAAAGCTTACGGATAGGAAGTTTATTGAAGATTATACAAGTCCCGTCCGGATTACAAAAGTTTTTCATTCAATTTACTTTTAAAACAAAATTGATCCGGTAGTTCAGCTGGTTAGAATGCCGCCCTGTCACGGCGGAGGTCGCGGGTTCGAGTCCCGTCCGGATCCCTACAATTTTTTGTAGGATTTTTTTATTATACTTTTCCTTCGATATTTTCTTACATTTCTTTCATAATTTACAGCGATTTGATAATCCCCGTATTTTTACGGTAATTTCATGAAGCGTGTTTATAATTCAATTTTAGGTCTGATATTTGTATCAATAGAAAAATTAAAACGACCTAATTATTTATGAAAAACATATTCGTGAAAAAAACATTTCTATATCTTTTTTTTATTTCATTAATGGTAGTTTCCTGCAAAAAGGAAATTGAAAAAATCAACGATAAAATTCAGGATACATCATCTTCAGCCAATGATCCGGATGTGAAGAATGATTCTGTGGTTGCAAAAAAAGATTCTGTCATTCAAAAAGAATCTGTTCCTCCGGCAATGCAGGAAGACGGCTTCTATAATGCGTTTGTACTTCCGAAGGATAAAAAGATGAGAGACTCTATCTACGCTGCGTTCAGCAAAAAATATTCTGAGAAAGAGCGTTACGCAATTTTAGCTTTAAACAGATTAGATTCAAAAAATAAATGGAACTCTGATACCTTAGTTGTTCCGGCAAAAATAGATACAACGTTGATGTCTTACTCGCCGTTTCCAATGCAATTGGATGTATTGAGCGGTGTAAAGAAATTTGTAGTTTTTTCTTATCCTCTACAGGCATATGGAGTGTATTCAAGCGGAAGTTTGGTAAAATGGGGACCGACAAGTATGGGTAAGAAAACGGCTAAAACAAAAACAGGTTTAACTTTTGCCAATTGGAAAAAACAATTAGCCATCTCAACGGTAAGCAGCGAATGGAAATTGCCTTATAATTTTAATATTTTTAATCTTGACGGAATTGGATGGCATCAGTATGATCTCCCTGGTTATCCTGCGTCTCACTCATGCTTACGACTGTTGCTAAAAGATGCTAAATGGTTGTACAGTTATGCAGATACCTGGGTTTTAAATCCTGGTGGAGCGACGACAAAAGCAAGAGGAACGGCAGTTTTGGTGTATGGAGATTATGGCTGGGGTAAAAGAAAACCTTGGAGAAATCTATTGAATGATCCTAATGCCAACAATGTTTCGATAGAAGAAATGACCAAAATGATCGAACCAAACATTGAGAAAATCATAAAAGAACAGGATAACAGAGAAAAAGTGGTAGATTCTATAAAAGCTGCAAGAGCTGTAATTGAGCAAATGCCTCAAACTACAAAAACTGTTGCTCCTTAATTAATCCATTTTTTCAAACTGTAGGGTAGATTCTTCAGCAAATCTTCTGAGCTTTTGCATTTCCTCTTTACCTTTATGCTGCCCGAATCTTGCGGCGGCATACGTTAAAGCAATACAAATAAGCATCAGAAAAGAAGCATATATTGCCCAGGGAAATTCATGGCTGTTGATTTGTTTTTCGACATAATACATCGAAAAGAAAGTCATCCAGAAGATTGAAAAAGTAAAATATAGAAACATAAAGAACGTCCAAACTGCGGAACTGGGTCCAAAAACACCTCGTATAGCAGTTTTTTCGTCTTCAATCTCAATTCTCAACGCCAATCTGGGTTTCCAGTAATTGTCATATTCTGTTTCTACACAGATGGTTGCAATTTCTTTGTTAATATTCCCTGAAAATTCATCTTTGTGTTCAGCGATATATCTTTTTAGGTTTTCGGCATATTCCTCCTTGGATAGATGCGTAAACATTTTGAACCTCGGTCGGGTTCTTATTTTATCTAAAGTGGTTTCTTCTGTATTCATATTAGTCTTGATAGGGTATTGGATCTTCTAACGTAAAACTTAACGCCATTTCTTTATTTTTTCTTTCGATAATCATATTAATGCTTCTTCCTTCGTCGGATTTCATCATTTCCGTGATTTTCTGTAAAGTCATATCTACAGTTTTCTTGCCATTAATGCTGATTAGTCGGTCATCTTTTAGTAAACCTGCTTTTGAACCCGGCGAATCTTTCCGAACTCCGGCAATGGAAAAGATAGGTTTTAATACAAAATTATATTGCAGATTGTTATTAATCACTTCATAACCACTTGTCGGATTATCCTTATTTTTTGTGGAAAGACTTACCATATCTTTTGTCCATTCCATTCCGTCTTGTTTGAAATCTAATCCGCTCATATTAAAATGAAAAGGATCATTATAATTTCGGTTTCGTTTTAAATACATTTTATTGTTAGGATAGTCAAAAGCAACTGTAAAACGTCGCATGATATCACCGCCAATCGAACCTTTTCTGTTTTCAACAAAATTGACGTGTTGAATAGAAAATTCGTCGGGCATTGCAGTCAGCGGTTTTTCAAATTTAAAATGTCCCAGATAAAAATTATGAATTCTACTTCTCTTCCCATAGACATCTCCATTAAAACCTCTACCCAAAAAATCATCAATATTAGGGCGGTTATATATGAAATTTTTAATCAGAGTAGGGAAGAGCCAGATCGCATCACTGTTGCCGAGATCAATAAGCAATTTTGAATTTTTTTTCTCATTGGTCATTTCTACATCAGCCAGAAAATAAGGTTTATTTCTTTCAATACTTATCTTAAATTCATTAAAGTTTTTTACTTTTTTATTAAATAAATCTTCGTCATTATAAATGGTGATTCTTTTTGAAGTATAATCAATGACAACAGGATGATTTTTGAAGAAATGATACCCAATAATACCATTTACCGGAATTCCTACATGAGATGAAATATTGAAATCCTGATCTGTAATGATGTAAAGCGTCATAGAAGAATTAACATAATCTTTTCCGCTTCTGGCAATATTATTTTCTGAAATAAATCCGTCGATACTTGCATTTCCGCCTAATCCCGAAAACCGTATTTTTTCAAGATTCGTTAGTTGTAATTCCTGATTTTCCAGACTGAAAAGAGATGTTTCTGCAACACCAGTGTCCAATAAAAAGGTAAGATCTACACCGTTTACATTAATAGGAATGAAAATTAAGTTGTTGATTAATTTAAAAGTAATAACTGTTTTCTTAACGTTCTGTACTTCAAATGAATTTTGAGCATTAATGAAAATGCTTACGAAAAAAATCCATAAAAAATACTTCAGTTTCATATATTGAATGTAGTGAAATTATCTTTACGGAAAATAAAAAACATTCCCAAAATTGAGAATGCTTGTTTATGTTATAATGAATTGAAATAAATATTCAATTTTTCATAAATTATTTAGAAAAGAAATCCATCAGATCCATATAATTTTTCTGATTCACACCGTGACCGCTCATATATTCTCTGAAAGTGAAATAACAACTTAAATCATATAATAAATCCGCTGCTTTTTTTCCCCATTCAAAAGGAATTACAGCATCATCTGTTCCGTGGGAAACAAAGAAACGAAGTCTTTCTAATTTTCTTTTGTCTTTTACAATATCAGTTAATAATTTCTCTTCAGGATAACTGCTGAGACATGCTACATAGTTAAACATCTCAGGATATTTTAGAGCTAAGGCGTAACATAAAATTCCGCCCTGACTAAAACCGCAAAGGTGTGTTTTCCCTTCCGTGATGCCGTAATGGTTTACAATTTTCAGAATATTTTCTAATACGGAATTTAATGATTCTGTTGCCTGTGGAACATCAACAAACTTTTCCGGATCATTAAAATCTATATCATACCACGAAAATCCTTCAAACTGAGTGGCTCTCGGTGCTCTGAAACTCACGATAATCCAGTCTTCGGGAAGGGTTTCTCTGAAGCTAAAAAGATCTTGTTCATTACTTCCGTAGCCGTGAAGCATAAAAAGAATAGTAGTATTGGGCGTAATATTTTCGGGCTCTCTTACGATGTAATCTAAATTCATAAAGCAAAGATAATTAATAATGATTTATTTTAGTTTGATAATGTAAAAATGAGACCATTTGAAAATTCATGACAATATGGCTAATTTAAGATGTAGTTTCATTCAAATATTTCAGTAAAAGTTGCGTTATAAACATTTATTGATTTGATATTATTTAGAAATCTTTGTTGGAAAATTTTCATAAAAGTTATTTTTATATTGATAAAAAACCTATATTTGAAACATTAAAAATCTATTTGGAGAAATGAAGCAATTTTACAAATCAAAAAGTTTACTTAGACTTTCCTTTTTATTCATTATTTTATTTTCTGTAATTTCTGTTGTTAATTCTTGTAAAGATGATGACGAAGATCAATATACAGATCATATTGTTAAACTTGAAGCTAAAATTACTACGGGCGGCCCGCCATCAACTCCACCAGGTTCTCCTACAGGTGATTTTAAAGCTGTAGCTACTCAGATTGGAACGGCTCCAACGACGACTTTTAACCCCACAGGAATTACCTGGAGTACAGGCGATATATTTGTAAATTCAAGCCAATCTCAGGTAAGTATCGCAGCTAATGCTGTTCTTCCATATGCAGATTCAGAATTAACTGTTAATATTTATGTTGATGGAGAAATCGCAAAAACTAAAAAAGTTGTAGGATCTGGAGAGGTAAATGTTTCTACATTTTACAGTTTCTTAGAATTATAAAATAATAATTTACATATTATACAAAAGCTGTCGAAATTCGATAGCTTTTTTTATTTGCACTTAAGTTGAGAAAATAATTAGGGGCGGCAAGATGAAATCTTGCCGCCCCTAATTATTTTATATAAATTGGATAATTTAAACCACTTTAACAATGAAGTAACTTTTCTTACCTTTCTGTAAAAGAAGGAATTTTCCATCAATAAGATCACTTTCATTAGCAGTAAAAGTATCATTTACTTTTTCTTTGTTTACAGAAATTGAATTTCCTTTAATTTCTCTTGTGGCCTCACTTTTTGATTTTAAGAAACCAGATTTTTCAGAAAGAAGATCAATAATATTAATGCCCAAGACATCTTCTTTTGCTACTTCCTTTTGAGGAACACCATCAAAAACCTCTAAAAAAATTTCTTCATCAAGACTTACTAAATCTTCAGCAGTTGATTTTCCAAAAAGAATTTCTGAAGCTTTCACAGCTTTTTCATATTCTTGCTTTCCATGAACCCAAATGGTAACTTCTTCAGCTAATGCTTTTTGAAGTTTTCTCTCATGTGGTGCTTCTTTATGAATAAGAATAAGATTTTCAATGTCTTCTTTTCCTAAGAAAGTATAGAATTTAATAAATCTTTCCGCATCATCATCTGTCGCATTTAACCAAAACTGATAGAATTTATAAGGTGACGTTTTCTTTTTGTCTAACCAATAATTTTCTCCGCTTTCAGACTTTCCAAATTTTGAACCGTCAGCTTTTGTAATTAAAGGAACTGTTAACGCAAATGCTTCTCCCTGAGCTTTTCTACGGATCAACTCTGTACCTGTCGTGATATTTCCCCATTGGTCAGAACCGCCCATCTGAAGTTTCACTCCATTATTTTGATATAAATGTAAAAAATCAAATCCCTGAATCAATTGGTAAGTAAATTCCGTAAAACTCATGCCGTCTACACCAGCTTCTCCGGAAAGTCGTTTCTTCACCGAATCTTTCGCCATCATATAATTAACGGTAATATTTTTCCCGATATTTTTAGCAAAATCGAGGAAAGAAATATTTTTCATCCAGTCATAATTGTTCACCAATTCTGCTTTATTGGGTTCACTTCCTTCAAAATTCAAAAACTTTGAAAGCTGATTTTTTAAACAATCAACATAATGAAGAAGGGTTTCTTCATCCAGAAGATTTCTCTCTGCAGATTTTCCTGAAGGATCACCAATCATCCCTGTAGCGCCCCCTACCAAAGCAATCGGCTTGTGACCGTGCTGTTGAAAGTGAGCCAAAATTTTTATCTGAATAAGACTTCCGATATGTAAAGAATCTGCAGTAGGATCAAAACCGATATAGGCAGTTGTCATTTCCTTATTCAGTTGTTCATCCGTTCCGGGCATCATGTCGGCAAAAAGCCCGCGCCATTTCAGTTCTTCAATAAAAGAGTTCATTATTTTTAACTTTAAAATTTAATGAGCAAAGATAAGAAATTCAGGGTTAATAAATAAGGAAAGTGAATTCCTTCATCAGCTTATTTGGCTTTTCACCAAAATCAATTATATTTGTTAATAATGAACGACGAACAATTATTTTCCCTTATTCAAAAGGCAAAAGAGAAAGACCAAAAAGCACAGACAAAACTCATTAATGTTTTTTGGGTGGATGTTTTTTCTTTTGTGATGAAAAAAGTACATGACGAAAATGATGCAGATGAAATAACAGTAAATGTTTTCTCTAAAGTTTTGTCGAAATTGGATATGTTTGATCCGCATTTTCAATTTAAAACCTGGATTTTAACGATTGCACAAAATACAATTATCGATTTTTGGCGCAGAAAAAGCAGAGAAAATCAAGATCCGACCGAAAATTTAGACGAAGTAAAAAACCAATACGCAAAATCTCCGGAAGAATTAATGATTTCTGATGAAGAACAAAAGAAAATCATTAAAACCATCGAATCGTTAGACGCTAATTACCAGGATATTATCAAATTAAGATTTTTCGAGGAAAAAAGCATTAAAGAAATCGCCGAAGAATTGGGAATTTCTGTCGCCAATACAAAAGTACGGGTGATGCGAGCCAAAAAAGTCTTAGCCGAATTGTTGAAAAATAATGAGTTTGGAGAGGATTAATTACAAATAGACTGTTTCTTTAGTTTGTGGCAGAACAATTTTTCTTTGTTTATCAAGATTTCTGTTCTGAAGATTTATTTTTAAACCTTTTTTTACAAAAGTTTCTTTTTTAGATTTCCCATATTCCTTGGTATTGTCTACTTCTTTTTCAAAAATCAATTGTCCGGTAGATAAATTAAAATCAACATCTGTCCAATATTCTTCAGGTTTTCCGCTGCTTGATGAATAGCCGATGAGTTCAAAATGTCCGTTCTGAAACCTATACTTGTCTGTATAACCCCATTTCCAGCTGCTTCCTCCGGCTTGAGTAATTTCCAGAATGCCATTCTTTATTTCTGTACTTTGATAAGGATCGCCCATCATGCCGCCGTCATTGCTTTTCAGAATAGCATTTCTAGATTTTTCTAAAATTGTCCACTTTCCATTTGTTTTTTTAAGTATCTGCAGTTCACGGATATTTCCGTAATCGGTCGTATCTTTTGTATTATAAATAATTACTTTTTCCGGAATTTTGTCACCATCCAAATCTCCGTCAACTGTTTCGATAATTGTTGAACCTGCCGGTTGAAATTCTTTTTGAGCATAAGAAAGTGTACTGAAAATAATACACAGAAAGCAAATTGCTGTTTTCATAAAATATTTTTGGATTTTAAAATTACAAAATTATACGTTTCATCAATAGCGGTCTTTGATTGTTTCGATAAAAAAATCACTAACTTTGAACCTCAATTTGAGAAATAAATGGAGAATTTAGTTCAAGATACTACCGTTCAAAAACCAAAATGGATTCGTGTAAAACTTCCTACAGGAAAAAATTACAGAGAATTAAGAACTTTGGTTGATAAATATAAATTAAATACAATTTGCCAAAGCGGAAGCTGCCCGAATATGGGTGAATGTTGGGGAGAAGGAACAGCAACTTTCATGATTCTTGGAAATATCTGTACAAGAAGTTGTGGGTTCTGCGGTGTAAAGACCGGAAAACCAATGGATGTGAATTGGGATGAACCGGAAAAAGTGGCGCGTTCTATCAAATTAATGAAAATCAAACACGCCGTTTTAACTTCAGTTGATCGTGATGATTTGAAAGATATGGGTTCAATTCTTTGGGGTGAAACCGTAAATGCGGTGAGAAGAATTTCTCCGGGAACGACGATGGAAACTTTGATTCCTGACTTTCAAGGTTTGACGAAACATTTAGACAGAATGGTGGATGTTGCTCCGGAAGTAATCTCTCACAATATGGAAACGGTAAAACGTTTGACTAGAGAAGTGAGAATTCAGGCGAAATATGAAAGAAGCCTTGAGGTTTTAAGATATTTAAAAGAAGCCGGACAAAACAGGACAAAAACGGGGTTAATGCTTGGTTTGGGTGAAGAAAAACATGAAGTTTTCCAAACAATCGAAGACATTAGAAATGCAAATGTTGATGTAATTACAATGGGGCAGTATTTACAGCCTACTAAAAAACATCTTCCTGTGAAGAAATTTATTACGCCGGAAGAGTTTGATGAATTCGGGGATTTTGCAAGAAGCTTAGGTTTCCGACACGTTGAAAGTTCACCTCTGGTAAGAAGTTCTTATCACGCAGAAAAACATATTCACTAAAATATAAATCGCTTCAAATTTGGAGCGATTTTTTTATTGTCATTGCGGAGAAAGCGAAGAAATAATTTCGGATTACCAATAAATTTCTTAGAATGCTAATCTTTTAACCGACTATTTTTGTCAAGTGTTTTTTCTTAAACGCTGAAGGAGTTTCTCCGATATATTTTTTAAATAATTTATTAAAATAAGACAGACTTTCAAACCCCACCTGAAAACAGATTTCTGTGATGCATTCATTTTGCAGTAAAAGTAATTTTGCCTGATTGATTCTGTAATTATTCACAAAATCGGTAAAAGTCATATTTGTTTGCTTCTTAAAATACCGACAAAAAGCAGGCGTACTTAAATTAACATTTTCAGCAATAATATTTACATTGGGATTTTTATCATAATTTTCGTGAATGTAATCATAGATCGTTCCCATTCGGATTTTATCATTTAGAAACCATTTTATCCGGGTATCTTCATTGTTGAGTTCTTTTACTTCATCTGATGTAGCGAGAATATTTAAAATTTCAATTAAACCCATAAAAGATGTGAAAGAATTTTTATTTTTAATTTGATGAAGTTTTTCAACAACAATTTTCTTCGTTTCTCCTGAAAAGGATAAACCTAAGTAAGACCGCTCCAATAATTTTTTAATATTTTCAAATTCAGGAACGGGAAAAATAATTTCATTAAGAAAATTCTCTCGCATTTGCAAAACCATTTGTTTGCATTCGGTCTGGATTTTATAATCGAAATTGAGGTGAGGAACATTGGTACCAATTAATAACAATTCACTATCCTGAAAATCAGAGATACTTTTTCCAACGTGTCGAATTCCTTTTGAAGCTTCCACATATACTAACTCAATTTCAGGATGATAATGCCAGAAAAAACAGTTTTTAAGTGACGGAGAAAACAACTTGAAAGATTTCCCATCTTCAAAATCAATAATTTCTTTCTGAATTTTCATTATGTTCTCTTTTGATTAATAATTAATTTAAATGTAATTAAAAAGGTTAATACAGAGCAAATTTATATCATTTCTGTTAAAGTTTAAATGATTATTTCTATCGAATTTTGCATTTTGAAAGAGAGAATGAATTATTAATCAATTCGATGTAAATAGCAAATGAAGATAGATAAAAGAATTATACCGTTGGCAATAGGCGGTTTAGGTATTGGGACTACTGAATTTACCGTGATGGGATTACTTCCTGATATTGCAAAAACATTGCAGATCACTATTCCACAAGCGGGACATTTAATTGCGGCTTACGCAATGGGTGTCGTAATCGGAGCACCATTTTTAATAGGATATTCAGTGAAATTTCCACCTAAAAAAGTATTGATTGCTTTGATGGTGATTTTTACAGTTTTTAATGCGCTGTCTGCGATTGCACCGGATTATAATTCAATGTTAATCATCAGATTTTTATCGGGACTTCCGCACGGAGCATTCTTCGGAGTGGGAACAGTTGTGGCGTCGAGAATGGCGGGCAAAGGGAAAGAGGCACTTTATATTTCATTAATGTTTACGGGACTTACGATTGCTAATCTGGCAATGGTTCCTTTGGTGACGTACATCGGGCATATTTTTCATTGGCGTTGGTATTTTGCAATTGTTGGAGTCATCGGTTTATTTGCACTATTATTTCTGAAGCTTTGGCTTCCTGTTCTGGATACCAATAAAGATTCTCATTTCCTTGAAGAATTGAAGTTTTTAAAGAAAAAACAATCATGGCTGGTTTTAATGATTACTGCGATTGGCTTTGGCGGACTTTTCACATGGTTCAGTTATATTACACCTTTAATGACCATAATTTCAGGAATTAAAGAAAACCAAATGGCTTACGTGATGATTCTCGCCGGTGCCGGAATGGTGGTTGGAAATCTTGCCGGAGGTATTTTATCAGATAAATTAGGCCCGGAAAAAACCTGTGTGTTATTATTATTTTTAATGATGATCTCTTTGGGAGGTGTATTTTTTCTTTCAGAGTATCAATATATTTCGTTAACGCTTACTTTTATTTGTGGAGCTTTGTCGATGTCGGTTGCTGCACCCATTAACATCATGATGATGAAAGCAGCACCAAAAAGTGAAATGATGGCAGCAGCTTTTATGCAGGCAGCTTTTAACTGTGCTAATGCAATGGGTGCTTTTCTTGGCGGAATTCCTTTGGAGAAAGGATATGCCTATAATTATCCTTCGCTGGTAGGAGTGGTGATGACATTTATCGGTTTGATTATCGCTTTCAGGTATAAACAATTATATAGTTCCCGAAAAGAGAAAATAAAAGAAATTTCTGAAGAGTGTGTTTCTTTGATTGATAAAAAATAAAAAGAAGGCTGTTTCAACCGAAACAGCCTCTTTTCTTGATGAAACTCTTGTTTAGAACTTAAAGACACAGCCGCAAACGCTCATTTTGCCTTCTACAACTGTTGTCCATTGTCCGTTCCATGTACCTCCGTAAGATGCACAGATGGACGGGCAAATTTCTTTAGCGTCTTCGTTGCTCCAGATCGGACCAGCCAATACGTCTAATGTGTACTCTGAATCACCTGTCGGCTGAGTGTTCAGCTCAACTTCGATTACGCTCATTTGGCTTTCAACAATGGTAGACCATTGTCCTGTGAACTTTCCTAAATGCGCTGCTGCGATACGTGGTCCTAATTTTTGTGCTTCGTCGTTGCTCCAAAGTGGACCTGCAATGATGTTAATTTTGAATGTTGACATGGTTTAAAGTTTTTGTTTGTTTAACATTACAAATGTAGTCACGATTATGAGAAATAATTTAAGTGAAATGTACTAAATTGATAATTAAGTGTTTATACTTAGTTGCCCGATGTTTAGGAAAATAAAAAAGACTGCCTCAAAGAGACAGTCTAAGTTGTTTTAATAATAAGCTGATTAAGCTTCTACTTCATTACCGTTGTTGCACCAATACAATGCATTATAAAGATTTTCTTTAGGAAAAGATTTAAATTCTCCCGGCATCAGAACACTGAAAATATCAGTAAAATTCTGTACGCCTTCTTTATCTGTCACAATAGCGGCACGGTTCCATTTTGTTAAATTTTTTAATCCCAGAAATACGTCCTGCAGCCATGCACCCATCGTAAAATTATCAAGATCTGTGTCAAGATAAAGAAGATAATTCAATTCATTATATTGATCAACCTTTTGTTTTACTAAAGGGATAACAAGGCTTTCAAAATCTTCTCTGGTTACTTCTCCCGTTGCATTAAAAGCGGCAACATTTTCGGGAGATCCTGGAATAATCGTTATCATATTGTATATTATTAAAGTGGTTTGGTTTTAGGTCATAACAAAAAGTAAACCATTATTTAATACCGAAATCTTAGGATGTAAATCTTGTGTGGTTCAGAAGCTAAAAGCTGCAATTCTTAAAAGAAACTTGCAGCTTCACAATTACAAAAGATTGCGTTTTTATATTAGCAATTTTAAGTTATCTGCTGTAATATTGTATCTGTAGGTCTTTCGGATATTTTATTTCGTAGGAGAAATTTATTTTTTCTGAGCCTCCGCTGCCTATTGTTCTGTTCCATAAAATACTTCCTGTTTTATCATCATAGTTTCCGCCATTAATTTCTGTTGCTTTTACTACAATTTTAGAATTTTCACTAATTGGCACTTGGTCGAGAATTTCCAGATTAATACTTTCTTTTGTATTATTTCTGATGTTGATCTGATACTTTTCTGTTCCCCATATATTAGAATTGTAAGTTTTTTGGGATGTTTTATCTTCTAATTTTGTTCTTTTTACCACAATTCTTTCATCCACTCCAAGAGAAATCGGGAATTCATCTTTTATGTAATTGCTGGTGATAATAGTTTTGCCGATGTAATTATCTTCAAAATAAATATTGGCTTCTCCTGAAATAAGATTAAGATTCTGCCAGTTTTTAACAAATGCCATCAGAAAAACCTGATTGCTGAGTTTGGGAACCGTATGAAATCTGTAAGTGGCATCGATCTTTTTTTTATCAAGAATTACATATTGTTCTTTTTCCTGGCTAATGATATTCTGGTTATATTTCAGTTCATACAAAATATTCATCTGGCTTTCAGAAACTGTTGCAACAGGAATTTGGCTCGGTTTAGCAGCTTCATCTCTCATTTGATAGGAGTTCATTTTTGCAGAAGATTCTTTCAGTTTATAATTCATGGTTTCTGCCTGTGAATTGTACGGCGTATATTCTGCGACATACAGCGGCAGCAAAATCGGCCTGTTTTGATTGTATGAAGGTCTGTATGTAGAAACAAACAGCTTTATATTATTCCAGTCTTGTCCTGTTTTTTGATAAATTTTTCCTTTGTAAACAATTTCCAACGGATTTTTTATGGACTCTGCTCTCAGATCATAAGAAGGAACCCATCCTGCATTGGCGACAACGTAGCTTATCCCAAGATTTAAGTTAATTTCGTTTTCTGCTAAGATTTCCAACAAAAGTTCTTTGGTATTCGTATTTTGGTGAGGTTGATTTTCTGCAATTTTTTGATTAATCTTTGCAATATTTTCATCGAAAACACTTTTCTGCTCGTTCAGAAGAAAAACCTGATTGTCTATCTCGAGCATTCGTTTTCTGTAAAATTCGGTAAGCTTAATGAGCTGCTTTTGGGGAGTTTCTCTATCGTTGGTAGAGATTTTGAGATTATCATTAATGATATTTTTTTCGCCTTCAAGATTATTTATTTTAATGCTTAGCAGATCTGCCTGCCGTTGGATTTTCTTTCTTTCAAGATCAAGTATTTTATCGCTTTGAGACAATTCACCGGTTTTTAAAACAGCTGTTTGTGGAGTAATCGAAAGAAGGGTAGTCGTTTTTTCAAGATTTATTTTATATGTATTTTCATCGAGATCATTCGGGAGATTGGTAATCCGTACCGTATTTTTTCCCTTTTGAAGATTTACATCGGTACTTCCGAACACTTTGGCTCCCTGCAGAAATACAGTGGCTTGTTTTACATCAATTTCTTTCTTTATTTCCTGTGCCTGGAACATAGAAACATAGAATAGAATACATATTAAAAAATATTTCATAGTTTATTTATTTTTCCTGAAATAAAATTACGCCTTACCGGAAGTCGTTTTTTGGAGACTTGGTGAAAACAGACTTTCACTTGGTGAACATTTTCAATAAAAAAAGACAGCCGTTTCAGACTGTCTCTATTTATTTTAAAGAATTTCATATTTTGTTTTAATGCTGTATTTCAGCTTGATGTTTTCAATGTTATCAAACGAATAATCTACATTGGTATCCGCCGCTTCCATCTGAACATTGGCAACTTTGCTTCTATATGCCATCGGAACGATCATATCGCTTGTATAATCTTCAATTTCTGTAATTTCAAGAGGTGTTCCGACTTTTTTACTGATGCTTTCCAACAGGTAATCTGCTTTTTCTTTTGCTGCTTTTAACGCATTAATCTTAACGGTTTTCCTGAAATCAGCAATTTTAGTATTCTTGATTTCAGCAATATTGATGTTGCTTACCCATTTTTGATTCAGACTTTCAAAAAGATTTCCCATTTCTGTCTTTTTACTTACTTTAAACTGAAAATTTTTCGTAAAAAATTTAGGTTTAGAATAAATATTTTGATTCATCGATTTGAATTTGATGTCTTCATTTTTTACTCCATTATTTTTCAATGTTTCAAACAGGAGTTTTTCGTTATCGGCAAGCTGGTTTTTGTTATCGCCTTTTATTCCGACGTTGAAGATAATTTCATCCGGTTCTACTTCCATTTCTGCAACTCCTGTTACTTCGATAAAATTCTTTTTAATTTCCTGTGCATTAATCAGACTTCCAAATGTTAACAATCCGATCAATAAAAAAAGTTTCAATTTCATAATTTCCTGTTTTAATTTTAAACTTCTACTGTAAAATTACCAGGATTTGAAAACGAAAATTCCCAGACTTGGTGAATGGGAAGTTTGACTTGGTGAGTTTTCGGTTTTGGCGGCAAAGCCGCCAAAACCGAAAACTGAAAAAGCGGGATTAAGCTTCAAATAAAAACAGTTCCTGAGAACTATTTATCTATTAGTAAAAATGACAGATCTTCCATTTCGGGTGGTGAGTTTTTTCTCTTCGGAGAATAATTTTGTTCTTATAATAAGTCCGTCCCCATGTTCTGAAATGTTATAAGTATTTGAAGTAAAAAGTGCATCATTGATGTAATGCTCAAACAATTTCGTAGAATCTGACTGGCTGACGGCATAAAAATCTACCTTATAATTATCAATTCCCGTCTGATAATACTTGTAAATGATTTTTTCGTTCAGATCGCTTGAAATAATTTTGGTCTCGATGAAATTGTTCTGCTCCAGGAAAGAACAGTTTTGCAGCAATAGCGCAGGAAGCAGGAAAAAGTAAAGATGTTTTTTCATAGTTATATTTGTTTAGTAAATGTAATCATTGCTAATCTGTTGATTGTTAACGGAATTTCAATTCTCAGTTTACGAAATGTTTATATACAATCGTTAGTGAAAATCATAAAAGACAACCCGAAAGCTGTCTTTAATAATATTTAATAATAATATTGAGGATTTTTCTTTGGAGAATATTTTAAAGCAATGTCATAAACTCTTTTCAGATCTTCATCGTTTTTATCGCAAAAAGATTGGTAATAATCTATAATATTTTGCATTGATTTTTTGGTATTTCCCATATTATTTTGTGAAAAATCTTTTGCCGCTTTTTTGAGTTCCGTTGTCATTTTTGCAATCTGAAAGTTTTTCTTCAATTCTTTTTGAGTCGCTTCCGTTAATGCATCATATCCTCTTTTTGACGAAATATTTTTCGTTTCATCATTTTTTTCGTAGGTTAAAGATGCAGTAATCGTAGAGTTTTCCATTTCATTTTTTTCAATTTCCATTAGAAAAATCTGGGTTTGCCCGCAATCAAGATTTTCCAGTTCAACTTCTATCTTTTGGTCAGAAATATATTGGGGTTCATATCCATAGAATTTTTTGACTTTCATGCCTTTTGGGATATTAATCGTCAGTTTTGGCTTTTTCCCGATATTGTAAAGAAGACTTTCCAGTTCGTCTTTAAATGTTTTTTGAATATCGATTTCATTTTCTCCGATGAAATAATTTGAACCTCGCCCATACGTTGCAATTTTTCTTAATAAATCAAAATCCAGCTGTTGCCCGACTCCGATGGTGCTGATGTCGATTCCCTTGTCATTAAATTCTTTTGATTCCTTTAAAATCGTTTCAGGATCAGTGATGCCAGAGTTTGTCATTCCGTCAGTCAGGAGAATCACTTTGCTGTTATATTCCTTTGTATTGTGTTTTTGTGCTTCAGAATATCCCATCATCATCCCCGAATGAATATTGGTAGATCCGGACGGATAAATACTTTCGATAATATGGTCTAAATTTTCTGCAACATCTTTCAGTTTTGATGATTTTAAAACAAGATTGGCTTTATCATCAAATTTTATAATTGAAATCATATCATCAGGTTTTAATCCTTTTACGAAAACTTTAAGAGCTTTTTTCACTTTCTCCAATTTCCCGCCACCCATTGATCCGCTGTTGTCGATCACCACAGAAACATTAACTTTATTAGCATTTTCTCTGCTCGTTACATTCTGCGTTGCCAATCCGATTTGTAATAAATAGGTGTCGTCTGAATTCAGAATCGCATTGTCATAATCAATACTTAAAGCTACCTCATTTTTCTTCGGAATTTTAATCTGATGTTTATGATAATTCATAAAATCTTCTATGATAATGGTATTTTCGTTGAGAAACCCTCTCTCGTTGTTGCTGGAAAGTCCGTTACTTACCGCATGAGCGACAGAACCTGTAGAAACTCCCAGTTGCGCTTTTGAAGTAGTGAAAATGAATGCTGCGGCGAAAAGATAAGCCAATGTGCTTTTGTTTAAAACAGATAAATTTTTCATGATTGTTAAATTTGAATTATGCTACAAACTTAGTCTCATAATCGAAGTAGAGTCGGGGAAACTTGGTGAAAGCCGATTTTGGCTTGGTGAATCGTTTTTTACAAACTATATATATGTATATCTTTGTTTTATGAAAATGTGTCATCTTCTTGCTGTCTTTTGTTTATTCACTTTTGGGAATGTTTTTTATGCCCAGAGCAACAAACCTGTGGAGGATATTCAGATGGAAACTAAAAAACTGAAAAAAGCATTCGATGTAAAAGATGAAACATCGCAGGCAGATTCTTATTACAATATTGGCGATACATTTTTCAACGATGGTAATTTTCAGAAAAGTGAAGAATATTATAGTAAAGCAAAAAATATCTACGAGAAATTAAATGATAAACCGAATATTGAAAAAACAAGTAGAAAATTAGCGCAATCTCAGGAAAAACAGAATAAAATTACACCGGCAATCAGCAATTACAGCAGAGCGGCAGAAGTAAGTTTGCCTAAAAGCAAAGCTGTAAATTCCAACGATGCCACAAGGCTTTCTACAAATTCTTCTGCGGTTAGAGAAGAAGCTATTTTAAATAATATTCAGCTTAATGAAAATGAAAAAAATAAAGGCGATTTGGCAGCAAGTTACAGCCAGATGGCAGATGTAAATATTCAGCAGAAAAATATTCCGAGGGCAGAAAAAAACCTGAATGATGCATATAAAATTTCCAAAAAGGATGCGCCTCAACAAGCGTTGGAAATCAATCAGAAATTAACTGATTTTTATGTTGAAAATAAAAAGTTCGACAAAGCAATTGAAGCTAAAAAAAAGGTTCTGAAAGAAGATTTTGTAAAAGGAAATTCTCAGAAAGAAGTCGAGCAGATTCAGGAATTGGCAGACATATATATCAAAAAAAATGATGCTGAAGAAGCCATTAATTTATTAAAAAAATCCTACGGAATTGCTTTGGATAAAGGACATACTTTGGAAGCACAAAAGAGTGTAAAAAAATTAGACAGTCTTTATAATGTTTCAGGAAATATAAATTCATCAGTTAAGTTATACCGTGATTTTCTCGGAAAATTGCCGGATTTGGTTTCTAAAGATAAAAGTTTGGTGGATAATAAAATTCTTGAAGATACAGAACAGAGAATTGTTCAGTTGGAACAGGAAAAAAAGTTAAAAGATGAATTAATCCGCAAAAAAAATCTCTTTAACTATAGTTTAATTTTTGCATTGATTATTTTAATTGGGTTAATAATTTTCATTTTCAGAACCTTGAAAAAAGTTCAGATTAAGAATAAAAAAATAGCATTACAATCGCTTCGCCGTGAGATGAATCCACATTTTATTTTTAATAGTTTGAATTCTGTGAATCATTTCATCGCAACCAATAACGAACTGGAGGCTAACCAATATTTAACCAAATTTTCGAAGTTAATGCGTGGCGTGATGGAAAATTCTACGGAAGACTTTATTCCGTTCCAGCAGGAATTTGATTTGCTTCAAAATTATTTAGCCTTAGAAAAAACTCGTTTTACCGACAAATTTGACTATGAAATTGATGTTGATGAAAGTTTAAATATCCACAATCTGAAAGTTCCCGGAATGTTGGTTCAGCCGTTTCTTGAAAACGCAATCTGGCACGGACTTCGGTACAGAACGACAAAAGGATTTTTAAAATTAAGTTTTGAAAAAGAAAATCAATATTTAAAAATTACTATCGATGATAACGGAATAGGAATTGAGGAAAGTAAAAAATTAAAAACCGAACATCAAAAAAACAGAGAGGGTCGCGGAATGAAAAATACGCTGGAAAGAATTATCCTTCTGAATGATTTGTATCAGCAGGAAATCCAATGCAAAATCACAGATAAGAAAGATATACAGGGCGTATTTGTAGAAATCAGCTATAAATTGGTGAATAAATAATATGAAAGTGAATCTTAACTTAACCTGCAACCTAAAATCTACTCCCTAAAACCTAAAAAAATGAAAATAAAAGCCGTAATCGTAGACGATGAAGTCATTGCAAGAGATGTTTTGAGGAATTATATCACAAAATATTGTCCGCAAGTCGAGATTTTGGGTGAAGCTGAAAATATCAAAGAAGCAGTGCCATTGATTGCTGAAAAGCAGCCTCAATTGGTTTTTCTGGATGTTGAAATGCCTTTCGGAAATGCTTTCGATGTATTGGAAGCGACGAAAGAATATTCTTACGAAACGATTTTCATCACGGCATTTTCACAATATTCTCTGCAGGCTTTGAATAAATCGGCGAGCTATTATATTTTAAAACCGATTGATATTCAGGAACTGATTGTAGCGGTAAATAAGGTCGCTGAAAGTTTGGAAAGCAAAGAAGAGCTTAACCGAAATAAAATTCTTCTCGAAAACTTGAAGTTAAAACCCGAAAAACAGCAATTAATTCTCCCAACACTGCAAGGTTTTGATGTGGTAAAAACGGAAGACATTGTAAGGCTTCAGGCGGATGGAAATTTCACTCAGGTTTATCTCACGGATGGTTCAAAAAAAATGGTCTGTCGTTTTTTAAAGCATTTTGATGATCTGCTGGAAACTCCTTTTGTGCGGGTTCACCGTTCCCATATTATCAATACCAGTTTTGTGAAATCTTATCATAAAAGCGGTACGGCAACACTTTCCGACAGTACAGAAATCGAAGTTTCAGGAAGTTTTAAAGACAATTTCCTAAAAGTTTTTTCGTGAAAAAATCTTAGTTCCCTTAGCGTTAAAAAACGAAATATTTTCAGGCATTATTTTTGAAGAATTCTCGTACCACAAAATATTTTATTATGAAGACTCTTCAAAAGATAGCAATACCTGTTTCTCTGGGTATTTTAGGATTAATTATTTTCAATTCTTGTTCCGTAGGACTTCCAAAAGGAGCGACGGCTGTTCAAAATTTCGATGCAGATAAATATCTCGGAACCTGGTACGAAATCGCCCGCTTCGACTACAAGTTTGAAAAAAATATGGATAACGTCACAGCTACGTACTCCAAAAATCCAAACGGAACGATAAAAGTTGACAATAAAGGCTATAATTACGTCAAAAAAGAATGGAAAGAATCGGTAGGTGAAGCGAGATTTGTTAAAGCTTCTACAGAAGCTCAGCTTAAAGTTTCTTTTTTCAAACCAATCTGGGCTGGGTATAATGTCGTGGATATTGATGAAAACTATCAGTACGCCTTGGTGATGGGAAACAGTTTGCAATATCTTTGGATTCTCTCCAGAACAAAAGAAATCCCCGAAAGCATTAAACAGCGATTTTTAGCAAAAGCAAAAAATATTGGCTATAAGACGGATGAATTAATTTGGGTAAAACATAACTAAAAATCAAGTATTAAGAGAATTTGTCATTCTGACGAAGGAAGAATCTATTTATTTAGATTCTTCAATACTCTTGCTTCTCAGAATGACAAACTTTATTTTAATTCAAATTTTTAAATTCTTTCCATTCTTCAAAACGGTAATCAATAACCTGTTTCATCAAATCGTAGTTTTCGTAAGTATCTTCGATATGATAAAAAGTTTCATATTCATAGTCGTTTTCCTCAGCTTCAGTATCAAAAAGATTCACGTAATCATCTGCAAACGAACTGTATCTGTTTCCAAATTCGGTGTCATCTTTATAATAATCTTTTGCAAAACTGTTTCCTAAGTCATTGAGATCTTGCTCAGAAAATTTTCCATCCAATGAATCCATGACAAATTCTGCCCCAGTCATTTCTCTTCGTTTCAATTTTTCAATTTCTTCTTCCGCATCTTCTTTTAATTCAACCGAGATAAAATCGCGGTTAATACACCAGTTCAGGAACATTCCTGTGTGTGTTGCTCCGTTTTTTTCGGAAAGTCCTTCAGGGAAATCGCCGCCTGAATGCCAGGACGCATCGTCATATTTAGACATAATTCTTACTTATAGTTTTAAACAATTTTAGTCAAAAATAGAAAAAATCAATTTATATTGCCTGTCATAGAGAATTTTCCGTCATTTGCAGGAGAATTTTTTTCAAGAATTACAATATGGAAAATGCTGTTTTGATTACTATTGGTGACGAAATCTTATCCGGAAATACCGTAGATACCAATTCCAACTTCATTGCTACTGAACTTAAAAACATTGGGATAAAGGTCTCACAGATCCTTACCATTTCAGATGAAATCGAAACCATTAAAAACGCTATACAATCTGCTTTTGAAATTGGAGATTTAATTATCACAACAGGCGGTTTAGGTCCGACAAGAGATGATAAAACCAAGAAAGCCATCGCCGAATTTTTTAATGATGAAATTGCTTTAGATGAGGTAACGTTCAATCATCTGAAAGAATATATGGAAAAACGGGGTCGTCTGGAAATTTTGGAAAGAAACCGTGAACAGGCTTTTGTGCCAACAAAATCTACCGTTTTTCAAAATCATTTTGGGACGGCACCTTGTATGATGATGGAACAGGATGGTAAATTGTTGTTCAGTCTTCCGGGCGTTCCTTACGAAGTAAAACCATTGATTAGAGATCAGATTGTTCCTTATCTGCACAAAAAATTTAGCTTAAATTTTATTTCTACAAGAATTGTTTCTGTTGTCGGAATTCCGGAAAGTATTCTGGCAGATATTATTGAAGACTGGGAATTGGCTTTACCTGAAAATTTAGCCTTGTCTTATCTTCCGGTTGGAACTCGTGTAAAATTGAGATTAACGGCGACAGGTATAAATGAAAATCTTCTTCAACAACAGCTGGAAGACGAAATTCAAAAATTATTACCTTTAATTAAAGATAACGTCATTGCCACTTCGGAAGATAAAATTGAGAAAATTCTGGGCGAACTTTTAAATGATAGAAAATTAACAATTTCCACGGCGGAAAGTTGTACGGGAGGAGAGTTGGCAAGATTAATTACATCAAATTCCGGAAGTTCAAAATATTTTCTTGGCGGAATTATTCCGTATGCAACCGAAAAGAAAATTGAAATTTTAAAGGTTAAAAAAGAAACCGTTGATGAATTTACAGTCGTAAGCGAGCAGGTTGCCATGGAAATGGCAGAAGGTTGTCAGAAATTATTCGAGACTAATATTTCACTGTCAACAACCGGAGTTGCCGGTCCGGGAAAAGGCGAGGACGAGAAAGATATCGGAACGGTTTTCTACACCATCAGAATTGATAATAAGGAAGTGACTTCAAAATTATATATGCCTCATCTTGATCGACAGGATTTAATGCACTTTGCTTCACAGAAAATTATTCAGGATTTGGTGGGAATTCTTGTCAATAATTAGGTGTAAACTTTAATTTTAATATTTTTTTAATTAAATATGATGTAGTTTTTCACACTTTTTGAAATCCTTTGAGAAATATCATAATCGTGGAAAACTCAAAACAGATTTTTCAGACGGACAGCAAAAAACGTTGGAGAAACGTACAGTGGGGAACTCGTATTTTCATCTTCGTTGGGGCGTTGCTTTTTTTGGCTTTAGGCTTGATGATGAGATTCGACAAAAGCCCCAAAGTACCTTTCAAAGAAGATTACAAAGCGGTAATTACGGCGAGTAAGCCTTATCTTCAGGAGAATAAAATTTCAAAAGAATATAAAGGTTTTAGAAGTTTCATTTCTGAAAAAACAATGCACACAAGCCTCGCCAAAATCGAGAGAGCAAGAGCCGAAAGACTTAAAAATCAAAACAGAAACTGGGCACAATTTCCCGGCGGAATACGTTCTGCATTTTATGTTGCATGGGATCCGCAGTCACTGATGTCTTTAAAAAGAAATATCAAACATATTAATCTCGTCTTTCCGGAATGGTTTTTCCTTGATCCGAAAACTGGAGATCTTAAAACAAATGTCGATTCCGAAGGTTATAAAGTTATTAGAAGAACGGGCGTTGCAGCAATGCCCATGCTTAGTAATAATTTTCAAGAGGAATTCCGTTCTGAAGGGTTGGGTAAAGTGTTGAAAAATCCACAGAAAAGAACACAACTGATTCAAAAACTCACTCAACAATGCCTTAAATATCAATTTAAAGGAATCAATATCGATTTTGAGGAAATGAATCTTGATTCTGATGATAATTTAATTGCTTTTATGAAGGAGCTTTCTGAAACTTTCAAGCAAAATAAATTACTCGTTACGATGGATGTCATGACGGATAATGATGATTATAATATTCAGAAACTAAATCCGTTCGTAGATTATTTTGTATTGATGGCTTATGATGAATATACTGTGGCCAACGATGCAGGACCCGTTTCTTCGCAAAAATGGGTGGAAGCTCAAACAGAAAAATTTTCGCAAAAAACATCTCCTAGCAAAATTATTTTAGGTTTGGGAGCTTACGGTTATGATTGGAGCACAGATAAAGATCAAAACAATTCTGTAACATACATGGAGGCGATTACAAAAGCGAGTGCAAGTAAAGCAGTTATTAATTTTGATGATAGTACTTTTAATTTAAATTATTCATATACAGATTCAAAAAACAATACACATACTGTATTTTTCAATGATGCGGTTTCTATTTTTAATACTATGCGTTTTTCTTCGGAATACCCTTTGGCAGGAACAGCACTTTGGAGACTGGGAAGCGAAGACAGCCGAATCTGGAATTTTTATGACAAGGATCTGACTTTTGCGGGGTTGTCGAAATTCAATCTAAAAACCCTTGAAAATGTAAAAGGTCAGACAATGGTCGATTATATTGGTGATGGTGAAGTTTTGGATGTTCTAAATACACCTCATGACGGAAAAATTGCATTAGAAATTGATCCTAAAGAAAAAATAATTACAGACGAAAATTATGTGACCTATCCAAGTTCTTATGAAGTGAAAAAATATGGAGAAGCCCCTCAGAAAGAATTGGTTTTGACTTTTGATGATGGTCCCGACGAAACCTACACGCCACAGGTTCTGGATATTTTGTCGAAATATCACGTTCCTGCTGCGTTCTTTTTAGTAGGTTTAAATGCTGAAAGAAATCTTCCTTTAGTTAAAAGAATTTACAGGGAAGGACATGAGATAGGAAATCATACTTTTACCCACGAGAATGTTGCTAAAGTCAGTCCTCAAAGAGCTTTACTTGAAATGAAACTGACAAGATTGTTGATTGAATGTATCACAGGACACAGCACCATTTTGTTCAGAGCACCCTATAATGCAGATTCTGAACCGACAACTTCTGAAGAAATTGTTCCTGTTGCGTTGGCGAGACAGCAAAACTATTTAGACATTGGGGAAAATATTGATCCTGAAGACTGGCAACCAGGAATAAAAGCAGGTGAAATTGTAAAACGTATAATGGCAGGATTGAAAGCAGAGAGAGGAAACATCATTCTTCTTCATGATGCAGGAGGAGAAACACGGGAAGAAACGATTAAAGCATTAAAAATTCTTATTCCGACCTTACAGAAACAAGGATATCATTTCACAAATCTTGCGACGATTTTGCATAAAAATGAAGCAGAATTAATGCCCGCAGTTCCGAAAACGAGATCTTATTATGTAATGCAGCTTAATTTGGTATTAGCAACGATTATTTATTGGATTAGCCATTTTTTGATAGCATTATTTACCATTTTTATCGGATTGGGATTAATAAGACTCATTATTATGCTGTTTTGGGTTTTTAAAGAAAAGAAAACAGAGAAAAAATTAGAAAACTTTCCGGTTTTGGAATCTTATCCCAAAGTTTCAATTATTGTTCCGGCCTATAATGAAGAAGTGAATATTATTTCATCACTGCATAATTTATTACAGCAGAATTATCCAAATTTCGATATTATTATGGTTGATGACGGAAGCAAAGATTCTACCTACAAAAAAGCAAAAGCAGAATTTACGGATCATCCGAGATTAAAGATTTTCAGTAAAATAAATGGCGGAAAAGCAACGGCTTTGAACTTTGGAATTTCTCAAACCGATGCGGAATATGTTGTGTGTATTGATGCAGATACAAAATTGGAGCAAAATGCTGTAAAATATTTAATTGCAAGATTTTTAAATTCAAGCCCTGAAGAAAAAATCGCTGCTGTTGCAGGAAATGTAAAAGTTGGAAATACGGTAAATTGGTTAACGAAATGGCAATCTATAGAATATACAACCAGTCAGAATTTTGATCGATTGGCGTATGCAAATATCAACGCGATTACGGTAATTCCGGGAGCTATCGGAGCTTTTAAAAAATCTGTGATCGATGAAATTGGAGGGTATTCTTCCGATACATTAGCAGAAGATTGTGATATTACCGTGAAGATTTTGCGAAACGGATATACTGTTGCCAATGAAAATCGTGCAGTTGCCGTAACGGAAGCCCCTGAAAGTGTAAAACAGTTTTTAAAACAACGTTTCAGATGGACGTACGGAATCATGCAGATGTTCTGGAAACAAAGACACACTTTCCTTAATCCGAAATATAAAGGGTTAGGACTTTGGGCGATGCCGAATATTTTATTGTTTCAATATATTATTCCGTTTTTCTCTCCGCTTGCAGATGTTATCATGTTTTTGGGGATTTTATCGGGAAATGGCGACAAGATATTCAGCTATTATTTAATTTTCCTTTTGGTAGATGCATCATTGGCTTTGATGGCATTTATCATACAGAGAGAAAAATTGGTCAATCTGTTATACATTATCCCACAGCGGTTCGGCTATCGATGGTTGATGTATATCGTACTGTTCCGAAGCTTGAGAAGGGCTCTGAAAGGCGAAATACAGACCTGGGGATTCCTAAAACGAACCGGAAATGTAAAAGAAGTTGCCGCTTCTTAATATTTAATTAAATTTGTTTTCATAAAAAAGTAACGAAATTAAAAAAAGTTATACTTATTATTAAATTGTAATTATAATGAAAAAATTAACGCTTTCTTTGGCTTTATTAGCAGGAATCGGTTCACAGACGGTGAACGCTCAGGCGACAGACAAAGGTTTAGACCTTAGCTTGATGGATAAATCAGTGCGTCCGCAAGATGATTTTTATAACTATGTGAGTGGAACTTGGATGAAAACTGCCAAAATTCCTTCTGATAAACCAACATGGGGAAGTTTCAATAAATTGGCTGATGATACAGACAACAATTCAATGACGATTTTGAATTCTCTTTTGAAGGATAAATTTGCTGACAGAACAGAGGGTAAAAAGATTCAGGATCTGTACGCAACGTACATGAATATGCAGAAGAGAAATGCAGACGGAATCAAGCCTATTCAGTCAAATATCAACAAAATTGATGCGATTAAAAACCTTAAAGATCTTCAGAATTATTTAACTTCTGTAACCAAAGAAGGTGAAAATACACTGTACGGTTGGGGAATAGATGCAGATTTGAAAGATTCTAAAATGAATGCTGTTTATTTGGGGAATGCATCTCTTGGTTTAGGAAGAGATTATTACCAGAAAGTAAACGAAAAAAACACAGAAGCTCTTGCAGAATATACAAAGTATGTGGCTTCTATGTTGAAAGAATTAGGATATAAAAATGCTGACGCTGCTGCAAAAGGAATTGTAGACTACGAAAAAAGCATTGCAAAAACATACCTTACCAACGAGCAAAGCCGTGACAACACGCTTCAGTACAACCCAAGAACAATGGCTGAGCTGAAAACTCTGGTAAAAGATGTTGATCTTCCTGCTTATCTTAAACAAGTTGGCGTAAACACAGATAAAGTAATCATCGGAGAAATCGGATATTATAAGGATTTCGATAAATTAGTGAATGAAAAAACTCTTCCTGTAATTAAAGATTATTTGAAATTTCACATGATCCACGGAAGTGCCTCTTATTTAAGCGAAAAACTGGGTGACATAAAATTTGCTTTCTATGGTAAATATTTGAGAGGGCAGCAGGAGCAGAGAGCTTTGAATAAAAGAGGATATGAGTTAATCAATGGTTCTTTAGGTGAAGCTTTCGGAAAATTATATGTTGAAAAATATTTCCCTGCTGAAGCGAAAGCGCAGATGGTGGAATTAATCGATTATTTAAAGAAAAGTTTTGCCGTTCACATCAACGGATTGACTTGGATGTCTTCTACAACGAAGGTAAAAGCAATGGAAAAACTGAATAAGTTCACTGTAAAAGTGGCTTATCCCGACAAATGGAAAGATTATTCAAAATTAAATATCACTTCTGAAGCTAAAGGTGGAAATTTATATTCTAACCTTCAGAATATTTCAGAATGGCAGTATAACAAAGATTTAGCAAAAATCGGAAAACCGGTTGACAAAACAGAATGGGGAATGACTCCGCAAACTGTAAATGCTTACTACAACCCGGTAAACAACGAGATCGTTTTCCCTGCTGCAATTCTTCAGCCGCCTTTCTTCAATCCTAAAGCTGACGCTGCAGTGAATTTCGGTGGAATCGGTGCGGTTATCGGTCACGAAATGAGCCACGGATTTGATGATTCCGGTGCACAATTCGATGCAGATGGTAACTTGGTAGATTGGTGGACTCCAGAAGATAAAGCTAACTTCGAAAAAGCAACTAAAGCTTTGGCTGCTCAGTACGACAAATATGAGCCGGTAAAAGGAACTAATGTAAACGGAACTTTCACAAACGGTGAAAATATTGCCGATTTAGGTGGTGTAAATATCGCTTACGATGCATTGCAAATGTATTTGAAAGATAAAGGAAACCCTGGATCGATTAGCGGTTACACACAAGATCAGAGATTTTTCCTAAGCTGGGCAACGGTTTGGAGAACATTGTCTAGTGAAAAATACATGGTAAATCAAGTGAAAACAGACCCGCACTCTCCTGGATATTTCAGAAGTTTCGGACCGTTAACAAATGTTGATGCTTTCTACAAAGCATTTGATGTAAAAGAAGGAGACAAGCTTTATAAAAAGCCAGCAGATAGAATTAAAATCTGGTAATCAATACCAATAAATAGCAAAACCGTTCAGCAATGAGCGGTTTTTTTGCTTTTTATTTGAAGCTTTTTACTGCTTTCCACACTCGCTACAGTATAAAAATTAACTTTTAAACTGTGTTTCTGAGTGTAAGGATCTCTGATGAAATTATTCACCTAAAGTTTGCCAAAACTCCTAAAATTACCCCATCATNGGCGGCGGCTTTGCCGCCGCCGAATCCTAAAAATAAATTCAAACATTGTTTGAATCGGGCTATAGTTTCACTCTTTCATTTCAAAATCCGGCTTTAGCCAAAACTTAATTTGATATATGTTCTTAAAATATTTATGCAATTCGTGTTTAAACAAATCATTAACCATTTATAATCTAAATTCGTATATTTGGTAAGTGTGTGTAAAATCAAAATTATTTTTAATGAAAAAGCTAAATATTGGAATACTTGCCCTTTCGGGTTTGGTATTTTTAAATTCATGTGGAACAACAAAAACTGCCAGTACTCAAAAATCTGAGCCGATGAATGGATTAGAAATTGTAAAACCTGAAAAACTGGAAGTGAAAGAAGAGGGCATCAATTTATCTTATATGGATAAAACTGTTCGTCCGCAGGATGATTTTTTTAGCTACGTAAACGGAAATTGGGTGAAAACCACTCAGATTCCTTCTGATAAAGCGAGTTGGGGATCTTTCAATGCGTTGAGAGAAAATGTAGATGATGCTTCTTTGGATATTTTAAATAAAATTTTATCCGAAAAATATGAAGCGGGTTCTGAAGGTCAGAAGATCCAGAATCTGTACGCTTCTTTTATGGATACAAGTAAAAGAAATGCAGACGGTTTAGCACCAATCAAAGGAGATTTAGCAAGAATTGATGCGATCAAAAACCTTAGTGATCTTCAGAAATATTTGTTGGAAGCAACAAAACTGGGTGATAATTCTTTCTACGGATGGGGCGTAAGAGCAGACATGAAGAATTCTAAAATGAATGCAGTCTATCTTGGCGGTCCGGATCTTGGATTGGGAAGAGATTATTATCAGAAAGTAAATGAAGCTAATACAAAAACTTTAGCGGAATATCAAACGTATGTCGGAAAATTATTCGGAGTTTTAGGATATAAAAATTCTGATGTAGCGGCGAAAAATGTTGTTGAATTCGAAAAACAATTGGCAAATTATTTATTGACTTTAGAGCAAAACAGAGATGCTAATTTAAGATATAATCCAAAAATGATATCAGAATTACCGGCTTTGGTTAAAAATATCAACCTTCCGAAATATCTAAAAGATGCCGGAGTTAATACCGATAAAGTGATCGTTGGTGAATTGAAATATTACCAAAATATGGATTCTTTTTTAACTCAAAAGAACCTTCCTTTGCTGAAAGATTATTTGAAATATCATTTAATTAATGGTAATGCTAGTAATCTGGATGAAAATTTAGAGCAGATCAGATTCGATTTCTATTCTAAATATTTGCAAGGTCAGAAAGAACAGCGCCCGATGGACAAAAGAGGACTTTCTTTGGTAAACAGTGTTTTGGGTGAAGCTTTCGGAAAATTATATGTGGAGAAATATTTCACTCCTGAAGCAAAACAGCAGATGGAAACCTATATTGATTACATTCTGAAGTCATTCAAAACGCACATCAATGATATGGATTGGATGTCTCCTGAAACGAAAGTGAAAGCTCAGGATAAATTATCAAAATTCACGGTAAAAATTGCTTATCCTGATAAATGGAAAGATTATTCCCAATTAAAAGTGGAATCTTCAACGAGCGGTGGAACTCTGTATTCTAATCTTCAGAATGTTTCTGCCTGGCAATATCAGAGAAGTTTAGATAAAGTAGGAAAACTTGTTGACAAAACTGAATGGGGAATGACACCGCAAACGGTAAATGCTTATTACAACGGTTCAAATAATGAAATTGTTTTCCCTGCTGCCATTCTTCAACCTCCTTTCTACAATCCAAAAGCAGATGCTGCAGTTAATTTTGGTGGGATCGGTGCGGTTATCGGTCACGAAATTTCTCATGGTTTTGACGACAGTGGTTCAAGATTCGACGGAGATGGAAACTTGAATAATTGGTGGACGGATGCAGACCGTAAAAACTTTGACGCAAAAGTGGGACAATTGGCAGCTCAGTATAGTGCTTACGAACCGGTAAAAGGAAGTTTTGTAAACGGTAAATTTACAAGCGGTGAAAATATAGGTGACCTTGGCGGAGTGGCAGTGGCTTACGATGCTCTTCAAATGTATCTTAAAGATAACGGAAATCCGGGCTTAATCAGTGGATTCAATCAGGATCAGAGATTTTTCATGAGCTGGGCAACCGTTTGGAGAACAAAGTCTACAGATCAGTATATGACAAATCAGGTGAAAACAGATCCGCACTCACCGGGAGTTTTCAGAGCATTCGGTCCGTTGGTAAATCAGGATTCTTTCATCAAAGCATTTGATATAAAACCGGGAGATAAAATGTATAAAGCTCCTGAGGAGAGAATAAAAATTTGGTAAGACAAGCCAAAAATTGTTAGAAAAGAAAACGTATCAGAAATGGTGCGTTTTTTGTTTATTTTTCCTAGATTAGTGACATCAATAGAATTGTAAATTTGATTGATATTTAATCTATTAATTTTATATTTCAAGAAAAATCTTAACAAAATTTTGTATGTTACAGTTTTTTTTTAAATTTAAACATTGGATTGGTCAGTTATTTGATGCTGATAAAAACGATTCACACCAAACAAAAAAATCTCAAAATAATAATAATATGGCAATGTTTAATTATGGCGTTGGCGGAAACGAGGTAAAAGTAGACGCTAATGAAGCTATTCAGGAGATACAGGAGAATAAGTCGCTGATTGTAAGCCAGCTTACAACCGATGAATCTTACGTCCCTGAAATTGTAACAGGATTAAAGACTGTGGATGACGTCTTCAGACATTTCCAACCTTCTGTGGCTGTACAGCACGAGACGGAAGATGGCAACGTGGTAGAAGAGGAATTCCGTTTTCAGAATCTTGCGGATTTTACTCCCAAAAGTCTTACTCAGAAATCAGATTATTTGCAACAGCTCAGCATGGAGCAAGAACAGTACAACAAGATTGTGCGCCAGCTGAAAACGAATAAAATTCTGCGTAATATGTTGGAGAATGATCAGACCAGAGCTGCATTCATTGAAGTACTGAAAGATGTGGCACAAGAACTTGAAAAATAATCTAAAGACTTTACATTAATCATGGATAGCAAATTACAGGCAGCTGAAGGCCAACAACAAGGTCAACAGCAACACGCAGGTCAACCGAAGGGTAATCCGCTTGCTGAACTTAATAAAATAGGTGGTTTTGGTTTTGTAGAATCCGTTGTAGACGGAATCGCAAACATGAACCCGACGAGAAAAGCCAGGAAGGAAATTTTCCTTACCGATGCCAATAAATCAGACGAAAGAAAAGAACTTCTACAGAAAATTAATCTTTGGATGAATCTTCTGGAAGGAAACGAATCTGCTGATAAAATGGCTGATGTCTGCAAAACAAAAGCGCAGGCAGCAGATCAAAATTTAAAAAAGAATTTAAAAAATACCTTGGACTCCGTTCGTCAGTTGGAAACAAACTACAGAACTGTTGCTCAATTCTATAAAAATACCGAGCTTGATAAAGTTGATAATGTAAGCATTGTGAATGCAAGTCTGGAACAGGTTTCAGATTTGGATAATCCTTTGTTTATCGACGCTGTTGCCGAAGAATTTAAAAATTATTATGACCGTTTAGATCTTAGAGATAATTATTCTATTCTTGCAATTCCGGGTTATTTGGGATCAAACAAAGTGATTGAAAAATGGGCGAAGATCTGTAACGAGAATAAAGTAATGATGGTTACGGATTTTGCTAATCTTGATAAGCCGGATGATGTGGTAGATTTATTCCATTCTGCGAATCTTACAGGTGGCGAATTGCACAGAAGTAATGTAATTATGACGTGTAACTGGCTGGTAGGTCGTGGAAAAGCTGAAGAAGTGGGCGAAGAAGAAAACGTAGAGCTTCCACCTTCAACTTCATTGGCAGGAAAAATTCATAAAACATTAATGTCTCAGGTTGCTGCGGGTAAAAAACATGGTAACATTAACGAGGTTGATGCCGTAAAATTCGAACTGAAGAAAAGCGAAATTTCTCAGTTAGAAAAAATGGGATTGGTTCCTATGGTTAATGAATATGGAAAAATCATGGCTTTCTCCGCAAAAACTTTATTTACAGGAGATAATATTGGTCTTCAGACCTATTCAGTAGTTCGGGTATTCGATTATGTTACGAAAGTTTTACTTGATTTCTTAAACAGAAGAGCTTTCGAAAACTGGAATGCAAAGAACGAAGACGATTTGAGAAGACAAATTGTTACTTTCTTAGACGGTATAAAAGGAGCAGACAAACTGATTGAAAAATTCAAAATCGTTCGTTTCGAGCAGGATAGAGTAAATAAAGACAGAGTTTGGCTAGATATTCGTTTAACACCTTATTTCCCAACAAAAAGTTTCGTTATTAAATTGGACGGACACAAAGGGGATGACGGAAACGAATGGGATGCAGAATATATTCAGGATTAATATAATTCAAATTATAATAAAGAAAACCGATGCAATTTTACATCGGTTTTTTTCTACCAAATCATTAAAATTAGTACTATGAAAGGCAGGTTATTTTACATTTTGCCAATACTACTGGTCGCTTTCAGCTGTGAAGACAAAAAAGTGCAGAAAGATTTCAAAGTTGATCTTTTTGCAGATGAAAGAGTAGAAGGAAAAGCTTACATTATGAAACCTCAGGAATGCTTCGATGCCAGTGATATGGTAGTTTCGGGTTCTGATATTAATCTGATCGATCAATCTACAGATCGCGGACAGTCGGTTTTTATTTATAAGGTTACTTCCGGGAAAGTTCTTAAAACAACCCGTGATTCCGTCGTGATTTTTCCGATGCAGTTTCTTTCCAATCAGAAATTACAATTTAAAAAATATTCTACTTCTTACATTTATCTTAAAAAATTAGAAGGATATCGCTTCATTGCCAAAGAAATGAATCTTAAATATCAATGGTTAAAAGCAGCACCGGTTTATTCTGTGAAAGCTGATAAATAAAATTTTATCTTTGCATATATTAAAAGATGCTGAGCAGAGTTGAAGCATTAAAAATGAAGAAGAAACTTTTGGAAAAAATAGAAAACTCAGACTTTAGGCATATCGGCAATAAACTTCTCAGTTGGTACAAAGAAAACGCCAGAGATTTGCCTTTCAGACAGACGAAAGATCCTTATAAAATCTGGATTTGCGAGATTGTTTTTCAGCAGACAAGAATTGCTCAGGGTTTAGGTCATTACAATAATTTTGTTAAAAGATTTCCGGATGTAAAAACCTTGGCAGAGGCTCAGGAAGATGAGGTTTTGCTCTATTGGAAAGGCTTGGGATATTATTCCAGAGCGATTAATATTCATAAAGCCGCTCAACAGATCATGACCGATTATCACGGAGTTTTCCCTCATGAATACGAAGAAATTTTAAAATTAAAAGGTGTTGGGAAATATACGGCAGCAGCAGTTTCCAGTATTTGTTTTGATGGAAAAATGCCTGCAGTTGACGGCAATTTTTATCGTGTTCTGAGTCGAATTTTTGCGGATGATTTTGATATTTCCAATTCAAGGGCTTTCAGTTATTTTTCTGAATTGGCACATTTGGTTTTACCTGAAAATGTAGGCGATTTTAATCAGGCAATGATGGATCTGGGTTCAGAAATCTGTAAACCTAAAAATCCTCTTTGCGGAAAATGCCCATTGAATAAAGACTGTTTAGTTTTTTCGTTAAATAAAATCTCAGAATTTCCTGTGAAGACAAAAAAAGTAAAGGCAGAAGATTTACAGTTGAAATATTATTTCGTTCACAGAAATGGTAAATTTTTAATTCAGCAAAGAAAGGATGATTTTATCTGGAAAAAACTATTTGAATTTTTACCTGAAATTTCCAATGAATTAGTTCCTTTTATTAAAAGTGTAAAAACGATCAATCACAAACTGACTCATAAAAATTTAAGCATAGAAATTTTTAATGTTGAGGTTGATTCAGAATCGGTTTGGGAAAATATTATTGCTGAAAATAATTATATTGTAACTGATGTTGAAAGTTCTCACGAAAAATCATTCCCAAAACCTCTGGAAAATTATATCCAAAATTATCATATGGCGTATCGAATTCTGTAATGTCGTTGCGAGGAGCGAAGCGACAATCTCTAAAATGTAATTGAGATTCTTCACTTTGATTATGCTTTGTTCAGAATGACAAACGTGATGTTCTTTGTTAAGTGAAATGCATTTGCGAACATAAAAAGGTTAGGAGTCAAAAAAATCTTAGTGCCTTGTGCGTTAAAAATAATTTTATTCAGACCAAAACCCATTGAAATCCTGAAATTTGTCTCTCGAAATCTGAAATCTAATTTGTACTTTTGCAAAATGATTAAAAAAGTCATCTTTATATTTGCTTCATTGCTTTTATTTTCCTGTGGGAACAAGGATGCTGTTCCAAAACCTTACGGAGAACTCCGTTTGGAATATCCTGCGCCGAAATATCAGAAATTTGAATCAAACTGTAATTATACCTTTGAATACTCAAATTTTGCTAAAATGACGGATGCCAAGCGTCCTTGCTGGTATTATCTGAATTATCCGAAAATGAAAGCAAAGCTTTTTGTGACGTATTATCCGATTCAAAACGACTTTGCTGATCACATTAAAGAAGCTGAAAAAATGGTGTACGAACATACCATTAAAGCCAGTTCAATCGATACAAAATCTTTTGAATATCCTGCAAAAAAGGTATATGGAAATTTCTATGAACTGAAAGGACAAAGTGCTTCTAATCTTCAATTTTACATTACAGACAGCACAAAACATTTCGTGACTGCTTATTTATACTTTAACACAAGACCAAAACCGGATTCTTTGGCTCCGGCAGTAGATTATATCAAAAAAGATATGAAACATCTGCTGGACACATTTGAATGGAAAAATTAATTTACTTTTAATATACTTTGAAAAAAAATATGAAACTTTTAGTTGTAGGAAGTGTTGCATTCGATGCAATCGAAACACCATTTGGGAAGACAGATAAAATTTTAGGAGGGGCAGCAACATATATCGGAATTACGTCGTCTATTTTGGGCGTAAAATCTGGAATTGTTTCTGTAGTAGGAGAAGATTTTCCACAGGAACACCTTGATATGTTTACAGGCAGAGATGTAAATATAGAAGGAATCGAAATCGTAAAAGAAGGAAAGACATTCTTCTGGTCAGGAAAATACCACAATGATCTTAATACAAGAGATACTTTAGCGACTGAAGTGAATGTTTTAGAAAACTTCGATCCAAAAATTCCTGATTCTATGCAGGATGCAGAGATCTTATTATTAGGAAACCTTCACCCTGGCGTACAATTATCAGTTCTTGAAAAAATGAACAACCGTCCGAAATTGGTTATCCTTGATACAATGAATTTCTGGATGGATTCTGCGTTGGATATTTTGATGGATATGATTGCTAAAACAGATGTAATAAGCATTAACGATGAAGAAGCAAGACAACTTTCAGGTGAATATTCTTTGGTGAAAGCTGCTAAGAAAATCCACACAATGGGACCGAAATATGTTATCATTAAAAAAGGAGAGCATGGTGCTTTACTTTTCCACGATCATAAAGTATTTGCCATTCCTGCGTTGCCATTGGAAGATGTTTTCGATCCTACTGGAGCGGGAGATACTTTTGCAGGAGGTTTTGCAGCGTATTTAGCTAAAAAAGGAACAATTGATTTCGAAACCATGAAATCTGCATTAATCGTTGGTTCTGCAATGGCTTCTTTCACGGTTGAAAAATTCGGGACAGAAAGAATTCAGGAAGTAAATGAAGCAGAGGTGTTCAGCAGACTGAAACAATTTAAAGAATTAACAACTTTCGACCTTGAAGTACAATAAATACGTCTTTTTTAAGAAATATTTATAATAAAAAATGCAATGTAATTCATTAAGAATTCTAAATTTGCAACTTGTTTAAAATAGTAAAATGACAAATAAACTTAAGATCACTTTTCTTTTTGGAATTTTCGTTATGTTGTTCGCAACAAATATGATGAAAGCTCAGCTGAAGCCGGGAGAATTAGTGGATGGTATTGCTGCTGTAATCGGTGATGAAATTGTGCTGGAATCGGATGTAAATGAGCAGATGAACTATGCAAAACAGCAGGGAGCTTCTAATATAGATAAGTGCGAGTTTTTGGAAAATCTTTTGAATAATAAGCTTCTTGTTTACGAAGCAAAAAGAGATACTTTAATTGATAACCGTACGGCTTCAATTAAAGAAGGCGTAAATTCTAAATATCAGCAGTTGCTTTCTCAGTTTCCTGACGAAAAATCGATGTTGACGGCTTACAAATTCAGAAATGGTTATGAAATGAAAAATGCCATCGAGAAAATTGATACCGATCAATACTACGGACAGGCTAAATATCAGAAAATTACAGAAAAAGCAGATGTTACTCCCAATGAAGTAACAGACTTCTTTAATCAGTTTAAAACACAGTTACCGGAAATTAAGGATGAAGTTTCATTATCTCAGATTGTGATGAATCCTACGTTGACGGAAGCTCATAAAGAAGAGCTTATCAACAAGCTTAAAAAGATTAAAAAAGATATCGAGGGAGGAGAAACTTTTGAGAGCCAGGCAAGAATTTATTCTGAAGATGAAGGTTCTGCGGCGAACGGTGGTTTTTACAAGAACATCAATAAAGGACAGATGGTAAAGCCGTTTGAAGCTGCTGCGCTTAACTTGCAGGAAGGTGAGATGTCTGACCCTGTAGAATCTGAATTTGGTTACCACTTAATTATGTTGGTTAAAAAATCAGGTAAAGTATATGATGCGAGACACATTTTGTTGAAAGCCACACCTACGGACGGTGAGATTGCTACAGCAAGAAAAAAACTTGATAGTATCCGAACGTTGATTATTGATGGGAAAATTTCATTTAAAGATGCTTCTTACAGATATTCTGATGATAAAAAAACGAAGTTCAATGCCGGGGTAATTCCGGGGTCTGATGGTTCTAATAAGATCGAAAGAGAAACAATTCCAGGAACAATCAGCTATGAATTGGCAGGTTTGAATAAAGGAGATATCACGACAGCTTTTGATGATGAAGATGAAAGAAAGAGAAAAGTGGTGAAAATTGTAAAAATTGAAGATGTTATTCCTGCTCACCAAATTACTTTGGAAACAGATTATGACAGGATAAAACAAATGGCGCTTAACAAAAAGCGAAATGAAATGGTTGAAAAGTTTGTCAATTCAAAACTTCCGACAACATTTATTTCCATAGACGGCCGTTATGATTCTTGTAATTTTAAAGGAAGCTGGAAAAAAGATTCAATTAAAAAATAAAGAAAAAAACCTTCAGAATTTCTGGAGGTTTTTTTATGCTTAAAGGTCTTCTGAGACGGTAGTTTTTATTATTTTTACGCATGAGCAATTTCATAGATTTTAATTCAGCAAAAAAGCTTCACGAGATGCAGTCACAACAAAATAAAATTACACAGCTATTTAATATACAATATCCTATTATTCAGGCAGGAATGATCTGGCATTCCGGATGGAAGCTGGCTTCTGCGGTTTCAAATTGTGGCGGATTGGGTTTAATTGGTTCAGCAAGTATGTATCCCGATATTTTGCGAGAAAACATTCAGAAATGTAAAAAAGCGACCAATAAACCTTTTGGCGTAAATGTCGCCTTGCTTTATCCAAATTTAGAAGAAATTATCAATATTATTTTGGAAGAAGGTGTGAAAATAGTTTTTACATCTGCCGGAAGTCCTAAAGCCTATACTGAAACTCTTCAAAAGGAAGGAATAAAAGTAGCTCACGTAGTTTCTTCAACAAAATTTGCAGTGAAATGTGAAGATGCGGGAGTTGATGCTATCGTTGCTGAAGGTTTTGAAGCGGGCGGTCACAACGGTAGGGACGAAACAACGACTTTCTGTCTAATTCCTAACGTGAGAAAACATATTTCAAAACCATTGATCGCGGCAGGTGGAATTGCTTTAGGTTCCCAAATGAAAGCGGCAATGATTCTCGGTGCAGACGGAGTTCAGATCGGTTCTCGTTTTGCGGCAACTGTAGAAGCAAGCGCACACAACAATTGGAAACAAAAAATAACAGAACTTCAGGAAGGTGATACCCATTTAACGTTGAAAGAATTAGCACCTGTAAGAATGGTTAAAAATAAGTTCTTTAATGAGTTGGAAGAGATCTATAATGTTGGAAGAAATAAAGAATCTTTAATTGCTTCTTTAGGGCGTGCAAGAGCCAAAAAAGGAATGTTTGAAGGTGATATGGAGGACGGCGAACTAGAAATCGGACAGGTTTCTGCTTTGATTGATGATGTTTTACCAGTGGAAACTGTTTTTCAGAATTTGTTGAAAGAATTTAATGAAGCAAATAATCCAAGTTTATAATATTAATGGAAGATAGGATTATCGATGTAAATGGTAAAAAACTTTATATAGAATACAATAATTCATTTAAAAATAAACCGACGGTTGTCTTTTTGCATGATTCTTTAGGCTGTACTCGGCTTTGGAGGGATTTTCCTACAAAATTGGCGGAAGCAACACAATGTAATATTTTAATCTATGATCGTTTGGGTTACGGAAAGTCTTTTCCAATGTTGAGTCACGAAAGAAAAAATAATTATATGCAATCTGAGGCTGATTTGTTGAATGATTTACTAAATGAATTAAATATAAAGGAAACAATTCTTTTCGGTCATAGTGACGGAGGGACAATTGCATTAATCGCAGCCTCAAAATACCCTGAAAAAGTAAAGGCTACCATTTGTGAAGCCGGACATATTTTCGTTGAAGATGTAACGGTAAATGGGGTGAAAAGTGCTTTACAGGCTTATCGTACGACAAACCTTCCTGAGCGTTTACAGAAATATCATGGGGATAAAGTAGAAATGATGGTGAAAGCATGGACTGAAATTTGGCTGAGTGATCGTTTCAGATCTTGGAATATAGAATATTTATTAAAAAACATTACAAATCCATTACTTTTCATTCAAGGAGAAGCCGATGAATACGGAACATTACATCAGGTTGAAAAAACAATTTCTCAGGTAAGCGGAAATGCTGAAAAATTTATCATTCCCAATGTCGGTCATACACCGCATAAAGAAATTCCGGAGCTGATTTTGGAAAAATCAATTGAATTTATAAATAAAATTTAAATTCAAAGCAAAATAATTGGCTTTAGCCAAAACTTAATACCATTCTATAAATGATCAATTTCAAGTTGAATATTTTCTCTTGCCTGAACTTCATATTTTTCTCTAAAATCTTCTGTTTTGAAAATATCCTCCAGTTCCAAAAAATGCTTTAAAACTTTTTTTCTTCCCGGTTTATATAAAAGGTCAGGATAAATAGAATATTCTTTTCTGATTTTTTTCGTGTAGTCAAGATAAGTTTTCCAATCTTTTCCGAGAATTGAAAGATCGGCATCTAATAGATAATTAGTGTCATTATCTTCAGAATTTCGATGAGATTTTGTAGCGATAATTTGATCTGAAATTTGTTCAACAGAATCTTGATCTAAGTTTAATTTTTGCAATCTTAATTTCCCAAACTCTGCACTTTTTTCTTCATTGGATTTAGAAGTTGAATCATAAATAACATCATGATAAAAAACTGAAAATGAAACATTGGAAAAACTTGAAATTTTGTCTTTTACAAAATCAAGTTCAGTAAACATATTTTCTAGATGTTCAAGATTGTGATAGTGCCTGCCTTTTTCAGAATATTTCTTTTCAATTTCAGACCATAAATTTTCAATAAGATTTCGATCCTGAGTAAATTGAAAGCAGTTTTGCAGAAATCTTTCTTTCAGATTCATCATTAAAATAATTTAGATAAAAAAAGGAACTTAAAAAGTTCCTTGATTTGCTTCAATTGTAGCTTTCAATTCAGCCCAGCCTCCGCCGTTATGACCGTCTTTCAAGCCTTGAGTGTTTAGATATTCCAAAGCTTTCCCGCTTCTGTTTCCGCTTCTGCAGAAAATAATGACCGGTTTTTCGAAAGAAAGGATTTCATCCTGTCTTTCTTCCACTTCACCTAAAGGAATATTTTTAGCACCTTCTATATGACCGTCCATTTCCAATTCCATTGGTTCACGAACGTCGATTAATTCATAATTTCCTGATTTTAAAACTTCTGATAAAGACATAATTATATTAATATTTAAGAGTTAAAAATTAGATCCGAACCATCTGAAAAAGCCATACAGCAATTCGATCGTTCAAAGTCCAAACAAATTTATAAAATAATCTTAGTTTTGCAAGGTAAAATAATGAATTCGAACGCTGAAAAATATTCACAACTCATTAAATCCAAAGCAAAAAGTTTTGGATTCCAGAATTGTGGTATCTCAAAGGCAGATTTTTTGGAAGAAGATGCAAAACCTTTGGAAAATTGGCTAAAGAATAATTTTCATGGAGAAATGAAATATATGGAAAATTATTTCGACAAGAGACTTGATCCTAGATTATTGGTAGAAGGTTCAAAATCAGTAATTTCTCTTTCCTATAATTATTTTCCTGAAGAAAAAATTTCGACGTTAGAGAATTTCAAGATTTCAAAATATGCCTATGCAGAAGATTATCATGAAGTGATTAAAGATATTCTGCGTGAAATGGTTACGGAACTTCAGGAAGAAATCGGAGAATTTAGTTTCCGTGTTTTCGTAGATTCTGCACCGGTTTTGGAAAGAAGCTGGGCGAAAAAATCAGGAATCGGATGGGTAGGGAAGAATGCTAATTTAATTACAAAACAAAACGGTTCCTTTTATTTTTTGGCTGAAATTATCTGTGATCTGGAATTGATTCCGGATCATGAAACTACCGATCATTGCGGAACTTGCAGAAAATGTATCGATGCCTGTCCTACCAATGCAATTGTTTCAGACAAAATCGTAGACGGAAGCAAGTGCATTTCCTATGCGACGATTGAATTGAAAGATGCAATTCCCGATTATTTTAAAGATAAAATGGATGATTGGATGTTTGGCTGCGATGTTTGCCAGGATGTTTGCCCATGGAACAGATTTTCTGTGCCCAATAAGCAAAGTAAATTCAAACCTAATGAAGCGTTGAAGAATTTCAAGAAAGAAGAGTGGAAAGAATTAACACAGGAATTATTTTCAGAAATTTTCAGAAAGTCACCCGTGAAACGAACGAAATTTGCAGGATTAAAGCGAAATATAGAATTTTTAGGAGAGTAATTCGGAAGAATTTTTCGAAATAAGATTAAAATTTTTGGTGATAAAACCTCATCTGGAATTTCAGGTGTTCCAAAGTAAAGAGGTTAAACGACCATTCCTTGAGTTTTTAGATTCAAAGAGGTAAAGATTTTATAGTAATAAAAGGAAAAACTGATTTTCAGGAAATCAGATCTTCACAAAAATCAACGTTTTTTCTGCGTTCTTTTTGGAGCTACTTTTACTCTTACTTTTAATCTTTTGTTTGATTTTACGTTTTTGTGCATATTTGTGTGTATTTCGTAACTAAATGTAGCAATTTTTCCAATTAAAACAAATACTTTTACTGAAAATTGTAGATTAAATTTTTATTAATATAATTAAAAACATGACTGTGAAAAAGATGCTGTTTCTCATTCTCAAAACTTTAGGAATTATTATAGGGATCGTTGTTTTGTACGTTGCGATGGGATTTTTATTGCCTTTCATAGAGGTTTCAGCGAAGGATGACGGACAGAAAAAAGAAATTCCGATTTATATTTATACCAACGGTGTTCATACCGATATTGTGATGCCTGTGAAAAATGATTTGCAGGATTGGAGCGCAAAAATTCCTTTCAACAATATAAAATCTAAGAAAACCGATTATAATTATGTCGGGATTGGCTGGGGCGACAAAGGTTTCTATCTCGACACCCCGACTTGGGCAGATTTAAAGTTTTCAACAGCATTTAAGGCCGCTTTTTGGTTGAGCGAATCAGCAATGCACTGCTCATATTACAGAACGATGAAAGAAGGTGATGACTGCAAAAAAATAATGATTAGCAAAGAGCAGTATAAAAAATTGGTTGAGTTTGTTGAAAATAAATTTGAGAAAGATCAAAACGGAAACTTTATTTTGATTCCTACCAATGCAGTTTATAGTGATAATGATGCTTTTTACGATGCCAACGGAAAATACAGTTTCCTTGATACCTGCAATACCTGGGCAAATAATGCATTGAAATCTGCCGGACAAAAAGCAGCGCTTTGGACTCCTTCTGATTATGGAATATTTTTACACTATAAATAATTTTTAACGAAAATTTTTAGTCTGATTTTTGCATACCTGTTTTTGTTTTTATTAAAAGCAGAATTAAGATGGATAAGGAAGCTTATTTTCATCATCATTAAAATCTGCTTTATGAATTATCATCAAAAATAAATGTAATGAAGCACCGACTTTATCGCGAGCAGCAGCTTAATTGTGATATAAAAACTGCCTGGAAATTTTTCTCAGCAGCCAATAATCTATCGGAAATTACTCCGAAAGAAATGAAATTTACTGTATTGACTCATTTTGAAAACGATGAAATTTTTGAGGGAATGATCATTGATTATTTCGTTTCGCCATTATTGGGAATAAAAATGAAATGGAAAACAGAAATCATTCAGGTTGATTTTCAGAAAAGTTTTACCGATTTTCAAAAGAAAGGACCTTACAAACTTTGGCATCATCATCATGAATTTATAGAAAATGAAAACGGCGTTTTGATGAAAGATACGGTAGATTACGAATTACCTTTAGGCTTTTTGGGAGAAATTGCCCATATAATTTTAGTAAAGAAAAAGCTGGAAGATATTTTTAATTACCGTTACCAAATTTTAGAAACCAGATTTAATAATAAAGTGTAAATATGCCTGAAAATTTAAATAAAATAAATATTTTCTGGTTCCGCAGAGATCTACGACTTGAAGATAATACGGCGTTACATCAAGCTTTACAGTCGGGATTGGAGGTATTACCAATTTTTATTTTTGATACTGAAATTCTAAGTCATCTTGAAAATAAAGCTGATAAAAGGGTAGATTATATTCATCAGGCTTTAAGTGAAATTCATGATGAATTGAAAAAACATAAGAGTGGTATTTCAACATTTAAAGGAAAGCCTGCGGATATTTTTAAAAATTTAGCCAAAGAATTTAACATTGATTCTGTTTTTTGTAATAGAGACTACGAACCTCAGGCAATTAAAAGAGATCAGGAAATCGCTGCATTTCTTCATGAAAATAATATAGGTTTTAAGGATTTTAAAGATCAGGTGATCTTTGAGAAAAGTGAAGTAGTAAAGAAAGACGGATCGCCTTACAGCGTTTATACACCATATTCTAAAGTTTGGAAAGAAAATTTTAAAGCTTTAAAATTTGAACATTTTAAAACTGATTTTTCGAAATTTTTAAAATATTCTGCTCCTGCTTTTCTCAGCCTTAAAGATATTGGTTTCGAAAAAACTGATATTGAGTATAAAAAACCAACCTTGGAAAAATCAATTATCGATGACTATGGTCGGTACAGAGATTTTCCGGGCTTGAATCATACAACTCGTTTGGGCGTGGCTCTTCGTTTCGGAACAATTTCTGTCCGGCAATGTGTTGATTTTGCTTTGAAACATAATGAAACATGGTTAAATGAATTGATCTGGAGAGAGTTTTTTATGCAGATTTTATTTCATTATCCGAAAGTTGTTCATCATTCTTTCAAAGAAAAATATGAAAATATCGAATGGCGAAATGATGAAAAAGAATTTAAGCTCTGGTGTGAAGGAAAAACGGGCTATCCGATTGTAGATGCGGGAATGCGACAGCTGAATGAAACCGGATTTATGCACAACAGGGTTCGAATGGTAGTTGCAAGTTTTCTTACCAAACATCTGTTGATCGACTGGCGATGGGGCGAAGCTTATTTTGCTGAAAAATTACTGGATTATGAATTGTCATCGAACAATGGAAACTGGCAGTGGGCAGCAGGTTGTGGATGTGACGCAGCACCTTATTTTAGAGTTTTTAATCCATCTGAGCAAACTAAAAAATTTGATAAAGATTTAAAATATATTAAGTCGTGGCTTTCGGAAAAAGATTTGAAAACCGAACCGATTGTGGAGCATACTTTTGCCAGAAAGAGAGCTTTGGAAGTGTATGCAAAAGCAGTTAAACAAGAATAAGAGTTTGTCTGATAATCTGATTTAACACAAAATTTTAAATTTTTCACTTAAATTATTTCATTCTATCAGGTTACTAAATAAAAAAATCCGTCTCAGTTTTGAGACGGATAATTTATTTCGTTAAATGTAATCAATTAACGATTAGTTTATTTTAAGGATATTAAGACCATCCTTTCCTGACGCTACAAAAGCAAGGTTATTGTTGATGTAGATGTAGTTTGCAGAACCATTCAGTTTATAGTAACCTACTACTTTAAATGAGTTTTTGTTCAGAACGATTACACCATCTGTACCGTTTGCAAGATAAAGATAGCAGTTGTTTACAGCAACAGCATTGGTAAGTCCAGTCTGGCTGAATACATTCTGATTATTTACTTTAAAGTTTCTAGGTACAAAAGTACTCATCAGCTGACCATCGCTTAGTCTTATTTTTGCAACCCCTTTGTCGCTTAATGCAAGGTAAACATATTCATCATCAAGAACAATTGCATTCTTTCCGTCAGTAACAGTTTGTGTAAGAGTATTATAAGTGTATACTTTTGCGTTAGATCCGTCATTATTAGCAATTCTAAGTGTAGCACCGTTTGCCTGAGTAGCTAAAAATACCTGATAAGTATTATTGTGCGCTACATATTTTGCTCTGTCTCCTGCAAAGTTAAATTGTTCTGCTACAGAATATCCGTCATTAGGATTAAGTTTAAAGAATCCTCCACCTGTTGTTCCAGTTGATGCATACAGATAATTATTGTAGAAATATGAATTTTTTGCTGTCGAGCTTGGAAGCTTATAGTTCAGGAATGAAGAAAGATCCTGAGTATTGAATATATTGTTATAAAGCGGAGCAGTAACTAGTTTTGCACCGTTTTTATCTCCACCTACTGCATAAAGCTTATTGTTGGCAACATCCACATTATTAAACTCAATATTATTGAACAATGCTTCGCTCACTAATGAAGGAGAATTATAATCAGTTACATTAATGATTCTGATAGCACCTTTTGTATTGTTTCCGGCAGTTGCATCATTTGTATGGTAAGATACATAAGCGAAACCGTTATTCATCGTAACACCCGTTGCGCTAAGTGTAGTGCTGGTAACCGAAGGGCTTACTACATTTGCCACTAATGTGAACTGTAACTCAGTATCTGCACAAGGAGCAATTCCTTTTTGCGGAGTACATTCTGCAGCAGGGATAAATGCGTTTGAATTTAATGTAACCTGATTGTTGATTTTATTATTGCTCTGTAATACAGAATAAGAAGTATTCACAAAGTTCATGTCGATAAATCCTGTGAAAGCAGGAGAAGCATTAAGATTTGCGAAAGACATATTTGAAAAATCCATTCTTGCAAAAGTGCTTCCGGTGTTGCTTACTTTACCGTCTACCGATACACTTCCGCCTGTTACTTCAGTATACGACTGAGGCTTCAGATTCAATACTCCTGAACCGTTTACATTAAACCCTTTGGAGAATGTAAGATAACCTTCGTTATTCAGGTTAGAGTTCAGGTAATTGTTTTGTGCATTGAAAACCATTCTGCAACGATTATTGACTGTAGATCCTCCGTTAAGACTTACAGAATTGCTGAAGTTCAGATTATTAAAATTATTAATGGTTCCATCTACAGATCCTGTACTGTAAGTTGCAAATCCGTAGTTATCCAATGTTCCTCCTGAATTCAGGTGAAAATTAGCTGAACTTGAGATTTTACCATTATTTCCTACTTCTACTTTACCACCATTGGGAACATTGATCCAGTTTGATCCTCCCAGCTCACCAAGAACGATGATTTTTCCTGCAGAGTTAAAATTGAATCCTCCGGTAAAGGTTGTACCTTCCGCAATGTAATACGTTTCTCCGTTGTTGATATTATACCAGTTACTGCCAACCGCTGCTATGGCACCGGAAAGATTGGGAGTATAGGTTGTTTTGTTCGTTGCTGCAGAAAGTTTCTGCCCGCTTTGGTCGAATTTAATAAAATCAACTGCCGAATTCTTTAATTCGATATTTTTGGCTAGGTCGCCCCCATATCGAAGAGTAATATCTCCATTGGTAATAGAATTGGAGCTCTCATTGTTTTCAGAAAGAGAAGTGTCTTCTGAAGAACACCCGGTTGCAGCAACAAGAAGGAATAATCCCATTGCTACGCTTAGTTTTTTAGTCATTAAGAATAAATATTATTTTATAAAGGTTTTTTTTATTGTTGAAAGGTCATGCACCGAATTCACGAGCTTTTTTAGAGGTTTTTTGAGGATTCCACGGATCTTTGTAAGAATCAAAAAAGAAGAATTCATCTAAATAGGCAATTGTTCGTACGATACGCATAAAATATCCCATGTATAATGGATAAAGAGGCACGTATATAATTTTGGATAAAAATTTTTTTTTATTTTTTACTATTAACAGGCAAACGAGGAACTGCATGAAATAGAGCAGCAAATATACTAAATATTTGAGAGGCAGCCAAAAAAGTAAGAATTCTGGGTTCTCAATTATTATTCGAAACATATAAATCATCCAGGTAATATCTAAAACCAATCCGAAAAATACATTTTCAAAGAAAGAGAAGAAATTTGACCATCTGAAATTCTTGTTAGGAATCCATATATCAGAATGTTTTCTAAGCCTGAAACGAATCAGTGAACGAGACCAGCGTAATCGTTGCTTGGCAAGTTTGGCCCAATCTACGGGAACATGCGTATTGCATATTGCTGTCTGCTCAAAATGAATATTGTATCCTATCTTTCTGATCTTTACGGTTAAATCACCATCAAGACCGGGTCCTACATCCCATCCGCCAACTCTTTCAAGTACCTGTCTCGGAAAGACCCCAAAGGCACCTGAAATAATTTTGTAAATTCCGAGTGAAGAAACTACAATTCTTGATATGCTTATTGATTGTTGGTATTCTAAATACTGCATGGTTGATGTAAGAGAGTCGTTGTCATTTCTTACCATCAGATTTCCGCCTACACCTCCAAGATCTTTGTAGATATAGAAAGGGAGTAAAGATTTTTCTATGGCATCATTATCAAGTGATGAATCTGCATCAATGTGAACAATAAATTTTCCTTTCGAATACTTCAGACCGAGATTGGCTGCTGATGCTTTTCCGCCTCGTATTTCGGAACGCAAAAATTTTGAGATCATACCTTTCTTCTCAAAAGTTGCTCCTATTATCCCGGTATAATCAGTAGAGCCGTCATCTACTACAATAATTTCGATATTCTTATAGGTTTGCTTCTGCATCGACATTACCATTTTATGAAGGTGCTTACCCTCATTATGTCCGGGAACCAAAACCGTTATCAGTGGAAATTCGTTCATTAGCTTTTCACGAGCAGCTTTCCATTTGTCTTTGCTAATGAAACGCTTTCTGAAGGTTACAAAAAGAACGACAATTTCGAGAATAAGAAATCTTGGTATGTCTATAAAAAATACATACCATCCCCAATTAAAAATTGTAGACCAATCTGAATATCTTAGATTAGAAAATATGATTTCCCAGAAACTTTCCACGCTTATTTTTAATTGAATATTTCGTTAATCGCTTTCTGTGTAAGCTCATAAGTATAGATTTTTTCCACATTCAGTTCAGAAGGGGTCTGTTCCGTCTTGCAGTTGATGCAATGCACTCCGATTAAAGGTTTCTGAAATTCATTTCCACATATGTCGTTCAGACAATAGAATATTTTACCGGGTTTGTCATAATCTACCCCGAGATTCTTCAACTCCATACTGCATTTGGGGCATACCAGTTTTTCTCCTTTTACAAAATTCTGTTCAGTAGCTACATGAGCACATCTGAAATGATGGATCAATACTCTTACCTGTAAATTGTGTTCTCGACACTTCGGACACTCTTCTCTGTAATTCAGAAATCCGGAATTACATTTATGGCAAATATGAGAGGTATCTGCATAATTTCTGCGAAGGAGATCACTTTTATAGCCAATATATAGTAAAGTTCTGCCGTTGGCATATGCATCGATAGTACCATCATAGCAGGCTTCAATTCTTGGGTAAGAATATCCGCTAAGAGCATCAGAACTTTCATAGAACTCTATATTTTTATTTCTTGAATAATAATATAATATGTTTTTCTTCAGCAGATTATCTTCCTGCAGAACAACTTCATTCAGTTTCTTTATAGCATTTAAAATAAAACTTATATAAGGTATTTTGTTCTGAATATTTACGTTCTGGATATAACCGTCACATAAATATTTAAGATTGTAGTTTTTATATTCTTTATAAAATTTCTTTAAATCTTTTTGCAGAAAAATCGGTTTAAGAAAAATTTTTGGATCTCGATGTCTGATCACAGAGATTAGAAATTCTCTTACTTCCCAAGCTTTTTCATTATTAATAATCCATATATCTGCACTGTCGGCATCAGGAATTTCATTTCTGTCTATACATTCATCCAGTAATTGAGCTCTGATTCCGTTTTCAAGGGTCAGTATTCTTTCGGGCATAGTTTATGTAAATTTAAGTTTCCTTACTTTCACAGGAATATTACTGATTTTCACGTCTTCCCAAGGCTTTCCGTCTATTGGTACAATATCAATAACCACTCCGTATTTATTGTCATCTATCGTTTTATTAATCACGGTATTATCCTTTATTTCGGAGATAGAGTAGATTTTTCTCACTTTTCCGGTAAGGGTTTTGTTGAATCCGTACGGCAGCTTAATGGCAACACGATCTCCTTCATGAAATTCATCCAGATCTCCAATATCAATATATGCCTGTACAAACTGTCTTTTGCGAATCACCGATGTAATAATATCTGATTTATAAGCAACCTGACCATCTGTGACGCGGAAACGGTCTACTTTCCCATTCACAGGCGACACATAATAGTTTTTGATATTAGAAACTATATTTTCAGCTTTTGCTCTAATGTTTTTGTTGTTATTAATCGCTGATGTTTTAAGAATCTCACTGTTAAGTGCTTTAATATCAGCATTCAGAGAGGTAATCTCATACTGAAGATCATCAATAGAGCGGTCTACATTGGCAAGCTCATTCGGTGTGATCTGATTGATATATACCAGTTTTTCTTTTCTGCTTTTTTCGCTTTTCCAGAACGATACTCTTTTTTTCAGATCAGCAACAAGACTTTGTTTTTTTAAAACCTGAGAAGTTAGCTCAGCCTGATGATTTTCAAAAGTAGCATTGCCAACAAGATTTTTTAATGAATCCTGAAGGGTGTTACGGCGAAGATTGGTATCGTAGAATTCATAGCTAAAAAGTGTATCCCCAATTTTTATGGGAGAATCTTCTTTTATATTATAATTAAGAATTCTTATATCTGTTGTAAATTTTACATCAAACTGCTGCTGCTTTAGAAATCCGTCGGCATAATCAAAAATCCAAGAAGATATAAGCCATTTAAGAACAGAGAATATAATCAATAGTAAAATAGCAAAGTATATCCAACGGTCCCACTTCCTCTTTTTTACGGGTTTATCGTAGGATACCTCCGTAATTTTATCGTCGTTAAAATTAATATCCATTATTATGGTTTGAAATTATTCATTTGGGAAAGATCATAATATCCTAATTTTGTAACACCTTCGGACTGAACCGTCGTTTCAGCATTCAGAAGATCATTAAAATCATTAAAATCGTTGATACGAAATACCCAAACATAATAATCGGGACCCAGTATGTCTCTTATAGTTAATGTCTTGTTCAGTTTTTTATCCAGACTTAGAACGTCGTAAGCCATGATATAGGTCATAACGTTATTATTGTGTAATGCCGTGGCAACCTCAGCCGGCAACTGCATCGGAACGCTTACTCCCAAATCCATATTATTCTGATTGCACCAAATTTTTGAGTTGGTAAAAAGGTTGATTAGCCTTTGCGCATAAAGATCAATATTGGTTTTATAGTCGTCAAAAGTATGCGGCTCAATATCGAGGTGTATTCCTGTAAAACCCTGAATCTTTGCCTCCTCCAGCAAGATTTGTAAATCTACAAAACCATTGTCCGTTTTTGCGAAAGAATTTTCACCGATCAAACGGTATACCTGAATATTATTTTCTGAAGCCATCGCCATAAAGTCTGCGACTTTCGCCATATCGGTTACTTTACCTACAGAAAGAAAAACACGGTTCACATGCCAGTGAGTCATCTGGTCGATAATATAGGTATTTGAATAATTCGTAAAGAAACTGCTCCAGATATAGGTTTCGTGCCCTGCATTGTCATAATTGGCTACACTGTCTAAACCTTCTGTTTTATAATCTGTTCCAGATGTCATTCTGTATTCAAGATATTTTTCGTAGAGATCAGATTTTTTATCACATATCTGTATTTGGTTGTTTAAAAATTTTTCAGCGGTTGCCAGGTAATATGCGGGACTGAATGTATTGCTCTTTTCGTTGGCAGAATTTACTTTAAGTTCAGACTGCAGATAATTACTTTCACTTTGCAGGATTTCTATTTCTGATTTCAGAAGGTAATATTCTCTGAACATAGTGCTCAGTTTGTCGCGATAGATAGTCTTTATATCCTGAAGCGTATTTTTCTTTGCCTGAAGATCGTTTTCACTTTCAATATCATTTTTATTTCTGCTTACGGGAAGATTAATTGTAGCTCCTACGCTGGCAAAATTTCTGTCATTCGACAATGTTGAGTAATAATTGTAACGAAATTTTAGCCTAAGATCAATCTGTTTATCTCTTTTGTTTTTAATATCCAGTATTTCTTTCTCCATTTTTAAGGCAAATTCCTTATCCTTTACCAATGTATTGAAATTTATATTTTCTACCGGAGTAAGATCAGGAATATCAGCCGTAAGAATTTCTTTCGTAACGGTATTTTTATCTTCTGTTTTCAGAAGACTTTCCAGCGACTTTTTCTCAATAGAAACCTTGTCCAGAAGATATTTAGACTGTGCGGTTTCTGCGTCATTTTTAAGCCCGCTCTTATTTTGATTGATCGTAAAATCGTTTAGAAGTTTTAAAATTTTCTCATAATCGGATAAAAGACTGATCTTTTTCTGATCAAAAGTCATTCTTACCTGATCAAGATCTGCCATGTGGCTGATTTCTTTTTTGTATTTCAATTTTTCTAAAAGATCAATTTTTCTTACTCTTTCATTTAAAGAGTTTTGCATTCTTTGGTTTTTTGAGCTTCCTTCTCCCAAAGCCAGCCAGTCCAGTCCAGAAGATACTCTTGCACGGTAAAATACATTGTCTTCATCACCAAATCCCGGACTGAAATTGTAGTTCATGTCAGAAACCCAGTTAAGATGTATTTTATTTTTTTGTTCCAGGCTTTTTGTATGTAAAGAAAAATCAGACTTATTCAAAGAAAGACCGGAAGGTTTAAAATCATAATTCTTTATTTCAGCCTTCGTATCAGGAGTGGTCATTAGTTTTGAAATGATTTCCTTTGCAGACTGATATATCTTGTGATACTCTGTTGCGAGCGTGCTTAATGATATAGAATTGATGCTTAGATTTGACTTGTTTTGAGCATTAAAAAAAATGAAAAAATTCAGTATTAATAGAATTAGTATCTTTCTCCGCATATAGTAAATTAATTTTTTTTGCAAATTTATAAATTTTACTTCAAATTTTTTTAAATTAGTGTGGTATGTAAGGATAATTTTAATAAAATTTTAAAAATAACTAAAATTTTCAAAAAGATAAAAAGGTTAGAATCCATGGTAAATTGGGCATTATTATTACTAAATCAAGAATATATATTTAGTTATAGATTTTTTCTAATTCTGATTTGTGATTATTTAAAGCACACAAAATCTACTAAAATTTCATGTTGATTCTTAGTCTTTTTATCAATAAGTAGGTTATTACAAAATATTGTAATAAAAGAAAAAATCAAATTTTTTAAATATTGTTTAAGCTCTTTTTCTGCACATATATGATTAAATAATTATTTGAATTATGCAGATGTAAGCTATTCAGTGAAAATGGTAAAAAAACAGTAATTCATATAAAAGTTTTCAGAGATTAGTTGTCGAAATTTGCAGTAGATTTACTAAATGTATGCTGACGAAATATTATTTTTAGAAAAAATTCTTATAAATTTTGACAATGGATTATATCCTATTGTAGTTGTACATAGGTAAGAATGGGTATAAAAATTGGTGTTACCAGCATGACCAATCAGTATTACAATTCATTTTTAAGTAGTCCTGTCATAGAACGTTTTATTTTACCACCGTTATCTATAAGCTATACGATTTATAAAAATGAAAAAAAATTGATATTGTATTTAATTTCTATATAATTTTAAATAAGAAAAAATATGTTGAGCTTTTCTCATCCGAAGGTAAATTTTAGGAAAGCTTTTTGAAATGTTGTCATTAAACACTAACTAAAATAATAATTATGGAAGGAAAAGAACATTATAGCAGAAGAAGCTTTCTCAAGGTGTCCGGATTATTGGCGGCTTTTGCAGCAATTCCGGTATCTGTAAAAGCATTTTATCAGGATGTTAAGCAATATCTGATCCCAAAGAAAAACGTATCCAGACTTACATTGTCTATTAACAAGACAACTCATACATTATATGTAGACACCCGTACAACAGTGTTAGATCTAGTAAGAGAACAACTTAATCTCACAGGATCAAAGAAAGGATGTGACCACGGTCAATGTGGTGCCTGTACAATACATATTAATGGTGAAAGAGCTTTAGGTTGTCTTACATTAGCATCTATGACACAAGGAAAAGAGATCACAACAATAGAAGGTTTAGCCAATAAAGGAGAACTACACCCAATGCAAAAGGCGTTCATCGAGTGTGACGGCTTTCAGTGCGGATATTGTACGCCCGGGCAGATCATGTCTGCGGTTGCCTGTGTGAATGAAGGGCATACAAATTCTGTTGAGGAAATAAAGGAGTATATGAGCGGTAATCTTTGCCGTTGTGGAGCATATAACGGTATTGTTCAATCCATTCAAAAAGTAGCAGCGAGATGAGACCATTTAATTTAGAAAAAATAAAAACGGTTGCAGAGATTTCAGGTGTAAAATCCGCAAATCGACAATTGATTGCGGGGGGTACCAATTTGGTAGATCTGATGAAAAAAAACGTTGCTCAGCCTGAAACGTTGATAGATGTAACTTCGGCATTATCTAACAATGTGACTTTCCAAAAAGAACATCTTACTATTGGAGCAATGGCAACGAATACCCGTGTCGCTACTGATAAAGACGTGATTGAAAAATTTCCACTCATTTCTAAAGCTATATTAGCCGGAGCGTCCCCTCAAATCAGGAATATGGCGAGTTCTGCGGGTAATTTGCTGCAACGTACACGTTGTCCTTATTTTTATGACATTACAACGCCTTGCAATAAAAGAAAACCCAACAGTGGCTGTAGTGCTATTGAAGGAAATAACAGAATGAGTGCAGTGGCGGGATATAATGATCAATGTGTGGCAGTTCATCCTTCCGATTTTTGCGTGGCTTTAGCTGCACTGGATGCTAATGTAAAGGCAGTTACGGCAGATCAAAAGGAAATTGTTATTTCATTTAAAGATTTCCATAAGCTACCTGAAAATACACCTTGGCTTGATAATAATCTACCTTCGGGTGCCGTAATCACCGATATAAATATACCATCCAATAAATTTGATAAACATACTTCCTATGTTAAGTTGAGAGACAGAACGTCTTATGCTTTTGCCTTGGTGTCGGTTGCGGCGGCATTGGATATGAGTGGAAAAATAATCTCAGAAGCACGATTGGCATCGGGCGGGGTAGCACACAAGCCTTGGCGTTGGTATGATGCGGAGAAATTTTTAAAGGGAAAACGTGCAACAGAAGATGTTTTTGTAGAAGCTGTAAAACTGGCGACAAAAGATCTCAAACCATTATCAGAAAATGGCTATAAAATACCAATGCTTCAGGGAGCACTTGTCACCGCATTAAAAAATTGTGTCAATCAATAATTTAATGTGCAACTAAAAAATTAAATATTATGGGACTACTTAATATACTAAATTTTAAATCAAAAAAAACTGAAGGACGTGTAGAAGGTTTTGCAAAGGTGACAGGAAGCGGAAAATATACTGCAGAATATGACGTGAAAAATATCTGCTATGGTGTTTTAGTGGGAAGTACCATTCCGTCTGGAATTATAAAATCAATCTTAGTAGATAAAGCGAAAGAGGTAGAAGGTGTTATCGATGTTATTACTCATTTAAATAAGCCTGCAGTACAGGCTTTTTCTACTGAAGAAAAAATTAAAGAGGCAAAATTTACTTTACCGGTTTTTCATACAGATAAAGTTTTCTTCAAAGGGCAGCCCATTGCAATGGTGATTGCAGAAACATTGGAAGATGCCACATTTGCCGCATCGCTGGTAGAAGCTGAATACCAAAAAAGCGATTTTATGGTTGATTTTGATTCTGCAAAAGAATCTGTTGCTCTAAAGCCATCAGGTAAAGAAAGAGGGAGCCAGGATGTTTTTAAAGATCTTCCTTTCACTGTAGACGAGCAGTATAATATAAAGGCAGATGTTCACAATCCTATGGAAATGCACGCCACCATTGCCCATTGGACTGGAAATGATACGTTGCGCCTTTACGACAAAAATCAGGGGGTTAATAATGTGCAGAAAACATTCGCAAAATTGTTTGGTCTTCCGGAAAAGAATGTGGAAGTTTTCAGTGAATTTGTTGGTGGCGGTTTTGGTTCAGGATTACAAGTCTGGCCACATACTTTGGCAGCGATATTAGGAGCGAAAAAGGTAAACAGACCTGTAAAGCTTATGCTTACAAGACCTCAAATGTTTGCGGCAACAGGTTACAGACCTGCCTCTTGGCAACACATACAATTGGGTTCCGACAAATCTGGTAATCTATTGAGTATTTTACATCAGGCAAAAAATGGAACTTCGGTATTTCAAAATTTTAATGATAATATTACTGGTGTTACCCGTTTAATTTACAAATTTCCAAACTTAAAGACAGAATCTGCCACTGTTCCTTTAAATCTCAGTACGCCCACATGGATGCGAGGTCCGGGCGATTGTACAGGTGTTTTTGCAGTGGAGTCAGCGATAGATGAATTAAGTTATAAATTGAAAATCGACCCTGTTGAATTACGTCTAAAAAACATTTCATTGGACAAGCATCCCGAATCTGGATTACCTTGGTCGACCCACTTTTTGGATGAAGGTATGAAAAAAGGAGCAGAAATGATCGGATGGAATGCCAGAAAATCTATACCGGGGTCAACCATCGATGGCGACTGGTATATTGGCTATGGAATGGCTGTAGGAATGTGGAACGCAGGTAGGCAGGAAGCCAAAGCAGCCATTATTATGAAGAAGGACGGAAACATCATTGTACAAACTGCAATGACGGATATCGGAACAGGAACGGGAACAGGAATGCAGAATATTGCCCACGAGATTACAGGAATTTCAAAGGATAAAATCAGTATTGAGCTTGGAAATTCAACACTGCCACCTGCACCCAGTCAGGGTGGGAGTACAGGGTTGTCGTCAGTGAGCGGTGCTGTATTTGATGCCAGCAATCAATTAAAATTAAAGTTATCAGAATATGCCTCTTTAGTCAATGAAAAATTCAAAGGTGCTACTCTCGATATTATTTCGCTTTCCGATACGGGAATCAGTTTAAAAAATGATTCTAAGACTGCTGTGGAATATAAAGAACTCTTTAAAAAAAATAATCTGAATGAGGTAAGATTGGAAGTGGCTTCAAAACCTGGGAGTGAACGTCAAAAATATGCATTCGGGTCTTCTGCAGCTCATTTTTGTAAAGTAAGAGTCAATAAAAGAACAGGAAAAGTAAAGATTGATAAATTGGCAGTTGTTGCAGATGGTGGTAAAATCATCAACAGTCAGGCGGCAGCTAATCAAATGTCTGGAGCGGCTGTGGGAGGTATTGGAATGACATTGATGGAAGAAAATTTAATAGACCATAAATTAGGAACTTTAATTGGAAATGATTTGGCTGGATACCACTTTGCAGTAAATGCGGATGCGCCTATCATAGAGGTTGATTTCATTCATAAACCGGACCCAAATATCAATCCATCTGGCGCAAAAGGACTGGGAGAAGTTGGAATTATAGGAACTGCTCCAGCGATTGCAAATGCAATTTATAATGCAATTGGTTTGAGAATGAGGGATTTGCCTATTACACCGGATAAAATATTAATGGCGTTTTCTAAATAATTGATGGCTAAAGAAATAAACTCCTTATTGAAAAAAATTCTGAATCTTTTACCGATAAATTTTTAACTCGGTAGAAGATTCAGTTTTTTATAGTATTACTTTTATATTAATTCAAATTACGATACTCATTCGGCGTAATTCCGGTTTTCTGCTTAAAAAGTCTTGTAAAGTGTTGTTGGTATTTGAAGCCCAATTCATTGGCAATATTGTTCATTGATTTGGAATGATCAAATATTCTCGACTTCGCTTCCTCAATTAATTTTGTTTGAATGTAGTCTAAAGCCGTACTACCGGTTTCTTTTTTAATAAGATCTCCAAAATAATTTGGCGATAAGTGTAATTCTTCTGCACAGTAGGTGACGCTTGGCAAACCTAAAAGATTTGGTTTGTCTGATGTAAAATAGTCACGTAACAAAGCTTCGAATCTTACTAAAATATCCTTATTCACATTGCTTCTTGTGATAAACTGTCGGTCGTAATACCGCATACAGTAGTTGAGTAAAACCTCAATATTTGAAACAATGAGCGTTTTACTATGCTTATCTATATTTTGGTCAATTTCATTCGAAATTTTTTCCAGACAGTCAGAAATGGTATTTCTTTCTTTTTTTGATAGGTGTAAAGCCTCGTTAACTTCATAAGAAAAAAATGTATAATCCTTAATAATCTTTCCTAATGAGGTGCCGGCAATCAAATCCGGATGAAACAGCAATCCGTATCCTGAAGGTGTGACGGCAACACCATTACTATCAATGCCGTACACTTGCCCTGGAGAAACAAAAACCAATGTTCCATCCTCATAATCATAGGGTTGGCAACCGTACATTATATCTCCACATTTTATATTTTTCAGAAATATCGCATATAATCCCATGTATCTTCTAAAAGAATGGAATGTTGGTAACTCATTAAAATTAATAACACTTACCAATGGATGCAGAGTGTCTGTCCCTGTCAGCTCGTGATATTCTCCAATCGTATCTATCCTTTCTATTGGTTCCATATTGTCATTATTTACAAACAAATTTAGGAAACCTTTTTCTGTATTTGTTTCATTGCCAGTAAAATCCGTAAAAATGGTAAATAAAACTGTAATCTGTATAAATATAAATTATAGTAAAGAGGGGAACTTTGCACCTGTAAGGTTTGTAAGTGAAAACCTGCAATTCAACTAAAATAAAAAATGAATAAAAATCAAAATAGAAAAGAAAACCAGCCCAAATGGATGGCGGTATATGCAGTTGCTTTGGGTGTTTCAGGGCTAATTACTTCAGAGTTTTTACCGGTAAGTATTCTTTCTCCAATCGCAACAGACCTAAATATCACAGAAGGAATGACTGGGCAAACAATGTCTGTAACTGCTTTCGTAGCAATATTTTCGAGTCTTTTCATTGCAATGATTACAAGAAAAATAGACCGCCGTTGGATGATTCTGTCTTTTTCAATATTACAGGTGATCTCCAGTTTGTTGGTCGCATTGGCTCCAAATTTTTTTATTTTAATGTTGGGAAGAGTGTTTTTAGGTATAGCTGTAGGAGGATTTTGGGCTTTGTCAATTTCCATTGCGATGAGATTGGTTCCGGAAGAATCTGTTCCTAAAGCTATGAGTATTGTGTACAGTGCAGTCTCTATTGCGACGGTAATTTCCGGACCACTTGCAAGTTTTTTGGATGGATTTTTTGGATGGAGATTTGTGTTTATTCTGGTAGCCGTTTTGGGAGGTATTTCATTCGTCTGGCAAACGATTTCTCTGCCCTCTATGCCACCAGCTACACCTCCAAATTTAGGTTCACTTCGTGATTTATTAAAAATAAAAAGAGTTAGGATTGGGCTATTTGGGAATATGTTTGCTTTCGTCGGATATGCTGTATTTTTTACCTATTTAAGACCATTTTTAGAAAATGTGACCCATCTGGTTGGGAATTCCATCACCATCGCTTTATTAGTGTATGGGGTCGCCAATCTTTTAGGGGCTATCTCGGCAAAATATTTTCTTCAGAGAAGTATTCTTGCAACATTGACTGTGGCTCCGCTTGTGATGGGATTGTCAATAGTTTTGATGATTTTTCTGGGGGCTGATTCTACGTTTGCCTACATCGTCATCTCGCTTTTTGGTTTTGCGTTTGGAAGCATTCAGGTTGGGTGGCCCACGTGGCTCACGAAAGCTTCCGGTGAAGAAGCAGAAAGTGCAGGAAGTTTGTTGGTGGCTTTTACGCAAATTGCTTTAACGGTAGGTGCCGGCGTTGGAGGTTTGATATATGACAGTCTGGGAATTTATGTTGCACTGGGATTAGGATCTGCAATTTTATTATTAGCTTTGATTTTAGCAGTTATCGCACTCAAAGAGCCACAAGTAATTCAGGAATAATCTTTGAGATTAAATAATTTAATATTGCGTTTAAGTATAATTTTAGTTTGATAATATTCATATTCGGTTTGATAATCATAGTTAATCATCACAAATGTTAACTATATTTGTTAGAGTAGAAATTATTTAATTTTCACAAACATCCAATTCTCAATGACTGAAATCGGAAAAATAATTGCGTCATACCATAAGGCAAAATCTGAAGGAAAAAAAACTGCTTTGGCAACGGTTGTCAAAGTTGAAGGTTCTTCCTACAGACAACCAGGCGCAAGGATGCTGGTTACTGAAGACGGCTTTTTAACGGGAGCCATCAGCGGAGGATGTCTGGAAGGCGATGCATTAAGAAAAGCATTACTTGCCATTAATCAAAAACAAAACAAACTGATTACTTACGATACCAGTGACGAAAGTGCTATGGAATTCAGTGTACAGTTAGGTTGTAACGGGATTGTTCATATTTTATTTGAATTTATTGATGCTGATGATTTTCATAATCCTTTGGAAATCTTAAAGAAAGTCGAAGAAAACCGTGCTGATTCAGTGGTTTCAACTCTATTCTCTTTAGAAAGAAATGCACGCCAAATCGGAACAGTTAACGTTTATCAGGAAAATAAAATATTTGTTGATGACCTTTATTCGCTTGAAAAAGAAATGTTGAATGTCTTTCAAAATAAATCTACACAGATTAAAAATATTAAGATTGAAAATGAAGAACAAACTGCTTTGATTCAATATATTGCGCGATCAGTCTCACTAATTATTGCTGGAGCCGGAAATGACGTACAGCCTGTCGTGAAAATGGCAGATTTGTTAGGATGGGAGGTCACTGTTGGAGAAGGAAGGGTTACTCATGCTACTCAAAAACGTTTTCCGGAAGCGAAAAAAGTTGTGGTTGCATCACCGGAAGAGCTTATTCAAAATGTAATGATAGATGACAGAACATTTGTTGTATTAATGACTCATAACTACAAATATGATTTGAAAGTTTTAAAATTAATTTTGAAAACAGATTGTCAGTACATCGGTATTTTGGGACCAAAAACAAAATTGCAGAGAATGTTTGATGATTTAAATGAAGAAGGAATTCATCTTACCGAAAATGATTATAAAAGAATCTACGGCCCGATTGGTCTGGATATTGGCGCTGAAACGTCAGAAGAAATTGCCCTGTCCGTAATTTCTGAAATTAAAGCTGTGATGGAAGACCGAAAAGGAACTTCTCTCCGCTATAAAACTGATAAAATTCACGGGTAGTACATCTGCCTCAAATTGATTAAAATGATTAAAGATACTTTCGGAAGAGTGCACGATTATCTGCGGGTTTCTCTCACAGATAATTGCAATCTGCGTTGCTTTTACTGCATGCCAGAAGAAAAATATGCCTTTGCTCCAGCCGCAAAACTGATGCAGGCAGACGAAATTGAAACCATCGCAAAACTTTTCGTAAAACACGGTGTTAAGAAAATCAGACTGACAGGCGGAGAACCTTTGGTAAGGAAAGATGCTCCAAAAATCTTAAAATCATTAGGGAAACTAGACATTGAATTAGCCATAACCACCAACGGAATCCGTGTTGATGAAATGTTGACTGAATTGTTAGAAGCTAACATCAAAGCCATCAACATCAGCCTTGATACGTTAATACCAGAGAAATTTCTAAAAATAACAAGACGCGATTTGTTCCATAGGGTAAGAAACAATATCGATCTGCTTCTGAAAAAAAATATTCGTGTTAAAATTAATGTAGTTGTGATGAAAGGTCTGAATGATGACGAGATCCTTGATTTCATTGCTCTGACAAAGCATAACAATATCGAAGTTCGGTTTATAGAATTTATGCCTTTTAGTGGTAACAGATGGACGAGCAATCAGGTTTTTACTTTACAAGAAATATTAATGAAAGTGAATTCCAAATATGATATAATTCCTGTTCAGTCTGAACCTAATGATACTTCTATTAGATATAAAATTGATGGGTATTTAGGATCATTTGCCGTAATCAGTACGATGAGCCAGCCGTTTTGCGATACCTGTAACCGGATGAGATTAACTGCCGACGGGAAATTAAAAAACTGCCTTTTCAGTAAAGAGGAAACCGATTTATTGGGAGAGCTACGAAAAGGTAAAGATATTTTACCATTAATTCAACAGACAATGATAAAGAAAGCAAAAGCTTTAGGTGGACAGTTCAGTGGTGTTTTTGAAAATATCGATGCATCAAAATTGGAAAACAGAAGTATGATCACAATCGGAGGATAATGGAAACAGCAATACTTATTTTAGCAGCAGGAAATTCTTCCAGACTTGGCGAACCAAAGCAGTTATTGAATTTTGAAGGGAAAACACTATTGAAACACGTAGTTGAAGAAGCTTTGAAAGTTTCTAAATCCGTCGTTGTCGTCACAGGTTCCAATCATTTTCAAATTTCAAAGGAAATAGAAAATCTGCAAGTTAAAATTATTGAAAATATGAATTGGAATGAAGGGATGGGTTCATCGATCAAGATTGGAGTTAATCAACTTTTAGATTTATTTCCAACGGTTGAAAACTGCATTATTTCGGTTTGCGACCAGCCATTTATTAAAGCACCAGTTTTTTCTGAACTCATTCAAAAGCAGAAAGATTCTCAAAAAGGAATTGTTGCCTCGAAATACTCTGAAACTTTAGGAACTCCGGTTTTATTCACTAAAAAATATTTTAAAGATCTTTCAGAACTTTCCGGACAGGAAGGTGCCAAAAAGTTACTCCCAAAATTTAAAGACGATATCGCCAAAATCAATTTTGAAAAAGGCGAAATTGATATTGATACGCAAAGCGATTACCAAAAATTAATTCAATGAAAATGATTTCTGTAAACGAGGCAAAACAAATAATTCTACAATTTGCTTTACCAAAAAAAAGCAGCGTGATAGATATTTCCGAAGCGTTTGGATTGGTAACTTCTGAGGATATCATCGCATCAACCGATATTCCAAATTTCGCACAATCGTCCATGGATGGTTATGCAATGAAATTTGCAGATAAAAATAAATCACTTTCAGTTATTGGTGAAATGGCAGCCGGAGTTTCAAAGCAATTGAAAATTGAAAATGGTGAAGCCACAAGAATTTTCACGGGTGCTCCTTTACCCGAAAATGCCGATACGGTTGTAATGCAGGAAAAAATTAAGTTTGAAAATAATTTATTGTTGATTGAAGATGAAAATCTGACGCAGGGAATCAACGTTCGCCAAAAAGGTGCTGAAGTGAAGAAAGGAGAAGTTGCCATGAAAGAAGGTACGTATCTTTCCGCTGCCGCCATTGGATTTCTGGCAGGAATTGGATGTTCAGAAGTTTCAGTTTATACGCCGCCGAAAGTTGCAATTATTCTTACAGGAAATGAACTTCAGGATCCGGGAAATCCATTAGAATTCGGGCAGGTTTACGAAGCCAATTCATTTCAGTTAAAAGCAGTTTTACGTCAAATTAGAATTAAAAATATTGAGGTTTTCAGAGCTGAAGACAATCCTGAAGAATTACATAAAGTCTTAGAAAAAGCAATCGAAGACAATGATGTTGTTTTATTGAATGGCGGTGTAAGTGTGGGCGATTACGATTTTGTAACTCAGGTTGCCGATACTTGTGGTGTCGAGGAAAAATTTCACAAAATAAAACAAAAACCCGGCAAACCTCTTTTCTTCGGAACCAAAGAAAATAAACTGGTTTTCGGACTTCCCGGAAATCCTTCCTCATCATTGACTTGTTTTTACGAATATGTTTTACCTGCACTCGAAAATTGTATGGGATTACCTTCAACTTTGATAGAAACAGAAGCAAGGGTAACTCATGATTATTCAAAACCTGCGGGATTAACACATTTTCTGAAAGCTTTTTACAGCAACGGAAAAGTAATTCCGCTTCATGCGCAGGAATCATTCCGATTGCATTCATTTGCGCAGGCAAACTGTTTTATTGTATTGCCTGAGGAATCTTTAGGTTGCAAAGAAAATGAACACGTCATAATTCATCTTTTACCAAAATAATTGAATTAAAAAAGTAAATAAACTCAATTCAAAAAGCATATGTCTGTAGAAATATTTTATGTCATTCTTTTTTTCGTCGCATTCTTGTACGCAGCAGTCGGACACGGCGGTGCCAGTGGTTATTTGGCATTAATGGCTTTGTATGGCGTTGCGCCCGAAGAGATGAAACCGACAGCTTTGGTTCTCAATCTTTTTGTTTCATTGACTTCATTTATTCAGTATTATCGTGGCGGTTATTTCTCCAAAAAACTCTTTATACCGATTGCTGCAGCCTCGATTCCGCTGGCATTTATTGGAGGAATGATTACGGTTGAAGAAAATATTTACAAACGAATTCTTGGGATTTTACTTCTGTTTCCGGTTATCCGTTTTTTCTTTTTTAAAAATGTAGAAGACAGCGAATTGAAACCTCACAATACTACAATCGCAGTTGTCACAGGTGGAGTTGTAGGTTTACTTTCCGGAATGATTGGCATTGGTGGCGGAATCATTCTTTCACCCATTTTGTTATTGCTTTGCTGGACGAATCAAAAGCAAACCGCAGCAATCAGCGCCGCTTTTATCTTCGTTAATTCTATAGCAGGACTTGGCGGAATGATTACTCAGGGAATATCGTTTACCGGCGATATGATAATGTATATTGTTGTGGCATTCAGCGGTGGATTATTGGGGGCGTATTTAGGTTCAAAAAAATTCAATCAGAATGTTTTGAAATATGTTTTGGCTACGGTTTTACTGATGGCATCTTATAAATTATTATTAACAAAAGCTTAGTATGAAAATTCTATCACTTATTATTTTATTTTTGGGTTTAACATTAAACGCACAGGCTTCCAAATCGATTTCTGTAATGGGAGATGTCGTGAAACCACTGACAATCAGTTTTAATGATTTGAAAAGTTATCAGACACATTCTCTCGACAGTTTGGTGATTTACAATCATAAAATGGAATATAAAAGCACGCTCAAAAAAATAAGTGGAGTTTTACTTAAAGATGTCTTGGCAAAAATTGATTTCAAAGCAGATTCTCCAAAATTATTAAGCGAATTTTACTTGGTTTGCATCGCCGATGATGGTTACAAAGTAGTCTTTTCCTGGAACGAAATTTTTAACAGTAGGAACGGAGACCAGGCGCTCATCGTGACTGAGCTTAACGGTTCTGATGTTTCTCAACTAAAAGAAAATATAATGTTAGTTACGCCAACCGACAAAGCAACCGGAAGAAGATATGTGAAAAATCTTTCCGGAATTTTAATTCAACAAGTGAAATAATCATGGAAATAAAAATAATTGCATTCGGTCAGATTGCAGAAATTACAGGAAAGGAATTGATGTTGGAAGCAGGAGATATTGATTCATTAAAACTTCATTTAATTCAAAAATTTCCCGAACTTTCGGATAAGAAATTGGCGTTTGCAGTCAATAAAAAATTAACACAGAATAATGTAACTTTAAATCAAAATGATGTTGTGGCTCTGATGCCGCCTTATTCCGGAGGATAAAATGGAAAATGATAACGAAAGATATGCCCGACATTATGCTTTGTCTGACTTCGGTTTTGAAGGTCAGCATAAACTGCTGAATGCAAAAGTTTTGGTGATTGGCGCTGGCGGTTTAGGTTGTCCGGTTTTACAATATTTGGTGGCTGCAGGAGTTGGAACGATTGGAATTGCAGACCACGACCATATTTCGTTAAGCAATCTTCAGCGGCAAACTTTGTATTCTACAGACGATGTTGGAAAAAAGAAGGTAGAAGTAGCTTTTTTAAAACTTGAGCAATTAAATACGGAAATTAATATTACAACGTATCCGATAGAATTAACGTCAAAAAATGCCTGGAATATCATTTCAGAATATGAAATTATTGTCGATTGTACCGATAATTTTGCGACTCGTTATCTGATAAATGATGCGTGTGTTCTTTTAAATAAACCTTTAGTATTCGGAGCAATTTATAAATATGAAGGTCAGGTTGCTGTATTTAATTTAAATTTAAAAAAGAGCAAACCTGTAAATTACAGAAATCTTTTTCCCAATCCTCCAAAACCGGAAGATGTTCAGAATTGCAATGAGGTAGGGGTTTTAGGCGTACTTCCTGGAATGATTGGGATGATGCAGGCGAATGAAGTCATTAAATTAATTACAGGTTTAGGCGACGTTTTGGATGGAAAACTTTTAACATTCAATATGCTTAATTATGAGATTTTCACCGTTGATATTTCCAATGAAGATTCGGTTGAAAATTTGATTCCTGAAAATAGGGAAGCTTTCGAATTAACCGATTATGAGTTTCTTTGTGGAATTTCAATTAAAAATATCGAAGATTTAAGTCCGGATGATTTCATTAAAAAAAATTCGGCGGAAAATACAATTACTATTGATGTTCGAGAAGTCGGAGAACTGCCAAAAGCTGATTTTGAGCATATTCAGATTCCACTTTCAGAATTAAATGATAAATTGACTGAAATAAAACGTGAACACATTATTTTATTCTGTCAAAGTGGAAAAAGAAGTTTGAAAGCGGCGGAGATTTTGATGGAATATTTCGGAACTCAAAAAAAGATAAGCCATCTGAAAGGTGGAATGACAGCGTTAGAGCAGAGAAAAAATGAGCAGAACAATTAAAAATATATTTAATGAAGGACCGATCAGTCCAACTTTTATTTCTGAAAGTATTGCAAAGCATGCCTCGAAAAAAGAAATCGGTGCGCACAGCATTTTTCTCGGACAGATTCGGGAGGATGTTGTTGGTGGCAAAACCGTTACAGCAATTGAATACACGGCGTATGAAGAAATGGTTTTGGAAAAGATGCACGAGATTCGTGAAGCGATATTTGTAAAATATGATCTTACTTGTATGCACGTTCATCACAGTTTGGGAATCATAAATGCAGGTGAGATTTGCCTTTTTGTTTTTACCTCATCAAAACACAGAATTGCAGCAATGGAAGCCTGTAATGAAATTGTAGAACTTATAAAATCAGAGCTTCAGATTTGGGGCAGAGAAATTTTTAATGATGAATCTCATCAGTGGAAAGTAAATAAATAATATGGTCGACATTACACATAAATCATCCACACTTCGTAAGGCGATTGCGACAGCGACAGTGAAAACTTCTTCTCTTGAAACCATTTCGGCAATTGAAAACCGGACGGTTCCGAAAGGTGATATTTTTGAATTTTCCCGGGCTTCGGCATTGTTTGCGGTAAAAAAAACAAGTGATGTTATTCCGGATTGTCATCCGTTGCCGGTAGAATTTACTTCCATTACTTTTAAAATAGAAAATTTATCGGTTATTATTTCTGTTGAAGTTCATACCATTTATAAAACCGGAGTTGAGGTGGAGGCGATGCACGGCGCATCTGTAGCAGCATTGGTGATGTACGATATGCTGAAACCGATTGATAAAAATGTGGAAATCCAGAACATCCGTTTGCTGGAAAAACAAGGCGGAAAATCTGACAGTAACAAATTTATTAATTCTAATTTGAAAACGGCTGTCATTGTTTGTTCAGATTCTGCATTTAAAGGAGAAAAAGAAGATACATCGGGCAAAACGATTTGTAATTTATTAGAAAAATATCAAATTAATGATATTGATTACCAGATTATTCATGATGATTTTAATACCATCCAGTCTTCGTTGATTGGCTGTAAAGAAAAGAATTTTGATTTGGTTATTTTCACCGGCGGAACAGGACTTTCATCCAGAGATGTCACTCCGGATGCAGTTTTACCGTTAATTGACAGAAATATTCCCGGAATTATGGAAACCGCCAGAAGTTACGGACAACAGCGAATAAAAACGGCGATGCTTTCACGCGGAGTTGCAGGATTTTCAGGAAAAACATTGGTTTTGACTTTACCAGGCTCCAAAAAAGCAGTAGAAGAATCTATGGAAGCACTTTTTCCTCAGCTATTGCACGTTTTTCAATTGAATGAGAATCAGATTCATTAAAGAAAATATCCTAAATATTTGATCAAATGAGATAAATTTATGTTCGCAACTGATGGACTAGTTCGGTAACTTTTTTAATGGTAAAATCAATTTCCTCTAACGTTGTAAACCGTCCAAGGCTAAAGCGAATGGAACTCAAAGCATCGTCGTCTGATAAACCTAAAGCTTTCAGAACGTGCGAAGGTTTTGAGGTTACAGACGAGCAGGCAGAACCGTTTGAAACCGAAATATTTCCTAAAGACATAATCAGCTGTTCAGACCAAACTCCTGGAAAACAGATATTGGTTGTGTTATACATTCGGTGACTGACTGAGCCGTTTACAAAACTGTCTTCAATTTTCAACAATTCTGTTTCAAGTTTATCCCGAAGTTGGCTGATTCTTATTTCATCATCTTTCATTTCTGCCTGTGCAATTTCGCAGGCTTTTCCCAAACCGATAATTCCGGGTACATTTAAAGTTCCGCTTCGGTAATTTTTCTGTTGACCGCCGCCGTGAATCTGAGCATTAAGTTTAAGCTTAGATTGATTCGAAACATACAGCGCTCCAATTCCTTTCGGACCGTAGAATTTATGAGCTGATATCGTCAACATATCTATCCCCAAATCAGTGACATCTATTGGTATTTTGCCGACAGCCTGAGTGGTATCACATAAAATAATCGCACCTTTGGAATGGGCAATTTCTGATATTTTTTTAATGTTTTGTATCGTTCCTGTTTCATTATTTACCATCATAACAATGACAATGAGGGTGTTATCATCAATTTGATTTTTGAGATTTTCAATATTGATAAGACCATCTTGTTCTACAGGTTCATATTTGACATCATAACCAGCGGCTTCCATAAAAGCACAGGTATCTAAAACCGCTGAATGTTCGGTTGAAAATGTGATGATTTTTTTTCGGTCTAAATGCTGTAATCCCTTTATTGCTAAATTGATACTTTCCGTTGCGCCGGATGTGAAAATAATTTCATTCTGTTTGGCTCCGATAAGGTTTGCTGTCTGAAAGGTCGCATTTTCTACAGCTTCTTTCACGTTCAAACCATCGAGATGTATGCTGTTGGCATTTGAATAATATTCGGTAAAATAGGGAAGCATCGCATCCAACACACGCGGATCTATTTTTGTAGTGGCGTTATTATCCAGATATATCCTCTGATCGTTTAGCATAAAATTCTAAATGTTTTCAGTAATTTTTCTCAAGTTAAAAAATCAAATCGAGATAAAAAATTCTTCTTTTAAAATGTTAGTTTTTTAACTTCGAAATACAATATTATTAAGGGAGAAAACTTATGCAATTTTCTCTGACTAAATGATAAAATTCTCAAAATTATTACTTCATCGAAAGTCCTTTTTTATAGTCATAAATCAGCTGAAAGCTCATCCATCTGTTTTCGGACAAATCCTTCCTTATCCTTCTTTGTCTCGTCCAATACCCATCTTTGATTTTCGGGAATTTCAGAATATTTTTCCGCCCATAAATTGATTTCAATTAACAGTGGAAGTAGATTAATCCCCTTTTCTGTAAGTTTATACAAGACTTTTGCTTTGCTGTCCGGATGATTCTGCTTACTGATGATGCCGTTTTCTTCAAGCATTAAAAGACGTGATGCCAGAATATTGGTAGCGATTTTCTCCTCAGATTTTAAAAAATCACCATAGGTACATTGTTTTGAAAACATAAGATCCCTCACGATCAGCAAAGACCATTTATCACCCCAAACATCTAATGAACTGCTGATAGGGCAGTCTGACCGCTTTTTTGTAGTTGACATAAATTTATTTTAATAAATATTAAAAAATCCACTTGCGTTTCAAAAGTAATTATTTACCTTTGTACTTGCAAAACGCAAGCAAATTTACGAATTTAATTTTAATAATAATGGAAAACATACTTTTTGATGCTTTTAAAAGCGATAATCTGGATTTAAAAAACCGAATCGTAATGGCTCCGATGACCAGAAGCCGTTCCGATAATCAGGAACACAAAGCTACCGGACTTACAGCACAATATTACGAGCAAAGAGCATCGGCAGGCTTGATTATAACGGAAGGAACCTTCATCAGTCCCGAAGCTGTCGGCGTTGTCAACGTTCCGGGAATCTACACTCAGCAGCAAATTGACGGCTGGAAGCTAAGCACAGAAGCCGTTCACAAAAAAGGAGGTAAAATCTTCGCTCAACTCTGGCATACCGGCGCTTATTCGCATCCGGATCTTCACGAGGGCAAAAACCCATTGGCACCTTCCAACGTCAATCCTGAGCAGCAGATTTTTACACCGACAGGTTTCCAGCTTTCCGGAGAGCCACAGCCTATGACAACAGAAGATATCAAACGAACAGTCAATGATTTTAAACAGGCGGCAGTTAATGCTTTTGAAGCAGGTTTCGATGGAGTAGAACTTCACGGAGCCAACGGTTATCTCCTACAGCAGTTTTTTAGCAAAAATAGCAACCTGAGAACCGATGAATACGGTGGTTCAGTAGAAAACAGGGCAAGAATTCTTTTTGAAATTCTGGATGCCATCAGAGAAGTAGCAGATCTCCGAAAAGTCGCTGTCCGTCTGAATCCTTCTCTCAACGGTATTATGGGAATTTTGGTGGATGACGAAACGATTGAGCTTTACAACTACATTGTCAACAGATTAAACGATTATAATCTGGCATATTTACACCTTATAGAGCCATTCACCGATGTTTCCGGGAATTCCGAAGCGATCCAGGAAGTGGCAAAACATTTCCGTAAAATCTACAAAGGAACCATTATTATCAACCGTGGTTTTAACAAAGATACGGCTACGAAAGTTCTTCAGGACGGCGATGCGGATCTGGTTTCTTTTGGGGTTCCGTTTATTGCAAATCCAGATTTGGTAGAACGTTTCAAGACCAATGCACCGCTTAGTCAGCCGGAAGAGAGTACTTTTTACACACCGGGCGAAAAAGGATATACAGATTATCCTGTGCTTCAGAATTAGAATGATTTGGGCGACCGGGCGGGCTTTTCGCTATATCTTTTGTTCCGCTGAAGCTCCACAAAAGGATGTCGCTGCAATCCCTGTCGCAGATCGTTCATCAAAACAAACATTCATCTCATTCACCATCAAAATAGATTTCAATTTTGATGGTGAATTTTAAACAAAAATAATTGCTATGAATCTAAAAGGAAAAACAATTCTTATTACGGGTGGTGCTTCAGGAATCGGATTTGAAGCCGCAAAACAATTTTTAGAGATTGGCGCTAAAGTCATTGTGACAGGCAGAAATCAGGATAAACTGAACGATGCTAAAAAAAGATTTCCAAATCTTACAGTCATCAAAAGTGATGTTTCCAAAGCGGAAGATGCTAAGGCACTTTTTAAGAAAGTTTCTGAATTGGGTGGCATCGATATTCTGTATAATAATGCGGGAGTTGGTGTGCCGCCAATGAATTTAGGGATTCCGAATGAGAAACACATTGAAAATGCAGCTTACGAAATGGAAGTGAATTATTTGGGGGTTATCCGTCTGAATAATTTGTTTTTAGAGATGCTGAATTCAAAAAAAGATGCGGCAATCATCAACACGACTTCTATCCTGAGCTATGTTCCATCTTTAACAGAAGCAACCTATTCTGCTACCAAAACAGCTTTGGCATTCTACACAAAATCGTTGAGAGAACACCTGAGAATCATCAAAAGCAATATCAAAATATTCGAACTGCTTCCGCCGGTCGTGGATACAGAAATGACTGCTGCTAGAACTGATAAGAAGATAACGCCTGCGGAACTTGTAAAAGCTTTAATTTCAGGATTACAAAAAGACCAATACACCATTCGAGTGGGAGACTCAAAAATCATCTACTTCCTGCATCGTTTTTTTCCTAAATTAGCTTTTGGATTAGTGAACCCCAAAAATTCCGAACAGTCTCTGAAAAAATAAAAATAATACTATGAAAGCATACTATATCAAACAATATAAGAAAGGTGGCGATCTTCAGTTTGGTGATCTTCCTAATCCTACGATAAAGGACCATCAGGTTTTGGTGGAAATCCACGCTGCGAGTGTGAATCTTTTGGATTCAAAAATAAGAGACGGTGAGTTTAAAATATTGCTTCCCTACAAAATGCCGCTTGTCTTGGGGCATGATGTGGCTGGAATCATTAGAGAAGTTGGTTCAAAAGTCAAAAATTTCAAAGTTGGAGACGAGATTTATTCCCGACCTTCGGATTATAATATCGGAACTTTTGCAGAATTTATCGCTATAAACGAAGAAGATATAGCCCTAAAACCAAATAATCTGACGATGGAAGAAGCAGCATCTATTCCTTTGGTGGGCTTAACGGCTTGGCAGGCTTTGGTAGAAAAGGCAGATCTGAAAAAGGCAGATAAAGTATTCATCCAGGCGGGTTCCGGAGGTGTGGGAACATTTGCTATCCAGCTGGCTAAACATTTAGGACTGAAGGTTACAACTACAGCGAGTGAAAAAAGTTTTGATTTTTTAAAAACCTTGGGAACAGATGTTTTAATTGACTATAAAACACAAAATTTTGAAGATATCCTAACCGATTACGACTTTGTTCTGAACAGTCAGGATGCAAAAACGTTGTATAAATCATTTGATGTGGTGAAAAAAGGAGGGAAAATCATTTCAATTTCCGGACCGCCAACACCGCTGTTGGCAGATGAGCTCCATTTGCCGTGGTACATAAAGATTATTCTTAAATTTTTAAGCAGCAAAGTGAGAAATAAAGCCAAAAAGGAAGGAATCAATTACGATTTTCTTTTTATGAAAGCCAGTGGAAATCAGCTCAAAGAAATCACCAAATTAATAGAAACCGGGATTATAAGACCTGTTATTGATAAAGTTTTTGAATTCAGTCAAACCAACGAAGCTATGAAATATGTGGAAAGTGGCCGGGCAAAGGGAAAAGTGGTCATAAAAATCAGATAATATTTTTATATACATTAAGACTAAGGGAAAATAAAATCCGTTAATTGAACATATTCACTTTTCCCTTAACATAATTTCTTTTACTCCACCTTTTGTAAAAATTATAGAATTATATATTCCTGTTTTTCAAGTATATATTTTCATCCTTTTACGGTTCCCGGAATATCGCCTGGCTGAGTAGATCTGGACCGAGTCATAGGCGCCATTACGAATCTGTTCTCTAATTGGTTTTCTCCTAATTGATAAGGTTGAAATAATTGATTATACTTCATCTTGATATTATTAAATGGTTATAGTTTTCTTAAGTTTTAAGGATGATCGAAATTGTAATTAATTAAGGCACCTACATACTATTTTACACTAAGTTAAAATACAAATAAATAAGAGCCTATCTAATTAGATAGGCTCTTAAATGTCTTATTTCTTTATTTGATTAATCTCCATAACTATCTTGAATTACCAGCCATTTATGATGTATGTCATTATACCTATCACTTTGATTCCAAGTCATTGATTTCCCAACAGATAACAGTCTTATTTGTACATCATACATTGGTTTGATTATTTTAGGATAATTTTTTTCTACATAAGTTGTGCTTTTATGTTTTTTAACAAGAGTTACATATTGATCTGTCAATGAATTGTATTGAGTTAATGCTTTATTGACATCATTAATAAACTTTTGTTTTTGTTCATTAGCGTATCGTTGAGAATATTCTCTTTCTTGTTTGTATTGCTGATATGACTTTTGTGCTGATACATATATGCCACAGAATAGAACTGTTACATAAATAATTTTCTTCATAATTTTTTAAAATTGTTTTAATAGTTTAAACTCCACAAAGCTATTTTGTAGATAGATAATTTCCTTACGGATTTCCGTAATACGGATAAACATAAATTGATTTTGTTTTCTTCTGAGTTCCGAAGAAGAGTTGTTATTAGATAAAAAGAAAGCGTGGAACTGCTAACAAATTCTATCTAACGGGCTCTGGTAAGCCTTGGACTAAAATAAGTAGCAGCCCACGCCATAAGAGTATAGCGTAGGTCAGTCTACTTATTATCGTCCTAAATTAAATTTACCAGATTCGTTAGAGACAATAAGTTAAACGTTTTCTATGTGTTCGAAAATGTCTTATTAGGATTTCATATATCCGTAATATTTAACAAATATAAAGAGTTTTTTCAAAGTTGAAAATATCATGTGTTTTTTTAGCGCAACATTAGCTCTTCAATCTTATAATTCATTCATAAAACGGATAGTATTCTTCTAACAATAGAAGATATGAATATTTTTAATGAACTAAAAATCAAATCATTAAAACAATTAATTTTGACGTTTTCGGATGAACAAACGTGCATTAATTTTTTAGAAAAGATTTTTTGGGATGGAAATCCAGTTTCGCCTTTTGATAAAAGTTCAAAAGTTTATAAATGTAAAGGGAATAGATACAAGTGTAAAAACACAGGAAAATATTTTACAATAAGAAATATTGGAATTTTTAAGAATTCAAACCTTAAGCTTCAAGATTGGTTTATCGCAATATGGTTATTTACAAGTCATAAAGGTGGTCTATCATCAATGCAATTGCAAAGAGAGCTGAATTTGACACAGAAAACGACATGGTTCATTCTTAAAAGATTAAGAGAATGTTCCAAATTTGAAAATCAACATTTTTTATCTGGAGAGGTTGAAATTGATGAAACCTACGTAGGTGGCAAAAATAAAAATCGTCATGCAGACAAGAAAGTAAAACATTCACAAGGACGTAGTTTTAAAGACAAAGTTCCTGTTTTAGGAATGATTGAGCGTAAAGGTAAAGTTGTTGCTCATGTGGTAGAATCTGTAAGTGCTGAACAATTAGAACCTAAAATATTAGAGACAATAAACTTATTTGATACTGTCTACACAGACGAATGGAAAGCATATAATGACTTACATAAATATTATAATCATTCAATTGTAAATCATGGTAAGAAAGAATATGTGAATGGTAATACAAGTACAAACTGTATTGAGAATTTTTGGGGGAATTTAAAGCGTGGAATTATTGGTGTCTATAGAGTTGTATCAAGAAAACATCTTCAGAAATATATCTTTGAATTTGTATTCAGACACAACACAAGAAAGATGAGCCCGAGTGAAAGATTTATACACTTGATTTCAAATGTCAAAGGATGTAATTTGACTTATCAGAGACTTATAGCTAAATAAAAATCTCACTATAATGAAAAATAGTGAGATTTTATTGTGGGTTTCCGTAATCAATGTATGGTGATTTCTTTGTAATTTTGTGAAAATTAAAATTATGAAACAATATCATTTATCTTATGATACAAAAGAAAAAAGAGAAAAAATTTTAGAAGTTATATTTGAACATACTGAAGTAAGAAAAGTAGAATCATTTTGTGAAAGTACATTAATTTTACATTTCGAGAAATCTCAGCCTAATCTCTTTAATACATTATCAAATAATTTAGGTAAAAACTTTTATTTTGTAGTGTCTTTAGTTACTCAAATTAAAGATCCTTCAGATAATTCTATCAAAAATATTATTAAATATAAACCAGTTCCTAATTTAAATGATAATCTACAAATTGAGTTGGAAAGATTTAAAAAATAAATTAAAGTAAATTAGTATCTTCAAGTATTTCATAATGATAAAATTCTTTCAAATAAAAAGCAATTAAAGTTCCATCAACTTTAACAAAATTTTTATTGTTGGTTAGTTCAATTGATTTTGGTTGTTTTTTATATCTAACAACATAATCTAACCATACAAACGATTTCCAAAAGAAATTAAAGATTTTTAGTTTTAAAAAATTCATAACACATAGTATTTAAAGTTATTTTTATATACTATGTGTTATGAATTTTGATTTTTAAATTAAGTGTAAAATAGTATGTAGGTGCCTTAATTAAAATTCTCGGATTACGGATTTGTCATTATAAGCCATTTCTGCAATTTCGTCTTTGCGTTTAAAGCTGACTCCTTTATGATGTTTGATATAATTCATAATTTCAGTAGTTGCTGCAACCATTTGCGGTGTTCCGCCAATGCGGTCGTGAAAACTGATAGACATTTGACGTTGTTTCTTTTCAGATTCCTGGTAAAGTTGATCAAATTCCAGCTTAACCTGGCGAATAAACTGGTCTGCACTAAAATTTTTTCCTTCGATCAAAACAATGTCATTACATCTTATGGTATAAGGAACAACTGCAAATTCTTTCCCTTTTATTCTAATTAAAAAAGGTTCATCGCGGCTCAAATCATCGATATGATATTTGAAACCCAGTTCCTGCAAAATCTCCAGTGTATTGGCTCCACGTCTGAGCCAATTGGCGTTGTAACCGACAGGAGTGAAACCAGTCACTTTTTTAATCGCATCAGCACCATCTTTAATGAATTTCTTTTCGGTTTCGTAAGACATCGAGTATTGCGTTGCCCAATTCATACCATGTGCAGCTGCTTCATGGCCTCTTTCCACAATTTCTTTAGCAAGTGCCGGATTTTTCAGTACTGCTGATCCTACCATATGCGAGGTAACTTTTATTCCAAGCCTATCCCAATTGTCAAGCATTCTGGGGATTCCTTCTTTGTAACCATATTGATACCAGGTTTCTCCAGGAAGATCCACAAATCCTTTTTGCATATTTTGAGGGAATGGACTCTCAGCATTTACCGGTTGTCCGCCGGCTTCAAACTGCATTGATACCGAAACCACCAAACGTGAACCGTCTGCCCACTTTGCACTTTCATTTTTATAATCAACATTTTGATCAATATTTGGAGGAGATGCGAATACTTTTAAAGGTTGTACAAGGCCTGCAAGTCCAATTAGACTTGTTTTCTTTATAAAATCTCTTCTGTTACTCATTGTTATTAGATTTTAAATTTATTGAAATGCCTTTTCGATGATCAAAGTTTCTTCATACATAGAAAATTGGGTTATCAAATTATTTTCTACGGTAATGTGCATGGCAAAAGGCATCTTAAAATGTTTTTCGGTTTTCTTCACAGTTCTTTCAACCATTCCAAATACCGCAACCTGATTGCCTCGAAGCAAAAAAGATTGAGCTTCAAACTTATCAGATCCTTCAACAAAATAGGTGAAAAGTGTTCTGAATAATGCTGAAATCTCCTCTCTTTTGGAACGGTGTCCTGTCCAGGGCATATATTTGGATTCAAAAATATACCAGTCGACTTTCTCAGCCACAACCGACGATATTTTTTCCGGATCTTTTGATCCTACGTATTCAAAGAATTTTTCTACCGTTTGTTTTGTCTTAATTTCCTGATCAGTAAAATTCTGTGCCTGCGCAGGAAAACTGAAAAGCAGAATGAATATGAATAGTTGTAAAGTTTTCATTTTGATTGATTTATAAAGGTTTTAATGAGTTTTTTGAACAATTACACCTTAGTTTACCATCCTGATTTCTATGACAAACTAAGAGGTTAATCTTTCAAGAATTAAAATCGGACCTGTGAAGTAATTCCCGTAAAGAATATATTTTTTCCTATTCCTGAAGCTTTGATATAATCTTTTGCCAGGAACCAAGTCGCTTCGAGCCTGAAATAAAGAAATGGAGTAGGCTCCCAGATAATTTCACTTTCAAGCTGATTGCCGATTTTCTTTTTTGTCGTGGTATTTGACGGGTAAATCATAGAAGTGTTTGGCGCATAAATCCCATCATTTCCACTGTATCGCCAAAACATATCGTAATCAACCACCCAATCGATGTTTTTGGTGATTTCAAAACTGATGGAAGGATGAAGATCAATAAGGTTGGAAGGTCCAATCACAGAAGCCAATCCAAAATAGGCACCTCTCGGGAAAAGCGGATTGAAAGTCTGCAATTTTGAATCACCTTCATATTTGTCTCCGCTTATCACTTCAGTTTTGAAGCCGATTTCCGGATGAAATTTTATGGAATTAAAACGATAACCTGTATTGATTGAAGCTGTCCATGCATTGATATCTTTGCTTCCAACATCACCAAATTGATACACCGCTTCTCCATCATAACGCCAGCTTTCAGATTTCCCCCAAATCCTTGCTCCTAAAGAATGACGAATTTCCTTTCCCATTGCGTCGTTAAAATTAGCTTTCAATCTTTCATATCCTAAATAATAAAGATCAATATTTTTAACAACCGGGATTTTATTAAATACGAAATAACTTCCCCAGAATTGTCGATCCTGATTAGAATTGTCATCGAAAATTCCATCTTTTGCCACAACATAATGACTGAAAAATAAATCGGCGGAGACATTTTCTTTTCCTGCCATCACTTTTACGCCGTCGAAAGATTGTCGGTTGTTGGGACCATCACGAAGCGCTACTAAACGTTGCGAACCATACGAAAGTTCCTGCCTTCCTGCCCTCACAATCAATCTTTTACCGTTTTCATTAATGAAATTAAAATCTGCAAAAGCCTGATGAACGTCAAGAGGATTTTGATCGATCGGGCTCGGATCGATTCTTCCGTCCGCCAAACTGCTCTGTACCTGAACAAAAGCTCTGAAAAATTTTCCTGCATGAAAATCGGTGTGGAGGAAATATCGCGATAATACATAACCGTCATTGTCCTGTTCGCCATCTCCCCAGTTCTCATTTTTAGCATAGAAATATTGAAATCTGATATCGCCTCCAAAACTGAAATAGATATTTTTTGATTTGTCTGCCGGGAGAAACTTCATGGTTTTGTACCAATTTCCTTTTGTTGAATCTTTCTTTAGAAAACTGTAATCTTCATCTTGCCGACTCGATTTAAAAGACGGATATTCCTGTGCAAAGCATGATAATGGAATCAATGAAACCAGTAATAACAGTTTATTTTTCATAATCAAATAGTTAAAAATTAATTATTGCTAATAGTTTGTTAATTAATGTTTTGCTTAATGTCTTTATAAGCATTCGGAATATTAAAATTGAAATGTAGCCAGTTGAAAAGTTCGTAACCTTTATCAAATTCTTTCATGGTTACGGTTGCTTTTGTCTGTTCCAAACTCAATCCTTTTTTCACAGCTTCTTCTACATTTTTCTGCAAAGCTGTGACGTAATCAATTGTGTACTTAATACCTGCTTTATTAGTAATTCTTCCATGTCCGGGAACGACAATATCTTTATCAGAAATCATATTATAGATTTTGTTGAGGTTTTTCACGGGTTCGAGGAAATAACCGTCAAACAACCATGGAATTGCCGGACTTTCCGCAATAAAAGGATTTCCAGCCCATAAAACATTTCCCGTAGGAGATTTAAGATAAACAAAAAGATCCGCCGGAGATTGCGCAGTTCCTACATTAATGATCTCAACGATATTTCCTTTTCCAATATCGATTTTCATGGTTTGATTGATGGCAATTGTAACATCTGCAGGCCTGTAAACACTTTCTTCAATGCCACGCCCGCTTCCAAAAAGTCCTATCATAAACTGTTTGATATTATCATAATTCTTTGAAAGATTTTCTTTGCAGAATTCATTTTGAATAATAATGGTTTCTTTTGGCAGGAGATAATTTCCAAAGCAATGATCGCCGTGATCGCTTGTGTTAATCGCATAAACAATAGGCTTATTGGTCACTGATCTGATTAATTTATATAACTGATCGTACAATCCTTTACTTAGCATTGTTTCAATTAATAAAACACCTTTGTCACCTACAATAAATCCCGCTGAGGTTGCTTGCGGAATCCCTTTTGTGGTTTCGGTTTCGGTGGTGCTTGGTGAAACTGTGTATACATTTTCTGAAATTTTATGGAGTTTCAAAGTCACTTTATTCGCATCCCAGATTGGTAGGTGTTTGGGCATAGCGAATTGTGCGTAAATATTGTTAGTGAGCAAGCAAAATGCAAAAATCAATAGTATTGAAGTTATTTTTTGAAGTTTCATAAGGGTAGTTTTTGAATTGTTAAAATGGTTTTAAGGTTTTTTCACATAACCGCCAAAATATTTTACCGGCGACCATTCTGGAATTACCGGTTCAATTCCCGGATCATATGTTTTAAAATCTCTTGCGCCGTAAACAACTTTTCCGTTTACAACCGTTAAGTCAGATTCAATATTTCTGACTTTATCATTCGGAATTGTAAAATAATCTTCTGATAAAATGGAGAAATCGGCATACATTCCTTTAATCAATTTTCCTTTGTCTTTTTCCTCTCCGGAGAACCAGGCGCTTCCCGAAGAGTATAATTGTAACGCTGTGAACTTGTCTAAAATCTGGTCTTTTGGCCAGAATTGCATTCCTCCTAAGGTTTTTCCGGTAATTAACCAATGCATCGCCATCCAGGGATTATAGGTTGAAATTCTCGTGGCATCAGTTCCCATTCCGACAGGAATTCCCATTGCCAACATTTTCTTGATGGGAGGCAATTGAGTTTTCGGCGTACCATACAATTTTTCGTATAATTCTCCCTGAAAATACATTCTGAACTGAACGGCAATTGCGCCATTAAGCTTTTTCACTCTTTCCAATTCCTGCGGTGTAATGGTTTCAGCGTGATCGAAAAACCAACGCAATCCGTTAAAAGGGGTGTCTTTATTTACTTTTTCAAATACATTAAGCATTCTGTCGATCGATTCGCCATACGTTGCGTGCAGCCGAAACGGCCATCTGTTTTTAACAAGAAGCCTGATAATCGGTTCAAGATCGCTTTCCATTTCGTCTGAAAGAACAATTCTTGGTTCGAGAAAGTTTTCAAAATCGGCAGCTGAAGCCACGATATTTTCTCCGGCACCTTCTTCAGTGTACCCATTGGCAACCAAAAGATTGTCATTTTTATTAATGATCGTTTCTTTCACCCACTTTTCATAATCCTCAAGTTCTTTTCCTTTTTGTTGAGCAAACAGATAGTAAGAAATTCTAAGATTCAGCTTTCCTTGCTTTGCAAGTTCCATTGAAGTTGAATAGTCTGCCGGGAAATTTTGGGAACCGCCTGCGGCATCAATAACAGAGGTTAATCCAAACCGATTGAGTTCACGGTTAAATTGAAGTGAACTGTTGATTCTTTCTTCAGGCGTTAATTTAGTGGTTAATCCCAAAGTGGTGTAAATAGCTTTCGGCGTTTCTTTGGCGAACATCAGACCTGTCAGGTTTCCGTCTTTATCCTGTTCTAAAACACTTCCTTCATAATGGATGTCTTTGCTGTAGCCTAAAACTTCAATTCCTTTTTTATTCAGAAAAGCTTTTCCATATAAATAAGTGATAAAAACGGGTTTGTCCGGAACGGCAGCGTTGATTTCTTCAATGGTAGGTTGTCTTTTTTCCTCAAATCCATACTCATTCCAGCCTCCAATTACTTTAATCCAAACTCCGGGAGGCGTTCTTGCAGCCTGCTCCTTGAGCATTTCCATAGCTCTTTTCAAAGTTTTTATCCCATCCCAACGCAATTCTGCATTGTAATTAAGGCCTTCACGAATAACGTGAATGTGACTGTCATTCAAACCTGGCACTACGGTTTTGCCTTTAGCATCAATAGTTTTAGTGGATGAGTTCTTATATTTTTCCAGGATATTTTTTGAAGTTCCGGTCTCTAGAATGATTCCTTCTTTTGTTGCAATTGCCTGAGCAAATTCTCCGGCTTTTTGCATCGTGGCAATTTTACCGTTATAAACAATAAGGTCTGCTTTTTCCTGGGCCTGTATCAGCAGAGCAAAGGAAAATAATAAAAGTAGAAATAGTTGTTTCATAAATCTGTAAGTATATTTTAACTTAAAAATGTATAGTAGTAATGTCTCAGAAACCGCAAGGCGCAACGTCGTTTATTGCGCCTGTTGGGTTTCCACTATAAAGGGGAATAGATATATAACAAGATTTATTTTGAAAGAAAAAATGCTAATAAGTCTTTCTGTACCTGAGCGGTGTTTTCCTGAACAATCCAATGTCCTGCACCCGCAATTTTAGATTCAGTTACATTCTCTGCAACAAGTTTAGAATGATCTTTTAAGAATGCTGCCGCAAAATATTCTCCGCCCATCGCCAGCAATGGCATTTTTAGTTTAGTCTGCATCAGGACCAAATTGTCTTTTCCATCCTGAGGGAAATTGGCAAACCATTTGAAGCTGGATCTCGCACCATCTTTCACGGAATAAGCACGGATGAATTCTGTAGTTTCTTCGGCTGTGAAAGGATCTTTTGCGTGACCAACAACCGGCCAGAAATTGGTTAAATATTCTTTTTCTTTTCCGGTCACGATATCTCCTGAAGCAGGCCAGGCGAAAAATCCGAACCACCAAGCTGAAGCTGAAACCTGTGACCATACAGGCTCTACTCCAGGAAGCAGTGCATCCATCAAAGCTACTTTTTTAACCTCGTCACCATATTGTGCTGCATAAGCGTAAGCCACCATCAATCCAATGTCGTGTCCCGCAAGATTGATATTGTTGTAACCTAATTTTTTCACAAGTTCGTGGATGTCTTTCGCCATATTTTTTTTGTCATAACCTCCATACGGTTTATCAGACTCACCAACTCCTCTTAAATCAGGTGCAATGACGGTGAAGTGTTTGGAAAGTTCAGGAAGGAGACGATTCCACATAAACCAGTTTTGACCAAAACCGTGGATCAATACTAAAGGTTCACCTTTTCCTCCGATTACATAATGTATTTTAACCCCATTCACCATAGCGGTCTGGTGTTTGAAATTAGCAGGTGGGTTGGCAGGCTTTGGATCTGTTTCAAGCAATAAGGTTTTTGTATTTGCTGAATCTGTCTTTAATGTAACTTCTGCTTTAGTGAAAGAAGTAAGTAAAAAAAAGTTAATTGCCAATAAGCTTAAAAAAAACGCTCTGTTTTTTTGATTGGGATTTGTAATAAGTGATTTCATAATTGATAATTTAAATGAGTTATAATTTTTTAATTTTTATTTTCCTGAAGCCATTCTGAAATATAGAGCGCGACTTCCTGCCACCCAGGCTGTCCCAAAACGAAGTGATTTCTGCCCGGAAAAGCTTTAAAGTCGGTCACCGAATTTTTATCGCTATATTTTTTGTAATTATCGAGATTCAACTGTTTTGGAATGGTGTGATCATTTTCACCCGCGATAAACAGCAAGGGAGAATGTGGCCTGCTAAATTCTACTTTTGCAGCTGATGTTATTGTATCTCTCACAACCAGTTTAGATTCTGGAATTGATAACTGTTGATAACCCTTTTCCTGCCACTCCAAGGGAAGTCCGTTGGCAAATGCGTACTGCCATTGCTGGAAGCTCATCTGAAATGTTTTTTTCGTGGAAGTGAAAAATCCCAGCGGACCCCAACCTGCTTTTAGAAAAGAAAATTTGAAAGTCATAATCCCCTGCGGAGGAACAGAATGAATTGCCACAACTGATGACGCCAAACCTTTTTGATTCAAAATTTGACCAATTAGACCACCAATAGAATGACCGATAATGATGGGTTTTTCATCAAATGATCTGGCAATTTCTCCGAAATGATCAATCAATTGTGTAAGTCTAATGGAGGCTACTTCTGCATCTGGATGTCTTTTTCGCAAGATCTCCGGAGATGCATCTTTGAATGGCCAGGGTGGAGCAATGGTTTTGTATCCTTTGTTATTGAAGAAGTCTTTCCATTCGTTCCAACATTCGTTGCTGACGAAGGCTCCCGTAATAAATAGGATGGTTTTTCGGTGGTCTGTTTGCATAACTGAGTTTTATATGGTTGTTATGCCATCAACCTTGACAAAAATCGAGCATTATATTTAATCGATTTATAATCAGCGATTTGTAAATTTTTCTCAATTTTTAATCCAACGATATATCGTTGTAAAACGAAAAATAGTAGCTGTATTTCGTTGGCTGAAAAGCTTAAATTTTTTCTTATTAAGCATTGTATTTCAGTACCTTAAATTGTAACTTGCCTCTTTGCTTTATTACATTCAATACGTTGAAATCGATGAAATCATATTTACGTTTTACCGACTTTTTAGTGGTTTTAATTTTAATTTTTCTTCCTGTCTGTTTTGAGGCAAAGAATAATGATATTACCAAATACAATGTTGAGTTGGCAGAAAGACAATTGAAATCTCTTGATGATGATAGAGAAAAGGTAGATATGCTTTTAGCATTAGGAAATTATTATTTTGAAAGGGATAAATACAATCTTATGCCTGTCACGAAAGCAATCAACTATTCTAATAAAGCTTTTGAACTCAGTAAAAAACTCAGATACAAAAAAGGTATCGGAGCATCTTATTTATTGAGTTCTATGCTTGAGCAGCACGATAATCATTTTGTTAAGAGCCATTCTTATGCTGTTGCCGCGATAAATAACCTCAGAGATATCAATGAATATGATCTCATAGGAGAATCCTGGATAATGATCTGGTCAAGCAAAACACTAATGGGACTTAAATATGAAGACCGGATTATTTACCTTGACAAAGCAATCGGCTATTTTGAAAGATCAGGAAATAAAAAACGTCTTGGAGACTGTTACAGAGAAAAAGGTGACATTTACCTTTTGTTAGGAAATGGTATCGAATCACTTAACTGCTTAAAAAAATCATTGTCATTATATCAAAAAAGCAATTATAAAAATTTAGAGAATCTTTATGATCTGTTGGGAGCTATTTACATTTTTTTAGGAGATTATAAGGAAGGGTTAAAATATTGTTTTCTGGCTCTCAATACTACTGAAAAAGTGGGTAATAAGAAAGAATTTAATTACGTGATTTACAATAGAATTGGTATGGCGTACGAAGAAATGACTGATTATGATAATGCCTTACTCTACTATCAGAAATCTTTACAGATCTCTGAAAAATTTAAAAATACTGATGATATCAAAGCAATTGTAGGAAATATCTCCCACACAATGCTAAAAACTGGCCATTACGATGATGCTTTGAAACTCATTACTAACATAAAAAAGAAATATAAAGCTATTGGAAATGGCAATTCTTTTAAGTTGGACTGTATTACAATCCGCATTTTTTTACATAAGAAACAGTATGATAAAGCAGTTCCTTATCAGAAAAAATTAGTTTCCAATATAGACTCTGTGAATGATTATGATATTTTGGCTTTGATATATACCACTTTAGTTGACCTGAATTTAGCTCTAAAAAACTACGAAAATGCTGAATTTTACAACCGGCTTCAATACAATATCTGCAAGAAAATTAATAAAGACAGTTACTTCGCAGATTTTAATCTCTGGGAATATAAAATAGATTCGGCAAGAGGAGATTTAAAACCAGCGTTAGAACATTACAAGGAGTACGTGAGATTCAGTAAAAAGTATTTTGATGAAAAAAAATCAAAAGAAATCAGTAAGCTGAATGTTCTTTATGAAACTGAAAAGAAAGATAGATATATCAGCAATCTCACCAATAAAACTACCTTACAGAATGCCAGTCTCGAAAAAGCATCTTTAACTAGAAATATTATGTTAGGAGGCTTCATTGTGTTAATGTTTTTTGTATGTTTTCTTTATAGAGCATATCGTCTGAAGCAGAAAAATAATCTAATTCTAAGCCGGCAGCAGGATCAGATAAAACAGACTAATACCTCACTCAATAATGCCATCACAGAGAAAGAATGGTTGCTGCGGGAAATTCATCACAGGGTAAAAAACAATCTGCATATGGTTGTCGGATTATTGGCCAGCCAGAATGAATATTTGGAAGGTAGAGAAGCGATTGAAGCCAATTTAGAGAGCCAAAGAAGGGTAGAAGCGATGTCGATGATTCATAATAAACTCTATCAGTCGGAAAATCTTTCGATGATCGATATGCCCTCGTATATTTTAGATTTGACTTATTATTTATCTGATTCTTTTGATGTCAGAAAACAAATAAGATTTTCTCTAAATATTGATAAAGTAGATTTTCCGTTATCGCATTCTGTTCCTATTGGTCTGATTTTAAATGAAGCAGTGACCAATTCCATCAAATATGCTTTTCCAAATAAGGAGCAAGGTGTCATCACAATCAATTTAAATAAGGAAAATGAAAAATTCCGACTCACGGTTTGTGATGACGGGATTGGAATTCCAGAGCCAATCGATATTGAAAACTCGAAATCTTTAGGTTTAAAATTGATGAAAGGTTTGAGCGAAGATATTATGGCAGAATTCCGCATAAGCAATGAAGCAGGAACAAAAATCGAATTAATTTTTACAATTTAGAATCAATGAATACAAACACAAAAATACTGATCGTAGAAGATAATTTTGTGGAAGCTAATCACTTAAGATTAATGTTGAAAAATGCTGGATATACTGTTTCGGGAATTGCACGAAGTGTCGATGATGCCAAAGAAAATATTGCCAAAGAAAAACCGGGTCTCGTACTGCTCGATATTTTTTTAACAGGGAAAGAGACAGGAATTGATTTAGGTAAATTTTTGAAAGAAGAAAATATTGGTTTTATCTATTTGTCCGCCAACTCTGGTCAGGATATTTTGAGTGATGCCAAAGCAACCCATCCTTACGGTTTTCTTGTGAAACCATTTCGTGAGCAGGATCTTTTAATTATGATGCAGATTGCAGGTTATCATCAAAAACATAATGTAGAATCTTCTATCAGAAAAGAACAATTGTTTCAGAGACAGCTTAAAGATCTGATTTCAAATTTCGGAACCTGGGATCAATATCTGATGCAGATCTGCACGGCTTTACAACCTTTAATTCCATACGAACTGATGATTGCCAATTATGTATCGGATGAAACTCCGAAAAATATTTTTTTCGGTTTTCTCAGAACAGGTTTTAATGAGTATCAAAAAATCACCTTGGAAAGTCTGCAGGAGCTCACGAACTTAAAACTCCACGAGCTGGAATTGATCCTGAAAAACACAACGACCGAAAATAAAATCATCTGCAGTAATGAATATGATTTTCAAAAGAAAAAAATGGAACCCACATTGCATAAAATCGCTGGAAATCATCTTGGTATGAAATCAAATCTAACGCTGCCAATTCCTTTGTCCATCACGAAAAAAGGTAAATTTGTATTTTCATTTTACAGCAAAAACTCTTCTGTATTTGATGAGGATCATTTGGAGATTTGCAAAAGACTGCAGGATAATTTTATTTATAATGTAGAGAATATTATTGCCAGTCAAATCGTCGAAAGTCAAAAATCAGTCACAGTAAAACCATTAGAAAATCAATTTGAAGGAATTATCGGGAAAAGTCCTGTTTTGCTTAGCGTTTTTGATAATATAAGTCAGGTTGCACCAACAGACACTACTATTCTGATCACCGGCGAAAGCGGGACAGGAAAAGAGAAAATTGCTACTGCTATTCATAATTTATCGTCGCGGAAAAATCAGCCTTTTGTCAAGATAAATTGTGCGTCACTGCCTTCCAGCTTAATAGAAACAGAACTTTTCGGACACGAAAAAGGTTCATTTACAGGAGCTTTGCATCAACATATCGGGAAATTTGAGCAGGCAGACAAAGGCACTTTATTTTTAGATGAAATAGGGGAGATTCCGTTGGATGTTCAGGTAAAATTACTGAGGGTTCTTCAGGAAAAAGAAATCGAGCGTGTGGGAAGTATTAAATCCATTAAAGTTGACATCCGAATTATTGCCGCTACCAATCGAAATCTTGAAAAAGAAGTTGGTGAAGGAAGATTTCGTCTGGATTTATATTATAGACTTTGTGTATTTCCTTTGCAGGTACCGGCTTTGAGAGAAAGGAAAGATGATATCGGAATTTTAACCCAACATTTTATAAGTAAATTTTGTGAAAAATTAAATAGAAGTGAGTTATCACTTTCCTCAGAATCATTAAAAAGCCTGCTCAATTACAATTGGCCGGGAAATATAAGGGAATTGGAGAATTTGATTGAAAGAAGTGTCATTATGACTAAAGGTGATCATATTAATATCATCCCTTTACCTGTAGAAGATGATTTAGGCAGTTCTCATATAGATGAAGACTTTTTGCAACACAGAACAATTGAGGAAAATGAAAGAGCACATATTCTTAAAGTACTCAACCAATGCGGAGGAAGAATAAGAGGTGATGACGGTGCCGCCAAAATCCTAGGTGTTCCGCCTACGACACTCGCATCCAAGATGTTAAAGCTTGGAATTAAGCGGAATCATTTTTAATCAATTATACTTTTTGTGCAGAAAAAAAATTTTTTAAAAATTTTAAAAATCTTACCATACGTTAACCGGAATGAACGTTCCGTTATTGTAACTTTGCCATATCAAAATTCAAAATTCAAAATTCAACAATTAACAATTTAAAACAATTTAAAACAATTTAAAATGAAAAATTTAGACAACAAAGTAGCTATTGTAACAGGAGGAAATAGCGGAATCGGTTTGGCAGCTGCTGCAGAATTATCAGCAAAAGGCGCAAAAGTAATCGTAACCGGTAGAAACAAAGAAGCTCTTCAACAAGCAGAGCAAGAATTAAATGTAACAGGAATTCAGGCCGACCAGTCTGATTTAAAATCCATTGATAATCTGGTAGAGCAGGTTTCCGCTCAGTTCGGAAAAATAGATATTTTATTTCTGAATGCTGGTATTGCAGCTTTTGCTCCTTTAGATTCTGCTTCAGAAAACCATTACGACAGTATAATGAATGTTAACGTAAAAGGAACGTATTTTACACTTCAAAAACTATTACCAATTCTAAACGACGGAGCTTCTATTATTTTTAACACTTCAGTAAATGCCCATTTAGCAATGCCTAATTCAAGTGTATATGCTGCAAGCAAAGCTGCTGTGCTATCGATGAATAAAGTGTTTGCGGCAGAATTGGCTTCAAGAAAAATCAGAGTCAATGCCGTTTCGCCGGGACCTGTTGAAACGCCGCTCTACGGTAAATTAGGTTTGCCTAGCGAACAAGTAGAAGGTTTAGGAGAAATCCTAGGACAGAAAATTTTACTAAAACGTTTTGCGCAATCTGCTGAAATTGCAAAAACAGTCGGTTTCTTAGCTTCAGACGATTCATCATTCATTACAGGAACGGAAATAATTGTTGATGGAGGGTTGACTGTTAATTCTGTAGTATAATTTTTTTTGCCAAAATAACGGAATGAATGTTCCGTTATTTTAGTATCTTTGTTAATATTAACTCTAAAACTATGGCACGAACAAAAGAATTTGATGAAGAACGAGCTTTGGATAAAGCGATTGAGATTTTCTGGCATAAAGGTTATAATGGCACTTCTGCTCAGGATTTGGTAAATCATTTGGCTATAAGCCGCTCAAGTCTATATGATACTTTTGGAGATAAGCAGAAGTTATTTGTAAAATGTTTAGAAAAGTATCAGAAGCAGAATCAGGATGCAATCACCGAGCTTTTCCGCTTTTCAGAAAATATAAAAGATACATTGCAAGCTATTTTTAAACAAGCCGTTATAGAAAGTCTGGAAGATAGAATTACAAAAGGCTGCTTTATGGTCAATTCTTCTGTTGAATTGGCAATGCACGATTCTGAAGTTGCTAAAATAGTACAGGAAAATACAGTTACAATGATTAATATTTTCACGGATGCAATTCAGAAAGGTCAGGGGCTAGGACAGATTTCTAAGAAATCAGATGCGAAAGTTTTAGCAAGATTTATCTTCAATAACTATTCAGGAATAAGAGTTTTGGCCAGAAGTGGTGAAAAGGATAAACAGGTTTATGACGATATTGTGAAGGCAATACTTTCACTGTTGTAAAAGACTTTGTAAATAATCTTACTATTAAATAAAATGGCACCAACTGTCTTTAGTTGGTACCATTTAACTTCTGTACCCATAACCGAAGAAATATCGAAACATTTGGTGGAAGATTTGGAAAGAATTGTAGAACTAAATAATGATTAAATAGGTTCTCTATAAATCTTTTTATTTGTGATTTAAGTCATCTGAGACAAACTAAAAAAGAATTACCAGCATATTCAGATATTTTTACAGTTGAAGCCGTTATTAAATTTACCTTTGAATGTTTAGAAATAAACGGCTTTGGAATAGTATATCCTTGATGGGTTTCATTTGACTTTTGACCAAACTAAAAATTAAGCAAAGATTTTGTGATAGAATTAGGGAGGACTCTAAAATTTTTGCAACGAATTTTTCACACTCATCTTCATTTTGGTAATCGGTATTTTAATGATACTATGACTACTTTTTAAGTAATTCTCTAGCTTCTTCACGAGATGATTCCCTTATGCTATTTTTTAACTTACTAATTTCATCTACATTATTAGAAGATTTCATTGTATTAGTATTCGATTTTTTATTAATGTCAGTTTTGGCTGCTCCTTGACTTGCTAATAATGCTGCTTTTAATTCTGCATATTTTTCAAATAAGTGTGAGTTAATCAAAGGAGACTTAACATTTATTTTTTTTGATGTATTTGTCCTATATAAATTATTATTCATAGAGTGACAAGTAAAACAATTCGTTCCTTCTGCTTGGAATGTGGTCTCCATAGTGACATTTGCTAAATTTAAACTGCCAAAACTTTGCCCATTACCGATACCATCTGGTTTTGATAAATTTCCATCTAGTAACTCATTAATTGGAGCATTAGTTTTTGACCATATAGAGCCGACTAATTTATAGTTCGACCATATTTTAACTTTATCATTCGTAAGGGCTTTTTTAGCTAATTCGTTACTAGATTTAATCATTGTAACAAACTCTTTATCTTCTTTAATAACGTCCATTCCTTGAGATGCCTGATTGTATCTAACTCCTTCAGGATGGGATTGAAATACTTTATTTTTAACTTTTGGAGTAAGAGTGGTTGTATCTTGAATAATTCCATCTTCTGTATTTCCAACAGAGTTCCCATCGAATAATGTGTATTTATCTGATTTAGAATTTACAGGGTCTCCATGAAAACTTGTTCTATCTGGTGCTAAATCTCGTTGATCAAAAGTTGACCACACGCCTTCAGGGTGCTCTGCTGTAACTGTAAATATATGAAAACCAATCATAGACATTCTTTGTAGCTCGACGTTATTATAATTTTCTTCCAAATTTTTATCAGGTTGATTTACAATTGCAGTGATATTAAAAGTTTTAGTAGAATCTACTACTTCAGATGTTTTTATCCAAGCTATTTTAATTTCGGTAGCACCAACTGGATATTGATTTTTACTCTCACGAATAGAACGCTTTAAGCTATCATTTTTTAGTATTTCAGCTGCTTGGCTAATAATTGATGATGCATCGGGTGAATTAAACATCTCTAATATTCCGTCATTAGCATGTATCGAATATCTTACGAGAGAATTGCTCTTGCTACTCAATTTTGTTCCGTCTGCTTGTTGATACAAATCTAAGATTAGTGGTAATTTACCATCTTTTAAGTATGAAGATTGTAATCCTTTCTTTTTTAAAAAATCTATTTTTATTTCTTCACCAAAATCATTAACCTGTTTTAATTCTTTCATAAATACAGGAACATTATCTTCGGTATTTGACGTTAACCATAAAAATTTTTGCCAAGACCAGTCAACAAACATTTGATCATTGTTAAGAACTATGGTATCAACTGTATTTTTAATTTCGTTGTTCTTATTGTAATCTTCAAAAATACTTACTAAGCTTGTTTTAGTTTTAGAATAAGTATTTTTTTTACAAGATGTAAGCCCCAGTAAAGTAGCTGTTGTAATGCTCAAAAGCATCAATTTTTTGAATTTTGATTTCATGGTTATTTAGATTATTAGTTTTTAGTTGATTATATCTTTAAAATTGTAATAACATTCTTTAGTTATAAGCAGGGTGGTTATTAAAAAAATTATTACGCTGTTTTACAAATCCCATTTTATACAATATAAATTGTAAAACTTTAGACTGAAATTGATTTCCCACTTAGGAACTCGAGGATGTTCCATATGCTCTGTTAGCATAATAATAGTTACTAAAATCATGGCTAAATTATGACAACAGATAATCATAGAGAATAACACCAATTCCTAACCTTCGCTCACAGGTTTAGTTGATGCTTTATCAATAAAACAATATTAATGTAATTTCTTTAAAAAGAATTCAGTATTAGTACTGAATTTTGAAGCAATGTATTATGGAATGATTACTAAATTTTCGTGTGGGATTTAATTGAATCTCTTATTTCGCAATTTCATGAACTTCAACTAGGTTGTGGAAAATTATTGAATCCAAAATTTCTGTTAGGGAATTAATCGAGTACTTTTCTGAAGATTAATTAAACAATCAATTAATACAATTTCTAAGATTTGACTCTAATAAATTTTAATAAACTCTTTGAGCGTTAAAATGGACTTGACGAGTGTGTCTTCAAATATTTTTATCGATGATTTTAGTCGTTTGAGCTAAATTAAACAAGAATTGCAAAGCTCATTTTTATTAAATAATTTCTTTTATTCTTTGTCTAAAGCAATTTAATTCTAAGAATTATTAATCAGCAATGGAATAATGAGCCTTAATTTGGCTTTGTTGATCTTATATCCATTAAACTATTTTAGATTATGATATGTTAATCAAAAATGGTGTGCTCAAAAATAAGTTACCATTGTCAATTGTATAAAAAAATATACTATTGCACTCATAACTAAAGCAGACATTCAGGAATTCACTCTCCAAACATTCTGCATTTACTTAATGAAATTAAGTTAGTATTATTTAACGGTGAAATAAAAAAAATTACCGGGAACACTCCCCGGTAATTCAACATTTGTGTATTTAGAATCTGTAATTTTATTTTGTAGCCAAAGTATTTATATAGAATGGAGTTAAATTATAAGATGGCAGATTAGAAGGTGAATTACCTCTAAAAACATACACTTGAATAACATAATTTTGATTAGTAGCTACAGTAGATTTTGCTACATTTATTGAAACTGTCTGGCCATTTCCATTGTTTGAAATTAATCCAAATGAATCCCTTGGTCCTGCTGCTGCTCCACTTAAAGTACTCGGTAATGCTGTACTCCCAGGAGTTAATTTTACTATCACATCACACTGTGCAATTGTACCACTACTGCCTTGTGCATTCAAAATACCAGTCATCACAGTTTTTATATTTGCTCCAATCGAAACAGAAACATTCTGCCTTAAAGCCGGAACCTCTGTCCAATTACCTGAATTATTCGGAATAAGATTCATATCGAACACCGGTGCTAAATCTAATGAAGTGTATTCGATAGTTGTACCACCTGGTCTTTGAACTTGTAGAAATCTCCAATCTGGTGATGTAGGTGTTCCTAAATTCAAATAAAGACCAACGTTCGAAAAATTTGCATTTGTATTAAACACCACTAATCCATTAGCAGGGTTGGGAATCGTACTCGCATCTGTAGCACTTGTTAATGCCACACGAGGAGGCAAAAATCCTTTATTAGAGGATGAAAGTTCCATAATCGAAGATTGATCAGGATTATTTGTTCCTATCCCAATTTGTGCCATAGCAACTGTACTTAATGAAATACACATTGTAACTAATAAATTTTTCTTAATCATTATATATTGTTAAAAGTAAAAATAATTCTTTTTATTGAAATAATAGTGATTGGTATATTAAAAGACGGTAAATTTTCTGTCAAAATGACCGTAAAGTTTCCTGATAAATTTTTGCTTATTTATTATTTAACACTTGAGTAATTATCTTAAAACGGTATTAAAAAACGCTAAGTATTATTTTAACTACTTAATTATCAATGAGTAATGTACTTAATATAAATCATATGTTTTCATACAGAACGAAAAATTAGTTGGACATAGATTCTTTTACTTATTGTTGTGAATGTTCAGAAAGTTCCAGCAAGAAAAATAAAGGATTTGAAAATTGTAAAGGAATATTATCTTTTGCTCGTTATGTGAGAGAAAAAAGAGATATTGGACTGGAAGATTTTGTTTTAAATCTANCTCATTCATCAATTGCTGAGTGAGAATGTTCAGAAAGTTCCAGCAAGAAAAATAAAGGATTTGAAAATTGTAAAGGAATATTATCTTTTGCTCGTTATGTGAGAGAAAAAAGAGATATTGGACTGGAAGATTTTGTTTTAAATCTAATGGGATCGGAAGAATATAATAATTTWAAAAATTTAACAGGATCTAATAAATTATAATTACTTGCGTAAACTCGAAATACGATGGATCTATTCAAAATGTATTAGTGAAATGCTGAATCTTTTATGTACAAGTAAACCAGGAAATAGAGTGGTGGTATTTAACTTTCAATGAAGTTCAGAAAAAGAATAACTAATGTTATTTTTTTAAAGCTAATTGCAGAATGTTTGGAGAGTATATTAGCAATAAAATTATACTTTACAATCTCATAAAATGATAAAATAAAACATCTCTACTAAATTTACCGGATATTTCTTGTATCTCATTTTATTCAAATGGTTAATTTAGATGTTCAAATATTTTAGTTATATTAATAATATTACTTATATAACTAAATAATTGTTTGTATTGTGCAGAGCTATGCTATAATATTGTTATTGTATTCATTGATTTTTTTATTTTTATATGAAAATAAATAATGGAATTAGGAAATTGGATGGTGCGATTTTGATTTTAGTAARCTTGTTTATTGAAAAATTTTAATCGTAAAATATGTATCACATAAACACAACAGAAATAAATAAAACTGAAAGAGTTTCTTATATTGGGGGAACTGCAAATATTGAAAATGAATATTATCCTATTTGCCCCATAACTCAAAAACCAATGTTATTATTAATGACATTGCGTAAAGATATTTTTGATACAGCTTTTAAGCAAAACAATAACGTACTCGAAGATGATGATTTTTTGCCATCATCATATCCACAGTGTAACAAAACAATAACGTACTCGAAGATGATGATTTTTGCGTAAGCATTTTTCTTTCTTCCAAAATTCATGAAGAATATGGTGTAGGAAATGGTATGCCAAGTATGTACACTATCAACCAACTTTCAGAATGTGAAAAAATGAAAAATGGTACAGTTAAAGTCTTACTTCATAAAGATACTCATATTTCGAATTCTTTGCCTGATTTGCCGATAGAAATACCTGCAAGAAAAATTGTGCTAACTGAAATGACCAAAGAAGAAAGAGCTGAAGATATGCCAATNTATTTCGAATTCTTTGCCTGATTTGCCGATAGAAATACCTGCAAGAAAAATTGTGCTAACTGAAATGACCAAAGAAGAAAGAGCTGAAGATATGCCAATGCATAGAGAGTGGTATGAGGGTACGGTTTTGCAAATTTCAAAATTTAATCCAAACGATGCGTCTTGGTTACAGAACCCAATTATTATTGATAGAGAAGTTATTCTCAATTATACGGCAAAAGTATTCAGTCCATCTTTTGGACCAAGACTGATATTGCAAATAGAAGATAGCCTTATATCAAAAAACAGCAAAATACACAGCGGAATTTTAGGGACTGACGGAATGGGATATTTGTATTTACCAACTGTTTTAAGAAATTGGATTAAAAGATATGATAAACCTATTGAAATCGGTAATTTTTTCATCCAAGACACTTAAAAAATTACGGATAACAGGAAGTGTTTTGAGACAATGATTCGAAATACAAAGTTCAATGCTTGGTCTGCAGTTCAATTTTGATTGAAAATCAATAGAAACGAAATGTTTGATTTGCAAGTAAACTAGGAAATAGAGTGGGGGGTATTTAATTTTCAATAAGGTTGCAGAAAAAGAATGCATGACTAATATTAGTTTTAAACCAATTGCAGAATGTTTGGAGAGTATATTAGCAATAAAATTATTTAAACTTATTTAAAAATCTCACAAAACGATAAAATAAAAAAAGTCAAAGAAGATTTACCTTGACTTTTCAAAAAATTCGCCTTTCAAGTAATTACTTATTGTAAGATTGCCAGTTTATATTTCTTTTGCCCTGAAAGAGATTCTGCAATATTGGACAAATCTCTATAAGTAATCGTGTCTCCTGCGATATAAACAATCTTATTTTCGATTGGCAGTTCATCAAAAAATTTCTGCTGACCTTATTGATATAATTTGTTATTTCTCTGGGAGACTACTATACTATATTTTTTTAATATAAACTAACTAAAAAATAGAGCTTATAATTAAGCATATAATTTACAGAAGATAGTCAATCACTCCATATGGGCAAAAGTGGATGCGAGATTCACGAAATGATTCTATTAAACATTGCTTATGAAATAAATGGTAATTTAAATACTTTCTCTGATAATAAAGGCTTCATTGTATTTTATTGCTCAGACTATTATGGGGATAAAAAGTCAATTTTTATCATTCTAAAGTAGTGGAAGATAATGAACAAACAAGAAAGCACTACAAAGCCAACGTCGATCGCAGATCAGGAAAATGTTCGGTTAATAATTTTTGGACACGACAGCGAACAGTGGCCACAATTAAAGAAAGCACCTGAATACTACAGTTAGATATCCAAATTCATTCTTTTTTCACTCAACATTTTAATCGTAATTACTGATTTGAAAAAATTTGATTCTTATCATCACTAAATATCAATTCTCCATTTTTAATTCCTTTTTTCACCTCAGAATTTGAAGATTGTGAGCTATACCTGTTTTGGAATTAAATATTTTCTAAATAAATCCTTAAGTTAATTTTTAGCTTGTTTTTTATATGCAGGATGCTGCAAGACAGAAACATAAGTTGAGTTACTTATATTTGAGCATATTCACTATAACAAATCTTATGTCCTGGAAATCAACAAGTCTTCTTTTAATTATTTTTTTTTCTGCAAGTTTTGCTTCAGTGGCAGCTCAAAAACGCTTTGATTTAGCGTACGTAAAGAAGGGTTTTGTAAATCCTCAAGATAGCACAAGAACAAAAGTATGGTGGTTTCACGGAGAAACAGAAACGACTAGAGAAGGGATTACAGCAGATCTGGAAGCCTTTAAAACAGCAGGAATTGGAGGCATTGTGTATTATGACCAAAGTCACGGTAAGGCAGAAATGGCATCAGCAGGATTTTCTTCAGAATGGTGGGAAATGCTCAAGTTCGCATCCGCCGAAGCTGCAAGATTAGGATTATCCTTCGAACTCCATATTTCTAATGGCTACGTTGCAGGTGGCCCCTGGATTACCAATGAAACAGGAATGAAACGTCTTACCGCGACTGAAACTATTATTGCAGGAGGGAAAAATTTTACAGGCAAGCTACCTGAACCTGAAAATAAATTTAATTTTTATAAAGATGTTGCGGTGCTGGCATTTCCGGTTTTTAAGGGTTCAATGAAAAACTCATCTAATCAAAAAGTAGAAATTACTTCAACCGAAAAGCTAATTGACACTAAAAAGCTCTTTGTCCAAAAGCAAGATTACACTGTACGAATACCTAAAAATGAGAAAGGTGTATTGATCAGTCTAAAGTTTGAAACAGATTTTGAAGCCAGAAGCATCAGCTACAAAATGCAGCCCCGGGGTAAAGCAACAACCAGCGCTACCAATGTTCCTGCGCCGCCGTCCGATATTTTTACCGGTACCGGTTACAGAGTTCTTCCTGATTTCGGACAGCTGGAAGTTTCTTATGATGGTATTCATTACACAAAGGTCTGCGATTTGAAACCTATTTATAAAGCTCACGAGAGCTGGCGACAGAAAACAATATCTTTCAAGGGCGTCAAAGCGAAATATTATAGGCTCTACCTGCACGATTGGTGGGAAAAATCAGAAAAAAACCAGCAACTTCTTCTCAATTCGATTATACTGAATTCTTCGGCAAAAGTAGACCAGTATGAAGAAAAATCGGGCTTATTTTCTGAGTATATTGAGAAAGACAGAACGCCGGATTACGGAAAGGCAGAAGTTATTAATTCTAAACAGATTATCGACATCAGCAATAAGATGGACGAAAACGGAATTCTCAGATGGGATGCTCCCCAAGGTGACTGGATGGTGATGAGATTTGCGTATGAACCCACAGGCGCAAATACGAAACACGGGCGAGCCAATCTTTTAGGCAGAGAAAGCGATAAATTATCGAAAGCTGCCGCTGAACTTCACTGGAATCATTATGTTGCCGTCATTGCCGACTCACTAAAAAACTCGAACAGCGGAAAACTTTCAGGAATTGCGATGGACAGCCACGAAGCAGGTTCACAAAACTGGACAGACAATTTTATTCAGGAGTTTAAAGAGCGGAGAGGCTATGACCCTTTAAAATATCTCCCTTGTATGATGGGCTATGTGGTAGATAACGTCAACAGTTCTGATGCTTTTTTATTTGACATCAGAAGAAATATCGCTGATCTGATTGCAGACAATTATTATGGTACTTTTGATAAGCTTGCCGCAAAGAGAGGTTTGTCTTTTACCGCTCAGGCCATCGGAAATGCGCTGTGCTTTGTTGGAGATCCGATACAGGCAAAAAGTAAGGTACAAAAACCGCAGGGTGAATTCTGGATAATCCATCCGGATGGAAATTATGATATCAAAGAAAGTTCTTCCGCGGCACACCTTTACGGAAAACCTATTGCCTCCGCAGAAGCATTCACTGATGCGCTGTATTCAACTTCGCTGGGTGAGCTTAAATCTCTGGCAGATTATGCCTACGCTTTCGGCATCAACGAGTTTGTGATCTGTGCTTCCGCATATCAACCCTGGACAGACAAAATACCGGGAAGTACCGGTGGGGGTCGCCAATATGCAATCAACAGAAATAACACCTGGTGGAATTACAGCAAACCCTTCTGGGATTATCAGACCAGGTCTGCTTATCTGATGAGATCAGGCAAATCGGTTGCTGATCTTTGTGTGTATCTTGGTGAAAATGCACCTGTAAAAATACTGACGCACAGACTGCCCGATATTCCTGGAGGATTTGACTTCGATGCATTTTCTGCAGATGCCTTACTTACAAGGATGGATGTTGATAAAGGTAAAATCATCCTTCCCGATGGTATATCCTATAAGTTAATGGTAATTGAAGAAAAGGCAGGTTTAACCTTAAAATCTCTGAGAAAAATTGCAGATCTAGTTGCAAAAGGCGGAATAATTTATAGTACTAAACCAAAGCAATCCGGTTCGGCAGAAGACATCGGAAAAGAAAAAGAATATCAGAAACTAGTAACGAAACTCTGGGGGGAAAATCCTTCTGTAAAAGGATCAAGAAAAGTTGGAAAAGGTAGAATATTTTGGGGAGGAACTCTTCAACAAACATTGAAAGATGCCGGAATAGATTCAGATATTACACTAGACAGCTCCGACTGCAAAACTCAAAAAATATATTTTACCCACCGTACACTGGCGGATGCTGAAATGTATTTCATTAAAAATCATAAATCAACTCCGGAAAATAATATTTTCTCCTTTAATGCCGAAGGTAAATATGCGCAAGTATGGAATCCGGTAACCGGCGAAAGAATGCAGGTTAAGACATTGAAGAATAATCACGGAAAAACTTCTCTGGAACTATCATTGGAAGGTTGGGAATCGTTTTTTATTTTCATTACAGATAAGGAAGAAAATCTGCCCTTAATGAATCAAAATAAATCTTCTAAAATTGAAACTTTTAACAACGGCTGGAACGTAGATTTTGACAAGAAAATGGGTGGTCCCGGAAATGTCTTTTTTGAATCACTGCAGGACTGGACAAAATCCGATGACCTAAAAATTAAATATTATTCTGGAACCGCCATCTATAAGAAAGACATTGAATTTGAGCACCAAGGCAAAAAGGTCTTTGCAGATCTTGGGAATCCGGGATTTGTAGCCCGTATCTTTGTCAATGAAAATGATGCAGGTGTTGTATGGTGTTCACCCTGGAAAGTGGATATAACTTCTTACTTAAAAAAAGGTCTGAACAAAATTGAGATACACGTTGCCAATTCACTTATGAACAGGATGATCTATGATTCACAACTTCCGGAAAAAGAAAGAGTGACCTATTCTTATCCTGCCATTGCATCTGAAAAAGACAGCCTGCAGCCATCAGGACTGACCGGATTTAAAATTATTTTGGTAGATCTTTAAAATTAATAAGTACATCTATATCTTATAATTGTATCGTTATCTTGATTTTCGTATTGTAAAACTATTCATTGATCCAGCCCCATCTTTCAGCCCATTCCTTGAGAACCGCTGCTCTCCACTTTGAAACGGTCTTCCCGCCCTGTATTTTCCCAAAGTACAAAGCTTCATCCTGCTTATCGGTAAACCACGAACTTCCCAGTTTATAGTCATTCTTGCTTTTCTTACCCGGCCATCTGTTGGTAACAACAATACTGCCTTTTTTTCCGTTGAATTCAGGGATTGCCGAAGTCAGGTTATATTGTAAAGTTTCTGCCTTTTTGGGAATATACCTCAAACCATACTCACCGTCGCCAAGATAGTATCCAGGCCATTTCTGAACATTTTTTCCGTAGGGAACTTCCATATAGAACTGAACAGATTCTTTTTCAGCTTTTATTTTAGGACCTTTAAATCTAAACTCAATGATTGAGCAAAAAGCAACAGTATCCTTCAGAGATGTTGCCTGATTTACAACCATACGCGGACTGTAATCCGTTTTTTCAAAACTTCCGCCCCAACTTTCACCTTCAGGATGGTCGGGGTTAACATTCATCAGATATAGCAAGGAAGGAGTATCTCCCATTTTAACTTCTCCATTGTAATAATTTTTAAAATCCTTTCCTAAATGACTCTGTGCTTTAATAACGTTATCATAATATTTCGAATCCATCACACTGTCGGGCATATCGCTGTGAGAGAACAGACCGTAGTAAGATGAATTGTTTTCTATGAACCAAAGATTCGGGAAATTTGATGCGATGTAAGCGTAGCTGTTGGCACTCCATTTTTTATTGGGTCCTCCTATCCAGTAAACACGGATATTTTTTTGAATCTCAGGTGCATCGTGAAGCGCCTGAGCCAGATCTTCCAATCCACCCCAACATAAGATCCACAATGGCTGCTTATCTTTCTTTTTAGCTGTCTTGATAATCCAGTCTGAGCCTTCGGTAGGTTTTGAATATCCTATAAATGATACATTTCCCCTATGACCCTGCTTGGATACTGATCTGAGATAAGCCGGATCGGCAAATTCTGAACCGTGTTTTTTTAATTTCGGCAGATCTTTCTCGTAAAGATCAATCATTTTAATGATCTCACTTTTATCACCATCACCAAATGAAGGTGAAGAAATCAATCCTTCAATCTTAAATTTTTCACTATACATCAGTAGATGCGTCATCGACTGATTGTCATCGGGATCCGTACCTCCAATATCAGTACTTATTAAAATTCTGAGAAGGTTCGAATTATTTTTTTGGGCAGATAATGAGATGCATTGGCATACCATCATAAATAAGCCAAGATTTAATCGCATTAATTTATTTTTTAAAGAAGCGCAATCGATTGCACTTTGCTAATATAGTAAATTACGTTAAATCAAGAAAGTCGTTGATTGAGAATTGTAAACCCAAACATATACAGATAGTAAGATGTTTATAAAGATAAAGTTACATCATTTTTTATGAAAATTAAGTTTTATAAAAATGTCATTATTAATGCGACATTAATTCCCGTGGATTAACTCCAAACTGCTTTTTGAAAGCATAAGAAAAATGGGACAGATTCTCAAAGCCGACTTCAAAATAGACATCGATAGGTTTTCTCTTTTTTTCGATCAGCTGAAATTTTGCCAGCTCGAGACGTTTTTGCGTCAGCCATTTCTGGGGAGTTGTGTTGAATGCTTTGCTGAAATCTCTTTTAAATGTAGTCAAACTCCTTCCAGTAAGATAACTGAATTTCTCCAGTGACATATTGAACATAAAATTCTTCTGCATAAATTCCACGAGATTGATCTTATGAGGTTCTGAAAAATCAGATAAGATCGCGTCTACATTTCTGTTGACTGTCCTCAATATCGTTATTGCTTCCCGGATCTTCAGTTCTGAAAGTTCCTGTGGCAATTTATATTCTAAGTCGAAATAAGGGAGCATTGAATCAAAAAAACTATCAAGAAGCGGACTTCTATCCAGATTAACAATTTGATCGGTCTTAAAAACAGGATTGATCTCACTTGGAATGTTCTCGTAATAGGATCTTAAAATATTATGGGTCAATTTCACGACTATTGCTCTGTAGGGTTCACCATCCTTATCCGATTTAACGAGTAAGGCAAGGCGATTTCTGGGAAATAAATGCGTGTCCCCTGCATTGAAAACATAGGTCTCATCCGCTTGGATTACTTTCAATTCGCCAGAGAGAATACGTACTACAGAATGTTCCTCCGCAGTCAGTTCCGTGCTGTGCTTAGAAGTTCCACTGCAGGTAAAAACGATATTGGCGTGGTCATTGGTCTGTTTCGTTATCATAATTACAAATTTAAAAAAAATACCAAAGTTCAGCTTGGAACTTTGGTATTTTATGATTTATTTTACTTCAAACTTTGTTCCTGTCAATTCTTCACTCAACGTCCAAAGTTTCGCAGCAGCTACCGGTTCTACCGCAAATGAGGCAACACCTCCGGCTCCGGCAGGGCTCTCTGCAACATTATCACCGGCAGCATAATCCGCTACCTCTACGTCCTGCAGATAAACACCTCCAATGTTCTGAAGTTTGGGGTTTGTCGCTGCCCAAACTGTGGTTGCAGCACCTTCTTCTACAGTCTTCTCAATCTTTTTCATCGCTTCCTGAGCTTCAACATTCGGTGTTCCGTCAGGATGTACCGCTCCGATCGCCACATAATCCTCGAAGGTCAAAGATCTGGATAAGTTGGTCGCCATGATCAGCCCCGGATGGATCGCATAAGAACGAACTCCGAATGGCTGTGCTCTTTTATCCAACTCAACAGTAAAAAGAACATTGGCTGTCTTCGACTGTCCATAAGCTTCAAACTTATCATATTCTTTATGGTTGTAGTTCACATCATCAAAATGTATCGGTGAAGTATGGTGCGCTGAAGATGAAACATTCACTACTCTTGCCCCGTTTGCTTTTTTCAAAGCGTCCCACAAATTGGCTGTCAATTGAAAATGCCCAAGATGATTGGTTGCAAACTGACTTTCATATCCACGGGCATCACGCTGAAGTGGTGTCCACATAATTCCTGCATTATTAATCAACAAATGCAGAGGCCTTCCTGAAGCATTGAACTTTTCAGCAAAGGAAACAATCGTTGCAGGCTCAGAAAGGTTCATCTGTTCTACTTCCACATTAGCAATTCCTGCAAGATTTTGTTTGGCTTTCTCAGGATCTCTTGCTGGAATAATCACGGTTGCTCCTGCCGAAGTCAAAGTTCTTGTAATCTCCATTCCCAGTCCGCCGTCACCGCCAGTTACGATGGCAATTTTACCGAAAAGGTCGATCCCGTTAATAACGTCTTTTGTAGTTGATTTTGCGTTGAAGCCAGAACCTATCGCATTCTGTAACGCTCCGTTGTAATTGGTTAATTCCATTTTTTATTGAATTTTGTTTTACAAAGGTAAAGGCATCATTAAATATTAATTTTGTTTAAACGTCCTAGTTATTTTGTCTGTAAGTCCATTAAAATTTAAAATTAACAAGATAAGCTATTTAGCTTTCTAGTTAATTTGATACATTATTATGTCTCACAAAAATGATAAAATATCTTATAAAACACGATGTATCATATAAATACAATTGAAATAAATAAAACTAAAAAATTCTCTTATATTGGGGGAACTGCAAATATTGAAAATGTATATTATCCTATTTGTCCAATAACTCAAAAACCAATGTTATTATTAATGACATTGCGTAAAGATATTTTTGATACAGCTTTTAAGCAAAACAATAACGTACTCGAAGATGATGATTTTNATAACTCAAAAACCAATGTTATTATTAATGACATTGCGTAAAGATATTTTTGATACAGCTTTTAAGCAAAACAATAACGTACTCGAAGATGATGATTTTTGCGTAAGCATTTTTCTTTCTTCCAAAATTCATGAAGAATATGGTGTAGGAAATGGTATGCCAAGTATGTACACTATCAACCAACTTTCAGAATGTGAAAAAATGAAAAATAGCACCGTTAATGTTAAGTAAAAATAAGTGAAAAACTTATCAAAATCTTTTCCTATCCATCTTTTGGGCAGCACTAAGAGAAATGACATCATGGAATCTGCTATAGGTGATAGGATTGAAACATCAAATAATAGNTTCTTTCTTCCAAAATTCATGAAGAATATGGTGTAGGAAATGGTATGCCAAGTATGTACACTATCAACCAACTTTCAGAATGTGAAAAAATGAAAAATAGCACCGTTAAAGTCTTACTTCATAAAGATACACCTATTTCGAATTCTTTGCCTGATTTGCCGATAGAAATACCTGCAAGAAAAATTGTGCTAACTGAAATGACCAAAGAAGAAAGAGCTGAAGATATGCCAATNTATTTCGAATTCTTTGCCTGATTTGCCGATAGAAATACCTGCAAGAAAAATTGTGCTAACTGAAATGACCAAAGAAGAAAGAGCTGAAGATATGCCAATGGATAGAGAGTGCATGAGGTACGGTTCTGCAAATTTCAAAATTTAATCCAGCCGATGCGGCATGGTTACAGGATCCTATCATTATTGATAGAGAAATTATTCTTAAATATACGGCAAAAGTATTCAGTCCGGCTTTTGGACCAAGACTACTATTGCAAATAGAAGACAGCCTTATATCAAAAAATAGTAAAATACATAGCGGAATTTTAGGGACAGATGGAATGGGATATTTGTATTTACCCACTGCTTTAAGAAACTGGATTAAAAAATATGAGAAGCCTATTGAAATCGGTAATTTTTTCATTCAAGACACTTAGCAAAATTATAGCTAACAGTAAATTTTGTGAGACAGTGATGCGAAACTCCAAAATTCAACGGATTGTCTACGGTTCAACTTTTACTCAAAAAATGAAATTTTCCAGTTCGATTACATGTTTACTGTACAACCGCAAAATTATTGATACATAAGTTAAATCTCAAAAAACGATAATATACGCCAATAGATTGCGTAGGAAGACTATACTTTTTAGAATTGTGAGCAACATAATTAATAAAAGCGGAAATCACTAACTTAAAAATGCATTATAGTAGTGGAAAATTTTATAGGTAAGGACCAGGAAGCATGGAGAAAAAATTTTAGAGTGAATTCTAAAATGAAATCTTTTAATAAAAAACTATTGGCTTTGTAATACATCATTCTCAAAAATGAAAGGACTGATAGCGGTTATTGGTATTTCGTTGGGGCTGATGAATTCATTAATTATTTTTCATATTTAGATATAGATGATTTTCAGGAACTTATTGCTGAAATCCCAAACTGGACTGAAGATCAAAAATTGATTTTAAGAGAGTGTTTATCATATGGCGTCCTAAGATATGATAATCACAGAAAATCTAAAACTTTTGAGAATCAAAGTTTTCTTTTAACGTTTTTATTTTAGGTTACCAATGACGAGGATGTAAAAGCTTATATATTTGAAAATGCTGATATTATAAATGATGGTCAACCGAAACCTTACCATTTATTAATAATGATTAAAACGTGGGCGGACGAAAATATTCCCCACACTTCCAATCAAATTCATTATCAAAATTTAGATGCTGCAATCAAAAAAACTAGCCGTTAGAGGTTGGTACAAGAACTGAATTAATTGCTCATATTAGATCAATATTTACTTGTTCGAACTTATAATTGAAATTAGTAAGACAACTTTAATTATGATAATAATTAAATCTCAAAAAAGTATTAAAAAGTAAATACAGACTATCACAGATGAAAAAAGTAATATTCATTAATAAAGGACTCAATAATGAAGACATTAAAGCAGTAAAATGTGTAGATGATAAATACATGTTATTAAGCTATTTTGTTGGTCAATTCCGTTTTTTAGATGATATACAAGAAGTAATAGATGATTTAGAAAATGTAAAAAATGGATTACAAACGTGGGGCGACATAATATATCCTTTAGGAAATAATTGGGACATTGGTTATGGCAATGGTAGTTTAGATGTTGAAAACAACGTAGCCTATTTTCTGACCGGAAATAAGTATAATAAAAGTTTTAAAATACCAATACAAGAATTTATCGATATAATGAAAGATTGGAAAGTTTTTATGACTTAAAACATTTGGAAATAATATAAATTAGAATTTATATTCCCACAAAATTATAAAACTAATTAATTTATGAAAAAAAAGAAGTTCTATATTTTCACAATAATATTAGTAATTATTGTATTGCTAGCTTTTCTTTCTAATTATGAAAAAGGAGTGGAAGTTGGAACTTGGGGAATAAATAGATCTATAAACTGGAGATGAAACTTTTGCTTCTAAAAATAATTTAATATCAAAATAAGATAAAAAACTAAATAAATTAATGGACAAAATACAACTGTATAAAACCTTTTTTCAAAAAAGTAATTCCTATTATCTGGAGCAATTAAAATACTATGAACAGTGGAAAAAGTTTAGGTTTAGCTATTCAGCTTTAATATTTGGCGTCTTATGGTTTCTGTATAGAAAAATGTATCTGGAATTTTTTATTATTTTCTTTCTTTTCTATTTGGAAACAATTTTTGAAAATTTTGTTTTAACAAAGCTTATTGGAATTGAGCAAACAAAAGTTGTAAATATTTCTGTTACTATTGTTCTTATAATAACTTTAGGAATTATTGGAAATCATCTATATATCAAAAAAGCGAAAAGAACTCTGAAAAATGCTGAAGTAAAATATTCCGAAATCGAAAATCAAAAAGAATTTATCATTAAAAAAGGAGGGACAAGTTATATTTATGTAACAATTTTACTAGCTCTATCTATACTTGGATTATTCATTAGTTAAAAGGATTGTAATGCATAACCAACAGTAGTTTTTTAATTTTTCGTATAAAAAAAGTTCAACTCATTTTAAAGTAAGTCTAAAAAAACGATAAAATGATTTATATTGATAAAACCATATTTCCACATTGCTTTGTTGAAGAAAAAAGATTTGAATGGGGGGAGCCATACATTAATATGACGCCAATATTCAATTTGTCAATTAATCCGGGATTATCTGATATTGAATTTACTATTGAAATACTTGGCAAAAATAATTTTAAAAATAACTTAGATAAACTTTATAATATTCTGATCAACAAGGAAGAACATTTTCGTCTAGTAGATTTTAATGAACATATTTTGGATCGAGAATTTCTTATAGGGAAAATATTGAATTTCATCAATGAAAATACAAATAAAATTGCGCCATGGGACAATGAATTTAAGATTTTTGGTGAAGAATTTTATTTGGAAATGATTAAAGATGACTTGAAAAAATCATTAAAATTTGATAGAAAAATATATTGATAAATTGCTATCTGAGTTGCTGTAGTATTAATATTGCAAAATACTAATCCAACATTTAATGTTATTTAACTTCCATGAATTCTAGGATGTAATATCAAAAAACGATAAGGTGAAAAAGGATGGAAAAAGTAATTCAAAAAATCTTAACTACTGCTTTTCATCCCGATACCACCACACATAAAAACATCCTATTCACTTCGCTAGAAATACAATAGATAAGGCAAATGCGGTGGCTTGTGTTTATTGCCAATGGACAAAACATTTAATAAATGCGGATGATCGGTCGAGAGCTGTTCAAGACTCTGACAACTTATTCCTATTTTTGAAAATATTAACTATGTAAGAATTAGTGTAATGAAAAATAAAACAGTAATCAATATCTATTTTCAATATAATTCTAAACCGTCTTTACCAAACAGTAAATGTAATTAGGTGTAATCCTTATTTGAAAGAAATATTATGGAACTGAAAAATGAAATATTAGAAATTATTAAAATAACAGAAGCTAAACATTTAAATGATCCAACTGTTTCAAATGAAATGGATCTATTAACACAATTAATGCTGATTGATGTTAATAATACTATAGTAGTATTGGAAGAATTAGAAATTGAAAATATATTGTGGCTAAGTTCAGATTTTGAGGAGTTATCCTATAAATTTCAAAGCAAAGAATTTATAGAATGTTTGAAAAAACTAGAAGATAAATATCCGAATAAAATGAGTTCAGAAATACAGAATGCTATCGAAGCATATTATGGAGATTAATAGAAATAAGTTTATTTATTGTAAAATGGAAAAAAATCACTAAAAAAATGGTTGTCCTGTATTTTATAAATTAATTTTCTTAGGATTTAAATGCTGACAAATAGATAACAAAACCATAAATACTAATTAATTTATGAAAAAAAATAAGTTCTATATTTTCGCAATAATATTGGTAACTGTAGTATTCCTAGCTTTTTTTTCTAACTATAAAAAAGGAGTAGAAGTTGGAACCTGGGGAGTAAATAAATCAATAAACTGGGGATGGAACTTTGGTTTCTAAAAATAATTCAATCTCAAAAAACGATATTAAATTAATCTTACAAAACGGGCGGTGATTATTTTAAAACCTTGCTATAAATATAATAGCAAGGTTTTAAATGATTATGGGTAAATTTGAATATAAGTGTATTTTGTTCCACCAGAAGTAATTGAAAACCATTCACCATCCCCAAAGCTTGTTGAAACGTAGGAGCTCCCTGCGCTACAAGGAGTACCATCTCCCAATGTTCCGTTAAAATAGGATAGGGGTGATCCACCACTTACTGATGTATTAGTACCCGCATAAGTCATAAAAAACTTTGCATACCTCCAGTCTGTGTACGTTGCAATAGCACCCATAGGATTTAAAGAAGGAAAGGTTGGAGGTTGAAATTGCTGTGAAGTTGGTGAAGTTGATATATGATATATGTAAATAGGGTATAAACCATTGAAAGCAGGGGCTGCCGAATCCTTATAATTTTTGTAAACAAGTTGTTGTCCGTTTATATCGCTCGAATTTGCCGGAACTACAATTTGTGAAGGATTGGTAGCATTACCATCAAAGCCTATAGAAACCGAAGGATAGCATGGTGTCGAATCCGTTGCAGCGAATAATGCCGTATGAAAATCATAAGTTGAATAGTTGTTAACTGTCAAAATACTCTGTTGTGCAAACATATTTGTAAACAACAGAACTCCTGTAATGATAGTAAGTTTTTTTCTCATGATAATTAATTTGATTGTTTAGCTATTTTAAGTGTTTCTGCATTTTTCCGTTGATGAATTTCTATTGCCCAGACCAGTATGGCGCTGACGTCCCCTTTTGTTTTGTCTTGTATTTGCGTATCTGTAAAACCTTCGGATTTTATCAAATCTTTAGCTGCCGGAAGAAGTATTTGTTTTCTTCGATCACTAAGCTCATGACCAGATTGTCTTTTTTCTTCCTCGGTGGGCCTGTTTTCAGGATTTCCCAAACTTCTCATTGCTTTTGAAAAGTTTTCCATCTGCGGTGTTTTGAGGCTTTCAAGGTTGTTGACGGTAGTACTTTCTGTACCACAGGCTAATAGGCTAAAAGCTGCTAATGCATAGATTAACATGTTTCTTTTCATAATAAAATTTTAAATGGTTGTTAAATTTATGAATTAATTCAAAATAATGTGATAATTATTTAAGTTAGTGAAGATTGTCTATTGAATAATTGCAGAATTGGATTTCTTGTTCAGTTTTTCTACGACATCTTTTTTTATGAATATTTCAGATTCAGTCAAATAATTTTTCTCTCGAATCTTTCTAATCACATTTCTTCAGGATAATTAAATTAAAATTTAGAAGTTTTAATTAGTTGAGCTTTCTGCTGTTTCTAATCTCATCATTTTTTTTCAAATTAATTTTTAATGCCCAAACTATAATTGCTGTAATATCACTATTTGTCTGCTTTTTTATTTCATCTTCACTAACACCTGTTGATTTGATTAAGTCTAATGATGCCGGAACCAATAATTGTTTTCTTCTTTCACTGAGCTCAGCCGACCCACTTCTTTTTTCTTCTGCTGTAGCCCTATTCTGAGGATCCCTGAGACTTTTCATGGCTTTTTCAAAATTTTGCATTTCTACTGTTCTGCCAGGTTCGTTTAATACTGTAGCATTATCAGTTGCGCACGACATAAGTGTTAGAAACATTAAAATAAGTGTATATGTAATACTTTTTTTCATATTGGAAATTTTAAAATTATCTTTAATTAGAATACTTGAACTACGGTATAGGCTGTCCCACCTGATGTAAGTGTAAACCATTCTGCTTCAGCATATGTTCCGACCTGATATGTATTGAGTGTTCCGTTGCAAGTTCCTGTACCCATCGAAAAGTCACCATATGGATTGTTAGAACTGTCTTGCGCCTGAAAAATAAAATAGGTCCAGTCGGTACTGGTTGATACAGCACTTGTAGGATTTACTGCCGGATGATTGTAAGCTCTGTCTATACCGGGATTTGCTAAAGATGTTCTAACCCACCAGGTGTACACAGGCATAGCCGAAGCATTAGAGGTAGAATATGTGTATTCTGAAATAAATGGTGCCGAAGGTGATCCGGCTGAAAAAGTGTTTGACCCTGTGCCTGGAGCAGGAACGGCTAAGACCGCAGGATAACAGCTTGATGGTCCATTGGCGCCAAATCTTGTCACCAGCTTATAACTCGAATAGTTATATACTGCTAGTTTCGACAGTTGCGCATAAGAATAATTCGCAGCAATAACTGCAATCATAAAAAGTAGTTTTTTCATAGAGATTTGGTTTAAGATTAATATTATGTATTCTAAATGTATTTGATCTATTTTGCAGTTATCCTATAAGTGGCATTCTGAATATATCTATATATTTAATAGGAAATCTGTGGTGAATGGGGTTCATCTACACCTCCAGCTATGTGAAGTTAAAAATCGTTACATGGTAATTTTTAAAACTTTCAACAAAAGTCGGAGACTCCAAATTCTGACCATTATCTTTTGAAAGGAATTAAAAAATGATAGTACTTAATTATTTTATTGATCACTATACAATGATTTAAAACGTTCTGGAAGAACTTTTATGTTTATTACTCTTGGTAAAGAGAAATATAATTCATGCATAATTTTCTAATCATTATGCTGAAAATGAAAGTGTTGTAATGCATATTTTATTTCGTGGTGTGGTGGTTATTAACTTGTTTTTATTATTTTACTATGTCAAATATATGTAAAAATTTTACATATTAATAACTTAATTTTTGATATTTAAACTGAATTATATTGTGTTAAATGTATTTAAAGATGCTTAGACAATAAAATTAAAAATTTAATTCATATATTTTGGAAATATTTAGCAAACGGATATTAAGATAACTAAAGTTATAAATTCAACAGGCGATTAATAACCTCAGTGTACTGAGACTTTGTAAATATAATTAAGCAATGAAAGTATTATTTTTAATTTTTCTGTCATTTTGTTCTGGTACATTGACTGCGCAAAAAATTGACAGCTCAAATATTAAGATCAGTTATATTGTAAAATTCCTAAAAGACACAACCGATCTAACTTCAAAAAAAGAAGAAATAACAGGTTTATGGATTGGGGGAAATACATCAATTTTTAAAAGTGACCAAAAAGCGAAATACGATTCTCTCACTTTAGAAACTGTGAAAAAGAGTATTAAAAATGCAACAGATGGCAACATGATATTAGATTTTTCCAAACTTCCTAAGCCCTCTTTTATTCCTGAAGTATATAAAAAAGACAATAAAATAAATATTTTTGATAAAATCTTAAATACTACCTACGAATTTCAGGCGCAGGAAGAAATTGAATGGATAATTATTAATAAACCAAAACAATAGGAGCGTATAAATGCCGCAAGGCGACTGGTAGGTACAGAAATGAAAATATTACGGCCTGGTATACCGAAGAAATTCCTATTTCAGAAGGGCCATATACTTTTAAAGGGCTGCCGGATTGGGAGGCGTTTGATAATTTTGCACACAATTATATAACCAGAATTATCTGGATGGCAATCTACATTGTAATCTATGCATTTTTAACTATAGCATGGTGGCAGTGGCTGTTCCTGCCTGCTACTGTAATTATGGGTTCACAAGAAACTATATCACCAGAAAACGCAAAACACTGATCCCAACCGATAAAGGCGAAAAGGTCTATGATCTCATCAAAGACCAAAAGATTGCCAATGTCCAGATGACAGCAGAGTGGGAGATGGTATTCCATCAAATTATCTATGAGGATTACTCTGCCAAGTCCTTCAATAGGCCGGAGTGGGTGAAACTACTCGAAACGCTGAAAAGAAAAAGTTCAAAAACAAATCTATTGCTATTCACTAAATGGGATCGTTTTGGCAGAAATGCTGGAGATGCTTATCAGATGATTAACATTCTTAAAAAAGGTCAATGTGAACAACAGGTTATTGAGCAGCCTTTAGACCTTTCAATCCCTGAAAACAAAATGATGTTGGCTATATATCTTGCCGCACCGGAAGTTGAAAATGACAGACGTACTTTAAATACCTACTACGGGATGCGTCGTGCTAAAAAAGAAGGAAGATTGATGTGAAGGGCGCCCTACGGATATGCAAACAAGATATTGGAGAATGGTAGAAAATATGTCACTCAAAAAGAACCAGAGGCTTCAAATATGAAATGGGCGTTTACGGAAATGGCAAACGGAGTATTTTCTGCCAGCCAGATCATGGAAATGATGAATAAAAAAGAGGAAAAAATGTCAAAGTAAGTGCCTTTCTAGCCGGCTTAAGAAATCCTACATATTGTGGGAAAATATTTGTTGAACAGTACAAGAAGAGGAAGCGCACTTTGTACCGAGTATTCACGAACCTCTTATCAGTAAAGAGTTATTCGAGCGAGTTCAAAATATCATGGATGGTAATGCACACCTTGCCAGACCGAATGTTAAAATATTATGCGATGATAATCTTCCACTTAGAGGTTTTCTTGTTTGTCTAGACTGCGGTCATTTAATAACAGGTAGTGCATCAAGCGGACTTTCAGAAAACAAATATTACTATTACCATTGTCAGTCGCCTTGTAAATATCGCTATAAGTCAGAAATAGTTAATAACAGATTTTTGGAAGTACTTCAGGCTTTAGAAATGAGAGAGTCAATAAAAAAATATTTGAAAAGGTGTTAAAGCAAAATTTTGAAAAGTTTATCAATAATCCCAATCATGAAAGAAAAGCAGTCCTATTAGAAATCGATCGTCTGAACAACAGATTAAAAATTGCACGAAGCAAGTTGTTAGAAAATATAATTGATAACGAAGAATATTTTGAGGTAAAGAAAGAATGTAAGGACCAACTTGAAAAGCTGGAAGGCAAATTGACCAAGGTAGAAGACAAGAAAAAAAATAGATTTACCGAAACTACTAGACCGTGCACTATCGAACCGCCCGATTCAATGTTTTACTATCCTATATCTATCAAGTAAACAACGAGTTAGGAGTTAAAAAAAACCGGAAATAAAGTGAATTTTCACCTCTTTCCGGTCTTGTACCCAGGACCGGGATCGAACCGGTACTCCTAAGAACTGGTGTTTGAGACCAGCGCGTCTACCAATTCCGCCACCTGGGCAGGTGTGTTACCTTGTTTCTAATTGGTGTGCAAATATATGAACTTTTCGTAATACTCCAAATTTTTTGTAAGAATTTTTTTAAAAAAATATCTCTAAACCATCGTAGGCAAGGTGTATTCCGGATGGAAGTTGTTTATCTTCAATATCATGCAACCCTAAATGATGACTGATGTGGGTTAAAAATAATTTTTTAGGTTTTAGCTCTTCAAATAATTTAATAACATCTGGAAGAATAAAATGTGCAGGATGTGGATCAAACTTCCTGATACAGTTCAAAATTAAGATATCAAGATTCTTTAATTTATCTTTTTCAATATCAGAAATAAAACCTGCATCGGTAATATAGGCTAGATTTTTAAACTTATATCCCAAAGCTGTAATTTTAAAATGGATCACTTCAATCGGAATGATTTCTGTATCTAAAACGGTGAAAGTTTCATTTTCAATTTCATGCAAATCAAATGCGGGAGCTCCGGGATATTTTTCGTCTGCAAAAGCATAAGGAAAACGGTTTTTAACCTCAGATCCGACTCTTTTTGAGCAATAAAGCGGCATATTTTTTCCACTTTTGAAAATCAACGGACGCATATCATCAAGTCCGATCACATGGTCGTTGTGTTCGTGAGTGAGCAGAGCAATATCGATGGTATCTTCTTTGTTAACAAGCATTTGCTGCCTGAAATCTGGTCCGCAATCGATCAGTATTTTCTTGTTTTTATCCGTCGTTACCATCACAGAAGATCGCAGTCGACTGTCTTTGGGATTTTTTGAAGTACACACTTCGCAAGTGCAGCCAATAACGGGTACGCCTTGGGAAGTTCCCGTTCCTAAAAATTTCAACTTCATTTTCTTTTGAGGTTGGTTTAATTTTGGTAAATTTACGAAAAATTTAATGTCCTAATGTATCAGAAACTAACTCCTAAACAAAAAGCATTAACAATTAATCTAGATCCTACTATTTATGGTACTTTCGCAGAAATTGGAGCAGGGCAGGAGACTGTTCGACACTTTTTTAGAGCAGGAGGGGCTTCGGGTACAATTGCTAAGGCAATGTCGGCGTACGACAAAGATTTTAGTGATGCGATCTACGGGAAAGAGGTAAAAAACAGGTATGTTACCCAAAACAGACTTCGAAAAATGCTTCGTTATGAAGTTGCATTGATCGAAGAAAGAATTTCCAGAGAAAACAACCCAAACAGAAAGTTTTTTTCTTATGCAAATACCGTTACGACTATTAATTTCGACAAAACGGTAAGAGGTCACGGTTGGGTAGGAATCCGTTTTCAGGTGAAAGAAAATGAGGATTATAACGAAATTGTAATTCACGTAAAATTCAAAGAAAACGATGCTACTTTACAACAGGAAACGTTAGGGAATCTTGGGGTGAATCTTATTTTTGGTGCATTTCATTATTACGACAATCCGAGAAATTTAGTTGAATCTTTATACGATGATGTTGCCAAAGACAACCTTGAAATTGATATGATTGATTTCAGCGGTCCGGCATTTGAATATGTAGATAACAGACTGATGTCTTTACAGTTAGTGAAACACGGAATGACAGATGCCGTGATTTTCAACTCTGAAGGGAATAATATGCTTCCTGCCGATATTTTGTACAAAAAAAATATTTTTGCGGTAAGAGGAAGTTTCAGACCTGTAACGAAGGTAAATATTGATATGCTGAAAAACGGTATGGATATGTTTCTGAAAGATGCTATCTGTACTCAGGATGAAACGGAAGTTCTGATCGAAATTACGATCTCAAATCTACGTGCAGACGGAGATATTGATGAGAGAGATTTCCTTGACAGAGTAGATGTTTTGGCTAAATTAGGATATACGGTTATTGTTTCAAATTATTCCGAATATTATCGATTAATTGATTATTTTGCGTCCTACACAACCGGAGAAATTGGTGTGGCGATGGGGGTAAATAACCTATTGATGGTGTTTGACGAGAAATATTATAAAAATTTATCAGGTGGAATTCTGGAAGCTTTCGGTAAATTTTTCAGAAATGGAATGAGAGTGTATTTGTATCCTTACAAAGATCCTGAAACTCATGAATTACTGGATTCTTCAACGTTGAAAGTGGAAGATAACCTAAAAGAATTGTATAAATATTTTAAGCTTAATGATCGTATTGTAGATATTACAAATTACAATCCTGAGTTTTTGGAAATTTATTCAAGAGATATTTTAAAGAAAATAGGCTGCAATATAAAAGGCTGGGAAAACCAGGTGCCGGAAGGTGTTGCAGAAATGATTAAAGAACGCGGAATGTTCGGCTACAAAGAAGAACTTTCATTAAAACAATTCTCTTAAAAACAATATATAATGTCAGAATTAAAAAAAAGACTTTCATCGATTCTTGAGAGTCCTAAACATAATACGGAGGAGAAACTTGAAAAAGTTTGTCACCTTTTGGATCAGGAAATTTCTTATTTCAACTGGACGGGTTTCTACTTTAAAAATGGAGATAAAGACGAGTTAAAATTAGGTCCTTACGTTGGCGCACCGACGGATCACGATATTATTCCTTACGGAAAGGGTATTTGCGGTCAGGTTGCAGTTTCCAATGAAACGTTTGTCGTTCCTGATGTGAAGGAAGAAAGCAATTATTTAAGCTGTTCAATCGATACGAAAGCTGAAATTGTTGTTCCTATTTTCAAAGATGGACAAAACGTTGGTCAGATTGATATCGATTCTCACACCGTCGATCCTTTTACAGCTGAAGACAGAGAATTGCTGGAATGGCTTTGTAACGAAGTTTCAAAGATTTTATAATTGAATTTATAAAAGTAAAATATAAGCTCCGGTTCTTTTGAATCGGAGTTTTTTTTTGTTAAATTTGTCAATAGGATAGGACTTTAGCCCACTTTAAATAATAGAAAATAAAACCCAAATAAATTAAATTTTAATCGATTCAACTTCAGCAATCAATTCCTTAAAATAATTTTCACACTTTGCAATATGTGTTCCGTACCAGGAAAATGCTTCTCCATCAACAATCATAATTTTTTTATCAGGATAAAATTCTTTCAGCTCTTCAATATGTTTTTCTTTAAAAGGAAATGGTTCGGAAGATAACATAATAATATCTGCTTTTGCTAAATCTTCAGTTTGAATTTCAGGATATCGTTTTTGATCTTTAAATATATTTTCAAAACCGATTTCTCCCAGAATTTTATGAATAAAAGTGTCTGAACCAACCGTCATATAAGGATTTTTCCAAATAAGGTAAGCTACTTTTATATTGGATTTTATTTTAGATTGATTGAGAATTTCGTAAATTTTAAGATTGAAATTTTGAGCTCGCTCTTCTTTGTTAAAGATTTTTCCTAAATTTTTAAGTAAATAGTAATTGTCTTCAATATTTTCTACATTCGTAACAATTACTTTGAAATCATTCATCAAAGCTTCAACTTGCTCTTTGATGTTTTCTTCTTTATTGGCAAGAATTAAATCAGGCTGTAATGCTTTAATTTTATCAATATTGATATTTTTTGTTCCACCGATAATTGCTACATTTTTTACTTTTTCTTCAGGATGAATGCAGAATTTTGTGCGTCCGATAATTTCATTTTCCGTTAAACCCAAATCAAATAGAGCCTCAGTAATCGAGGGAACAAGAGAAACAACTTTCATTATAATATTTTAGATGTTGCCTAAAATTACAAAAGTTTACCCGTTAAGAAAAGTCCTGCGACAGAAAAATAGATAATTAAACCTGTTACATCTACTAAAGTTGCTACAAATGGAGCAGATGAAGTGGCAGGATCGAGTTTTAATTTCTTAAGAATAAATGGAACCATAGAACCGGATAAAGTTCCCCAAAGTACAATTAATACTAATGAAACACCAACGCTTAATCCTACGTAAGCCCAATGCATTCCATAATTAAAAAGACCTGTTTTGTGCCAGATCATGATTCTCAAGAAACCAATAATTCCTAAAATTCCACCCAAAAATAATCCGGTGAAAATTTCTTTTTTCATGACGTACCACCAATCTTTCAGACCTATTTCCTGAAGTGCCATTGCCCGGATAATCAATGTTGCAGCCTGCGAGCCGGAATTTCCTCCGCTCGAAATAATTAACGGAACAAATAAAGCCAAAACCACTGCTTTCTGAATTTCATCTTCAAAATAACCCATTGCGGAGGCGGTCAGCATTTCGGAGAAGAAAAGGATAATCAGCCACATTCCTCTCTTTTTCACCATTTCAATCAGCGAAGTTTGAGTATAGGGAAGGTCTAAGGCTTCAAGTCCACCGAATTTTTGAATATCTTCTGTATTTTGTGATTCAATTTGATCTAAAATGTCATCAATGGTAACAATCCCTACCAAAACTCCAGCTTCTGTCACAATTGGGAGTGCTGCTCGGTCATATTTTTCGAAATACTGTACGGCATCTTCTTTTGAAGTGGTTGTAGTAATGGCAACAAAATGATTATCAGTAAGATCTGAAATTAATGTATCTTCTTCAACCAATAATAAACTTCCCAGCGCAATATCGTCTATCAATCGGTTTCTTTCGTCAACAACGTACAGATAATTCATTGTTTCAACCCTGCTTCCGACTTTTTTGATCTGTTGAAGACATCTTTTCACCGTCCATTCTTTACGGATCTGAATATAATATGGGGTCATCAGTCGGGCAATAGAATCTGAATTGTAACCTAATAATTTCAGGGCAATTCTTCGTTCCTGCGGATTAAGATGGTTGATGGAATATTTAATTAATTCATCCGGAAAATCCTCAAAAAGAGCTGTTCTGTCATCAGGAGTCATGGCATTCAGAATTTCAGAAACTTCATCGCTTCCGATAATTCTGATGGTTTCTTCCTGAAAATCGGGATCTAAATGGGAAAAAACATCGGCTTTGTATTCTTTAGGAACTTTCAAAAATGCCAAAAGCCTCTCGTCAGCGTGAAGTTCGCTAAGAGTTTCGGCAATATCGGCGGGATTGAAGATAAGTTCGTCTTTAGAATTCAAAACGTTATTTTTTTGGATCATGCAAAAATAATTCAAATTTTTAAAACTCGCCAATGAAGTGGGAAATTTAAGGATTAATTTAAATTAGAAATGTTTTTAGAGAAATATTACAACTGCTAAAATCCAGCTTCTGATGAAGGTTTTATTTTTCTCAATTGTTTTAAAATAGCTTTTATGGCGCCGTTGGTTCCTATTTTTACAGAGTTTACGCTAGAGCCCAAAAGTCGCATATTCTTTTTATATGTATCGTAATCAGATTCTGTGAGAAGATTTCCTTCTGCGTCAAAAAGCTTCATGCTTATCACCACCTGATTAGAAAAAACATATTTTCCGATACCGACTTTGAAATATTTAACTTTCGGAACAACGGCAAAATCTGCATCATTATTCTTGCAGTAATCTATAATAGTCTGTTTATCGATTGTATCAAAAGAAATTTGTGTTTCAGTTTTAAGCATTTTGTTTTTTCTTTCGCTTAAATTATCTGAAACAGCACTGAAGAATGCAGTATTGGTAGGTTCTTTAATTTCTTCAATATCAGGATCTACCTCAGGATTGAAGTAAAGGACTTTTTTAATCTTATCTTCAGTATTTTTCTGTGCTTTTAAAGAAGAAATACCTACAAAAAGAAGGAAAGTGAATGTTGTAAAAGATATAATTTTTTTCATCTTGAATTCGTATGCAAAATTACTGCCTTTTAATGGGATAGCATAATTTTTTTAAGAAATATTTAACATTTTTATCTATTGATTTTAATTTATGAAATCGATAATGCTTGCGGAATCGAAATAAAGTCGTAATTTTGCAGCCGTTACATAATAATCATTAAACAATATTGGAATGTACTTAACAACAGAAAAAAAAGCAGAAATTTTCGCAAAGCACGGTAAATCTGCACAAGACACAGGAACAGCTGAAGGGCAAGTAGCTCTTTTTACTTTCAGAATTAATCACTTATCTCAGCACTTGAAGGCTAATCGTCATGACTTCAATACTGAAAGATCTTTGGTGAAATTAGTAGGTAAAAGAAAAAGCTTATTGGATTATCTTAAGAAAAAAGATATTACAAGATACAGAGCTATTATCGCTGAGCTAGGTTTAAGAAAATAATCTACAGAGATTTTCAAATAAAAGCAACTTCGAAAGAGGTTGCTTTTTTTATGTCTGCTTATCATTATAAATATATCAAAACAAGATATAAATGATTTACTATTTCACTGAAAATCGTCTTTATCGGCATATATTTATATCTGAAATTCGATAAATCATTATAATACGTTATCTTTGCAAACGAAATTTTAGACGAAATATAATTATTAAAGCACTCAATACGGAGTGCAACACAAAACAATTTATGAGTATACCTCAAGCAATTACAGAAATGATTACTCTTGCAGACGGCAGAGAAATCACACTTGAAACAGGGAAATTAGCAAAACAGGCTGACGGATCTGTAGTCGTAAAAATGGGCAGAACAATGCTTTTAGCAACTGTTGTCGCAAGTAAAGAAGCAAAAGATGGGGTAGATTTTCTACCATTAACAGTAGATTACAGAGAAAAATTCTACGCAGGAGGTAAAATTCCTGGAAACTTTTTCAGAAGAGAAGCAAGACCATCTGATCAGGAAATCCTGACAATGCGTTTGGTAGACAGAGTTTTGAGACCATTATTCCCTGAAGATTTCCATGCGGAAGTACAGGTAATGATTTCATTAATTTCTTATGACGGACAATCAATCCCTGATGATTTGGCAGGTCTTGCTGCATCAGCTGCGATTGCGATTACCGATATTCCTTTCAACGGACCAATGTCTGAAGTAAGAGTCGTAAGAATCAACGGTGAGCTTTCTATTAACCCTAAATTTGAAGATCTTAAAATTGCCGACCTTGATATTATGGTAGGAGCAACGAAAGATTCTATCGTAATGGTGGAAGGTGAAATGAAAGAAATCTCTGAAGCAGAAATGCTTGAAGCGATTCAATTTGCTCATGTTGAAATCAAAAAACAAGTTGAAGCTCAGGAAAGATTAGCTGAAAAAGTAGGTAAATCATTCCCAAAAAGAGAATACAGCCACGAAAATCATGACGAAGCGATTCGTGAGAAAGTGTGGAAAGAAACATACGATAAAGTATACGAAGTAGCGAAAACTCCTTCAAGTAAAGAAGAAAGAGGAGAGAAATTCAAAGCGGTGCGTGATGAATTTTTAGCTCAGTATGTTGAAAATGCAGAAGAACTTGAAAGAGTAACTCCTTTCGTAAAAGTATATTACCACGATGTGGAAAAAGAAGCGATGCGTCAGATGATTATCAATGATAAAATTCGTCTTGACGGTCGTGATCCTGAAACTATTCGCCCGATCTGGAGCGAAATTGATTATTTACCTGGAGCTCACGGTTCTGCCATCTTTACAAGAGGGGAGACTCAATCTCTTACGGCTGTGACTTTAGGTTCAGTAAAAGATGCCAACATGGTAGACAGCGTAATGGTAAATTACGACGAAAGATTCTTCTTACATTATAACTTCCCGCCATTCTCAACAGGTGAAGCAAGACCTTTAAGAGGTACTTCAAGAAGAGAAGTTGGTCACGGAAACCTGGCTCAGAGAGCTTTGGCAAACATGATCCCTGAAGAAAATCCTTACACAATACGTATTGTTTCTGATATTTTAGAATCAAACGGTTCGTCTTCTATGGCAACTGTTTGCGCAGGAACATTAGCATTGATGGATGCAGGTATTCAGATTACAAAACCTGTTTCCGGTATTGCAATGGGATTGGTAACTGATACAAAATCTGGGAAATTCACAGTACTTTCTGATATCTTAGGAGATGAAGATCACTTGGGTGATATGGACTTTAAAGTAACTGGAACTGCAGACGGTATCACTGCTTGTCAGATGGATATTAAAATTCAGGGATTGTCTATGGATATTATGGAGAAAGCGCTTCTACAGGCTAGAAACGGAAGACTTCATATTCTTGATAAATTGAATGAAACTATTTCTGCTCCAAGAGAGGATGTGAAACCTCACGCTCCGAAAATGGTAATGATGGAAGTCTCTAAAGATTTCATCGGAGCTATCATCGGACCTGGTGGAAAAATCATTCAGCAAATGCAGAAAGATACAGATACTGTTATCGCTATTGAAGAAGTTGGAGAAATCGGAAGAATCGAAATTTCTGGTGTTAGCAGAGAGAAAATCAACGAGGCGATTGCAAGAATCAACGAAATTACTTTTGTACCGGTTGTAGGTGAAGTTTACCAAGGGAAAGTAGTGAAAGTGATGGATTTCGGAGCGTTCGTAGCGATTGCTAAGGGTACTGAAGGACTTCTTCATATCTCTGAAATTGAATGGGCTCGTCTTGACAAAGTTCCTTATAACGAAGGTGATGAAGTGGAAGTGAAGTTTATGGGTTATGATGACCGTAAGAAAATGAAACTTTCAAGAAAAGTTTTATTGCCAAGACCTGAAAGACCGGCACAGAAACCAAGAGAAGAAGGACAAGGAAGACCGGAAGGGCAAAACAGACCTGCAAGACAGGAAGGACAGGGTAGACCCGACAGACCGAACAGACCAGAAGGGCAAAGAAGACCGGAGGGTGACAAACCTGCCGAAGATCAAAATCCTTCAACTGAAGCTTGATATTATTTAGCATAATTATATAAAACCACCGAATTTTCGGTGGTTTTTGTTATAGTAATCCTTCGAAAACTTTAGGATGGCATCTTTAATAGAATTGCAAATCTGCGGTATCAGTTTTTAAGTTTGTAGTTGTTGATTACAGTCGGTCGGGACGGTTTTTTTGTTATTTATATTTATTATTTTATAAGTTGTTCGGATTTTTCTGAATCAAAATTTTATTATGAGACTTTGTTATCACTCCTATATCTTTTCACATCACAATAGTATATATTGATAAAATAAATTGAATTTCAATCGTTTGAAAAGGTGTGTATTTGCGAGGGTGATTAATTTGTCGTATATTTGTACTCTTATTAAAAGAAATCTCTGTCTTTAACTTCTGTGATAGTTTAGTACATTTATTTACTTCCGATTCAATTTTTATTTACTTATCCTTTGAATGATAGGTGTTCACATTAATAAAAGCACTCAGAATTATTTTAATAATATTCGGCTTGGGCAACGTATTGTTGCATGATATGGTGAATAAATTGATAAATAGAAATTAATACTAAAAAATATATGGCGGATTCTTTCTCTAAAAAAGAAAATTTCAAGAAAAAAGTTCAAAAAGCAAAGGAAAAAGCTCTGAAACGTGAAGAGCGTAAAACGAGCAACAACAAAGGTAAGGGTCTTGATGACATGATTATGTATGTTGATGCAAACGGTCAGTTGACTTCTACACCTCCTGATAACAGCAATGTTGAGGAATTTGATATCAACAACATTCAGTTGGGTGCTGCTCCTATTGAAGAGGAGGAAATCAGAAAAACAGGTATTGTAACGTTTTTCAGTGACAAGGGTTACGGGTTTATTACAGAAGATAAAAGCAAGGAGAATGTATTTTTCCACAGCAACAACTGTACTGAGCTTGTGAAAAAAGGCAACAAAGTATCATTTGAGAAAGAGAGATCTCCAAAAGGTTTTTCTGCAATTGATATTAAAGTTGTAAAATAATAAACACAACAATTCTATATAAAAGGCTTCATTACGAAGCCTTTTTTTTGTTTTACGTCTAATAATATAGACTTTCCCGTATTTGTATCAGAATTTTTGTTGTCTTTTCTACGTCAGGAAATTCCGGAAGAGTAGAAAATGAGTGATGATGTTCGATAGACTTAATGAGGTTTTCCGCTTTGTTTATTACGGCTTCATACGACCAGTTTCCGGCTTTGATGTCTAACAATTCGTCACGGTTTTCCACTCGGATATTCAGCGAATTGGTTTTGAAAATCTGTTCACACGACTGTAACAACCGAATGGTGTGCATCATATTTTTGCTGTCGTAATTTTGTCCGTGATATTGATTGACATTATAACGGTCTTCATTGCGCTCTGAAACCCACTTCCAATATTCACGATAATCTTTGCAGTACGTGGAATAAGCATCAAGATTGCAGAATAGGTAAGCAATTGGTTTTTCTTCTTTCGGAACCGATGAAACAGAAACCTGATTGGCTTCTTCATTCTGGGTGATTCCTTTATAATTCAAATCTCCCGATTCATCGTAGAAAAGGGCAAACATTCCTTTGGTATTGTCTATACTTACCAGACCACATTTTTCCTGTAATAAACCACTCCGTCCTTCAGACACCCCGGGGAATTCCCGCAGCCATTTTTTCAATGGAACCGAACCATTATATTGTAAAATATAACAAAAATCAAGTATTGATTTTCTTTCTTTATCAATAGGATTCAGAATTTTTTTATTGAGTCCTTTTGCTTTTTTAATCTGCGAAATGGCATAACCGGCGAACGTATCTTTACATAATTTGGAAAGAAAATCTTCAGATTTCAGCAACTCCATCAACGGATTTTTATGCTGAATACAGTCTTCCTGACTTGCCAGAATTTCCAGAATATTAGGGTTGTTTTTCTGTAATAATTCTACAAACCTCCCGATTTCATAAAACGAAATATCATTTGTCTCATTAGAAATTTGAGGAATATAATTTAAACCAAAAAAGTCTTCTTTCGGTAAGTAATATACTCCCCGAATGTCTGTATCTGAGTTTTCTGTGGCGAGCCCGAATGAACGGCTTCCGGAGATGGCTTCGAAAAGGATGAGGTTTTTATTTTTAAGATCTTCTATTTTCATAATTTCTAATGCATTAATATTTCCCTAAAAACCCTTTCCATCTCATTTTTATCCGAATTTCCAGAAGAAAGCGTTTTAGATTTTTCTTCATTATCCAATATCGTTTTTTCTAAAAATCCAAACAATTCCCGGTCATTCGGATGATAATACGATTCTCCTTTGGTAGCTTTTAAAGCGATTAGATTTTCTATTTTAGTTCTTGTAAAATCATCAACTAAAACCAGTAATTCACTGAACAGAACAGGCGGAACCGTTCCTTTTTCGATGATCCATTTTCCGGTTAAGGCAGTTCTGAGACAATAAAAATAAGATTTCAGTTTTATTTCATCGGTTCTGCAGGCTTCCAGATATTTTTTGCTCATGCTCAGATAATGGTAAGAAACTGCTATCGGTGAAAAGCATTCATCTGCCAAAGGTTTGAATAAATCATAGAATTTTTCATTTTTTACATATACGATAGGTGAGTAGAACCAGCTTAATAATGCAGCATTGGACTTTAACAGGAGGTGAAAAGTCTTTCTCAAATCCCATCCGGAACCGTCCAGATCGTCTTCGGTCATGAATTCTATGGTTTCATCTTTATCCCACGGCGAAAGATACAAGTCTTTTTCGTGTCGGTAGATGAAACGTATGTCGTAATCGCTGTCGGGCGAAGCAAAACCCCAGGCTCTGCTTCCAGATTCTACGGCGAGAAGTATTTCTACTCCGCGTTTTTCTTCAACTTCTTTTAGTTTTTCCAGTATTTTTGGTGTCATTGTTTTTAATTTATCATGCAAAGTAAAAAGTTATCTGCGCAGTCTTTTTACGCATGATGTTTTATAAAAAATATGTTTACACTAATTTTAAATTTAACCGCAAAAGAGACAAAAGACTTATTGGATTTATTTAAAGAAGTTCAAAGTCTGCAAAAAGAAAAAGCCTTTTGCTCCTTTTGCGGTTCACTGACAAGGCAAAAATGTAAAGTTACAATGCAAGAATGTGAACTTACATCGGAAGAATGTAAAGTAACAATACAAAAAAGTAAAACTACAATAGAAAAAAGTAAACTTACAAGGCAAGAAAGTAAAACTACATCGTGCCAATGTAGAATGACATCACAAGAAAGTAAAAACACATTGCAAAAAAATAAAGTTACATCCTGAAAATGCAACTTTACAATGCTAAAATATTAAATTCCTGAGCTTCAATATTTTTCACGTTTAAACACCAATTATTTTCTTTTGGTAAATTCTATGGCGGAGACGGTGGTGTATTCCGGGGAATTGGCTCCGTACAGACTTTTTACGTATTTTTTAATTTTAAGGGAGATGGCATACACTCCGGTTTCTTTTGCATACAGAATTCTGTCGCGCTCTATGATTTTGGTGTTCAGCTCAGACTCAGTCTGGTCTACGGCGAGGGTTGCTGCTCTTAATGAGTCGTTATAGGTGTTGAGGTTTTGTAATTTTATGTTGTCTTCATTTGGGGTATAAGCGGGTAGGGTGGACAGCATCTGTAAGAGCAGCCCGAAATTTTCAGCTTTTGAGGTGAAAGACTGTCGGGAGGTAGATGCGGTTTTCGGAGCTTCCTTACCTTCTTCAACCGATGTTTTGCTCTTCCTTGAACTGCCCTGAATGGTCTGGGTTAAAGATCTTGCCTGGTTTAAAGTTCCCTGCGGTAAGCCGACAATTTCCAATACATTGATGATGCTGGTACAGGTGGAACTCAAATTTTCGAAAGCGGTCTGACGGGCAATGATAGCATTTTTATTAGCGCTTCTTTTGTCTCCAACTTCTGTCAGTTTTCCATCGGCATCGGTGTATAAAGTCTGAAGATTGGCTACTGTAATTTCGGCAATCGGTGGATTGTAAAGGCTGTACGTAGAAACTTGTTGGGTAATTTTTTGAAGGTTCACTACATTTTTAGCGTGACCTACTTCTGAGGTGCTTGACATATCAATTGTGTTTTTTTGTTAATGATTCAAATATAGAAATTATTTTGAATGTGTGGTAGGTTTTGTTTATGTATTTTGATTTCTAGGATGTTATGTTAAGTTGGAGTAATCAAAAAGACCGGAATTGCTTCTGGTCTTTTATGATCTTGTGGTCTTTTGTTGGTGTAAAAGTTTCGCTTGTGACGTTGTATTTATTGGTGATGGTACGAACAAGAGATCTTATATCTACCATTTTTAATTATTATTTTGCATCATCATATTGTAATGCTCTTTACCGATTTGAGTAAATAAATTTTCAAAAATAGATTTAATATTCTCCCTCATGATGTCATCAGTTTCCTGATAATATATTTCTTCATTGGGATTTATTTTATGACTACCATCATGTAGCATCGAGAGTAAGGATCTATAAATCCAATAATTATTATCATTCTCATTTATTTCTGATAATGTATTCCAAATATCTTTTCCTAAACCAATAAAATTAACATAAGTTTCTAGAATTCTTCGCATGCAATTAAGCATTGATACATTTGAAACATTATCATGTTTGAGTTCAATCCAAAGTCTTTCATATTCGCTAAAAGAAACATTCTCGTATTTTATTCTAGGAGATATACTACTTAAGTTTCTATCCTTTCTAATTAGATAATGTGAATTAGCTTTACAGATATAAGTTCCACCCTTATCAAAAGAAACTTCTTTATAAAAATATGAATTATGTGTAAGTAAAAAAGCCTGTTCAATATTTTGATTCCTAAAATCATTAGCACTACCACCATCTTTTTTATTATTGACAATAAGACCTCTTATCAATGTTGAAATAAAAAATAAATTTTGACTTCCCATACTTGAAACAGGGTCATCAATAACAATGATTTTCTTTTTTGAAGAATTTTCTGCATCATTTGTTCCAAGACATAATTGATAAAAATATAAAAATGCTATAAAATTTTTTTCTCCTTCACTTAATGTTTTAAAAACATGATTATCTGAAGTTTCTCCATTTCGCAAGATAAAATATTTAATAATATTATTCTCAGATTCCTTTTTTTCAATTTTAAATCCTGTAAAATTATTTTTTAATAGCAAATCATTTATATTGTCAACAGCCTTTTGGGTGTTTACTGTTTGGTTTTGCCATTCTTTAATTTTACCATTGGAATTAATTTTTGCATCTTCAAAAACTTTAATTTCTGCTTTTAATTTTTCTATCCGTTCAACTGTAATATCATTAGTAGTTTTAAAAGAAATGAGTCTATCTTTAACCTGATGAGAAATATATTTCCATATTTCATCTGTTAATTCTTTTTGGTTTTGTTCTATATTTTCAATTTCTTTATTATGAATTCTAATATTTTCGTTGATTTTTCCAATTTCAGTTTTAAATGATTCAATAGTTTCTAACTTTTTCTTTTCGTTAGGATTATCAATTTTAGCATGAACTTCTTTTTCATTTTTATTCAAAATCTTTGTTAGTTGACTTTGTATTTTTAGAATATCAAACTTAACTAAATTTAAATCTGTCAAAGTTTTCAAGTTTGAATCAAAGGAAGAAACTTTGTTGATATATCTGGAATGCAACTTTTTAATATTTTTAATTTTTTCTTCTCGTGTAGTATCAAAATAACTTTCAAACTGCTTTAATAAATTTTTATCAACTGTTTGTTTCTGACAAAAAGGACAATCTTGAATGTCTTTCTCTTCATCCAAGAAATTAATTCCTTGTTGAATCCACGCACTATTGTTCAATTCATTAATAATAGAAGCAATAGGAACATCATTACTTCCTACAATAACTTCTTCTAAAGCATTATTAAGTTCTTTTTCTAAATCAACTATTTCATTAAAATAATTAACAGAAATATTATTCTCTATTTTAACTAATTCTTCTAAATAGTATTTTTTATATTTTTCAGAAATATAATTTATATTTTTCGAAGAATATTCTGTGTAGTTTATTTCAACAAGTTTTTCATAAAAAGGATCTTTTCTTCCGCCTAAATATATTTTGTTAAAGTTCTCTTGAAATTGTTTGTTGTAACTCCAGCAATCTTCTACTATATTAACATACTCTTGTTTTTTTGAATTTTCAAGTTTTTGTTTTTCTTCATCTTTATCTAAAATTGATTTTTCAATGTTCGCTAATGTTATATATTCATTTTTTATATTTTCATCAATTTCTTCGTTCTTCTCATCCAATGAAAAAATTCCGGATAATTCAGTTTTGGTGTAAAAGTTATTTTGTACAAAATCAGAATCAAATACAATTATTTCTTCTTCATTTCGATTAAAGCCATCAATCGAGCAATTACTGAAAGGACTTGAAAGAATTTCATTTTGAGAAAGGTTGTAAAATAGACGAGCAATTGTAGACTTTCCAGAACCATTATTTCCAAAAAAGAAATTTACTTTTTTGAGATCATTTATTTCAGCATGATTTTTATAGCTGGCAACTTGGTTAAGTTCAATTCTTGTTATCATAAGTTGAAGATTGTTATTAGTTCGCTGTAAATATAATATGAATGTACAAAAAACGACTACGGATTCCCATAATCGTTTAATTTTAATATCTCTCTTTTTTAAATTATAATGCTATGCGCAGTTCTACGGAAGAACAAAACATGGAATATTTTTATAAAGCTTAACCTTTCCTAAACTTCTTCTTTTTCTTCCAAGGCGCATTCTTTTGCACATCACCCGCCATAATACATCCGTACGGCATCACTTCATCCAAAACTTCACACAAACCGTATTCTTCAATCTGTGCTCTCACGTTTTTAGCACTTTTATAAGCAGTTGGAAGTTCGGAAATATCAATTTCATTCGAGAAGAAACGGATATCCAATCCTTTGGTTTCCTCTTCAAAAACTTCTTCAATCGTTTTATGAGCCAAAGATTTTTTATGCTGCGTTCTGCTGAAATTTCTTCCGGCTCCGTGGGGTGCAAAACCTAAGTTTCTCTCGTTGGTTTTTCCCTGAACGATCAAAACGGGTTCTGACATATTCAACGGAATCAATCTTGGTCCCGTAATATCCGGCATAAATTTATCGTCCAAAGGCGTTGCCCCTTTCGCATGGTAAAACAAATCTCCGTCTTTGAAAACGAAGTTATGTTCGTTCCAATATCTATCTTCTTTCTCAATTCCTAATTTATTTAAAGTCGCATCGTGAATCGAAGTATGGTTTTCTTTCGTCCATGTTCTTATCAATTGCAAAGCTTCCCAATACGATTTTCCTTCTTCGGTTTCATAGGGAATCCAGGCGTTTTCTTTTAATGTTTCAGGCGAAATTTCCATTCTGAATTTGTTCGCAACTTTCATTCCTTTATCATACAAAGCCGCTCCGGGAGCTCTTGATCCGTGATGCGTCACCAACATGGTATTTCCTGTATTTTTTGAAATTCCCACGAAAAGGAAATGATTTCCGTCTCCCTGCGTTCCCATATGAGAACGGGCAATGCTGATCAATTTTTCATCATTTAAGAAATCATTTGCCCGGAAAGCATCTATCAGTTCCTGAGACATCTCCATTTGCTCACCTCTCGGTCTACCTCCGTATCCGAAATGCGTAATAGAATGGGCAACATCCAGAACTTCTTTAGGATCTGCTTTTCCAAAATCCGTTAGCATTACCGAACAACAGATATCTGCGCTATGAAATCCCGGGTGAATGGCATTTTTCGCCGCCACGACTCCGCCAACCGGAATATAGCCTTCAGGCCCTGTCGGACAGGCATCGGGCATAATCGCACCTGTAACCAGAGTCGGAGTTTTCATCAGAACTTTCATGGTGTTGATTACTTTTTCTACGTTATCATTTTCGCTTTCGTGTTCTGCTCTGATGTTGATGACGAAATCTTTCGGATCTTCATGAAGCGGAATTAATTCCGGTTGTTTGAATTGTTCCAAATAGGCTGCGATTTGATTTTCATCTAAATTTTTTTCATTGATATGTTCCAATGCTTCAGCAAACCATTTTGCTGGTCTATATCCTAAAGCAATTAAATCGTTTCCGTTCATGATATTCATAACTTTTTATTTTTAATTATTTGGGCAGCTGTTAACCGCCTTCCACTCCCGCTTTTTTGCTCCACTTCGTTACTCAAAAAGAGCTCCGTTCAAGTCGGGCTGCGGTGTAGTGCTTCTATTTCATTTGTGACCCTGATGAGATTCGAACTCACATTCCAAATTGGCATTGAGGCTGTAAATACGCTTCCCTACTTTTTCCTTAAGAAGTTTCGGTGCTTCTGTAAACTCTACCCATTAGTCCGCGCAGGTCTAACCGGAATATCCTCAAACTCTACGAATACGAAATTTTTCCGCAGGCTTTTCCTTTTAAGCTACAAGGCCATTTTGTTGATGCAAAGTAAAAACTAAAGTGTGCAATGTTTTTGCGTATTAGAAAAATTTTATACATTTAGTAAAATTATTTTTAAACACGATGCAAAATTTAAATCCTGAAATATTTCAGGCATTTCAAAATAAACTAAAGACAGGCAACAGAAGGGGCGTTCATCTTAATGCCATTCCCGGAAGTTCGAGATACAAATTTGATCTTGCCCGACTTTCTGATATTCATAAAAGTCTTCCTGAGCGTTTTATTATTGATCTTCTGGCGCAGAAAAATGTGAACTTTAAGTTTTCTGTGCACGATAAAATTTCCGAAAAGATTTCTAAAGATTCGGTGAAAGACAATATTTTGTTTGATGATGAAAAAGCAGAAACTGATGAAATTACAGCTCAAAAATCTATTGCTAAAGATAAAACCAGAGAAACTGCATTAGAAAAGTTATCCACAAGCCTGGAAAATCTGATTTTTCAAAACGACGTAATACAGTCGGAAAAAGGAATAAATTCTTTGGGGTTCGGTTTTCCTATTCTAATCAGAAAAGATATGGATGGGCAGATTTCAGCTTCACCTATTTTAATATGGTCCGTCAATATAAAGCCAATTAATGAACTGAATACCTGGGAAATCAGCAGAACGGAAGACGACCCGATTTATGTGAATGAGGTTTTAATCAATCATTTGCAAAGTGATTCGGGAATTACGTTGGAACAGATTCCTGAAGAAATGTTAGCTGACGGAAAAATAGATAAACCGGAACTGTTGCAGATTTGTCAAACCCTGTTAGGTCAGCTTAAAATTACACAGAACCTCGACTTTATCCTTAATGATTATGAAGAAATTCCATTAATTAAGTCTAAAACGTCTTACGAAGACCAGCTTCAGAATAAAGGTGATGCAACTATTATTAAATCAGGTGTTTTTTCCATTTTCGAAGTTCAGAAGCAGAATATCATCAATGATTATGAATCGCTGAAAAATGATTTTAAACCTCTCGAAAACTTTGTAAAAGAAGATTTTCAATCCATAACATCCATAGAAACGGATCCTTCCCAACAGGGGATTTTAGAATCATTAAAATCACAAACTAAGATCCTGATTCAAGGTCCGCCAGGAACCGGAAAAAGCCAGACGCTGACTGCTGTTTTGGTGAATGCACTGGAAAATAAGCAAAAAACCATTGTGGTCTGCGAAAAGCAAACAGCCTTGGAAGTTTTGTACAATGCACTTCATAAATTAGGCCTGGAACGGTATTGCATCTTGATTAAAGACAGCGCTTCCGACAGAAAAGCGGTAGTAGATTCTGTAAGAAATATGATTGATCTTGTTGATTTTAAGAAATCTGGGCAACCTTATTCTGTTCAGTCACTGCAAGATCAATTAAGTGAAATTTTGCAGCATAAAACTACCATAAATAATGTTCATGAACTGTTGAATTTTGAGTTGATTTCCGGGAAAAACTGGACGGAAATTGTAGGAAATTTATTGGCATTTCAGGATTCTGGGGAAAATATCAATTTGCAGGATATTCAGTTTTCTTTTTCAGAAAATGAAGCCAAAGAAATTGAAAATGTACTTGAAAATGGGAAAAATTTGTATCAGGAATTTCAGCCTTTTGAAAAGTCATCTTTTATTAATCCGGACAAACTAATCAGTGAAAATTTTCATAACAGTCTGCAAAATTTAGATATTTCTTTTCAGAATTATGAAAAAATGTGGGATGAAATTCAATTATTAATTATAAACTTCAAACCAATTTATGAGGAAAAAAGGAAACAGGATTTTAGTCAGAATATTCATAAACTGTCTTCATTAATTAATGAAACAGAAGTGATAACTTCAGTTCTAAATCAAAATTCAGAGGAATTTCATCCGGAAATTACGAACGGTTTTTTCTATAAATTCACTGCGTTGTTTTCTTCCGCAAAGAAAAATAAAATCGGCAATCAAAAAAGATTATTAGAGATAAGTTCAGCAATTAAACAGATCAGCCTGAACGAATTTTTCCCTTCTATTGAGCTGTCTGACAATCTTTGGAATAACAAAAACGAAATCCTGAATTACCGTCAGAAAATACAACATCTTCAGTCGGAATTTTCTTCTAAACTGGAAGAGCAATTTAATGCAATTGATTTTTTGAATGCATTTGATTCTGTGGTTTCCGGAAAAGAAACGGATATTATTGTTGAGCACATTCAACAATTGAAGAAAAATATTTCTAATGAAAAATGGGTCAAAGACCTGAACTTTGGAAATACATATCAAAATTTTGATGCCTACATGATTTCCATTTTAGACCAATACAGATCGTACAGAAATCATCCTGAAAATCCTATTTTAAAAGAATTTAATTGGGTTTCATTTTATCATCCTTTAAATATTTTTCAGAGAAAATTACTGGAAAAACTTTATCAGGTTGATGATTGGAAATCTTCATTTTATTCGGCATATTTCCCTTTATTGCTGACGCATTATTCAGATCCGAAACTGAATTTTAATGAAAAAAATTACGAAGAAATCACGAAACAGATTAAACAATATGGATTTTCTCAGCAGAATTTTATTCAGTATTTCTGGAATGATTCTCAGCAGAATGCGGTGAAAAAATTTGAACAGACGAATAGAGACATTACGGTTGCCAATCTTTATAATAAAAGAAGCAGTATTAATCATAAAAGGCTGACATTAAGACAAATTGTACAGAAAGACATTGACTTGTTCACTAATTTCTTTCCAATTATTTTGACGACGCCTGATGCGTGCAGCAATCTTTTTCAGGGGAAGAATTTTTACTTTGATAATGTGGTTTTTGATGAAGCCAGTCAGCTAAAACTGGAAGATAATCTTCCGGCGATGCTGAAAGGGAAAAATATCATTATTGCAGGAGATGAGCATCAGATGCCGCCTTCAAGCTATTTCAGTAAAGTTTTTGATGGAATTATTGAAGATGAAGACGATATAGAATCTGAAAATGAGGTAATCACTTATAAAAACTCTTTGTTGAATATTGAATCTCTATTGGATTTTGCGACTGAAAGTCAGTTTGAAAAAAATCATCTGGATTTTCATTATCGTTCTAAACACCCTTATCTTATTGATTTTTCGAATCATGCTTTCTACAATTCAAGGTTAAAACCTCTTCCTGCAACTTCTGAAATTCAGCCGATCGAATTTTTTCAGGTTGACGGGATTTTTGATGATCACATCAATAAAGAAGAAGCTGAGAAAGTATTGGAAATTTTAAGTATTGTTCAGCCTTTGAAAGATGGGAATTATCCGTCGGTGGGAATTGCAACGTTTAATATTTCACAACGAAATTATATCAAAAGACAAATTGTCAGACAGGCTAATCTTCCCGGAAATGAAATTTTCAAGGAAAAAATTCAGGGATTGGAAGCAGCAGGATTATTTATTAAAAACCTTGAAAATATTCAGGGTGATGAAAGAGACATTATCATTGTTTCCACGACTTATGGAAAGAAATCGAATGGTAAGTTTATTCAGAGTTTTGGTCCGATTAATCATACGAAAGGATATAAATTACTCAATGTGATTATTACGAGAGCGAAGGAAAAAATCTATATCTGTAACTCAATTCCTGAAGAAATTTTCTCTAATTACAAATTAGCGTTGGAGCAGGAAGGATCCAATAACAGAAAGGCAGTTTTGTATGCTTACTTGGCGTATTGCAAAGCAGTAAGTGAGCAGAATAAAAATGAAAGAACAGAAATTCTGAATACCTTAGATCAGTTCGGGTACGCTAGGGACCTGCATAGAAATATGCAATCCAATGTCTTTATTGATGGGATTTATAATCGTCTTCAAAAAGAATTTTCAGAGTTAAAAATCTTAAAAAATCATCATTTCGGAGGATATGAATTTGATATTTTCATTGAGAAAAATGATGGGAAATCAATTGTAGTTGAAACGATGAGCAAAGAAAAATATTCCGGAAATCTCGGCTATCTGGAAGATTTACATAAAGAGAAAATTGTACGAAATGCAGGTTTTGAATACATCAGAATCTGGAGCCAGAACTGCTGGCAAAATCTGGATGCCGAATTACAAAAAATAAACAAAAAAATATCATGACAGAACAAGTAAAAAACTCACCTGAAACTATTGATTTTAAAGATGTAATCGCTTATATTGATGAGAATTATAATTTTACACCAACAAAATTTACTAATGGAAATACGGTAAACGAAGTTGATCAAAACAACGGATCGTGCAAAGTTTTCAGTTATGCCAAACTGAATGATTTGTCTAAAGAAGATACGCTGAATCTGTTCGGAGACTTCTATAGAAATGATGTTTTGAAAAATCCTGAAGGAACTGATCATCAAAATATCAGAAACTTTATGGAGTTTGGCTGGGACGGGATTTCGTTTGAAGGGGTTGCTTTGAGTAAAAAATAATGTAGATAACCTGTTTCTAACCACCCCGTCAAAAATTCTACGAATTTTAGCCACCCCTCCAAAGGAGGGGAATTTTACGAGGATAGCAACTTAAATCTTAATCCAAATTAATTATGTCATCCAACAAAAATGCTTTGATCCGTTATAAAACATTGGATAAATGCTTGAAAAACAAATATAAAAAATATACTCTGGAAGATTTAATCGACGAGTGTTCTGAAGCGTTGTTTGAATTTGAAGGTAAAGAATCTTTCGTGAGCAAACGTACGGTACAACTAGATTTGCAAAATATGCGGAGTGAAAAATTCGGGTATGAAGCACCGATTGAAGTTTTTGAAAGAAAATATTACCGATACAGCGATCCGGAATATAGCATTCACAATATTTCGGTGAATGAAAGTGACCTGAAAGCGATGAATAATGCAGTGCAGATTTTAAAGCAGTTCAAGGATTTTTCAATGTTTAAAGAAATGAACGGAGTGATTCAGAAACTGGAGGATTCTATTCATTCGACCAATCAGAAATCGATTATTCATCTGGATAAGAATGAGAAATTAAAAGGATTGGAACATATTGATATTTTGTATGAATCGATTGTCAATAAGAAAGTCTTAAATATTGTTTATAAAAGTTTTAAAGCAAGAGAATCAGATTCTTACATAGTTCATCCGCAATTGTTGAAAGAATATAATAATCGTTGGTTTTTGATCTGCTGGCACAAAAATAAAATGTACAATCTGGCACTTGATAGAATGGAAACGATCGCTCTGGAAGATCAGTTGAATTATATTGATAAAGATTTCGATTCCGACAGATATTTTGGAGAAGTTATCGGTGTAACGGTTTCTGAAACGCAACGTCCTCAGAATGTTATTTTTAAAATCAATTCTAAACACGCTCCGTATGTAAAAACGAAGCCATTTCATCATTCTCAGGAAATTATTGATGAAGACGAAACCGGAACCACTTTTAAAATTTGTGTTCAGCTGAATTTTGAATTGGAGAGAATGATTTTGGGATTGGGCGAATTTATTACTGTTTTAAAACCTGACAAACTGAAAAAAAGAATTAAAAAAAGCTTACAGGAAGCCTGTCAAAATTATGACTCGGAAGATTCTGATAATGGCTGATTTTATAATGGCTTGAAAATTGTAATAATGTTAGCTATAAAAAATAAACAGTATGAAATCAAGAATATTAAAAGCAGTTGTTGCTATTGTAGCACCATTGGTTATAGAATTTGTTATTAAAAAAATATCAGAAAAACTTGAAGGAAAACCACAGGAAGACAGTAAAAAGCCACTTCCTGCATCAACTTAAAAATAGTTATTTTAAAGATCATAAAAAGAGACCGTTCATTTTGTAGCAGTCTCTTTTTTTATTTAGATGAAATCATAAATTCCGTTTTTCCAGCCGAGAACTTTTGAAGAATCTGCTTTAAGCCAGTTTTTAAGAACGGTTGCATATACTTTTCTAAAATCTTCGGTATACATTAAATCTCCTTCATTGAGTTTAGTTAAATCGGGAAGCGGGTTTAGAATTCCTTTTTTCTTGAGTCCACCACTGATGAAAAACATTTGATTTGCCGTTCCATGGTCGGTTCCGTTGCTTGCATTCTGGGCAACTCTTCTGCCAAATTCCGAGAATGTCATCAGTAAAATATCATCAAAAAGTCCGTTGCTTTTCATATCTGCAACGAAAGATTTTAAGGCTTCATTAATGTCTCCGAACAGTTTCTGCTGTCTTTCATTTTGATTGACATGGGTATCGAAACTTCCGATAGAAAGATAATAAACTCTTGTGTTAATATCAGATTTTATCAATGAAGAAACTGTTTTAAAGTCTTTTCCCAACTGAGAATTCGGATAGGTTTGTTCGGTTTTCTTTGCTTTACTTTTCTCAAAAATATAATCGGCATTGTTGATGGTCGAACCCAAAGTCTGGTATAAATAAGAAACGGTTTCGTCATCGTGATGATGATCATACAATGATTTGAAATATTTTTCCTGACTTGTCTGATATAATCTTTTCGGGTCTTTGAAGGCAAATGCTTTATTATTTTCACCTTTTAAAGCTAAACTCAGCATATCATCAACTTCCAAAGCCTGGGTTGGATGCTCACAATTGTAACATTCTTCATCCAGAAATCTCCCTAGCCATCCGGTTTCCAGATATTCATCACTTTTACTGGCGGAATGCCAGATATCCATACTCCGGAAATGAGATTTATCGGGATTCGGATAACCAACATTGTTTAAAATGGAAAGTTCACCATTATCATGAAGTTCTTTAAAATAGGAGAGGGCAGGATTAATTCCCGTTTCATCATTTAACTGCAAAGAATCTGTAATGGCAATTTTATTTCTTTCCTTAAAATAAATATCGTTTTTTGTTGGAATAATCGTGTTCAGCCCGTCGTTTCCCCCTGTAAACTGAAGTACCACCAAAATCTTCTGATTCGGTGCTAATGCTTCATCGAAGGTCATAGCTTTCAGGAAATTCGGCATCAGTAAAGATGCTGTAGCCAATGAACTTATTTTTAGAAATTCTCTTCTTTTGATTAACATAAAGATAGGTTTTAGGTTAAAGATGATAGGTTGCAGGTTCTTTAACTATCAGCAAAAATCTGCAACCTGCCACCAAAACTACATCAACTGATATTCAGGCGTTGACATGAGATTAATAACATTCATTTTCACACTGTTGTCCGAGAAATTTTTAACAGAATTCATATCCAACGATTTTGAACTTTGAATTAAATAATCTTCTACATTTTTTCCATTAAAAATTTTTTCAACCCTTGCCCAATCTATTGTAATATTCGGGTTTTTAAAACTTTTGGTTAAAGTATTGGTATTGTTTTTCAAGCCCATATCTACATCATCATCTTCTTTTGGACGGTAATCAAGCGGACGCAAACCCGACCAAATCTGAGGAATTTGTAATCTTAACATCAACGTTGAGCTGTCAATCCACGATTTTCCGTTGGGCCAGCCAGAAACATTGGGCGGATAAAGTAACATCTGCCCCAATAATTTCTGATAAACGATAAGATTTTCCGGATTTTGAATATTCATAGGAAGCGTTCTCATCATTCCAACCATTAATTCTACAGGAGATTTTATTCTGTTTCCGATATTTTTTTTATCATAAAACCATGAATTTGAAAATATTTCGGTCATGAGTTTTCTGATGTCATAATTGGATTGATAAAAACTCTCACTCAGTTTATCAGCAATAGTTTCATCTACATTTTCATTTACGAAAAATTTATAAATCTTGGCAGTAATGAATTTTGCGGTGGCTTTCTGTTCAAGAATAATATTTAAAGCATCAGTTCCTGTGAAATTTCCAGTTTTTCCGAGGAAAGTTTTTGTTCCCTCATCATGTTGCTTTGGTCTTTCAATAAAATTCCCTTCTTTGTCGTACCCCCATCCTGTAAATGCTCTTGCGCCTTCCCGGATATCTTTTTCAGTATAATTTCCTCGTCCCATTGTGAATAATTCCATGACTTCACGGGCAAAATTTTCATTGGGATGATCTTTTTTATTTTGTTGATTATTTAAGAAATTCAACATTGCCGGCGCTTTACTGACTTCAAACAATAAATCTTTAAAATTTCCCAACGCATTTTTTCTGATAACATTTAAAATCTGCCTGTTGAATTTTGAGTTTTGAACTCGCGAAGCAAAATGACCGTGCCAGAAAAATGCCATTTTTTCTCTCATCTGCTCCTTGCTGTTAACCATTTTATTGAGAAAGTTCAGATTGAGTTCTTCGTTTTGCTCCCGGTTAATTTTCTGGATTTCTTTCTTTTTTTCGGCAGGCGACTTGTCATTCATATAGTCGATTGTTTCTACATCGGGAGTTTCGTAAGTTATTTCCGTAAAATTTTCTTCTTTAAATAAATCTTTAATTAAAGTTTTAGTCTCCTGGCTTTTAAGGTCTTCAAACTGGCTAATTCCTGCTCCAAAGCCTGCACGCCACAGAAGATGTTTATTGTTAATTAATGAAGAAACTACCATAAGAATATTTATTTTTTGGATGTACTGAGAAACAAAAGGTTAAAATTAATAACGGTTAAAAATCCTTAATATTACAATTAACCATTTGTGATAAATCATATATTTTGTTTTTTGTAATCAATTTCTATGTCTGAATATAATTTTTATTTAAACGTTTATTTAACTTTTTAAAAATATAATTAATTGATATTCAAAATTTTGTAATTACGGCTCATGTTAAAATTAAACAGAAGGCTTTCCTTGGCATGATTTTTACATCTTCCAGCTTAGTAAAATTTAAAAATCAGAGTTATGAAAATGTTTAAACAAGCAATTTTATTTGCCGGAATTTTGACTGCAGGAGCATTGAGTGCACAGAGTGCGCAGATGAATAATATGATTAAGGTGGGAGCAAATGTTGGTTTAGCGGTTCCTTCTGATAATACTTCTATGGCAGTAGGTGTGGATGTAGCCTATCAGAACCTTATCACTCCGGGATTCGGATTGGGTATTGCAACGGGATACACCCATTATTTCGGAAAAGAAAACAACGGTTATAATAATAATGATGTAGGAGTAGTTCCTGTAGGAGCTTTGATCAGAATTTATCCTAAGCAGACTGGTTTCTATTTTGGAACAGATTTAGGATATGGATTTTTAGTTGGGGATGATAAGGTAGCTTCGAATACTACTTTAGACAGACCGGATGGTGGCTTTTATATCAAACCGGAAATAGGATATCATAACCAAGATTGGAATTTCTTCGTGCAATATCAAAAAGTATTTGTAGGAAGCAAAGGCGATTTGCCAAATCAGGACTATAATGTTGGGAACCTTGGGGTAGGATTTTCTTACAATATTCCGTTAGGGAAGTAATTATATCTAATATAACCAATTATTAGCCAAACCTTTTCAGAAACTTGGAGAGGTTTTCTTTTTCTCTGTCGGATTTACAAAAACTATTATTATATTTGATAAAATTTGAGGTTATGATTTTGAATCCAAAATTTCCACTTTATTTACCAGGAGTAAAAAACGGTAGCAATGATAATGTTTCTATTATTGGCGCAAACCTACGTGAAGATATTACAACTTTAGGCTATTTTGTTTCCAGTAACGGAGGTCTTGAGATTAAAATCCAAAATAATTATCCAACCAAAGACTATACTTCTTTCACTGAAATATTGAAGAAGTTTGTTCAGGATAACCAACTGGAAAATACAAAAAGGTTGGGAATAGCAGTTCCGGGACCTGTATTAGACGGTAAAAGTTCACCCGCACGATTGGGGTGGAATCTGGATATTGAAGAATTGAAAAAAGATTTCGATTTTGAAAGAATAGATATGCTGAATGATCAGGAAGCTTCCGCTTACGGAATGGCTCTTCTGGAAGACAGCGATCTAGATCCGATTTACACAAGCGGACATCTTGAGAAAGGAAATGTCGCCATCCTTGCTCCCGGAAATGGATTGGGCGAGGCCGGATATTTCTTTGACGGAAAATATTTAAGACCATTTGCAACGGAAGGAGGTCACTCCGAATTTTCTCCAAGAACGAATGTTGAGGTTGAATTTTATCAATTCTTAAACAATCTTTACGGAATCGTAAGCTGGGAAAATGTGTTGTCTAAAGGAGGTTTATTTAATATTTACAGATTTCTAAGAGACGTAAAAAGACATCCTGAGCCGGAATGGTTATCTGACCGTCTTGCTAACGGAAACTTTGCAGAAGAACTTTACAAAGCTGCGGTGGAGGAAGATGTGTTGATTTGTAAGATCGCTTTGGATACTTTCCTTGAATTCCTTGCGAGAGAAGCCAACAACCTAGCACTTAAATTAAAAGCAACAGGAGGACTTCTGATTTCAGGAGATATTCCTCAGGCAATAAGAGAATACATCAATAAAGATAAATTCTACGAAAAATATAAAATCAGCGATAAGATGGAAGAGATGTTGAAAAGCATCCCGATCTATCTGATTAAGCAGAATTATACGGCATTAAACGGCGCTGCTCTTTATAGTGCTTACATTCAAGAATAAACAAAAACTCCGAAGAAATTCGGAGTTTTTTATTGGATGATATTATTCATGAAAATTATTTTTTTTATTGATATACATCAACGAAATCTATTGATTAAGTTAATTACATTTGCATCAGTAAACAACAAACAAGTAAATAACTTTTTATTCAATGAAAAAAATATTTTTATTAGCAGTTTTAGCTAGTGGTTTAGCATTCGGACAATCAAAAAAAGTAGTAAGTTCTGATGTTCAGTGGTGGGGTTATAAAATCGCAAAATCTGAGGCTAGCTCTCACAACGGAACTGTGAAGGTAAAATCTGGTGATATGGTGATGAAAGGAAACCAATTGGTTGGCGGTTCTTTTGTTTTAGATATGACTTCTATTAATGCAACAGACCTTACAGGTGAGTATCAGCAAAAACTTAATGGTCACCTTAAAAACGGAGATTTCTTCGAAGTTGAGAAATTCCCGACTGCGACTTTCAAAATTACAGGAGTAAAGAAAAATAACGATAAAGTATATTCTTCTTTAGTAACAGGAAACTTAACGGTAAAAGGAAAAACCAATGCAATTTCTTTCCCTGCAAAAATCACGTATTCTAATGGAACGGTAAGTTTGCTTTCAAAACAATTTTCTATCGACAGACAGAAATTCGACGTTGCTTACAAATCTACAATGCAGGATGTTCTTGTGAAAGATGATATGGATTTGCTTGTAAAAGTAACAGCTAAATAATTTAATCAAAAAAAGATTGTTAAAAGTGTAGAAGTTCTACACTTTTTTTTATTTTTGTTGAATTGTAAATAAAAAAGAATGAAAAGATTACTATTGTTTGCTATGATGTGCGTAAGTATGTCATTTGTTTTCGCTCAAAAAAAAGGAGATAAAGTTGTAAAGGTAACTTCATCTGAAATCAGATGGTGGGGTTACAAGGTTGTAAAAACAGTACCAACAACGCATTCCGGGACGGTAAAACTGAAAAGTGGTAAATTCACTTTCGATAAAACGGTTTTGGTAGACGGTGAGTTTGTGATTGATATGAAGTCGCTTATGGCGGGTGATGTTTCAAGCCAGGATGAAGATATGGTAAAACTAACAAATGATCTTAAAAGCACAAATTTCTTCGAGGTTAAAAAATTTCCTTTAGCGAAATTCCATTTAACTAAAATTATTCCTTTGGCAAACAGTGAGTTCAACTCTACAGTTTACGGAGATATTACGATTAAAGGGGTAAGAAAGACGATTACTTTCCCTGCAAACGTTTATATCACTCAGTTTACAGTAGTTATTGAGTCTGCTAAATTCTCTTTAAACAGAAGAGATTTCAAAGTATTCTATCAGTCTTCATTGAAAGATTATTTCATTAAAAATGAAATGGATATTCAGTTTAAAATTTCAACTGCGGTATTGGATAACGAAAACAGAACTCCTGCAAAAAAGAAAAAATAAGATTCTAAATCTTTTTGATAAATTAAAATGAGCGATTTCTTTCGGAAGTCGCTCATTTTTTTGTTTGAATTTTTTATTTTAGTAGTATGAAAATATATGTAGTAAGTGGTCTCGGAGCAGATTTTAAAGTGCTCGAAAAGATACGTTTCTCTGATCAGCATGAAATCGTTTTTATTGATTGGCTCATTCCACAGCCGAATGAAGAATTTTCTGCATATGTGATAAGAATGGCTGAAAAAATTAATATTTCAGAACCTTTTTATTTATTAGGATATTCTTTTGGCGGAATTATGGTTCAGGAAATTAATAAGCTGAAGCCTGCCCAGAAAGTAGTGATTATGGGAAGTATAAAATCCGATAAAGAGAAATCTAAACTGATAAGAACCGGAGAAATCACAAAAATTCCGAGAATATTACCATTAGGTTTGTTTAATGACAAAGCGGCAAATGTATATGGTGTTGTCAGAAAACTGTTTGATCCCAAGAATCCAAAATTATTACAATATTTTAAAGTCAGAGATCCGTATTATCTAAAATGGTCGGTAGAAAAAATTTCAGATTGGAAATTTGAAGAAAATCCTGATGTTATTCAGATTTTGGGTGACAGAGATATTGTTTTTCCGATAAAAAATTCAAAACCTAATTATATCGTTAAAGGGGGTACGCATCTTTTTCCAGCTACAAAATTCAAAGAAGTATCTGAAATTTTAGGGGTTATTTTTGATTAAAATATATTTATTTTAAAATTTAATCAAAATTTACAGGGGTTTTAAAAATAAAATATATGTTTTTATGAAAATTATGTTTACTTTTGTAGGGGTAAATTTAATTTTTTATGAAAGTAGGATTAAAATGGATCGTTTCATTCTCAATTATCACATTGGTGGCAATTGGCGGATTATTTTGGAGCCCCATTGTTGATTTTCCTAATACGGGAGAATTTTTATCAGAAGATAAAATTGTAGGAGCAGACGTCGCATGGATTTTGGCAGCGGCTGGTCTTGTTTTATTAATGACTCCCGGTTTATCATTCTTCTACGGTGGAATGGTAGGAAAGAAAAACGTAATTTCTACCATGCTTCAAAGTTTTATTGCGTTGGGCGTGATCTCTATTTTATGGGTGGTCATCGGTTTTTCGCTTTCTTTCGGAGATTCAATCGGTTTTACGATGAATGGTGTACATTACGGCATTATAGGAAATCCTTTAAGTTATCCTTTTTTCAGCAGGGTAGGAGTGTTGCCACATAAAGCGATGGCTTCTACGATTCCATTTGTGCTTTTTGCTTTATTTCAAATGAAATTTGCCGTGATTACTCCAGCTTTAATTACGGGATCTTTTGCTGAAAGAGTACGATTTGTCTCTTATCTTTTATTCATGGTACTTTTCAGTATTTTTATCTATACACCCCTTTGTCACATGGTTTGGCATCCAGACGGACTATTAAACAAATATTTTGGAGTTAAAGATTTTGCAGGTGGAACGGTGGTTCATATGAGTGCTGGTTTTGCAGCATTGGCAGGGGCTTTAGTTGTAGGAAACAGAAAAAAGCCACATCACGAACCGTCTAATATTTCTTATGTATTGTTAGGAACAGGAATGCTTTGGTTTGGCTGGTTCGGATTTAATGCAGGTTCTGCTTTAAGTGCAAATGCAACGGCGGCAATGGCTTTCGGAACAACAACGATAGCTTCTGGTTCAGCAATGATGACGTGGATTTTCTTTGACAGAATTAACAAAAGAAAAGTTTCAGCTTTAGGAGCTTGTATCGGTGCTGTTGTAGGATTGGTAGCCATTACTCCGGGATGTGGGTTTGTTTCAATTCCTGAAAGTATTTTTATAGGATTTATCTCTGCTATTGTTTCAAATATTATGGTGAATTGGAAAGCTCTGAAGAAAATAGACGATACATTAGATGTTTTTGCCTGTCACGGAGTTGGTGGAATTATGGGAATGATCTTAACCGCAATTTTTGCACACGGTGAAAATGCAAGTCTGCTTCACGGAGGTTTTGAAGTCTTTGCACATCACATGATGGCTTTGGTTCTTGTATCGTTATTTGCATTTTTCGGATCATTAATTTTATATAAAGTAACAAACAGAATTATTACGTTAAGAGTTTCTGAAGAGTCTGAAGAACTCGGTTTAGACATTTCTCAGCATGAAGAAAGTCTTTGTTAAAGGTCAATTGTGATTATCAATTTGCTTTGCTGACAATTTTTAAAATTAATTTGCAAAGTAAAATTAATCATTCACATAAAATAGGTTATCTACAAGTGTTCATATAGTTTTAATTAGAAAGCCGGAGGTGATTTTTCATCTCCGGCTTTTGCATCTCGATTTATCGTGTATCTTTGCGTTTAGGTTAAAATGATGCATTGTTGATATGGAGTCAATATCGGTTTTTGAGATTATTAAAGTAGGAATAGGTCCGTCGAGTTCACACACGATGGGACCTTGGAATGCAGCTTCTGCATTTATAAGAATTATAAAAAGAGAAAGGTCAATCGCTGAAGTGAAAGAAGTTTTTCTTGAATTTTTTGGTTCACTGGCAAAAACGGGGATCGGTCACGGAACAGATATTGCCGGAATGCTTGGTTTGAATGGCGAAGATTTTAAAACAATCAATACTTCAAAAATTGATGAGAAAATTGAGAAAATAAAAATAACTCAAATTCTAAATCTGGGTGGCGAAAAAGAAATTCCTTTCATTTACGGACATCATCTGGTCTTGAATATGAAAAAATCTCTTGATTTTCATCCCAATGGAATGATTTTCAAAGCTATTTTTGAAGACGGAACCGAGCTTGTTCAGGATTTTTATTCTGTGGGTGGAGGTTTTATTGCAAGCCAGGAGAAAAACTCAATAGAAAAGCAGTGTGTCCGTACATTATATCCCTGTCACAAAGCTTCGGATATTTCAAAATACTGTCAGCAGTTGGGTTTTGGCAAAATTTCAGATCTCATCTTAATTAATGAAGAAAGCTGGAGAACACAGGAAGAAACAAGAGAGGAAGCGCTTTACATTTGGCAGCAAATTAAAGAATGTATTTACAAAGGAGTTAATAAAGAAGGTATTCTTCCCGGTGGTTTAAATGTTACCAGAAGAGCAGCCGGAATCAACAGAAAGCTTCTCGGAGATAAAATTTATAAAAATAAAGACGAATGGTTTCAGCAGGTTGTTGATGCCGAAGAAAACTTTACCAATATCAATAAATGGATTGCCTGTTTTGCTTTAGCGGTAAATGAAGAAAATGCAAGCTTCGGAAGAATTATCACTGCTCCAACCAATGGCGCAAGTGGGGTAATTCCGGCGGTTTTAATGTATTCTCAGGCTTTTACAGATTCGATAAGTGAGGATGATATTGTAAGATTTTTGTTGGTAGCGGGAGAAATCGGAACATTGTTCAAGAAAAATGCAACTATTTCTGCGGCGATGGGCGGCTGTCAGGCAGAAGTTGGAGTTTCTTCGGCAATGGCGGCGGCAGGTCTTACAGAAATTCTTGGCGGAACTGTTGGTCAGGTATTAATGGCTGCCGAAATCGCCATGGAGCATCACTTAGGCCTAACCTGTGATCCGATCAAAGGATTGGTGCAGATTCCATGTATTGAAAGAAATACGATGGGCGCTATAAAAGCCATTACGGCTGCTAATATTGCATTGGAAAGTGATCCTGTAAAAGCGAAAGTTAGCTTGGATGAGGTGATTCAGACGATGTGGGAAACAGCTTTGTCAATGAGTGACAGATTTAAAGAAACGTCGGAAGGAGGATTGGCAATTGCAGTGAATGTTCCGGAATGTTAAGTTTAAATATTTAATTGAAATAAAAAATCCTTAGAATATTTTCTAAGGATTTGCTTTTATCTATTTCTTTTTAAAATTAAATGTTGTTCCTCTCTGTAGCATCTGGAGTTCATTTTTCTGAGGAAAGAAAGTTAGCTTTAAATCAGCTTTTTCATACTTAAACTGATCTTTATCGGCATATTCTAGAGGAAAAGCGGTCTGTCCTGTTCCCTGTGCAAAAAGTGTTTCATCTTTAACAAATATTTTTAGTCCCAAAGGAATATCTGCAGACGTATAATCTCCTGAATATTTCTGCAATTCTTGTTTTGGAATATTTTTCACCTCACTAAATTTCGGATATTCAGCATTCTGGTCGTACATAATGTTCAGAATACCAATTGACAATTCATTATGCGACATTTTTTCTCCGTTAATCATTATGGCAAAAGAATAATTTTCAGCCGGACTGTATGAAACAATGGAGTGGGTTCCCGCCGTATCGCCACCGTGTCCGAATGAAACTTTATTGTAAAACGGAACTGCCATCATTCCCAATCCGAAATTTTTATCAGATTTTGGTAACATGGTGTCAAGAGTTTCTTTTTTTACAAACTTATAATTGAATAAAGCATTAATAAATAAGTTCATATCGTTGGGTGTAGAACTGATGTCTCCCAAACCGATACAGTTGTGAAAATCAAAATCCTGCATTTCTGTCCATTTTCCTGTATTGTTTTCATAGGATGCGAATACATTTTTAGGATTATCAAGCACAGAAAAAGTATTTTTCATATTGGCTTTATCAGTTATATTTTCTTTCAGCAAAATATTGTAAGGCTTTTTCGTAACAGTTTCTAAAATTCTGCTCAAAAGATAATACCCCGAATTGGAATATCTGGTTTTTTCTCCCGGCTGAAAACTCACGCCTTGTTTTTTTATTTCATCTAAAATAGCTTTGTCACCCACCGGTTTTTCAAAAAGCCACTGATAATTCTGACCAACATAATCTCCCAATCCACTGGTATGATTTAACATACTCTTTAAAGTGATTTTTTCAGCATTTGGAAGATCGGGATAATATTTCGATAGTTTATCATTACTGTTGATTTTTCCTTTTTCAACCTGTTGCATGATCATCACTGCAGTGATCATTTTACTGATGGAACCAATCTGATATTCCGTATTGGTATCCCATTTTATATTGGGTAATTGTTCCTGACCGAAGTTTTTCTGATAAATTTCTTTACCATTTTTAAAAATAGAAATACTGCCTATTGCTTGCTTGTTTAGAACGATGTAATTTAAATAATCATCAATTTTCGCAGTATTAATGGCTCTGCTTCCAATATCTTTTAATTGTACATCTTTAGAGCTGATAGTTTTACTTCCATCATTTCTATAAAGATTTAAAGAACCTGAAAATGAATTTTGAGTAAAAGTTCCTTCAAAATGATCTTTTTTAAATTGGCCTTTGTAAGAAGCGTTTAAACTTTCAACTTCAAACATAAGTTCGTTATTGATAAATTCTGTTTTGTTAACCGGGATTTCTTTATCGCTTTGTTTGGGGCTTCCCGCAACAGAAATGTACTTGTTGTTTTCTTTTTTAATGATAAGTGTAAGCGGAAGTTTCATCCCCTGAATATCAAGATCACCTATCCATGAGCCCGTTATTTCCTGGGCGTAAAAAGTCTGTGCTAATAAAATCAGCACCCATAATAGTTTGGTTTTCATATAATTAAATTTTTAGATTAAAATAGAGATTGAGAAATAACCGTCCATACGATTGATACAAAGGCAAAAAGTACAATATGCTGCCATTTTTTGATATTGGTTGCCGTTTTAAAGCCATTATAATACAAAACAATGCTGTAAATAAGGAAAATTAAAGTAATAAATCCCCAAATACTTACTATTGCCATATTTTGAATAGGAATATTTTCAGGGTGTGCCATGTTTTCGGTAATGCTGCTCGATGCCGCTTTATAAAAAGGTAATCCGTTCACCGGTAGCATGATGACTAATGGGATTTGAGAAACTAAAACCGTGTTGATAATATCGATAGGTCTTGTTTTACCATTTAAAATTTTACCGAGAATAAATAGAATGACTATTGCAGAAATATAACTTAAACCATTCGTTTTTACAATATCCCAAATATCCTGATTTTTGCCTAAAGGTGAGTAATGAAAGATACTGTCGTTCACACTTTCAGAATAATAACAGCCGAAAATATTAATCGCAAAAACGATAATTCCTACTGCCAGTAAAATTTTCTCATCAAATTTTAAAAAGGGATTAAAAATAGTTTTCCAGTTCATTGTTTTTATTTTTTTCCAGTAATATTTGGATTTATTTTAAGCAGCTCATTTTCTAAATCGCTGAAGTTTTTCGGAGATATAATAATGCTTCCGTTTGTGAAAAAAACTTCTACACGCCCGATAATGCTTGGTGCAGGCGAAGAAATTATGTTTCCGGTTTTTTCTATTTTGTAGATCTCACTTATTTTGATTTTTGTAGTTCCGAAAATTGAATTCTTTATATATAGAAATTCATGATCGATCTTGTACAAAATGGTGAACATCAGCAATAATATGACTCCAAAAACTGCGCAAGGTACCAGCATTACTTCCCAGTTTCCATTTTTCGTATCTAAGGACATCGGGAGCAGAATAATTAAAAAAATAGGAATTAAAAGTTCCCAACCAATTCTCACAGGTATATTTTTCATCGTATCAGCTGTTTAATTTTTGTATTTTTTCAATCAGATCATCCATTTTATTTCTCATTGTGGGATAGGAAAGTTCTGCCTGTTTTGCCATTTCCTTGATGCTTCCGCTGGACAGGAAAAAGTTTAAAATGAAATCCTGTTCATCACGGTTCAGCTTTAGAATTACCGGAAGCTCATAATTACCGCTGACCTCAGTTTTACAACTGGGACATTTCATCTGACTTACATTAAGCGTATGATCGCAACTCGGACAAACTATAGGTAGTTTCATACTTTTGTTTTTGTAAAAGTAATATAAATTTGAATAAAATTAAAATATTTTTTAATAAAGTTAAAAAAGTAATTGATAAAGAAAATAAAAAAACTTCCGGAATAGGAAGTTTAGTTGCTTTAAAATCTTTATTTATCGAGAATTCCACGTATTTTATTGGCATTTGAAATCAATTCTCCAAGATATTCGAAGTTTTCTTTTTCTAAAGCCGATTTGAATTTTCTTAATTGGGCGATATGTTCATTTAAAACATCCAAAACATTTTCTTTATTCTGTTTGAAAATAGGAACCCACATTTCAGGATGAGATTTTGCTAAACGAACTGTGCTCGAAAAACCAGAACTTGCCAACTGGAAAATCGTTTCCTCTTCACGCTCCTTTTCCAAAACGGTATTTGCCAACGCATAAGATGTAATATGGGAAATGTGTGAAATGTATGCGGTATGTATGTCGTGGTCTTCTGCATTCATATAAATTAAATGCATATCTAAATTTTTAACGATTTTTTCCACCAACTGCAAAGCATCTGTTGCAGATTCTTCTTTATTGCAAATCACACCTGCTTTTCCCGAAAAACTGTCTGAAATAGCTGATTTCGGACCATTGTTTTCCGTTCCCCACATCGGGTGAAAAGCCACAAATCTGGATCTTTTAGGATGATCTTTTACGGCATTTACAATTCCGGCTTTTGTCGATCCCGCATCCATGACGGTTTGATTGTTTGAAATTAAATCCAATACATTCGGCAATAATTTTCTTGCAGCATCCACCGGAATAGCAAGAATTATTAGATCGACATTTTTAATTCCATGTTCTAAGTCTGCTTTTTCATCAATTATTTTTAAATCTAAAGCTTCATTAAGATGTTCGTTGCTGTTGTCGATTCCGTAAATGAAATCTGCAATTCCTTTTTGTCTTAATTTTAAAGCGATTGAACCGCCGATTAATCCTATCCCTATTATACTTATTTTCATTTGTTACATTTTAAAATCAAAAAACCCCGCCCAAGGACGAGGTTTGTGTTATCTATATAAGAAATCCTTATCCCAAATTGGAGTTAAAAATTTCGTAATAATATGTTCTGTTATTTGTAATCACAAGACAAAGATAGATAATTTTTAATCAAAGATAAAAAAAGTGAATGGTGAATTTTGCTTTGAAATTTAATTTTAAAGTCAATTAAACATCGTTGTCAATTCGCTTTGCTGTCAATTAATTTTATTATGAATTTAAAAAATTGACCATTGACTTGCGAAGCAAGATTCACCATTGACAATAATTATGGATTCGAGATAATCAATGTCGAAGGAATATCCGATAACCAAAGGCTTTTGGTGTCGATCAGGTTTTTCCAGCTTTTACTGCTGACCAACATTAAGTCCTGAGAATTCAGAAATTCTTTCTCAATTTTCTTCTCGTTATATAAAGTGATATGATTGGGTGCCACCTGTTCGATGCTTCTGATGAGTTCTTTTACCTCGATATTATTTCTGATTTGTCCTGCAACATCCAGAATGATGATTTGAGAATTGTTATTATTGATTAGTCTTTTCGCATATTCAAGCAAATAAAAATCGCTTAAATTAAAGATCGGAACAAAAACTTTATCCGCTGAAGTAAATTCTTTTTCAACCAAAACTCCCACCGGAATGGTCGCTTTATCCAACAGCTGAAGCGTTACATCGTCAAAAGGTGAATTGTTAAAAATATTTCCTTTTCCCTTTACGGTGTTTAATAATTTTTCGGGATTAATGATTTTTGTAGTAAAACCCAGCAATCTTCCCAACAAGCTTCCTTCATACATCGATTTACCGAGCATGATCAAAAGAAGATCGTAATTTCCTTTATTGGTTATATTCGCAAGGTCATTTTCAACATCAGTGGATGCTTTGAAAAGGGTAGTGACTTCCAGGTTTAATTCATTCGAAGTATCTATTACATTTTTGAACTGTTCTTTCTCAAAATCATCAATATCAAAAGCGTGAAGTTCATCTACAGGCGCAATATTCATTGCAGTCACACTTTTATTTCCATTCATTTTCTGCGTAAGATTATGGGCTAGTTTCAACAATGTACTTCCTGATTTTGCTGTCTCAAAAGATACGAGAACTCTATATTTAGCATGGTTATCATCGTCTTCTTCGTCATCTTCAACCATTGATTTTTTGCCTTTAAACAGATAATTGATGAGATCTAGGCAAGGTCCCGTCATAAAAGTGGTGAACAATGCCATAATGACCAGCATGGCAAATAATTCAGGACCTAAAACGCCTAAATCATAACCGATATTTAATACAATAAGCTCCGTTAATCCTCTTGTATTCATAAGTGCACCAATCGTGAGACTATCTTTCCAGCTTAATTTCAGGAATTTTGCAGCGAGTGCACTTCCTACAAATTTTCCGGTAACTGCAGTTAAAATGATGAATCCGCCGATTTTCCAAAGATGAGGATCGTTCAGTAATCCGATTTGCGTTCTTAATCCCGTAAATACAAAGAAAAGAGGCAGTAATAAAACCAAGGCAACATCTTCTATTTTTTCAATGAAAAGATTTCTGAATTTTACATTTTCAGGCATAATCGCTCCCGCCATAAATGCTCCAAAAAGTGCATGAATACCGATAACTTCTGTTGCGTAGGATGAAATAATTAAAATCAGGAAAAATACAGCAACCAATGCTTTGCTGATAAAGCCTTTTCCTTTTTGTGATTCGGCAATTCGAATCAGAAACGGGCGTACCGCTTTAATCATGATAAAAACATACAGAATTGCCATTAAAATAACGAATACAGATCCTGAAAAAGATCCTGCTTTCACAATAGCGATTACGGCTGCTAAAATACACCAGGCGGTAATATCATCTGCTGCGGCACAGGTAATAACAACAGTTCCTATCTTTGTTTTATGTAAATTTCTCTCCTGAACAATTCTTGCTAACACCGGAAATGCAGTGATACTCATTGCGATAGCGATAAATAAAGCAAACGAACTAAACTGAATGCCGTCCGGGGCAAATTCTTTATAAATAAAATAGGAAAGTCCAACACCTAAAGCAAACGGAATAATGATGCTTGCATGGCTAATGACCACGGCATCATGCGCTCTTTTTCTCAAAACACTTAAATCAAGCTCCATTCCTACGATGTACATGAAAAGAATGAGACCGATCTGGCTCAAAAACTGTAAATTTCCTAATGATTCTTTAGGAAAAATAAATGCTGAAAGTTCCGGAAAATACAATCCGAAAAGAGATGGACCGAGGACAATTCCCGCAATCATTTCACCGATTACGGAAGGTTGTTTTAGTTTCACACAGATCCAGCCAAAAAGTTTTGCCACCATAATGATGGTAACGATTTGGGCGAGAAGAAGTGCTAAAGGATGATGAAGATTGGTAAGAAATGAATCGACAAAATTTTCCCACATGGTAGATCCTGTGGCTTTACTTGGAGCAATATTTTCTCCTATTTCCAGCGTTTTTCCTTCAATGAAAAACCAATACATCAAGCATGAGAAAAAAATAATCGTAGCGACATAAAAAATAATATTCCTGTACTTTCCCAATTTCATGATTCCAATTTTCTGCAAAGTTGAGAAGAATATAATTATGATGAATATGATTCTTTTTTAAATGTAATAAATGGATTAAATAATGTAATGAAACAGGAGGAAAGAAATGAATCGAAGTAAAAAATTATTTTCCGAACATTTTTACTAACGAATTTTTATAAGCTTCACCGATGTGTAACTTTAAAAAATTCTCTCCTTCTAGAGGAATAGATGTAATAATTTCGTTGGTTGAAAAAACTTTAATAGCAGACAGCGCAATGATTTCCTTTTTATTAACCTGGGCGAAGTCTTTTGGCGGAAGCATTTCGAGAAGATTCTTAAAATTAAGGTTTTTCAGGATAATATTTGTACCGTCATTCAAAAGAATGATTTTGTCGCGGCTGTCGATTTCTGAAGTTTTGATGTAGGCAATTTGTTCAGTGAAGATAACGGTTTTCCCGATATTGGTATTCCATTCGATAAAGTCTTTTTTGTGCGAAGTCTGAAGTAATTCGGCTGCTTTTTCGAAAGCTTGCTCTAATCTTTCCTTTTTAATGGGTTTTCTTACGTAATCAACCACATTCAAATCAAAAGCTTCAGCAGCATATTCTTTATAAGCGGTGGTAAAGATGATTTTTTTTGAGCCTGAAATCAGTTCTGCAACCTGTAAACCGTTCATTCCTGGCATTTCGATGTCGAGAATGCAGACATTACAATCAATATTCTCAATTTCGCTTAAAAATATTTTAGGATCATTAAAAGCTCTCACAACTTCCACGTTATCAATTTGTTCGCATAAAAGTTTTAAATAGCTGATTGCCAATAATTCATCATCAAGAATAACGCATTTTATCATAGAATTCGCCTAAGTTGATTGTTAATTCCGCAGTGAAGATACCGTTTTTTGAGTTTTTCTGAAGCGAATAAAAATTACTGTAAATCATTTTCAGTCGTTGATCCAATGACTGACTTCCGAAACCACTTTTTTCTTTTTCCAGCATATTTTTTACGGAAGCCTTGTTGCTCACTTTCATAATGAAAATTCCGTCTTTAAGTTCTATTTGAATTGAAATAAATGAATCCTGTGCCAGAAAATCGGTGTGTTTAAAAGCATTTTCTATCAAATCGACTAAAATCAACGGAGCAAAAATCTTCTCTTCGTAAACGGTGTCAGATTTATCAATCTTAGATTTAATTCTGAAATCAAAAAGTGGATTTACCTTTATTTTATTAATTTCAATTAAACTTAAAGCGAAATTTAATTCATCCTTTGGACTTACAAATTTATTGTTGCTTTCGTATAAAATATAATCTAAAACATTCGCCAGTTTATCCAACGACATATAGGTTTGATACGCATGTGACTGAACAGAATTTAAAATATTCTTGAATAAATGCGGATTCAGTTTTGTGCCGATATGCTCAAGTTGAACCTCGTTTAATCGTTGTTCAATTATTTTATTGGCTTCGGAAAGTTTGGCATTTCTTATCTTAAATTTCTGATTCTGGCTAAATAAATAAATACTTACCGTTGCAAAAAAGAAAATAGCAAATACTCCAATGAAGATCAGATAATCATGAATCATGTAGTAGTTGCCTTCCATAGAAATAATTTATTTCAATTTTTTCAATGTGTTCAAAGCAGTAGTTTCCTCACACTTTTCGTAAGTAATTTCGTACGTTGGATTTTTTTCAGGATAAAACAGAACATAATCAGGACACGGTTTTTTCTGTGCGTGACTTTTATCGAAATCTATTTTTCCGTTGGTGATAATGCTGTCTTTTATAAACTTCTCATCAATTTTTAAGGCAGTCATTTCTGCTTTAAAACTGTCGGAATATTTAAAATCTTTAGACAATGTTTCGGCAATGACACGGCTGTTGGGAAGATAACCGCTGCAGCTCGCACCTTTTTTATTCAATACAAAAAATACGATGGCAAGCCCCGGAATAAGTCCAATGGCGAAGAATTTGAGTTTTTTCATTAGAAAATTAAAAGATTGATATCATGATAAGTAAGTCCGAAACGGTCGCAAATACTTTTCTTCGTATGTCTGCCTTTGTACATATAAAGACTCTGTTTCATTTCGTTTTTGCGAACCAGCATATTTTCGAAACCGCCTTCTTCGTCGTAATTTAAAATGTAGGAAAGAAAGAAATTAGAAATCGCTTTTGTTGTCGTTCTCGGCATTCTTGACGTAAGATTCGGAAGTCCGCAATGGATTACACCATGTTTGATGATGTAGGGATCTTCCATGGTTGTCAGTTCGGATGTCTCGATTACTTTTCCGTTGTCAATGGTAATATCGATGATGACACTGCCTTTTTTCATCTTCATAACCATATCTTCGGTTACAATAGGAGTCATGTTTAATCTTGGTAAAGCTCCAATCACAACATCTGCTCGTCTCAACGCTTTTTTAAGTTCTTTTGGATCAATAATTGAAGTCGGAACTCTGCTGTCTACCAATGTGTGTAGTCTTCTCAGTTTTGAAAGTGAATTATCGAAAACTCTTACACTTGCGCCCAAACCAATAGCTGCTTTTGTGGCAAATTCTCCTACGATTCCGGCTCCTAAAATGATCACTTCGGCAGGTCTTACTCCTGTGATTCCGCCTAACATGAGACCATTTGATAACGCTAATAATTCGGATGCATACAGAATGGAAACCGTTCCTGCAATTTCGCCGACCAATCTCACTAAAGCCAGTTGTTTGTATTCGTCAACAATAAATTCGAAGGCAATGGCGTTGATTTTTTTCTCTGCTAATTTTAAGAAATAATCTTTATCTCTTAAATTAATCTGAAGTGCTGAAACCAAATAAGTATTGGGTTTCATATAATCAATTTCGTCTTCTGTGGGTGGATTGACTTTTAGAATCAAATCCTGAGAAAAAGCTTCTTTAGGATCATTTGTAATTCTTGCTCCCGATTCAGAATATTGTAAATCTGTAAAAAATGAACCTTGTCCGGCTCCTGATTCTACGATAATTTCATGACCACTTTCTACTAAAACCTGCACGGCATCTGGTGTTATACAGGTTCTTCTTTCATTCAGAGAGGTTTCTTTGGGAATACCTATGCTGAATTGTCTTCCTTTTCTGATGACTTCCAGCTTTTCCTCTTTTGGCATCAGTTCCTCTTCGGTAAAAGGAGTAAAAATATTTGTAGTACTCATCCTTTCAATTAATTAGATTCTTACAGATCGTTATTTTACAGTTAAATTCAATAGCAAAGATACATAATATTTACTCGAAAGTGATTTCTCTGTTTTCTCCCGTATTGATGATGCTCATTTCGTGGTATTTAAGTCCGTACAGTTCATCTTCGTATACTTCCGGCCATTCTATGATGCATAAAAAGGCGTTGTCTAAGTATTCCTCAATCCCAATATCATAGACTTCCTTAATGTTTTTCAGACGATACAAATCGAAATGATAAATTTTCCCTTTTGGAGTATTATATTCATTCACAATAGAATATGTTGGTGAATTCACTTCGTCCTCACTACCCAGATTTTTCAATAAAAATTGAGTAAAAGTTGTTTTTCCGGCACCTAAATTTCCTTTCAGTAAAAGGATATTATGTTGAAATTCAGGAAGAATTTCTGTTACGACATTTTGCCAGTCTTCTATATTTTTAATATTAAATTGCATAGAATAATTTGCTGTAAAATTAATTATAAACTATTAGATTTATATAATGAAACTTCTATTTTACGTATTTTTGCTGAATGATTTCTAAGCAGACCATTGATAAAATATTTTCCACAATCCGTGTAGAAGAGATTGTGGGTGAATATGTGCAGTTGAAAAGGGCAGGGTCTAACTTTAAAGGATTGAGTCCTTTCCACGAAGAAAAATCACCGAGTTTTGTCGTGTCACCGAGTAAGCAGATCTGGAAAGATTTCTCAACGGGAAAAGGCGGAACAGCGATTTCTTTTTTAATGGAAATCGAAAATTTCACATATCCTGAAGCACTTCGTCACGCAGCCAAAAAATACGGAATCGAGATTGAAGAAGATCAGCGTGAATTCTCCGAAGAAGCAAAAAATGCACAGTCTGAAAGAGATACGCTTTATAAAATTCATGAAATAGCGAACGATTATTTTCAAAATTTTCTTTGGGAAGAAGAGGAAGGCAAATCAATTGGTTTATCGTATTTTAAAGAGCGTGAACTTCGGGATGACATCATCAAAAAATTCCAGCTTGGATATTCTCCCGAAAAGAAAAACGGTTTTACCGAATTTGCGCTTGAAAAAGGATATTCAAAAGAAATTTTAGAAAAATCAGGATTATCTATTTTCCCTGAAAATGCTCCGAACGGAATCGATCGTTTCCGTGAAAGGGTAATGTTCCCGATTCACAGTTTTTCCGGAAGAGTATTGGGTTTTGGAGCAAGAATTCTTAGAAATAACATTAAAACCGCAAAATATCTCAACTCTCCCGAAACGGAAATTTATCATAAATCTAATGTCCTTTACGGATTAAATCAAAGCAAACAGGCAATTTCCAGAAAAAATGTCTGTCTTTTGGTGGAAGGGTATATGGACGTGATTTCGCTTCACATGTCAGGAATTGAAAACGTTGTCGCAAGTTCAGGAACTTCTTTGACAACGGAGCAGATTAAGCTTATCAAAAGACTTACCGAAAACGTAACAATCCTTTTCGACGGTGATAATGCCGGTATCAAAGCAAGTTTCCGAAGTATCGATATGTTGCTGACGGAAGGAATGAATATTCGTGTGATGCTGTTTCCCGATGGTGATGATCCTGATTCTTTTGCCCGGAAACATCCGCAGGACTATGTTGAAAAGTTCATCGAAAATGAAGCGATGGATTTTATTGATTTTAAGGCTGAAATCCTTTTAAAAGAAGTCGGAAACGATCCAATAAAAAAAGCTGAAGCGATTCGTGATATTGTAAAATCGGTTGGTTTTGTTCAAAATGCTTTAAAAAGAGAGGTTTACCTTAAAGAAGTTTCCAATAAATTCGGACTGTCTGAGCAGAGTTTGTTTAATGAATTGGATGTTCAGAAACAGATTACTCAAAATCAACATCAGAAAACTCAGGCGAGAGTAGAAGCTCAGCCGACGAAATTAGAAGTTGTTGAAAAACCGAAAGATGAAACCAATCATATTATTTTTAATGTAACCAAACTTGAAAATGATCTGATCAACCATATGCTTAATTATGGAGATGTTGTGCTTCACAGAAAAACTCCCGATAATAAAGACTATGATATTACGGTAATTGAGGAAATTATCAATCATTTCGAAGAAGATAATTACGAGTTTCAAATTGAATTAAATAAACGTATCGTTTCTGAAATTAAAGATGGGATCAATAAAGATGAATTAAGGCAGGGAAATTTCTTTTTTGGTTTAATGGATGAAGAATTGAGCAGCGCAGCCGTAAAATTCATGAATATTTATAATGAACTGCACGATTGGGAAACAAGAAATATTCATTCCCCAAACTATGGAGACCGAATTCCGGAACAGGTTGCCGGAGATATTTTAATTCATAAATTCAGATATGTTAAATTTTTAATTGGTGAAACTCAAAAACAGCTCACGGAATTTTCAGATTCTGATGAGGTAAAATATTTTGAATCATTGAAAAAAATTCAGATGCTGACTTTAGTTTCCATAGAATTAGCAAAAATGCTGGACTATTCTGCTATTACAGGAATTTATACTGGCAGATAAAGCTTTTTTTATTTACGTCTGTGACAAAAAGTCTTATAAAAATTTTAGGAATAAAAGTTGTAATTTACACTTTAGAAAAATTTAAAATAATACCAATAGAAATATGGACATTAAAAAAGAATTCAGAGATTTCTCTACGAAACATTTAGGAAATAGCGGTTTGGCTACCGATCAGTATATGGGAATGTATGGTCCAACGAATCTTACTCCATACATCATGGAAGAAAGAAGATTAAACGTTGCTCAGATGGACGTTTTCTCCCGTTTGATGATGGACAGAATCATTTTCTTGGGAACAGGAATTGACGATCAGGTTGCTAATATTGTAACGGCACAGCTTTTATTCTTAGAAAGTGCAGATCCTTCAAAAGATATTCAAATTTATATCAATTCTCCTGGTGGAAGCGTTTACGCGGGATTAGGAATTTATGATACAATGCAGATTATCAAGCCGGATGTTGCAACAATCTGTACTGGTATTGCTGCTTCTATGGGAGCTGTATTGCTTGTTGCAGGTGAAAAAGGAAAGCGTTCTGCGCTTAAACACTCAAGAGTAATGATTCACCAGCCGTCTGGAGGAGCGCAAGGTGTTGCTTCTGATATGGAGATCAACTTGAGAGAAATGTTAAAGCTGAAAAAAGAATTATATGACATTATTTCAGATCATTCAGGGCAGTCTTACGAGTGGGTTGAAAAAGCATCTGATAGAGATTACTGGATGACTTCTACCGAAGCAAAAGATTTTGGAATGGTAGACGAAGTTTTGCAAAGATCGAAAGACAAGAAATAATTTTCTGTAAAGAATAATTAAGAAACGCATCAAAAATTGATGCGTTTTTTTGTTGTGTACATATTTATACGAATGATTTTTAGGAGCTTTTTCCAGCTTTCCGCACTCGCTATTTTAGTTATTAGGTTTCGGCGGCGAAGCCGCCGAAACCTAATAACTAAAATGAGCTCAAACAATTGCTCCAATCTGGGCTAGGGCTTTAGTCGGAATTATAAACCATCAATAATAATTTAAAACCCGTTGTGCACTTTGATGTACTTTCGTCACTTCGAGTAGCTTTTTGAAAAATCGTATCGAGAAGTTTGTAATTGAAGGCAGATCTATTCTCTATACATTTTTCTGCGTTTCGCTGCGAAAAACATTCGAATTGACGTATCTAACATTAAAATTTTTCAAAATGCACAAAGCATTAGTTTAAAGTAATTCTATAATTTAAAATAGTAAAAACGTATAAGTCTCAATTTGTCTTTTTTGTGGTTAAATTTAAAATTAGTTTAGACAGATTCGGCAGTCAAAAAAAATACTTTAACAATTTTTATCAATTTCAAAATCAAGAACGGCATCATTTTTCCAATAATAAGTCACAACACTTAAATCATACAATTATGTCAAAGAAAATTGCAATTTTAGCAACAGATGGCTTCGAAGAAAGCGAATTAAAATCACCCAAAGAATATCTAGAACAGCAAGGCTGGACGGCACACATTATCAGTCCAAAATCAGGAACGATAAAAGCTTGGGCAGAAAAAGACTGGGGACAGGAATATAAAGTTGATAAAATATTAGACGAAGTTTCAGCTTCTGAGTATGATGCTTTGGTTTTGCCTGGCGGAGTTATTAATCCGGATCAATTAAGAACAAACGAAACGGCTTTGTCTTTTGTAAAAGATTTTTTCCAACAGCATAAACTTGTGGCAGCAATTTGTCATGGTCCGCAGATTTTAATTAATGCTGAGGTTGTGGAAGGCAGAAATATGACTTCCGTAGATTCAATCAGCAAAGATTTGAAAAATGCCGGGGCTAATTGGGAGGATAGCGAAGTTGTCGCAGATAATGGCTTAGTGACGAGTAGAACTCCGAAAGATCTTCCCGCTTTTAACGCCAAAATGGTAGAAGAAATTAAAGAAGGAAAACACGAAAAGCAGACTTTGTAATTTTTATTTAAAGTTATTTTGTATCAGACCCAGATTAAATCTGGGTCTTTTTTATGAAAAAATTAAAATACAATTATTATTGAATTCAAGATCAGTTTACAATCAATACCTACTTTCGCAGCCATAAAAGTAATTATGAAAAAAATATTATTGCCTGTTCTTGCATTCATGACTCTTGCATCTTGTGACAACGACGATACTGTAAACAACCAGGATATTAATTATTCTAAACTTCCTCAGGAATTTCCTTTTTCTACTTTAGCAACTCTAAACGGAGTAAATGTTATCAACGGAGGTTTCGGATCTGGTGCAACGGCACATCCGACTCGAAAAGGAGAATTTTATGTGATTACCGATCGTGGTCCGAATACGGCGTATTTAAATGGTATTAAATTTTTGGTACCCAATTTTACCCCAACTATTATGCATTTCAAGATTAATGCAGAAGGAAATATTGAAGTGATTAAATATATCAAGCTTAAAAATCCTTCAGGACAATTAATTACAGGTTTACCAAATCCCGTAGGATTGGGAAGTACAGGCGAAATTGCTTATGGAGCAGACGGAAGTTTGTTAAGTACAGATAATTTTGGATTAGACAGTGAAAGTATTGTGGCAGCAGCAGATGGAACTTTTTGGGTTTCAGATGAGTATGGGCCGCACATCGTTCATTATAGTGCGGAAGGAGTTGAAATGGAGAGAATTAGTCCGATTGGTGTAAATACAGGAACGAGAAAACTTCCTGCCGTTTTTGCTAAAAGAAGACCCAACCGCGGAATGGAAGGAATGTGTATGACGCCGGACGGAAAAATGCTGGTCGGTACGATGCAGTCGACAATGTATGTTCCTACAAAAGTGTTGGCAACCAATACGACATTAACAAGAATTGTGACTTTTGATTTGGCAACAGGACAGACCAAACAATATTTATATAAACAAAACGGCGGAGCTTCAGATTCTGTTTGCGATATTACTCCGATTAGCAATACCGAGTTTTTGGTAATTGAAAGAGATGGTAATTTCGGATCTGTTGGTGGAACTAAAAAAGTCTACAGAATTAATCTTTCGGGAGCTTCTGATGTATCAGGAACAGATTTGGCGGCAGTTGACGGAATGAAAATCAACGGAAAAACTCTTGAGCAATCTACTTGGGATGAAATTACAGCTGCAGGATTAAAACCTGTTACTAAAACATTGGCAGTCGATTTAGTTGCTAAAATTGGTTACGAACATGATAAATTTGAAGGAATTGTATATCTTGGAAATAATAAATTGGCTGTTTTCAACGACGATGATTTTGGTGTTGTAGACGATGGAAACGGAAATCCTAAAACCAAAATTCTTCCTAAAACCGGCAAGCAGGATAAAGGAACAATGTATATAGTTGATATTCAGTAAATTTATTTAAATTATATGAAAAGTCTCTCAGTTTTGGGAGACTTTTTTATTGTGCTTTCTTTATGTGTTAAAATTTTATATTGAAATTTACAGTTTCCATATCGGAAAATGAAAATTATTTGTATATTGCTCGAACACAAATAGATGAGCCATGTCAGTATCCAAAAATAATTTTTTAGATTTTATTGCCGTTGAAATTGAAGGATTTTACGGAGTTATAATTCCTGATAACACAGAAGAATACCAAATTTCTTACACGCTTTTTACTTCTTTTTTAACGATTTTTCAGAAGAAACTTTATGTCTACTTTTTATCAGGAAAAACCATTAACTATCAGATTCATTATTTTATTTTTAACTTTAAAATAATATAAATAACATAAAAAACCACCAGATTTGGTGGTTTCCATGTGTTGTATAATTTCTATTACGAATTAAATCCTTCAATAATTTTAGAAAAATCTTCCAGTTTCAACGCTGCTCCTCCAATCAGACCACCGTCGATATCAGGTTGAGAGAAAATCTCTTTTGCATTGTCTGGTTTTACAGAACCTCCGTATAAGATCGAAACTTCATCAGCAACTTCCTGCCCGTATTTTCCAGCAATAATGCTTCTGATGTGAGCGTGAATTTCCTGAGCTTGTTCAGGAGTAGCAGTTTCACCAGTTCCGATTGCCCAAACCGGCTCGTAAGCAATCACCACTTTTTTAATTTCCTCTGCAGAAAGTGTGAAAAGTGCCGTTTCAGTCTGAGTTTTTACAACATCAAAATGCTGTCCTGCTTTTCTTTGTTCCAAAGTTTCGCCATTACAATAAACCGGAATTAAACCTTTATCTAAAGCTAATTTCACCTTTTTATTGCATTGAGTATCATTTTCACCGTGATATTGTCTTCTTTCAGAATGTCCGATCAAAGAACCTGTTGCATCAATTGATTCCAACATATCTACAGAAATTTCTCCTGTGTACGCTCCGCTTTCATGCTCGCTGATATCTTGTGCAAATACTCCGATTTCGTCTTTTTCGAAAATATCTTTTGCCATCACCAAATATAAAGACGGAGGTGCAATCCAAACTTCACAGTTGGTTGCATTATTGTTTTTATAGCTTAGTAATTGAACCATCAATTGTTGGGCATCAATTACATTTTTGTTCATTTTCCAGTTTCCTGCAACTATTTTTCTTCTCATAGATCTATTTTTTTATTTAGAAGTTAGAGATTAGAAATGAGAAGTTAGAAATATCAAAGTGTTTTAAAACTAATATCTAACTTCTAATATCTAGTGTCTCAATTAATTATATATTCCAAAGATTTTTCAAAAGTGTGTAGAAAGTATGTTCCTCATCGGTCACAATATTATCCGCTTTAATTAAAGTTTTTGCAAATTGAATAAAGCTCAAACGTTCTTCCTCAGTAGAATCGTCGAAGAAACAACGGGCATGAAATTCAAAATGACCTTTCCATTCTTCTGGCTTCAACAAGGCAATGACTTCAAGCTCATCATCCAGATTGATTTTGAAAGGAAATTCATCGGCTAAATACTGCTGAACAAGCATTCCTTCCTCAGGAGCAAACTCTCCGTCTACAGACGAAAGGATCATTAACAAATGATAACCGGCGATAGATTTATTTGATTTTTGCATTTATAAATTGAATTGATAGTTAATTATTTATATTTTAAAATTGACGATTTACCATTCCACAATTGACTATTTTAAATAATCTTTTGCGGGCTGTTTGTCAATAATTTTTCCGTTTTGTAAAATTAAAACAAATGGGTTGCTTCTGGCGATTGTTTTGATGGCAGTTCCGTCCATCATAGCATTTTTAATCGTTTTAAAAGTATTCGGCAGCGTAGAAACTCCATACACTACACTCGCTTTCTGAGCTTTCACTTTACCCTCAATTTGCTTTAACAGTTCAGGAGAAATATCTTGTGGATGATAGGAGAAAACCAAAATTGCTTTAGGCGCATTGATAATTTCCTGGGTCATATCCAATCCGGTTGGATCTTCGATTTTAAATTTTGCAATTTCAGATTTATAACCTTCTTTTACCAAAACAGACTCATTTTTTCCTTCCTCAATTTTCCAGGGTGAATCTTCTGCCCAATATTTTGTTTCTTTAATATAATCGTCCTGATTTACCTTTAAAATTTCTCCCGTTTTTGAGTTTTTAAGAGAATAAAAAGTTTTGTATTCTGATGGATTTTTATTGATTTTTGCCTTCTCAGCTTTTAAGTCTGTTCCGATTTTATAATCACGGAAATCAATAGCGGGTTCATGAACAATCCCGTGAGCGCCAACTAAAATCATTACAATCGAAAATACCCCCAAAAGAATATATCTCAATGTATTTGAAGATTCTTTTTTATCACTATAACTGTAAGCATCTGTTTTCTTAAAGTCATTTCTGTAAAGAATAAACACGATGATTAAGCCAACAAGCAGAACAATATCTTTAATAAAGCTTTGCCAAGGTGTGAATTTTATTGCATCTCCAAAACAGCCACAATCTGTTACTACATTGAAATAAGCTGAATAGAATGTAAGGAAACCAAAGAAAATACAAAGGGCAATTAAAGCTGATAAAGTGAATTTAAGTTTCAGTTTTACCAACAGCATAAATCCTAAAAATAGTTCCAAAACAACCACAAATACAGAAAGTGGAAGAGCGAATTTTTCCAAAAAAGGCATATCAAAGACATTAGGAGCAAAGTATTCTTCCATTTTAAATGAAAAACCTACCAAGTCCACAGCTTTTACAAAGCCAGAAAGAATAAATATTATGGCGATAATGAAACGTAATAAACCTTTGATCATAATTAAATAGTTTTGGATTCGACGTTATTTTCTTTTTCGGAGAATTTTATCAGGCAAAAAACGGCATAGTTCAACATATCAAAATAATTGGCATCTAAACCTTCTGAAACGATTGTAACCCCTTGATTATCTTCAATTTGTTTTGTTCTTAAAACTTTCTGATAAATCAAATCTGTGATTGAAGAAATTCTCATGTCTCGCCACGCTTCACCATAATCATGATTTTTTCTTTCCATTAAAGCCTGGGCTTCTGCAGAATATGTATCGTAAAGACTTAAAATCTCTTCTTTATTTTCGTTAAAATCGTTGGAAAAACCTTTTTCAAGCTGAATTAATCCGATGATAGAGTAGTTGATTACTGCAATAAATTCATCTTCTTCACTTTCGTCAACCATCTTTTTGTCAGTCATCTGTAACGTGCGGATTCTGTTGACTTTAATGTAAATTTGATCCGTAATAGAACTCGGTCTCAAAACCCTCCATGCTGCACCGTAATCCTGTAGCTTTTTACTGAATAATTCACGGCACTCGCTGATCACTTTTCCGAACTGTATTGATGTTTCTGACATAAATTTTCTTAATCTTTCAAATATACGAATTAGGTTTTAGGTAGCAGGAATCGAGGCTTAGTTTTTTGTATTGAAATTGTAGAACAGAAGGAGGAAGTTAGTATTTTTGTGGGATGCAAAATCATTTATCATCGATCAATTATCATTCAATAAACTGTAACGGGAGATTAGTCGATTTATCCACTCCGAAAATTATGGGAATTCTTAATCTTACTCCGGATTCCTTCTCTGACGGCGGGAAATTTAACAATGAAAAATCAGCGTTGGTACAAACAGAGAAAATGCTGAAAGATGGAGCAGAGATTATCGACATCGGTCCGCAATCGACAAGACCAAATGCAGAATTTCTAAGTGCTGAAGAAGAAATTAAAAGAATCGGAAATATGATTTCTTTAATTAAAAAAGAATTTCCGGAATCTTTGATTTCTTTAGATACTTTTTATGCTGAAACGGTAAAGTTTGGTTTTAATGAAGGAATTGATCTGATTAATGATATTTCAGGAGGAAATTTTGATGATAAAATGTTTGATACAGCCGCAGAAACAAAACTTCCCTATATTTTGATGCACGTAAATCCTTCGTATGAAACAATGCATGATAAAATGAAATTTGCAGATATTACCGTTTCCATGAATCAATATTTTTCTAAAAAAACGAATGAATTACTTGAAAAGGGTGTCAACGATATTATTCTTGATCCCGGTTTCGGTTTTGGAAAAACAGTTGAAGATCAGATGAAAATGATCGATGAAGTGAAGTTTTTAGGTTTTGGAAAATTTCCTTTATTAATTGGAATTTCAAGAAAATCTTTCATTTATAAACCTTTGGGAAAATCACCTTTAGATGTTAATGAAGAAACACAGAAATTACATTTGAAAGTTTTACAGCAAGGTGCAAAAATCCTGAGAGTTCATGACGTTGTAGAGGGTAAGAAAACGGTTGATGAATTTTTGAAATGATAAATTCATATTTAATACAGATTTGATTTCGGCTCGGCGGCGAAGCCGCCGAGCTTTATCACAAATGGCTTTTCCTTTCTGGATGACAAAAAGTTTTCCGTCATGTTCGTCTGCAGATTTTTCTTTGGATTNCCGAAATCATTTTTTAATTCTGATTCGCTAATTTATCCGCAAATTCTTTTGAAAATTCTTTTCTGTCTTCTTCCATTTTTTCTTTTTCTGAAGGAAGAATATAATTGAAAAGAATTTTATTTTCGTTATCTAGAAAGATGATTTCTTTTTCGTTTCCATCAATCATCTGGTCAAAAATTTCCCACATGGAGGTATCTTTTAATTTTAATAATTCGAAAAATTGTTCTGCTTTTATCTCTATTTTTTGCATTGTTTATTATTGATTTTTAATTGCTAATTTTTTTACCACCCCGTCAAAAATTCGTTGAATTTTCGCCACCCCTCCAAAGGAGGGGAATTTTGAGAATGAATTTATATTAAAATTCCAACAATTTTAATTTAAACTGAATGGCAAAGTTCTGCATAAAATTCGGGGTTGTATAATATCCGACTCTGTAAAATAATCCTAAATTAAAGTAACTTGAAAGGAAATTATTCCATTCCAGACCAATTTCCTGATAGAGATGATTCAGCGGACGGAATCTAAACTGATGATATTCGGGATGCTGCATATCTCCAATGGTTCCTCTCAAAACAAAATCAAAACTTGAAATATTCTGTCCAACGCTTTTGAAATAGAAAGGAACTTTATGTGTGAAATAATATGCAATAAATCGGTCGCTGTAATATTTTCCGCCTTCCAGTGTGGCAAATCCAAGGAATGAAGTAAGGTTGAAATTAAAATCTCTCTTTGGAGAAGCCAATCCATTCATCGTAAAGTTTTTCCAGATCGGGGCATCTCCTAAAACCATACCGCCATACAACCTGAAACCTGTCGTTCCGAATCTTGTTTTGAAATTATGTACGAAAAGCGCATCAAATCGGGTATAATTAAAATCTCCACCTAATGTTTTGTAGCTTTGTTCATAATTAAAATAGAGTTCGGGATATTTCTGATCGATCAGTGATTTTCCCTGCGGCGTCATAATATTGGTAGAATTCGGAGAATATTTTAGTGTGAATAATGTGTTGAAATTATCAAATCCTGCCCCTCTGTTTCTAAATGAATAATCAAACATGGCTTCTTCCACATTTCTTCTTGCGGCAAAAACTAAAGTCAAACCATTTGTCACATCATTCAGATAAGAAGCTGAGACACTTTTATAATGATAATATCTGTCGTTATTTAAGTTGTTTCCGTAGTTTGCCATTCTCATTTTAAAATTCCAGAGTCTTCGGTAAAACTCTCCGGAAGCCGTCACATCATCAATATAATCAAGTCTGAAAAATGAATTTTTGTCAAGTGTTGTTTTAATATCCAGGCCGATTCCGTATTTCAGTTTATCATCTTTGAAACCGTAAGCAAAATAATAATCCGGTGAAAAATAAGGATTGAAAGTTTCATTAAGCTTAGCTTTTAGACCCAATCTAAAACCTTCATAGGAGTTGAAATTTATAATTTCATCAACTGCAAAATCCAAAACTCCGACCCTGATTTGTCCGTTCAGTAAACCCGTTAAAACCCGTGCTTTAGTATCAATATTGTAAATTTTCCCCAAGCTATCGATGGTCGTGTAGGTATTTTTTTCACGGGCGGTCAACGGATCAGTTCTGTATTGATCCAACGTATTTCCTCCTATATTTTTGACCGAAAAAGTATATCCTTTGAAATCCTTCTGATCATTTTCAATGGGTGATTTGTAATCAAAATATTTTGAGGTTAGGAAAGCGTATGTGCCGAAACTTTGTTTATTTTTTTTGTCATGTTTTTCCTCGGGATGCTCCTTATCATCTTCCTCCATCGCCATATTGCTCATCTTCAGCTTTACTGTTTCGTAAGATAAAAACCATTTATTATTAAAGTAAATCCAGGTACTTGTAATAATTCCGTCGTTTTTATTTTTGCTGAAATTTTCAATTTTTTTAATTCCGTAGGTTTCGGTATCAACATAGATCGCACCGTTGTATTTCCTCTTTTTGTCAGGCTTTTTATAATTCACTTCTCTGAAACGAATGACGAAATTTTTTCTTCCATCCATTTCAATGGTATCAGTTAAAAAAAATCGGTAAAGACCTCTGTTTTCCTGTTTCAGCTGAGCTGGAAGCTTATCTCTGTTGCTTTGCTGAAGGGCAATCAATTCGTAGATCGGCTGTTTCAGTCCGGAAATTCTGTTATCGAGAATGTTGATTTTTTCGCCGTATTTTTTCGAATATAAAAATTCCTGAGCTCTTTCCCAGAGAAACAATTTACTCTTTGAGAAAATTTTTCGTGCAGAAATATTATTTAATGAATCTTTTTCTCTCTTTTTCTTAAACATTCCGGTTTCCTCGAAAAACTGATTGAATTGTGAAATACTGTCTTCATCAATATCCAAAGAAATTTTTTCGTAAGATTTGTAAGAATAAGAATCCAGTGTTTTAGGAGAGTTTTCTCTGAATAACTTATTGACTTTTTTAAGGATTTCCAATGCTCTCACATCGCTTTTGTCTTCTATCACAACGCCTTCAATAGAGGTAACTTTCGATTGTGAATAACCAAAAACATACATCCAGAAGCATATAAAGACTAAAAACCTTTTCATAGAAACCTTTCCAAAATTAATGATATTTATTGTGGTAGAAAAGTTTTGTTAATTGATATTCATGTTTAATTGAGGTGATCATAATATAAAAAGAAAAACTCCCAAAATTCGGGAGTTCTGTATTTTAATTTAAAAGATTAAATTTGATCTTGATTCCAAAATTATCCTTGAATTCTGAAGTCTGATAATATCCTAATCGGTAAGAAAAACCGACGCTGAAACTTCTTCCTAAGAATCTGTTCCACATCAGACCTGCTTCCTGATAATAATGATCCAGCACCTGGAACTGAAACTGATGGTTTTCTCTGTTTTTCAAATTTCCAATTGCTGCCTGATATTCAAGTTCGATATTGGAATATCTTTCACCAAAAGTTTTAAACCTGAATGGAAGATATTGGGAAACCTTAAAAGCAACGAATTTATCAGCAAAAAAAGTTCCGGAAGGCATTGTCGCAAATCCTAAGTTGGAAGGCGTGCTGATGTTTGAATACCAATGATCGACATTCGCATCATTTTGTCCGGCAATTTCAAAATTCTTCCAGATCGGAGCATTTCCTGAAGAAATTCCACCGAAAAGTTTCAGATTAGTATACCCTAATTTAGATCTGAATTGGTGAATAATCAAGGCATCAACTCTGTGATAATCTAAATCTCCGCCCAACGTTTCAAATCCTTTTTCATAATTCAGATACATCTGCGGATACCCTTTTTCGTATGTGTATTTTCCGCTTGGTGTCATGATATTTTTATCATTCGGAGAAAATTTCAACGATAGGGTAGCACTTGTATTGTCGAAGCTATTTCCTAAATTTTTATACTGATAATCGAAAAGAGCCTGCTGTTTTTCTTTATTCACGGCGATTTTCATGCTTAGCGAATTGGAAATATCATACAAGTAGGAAGCTCCCCATTTTTGATTTTTATAGAAAGTCGCATTGTGAAGATCCAGATTAATATCCGAAACTTTCATCATCACATCCCACATGGCATTATTAAATCTTCCCGCTGCAAACACATCATCTACGTAATCAATTCTGAAAACAGAAGTTCTTTTGTCAGATAATTTTACATCCAATCCTAAACCATATTTCCAGGTGTGATCTTTAAATCCGTATCCAAAATATCCGTCAGGAGAAAATGTTTTGCTGAATTTCTCATTCAATTTCACACCGGCTCCCAAACGTACCCCTTGGTATTTATCGTAACTGAAAAGCTTGGTAATATCAAAATCAAATATCTTATACCGAATATTTCCTTTCATTAATTGAGTTAAAGTATTCAGCTTTTTCTCAAAATCATACTTTTGTACAAAGCTGTCGATCTTGGTGTATGTGGCACTTTCTCTTGTCGTAAGGCTGTCGGTTCTGTATTTATCCAAAAGGCTTCCGTCGGTGTTTTTCACTTCTAAAGAATAGCCTTTAAAATCTGATGCTTTTTGAGGTTCATTCAGCTGAAAATCAAAGAAACGGTTTTTTACATACAGATAATTTCCAAACGTTTTTCTGTTGTATTTCTGCTTGTCGCTGAGCTTTGTATTGCCTTTTTTTAGACTGTCATTTTTGATGCTGTCTTTTATTGAGGTATTAAAAGTCTGGTCGCCCATCTTCAGTTTAATGTCTTCATAATCCAGAAACCATTTTCCGTTAATCGGTTTCCAGACAGAAACAATGTCGCCTTCGTTTCTTTTTTTATTGGCACTTTCAAACTTTTTCAGCGCATACGTTTCAGAATCAACAAATATTTTCCCGTTGAATTTTCTCGGATTTTGCTTTTTCTTATCTGTAATTTCTTTGAATTTGATGACATACGTTTTTCTGCCGTCAAGCTGTAATGTATCAGAAAGATAAAAATTAAAAAGTTTTCTGTTTTCCGGTCTCAGCTGTCTCGGCGTTCGGTCAAGATTGGAAATATTAATCGCCAATGCTTCGTAAATCGGATTTTTAAAACCCGACATTCTGTTGTCGATGACGTCTGTTTTTTCACCAAAACTTTTTGAAAATTTATATTCTGTCGCTTTTTCCCAAAGGAACATCTGGCTTTCTTCCGTGGCACTTAGGAAATCTTCGGCAGTCAGCGAGTCTTTCTTATCCTTTTCTTTCTGTTTAAAACCTTTCTGATCTACTTTTGAAAGTGAATCTTTTCTCGTAGCCAGGAAACTTTTGAACGTATCAACAGAATCTTTATCTACGTCAATAGAAAATTTAGTGTACGATTTAAAATTATAAGAATCTAATGATTTCGGAGAGTTTTCTTTCGCTCTTTTGTTGACTTCATCCAGAATTCTCAGCGCTCTCGGATCACTTTTATCCTGAATAACGATTTTTTCGATATTATCCATCTTTTCAGACAGCGGTTTCATCGATATCTCCATCGATTTTTTTACATCAGCCAACGCATCTTCAAAATTGCTGGCAAGAATTTCTACTTTTCTGCATTTTGTTTTGAAAGATAAAACCCCTTCATGATTGGTTTTTCCCAACAGATTGTCGTCACAGTAAACGGCAGCGTTCTGAATCGGCTGTTTATTGGTTTTGTTGAATACCTTCAACTGGCTCTGACCAAAAAAGAATGCCGAAAAAAATAAAAATAGCGGAAATAAAAGTTTTGTCATTAGTTTCTTTATAGGTATGACAAAACTATTGATAAGAAGGTTACAAAACGATACGAAAAAATATAATCTTTTGTTAAAAATAAAAACTATCTGTATCCCAATGTATGACCTTCGTCAGTTCGAGTAAAAATTATTTGATGAATAATTTTGTATCGAGAACATGAGAACTTTGGCTTTTTTCATTTAAGTTTGAAATGTAATTACATTTTTTATAGATAATTATTAATTTTAGCAAATTATAGCTTGAATTGACTAAGTGCGTAAAGGCGGATCCATATGATATTGAGAATAAAGCATTAAATTAATGGGTAAACATTCTACAGAAATAAGTTTGAAATTATTTGACTTTCTCATTGATTTGGGTAAAGGATTAAGATATTATACTGATACAGAATATCCTATGAAAGAAAATTCATTTGGAAGTCAAGCTATTGATATTGCATGGTTTAATAATCAAGAAAATAAATTTCCCCTTTTTATATTTGAAATCGAAAGTTCAAGCAATAATTCAATTGCTAACAATCCAACAAAAATTTTTGGGAAAGACAGTAAAGTATTTGAAAAACCGTTATTCTTTTTTCATATAATAATTGATGGAGCGGAAAATTCAGAAAAATACAACGATCTAATTGGACTTTTTGGGAAACATAATTATGATATATTTAGAATAAACAATGCAGACATTGAAAATCTATTAGTAAAAATCATTTCTCAACACAGAAGAATTCATAATGAAGCTAACTTAGCTCATATTTTGAGATTAATAAACAATTTTGAGGAAATCAAATCAGAAATTAAATTCGAATTATTTCTAAAGAATATTGAAAAATTAATCCATGAAAATCAACTATATGAACTGGGTCAAATATATGCAGATGTAGCTTCAAGTGATAAGTCATTTCAAGAACAGTATTTGAAATTTATTTATAGATTTTTTTCAGATGAACGCTCATTCTATCTAAGTTATGAAAATTACTCCGCAAGCATAGTATCTGAGTTCATCAATTTAGGTTTATTATACTCACGATATGGAAATGAAATTAATGACTTCGATTTTACTAAATTGCTAATTGAAGCTCAGAAAACTGAAACATTTAATAAGATTGAATATTTGCCAGGACTAAATTATGAATATGATATTTTTATTCAAGACCACGTAGCATTTTATATTGCACTTACATTTTTTCTTTTTGAAGGCAATGTAAGTGCTCAAAAATATATTATTGATATTGCCATTATGATTATTAGAAAACTAAATATAACTGAGGGATTTATTTTTGAACATAATTTGTCTTGGGGGCTATTAATGGCGGCAAGTAATCATGAATTTTCAGAAATCTATGAAGAACTTAAGAACTTGATGAATAATAGAAAAGGAATTCTAAATACAATTCTTTTTTGTCCGACTTTCATCAATGAACATCAAAAAATTCCAGATTCCAAATTAATCTTGGTTCCAGACCGTAATATATATGTAGAAACCTTCAAAGAGAAATTCAATCATATAAATATTGACAATAGTATTAATGAAATTGCTATAATGAGCTTGTCCGAAGACTGGAAAGATGAAATGGAATATTATTTTAATCTGGGAATTGACTTGGCAAATTTGGCTATAAAATCTTTAATGAAAAAAGAATGGTAAGAAAAAACTTTCTGTTATAATCTAGCTTGCTTTAAAAAAAGCCCATCAATATAAGAAACCTCGCCCTCCGCAAGGTTTTCCCATTTCAAAAAAAACAAACTCCCAATCCCATACTATTAAAAAATATTTTTATATTTGTTTTAAGAACAACAAAAAACAAAATGATGATATTAAAAAATAATCCCGCAGTTCATGCGCAGGCTTCCGGCACTACCGGTTCCCACAAAAAACTCAACTTTAATGAACAGCTTACTGAACTCGAAAACCGTTAAAGTATTACATTAAATCATTCAAGAAGTTTGAAGACTGCTTCAACCGTTTCGAAATGGCATTTAAGCATTCAGTAGAGAACAGCAACTACTTTGTTAGGGTGTTCAAGTGTTTTGTAAGGGCAATCAACCGTTCCGTTGAGCATGTCAAGCATTCCGAAGAGAAAATCAAACTTTCCGAAGAAGCGATCAACCACTCCGAAGAGGCAATCAAGTACAATTTGTTATTTTACAATACTTTACAGCCTTTTTATGAAAATCAATTTATTCAACAATCAATAGATAATTAGATTTCAAAACAATTTTTAAACACAAAAAATTAATACCATTATGAAAAAAAATCAGGTAATACGTGACTTCAATCTGGCAGATGCTGTACTGAAACAAAAAGCAGATGAATTGATCGCTCTAATCGACAGAGACATCGCCGAATTTACAGATCGTGGCTACAACACCGCAAAAAAGGCTGAACTGACAACCGCACGAAACACGGTAGATAATTTCCCAAACGATGAACAGCTGGAAGCCATCAAAATGAATCTCACCGAACAAAAAGATGCCGCCAGAAACGCACTGGAAAAAACGATGCGTAGTATTTTCAACAGAGCAGAAAATGTTTTCGGACAGGGCAGTGCCAAATACAAGGAGTTCGGCGATACCATGATTAGTCAGCAAAGCGATGCAGAGATTGTGCGTGTCGCCAAGATCATGAGTCTTACGGCAGAAAAATACCTTACCGAACTTTCGGACGAAGGTCTTACTTCAGAGAAAATCGCAACGCTTATCGCCCAACGCAATACACTGGATGTGACTATAGATGCACAGGCTCAAGGTATTTCTGATCGGGATGTCGCCGCAGAAAGCAGGGTAGAGGCACTCAACAGACTGTATGAGTTACTTATAAAATACTCAGGCATCGGTAAAGATATTTTCTATGAAACCAGCGAGGCCAAATACAATGATTACATTATTTATGATACCCCGAGCGGGCTTCCGGAAACTCCGCCTGTGAATCCGGTGTGAATAAACCAGTGGTCAGTTATCTCGTCAGTTCGAGTGTTTTTCGTAGCGAAGTGTAGAAAAATGTATCGAGAACCGATGAACTACAGACTTCGATCATTTAATCATAAACTTCTCGATACGATTTTTTCAAAATCTACTCGAAGTGACGACCTGCTTAACTATTAGTTTCGTCAGTTCGAGTGTTTTTCGAAGCAAAGCGAAGAAAAATGTATCGAGAACCGGTGAATGACAAACTCCGGACGTTGGATCACTAACTTCTCGATACGATTCTTTCAAAAATCTACTCGAAGTGACGATCGTTGAATGAAAACTTATTGATACGATTAAAAATGCAAATATCATTTGTCTACATATTACTTTGTTCTGATAATACCTATTATACGGGTGTAACCGAAAATGTTTATAAACGTTTTGACGAACATCAAGACGGTAAATATTTTGGTTCTTATACTTTCTCCAAACGCCCCTTACAATTAGTTTATTTTTGTCAGTTCATGGATATTGAACAGGCGATTGCTTTTGAGAAAAAGATTAAGAAATGGTCTCAGGCGAAAAAATTAGCATTAATTGAAGGAAGATATGAAGACTTGCCTAATCTTGCGAAAAAGAATTTTAATATATAATTGCCCCCCGTCAGTTCGAGTGTTTTTCGTAGCAAAGCGTAGAAAAATGTATCGAGAACCAGTGAATGTCAGACTTCAGTCATTTAATCAAAAACTTCTCGATACGATTTTTTCAAAATTTACTCGAAGTAACGATCTGCTTACCTGATAGTAATTAGTTTTGTCAGTTCGAGTGTTTTTCGTAGCAAAGCGTAGAAAAATGTATCGAGAACCGGTGAATGTCAGACTTCGATCATTTAATCATAAACTTCTCGATACAAAATTCTTTCAGAATTTCACTCGAAGTGACGAAAAGATAGACTTTATCAAATACAAACAATCCCTTTCAGAAACTGAAAGGGATTGTTGTTTAACGTAAATTCGGATCATAAAGTCCGTATAAGTACCGCAAAGCGGAAATGTTTTTGCAAGAATTAATTAAATATTCAAAGCTTTATGATAAGCATTTTCAAGACCATCAAGATTTTTTCCTCCTGCAGTTGCGAAACCGGGGTTTCCGCCTCCGCCGCCTTGGATTTCTTTTGCTAAATCTTTAATCAATGCTCCAGCCTGATAGATTCCTGCTAAGTCATCGGAAACGCCAACGGTAATCATTGGCTTTCCATCTGCGTCAGACAGGATAATCGTTATTGAAGTCGGGATTTCTTTCTTCAACTGGAACACGATATCTTTCACAGAACCGGCATCTAAAGAAGTTCTTTTTACCAAAAGTAATTTATCGCCTTTTTGTACATAAGCTCCTTTCCAATCGCTGATTTCTCCTTTAGCTTTTTCTTTTTTCAAAGCATCAACTTCAGCTTTTAAAGAAGAATTTTCTTCAATTAATTTTTCAATTGATTTTACAATATCTTTAGATTTTAATAATTGGGAAAGTTCGGAAACCTGTTTTTCTAAATTCTTAAAATATTCTTCAGATTTATCTCCTGAAATCGCTTCAATTCTTCTGATTCCCGCCGCCGCAGAACTTTCAGAATTGATTTTGAAATGACCGATTTCACTGGTGTTTTTCACATGAGTTCCTCCACAAAGTTCTTTCGAACTTCCAAACTGAATCATTCTTACGTTATCACCATATTTTTCACCAAACAAAGCCATTGCCCCTTTATCAATCGCCTCCTGGATTGGAATATTTCTGAATTCCTGTAATGCAATACTTTCTTTGATTTTTGTATTTACTTTTGCTTCAATCAAAGCCAATTCTTCTTCAGTCATTTTATTGAAATGGGAGAAGTCGAAACGAAGGTAATCAGGACCTACAAATGAACCTTTCTGCTCAACGTGAGTTCCCAGGATTTCTCTCAAAGCTTCGTGTAACAAATGCGTTACCGAGTGGTTTGCCTGAGAATTTTTTCTTTCTGTCGCATTTACTTTAGCGAAGAAAAGCGCTCCTGCATCTTTTGGAAGCCCGTTGATTAAAGAGATAATCAACCCATTTTCCTTTTTTGTTTCTAATACTTCGAAACTTTCGGTAGCATTTTCTAGGACACCTTTATCACCGATTTGTCCACCTCCTTCGGGATAGAATGGAGAATTACTCAACACCACCTGATAAAATTCTCCGTCTTTATTTTCTACTTTTCGGTATCTTGTAATATAAGTTTCCGCTTCGATTTGGTCGTAACCAACGAAGTTTTCTTCTCTTTCTTCTAACGTTACCCAGTCGTACACTTTTTGAGCCGAATCTTCTTTGGAACGCAATCTCTGTTTTTCTCTTTCTGCTTTGAAACCCTCTTCGTCGATGGTCAATCCTTTTTCCTCGGCGATAATTCTTGTTAAATCGTCTGGGAATCCATATGTGTCATACAACTCGAACACTTCTTCGCTTGGTAACACTTTAGATTGATTAGCTATTGTCTGCTCAATTAATCTTTCAACTCTGATTAATCCTGTTTCAATCGTTTTTAGGAAAGATTCTTCTTCACTTTTAATTACTTCAGTGACAAGATTTCCCTGTTTTTCAAGCTCAGGGAAAAATGCTCCCATTTGCTCCTGAAGAACAGCAACTAATTTATAAAGGAAAGGTTCTTTCATATCTAAAAATCTATAAGAATAAGAAATTCCCCTTCTTAAAATTCTTCTGATGACGTAACCGGCACCTCCGCTTGAAGGCAACTGCCCGTCTGCAATCGCAAACGTAACTGCCCTGATGTGATCTACCACCACACGGATGGCAATATCTTTTTCGTCTTCTAAAATCCCGGTATATTTTTTACCCGAAAGTTCTTCAACTTTAATAATCAACGGAGTGAAAACGTCTGTGTCGTAATTGGAAGATTTCCCTTGAAGTGCCATACAAAGACGTTCGAAGCCCATTCCTGTGTCTACGTGCTGTGCAGGAAGTTTTTCTAATGTTCTGTCAGCTTTTCTGTTGAATTCCATGAAAACCAGATTCCATACTTCCACAACTTGGGGGTGGTCATTATTAACCAAATCCAATCCTGAAACTTTAGCTTTTTCTTCCGGAGTTCTTAAATCAACATGGATTTCTGAGCAAGGTCCGCACGGTCCGCTTTCACCCATTTCCCAGAAATTATCTTTCTTATTTCCGTTGATAATTCTGTCTTCAGAAATGTGAGATTTCCAGAAGTTATAAGCATCCTGATCTCTATCAAGGTTTTCTGAAGCATCACCTTCAAAAATGGTCACATAAAGATTTTCTTTTGGAATTCCGAAAACTTCCGTTAATAATTCCCAGGCAAAAGCAATAGCATCTTTTTTGAAATAATCACCAAAAGACCAGTTTCCCAACATTTCAAACATGGTGTGGTGATAAGTATCTCTACCTACATCATCCAAATCATTATGCTTTCCTGAAACTCTCAAACATTTCTGTGTGTCGGCAATTCTTGGGGCAGTAGGTGTTTTGTAACCTAAGAAAAAATCCTTGAACTGCGTCATTCCTGAGTTGGAGAACATGAGCGTAGGGTCGTCTTTCAACACAATAGGTGCCGAAGGAACGATAAGGTGGTCTTTACTTTTAAAATAATCTAAAAATTTTTGACGAATCTCTTGTGATGTCATAATTATATATTGCTTTGCTTTTTACAATTTGATAAGATGCAAATTTAAGATTTTTAAAGTAATATAAAACATATAGTTTTGTTTTAAACCATGGCTTTACATTCCGATAAATAAGACATATATTATTATCAATTTTAAAAGTATTTTTAAAACCATTTTCTACTATTTTTCGTATATAATTATGTAGGAAATCTTGAGAAAATATGCTATCAGTTCGATAGATAGTATCACTGATTTAATACGGTATTTAGTCCGAAATTTGCAACTAAGAACTTGCAGATTTTAACCGGGAAAAAGTTAACGAACAATAAAATAAAATGAATAAAAAGATAAAAATGAAAAACATATTAATATTACTCGGAATGATTCTGGGGATAGGAGTATTTGCGACAAGCTGTGGAGATTCAAAAAAAATGAAATCTACTGAAACTAAAAAAGAAAATGAGACCGTTATGGATAGTAAAAATGTAAGAGAAGTTTATTTTGCAGGTGGATGTTTTTGGGGAACAGAACACTTTTTTCAACAAATTCGTGGTGTTGTGGGAACTGAAGTTGGGTATGCCAACGGAAATAAAACGAATCCAACTTATGAAGAGGTTGTAAGTCATACAACAGGTTTCGCGGAAACCGTAAAAGTGAAATATGATCCTGAGCAAGTAGATTTAAAACTCTTAATTGATTTATATTTTAAAACGATTGATCCTACAAGTTTAAACAAACAAGGGAATGACAGAGGAGACCAATACAGAACAGGAATTTATTCTACCGATAAGTCTACGGAAGCGATTATTAAAGAAGAAGTTCAGAAGTTGGCTAAAAATTACAGTAAACCATTAGTTGTAGAAACGATTCCATTGAAAAATTTCTATAAAGCGGAAGATTATCATCAGGATTATTTAGATAAAAATCCGGGAGGATATTGTCACATCGAGCCGGGACTTTTTGAAATGGCAAAAAATGCGAATCCGCTTCCAAAGAAAAGCGAAATGAAATATCAAAAACAGGATAAAAACGTTTTAAAAGAAAAACTGACTGCCGAACAATACAAAGTAACGCAGGAAAATGCAACAGAAATGCCTTACTCTAATAAATATGACAAAGAATTTCGTGAAGGAATTTATGTGGATATTACAACAGGTGAGCCGTTATTTATTTCAACCGATAAATTTGAATCGGGTTGTGGATGGCCAAGTTTTTCGAAACCGATTTCTAAAAAATTAGTTGACGAAAAATTAGATAAATCAGCCGGAATGACTAGAGTAGAAGTAAGAAGTAAAACCGGAGATGCACATTTGGGACACGTTTTCAATGACGGACCTGCAGATAAAGGTGGACTTCGTTACTGTATCAACAGTGCTTCATTAAAGTTTGTTCCAAAGGCTGAAATGCAAAAAGAAGGTTACGGAGAATATATTTCTCTACTGGATAAAAAATAATAAGTGTATTATTAAGTGAGGTGATTGAAAGGACTGTCGAAAGGCAGTCTTTTTTGTTTTCTAATATTTTACTGTCATTCAGAATGCAACAAAGTGAAATGAAGAATCTATTTTATTAGTTGAAAGTTTAAGCCAAAAATAAAAAAAGTGATCCTAAAACGAATCACTTACTATCTAAATTTTTTAATCTTTTAGTTTAACGGCTTACCAATCTCTTTTTCTTAAAATCCAATAAGATCCGAAAATAAAAATAGCACACCATACCAAACATGCAATCATGCTTTCTGTAGGATAATGAAATTCATATTTTAAGCCCATCATTTTTGCCATTTTAAGTCTCATTATTGGATTAGGAATAAGGCTCGACATACTTTCCAAGGGTAAAAGATGCGTGATGAAAAAATCGTTCTGAAGAATTTGATTTCTTTGTTCGCCCTGCATTCCACTTACTTTGGTGAAAACTTCCACGGCTGATAGAATACCTTCAACAACCCAAAATATAAAAAGTGCAAGAAAAACAAAAACTGATTTTCTTAATAAAATAGATAAAAACATCAGAAAACAGAAGAAGGTAAACAGTTTTACAAAATAATTTCCGATAAAGAAAATCTCTTCAAAAACTTTTGCAGATTCTGTGGTGACAGAATATTTGTATCCCAAAAACATCGTGATCACAAATACAACTAATGTGGAAACAATAGTAAAAATACCTATCGTCAATAGTTTTGAGGTGATGAATTCTTTTCTGCTCAGCCCGTCGATTGTATTCTGCTTAAACATTCTGTTGCTGAATTCCTGCGAAATCGAGAAAACAATAATTAATCCTAAGAAAATTTTCAGGATCGCTACAATCCATGTTGTAAAATTCCAGATTTCCGGAAAATTATAAATTCCCTGCTCTTTGAAATTAATCTTACCTCCAAAAAGATCAAAATCAATTAATCCTATGAAAAGTAAAGCAATCAGAATCGCAAAATAAATGATGCTGAAAATCTTGAAAGGCTTATAATTCAGATTTTTGTAATATTCGAGTTTTAATAATTTTATCATGATTAATGCGTGTTTTTTACAAGTTCAAGGAATTGAGATTCGAGAGACAGTTTTTTCTTATTTAAATGAGATAAGAAAATACCTTTTTCAGCCAGTTTTTGGTTTAAAGCTGAAGCAGAAATCGACGCATCATCACGAATCTGCGCTTTGATGATTTCTCCATCCTGATTGATTGCTGTAAACCATTGCAGTTCATTCAATGCATTCAAAAGTAAAGTGTTGTTATCTGCTTTTAATTCAAAATAACCATTGTTGGCAGTTATTTCATCCACTCGTCCGGAATAGATAGAGTTTCCTTCTTTCAAGACAATTACGTGGCTGCAGATTTTTTCAATTTCATCCAAAAGGTGACTTGCAATAATGATTGTAATGCCTTGTTTTGCGATGTTGGTGATGATTTCTCTAATCTGTATAATTCCTTCAGGATCAAGACCGTTGGTCGGTTCATCAAGAATTAAAACTTCAGGATTATTCAACATTGCTGATGCGATGGCAAGACGCTGTTTCATCCCCAGAGAAAAAGTTTTGAAAGTATCTTTTCGTCTTTCGTATAAACCGACGGTTTTTAATACTTCTTCAATTCTTTGGTATGGCGTACTCTTAATTTCCGCAACAATTTTAAGATTCGTTTCTGCACTTAGATAAGGATAAAAATTGGGTTGTTCGATGATCGCTCCAATTCTCTTTAAGGTTTCCGGATCGGTTCCTTTTTTGCCAAACCAAAACCAGTCGCCGCTTGTGGGGTTGATGGTTGAAAGCAGCATTCCAAAAGTGGTGGATTTTCCGCTTCCGTTAGGCCCAAGAAGTCCGTAGACATTTCCTTTTTCGACGTCAAAAGAAATATTGTTGACAACAGTTCTTTTGAATTTCTTCGTCAGATTCTTTACTGATAAAATCTTTTCCATGTAATTTGTTTTACATAGTAGTAGTCTTTTTAATTGAAGAAATGTTACAAATTATATTATATATCAATAAATTTTAATAATTTAAACTATTAAATTTGGTAGTATTAATCGATAGTTATGAAGTTAATTGAATTGGCAAAGGAACTGAATGTTTCTGCAGAAGCGATAAAACAATTTATACAGGATTTTGATCTTGAACTTGGAGTTTGCATCAGTACAAACTTTGAAGTAAAGGAGTATTTTGAAAAATTTGCCCGTGAAAATTTAGATTTTTTAAGGCTTTATGAAAAAGATTTAGATAAAACGAAAACAGTAGAGCAGATTGCAGAAACAATCAATCAGCCGAAAGAAAAAGTTGAAAAAGCGATTAAAGAAAACAATCCCAATATTTTTGATAACGGTTTTTTCAAATCTTCCATTTCGAGTTATGGAATCGATAATAAGTTAGGCGGAAATTACAAGTTTGTCTACAATTATTTTGGACATAAAACAAGTCTCCAGCAACAGGATTTTATTGGATACAGAGATTTGTTTTTCTACATTTCAAGCGTATTGGAACCGTTTCTGAATCCTCAGCAGATTAAAGATTGGGGAATCAATAAACCGGCAGGAATTATTCTGTACGGTCCGCCTGGGAGCGGAAAAATTTTCTGGGCAAATAAAATTGCTGAAATTATCGGATACAAATTCAAAGAAGTTAAGAAACACTATCTCGGAACTTCTTTTGTGGATGGAAATCAGACCAATTTTAATGACTTTTTGGTGGCGATGATGAAAGAAAATAAAGTATTACTATTTTTAGAAAATTTCGACGAAATTATGATGGCAAGAAGTGCAGAAAATAATATCGCTTCGTGCAATCTTGAGACGCAGGAAATCATTCTTCACTATATTTCAAAATTTGAACAGGAAGACCTATTGATGATTGGCTCAGCGAATTCTGTTGCAGAAATTGACGAAGAAATTCTGGCCACAGGAAGATTCGATGTGATGGTTCCTGTTTTTCCGCCCAACCATGCAGAGAGGTCAGAGATTATTCTGTATGCAATGACCAAAAATCTTGAAAAAGATTCACTTTTATTTAAAATTTTGAAGAATAATAAAGCCGATAAAATTCCTTTCTGGCACGAAGTTTCTTCACAAATGAAAGTGTTCAGTAATACCATGCTGATTGATTTTACTCAGAGTTTAAAAAAGAGAATTAAAAATCTTTACCAAAGAACAAAAAATGAAAATCTTATCATCGATCAGACTCTCTTGAATGGTGCGTTGAGAGATGCTAAAGGGAAACTGACGGAAGAATATCTGAACCAAATTGCCAGATTTTTAAGCGATGTGATGATTAATAATCTGGATCAGTTTCAATACAGAGTTCAAAGTTTAAAAACTGAACTGGAATCTTACAGAGTTGTTGAAGAACCAAGAAGGGAAATTGGTTTTCATCATAACGGGGAAGAGCAGGTTTAGCTTTTTCAATCGCAAATGTAAGCCCTCATGAAAAGTACCCAAATTATCCGTAAATTTGCCTTTCAAATTTTTTAGTTTTGATTAACAACGACCATATAAAAGATACTCAATCGAGAATTGATGACCTTCATAAATATCTTCAGATTGATAAAAAGAAGATAGAAATTGCCAATGATGATGAAAAAACAGCTGCACCTGAATTTTGGGACAATCCAAAGACAGCAGAAGCGTTTTTAAAGCAGCTTCGTTCCAAGAAAAAGTGGGTTGAGGCCTATGATGAAATTAATACGCAGTTTGAAGATCTTCAGGTTTTAATGGAATTTGCCAAAGAAGATCCAGATTCTGAAAAAGAACTGGATGAAGCTTTTCCTCAACTGGTAGAGAAAATTGAAGATCTTGAGTTTAAAAATATGCTTTCCAATGAAGGTGACGAACTTTCTGCTGTGTTGCAAATCACAGCAGGAGCCGGAGGAACAGAAAGTTGCGACTGGGCAGCAATGTTGATGAGAATGTACACGATGTGGTCTGAAAAACAAGGCTATAAAATCCGTGAGCTGAATTTTCAGGAAGGTGAAGTTGCCGGAGTAAAAACCGTGACATTGGAAATTGAAGGGGAATTTGCTTTCGGTTACCTGAGAGGGGAAAACGGTGTTCACAGATTGGTAAGAATTTCGCCTTTTGATTCTAACGCAAAACGCCATACAAGTTTTGTCTCGGTATATGTTTATCCTTTGGTAGACGATACAATTGAGATTAATATTAATCCGGCTGATATTTCATTTGAAACGATGAGGTCTTCAGGAGCGGGTGGGCAAAACGTAAACAAAGTTGAAACAGCGGTTCGTCTTCGCCACGCACCAACAGGAATTATTATTGAAAACTCAGAATCTCGTTCGCAGCTTCAGAATAAAGAAAAAGCAATGCAGTTGCTTCGTTCAAGATTATATGAGATGGAATTGGAAGAACGTTTGAAAGCCCGTACCGAGATTGAAGCTAACAAAATGAAAATCGAGTGGGGAAGCCAGATCAGAAATTATGTAATGCATCCATATAAATTGGTGAAAGATGTACGTTCCGGACATGAGACTTCAGACGTAGATTCTGTGATGAACGGGAATCTTACACCATTCCTCAAAGCTTTTCTAATGGCAGACGGGACGGCGGTTTCCGACGATGACATGGACTTATAAACGGGATGTTTAAATTTCGTTAAAATCGTGAAATAAATTTCTTTTTGAAGTTTATTAAGCTTATTTTTGTTACTTATCAAAACGTATGGAAGATTACAATAGTTGGAAAGATTTATTAAACCCGGAATTTTATATTGATAACGGAGGATTTTGGTTAATTTTATTCATTATTTTTGCCGAAACGGGGTTGTTTATAGGGTTTTTCTTACCCGGCGATTCACTTCTTTTTGTATCTGGAATCTATGCGGTAAAAATTATTGAAGAGACTTTTGGATCTACGGGAAGCGATTTTCTCGATACCACTATTCTGGCTTCTTGTGTGGCAATTGCGGCAATTATCGGTAATGAAGTTGGATATTATTTCGGTCGCAAAACGGGTCCTGCTTTATATAAAAAGCAAGATACTATGCTGTTTAAGAAAAAGTATCTGTATCAGGCTCATGATTTCTTTGAAAAAAACGGTGCTTTGGCAATTATTATGGCAAGATTTTTACCGGTTGTGAGAACTTTTACCCCTATCGTTGCAGGAATTGTGAGAATGGATAAAAAAGAATTCTTGAGAGATAATGTTATCGGAGCTGTTTTATGGTCATTTATATTAATTTTTGCGGGGCATTATCTTGATAAATTATTCATGGATCAGTTCGGTATTGATCTTAAAAAGAAATTAGAGCTAATTATTATTGTAATTATTTTAATAACAACAGTTCCTGTGATCATTAAATTTCTATTCGGAAAAAAAGAAGACTTTTCGAAATATGAGAATCATGATTTCGATGAAGAAAGTAAATAAAATTTAATTTTAAAATATATTAAGAAACCTTCGATTACTTGGAGGTTTTTTTTATTCAGAATAAGTATTAGAATTTCATGCTGAGCGAAGTTGAGGTATTGAAATTTAATTGTATAAAGATTCTTCTATGCCGGTTAAGAGAAGAGTAAAAACTAATTTTTAATCCATTCCAGAATATTAGGATAAATAATACTGTCTCTTTTCTTTTTACTGAAAAATCTGGGCGCATGGCCTGTTTTCTTCATAAAAACTAATTTATGTGGAATATTTTGCGCCGTCAGAGCAGAATCCAGAACTAATCCTTGTTTTTGATTAACCAAAAAATCAGTGTTTCCCTGAAATAATAAAGTCGGAACATTAGAAATATTATAAACAGGACTGGCTTTTTTAAATTCTTCAGATAAATTTTGACGGTCAAATTTCTCACCCACCACTTTTTGAAAAGTAGGAGAGGTATATTTTGAATAGAATGAATTCAGATATTCCGGAGAATAAAAATCTGTCGGACCACTCAAAGAAATAATTTTTTTAATAATCTCAGGATGTTGATAACCATACAGTAAAGAAAGATGTCCGCCGGCACTTTCACCCAAAAGGATATAATTATCAGGCTGAAGTTCCGCTTTCTGTGCTAATGAATTAAATTTTGTAATAGCAGAATTAATGTCATCCAATTGTTCCCGGTATGTGATTTTCTTTGATTTTGAAACCAATCTGTAATTCATACTAATGCTCGGAATATTATTTTTGAAAAGCATTTTCTGAATTTGGATCATGTGTTCTTTCTTACCTAACGTCCAGGCACCGCCATGAACGATTAAAACGACCGGAGAATTTTCAGGATAATCGGATGGCAAAAAAATATCTATTTTCTGTCTTTTATGTTCGCCGTATTTTAAATTGTAGATTTTCTGATCATTATTCGTTCCCACCCAAACTTTGAATTTCCTTGTATTACACGAACCCAACATAAAGCCAATTAATCCTAAAACAAAAAAATGGTATTGAAGAATCAGCTTTTTCATAGCATAAATGTACTGAAAATTAGGATTAAAATTAAATTTTAGAATAGGATTTTAAGTATTACAACTACAATTTCGGTTCTATACAGTAAGTTGGTCCGATTTTTATTATTTATTGCAGTTCTATATTCGCATTGATGTTTTGATCACTTTTTAATGGAAATTTTTAATTCCGGCTTAATTAATTTTAAAATTTAAACCTTGCGAAATCATAGAGCAAATAGATTTAAAATATCTATTTTTGCTGAACTTAACGAAGATTAAAAAAATATTAAAATTTATGGCATCTGGTTTTTTTGCAATTTTGGATGATATCGCAGCTTTGATGGATGATGTAGCGGTTACGAGTAAGATCGCAACTCAGAAAACAGCGGGAATTTTGGGTGATGATTTGGCGGTAAATGCTGAAAAAGCAACAGGTTTCGTTTCTTCAAGAGAAATACCGGTGCTTTGGGCAATTACAAAAGGTTCTTTTATCAACAAATTAATCATTCTGCCTATTGTATTTTTGCTCAACTGGCTGTATGCTCCGGCAATTAATTACGTATTGATTCTGGGAGGATTGTATCTGTCTTTTGAAGGCGTGGAAAAAATCATCGAATTTCTTTTTCATCGTGATAAAAAAGGTCATGAAGTAATAGAAGAGGCTGCAGAAGAAGAAAAAAGTCCTGAAGAGATGGAAAAAGCAAAAGTGAAATCTGCCATTACCACAGATTTCATTTTATCAATCGAGATTGTAATTATTGCTTTGGGAACGGTTTTAGAAGAAAGTCACCCCTTTATTACACAGATTTTAGTTACGAGTTTGGTGGCATTTATTGCAACTGTAGGGGTTTACGGAATTGTTGCTTTAATTGTAAGAATGGATGACGCAGGATTTAAGCTAATTAAAAAAAGCAAGGATAAAGGTTTCTTCGGAAAATTGGGACATTTGTTGGTGAAAGCTTTACCGATTGTTATTAAAGCATTGGGAGTAATTGGTACGATTGCTTTGATTATGGTTGCCGGTGGAATTTTTTCTCATAGAATAGAATTTTTTCACCATTTTCTGGAATCTTGGTCTTCCAATGAAGTGCTGAAGATTTTAAAAGAAGTTATTCTTGGATTGGCTGGTGGATTAATCGCTGTCGCACTTTTCACGATGGGAAAAGGAGTTGTTTCTTTGGTTAAGAAAAAATAACTGAGTTTAAATTCAAAATATATAAAGCTTATGAACCGCAATCATAAGCTTTTTTGATGATTTATGAGAAGTTTATCAATTGACTTATTAAAAATTGTGCTGGCGATTTTTGTTGTTTGCCTTCACATGCACGTTCTGCGGGATTCTTATCCGTCATTGAGCTATGTTTTGGTAAACGGACTTTTCCGGATTGGTGTTCCTGTTTTTTTAATTATTTCAGGATACTTTTTTTTCTTTGTTGATGATTTTTCAAGGCTAAAGAAATGGTCAATTAGGATTCTTTTGCTGTATGTTATTTGGTCGGTTATTTATTTTCCGCTTTGGAAAGAAGATGATAATTTTCTGTTGAATATTCTCTTTGGTTACCATCACCTATGGTATCTGATTGGGACTTTTTTTTCCGGATTATTGTTATTTGCGTTAAGAAATCTTTCACCTAAAATATTAGTCTCACTTATTGTATTCTTTTTCTGTTGCGGTTATACCCTTCAGTTTTTAGGAAATTCACATTTTTTTAATGGAGAAATTGATGCTACATTAAATTTATTCCCAACGTACAGAAACTTTTTATTTGTATGTTTTCCCTTTTTAGGAATGGGATTTTTAATTAAGAAACTGGAAATTGATGTAAAACGTAAACCATCACTTTTGGTTGTTCTGATTTCTATCTTTCTTGTCATTTTTGAAGCTTTTCTGAATTACACAGTTTTTAATTTAAGCCAAAAAGAAAGTATCGATTTATTATTTTCATTACTAATTGCCTGTCCGTTATTATTTCTCTATTGTAAAAATATCATGATAAAAACAGACTCTAAAATTCTGGCAAGTATCTCAACAGCCATCTATCTGATTCACCCTTTAATCATGGAATTCGTTTACAAATCAACTTATTTTCCATCATATAAGAATGTAATTTTTACCGTAATTTTGTTGCTAGTAAGTTTAATTTTGGTTTTTTTGAATAGAAAAGTTAAATATTTACTTTAAGAATTCTTGAGTATGATCTATTGAAATTATATTAACAAATGCCAACTTTATATGTCCGGCATCCAAAAATTCTGAATGATTGAGATCAATTTCTTTTTCTGTTTTCAGCTTTTCATAAAAACTAATGATTTTTCCTTTATGTCCTGAATTCTTAATGAAATTATTAAAGAATATTTCAGCAGTCTCTTTGTTAGAATGACACAATAAAAAACTGATCGGACTTAAAGAATCTTCACAATACGGATTAAATTTTGTTCCTTTATTTTTAAGAAATTCAATCGCATTTTCTTTAGAATTAAATATTTCAAAAATCGGAAGCACATATTTTTCAATATTATTGACAATTGCTTTTACTGATTTTTCAAATGACAATCCAGCCAGGTTCCATTTTTTCCAGGTATTAAGAGGGGTAATGTAACCGATGTGATTTCCATAAATTAATCCGCTGCAAAACTCATTTTTGATATGTTCGATTTGCCATTTCTTTAAACTTTTAGAATAAATAGCAATACTGGGATTAATCATGGTGTGAGACGAATGATTCATAAAGCTGTTTTCAAAAGTGATCTCGAAGAAAATATCTTTATCAGATGATACTTTTTTTAATCGTTTACCTTTTTGATATATCGTAAAATCCGGAAATTGACTGGCTATTGCATTGCAGCCGTTTAGGAATACTGTTTTTGAATCCATTAATTTTTGTAAATGTTTCGGTGTTTAAACAAATTTATGGATAAAAAAAGAGACTTAAAAAATAAGCCTCTTAAAATATTTTTAGTTGAATAAATCTTTCACTTTATCAAAGAAAGTTTTTTCCTTTCCCGATGGTTCTGCAACCATTTCTCCGCTGCTCATTTGCTTTTCGAAGAAGTCTTTTTGCTCTTTCGTAAGCTTTTGAGGTGTCCATACATTGATGTGGATAAACATATCACCTTTTCCGTAGCTGTCGATACTTGGAAGACCTTTTCCTGCTAATCTTAAGATTTTTCCGGATTGAGTTCCTTGATCAACTGTGATTTTCACTTTTCCGCCAACGGTAGGGACTTCTTTTTTTGTTCCCAAAGCCGCTTCTGCGTAAGAAATATATAATTCCTGGTGAAGATTATCACCTTCTCTCTTAATTACCTGATCTACTTCTTCCTCTACAATTACCAAAAGATCCCCTGGAATACCGCCAAAAGGAGCATCATTACCTTTTCCTCTTACATTTAATTGTATTCCGTCTCTTGCACCTGCAGGAATGTTGATCGTGATTTCCTCTTCATCTTTTACCAGACCTTGAGCATTGGCTCCAGCCGGAATTTTATCCGCCACTTTCCCGATTCCCTGACAAGTACCACAAGTTGTCTGCGTCTGCATCTGACCAAACATCGTATTCATAACTTTCATCTGAACACCCGAACCGCCACAGGTAGGACACGTTTTTGAAGTAGCACCTTCAGCCATCTTCATTTTCTTAACTTTGATGGTTTTTTGCGTTCCGTTAACCATTTCTTCAAGATTTAGCTTGATTCTGATTCTTAAATTAGAACCTTTCACCTGCTGACGACCTCCGCCGCCGCCAAATCCTCCGAAACCGCCGCCACCGAAAATATCTCCGAACTGACTGAAAATATCTTCCATGTTCATTCCACCGCCGAAACCGCCACCGCCGTAGCCACCGTTTCCGCCCATACCTGCATGACCGAATTGGTCGTATCTTGCACGTTTCTGTTCGTCACTTAATACTTCGTAAGCTTCTGCAGCTTCTTTGAAATTTTCTTCAGCTTCTTTATCGCCCGGATTTTTATCTGGGTGAAATTTAATAGCCATTTTACGGTATGCTTTCTTTATTTCGTCGGCTGAGGCAGATTTGCTGATCTCAAGAACCTCGTAATAATCTCTTTTTGACATGATATATTATAATTGATTATCGATAAATGATAAAAGATATGTAAGAATGATGTTGAAACTATCAATTACCACTCATCATTTATCAGTTATTATTTAGTTACCCGTAACTACTTTTGCAAAACGAATTACTTTATCGCCTAAAGTATATCCTGTTTCAATTACGTCTACGATTTTTCCTTTCAAATCTTCTGATGGAGCAGGAATTTGAGTAATTGCCTCGTGGAAATCTACATTAAATGTATCTCCTGCATTTACTTCCATTGGTTTTAAACCTTTTTCAGTTAGTTTGCTTTTGAATTTGTTGTAAATTAATTCAACACCTTGTAGATCAGAAGCATTTCCGTTTTTAGCAATTTCTTTAATCGCTCTTTCGAAGTCATCCAAAACACCCAACATAGAAACCATCATATCCTGATTGGCATATTGGAAGAATTCCATTTTCTCTTTTGAAGTTCTTTTTTTATAGTTTTCGAACTCAGCATATAATCTGATGTAACGGTCTTTTTCTTCTGCCAAAAGTTCTTCGGCAGTTGGTTTTGCTGTCACATTTTCTTCAGTTGCTGTTTCGTTCGGAATATTCGTATCTTGTTGATTATTGATGCTTTCTTCGTTAATATCCTGATTTTCCATAATTCAATCTTTAATTTCCTTTTTATTGACAAACATTTTGCCAAAGAAAAAATCTGGACATTTCGGCAGATTTTGTTATGAGTTATAGTCGATAATTGCGTGCTGAATATTTCTTGTTCTTATTTTGTTTAAACTACCCGTCTTTTTACTTTCGCAAAAATCCACCCCTTCATTCAAGGGGAATTTTCGCTGTGTTGATATGTCGTTGAAAGTAAAACTGCAGCCTAGCCCCGATTGCAGTGAAAATCCTTTTTTGAAAAAAAAGATTGCAACGGAAAGCGGGAAATAGCTCCTAAAAGATAAAAGTAACTTTTACATTCCTTCTCCAAAAAACGTCTGATACAAAAGATAAAGATTTAAAATAATAATGATAAACGAGATCATCCAGACACAGATTTTCATGAAAGGTTTATTGACGAATTCTCCCATTTTCGCCTTGTCACTTGTAAACATCACCAACGGAACCACCGCAAAACTCAACTGCATCGATAGAATTACCTGGCTCAAAACCAATAATTCCGTTGTACCTTCTTCTCCGTAAAGAATCGCAACAATTAAAGCCGGAATTACGGCAATTAATCTTGTTATTAAACGTCTTAGCCAAGGTTTTAATCTGATGTTTAAGAAGCCTTCCATTATGATTTGCCCGGCGAGAGTTCCTGTTAAAGTTGAGTTTTGCCCTGAAGCTAATAAAGCAATTGCAAAAGCAATACTTGCCATCGAAGCCCCTAAAATCGGGGTTAACATTTTATATGCATCATGAATATCTGCAACGTGTTTATTTCCTGTTACATGGAAAGTAGCAGCGGCTAAGATCAAAATGGCAGCATTAATGAAAAATGCCAGCATCAAAGAAACCGTACTGTCTAAAGTCGCAAATTTTATCGCTTCCTTTTTACCTTCTCTATTGCGTTCGTAATCTCTGGTCTGCACAATGCTGCTGTGCAAGTAAAGGTTGTGAGGCATTACTGTTGCTCCCAAAATTCCAATCGCAATGTAGAGCATTGCAGGATTCTGAATAATTTCCTTTTGTGGAACCAATCCGCCCAATAATTCATTAATAGCCGGTTTAGAAATAACCAATTCATAGGCAAAACAAGCAAGAATAATGAAAATTAATCCGCCAACAATACTTTCAATCCATCGGAATCCTTTTGCTTGTAAAAGAAGTATAAATAGAACATCTACCGTGGTTATAACAATTCCCCAAGTCAGAGGAATATGAAAAAGTAAATTTAATGCAATCGCGGAGCCGATAACTTCTGCGAGATCACAGGCGGCAATGGCAATTTCACAGAAAACCCAAAGCATAAAATTGGTTTTCGGACCAAAATGATCTCTACAGGCCTGAGCCAAATCTCTTTCTGCAACAACACCTAATTTCACAGACAAATGCTGCAAAACCATTGCGAAGATATTGGAAATTAAAATTACAGAAAGCAGCGTATATCCGAATTGTGCACCTCCGGCAATATCGGTCGCCCAGTTTCCAGGATCCATATATCCTACGGCAACCATCAGTCCCGGGCCGGCAAACGCAAGATATTTTCTCCAAAAGCTTCCGTTTTTAGGAACTTTTACTGAAGAATATACTTCGGATAACGAGTGAGAGGTTTTATCTTTACGCCAGGCGTCTTTTAAATTGAGATTCATAATTGTTAGAAATGACTAACAAATTTAATTAAATAAATGGAATAGTAAACTATTAGTCACAAAAAAATCCCGAAAACGAATTTCCGGAATTTTATTTTTTATCAATTTTGAAGATTATTTTGCAAATCTCACAGACATTTTTCTATCAGTTTTTCTTTCTTCATCAGAAGCTTTTGCATCAACTTTAGCAAACTGGCTTCCGTATCCTTCTGCTTCTAAAACCTGGGCTCCTACGCCTTGTTTTCCAAGCCAGTCTTTAATATAATTTGCTCTTTCTTTAGAAATTTTTAAATTAAGAGATTCATTTCCTGTTTTATCTGTATATCCGCCAATTTTGATCTTAGCCTCAGGATAAGCTTTTAAAATTGCTACTAAATTTTGAAGTTGTCCTTCAGAACCTGCTTCTAATTCATTTCCTTTTCCGGATTTAAAATTTACATGGTCAAAATCATACCAGGTATCTTTCAGAGCGGCATCGTTGGCTGCATTTTTATAACTTCCGGATTTTAGAAAAGTAATCATCATATCTTCCATTCCTCCTTTGTATCCTTTCAGTGTAGTTCCATTCAGGTCTATGTTTTCATCCACTTTTGCAACTGCCGGGGCAGCTGTTGTATCTGCGGACGAAACTGAATTCACCGTATCTGTTACAACCGTACCGGAATCTGTTACTGTTGTAGTGATTGTCGTCTCTTTTTTCTCACATTGTTTCCAGATAAAATATCCTGCGGCAATTAATAATAGAAGAGGAAGAAGCCACTTCCAGATAGACCCGCCGCTATCATTATTTCTTTCAGGGAATGTCCCGTTTGGTGCTGTACTTCTAGTGACCTGTACTTTAGGTTCTTCTTCAGACGGCATTTGGATAGCATCTCCGTCATTATCAAACTTATACCTTGCATCCCAATCGCCCATGTTCAGGGAAGCTAAACTAAGCCCTGCAGGTAGTAAACCTGACACAACACTTTTTTGGTCATTCAGCAAATTTGAAATTCCTGATTTATCCAAATTATTATCGGCAGCATATTTTCCAACTGAACCTAAAGTAGCTGCTGTAACTAAATTTAATAAAGAGCTTGAGGAATTGTTGCTTATTCCTGCATACGTCGCAATAGAACTAATCAATCCGTTTAATTTATCACCAAAAATTGTTGACAATAAATTAGAGATAAAGGAATTATTAGAAGAACTTCCTAATAAATTACCCAAAACTCCACTTGAAGATGCATCGGAAACAGCATCTAAAACAGCCGGATTGTTATGATTGTTGGCTAATCCTCCCACAACTACAGGCAATAATCCTCCAATTGCTTTTGAAATACCAGACTCACTTTCTCCAAGCTGAGAAGCAGCCTGAGATACTAAATTGGGACCTAACTGCCCTTTAATTAAATCAATAACGTTTAAAGACATAATAAATTGTTTTTTAAGATTAATGTTGAAGTAAATTTAAACAAAAAACAGTCCAAATGTTATTTTCAAAAAAAAATCTGCAAAAATTTCAAGAATTTTTACAGATTTAATAATTATTTTATTTTAACTTTTAATAAGCTTTTGCGAATAAAACTCGTCTCGCAGATGGTTTCCCGGAAATTAAAGAAACGCCTTCTTCAATATCATCATCCAAAGGAATACATCTGATAGTTGCTTTTGTTTCGTCCTTAATTTGCTCTTCTTCTTCAGCAGTTCCGTCCCAATGTGCATAGATGAACCCGCCTTTTTCTTCTAACACTTTTTTAAACTCTTCATAAGTGTCAACTTTCGTAATGTTGTCTTTTCTGTAGTTTGCAGCTTTATTATATAAATCTGTCTGAATAGTTTTCAATAATTCTTCAATATAAGAATCCAACCCTTCAATAGAACGAACTTCTTTTGTTAAATTATCTCTTCTGGCAATTTCTACCGATTTGTTTTCTAAATCTCTTGGTCCCATTGCAATTCTTACAGGAACACCTTTCAATTCGTATTCAGCGAATTTCCATCCCGGTTTGTTTTGAGTATCATTATCGAATTTCACAGAAATTCCTTTTGCTCTCAATTTTGCCTGAATATCCAAAGCTACTTCACTGATTTCTGCCAATTGCTCTTCTCCTTTAAAAATAGGAACAATCACCACCTGAATCGGTGCTAAAGTCGGAGGTAATACTAATCCTAAATCGTCTGAATGGGTCATAATTAAAGCTCCCATCAAACGGGTAGAAGTTCCCCAAGATGTTGCCCATGCGTGTTCGATTTTTCCTTCTTTATTGGTGAATTTTACATCAAAAGCTTTTGCAAAATTCTGTCCTAAAAAGTGAGAAGTACCTGCTTGTAAAGCTTTTCCGTCCTGCATTAATGCTTCGATACAGTACGTTTCATCAGCTCCTGCAAATCTTTCAGATGGCGTTTTTACCCCCTGAACGACTGGCATTGCCATAAAGTTTTCTGCAAAATCTGCATAGACTTTGTTCATTTTTTCAGCTTCTTCTACTGCTTCATCTTTTGTAGCGTGAGCCGTGTGACCCTCCTGCCATAAAAATTCTGCTGTTCTTAAAAATAAACGCGTTCTCATTTCCCAACGAACAACGTTTGCCCACTGGTTAATTAATATAGGTAAATCTCTGTAAGACTGAATCCAGTTTTTATAGGTGCTCCAGATAATTGCTTCTGAAGTGGGACGAACGATTAATTCTTCTTCCAGTTTAGCATCTGGATCTACAATAAGTTTTGCCGGATTATTTGGATCGGTTTTTAACCTGTAATGGGTAACAACCGCACATTCTTTAGCAAAACCGGCAGCATTTTTTTCCTCAGCCTCAAATAAGCTTTTGGGTACAAAAAGCGGGAAATAAGCATTAACGTGACCTGTCTCTTTGAATTTTTTATCCATTTCATCACGCATTTTCTCCCAGATTGCATAACCATAAGGTTTAATCACCATGCATCCTCTTACTCCTGAGTTTTCAGCTAAGTCGGCTTTTACCACCAACTCATTATACCATTTGCTGTAATCTTCGCTTCTTGAGGTTAATTTTGCCATTAATTTTTTTTTAATATTTTTAACTTATTCCAATTATTGTTATCTAAAAATAAAAATCTATTTTTGATAGATTTTTGTACCCTCTAATTGGTACATTTTTGGTACAGATTGCAAATATAATTTAAATTAAAAATCTTTACGTTATCATGAAAAGAAATATACATAAAAATTTGCTTAGTATGTTAAAATCCAAAGGGATTTTAGCCATATCAGGCGGATTGCTGCTTGTGTCTTGCGGCGCTCAAATGGGTGGTTACAGCGAGACTGATGGGGTATACTATGATCCTAATAAAGATACACTACCGGAAGGTGTAATTATCAATGATCGTGGAAACAGAGTAGGAGAAGACTACAACTATTATCAGGACGATTATTCTAGCGTTGTTCAAAATGCTGAAGCTAATTCCAGAGAGGGAAGATATGATGACTGGAATAACTATTCTTGGAACACAAACTCTACAGCAACCGATTCTGATTGGGGAAATTACGCAGGAAACCAAACCAATTACTACGATAACTCATGGGGATGGGGATCTCCTTGGGGTTGGGGCGGTATGTATGGTGGCTACAGCCCGTATTGGGGCTGGGGTGGTTATGGCGGTTACGGCTGGGGTCTTGGATTTTCATGGGGAGGCTCATGGGGTTGGGGCGGCGGCTGGAATATGGGCTGGGGCTACTCTCCTTGGGGCTGGGGTGGATACAATCCATACTGGGGCTACGGTTATCCATATGGAGGATATTATGGCGGCGGATACTGGGGTGGTAATTATTACGGACCAATCAATAGAAGAAGCAATGCCAACGGAAGAGGAATTAATTCTTACAATGGTGGATTTGCCAACAGATACGGTATAACAAGTTCTAATGGATTCAGAAGAAACAACACCAATTCAGGTGGTTTCAGAAATGGAAGCAATAATGGTGGGTTCAGAAATAATGGAACTAATGGAGGATTTAGAGGAAATCCAAACGGTGGTTTCAGAGATCAGAACGGAATAAGACCTCAAGGCGGGTTCCGTAATCCAAGATCTCAGGGAAGCCCGAATTACAACCAACAATCTCAGCCAAGAAGAAGCGATGGTGGTTTCAGAAACGACAGCAATAGCGGTGGATTCAGAAATAATGGCGGTTATAATAATTCTAACAGCGGAGGCGGTTTCAGATCAGGAGGCGGAGGCTTCGGTGGAGGAAGCAGCGGCGGCGGTGGATTTAGATCCGGCGGCGGTGGAGGCGGAGGCTTCCGAGGTGGCAGATAATTTTAAAATTAATAACTATTCAAAAAAATAATGTTAAAAAAATCTTTAGTAATAATGAGTATTTCTGCAGCATTTTTTGCTCAGGCTCAGGATATTTCTGTCATAAGGAATACTGTAGATATTTACTCCAATGCTCCAAATATAGGTTCTGCAAAGTTTAATGCAATGGCGGGTTCCAATGGTGCCCTTGGAGGAGATGCCAATTCTTTGCTTACCAATCCGGCTGGGTTAGGAGTGGCCATCTCAGGAGAAGTTTCAGGAACATTATCTCTTACAAGTAATAAAAATACATCATCTCTTGCAGGTGCATCCACGGGATATACTATTAATAAAGGAGATCTTGGTAACTTGGGGGCAGTAATGACTTTCCAATTAATGACTGAGACTCCATGGAAATTTATCAATATTGGGGTAAATTATTCAAATCAGTTTATTGATAATTATATTGAAACTCCAGGTAACAGCAATCTTATTTACGATTTTGATGCGACAAACAGTTCTTCTTTCGGAAGACACGCTTACGACAGATATGGTTATTTATCAAAAACAAGTATTGGAGTAGGAGCTAACTATAACAATAATTTGTATTTAGGAGCTGGGTTGAATTTCTTTAATTCATCAATTGATCAGTCAGACACAGCAATTTTTAATTCTTTGTCTAACGGAAGTGCAGAATATTTCAGCAAACAAAGCACACCTTACTATGAAAAAGGAAACGGTTTCTCAGCTTCATTAGGAGTTATCGGGAAATTAAGTCCGAACTTTAGAGTGGGAGCAGCATTAGAAACTCCAACTTTCTGGAACATCGACAGAAGTTACAATTTCTATAATGATGCTGTTTACGGAGATGATTACGCTGTCGAAAACAGAAAATTAACGTCTCCTCTTAAAGCAACAATAAGTGCAGCTTTCATTGCAAGCAAAAGTTTCTCTTTAAATGTTGATTATACCCTTGGATTAACAAAACCAAAGTATAAAGTGTATGGAGACGCAGAAACAGAATTAAATGACTTCTTTAAAGATAATTATAAAAATTTATCAGAAGTAAAAATCGGTGCAGAATATAGAATTAAGCAATTTAGATTGAGAGGAGGATATTCGTATGCTTCAAGTCCTTTTGATGCATTAACGGTGAACAGATATGCAGATAACGGAGTTGCTTCAGAACAGTCGTACAGCAACCTTATTCTTAATGACAGAAATGCTTTGTCTTTCGGTTTGGGATATGATTTCAAATCATTTTATATAGATGCTTCTTATCAAAATATAACTTCAAAATACAGCAACCCGTTATTATATGGTGTGGTTGACAGTAATTATGAAGCTGGGTATTATTCACCAAATAATCTGATCTCAAGCGATGCGTATGCAGTATCAGATGTGAAGAATATCAGAAACAATTTCTTTCTTACATTCGGCTGGAAATTCTAATTTCCGGATGATGTAATGAGTGATTAAATGAGAGCTCCGAATAGAAATATTCGGAGCTTTTTATTGGAGTTAAATTGATGTAATGTAAATCTCTCTTTTAATGAATATGCCCTGCATGAGAATGATTGTGGAATAAATGCATGATCAACGCAAGCGAAACTCCTACAATCACCAACCCGATTTTAATCCAATCAATATTGTGGTTTTTATTGCTTTCAAAAATAATGACAGAAGAAATATGCAGGAAAATTCCCCCTACGATAGCTAGGAAATAAGGCTGCAAATTAGGGTTGAAATAATTCCCTAACAACATTCCCATCGGTGAAGCCAAGGCAAATAAAGCGACAATTAATAATGACGGATAAGAACTGCTTTTTGAGCCTTCTTTTCTGTTAAATAAAAATGCTCCCAAAATAAATGAAATCGGCAGATTATGAAAAACAATTCCCAACAAATAAGGTGAAATTTCATGTTCATTTGCCAAAGGAATTCCTTCAATAAATGCATGAATAAAAAGCCCGACCATTAAAGCCATTGGCAGGATATTGCTGCTTTCATTATGGTGATGAAAGTGCCCATGTTCAAAACCTTTTGTCAAAGCTTCCAGGATCATTTGCAGCAAAACGCCACCAATGACGAAAATTCCAAGATTGCCTGCAGTTTCAGAAGTATAAACTTGTGGGAAAACTTCGTTTAAGCAGATCGTTATTAAAAAACCAGCGCTTAAAATCAACAGGTTTTTTGCCAGTTTCTCTTTTTTACCGAAATATTTTCCAAGCAAAACTCCGGTAATGACGCTTAATATAAGTAAAATGAAAATCATGTTAAATAAAAATTGGTGACAAACAAAATAAAACAATAATTAGATTTACAGATGTTATTGCGATATGTATTCTAAAATTCGTTTTATTAAACAAAATTTTTCTAAAAATAATTAAAAGCACTCCGAAAATTAATAATAAACTGGAAATAACAAACGGAAGTGGAGGAGTATGGCTACCGGAATACCCGAATTTAATTCCACAAAATATTGAAATTAATGTCGCTACCGTAAAGAAAAATATTGCTAACCACTCCAAACTCGCTTTATACTTTCAGCTTATTTTTTCTTAAATAAATTAATACAACGGGAAGAAGTTTCTTTATCAAACTCATTCAGTTGGTAATCTCCCCAAATTTTAATTCTTTCAAAACCAAATTCAGAAGCATAAGAATTAATGGTTTCTAAAGGATGAAGTTTCACTTTTTCAAAAAAATGAAATTGCTGTTCTTTATCTTCAAAACGGATATCCTTAACAATATGTTGTCCTTCAATTTTTTTAGTAATCTTAAATTCGATATCACCTCTTTTCACAAGAGATTCAGGGACGATATTTTTTCTTACATATTCTTCATTAAGATAATCCAGAACGAAAAATCCTCCCGGTTTCAAAGCGTTATAAACAGACTGAAAAACCTTTTTATCATCACTTTCATTATCAAAATATCCGAAACTTGTGAAAAGATTGAAAACTGCATCCATAGGATCTGCATCAATCGGATTTCTCATATCATGAACCTGAAAAATAAGCGACTGATTTTCAAACTGTTTGTCAAATTCTATACTTTGTCTCGAAAGATCAAGCCCTAAAACATTATACCCCAATTTATTAAGAAAAACCGAATGTCTTCCCTTGCCACAGGCTAAATCTATAATTTTAGAATGAGGTGCCAAATGCAGGTCTGCCGTCAGTTTTGTAATGAAGCTTTCAGCTTCCGTATAATCTCTGTTATTGTAAAGTAAGTGATAGTAAGGTGTATCAAACCAAGATTCAAACCATTCCATAATGCAAAAATAACTAAATTTGCACGGTAAAAGGAAAGTATTTTAAATTTTGAAAGATTGAAATATTCAATTAATGATAAAAAAGAATGCGTAATCTTTTAGTTTTTAAATATTTAATCTTTTTAATTATTAGTTATGAACACAGAAAATATACAGATTCAGATAAAGACTTTCTTTGGCCTTGAGCAGATTTTGGCGGAAGAAATCAAAAAATTAGGCGGGAAAAATGTCGAAGTTAAAAACCGTGCGGTAAATTGTGAAGGCGATTTGGGTTTTTTGTATAAAATTAATTATTCTGCAAGAACAGCTTTAAAAATTTTAGTTCCGATTCAGGAGTTTAAAGCTTTTAATCAGCATCAGTTTTACGATAAGCTTTTTAAAATGGAATGGGAGCAGTTTATGGACGTAGATCAGTCGTTTGCGATTGATGCTACGGTAAATTCTGACACATTCAAACATTCTCAGTACGTAACCTTGAAAATGAAAGATGCTATTGTAGATTATTTTCAGGATAAATTTAAAAGACGTCCTAATGTAGAGCCTAAATATCCGGATATTAAATTTCACCTTCATATCGACAGAGAATTGGTGACTATTTCTTTAGATTCTTCAGGGGACGCTTTATTTAAGAGAGGATATAGAAAAGAGCAGGGTGAAGCGCCTATTAATGAAGTATTGGCAAGTGGAATGCTGCAGCTGGCAGGTTGGGACGGAAAAGGGAATTTCCTTGATCCGATGTGTGGTTCGGGAACGCTTTTAATTGAAGCGGCTATGATTGCATTGGATCTTCCGGCACAGATTTTCAGAAGAGGATTTGCTTTCCAGAACTGGAAAAATTATGATGCCGATTTATTTGCGAAAATTAAAGAATTCAGAATCAATCGTGTAAGAGAATTTACCGGAAAAATTGTAGGTTACGACATCAGTGGTAAAATGCTGAATGCTGCAAAGATAAACGTAGAAGCAGCTGAAATGGAAGATGTAATAGAAGTGGTAAGACAGGATTTCTTTGAATCTAAAAAGGAACTTTTTCCATTATTAATGGTTTTCAACCCGCCTTACGACGAGAGAATTTCTATTAATGATGATGATTTTTACAAAAAAATAGGAGATACGTTTAAAACGCACTATCCGAACACGCTTGCATGGCTGATTTCATCTGATCTGGAAGCCGTGAAAAAAATCGGGCTTCGACCGTCAAGAAAGATCAAACTTTTCAATGGGAAACTCGAAACAAGATTTTTGCAGTATGAAATGTATGAGGGAACAAAGAAAGTACACAAATTAGAAAATAAAGAAGAATAAAATATGCCTTTGATTTTCCTGACGTTTTAGGTTTTCTGGCAGATTTACTAAGCGTGGATTTATCTTTTAAATCTTCGACAATCTCTACAGAGAATAAGAAAACATACAAAAAGTCAAAATATATTACAGAATTATCAAGTGGAAGCTTTCTTGCGATTGCTTCCATTCTTTGTTTTATTGTATTTAAAAGTCCTTTGCCAGAGGGAAATCACACACAGACTTTAATTATTTGTAGTTTCATTGGTCTGGTTATTTCTTTTGTAGTATTTGTTATACTATATCATCTTAGACTTTTTTATTTTAAAAGTCTTTTTAAATTGTTTTTATTTAGCTTTTCTTTAATTTTGCTTTCTGTTTCAACAATTTTTTATATTTATTTCAAATCGGGAATTTTCTTATAAAAACAGAAGCTTAAAGTGATTTCTGAAATATTTTACCTCACCAATGACGGCGCAAAACCATACTGTTTTTTAAAAGCATATGAAAAATGCGAAAGATCTTCAAAACCGACTTCCATAAAAACGTCAGAAGGTTTTTTATTCTTTTCCGTTAAATGATAAAATGCCAGTTCCAGCCTTTTTTGGGTAAGCCAACGTTGGGGCGTTGTCTGAAAAATTTTCCGGAAATCTCTATTAAAAGTTGATAAACTTCTTCCTGTTAAATATCCGAATCGTTCAAGAGACATATTAAACATATAATTTTTTTCCATAAAACTGACTATATCTATTTTTCCGGGTTCATCAAAATCGGCGAGAACTGAATCTATATTTTTATTAATTTCCCTTAAAATACTTATGGCTTCTGTAATTTTTAATGCTGCAATATTTTCCGGGAAAGAGTCTTTCAAATCGAAATAAGGAATTAACGAAGCAAGACAGCTTTCCAGTAAAGGATGTTTTTCAAAACTGTGAATTTTTATCTCATCACGAATATTTTTCTCCGGAGTTTCAATATTTGAATAAAATTCTTTCAAACGTTCTTTCGTTAAATGCATCACAACGGCTTTATGCGGAAGTCCGTCTTTTGGATAATTAATGATTGTCGCCAAATGATTTCTGGGAATCAGAAAAATATCTCCTGCTTTAAAAATATAAGATTTGTCAGCCTGAATAATCTTTGTTTCTCCCGAAATAAACCAAACCAACATGTGAAATTCGAAAACAGTTTCCGTTTTGAATAATTTATCATCATACGTTGAAAGCTTTATGTCGGGAGTAATATATTTAATATGAAAATCCATGGTAAGTTATTTTCAAGGATAAATGTAAGGAAAACAAATTATTCCACATTGAATTTTAAACCCAGCATTTTTTCACTTACTTTCCATAGAAGCTCTGCTTTGTCAGAATCGATAGAATAGGGTTGAACACCTCTGATGGTCGATGGTTCATCGTATCTGTGCTCAATCTGTCCGTGATCGATTTCTGCAATATCACAATTTTCACAATAAACACCTCCGATATTATTTAAAAGCCGACTTGTAGCGCACCAAATCGTTGTCGCAGCACCTTGTGGAATGGTTTTTAGTTTTGCTTCTACTTCAGGTTTTATTTTTCCGTTTTCATCGTGAGTTCCCATCTGAATGTACAAATCAATCGGTTCTTCTCTTCCTAAATCAGTTCCGTACACCGAACCCGGATGCAGAGAATAAGCCCTCACATTGAATTTTTTCGCCTTTTCATCTAAAGCAACTGCAAAAAGATTACTTGCCGTTTTCGACTGTCCGTAACCCAGTAAAGTCTCATATTCTCGATGTGTAAAATTTGGATCATCAAAATTAAAAGGTGACATTTGATGTCCATAAGATGACACATTAATAACCCTCGCTCCGTCGGCTTTTTTCAATGCTTTCCATAATTTTGCGGTCAAATGAAACTGACCCAGATAATTGGTTGCCAACTGAGATTCAATTCCTCGATCGTCTCTTCTCAAAGGAACCCACATAATGCCTGCATTGTTAATTAATAAGTCTAATTTTCTGCCCGAAGAAATGAACTTTTCTGCAAAAGAATCGATCGATTTAGCATCCATTAAATCCAGTTTTTCGATTTCTATATTGTGAATTCCTTCAAGATTTTTCTTCGCTTTCTCAAGATCTCTTGCAGGTATAATCACAGTGGCTCCTGCTGAAGTCAAAGTTTTTGTAGTTTCTAAACCTATGCCTGCGTAACCACCTGTTATAATAGCAATTTTATCTGAAAGATCAATTCCTTTAATGACATCCTGTGCTGTAGATTGAGCATTAAATTCTGTGTTAATTGGCTGTTGTAAATTATTAAGTCTCATTTTTAAATTGTTTTAAAATTTCTTGAGACAAAGTTATGATGAGGATGAATTTTTGATTTTGTTTAAAATGTCAATTTACTTTGTTTAAAATTTCATCTGCATAAAATTAAAGTTTAGGCAACCTCAAGTTATAAATTATCACAAATGCTTTGCGCATTCATCCGTTAATAAGTAATTTTGAAAAATTTTCAGATTTGAAACCTACCATTTCCATTATTGTTGCTATTTTTAATCGAAAAGACGAGCTTTTTGAACTCTTAAATTCTCTTACGGCACAGACTGATAAAGAATTTGAAATCATTATTGTGGATGATGGTTCCCTAATTGATCTTAAACCTACCATAGCCAAATTTGAAGAGTTTTTACAGATTAAATATTTCAAAAAAGATAATTCAGGTCCTGGTTTATCAAGAAATTACGGAGCAAGAAGAGCCGAAAATGAATGGCTTGTCTTTGTAGACAGCGACGTGATTGTAGAAAAAGATTATATCGAAAATATCAAAAACAGCATCGTAGAAATTCCATGTGATGCTTTTGGTGGAGCAGATAAAGCGCATAAGGGTTTTAATCTGATGCAAAAGGCAATTTCTTATTCCATGACTTCTGTTTTTACAACAGGAGGAATTCGGGGAAATAAAAACGCGGTTTCTAAATTTCAACCCAGAAGTTTCAATATGGGAGTGAAAAAAGCAGTTTTTGAAAAAGTGGGTGGTTTTTCAGAGATGAGAATAGGAGAGGATCCGGATTTATCAATGACGCTTTGGGAAAATGGTTTTACAACAGCTTTTTTTGATACCATTGCAGTGTATCACAAACGTAGAGTTGATCTTGGTAAATTTTCAAAACAAGTATATCAGTTTGGCTGTGCAAGACCGATTCTTAACCAAAGACATCCGAATTATGTAAAAATTTCGTTTGCTTTCCCTACTTTATTCATGTTGGGTTATATTCTCGGATTTTTAGAGTATTTTATTTTAGGAAGAGGAATTATTTTAGCATTCTACGGGTTGTATACTTTTATGGTTTTATTCCATGCGTTAATTGTTACTAAAAATATCAGCATTGCCGGAATGGCGGTTATTTCAACTTACATCCAAATGTTTTCTTACGGATATGGCTTTTTGAAATCGTGGATTTTGTTAAACATTTTCAGAATGAAACCTGAGGATGCTTTCCCGAAACATTTTCATAAAAATTAGTTTTAAAGTTAAATTAAATAATAAAAGCTGTCGAATTTCGGCAGCTTTTATAACAATAATTAGAATATAGAAAGGGTTTCATGGCTGAGGATGCCTGTTTTTAGCATGCATTCCCTCATCTTTTCATAAGTTCGTTGGATGTCGTGATCCAATCCTATGGAGAATCTGATCAGTCCATCGGAAATTCCCATCGCTTCTCGCTCGTCTTCCGGTATTTCAGAAGAAGTTGAGCTTCCTGAGCAAGAGAATAATGTTTTGTAAAAGCCTAAACTTACCGCGAGATAGCCCAAGTTTTCCTGTTGCAGCATTTCCATTAGTTCGTTTGCTTTCTCCGTAGTTCCGGCGTCCAGCGTTAATAATCCGCCGAATCCGTATTCTTCATGCATCATCGTTTTCATTAATTCATAGTTTTTGTGGGATGGTAATCCGGGATAAGAAACTTTTAATCCGTCTTTTTCAAATCTTTCAGCTAAAAATAGAGCGTTGTGGCTGTGTTGTTTCATTCTGATATGAAGTGTTCTCAGGTTTTTAAGGATACTTGCCGAACGAAAACTGTCCATCGTCGGTCCCAATAACATACACGCTCCGTTGTTTACATTTTTAGTATCATTAATAAATTCCTGAGTTCCACAATAAACGCCGCCAACCGTATCGCTGCTTCCGTTGATAAATTTAGTTAAAGAATGAATCACAATATCTGCTCCCAACAAAGTCGGAGAAATAGAAAGCGGTGAGAAAGTATTATCAACAATCAGTTTTAAGTTGTGTTTTTTACAGATTTCAGATAACTTTCTCAGGTCCGCTACCTCTAAAAGCGGATTGCTCACACTTTCACAATATATAATTTTAGTGTTTTCGTTGATAGCATTTTCGATAGATTCAAAATTATTAATACCTACGAAAGTTGTTTCAATCTGAAATGGCGGAAGAAAATTTTTCATAAAAGCGTACGTTCCACCGTAAATTGTTCTGCTGGAAATGATGTGATCTCCACTTTTACAGATTTGCATCAAAACAGAGGTAATCGCACCCATTCCGGAAGCGGTAACGTTTGCTGTCTCTGTATTTTCCATTTTTGCCAACGCCTGTGAAAGATACAGATTCATCGGCGAAGAATGTCGTGAATATAAATAGCATCCGTCTGCATTGCCTTCAAATGTATCGAACATCGTCTTTGCAGAAAGAAAAGTATAGGTTGAACTGTCTGAAATGGATGGATTTACTCCGCCAAATTCGCCAAAATACTGTAAATCCTGGATTTCATTTGCCGCATTAAAGTCTTTCATATATACTTAGATTTTTCTGTTATAAATATGAATAACTTAAATAATTATTACAATGTAATTTTGAATATTTAGAATATAAATCTGTATAAATTCAATTTAATAGAAAATAAGTTTGTTATATTTGATTACTGTAAACTTTTAACAAAAATTTATCTATGAGCTTTGATGAAATTGATAAAAAACTGCTCTTGTTTTTGCAGGAAGACTCCAAGCAAACCACCAAAGAATTGTCTTACAAGCTTGGATTATCAGTTACCGCTGTTTATGAACGTATCAGAAAATTAGAAAATACGGGTGTAATTTCAAAATATGTTGCAATTCTCGATCGAAATAAAATCGATAAAAATTTTATTGTTTTGTGTCATGTAAAACTGACGCAGCATAAAAAAGAATATGTGCTTCAGTTTGAAAAAGAAGTAATGAATTTACAGGAAGTTACTGAATGTTTTCATGTAAGCGGCGATTACGATTATATTTTAAAAATCGGAGTAAAAGACATGGAAGATTACCGGAATTTTATGCTGTCAAAACTCACAACTTTACAGCATATTGCAAGTACTCACAGTTCTTTTATGATCTCTGAGGTGAAAAATACAACGGCAATTGTTCTTTAAATTTTAAACCAAAACTCCGTTTTTAGAAGCAATAGGATCAGGTAAATCAGTTTCTCCTGCTATTTGTAAAAGATCAATTTCAATCGTTCTGCAAATGGAAAGCATTGGAATATCAAACATCAATCCTTCGAAAGGGTTTTCAGAATAATCTCCAACCAGTTCCATGATAATATAAATCCATCCAATTGTGATACAAAATGGAATAGAAGCCCAAATTCCCCAATCACCCAACTTAGCAAATTCACTAACCAATCCTAATGGAAGCAGCATGATGAAAATTATGTTGAATACAAAAGCTGTACTGGCAAACTGTCTCGGCAAAGGAAATTTCTTGATTCTTTCGGCTTGTCCCTGTAACGTGTAAAATTCATTAAGGCAATCCTGTAACTGTTTTTGATTAAAATCTGAAATAATATTCATGTTTTTTAGTTCATTAACATCTTTCGCCTGTTGGGAAATCAAATACGTTGCAAAATTTTTATAATGAGACTGAAGCTCTGCTTCTTCTTCCGATAAATATTTGTTGAGGAAAATAGGAGTTCTTCCATAATCCGGAAATCCTGCTTTTATCAGTCGGTTACGCTTATGATCTATATTTTTAAACTGATCTTCTTCCACTTTAATATGTTCCCATTCTGTAGGAATCAGAAGTTGCTCACGCAACTGATACAGCCATGCAATATGGCGGCAAACTATTCTTCTTCTGCGATTTTCGAGATCAAATTTTCCCATCTCTTCAGTACCGGTATCGAATGCATAGACCATTGAGGCAAACGAACGGCTGGAATTTACAATTCCGCCCCAGATTTTTCTTGCTTCCCAAAGTCGATCGTATGCCTGATTATTTTTGAAACCAACTAAAAAAGCTTCTGCTGTACCAATTAATGCCACAGGAACCCAAGGAATGATCATCCAGTCCCAATGAAAAACGTGAAAAAGTACCGCAATCAAAGTACACCAAATAGAAATCAGGATGACATGAAATCCTGATAAATTAAGAACCTGTTTGTAATTGACGTATTTTGTTGTGATCATAAGATTGTAACTCTTTTCTAAATTTTATTCAAAGTAACAAAAAGTGTACAAAAAAACCTCTAAAATTTTTTAGAGGTCACATTTATATTTTATATGAATTAATATTTCAGCATTTCTTCGATTTTTGTGGAAAGTTTTTCCGCATTTGGAAGCATTTCTTTTTCCAATACTAAATTAATCGGAACAGCCGGAGTGTCCAGAGATCCCATTGTTTCAACAGGAGCATCAAGATATTTAAAGCAATTCTTAGAAATTCTGTGTGCAAAGGCTTCTGCAAATGAATTATTCAACTGTTCTTCTGTTAAAACAATACACTTTCCATGAGCTTTTACTCTTTCAAAAACCAATTCTTCATCCAATGGAATTAGTGTTCTTAAATCAATCACTTCAAATCTTCCGTTAAAATTTTTCGCAGCTTCTTTAGCCCAGTAAACGCCCATTCCATAGGTTACAACCAATAAAGTTCTGCCTTTTTCAGTTTCATCTTTATCAGCTTCAATAATGATTTTTCCTTTTCCGAAAGGTAAAATGTAATCTTCTGCAGGTTCAATGGTTTTAGCATCTTCCGTTCCCGGAACTTTGCTCCAGTACAGACCTTTATGCTCCAACATTATTACCGGATTCGGATCGTAATAAGCTGCTTTTAATAAACCTTTAAAGTCTGCTGCGTTACTTGGATAAGCAATTTTGATTCCTTTAATATTTGCTAAAATACTCTCAACGCTTCCGCTGTGATAAGGACCGCCGCCGCCGTAAGCTCCAATTGGAACTCGGATGATATTGCTTACAGGAAATTTACCCTGACTTAAATAACTGGATTTTGAAATTTCCGTAATCAACTGATTGATTCCCGGATAAATATAATCTGCAAACTGTACCTCAACAATTGGCTTTAAACCAACTGCACTCATTCCCGCCGTTGAACCAATGATATATGCTTCCTGAATTGCCGTATTGAAAACTCTTTTGCTTCCGAATTTCTTCCCTAAAGTTACCGTTTCACGGAAAACTCCACCAATTCTTTCACCAACATCCTGCCCATACAGCAAAGCTTCCGGATGTTTCCACATAATCTCCTGAATGGCATGGATGGCAGCGTCTACCATCACGATTTTTTCTCCGCCTTCAGGTTCACGGGTTCCAACTTCTTCAGTAATTGGAGTAGGTGCAAAAATATGCTGCATCACCGTTTCTGGCTTCGGATCTTCTGCTTTTTGAGCTCTTTCGAACGCTTCTTCAGCTTCTAGTCTTGCTTTTTTCGTGATTTGTTTTAATAATTCTTCGTCGACACCAGATTCAATTAATTGATTTCTAAGGATTTCCCCCGGATCTTTTGCTCTGTGTTTTGTTAAATCTTCTTCATCTCTGTAAAATTCTCTTCTTACTCCTGAAGTGTGATGACCGATTAACACAGTTTTTGCGCAAACGACTAAAGGTTTTCTTTCGGTTCTAACGAAATCAACGGCTTTTTTCATCACTTCGAAACTTTCAATGAAATCTGTTCCGTCTACTCTCATTCTGCTTAAACCCGTGAAACCCACTACAAAATCATAAGCGTCACAAGTTCTTGCTTCATCTTTCGTTACAGAAATTCCCCATTCATTATCCTGAACCAGGAAAATAATAGGAAGTTGATGCAATGCCGCAAACTGAAGTGCTTCACTCACTTCACCTTCCGTCACAGAATTGTCTCCAAGGCTGCAAATCACAACCGGATTGTTTTCGAATTCATGTAAATTAAAATCCTGAATATATTTTATCCCCTGAGCAACTCCGGCTGTAGGAATCGTCTGCATTCCTGTCGCCGAACTTTGATGAATGATTTTTGGTTTGTCTTCATCTCTGCTTGAAGGATGAGAATAATAAGATCTACCTCCTGAAAAAGGATCATCAGCTTTTGCCAATAACTGCAGCATCAACTGATAAGGTTCAAAACCGATTCCCAATAAAATACTTTCGTCTCTGTAATAAGGCGAAACCCAGTCTTCTTTTTTTAATTGATAAGCGGTTGCCAACTGAATTGCTTCATGACCTCTTGATGTGCTGTGAACATATTTACAAATATTTCTGTTTTCTTCGTAAATATCTGCCATTGCTTTGGCAAGCATCATATGGTTGTAAGCCTTTAGTAAAATATCCTGTGAAACTTTTTCGTGAAGTGTATTTTCCATAGAAAGCAAAGATAAACAAAAAAATAAAATGCTAACGGTTGTTAGTGTTTTTAAGGTAAAGTGATGATTTTCAATATCTTTTAATTTAAAATTAAAAGATGACAGCAATGTATGGTTACCATTAAATATATACCATGATTTGTGGTGATTTATAAAAACTAATTTTAAAAGACAAAAAATTGAACTAACTTTACATTCCCTTTTTAAAAGGGCTAGAAAAAAGTTACATGTATTTAGTTTTTGACACAGAAACCACGGGTTTACCAAAGAATTTCAACGCTCCGCTTTCAGACTCAGACAACTGGCCAAGAATGGTACAGATTGCGTGGCAGTTGCATGATGATGACGGAACTTTAATAGAAAATCAGGATTATATTATAAAGCCTGAAGGGTATGATATTCCCTTTAATGCGGCTAGAATTCATGGGATTACAACGAAAATTGCGAATGATGAAGGTCGTGATCTTGAAGAAATTTTACATGAATTTGCCAAAGTTTTAGATAGAGTAAGAGTTGTTTCCGGGCACAATGTTGAATTTGATTATAACATTGTAGGAGCAGAATTTTACCGAAAAAATATAAAAGATAATCTTCAGGAGAAGCCCAAAGCCGATACCATGATTTTGGGAACGGATTATTGTCAGCTTGGCGGTGGAAGAGGAGGACGATACAAATCTCCGAAACTGGAGGAATTGTACGAAAAATTGTACGGTCATAAGTTCGATGAAGCCCACAACGCAGCTGCCGACGTAAATGCGACGGCTCAGGTTTTCTTCGAAATGATGCGTATCGGGATTATTCCTGCTGAGGTTTTAAAAACCTCGGAAGACCAATTAGCGTATTTTAAAACGCTTCATCCTGATCCGATAAAGCCTTTCAATATTGTGATCAGAAGGCAGGTTGCAGATTTTAATAATAAGAAAAAACAATCTGATGTCGGAAGTATTGATGATATTGATTTAGGAAGATATTTTAATTTTGATAATAAAAGTGTTTTTTCAACATTAACGGCGACTTCGAGTATTAATGATTTGATTAAAAAAGCTACAGATGAAAATTTCCCGGCTGTTGGAATGGCAGATTTGGGGAATATGATGGGAGCTTTCAAATTTGTTTCTGCAGTTGAATCTGCAAACTCTGATCGTTCAAAAAAACATAAAGAATATCTGGCAAAAAAACAGGAAGCAGAAGAAAACGGAACTGAATTTAATGAAACCGAACCCGTTTCAGAACCACTAATTCCCGTTGTAGGTTGTGAATTTTACATTTCAGACAGATACGAGCAAAAACAATTTACCAAAGATGATCCCGATAGAAGAACGCAGGTTGTTTTGTTGGCGAAAGATTTTAACGGCTATAAAAATTTAGCAAAACTCTCAAGTATTGGTTTCCTGAAAGGATTTTATTTTGGTGTTCCGAGAATTAGCCGTGAGGTGATTGCAGAATATAAAGAGGGTTTAATTGCTTTGACTTCCGGGATTATGGGAGATATTCCGGATGCAATTTTAAATACGGGTGAGCAAAAAGGAGAGGAACTTTTCAAATGGTGGAAAGATACTTTTGAAGATGATTTTTATGTTCAGATTCAAAACCACAAATTACCTGAAGAAGAACACTTAAATGATGTTCTGCTGCATTTTGCAGATAAATATAATGTTAAATTATTAGCACAGAATCAAACTTTTTACACCAGTAAAGATGATTCTAACATTCAGGATATTGTAAGTTGTATCAAAGACGGTGAAAAGTTGACAACGCCTGTAGGAAAAGGCTTTGGAAAGAGGAGAGGTTTGGCGACGGGAGAATATTACATCAAAAATTCTCACGAAATCAAAGAAGCATTTTTGGCTTATCCTGATGCGTTTGATGCTTACGAAGAATTTACAGCGAAGTTTAAACCTTATACTTTAAAAAGAGACGTTTTACTTCCAAAATTTGATATTCCGGAAGAATTTATTCATGCAGAAGATGAAGTTGATGGTGGAAAGCGAGGTGAAATGGCTTATCTTACTCATTTAACATATGAAGGAGCTAGAAAAAGATATGAAGTAATTACGGATGAAATTAAAGAACGTCTTGACTTTGAACTCGAAGTGGTTGCCAATACAGGTTATCCCGGTTACTTTTTGATTGTACAGGATTTCTGTAACGAAGCAAGAAAAATGGGGGTTTGGGTTGGTCCGGGTCGTGGTTCTGCAGCAGGTTCTGCGGTTGCTTATTGCACTGGAATTACCAATGTTGACCCGATAAAATACGATTTGCTATTTGAGAGATTTCTTAATCCGGAAAGGATTTCCATGCCCGATATTGATATTGACTTTGATGATGAAGGTCGTGATAAAATCATCAAATGGGTTGTTGAAAAATACGGTAAAAATCAGGTAGCTCAGATTATTACTTATTCTGTTTTGGGAGGTAAATCTGCGATTAAAGATGCAGGAAGAGTGTTGGATTTACCAATTCCTGATACAATTAATATTACTAAATTAATTCCTCCAAGTCCGGGGATGAATATTGCGAAAGCTTTAGCAAAATATGATAAACTGAAGCCCGAAGATCAGATGCTCGTTGATGAAATGAGATATGTTCTGAGTACTCCAGATGATCAGCGTCACAACGTTTTGGCAAGTGCCAAAAAAATGGAAGGCTGTATCAGAAATACGGGGATTCATGCCTGTGGAGTTATTATTACGCCGGAAGATGTGAGTAATCTGGTTCCGGTGACGATTGCGGCAAAAGATGCTGATATTTTAGTGTCGCAGTTTGATAACTCGGTAGCAGAAAGTGCGGGTCTTTTAAAAATGGACTTTCTGGGATTGAGAACGCTGACGATCATTAAGGATGCATTGAAATTGGTGAAAGCCAGACACGGAGTCGATATCGATCCCGATACAATTCCTCTTGATGATACCAAAACATATCAGTTATTTAAGGAAGGAAGAACAGTCGGGATTTTCCAATATGAAAGTCCAGGGATGCAGAAGTACATGAGAGAGCTTAAACCAACAGTTTTTGCCGATCTTATTGCTATGAATGCCCTTTACCGACCGGGACCGATTAAATATATTCCAAACTTTATCAACAGAAAGCACGGAATCGAGGAAATTGTCTACGATTTACCGGAAACTGAAGAATATTTAAAGGAAACCTACGGAATTACCGTTTATCAGGAGCAGGTAATGCTGTTGTCTCAGAAATTAGCCAATTTTACAAAAGGTGAGGCTGATACTTTGAGAAAAGCGATGGGTAAAAAGCAGATTGAAGTTCTGAATAAAATGTACCCGAAATTTATCGAAGGCGGAAGAAAAAATAATCTTGATGAAGGCCCTTTAGAAAAAATCTGGAATGACTGGAAAGCATTTGCAGAATATGCCTTTAATAAATCTCACTCAACCTGTTATGCTTTAATTGCTTATCAGACAGCATATTTGAAAGCAAATTATCCTGCTGAATATATGGCGAGTGTAATGAGTAACAACATTAACAATACTGAATCGATTACCATGTTCATGGAAGACTGTAAAAGTATTGGAGTTGATGTTTTAGGACCTGATGTTAATGAATCTCAGTATAAATTTTCGGTAAACGAAAAAGGGCAGATCCGATTTGGCTTGGGAGCGATAAAAGGGATTGGTGAAGGACCGAGTGAAGCGATTACCAGAGAAAGGGCAAACGGAAGATTTAAAAATATTTATGATTTTTTTGAGAGAATTTTACCTTCTCAAATGAATAAAAGAGTATCTGAAAGTTTAGTATTGGCAGGAGCTTTCGACGAATTAGATTCTTTCCACAGAGGTCAGTATTTCGATATTGATATGGCGGGAAGAACGAATTTGGAACGATTAATTCGTTATGGACAAAGTTTCCAGGAAAGTAAAAACGAGATGGAACATTCTCTTTTTGCAGATTTTGCAGATGAGGTTCAGATTGAACAGCCCAAATTACAACCGTGTCCCGAATGGCCAAATATGCATAAGCTTAATAAAGAAAAAGAAATTATCGGTTTCTACCTTTCTGCGCATCCTTTGGATGAATTTAAGTTTGAATATCAGTTTATGCAGGGTCAGCTTTCGAAAGATTCTGTTTTGATAAAGGATGAAGAGAAAATTGTGACCGATGAGCTTCCGATTTTAGAAAAAGATTCTCTGGATGAAGTTGCAGATTTGATAGAGATTGTTTCTGATGATGTTGTGGCGGGTGAAGAGGAAGAAATTATTGAAGAAGTAAAGAAAAAAGCCGAACCAAAAGGAGTTTTCCACTTCTTAAATCTTGATGAAGTTGATGCTTACAAAGAACAGGCTTTTGCCAATAAACAGGAAGAATTGTTTGAGGAAAAGAAAAAAGACTGGAAAACGATTCAAAAAGAAAGAGAAAACGGCGGCGGAAAAGAATATACCGTTGCCGGTTTAATTACGGAATATGTTGTAAAAGACGGTTTCAGAAGTGGTGAAAAGGTTGCTTTTGTGACGTTGGAAGATTATTCGGGATCCTACTCTTTCAGATTGGGAGATCGTGATTATATGAAGTTGAAGGAGAAGCTTGAAGTTCAACGGTTTGTTATTTTTAAAATTAAGTTTGCCCAAGTTAAAGACGGACGTGTTTTTGTGAATGTAAATGATGTGATAGAACTGCAGGAAGCATTTGAAAGATATGCTAAAAGTATTTCGTTGGTGATGGATGTAATGGATTTGCGATCGGAAGATCTGAATTTCTTCAGAAAAGTTTTAGAAAGAAATCAAGGGGATCAGAAGTTGAAATTTTATATTAAAAATATCGATAATGACGCAGGAGCAGATCATTTAGAAGTACAGTCGATGAAACATTCCGTCAATCTGAATGGTGATTTGATTAAAGAAATTCAGTTATTGAATAAGTATGAGTTTTATTTGAATTAATACATATGAAGTATTTGTTAATTCAAAAAAAGTAGTCGCAATCCAGTAGTTTGGATTGCGACTACTTTTTTAAGGAATTTTAATTTTTAAACCCTTTATTGATAAAAAAGTTTATCGCTGAATTTAATGATATCTTAGTAATAACTAATGAGAAACTTCAATTAATTTTTTTTTAATGAATTTATAATCAATCTTATTTATTGTTGTATTTTTAAAAAAATTATCCCTATAATTTTTAATTTAACTATTATGAAAAAAAAATATCTATTGTTTTTGTTGCTCTTAGGTTTTGCAACAATGAAAGCACAAGTCATGTATTATTCTAAAGTCTCGGCTACTGATTTTACAGCTTTGAGCAGTTGGGGAACTGCTATAGATGGTACGGGTGCCTCACCAACTAGTATTAGCAATGCAGATAATTTTGTTATTCAGAACGGTTCAGCAATGGTGCTTCCGGCAAATGCTTCAGTCAGACAACTTACCATTAATTCTGGAAGTTTAACTGTTGCAGCAAATATGCTTACGGTAAGTATTGCGAATGCCAATAATTCAAATCTTACTATTAACAGCGGAGGAACGTTAACTGTTTCAGGAGGTACTTTAAATGTAAACGGAAATATATTTTTTGCCTCAGGAAGTAATTTTAATCAATCATCTGGATCTATAGTTGTAGATGGAAACAGTGGGGTTTCTGCTACCAGCGTACCTATAACAAGGGATTTATTTGGTTTTGGTTCGAATGACTATAATTATTCTACAGGAATTATATCAGTAACAGGAGGAAATATTACTATTGTAAATCCACATTTTTCAGGAAACGTTAATGGAGCAGCATTTGCATTTAGAGGAAATACTATAGGTAGAGCTTTTAGTTCAGCTCATACTACTACCTTTGGTCCTGCAACCCAACCTTCTACAGCTAATTACGGTTACTATGTAGATTGTAAAGCAAATGACACACTTTTGATGCTAGGAAATGTAAACATTAGTGGAGGTACAGGTTCTTTTGCTGTACAGACGGATAGGGGTATTGGAGAAGGAGGACTTAATTGTAGTGGTAATTTAAATATCTCAGCAGGTGCTGAATTATTAGATATTAATAGTAATTCTCATGAGGGAATTTCAGTAGGTGGTAATTTTACAAATGATGGGATTTTTACCCAAGCTAACACAGCAGGTCTTAAATTAGGTCTAATGACCGGAACAAAAATGACGACGTTAGGTGCTAGTCCTAACCCTCAAACCATATCGGGAAGTGGTGTTTTTAGAAATTCAACAACTTCATCTACTGCTAATTTTACCAGCTTAACAATTAATAACTCAAGTGCAGGCGGGGTAAATTTCTCTAATTCAAATTCATTATTAAGTGGGGGAAATATAGGAACTGTTTCGGATGTGTTTAAATTGGATAATGGAGTTATAAATACGGGTTCTAACACATTTGTATTAGGAGTATCGCGCCTAATATTAGGTACATTGTCTTATACCGTAGGAGGATTCGGTTCGGGCTCTACATTTAGCAGATGGTATGGATTCACAGGATTAGGAACGACAATTGCTGCAGTAACAATACCTACAGCAGGTGCGGGTACATATCCTTTCGTAATGGGAAATCCTACAACTGGACTTTTGGCTAATCATTTTCATAGAGCTACATCAGGGCTAACTACACCAGGTCAATTGGCTGTTAAATTTAATGGAGGAACAGGAACTTCTGCCATAACTCCGATAACTGAAGGTTCTTTAACTTATGATAGGCAAACTAATGCCAGTTGGGTAGTTACTACTTCAGCAGGTTACGCTGCGTCGGTCGCACATACTTTTGCTATTCAGGGACAAGGTACATATGTGACAACTTCTGATAATATTGTTGTTTTGAATAATGGTTCATTAGTGGGGACAGCACAGACAGGTATCAATCAACCTATGGGACAAAGAATAAATATTCCTGCAAGTAATGTTGCAGCTACTTATACGTTGGGAGCTATTGCATCACAATTCCCAATAGAATCTGCGCAATCAGGTCCTTGGGAAAGTGCAAGTACATGGGTCGGTGGAGTAGTACCTTCTTGTGCGAATGCAGCTATTCTTTCCGGGCATACGGTTAATATCTTTTCTTCTACAACTGCAACTCCAAATAGTGTAATCATTAATACGGGAGGTGTTTTAGCAGTTACAGGAGGTTCTACTACTGTGGGCTGTACTAACAATAATAATAATCTTACTAATAATGGTACAATTAATGTTTCAGGAGGTAATATTATTATTAATGGTAACATCAATAATATATCGGGTTCTACATTTACCCAATCAGGTGGAGATATTAAAATAGACGGAAACAATGCAGGGAATACAGCAACAAGCGTAGCTGCGGGTATAAGTATTGTGAATATAGCTACCGGAAATGTAACACTTACCGGTGGAACCATGACTGTGGTAGATCCTCATGCAGCTAATAGTGCGACTTCATACGCATTCTCCTATTTTGGTGAAACTGCCATTGATAATACTGCAGGCTGGACTTTAAAGTTTGGTGATGGATCTTCTACTGATGCAGGAGGTGTAAACGCTTCATCTGTGGGAGGATTTGTTTGGAACAATGCGGGGAGCAAAATATATTTTGACAATGTAATCATAGATGGAGCTTTGGGTACAAATAGATATGTATCAAGTTATCCTACAACGATTGGTATTAATACATTAACTATTAATGCAACTGGAGAATTGAGAATGGCAGCTGAAATAAGTATTGCTGGCAATTTTACCAATAATGGTATATTTACTCAGATTTCTACTGCTAATTTGAGTTTCCAAAATTTCAAAAATGCGACTGTTTCAGCTTCTACCATACCTCAGACTATTTCAGGAACTGGTGTATTTAGAGATAATACCGTTACAGCAAATTCTAAAGCTAATTTTACTTCAATAAAGTTTAATAACAGCTCTTCAACAGGAGTAACATTTGCCGACGCAAACTCTCTGTTAAGCGGAGCAAATACAGGTACTGTATCGGGGAGATTGACCATAACAACTGGGTTTATAAACATAGGTTCTAATACTTTTATTTTAGGAACAGGACCATCAGATTATCCTGTCCCAATTTTATTGCATACAGAAGGTGGCTTTACGGCAGGTAGTAGTTTTGCGAAATGGTGGTCGACAGGAGCAGGTGGAGGAAATATTTTTCCGGCACAAACTACTACAGGAGGTGGGGTGTTTCCATTTGCTACAGGTACAGCTTCTGCTTTGGTAGCGCGTAATTTATATTTGAACCAAACGACTTTTGCAACAACTGGTGGAAAAATTACAGTAAAATACAATGATATTGCAGGAACAGATGCTGTAAGCATTGTAGACGGAGCTTATACTGTAGATACGCAAACAAAATCTAATTGGGCTGTTTCTCAATCCGGGATTACAGGAACTCCTACTTATAGTATGGCAATAAATGGACAAGATATTTATGGTGCAGCTAATGGAAATAGTAGAATAACCTTAGCATCTGCTCCAGCTTTTGGGGTACATCAAATAGGAACAAATTATGTAAATGCACAAAGAACGGGTATTCCACTAGCTAATTTGGCTGGTACATATTATTTGGGTATTGCAAGTTCAGATGTTGCTTTTGTATCCGTAGCAAATGGAGACTGGGGTAATGCTGCTACTTGGAACAAAGGAACAGTGCCTACTTGTAATGACATTGTTCAAATTGCAGCAAATACCAATGTAACTGTAAACTCTGTGGGAAATGTAGCTAAAAACATTACTATTAAGACAGGGGGAACTTTAACTCAGGCTTCTGGAGATTTAACGGTGGGCTGTACCTTAAAGAATAATTTTATTACTAATAATGGAACGCTTACTATATCAGGAGGAATATTAAATATTAATGGGAATATTAACAATGCAAAAATTGAATCTGTATTTAATCAATCAGGTGGTACTGTTAAGATAGACGGGAATAATGCAGGAGTCGCAGCTAATTCCGTAGCATCGGATACTCCGCTATTTAATAGTCTTTCTAATAATATTAATTTAACGGGTGGTACTTTGTTATTTGTAGATCCACATGTAGCAACAATTTCTACTTCAGGATATACAATACGTATAAATAATGCAATAGCTACAACAGCTACATTAGCAACTTCCCCTGACCATATTACACAGTTTGGAGATGGTCTTTCGACTGATGCTGGAGGTCATACAGATGGATTTTTGGTTAATAGCTCAGAAAGTGTTGCTTTCCTCTGTTTAGGCAGTATTGTAGTAAATGGAGGATCTGGAACTAATAGAAATGTGTCATCAATTTATGATAACTTAGTGGCTACAGGTGATGTCACCGTTAATGCGAATAGTAGATTAAGTTCTTCAGGTCTTACTGTAGGAAAAAATTTATTAGTTAATCCAACAGGAATTTATGATGCAAACAGTTTAATGATGGCTAAATTAGTAAGCGTTACAGAATATAATTCAATATTTGGTCCTTCTACCGTACCACAAACTATTACTAATAACGGAATTATTCGTAATCCGGTCAATTTACCTGCTGCAAATCTAATTGATTTTAAGGTTATTAACTCAAGTGCTGAAGGAGTTACTTTAAATTCTCCTATTTCAATAAGTGGTTCATTAACTTTAACTCAAGGTTTTATAAATACTACAAATACTAATTTATTGACATTGGGTACAGCATTATCAGCAGCTGGATTGAATGGTGGTAGTGCTAATGCTTATATAAGAGGTCCTTTTGCAAGAACTATTACTGCAGCTTCTAGTAGTTTTTATACAGTATTTCCTGTAGGTAAAACAACCTATGCTCCAATTTCATTAGCACCAATAGGTGGACCAACTAAAATAATGAAAGTAGAAGCATTTGACACTAACTCAGGAACAGCATCTGCTACGGTCCAGAATTTATCTGCGACAAGAAGATGGGAAGCACCTTTAATATCCGGTAGCTTCTCAACTATTTATGTCATATTGGGAGATAATGCAATTACAAATCTTAGTCTCCCGGTAATGGCACCAACTGCAGGTGGAGTATATGATAGTATATTTGGTACTACAAGTATTTATGTTGCCGGTACCCCAAATACAACACAATCTGCTACTGCATTAGCAGCTGCTAACTATACGGGTTTTCTGTCTTATGCGGAAATAGCTTCTGTACTTAGTACCAATGAAACGGCATCTATTGAAAAAGCAATAAAAGTTTATCCAAATCCATTTGTTGATATCTTAAATATTTCAGATGTTAAGAATGTAAAATCTATATCAGTAATCGATGTTTTAGGAAGATTGGTTAAAACTTTTGATAAAGCAGAAACAGCTCTTGATTTAAGGGAATTAACTTCAGGAATATATTTGGTTGTGCTTAATATGAAAGATGGTTCTAAACAAACGATCAAAACGATTAAGAAATAATTTTTAAAATCAATCAAAGTAAAATATATATTAAGTAATTAATTTTACCTGAATTAAAAGAAATGCGTTGTTTTAAGAGAGAAAGTGGCTTTTTGAAGTCACTTTTTTGTTTTTTTAAGAACTTTAAATAGTAAAGTAGATTCTTTTCATGATATTAATGATCAAAAAATCAAAATGATTGCCTTAATATTAATAACTTTTTTTGATTATTTTATTATGTTAAGTGATGTTTTTTAATTTATCTCTTTAATTTGTGATTAATATTTAATGTATTGGCTATTAATTTATTATTGAATTTTTTCAATTCTTAACTTGGTGACAAATTCAAATGCTTGTTTACTTTTTTAATATTTTATAGTTTTTTTATTTGCGAAATTCATTGTTGTTTATAAGGTTTTAACATTTTTATGTAAATAAATTATATCTTTATCGCCCTAATTTATTTTACTACGTATGAAAAAACTTTTACTCATGTGCTTTGGGCTTTTGCTTGGCACTTTAATTAACGCTCAAATTACTTTGGGCAGTGGGACTTCCGCTGCGGGAACTTCTACTTCAATAGCTACCGTACCGTGGAGTACGTATTATGGATATAGTTATGCTCAGCAAATTTTAACGAAAGCTAATATTAATGCATCAGCAGCAGGTAATATTACGGGTCTTAAATTTTACATGGGAGCGAATTCATCAATTACTAATTCTAATGATGTTGTCGTGTATGTAGGACTTACGAACAAAGATTCATTTACTTCAACTGCAGATTGGATTCCGACGACTGCTTTAACTCAGGTTTATAATGGAACTGTTACTAATAATGCCGGGGTTGTTGAGGTTACTTTTTCTGCTCCTTTTGCTTATGATAACATTAGCAACCTTGTAATTGCTGTTGATGAAAATAAGTCGGGTGATAATGGTGGCGAGTGGTTCTATACTTATACAAATACTACTAACCAGACTTTGTACTACAGAAATGATACCACTAATCCGAATCCGTCAGGAACACTTCCGGCAGGAACAAGATCTGCTACACAATCTGTAGTAACTCTTTTGGGACTTACACCATTAGCCCCGCCATGTCCTGTAGTTTCTGCTCCGGCTGCGGCGGCAACAGGAGTTTCTCTTTTACCTACAATTTCTTGGGCAACGTCAGGCAGTGCTACTTCTTATAAGATTAGCTTAGGAACTACTCCTGGAGGTATAGATATTATGAATATGGTAGATGTTGGAAACGTAACAACTTACACACTAACAAATGCTCTTACTTATAGTACTCAATATTATTATACAGTGTATGCAACCAATTCAGCAGGTAATTCTACAGGGTGTACAGAGAGAAGTTTTACGACATTGCCATTGCCTTGTCCTACAATCTCTGCACCAGCTACTGCTCAGCAGGGGTTGCCTGTAAGACCTACATTTACATGGGCTGCGGTGACAGGAGTATCTGGCTATAGATTAAATATCGGTACTTCAGCAGGCTCTAGTGATGTTTTGAGTAATTTTGATCTTGGAAATGTAGTAACATATACATTGACGCCTGCCCAACAGCTTACACCAAATACACAGTATTATTATACGATTACTTCTTATGCTGGTAGTACAGTATCAACAGGATGCGCAGAAAGAAACTTTAAAACAGCCAATGCAGCAATTCCTGTAAATGATGAATGTGCTAATGCAGCAACACTTACTGTAAATTCAGATTTAGCTTGTGGTGCTACAACAGCAGGAAATACATTGGGTGCTACAAATTCTTTAGCAGCTGCACCATGTTCAGGTAATCCTGATGATGATGTTTGGTATAAGTTTACAGCAACAAACAGTACTCATTATGTGAGATTTTCAAATATCGTTGCTACAGGAACAACTTCCTCAACAGATATGTATGTTCAGGTTCTAAGTGGTACTTGTGGATCTCTTGCAAGTGTTGTTTGTTCTGATTCTGATACCACAACGATTGTAAGTGGATTAACCCCCGGAACAACTTATTATGTAAGAGCCTACACTTATGGCGGTGTTGGTAATAACGCCAGTTTTAATATTTGTGTTGGTACTCCTCCTCCGGCTCCTGCAAATGATGAATGTATCAATGTGACAACAGTAACAGTAAATCCGGATCTAAACTGTGGGTCAGTGGTTTCCGGAACGACAGTTTCTGCAACTAGTTCCAACTTAGCAGTAGCACCTTGTACAGGAACTGCAGATGATGATGTTTGGTATTCTTTTACAGCAACATCAACTGTACATAGAGTATCTCTTTCTAATGTAGTATCTACAGGAATTTCTTCTTCTACAAGTCTGTATACTCAGGTATTTAGTGGTGCTTGCGGATCATTGACAAGTGTTCAGTGTGGAACAACTAACACTACAAACTTAACAGGACTTACAGTGGGTCAGACCTATTATGTAAGAGTTTATAATTCAAATACAAACAGTGCTACAGCTACTTATGCCAATACATTTGATTTTTGTGTAGGTACGCCACCTCCGCCACCTGCAAATGATGTCTGCTCAGGAGCAATATCTTTAACAGTTGGAAATAATTTTGCGGCAAACCCTATGGTAGCAACAAATATTTCTGCAACTACTGATAGTACTACAACTTGCCAGTCAAATAGAAATAACAATGTATGGTTCTCAGTTGTTGTTCCGGCTTCTGGTTCTGTTACGGTAGAAACTGCAGCAGTTACGGGTTCAGGATTTATAGATTCCGTATTATCTGCCCATTCGGGAATTTGTGGTTCCCTTGCAAATGTTGCTTGTAATGATGATATTTCTTCAGGAACTAACAACTTCTCAAAAATTTCATTAACAGGACAAACACCTGGAGCTACACTTTACTTTAGTGTTTGGAGATATTCTTTAACCGGTGCTGATGGGCAATTCCGTATTTCAGCTTACGATTCTTCAATACCTTTGGCGACAGGGGAGGTGAAATCTGAAAAAGATAATCTTAAAATTTATCCTAATCCATTTGTTGATGTATTGAGTATTTCTGATAGTAAAAACGTAAAATCTATTTTTATCAATGATATTGCAGGAAGGTTGGTTAAAACAATTACATCGCCAGAATCAACTCTTTATTTAGGAGAATTGAAATCTGGAATGTACTTGGTGACATTGCAGATGAATGATGGTTCTAAACAAACTATAAAGGCAATTAAAAAATAATTTAGAATTATTTTAATTGAAATATAAGTAGCGGCTAAAAAATTTAGCCGCTACTTTTTTGTAAAAGAAATTATGTACAATTAAAAAAAATTATGGGAACACTTTAGATCAGTTTTCTATTCCAAACTCATAAATGAGACATCCGTAATTATTTATAGATTATAAATTAAAAATGGGAAAAATACAGTCATAATTAATTAGAATTATTTTAAATAACTCTACAATAACGGTTAAAATTTAACGACTATTTTTTTATGATAAGAATTATTATGCAGTAAACAGTGATTTTGTGAATTATTATATTATGTTAAATAACATTAGTGTTGTAAATCAATTATTTGTGACTATTATTTAAATATCTTGTAATCAATATGTTATTTTTTATTCACAAATTGATGTTTTATTAATAAATTCAAATGATTGTTTGGTTTTGTTTAAAAATATTTTAATTAGGTTAAGTATGTGTTAATAATTTATTAAATTTTAACTCTTTTAATGGATTTAATTTATACCTTTAGCTCACTAATTTTATTTTTACTAAGTATGAAAAGACTTTTACTAATGTGCATGATGGCCTTCGGAATAGGGGTGTCTGCTCAGATTTCACTGGGAAGTGGAACGTCAACAGGAATTATTCCTGTTTCATCCAATTATGGGTACACTTATACTCAACAGATTTTTACCAAAAGTGAATTAAATGCTTCCGCTGCCGGAAACATTACCGGAGTTAAATTTTATTTGGGTGCAACTTCGTCTATTACCAATTCTACAACGTGGAAAGTGTACATTGGCCATACAACGAAAACAAATTTTTCTTCTACATCAGATTGGGTTCCTGTAGCTTCTCTTACACCAGTGTATGATGCGGAGGTGGCTAATGCTAACGGTGAAGTTACCGTGACGTTTTCTACGCCTTTTGCTTATAATAACACCGATAATCTTGTTATTGCAGTAGATGAAAACAAACCGGATTATGATGCCGGGAATTATTTCTATACTTATTCGGGAGCTTCAAACAGTTCAATTTATTACAGAAGTGATAGTAATAATCCTGATCCTACAGGAACTTTGCCATCAGGAACCAGAACCTCAACCAAATCAAGAATTACTTTCTTAGGTTTAGCACCAAATGCACCGATTTGTCCTGTAGTTTCTGCACCTGCTGATGCGGCAACAGGAGTTTCTGTTTTACCTACCATTACTTGGGCTTCCGCTGCAACTGCGAGTTCGTATAAGATCAGTTTAGGAACAACACCTGGCGCAACCAACGTGATGAACATGGTAGATGTAGGAAACGTGACAAGTTATACTTTAACAAACGCATTGAGCTATAATACTCAATATTATTTAAAAGTATATGCGTCAAATGCTACAGGAACTTCAAGCGGATGTACAGAAACAAGCTTTACAACGGGTGGTATCACCTGTCCTTCTGTAAGTTCTCCTGCGAACAATGCGACAAATACACCTCTTCAGCCAACTATTTCTTGGGCAGCATCTCCAGGTGCGGCGGGATATAGATTGACAGTGGGAACTACTGCGGGAGGAAACAATGTTTTGAACAACACAGATATAGGAAACGTTACTTCTTATACATTCTCTACTCCATTAGCTTTAAATACAGATTATTTCTATACTGTAAATTCATATAACGGAACAAATGTAAGCTCTTCTTGCACCGAAAGAAAACTGACGACCACAGCCGTAACTCCGGTTGCTAATGATGAGTGTGCGGGAGCAATTGCTTTAGCGCCAGGAGGAAATTTTGATCAGAATGCAATTGTTGCTACAAGTGTAAATTCAACTTCAAGTGCGGGAGCTACATGTCAGACAAGTTCAAATAATAATGTTTGGTATTCAGTAATTGTTCCTGCAAGTGGAAGCATTACATTAGAAACTAAATTGGCTACAGGTTCTACATTTACAGATACGGTAATGTCTGTTTATTCAGGAAACTGTTCTGGTCTTACATTGATTCAGTGTAATGATGATAATCCTGCAGGCGGATTGTTCTCTTATGTTTCTCTTACGGGGCAGACGCCGGGTGCAAAATTGTATATCAGTGTTTGGAAATATACAGGAAATACAAGCGTTACAGATGGAGAATTCAGAATCTCTGCTTATGATTCATCATTAGTGTTGGCAACCAACGAAGTAAAAGAATCAAAAAATAATGTCAAAGTATATCCAAACCCATTCTCTGATATATTGAATATCTCTGATATTGCTAATGTTAAAAATGTTTTAATAACAGATGTTTCAGGAAGATTGGTGAAAACTATCACTAAGCCTGATGCCAATCTTTATCTAGGTGAATTAAAACAAGGCATGTACTTGGTTACTTTAGAAATGAAAGACGGTTCTAGACAAACCATCAAAACCATCAAAAAATAATTTACAAAATAAAATAATAACAATAGCAACTGTTCACGGTTGCTATTGTTTTGTCAGTTACATGAACTCATTGCTCTTTAATTGATTTTATTAACAAAAAAATAAATATTTATTTATGAGAAATCTTTTACTCACTATTCTGCTAGCTGCAGGGGTTAGTGCCTATTCACAGACATACTGTACTCCGGCTTTTTCTTCCGGCTGTACATATGGCGATCAGATCGACAGTTTTGCAATTCCGAATGCGACTTTTAATCATGCGACCACTGGGTGTTCTTCAGGCTCTTACGGTGATTTTACGGCGCAGACAATCAATCTGAATGCAGGGGTTACCTATTCATTTTCTGTAACACATGGGTATAGTAATCAAAATGTAAAAATCTGGGTAGATCTTAATAACGATGGCATTTTCGAGGATTCTGCTCCAGAATTAATTGCTTCAGGAAGCAGTGCCTCTGTTGCTGGTGTTAATACTACAAACGGGACTATTCTTATACCTTCTACTACAACTGTAGGTAATTACAGAATGAGAGTGGGAGACAGATATTCTAGTCAGCCAATTCCTTGTAATACAGATGGCTACGGTGAAGCTCATGATTATACTTTACATATTGCTGCAGCGCCAAGTTGTTTAGCTCCGAGCAATCTATCATCCAATACAATAACTGCTAATTCTGCAATTATTTCGTGGACAGCTCCAACCAGTACTGTAGGGGTAGGCTACGATTATTATGTTTCTACTTCATCTACAGCTCCAACTTCTACCACTGTGCCTACAGGAAGTGTGTCATCTACACAGACTACGGCAACTATTCCAGGATTAAATCCTGCTACGCAATATTATGTTTGGGTAAGAGCAAAATGTGGGGCTTCAAACGTAAGTCTTTGGTCTGTAAATACTTCTTTTCAGACACTTTGTGTGGCATTCACAATACCTTATGCTCAAAATTTTGATACTACTCCGGTTGGATCCTACTTATCTAGTAATGCACCACAATGCTGGAGTTATTTAGAAACAAGCGGAAGTGCTGGCTATGGTTATGTATATGGTTATGAGTCTTATTCTTCGCCAAATTCTTACTATTTATATAATAGTAGTGATGTTTCAGGTAATATCATGTTGGTGTCTCCGCAAACAACGGGATTGTCAGATGGTACAAGAAGAGTTAGATTTTTTGCAAAATCAGGTTCTGAAGGATATCTATTAGAGGTAGGTACAGTAAGCAGTAATATGGATGCGTCTACTTTTACTTCCATCGAAACAATTACATTAACAAATACGCAAACAATCTATACAGTTAATATACCTGCAGGTTCAAATTTATTTCTTGCATTTAAACATGGTTTAGGAGGTTCTTACAGATCTATTTATATAGATGATGTTATGGTAGAAAATATTCCGTCATGCGCTGAGCCTACATTACCTTCTGTTGTAGGAATGACATCTAGTACAGGAACTTTAACCTGGGAAGTGCCAGCAACAGCTCCGTCAAACGGTTATCAAATTTATTATAGCACAACCAATATTGCTCCAACATCTACTACCGTAATAAATGGAACAAACTCGGTAACTTCTACAACTAATACAGGACAGATAACAGGTTTAGCTTCCGCTACAACTTATTATGCTTGGGTAAGATCTGTTTGTTCTACAACCGACAGCAGTCCGTGGACGCCATCAGTTACTTTTACAACTGCTTGCGTAGGAGCTTCAGTGCCTTATACTTTAGATTTTGAAAACGCTGCAGTACCTGCTTTACCATTGTGCGGATCTGTAGAAAATTTAGGATCAGGAAACAGCTGGACAACTGCATCGGCTCCTACAGATAGCCCGGGATTCAGTTCAAAGGTTTTAAGATATTCATATACCTATAGTGGTGATGCTAATACTTGGTTTTATACTCAAGGTGTTAATTTAACAGCGGGTACACAGTATACAATATCTTATAAATACGGAAATAACTCAACTACATATGTTGAAAAATTAAAAGTAGCTTACGGAACGTCTCCAACTGAAGGTGAGATGACTAATTCTTTAGCCGATTATAGCTCAATCAATGATCAGATGGCTCATACGGAATCATTGTCCTTTACTCCATCTACAACAGGTGTTTACTATTTTGGGTTCAATGCTTATTCTGATTTAGGGCAATATTATCTATATGTTGATGATATAAATGTCGTTAATTCAGTACTTTCTACATCAGAAGCAAATATTGTAAAAAACAACGTCAAAGTATATCCAAATCCATTCTCTGATGTATTGAATATCTCTGATATTGCGAATGTCAAAACCATTTTAGTAACAGATGTTTCAGGAAGATTGGTAAAAACGATTACTAAACCTGATGCAAACCTTTACTTAGGTGAATTAAAACAAGGAATGTATTTGATTACTTTAGAAATGAAAGACGGTTCTAAGCAAACGATAAAAACAATCAAAAAATAAAATCTAATAATTATTTTCAATGTAAATAGCGGCTAAAAAATTAGTCGCTATATTTTTTATTCTTATTGAAATTATTCATCATTATATCGAAAGTTTATTATTAATTTAGCATTAAATCAGTAAAATTACAGTTTATGACAAAATTTCTACTTTCATGCTTGTTGTTTATCAGCATGAGTTTTAGTGCCCAGATTAGTCTGGGCTCTGGAAGTACCGATAGAGGGGTTGCTCCCATCAGTACGTACTACGGTTATTCGTATGTTCAGCAGATTTTCACGAAACAGGAAATCAATGCCAACGCTGCCGGAAATATTACCGGATTGAAGTTTTATCTGGATGCATCAATGTCAATTTCCAATTCATCTCAATGGGTTGTGTATTTGGGGAATACTGCTAAAACATCTTTTTCTTCAGAATCAGATTGGATTCCCTCATCTCAATTAACGCAGGTATTTTCAGGAACTGTGACAAATTCAAACGGCGTAATCGAAATTACTTTTCCAACGCCCTTTGCTTACGATAACGTTGGGAATTTAGTCATTGCAGCAGAAGAAAACTCTGCAGGGTATGACAATAATGATTACGATGAAGCGATGTATGTGTATCCCGGAGTACAAAATTCATCTATTTATTATAGAAATGATTACGACGATCCGGATCCGGCAAATCCACCAACGGATGGCAATCTGGCATCTTATAAATCGGTTGTGACTTTTGAAGGATTAACTGCAAGTGCAATACCGGCTTGTCCGTTAGTTACATATCCGGGTAATAATGCTGTATTTATTCCTCTTACACCAACAATTACATGGAATAATTCTGCTGGAGCAACAGGATACAAAGTTTCCATCGGAACATCTTCAGGTGGAACTGATATTGCGAATCAGGTAGCGGTTTCTACTAACAGCTATACTCCTTCTTCACCTTTAGAACCTGATAGAGATCATTATATAACAGTGATTGCAGTAGGTGTCGGTGGAGAATCTTCAGGATGCTCTGAGGTAATGTTTACAACGGTGCCGCCTCCGCCAACTAATGATGAATGTGCAGATGCCGTTACACTTACTGTAAATCCGGATACGAACTGCGGAACAGTAACTTCAGCGTACACGCTTGGAGCAACGGATTCCGGAACAGCCCCTGACCCTTGTTATGGAACTGCAGATGATGATGTTTGGTTTAAATTTGTAGCAACAGCGGCAAGTCATAAAATTTCTCTTTTGAATATAGTTTCTGTAGGTACAGAAGATGACACAGACACTTACTTCCAGGTTTTCAGTGGAGGATGTGGCGCATTAACAAGTATTTTATGTTCTGATTCAGATTCTTCAACATTAACAGGTCTTACCGTTGGAGAAACATATTATGTAAGAGTGTATAGCTATTATGGTGCAGGAAGCAATCAAAGTTTTGATATCTGTGTAGGAACTTTCCCTCCGCCACCGGCGAATGACGACTGTTCAGGTGCTTTACAGGCAACCACTTTCCCTTATACTTACGTTCAGAGTGACGGAGCGGGAGCAACCAATGGTTCAGGATTTGTAACGGCTTGCAGTAATGCAATGAATGACGGAACATGGTTTACTTTTACGGGTAACGGAGGAACATTTGATATTACGGTTACTATGCCGGCAGGAAGCGATTTCGATGCTAAAATAGGAGTTTACAGCGGAACTTGCGGAAGCTTGTCTTGTGAAGGAACTGAAGATAGTGAAGGGCAAGGTGGTACAGAGACGATTTCAGTACCAACGGTTTCAGGAAGTCGATATTATGTAAATGTAGGATATTACAGCGATTTCTATGACGAACCTGAGAATGCATTTACGCTTAATATTACTACAAATGTGTTGGCAACTTCTGAAATTGCTCAGAATAAGAAAAGTCTTACACTGTATCCAAATCCATTCACGGATGTAATTAATATTTCTGAATATGAAAATGTAAAATCTGTTGTTATTTCAGATATTTCAGGAAGAAGAGTGAAAAGTATCGACAGTCCGGGAAGTTCAATTTCTGTATCAGAATTGAAACAAGGAATGTATTTAGTGAGTCTTATTCTGAAAGATGGTTCTAAACAAACGATCAAAACGATTAAGAAATAATTTTAAAATCATACAATAATCAAAGGCGGTCTTTATAAGATCGCCTTTTATATTTAATTTTTAAAACTAATAAATTGGTTTGATAATTCTTTTATTTATTGGGAACTGGCTGAATATCTCCCGTATTCATACTTGAGAAAACTGCCGGGAAAAACGTGACAAGTATAAAGTAAATAATGACCATTAATACGATTAATGAAAACAAAATAACAACTAACGTGTTGGGTTTATTTTTTTTTTGTGGTTCCATGATTTTATGGTATTTAGTTAATAGATGATAATATTTTCAAATACTAAGCTAATTTCTTGCCACACTGTTTACAATATCTCGCATCATCATCAATATCTTCATTTCCGCAACGTTCGCATATTTTTTCCAGGTTTTGTCTTTTGTTTCTCATTTCAGCCGTCACAATTCCCGTCGGGACAGCAATAATGGAATAACCTGCCAACATTAAGATCACCGCAAAAAATTTTCCCATTGGAGTAATGGGTGAAACATCTCCGTAGCCAACCGTTGTCACCGTCACCACCGCCCAATAAATTGCCTGTGGAATGGTTTCAAAGCCCGGTCTTCCGCCCTCCACCATAAACATCAGAGAACCGACAATCACAGAGAAAATAATTAAAAATAAAAGGAAAATGTAAATTTTTCTTGAACTGTTTTTTAAAGCTCTCACAATTACTGTTCCGTCATTCATGAAATCTAAAAGATTGAAAACCCTGAAAACTCTCAGCATTCTCAGCATTCTGAAAATCAGGAAATATTTCGTTACCGGAAAAATGAAACTTAAATAAAAAGGAACAAGCGCCAGAAAATCAATAATTCCGAAAAAGCTGAAAATATAATTTTTTTTATTTTTAACAACGGCAATTCTGGACCAGTATTCTGCCGTGAAAAATAATGAAATAATCCATTCTGTAATAATAAAGGTGTAATGAAATCTTTTGTCGAGTTTAGGTACACTTTCCATCATGATGATGAAGGTACTGATAAGAATTAACGACAATAAAATAATATCAAAAAGTTGTCCCAGCTTGGTGTCTGAACGGTAGATAATTCTGTAAAGATGTCTTTTCCAGAGCGCTTCTCCGGGAATTAGATTGTGCTCTTTTTCCATTTTTATTGTTTTTCCTAAATTAACAAATTATCCCTATTTTCGTAACAAACATACAGAATAAAATGACAATAAGCGAAGTAATTTCAAAAATAGAAACACGCATTCCGTTGCAGCAGGCAGAAGATTTTGATAATGTGGGATTGCTGTGTGGAGTTCCCAACCGTAATGTGAGCGGAATTTTGGTTTGCCACGATGCGTTGGAAAATGTTGTGGAAGAAGCCATTCACAAAAACTGCAATTTAATTGTATGTTTTCATCCGATTATTTTTTCAGGATTGAAATCTTTAACAGGAAAAAACTATGTTGAAAGAGCCGTTTTGAAAGCTATTGAAAATAAAGTCGCAATTTACGCTATTCATACCGCTTGGGATAATGATTTTTTTGGTGTGAATGCAGGAATTTGTAATCAATTAGGATTGAAAAATTTAAATATTCTTCAACCTAAAAAAAATCATTTGAAACAATTAACGGTTTTTGTTCCAAAAGATTATTCTGAACAGGTAAAAGAAGCTCTTTTCGCTGCCGGAGCCGGTAATATTGGTTTTTATGACGAATGCAGTTTCACGATTAACGGAAAAGGAACTTTCAGACCAATTGAAGGTGCAAATCCGTTTTCCGGACAACAGAATATCCGTGAAAATGCAGATGAAGATATGATTTCCATTATTTTTGAAAGTTTTAAACAAAATCAGATTATTAGTGCAATGAAATCTGCGCATCCTTACGAGGAAGTGGCACATCAGATTTATAGTGTAGACAATGCCAATCATTATTCAGGATTAGGAATGTATGGTGATTTGGATGAACCGATGGAAGAAAAAGATTTTCTGAAGTTTGTAAAAGAAAAATTTAGCCTTGAAATTATTAAACATTCAGATTTTACCGATAAAAAAATAAAAAGAGTAGGGGTTTTGGGCGGTTCCGGAGCAAGCGGAATAAAGTCTGCATTATCTCAAAAATGTGACGCATATCTTACCGGAGATATTAAATATCATGATTATTTTCTTGCGGAATCTAAGATGCTGATTTGTGATATAGGACATTACGAATCCGAACAATTTGTTACCCAACAATTATTTGAAATTTTGTCACAAAAATTTAGTACATTTGCAATTTCAAAATCTATTGAAAAAACCAACCCAGTAAATTATTTCATTTAAAATATGGCAACAACCAACGATATTTCAGTTGAAGAAAAATTAAGAGCTTTATACGATTTGCAGATCATTGATTCTAGATTGGATGAAATCCGAAATACAAGAGGAGAATTGCCAATTGAAGTAGAAGATCTTGAAATTGAGATCGAAGGTCTTGAAAAAAGAGCAGAAAAATTTCATGCAGAAATTAAAGATCAGGACGATCAGATCAAAACAAAGCATGAGGTAATTAACCATGCAAAAACTTTAATTGAAAAATACAAATCTCAACAAGATAGCGTAAGAAACAATAAAGAGTTTGAAGCATTAAGCAAAGAAATGGAATTTCAGGAACTTGAAATTCAGCTTGCTGAAAAGAGAATCAAAGAATTTGGTGCTAAAATCGGTCATAAAAACGAAACGTTAGACGAGCTTAACATAAAAATCAGCGATCTTAAAAATCACCTTAAATTCAAGAAGGAAGAATTAGAAGGTTTAGTATCTGAAACTCAGAAGGAAGAAGATTATTTGTTAGCTAAATCTCAAGAGTTTTCAGCGAAAATCGACGCAAGATTATTGGCTTCTTACAATAGAATCCGTACAAATTCTCCAACTGGTTTAGCAGTGGTAGGTCTTGAAAGAGGAGCTCCAAAAGGATCTTTCTTTACAATCCCGCCTCAGAAGCAAATGGAAATTGCTCAGAGAAAGAAAATCATTATCGATGAGCATTCAGGAAAAATTCTTGTTGACGACGAGTTGGTAATGGAAGAAACCGAAAGAATGAATTCTGTAATTAAGTTTTAATTACTTATTTTAAAAATATATAAAAGCTGTTTCATTTTGAAGCAGCTTTTTTTATGTCGTTGCGAGAAGCGAAGCGACGAAGCAATCTCTAAACTTACCGTCAGAATTCCACTCCTTCGAAGGGGTGGCGAAAATTCGGAAGAATTTTTGACGGGATGGTCATCAATTGATATTATTTTTTAGAAAAAAAACCGCCTCAACAGAAGCGGTTTCATATTATTCATGATGTTCATACATCTTATCATAAAGATTCATAAATTTTTCTTTAATGGCCTTTCTTTTCAGCTTTAAAGTTGGTGTGAGAAGTCCTGCTTCAATACTCCAGACCTCGGGAGTTAGTTCAATTTTTTTTATTTTTTCCCAATTTCCGAGATGTTCGTTGATGCCTTCAATTTCTTTTTCGATTCTTTCTTTCAATTCTTTGCTTTTTGCAATTTCCTGCGGAGTAGAACCTATCGTTATATTATTTCTCATTGCCCAGCTTCTCGCAAATTCAAAATCCGGTTGTACAAAAGCACAAGGCATTTTTTCACCGTCGCCGACAACCATGATCTGCTCAATAAACTTCGATGCTTTGGCTAAGTTTTCAATCGTTTGAGGAGCAATATATTTTCCACCAGATGTTTTAAACATTTCCTTTTTACGGTCTGTAATCTGTAAAAATCCGTCCGTATCGATATGTCCGATATCTCCTGTGCGGAAATATCCGTCATCAGTAAAAGCTTCCTTGGTCATTTCTTCATTTTTAAAATAACCTTTGAAAATTGAAGGACCTTTCACCGTAATTTCACCGTCTTCCTGAATTTTTACATTCAGATTATCCAATGGCAAACCTACCGTTCCCACTTTCATTTTTCCGAAAGTATTAACGGAAATTACGGGTGAAGTTTCTGTTAAACCGTATCCTTCCAAAACAGGAATTCCTGCATTTTGAAATATTAAGTTCAGTCTTGTGGATAATGCGGCAGACCCGGAAACCAAAGTCACAATTTCGCCACCCAAACCTTCTCGCCATTTCTTAAATACCAGTTTATCAGCAATAATTTCTTTTAACCCTGATGGTTTTGAGACGATTTTCTTTTTTGAAATTAAATCTAACGCCCAGAAGAATATTTTTTGTTTTAAACCTCCTGCAGACGAACCTGTTGCATAGATTTTATCGTAAACTTTTTCAACCAGCCGTGGTACAACGCTCATGTAGTGAGGTTTTACTTCTTTCACGTTTTCGCCCATTTTATCGATGCTTTCTGCGAAATAAATAGAAAAACCGTTATATTGAAAAAGGTAAAAAAGCATTCTTTCGAATATGTGACAGATCGGAAGAAAACTCAGCACTCTGGTATCTTTATAATCCAGGCTTTTCTTTCTTGGAATTCTCGGAATTGATCCTAAAACATTAGATACAATATTATGATGAGTCAGCATGACACCTTTCGGTTTGCCCGTAGTTCCGGAGGTGTAGATAATAGTTGCCAAATCTTCAGAATTGATGGCATTTGAAAGATCTTCCACTTCAATTTGTGTAGAGTCATCCTCGCCAAGATCAAGAATTTCTTTCCAGTTTGCCGCTCCGCTGATATTGTTGAAAGTGAATATTCCCTGCAAAGAATGAATATTATGTTTCACCTTCATTACTTTATCAAAAAGTTCCTTATCGGAAACAAAACAGTACTTAATTTCAGCATTACTGAAAATAAATTCGTAATCTTCCGGCGAAATATTTGGATATACAGGCACAGAAACTACCCCGATCTGGGAAAGTCCGAGATCCATAATAGCCCATTCTGTGCGTGAATTGGTAGTTATTAAAGCAATTTTATCACCGGGTTTTATGCCGAGTTTTAAAAGTCCCCTAGATATTTTATTGGCCTCATTAATAAACTCCTGTGTAGACGTTTTTTTCCATTCGCCATTATATTTTGTCACGAACATATCCGATTTCGGATATTTTTCTAATGCGTGGTGAGGTATATCGAATAATCTTTTAATTGTCATGAGATATAGTAATAATTAAATGATTTTAAATATAAGCATTTTTTTTAATTGTGGAAATTAGAAGTGATTAATTAGAAATCACTAAAATGTGTGGCATAATATATTTAATAATTCAAACGAATTTTATAAATGATGAATATTTAAAAATTATGATAATTCATTGATTTACCCCTAATTGATGATTCTATTTTCAGGTTTGCCCAAAAAGTGTAAATTAGCCACTATCTAATTATTCAATTTTTATGGACTTTAATTTATCAGAAGAACAGCTGATGATTCAGCAGGCAGCAAGGGATTTTGCACAAACCGAACTATTACCGGAGGTTATCGAAAGAGATCGCGACCAGAAATTCCCTACTGAACAGGTAAAGAAAATGGGCGAAATGGGGCTTTTGGGGATGATGGTAGATCCTAAGTACGGTGGTGCGGGTATGGACAGTGTGTCTTATGTATTGGCAATGGAAGAGATTGCAAAAATTGATGCTTCTGCGGCTGTTGTAATGTCTGTAAATAATTCATTGGTATGTGCCGGACTTGAAAAATTTGCTTCTGAAGAACAAAAAGTGAAATATCTTACTCCTTTGGCAAGTGGACAGGTAATTGGAGCTTTTGCTTTGTCTGAGCCTGAAGCAGGTTCTGATGCAACTTCTCAGAAAACGACTGCGGAGGATAAAGGAGATTACTATCTTTTAAACGGAATCAAAAACTGGATAACAAACGGAGGAACGGCTACTTATTATATCGTAATTGCACAGACTGATCCTGAGAAAAAACATAAAGGTATCAATGCATTTATCGTAGAAAGAGGTTGGGAAGGTTTTGAAATCGGTACAAAAGAAGACAAATTAGGAATCAGAGGAAGTGATACGCATTCTTTGATCTTCAACAACGTGAAAGTACCGAAAGAAAACAGAATTGGTGAAGATGGTTTCGGATTCAATTTTGCGATGGCAGTTTTAAATGGAGGTAGAATTGGTATCGCCTCTCAGGCACTAGGTATCGCTTCCGGAGCTTACGAATTGGCTTTAAAATATGCTAAAACGAGAAAAGCTTTTAAAACTGAAATTATCAACCACCAGGCGATTGCTTTTAAATTGGCGGATATGGCAACTCAAATTATGGCGGCAAGAATGCTTTGCTACAAAGCTGCTGTAGAAAAAGATGCCGGAAAAGATATTTCTGAAATCGGTGCCATGGCAAAACTATATTCTTCTCAGGTGGCGATGGATACAACTATTGAAGCGGTTCAAATTCACGGTGGATACGGATATGTAAAAGAATATCACGTAGAAAGAATGATGAGAGATGCTAAAATCACTCAGATCTATGAAGGAACTTCTGAAATCCAGAAAATTGTGATTTCAAGAAGTATTTCAAAATAATTTAACAACAACAAAACACTATTTTTATGAAAAAACCTTTGTGGATTACTTTAGGGGTAGTTATATTACTTATGGGAGTATTTATCTGGTACAAATTTTTCTTCGTTTTAGCAGATGGAGTTAAATCAGGGTATCTGAATTATGCTATTAATAAAGGGTATGTATTCAAAACATATGAAGGTAAATTGATTCAGGAAGGCTTTGGAAGAGGAAAAACAGGAACAATTACCAGCTATGAGTTTGAATTTTCTGTTTCTGATCCTGAAGTTTTCAAACAATTGGAACTCAACAGTGGTAAATCATTTGATCTTCATTACAAAGAATACAACGGAACTTTGCCATGGAGAGGAAACACTAAATATGTGGTAGATAAAATAGTGAATATGAAATAACAATAAAAGGCTCTCGCATTGAGAGCCTTTTATTTTCACACGAACCACAAAATATTAATAATATATATTTAAATTTTTATAATCTAATTGATTGTTTCTGTATATTGGATTGCATTTTTTACTAAAAGTTAAATCGTTATTCAATAATCAATTAAATGCTGAAGTAAAAGTATCAATTAGAATTTTCATTAAAACGATATTTTCATTAAAATATTATTAAAAATTAAATCTAATCACGAATGGATTTGAAAAATCAATGAGAATCGGTGTTGGTTGTGTTTTTACCTTTCTTTTTATAAAAATAATATCCAATCCCTGCAATCAGAAGAAGCGGCCACAACGGAAGAATAAACAGGAAAATAGACGTGATCACATTCCATCCGGAAGAAATTGCCGCCAGTGATTTTCCACCGAAAGTTCCCGGTTCTTTAAAACCTCTTGGCTTATCTTCAATGTTGATCGAGATGCTGCAGATCGCATTATCAGAATAATTGTTTCCGAAAACCTCGACATTTTTACTTTCAACTTCACCGATTCCGCTTAGCTGATCCATAAGTTCGTCGAAATTTCGGATCGGTACTTTTACATCAAGCGTATAGTTTTTTCTTTCTTTTTCAGCATCAGAGTAGGAAGAATTTAATGGTTCGTCGGCGATGTAAGAAAAATCTTCGCTTTTTACATAACCATTATGTTTTCTTATTTCTTCTTTCACGACCTCTTTTACCGTTTCGGAATTGTCAACATTCAGATTAATAAAGCCGGATTTTACCATTTTATTCTTTAAAGCAGTAACTTCATAATTTTCTTTTTTTGACTTGTCTTTATAAATAATTTTTGTTTCCTTGATTATTTTCGGAGCAGGAACATTCACAACGATTTTTCCTTCTTTTGTTGCCGAATCTTTCTTTTCTGTTTTGGTTTCCAGTTTTACCGATGCAATTTTATCAGATAAAGAATCAACAATTTTTGAAGTATTTTCTATTTTATCTTGTACCTCATTTTTAGTATCTTCAAATTCTTTGATTTTAACATTCGTAGAATCCAAAGCAGCATTCGCCTGATCATTAATCGTATTAATTTTTTCAGAAGCTTTAGAAACTGCACTGTCTGCCGAATTTACGGCGTTTTCCAATTGAGAGGTTGCAACTTCTCCTTTTTTACACATAATAAACGTGCCCGATACAGCAACAAGTAAGATGAACTTTTTCATAAGATTATTTTTTTGTTGAAGTAAAATTAGGAGCGAAAGTTTTGTAAAGATTGTAAAAGGAATGTATTTAGGTGGTAAAATTGTATTTAATTTAAAATCAGTTGTTTAAAATTAATTTACAAGCGTTTTACAAGAATTATTTTTGATTTTGAAAATCAAATTTTATCATAAATAAAAAATCCGCAGAAATTTTTCTGCGGATTTATATATTTGAAAGTTAATTTACTTAAGCATTCTGAAACTCACTGATAAAATGCAATTTTACATTCGGGAATTTCTCTTGTGTCATGTGAATGGTGAAAGAAGAATCAGCTAGGAAAACCAATTGATTGTATTTATCTCTTGCCAAAAATCTTTGTTTCAATCTTGCAAATTCTTTAAATTCATCAGATTTTTCATCCGCTTCAACCCAGCAAGCTTTGTGCATAGAAAGTGTTTCGTAGGTACATTTTGCGCCATATTCATGCTCCAGACGATATTGAATAACTTCATACTGAAGCGCACCCACTGTTCCTATGATTTTTCTATTGTTCATTTCAAGGGTAAATAACTGAGCAACACCTTCATCCATCAACTGATCGATGCCTTTTGCCAATTGTTTTGCCTTTAAAGGATCGCTGTTATTAATATATCTGAAATGTTCCGGGGAGAAGCTAGGAACGCCTTTAAAGCTTAATTTTTCACCGCCTGTCAACGTATCACCGATTCTGAAACTTCCTGTATCGTGAAGTCCGACAATATCTCCCGGGAAACTTTCGTCAACGACTTCTTTTTTATCTGCAAAGAATGCGTTTGGAGAAGAGAATTTCATTTTTTTGCCTTCTCTTACCAATAAATAATTTTCGTTTCTTTTGAAAGTCCCCGAAACAATTTTCACAAAAGCCAGACGGTCTCTGTGTTTCGGATCCATATTTGCGTGAATTTTGAAAACAAATCCTGTGAAAGTACTTTCTTCAGGCTTTACCAAACGGGTATCACTTTCTTTTGGCTGTGGCATCGGGGCGATGTCGATAAAAGCATTCAATAACTCACGAACTCCAAAGTTATTCAAAGCAGAACCAAAGAAAACCGGTTGTAAATCACCTTTCATGTAATCTTCACGATTAAATTCCGGGTAAACAGACTGAATCAAATCTAATTCTTCACGAAGATTTTTTGCTGCTTTTTCTCCAATTACCTCATCTATTTTAGGATCATTAATATCGTCAAACTTAATAGAATCACCAACTTTCTGTTTTTTCTCTTCCAAAAATAACTGAATATTGTCTTCCCAGATATTATAAATTCCCTGAAAGTCGCTTCCCATACCGATCGGCAGAGAAAGCGGGCAAACCGTTAATCCTAATTTCTGCTCAACTTCATCCAGCAAATCGAAAGCGTCTTTACCTTCACGGTCAAGCTTATTAATGAAAACCAACATCGGGATGTTTCTCATTCTACAAACCTGAACCAATTTTTCCGTTTGTTCCTCAACTCCTTTTGCAACGTCGATAACAACGATTACAGAGTCAACGGCTGTTAACGTTCTATAAGTATCTTCAGCAAAATCTTTGTGCCCCGGAGTATCCAGAATATTGATTTTGTGATCTCTGTATTCAAAAGCCAACACGGAAGTTGCCACGGAGATCCCTCTCTGTCTTTCAATTTCCATGAAATCGGAGGTGGCTCCTTTTTTTATTTTGTTGGATTTTACCGCACCCGCTTCCTGAATTGCCCCTCCGAAAAGCAGTAACTTCTCTGTAAGAGTGGTTTTTCCGGCATCGGGGTGAGAGATAATTCCGAAGGTTTTTCTTTTTTCTATTTCTTTGATTAAGTCTGACATATCGTATTTTGAAGTTGCAAAAATCGTGAATTTTGTCGAATCCTGAAAATATGTTTTTAAATCTAATTCTTAGAAGACTTTCTTTTTAATAAAAAAGCTAATCCTAATCCCACAAAAACCATTGCTGAACTGAAAGGGAAAATATAATTCATTCCATAAATATCTGCAACGCCACCAATTAATGGTCCGGCAACACCCAATGAAAGATCGATGAAAAGTCCATACCCTGCCAACGCAGACCCCTGACTTGAAGGGGAAACGCTTTTTATGGCAACAACACCGAGCGCAGGGAAAATTAATGAAAATCCTAATCCCGTAACTCCGGCTCCTACAAGTGCCATTTGAGAATTCGTAGCAAAAGCGATTATCAAAAGCCCGATTGTTTCTACCAAAAGACAGGCAATCGCCACTTTTATTCCGCCATAATTATTGATAACATTGCTGAAAACCAATCTTCCTGCAACAAAAAGTCCTCCGAAAACGGATAAACATAAAGCACCATTATTCCAGTGAAAATAATTGTAATATAAAGTAATAAACGTAGAAATACTCGCAAAACCAAGACCTCCCAACGCAAGACAAACTCCGAAAGGAGCAACCTTTCCTAAAACTTTCCAGAAAGACTGAACTTCTTTTTTGTTGATATTGGTTTTATTTTCTTTAGTTTTTGCGAAAAGAAATCCTGTAATTCCCAAAATAATAGAAAGAATTCCGATTCCGTATAAACTGAATTTTTGTTCAATTATAATTCCCAGAGAAGCTCCGATTGCCAAGGCTCCGTAGCACGCAACGCCATTATAAGAAATAATTTTTGCCGTATGTTTTTCACCAACCGCCATAATTGCCCAATTGATAGGGCTTGCGCCAATCATTCCTTCGGCACAGCCTGTGAGTAAACGTGTAACCACCAAAAATGAAAGACTGGTAAAAGGTGAAAATTTAAAGTAATATGCAATAATCAGAAAAATTCCGGTTAAGGAAAAACTCAGCATACTGAATAATACGGCAGGTTTTGGACCTTTTCCATCGATGATTTTCCCGGAATACGCCCTTAGAAAAAAGGTAGAAACGTATTGTAAACTGATGACCACTCCGGCAATCACCAAACTGAATCCTAAACTTTTACTGATGAAAATCGGAAGAACAGACAGAGATAATCCTATGATAAAGTATCCTACAAACGTAAAACATACATAAGTAATCAAGGATAAATTAACATTCTCTGACCGATTTACTAAATTATCCATGTTGAAAAAAATTAAGGTGCAAAGATACTCCACAAAAATGTCTTATCAGAATAATAAAGCCAATAAAATGGGAATACTTATCATTCAAAATTCCTATAATCCTTTACCATTCTATAAAATCAGTTATCTTTGTTTCGTTAAAAAAATCAGACTTTATGATGCAGCAATCTAAATTTCCTAAATATATATTCGACTGGTTTGGCGGTTTGGTTCTTCTAATAGGTTATATTATAGGAAGTGTGATCGTTGGCTTTGTAGGAGTTGCCGGGAAATTTATTTTCAGGCTTGATTTTATGCAAAAACCATGGTTTCTTATGCTATCGAATGCAATTGTGTTCTGTTTAGTGATTGCGGCTTTCGATTTTTTAATTGTACGTCCAAAAACAGGGAAAAAGCTGAACTTTAATTTTTCACCGACTAATTTTTATACATACTTATTGATTTTTCCAATGATGTTGGGAATGATGTTTATCGGTGAATTCTTTACGGCACAGATTCCTACAACCGGACCTTTTTTTGGAGATTATTATGAGTTTTTTGAAAATTTGATGTCAGGTCTTACCGATGATCCTGTATTAATGGTAATTACGGCTGTAATTATGGCACCGATTTTTGAAGAAATAATTTTCAGAGGAATTATTCAGAAAGGCTTAATGAATAAAGGAGTAGAACCCTGGAAAGCAATATTATTTTCCAGTCTTCTATTTGGTTTAATTCATGGCAATCCCTGGCAGTTTGTAGGAGCAACTTTGCTTGGTGGCGTTTTGGGATTGGTATATTATAAAACAAAATCTTTATTATTACCCATGTTATTGCACGGTTTTAACAATCTTTGTTCGACATTATTGGTGACATATACTAAAAACGAAAGTTTTGCACAGGCTTTTAAAATCCCGGAATGGGAAATATTAATCATAGGAATTGTACTTTTTTCTTTGTTTTGCTATTTATTTATGAAGAAAAATAAAGTGCATTATTCTGATATTTGAGATAAAAATAAATTTAAAAATGAAAACGGATATGGAATTATTGGTAGCAACACACAACGAACATAAAAAAGAGGAAATTCAACAGATTTTAGGCAGTGAATTTGTCGTAAAAAGTCTGGCTGATTACGATATTCATGATGAAATTGTTGAAGATGGTGATTCTTTTAACGCTAATGCTCTAATTAAGGCTAAATTTTGCTTCGAAAAAACAGGAATTCCAAGTTTGGGAGACGATAGCGGTTTGGTTGTGGAATCTTTAGACGGAAGACCCGGAATTTTTTCAGCACGCTATGCAGGAGACCACGATTTTGCTAAGAATATCGAAAAAGTGTTAAGCGAAATGGAAGATATTGAAAACAGAAAATCTTATTTCATCACCGTTTTATGTTATTATGACGAAAAAGGAGCGCAATATTTTGATGGCAGAGTTCATGGGAATTTATTGACGGAAAATAAAGGTTTCAAAGGTTTTGGTTACGATCCGATTTTTGTTCCGCAAGGTCATGAAATCACTTTTGCTGAAATGGAACCTGAAAATAAAAATAAAATAAGTCACAGAAAACAGGCATTAGATTTGTTTTTAGATTTCTTAAAATTGAAAAAGTGATTTTTTAAAGGTTAATTTTCCATTCTGATGAAGGAAGAATCTTTTGAATTAATAAATTTGATTCTTTACTACAACTTTGTTACGTTCAGAATGACAGTGTTTAAGTTAAAAATCTGTCGTACATTTGTTTTTATATAAACTATTGATTTGAGTACTTATTTAACGATATTAGGTTTTAATTCGGCGATTCCCACAATTAATTCTTCTCCGACTGCACAGTTTCTCGAAATGGAAGAGCGGTCTTTTCTGATCGATTGCGGAGAAGGAACTCAGGTTCAGTTGAGAAAAGCAAAAGCAAAATTTTCGAAGATCAATCACATATTTATCTCTCATCTTCATGGTGATCATTGCTTTGGTCTGCCGGGGCTTATTGCGTCTTTTAGGCTGTTGGGAAGAGATACTCCACTTCACGTATACGGTCCTAAAGGAATTAAAAAAATGTTGGATACCATTTTTACCATTACTGAAACGCATCGTGGTTTTGAGGTGGTTTATCATGAACTGGATAAGGATTACTCGGAAAAAATTTATGAAGATAACAGAGTGGAGGTTTACACCATTCCTTTGGATCACAGGATTTACTGCAATGGGTATTTATTTAAAGAAAAGCCAAAAGACAGGCATCTTAATATGAAGGAAATTGCAAAGTACAGTGAAATAGAAACTTGTGATTATCATCATATTAAAGCGGGAAAAGACTTTATATTAAGTGATGGGTATGTTCTCAAAAACGAAATACTTACAATTGATCCCGCTCCGCCCGTTTCTTATGCTTTCTGTAGCGATACAAGATATTTGGAAAGTGTAATCCCGATTATTAAAAATGTTACCGTTTTGTATCATGAATCTACATTTTTACATGATTTAAAGGAAATGGCAGATTATACAGGTCATACTACGGCTCTGGAAGCGGCAACAATTGCACAAAAAGCAGCTGTAGGAAAATTAATTTTAGGACATTTCTCCAACAGATATAGTGATCTAACTGTGTTTACGGATGAAGCAAGAACCATTTTCCCCAATTCATATTTACCAAAAGCTCTGGAAGCTGTGAAAATTTAAAATGTATGATGAAGTTTGAAGAATTAAAAATCTTCTTAGATGAAAAGGCAGATCAGTACAATCATCCGGATTTTATAGAAAATGATCCGATACAGATTCCGCACCGTTTTTCTTTGAAACAGGATGTTGAAATTGCAGGTTTTCTGGCAGCAACAATTTCCTGGGGAAACCGAAAAGCAATCATAAAATCGGCAGAGAAAATGCTCGATATTATGGGGGATTCTCCTTATGATTTTGTGTTGAATTATTCTGAAAAGGATTTAAAAGATATTCAGGGAAAAAGTATTCACAGAACTTTTAACGGTGAAGATTTCACCTATTTTATCAAACAGTTCAATAGGATTTACACTGAAAATGAAAGTCTGGAAAAGTTATTTAAGGTAAATGATTCTGAAACAAATTTTCAACATGCTATTGAAAGATTCAGAAGTGATTTTCTTGGAATTGAAAAACACCGAACGCATAAGCATGTAAGTTCACCTTATAAAAATTCGTCAACCAAAAGAATCATCATGTTTCTTCGCTGGATGGTAAGGAATGACAAACGTGGCGTAGATTTTGGTATTTGGGAGAATATTGATCAAAAGTATCTTTCGATTCCACTGGATGTTCATACAGGAAATATTTCAAGAAAATTAGGGTTAATTTCAAGAACCCAAAATGATTGGAAGACAGTGGAAGAACTGGATCTTATTATCAGGAAATTTGACGAAAAAGATCCTGCCAAATATGATTTTGCATTATTCGGGTTGGGAGTAACTAAAGAATTATTATAAACAAATTGCAATGAAAAACAACGAAGATAAAATTGAGGTTTTAGAGAAAATTGCTAACGGTATTACATGGTGGATAGGCTCTATTCCGTCGCTTATTGTGCATACCTTGTTTTTTGTTATTTCGTTTTTGCTGCCGTTGCTTCATCTCGTTGAGTTTGATAAAATGTTGTTGATTCTGACGACAGTTGTTTCTCTAGAAGCTATTTATCTGGCTATTTTCATCCAAATGTCGGTGAATAAAAGTCACGAAAAAATCGAAGATATTCAGGAAGATATTGAAGATATTCAGGAAGATATTGAGGAAATTAGTGAAGACATTGAAGAGATCAGTGAAGATATTGAAGAAATTAATGAAGATATTGAAGACATTCAGGAAGATATTGAAGAAATTAATGAAGATGAAGACGATGAAGATCATAACGAGAGAGCAAAAAATGTAATATTGAAGAGTAATGTGAGTTCCAACAAAAATGAAATTAAATCTTTAAAAGATAAAATACAGGAACTTCAAAATATGATAGATCAGCTTAAAAAAGATTAATTTTATACTAATATATAGAAACAGGAAATAATATATTTCTTAAAAAGGCTAATTGTAGATTAGTCTTTTTTGTTTTAAAATTAAAATGAAATTAGAATCAGATTAGAATTTAAAAAATTTGAGTTATTGTTGTTAATTATATCTATTTGGTTGATTTTTAAATGAAAAAAAATAGTAATTTTGAACAAACAACAATAAAATGTCAATATATAGACTAAAAAACTACATTATTTTATTAATGTCCTTTTTGATCTCTACGGGTATGTATGCTCAGAAAAATAGGAAATTATTAGGACATAAAAAAACAAAAAAAGAGATTCTTGCGAAAAAAGCGGGGAAATTTATAGATGTTAATGTTCCTCCATATGCAGCATCTACCTACACTGCAGAGCAGCTTGTAAGGGATATTTTAATTAGCGGCGGTTCTTCATGTATAGCATCAAATGTTACAAATGTACATATAAGCCCTGATCATGCTGTTGACAACAATAATAGATTTTGGGGTTATTTTAATAAAGCAACAACTGATTTTCCGTTCACCGACGGAATTGTATTAACTACCGGATATGCCAGAGAAGCAGGAAATGTAACGAAAGATACGGATCCTAACTTTTATCAGAATTTAGGAGGACAAATTGCCTTTGGGCAAAGTGACGCAGATCTGGTAGCAGCGACAGGTATTACTCAGGGTTTAAATGATGCCGTTTATTTAGAGTTTGACTTTGTTCCAAGTTCAAATCAGGTAAAGTTTAATTATATATTCGCTTCTGAGGAATATTATCAAAGCTATCCATGTGACTTTTCGGATGCATTTGCATTATTGATAAGACCTGCTTCGGGAGGACCTTATGTAAATGTTGCAGTTCTTCCCGCAGGTGCGGGACCTGTAAGGGTTACCAACATTCGTCCTGACAGAAGATTTGATGATGAAATTCTTTCGTGCGGCGCACTCAACGAAGAATATTTTGCGGGGTACAACAACGGACCAAATAAACCTGAAGTAACCAATTATAACGGAAGAACAATTCCTCTAACTGCTACTGCAGATGTAACTCCAGGGGTTACTTATCATTTTAAAATGGTATTAGCCGATGCTGGAGATCAAAATTATGATTCTGCCGTTTTTCTTCAGGGAGGATCTTTCGATATTGGGATGACTATTGTTGATGGAAACGGAACTGAGTTGACTACTGTAAATATGTGTGATAATACACCTCAGCTTTTAAAAGCACAGGTAGCCGCAATTCCGAATATGACTTTTCAATGGTACAGAGATGGAGTGGCTATTCCGGGAGCAACCAGTGCAACCTATACCGCTACGCAGCCAGGCGTTTATACCGTAAAAACGTTTGTTGGTGGAACTGAGTGTCAGACTGCAAGTGTTACAATTATCGGAGGTACGACACCTCCTGCTCAGGATGCTACATTAAAACTTTGTACAACACCATCACTATCAACATTCAATTTAAATGATGCAACCCCGTTGATTACAACTTCAACAACTGCAATTGTACGTTATTATATCAATCAGGCAGATGCTATTGCACAGAATAATAATTATATTAATCCAACTTTACTTGGCAGTTATAACGGAAATGACGGGCAGGTTTTACATGTTGTGGTTTCAAACGGATCTTTCTGTAGTAAAAGGGTCACTTTAACACTGAGAAAAGAAGCAACTCCTATTGCGCAGGTAATAGCTACAAAAGTTAAAATATGTGCCGGAGAATCTACAACTTTAACAGCTTCCAATGGAGTAACATACGAATGGGCTGGATTGTCCGGAACCGGAGCTACACAAACCGTATCACCGACTCAGACTACCACTTACACCGTGTACGCAATCGGGGCACAAGGATGTCGTTCTTTACAACCTGCACAGATTATAATTGAAGTAGTACCTGCAATTACTTCTCAGTTATCAGGAGGAATGATTTGTGAGGGAGACGTTATCGCATTAGATGCGGGTACAGGACCAAACTATAATTACACATGGAGTACAGGAGATAACAGCCAGATAATTACAGTAGGTGTTCCGGGTACTTATTCTGTGACAATTAATAACGGAGTTTGTACAAAAGTATATACCACTCAGGTTATTCAGGCAATAATTCCGGAAATCATTAATGTTAATTATAATGAAAACGGAACAATGGTTCTTACTGCAAGTAACCCAAGCAACGGAGCATTAGAATATTCAGTTGATAATGGAGTTACATGGCAGAATTCTAATATCTTTACAAATGTTCCTAGAAATACTATTATCTCTATCAGAGTAAGGGTTAAAAAGACAAGTTGTGTAGGATTCTTAGAATATTTCACTTTCGTAATGCAGAACGCAATCACTCCAAACGGAGATAACCGTAATGATATTATCGATTTCAGAGGAGTAAATATGTATAAAGATTTCAAAGCTTCAATTTTTGACCGCTACGGAAGAGAAGTATATAAAGCAAGCAGCTTAACACCTTATTGGGACGGATACTTCCAGGGTAAGCCTCTTAATACGGCATCTTATTGGTATCAGGTAAGTTTTGAAGATCCGGCAAGTAAAAAACCGATTGTGAAAACAGGATGGATATTATTAAAGAATTTTGAATAAAAAATAATAAAAAAAGGCTAACAATTTGTTAGCCTTTTTTTTCGTTTTGAAGTAAATAAGAATTGATATTTTAACAGGTTAAAAGACCAATTGCTGTCAATGTATTTCTTTTAGGTTAATTTTCAATCAAAAAAAATAGTATTTTTGTTTAAAATAATATAAAATGTTAAATAGGAGGACGAGAAGTTTATTTTTGGCTTTATTTTTAGTTCTTGCAGGAAATATCGTTTTTGCCCAAAGCAGAAGCGGTAAAGACATGGTGACAAAAGCCAGTTCTGCAACAATGAAAGCCGGAGCCTTTATCGATGTTAATGCTGCCGGTTATCCTGAATCTAATTATAGTGTCACACAATTGGTAAAAGATGTTCTTATCAGTGGAGGTGGGGCGTGTTCGGCGGCTAATGTAAGTAATGTAGTTGTTTCTCCCAATTTAGCAGTTACAAATCCAGACAGAAGTTGGGGCTTTTTCAGCAAAGCGACGACCAACTTTCCTTTTGCGAAAGGTATCGTTCTTACTACCGGATTCGCAAGAAAAGCAGGAAATGATTTTCAGGCAAATCTAAGTGATCCTTTACCTTCTGGAGGAGATGTAGATCTTGCAACAGCTTTGAATATTTCTAATAGTTTCTTAAAAGATGCCACATATATTGAATTTGATTTTGTGCCTGCCTCTACAACGGTAACTTTCAGATATTTGTTCGCATCTAAAGAATATCAATTGAATTATCCTTGTACGATAAGTGATGGATTTGCTTTGTTATTGAAACCTGCAGGTGGAGCATATACCAATTTAGCTGTTTTACCGGGCGGAGCAGGTCCTGTAAGTGTGACGAATATACATCCTGCTATATCAACACCGAACGGAAATTGTTCAGCAATTAATGCTTCGTATTTTGCCGGGTATAACAATACAAGTATTGAAACAAACTATAATGGTCGCACTGTTCCGTTAACGGCTACTGCAAGTGTAGTTCCGGGACAGAGTTATCATTTCAAAATGGTTTTGGCAGATTATCAGGATCCGAGTTTTGATTCTGCTGTTTTCTTAGAAGCGGGATCATTTGATATCGGTGTTCAGATTTTAAATCCTGCAGGGGTAGCATTACCGTCATCAATAAATGTTTGCGATAATGCACCGCAGACTTTTACCGCATCAGTTCAGGGTAATGGCGCAACATATCAATGGCTTTTAAATAATAACCCGATTACAGGAGCAACCAATGCTTCTTATACAGCAACGCAGCCGGGTGTTTACACGGTTCAGGTATTTTTACCTGGCAATTCGTGTCCGGGGACAGGAACAGTTACTGTCGTCGGTGGAACTTCTCCCACGGTACAGAATGCAACTTTAACGGCTTGTTATTCACCGGGAAATGCTATATTTAATTTAACTTCAGCTCAATCGGCAATAAGTACAACTCCGGGGGCCACTTTTGCATATTATTTAAATCTTGCTGATGCCAATGCAGGAAATACAAATACAATAGGAACTCCGACTGCTTTTCCAAGTGCGGGGCAGACAGTATATGTTTCAGTGAAAACTGGATTTTGTTCTAAAGTTGCCCAATTGCAATTAGTAAAAGCTCCGGAACTTGTCGCTACCATTGCTACTCCGACTCAACTTACTTGTACAAATTCGCAGATTACCTTAAATGGTTCTGCTTCAGTTTATCCTGCAGGGACTACTTTTAGCTGGACTACGACAGGCGGAAATATCGTTTCAGGAGCAAATACTTTAAATCCTGTTATAAATACAGCCGGAACATATACGTTAACACTTTCCAATACCTATCAGCCCGGAAATGTTACCTGTACAGCAACTGCAAACGTAACTGTAACGGGTGACAGTGCTCCACCAACAACGGGTTTAACGGCTTCAAAAATACTGATCTGTGCAGGAGAATCTGTTACATTAACTGCTTCAGGTGGCGTAACATACAATTGGACTGCTTTACCAGGAAACGGAAGTACACAAACAGTAACTCCGGCAACTACAACAACTTATACAGTAACGGCAGTTGGTGCTAATGGTTGTGTATCTCAAAACCCTGCAACAATAACAATTCAGGTTTCACAGGCGATTACAGTGCAGAATGCAACGTTATTTAAATGTTATGCGGCAGGAGGAATTAATTATGATTTAACGGAAGCTCAACCACAAATTACTACAGCTCCAGGTGTTACTTTTGCTTATTATTTGGATATTGCAGATGCTAATGCGGGAAATACAAATACGATTCCTGTTCCGACATCTTTTAACAGTGCAGGAGGACAAACGATTTATGTTTTGGTTATAAAAGGCGGGTGTAGATATGTGGTGACTTTACAGTTAACATCAACTCCACAGACTACTTTAACAATCAATCCCACTCAACAAATAACGTGTACAACACCTCAAACTACAATAAATGCATCTACATCGATTATTCCAGCAGGCTCTACGATTGCTTGGACGGCAACAAGTGGCGGTAATATTGTTTCTGGTGCAAATACTTTAACTCCTGTTGTGAACGCAGGTGGAGTTTATACACTAACGGTTTCAAACATTAATCAACCTGGAAATTTAAATTGTACTTACACCGCAAATGTTACGGTAACTCAAAATACAACACTTCCGGTAGCAACGCTAACATCTACTTTTATGCAGATTTGTTCCGGAGAATCTGTTACCTTGACAGCTTCTGGCGGTGCCACCTACAATTGGGGAAACGGTCTACCAGGGAATGGAAACACTCAGGTAGTTTCACCAACATCAAATACAACATATACTGTAAACGCTGTTGGAGCTAACGGATGTATTTCTGCAACCTCAGCAAGTATTACAATAATTGTTGCACCTCCTGTAGCAGTTTTATCGGCTTCGAAAACTAAAATTTGTGTCGGAGAATCTGTTACATTAACGGCTTCAGGTGGTATTACTTATGAATGGGTAGGATTACCTGGAAATGGAAATACTCAGGTTGTATCCCCAACAGCAATTGGAAATACAACATATGGCGTATTTGCTTTAGGTGGAAACGGCTGTAGAGTAAACAATGCTACAGAAATTATTATTGAAGTGGTACCAGCAATTGTTTCTACTTTGCAGGATGTTTATGTGTGTGCGGGAGACTTTGGTGTTTTGGATGCAGGAGCTGCACCATCAGGTCCAAGTTATACTTACCTTTGGAGTACGGGAGCTACAACGCAGACCATCTCTGTTAATACGCCGGGAACGTATTCTGTAACAATCAATAATGGGACTTGTTCGAAAGTTTTTAGTGCTCAGTTATTAAATCCTGATTTGCCTCAGTTTACAAATGTTGCGTATGAAAATCATATTTTGACAATCTCCACGACAAATCCAACAAACGGAATTTTAGAGTTTTCAATTGATGGAGGGGTAACATGGCAGAATTCAAGTATTTTCTATAATGTTTTAGATAATTCCAATTATAATTTAGCCGTTAGGGTTAAAGATGCTAAATGTTCTACTACATTACAGTTTTTCACATTTATTGTAAGCAATGCGATTACTCCAAATTCTGATGGTAAAAACGATTCGGTAGACTTTACGGGAATTAGCAATTATAACAATTTTGCAGCTTCAATTTTTGACAGATACGGTCAGGAAGTATTTAAAGCAAGCAAAGGAGATACGTCATGGTACGGTACATTAAGAGGAAGTCTTCCTCTTCCAACGGCCACTTACTGGTACAGAGTACAATGGGAAAATCCTGCAAGCAAGAAATTAGAGCTCCGTTCAGGATGGATATTACTGAAAAACAGGAATTAAATAAATAATCTTTCTGTAAATTGACGAAAAAGCCTTTAGTTTTATCTAAAGGCTTTTTTATATCAAAAAAAGTGAAATATATGTGAGATTTATTTAAAAATAAATTAAATTTGTTGAAACATATATTCTTATGAAGAGATATCTAATGCTATTTTCATTTTTTTTAGTCTCGGGTAATTTTATCTACGCCCAAAAACAAATATCAAGAAAACCTCAACGAGAAACAACTTCCACAACTTCAAAAGCGGGTGCATTTATCGATGTAAATGTTCCTTCATATCCTGCCTCTGCTTATACACCTGAACAACTTGTAAAGGATGTTTTAATTTCTTCAGGAACAAACAGTTGTGTAACTCCAAATGTATCTAATGTTACCGTAAGCCCAAATCAGGCAGCAACTGTGGCAGATAGAGCCTGGGGATATTTTAACAGAGGAACAACGAATTTTCCTTTTAAAGACGGTATCGTTTTATCTACAGGTTTTGCAAGAAAAACTGGAAATGCATTGGAAGCTTTTACATTAAGTGATAACCTTTCCACAGGAAGTGACCCAGATCTGGCTGCGGCAATAGGAGCTACTGGATTTTTAACCAATGCTGCAATCCTAGAATTTGACTTTGTACCGACTTCTTCTCAGGTAAAATTTAATTATTTGATGGCTTCTGAAGAATATACCGGAAGTTTCCCATGTAGCTTTGCAGATGCCTTTGCATTATTATTAAGACCTACTGCAGGGGGACCATATGTAAACATGGCAGTATTGCCTGCTCCAGGAACAGGACCTGTAAGTGTAACGAATATCCACCCTCAAAATAGTGATGGAGGTTTCGACATGGGATGTGGTGCACCTAATGCCACTTTCTTTGCAGGATATAATGTACCATCAATTCAAACAAACTTTAACGGGAGAACAATTCCTTTAACTGCTACGGCTACTGTTGTTGCAGGACAATCATACCATTTTAAGATGGTAGTTGCCGATTACGGACAGTTTGGTGTCGACAATGTATATGATACTGCTGTATTCTTGGAAGGAGGATCTTTCAACATCAGTGTTGAATTGCAGGATCCAAGCGGAGCGGTATTGCCGGAGGAAATTAATGTTTGTGATAATGCCCCTCAGGTGATAACAGCATCTATTAACGATCCTAGTTTACAATATCAATGGTATTTAAACGGAGTGGCTATTCCGGGAGCTACATCACCAACTATTACAGCAACTCAGCCTGGTAATTATGAGATTCAGGTTATTTATCCATCAAGTCCTTGTCCGGGTAAGGCTAATATTAAAATTAACGGAGGCACAACGCCTGCTGCTACAGACGCATCACTGCTTTTATGTACCACTCCTGATGTAACATGGTTTGATCTTAACAATGCAAAACCTATGATTAGTACAACACCGGGTGCAGTTTTCCGTTTTTATGTTAATCAGGCAGACGCTATAGCTCAAAATAATAATTATATTCAGAATATTTTACAGTATAATGGTACTGACGGACAAATCTTGCACGTTGTTGTATCCAATGGAGGATTCTGTAGTAAAACAGTTAAATTAACTTTATTAAAAGAAGCAACTCCAATAGCTCAAGTAGTAGCATCAAGAATAAAAGTTTGTCCAGGAGATGTTGTAGATTTTACAGCGTCAGGAGGTTCAACTTACGAATGGGTGAATTTTCCGGGAACAGGAAATACTCAATCTACAGCAGTAAATCAGACGACTACTTTCGAAGTGTATGCTATAGGACCGAAAGGATGTAGATCTTTCAAACCTGCCAAAGTAATTGTAGAAGTTGTTCCTGAATTTACTTCTCCACTACAGGATGTTGAAATGTGTATGGGTGACAGAGTTATTTTAGATGCAGGAGCAGGACCGGCTTATACCTATTTATGGAGTACGGGTGAAATTACTCAGACGATTAATGTAGATCAGTTGGGAATTTATACGGTGACAATTAAAAACGGATATTGTGAAAGAACTTTCACCGCTAAAGTATTGGCAGCAGCTTCTCCGTTTGTTTCTCATGTTGATTACAGCAATAATACACTTACGGTTACAGCAGAAGTTCCCATGATCAATAATTATCCTCAAACGGCAGAATATTCTGTTGATGGAGGGATCACTTGGCAGGCTTCAAATGTATTTACCGGACTTCAAAATAATACGACGTATGAAATTCAGGTAAGAACGGTTGGAACTCATTGTGTGGGAGCTTTAGAATTCTTCACATTGCATATTTCTAACATTATTACTCCGAATCAGGATGGTGTAAATGATACATTAGATCTTACGGCTTTGGGAGCATTCAATAACTTCACAGGATCTGTTTATGACAGATACGGTTCTGAAATGTTCAGGTTCTCGAAAGAAAATCCGATCTGGAACGGGACAGTAGGAGGTAAAAAATTACCAACTGCAACCTATTGGTACAAATTCAACTTCCAGTATCCGAAATCGAAAGTAAATATGAGCCAATCTGGATGGATCATGTTGAAAAACAGAGATTAATTACAATATATAATACCTAAAAAGCCTTTCAAAATTTTTGAAAGGCTTTTGTTTTTATGGAAATTGATTAAATATTTAAATCAAAACTATCTGTTTTCTTTCCAAAGTTGGGTAAATGAAATAAAGTCGGTCACGCTCAGTTCCTCGGCTCTTTTATCCATAAATTCATGCGTTTTTAAAGCTTCAGGAATATCTAAAATCTTTAACGCATTAGACAGTTTTTTTCTTCTTTGATTGAATCCTGCTTTTACGATTTGCTTAAAAAGAACTTCATTTCCTGCCAATCCTTCTTTCGGATTTCTTGTTAATCTGATGACTCCAGATTTTACTTTTGGCGGTGGATTAAATACATTTTCATGAACTGTAAACAGATATGAAGTATCGTAATAAGCCTGAACCAAAACTGTCAGTATTCCGTAATCTTTTGTTCTTGGAACTGCTGCAGTTCTTTCCGCAACTTCTTTCTGGAACATCCCGACCATTTCAGGGATTTGTGTATAATAATCGATAATTTTAAACAAGATCTGCGAAGAAATATTGTATGGGAAATTACCGATAATAGCGATCTGTTCATCTTTCATAAACTGGAAATCCTGTTTCAGAAAATCTCCTACAAAAGTTTCTTCTGTTACTTTAGAATAGTTATTTTTAAGATATTCAATAGATTCTTTGTCAATCTCTGCAAGGTAGATGTTTTGATCCTTTTCAAGAAGATATTTGGTAAGAACTCCCATTCCCGGGCCAACTTCCATTACATTCTCATAGCCCTCATAACTAAGACCATCTACGATTTTTTTTGCGATGTTTTCATCTGTCAGGAAATGCTGACCAAGATGCTTTTTTGCTTTTACACTCAATGTTTTTATGATTTTATTAACAGTGATTTTCTCTTTTTCGTTCCCAAATTTCGGAAGTTTTTTTCTATTTTAGCCAAAAATTTTAATATTAATGGCTAAATCTGTTGATGAGTTTAATAAGAAAAGGCTTAGGTCTAGCAATATTACAGTAGTAATTAGTATTGCCTTAGTGTTATTTTTGTTAGGTTTAATGGGACTTATTTTAATTAATGCCCAGAAATATTCTGACTATATCAAAGAGCAGCTTGTAGTAAATGCTTATTTTGACGAAAATTACGACGCTAAAGATTCTGTAAAAATTGCGAAAATGGAAGCTGAGGTTTTCAAAGAAATACAGACATTGGCTCCTGTAAAAAAGGCGACTTACATTACAAGAGAAATGGCATCAAAAGAAGCTAAAAAAAGTATGGGAATTGATACTGATGCGCTTTTTGAAGAAAACATTTTCCCCTCATCGATAGAAGTTGCCCTTAAACCGGAATATGTAGATCCTGCAAAAATCGATCAGGCACTTAAAGTCATTAAAGCAGTTCCAGGTATTGTCGATGTAAAGAATGACAGCAGTTTAATGGTGGATGTTTACAATAACCTGAGCAGAATTCTTAAATGGATTTTAGGTTTTTCTGTATTATTTTTAATCTTAGCGGTGGTTTTAATTAACAATTCAATCCGTCTGAAAATATTTTCTAAAAGATTTATTATTAAAACCATGCAGCTGGTAGGCGCAAAAAGGAGATTTATTTTAAAGCCGTTTATCATTGAGGCTATGATTTTGGGAGCCATTGGCGCCGGAATCGGTCTTTTAGCACTGTTTGGAGTTTGGTATTATTTCACAAGCCAGATAGGTTCGGCATTTGTACAGGATAACAATCAGTATTTCTGGTTGGTGGTATTAGTATTGGGTGTTGGAGTTTTTATTACGGTTTTAAGTACGGTTGTGGCAACCTGGAGATTCTTAAGATCAAACGTTGACGATTTATATTATTCTTAAAAATGAGCAAAAAAACAAATAAATTTTCTGCCGACAACTTCGGGAAAGAAACAGTAACTGAAGTTGCAAAGGAAAATACTTTTTATTTCGGAAAGGAAAACTTTAAGTGGATGCTTATAGGCTTAGCATTTATCGTAGTAGGCTTCCTTTTGATGCTTGGTCCGGATGCCAATACCGTAGATGGGAAATTTGATCCGCACGCTTGGAACGACGGTATTTTTTCTATTCGTAGAATCAGAATTGCTCCGTTGTTCGTAGTTATCGGATTCGCAATCGAAGTATATGCGATTTTAAAAAGAAAATAGAAAATAATTTTTATTTAAAGATTAAGAAATTCGGGAATTTAGAGCTTATATCTAAATCTCTCAGTTTCTTAATCTTTTAATTTTAAGTACTTATGGATTTAATTACAGCAATTATCATTGCCATTATCGAAGGATTAACAGAATATCTTCCGATCTCTTCAACTGCTCATATGGGTTTTACCGCAAGTTTAATGGGGTTGGAAGAAACTGAATTTTTAAAAATGTTTCAGGTTTCCATTCAGTTTGGAGCAATTCTTTCCGTTGTAGTGGCGTATTGGAAAAAATTCTTTGATTTAAAGAACATTCAGCTGTATTTTAAGCTAGGTTTTGCAGTAATTCCTGCGTTGGTGTTAGGATATTTGTTTGACGATAAAATTGAAGCGGTATTGGGAAATCAGATTGCCATATCATCCGTGTTAGTTTTAGGTGGAGTAGTTCTTCTTTTTGCCGATAAGTGGTTTAAAAATCCAAAAATAAATAACGAAAAAGAAATTACCATAAAAAATGCTGTCACAATTGGCTTTTGGCAATGTTTGGCAATGATGCCCGGAACGAGCAGAAGTGCTGCTTCCATCATCGGTGGTATGGCGCAAGGTTTAACAAGAAAAGCGGCTGCAGAATTTTCTTTCTTTTTGGCAGTTCCCACCATGTTGGCGGTTACCGTATATTCAGTTTTTGTGAAAACGTGGGGTAAAGAAACGTCAACTCCACAAAAGGGTTACGAAATGATCATGGAATCGCAAGATCATATTACGATTTTTATTGTAGGAAATGTAGTGGCATTTATTGTTGCATTAATTGCTATTAAAGCATTTATAGGAGTTTTAAACAGATATGGTTTCAAACCTTGGGGCTGGTATCGTATTTTTGTGGGATTGGCTTTGCTGGTTTACTTTTATTTTTTTAAATAGTCAGTCGTTATAATATTTTGGGCAGCAATTTCCGTCTTCCACTCCCGCTTTTTTGCCTCCGCTTTGCTCCGGCAAAAAGAGCTCCGTTCAAGCCGGGCTGCAATTTTGTATGTTAAAGAAATTTTCATCAATTGCATCCAAAAACACTAAACTTTAAAATTTTACTACTCAAAATGACAGCCGAAGATCTACAATCAGGACACATATTTTTATTAGACAAACCATTGGATTGGACTTCATTTCAGGCAGTCAATAAAATGAAATATAAGCTCAAAAGAGAGTTTAATTTACCCAAAAAATTCAAAATCGGTCATGCCGGAACGCTTGATCCAAGGGCAACCGGACTTTTGATTGTTTGTTGTGGGAAATTCACAAAGAAAATTTCTGAAATTCAGGATGCTCCAAAAGAATACTGGACAGAAATAAAAATCGGAGTACAGACAGAATCTTATGATACCGAAAAACCTGAAATTCTTCATCAGGATATTTCCCAGATTACAGAAGAACAAATTAAAAATGTTTTAGAAAAATTTATTGGCGAAATCGATCAGGTTCCACCTGTTTTTTCTGCACTTAAAATCGATGGCAAACGAGCTTATGACATGGCAAGAGCAGGCGAGGAAGTTGAAATGAAATCCAGAAAAACCACCATTCATTATATCTCTGATATTAAAATTGATCTTCCGTTAATAAGTTTTACGGTGGGTTGTTCAAAAGGAACCTACATCAGAAGTTTGGCTCATGATATTGGTCAGGAGCTAGGTGTTGGAGCTTATTTAACTCAATTGAGAAGAACAAAAATCGGAGAATATAAAATTGAAGATGCCACAGCTGATTTTTTAGAAAATGAATTTACGTTTGAAAATTTATAAATGAAATTTTTAACTGTATTCAAAAAGATTTCTATTCAAAGAAAGACTTATTTTAGAAAGTCATAACTTTGCAAATTCAAACTTAGTTTTTGTCAGATTGAATTATGAGATTACACTTTTTACTGACAAAAACGATACAGCTTACAGAGAGGATTAATGGAAAAAACACGTATTAATAAATATTTATCAGAAGTCGGATACTGCTCAAGAAGGGCAGCAGATAAACTTTTGGAAGAAGGAAGAATCACAATTAACGGAGTTGTTCCTGAAATGGGAACTAAAGTTTCTGATGAAGATGTAATAGAAGTGGATGGAAAGCCGATTCGTGATCCTGAAGAAAAGCATGTATACATTGCCTTTAATAAGCCTGTAGGAATCGTCTGTACTACAGATATTAAACGTGAACAGAATAATATTATTGAATATATTAATCACCCAAAAAGAATTTTCCCGATAGGAAGGTTGGATAAACCGAGTGAAGGATTAATACTTTTAACCAGTGATGGAGATATTGTGAATAAAATTCTAAGATCAAGAAATAATCACGGAAAAGAATATATTGTAAGAGTTGATAAACCACTCAATCCAAGATTTTTGGAAAAAATGCGAAATGGTGTTCCGATTTTGGATACAGTTACAAAAAAATGTGAAGTGGAAAAAATTGACGATATGAATTTCCGAATTGTGTTGACTCAAGGGCTAAACCGACAGATCCGTAGAATGTGCGAATATTTGGGCTACGAAGTTAAAAAGCTAAAACGTATCCGTATTTTGAATATCAAACTTGATATACCTGTCGGAAAATGGAGAGATCTGACTGATAAAGAGCTTTTAGAATTAAATAGACTTTTGGAAGGATCAAGTAAAACGATTAATTGATTATTCATTCAAAAATATAAATAATGCTTCGACTTTGCTCAAAATGACACTGCTAAAAAAGCAGTTATTATTTAAGTTATCATGGTGAGCGGGCGTCGAAGCATAGCAAAAAATCAAAATTTAATCATTTTAAATAGAGTCTCATTTTAGCTTCATATTCAGGTTTTGTCTTCAATAGTTTCCAAATTTTTCTTTCCTCTTTTTCACTTAATCTGTAATAAATAATTTTATCTGCAGAATATTTAAAATAAGGGTGGTTTTTCAGCCATTCTTCCGGAGCATCAATCAAAGTATATCGAGGAACATTTGAAGTATTCAATTGAGCGGTGGAAAGTAGTTTCTTCACCAATTCCACATCTATATTATATGTCGACAGAATTTGCTCTTTATTCATAAATCCGCCTAATTTCTTTCTGAAGCCAATCATTGAGCCTGCACTTTTTTCGTCCAGACCGAATTCTATTAATTGCCTGAATGTTATCGAATTCATATCAACTTTTGAAAAATCTGTTTTTTCCTGTTGTTTTATTTCTGCTTTCTGAACGTTATTATTTTGTGCAATATTTACCGGATTAAGCTTAATATAAGGTTTCATTTCCTCAAATTTTTCGACAGAAATCACAAAACATTTCTGAATATCTTCTAAACTTTTAAAACTTCCTCGTAGATTTCTATCACGATAATTAACAATTGTCTGCGCCTGCTTTTCAGAGAAGCCAAAAGATTTCCAGCCATCAAGATCTAAAGTATTCGGATCAAAAGAATGATATTGAATTTTATTTTTTTCTGAGTTAAAATTTTTCGCAAAACTTTTGAAATCAGCAGGAGTCTTTTCAGGAAGAATAAGATAAGGGGACAGTTTTTGATAATTTTCTTCGTTAATAATGAAACATTCCTTAAACTTTTCTTTGCTTACAAAACTTCCGCCTAAGTAATTTTTATATTTCAAAATCGCCTCAGCCTGTCTTTCACTGAAACCCATTTTTATCCAATCGGCAACAGAATAATGATCCGGATTGAATTTTCCATGAACAGTAATTGACTTTTTCTCAAAGCCTGAATAGTTTTTATATTTCGATTCTTTACTGGTTTCAGGAAGTAAAATAAATGCTTCTATTTTTTCGAACTTTTCTGCGGAAACTGCAAAACACTTTTTAAACTGTTCCTTAGAAACGAATTTTCCACCAACAATTTCTTTATATTTAAGAATTGTTGCCGTCTGTCTCTCCGAGAAACCTAAATTCTGCCATTGTTTTTCATTCAGATCATTAGGGTCAAAATCTGTAAAGTGTATCGGAGCTGAATTCTCCGTAATAAATCTGACACCGGAAAAATCTCCTTTGTCTTTACTCGTATACTTTTGAAAAGTAAACAGGATAATCAGCAGCATTCCCATGAATGCTACCTTTTGGTAATAATTTCTTTTCATCGCTGTAAACTTAATAATTAAATTAAGTACAAGCAATACCTAAATGCGAAATGGATAATTTTAAGATGGAAATTTAATTTTTTATGTAATAAAATAAATCTTAAACAGGAAAATATTTAAAAATTTTAATTATTCGCTGTCTTTTTCTGTCAGAGAATCTTTTAATTTCAATAGTTCAGCTTTTACAAATTCCAATCTGTCGATTAAAGTAATAGTTTCAGAGATCTTACTGTTAGTCGTCAAAGCGATTTTAGCACCATCAAGAGTATAACCCTTTTCTTTCACCAAATGGTAGATAATCTGAAGGTTTTTAATATCGTCAGGAGTGAAATATCGATTTCCTTTTTTATTTTTTTTAGGCTTGATAATAGGGAATTCCTGTTCCCAATAACGTATTAATGAAGTGTTTACATCAAATGCTTTAGCCACTTCTCCAATAGAATAATACAGTTTATCGGGTAGATTTATTTTCATATTAAGAATCCTAATCTTCAAAGATAGAAATTTTTTAAAATTTATAGCAAGTAGAAAGGATAAAAAGTTCGTTTTTTCCTTTGTAAATCAAGGTTAAATGTCATTTTTCATGCTGGAAAATATATTTTTGTTTCATTACATTTGATGTAAAATATAAAATTACGTGGATTCTATTTCTGTACTTAATATTGACTTATTTCAAAAAGGTAAAAATACCTCCGATTTTTATTTTAGTAGGGTTCAAAATCATTTGATCGTTGGTCATCGCCATCTTGAAAAAGCTCATCGTCACGATTTTTATGCCACGATACTTTTCACTAAAGGAAGTGGAGTTCATGAGATTGATTTTCAGAAATATGATGTTTCGGCAGGAAGTTTATTTTTTATGTCTCCCGGGCAAATTCACAGCTGGGAACTTTCGAGTGATATTGAAGGTTATCTTTTCTTTTGCCTGCAGGATTTTTACGAAATGCATTACGTGAATCAGAAATTAAGGAATTTTCCTTTTTTTGGTTCTGTTAATTTTCCTAGAAAACTTCAGCTCAATTCGGAAGAATTATATGAAAATATCAACTTATTTTTGGCAGTAGAAAAAGAATATCACACTCAGAATATTATGAAAAATGGGTTGATGCTTTCCCTGATGTCTCAGATTTTTATTAATTCAACAAGACGGTTTTCAAGAGATTTTGATAATCTGGCTTCATCGGCAAGCCTTTCTTATTTTAAACATTATCAGGAATTTGAAACATTGGTTGAAGAAAATTTCACCAAAGAAAAATCAATTGTTTTTTATTCAGATTTGTTGAAAATTTCCTCAAAACACCTAAATCGTATTACCCAAACAGTCGTTCAGAAAACGGCAACAGACGTAGTTACAGAAAGGGTAATTTTGGAAGCAAAAAGAATGCTGATGTACCTGGATGAAAGTCTTGTTGAGATTGCTTTCAGATTAGGGTATGAAGAATACTCCTATTTTGTGAGAGTCTTCCGAAAAACTTCCGGCTTGACTCCCACGCAATTCATTAAAAAGTATAAATCATAGAAAATTTTACAGAGGCAACTGGAATGGTCCTTCAAAAACGGTTTGAAACGAATCCATAAGATCACCTTTCTCGTCGTATACACCGATTGTCATATTTTGCTTTGAAAATTTAATATCTTTTTCTGGGAAATTAATATTAATGTTGCCTTTGAGCATCTGATCACCTTTTAAAATAATTTTTTCTGATCCAAAATAATCTATTTCTGCATTTTTAGGATTAATTACTTTTATGGTTAATGTTTTTTTCTCGTTCGATTTATTTAATAGAGTATAAATAAAAGTATTTGTTATTTTTCCGTTTCTGATGAAAAATGTTGATCCTGCTGGTTTGATGAATTTTGCTTCCATTGTACCTCTGTCATACATTAAAAATCCAAGAAAACCAATCAACAATGTAAGAAAGACCGTCGTAACTTTCATTCTTGAAGTAAACGTAAACTTCTCCTGATTTTCAATTTCTGCCTCTGTTGCATAACGAATCAAGCCTTTTGGAAGTCCTACTTTTTCCATGACTTCATCGCACGCATCGATACAAGCAGTACAATTCACACATTCCAATTGTTGACCGTTTCTGATATCGATTCCGGTTGGGCAAACAACGACACACTGGTGACAATCGATACAGTCTCCTTTTCCAACAGCTTTTCTGTCCTCATTATTTCTCCATTTAGAACGTCCTTCACCTCTTTTAAAATCATAATAAACATTAATGGTCTGCTTGTCAATTAACACTCCTTGAAGCCTTCCATAAGGACAAACAAGCGTACAAACCTGCTCACGGAGCCATGCAAAAACGAAATAGAATGTGATTGCGAAACCAATCATTGCCAAAAATTTCAGAGAATGATCTGCGGGACCTTCCATTATTATTTTGAAAACATCTTCGTAGCCAATAATGTACATAAACATGAAATTGGTGATAACTACCGATAGTAAGGCAAAAACTGACCATTTTGTAAGTTTTTTTCTAATTTTTTCACCATTCCATTCCTGTCGGTCGAGTTTCATTTGTTTGTTTCGGTCGCCTTCAATCCAATATTCAACTTTTCTGAAAACATTTTCCATAAAAATCGTTTGTGGACAGAGCCAGCCGCAGAAAATCCTTCCGAAAACTACAGTAAAAAGCATGACGAAAATTACCGAAGTTACAGCTCCTAATGCCAAAATGAAGAAATCCTGTAAGTAAAAAGGTTGCCCAAAAATGAAAAATTTTCTGTCGATAACATTAAAAAGAAAAAATGGATTGTTATTGATTTTCACAAAGGGTAATCCGAAAAATAATGTTAATAAAACAGAGCTTGTATAGTTTCTGTAATTCGTGTATTTTCCCTTTGGCTTTCGGGGATACACCCATTTTCTCTTTCCGGTTTCGTCCATTGTTCCTACGGAATTTCTGAAGTTATCGTGATCGATTTCCGGAGTTTGAAAATTGTCGGATTGTAGGCTCATCTTCTTAATTTTAATTGAAAGTTGCAAGAGAATTTGTATTAATTGACTTTACATTCTCATTGTGAATATTTAGTGTTGAAATTTTTTACCATTTAAACGTTTACAAAGCTCTTAAATAATGGATTTCAGAACTAATATTATCTACTTATGAAATGATACAATTCAGACATTTTGAATATTTTTTTATTTCATTAAAACAAAAAAAATAAACTTTAAATCTGATTTACATATCGTAAATTGTAATCTTAAAAAAAGGGTGATATGAAAAATATCGTAAAGGCTGGTGCGATTGGTTTGGTTTTCGCATTAGTGAGTTGTAAATCAGTAAATTCTAATAAAATGTTCTATGATGGGGTGCAGCCGGAGAAAGTTTCGGATCAATTCAGTTTTGCAGAAGGTCCGTCTTCGGATAAAGAAGGTAATGTTTATTTTACCGATCAGCCCAATGATAAAATTTATTTTTGGGACTGGAAAACAAATAAAATCGTTGAGTTTTTAGATAAAACCGGAAGAGCAAACGGAACACATTTCGATAAAGATGATAATCTGATTACGTGTTCGGATGACAACGGTGAAATCTGGAAAATTTCAAAAGACAAAAAAGTTCAGGTACTGTTGAAAGATTTTGAAGGGAAAAGATTAAACGGTCCAAATGATGTCTGGAATGATAAGTTTGGAGGAATGTACTTCACAGATCCTTTGTACGAAAGAGATTACTGGAAGAATTTTAAACAGGAAATTCCCAACAAAAGTTTGTATTACAGAAATAAAGAAGGAAAGATTGTAAAGCTTGAAACTTTTACGCAGCCGAATGGAATTGTGGGAAGCGAAAAGTTTAAAAAACTGTACGTTTCAGATATTGATGCCGGAAAAACGTATGTTTATGACATTCTGGGTGAGGGAAAATTATCTGAAAAACGACTTTTCTGTGAAATGGGTTCAGACGGAATGACCTTAGATAAGCTTGGAAATCTTTATCTGACAGGAAAAGGTGTTCATGTTTTCAGTCGTGATGGAAAGAAAATGTATCATATTCCGATAGATGAAGAGTGGACTTCTAATGTAACTTTTGGAGGAAAAGACAATGAAACTTTATTCATCACTGCTTCAAAATCGGTGTATATTTTACCGACAAAAGTAAGTGGAGTAAAATAACTTTCTAGATTGAGATTAAGGCTAAATATCATTTATAACCTTAATCTCAATTTTAATTTTAAAAAGCGACTTCCATTTTTACTTTCTTGCCTTTTAATTTTTCGTTTCTCAGTTTGTTCAACAAAGCATTTACTTTTTTTCTGGAAACGGCAACATAAGAAGTCGTATCTTTCACTTCGATCAAACCAAGTTCTTCTTTCTGAAGCTCTCCTTTTTTCATTAAATATCCTACGATATCCACTTTATTTACTTTATCTTTTTTTCCTGCACTGATGTAAACGGTCTGGAAATATGGTTTTTCAGGAATTTCATTATATCCTGCAACACTTTCCTCCGGAGTGTCATTTTTGATGAAAGGGAAATTTTCTTCAGCAGTCATAATAAGGTAAGCGAAACCTTTTGCATTCATTCTCGCTGTACGACCGTTTCTGTGAATAAAAGCATCTTCTTTATAAGGCAATTGATAATGAACAATCGATTCAACCTCGGGAACATCCAAACCTCTTGAAGCAAGATCGGTCGTAATTAAAATTCTTGCAGAATCGTTTTTGAATTTCAGTAAAGCACGTTCTCTTTCGTCCTGTTCCATTCCCCCATGAAAGGTTTCTCTGTCGATTCCTTTTTCATGTAAAAGATCAGAAATACGATCAACAGCCTCACGGTGATTACAGAAAATCAAAGTTCTTTTATTCCCGATTTTACAGATCAAATTAAACAAAGTATCCAATTTTTCTTCAGAAATCGTCATTACTTTTTTCAACTGAATATCAGGTTTTGCTTCACCTAATTTTAAAAAATCAACAATTTTTTCGTTTTTTAATCCCGTAAACTCAGGAATTTCATCCATTGCTGTTGCGGAAGTCAGAATTCTTTGTGAAATACCTTTTAAAGAATTAGAAATGAATTCCATATCTTTATGAAAACCCAATTCCAGTGCTTTGTCAAATTCATCCAATACCAACGTCTGAATTGTTTTAGGATCGAAATTATTATTTCTTAAATGGTAAACAATTCTTCCCGGTGTTCCGATTAAAACTGCCGGGGCCTGAATTAAATTATTAACTTCAATCTTTTTATCGTGACCACCATAACAAACCGAAACTTTAAAATCTGTTCCCATCGATTTGAAAACCTGCTCAATCTGCAATCCCAATTCTCTTGAAGGAATTAAGATCAAAGTCTGAATTCTGGTAGTATTCTTTTTAAGATTTCGAAGAACCGGAAATAAAAAAGCAAGCGTTTTCCCAGATCCGGTAGGAGAAAGCAGTACGACGTCTTGATTGTTTTCAGTGGTTTTGTATGTAGATTTCTGCATCTGATTCATATCCTGAATCTGCAGTTTTTCGTAAATTGATTGTAGTTCCATTTTGCAAAGGTAGTTGATTTTGCTTTTTCTGGAAATTACATTCATTATTTATTTGAATTGCGTTTACCATAATGATAAGATAATTTTTATAATAGAAAGTGATGCGAATTTTTAACAATTTATATAAATGAAACAAAGTTTTAGAACATATTTTAAATTTTAAAACTTATAGTATTCAGCGTTAAATAATTTCATATCTTTGCACCACTTTTTGTGGGAAAGGTTTGAAAAGGTAAATTATTATAAATTAATTACTTCCGTATTTTTTAAATCCACATTTATTCAAACCATTAAAAAAGAAGGAATACAAATTTTATTAGAAAATGTCAAAAGAGACAAATTCAGCAGAGGTTATTTTAAACCAAAACGTAGCACCAGAACAATTTGATTGGGATTCTTTCGAATCAGGTCTTGATGCAGATGCGAGAAAAGAAAAAAGCGACTTAGAAGAAATCTATAACGGATCTCTTAGCAGCTTAAACGACAACGACGTTATCGTAGGTAAAGTTGTAAGATTAACTGACAAAGAAGCTATCGTAGACATCGACTTCAAATCAGAAGGTGTTATTTCTCTTAACGAATTCCGTTACAACCCAGGCCTAAAAGTAGGTGACGATGTGGAAGTAATGGTAGACAGAAGAGAAGACAAAACAGGACAGTTACAGTTATCTCACAGAAAAGCTAGAACACTTAAGGCTTGGGATAGAGTAAACGAACTTCACGAAACTGGAGAAATCGTTAACGGTTTTGTTAAGTCTAGAACTAAAGGAGGTATGATCGTTGACGTTCACGGAATCGAAGCATTCTTACCAGGTTCTCAAATTGATGTTAAGCCAATTAAAGATTACGATCAGTTCGTAGGTAAAACTATGGAGTTCAAAGTTGTGAAAATCAACCCGGAGTTCAAAAACGTAGTGGTATCTCACAAAGCATTGATCGAAGCAGATATCGAAGGTCAGAAAAAAGAAATCATCGCTCAGCTTGAAAAAGGTCAGGTACTTGAAGGTACTGTTAAGAATATTACTTCTTACGGTGTATTCATTGACTTAGGAGGTGTTGATGGATTGATCCACATTACAGACCTTTCTTGGTCTAGAGTGAACCACCCATCTGAAATCCTTGAGGACGGACAGACTGTAAAAGTTGTTATCCTTGATTTTGATGATGAGAAAACAAGAATCCAGTTGGGTATGAAGCAGTTAGAAGCTCATCCTTGGGATGCTCTTTCTGCTGACATGAAAGTTGGAGATAAAGTAAAAGGAAAAGTAGTAGTTCTTGCTGACTATGGTGCATTCGTAGAAATTGCTCCAGGTGTAGAAGGATTAATCCACGTTTCTGAAATGTCTTGGTCTACTCACTTGAGAAGTGCAGGTGATTTCGTAAAAGTAGGTGACGAAGTGGAAGCTGAAGTACTTACTTTAGATAGAGAAGACAGAAAAATCTCTCTTGGTATCAAGCAATTAAGCAAAGATCCATGGGAAAATATCGAAGCTAAATATCCGGTAGGGTCTAAGCATGTAGGAACTGTAAGAAACTTCACTAACTTTGGTGTATTCGTAGAGTTAGAAGAAGGTATCGACGGTTTAATCTACATCTCTGATCTTTCTTGGACTAAGAAAATCAAGCACCCATCTGAGTTCTGTGCAGTTGGTGATAAATTAGATGTTGTAGTTCTTGAACTTGACATCCAGGCTAGAAGATTATCTTTAGGTCACAAACAATTGACTGACAACCCTTGGGATGCATTCGAAACTAAATATGCTGAAGGAACTATCCACGCTGGTAAAGCGGTAGAAGTACACGATAAAGGTGCTTCTGTACAGTTCGAAGATGCTGAAGTTGAAGCATTCTGCCCTTCAAGATTATTAGAGAAAGAAGATGGATCTAAAATCAAAAAAGGTGAAGAGGCTCAGTTCAAAGTGATCGAATTCAACAAAGAATTCAAAAGAGTAGTAGTTTCTCATACAGGTATCTTCAGAGACGAAGAAAAGAAAAATGTAAGAGATAACTCTAGCAACAGATCAAACAATAATACATCGTCTTCTTCAAATAATGAAGAAAGATCAACTCTTGGTGATATCGATGCATTAGCAGAATTGAAAAGAAAAATGGAAGAAGGTAAATAATCAGTCTTTCATTTTAAAATATGAGCCACTCGTTTGAGTGGCTTTTTTTTTGTAATAGTTTCCAAATTTTAGCATTAAAATAAAAATGAAATTTATTCTAAAAATTGTCTAATAAAGGGAATGCTAAGCATTGTTAATTCACTATTGTATACTGATTTTTAGCTTTATTAATAAAATTAATGTATCACTTTAAATAAATTAAAATAATGTATTGTTTTATTGCTAATAATTTCTAAATTAGCAGCTTTATTAGTGTATATGAAAAAGATAATTCTACCTCTTATAATTGCTGTATCCGCAGTTTTTTCTTCACATTTATCAGCACAAGATAATGAGAAGCTAATTAAAGATTATATTTCTACAAATAAGATTAGAGATTTTAAAAAATCAGATTTAAGTAACTTCTTAATTGATAACGTAGACGCATCAAAATCTTTAAAGGGCGATGTTGTTAAATTCCAACAAACCTATAAAGGATTGCCAGTTTATAACTCCGTAGGTACGGTACTTGTAAAAGATAGCAAAGTAGTTTTTTATAATGATAACTTTCTAAAAGACTATAATAGCGCTACAGATGAAATTGCATCGCTAAATAAATCTACAGCACTTTCTAAAATTGCTGCAGATTTAGATAAGGATGAGATTAATAGTTTTACCATCCTAAATTTCAGAGATGCTGATGATGTAAATGGTAAAGGAGCAAAACAAAGATTGGTATTTGTGGCGGATCAGGCAAATCTGAAACTTGCATATGAGTATAGCGTTCAAGAGCCCAATTCACCAGATTTATGGAATTATTTAATAGATGCTCATTCTGGTACAATTATCGGTAAGATAAATTTAAATTTGTCATGTACTTTTGCTGACGGTGCTTATTCTCATGATCACAGCAATTACAAAGAAAATGCGTTAATTGGTCCTGAGTTAGTTTCTCAAAGTAATAACTTCTCTATGTTATTAGTTCCGGATAATGCATCTTACAATATTTTTGCATTACCAATAGAGGCACCTACTTTTGGTTCTAGAACTGTAGTAAATAATCCGTGGATTCTAGCCTCTTCACCAGAAGGATGGCACTTCGACGGAACTACTCACTTCACGATTACGAGGGGAAACAATGTTTATGCATATGAAGACAGGGATTCTAATAACATAGCAGGGGCATCTCCTGATGGGGGCATCTCAAGAAATTTTAATTTTCCTTATGATCCTACGCAAACTCCATTCAATAGTCTAAATGCCTCAACTACTAATCTTTTTTACATTAGTAATAAGGTTCACGATATATTTCATAAGTTTGGATTTAATGAGGCTGCAAGAAATTTTCAACAAAATAATTTTGGTAATGGAGGAGTAGGCAATGATGCTGTAAATGCAGAGTCACAGGATAGAAATTCTTTTAATAATGCGAATTTCTCCACTCCTGCAGATGGATCAAAACCAAGAATGCAAATGTATTTATGGGATGGTTCAAACAGACATTTATTTTATAATGCACCTACTGATGCTGTAGCTAGAGCTCCTGTCGCTGGTGTAGCAGATTTTGGATTGCAATTAGATGATATAGGAATAACTGGTGATGTGAAACTGTCTCCTGTTCTTCAAGCGTGTACTGCGCTTCCTGCCGGATCATTGAACAATATGATCGGACTTGTTGAAAGAGGAACATGTTCTTTTACAGTAAAGGTTAAAAATGCTCAGTTGGCAGGTGCGAAAGCCGTTATTATTTATAATAACGCTGGTGGTGCTGCGATAGGAGGCATGACTGGAATTGACACTACAATAACAATACCTTCTGTTGTGATAGATAATCCTGAAGGAGAGTTCATAAAAGGCAAATTAGCAGCAACTACTGTAGTAAATGTCACTTTGAAAAGAGACATAAAATATGATGGAAGTTATGATAATGGTATCGTTAGTCATGAATATGGTCACGGTATTTCCAATAGACTTACGGGTGATGGTTATAGTTGCTTAAATGCTATGCCATTTACATCTCCATATTCGAATCTTACTTATTCTCAAGAACAGATGGGAGAAGGATGGTCTGATTTCTTTGCTTTAATGCTTACCAATAAACCTGGAGATAATGCTTCTGTAGCCCGAGGTATCGGAACTTATGCGATTGGTCAGGCAATCACAGGTGATGGAATCCGGCCTGCTAAATACAGTCCAAATTTAGCGATAAATGATTATACCTACATTGATACCAATGGGATGGAATTAGATATAGATGGCCAAGGACTTAATTTTACTCCAGATGTTCACTCCATTGGTTTTGTTTGGGCAACTATGTTGTGGGATTTACATTGGAAGTATGTTGAGAAATACGGATATGCGTCAGATGTTACATCAGGAACTACTTCGGGAAGTTCACGAGTTTTACAATTAGTTACTGATGCATTAAAACTACAAGCTTGCGATCCTACATTTATTGATGGACGAAATGCAATTTTGGCGGCTGAATTAGCAACAACTAGTGGTGCAGACAGATGTATGATCTGGAACGCTTTTGCAAGAAGAGGTCTTGGTACTAATGCTTCTGCGGGAAGTAAAATGGATCTGAATGATCAGGTTGAAAGTTTTGACGTTCCGGCTGATTGTGTTTTATCAACAAGCGAAGTTAAACCGGTTAAAAATGCAATATCGATTTATCCTAACCCAGCTAAAAATGAATTCTTTATCAATTTCCCTAGCAATACATTAGGAAAAGTGAGTGTTGAGATTTATGATATGTCAGGAAAATTAGTTTCTTCTGAAGATAAAATTTCTCCTGATGCTAAGAAAGCAATTTCCACAAGCAGATTGATTAACGGAACTTATATGGTTAAAGTAAAAGGTGCCGGTATTGATGTGGCTTCAAAAGTTATAGTAAACAAATAATTAAAATTATTTATAATTGATAATCGGCGCAAACGAAGTTTGCGCCGATTTTATTTATCTATCATTTCAACGTAACTAACAATTCCAATTAATAAATTGTAACTTCGCAGGCTGTTAAAAAATAATATGGAAAAGAAAAATATACTGAAAGGGGTTTTATTTGTTGGGATTGGAGCAAGTATATATGGGATGTTAGCAACTTTTGTGAAGTTGGCTTATAATGAAGGATACACCACATCAGAGGTTACGACATCTCAATTCTTACTTGGGTTGTTGGGTTTATTGGTTTTGAATTTTTTTCAGACTATAACTTCAAAAAAGAAATTATCATCACCAACATCTAAAGAAATAAGAACTTTAATGCTAGTAGGAACATCTTTAGGTTGTACAAGCTTGTTTTATTACATTGCAGTTCAGTATATTAATGTTTCAATAGCAATTGTGCTGCTGATGCAGTCGGTTTGGTTTAGTGTGGTGGTGGAAAGTTTTCTGACCAAAAAGTTACCTAATACAAGAAAAATTATTTCAGTTGTTATCGTTTTAATCGGAACAGTTTTGGCAACCAATTTGGTAAATGAAAGTTTAGAATTAGATTGGAAAGGGATTTTCTGGGGATTAATGGCTGCCGCTTCTTATACTATGACGATGTTCACTTCCAATACATTAGCAACTCATTTACCGGTTTTCAGGAAGAGTATTATTATGCTTTGTGGAGGGTCAATTGTTATTTTTGCATTTTTATTTTTCGCTCAGATAGGCCCGCTATATTCTGATGGATTGAAATCATTTTACTTAAATTTTACCGAAAACACTCAACATATTCACAGTTTTAATTTTTCTATTTTATGGAAATATGGCTTGATTTTATCACTATTTGGAACCATAATTCCTCCGATTTTATTTAATATAGGTTTTCCGAATGCGGGTTTGGGATTGGGAAGTATTGTGTCATCATTAGAACTTCCCGTGTCTGTGACAATGGCTTTTGTCCTATTGGGTGAAAAAGTAATTTTTATTCAATGGGTGGGAATTGCTTTAATTCTTTTCGCTATTGTGCTGATGAATCTTCCTAAAAAAGAAAATAAGTTGGCGGAAATATCTTAAATAAATGATAATTTATACATATAAACCGTTTCATTTGGAGCGGTTTTTTTAATTTTAATAACTAAAATAAATTTCATGAAATATTTTAAGAATGCTGTTGCTGTTTTAATGCTATCAATTGTACCAAACTTCATGTTTTCACAAGTAAAACCTTTGGATGCAGAACTTGCGAATTATCAATATCCTTATGAAGTTCATTTTCTTGATTTTAAATCTCAAAATAACGATTTGAAAATGGCTTATATGGATGTACGGCCAAAAGTATCAAACGGAAAAACCATAATGCTTCTTCACGGCAAAAATTTCAATGGAGCTTATTGGGAAAAGACGGCAAAGGATCTTTCAAATAAAGGTTTTAGAGTAATTATTCCCGATCAGATTGGATTTGGGAAATCTTCAAAGCCTCAAAGTTATCAGTTTTCGTTTTCTCAATTGGCGGATAATACAAAAGCAATTTTAGATGATTTGAAAATTGATAAGATAATTGTTTTAGGTCATTCAATGGGCGGTATGGTGGCGACCAGATTTACATTGCTTTATCCAGATAGGGTTAAGAAATTGATTTTAGAAAATCCTATCGGATTAGAAGATTACAAAACTTTTGCATCATATCAAACTATAGATCAGGCGTATCAATCGGAATTAAAAAATACAGCAGAATCTTATAAAAATTATCAGTTAAAATTTTACTACGACAACAAATGGAAATCTGAGTATCAACCTTGGCTGGATTTAATTGTGGGCTGGACTTTACACCCAGATTATCCAAAAGTAGCTTGGGATGCTGCTTTAACGTCGGATATGATTTACAATCAACCGGTTTGTTACGAGTTTAAAAATATAAAAGTTCCAACTTTGTTAATCATCGGAACACGAGACAGAACGGCGATAGGGAAGGACAGAGCTCCAAAGGAATTACAGCCAAAAATGGGACAGTATCAGGAATTGGGAAAGAAAACCCAACAGCAGATTGCAGGTTCGAAATTAATTGAAATCGAAAATGTTGGTCATCTTCCGCATATTGAAGTATATGATAAATTTTGGAATGCTTTGTATGATTTTATAAAGTAGAAAAAAGTGAATTGTCAATTGTTAATGGTCAATTTTTGATATAGTGCTTATAATTAACGATTGATTTACGAAGTAAACTTCACCATTTACACTTATACATTCTTAAAATAAAAAGAGACTACTAAAAATTAGCAGTCTCTTTTCGTATGTATTGTTGTCTGAATTATTTCTTCTTGTAAGCAGCGTCTTTAATTCTCGCTTTTTTACCTCTAAGGTCTCTGAAGTAGTAGATTCTTGATCTTCTAACTCTACCTCTTCTGTCAACTTCAATTTTTTGAAGAGCCGGCATGTTGATAGGGAAAACTCTTTCTACACCTACATCACCAGACATTTTTCTGATCGTAAAAGTTTTTGTAGAACCAGTACCTCTTAATTGGATAACTGTCCCTTTGAAGAACTGAGTTCTTGTTTTCTGACCTTCCTTAATTTCGTAATAAACAGTGATTGTATCACCCGCTTTGAATTCAGGGAATTCTTTTTTTGTAATGTACTTGTCTTGTACGTACTTTAATAAATCCATTATTAATAAATAAAATGTTTAGGCTAAGCAACTTACACGGACTTCGTCAGAGGTTGAATAACAGGTTGCAAATATACATAACATTTTTTGAATTCCACAAACAAATTATTATTAAATCTAGTAAATTTTCTGTTGTTTATTTTCTGTAAAACTTAACATTTCCTTGAAGTTCCCATTAGATACAGTTTATACTGGATTTCTACTTTTGCACGATGATAAAAAGCAACTATTCAGTGCTTTCAAAAATTTAAACACATTTTAAACATACAGACTACTTAAAACTGAACTACAATGAAGTATTACTTATTCTTTTTCTGCTTTGCCGTCCAGATGGCACTTGGGCAGGCTTTATTTCCCTATTTGCAAAATCCGACACCCACATCGATGATTGTCAATTGGAAAACATCATCGAACAACGAAACAACAGTTACATACGGAACAAGTCCGACAAACCTAAATGTTACGTTTACCGGAACGACAAATATTTTTTCAGATACCGGATATAATAACAACTATTATTACCATACGGCAAAAATTGCCAATCTGCAGCCAAATACCAAGTATTATTATAAAATTAAAACAGGAACGAACGAATCTGCGGTCTATAATTTCAGAACGCTTCCTTTGCCCGGACAACCTGTAACAGCAAATGGAAAAATCCGTTTTTTGATTATGGGTGATAACCAAATTAAGGCTGAACCGAGATATGACAGTTTAAATTTGAATGCTTATAAAAAATTAAAGGAAAAATTCGGAGAAAATTCTGATCCTTCTGATAATATTGCATTGACATTTATGGTTGGAGATCAGGTAGATGTTGGAACATTAGATCATTATGAAAATGTTCACTTCAAGAAGAATATTAAGCTTTCACCTTATCTTCCGATTCAGACAACGGTTGGAAACCACGAAACATACGGAACATTGGGGATGAATTCTTATTATGCACATTTCTATATTGATGAAATAAAATATAAAAATATCTCTTCAGGAAATGAAAATTATTATGCTCAACAAGCTGGAAATGTTTTATTTATCAGTTTAAGTTCTGAGCATACAGGATCGGCACAGCAAATATGGCTTCAGCAGATTTTAAATGAAGCAAACAACGATTCTACCGTAGACTGGATTATTTCTTTAAGCCACAGGCCCTATCAGGCTGAGCAATACGTGGGAGATATTTCAACTTGGGTAAGAAATGCGGCTGTTCCGCTTTTGACAGCTTCCAATAAATATTTAATGCACGTCGGGGCGCACCATCATTTATACCACAGAGGTCAGCTTAAAAATACACCGAATTATCAGATTATTTCCGGGGGAACGGCTTGGGATCAATATTGGGGAATGTCAAACGAGCAGGATTTTGATGATGTTCAGAAAACATTAACGGACTGGACGTATCAAATCGTTGAAGTGGATGTAAATACAGGAAAAGTCGACATCGAATCCTATTCCATCGGAGGTGTTTATAACAGAAAATACAATGAATTGGTTGATACTTTTCACCGATATAAAAATCAGCCAAAACCAGCAAAACCATCTATTAACAATACTTTCACAGCACCCATTACATTACCTTTAACATTAAATGGAAGTGCTTTTTCTACGACAAATGGAGAATTATTAAACACGACGCAGTTTCTGATAAGTAAAGCAGCCGATTTTTCTGTGATTGAAAAAGAAATTTACCGGGATTTTGAAAACTGGTTTGGGAAAGATGGAAACGGAACACCTGATAAAACTAAAAATTTAAATGCCGGAGTTGATATTACAAAAGTTGTCCTTCCTTCAAACTCTATTACGAACGGAATTTATTATGTGAAAACCCGCTACAGAGACAGAAATTTGGAATGGAGCGACTGGAGCGATGTGAAGCAGTTTGAAGTGATAGGAAGTATCGTCTCAAATCCTACATTTGATTTAAATAAAACAGAATATCTTCAGAACGAACAAATCATATCCACATATACGGGAGGTCCCGGGAATCTTCAGGATTGGGTAGGAATCTACAAAAAAGGACAGAGTCCAACTTCCGTAACTTCTCAGGCTTTTGTTTATACTAACGGACAAACTGCAGGTACAGCTACTTTCACCAACGGAATTGCTGCTAAAGGACAATATTTCGCAGGATTTTTTGCAAATAACGGATATACGGAAATTGCACCAAGAAAAAGTTTTTATGTAGGACCGAAAGTTATTTTAAATACAACGGCAGATACCTATCCGGTGGGCGGAACAGTAACTGTCAATTTCAGTAACGGACCCAATTTAACAAAAGACTGGATCGGAATTTATAAAATGGGACAAGTTCCCGGACCAACGCCTGCTTCAAAATGGAGTTATGTGACGACAGCTGCCGGAACTCTTAATTTTACAGGACTTCCGAAAGGATACTACTATGCTCAGTATTTCCTTGAAGATGGCTATACAAGTGTTGGGGAGAAAGTTTTCTTTAAAGTTGGAGACATCGTTACAGAATTGTGGACAAACAAACCAGTGTACACTTTAGGTGAAAATATTACCGCTTCTTGGACAGATTCTCCGGGAATCATCAAAGACTGGTTGGGAATTTATCCTCAAAGCGTAACAACTCCGGATGATAATTTTGTTTCTTATACTTATTTCGACGGAATTACACAGGGAACAAAAACGATTCAGGGAGCAGCAGCATTGCCGACGACTCCGGGAAATTATTATATGGTGATGTTCACCAATGATTCTTATACCGAAGTTTCAAACAGAGTGCAGTTTCAGGTTCAGGGATCTACGTTGGCAACAGAGGAAGTTAAAAATTCTACCGAAAAGAATGTTATCTTATATCCGAATCCATCAAAACCTGGTGAGCCGACTTTCATTAAGAGTGATTATCCTATTGATAAAATCGAGTTGCTTTCTGCAAATGGAGACTTGTTGTATCAATCAAAAAATGTAAATAACCAACGTTTTTCTCTGGTTAACGAAAGTCTTCCGAAAGGAGTTTATTTCGTAAAAGTTTACACCAGAAAATTATTTACTTTAAAATTAATTATTCAGTAAGTACAGATCATTTTTTCAAATACACACAATATAAACGGACTGAAAAGTCCGTTTTTTTATTATAAATATTAATTACTCTTTTTTAGGAGCTGTTTCCCGCTCTCCGCACTCGCTATTTTATAAATTTTTGGCTGCGGCGGCTTTGCC
>NZ_LMQN01000013.1 GCF_001425355.1 Chryseobacterium sp. Leaf405
AGGGGAATCTATGAGAAAAAAGAGAGGAGTTAACAGGGAGTAATTATTTATTATATTTGAATACTAATTGACACATGAAAAACAAGAGTTTTTATCAAAATTAAGGGTGGTCAATTTAAACCGAAATTACCTGGTCACTTTGAATTGGAATTGGGTGGTCAATATCACTGGAATTTACAAAGGAATTTCTAAACTCTAAAGGAGACATATCAGTCTTTATTTTGAAAAGTTTGCTGAAAGATTGCGGATGTTCAAAACCCAATTCATAAGCGATTTCGCTGAGTTAATTCCGTATTCGTTAATCTTTCTTTTGCTTAGTCAATGAGCTTTTCGTGGATGTATTGTTTTGTGTTTTTACCAATGAGCGAGCGTAGCATATCACTAAGATAACCCGGCGAAATATTCAGTTGGTCAGACAGATATTGTACTGTTGGAACACCCAAATGCAGCGTTTTCTGATTTAGATAATCATCCAGAATGCTTTCTGTTTTCTCAAGAATGTCACTATTGACAGCTTTGCGGGTAATGAATTGGCGTTTGTAAAACCGATTCACATAGCTCAGCATTAATTCTATCTGGGCAATCATAACCTCTTGACTGAATTCATCAACACCATTATTCAGCTCCTGTTGCATGATCTGATAGACGGAAAGCATAATTGCTTTTTCTTTATCAGACAAATGCAAGGCTTCATTTGATGAGTAGGAGAAGTAGCCGTACTGCTTCATCTTCTTCGGCAGAGGATGACCCAATAGAAAATCGGGATGGATGAGCAATAGGTAACAATAAGTACCGCTGTTATATTCTGTGGTTCCTACCAATTGGTTGGGCGCGAAGAAAAGCATACTGCCTTCATTGAAGTCATAGTAACCCTGACCATATTTCAGCTTTCCACTGTTCTTTGTGATAAACGTTATTTTATAGAAACTCAGGACATCATAGATCGGCGCCATCTCCGTATTGAAAGGATTGCTTTCATTAAAATGAACCAGACTGATCAGAGGATGTTGAGGTGCGGGCAGTCCAAAAGCCTGATGGCTTTCCGAAATGGAAATAAACCGTATAAGTTGATCGTCTTTTCTTTTCATATCATAAATTTATAAAAAAACCTATGACAAAAAGATCATCATAGGTTTTTAAGTTGGTTAAATCTTACCAGGGTAGAATGTTATCCGGTCCGCTAAAATTAGCTGGTCCGGTAAAACTTCCATTAGGAAGATCTTCTGCCAATGCCACTCTTATGGGTTCTTTAGAGCCTTCTTCTACCGTATCGGTTCCCTGAAAATTATTAAGGGCAGTGGCGGTAAAACCAGGACTTACCAGATGAACTTTGATATTGGTGCTTTCCAGGTCTATCGCCAAAGACAGGAAGATTCCGTTTAGCGCCGTTTTCGATGCGCCGTAAGCAGCGTCGAAGGCTGAACGGTAAGGATTTTCAGGATTCGCATTGATTGTCAAAGATCCCAATGCGCTGGAAACGGTCACGATTCTTGCAGCAGAAGATTTTTTCAATAGAGGTAAAAATGCCTGAGTAATGGAAAGCGTGGCAAAGACGTTCGTTTCCCAAACAGCTTTTAGGTCATTGATCGGGATAATGCTTGCACGTTGCGCTCCCAAGACTTCTTCCATTGTGCGTCCGGGTTTTCCTGCGTGTGAGATGGCTGCATTATTGACTAATAATGTTAAATATCCTAATTCACTTTCGATAAGTTCTACTGCGGCTCTTACAGAATCATCATCTGTAATATCCAGCTGAACAGCTTTTGCCTGACCACCGATCTCACTGGCTGCAGCTTCTCCTTTATGAAGATCACGGGATCCTAAATAAACAGTGTAACCGTTATTTGATAAAGCTTTTGCGATTTGAAAACCTACCCCTGTATTGGCACCGGAAACCAGTGCTACTTTATTTTCATTGTTTTGCATAATTGTAATTGTTTTTATTATAGCAAAGTTGAATATTATAACGTTGCTGATTGTATCCAAATCGAGAATATTTAAAGCCATATTGAGTTATCCGAAAAATAATTTTTTCTATAAGTGGAAAACAGGAGCTACTGACCAATTATTTTCGGATTGAATTGTGAGAATTATAGAATCAACAGATGAACGAAAAACGACTACTGAATATAGAAACAGATGTCACTGAAACTAATATCGCTTAATTACTGAAAATTGATTTTTATCAATGGAAATTTTATCACAGGCTGATTTTTTAATTGCGTGAATCCTCGTCCATAAGCGGTGCGCTTCCGCAACTTCAGTAAACGGAAATGCCTTAACAACTTTAGGTTTGAATCTGCCCGATTATATCAAAAGCTAAACGTTTTTTGACATCTATATTATGAAAAAGTCCTAAATTATTGTCTAAAATGCAGATTATGATACGCAAAGTTACAGTATTTTCAATTTATTGCTTAAAGAATTAAAAGCCTTACCGTCATATTTTTAATTGCATTTTTTTTTCCTCCATTTGGATTATTGCCAAAGGACGAAGCTTAACAATGATAACTCCAAATGGGATACCTAATTTTATATAGTAAATAAATTCCGTTTTCCCTGCTGAAAAACATTTTGTTGGGTATCTGGGATTTATCACTTACAAATTCGGAATGCTTATAACATTGAAGCATTGGCGTTGTAGGGGCAATCAAGGCTCGTCAGCCCAATGCTTTCAACAAAGATAAATAGAATTACAAATGTTCAGCATATGTTCTTCAGCCCTTATAACGCCTATGCAATGTTAGCTGTAGTTTTATTTCGTCAAGGTGGTCTTTAGTTTCTCTGCTTTTTGTCTGCCTGCTCTATAATTTGGGTCTAATGCAATTGCCTTGTCAAGATATTCCAATGCTTGCGTTCTATGTTTTTTACTTTGTCTTTGTTTAGTCCAAGCCCAATAAGTAAAGCTCATTATCTTCCAATTGGCATAATCGCTGTTTTTGTCTTGCTTGTCAATAATGGATTGAAAGTCTTGCTTTGCAAATTTTCTTTTTGTAAAGAAAAACCAAGGCAAATTTTCAGCAACACTTCCCCTTAAAAATTCAGGTAAATAAGAGACTGATGAATAGTTTTTTACTGCGTCATTGAATAAGGAAAATGCTTCACCTAACAATTTAAGTTTTTTTGTTTCTGCACCAACCAACGATAATGCCGAAGCTCTATATGATGCAATAAATGGTAAAAGTTCCTTTGTTGTATTAGGCGAATTGAAAAGTTCGCTCAATGTATCAAAACTTTTTTTGGCATAACCTTTAAATTCTGTTTTAGAAAAGAAAGAAAGATTTAGCGCTGTTTCGTGATAGATAATACCAAGCCGGACTTTATTAATTTCGTTTGGATTTTGTTGGTAATTTTCTTCAACTTCCTTGAGTTTGATTTTCAATTCGGTTGTGTCAATTAGTTCCATTACATCGTCTAATTGATGTTCAAAGACTTTTACTTTTGAAAAGTCTAATTGCTGTTTTTGTGCATTTACGCTGTTAGTTATTGTCATTGCTAAATAATTGAAGTGATGAATAATTGTCTCATTTTTTATTTGTTTAATTGATGAGGCAAAATTCCAGCTTCAATGATGGATAAACGATGACTTAAGTTAAGACTTTGATTTCTTAAAAATTCGGTTTCTAATTCTGCTCAAACTTTCGGGGCTTACACCTAAAAAATTGGCAATATATTTTTGAGGAACCCTCTGAAAAAGGTCGGGTTGCTTTTTTATTAAATTCTGAAACCGTTCTTCTGGTTTGTCTGACGAAAGCGACATTGCAATTTCGGTTGCTCGTTGTGCGACTTGTTCCGCCATTAACCTGCCAAAAGTTTCATATTTATTGCATTCGTTGTATAATTTATTAAGGTTTTCTTTTCGGATAACAAATACCGTTGTGTTTTCCATTGCCTGCAAATTCATTATACAAGAAATATTATGAGTAAAACTTTGAAAGTCTGTTACCCAAGCGTTTTCAAAAGAAATGTCGCAAGTTTTTTCTATTCCGTCTTTAATATGGAAATGCCTGATAGTGCCGTCAGCAATAAAGCCAATGAAGTTGCAGATTTTTCCGTCTTGCAGTAAAAAATCTTTTTTCTTTAAATCTTTATTTTCAAAGTATGTGTCAATAAGTTTAAGTTCTTCGTCCGTCAAAGGAACTTTTGTCTTGCAATATGTTTTAAGTCTGTCAAACATCGTAGGGTTTTGAAAAGTTACAGCTAAGGTTTTGGGGCTTTGTGATGGTGGGGCAATCGAAGCACAAATCTTCAATTTTGCACAAAAGTTGAACCGAAGAACAACCGCTGAACTTTGCAGTTTCGCCCCACTATTGCAAAACCCTTTTTATGGGAAGTATTTTTTATTCGGTTAAATTTCGAACGGATAATTTTTCAACAAATTACCGCTCAATTCAGCAAGTTTTTTTTTATATTCAACTTTTCGCTTGTCATTAATTTCATTTTCGTTATCATAAATATTATCCAATTGTGCGTTTAAGTCGGCATATTGCAACCATTTTTCAAAGTTCAAGTTAAGGTCGATAAAATTTTCATTACACATTTTTTCGTTATTGTGGTCATAAAAATAAACTTTGTTTTCGCTGTCAAATAACCAAAGGTCGCCTTGACCATTTTGTCCAAATATCCAAAATTTTGAAATTTCTTCGTCCAGATAATTTTCTGTCCAATAGTCAGCGTCAGAAAAAAAATTCGTTTCACTAACAGCCGTAACACTCTCAAAAAGCGTACATTCCGATGAAATTTCGACCGTTCTAATTTGAGTTGTTATTTCCGTGTATAATTTGTCAAAAGGAAATGTTAGAGATTTTGGAAAATTTCTTATTGTTTGTCTGTTGGATAATAATTTTTTTTTAATTTCTTCCGCTGGTTCTAATGTCATAACGGTTGTTTCTAAGATTCCCCATAACTTATTTATATACTCTACTAAGTAGCGCATATCGACCCTAAATTATACGGCTTTGCGTTACTTTGCTTTTTAACAAATTTATAAAAAGCGTCAGTATAAAAATGATAAAAATGATTTTAATTGAACACTCATACTTTTTTTGAAGTTGAATGGTAGTGTCAAAAATTTCTTCCAGGCTTTTCTCTATGCTTTTAAATTATGTGGACAGTAGGTGTACTCCCCGAATCATATTTTATGAATCTGAGGAAAAATCTTCACTAATCCTGGCAAAAAATTTTGTTCGACAATCTTGTTCCCATTACATATTCAACTTACACTCAAACTCAGGCGATATTGAAATAGTCATACATCATTATCATTGTTTGAAATGAGATACTGCATTTAACGATTATCCTCTGCCATTTAAAAGCTGTCAAACCATCTCTTTATTCTTAGAACATAATATTCTTTTTATTGAAAATTTCATAAACAGATCTAATTTCAATTACACTCATTCCCTATGAGGTTACCTGATTTTCTATAGCAAATATATTCCGTTGTCACTGCTGAAAAAAATCTTTTTGGGTATCCGGGATCGGAGATCCCAGAACCTCCGCAAAAAGATTTCAGGCTTTCATCAATGTTCTTTCTTATTGTTTTTAAGGAATTGATTGCAGTTTTCCTTGTGCCTGCCTGAATGGTTACCTGCATAGAAAAAGTCAGAAACCTCGCAAGATGCAATTGCAGTTCATTGAAATTTTGATCCTTATTATTCTCTTGGTATAAATCATCTCATCAGATGTTGGTATAAATCAATTGATCAGATTCTTTTATAAATCGAATCATCAGATCTTATAAACCAATTCGTCAGATGTTAGTATAAATCAATTTATCAGATAATATGACCAAGTAAAAGATAAGAAAAGTCAAAGTTTCCTTCAAGCTGCAATTCATAGGTTTTTTTATGTAAGTGTGGGAAAAACAGGTCTCCGCCGTACTCGGAGCAGGAAATATGAAATTCAATATTGTCAACGAAATTAAATTGAGCTACTCAAGAAAGGGAAATTGTGAAAGGTCTATATCGTCCTCAGCGGATGCGGTGGATGTTTTCAGGGAACATTTTGATGCGGATAAAATGGACTACAGGGAATCTTTCTTTGCGCTGTATCTGAATCGGGCTAATAAGGTTTTGGGAATTAAGAAAATATCTGAATGCGGAATTTCTTCCACTTTGGTTGATGTGAGAATTATTATGCAGGCGGCACTTCTTTGCAATGCTTCGGGAATCATTGTCTCCCATAATCATCCTTCGGGAAATTTGAAACCTTCCGGTTGTGATATTAAGATGACCGCACAGATCAAAGAGGCTGCGAAGATTCTGAGTATGTCGTTGCTGGATCATGTGATCCTGACTTCGGATTCGCATTTTTCATTTGCGGATGATGGGATGATGTAGTGTTTGGATGATTGGATATTTTACGGGATCATATCATTTTAATGTCGGATTAGGAATTGTCTTTTGCGGATAAAAGGATGATCGGAAATAAAAAAACTGGATGTCGTAGCGATCATTTATGGTTGACATTGGTTTCGCGTTTTTGGTTTGCTACTGATGGAATGATATAGTGATATGATGATTGGCTATTTTACGGGATGATGTCATTTGACATTGGAATCACGTTTTTCGTTTGCAGTTAAAAGTACAGTGAGAATGTAATAATGGATAATAGGAAATGGTAGGGGCTTATGCAGGGAGTCTCTGTTTATTAGGTATATAAGAAATAATTTAGAAAATATGAAAAGTACAATGAAATTTGAGATTGAGTCTCTATGGTTTGGAATTAAGAATCCTAAAGGCAAGATTGAGCAGGTTTTGTTTGCCGGGAAAATGGCAGAGTATGAAGGAATGCCGAATTGCAATCGGTTGGCTCGATTAATAATCAAATAGCTTGAAGTTCTGTATCGAAATTGAATACAAAATACATGGTTCGATACTTTCGATGGTGAATAAACTGGGCTGGTAAATGATATTTAGATTGACCTGATTTTCTATTCACTTTGGAAAAATGATTTGATCGTTATTCCTGCCCACAGTATTTGTAGGACATCAGAAATTTACTGAGCCAACCAGGCTCCTTGGACTTAGAATTTCCTTACAGTGTTGAAAGTGAATAAGCTTGAAGTTACACAGTCGTCAATTGGTGATGCATAACGGTTTAAGTATTAGCGGCTGTTGTTTTTCAATGCCAGTCTGTCTTCACTTTTTCACGGTGTAATAGTCCCCACTCCCTCAATGCCACAATTACAGGACCAAGCGAATTTGTATATTCTGTTAGTTCGTATTCAATGCTTACAGGTTTCGTGCCATAAACACGTCGGGTAATAAAACCATTTAATTCTAGTTCTTTTAATTCGTGTGAAAGCACTTTTGCAGAAATCTTATTTATTGTCCTTTGAATTTCACCAAAATGCTTGTTGCCTTCAAGCATTGCAACCAAAATTGGAATCCTCCATTTTCCTCCCAATACATATAATGCGTCTTGTATTGGACCTAATGAGGATTTACATTCTGTTAGATTAGGAAATAGCTCAACAGATTTCTTTAGTTGTTTTGTTATCTCAATCATAAAGTTCGTTACTTAAAGGTAAGTAGTTACATTTGGGTAACCACTTACATTTTGTAAGCAATTTAAGGTATTTTTGTTACACTAAAATTAAAAAGTAAGTAAATGGTAAAAACTATTGTAATAATTGGTGCCGGTCCAGGTGTTGGATTTGCTGTGGCACAACGTTTTGGGAAAGAAGGTTACAATGTAGCTCTTTTGGCAAGAAGTGAAGAAAAATTAAATGATTTGGTTACACAGCTTGAAGCACAAGAAATTTCGGTTGCTTCTTTTTATGCTGATGTTTTGGATAGAAATTCTTTAAAAGATGCTTTGGTTGCTGTAAAAAAACATTTTGGTTCTATTGATGTTATTGAGTTTAGCCCCACCCCTTCAATAGAAACCATGCGTACACCAAGAAATATTGATGTTGAAAATGCAGCATTCCATTTAGATTTCCAATTGTTAAGCGCAATTACCGTAGTACAAGCGGTGCTGCCTAATATGCTGTCTAGAAAAGAGGGAAGTTTGTTATTTACAACTGCTTCGTCTGCACAAAAACCAACTTCTATGACAGCAAGTTTCGGAATTGCTGCTGGTGCTTTGTTAAATTATATCCGTGTGCTGAACAACGATTTGTCAGCCGAAAATATTTTTGCAGGGATTGTGTCAATTGGTGGGTTAGTGTATAATACTGTCGAACCCGACCAAGAATTATTAAAACATTTCCCTCAAGGAATGCCTGCTATTTCGTCAAAAGAGGTTGCGGAAACACATTGGAAAATGCACTCTGAAAAGAAAGAAAACGAAATCATACTCGGAAAAACTTTTCTGTTTTAAGTCGAATTTTGAGTAAAAAGAAACACAACATAACTAAATGTTAGTTGTGTTTTTTATGGTAGTCGTAATTTGGAGTTGCTAACTTTGTTAGGACACAATTTTTATACTCTTTAACTTTAAGAGTATGAAAAAGAGTATCAAAATTTAATGTCTAATCAATCTAAAAATGTAGCTTAAAGAGTATATAAATTTTGTCTCAAAATAATTGCAAGTTCACTATTCTTCACTTTCAAATTTCATAAGATTGTTGAGTAAAGACACTTATCGTCTGAAGTATTCTGTTAGCCCATTGGTGTGCAGATCTCAATGAGAAATCCGTCAATGTCAAGGACATAAGCAACAATTTGGCCCCACGGTTTTGTTCTAGGATCTTCAACGATTGTTGCTCCTGCATTTACAGCTGTCGAAACTGTTTCTTCTACATTGTCTGCTGCGAAACCAATCTCAATTCCAAATGTTTTGTTTTTTAAACTACTTTCTGTAAAACCTTCTTTCAAGTTTGATCTGGCCAATGTAGTTGAAGCAAAAGACAGCGTTGTCTCTCCAACCAAAAGTTCACCATAGTCATTGTCAGGCGTTACAAATTTTCGGATAAATCCAAACGCCTTTTCGTAAAATTCAACTGATCTTGTTACGTCCTGAACGTATAGGATAGCGTAAGCAAATTTTATCATCGTATCAATTGTTTGTTTTTATTGATTATTGTTGAACTTTGAATAAATGTTTAACCGAAGCCGTTCATCCACTCATTTGGAGATGCCTGATTAGATGTTCAACTCTCTGTAATGTAAAGACATTGCATTAAATTCTATGTGTTTTATTTTGATGTTTTAAAATTTCCAAAAATTACTGACAAAATTAATAGACCAATTCCAATTCCAATGAATGAACCTTTCGCTAAGTCCGGTAATTTTACAAAATGGCTTATGATTTGTGATGTTGCGATTACAAACATCCCAATTATCATTATAATTAGGGCATTTTTCTTTGGTGTTCTTTTCGTTTTTTTCATTTTTAAAGCTGTTGGAATATTAGTTATTGTTTCTAAACTTTTGTTACAATTATCTTTGTGAATCGCCAATTATTTAAATAGCTTTTTAATCCTTTTTTAAACGTAAAGTCTAAAATGCTTTATTATTTTATTGCATAAAAATTAGTGAGAGCAAATTATTCAATTTTATGCATGTCTTTCAATCTGACCGCCTAACATTTTAGGTCTCTGAGTTCGGGCGGAAATTGAATCAGAAAAGCTGATGTTAGTACTAGAGTTTAATCGAAAGACAACTGTTGAACTTTGCTGTCTCGTCCCACTATTACAAAAACCTTGTTAACACTAGTCTTTATTATTCTTTTTCAAGGTTGATATTTTTTTCTATTAATGTTGAAATGGATATTGTGCTTCCTTCAATAAGTTTAGGATTTGTTTTCCCAAACTTTTTTGCCGTAAATTTTAACTCAAAACCACTGACTGTCCATTTTGGGTCGAAGTATTCAGATTTCGGTATCGTGAATTCCCCTGCACTGCTTATTGGTTTTACTATGACATCTTTGCTTGAGTAATTTTTATCATTGCTATTGGGTGTTTTTAATAAAACTGATGTGTAAATGGTAAGTTCGTTGATGTTTTTTAATTCTTTCCACTTAATGACCGTATTTTTATTCAGATCACCTTGTTCATCGCATTCTATATTTTCAATTTTTTCTTCACTCAAAGCACTGATGCTTCCCAAATGGTATTTTTTCCCATCAGATAGTTTTACCTCAAAATTGTAGATGTTTTTTAAAGGTACATTTTCGGCATGATACCTTGATTCATCGGTATAATATCGGCCCTGACGATGTTGGAGTGGGGTCTCAATACCATTCACTATTATTTTTAGGGAATCGTTTGTTATTTTTTTATTGTCTTTATCAAATAGATCAACAGTCATCCAATTATCTTTTCTGTCAGTAGGACTTTGAGTAATCTCGATCGTTGCGCCTATCAACCCGGGATCTTCTATCTTTTCTGAAGATAGATTTGAATTACAAGAGGTTAGTGCTAGTATACAAAGTAAAAATAATAATAGATGTTTCAAAACTGTTATTTAGTTTTTTTGGTAATGTTGGTTTTATAAAATTACGGACAATGTCAGTCTTTGAAAAATCTCCGTTTTATTATAATTAAAAATAGTAAATTAATTTCAATAATTGAGAAGGTAAATTCTTACATTTAAAGAATCGGTAAATTAAAGAGTTCACCTGCATTTATAGGTTTTCAATAGTTTGAACCAGAGTATTTCTTTAACACCATAATTACAGCATTTGAAATGACATTAGACAACTTTAAGACAGCCTGCTTGCAGATATTACCAGTTCTTCATCAACATGAATTTGATATAATTACACCCCATTTGTCTATCAAACATTATACTAAAGGGGAGTCATATGGTGATAATGTGCGATCTCCTTTGTCGAGAAATTGAGATAAAGTAAACAGCAGAAGCGTATCTGACCGATATTTAGGGTTGGTACTGAGAGATGAGATGAGTATATGATATTATGCTGGACATAAAGGATCCGAAATCTCCAAAATATGAATTGATTAGAAGGATGATTTCGTCAATGCTGTAAAAACAGTTTTGATCAAAAGATTTTAACGCCGATTATTTCTGAAGGGATATTCAATGTCCCCAACATGATTTTTACCTGATGAAAAAATTCACTGAGATAAAATATCATTTTCTAAGTTTTCTGAGAAAAACTCAAAAAATGTTACCCCTATATGTTTTGACTTTGAAAAATAATAATATCCTATATTAAGATAATCCTGCGAAAATCACTAAACAAATCTACACCAGCATTTTAATGATTAATTCACATGGAAAGATTGCCGTATCTTATAAAATTCTGAAAATTGTATAAAATCAGAAATTACATATAGAAATGTAAATTATCCTGGAAATTTATGATTTTTTACATGGTTGGTTTTATTTTTGAGAGACATGAGTATGAGAAAGATTTTTTTAGTTGAAGATGATCAGGCAATAAGAGAGGTACTTGAAATGGTTCTGTCCTCTGAAAATTATGATGTACAATCATTTCCAACTGTCAGTGCTTTTACATACAGAGAATAGATGTAAATACTGACCTTTCCATTTTTGATGTATGTTACCTGACGGATCCGGTATTGATCTCTGTGAAGAAATTAAAAGCGATGTAGATCACAAAGAAATTCCTATCATCATCATCATGAGTGCTCACGCCACACTAGATCATATATTTCAAAGTTGTCAGCCTGATGATTTTATTCCAAAACCTTTTGATATTGACAATCTGCTTTTGAAAGTACAGAAGATTATTGAAAATAAATAGATTTTATTGAGATGGTCGATCTCTTATTAACTGTCCTCCGAAAAAAAAGCACATTTTTTAGATTTTCTTAATCTACATATCATTTTTTAATCGACACTAAATTATGCCGTGCCTTTATTGTTTGTTTGAACACAATCGATATATTATACTCTTTCTAACAAGTTATTTTTACACTTGTGAAGTAGCTGAAGTAGTTAAAATTATTCTCTTAAATCTTTTTCAATAGTTTCCAAAGAGTGTATCACCTTTGAGATTTTTTCGTTCTGTTTTTTGATCTGCCTTGGTCTTAGAAAAAACCATGCAACAGTCAACCAAATAAATGTTAATCCATAAGATAAAATTCCACCTAATGTTGACATTCTCAGCGCAAATTCATAAAAATAAAAGGCAAAACCGGTAGTCAATAAAACATAATAAATGCTGATTCCCTTCGTCTGCATATAAAGCTGCTGATGCTGTAATTTTTTCAAAGAAGCCAGATATTCCTGATTGTTGATCGACGGATTGATTTTCCGAATCACATTGAGATTTCCCGAAACCAAATAAATATACATAGCCAAAGCAATCAGAATCAAAACGATTCCTAAACTGGTGGTAAACATTTTAAAATCAATGACATTCCAAATAAAAATAATCATAACAGCAGTAACAGAAAGACTGAATATATGACAAATCGTAAACCGCAATTGTTTCTTTTTGTATTTATCAGCACTAGATTTTATTTCTTGGATATTAGGAATATCTGTATTTTTCTTGTTCCAAATGTCTTGGAAATTGATGTTATCTGTTGGCATAATTCTTAAATTTTTCGGTTAACTTTTCTTTGATTCTGTGTATTTTAACTCTCACATTGGCTGGTGAGATTCCCACAACTTCAGCGATTTCAGCCTGTTTCATTTCTTCGAGTTCCAGGGAAATAATGATCCTTTCCAATTCCGGTAATTCCGAAATACATTGATATAGAAAATCCGTCATTTGATCCTGCTCCAGTTTGTTGTCTTTCTCGGCGTTGTCTTTGATCTGATAAGGCAATTCGCTCTTCGGCATTCGTTTTTCGAGATTGATTTGCCTTAGACATATATTGGTAGCAATCCTGTAAATCCACGTTCCGACAGCGGCTTCCTGCCGGAATTTTGGTAACTGTTGGAAAACCGCCACAAACGTTTCCTGACAAAGATCCTTCGCTGCATCGTCATCATTCACATAACCCATACAAAGACGGAATATCTTCTTCCAATAATCATGGTATATGTCTTCGAAGTTTAAAACCTGCATTGTCTTGTTTTGAAATTTAGAGTGTAATAAACAGAAAATGTTACACTTTTAAACTATAAAAAACGCCCCAAATTTAGGACGCTTTAACTTTTTTAAAAGTTGATGTCATTTTTTATTAACTGACTTCAAATTCTGTCCTGCTTTAAAAGCATTGCTTGCATGGAGTTGCTAACATTTATGGAAATAATGCGATTGTGCAGAAGGATTTTTTGAAGGACTGGATATTTCAAGAAAATATTTTGATATTTCAGATCACAGCTGCAATATCACTTCCTCCACGGCGATCATTTCCAAACTGAAGGAAATCTCAGCTTTGGATCTTGACATTGTTGCCTTGGTCAGGGGAGGAGGTGACCGGCAGAGTATGGAAACTTTTAATGACCTGAACTTATCCGAATTAATCATAACAATGAAGCAGGTCACTGTTACGGCTATCGGTCATACGGTCGATGAAACATTATTGGATAAGCTGGCTGACAAGCGTTTTCACTTACCGCACGATTACGGCGCTGGATTGAATGCCACTGCAGAAAAATTATCACATGAACGATCAAATTCAAGGGCTTTGCTCATCGATGAGGTCAAAAAAGATATGACTAAGCAGTTTTCGGAACAGGTAGAAACTTTAGAAAAACAGCTGAAGAAGAAAAATAAAGAATTCACCGAAGCCCAGACAATATATAAAGAGCAGGTAGAGAGCCATAACAAAATCTTTACAGACCAGCTGAAAGTTAGAAACGAGGAATTTCAGAAGCTTCAAGTGACTTCAGGCAAACAGCTTGAGGATCTTCAGAAGAATTTCCAGGAGCAGTAGAAACAGTTATAAGAGTTATTCTTGCAAAATTTATTTAGCATAAAAGATCAGGTTTTAGCTTGTTCTAAGGATTAGTATATAAGCCTCTATTTAATACGTCTCATTGGGAAGTAACGCCGTTCTTCCTTTCCATTCCTAAGTCCTGAAATCTCAGCTTTCAATGAGTCTTCACTAATCTTTTTGTAAGAGATGACCTGCGGAAAATCGTGCATTTTATTTTCAAACACCAAATAGGTTTCAGAAATTCTCTTTCCCTCAAAACGTATTGGAGTACCTTCATTCTGATCCTTAACAGCCGGAATATAAAAAAGTTTGCCTTGCTCGTTGACCAATCGTATGCTCTCAAATAAGATAGTATCCTTATTCTTGATCACATAACTTTTACCGACAAGTTCATTTCCGTCGGCTTTTCTCCAGGTTTCATAAATACTACCTTTCGACGTTTTATGTTCCCAGGTTCCGACCAGCCATTCTATTTTTTTGATATTGCTTGCAGTTTTTACGGTGCAGGTACAAAGCGTTAGCATGGCAGCAACCATAGAAAAATATATTCTTGTTGTCATAGTTTTGGTTTTATTGATAGCACTTAAAAAAATTCTATATTGTAAAGTCATCAGATCACTGTGCGAAGTTGCAGTATATCCTGTAAACAAAATTGTAAAAATGCGACACGATCAATCTCCGATAAAAAAAGAGGTCATTTTTAGAGTTTTTCCGTAGAATTCTTTTGGGGTAATACCAATAAGCTCCTTGAAATCTTTGATGAAATGAGCCTGATCGTAATAATTATTATCATAGGCCAGAGCCGTAAGGTTAGCAGATTCCTTCGTCAACAGCATCTTAAGTGCAGCCTGCAGACGGATCGTCTTTGACAGTTGTTTTGGGCTTAAACCGATGGCCAGATAAAATTTACGCTCCAGTTGCCTGCGGTTGATGTGGATCTGGCTGGAAAGTTCATTAATGGAAAGTTGTCCGTTACCCGTCAAAATGGTCTCAACAGTCGATCTCACGATATGATCTATAGTTTCTAAGCGGCTCAGACTATTCAGTAAAAATATTTCGACCAAATTGATCCTTTCCTGCACCGAATTCGCATTTAATATTTTCTCCTCCAGATCTTTCCCATTCTGTCCGAAGAGTTTTTCCAGTGGAATGGCAGTGTTTTCCATTTCCTTTATGGGTAGGAAAGCAAAAGGTAAAAAACCATAGGGATGAAAGCGGACAGAGAAAATACCCGTCCTTCCGGTAGGTTCTATTTCAAGTGGTCTTGTCAGCTGACCCATCACAAAGCATCTGGGTTGGATTATACTTTTTCCTCTTCCGGTGTACTGCTTATAAAGACCACCATAATGAAAGATCATCTCCATACATCCATCGGGAACGACGGATTGCTTTTCCAGTTGTTGATCTGCTGAACTTTCCAGTGTCCAATAGCATTTGACAAGTACCTTCAGTTCCTGGTCCGGCTCAAATGTCTGGTAATTCATCGGTTTTTAATTTTCAATAAAAATAAAAAAAATCATCTAAACATGATTTAAAAACATTTAATAACAGCCCCATAACTATTATATTTGCCGTCCAATTAATTTTAAATTATCACATTATGAAAGAACTAATCGAAAAGATCAACGCAGAATTTGAAGCATTTTCTGCTGAAGCCAACCAACAATCTGAAAAAGGGAACAAGGCTGCCGGGACAAGAGCAAGAAAATCTGCGCTTGAACTCAGCAAATTATTTAAAGACTTCAGAAAAGTTTCCGTAGAAGAGTCTAAGAAATAAGACTTAAATAAAGAAACCCCACTTATAAGTGGGGTTTCTTTATTGTACTGATTTCATTTTCCGTGATCTTAGCATATATATAATAAGAACATAAGTTGGAGATTAAGGGGGTAAATAACATAATTGTTTGTCAGGCAGACTATTCAAGAATTTTAAAAGGTTTCTAATTTTAATATTTATTGTCTATCAGAGATTCTGCAAAAATATTTTTAAGACGGGTGTTCCATCTTTCTAAAATTTCTTTTCGTTCTTCATCGGTAGTGCGTTCGATAGAAAAATTTATTTCAGATGGTAAAACTGAAAAACCGACAAACTCAAGAATTCCCGTCTGAATCGGATGTAAAATCTGATCGATGCAGCCATATTTTGTTGTGATGTAATTCTTTTCAGGACCTCCTGTTGTTAAAGATAATAAAGCCTTCCTGCCTTTGAGCAGACCATTATCATAAATTCTGCCGTTATCATAAAACTTCCCCATGGCAAATACTTTATCGACCCAGCCTTTCAGTATGGCAGGTACAGAAAACCACCAAAGCGGAAATTGCCAGATCATCAGATCACACCACAATACTTTCTCCTGCTCTGCTAAAATGCCACTCGCAAAACCATTGTTTTCGTGAGCGAAATGTTCTTCAGCCTGTTGGCTGAAATGGACTTTGTTTTGGACCGTTGTGAAATTTTCTCTGTCAGAAACAGGATTGAAATTCATTCGGTACAAGTCCGATGTTTTTACTTCGTGCCCATTTTCTTCCATTGTTTTTATCGCTTCCTGATACATTGCGGCATTAAAGCTTTTGGGTTCCGGATGTGCAATTAAGATTAAAATTTTCATTGTCTTTATTTATTTTAGTATAGTAAATTGAACTATAATAATTATAGTTGCAAAACTAATTTTAGTAATCTATATTTGCAATAACTATCCAAAGAGATAGTCTAAAAAAGATAGAAATGAAAACAGAATGTATTGGTGATCACGTTAAACTGAAAGATAAGGCTTATCCCTGTACTGTAAGCCTTACAATGGATCTGGTAGGAGGGAAATGGAAAGCTGTTATTCTGTACCACTTGAAAGATAATTCGAAAAGATACAGTGAACTCAATAAGGAAATACCGTCAATTACGGAGATGACATTAAGTCTGCAGTTAAAGCAATTAGAGAAAGACGGTCTGGTTTCGAGAAAAGTTTACGGCAAAAAACCACCTGTCAAAGTAGTTTACGGCTTAACAGATTTTGGAAAAAGTTTTATTCCCGTTCTGGAGGCAATTACCAGCTGGGGCAATCAGGTGGTGGTTGAAAAGGGTGAGTTTATATCTGTTGCTGCAAACTAAATCTATTTGTGTTGATACCAGTACTAAAAATTACATATAAAGCCTGATTACCTATTAATAAATTTTCGACCAAAATAAATTGAGATAGATGTTAGAAATTGGAAAGAATTTTGGTATTCTAAACCCTGAAAATTATTGACTAAAAATAGAAGCCCTGAAATTGTCGGGGTTTATTTGTAATATCGCAAAGTTTCTACAGAAAAATCTTTACGAAAATCACAGTCTATTCTTCACGATGGTGAAATCTGGAAAATGAATTGTTTTATTGCCAAAGGATGTTTTAGATTATATAGGTTTGGAAAAGATGGTGTCGACCATATCATGCTTTTTGGGGTTGAGAATTGGTGGATGACAGATCAGGAAAGTTATAATCACAATACACCATCCCTTTATAATATTGAAGCTTATGTTAACTATTAGAAGTTTTTGAACACAAGAAGCGGGGATTTGAACACATGCTAGGAATTAAATTGACTGAAATTTGCATCAATATTAAATGTCAATAAAGATGAAAATAGCTGTTACAGGTTCATTAGGAAATATCAGCAGACCCTTGGTCATACAATTGATTAATCAAGGACATCAGGTAACCGTTGTCAGCTCTTCTGAGGATAGGAAAAAAGAAATAGAGAAGTTGGGAGCACAAGCTGCGATTGGCGAAATCGAAAATCGCATTTTTCTGACTAATGTATTTGAAGGTCAGGATGCAGCTTACTGTATGATCCCACCCTTTAACTTTTTTGGGAAACAGAATCTTGATTATCAAAAACAAGCATTAGAAATCAGTACCAATTATGTTCAGGCAATTCAAAAAGCCGGAATAAAAAAAGTGATCCATCTGAGCAGTGTGGGTGCAGAAAAGCCAAATGGGGCAGGGGTCTTGGTTTTTCACTATATCGCAGAAAATGTTTTTAAAAAACTTCCTTCCGATGTAACCGTTATTCATATACGTCCTGCATCTTTCGATTATAACCTATACGCCTTTATGGATATGGTAAAAGGTAAAGGCTTTTTGGAAGGTATAGTAGGTAAGTTACTCTATCTTAAACATTATGGTCTCAAGGGTCTGCTAAAAGGCTATTCCGGAATCATATTATCAAATTATGGAGGAGCCGACAAAATAGCCTGGGTGTCGCCCATTGATATTGCATCCGCCATTGCAGAGGAAATCAACACTCAACAAAGAGACAAAAAAGTAAGATATGTTGCCAGCGAAGAACTGACGTGTCAGGACATTGCTACTACTTTGGGAAATGCTATCGGAAAGCCATACTTGAAATGGGTGCTTATCAGCGATAAGCAAATGACCGACGCCTTTATAAAAATAGGGGCAACTGACACTATCGCCAAAGAATTTACAGAGATGAATATGGCAATGCACGATGGAAGCCTGTTTGAAGATTACTTTAAAAACAGACCAGCCATTTTGGGCAGGGTGAAGATTAAAGATTTTGCAAAAGAATTCGCCATAAAATACAATCAACAATGAGAAATTTCTTCCTAACAATTGTCTTTTTAAATTTTTCGATGATGCTATTTTCACAATCGACAGCCGATGATATTATTGGTACCTGGTACAGTCCGGTGAAAGAAGGAAATGTGCAGATCTATAAAAGCGGGAAAAACTATAATGGCAAACTGATCTATTTAAAACATTCTTTGGATGGCAAGGGAAAACCAATTTTGGACGTGAATAATCCTGACAAAGAAAAACGTAAAAGACCTTTGGTAGGTATTCTTTTGTTAAAAGATATTACATACGATGATGAGAAGAACAGCTGGAAAGGAAAGCTCTATGATTACGATGGGAACAAGGGAAATACCTACGATTCGTATCTTACTATTACCAAAAATGGCAACCTGAATATCAAAGGCTTTTGGGGACTTTCTTTCTTCGGATTAAATCCAGGACTTACTTTAGAAAGAGTTGATCTGGAATAATCCTATATTTAAATCTTGTAAACCAAAACAGAATGAATGTGCAACAGCCTTACAGAATAAAAAGCATCAAAGAATATCATAAAATATTAGGTATTGGTGCACCGGAACATCCGATGATCAGTGTCATAGACCTTACTGACATTACACCTTACAAAAGTAAGGACAGTGTTAAGGTGATTTTTGATTTTTACATCATCTCACTCAAAAAGGTAGATTCCGGGGATGTACAGTATGGTTATGGTCAGCAGAAATATGATTTCGATAATGGCATTTTGTTCTTCATCGCTCCCAATCAGGTTTTTTCATTTAAAGCAGACGAAGATTTTAAAAGTTCAGGAAGTATGTTGCTCATCCATCCTGATTTTTTGTGGGGAAGCGCACTAGCAAAAACGATCAAGAAATATGAGTTTTTCAATTATGCGGTGAACGAAGCTCTTTTTGTTTCTGAAAAAGAAGAACTTGTCTTGAACAGTTTCATTAAAAATATCGAGCAGGAATATCATTCACACATCGATAAATTCAGTGAAGCAATTATTATCTCTCAAATAGAATCTTTCCTTAATTATTCAGACAGATTTTATATGCGTCAGTTTCTTACCCGTAAAATATCGGGAAACCAGATTCTGGACAAATTGGAAAAAATCCTTGATGACTATTTTGCTGATGACAATATCATCAACAAAGGCTTGCCATCCGTACAGTATGTTGCCGGACTTTTAAATTGTTCGCCCAACTATCTGAGTGGAGTTTTGAAAACCTTTACCGGTCAGAACACCCAACAGCACATTCACGAAAAGATCATTGAAAAGGCAAAAGAAAAACTTTCGACAACTACGCTTACCATTGGAGAAATTGCATTTGAACTGGGATTCGAGTACCCTCAATCTTTCAGCAAATTGTTTAAAAGCAAGACCAATCTTTCTCCGGGCGAGTTCAGGACGTTCTTCAATTAATTCAAATTTCTAATCATCTTATGATCGATTTTTTAGCATCACTCAAAGCAAGAAATGAGTGCTTATTTTATTTTGGACTGCTATGTCTGTCAAGTGCAGCTTTGATATTGATAAGATCAAAATTCAGCGATGTACAGATCAACGGCGTGAATGTCTTGTACAAACCATTTAAATTTGCTCTGTCAATGGGTATATTTAGCTTGACGATGGGTTGGTACACGGGATATCTTATTTCTTATAAATATATCAATTTATATAACTGGTCATTGATTATCTTTCTGGGATTCGAGGTCTTTTACGTCACGCTTCAGGCCTCACGAGGTCAGTTGTCCCATTATAACGTCAGTTCAGCATTATATACTTCATTGACTGTCGCAATGGCAATTGCAGCAATAGCAGCAACTGTATATACAGGCTATATCGGCATCTTGTTTTGTACTGAGAATTTTCCCGAACTTCCCGATTATTATCTTTGGGCCATTCGCTTAGGCATCTTTTTATTTGTGATATTTGCTTTGGAAGGTGCCGTTATTGGTGCAAATGGTTCGCCCAGAGTTGGTGGTCAAGGTGGCGGAGCAATACCTTTTCTTAATTGGAGTCTTAAATATGGCGATCTGCGCATTGCACATTTCGTAGGGATGCACGCCTTGCAGATATTGCCATTACTTGCATTTTATATATTCAAGGATGTTAGGGTGGTTATTTTGGTTGGCTTTATGTACGGTTTGTTAGCGTTATTTTGTCTAGTGCAAGCTCTGAACGCTAAACCGCTATCATGATTTTAATAATCTTTAATTGATACTCCTTCAGGTAAAATATCCTGTCGTCAGTAGAGAATTGTTAAATGTCACGAACTACTTCGTAATTCTGCATAAACTGTCGTAACTTGTATTTATAATAGTTAAGTATGTCATTTAAGCCAAAATTCATTCCAATAAATACTTTTCCCAATGTTGAAAGCAAAGGCATTATTATTGAAAAATCGTCTGTTGAAGATCTCCACTTAGAAAGAATTAGAAAAGCTCACAGGGATAACTACCATTTATTTTTTATTTTGGAACAAGGAAGCGGAATATTTGAAGTAGACTTCCAACAGTATACAATTATATCACCTTCTGTCATCTACATTCAGCCATATCAGGTACATCGGGGCATTTCTTTTAAGGACGGGTATTTTACTGTAATTCTTATAAGCGACGAAAACCTTAATGCTGAATACCTTGATCTGTTAAAGAAAATGGCTCCTGCAGATCCTCTGATTTTGGAAACTAAGCTCTTTGATGTTTTATCAGATGCAATAGCAGTTTGTATAAAAATGAAGGATTTTGAAAGAAAATTATACCTTTCTATATTGAAAAATAGTTGCAATGCTCTGATAGGATTAATCATCTCTGAGTTTTTAAAAAATTCTGTTCCGACAGATTCACAGACTCGTTCTGAAGTTATTGTAAGTAACTTTAAATTTTTATTGGACGAGAAATTCGCTGCAGAAAAAAATCCCAAGTACTACGCTGTAAATTCCAGTGATATTGACCACCCAATTTCAATTCAAAGTGACCAGGTAATTTCGGTTTAAATTGACCACCCTTAAATTTGATAAAAACTCTTGTTTTTCATGTGTCAATTAGTATTCAAATATAATAAATAATTACTCCCTGTTAACTCCTCTCTTTTTTCTCATAGATTCCCCT
>NZ_LMQN01000014.1 GCF_001425355.1 Chryseobacterium sp. Leaf405
CCGTTAAAATTACAGTCAACAGATCTGAAAGCCGAAGGTAATGAGGTTGCCATTGAAACTTTAGAATTGGCACACGAAGGTTTAACTATTGAAAATAATAATAATTAATTTAAAAATTAACAAAAATGAATTACAAAACACCAGGAGTCTACGTAGAGGAAATCGCAAAATTCCCACCATCTGTAGCACAAGTAGAAACGGCCATTCCAGCTTTTATCGGATATACAGCGCAGGGGCCAAAAAATGAACCAACGAGAATTTCTTCTATGTTGGAATACGAAACACTTTTCGGAAAAGCAAAAAATGAAGGTGAAAAGATCAAAATTTCAATTGTGGATGCTGTTATTACTCCCACTTTTGATAGCAAGCTAGGCACTTTTAAAATGTACTACGCTATGCAAATGTATTTTGCAAACGGTGGCGGGCCATGTTATATTGTTTCAGTAGGAACAGCAAATGGATATCCGACAGATGGATTAGTAAAATCAGCTGATTTAGAAGCAGGTCTTGCCACTCTGGAAAAAGAAGACGAACCGACACTTATTGTTTTCCCGGATGCTGAATCTTTAGATATGGTAAAAGCCTATGATCTATATGAATTAGCTTTAGATCATGCAGAAATGATGAAAGACAGATTCGTAATTATGGATGTTGTTGGAAACACTCCTGATGCTGTTAAAAATTTTAGAGATAATGTGGCATCCGGACCAAGCGGAGAGCGTTTGAAATATGGAGCTGCGTATTATCCAAAATTAGAAACTGTTTTGAGCTATAGCTTTGATGATAAAGATGTTGAGATCACTAGTTATAAAGTAAAAAATGATTTAGGAGTTCTTGTAGATGTTACAATGCCTGTAAATCAACATAATTTAGCATGGTTAAAATCAAACGGTTCAGAATTTTATAACCAGGCTAAAAAAGCAATTGAATCTAAACCAGTAGTGATGGTTCCATCATCAGCAATGGCGGGAGTGTATGCAAAAGTAGACAGCACTTCAGGAGTATTTAAAGCACCTGCGAATGTTGGACTTAATTATGTGGTA